>OZ251531.1:2452500-3374202 GCA_965243185.1 Dehalococcoidia bacterium | reverse complement strand
GACCATAACCTGGTCAAGTTCTCCCGCACTAATCAAGGCACCTGCTTTGACCAGCGGCCGGTGGTGCATAAGGGCGACCGGGTACATAAGGGCGATACCCTGGCCGACAGTTCCTCGACGGATGGGGGCAAGTTGGCCTTGGGGCAGAATGTGCTGGTGGCCTTTATGTCCTGGGAGGGCTATAACTACGAGGATGCCATCATCCTCAGCGAGCGGCTGGTCAAGGATGACCGGTTCACTTCGGTGCATATCGAGAAGCACGAAATGGAATCCCGGGAGACCAAGCTGGGGCCGGAGGAAATCACCCGGGATATTCCCAATGTGGGCGAAGCCAGCCTGCGGGATTTGGATGAGCGGGGCATTATCCGCATCGGCGCGGATGTGGGCCCGGGGGACATTCTGGTGGGCAAGGTTACGCCCAAGGGGGAAACGGAACTGACCGCCGAGGAGAAACTGCTGCGGGCTATTTTCGGGGAAAAGTCGCGGGATGTGAAGGATACTTCCCTGCGGGTGCCGCATGGGGAGCGCGGCAAGGTCATTGATGTGAAAATCCTGAGCCGGGAGAACAAGGATGACCTGTCGCCCGGGGTCAGCGAGGCGGTGCGGGTCTGGATTGCTCAAACCCGCAAGATTTCGGTGGGGGACAAGATGGCCGGCCGTCACGGCAACAAGGGCGTGGTGTCCCGCATCCTGGCTGAGGAGGATATGCCCTACTTGGCGGATGGCACTCCGGTGGATATGATTCTCAACCCCATCGGCGTTCCGTCCCGGATGAACTTGGGGCAGGTGCTGGAGACGCACTTGGGCTGGGCGGCCCGGGGGTTGAACTTCCGCGCGGTAACGCCGGTGTTTGACGGGGCTACCGACGACTCGATTGAGGATGACTTGGCCCGGTTCTGGTTTGCGGAGATGGCGGATGGCGTGGACGCCGGGCCTAACGACGGTTCGCCGTCCATTGACTATGCCAAGACGGGGCAGTGGCTGGCGGAACGGGGTTATAACCCGGCGGAACTGTTTGACGAGGGTTTGAGCCGCCGCGGCTATGCCCGGGATGTTTGCCTTGGCTTGTGGCTGCGGGAAGTGGCCGGGGTCAAGCCCGACGGTCTCGACCCGGAGCAGTTGAAAGCGGAATGCCTGAAAGTTCACCGGGAACGGCAAATCGCTCCGCCTACCTTTGGCAAGTTCCAGCTTTATGACGGGCGCAGCGGCGAGCCTTTCGACCAGTTGGTGACGGTGGGCAGCATCTATATGCTGAAGCTCATCCACCTGGTGGAGGACAAAATTCACGCCCGCTCCACCGGCCCTTACTCGATGATTACCCAGCAGCCGTTGGGCGGCAAGGCGCAGTTCGGCGGGCAGCGGTTCGGCGAAATGGAAGTTTGGGCTTTGGAAGCCTACAGCGCCGCCTACAACCTGCAAGAGGTGCTGACGGTGAAGGCCGACGATATGACCGGCCGGGTTAAGACCTACGAGTCCATCGTCAAGGGCGAACCCATCAGCGGGGCCGGGGTGCCGGAGTCTTTCAATGTGCTGCTGAAAGAACTCCAGAGCCTGGGGTTGGCGATGGAGCTGCTGAACGAGGATGACCGGGCGGCGCTGGCCGGCGGGATGGGGGACGACTCCGAACTTTACCAAACTTTGGAGGCGATTTAATGGTCAGGATGCAAGACCGGACGGAAACCCAGGCCACCAACTTTAACGCGATTCGCATTTCCGTCGCGTCTCCGGAGCAGATTATTAACTGGTCCCACGGCGAGGTTACCAAGCCGGAGACCATCAACTACCGCACCCTGCGCCCGGAAAAGGATGGGCTGTTCTGCGAGCGGCTGTTCGGGCCGACCAAGGATTGGGAGTGCTTTTGCGGCAAGTATAAGCGCATCCGCTACCGGGGCGTGGTCTGCGACCGTTGCGGGGTGGAGGTTACCCGGGCCAAGGTGCGGCGGGAACGGATGGGCCACATCCGCTTGGCGGCGCCGGTAGCGCACATCTGGTTTGCCAAGACTACGCCCAGCCGCTTGGGGACGCTGCTGGACTTGTCGCCGCGCAACCTGGAACGGGTGCTTTACTTCGCCCAGCACATCGTCATCGCCGTGGATGACGAGCAGCGGCAGCAGTTCATCGAAGAGGAATATGCCGAATTTTATAAGGAACTGAGGAAGCAGATAGAAGGTCTGCTAAAAGAGAACGAGGAAAGGTTGCCACTCCTGCGAGAGCGTCAGGAAGAATTGGAGCTGTCCGATGACCCTGAGGTGCGGACGGACGCCATGGCGACTCAGGTGGAACTGGACGCTTCTCTGTCGGCGATCGACGGCTGCAAGACGCTTCTCGAAATGGAAGAGTTTGCTCCGGCGAAACTGGATGTTACCGCGTCAAAGCGGGACGCTACCTTGAATCAACTGGAAGCTTTGCTGGCGGTGATTGACACTGAGGAAACCCGCCTACGGGAGCAACTGGGTCAATTCAAGGAAACGACCAGTGAACTGGAGGACCTGCGCCCGCTGAAAATCCTTTCCGAGTCCCGCTACCGGCACTTGAAAGACCGCTATGGCGATGTGTTCCAAGCCGGAATGGGCGCCGAGGCCATTCTGGAAATCCTGCGGACGCGGGATTTGGAAGCCATCCGGGACGAACTGGTCACTACGATGCGCTCGACCTCCGGGCAGCGGCGCACCAAGGCCATCAAGCGGCTGCGGGTAGTAGAGTCCTTCCGCCGCAGCGGCAACCGTATCGAGGACATCATTCTTACGGTGCTGCCGGTGCTGCCGCCGGAACTGCGCCCGATGGTGCAGCTGGACGGCGGGCGGTTTGCCACCAGCGACCTGAACGATTTGTACCGGCGGGTTATCAACCGCAACAATCGGTTGAAGCGGCTGATGGATTTGGGCGCGCCGGAAATCATCATCCGCAACGAAAAGCGGATGCTGCAAGAGTCGGTGGACGCCCTGATTGACAACGGGCGGCGGGGGCGGCCGGTCTCCGGCAGCCACAACCACAAGCTCAAGTCCCTGTCGGACCTGCTGCGCGGCAAGCAGGGGCGGTTCCGCCAGAACCTGCTGGGCAAGCGGGTGGACTACAGCGGCCGCTCGGTCATCGTAGTCGGCCCGGAGCTGAAAATGGACCAGTGCGGACTGCCCAAGCGGATGGCTTTGGAGCTGTTCAAGCCCTTTGTGATGCACAAGCTGGTGATGCTGGGACTGTCACCCAACATCAAGAGCGCCAAGCGGATGGTGGAGCGGGCGCGGCCGGAAGTCTGGGACATTCTGGAGAATGTGATTAAAGACCGGCCGGTGCTGCTGAACCGGGCGCCGACTTTGCATCGGTTGGGCATTCAAGCGTTTATGCCGGTGCTGATTGAGGGCCACGCCATCCAGCTGCATCCGCTGGTCTGTTCGGCGTTCAACGCCGACTTTGACGGCGACCAGATGGCGGTTCATGTGCCGCTGTCCCGAATGGCGGTGCATGAGGCCAAGACGGCCATGCTCAGCACCCACAATATGCTTTCCCCGGCGTCCGGCGAGCCGCTGGTGTCGCCCACGCTGGATATGGTGATGGGCTGCTACTACCTGACCGAAATCCAGCCCGGGGCCAAGGGCGAAGGCAAGCGGTTTTACGGGGTAGCCGAGGCCCGCAGCGCCTACGCCGACGGGTTGGTGGACTTGCGCGCCTTCATCACCGTGCGAGATGTTCCTGGCTGCCAGGGCTGGGTGCAGACCAGCGTCGGCCGCCTGCTGTTCAACGAAGTTCTGCCCGATTCCATCGGGTTCAAGAACGAGATCTTTAACAGCGGAAAAATCCGGGAATTGACGGCTGAACTGCATCAGGCTTTGGGCAACAAGGAAACGGCGGAAACTCTGGATGCGCTGAAGGCGTTGGGGTTCAAGTACGCCACCAACTCCGGCACTACGGTAGCCATCAACGACATTCAGATTTCCAGCGAGAAAGCGGAAATCGTTCGGGAAGCGGTTGAGGATGTGGCCGGCTTTGCCAATGATTACGAGTTCGGCTTGATGGACGATGCCGAGCGGTATGAAGCCACCATTCGGCGGTGGACGGTAGCCTCAGATGAAATCGAGAGGAGGCTGATCAATCGCGACCTGCGGGAATATGGCGGCATCGGGATGATGGCCCAATCCGGGGCCAAGGGCAACATTGCCCAGATTAAGCAAATGGCCGGATGGCGCGGACTGATCACGCGGCCGAGCCGGGACCTGTCCCGCCAGACCATTGAGCTGCCCATCCGGTCCAGTTACCGGGAAGGGTTGTCCAGCTTGGAGTATTTCATCTCCAGTCACGGGGCGCGCAAGGGTCTGACCGATACCGCGCTGAACACCGCCAACAGCGGCTATATGACCCGGCGGCTGGTGGACATTTCCCAAGAGTTAATTATTTTGGAGGAGGACTGCGGGACCTACAATTTCACCGTCTGTTCGCCCCGGCCTGAAGATCCTAATCCCAATGACCCGGACCAATCCACCTTGAAGGAGCGCATCTTGGGGCGGGTGGCAGTGTCGCCAGTCATTAGCCCGGTGACCGGGGAAATCCTGGTTGACCGGGGTACGGTCATCGACCGGAACATTGCCTACAACCTGGTAGCTGCTGGAATCCTTCAGGTTCCGGTGCGCTCTCCGCTGACTTGCGAAGCCCGGCGGGGCGTCTGCCAAGTATGCTACGGCTACTTGCCGGCCAGCGGGGAACTGGTGGAGTTTGGGCAAGCGGTGGGCATTATCGCCGCGCAGAGCATCGGCGAGCCGGGAACCCAGCTGACGATGCGGACTTTTCACAGCGGTGGTGTGGCGCGGCTGATGCGGGTTCCTGTTTTGTCCGAGGTTGACGGCGAGGTGTGGAGAATTTTGCATCGCAGCCCTAGGCTTTGGGTGGTATTCGTTTCGTTAGACACTCGGGAGCAGAGTATCCGGTCTGACGCCAACTTCCAATTTGACGACTACGAGCAAGTTGCAAAGGGGGCTATCCTTGCCACCGTTTCGTCTCAAATTGATGGCGAAGTGCGGGGAATTGGCCGGACTACCGGTGCCGGTGGTCGGAAGGTAACCGTTGTTGAGGAAGTACCTCACGAGCATATCATCCCGGCTGATGCCTACCTCCAAGTTGGTGAAGGCCGGCAAGTTAAAAAAGGTGATACCCTTGCCATCTTTTCGCCCCAAGCTGACGGCGAGGGCGATACTCCTGCCCCCATTTTGTCCCAAATTGACGGCGTAGTGCGGCCAATTGAGCCGCATACCGACGACGGTAGCTGGAAGGTGACCGTTGTCAGTGAACTCTCGCACGAGCATATCGTCCAATCCGACGCCAACCTCCAAATTAGCGAAGGCCAGCAAGTTAAAAGGGGTGATACCCTTGCTGTCGTTTTGTCCGAGTTTGACGGTCAAGTGCGAAGTGAGTTGCTTGGCGATGGGCGTCGTTTGGCAAAAATTGCGGTAGGAGAAATTCCGGATCATCCCGCTCAGTCTGACGTAGACCTCTCTGAAGCAGACCTCCACGTTCATGTGGGGCAGCCGGTTAAAGAGGGAGACCCTCTCGTCACTGTTACCCGGGCTACTGACATCACCGGGGGTACCAGTGGCTTGCCCCGGGTCGAGGAGCTTTTCGAGGCGCGGATACCCAAGAATGCGGCTATTCTGTCGGAAATCGACGGGGAGGCGCAGGTGGATCAGGACGCGGAAGGCCGGATGCGGGTGCGGATTGTGAATCGGGAGGAGTACCGGGAGGAGTATGACCGGCCGGAAGGGGTGCAGTTGCTGGTGGAGCCCGGGGATGATGTGGAGCCGGGGATGCTGCTGGCGGCGACTTTGCCGGACTTCAGCTTTGAGGAGGATACCGGCGACGACTACGAACCGGAGCCGATTCGGGAAGTGGTTGCCAGTGTCGGCGGGCGGGTGGAAATTTCCCCGGACACCATTGCCATCGTTTGGGAGGATGAGGAAGTGCGGGAATACGCGGAGGGACGGGAAATCCCGCCGGGGGCTTATCTGCTGGTGTCGGACGGCGACCAGGTTAATGCCGGCCGGCCGTTGACGGCGGGGCCGCTGAACCCCCACGACATCCTGAACATTCAGGGTTCGGAGGAGTTGCAGCGTTACCTGGTGGACGAAGTGCAGCGGGTGTACCGCAACCAGGGCGTGGGCATCCACGACAAGCACATTGAGGTTATCCTGCGGCAGATGCTGCGCCGGGTACAGGTGGATTCCATCGGGGATACCGACTTCATCCCGGGGCAGATGGTGGACAAGTTCGATTTTCAGGAAAAGAACGGCAAGGTGCTGGCCGAAGGCGGGGAGCCGGCCACCGGCAAGCCCATCCTGTTGGGGGTAACCCGGGCCTCGCTGCTGACCGACAGCTTCCTGGCGGCGGCGTCGTTCCAGGAAACTACCCGGGTGCTGACCCAGGCGGCCATCAGCGGCTCCTATGACCAGCTGATGGGGCTGAAGGAGAATGTCATTATCGGGCGGCTAATCCCGGCGCAAATCGCCTCGGCGGCCTATGTGGAGGAACCGGAGCCGGAGCTTCTGGAGATGCCGGACTTGCCGGAACTGCTGACGGCGGGCTGGCTGGGCGAAGGCGATGGCGGCGCCGGGATGGCTTTCGGCCCGGGCGCCGGCGCGCCGGCCGGTTACTACGAGGAGGAGTCGCTGGACTTTGACGAGGATGATGAGGACGAGGACGATTGGGAGGACGATGAGGAGGAGGATGAGGGGGTCGCAGCGGCCCCGCCGGCGGCGGCGGAACAACGCTCCTTTGCACCGGAGCCGGAACCGCAGCGGAACTTGTCCGGCTTGCCCTCCTTCCTGAGGAACCGGGACGGCCAAAACGAGTAACCAGGGTAAAGATGCCGGGGTTAGAAATAACCTCGGCGTTTTACTATAGGGTCGGAAAGGGCAACGGGGGCGCGGCTATGGTGGCAATCGAAATGGCAACGACTAGCTTGGCGGTGGACTTGGCGCCGCAGCATCCCCGTCGCTTGGAATTGGCTAACCCGGTAATGATAGCCTCCGGCACCTTTGGTTATGACGGCTACGGGCGGGGGCTGACCCCGGAACTGGATTTAAGTTGCTTGGGGGCGGTTATCCCCAAGACCGTTACCCGCTGGCCCCGGGAAGGCAACCCGGAACCGCGCTGGTATCCCGAATCCTATCGGGTAGCCCGGGAACAGGGGGAGCCGGTTATGCTGAACTCTATCGGCTTGACCAATCCCGGCATTGAAGCGGCTTTGTCCGACTTGGCTCCCCAATGGGCGCAGGGGGATTCCACCGTGCTGTTGAGTATGTCCGCCGACAGCGCGGCGCAGTTCGGGGAAATGGCACGGATGACCCGGGGGGTAGCCGGTTTTGCCGGCATTGAGCTGAACCTCAGCTGCCCCAATGTGGAGCAGGGGGAATTGTTCAGTCACAGCGCGGACGGCACGGCGCAAGCAGTAGCGGCGGTTAAGAAGTATGCGGAAGTGCCGGTACTGGTCAAGCTGGCGCCCAATGTGCCGGACATTGCCCCCATTGCCCAAGCGGCGGTGGCCGCCGGGGCCGACGCCCTGACCCTCTGCAACACCATCCCGGCAATGACTATTGATGGGGACAGCGGCCGGCCGGTACTAGGCAACATAACCGGCGGCTTGTCCGGGCCGGGACTGCATCCGGTAGCGGTGGCATTGGTCTATCGCGCCGCCCAAGGGGTGGATGTGCCGATAATCGGGGTGGGCGGCATTTTCACCGGCAAGGACGCCTTGGAGTTCATCCGGGCCGGAGCTACGGCGGTGCAAGTAGGCAGCGCCAACTTGGCCGACTTGCGCGCCCCTTGGCGGATACTGGAGGAAATGCAAATTTGGCTGGGCGAGCGGGGGATAGCGGATGTGCGGGAGCTAGTGGGGACGGTTCGGGTGTAATCCCGAAAGGAATTGGCGTGTTTTGAATCCCGGGGATGGTTGCCAATCGTCCCCGGGATTTTTTGCCGTTTCCCGGTCGGACTAGGCGGCGATTTCGGCGGCGGCGGTTTTGCTGATGTGCAGTCCGTCCGGGCCGGCGTCGACCAGCAGGCGGTCGTCGGTTTGGAAGTCGCCGGAAAGGATACCCTTGGACAAGGGGTTTTCCAGATGCCGCTGGATAGCCCGGCGCAGGGGGCGCGCCCCATATACCGGGTCAAAGCCTTCGGCAGCCAGCCACGCAGCGGCGGCTGGGGTCAGCTCAAAGGTAATGGCCTGTTCCTCCAGCCGCTGGGCTACATCCTGCGCCATCAACTGCACCACCTGGACAATCTGCTCCCGGGTCAGGGGGCGGAAAATGATGGTTTCGTCGATGCGGTTCAGGAACTCCGGGCGGAAAGCCTGTTTGAGGGCGGCGTTGACCGATTGCTCCAGCCGGCTGTTGGCGGCGGCGGTCTCCGGGCTGTCGGTGTGGAAACCGACGCCGGGGCGGTTCAGGTTGCCGGTGCCGAGGTTGCTGGTCATTATGATGACGGTATTTCGGAAGTCCACGGTGCGGCCGTGGCCGTCGGTCAAGCGGCCATCCTCGAGAATCTGGAGCAGGATGTTGAACACATCCGGGTGGGCTTTCTCGATTTCGTCGAACAGGATGACCCGGTAGGGGCGGCGGCGCACCGCTTCGGTCAACTGCCCACCCTCGTCATAGCCGACATAACCCGGCGGCGCGCCAATCAGGCGGGAGACGGCGTGCTTCTCCATAAACTCGGACATATCCAGCCGCACCATATTGGTCTCGTCGTCAAAAAGGAACTCGGTCAGGGCTTTGGAGAGTTCGGTTTTGCCGACGCCGGTGGGCCCGAGGAAAATAAAGCTGCTGATGGGCCGGCGGGGATTGCTGAGGCCGGAGCGGGCGCGGCGGATGGCTTCGGATACGGCGGTAACGGCTTCCTCCTGCCCGATAAGCCGCTGGTGGAGGACTTGCTCCATATTGACCAGCCGCTCGGCTTCCTTTTCCAGCAGGCGGCCGGTGGGGATGCCGGTCCAACTGGAGACCAGTTCGGCGATGTCCTTTTCATCCACCACCAAATCGGTATCCGTTTCCGGCCGCAACTCGGCCCGGGCGGCGTCCCGCTCCGCTTCCAATTGCAGCCGTTCCGTCCGCAGGCGGGCGGCTTCCTCATACTCGGAGCATTGGGCCGCTGCCGTCTCCTGGTCGGCCAGTTGGCGGATGCGGTTTTCCAACTCCTGCACGGTGTTAGGTAGCCCTTGGGCGTCAATGCGGAGTTTGCTGGCGGCTTCGTCGATGAAGTCGATGGCTTTGTCCGGCAGCTGCCGGGAGGTGATGTAGCGGTCGCTGAGGCGGGTAGCGGCCTGCAAAGCGGAGTCGTCGATTTTAACCTGGTGATGGGCTTCGTAGCGGGGGCGCAGGGCTTCCAGAATTCGCAAGGTATCCTCCGCGCTGGGTTCCTCGAGATAGATGGGCTGGAAACGGCGTTCCAGGGCGGCGTCTTTCTCGATATGGCGGCGATATTCGTCGGCAGTGGTGGCGCCGATGCACTGGAGTTCGCCGCGAGCCAGAGCCGGTTTCAGCAGGTTGCTGGCGTCCATTCCGCCCTCGCCAGCCCCGGCTCCGACCATGGTGTGCATTTCATCGAGGAACAGGATAACTTCGCCGTGGGCCTGTTTCACTTCGTCCATCACCGCCTTGAGCCGTTCCTCGAACTCGCCGCGGAACTTGGAACCGGCGACCAGCGCGCCCATATCCAAAGCCAAGACCCGGCGTCCCTTGAGGGAATCAGGAACATCGCCGGCGGAAACCCGGGCCGCCAGACCTTCGGCGATGGCGGTTTTGCCAACGCCGGCTTCGCCGATGATGACCGGGTTGTTTTTCTTGCGGCGGGTCAGGGTTTGCATTACCCGGCGGATTTCGCCGTCGCGGCCGATGACCGGGTCGAGCTGACCGTCAGCAGCCAGGCGGGTCAAGTCGATGCTGTATTTTTCCAGAGAGCGATAGCGGCTTTCGGCTTCCCGGTCAGTAACCCGGTGGCCGCCGCGCACCCGTTCGAGAGCTTGATAGACCCGTTCCGGGTCGATGCCGAATTCCCGGTTGACCAAGGCGGCGTCGCCGTTGGGTTCCTTGACGACGGCGATAAAGAGATGCTCGACGCTGATGTATTCGTCGTTCAGGTGTTGGGCTTCCTCCCGGGCCGTTTCCAGCAGCTGCTGGGCCCGGGGGGTAATGTAAATCTGCTCGGTGGCCGTGACCAGCTTGGGCGAGGCTTCGAGCAGGCGGTCCAGGCGGGAGCGGACGGCTTCCGACGAAACCCCCAATTGGGCCAGGATGCGCGCCGGAATGTCCTGGTTGTCGGACAACAAAGACAGGTAGATATGCTCCACATCCCACTGGCTGTTGAGATAGCGGCGCACCAGTTCCTGGGAGTTCTGGATGGCCTGCTGGGCCCGCTGGGTAAAATCCTCGGCTTTCAATGCCATTGTTATGCCTCCTAAGGGGACGCCGCTGCTGCCGTTGGAAAGCGGCCGGCGTTGTCGGTTGCGGTGGTAAAAGGCCGGGTTAGCGGCCGGTTTGGGGATGGCGCGGCGCAGACTGGGCGGCGGCCAACTGCTGCCGCAAGTTCCGTACTTCCCGCTCCAGTTCCTCGATGCGCTGCATCAGTTTCAAGGCTACCTCCGCGCCGGCCAGGTTGACGCCCAAATCCTCGGTAAAGGTTTTGATGCGGCGTAGCCGTTCAATGTCGGCTTGGGAATAGAGCCGCTGCCGCCCGTGACTGCGGGAAGGCTGGATGATGCCCACGCGCTCGTAGTAGCGGAGGGTTTGGGCGTGCAGGCCGACCATCCGGGCGGCGATGCTGATGACGAAACAGGGTTCATCGTTGGGGCTGCGCTGATAAGCCATAGTTAATCGCTCCGGGCCGTCCGCAGTTCCTTGAGCTGGCGGAACAGTTCAGTTTCCTCCGGGGTCAGGTCGGTGGGCAGCACCGCCTTGACGGTGGCGTAGAGGCTGCCCTTGCTTTGGGGTTTGTTGAGTTCGGGGATACCCTGTCCAGCCAGGCGGAAACGCCGCCCGTTTTGGGTGCCGGGCGGGATGGTAAGGGCAACCTGACCGCGCAAAGTGGGGACGGTTACCTCGGCGCCCAAAGCCAAGTCAGTCAAGGGAACCTCGATTTCGGAATAGAGGTTTTTGCCCTGCCGCTCAAACTTGGGATGGGGCATCACGGTTACGGTGAGGTAAAAGTCCCGGCCGCCATTGCCGCCAGCCGGGATATGCACCCGGGAGCCGTTGTCCACGCCGGGCGGGATTTTGACTTCCAAGCGGCGGCCGTCGGGCAAGTCGATGCGGCGGGTAGCTCCCTCGACGGCCTCGGCCAAGGTAACCTCGGCGGGATATTCGGCCGGGGGGCGGGGGCGGCCGCGCCGTTCCGGGCTGAAATCGCCGCCGGGCATATTGAACAGGTCGGAGTTAATCAGGTCTTCGAGGTCAAAGCTGAAACCGCCGGGCGACCGGTTGAAATCGCCGCCGGTGTAGAAGTGAAAGCCGCCAGCGCCGCCGCGGCCGCGGGCTTGGGCTTCCGCTTCCTCGATGCGGTCGGCGTGCGGCCACTGGTCGCCGTACTTATCGTACTTGCGGCGCTTGTCGGCGTCGGACAAGACTTCGTGGGCGGCGTTGATTTCCTTGAACTTTTCCTCGGCTTGGACATCGCCGGGGTTCACATCCGGGTGGTACTGGCGGGCCAACCGGCGGTAAGCCTGCCGAATATCCTTGTCCCCGGCGTCCCGGGCTACGCCCAGCACATCGTAGTAATTTGCAGCCATCGGAGCTACCCCGGTTCTGATGATCTGAGGTTACATTGCTATTGTAGGTTGTTTAGCCGGGAAAGTCAATAAAATTATGGATGAAAAATAAAATACTTGACAAAACCCCATCAACTATATAGAATGGCATTACCAGGTTGACACGGAGCGTATCAAGTCAACCGGAGAAATTAAGCCAAGGAGGCAAGAACTATGGTAATGCGTCGTTGGGAACCCTTTAACGAACTGCGGCGGATGCAGGACACCATTGACCACTTCTGGCGGGGCTTCGCGCCCACGCCGCCCGGCAACCCGGAACTGGAAAGCTGGGCCATTCCCTTGGATGTGGTGCAGGCGGGGGACGCGATTATCGTCCACGCCGCGCTGCCGGGAGTGAACCCGGCGGACATCAGCGTCGCCATCGACAACGATGTGCTGACCATCCGAGGGCAGACGGCCGGGGAGCAGGAGCGGCAAGAGGGCAACTACCTGATGCGGGAACGTCATACCGGGCGTTTCCACCGGGCCCTGCGTCTGCCGGATACCCTGGACACGGGAAAGGCGCAGCCGCGTTACGATAACGGGGTGCTGACCATCGCCTTTCCCCCAAGGTGGCGGCCAAGCAGGCCCGGCAGCTGACGGTGCAGGTGGGCAACGCTACGGCGGCTCCGCCGGCCGAGGGTGAAACCGCTTAGACCGGTGGCGCCGGCCGGCGGGAATAGCCGGGTATAAAGCGGGGGCGGGTTGCCAAAACCCGCCCCCAAGTTTTTGGGCGGTCGAGACCCTTGAAAGTTTTGGGATGGGGTGGTAATATAGCTATGTTGAGGGCTTGGTCCCGCAACGCGATGGCTTTCCTCAGTAGCTCAGCGGTAGAGCGGGCGGCTGTTAACCGCTAGGTCGCAGGTTCGAATCCTGCCTGAGGAGCCATTTTCTTTTTCGCCCGAAATTCCCCCGCCCTGGTGCTATTCCCGGTTCAGTTCGGCCAGTTGAGCGGCTTTGGCTTCCCAGGCCGGAGCGTAGGGTTGGGCGTCCACTTCGTCCCATTTGGGGCGCATCTGTTCCGCGTCGTACCGGGCTTGAATGCGTAGCAGCAACGCCATTCCGACCCGGAAGGATTTTTCCAAGCGCAGCGCCATCTCCGGCGTCAGCGGGGACTTGGAGTTTAACAAGTCCGACAGGGCGGCCGCGCTGACCCCCAGGATTTCCGCCGCGGCGGCAACGCTCAACCCCATGTCCTCGATGACTTCGGTGCGGATGAAGTCGCCGGGATGGGGAGTAGCCATCTTTATCTTGATGCCGGCTTGGGTCATCAGTGATAGTCCTCTAATCCTCGCTGGATTAGCATAGGGGTTGAGTATAGCGGTTAAGGGTATCCTGTGGCAATGGCGGGCGCGGCCTTTTAATCTGGTGACTGGTTTGCTATTCTGCTGAGGCTAACCTGATGGGCGGAGATTCTGATGCGGGCGTTGAGTATTCGGCAGCCTTGGGCTTGGCTCCTTGTCAGTGGACATAAGGATGTGGAAAACCGTACTTGGGCGACGGGGTTTCGGGGGCGGGTGTATGTTCACGCCGGGAAATTGCCGATGGCGGCCGGTTCCTTTCCGGCGCAAGAGGAATATATACGGCGGGCGGGGATTTGGATACCGGAGGATTTGCCTATGGGGGCGATTGTGGGGGAGGTGGAGATTGGGGACTGTTTGGACTATTCGGAAAGCCCCTGGTTTTGCGGGCCTTACGGGTGGGTGGTGGCCGGGGCGGTGCAGTATGACCATCCGATTCCCTGCCGGGGAAAGTTGGGATTTTTTCGGGTAGATGAAAAGTTGATTAGGGGTTAGAATGGTAAGCCGTTAGCAATCAGTTGCAAAGGAGGCGGCGATGGCGACTTCGCCGGTAGCGCAGGCTAAAACCAAGGTTTCCTTTCCTGAGGCGGTGATGCTGGGGTTGCGGAAGTATTCGGACTTCAGCGGGCGGGCCAGCCGGGCTGAATACTGGTGGTGGGTGCTGGCGTTGTGGATTGGGAGCTCGATATTTTCGGCTCTGGACCGGACCATCCTGTCGGTGTCGGCGGAGGGGACTTACAGTCCTTTCGGGTCGATATTCTTTCTGGTGGCGTTTCTGCCGTCGTTGGCGGTGACGGCGCGGCGGCTGCACGACATCGGGCGGAGCGGCTGGTGGCAGGTGGCGTGGGAAGCTCTGTTCACCCTGGGTTGGATACCCTTGGTGGTGGGGGTCGTCGTCGGCATCATCGGGGCCTTGGGCGCGCTGATTGGGGGGATTCCCGATTTGGTGTCCTCTTGGGATTTCCGGGAGTATTTCAGCGAGTTGGGGCTTTCCCTGATTGGGCCGGTGGTGACCGGGTTGGCGGTTACGGCGCTGGTGTATCTGGGGACTTTTATCTGGTGGATCGTGTGGATGACGAAGCGGGGGACGGCGGGGCCGAACCGGTTCGGGCCGGATCCGCTGGAGTAGTTTGGGGCAAGGCTATCGCCTATAGAAATCGTCATTCCCACGAAAGGGAGAATCCAGAAAAGCCGGGGATCCTGGATTCCCGTTTTCACGGGAATGACGGTAGGTAAGTCGCCAAGGATGGGCAATTGCCTTGGGCCGGCGCAAGGGCAAAAGAGGAGGGACAATGACGGAAAGCAAGCCGATGGTGACTTTCCCGGAGGCGATTAAGTCGTGCCTGCGGCAGTATGTGGGGTTCACTGGGCGGGCGCCCCGGGCGGAATACTGGTGGTGGGTGCTGGGTACGGTGGTGGTCAGTATCCTGTTGGGCATCGTGGACGGGATTATTTTCGGGTTTGACGGCGGCGCGCAGCCGCTGTCGATGCTGTTCGGGTTGGCGATTGTGCTGCCGGGGCTGGCGGTGACGGCGCGGCGGCTGCATGACATCGGGCGGACGGGGTGGTGGCAACTGGTGTGGTTTGGGGTGGCCATCCTGGGGGCGGTGCCGTTGGTGGTCGGGATAGTGATGGCCTTCGTAGGCGGACTGGGCAGCTTGGCCGGCGGGGATTTCAATGCCGGGATGTTTGTCGGGCCGTTCCTGGTTGGGCTGGGGATTTCGCTGGCGGTGTGGATTGGGTTGGCGGTGTGGGAAATCTGGTGGCTGGTTACGCAGGGGCAAGTGGGGCCGAACCGGCATGGGGCGGATCCGCGGGCGTGGGATGCGTAGGAAGGAGGGACGGGATGCCGAAGGTGATACCGGTTCCGGATGAGTTGAGCCAACCCTTTTGGGACGGGGTGCAGGAGCGGCGGCTGATGCTGCAATACTGCGCGGCGTGTGAGCGGATGCAGTATCCGCCGCAGGCGGCTTGTCAGTTCTGCGGCGGGGCCGCCGCTTTGACTTGGCGGGAGGTAGAGGGCAAGGGTCATGTCGCTACCTATATCGTCATTGAGGACGGGCGGTTGAACCGGCGGATGCCGGATCAGCCGTATAACCTGGCGATGGTGACGCTGGATGCGGACCCGACCATTAACTTTTATTCCAATCTGCCGGGGACGCCGGCGTACGCGGTTCCGGTGGGGGCGGCGGTGGAGGTGTGCTTTGAGGAAGTGGCGCCGGGGCAGCTAATTCACGAGTGGCGGGTGATTGCCGGATGAGCAGCAGCAGCAGCGGGTTTCAGTGGCGGCGGGACAAGGACGGGTTGGGAGTGTGGGAACACCGGGGGAAGGTAGCCATTGCCGGCTATGGACATTCGCCGGTGGATCGACGGTGGGACGGGGTTGATTTGGAGAAGTCGCTGGGGGCGTACTGCATTCGGGCGTGCGAGGGGGCGATGGCGGATGCGGGAGTTACGGCGGCGGAAGTGGACGGGGTAATCTGCTGCGACAGCCATATTGCCGGGGGTAGCGGCGGGTCGGCGTCGCAGTGGGCGCCGCGGCCGTATTTTGACCCGCCGTACGATTCGGAGTATGGGCTGACGCTGGTCAACGGGGAGTGGCTGGCCAAGACGATGGGGCTGCCTAATGTGAAGTTTGCGCCAACGGGGGTGCCGACGATTGGGGAGATGATGGGAATGGCGGCGCAGGCGGTGGGGGACGGGGTATGCAATACCTGTCTGGTGATTTATCCGACGGGGAATCTGGAGGGGCGGTACCGGCGGGGCGGGGAGAATGCGGATGATTACGCCCGGGGGGCGCGGCAGTGGACGGTGCCGTGGGGGAATCACGGGGGGAATGATTTTATCAACATTTTCCCGCATAACCAGTATTGCCTGAAGTATGGGGGGCAGCACGATGATTTGGCGCCCTTTGTCATCAACCAGCATAAGAACGGGATGCTGACGCCGTGGGGGTTCAATGTGAATCACGGGATTGACCCCATTACGGTGGAGGATTATGTGAGTTCGCGGTACATATTGAATCCGCTGCGGATTTGGGACTGCGATCGGCCGGTAAATGCGGCGGCGGCGTATTTGTTCACTAGGGGGGAGCGGGCGCGGGAGATGAAAAGTACGCCGGTGTATGTGCTGAATCATTCGCAGCATAATTTTCGGTTTCGGACGACGCAGCCGGATTTGGCGGAGGTGGAGGAGTGGACGGATCGGGCGGCGGCGCGGATGTATGAGGGGGCGGGATTGGGCCCGGGGGATGTGGATATTTTCAATCCCTATGACGGGTATTCGATAATGACGCAGTTTTTTTTGGAGGGGTTTCAGTGGCATGGGGTGAAGCGGGGGGATGCCTTTGCGTTTTATGGGGGGGATATTAGCGTGAAGGGGCCGCATCCGTTCAGTTCGAGCGGGGGGAATTTGGGGAATGGTCGGACGCGGACGGCGATGTATACGGACAGCATTGAGCAGCTACGGGGGACGGCGGGGGCGCGGCAGGTAGTGGTGCGGGCGGAGACGGCGTTGTGCGCTTTTACGACGCCGAGCAGTGGGGGCTGGCTGATGCTGGGGAAGTATCCGAGTTAGGGTGCGGTTGGGAATGGGGGGCGGGGTTGACCGCTCTGGATTCCCACTTTCGTGGGAATGACGGTGGGCGGGGATTTAGTACGGGGAATAGCCGGGGCGGCGCCTCCGGGGCCGCTCCGGCGGGTTGGTTTGGGGATTTAGGATTTCGCTGGTGGCGGGATCCCTTGGCCAAGGGATCCCGCCCGTCGCGGAAGGTGGTGGGCAAGGCTGGTCATTGGGTTGCCTGCGTCACGGGGCACACTGGCGTACATCCGCACGACGTTGCCCGGCCAGGTTGCCGACGGTGGATGGACCTTGAATTGGCTACTGCCGCCGCTGGGTATGGTTGCCGCTACCGGCGGGTTGGCCCAGTCCAGCTACCGGGGTTGACCACTCTCCAGTCAACCTGTTTTAACTCCAGCTCCTGTAGGGAAGGGGCAGCGGTTTGGCGGCGATTGGGATTTGCCGTTTTCCGCAGCTCCGGTTGGGGATTGAGGATTCCTTAGTCCTGTCCCCGGAGGTAGGAGCGGGGCCCCGAAAAGCCGTGTTAGGGCGGTGGGGACCACAGCGCGCTGTGAGCTATATTGAGTTTTACGGTAAGCTTAGCGTAAAGAACCCGGCGTCCCGGGGTCAGGTTAACCTAGACGCTTTTAATTATGGAGAGGGTTTTGGGAGATGTCAAGGGGTTTGGGACGGAATTTCGGATGGATTTCAGGAATTGGAGGGTTCTGGATTCCCACTTTCGTGGGAAGGACGGTTGGGGGGATGGGAATGTTGGTCGGGATGATGGGAATGACGGTCGAGGGGGATGGGAGACGGCGGGGGAATTCTCACATAAAGTTCCCCCGCGCCCCCTCAAAACTTTTGAGTTGGGGGGGGGGGAGGGGGGCTGGTTGGGTTGAGGGTGGTTGCGGGGGCGGCATTTTAGATTCCTCGGCTGTCGCCTCGGAATGACATAGTGCGGTGCGCCGTGGAATGGCATAGTGGGGGAGTTGGTGGTCGGGAGGATGGTTTAGGGAGTGGGGTTCTGGATTCCCGTTTTCACGGGAATGACGGTCGAGAGGATGGGAATGACGGTCGAGAGGATGGGAATGACGGTAGGGCGTACGGTGGGTGGAGGTAATGGTGGCACGCCAGATAAGCAAGGGGGACGGGGGCGATTGGCAAGTTGACAGACCGGGGCGGCTGTTTTATGGTAACAACCGGCTTGAGGAATGGCGCAAGGGGGGGGAGGTTTGGCGGCCGGCGTAGCGCGGTTAACCGCTAAATGCGGTGGGAGTAATAGCCGGCCGGGGTCGGCCGGCGGGGCAACAAATCGCTGAAGTTGGAAAGGGAGGAAAGGGCAGCGTATGGTTACGCAAACTCCGGAGGAAGCCCGCAGTCAGATTGTCAACCTGGTCAAGGATTTTGCGCGCCGGGAGGTGGAGCCGGTGGCGGCGGAATTGGACCGGGAGGATACGGTGCCGCACGACCTGATTGACCGGATGAAGGAGCTGGGGCTTTTCGGCATTACGGTGCCGGAGGAGTATGGCGGGATGGGGTTGGACTATACCACCTTTGCCATGGTTTTCGAGGAGATGAGCAAGGTTCTGATGAGCCTGACCGGGGCCATCGGCACACATCACATTATGACCTATGTGCTGACGCACTACGGGACGGAGTCGCAGAAGCGGCATTTTCTGCCGGATTTGGCGGCGGGCCGCAAGCGGGGCGGGCTGGCTTTGACGGAGCCGGGCGGCGGTACGGATGTGGCGAACTTGCAGGTTACGGCCGACAAGGACGGGGAGGAGTATGTGGTCAACGGCAGCAAGATGTTTATTACCAACGGCCGCTATGGGGATACTTTTTGCCTGCTGGCGCGCACCGATCGGGCTGCCGAGCCGAACTATCGGGGCATCAGCGCGTTTATCGTGGAGAAGGGCGGCGATGGTTTCCGGGTGGGACGGGATTTGGATAAGTTGGGCTACCGGGGGCTGGATACCTGCGAGCTGATTTTTGAGGATTATCGCATTCCCGCGGATAATCTGGTGGGGATGGAGGAAGGCCGGGGGTTCGGGCAGGTGATGAGCGGGTTGGAGACCGGGCGGATCAATGTGGCCGCCCGGGCGGTGGGAGTGGCGCAAGCGGCCTTTGAGGCGGCGATTCGCTATGCCCAGCAGCGGGAGACTTTTGGCGTCCCCATCGCGCAGCACCAAGCCATCCAACTGAAACTGGCGGATATGGCGACGAAAATCCGGGCGGCCCGGCTGCTGACTTATGACGCGGCCGGCCGTAAGGACTCCGGGGAGCGGGTGGATTTGGAGTCGGGGATGGCGAAGCTGTTTGCCAGTGAAATCTGCGGGGAGGTGGCGATGGAGGCGATGCGGATTCACGGGGGCTATGGGTATATTAAGGAGTCGCCGGTGGAACGGTACTATCGGGACGCGCCGCTAATGATAATCGGGGAAGGCACTAATGAAATCCTGCGGTTGGTTATTGCGCGGCAGCTGCTGCGCCGGCCGGAGTATCAGGTGTAGGGGGCGTTGGTCGGGTAGTCGTTCGGTCGGGGTTGGCATTGTTCTGGGCTTGGACTGATTGACGGAGGGATGGGGCCGGTGGTTTAATGGAAGGGATTTGACGAATAGAGAGGATGACCAGGAAAAACGGAACCGCCGGCGATGGCCGCCGCCGCGTTGGGTGGTGCATATCGCCGCCGGGTGGTTTATCGTGGGCAGCATCCTCAGTTTGCTGGAGGAGACTGCTGTCGGCCCTTGGTGGCGGGTTGCTTATGAAGCCCTAGTTGGCGGCAACGGCTTGGGCTTGATTGTGTATGTTAACGGCGGCGCTTACTTGGTCGCGGAGGAGATTCACATGATTATTTCTCACTTGAACAATATCAGGGACCGGGAGGAGGCTGAGGCCAAAGCCCGGCGGGAGCGGGAGGAGGCTGTGGCTAAAGCCCGGGAGGAAGGGCAGGCGCAGGGTGAGGCCAAAGGGCGAGCCGCGGGGCAAGCCCGGGTAGAGGGCAGAATTGAGGCGGTGCGGGAGACGCTGACGCCGGAAGAGTTGGATGGACTGCCGCCGGCGGTGCGGGAGTTGTTGAACCGGCGTTATGACGGCAACGAGGGCAACGGGACTAACGGCCGGTAGTCTCCCGCCCCGGGAACTGTTTATTGACACCCTCTCCCCACCGTGGGGAGAGGGTATTCTTTTGGATTGACGCTGGGCGCGCGGGGTGGGGAAAAGCCGGGGGTTAAGGTTCGCCGCCGGCTACCGAGCCGGGTTGAAAACCAGCCAGTTGGCTACCGGGCCGGTACTGCGGCTCCATTCGTGGGGAGTGTTAGGGGGTATCAGGATGGCGTCGCCCTCGGAAACGGGGTATTCAACGCCATCGCAGGTGAGGATGCAGCCGCCTTCAAGGAACCAAGCCAGATGCTCGCCGGCGTGGGTGTGGTCGGGGCTGACTTCGCCGGCGGCCATACCGCGGTGGGCGAGGGTGTAGTTGGCCGCGCCATCGGAGGCGGTCAAGACCGGGCGAGCGGCGCCGGGGCGGGTGTCGAGGTCGGACAGGTTTTTGATGACCGGGGGCTGGCCGGTGCCTTGGCCGCCGTTGTTGTTGGCGCCGCCGCTTTGGGCGGCCAAGAGGGGGTTGATTTCGATGCGGCGGATGTCGTCCGGGCCGCCGTTGTTCAGGGTGTAGTGGTCGACATTGCCGGGGGTAAAGATGGCGTCGCCGGCTTGGACAGGGTACTCGACGCCGTCACAGAACAGCGTTCCGGAGCCGGCAATGATGAAAACTTCGTGTTCCCAGGGGTGGATGTGATGGCTGCTGGTTTCGCCGGGCGGGATGTGGGAGTAGCTGAGGGTGCAGGTGGGCGGGTTGTCGTCGAGGTTAATCAGTCGGGCGGCGCCGCCGGGGGTGAAGTGCTGGCGGTAGTTACGGATGATGGGTTCCATTTGAGCCTCCGAAGGTTGCCATCAGTGGCGGATGGGGTTCGGGATGTTGGCGGGACATTCCGTTTGCTTTTGGCGGCTTTCCGTCCGGCAACAAGTTCAGGATGAGCGGAAAGCTATAGGAGCAAACCTAATGTTCCATCTAAAGGCGGGCGTCCTTGCTACCGGGTCAGGGCATAAGGGCGGCGCACTGTTCGATGCGGGGCATTACTTCGTCGTATTGGGCGGAGGGGAGGGCGAAAATCAGGCGGTCAACGCCGGCTTCCTGCATTCGGGCCGGGGTGTCGTCTTGGGGGCGGGTCATCCAATAAACGGATACCGGGATGTGTTCGTCGCGGCCGGCTTCTTTGGCTTGGCGGCGGAGCAGGGCGATTTTTTCCGCCAGGCTGCCCTCCTGTCCGGGCCGGCCGGCAATGGGCATCCAACCGTCGCAGAACTCGACTACCCGGTCAAAGGTGCGGGGGCCGTCGCCGCCCATAAAGATGGGGGGATGGGGCCTTTGTACCGGCTTGGGGTAAGTCCAAACCGGGTCGAAGTTGACCAGTTCGCCGTGAAATTCGGCTTCGTCCTGGGTCCAGAGGGCTTTCATTGCCAGGATGCGCTCGCGGAGGAGCCGCCAACGGCGGCGGTAGCTGGTGCCGTGATTTGCCATTTCCTCGGCGTTCCAGCCGCCGCCGATGCCGAACATAAACCGCCCGTTGGAGAGGTAGTCGAGGCTGGCGATTTCCTTGGCGGTGGTGATGGGGTCGCGCTCGATGATGAGGCAGATGCCGGTGCCGAGCTTGAGCTTGGTGGTGACGGCGGCGGCCGCGCTGAGGGCTACGAAGGGGTCGCAGCTGTGCCAGTATTCCGGGGGCAGGTCGGCGCCGCCGGGCCAAGGGCTGCGGCGGCTGGCCGGTATGTGGGTATGCTCCGGCACCCAGAGGGACTCGAAGCCGCGTTCCTCGAGCAGCCGGGCCAAGGCGTCGGGCCGCATTGAGTAGTCGGTTACGAACATAAACGCGCCGATTTCCATAGGTTTCTCCTTACTGATGGCGGTCATTTCCGGGGAGATGGGGATTGACGGCGGATTTTTGGCGGGCGGTAGGCGGCTTCCCGGCGGCGGCCAAGTACGTCCTGCTACACCGGCAATAGCGGTTCGGTAGTTCCTTCGGGCAAATCCACGGCGAAGGCGTTGAGAATAAAGGCGGTTTGGGCGTAGTGGCCCATTACGGAAGTGAGTTCGACCAGATATTGGGCGCCGAACTGTTCCAAGGCGGCGTCAAAGGCGGCTTGGCTGACCTGATGGGTGCGGAAAAACTCGGTGGCATAGTCCACGATGGCCTTTTCGTCGGGGGGCATGGCCGGCAGGGGCTGGCGTTCCCGGAGGGCGTCAATCAGGGCGTCGCTGACGCCTTCCTGCCGGGCGGCCGGGGCGTGGGCGTTCCAGACATAGGGGCAGTCCATGGCCCGGGCGGTGGTGATTATGGCCAGTTCCAGGATGCGGCGGGGGAAAGTGGTTTCGTAGCGGAGGTAGTTGGTCAAGTGATTGCGCCGCCGGGCCATTTCCGGGCTGTTGATGGTGATGGAGTAGGGGCCGGTCAGGGGGCGGCCGCTGGCGGTCAGTTCATCATAGGCATCCCGAAATTCCTCGGGAACCAAGTCGCGGGTTACGGCAGGCAGTCGGGCCATAGTTGCGTCTCCTTGATTGAATTGGCGTTCAGTATAACATAAGCGGCTTTTGGATATTGCCGTAGCGGTGATAAGCGGCTAGGCGCGGAGAAAGCGGGGCGTGACGGCGGCCAAGGCCAGGGTCAGCGCAATGCCGGCAATGCCGATAGTTACCGCCGCCAGGGGCGCGCTCCACAAGCCGGCAATGTAGCCCACATTGGCGCTGCCAAAGCTGTAGGCAAATATAGCCAGTACCCGCAAGCCCAGGACGCGGCCGCGATA
Organism: Dehalococcoidia bacterium; assembly: GCA_965243185.1. Taxonomy (GTDB): domain Bacteria; phylum Chloroflexota; class Dehalococcoidia; order Lucifugimonadales; family UBA3495; genus CBDBCU01. Next base: position 3,351,705 of record OZ251531.1, on the reverse strand, counting down.
TTCGGCCGTGGTGTTCCGCAGGAGCATGGTCAACATCATCGTTTGGGTCGAGGAGAAAGCCGCGCCGGTCAGCAGCAGAATGCCCATGGACCAGTAGAGGGAGTCGGAGAGGGCAAAGAGCAGCATACTGCCGTGCCAGACGATTATCGCCAAAATCATCAGCTTGCCGATATGCCGCAGGTTGCGGACGGTAGCCCAGCCCAAGGAGCCGCTCAACGCCCCGATGCCAAAGGCGGCGCTGAGCCAGCCCAAGCCGGCGGAGTCGGTGTGCAATACATATTCGGCGAAAATGGGCAATAGGGCGGTGTGGAAAGGCCAGCCGGTCAGGTTAATGATGACGGCCATCAGCAGTGTAACCCAGAGCAGTTGCTGGCTTTTGACATAGCGGAGTCCTTGCCCAACGGATTGCAGCACTGACCACAACCAGAGAACTACTTTGACCAGTATTGGCCGCTGCCGAACCGATTGCAGCACTGACCCTTGCGGCGGCCGCTGTTCCGCGCTGCGAACCGGGCGGATGAACATTGCCGATATACTGCTGGAAAAGTAGAACAGGGAGATGACGGCGTAAGCCCCTTCCGGGCCAAATCCCTTATAGAGGAAACCGCCCAACAGCGGGCCTAAAATGGTGGAAAAGTTCTGCGCCATACTGGTGAGGGCGGCGCCGTTGCTGATTTTGTCCGGGGGCAGGGTGTCGCCAATCAATGCTTGGGCGGAGGGCATCTGGAAAATCCGCACCAGGCTGGCGGCGACGGTGACGGCAAAGAGATGCCATACTTCCAGCAGGCCGGTCAACATCAGGGTCAGCACCAGCAAGCCCAAGCCGGTCATTACCAATTCGATGCCGGCCAGGAGGCGGTGTCGGGGCAGGCGGTCGGCAATGGCGCCGGCAAAGAGGGCCAGAAAGTTCAATGCCATCCGCGCGCCGGCAATGAGGCCGCCGAGGAAGGGGGAGTCGGTCAGCTGGATGACGAACCAGCCGAGGACCAGGGCTTCCATTTGGCTGCCAACTTGGAATTGGGCGATGGAACCCCAGACCAGGGTAAAGTTGCGCTGCCCGAGGATGGCAACGGGGTAGGCGGCTTGGCGGAGGGCGGGGGATAGTTTCATTAAGTTGAGGAGTTTTACTCGAAGTCCCGCAGCCGGTCGGCTTCCTCGTAGTCGGCCAAGGCTTGGTCAAACAGTTGGTTTTGGTCATCCAATGGGGCTTCATTTCCCCAAGATTCGTAGGCTTCACCCCGGGACTGATGGAGTTGGGCGGTCGGGTTTAGGTTGATGGCAGTGGTGAAATCCGCGACGGCTTCGCGGTAATGCTGGAGTTCAGTGTAACTAATCCCTCGATTGTTGTAAGCAACGGCGTATTGGGGGTCGAGGGCAATGGCTTGGTCGTAGTCGGCAATAGCTTGCTCATGGTGACCGAGGGAGCGGTAACTACTACCCCGATTGTTGTAAGCAGCGGCATCTTGGGGGTCGAGGGCAATGGCTTGGGTGAAGTCAGTGATGGCTTGCTCGCGTTGCCCAAGGGCAGTGTAACTAATACCCCGATTGTTGTAAGTGCCGGCATTCCGGGGGGCTAGGGCAACGGATTGGGTGAAGTCGGCAATGGCTTGCTCGTACTGACTGAGGAAAAGGTAACTAGTGCCACGATTGTGGTAAGCGCGGGCATAGTTGGGGTCGAGAGCAATGGCTTGGGCATATTCGGCAAGGGACTGTTCGTACTGACCGAGGGCAAAGTAACTATCGCCCCGGTTGGCGTAAGCAGCGGCATATTGGGGGGCAAGGGCAATGGTTTGGGTGAAGTCGGCAATAGCTTGCTCATGCAGCCCAAGTTCAGCGTAACTATTGCCCCGACTGTGATAAACGTCGGCATCTTGGGAGTCGAAGGCAATGGCTTGGTCGTAGTCGGCAATGGCTTGCTCATACTTACCGAGGGAATAGTAACTATTGCCCCGGTTGGTGTAAGCTGCGGCATTCTGTAGGTCGAGAGCAATGGCTTGGGTGAAGTCAGCAACGGCTTGTTGATGCTGGCCAAGGTCAGCGTAACTATTGGCCCGATTATAATAAGGATCGGGATGTTGGGGGGCGAGGACAGCGGCTTGGGTGAAGTCAGCAATGGCTTGCTCATGCTGACCAAGGTTAGCGTAACTACAGCCCCGATTGTAGTAAGGAGTGGCATACTGGGGGACGAGGGCAGCGGCTTGGGTGAAGTCGGCAATGGCTTGCTCATGCTGCCCAAGTTCAGCGTAACTATTGCCCCGGTTGATGTAAGCGCCGTCACCATCGGGAGCAAGGGCAATGACTTGGGTGAATTCGGCGATGGCTTGCTCGTACTGACCGAGAGAGAAGCATTTATTGCCCCGGTCGAAGTAGTTACAGATGTCGGCCAGCATCGGATTTTCGCCCAATACTTCCTGAACGGTCAGGGGCTGAGCAATCTCGCCATCCGGGTCGCCTTGCTGCGAAGTTGGAGTTACGGGGGCATTGCCCGCCCCAAATCTGTGTCGGATGGTTTCCCGTACAGCGGCTTGGAAGTCGGGGTTATGGGCCGAGTAGTCAGCCATAGTCTCGGGGATACGCGTAGCGGCAGGACGCCCGATGTCCGCTTGCAGGGACTCGAGTTTTGCCAGTTGCTCTTTGGCCGCGGGGTAGCGGTCGGCAATGGCTTCCAGCCATGTGGCGGCGGTGGCTAGAACTTCCCGTACCTGATTCAGGGTCAGTTGCCTGTCGGCCAGCCCGTTATGATGGGCCGCCCGGTTGCGGTAATTTTTTAGAGTCCGGAGCGACCCCATAAGATTGGCTACTTTGCCGCCGAAAGCATCCCTGAAAGCAGCCAAGACATCGGGTTTATTCTGGTCGCGGTCGCGAATGCCGTGAGTCTCCATCAAATTCAGGATGGCGGCGATGTCCATACTCGCGTAAGTATCTGGCATTTCACGCAAGCTAATTTCCCTGGACAACGCTTTCAGGTCCTCCAACCCAAGATTGGGGAACTTCTGAGTGACCGTATCCTCCACAAAGGGTACCAGTCCGCCCCGGAGACGCTCGAAAGCCTCTACGGTGATTTTGAGGTTCTCTATCGATTCATCTACGGTCATAGTTTCCCCCGAGTATCCTGCCCCCTACACATTGCGCAGTTTGGGGTCGAGGCGGTCGCGGAGCCAGTCGCCGAGGAGGTTCATGGACAGGACGGTCAGCAGGATGGCGAGGCCGGGGAAAAAGGAGAGCCACCAGGCGTTGATGACCAATGCCCGGCCGTCGGCTACCATCAGTCCCCACGCCGGGTTGGGCGGCGGGATGCCGGCGCCGAGGAAACTGAGGGAGGCTTCGAGGATGATTACTACTCCTACTTCCAAAGTCGCCAGTACGATGATGGTGTTGACTACATTGGGCAAGAGATGGCGCAGGATGATGCGGGGGGTGGAGGCGCCGGCGACCTTGGCCCGGGATATGAAATCCTGGCTGCGGAGGCTTAACACTTCGCCGCGCACCAGGCGGGCGTAGCGCGTCCACAGGGTCAAAGCCACTACGATTATTACGGTGAAATAACTGGGGCCTAAAGCGGCGGCCAGGATCAATGCCAGCAGGATGGAGGGAATGGAGATTTTGATGTCCACCAGGCGCATTATGATGTGGTCCCACAGGCCGCCAAAGTAGCCGGCGAGTAAGCCCAAGGTGGTGCCGACGATGCCGCCGCAAACGATGGAAATGGCGGCGATGGTCAGGGAAATGCGCGCCCCGTAGATGATGCGGCTGAGCATATCCCGCCCCAATTTGTCCGTCCCCAAGGGGTGTTTCCAGGAGCCGCCCTCGAGCCAAGCCGGGGGCTGCAATCGCTCCAGGACATTGCCTTTGGTGGGTTCGTGGGGAGCTACATAGTCGGCGAACAGGGCCGGGATGACCAGGACGAACAGCATCACGGCCAAGGAGAGCAGGGGAAAGCGGCGGGCGAATGCCATGGCCCGGCGCAGGGGGCCGGCGGTGGGGCCGCGCGGGGCCGGAACTTCGGCGATGTTTGCTGCCATTACGGCCGCTCCCTTAAAGCATTGCCCGGTAGGATTGAGGTTGTCCGGGGGCAACGGAGCTAGGAAGTGTAACGGATGCGGGGGTCGAGGTAGGCGTAGAGTATATCGACCAACAAATTGCTAGCAATATAAATGACGCCGAAAAAGAGTACGACGCTTTGGACTACCTGAAAATCCCGGGCTTCGAGGGCGTCAATGGCTAATAAGCCGACGCCGGGCCAAGCAAAGACGGTTTCGATGACGACGGAGCCGGTCAGGAAGCCGCCGAGGATGAAACCGAAGTAGGTCAAGGGGGCAATGGCGGCGTTGCGGAGGCAGTGTTTCCAGATGACTTTCCAGTTAGGTATCCCTTTGATGCGGGCCAGTTTGACATATTCGCTGTCCAGCACCTCGAGCATTGAGGAACGGGTCAAGCGCATTACGGCGGCCACTTGAAACCAGCCGAGGGCGAATGCCGGGAGGACCAAGCTGGTGATGCCGCCGCGCCCGGAAGCCGGCAGCCAGCCTAAAGTTACGGCGAAAATCCAGATAAGTATGATGCCGACCCAAAAGGAAGGGGCGGCTTGGCCGAGCAAGGCGACGACCTTGCCGGCGTAGTCAATGCCGGTGTCTTTTTTCACCGCGACCAGTACGCCCAAAGGCAAGGCCAGGAGGGCGGCGACAATGAGGGCAAAGAAGGAAAGTTGCAAGGTGGCCGGCAGGCGGGCCAGGATTAAGTCGAGGGTGGAACGGCCGGGCCACTTGATGGAGACGCCGAAGTTGCCGCGAAAGATGTTGCCGACATAGACCAGGTACTGGATATGCAGCGGCTCGTCCAAACCCCACAGTTCGGCGGTCTGAATGTAATCCTGCTCCGTGGCGTCCTCCGGGAGCAATACATCCATCGGATTGCCGGAGATGCGGGCGAGGGAAAAGACGATGATGCTCATGGCAAACAGGGCCAGGAGAGCGTGAAACAGGCGGACAATGATGTAACGCTGCATTTCTCCCTCGAGGTCGCTGTTGCTGCCGGTGTCGGGACTGTTGCTACTGTTGCCGGAGGGGGTTGGAGCGGCTGTTGCCGGGTTGTCCGGTTCTGGTTAAGGATAGGGGTTGCCGGGGATGATTGGCTGGCGGGGAGCGCGCCTAACGCTGGGGCTGGCGTACGGGCGTTGCAGCGCGCTCCGTTAGTTTGGCTTACGGCAAGACCAGTCCGCCGGCTATTGGGGGATGGTCTCGATGTATTCCAGGTGGGTGTAGAAGCCGCTGATGAACCCCGGGAAAACGTAGCTCTTGATGTATTTGGGGTTCACGGCAATGTCCGGGGCGACGTCGAACATGGGCAGGGTGCAGATTTGCTCGAAGCAGAAGTCGCCGATTTCCCGCATCAGGGCGGTGCGCTTATCCTGCTCGATGGTAGTTCCCAGTTCCTCGATTTTCTGGTCGATAAAGGCGTCCTGGAAGGCGTGGACGGAGCCGCAGGTGCAGAAGCGGGTTTCCAGGTGATAGACGGTGTAGTTGTAGCCGGCGGTGCCGGAGATGGTGTTGTGGATTTCCCGGGCGCGCCGCTGGGAACGGATTTCGCTGGCTTCGATGTTAGCCAGTTTCGGTTGCAGCCCGACGGCCTCGAAGTCCAGAGCCATAGCCTGGCCGATGTCGACGATTTCGGGCAAGGCGGTGCTGGAGTCGAGGGCCAGGGTGAACTCGAACCCGTCAGCGTAGCCGGCGGCAGCCAGCAACTGGCGGGCGGCGGCCGGGTCATAGCCGTACACTTCATCCCAACGGTCATCCCACTCCGGGTTAATCAAGCCGGGCCAGACCTGTTCATCCAGGGCGGTAAAGCTGGTGGCAACCCGGGTGTCCACTTTGGCCCCGGGCAGCAGGGCTTGGGCAATGGCGTCCCGGTTGACGGCCTTGACCATAGCCTGGCGCACTTGCCGGTTCAGCAGGGGGTTGTCCGGATCCAGGGTGTCCGGTTCGGTGTGGTAGTTGCCCCAGAAGTGCCAAAAGTGGTGAATGCCGGGATAGACGCCGGAGACGAATTCCAGATCCCGCTCGATAACCTGGTCGCGCACGGAGCGCTCGATGACGGCGAGATGCACCTGTTCGGTGAGCAGGGCGGCCAAGCGGGTTTGGCTTTCGGCAATGGCCCGGTACTCCAGTTGGTCATACTGGGGGACGACGCGCCAGTGTTCCTCGGCAGCGTCATAGAGGACATGGGAGCCTTCGACCCGCTCGACATAGCTGAGGGGGCCGGTGCCAACCATTTTGTCGCCCATACCTTCGTCGCCGACGGCGTCCCAGCGGGCTTTGCTTTCGATGGGCAGGTTGCGCCGCTTGCCCAAGTTAAAGAGGGCTTCGGGCAGGACGATGCCCAAGTGGATGACTACCTGATTGTCGTTGACGATTTCCACGACTTCCGCGGCGCGCTGGGTAACGGCGGCTTCGTCATCACCCTTGTTGACGCCCATAATTTTGCGCCAGGTGCTGACGCCGCTGGGCTTGGCGGTGGGCTGCACCAAGAGCCAGAGGGAATGGCGGACGTCGTCGGCGGTGAATTCGCCATAGCCGTCCTGCCATTGGACGCCTTCGCGCAGGTTGAAAGTCCAATCCCGGCCGTCCGGAGACATTTCCCAGGAAGTAGCCAACTCCGGGATGTAAGCGCCGCTGGCGTTGTCCACGCCGACCAGGTATTCATAGACCGGCCACTTGTCGAGGAAACCGCCGATGTTGACTTTGTAGGTGTAGTTGGAGTCCCAGGATTGGCCGCCCACGGCGACGCCTACCTTGTCCATCCGATTGTCCACGGTGACCTCAGCCACAGCCGGGGCCGGTTCGGCTTGGGGAACCGGGGTGGGAACAACATATTCCTGCCGGGTGGTCTGCGGCCCGGAGGGGTCGATGGTGGGCGAAGTTTGCTGGGGAGCAGCGGCGCCGCGGTCGGTGGTTGCCGCGCCGCCGCTGGGTTCTTGTTGGGCCGGCTGGCGGGGGACGGCCGGCTCTGCGGCCGGGGCGGCGGGCTGTTGCTGCGGTGCCGCCGGTTGGGCCGGCGCGGCCGGTTCACTGGCCGGGGCCGCCGGTTGTGGGGCGGCGGAACCGCAGGCGATAATGAGGGCCAAGGTTAAGACGGCCGCCAGGGTGGCCAGCAGCCGGGTGTGGGGGAGCAAGGGTCGGGTCATAAAGATACCTCCGCTAAACCTGCCGACAGGATTGCCGTAAGTAATGCGTTCCGGGAAAGGGCGCAAAGGCCGCTGCCCCGGATGCCATAAGGGGTAGGTGGCGGCAAGTATAATAAGGGGTTAAGGGGTTGTCAAACTTTTGACAACGGGCGGGGAAAAGGTGGGGAGTCTGGATTCGCTAAATTCACAAAGGAAGTGCAACACTTTCTGGCGGAGGCGCTGCAATGGGAACTCGGTATCAACAGCTTACCTTGGCAGAGCGGTGTGAACTGGCCCGACTACAAGCCGCGGGCTGCTCCTACCGCCAAATCGCGGCAGCTTTGGATCGCGCGCCATCAACCATTACTCGGGAGGTGAAACGCAACGGCAGCTCCCGACAGCGGGGCGATCAGCCGGCTTATGCTGACCAGCAAGCCCGGGCTCGGCGGTGGCAAGGCTCCAAGTTGGAACGGGACGCCGCTTTGCGGGAGTGGGTGTTGGCCCGGCTCAAAGCCGGGTGGTCGCCGCAGCAGGTATGCGGTCGCTTGAAACGGGAGATGGGTCGGACGGTGTTGTCCTACGAGACCATCTACCGGTTCATTGATGCCCAAATCCGGCGGGGCAAGGCGTATGACTGGCGGCATTACTTGCCGCAGGGCAAAACCCGCCGGGGGCGGAGCAAGCGGGGGCAGGCTGGCAGTCGCATTCCCTACCGGCAGGGACTGGACGCCCGGCCGGCGGCGGCCGCGACCCGGCAGACGCCCGGGCATTGGGAAGCGGACTTGATGCTGTTCAGCGCCTACGGGCAAGCCGCCCTAGTATTGGAGGAACGCCGCTCCTGCTTGCTGGTGGCCTTGCGCCTGCCCCAGGGCAAGGCGGCGGAACCCATCGCTGCGGTCATCGGCCAAGTGCTGAATGTGCTGCCAGCGGAGTGGCGGCAGACGGTGACCTTTGACAACGGGGCCGAGTTCGCCCGCCACTATCGGCTACACGAGCAGGGGATTGCCACCTACTTTTGCGACACTCATTCGCCGTGGCAGAAGGGCGGGGTGGAGAATGCCATCGGGCGACTGCGGCGGACGCTGCCGCGGCGGACGGATTTGGCGACTTTGCCGGAGGAGTTGTTAATCGCGCGGGTGCGGGCGTACAATAATACGCCCCGGCAGTGTTTGGGGTATCAAACCCCGGCGGATGAGGGGATAGGGCAAAAGTGAGGGGAAATCTGCCGTCAGCCCCTTGCCGGTATGCCAATTAGGGGCTACAATAGGGAGGAAATCGGGGCTAACGCCGGCGTTAGCCCTTTTCCCTATTGCTATTGGTAAATTAGCTCAAGGCCCAAGAAAAGTTGGAGTAAATCCGTATATGTCCTTATCCGGTATCCTTTCCGCTTTTGACGGCGTTATCCCCCGGGCGGTGGACCCGGGCAATGGGGAGTTGGGCCGCATCACCGCGCGGCGGGGGGCGCGGCCGGTTTATCTGGCGTCTTTATGGATTAGCCGGCGACGGCCGATGCTGGTACTGACGCCGCGCCCGGAGGATTCCCGGCGGCTCCATGACCAGTTGCTGACTTACTTGGGGGAGGAGGTGCCGGTCTATCTGCTGCCGGAGCCGGAGGTGCTGCCCTTTGAGCGGTTGGCGGTGGATGCCCGCACGGTTAACCAGCGGCTGACTGCCTTGTCGGTATTGGCGGCGGCCGCGGTCAATTCTGATAGGGCAGCGGATAAGCAACGGCCGCCGCTGGTGGTAGCTTCGGTGGCGGCGGCCTTGCGGCTGACTTTGCCGGCGTCGGTGCTGGCCGGGGAGGATGGGGATACCGGGGCTTTTACCCGGCTGCGGGTGGGGCAGCGCATTGCCCGCATTGAGGAACTGCTGGCGGCGTGGGTTCGTTTGGGCTACCGGCACGAGCCGTTGGTCGAAAGTCCCGGCGCTTTCAGTCAACGGGGCGGCATCATCGATATTTTCCCGCCGCATTGCGAATATCCCTGGCGGCTGGAGTTGTGGGGGGATGAAGTGGATACGCTACGCCCCTTTGACCCTTATACCCAACGCTCGATGCCGGTGGAGATGGATGGCGAGGCCGCTGCCGAGGTAGTGGTCATCCCGGCCCGGGAGCAGCTGCCGGGCTTGGCGGGGCAAGGGGAAATGGCGCGGCGTACTGCGGCCATCGACTTTACCAAGGGTTCGGCGGCCACCCGGGAACGGATCGAGGAGGAGCTGGTTGAACTGTTCGCCAATCCCAACATCGAAACCCTTTCTTTTTACAACGGCTTGCTGAACAGTAACAGCCTGCTCGATTGCCTGCCGGCGGACGCCGTGCTGGTACTGGATCGGGAAAGCCAGATTGAAACCGAGGCTTTGGACCTGGAGGAAAAGTTTTTCCGGATGCGGGAAAGCCGGGAAGGGCGCGGCGAGCTGCCCGGCAACTTTCCTTCGCCCTATTTGACTTGGCGGGAATTGTCCGCGGGCTTGGCGCGGCATAAGGAACGGGTATTGCTGGAAAGTTGGGTTGGCGATGGGGTGGATCGCCTGTTCCAGACGGCTCCGGCTTACTTGGGGCAACTGGAGCAGTTCAGCGATGACTTGAAAACCCGATTGCGGCAAGGGCAAGCGGTGGTTGCGGTCAGTCAGCACACCCGCCGTTTGGAGGAGGTTTTGGCCGAATCGGGCATTGGCGCGGCCCGGGCGGAAGCTTTGGATGACCGGCCGCAGCCGGGGCGGATTTACCTGATACCCGGTTCTCTGGCGGAGGGCTGGACGGCGGCTGGGTTGGGCCAGGGAAAGCAAGCCGCCGCATCGCTTACTCTGCTGACCGATGGGGAACTGTTTGGCACGGTCAAGGAACGCCGTTACCGGACGCCCCGCGCCCGCAATTCTTTGGGCGAGGATATTATCCTGTCGGAACTGACGCCGGGCAGCTATGTGGTGCATATTGACCATGGCATTGCCCGCTTTGCCGGCACCACGCAAATGGGGGACAATGGCGACGCTAAAGAGTATCTGGTGCTGGAGTACGCCGACAGCGACAAGCTCTATGTTCCCACCGACCATTTGGATCGGGTGGGGGCTTATGTGGGCGCGCAAGACCAGCCGCCGAGCTTGACCCGGCTGGGGACTGCCGAGTGGGCCCGGATGAAGGAACGGGTCAAAGGCTCGACCCGGGAATTGGCGGAGGAACTGCTGAAACTGTACGCGGCCCGCCAGGCGGCTGAGGGGCATCAGTTCGGCGGCGATACGGCCTGGCAGCTGGAACTGGAGGATTCCTTTCCTTATCAGGAAACCCCGGATCAGGTGCAGGCGATCGACGAAGTAAAGCTGGATATGGAGCAGCCCAAGCCGATGGATCGGCTGATTTGCGGGGATGTGGGCTACGGCAAAACGGAAGTGGCTTTGCGGGCCGCCTTTAAGACCGTGGCGGACGGGCGGCAAGTGGGCTTGCTGGTGCCGACGACGGTGCTGGCGCAGCAGCACTACGCCACTTTCAGCGAGCGGCTCAGTCCGTATCCGATACAGGTGGAAGTGTTGAGCCGTTTCCGCACGCCGAAGGAACAGCAGGGCGTCATTGAGGGTTTGCAGGAGGGGGTGGTGGATATTGTCATCGGTACGCACCGCCTGCTGCAAAAGGATGTGCGGTTCAAGAATCTGGGGCTGGTGGTGGTGGATGAGGAGCAGCGGTTCGGCGTCAGTCACAAGGAGACGCTGAAACGGCTGCGGCAGGAGGTGGATGTGCTGACGCTCAGCGCTACGCCCATTCCCCGCACCTTGCACATGGCTTTGTCGGGGCTGCGGGATATGAGCGTGATGAACACGCCGCCGGAAGCCCGCTTGCCGGTCAAAACCTTTGTCTCCGAATACAGCGAGGACACCATCCGGGAAGCCATTCTGCGGGAAATCGAGCGCGGGGGGCAGACTTTCTTTCTGCACAATCGGGTCAAAACCATTGACCGCACGGCGGCGGAGCTGGCGGAACTGGTGCCGGAAGCGCGCTTTATGGTGGGACACGGGCAGATGGCGGAAGCGGAATTGGAGGAGGTGATGGTAGCCTTTGCGGAGGGGGATGCGGATGTGCTGGTCTGCACTACCATTATCGAGTCCGGTCTGGATATGCCCAATGTCAATACCTTGATTCTGGATCGGGCGGATCGTTTCGGCTTGTCCCAGCTGTATCAGCTGCGGGGACGGGTGGGCCGGGGTGAACACCGGGCTTATGCCTATCTGCTACTGCCGCGCGGCCGCCGCATTACGGAAGCGGCCGAGCAGCGGATTCAAGCCATTCTGGAGGCGGCCGATTTGGGTTCGGGTTTCCGGATCGCGATGCGGGATCTGGAAATTCGGGGGGCGGGCAATCTGCTAGGCGCGGCGCAAAGCGGTCAAATCCACGCGGTTGGTCTGGAGTTGTACGGGCAACTGCTGGAGGAAACGGTAGCGGAGTTGCAAGAGGAAAAGCGGGCGGCGGACCCGGCGGCGGGCCGCCCGGCGCCGGACTTGACCCGGCCGGAATTGCCGCGATTGGAGTTGCCGGTAGCGGCCGCCCTGCCAGAAAGTTACATTCCGCACACGCCGACCCGTCTGGCTCTGTATCAGCGGTTTGCCAAGGTACGGGAGCGTTCCGCCCTGCCGGAATTGCGGGAGGAATTGCGCGACCGGTTTGGGCCGCTGCCCCCGGAGGCGGAGAATCTGCTGACTTTGCTGGACTTGCGCGCCCTGGCGGCCACGGTCGGGATTGAATCCATCCTGCATACCCCGGCCGGCATTACGCTGAATTTGCGGGAGGCGGTGGGCAGCGTCAAAGCGCCGTTGGAGCGGGTTTTGGGGCCGGCGGCCCGGGTCGGCAACCGGCAAATCAAGCTGTCAATGCGCGGCTTGGGCGACCCGTGGCTGCCCCGGCTGACCCGCGTTATCGAGCGGTTGCTGGTTTTTCAGGAACGGCTGCAACAAATGGTCGCCGCGGCCGACTGAAACTGCCGGCCGGGGCGTAATAGGACCGGAAGCGACCGCCTGGGAGAGTTACCAAGGGATGGCAAATCAATCGGACTGGGGAGTAGAATTGCGCCGTTGCCGCCGCGCCGGTTTTTTAGTGCCGGCGGCGGCCGTGCTGCTGTTACTGGCCGCCGCTTGTGCCGCTCCGGCTAGTGAATCCCCGGAACCGGCTTATGATTTTTCGATTGCGCTGTATCAGGGTCAGGAGCAGTTGGACGGCGCCGAGTTGCAATTGTCCCAACTGCGGGGCCAGCCGGTGGCGCTGAATTTTTGGGCTGGGCTTTGTCCGCCGTGCCGGGCGGAGATGCCGGAGTTTCAGGAGTTTCAGGATAACTTTGCCGGCCGGGTTACTCTTATCGGGGTGGACTTGGGTCAGTTTATGAACCTGGGCAGCCAGGAGGACGCGCAAAATCTGCTGGCGGACTTGGGCGTAACCTACCCGGCCGGCTATACCGCCGACGACCAAGTGCTACAGAACTACCGGGTGCTGGGCTTGCCTACGACCGTATTTGTCAACGCCGAGGGGCAAATCCACCGCAAGTGGGACGGGGTGCTGAATTTGGAAAAGTTGACGGAGATTGCTGAGGAGATGCTGGAGTGATGGGGGAATAAGGTATTCTGACAGTTTTCTCAAGTGCCTGCTAAAGCGTCCCCATGGCATCAATGTCTAGAGCGTTCCCAATGACAGGCAAATAGACTTCAATTTCTTCTAGCTTGACTTGCCTCGCATAGTCATAGCGCCAAGCGTTTCCAGACGTGATAGCTTGGCAGAGATAAAGTACAGCAGCCTCGTTATCAACGAGATCTGCAATTGGCTTAACTATGTGAACCTTTCCGCTCAATGCGGAAAAATCGTATGGATGCCAGAAAGCCTCACAAGGCTTCGTGTTATGGATTCGAGAGATCGTGATGCAATCTCGCAGGCACAAATCAACGGGGACATCGCGCCATCCGGCGATGCCATTATCTTTTGATGTTGCGGAGATCACAGGGATCGGCCCCTCAGGTAGATTTTTGAGGGTTTTTAGCGGTGGAGAGATGACCTCGCTTACCAGTTGGAGCAAGGGGAAAACCCGTAGTTGGACCGGCTCAATGTTGCCCCGGTTGTGTTGACTATGGTGTTCCTCAACCAGTTGCTTAGCCGTAACCAAGCTGATACGCCGGACTGACGAACTCGTAGCGGTCTCTGGCAGACCGCTTGGTAAGTAAGCCTCGGGTGCGAATGTCTCTGAGTTAATAGCACTCAGGACGAATTCCCTGGGCTTACTGGAGTAGCGCAACGGCCTACCTGAAAGAAAGCGTCTTAACATTTCGGTCATTTGCGACACGTTGTCCACTGCTTCGTGTTCAGAGAGCAGTTTAGATCGTTGCGGTCGGTGGTTATCGTCGAACAGTACCCCCAAGAGGACTTTCGTATCGGCACTGTGAGGAATATGTGCTTCTACGATGACCCCGTACGTGCTTTCGGTAACGGGATAGAACAAGTTCTTGTCGAACTTTATGACGGCCTTAAGAGAGTGCCTTTTCAGGAGTTCTTGTCGCCAAGCGGAATAGGACTTTCCCTCAATGGCCACGTGAGGAAGAATCGCAAAAAGAACTCCGTTCCTTTGAGTTTGGGTTAGAGCGTAATCCACAAACTCAGTTTCAGAAGTCCCCTCCAGTTTGAAAGGAGGGTTCATCAGAACTTTAGAAAAGGGTCGCGTTGCGCCCTCGAGCCGTGGATGCCTGTTACTTCTCGGCTGATGGAACACCTGACCATCACGCTGCCAAAACTCGTAGTCAAAGCAATTCCCATTCTCGATATGGGATTTCCCATCACCCCGGAAAATCATGTTCACGAGAGCGAGTCCATATACGTCGTCACGTTGCTCAACGCCGAACAAGCCATCGTTTTTGAAGGCCGAATACGGTTCGGAATCCAAAAGCCTCCTCATACCGTCCATTGCAGATACCAAGAATCCACCTGTTCCACAGGCAGGGTCGAAGACTTTGTCGTCAGGGCCTACTCCTACCACATCTACGGCAAACTTAGTGATGTGACGAGGAGTTAGGACTATCCCCATCTCCTTGGCACCGTTGGCGTATTTGAGGAAAGTTTCATAAAACTTTCCAAGGGAGTCGTCTCCGCTATTGATAGCAGAGCGTATATTCATCTCACGGAGATGTTGCAACGTCTCCACTATAGCCCGCCGGTACTTATAGTGATTGGACTCCGATACTGGCTCAGTGAGCTGGACTGCGGGGGCAAAATTGCGCTTCCCATGCGATCCCAAGAAGTCCAAGATGCAACCATTTACTTCACGAACCATCCGGGTGGTGGTTTCGTGCAAAGGCAGGTTGGGATCGTGGGCTAAAGCCAAGAGAAGTGAGGCCAAGAGTCTGGCTCGGTCGCCAATGGGTATCTCGTTGGAATGGAGGGTTTTGTTGATGGCGTGAGCCTTTCGCAGAAACCTGTCGGGGTCGTCGTCGAAATAATCGGCCTCGTGGTTGTTCTGGTCAAGAATCCTCCGGCATTGCTCTACGGTAAGTAACCCCGTGGCATCATAGTTGTTGATGGAAACCCGATGCCACTCACTCCCGTTCCAGTAGTGAGTTTCAATGTAAATGGAATGGTCCGGAGTGCCCGATACTCCGGTAGCAAAGCGGGCACTTCCCTCGCTGATCCGGTTAATCGAATCGGCGTAGGTCCGGGCTTCGTCAAGGGCCACTTCCAAGCCGTTGAGGTCAGCCTTTGCCTCGATGACCCAGTAGCACATCCCTCCTCTCCAGGAGATCCGTACAACGTTCTCTGGAGCTCGATTTCCCAAGGCAACCGTCAACAAAGGGTCGTGGCGGCGGAACTCGCCTTGGGTGTAAACAGAGCCTCCCCTCCGAGGATTCCGAGTATCCCACCCCAGATCCTGGAGAGATTCGCGAATATATTGGTAAGAGCGAAACTCGCTGTCTATCGTCACGGCTGGCTCTGCTCCATACGAATCACCCTTATGATACTCATATCCGAGTCGAATGTCAAGAATTTTGCTGGATGGTGTTACTTAGTCCCAAATTACTTCGAGGAAATTTCCTCAAACTGTCTTTTACCTACTACCATGCCCGCCAACTTTATAGTATAATAGTTGCAGGCTTGATGTTTCCCATCTTGTCGGGGTGTAGCGCAGTGGCTAGCGCGCTTCGTTCGGGACGAAGAGGTCGGAGGTTCGAATCCTCTCACCCCGACCACTGATCCGCTTTTCTCATCACCTTTTCCCCTACTTGCTTATTCCCGTTCCAACCGACAGCCCGGCGGTGGGCGCAATGGCAGCAATCCAATCCGGCCCTTTGCTCCTCCAGTTCACTGATACCCTGACCATGCGGCGGGCGGCGTTGCGGATTGACCCGGCGGACGGGCAATTGACGGTGCGCCAACTGCTGGACAAATATCTCCGGAATTGCCCGGCGGCGGAATTGCTGCGGGAGGGCGCAATTACTGCCGAGGCCCGACCGATGCTGCAAGGTTTGAAGGATTTGGTCTATCGCTGCGATGACCGGGGACGGTTGGGGGATTTGTTTTCGGGTATTGTTTTGCGGCAGCAGGAGCAGCCGGTCGATTTGGAAAGGCCGCCGGTCAGGGCGAATGCAAAGATCGGGGATACTGAGGTTTCGGTTATTGACCTGTCGATTGACCGGGCCAATGTCGGCTACCATCGCAATTGGGCCGGCTTTCACCGCCGCCGCTGGGCTGCTGACCCGGATTTTTTTGCCGGGTTTGTCCAAAATACCCTGACTGGGGACTACGGGCCGGCGGCGGCTGAAAAGGCGCTGCGTCTGGATAGCGGGGAACGGCAGCGGCAGTTGGTCAAGGCTTTGGGCCGGCGTATCTGGCGCAGTGATTTTGAGAATTATTCCCGATTTATCGGGGATAAGCTGATGTTCAAGACCGGGGATGAAACGGCGCGGAATATCGCCGCCGGTTCCGGGGGCATCTGCACGGAAAAGGTGCAAGCCCTGAAGTTTCTGACGGACCACTACGGGCTGGAATCGGAGTATCTGATTGCCGGGGACAATGCGGTGGCGCCGGCGCCGGTGGACAAGCTGCGGGAACTGCTGACTACTTTTGACTTCCGTTTTGCCAAACGCTATATGCGTTACTGGCAGCACACTGCCCTGTTGTACGATGTTGACGGCGCGCCCCTGCTGGTGGACGCGACCAACGGCAATATACCGTTCCTGTTTGTCCAGGGTGCGGAAGCTGAGGCGATGCTGAGGGATAGCGGCAAGCGGCCGGTCAGGGTCCGGATGGTTGAGGCGGTCGAGGATTATTACTACCACCGGGTGCCGCAAGATATTCCGCAGAACCTATTTTTTGCAATGGAGGGTTGGCTGGTCGATACTGATATGGCGCAGGTTTTTGAGAACGAATTGGGGTTGTACCTGTCCGCCGACTTTTATGTTACGCCCTTGCCGTACCGCAGCGAACCGGAGTACCAGCGGCTGCGCCGGGAGTATCTGGACATTGCCCGCCGGGCCGGCTTTGCCGGGGAAGTCAACCGGGAGTGGACGCTGGACGCGCCTTTGGGCCGCCAGCTAGCCGCCGCCCAACCGGCAGCGGCGGCCAAAATCTGCGCCGCCCAAGACCATCTAGTGCAACGTTATAATGAATGGGACAAGCCGGGCCATAGCGCCGGTTTGGTGATATTCCGGTTCGACCGCACGCCGGAAAAGGGGGAAAGTCGGGAATGAACCCAACGGCCGGCTTTTTCCCGGAGTTGACCGGCAGCATTGACACGGCCGCCCCGGATGGCCGCCGCCTTGCGCCATGGGCCGGGCTAAAGGGTCGGTTGGCAACCGGGCGGTCTTGCCCCGAACATCAACTGCTGTGTGCCATCCGCCGCTGCCGCTCGGTTAGGGATTTGGCAAACTGGTCGGATGGGGAGTTGCGGGATGGGCTGAAGCATATTCAGGCAACTCTTAAACCGGCGGACCTGGAATCCGGGATAGTCGAAACCTTTGCCATAACTGAGGAGAGCATCCGCCGCCGCTTGGGTTATTGGCGTATTTTTGACCCGGCTTTTGACCGGCAGAACTTGGAGCGGTATTGGCAGTTGGCTCAATGTTCGTGTTCGAGCATGGCGGCGGCCGGCTTGGATGAGGATGAGCAGCTTATCATTGAGACTTTGCGCCGGGTGCAGGGGGAACTGCCGGCCCGCTACGGATGGGATATTTTGCTGCCGGCGGAGTTTTACCAAGCCTTGGGCCGCAAGGATACCGGCAATCTGCTGCAATTTCAGCCCACTGATGAGCAGCTTTTGGCGGGGCTGCATCTGTTTCGGGGCAAAATAGTTGAGCTGAATGCCGGGGAGGGCAAAACTGTTGCGGCCGCCTTTCCTGCTGTATTGCACGCCTGGCACGGCCGCGCTGTCCAGATTGCTACGGCCAACGATTACTTGGCGGCCCGGGATTGCGAACTGCTGGCTCCGGTGTACCGCTCCTTGGGCATTAGCGTTGACAATGTGCTGAGTTCGATGGTGGACGGGGAACGCCGCTATGCCTACGGTCAGCAGGTGGTCTATGGCACTTTGCGGGAGTTTGGTTTTGACTTTCTGCGAGACAACTTGAAAACCGCCCGGGCGGAGCAGGTGCAGGGGCAACTCGATACCATCATCATTGATGAAGGGGATCAGGCTCTCATTGACGAAGCGCGTACGCCATTGATAATTGCCGGCGCGCCGCTGTTGAACCGGCAAACTCTGGAGCGGGCTAACCAAGCCGTATCCGAATTGGTGGCGCGTCAAGGGACGGTGGCCGAGGAATGCCTTGACCGGCTGGAAGTAGAATCCCCTAATGGCAAAACTTACGCCGGCTTAATGGCGCGGGTGTTGTTGGCCCAACCGGATGATGACCGGCTGCGGCGGCTGGCGGCGACCGAACCCCGCGCCTATCGCCGGGCATTGGCCGCCCTTTATCCGGACGGTTCTGACTATCCCGACCCGGACTTGGCCGAGGGGTTGTATTGCCTGGTTGACCGGGAGCAGCGGTTTGTTACCCTGACCGCCTTGGGCGTTGAGTTTTTGGAGAACCGCTTGGGGGCTTTCTATGACGCCGGGGCTAATCCGGATGCCGTCCATCTTTCCCGCCAGGAGGCCCGGCGGGTGAACTTGGCAAATCAGGTGTATCAACTGCTGCGGGCCTATCTGCTGCTGAAAAGGGATGAGGATTATATTGTCGCTGAGGAGGGGATAATTCTCTTGGATCGGGCTACCGGGCGTCCTCGGCCGGATAGCCGGTATCAGGAAGGGCTGCATCCGGCACTGGAGGCCAAGGAAGGGGTAGCGGTTAATCCTGAGGGCGAGGCTTTGGCGCAGATTTCCGTTCAGGGCTTTGCCAACCGCTACCGGCATTTGGCCGGTATGACCGGCACGGCGGTTGACGCCGCCGCCGAGTTTCAGCAGCTTTATTCCCGGGAGGTAGTGGCTTTGCCTACCGCGCATCCCTTGCGGCGGCGGGATTTGCCTAGTCGGGTTTATGCCAGTCAAGGGGAACAGTTGGCGGCCATTGCCGACGCGGTGCGGCAGGGTCAAGCGATTGGTCAGCCGGTACTGGTGGGCGTACAGACCGTGGCGCAGTCGGCATTGGTCGACCGTAGCTTGTCGGAACAAGGGATTGAACACAACTTGCTGAACGCGGTTACCGGGTATCGGGAAGCGGAGGTTGTGCGGCGGGCCGGGGCGGCCGGCGCGGTGACGGTGGCGACTAGTATGGCCGGGCGCGGCACAGATATTATTCTTGAATCGGACTTGAACGGACGTATTATCGCTAACTGCCTTTCCCGGCTCCGCCAACGGCTGGCCCGGGAAAATTGCCCGGTAGTCGTCCGCTGCCCTACTATTGCTGAAGCCGACTTGCTGGCCGCTGCGCTCTCTGCCGACCGTGGGCTGGATTGCGCTCGGCGGGATGGGAACCGGGTTGAACTGGTGGTAAGTTGCGCCGATTTGCCGCCGGCTCAATCCCTGTCGGTTTCCCCGGAGCCGCTGGAGTTTGGCTTGGGTCTCTATGTGATTAGCGCCGCTTTCAGCGATGCCGCCCGGGTAGATTGGCAGCTTAAAGGGCGGAGCGGACGGCAGGGGCAGTTTGGCGCAACCCGGTTTATCCTTTCCTGGGATGATCCTTTGCTGGCTTATCGGGGAGACCGGCGGCCGGGTTTTGCGGATGGTCAAAAAACGGACGCCGCCGGCCGGGTTTATTTTAAGGGCAAGGCAGTGGAGGGTTACTTGGAGCAGTTACAGGAAGCGGCGGAAAGGGACGCCGCCGCCCGGCGCAGTATTCAGCAGGACTATGCCGCCATTGCTGACGCCCATACCGCCGCCTACTACCAAGCCCGGCAGGAATTGATGACCGCCGCAGATGGCTTTGAATCCGCTATTTTTATGGCGCAAGGGGCGGCGTCCCGTATAGTGGCCCGGTATTTCCCGGACGGGGATAATGTTGACTATGCTGGTTGCTTTTCCCAACTGGTAAAGGAGCTGGGGGAGTGTTACGGTGTCAATGCGGCCGGACTTTACGGCGCGCCGTTGGATGCTTTGCCGGGGGAAATAGCGGTGTTGCTGACGGAGCGTTTGGCGAGCCGGCAAGGGCAGTTGGGCGCCCGCCGTTTCAGCGAACTGGCGCGGCTGCTGCGGTTGCAATCGGGGGATGAAGTGTGGAAAGATTACCGGGCGGGGCTGCAAGCCTTGTCGGTCAGCTCCCGGCTGGGCGGTTACGGGCATAAGTCCGCGGTAGCCGATTACATCATCCACGCCGCGGCGGCCTGGCGGCAGTTTCAAGGGGAATGGGCTGATTTGTTCCTGTCCCGGCTCTGCGTCTTTCCACTGGCTGACTTGGCAAGGGAAACGGGGCCGGCACCACTGGCGGTACAACTGGATGAAAGGGCGGCGATGCTGGTAAGCTGAAGTTACCGCCGCCGGCCAAGGGGAAACTATTAACCGGGTCAACAGGGCAATTAAAAGAAGGGGTAGGCAAATGGCGCTGAAAATTCGCCGCTGGGGTCTGGCGGTCTTTACCGGAACTATGGTAGCCGGCGCGCCGCTGATGGCGGCGTGCAGTAGCGGCCCTTCCTATGACGAATGGGCGGCGACGGACGGGGCCGCTGGCCGCATCAACCTGGATGATGTTCAGGAAGCCTTTAAGAACTCCCAGAGCGCCACGGAGTTTGAGCAGCGGGTCAACGAAATTTACGAGGGCGACGGCATCATCCTGATTCGCGCCTTGCAGGACGGCGACCGGCTGACTTTGGAGGGTTGGGAGGACCTGAACGGCAGCAACGATATTGAGGATAACCAGGATGACCGCCTCTTTTCCATCGTCAAGGCCAACGAGGAATATGATATGCGGGGTTACGGCGCCAACGGCTACTACAACAGCCACTTCGGTGCCGGGGATTTCCTCTTTACCTATTTGCTGATTAGCAGTTTCAACCGCGGCCCCTACTTCTACCATACTCCGGCCAACTACGGGCCGACGATCCGGCAGGAGCGGGCCAACTACCGCCAGTCCAGCCGCTACGGGACGCAGGTGGCGCGCAACAGCCGCTATGCCACTCGGCAGCAGGGCTTTGCTGGTTCCCGCTATCAGGAAGCCGGGCGCAGCACGAGCGCCGCCCGGCAAAGCTATCAGCAGACGCAACGGTCCTCCGGGACTTTCCGCTCGAGCAGCGCGGTGAGCCGGGCCGGCGGCAGTTCCGCCATATCCCGCAGCAGCTTCGGTTCATTTCAAGGCGGCGGCGGGCGGGTAAAGCTGCGAGGCGGTCGTGTCGCCGGTTCCGGGTATAAGCAGCGTTAGGGATGGTGTGGTTGAACCCGGCGGCCGCAGAAGCCCTTGCCTTATCGGTATCCCTAGCGGGTTTGCCGGCTGATGCCGGGTTGCAAATTACGCTGCCGGCCGACTATGCCCGGCTCTCTATTGGGCAACTGCTGGATACAATTTTCCCCCCGGGTGAACTCTCCCGCGCTGCCGTAGTGGAGGGGCTGGATACGGCGGCCAATCCGGACTTGCCGGATATTTACGATTGTTTTTTGCCGGTCTTGGAGCAGTATCGGGCCGGCTTGTGTCAACTGCGGGTAAGGGTCGGCGGCTTGGCGGCGGAACTTTCCGACCCGGTTGCGCGCTATTTGCAAGGTGCTCCGGCCGGCCTTGCTAACTTGGAATTGAGTATTGCCCCGGAGTACCGGGCGTTGGATTACGCTGTAGGGCAAGGTTATGCGTCGAGTCAAGAGGAATTGCTGGCTTGGCTGCGGGAGTGTACCTTGCTCTACTTTCTGGACAAGCACGAGTACCAGTTGCCGGCTTTTGGGGATGGGGACTCCGCTACTGCTCTGGGGGCGACGGTAGAAAGGCTGTGCGGTCAGGGGCTGCTTAACCTTTCGGAGGAAAGCGGGTTTTATGAAATTTCGCCCAAGGGCCGCCGCTTTATAGGCCGCCTTTTGATGGAAACGGAGGGTTATATTGACCGGTTTGATGTATTCAAGGATACCCTTTGGGAGGAGGATGGCGGCGTCGAGTTTGACAGCGGTCATGGGGAGGATTTGCGGGCGCAACTGTTTATTGCTGAGGGATTAGACCCGACGCGTACGGTCTTTCTGCTGCGGTTGTATGACGGGACTTTGGATGAGTTTGCGGCGAATTGGGCGGAATTGATGGATGATGCTGAATTTTTCCAACGCCTGCTGGAGCCGGTGGTGAACCGCGAGCAAGCCCCGGAGGAGTTGCTGCCGGCGATTCTGGAGGCGGGCTACGCTTATGCCGAGGGGCAAGACGCGGCGGAACGGGAAAGGCGCGCCCAAGAAAGGATAGCCCGGCAGGTCAGGGCAATTCCTGAGGAAAGTTAAGGGGGCAGCCATTAGGGTTGCCCCCCGCATTAGTTGGCGTTCACCGGAAAGCGGCTAGATGGCAAAGAACAGGATTAACGCCGAACTGATTACTACGCCGCTTTCCACTAAGGCCACGCCCACATTGCCCGCCATCAACTGGTCGGCTACTTTGGTGCGCGGCAGCAGGATCAAGTCCACCAGCAGCCGCAGCAGGTACAGCAGAATAAAGCCGATAACGGCAAAGACGACGAACTCGGTTATCCCTTCCTGCCAGCCGACAAAATCCCCGAACAGCGCCTTGAGGTTGACCAACCCGATGGCGATAAGGTTGCCGCCGAAGGCTACTCCTACCGCCGGGTTGTTGCGTTCAATTTCGTCGTGGATGTCAAAGGAAGTGGTCAGTTCGTAAAAGAGGGCGAATAAGGCCAGCACTACCAAGCCCAGGGCAAAGAAAGCCAGGGCGGTGTACCACTCGCCGCCGCCGGCAATGGCGCCGGCAATCAGCAGCCCGACGGCTACATTCATTCCGAACCCGGCGGCGCCGGTGCCGACATTCTGTTCCTCGATGATTTCCTTTTCGACTTGGAACTGGTACAGCACTGCCTTATCCATCAGCAGGCGTACCAGGTTCAAGGCCACTACGCCGGCCAAGGAATAGAGGGAAACCCGCAGTACATCCAGCCCGAATTCCCGGTTGAACCCCAAGCCGCCGTCACCGACGGTCAGGGCAAAGGGCTGATAGACCGCCCCCAAGAAAACCAGAATTACGCCCAACAGGTAGCCGGCCAGCCGCAGGGCTTCGGCCAGGTTTCGCTTGGCGACGATTTCGGCGTCAATGGGATGGCGGGTGACCAGGTCCCGGGCCAGTTTAGCCAAGAACAGGATTACCACGCCCAAGGCGACATAAACCAGTCCCTTGGGGAAAAATGCCAAAGTGTTCAGCAGGGTATCCAGCATTAGGCTCACCGATTCCTTTGCTCCGGCCGCGCGCCGGGATAGAGGATGACATTCTCCGGGGAAAGAACTGTGCTGAAGTGGGCTTCGTAGGGCGCGCCTTCGTACTTGACGATGGACAGGGAACGATCCTCGTCCTCAGAGAGGAAATCCCACAGGTAAAAGCCTTCCCCGGCGCCCTGATTGTTGCGGAAGTAAAAGGCTTCAAAGCTGTTGCGGTAGGAAAACCGCCGTCCCGCAACGGTGATGCTGTTGCCGATGGAGTGTTCCTCGTCCAGAGTTATCAGGTCGGACTCGGTCAATTCCAGGGCTTCCAGGGTAACCGGCCGGCGGTCGTCGGTGGCGGTTATAAAAAGGTCGCCGCCATCGTCCAGCCACTCCAGCCAGAGGCGTTGGTCGGCGTCAGCCACGACCAGCTCGAACCAGATGACGCGGTTGCCGCCGTAGCGGTGGATGTTTTCCACCACGAAATAGAGGTTGTCGTACTCCAAAGCCAGCCCATGCACCAAGACCACATCGCCCACTTGGGCATCGCGGAGGGTGTTGCCGGGGACAGGGGCCGGCGGCGGCCGCTTTTTCCCCCGGCCAAATAAAGAACGCAGCATCAGCAGTAATGCCTCCTTGGTGTAGGGCTGCCGTTTGTGCCGGGCATTATTGCCGCCGGCAACTGGCAAGGCTGAGGATATAATAACACGGGAGGGCGGGGAAATGCGCTTTGGGGCAAGGCGGGTTAAAGGGGTATTTCCGATTCATGCAAATGCGGCAAGGCTGGGCCGGGTGGGTTACAGGGAATTGAGAAAGGCAATGAGCGCGGCCCGTTCTTGTTGGGAAAGGCCGATGAAGTTGTCCCGGGCTTTTTCCCCTTCGCCGCCGTGCCAGAGGATGGCTTCGGCGATGCTGCGGGCGCGGCCGTCGTGGAGCAGGCGGGTATGACCGTTGACGGTTTCAATCAGCCCCAAGCCCCATAGCGGCGGGGTGCGCCACTCCCGGCCGGTGGCTAGAAAGTCCGGGCGGTTATCCGCCAAGCCGGCGCCCATATCGTGCAGTAGCAGGTCGGTATAGGGGTAGATGGTCTGGTGAGACAAGGCGGGAATATCGCTCTCCCCGGTTACATATTGGGGGGTATGGCAAGCGGCGCAGCCGGCGGACAGGAATAGCTTGCCCCCTTGCGCTACTTGCGGGTCGTCGAGGTTACGCATGGCCGGGACGGCCAGGGTGCGGTTGTAGAAGGTTATCTTTTGCAGCCGTTCCGCCGGCAGTTCCGGCGCGCCGCCGTTGGGGGCTAATTGGCAGTCAGTCTGGAGCGGCGGGCAATTTTCCTCAGGAAATAGGGGCGAAGTGATGCCGATGTCGCCGAGGAAAGCGGCGGCTACTTGCTGTTCCACGGTGGGTTGATTGGCTTTCCAACCGAAACGGCCCAAGGTAGCCTTACCCTGTCGCCAGTTCCAGACCATATTGGGGCGGCCGGAAATGCCGTCGTCGTCGGCGTCCGCCGGGTCGGCTTGGGCCAAGATGACCATTTCGGGGATGGCTTCCAGAAGTCCGGCGCCGAATACTGATGGGGCGACCCGGGGCGAAAACATCAGGTCAGGATGCAGGGGGCCGAATGCCAAGTCCGCAAAATCGTAGTGGGGCGACAGCAGGGTATAGGGCTGGCCGTCGGCGTGGGTTCCGGGGATTTCGGCGTAGGTCAGGATGAGGCGGCCCTCGGGCGGGATTTGCCGGATGGCCCGGTCTTGCAGTTGGCCGCCATAGTTGGGGTCGGGCAAGGGCGCGCCGGTGGCGTCGGTTCCGGGTATGCTCAAGCGGAGTAACAAGCCCCGGGTAGGGTCATACGGGCTTTCCGGGGGCCGGCCCCGGCCGTCGTGGGTGTGGCAGGAGGAACAGGCTTGAGCGTTGAAAGTGGGGCCTAACCCGTCCCGGGCGTCGGTGGAAGCTGGGGCGGTTACCCAGTTCTGATTAAAGAAACTGTCCCCGACCTCAAAAGTGCGGCGTTCCAGGTTGGTCAGGTTGCGGGCGGAAAGGGAAAAGGCTTGGTTGTTGCGGGCAAAGGCGGTGGTGTCGCCGCCCAACTCCGCCACCAGCAGGGACTCCGGGGCAATGTCGCTACTGCCCCACAGCGGCGGGGGCATAGAGCATCCCGCCGCCAGCATAATCAGCGCGGCCGGCAGCACGGCCCAGAGCCGCCGCCGTATGGTCCGAGGCCAGTCCATAGCCACCGGCCGCTTGGCCTAACTCACATTGAGGGTGATGCCCACCAGTTGGGCGGCGGAAACGATGGTATCGGTCTGCAACTCCAGGGCTTCGATGGTGTCGAGGATGGAGACCCGGCCGGCGGCACTGTTCGGCACGTCCTCGCCCAAGTGCTGATCAAAGGGCGCGGGGATGCGGCCGGCCAAGGTTACGCTGATGTTGATTTCCTGTTCCAACTGACGCGCCAAGGCCGGGTCGGCCGCCGCCACCAAGTCATTGATGCCGGGGCCGACGACATCGCCGAAGTTGCCCTGATAGACCATTTGGATGCCGCGGGCGTTGCCAATGATGTCGGCAATGGTGTTGTCGGAGAAACAGGAGTGTTCATCCTCCTGGGAGCGTTCCTCGAAGGCTACCGTCATCCGCTCGCCAGCCAGTTCGCCGCGGCTTAGTTCGCCAATGCCGGTAATGATATTGGTTAGGGCTTCGTCCTGGTCCATGGCCAGGAATTGGGCGCGGTAGTTGTCGGACACCGAGGGACGCCACGCCTGCACCAAGCCGTCCAGATGTTCCAGCAGCAGGTCGGAGGCTACAGCTAGATAGCGGGCGCGGCGGTCGGAGTTGGCGTTGGTGGTGTAATCCTCGACCGGGCGGGAACCGGGGCCGATGGGGTTCAGATCCTGTCCCCAGAGCAGGAACTCGATGGCGTGCCAACCGGTGGAGATGTTGGCTTCCCCGTCCTTTTCGTTCAGCTCGGTCAGCAGGGTGGCGTCGATGGTTGGATACTGGTCGGGGTTGTTGATGATGCCGGCGTTGGGGTCGCCCGCGACATAGTCCACATAGGCTTCGTCCATAGGCCAGGCGTTAATCAGACCCTCGGGGCCGTCGGCTGCGTTGTCGATAGGGCCTTCGTAGAACCGGTAAGCCTCGGTGGGGCCGTAGTCGTCCCGGGCTTGGAGCCAAGCCCGCTTGGCCGCTTCCAGGGTAGCCGGGGTGGGAGTGGCGATGAAACGGTCGATGGCCGCGTCCATAGCTACCGCCGAGTTGTAGCTGCGGATGTAGGTGGCATAGACGCCGTTGGCGTAGTTGCTAATCACGGCGTCTTTCAGCGCGGCGGAGGGGCCGGTCGGCGCGGCCGGGGCCGCCGGGGCGGCTGTCGGCGGTACCGGCTGACTGCACGCCAGCAGGAAAAGGGCGGCGAAAACGCCCAAAAGGGCCAGGGGAGAGAGCTTTTTCCGGGAAAAGGACATAG
Source organism: Dehalococcoidia bacterium (assembly GCA_965243185.1). Taxonomy (GTDB): domain Bacteria; phylum Chloroflexota; class Dehalococcoidia; order Lucifugimonadales; family UBA3495; genus CBDBCU01. The sequence goes on along the minus strand of OZ251531.1, from coordinate 3,325,328 downwards.
TTCCTCCATCAGGTTTGATATTGCGGCGGCGGGTGATTGTCCTGCCTCCCCAGTCAGGCAACTACACCGCGCAGGCACGCCGGGATTGGGAAATTTCCGCTCCCCGCCCCGTCCCCCTGGAACGGGGAGCGGTTCTGGATTTCGTCCGGGTAACTAGGGCAATAATGCCGGGTATCATCGGGTAGTAATTATGCACGATATTTTTTTATTGTCAATACTGGATTATATAATTCGTTAGGCAATTTATTTTCAATCAATGTTTTGATAGTATAAGGAAACTGGCATATAGGGTTGAGCGCAATGGGCGGTCAAAGCTAATTGCTGGCCAAGGCAACTTGACAATTGGCGCAAGCCTTATATAGTTATCGGTAACCCTTTACGCTGCTGAGGAAACGATGCAATACGATGTGATTATCGTTGGGGCCGGTTCCGCCGGCTGTGTGCTGGCAGCCCGGCTGTCGGAGGATGCCGGACGGTCGGTACTGCTGCTGGAAGCGGGGCCGGATTACCCGGATTTGGAGAACCTGCCGGCGGACTTGAAGTACGGGCATACCCGGGACGCCGAAGTGCGGGACGCGCCGCACAACTGGTCGCTGACCGGCACCATCAACCGGGTGCAGGGGCCGCGCCATGTGGCTCAGGGCAAGGTAGTGGGCGGCTCCGGGGCCATTAACGGGCAACTGCTGCTGCGGGGGATGCCCGAGGATTATGACCGCTGGGCGGAATGGGGCAACGAGGAGTGGGCTTATCTCAAGGTGCTGCCCTACTTCCGCAAGATGGAGACGGACCGGGACATTAGGGACGATTTTCACGGTTCCGAGGGGCCGGTGCCGGTGCTGCGGCGGGCGGATGGGGAATGGCCGCCGATTCAGACTGCCTTGTACCAAGCCAGCGTAGCCGCCGGTTTCCGGGAGGATGGCGATATGAACGGGCCGGAGTCCACCGGGGTGACGACGGTGCCGGTGAATAATCCGGACGGCATCCGAATGTCGGCCGCCTTAACGCACCTGAACCAGGCGCGCCACCGGCTTAACTTGACCATCCGGCCGCAGGTTCTGGCCCGGCGGGTGGTTTTTGATGGCAAGCGGGCGGTGGGCGTGGAAGTGGAGAGCGGAGGCGAGGTTTTTACCGTGTACGGGGAGGAAATCGTCCTCAGCGCCGGCGGGCTGAAATCGCCGCATCTATTGATGCTGTCGGGCGTGGGGCCGGCGGAGCAGTTGCAGGCTTTGGGTATCCCGGTCGTTCAGGAATTGCCCGGGGTGGGGCAGAACTTGCGGAATCATCCTTCGGCCAGCGCGGCCTTTCGCGCTAAAGACGAAGTGGACTTGCCGGTGGATGCCCATTATGTCCGGGTGGCTTTGCGCTACACCGCCGCCGGTTCGGAACACCGCAACGATGTGATGATTATGACCAATGCCTCTTTCGTTACGCTGACCGGGGAGGATTTGCCCGACCGCACGGTACGGGTATCCTGCGCGCTGGAAATGCCGGCCGGCTGCGGGGAACTGCGGATAGTTTCGACCGACCCGACGGTACAGCCGGAGTTTGACTACCGCTATCTGGAGGAGCCGTGGGACCGGGAGCGGCTGCGGGAGGCGGTGCGCTTGTGCGTGCAGCTGATTGAATCGGAAGCCTACCGGGAGATTCGGGCGGAACGGATTGCGCCCACGGATGCGGAACTGGCTGATGACGATTTGCTGGACGCCTACTTGTTCCGTACTCAGGGAACTTCCCGCCATGTGTCCGGCACCTGCAAGATGGGGCCGGCGGCGGACGCTATGGCGGTGGTGAACCAATACGGGCAGGTTCACGGCTTGCCGGGCTTGCGGGTGGCTGACGCCGCCATCATTCCCTACCTGACCCGGGCGAACACTAACGCCACGGCGCTGCTGATTGGGGAGATGGTGGCGGACTTTATTAAAGGCGGGAGGTAGGCGGCAGCCGGGGCTTACTCCCGTTCCAGAAAGTCCCGCACCATAGCCATCAGCGGCTCCCGGTCGTAGGCGGCGGTGAGGATTTGGCCGTTGCGGACATAGTCGCCGGCAAAGAAGCGTTCGTAGTGCAGGCTGCGGCTGCCAAAGGCGCTGCAAGCAATGTCCCAAGCCAAGTGAAAAATCTTGGTACGCTCCAAGGCCGAAGCGGAGTCGGTAGCCAGGTAATGCTCCAGGTCGGGGCGCAGTTCCGAAGCAAAATCGGCTTGCCCGGGCAGAGCCATCATACTGCTCGACCCCAGCAGTTGCAGGATTTCCACCATCCGGGGGTAAAAGCTGCGGGAATACATATTCTCGGCCACGGTCAGCGGGAAGCGGGCCGGGGTGAAAGTTCCCCATTCATCCGGGGCGGCCTCAACCTCGGCGGTTCTCAGCAGGGATTTGATGATTTCCAGGTGCATAATCATTTCGGCTAGGCGGTCTTGCACATGGGGCTGCTGGCCGGAGCCCAGGGTTTCTACCATCAGGGATGCCGTTCCCAGCAGAAACTCGGTTTTAGCCAGGATGCGGGTAACTACCTGGTGGAAGCTGTGGATAATCCAACCGGTTCGGTACGCCATATCGTTGCAGCGCTGCACATCGCCCAGCAGAAAGACCCGCTCCCAAGGCACCAGCACATCGTCGAAGATGACTACGGCGTCCATTTCCTCGAACCGCGCCCCCAAGGGGTGGTCAAAGGCGGCGCGGCCGTAGTCAAAACTTTCTCGGCAGAGGAAGCGCAAGCCGGGCGTGGCGCAGGGAATGGAAAAGGACAGGGCGTATTTATCGGCATTTTCCACCGTTTGATGGGAGCGGGAGGGATAAACGGCGATTTCGTCAGAGATGGGGCCAAGGGTAGCCAGCACCCGCGCGCCGCGCACCACTATGCCATCATCCCGTTCCTTGACCACCCGCAAAGCCACATCCTCGGCCAGATTATCGGTGTTTTGCGGCTGCGGGACGCGGGAACGCTGGGGGTTGACCAGGGTATGGGTCAAGCACAAATCCTGTTCCCGAATCAGCTCATAGTAGCGTTGGATGTTGTCGCCGAAGTCCGGGCGGACGGCGGCGAAGTAGGGGGCGGCCCCGGCCATAGCGACAAAGGCGGCGTTCATATAGTCGGGGGTGCGCCCCATCATTCCGCCGTGAAACTTGGCCCACTGGTAAAACATTGCCCGCCGCCGTTCCAGGTCAGACTGACTGCCGGGGGTGAGGAAAGACAATCCCACCGGGTCGCCGGTAGTAGGGGACGAGTAGGTCATAACTTCCCGCAAGTCGGGCTGATGCTGCATATCGTACAGGGCAGCCACGGAGCGGGCGCCATTAGCCAAGCCGGGATGGGCGGTAACATCGGCGACCCGCTGTCCGTCAATCCAGACTTCCGGGGGCTGGTCTTTAAGCCGTTGCAGGTATTGGGCGCCGGTGCGGGCGGGCATAAGGCGGTACCTCTCGGTTGGTATGGATACCAGTATAACAGGATATGGGGAAAGGCGGCTTTGCCAATTGCGCCGGGCGGCAAGGCAAGGTAAGATAAGCGGCAGCAAATCCATTAGCAAAGGAGCCGTTATGATTTACGAGGTCCGCACTTATACCCTGGAACCCGGCACGGTGGCGCAGTTTGAGGCGGGATTTGCCGAGGCTTTGCCGCACCGGGAAAAGTATTCCCCCCTGGCTGCCTTCTGGCATACCGACATCGGACCGTTGAACCAGGTCATCCACGTCTGGCCCTACGAGAATCTGCTGGAGCGGGAGCGCATCCGGGCCGAGGCGGCGCAGGATCCGAACTGGCCGCCGGCCGACCTGAGTATGATTCAGACGATGGAGTCGGAAATCTGGAACCCGGCGCCCTTTATGCGTCCCTTGGGCGGCGGGCAAGAGTTGGGCGGCGTCTATGAGATGCGGGTCTATACCTACAAGCCCGGCTCTATCCCGGAACTGCTGCGGCGGTGGGAAAAGGCGTTGCCCTGGCGGGAGCAGTTTTCGCCCTGCGCGGCGGCGATGCACAGCGAACTGGGCGGGCTGAACCGGTGGATGCACATTTGGCCCTACAAGGACCTTAACCACCGGGAGGAAGTGCGTAAGTCGTCCTCCGGCACTCCCAACTGGCCTTCGGGCGCGCCGGGGCGGATGCGGCAGGAAAACAAGATTATGGTGCCGGCGGCGTTTTCGCCGATGCGGTAGGTTGCGGTTGCTTGGTTCGGCGGCTCCGGGTTGAAATATCCCCGGGAGGGGTTGATGCCCGGAGCCGCCGAACAGCCCGAATTAAGGGAGAGACTTGTTAAAGGTTAGCGACCTGCCCGCCGATTTGGAGACGCCGGCTTTCGTTTATGACGAGGCGGCGGTGCGGCAACTGCTGGGCTATGGAGCGGAAGCCCGGGACCGTACCGGCTGCCGGGTTCTCTATTCCTTGAAACCGCTGCCTTTTCCCCCGCTACTGAAGTTGATGATGCCTCAGCTGGACGGGTTTGCGGCCAGTTCCCTTTTTGAGGCGCGGCTGGCCCAGGATACGCTGGACTATGGGACGGGCGGCGGTAGTAATGGGCAAAAGTCTTTGCACTTGACTACCCCCGGGCTGCGGCCGGCGGATGCGGCGGAAATCGGGGCGTTGTGCGATTACTTATCTTTTAATTCCCTGAGCCAGGGGCAACGGTGCCGGGATACACTGGCCGGGCGGGTGAGCTGCGGGCTGCGGGTAAATCCCCGGTTGTCTTTTCTGGAGGATGAACGCTATGACCCCGGCCGCCCGGATTCCAAGTTAGGCACACCTTTGGAAACCGTCGCGGAATTAGCCGCCGGCAATCCGGCCGCACTGTCCGGGTTGGAAGGGGTGCAAGTGCATAACAACTGCGAGTCCACCGACTTTCGGGAACTGGAGGCCACGGTTGACAAGCTGCATCAGGAAATACCCGGCCTGCTGCGGCAAGGCCGGTGGATTAACTTGGGCGGCGGCTATCTCTTTGGGGAGGATATGGATTTGACGCCCTTTTGCCGGGCGGTCGGGTTGCTGCAAGATAAATACGGGCTGGAAGTGTTTATCGAGCCGGGGGCGGCCTTTATCCGTTCCGCCGGCTACATTGTTGCCACGGTTTTGGATTTGTTTGACAACCGGGACAAGACCATCGCCATTTTGGATACTACCATTAACCATATCCCGGAGGCGTTGGAGTTTGACTTTGAGCCGGATGTAGCCGGGCATACGGACCAAGGCCGCTACGGGTATGTGCTGGCCGGCTGTACCTGTCTGGCCGGGGATGTGTTCGGGGAGTATCGGTTTGACCAACCTTTGGCGGTGGGCGACCGGGTGATATTCGACAATGCCGGGGCTTATACTCTGGCGAAAGCCCATACCTTTAACGGCGTCAATTTGCCAACGATTTATGCCCTTACCGAATCCGGGCAACTGGAACTGAAACGGCGGTTCAGCTACGCCGACTATGCCGCCCGTTGGGGAACTTATGCCGCCAATCCTGTTTGAGCGGGAACTGTTTATCCCGCCGCCGTGTCAGTCTGACTTGTTGACCGAGTTGGGGGCCCGGGTGGCGGCCCAACTGCCCCCCGGGGAGTCGCCGCTGCGCTTGGCGGTCACTCGTTCCTCGCCCCGGGCTGGCAGTGCGAAGTGGGCTTGCTATCCGGCCTAGATGGGGATGGGATGCCGCCGCTTTTTGAGTTGCGGCGGCGGGTGGTGGAAAATACCGACCGATTTAATGCGGTGCTGCTGGTGCCGACCGGCATCGGGGCGGAAATCGGCGGCCACGCCGGAGACGCCGGGCCGGTGGCAACCCTGCTGGCGGCGGTCTGCGATAGGCTGATAACCCATCCCAATGTGGTCAACGCCTCGGACATCATCGACCTGCCGGCTAATGCCTGGTATGTGGAAGGCAGCGTCATATCCCGCTTGCTGCTGGGCGGCGTTGGCTTGCGGCCGGCCCGCAACAACCGCCTGCTGGTAGTTATCGGCCATCATTCAGATGAGCTTTTTGTCAATGCCGCAATTAACTCGGTTAATGCGGCCCGGGCGTCTTACGGGTTGACGGTTCCCCAAATTATTCGGTTGGACGCCGGGTTTGAGATGGATTCCAGTTACAGCGGTTCGGGCCGGGCCGCCGGGCAAGTGCGGGGGTTGGAGCAGGTCTTTGCCGCATTGGATAGCCGCCGGGGGGGTTATGATGCGGTAGCCATCACTTCCCAAATCTGCGTGCCGCCGGGCTACCACGCCGACTATTTTGACAGCCGGGGGGAGATGGTGAACCCTTGGGGCGGGGTGGAAGCGATGCTGACGCACGCCCTTTCCGCCCGCTACGCCGTGCCAACCGCCCATTCGCCAATGCTGGAAACGCAGGAAATTGCCAACGCCGACCCGGGCATTGTTGACCCCCGGATGGCGGCGGAGGCGGTATCGCTGGCGTTGCTGCAATGTATCCTGAAGGGTTTGCAGCGCAGCCCGGCGATCGTAACGGAGCCGGCGGCGATGGAACGCCCCGGGGTAATTACTGCTGAGGATGTTTCCTGTCTGGTTATACCGGACGGGTGCATTGGCTTGCCGACCCTGGCCGCGCTGGAGCAGGGGATACCGGTAATTGCGGTGCGGGAAAACCGCAACTTGATGCGGAACGACTTGACTGCATTATCCTGGGCCGCCGGGCAGCTGCATATCGTGGAGAATTATTGGGAAGCGGCCGGGGTGATGGCGGCGTTGCAAGCGGGCATCGACCCGGCGGCAGTGCGGCGGCCGCTGCTGCCGGCGCCGGTGGAGGGGGCGTAGCTATCCGGGCAGCAAGCCGTCGCCGATAAAGATGTGTTCGGCTTCGTCCAGGGTCAGGTCGGCTTCCGGGAGGATCAGGTCGGACTCGACCAGTTCATCCACGGGAACCGGCACTCCCTTTTCCCGCACCAGAGTCAGCATTTCCCGTAGGAGGCGGGTAAAGTTTGTTTCGTCCTCGGCTTCCACCGCCGCCACCATTTGGTTGTCAATGGCGTTCAATTCGTCAATGACGGCGCCGGGCAGGTTAAACTGGCCCTCGCCGAGAATACGGACAATCATTGAAAAGTCTCCCGGTATTCCGATTTAAGGGGATTGTTGGAAAGGCGGCCGTTCATCGGCCGCCTTTCTATTGCGCTGGTTTTATTGAGCCGGGGGCAGGGAACGGGTGTCGGAACCGGCGGGCAAGCTGCCGGCGTTGCCGCTTTTGAGGGCGGCCAATTCGGCCTCGACGCTGGCGGAGCTGGAAATTTGGGCCAGTTCCCGCTCGATGTCATCCTGGGGGCCGCTGAAATCATTGAGGACGCCGGTTTCCACCAGTTCGTCAATGGCGCCGGCTTTGGCCCGCATCTGGTCAGTCTTGTTTTCGGCGCGCTGCACGGCCAAGGAAACATCGCCCATTTCCTCGGAGATGCCGCCGAGGGCCGCGCCAATCCGCACTTGGGCCTGGGCGGCGGAGTATTGGGCTTTGATGATTTCCTTCTTGTTGCGGAAGGCGTCAACCTTGGCCTGGAGCCGCTGCTCGGCGGTGGTCAGCTTTTCCTGCTCCAGTTCCATCCCGGCAATCTGCTCGTCCAAGCCCTGGAGTTCAATCAGGGCGTTCTGCTTGCGCTGGAGGGCAAGGCGGGCCAAATCCTCCCGGCCAGCATCCAAGGCTTGCTTGGCTTGCCGCTCGAGGCGGGTGATGTTTTCCTGGACTTTGGCGGCCTGCTGCTGGATGCGGCGTTTGGCGGTGACCATTTCCACGACGCCGCGCTTGACATTTTGCAGCATTTCCAGCTGCTTTTCATAGGAGTAGTCGAGGGTCTCCCGGGGATCCTCGGCGGAGTCGAGGATGCGGTTCATCTTGGACTTGACGATGGTGGACATTCGGGAAAACATTCCCATAGCGGTTACTTCTCCTTTTGCGGGTGGGGCGGCCGGCTACCAAGGCCGGCCGAGTTCGCGGCGGCGGTGGATGGGATTGGCCGGGGCCAGGGCGGCCGCCGGCGTTAGTAGCGGTTCTTGCGGCCGAACAGGGCCATCGCCCCGACGATGACGCCGGCAAAGATAGAGATGAAGCCGATAACCCGGAGCAGCCAGTCCAGCCAGCCGAAAATAAGGATCGCGCCCAGGAGCAGCAGAAAGATGGCTACTACCAGACCGCCTAGAGTGCTACCCATTTAATCCTCCTTGATACAAAACCTTAATGCAACAATACCTTGTACCGGCAACAGGGTCAAGGGGCGGCGGGCTTAACCGGGCATTTACAGTTCATATTCTTTCAGCTCCGGGGATACAATCAGTGGGGCGGCGGTCAGCTGCTGCACTTCCGCAGCCGTCCAGCCGGGGGCGGTTTCCAGTAGTACCAAGCCGTCCGGGGTGGGTTGCATTACGGCGATGTCGGTAACAATCAGGGAGACGCAGCCTTTGCCGGTGATGGGGTAGGTGCAATCCGGGACGATTTTGGGGTTGTTCCGGCGGTCGGTATGCTCCATAGCCACGATGACCTGCTTGGCACCGGCGGCCAAGTCCATCGCGCCGCCGATATTGCCGACGCCGCGCTCCGGCAGCATCCAGTTAGCCAAGTCGCCGCGGGCGGAAACCTGGTGAGCGCCGAGGACGGTAACATCGACATGGCCGCCGCGAATCATCGCAAAGGCGTCGACGGTGCTGAAAAATGCCATACCGGGCACCATTTGCAGGAATTGGCCGCCGGCGTTAATCAGGTCGATGTCCTGTTCGGGTTCCTCAGCCAGGGGGCCGCAGTTCAGGACGCCGCTTTCGCTGTGGTAAAAAACCACGCTTTCATCGGCGATAAAGTTAGAGACGAGGGTCGGGATGCCAATGCCGAGGTTGACATAGCCGCCATCCGGGAGTTCTTTGGCGACGCGCATGGCTACTACTTCCCGGTCGAGGCGTTCTTTTTCAGTAACCATAATGCTGCGTTCTCCATCAGCGGCGGTCGGGGATGCTTATTCGTAGGCGGAAAAGTCGGCAGGCCGCCGGACGATGCGATGGACATAGACGCCGGGGGTAACAATCAGCTCCGGGTCGAGTTGCCCCGGGGCGACGATTTCATCGACTTCCACGATAGTAACCCGGGCGGCCGGGGCCATAACCGCGTTGAAATTGCGGGAAGTGCCTTTATAGACCACATTGCCCAGAGTGTCGGCTTGATAGCCGCGGATCAGGCAGAAGTCGGCTTGCAGTCCCTGCTCGAGGATGTATTCCTTGCCATCAATAGTGCGGGTTTCCTTGCCCTCAGCAATCAAAGTGCCAACGCCGGTGGGGGTGTAAAAGGCGGCGATGCCGGCGCCGCCAGCCCGCAGCCGTTCCGCCAAAGTGCCTTGCGGCACCAGTTCCAACTCCACTTCGCCCCGGCGGTAAGCCAGCTCGAAGGAACTGGGCCGGGACGCCGAGGGGGAAACGGGATAGGTGGCAATGGCTTTGGCCACCTGCTGGTTGTCGATAAGGATGGAGTGGTCGATGGCCAGACGGCCGGGCGGGGTGCCGAAGTTGACGGAGCGGGCAATGCCGGCGGTGTTGCTGATGATGGTTAAGCCGCCGGCGCCTTTATCGCGCAGGGAAACCAGCAGGTAGTGAGCCATCCCGCCGGGGCCGCCGAAGCCGTCAATCATCACTGTAGCCCCATCGTGCAGGTCGTGGAGAGCGGCGGGTGCATCAGGATAGACCTTGCCGGCCGGGGCGGCGGCGGAAAAATCGGGCGGGTCAAGAGGCATTTCGCGCAAATCCGGGGCCAGTGCAAGAGGGGCCGCGGTTATGGCGGCGATTTCGTCAGCAGTCCAGCCGGGGGCCAGTTCCGACAGGACAAAGCCGCTTTCCTCGACCCGGATAACCGCCGCATCGGTAACTAGCAAGTCAATACAGCGGCGGCCGTCCGCCAGCGGCAAGGCGGCGGATACCAAGTTGGGGCTGCCAGCGGCGCCGGTGTGGGGCAACAGGGCGATTACGCGGCGGGCGGCAGTCAAGTCAACGGCGTTGCCGGGGGGAAACAAGCCGGGCGCGGCGGCGGTAGTCCAGTGGATAAAATCGCCGGCGGCATTGACTTGAAAGGGTTGCAGTACCGCCGCAGCGATATGGCCGCCGCGCAACATTCCCGCCAGGTCAACGGTACTGAGCAGGGATGCGCCGGGGTTGAGGGCGGCGGGTTGTCCGTTGGCGTCAACTAGGGGGGCGGCGACGGTTTGGTCAGCGGCGTTGCCGGCCGCATAACCCAATACCCCGCTTTCGGAAAGGAATTGCCAGGGCGCATTGGCCGGCAGTACGGACGGGATGCGGCAAGGCAAGCCGGGGCCGAGGGCAACTACCTGCCCCGGCGGCAACTCCCGGGCGGCGCGGCGGGCAATGGTCAGTTCATCCAGTTTTGGCGGCATAACGGTTCCGTGCCTATCAACTCAGCCGGTTGGTTAGTCCGGGCGGGCGGCGACGATGCGATTGACGAAAATGCCGGGGGTGATGATGGCTTCCGGGTCGAGGCCGCCGGGTTCGACGATGCGGTCGGCTTCGGCGACGGTGATGCGGGCGGCCATGGCCATTACCGGCCCCCAGTTGCGGCCGCTGCCGGCGTAAATCAGGCTGCCCAAGGTGTCGGCGGCGGCGGCTTGGAGCAGGGCAAAGTCGGCTTGGAGCGGCGGGTAAAAAATGGCGTCGCCGCCGGGGAAAGAACGCTTTTCCCGGCTTTGCTCAAAGCGGGTGTCAATGCCGGTGGGGAGAAAGACGCCGCCGATGCCGGCGCCGCCGGCCCGCAAGCGTTCCGCCAGGATGCCTTGGGGGATGATTTCAATATCCAAATCGCCGGCTTGCCAACGCTCTTGAATGACGCCGCCCTTACGGGGCGGGAAGGGCAAGGGAGAGATGATTTTTTTGACTTGACCGGCGGCGGCCAACCGGGATACGGCGGCGTAAGGTTCGGCGGTTTCCGGGCCAGCGTGGGCGTAGATGCAGGTAAGGCCGCCGCCAACGCCGCAGTCGGACAGGGTGGTCAACAGGCCGCCGGGCGCGCCGCAGTCGGCAAAGCCGGAGAGCAGGATGGACGCTCCGGCAGAGAGGTCGGCCAAGGCGGTGGCCGGGGAGGTATAGACTTTGCTGGCGGGCAAGGCAGGATGCTCCCGAATTTCTGATGATGGCATTTTAGCAGGTATTGGGGGAATAGTCATTCTTTGGGTGAAACGAGGGTAAGGCAAACAAAATCAGCCGCCCCGATTATTCGGGGCGGCTGATGGGGTTCCGGGGTTACCGATACTGGGCCGGGGCCGGCTGGCTCCGGTGGCGTGTCGGCTAGTAGTCCATGGGGGGCATTGCCGGGGCGGCGGCTTTGTCCTCGGGGATTTCGGTAATCATGGACTCGGTGGTCAGCACCATAGCGGCGACGCTGGCGGCGTTTTGCAGGGCGTAGCGGGTGACCTTAACCGGGTCAACGATGCCGCGCTCCAGCATCGGGCCGAATTCGCCGATGTCGGCGTCATAGCCATAGTCGTCGGCCTGCTGTTTGACTTCGTTGAGGACTACCGCGCCTTCGGAGCCGGCATTCTCGACGATGAGCTTCAGGGGCTGCTCGAGGGAGCGGCGGATGATGTTGACGCCGATGGATTCGTCGTCGTTCAGGCCGCCCAAGCCGTCGAGGGCCCGCTGGGCGCGCACCAAGGCGACGCCGCCGCCGGGGACAATGCCCTCCTCAACGGCGGAACGGGTAGCGGACAGGGCGTCCTCGACCCGGGCCTTGCGCTCTTTCAGCTCAATCTCAGTGGCGGCGCCGACTTTGATGACGGCCACGCCGCCGGAGAGCTTGGCCATCCGCTCCTGGAGCTTTTCCCGGTCGAACTCGGAAGTGGTTTCCTCAATCTGGGTCTTAATCTGGTTGATGCGGGCCTGAATGTCGCCTTCGGAGCCGCGGCCCTCGACGATGGTGGTTTCGTCTTTGGTGGAACTGACCCGGCGGGCTTGGCCGAAGTCTTCGATGGTGGCGGAGTCGAGCTTGCGGCCGGTTTCCTCGCTGATGACGGTGCCGCCGGTGAGGATGGCAATGTCTTCGAGCATCGCCTTGCGGCGGTCGCCGAAGCCGGGGGCTTTGACCGAGAGGATGTTGAGGGTGCCGCGGAGCTTGTTGACCACCAGGGTAGCCAAGGCTTCGCCGTCCACATCCTCGGCGATGACGACCACATTCTTTTTGCCGACCTGAAGGAGCTTTTCGAGGGCGGGGAGCAGGTCGGCAACGGCGGAAACCTTTTTGTCGGTGATGATGAGGGCGGCGTCCTCGATGACGGCTTCCATTCGGTCGGAGTTGGTGATGAAGTAGGGGGAGATGTAGCCGCGGTCGACTTGCATCCCTTCGACATACTCGATTTCGTCGGAGAGGCCCTTGGATTCCTCGACGGTGATGACGCCGTCCTTGCCGACCTTTTCCATAGCTTCGGCGATGGTTTCACCGATGGCTTCCTCGTGGGCGGAAAGGCTGGCGACCTGGCTGATGCGGTCGCGGGTTTCCACGGTTTGGGACATACCGCGCAGTTCGTCCACTACGGCGGAAACGGCCTGCTCGATGCCGCGCTTGATGGCCATAGGGTTGCTGCCGGCGGTGACGTTCTTGAAGCCTTCGTTGATGAGGCTCTGGGCCAGGACGATGGAGGTAGTGGTGCCGTCGCCGGCGGCGTCGTTGGTTTTGGTGGCGGCCTCTTTGAGGAGCTGAGCGCCCATATTCTCGAAGGCGTCGGGGAGTTCAATTTCCTTGGCGATGGTAACGCCGTCGCTGCAGACCAGCGGGGGGCCGAACTTCTTGTCCAGCACCACATTGCGGCCTTTGGGGCCGAGGGTGACCTTAACGGACTCGGCCAAGGTGTCGATGCCTACCCGGAGGGTCTTGCGGGCTTCCTCGGAGTAAGCCATTTTCTTGGGGGGCATCTGGTAATCCTCCTGAAAATCAGCTTGGTATTGGCCGGTTTGACGCCGCCTTAAATTGGGGCGGCGGGTAAGAACCGGGTCAGGAAACTTTGGCGAGGACGTCGCTTTCGCGCATAATCAGGTACTCGTCGTCGCCGTCCTTGTATTCGGTGCCGGCGAACTTGGAGTAGATGACGCGGTCGCCCACGCCGAGTTCCATGGGGATGCGGCTGCCGTCGTCGGTGGCGCGGCCGGGTCCGACGGCGATAACTTCCCCTTCCTGGGGCTTTTCCTTGGCGGTATCGGGCAGGTAAATGCCACCGCGGGTGGTCTGCTCCTGCTCGATGGGCTTAATGATAATCCGCTCGCCCAGCGGAGTGAAATTAGCCATGGCGGTTACTGTTCCTCCTTTCCTTAAATGCCGGGGTTCGGTTACGCCGAAATTAGCACTCTCAAGGGGAGACTGCTAATCACTTATCCTAATCAAGGCGTAAAGACTTGTCAAGGGATGGCGGGACAATTACTATTTAGCGGATTGAAAGCCGGGCGGCGAACCTGGCACACGGGAGCGGCGGTTATTGTCTTATCGATTGATCCAATACCAGGCGGCGGGGATGGATTCGGCGGCCGCGCCGGCGGGGGCGGCGGTGATTACCCTGAATTCCCCGGATACCCGGAACTGCATTGATGCGGAGATGGCCGAGGAACTGCGGGCGGTATGCGGGGAGATTGCGGCGGATGCGGCGGCGCGGCTGGTGATATTGACCGGGGCCGGGGATTGCTTTGCGGTGGGTAGGCAGCAGTTGGCGGCCGGGGAGGATTTTGACCGGCTGCGGGTGGCGGAGGCTTTGGGCGGTTTGGCGATGCCGGTACTGGTGGCACTGAACGGGGACGCTAGGGGGCAGGGACTGGAGTTGGCGTTGGCCGGGGATTTGCGGATTGCCGTTGACACGGCTAGGCTAGGGTTGACGGAACCGGGCGACCCGGTTTTGCCTTGGGACGGGGGGACGCAGCGGCTGCCACGATTGGTGGGGCCGGCGTGGGCGTTGGATTTGGCGTTGACCGGGCGGACGGTAACGGCGGTGGAGGCGTTGGGTATGGGGTTGGTGAACCGGGTAACGGCGGCGGATAGACTGGCGGCGGAAACCGGGGAGTTGGCGGCGGCGATACTGGCCGGGGGGCCGGTGGCCGCCGGCTACGCCAAGGAAGCGGTGTATCAGGGGATGGATTTGTCGCTGGCGCAGGGGCTGCGGCTGGAAGGGGATTTGAGTATTCTGCTGCATGGGACGGCAGACCGGGCGGAGGGGATTGCGGCTTTCCGGGAGCGGCGGAAACCCCGGTTTGAGGGAAGTTAGGACGGGTTCACATTGCAAGAGCAATTGCCGATGTCATTCCGACCGCAGGGGGAAGCTAAAGGGCTTGAGAGGAAGCAAGGGCGGGCATTTTAGATTCCTCGCTATCGCTCGGAATGACATAGGTGGTTGGTCGGAATGACATAGCTATTGACCACACAGGAATAGCTATTGACAGCATAGGAAGCATAGGAAAGGAAGGGCAACGGTGAAAGTCAAGCTGGATTTGCATACGCACGTTTGGGAAGCCTTTAATTTTCAGCCGCCGTCTTTGTCCATTGCGGAACAGGTGGTGGGGCAGATTAAGGCGCGGGGGATTGACGGGATTGCCATTACGGACCACCACAACCGGGAGTGGGGGGCGGAGTTTCGGGAGTTGGTGGAACAGCACTTCCCGGGGGAGGTCATCATCATTCCGGGGTGGGAGATTGAGATCCGGCCGCCGCACAGTCCCTTTGACGAGTATCAGGTCAGCGAGCTGTTCCTGCCCGGCGGCGGGGTTTTTCGGATTTACTGCCATCCCGGTTACTATTCGCCCAACATTATCATTGAGGAAAATGTCCACGCCATTGAGATTGACAATCACCTGCACAACTGGCATATCCGCCCGGTGCAGGTGCAGGAAACGGCGGATGCCTACGGGCTGATGACGGTGGCGGTGAGCGACGCCCATGTGCTGGAAAATGTGGGGGTGCGCCATACGGAGGTGGAGTTGGAGGATCTGTACCGGCGGGCAATGCCGTTGGCGGAATGGAAGGGGTAAGGCGGCGATGGCAGCGGGTTTTGCGACTTTGCGGTTTGAGAAGCGGGAGGCGGTGGCGCATTTGTCGCTGAACCGGCCGGAAGTATTGAACGCCTATAACTTGCAGATGCGGGATGATTTTTCGGAAGCGTTGGCGGCGGTAGCGGTAGATGATGAAGTCAAGGCGCTGCTGATCAGCGGAGAGGGGCGGGCGTTCTGCGCCGGGGCGGATCTAACGGAGTTCGGGACGGCGCCGTCGCAGGTTATCGCCCGGCAAGTACGGTGGCAGCGGGATGTGTGGGGACAATTGGCCGGTCTGAAACAGCCGATAGTTGCGGCGGTGCATGGGTATTGTATCGGTTCGGGGTTAGAGATTGCGCTGCTGAGCGATTTGAGAATCGCCGCCGCGGGAACGGTGTTCGCAATGCCGGAGGTGCAGTTGGGGATGATACCGGCGGCCGGGGGGAGTCAGACTTTGCCGCGGAACGGGGGGACGGCGGCGGCTTTGGATTTGCTGCTGACCGGGCGGCGGGTTGAGGCGGCGGAAGCGTTGGCGATGCGGCTGATAACGCGAGTGGTGGCGGAGGGGGAGCTGCGGGCGGCGGCATGGGAGTTGGCGGCGGGCTTGGCAAGGGTAGAGGGGGATACCTTGGCGCAAATCAAGGCGGCGGTGCGCGGGGGTATGGATTTGACGCTGGCCGCCGGGCTGGGGCTGGAGGAGCGGTTGGCGCGGCGGGGGATTGGGGGGCTGCCGGGGTAGGGGTTGCTGATACGGCTAGATTTAGGGCGTTCCTGGATTCCCGCTGGCGCGGGAATGACGGTGGGGGCGGCCAAGAGTTGGCAATTACAGGATTCCAGATTCCCGTTGGCAAAGGGATGACGGTTACAGGTATTCAAGGTTGGAGCGGGGATGAATACTACGGAGTTTTTGGGTTTGGCGGCGGCGATAGTGCCGGAGCGGGCTGCGCTGATTTTTGAGGGGCGGCGGTTCAGTTTCGGGGAGTTGCAGGAGCGGGTGCAGCGGCTAGCGAATGCTATGGCCGCTATGGGGGTCGGGGCGGGCGACCGGGTGGCGACGATGCAGGTCAACGGGAATCAGGGGATTGAGCTTTACTTTGCGGCGGCTTTGCGGGATGCCATTTATACGCCGCTGAATTTTCGGGCCAAGGCGGAGGAATTGGCGCAGATGTTAGCCATTGCCGGGCCGCGGGCGCTGTTTGTCGGGAAACGGTATTTGCCGTTGCTGGAAGGGGCGAATTTGCCGGAGGATTTGGAGGTGGTGGTTATGGATGGAGCGGCCGGGCCGGGGCAAAGGGATTATGCGGCTTTGCTGGAGTATCCGCCGGAGGAAAGGCATTTCCCGGAGGGGGATGGGGAGGATACGACGGTGATAATGTTCACGGCCGGGACTACCGGGGTTCCCAAGGGAGTACAGTTGAGCCACGACAGCTTTGCGTCTTACCTGCTGGCGAATGTGACGCCGGCGGACCCGGATTTGTCGGAGACGAATTTGCTGACGGTGCCGCTGTATCACATAGCGGGGCTGCAAGCGGCGTTGGCGGCGATTTACGGGGGGCGGACGCTGGCGGTGATGCGGCAGTTTGAGCCGGTGGAGTGGCTGCGGCTGGCGGCGGAATGGCGGGTCAACCGGGCGATGCTGGTGCCGACGATGCTGAAACGATTGCTGGATTGCCCGGAGTTTGAGGAGTTTGACTTGTCGGCGTTGGAGGTGATTACCTACGGGGCGGCGCCGATGCCGCTGCCGGTAATCCGGGAGGCGATTGAAAGGCTACCGGGGGTACGGTTCATCAATGCTTTCGGGCAGACGGAAACGGCGTCGACGATTACGATGCTGCCGCCGGAGGATCATATATTGGAGGGGACGCCGGAGGAAATAGACAGGAAACTGCGGCGTTTGTCGTCGATTGGGCGGCCGTTGGAGGATGTGGAGGTGCTGATTGTGGATGAGGCGGGGGAGCCGGTGGTGACCGGGGAAATTGGGGAGATTGTGGCGCGGGGTTCGCGGATGATGCGGGGGTATTGGCAGCAGGCGGCGGCGACCGGGGAGGCGCTACGGGGAGGGTGGGTTTATACCGGGGATTTGGCGTATCAGGATGGGGACGGGTATATCTATCTGGCGGGGCGGGCCAAGGATTTTATCAAGCGGGGCGGGGAGATGATTTCGCCGGAGGAGGTGGAGCAGGCGCTGCTGGCGCATCCGGGAGTGGAGGAGGCGGCGATTATCGGGGTGGCGGATTTGGAATGGGGGGAGGAGGTGCGGGCGGTGGTGGTGCGGAAGTCGGATGAAGTGAGCGCGGGGGAGTTGATGGCGCATTGCGGGGAGCGGCTGGCGAGTTTCAAGCGGCCGCGGTCGGTGGTGTTTGTGGAGGAATTGCCGCGGAATGTTATGGGGAAGGTGCTGAAGGGGGAGCTGCGGGAGAGGTATGGGGGAATCGTGGAGGGTTAGGGGGCGGATTTAGTGGGGGATAGCGGTATTGGCGGAACCCCTGGGTACCTAGGGGTTCCGCCCGTCGCGGAAGGTGGTTGGCAAGTCTGGTCATTGGGTTGCCTGCTCCGGGGGGTATCCTGGCTTGCATCCTCCCGGAGTTTCCCGACCAGGTTGCCGATTACGATAGCGCAACCTTGAATTGGCTACTGACGCCGGTCGGTATGGTTGCCGTTCCGGCGTTTTGGCCCAGTCTTGCTACCGTTGGTTGACCACGCTCCAGTCAACCCTAAGCTCGAACTCCTGTAGGAAGGGGCGGCGGTTTGGCGGCTAGTGGGATTTGCCGTTTTCCGCTCGCTCCAGATGGGGATTGACGGGTTCCTTAGTCCCGTGTCCCCGGGGGAGGAGTTGAGGCGGCCGGCGGCGGATTAGGCGGCCGGGCGCCCACAGCGCGCTGTGGCGATAAAGCAACGGTAAGCTAGCGAATCGTTTAAGTCCCTGCGTCCAGGGGCCGGGTCTGACCTCGACGGTTTTTATTATGGGGGATGGTTTGGAATATGTCAATAGGGAAATGGGATGAATTTTCGGATTGGTTTTAAGGTTGGAGGTTTTGGATTCCCACTTTCGTGGGAATGACGGTAGAGGGTGGGGATGACGGTTGCCGGAGGATGGAGAGACCGTTGCCGGAGGATGGGGATACGGCGGGGGAACTGTCACATAAAGTTCCCCCGCGCCCCCTCAAAAATTTTGAGTTGGGGGAGGGCTGGCCGGGTGGGGTTAGCGGCGGCGGACGCGGATTTTCTTTTCGCAGGTGGCGGTCCAGGTGCGGTATTTGCGGACGTTGTACCGGTACCAAGTCAACTGAATGTCTTGGTCGCTGCTATATACCACAGTTTCACCGCCACTGGCGACCCGGGTAGCGCGCTGATAGTTGGCGTTCTGGCAATAGGTCTCGGCAGCTGTTTCCGCTACGCCTTGCCAATCGAAATTGCCCTGATTGGCGTTGAACTGACTCAGGATCGCGTTCTTGGCGCCGTTCTCGGAGTTGCGGGAGGAGGCTTGAATCTCCCAAGGTGTCCACAGCAGGCGGTTGCTGGCGGCGGGGACGGCCATGCGCTTGGTTATGGTTTTCTTGCCGCGGCGTTGTTCCCGGGGGAACTCAAAGATGAGTTCGCGGCTGACGCCGGTAACTCCGGATTCGCCGTCGGTGAGGTAGCCCTCTTGGGCGGCGAGGAAGCCGCGGAAGTTGCCGCTTTGGCCGAAGTAGACGGTGTCGTCCCGTTCGTTGCGGTGGCGGCCGGCGGCCCAGGTTTCGGCTTTGCTCCAGGTGTCGGACTGGTCGATGGCGCAGTAGATGGACTTGCCGCGGTTGGCGGCCAGGGATTCGAGGATGGTGGAGACGCGGGCGTCGTCGGCATCGGCAACGGCGGGGGACTCTTGCCAGTCGTCACAGTTCCAAGGGATGGAGCGGGGGGCGGCTTGGGCGACGTCTACATAGAACAAGCGTTCTGGGGGGGGGTAGTACGGAATTGGAGGAGGTGAGGGCGGGTTCGGCGCGGCCGCTTTGGACAAAGACGGCGGCGACCAGGAGCAGGGATAGGGTGGTCAGGGAGAGGATTAGTTTGAGGGGGAAGGGGAACATAGCCGGGGCCTCCTGGGGGTAAGGTTCGAGGTAGGGTTAGGGTAACAGGATGAGGCTGGGGTTGTCAACCGGGGAGGTGGGGGAGTCGGGAAGGGACGGGGAGTCGGGATTTCGGGTTTTTGGGAGGGATAACGATTTTTATAGGCGATAGCCATGGGTATTGTATAGTGGCCTTTGCATCCGCTGCCGGGTCGGGTTACAATGCTGCTTGTTATGCCGAATGCCAAGAATAACTCGAGCAAAGCTCCGTCGGTGCGACAGGTAACGGTGGGGGATGCGGTTATCGAGTACCGGGTGGAGTTCAGCCAGCGGCGCAAGAAAACGATACAGATTGCGATTAAGGCGGAGGGGGTGGTGGTAACGGCGCCGAGTCGGACGCCGGCCCGGGAACTGCGGGACCTGGTTATCCGCCGGGCGGATTGGATTCAGCGGCGCTTGGCGGAATGGGGCGAGCGGGCGGAACCGGAGCCGCCGGCTATGGTTTCCGGTACCATCCTGCCTTACTTGGGGCAAAGCTTGGAACTGGTTGTTGAATTGCAGCCGGCGGGCGCAAAGTCCGTCCCCAAGCTTTCGGTGGTTTCTCAGTGCGGGGACAAACTGCATATTAAAACTCTGGTCGGACCGTCGGGGGTAGCGGATCCGGAGGCGTTGCGGGGGACTGTAATCGGCTGGTATCAGGCGCAAGCCTATGAGCAGGTGCGGGCGGCGGTGGATCAGTGGTGGCCGGCTTTGGGACGGGGGGAGTTTCCCAACATTCTGATTGGCAATCAGCGGCGGCGTTGGGGCAGCTGCGCTCCGGATGGCACTTTGCGGTTCACCTGGCGGCTGGCGATGGTGGCGCCGGAGTTGATTGAATATGTGGCGGTTCACGAACTGGCGCATTTGACGCACATGAACCATTCGCCGCGGTTCTGGGGGCTGGTGACGCAGCATTTGCCGGATGTGAAGGCGCGGCGGCAGCGGCTGACGGCGGCCGGGCGGGAATTGCCGTTGCTGTAGGGTGATGGGGGCGGGGCAATGGCGGCGTTAGCGCTGATAGCGTTCCGATTTAGGTGGTTTAGTTGTAGAATGGGGAAAAGGCCGGCCTTGCTGGTTGACGGGAGGTGCGCTGTCATGGGATTGCTGGACGATTTGGAGACCCAACTGGAGCAGGAAATTCCGCTCCAGTTGCAGGCGAAGCTGCAACAAGCCCTGGATCATTATCAGCCCCGATGTGCTCAGTGCGCTCTGGCGATGCACCGCCACCATCGCTATGAGCGCACCATTGTCACGTCCTATGGGCCCATCCGGATAGCGGTTCCGGTGTTTCGTTGTGGGCAATGTCGCCAACTGGCGGGCGGCGCGGCGCTGCTGGGGCCGGAAGTTCGTTACCAACGGTTCTCAAAAAAACTCGGGACCGGGCTTTGAGCCTGGCGGCCCAGGGTTTGAGTTACGCCCAAGCGGGGCAGTGGGTGGGTTGTGTCAAAAGCACCTTGTGTCGCTGGCTGCGGCGGTTGGCCTTGACCCGGCCCCGGTTGCCGGGGGCAGTGTGGGAACTGGATGGTTTATGGACGCGCACCCGGCAGGGCGCTCAGGAATTGAAGGTAATCCGGGACGAAACCGGGGCGGTCTTGGCGACTTTCGGGCCTTGGGCGGCGGTCTTGGCGCGGGCCGAGCAGTCCGGGGCGGCGCCACCCCGACATCTGGTCAGCGACGGCGACCGGGCCATTGCGGCCGGCATCCAGTGGGTGTATGGACGGGCGGCGCCGCATCAGCTGTGTATCTTTCACCTGCTGCGGGAATATGGACGGAATATCGGGAAGGCCGGCTTGGCCGCCGCCCGGCAACTGCTGTTG
Source organism: Dehalococcoidia bacterium (assembly GCA_965243185.1). Classification (GTDB taxonomy): domain Bacteria; phylum Chloroflexota; class Dehalococcoidia; order Lucifugimonadales; family UBA3495; genus CBDBCU01. Next base: position 3,304,483 of record OZ251531.1, on the reverse strand, counting down.
ACTGACAGCGCGGCGGCGGCCCAGAGCTACGCCGGTCAAATAATGGAGTTGACCGAGGGCGCCGCCGCTTACTGGCTGGACAAGGCATTGACCGCCGGCCGGCAGTATTGGACTACGGGAGAGGTTGCCTACCGGACTACTTCCCGCCTGGAACGCTACAATCGGGAGTTGCGCCGGCGGGAGCGATTGGGGACGGTCTGGTCAGAGCATAACCTGCTGGCTTTGCTGCAAACCCGGGGCTTGCTCAACCAAACCACCTAAAATGCAACGCTATCGTTAGCGCTTGGGGGTTTCTGGATTCCCACTTTCGTGGGAATGACGGCATTACTTCCGGGGGTTTCTGGATTCCCACTTTCGTGGGAATGACGGACCGGGGGATACGCCTAGGGAATCGCAATCAGTTCCAAGTTCGCTTGGTTGGGATAGCCGTAGGTCAGGACGGGATAGACGGTGTCGTTGGTGAATAGCAGTTTGCCGTCGCTGCTGGCAATGCGGGCGGACAGGGAATAGTCGCGGCGCGGGTCAATGGCGGCGCGGCGATAGTCAATCCGGAAGGAGACCGGCGACGGGCCGGGGGATGGGATGATTTGCTGCGCGATAAGGACGGAGGGGGCGTCGGCCAAGGAGATGTCCCGCAGATCCACGGTCAAGGTTGCGCCGGCGGGTAGGGCGGCGTCATCGCTGTAAATTACGGAGCCGGTCAGGGCTGCGTCGGTTTGGGGCGGTGGCTCAGTGGGTGGAGCCGTGGGAGTAACGGCAGCCGGCGGGTTGGCGGATTGGGTAACCGGTGGGGTTTCTTGGGGTAAGGCGGTTGGCATCGAGGCGGGTTCCGGGGGCAAGGCGGTTGGCAGCGGGGCGGCCGGTTCTTGGCAGGCGCCGGCGGCTAGGAGAACCAGCCAGATGCCGAGGGCGGCGATTAGGGAAAGGAGCGGGTTGGATGGCATTGGCTGGACCTCGAGCGATTAGCGGCCGGCGGCGGCGGGCCAGGTGGCGGCTTTTAAGCGGCGGCGCATAAGTAAGGACGCGGGCCGGGCGGGATTTGTTCCCGAAGTCCGGGCGCGGGGTGTTGGTGGAGGGCGGCGGAACCGCCGATTGGCTATTATAGCAATGGGGAGGGATGGGATGGACACGGGAAAGGGAACGGATCCCGGGTTATTGCATATACTTGGCGGCTGACTTACCGTTATTTCCGGGAAAAGGGAAATGCATAGTTTGCGGTGTTTCTGGATTCCCATTTTCGGGGGAAGGACGGTAGGTCGCCGGGTGTAGGCAATGGACTGGGGGCGGCTATTGGGGGGGGCTGATGTTGAAGCGGCCGAGGAATTCGTCGGTTTCCGGTTGGCGGGGGACGCGGGCAAAGGCGGCCGAGGCCGGCATTACGATGCCGCCGGAAAAGACCATTTTCATCGCATCTTCGACGGTTAAGTCGGTTTCGACCACATCGTCCTCAATGACGAAAGCCATATTGCCGGAAGTGGGGTTAGGCACGGTGGGGATATAGACGGCGACGATGGATTTGCCGCTGTCCTCGCAGATGGCGCGGCCGGTGACAAAGCCCATAGCAATCATCCCGGCCCGAGGCCACTCGATAAAGACCACCCGGCTGAAGCGGTATTCGGAGGACATAACGGCGGCGGCCTGTTCGGTAACGCCGTAGATGGTGCCAACGACCGGCAGGCTTTTCAGGAGGGTAGATTTCAGGTCGATGGCGCGGCGGCCGGCGGCGGTTTCCACAGCCAAGCCGACCAGGTAGAAAAGGAGGCCCACGGCGATAATGCCAACGCCGGGGAAGTCCAGAGTGCCAAGGATGGGGATGTGTACCGGGACTTGGGCGAGGAGGGGGCGGATGAAGCGGTCGGCGTAGTCAACGATAAAGGCGACGACCAGGATGGTAACCAGGAGCGGGAACAGTTCCATCAGCCCGGAAACGGTTTTGAGCTGCAAGTGGCGGCGCACCCGCCGGGGGAAAGATGGGGATTGCTCGGACCAACCAGCCACGCCGCACCTCCAGGCAAGGCAATTTGCGCCCGGAGTCGCCAGCCATCGCTCCGGGCCGTTCGGCAACTCCGGGCAATCGCGGCTCCGGAGGCGACGGGAAATGAATTACCGGGTCAGTTCGGGCCAGAAGCGTTCCTCTTTCCAGGGGTCGGCGTTGTTGTTGTAGCCGCGCTGTTCCCAAAAGCCGGGGGAGTCCTCGGCCAATAACTCGATGCCGTTGAGCCACTTGGCGCTTTTCCAGGCGTAGCGGCTGGGGACAATCAGGCGCAGCGGCCAGCCGTGGTCTTTCCCCAATTCCTGCCCGTTGCGGCGGTGGGCGAGAAAGCCCTCGGCCAGCAGTAAATCCAGCGGCACATTGGTGGTATAGCCGCCGTAGCAGTGAGCCAGAACGAAGTTGGCGTCCGGCAAGGGGCCAGCCAAAGCCATCAGGTCGGCGAAGGGTACGCCTTCCCAAGCATTATCCAGCGCGCTCCACTGGGTAACGCAGTGAAAGTCGGCGTTAAGGGATATCCAGTCGAGGGCGGCGAACTGTTGCCAGTCGAGGGTGATTTCCCGCTGTACCAAGCCATAGACCCGGAGCTGCCAGGTGTCCAGGTTCACTTTGGGGGCGGAGCCATAGGTAAGCACCGGGAACTTGTTGCTGAGGAACTGGCCGGGGGGGACACGTTCCCCCTGCGGCGGGACGGTTTTAACTTGGTCGGGGCGTTTCAAGCCGAATTGCGGTTCCAATTTACTTAACCACCGGTTCAAAGATTGGGTCAGCCGGGACGGGTTGTAGTTCATAGTATCCTACCATAGCCCTTGGCGGGGGGGATGTCAAACCGCCGGCCGCCGCCTTGGCGTCCGGATGAGGGCCGCCGGGGCTAGGGCAGGGCTTCGATAGTACCGGCTGGGCCGGCGGTGATGCGCCCGACTATAGCGGCCGCCGGAGTTCCGGCGGCGGTCAGTTCGGTCAGCAACGCATCCTGTTTGTCGGCGGCGACGGCAATCAGCAGGCCGCCGGAGGTTTGGGCATCGCAGAGGAGCAGTTGGTCATTGTCCGACAAGTCTGGATGCCAGTGGACGCTGTCGGCGACGCTGTCCCGGTTGCGCCCGGTGCCGCCAGGGACAATGCCCTGTTCCAGTAGTTCCCAGACGCCGGGCAAGGTAGGCACCTGGTTCAAGTGAATCTGCGCGCCCACGCCGCTACCCTTGACCATTGACTTGAGATGTCCCAGCAGGCCAAAGCCGGTAATGTCGGTAGCCGCGTGGACGCCTACTTTAGTCATTGCTTGGGCGGCGTCCCGGTTCAGCGTTGCCATCGCCGTAACCGCGCCTTGCAGCACGCCGGGGTCAACCCGCCCCTGCTTGCCGGCGGTAGTGATAATGCCGGTGCCAATGGGCTTGGTCAATATCAGAACATCGCCCGGTTGGGCGGCGGCGTTGGCAACCTGCTGCCCCGGCTCCACGATGCCCACTACCGAAAGGCCGTATTTGGGTTCCGGGTCGTCGACGGTATGGCCGCCGACGATAAGACACTCGGCTTCGGCGGCTTTGGCGTAGCCGCCGCGCAGCACTTCGCCAAGAATCTCCGGGTCGAGGGACGCCGGAAAGCCGACGATATTGAGGGCGATGAGCGGCCGGCCGCCCATCGCGTACACATCGCTGAGGGAGTTGGCGGCGGCAATGGCCCCGAATTCATAAGGATCGTCGGTGATCGGCGGAAAAAAATCCACGGTGAAAACCAGGGCGGCGTGGTCATTAAGCCGATAGACCGCGGCGTCGTCCCCGGTTTCCGCCCCCACCAGCAAATCGGGATGGGTCGGCATCTGGATTTTGCTCAGAACCTGAACCAGGCTCTCCATACTGATTTTGGCGGCTCAACCGGCGCAGTGGGAAAGTTCGGTAAGGCGCAGTTCGCTGCTCGACATCGGGCATCTCCTGGTGCCGTACGGTACGGCGGCGGATGGGGGCTAGGATGGTTTGGGGAGATTGTAGCATATTTCAATAGGGGTAAGAGTATGTTGCTCAAGCCGCCCAGCGCATTGACACCACCCCCAGATCCTTTTATAGCGCCCACCCGGGAATCCGTTTCCGGGATTTACCAGCGACTGGACCGGAACTTGCAGACGGTCCGCCAGACCCGCTAGACCCCGACATCTTTGCCGAGGATGCCGTCCCCGGCGAGTGGGAGACCTACATCGCCAAAAACTACGACTACTTCAAGAACGCCAACCCGGACGACCTGAAACGGAAGTAGCCCGCCCCGCCCCCGGTCAGCCCCTTTGCCCCAATAAGCAAACCCCCGTCCCGGCAAGCGGGATGGGGGGTTGCTTGTATAGTGAAGTTTAATCATTTCTACGGTTCAGCCTCGTTGCAAACCCGTTTCTTGCCGACCGGTTCTAACCGGGTCTTTATGCCCAAGGGGTTTTGTGCTATTTTCATGGGGGATTTACAAAGCAGTTGTGCTGACCGCCGCGCCGGTATATCGTTGGTTAGCGCACCCGGGAGAGACGCAGTGCCTGACGGAAAAGGCAACGGAACCAAGGATGCGGTCAGCCGGTACAGCGGACTGAAAGCGGAATTGGACCGCGACCTCTTTAACCGCAACTGGGTTGAAGTGGAAACCCGGGGCATTGCGGTCAACCCGCACACCTATAACTTCGTGGATTTGTTCTCCGGAGCCGGGGGAATGTCTTTAGGGTTCAGTCAAGCCGGCTTCAAGAAAATCCTCAGCGTGGAGATTGACCGGGACGCTTCGCGCACCATAAGAGCAAACTTCCCGGACAGCAGCCATATCGAGCGGGATATACGGGAAGTTTCCGCCGCGGAAGTGGCGACCTTGGTTGCCGACCGGCCGGTTCATGTGGTCTGCGGCGGGCCGCCTTGCGGCGGCTTCTCAGTGGCCGGACTGCGCAACCCCGATGACCAACGCAACCAGCTTTTCCAGGAGTTCTTACGGCTTGTCCGGGAAATCAATCCCCTGTTTGTTGTAATGGAGAACGTCCCGGGTATCTTGACTTTGCGGAAAGGTGAGTTTTATCGGGAAATAGTCCGTCAATTCGCAAAAGCCGGGTATCCTGACCTGAGCGTCAGGATCCTCGAGGCGGCAGCTTACGGGACGCCCCAGCTCCGCACCCGCGCTATTTTCGTTGCCAATCGGGTCGGAGTTAAAAACCCCTATCCCGCCGAGCAGTTGGGACGAGCCAACTATAATTCAATAGCTTCGTCCATCGACGACCTTAAAACCTTGCCCCCTGACCCTTCTTTTAATCACGAGTGGACTAAACACTCCAAAAATATGGAAGCCCGGATCGCCGAGGTGCCGCCCGGCGGGTCTTTGTACGATAACTTCCGGGATGCCTGGAAACGGCAGCATAAGGGCGTACCGTCCATGGCCGTAAAGGAGAACCACGGCGGCGTACATATCCACTACGAGTTGAATCGAGTGCTGTCGGCGCGGGAGTTGGCCCGTTTGCAGACTTTTCCCGACAGTTTTATATTCTCCGGGACTATGAAACGGGCTTACTGGCAGATTGGCAACGCAGTTCCCTGCTTGCTTGCCCAAAACATTGCGTTGTCCCTCCGCCCGTCGCTGAAAGAACTGGACCGCCGGGACTAACCGGCAGCACGGCTCTATTCCGGGGAACTCCCTTGATGACCGCTGATAAAAGCGTTAAGGGACTGACGCCAAGCTTCTATGTCATACCACGGACAGAGCTTCCACCCGGCTTCGGACGCCCGGCCCCTTTTAGGCACATCCTCAGGCCAATCCGAGCTGCCGTTTATGTAGTAGTTAATGCCAAAAATTGTACCAAGTTCGCCGGTTTGGATGACCCGGCGGCAAGCCTCGCGTTTCTCGAGATTGCGCTGGTTATCCAGCAACTGGAACTTGGCGCGGATTTCCTCCTCGCTCATATCGTCAGGATTGGCTTGAGGAACTGTGGCATCCCAGCTGATTTCGGGAAACTTATGGTCAGGCAGCAAGCCGGAGGTTCGCACCTTTCCCTCATAAGCGTCATAGTTGCCCAACACCCGGATAATCCGGCGGCGCAATCGGGGGCTGATGGACTCGTATCCGGTTGGGCGGCCCTTCTCCAGGGGCAGCAGGATGACTTGAGTAGTGTTTTTCTTTAGCCTCAGGTTATACCGGTTGGTATGGGTGGCAATAGTATAACCCATTTCTTTAATGTCCTGAATCCTCCGGGCCCAGTTACGATTTTGTGGCAGGTCGCTGTCGACGCAGTTCCAGCGCAAGTTAAGCAACTGGTCGAAAAAGGGTTTAGTGACCGTCTTGCTGCGGTACTCCCGGTTCCACAGCCGCCTTTCCCGGTTGACCCATTTCCGCCGCGTGTCCCGCTCCAACGCCGCGTAAGTTTTCTCAAGGTGCGCCGCGATTTCCTCGGGGGTTTCGAGAAAGAGAGCCGTACGCCGGTACTGGTAAGGAACCGAACCATTCCAATCCCTTTGTCCCGGATAAGCGAAAACCACGTCGATATATTTCTCAGTGGCTTTCGTGTGTTCCCGGGCGCCAAGGAGGGTGATACCTTCCCGGCTTATGTGGGGTCGGATTTTGGTAACGTCCACGGTCAGAACAAGTCCTTGATGGCGAGGCCCAACGCCTTCGCGATTTTGTCGATGTTTCCCAAGGTCAAGTTCTTTTCGGCGCGCTCAATCATACCGATGTAGGTGCGATGCAGCCCGGCATCCGCCGCCAATTGCTCTTGGGAAAGCCCGGCTTTCCGCCGTTCCTCGCGAACCCTTTGTCCGAATTTGACCAGCACGTCGCTTTTCATAGCAGATTGGATTAGTGTATGGCGGTTCTAATGCCGGCGCTACATACTAAAGTTAGCATTAACCCTTCCACCAAGCCCGATTGCCCGCCCCCCGTTTGCCAAAAGCGCATTGACACCATCCCCAGATCCTTTTACACTACCGCTATTAACCCGTGCCGCCTGTTGCCTGGTTTCCACCGGCGGCGGCGGGCCGCGCGAACACACCGCAAAACAGCGTAGGGGAGAACCGGTTATGCCAACTATAGCGCCCACCCGGGAATCCGTTTCCGGGATTTACCAGCGACTGGACCAAAACTTGCAGACGGTCCGCCAAACCCGCCAAACCCCGCTCACCCTGGCCGACAAAATCCTCCTGTCCCACCTCGACGACCCGGCCAACACCGCCCTGACCCGCGGCGAAACCTACATTCAGCTGCGCCCCGACCGGGTCATCCTGCAAGATGTCCTGGGGCAGACCGCGATGCTCCAGTTTATGCAGACCCGCCGCGCCGCCACCGCCGTGCCTACTTCCGTCCACTGCGACCATCTGATTCAAGCCCGGGTCGAGGGCGCGCAGGATTTGCAGGAATCCCTCGGCGAAAATAGCGAAGTCTATAACTTCCTGCGGACGGCGGCCGCCAAGTACGGCGTCGGCTTCTGGGGGCCGGGCGCCGGCATCATCCACCAGGTCGCCCTGGAAAACTACGCCTTTCCCGCCCAACTGATGCTCGGCACCGATTCCCACACCCCCAACGGCGGCGGCCTCGGCTCCATCTCCGTCGGCGTCGGCGGCGCTGACGCCGTGGAAGTAATGGCTGGCTTGCCTTGGGAAGTCCTTTACCCCCGCTTTATCGGCGTGCGCCTGACCGGAGAGCTGAACGGCTGGACCGCCCCCAAAGACATTATCCTGCGTCTGGCTGGCTTGCTCACCGTATCCGGGGCTACCAACGCCATCATCGAATACTTCGGCCCCGGCGCCGCCAGCATCAGCGCCACCGGCAAAGGCACCATCTGCAATATGGGCGCCGAACTGGGGGCTACCTCCTCCACCTTTCCCTATGACGAAACGATGGCCCGCTACTTGGCGGCCACCGGCCGGGCCGAACTGGCCGAACTGGCGGAACAGTACCGCCATCTCCTGGCTGCCGACCCGGAATGTTACGAAAACCCGGCGCAGCACTATGACCAGGTGGTGGAAATCAACCTGTCCGAACTGGAGCCGCATCTGGTGGGCCCCCACTCTCCCGACCGGGCCCGTCCCATCTCCCAAATGGCGGCCGAATTGCAGCAAGACGCCGGCTTGGTCGATGAAATCTCCTCGGCTCTGATTGGCAGCTGCACCAACTCCTCTTACGAGGATATGAGCCGCTCCGCCGATGTCGCCGAGCAAGCCAAGTCCCATGGCCTCAAAGCGGCCGTGCCTTTTATGGTAACGCCTGGCTCCGAACAGGTGCGGGCCACCATCGAGCGCGACGGGCAAATGCAGTCTCTGCAAGACATTAACGCTACGGTATTGGCTAACGCCTGCGGCCCCTGCATCGGCCAGTGGCGGCGGATTGGCGACCCGGTAGGGCGGCCCAACACCATCGTAACCTCTTACAACCGCAACTTCCCGGCCCGCAACGATGGCGAAGCCGCCACGATGAACCTGATTGGCAGCCCGGAAATCGTTACCGCCCTGGCCTTGGCCGGCCGCCTGTCTTTCAACCCCTTGACCGACACCCTGACCGGGGCCGACGGGCAGCCCTTCCACTTGACGCCGCCCGCGCCGGCTCCGGATGTGCCGCCGCAGAACTTCGACCGGGGCAGCACTTCTTACGAGGATCCGCCGGCGGATGGCAGCGACATCGAACTGACCGTTGCTCCGGACAGCGAGCGCATCCAGCTGCTCGAACCCTGGCCGGCTTGGGACGGGCAGGATTTCCTCGATATGCCGGTGCTGGTCAAGTGTCAGGGCAAAACTACCACTGACTCCATCTCCCCGGCTGGCGTCTGGCTGCGCTACCGCGGCCACCTCGACAAGTTCAGCGACAATATGTTTATGGGCGCGATTAACGCCTATGACGGGGCGGCCGGCAAGGGCAAGAATGTGGTCAGCGGTGCGGAAGGCGTCGGCTTTTCCCGCATCGCCCGGGACTACCAAAGCCAGGGCGTCAAGTGGGTAGTCGTCGGCGATTTCAACTACGGCGAAGGCAGCAGCCGGGAACACGCCGCTTTGTCGCCCCGTTTGCTCGGCGGCGCGGCGGTCATCGTCCGCAGCTTCGCCCGCATCCACGAAAGCAACCTCAAAAAGCAGGGCTTGCTGGCCCTGACCTTCCCCAACCCGGACGACTACGACCGCATCCGGGAGGATGACCGCATCAGCCTCGTCGGCCTGCAAAACCTCGCCCCCGGCCAGCCGGTCGAGTGCCAAATCAAGCACAGCGACGGCAGCAGTGAAACCCTGCAACTGAACCACTCCTACGGCGAGTCCCAACTGGAATGGTTCCGGAAGGGTTCGGCGTTGAATTTGTTTCACGGGTAGCCACTCCATCAGCCGGCAATGGATTAGGGGGCGCACCCCGCGGGGTGTGCCCCTGATTTTATGCTGAGCTGTGCTATAATTGACGCAACAATCCGCCTGATGACCGTGAGCTATGCTTACCCACATCGTCATACGCAACTTCAAACGGCTTGGCGAAGTCGAAATCGAGTTGGGAAACCCGGTAGTATTTATCGGGCCTAACAACTCCGGCAAGACTTCGGCGATGCAGGCTTTAGCCCTGTGGGACATTGGCCTGAAACGGTGGCTGGAACGCCGCTCCGGTAAAGCCGCCGGCTCCAGTCGCGGCATCACCGTCAACCGCCGGGACCTGGTTGCTATTCCCGTACCCAGTGCCCGTTTGTTGTGGTACGAACTCCATGTGCGGAACAGCCAGTATAATCAGGGTCAGCAGCACACGGAAAACGTGCGCATCGATGTCACCGTTTCCGGGGTGAACAATGACCTCCGCTGGGAGTGCGGGTTGGAGTTCGACTACGCTAACGAGGAGTCTTTCTATTGCCGTCCTTTGCGCTCTGACGCTGCGGGTTCGGAGCGGATGGAAATTCCGGAAGCCGCGGTAAAGGGGTTGCAGATTGCTTTCCTGCCGCCGATGTCCGGGTTAGCCGCCACTGAAACCCGATTAGATGTGGGGGCGGTAAATGTCCGGGTCGGTGAAGGGCGCACCGCCGAGGTGCTGCGGAATCTATGTTTCCGCATTTACAACGAGCAGCTCGGGCAATGGGCCAATTTGGTTGCCCAGATACAGGATTTGTTTCGCGTTGACCTCGAAGCTCCCCGCTATGTAGCGGAACGGGGCGAAATTGTGATGAGCTACCGGGAGCGCGGCGTAGCTCTGGATTTGTCCTCTACCGGCCGCGGCTTGCAGCAGACTTTGCTCATCCTGGCTTATATGTACGCCAACCCCGGCGCCGTTCTCTTGCTGGATGAACCGGACGCCCATCTGGAGATATTGCGCCAGCGGCAAATCTACCGTCAGATTAGCGAAGTGGCCGCCGCCAGCAACAGCCAGATAATTGCCGCCAGCCACTCCGAAGTTCTGCTCAACGAAGCCGCCGGCCGGGATATGGTCATCGCTTTCGTCGGTCAACCCCATCGCATTGATGACCGGGGCCGCCAAGTTCTGAAATCCCTGCGGGAAATCGGGTTCGACCAGTATTACCAAGCCGAACAGACCGGTTGGAACCTCTATCTGGAAGGTTCTACCGACTTGGCGATACTGCAAGCCTTTGCCCTCAAGCTGGGCCACGATAAGGCCCGGCAATCCTTGTCGATGGCTTTCGTTTCCTATGTAGAGAATCAACCCGGCAAAGCCCAAACCCACTACTATGGTTTGCGGGAAGCCCTCCCTGACTTGAAAGGAGTAGCCATATTCGACCGGCTGGATACGCCGCCGGCAAAGAGCGGCGACGGCTTGGAAATTATATCCTGGCGGCGCCGGGAAATTGAGAACTACCTTTGTTCCCAAGCCACCTTGGAAGCCTACGCTTTGGCAGCGGCGGAAGCGGACGCCGCTGGCCCTTTGTTTGCCGCCAGTGAAGCCGACCGTCGGTTGCGGGCAATGCGGGAAGCCATTGCGGAAGTGGAGAGCGCCCTGCAAACCATCGGCAAAGGCTCCCCTTGGGATGCCGACACCAAGGTTAGCGACGACTTTCTGACGCCCTTGTTCCGGGCTTACTTTGCCAAACTGGACCTGCCCAACTTGATGAACAAGAAGGACTTTTACGAGTTGGCCCAGTATGTACCCCGCGAGGAAATAGACCCGGAAATCTCCGAAGTTCTTGACGCCATTGCGCAGGTAGCGGAAAGCGCTACCTCCACCGGGTAGGCGGTATCCTTTAGCCTACCCTACCCCCACCAAACACTCCCGCAACGACTTCCACAAACCCGACAACACCCCAGCAGGGCAGTAAAAAGGCTGGCGGTACTAATCCCGGCGCCTACCCTGGGCGGTCGGGCGGTCTTGCCATGAGCTGAGCAACAATAGCGATGAGGCAGGACAGCCTTAACCGGCACAGCTTGTTTAACCAACCACCTTACCCGGCAATCATTCCCTCGGCCACCGCCCGGCCGCGCAGATACGCCGTCTTTTCCAGATGTTCCCGCAGGCTGACCATCCCGCACTCGACCAGCCGGGAATCCAGCATTGCCGCCGCCTCCCCCTGCTCCGACTCCGCCAACAGTTCCCCGGCCCGCTCCCGGATTTGCCGCAGCGACCACGCCGCCTGCTCCGCCACCGCCGTCAGCCCCTCGGGAAAAGGCCGCTGCGAATTCCCCGGACTGCCCAGCCGGTCATAGCCGCCGCTGTGCCAATGGCCCATATCGGCGTGGCAGTCAAACCGCAAGACTTCCTCGTTGCCCACCTGCACCCCGATAGTCGGCCCGCCGCAGCCCCGCTCCCGTATCGTCAGCAGCCGCAGCGGCCACACATAGGCGGATACTTGCCCGTCGGGGGATAGGGGGACGTGGAGTTCGTCGCCCCAATACTGTTCGCCTGGGCGTTTGGTGGCCATGGGTTTTGCCTCCTTGCTGGTTTGGTGGATGAGTTGGGCGGCGATTAGCGCCGCCGGGGTTTTCCGCATTGAATTTTACCGGAACGATTCGGCGGCGGGGAGGATGCCGATGAGGGGGGAGACGCCGCCGAGGGAGTCGCGGTCGATGCTTTCGATGGTGGTTTTGCCGCACATTCCCATGGTGGCGTCGAGTTCGTCGCGCAGGATGTCCAAGACCGTCCGGACGCCGGCTTCGCCGTCAACGGCCAAGCCCCAGAACAGGGGGCGCCCAATCAGTACGGCCCGCGCGCCCAATGCCAATGCCTTGAATACATCGGAGCCGCGGCGGATGCCGCCGTCCATATAGACTTCGATGCGGCCGGCCACGGCGTCCACTACTTCGGGGAGGACTTCGATGGTGGCAAAGGTGGTGTCGAGGTAGCGGGCGCCGTGATTGGAGACGATGACGGCTTGGGCGCCGTATTGGGCGGATTGGTAGCCATCGGCGGCGACCATTATTCCCTTGACGACCAGGGGCAGGCGGGTCTGGTTAGCCAGCCAGTCCAAATCGTCCCAAGTGGCGGCCGGGTCGCGGATGTCGTTGGCGCCGGTGGGGGCGTCGAGGCCGAAACTCCAGTTGCTCCCAGCGATGTTGAGGTCGGCGGCGTAGTTGGGGGAAGCCGGGCCCTGATAATTGTTCCGGATGTTGCGTTCCCGCTTGGGTTTGACTTTGGCGTCTACGGTAAGGCAGAGGGCGGAGTAGCCGGCTTCCTCGGCGCGGCGGGCCATTTCGAGGGTGAGGCCGCGGTCTTTGAAAAAGTATTGCTGGAACCAGATCGGGCCGGTGGCGGCTTGGGCTACTTCCTCGAGGGTGCGGGAGGCTTGGGCACTGAGAGCCATCAAGGTGCCGGCGGCGCCGGCGGCGCGGACGGTGGCGATTTCGGCGTCGGGATGGGCGGCGCTGTGATTGCCGGCCGGGTCGAGGAGGACGGGGAAGCTGATTTGCTGACCCAAGACGGTGGTGGACAGGTCGCGCTGGCTGATGTCCACCAGCATCCGGGGTTTCATCAGGATGGAGTCGAGGACGGCCCGGGTGCGGCGGAGGGTGATTTCGTCGGTGGCGGCGCCGGCAATAAAGTCGTATTCGCCTTGGCCGAGGCGGGCGCGGGCGATTTCCTCGAATTCGTAGATATTGACCGGTTTTTGTTCGGACATTCTTAAACTCCCTTGCTTTTAGTGGCGGCTGCCGGCGGGAAAATGGGTTAAGCGGTCGGGTAATGGTATTACATCAGGCGGGATAGGGCAAGGGGAAGGGTTTCATTCGCCCCATTCCTTGACGATAGGGTAATGCTGCCCTAGAATTGCAATGGCGTTGACTGAGCCGTTGGCCATTGCCGGCGCAACAGGACGCCACAGGAAAGGGTTTTGACCGATACCGCCCGCAAATCGACCGGCGCAGAACGGGTTATCACCGGGACGGCGCGCCCGGATGATGAGAACCTGGATCTTTCCCTGCGCCCCCGGCATTTGGCGGAGTTCGTGGGGCAAGCCCAAGTAAAAGACAACCTGAACATCGGCATCCGGGCGGCCAAGCTGCGGGGGGAGCCGCTGGATCATATCGTCCTTTACGGGCCGCCGGGGTTGGGCAAGACTACGCTGGCGCACATCATCGCCGAGGAAATGGGAGTCAATATCAAGGTAACTTCCGGGCCGGCTATTGAGCGGGCCGGGGATATGGCGGCTATTCTGACCGCACTGCAAGCGCAGGATATTCTCTTTATTGACGAAATCCATCGGTTGAATCGGACGGTGGAGGAAGTGCTGTATTCGGCGATGGAGGATTTTTTCCTGTCGTGGATGGTGGGCAAGGGTCTGGCGGCGCGTAATATCAACCTGCGGATTAACCCCTTTACGCTGATTGGGGCGACTACCCGGTTTTCCCTGCTGAGCGCGCCGTTGCGGGATCGGTTTGGGTCGGTGTTTCGCTTGGACTACTATGAGCAGGCGGATATGGAGGTGGTAGTCAAACGGTCGGCGGGGATTTTGGGCGTGGCGGCGGAAGCCGAGGGCATTGTGGCGGTGGCCGCCCGTTCCCGGGGGACGCCGCGCATTGCCAACCGACTGCTGCGGCGGACGCGGGACTATGCGCTAGTCGAAGCGGACAATCGGATTACCGGGCCGGTGGCGCAGGAAGCGTTGAACCGGCTGGGCGTGGACGGCTTGGGGCTGGACGATGCTGACCACCGGCTTTTGTCCAGCATCATTGACAAGTTTGACGGCGGGCCGGTGGGACTAGATACGCTGGCCGCATCGTTAAGCGAGGATTCGGATACGGTTATGGAGGTGCTGGAGCCGTATCTGATGCAGTTGGGGTTTCTGGAGCGGACGCCGCGGGGGCGCACCACTACCCGGCGGGCGCACGAATACTTGGGGCGGCCGTGGCAAGGATTGACCGAACCCACTGACCAAGGGCGGCTTTCCGGTATCTGAACCGCTATCCCCGGACTGACCGGGATACATTGGGAGGAAGGATGATTTACGAACTGCGGATTTACGAAACCATCCCCGGCCGGTTGCCGGCGTTGAACGAACGGTTTGCCAACCATACCTTGGGCTTTTTCGAGAAGCACGGCATCCATGTGGTGGGGTTCTGGACCGAGGAAATCGGCACCAGCAACCAGTTGGTGTATATGCTGGGCTTTGACAGCCTGGCGGACCGGGAGCAGAAGTGGAACGCCTTTCAGTCCGACCCGGGGTGGCATCAGGTACGGGCGAATTCGGAGCTGGACGGGCCGATTAACGCCCGGGTGCGGAATATGATTCTGCGGCCGACCGGTTACTCGCCGATGCAATAGGGTTGTCCCGGCTGCCGGATGTTGCCAGTAAGCTAAGGAAGGGCTAGAATAAGCCATCCTAAAGGCAAGGGCAGGGTAGTTTTGAGGGTTCTGGCAACTTCGCCGGCTGAGGGCAGCAGGGATGGGGAAGCTCCGGGCGCAGACCGGGCCGGGGCGGCCGTTGCCCTTGACCGGCTGTTGGCGGCAGTGTCGAGGGGGGCGATGGTTGGGGAGGCTCAGGCTTTGCTGCTGGACGGGCCGGACTGCTACCCGGCGGTTGAGTTGTGCGCCGTGGCGGCCGAGTTGCGGGATAAGGGCAAGGGGCGGGTAGTAACCTTTTCGCCCAAGGTGTTTATTCCGCTGACGCGGCTGTGCCGGGACTTTTGCGGGTACTGCACCTTTCGGCAGTCACCGCAGGATGCGGAAAGTTTGTATCTGTCTCCTGAGGAGGTTCTGGCGGTGGCCCGGGCCGGGGAACGATTGGGCTGTACCGAGGCGTTGTTCACGCTGGGGGAAAGGCCGGAGCAGCGTTATCCGGAGGCGCGGCAGTGGCTGACGGAACGGGGGTATAGCTCGACGCTGGAGTATCTGGCGGTGGTGTGCCAATTAGTTCTGGAGGAAACCGGCCTGTTGCCGCACGCCAACCCGGGGACGATGAGCCGGCGGGAACTGGCGGCGTTGCAGCCCTATAACCCGTCAATGGGGTTGATGCTGGAAAGCGTCAGTCCCCGGTTGTATCAGGAAGGGGGGCCGCACGAGTTCGCGCCGAGCAAGCGGCCGCGGGTGCGCTTGCGTACCATTGAATTGGCCGGAGAGTTGGGGATACCGTTCACCACCGGCATCCTGATTGGCATTGGGGAAACGCGGCAGGAGCGGATTGCGGCGCTGCTGGAAATTCGCCGCTTGCACCAGGCGTATGGACATATTCAGGAGGTTATCATCCAGAACTTTCGGGCCAAGGCCGCTACGCCGATGGGCGGCGCGCCGGATGCGGCAATTGAGGAAATGCGGTGGACGGTGGCGGTGGCGCGGATTATTCTGGGGCCGACGGTGAATTTGCAGGTACCGCCCAATCTCAGCGCGGCGGATTACCCGGATTATCTGGCGGCGGGAATTAACGATTGGGGCGGCGTGTCGCCGTTGACCATTGACTATGTGAACCCGGAAGCGCCCTGGCCGGGGTTGGCGGAATTGGGGGAACGGAGCCGGGAACAGGGGTTTGAACTGCGGCCGCGGCTGCCGGTCTATCCCGAGTATTTTGTGGGTTCAGGGGATTGGCTACCGGATTCGCTCCGGGCGCGAGTGGCGGCGTTGGCGGATGCTGAGGGATATGTTAAAGGAGGGATGGAACGGTATGCCGGGAGGAATTAGTCAGCCGGTTAACCGGGAGGAAGTCGCCGGGAATGCGGCCAGTTTGCAAGAATTGGTGGGGCAATTGAAGCCGGCAGTGGCGCGGATTCTGGAGTCTGCCTTGGCCGGAGAGGATATTACCGTGGCTGATGCGGTGGCGCTGTTTGACACCAGTGGGTTGGAGTTTGCCGCGCTGGGAATGGTGGCGGATGAACTGCGGCGGCGCACGGCCGGGGATTTGGCTACTTATGTGGTCAACCGCAACATCAACTTTACCAATGTCTGCATCAAGCGGTGCGGGTTTTGCGCGTTCAGCCGGGATTTTCGGGAGGAGGAAGGCTACTTCCTGCCGGTGAATGAAATTGTGCGGCGGGCCCGGGAAGCGTGGGACTACGGGGCTACCGAGGTTTGCATTCAAGCGGGGCTGCCGCCGCAGATGGAGGGCGACCTTTACATCAAGCTGTGCCAAGCCATCAAAGGGGAACTGCCGGAGATGCACATTCACGGCTTTTCCCCGGAGGAAGTGCTGTACGGCTCCGTGCGCTCCCGCTGCACCATCCGGGAGTATCTGCGGGGGTTGCAGGATGCCGGAGTGGGCAGTCTGCCGGGGACTTCGGCGGAAGTGCTGGACCAAGAGTTGAGAGACCGCATATCGCCGGGGCGGATCAGCGTGGAGCAGTGGGTCGAGGTAATTACCACCGCCCACGAGTTGGGGATTCCGACTACTTCCACCGTGATGTTCGGGCATCTGGAAACGGCGGAGCATTTGGCGCGGCATTTGGCTTTGCTGCGGGATATTCAGAAGGATACCGGGGGTTTTACCGAGTTTGTGCCGCTGAGCTTTGTGAACAGCGAAGCGCCGATGTATCTGAAGGGCTTGTTGCCGGCGGTGCGGCCGGGGCCGACCGGGATGGATGTTATCAAGATGCACGCCATTGCCCGGATTATGCTGAACAACTGGATACCCAACATTCAGGCGTCGTGGGTCAAGGAAGGCAACCGCCTTTCCCAACTGCTGCTGACGGTGGGGGTGAATGATTTGGGCGGCACTCTGATTAACGAAAGCATATCCACTTCGGCGGGGGCCCAGCATGGGCAGCTGATGCGGCCGGGAGAGTTTCGGCGGATGATTCGGGAAGCCAGGCGTATTCCCGCCGAGCGTTACACTACCTACCAGTTGAAGCGGGTTTTTGACGAGGACGACGCGCCTCTGGATCCGCTGGATTTGGTGGGGGACAATGTGGAGGAAATCTTTGGCTCCTACCGGAAACTGGTCAATTTGGACACTTTCCGGTTTGAGCATCCCCGGCAAGGGTCCCGTTCCGGGGCGGCGGCCGGCATGGCAACGGGTTAGGCGATTTGGCGGCGACATTTCAGGGAACGGTGCTGGCTCTGGCCGGCGGTGTGGGCGGCGCCAAGCTGGTTTGGGGGCTGGCGCAAGTTCTGGAGCCGGAGCAGTTGACGGTGGCGGTGAACACCGGGGATGATGACGGCTTCCACGGCCTGCACATTTCCCCCGACCTGGATACAATGCTATATACTCTAGCCGGGTTGTCCAACCGGGAAACCGGCTGGGGCCTGGCCGGGGATACCTTTCACGGGTTGGCAATGCTGGGCCGTTACGGGGCGGAAACCTGGTTTAACCTGGGCGACCGGGACTTGGCAACGCATATCCGGCGTACCCAACTGTTGCGGGAAGGGGCTACGCTCTCGGAAGTAACGGCGGAACTGAGCCGGCGGCTGGGAGTAAGGCAGCGGATAGTTCCAATGTCGGAGGACCCGGTGCGGACTTTTCTGACGACAGCGGCCGGGGAGCTGACCATGCAGGAGTATTTTGTACGGGAGCGGAGTCAGCCGGCGGTCAGCGGGGTAAGGTATCAGGGCGCGGATGATGCCAAGCCATCAGCCGGTTTTGCGGCGGCGTTGGCGGCGGCGGAGGTGGTAGTGCTTTGTCCGTCGAATCCGCTGCTGAGCTTGGGGCCAATGCTGGCGGTGCCGGGAGTTCGGGAGCAGTTGGCGGCGGTATCGGGCAAGCGTTGGCGGGCGGCGGTCAGTCCCATCGTGGGCGGCGCGGCGGTGTCCGGGCCGGCGGCGCGGCTGATGGACGGGTTGGGTTATGCGGCAACGGCTTTGGGCGTAGCCCGGCTGTATCGGGGGCTATGTGATGTTTTCCTGATGGATGAGCGGGATGCGGCCTTGGCTCCGGCGATTGGGGAATTGGGGATGCGGGCGGTCAGCGCGCCGATAATTATGGAGACGGAGGAGGATAAGCGGGCGTTGGCGCGGTTTATTCTGGAATTGAGAGGCGGCAATGAGCGTGGATGAAAGCAGCGTTGTTCCCATCATACCGATGAAGCCGCTGGCCGACTGCAAGACGCGGCTGTCCCGGCGGTTGACTGAGGAGGAACGGGGCGACTTGGTCATCGGGATGCTGCGGCGGGTGCTGATGGCGGTTAAGGGGGCTTCCATTGAAGTTTTCTGGGTGGTGGGCGGCGACTGGCGCATCCGCAATCTGGCGCGCAATTTTGACGGCTTGTGGATGGAGGATTTGGGGCGCAACCTGAACGATACGATGGACAAATCCTTTGACAAGGCGTCCCAGCGCGGCTATTCGGCGCTGTACCTGCCGGGGGATTTGCCCTTTCTGAAGCCGAGCGATTTGACCAGCCTGCTGCGTTCCGCCGGCCACGGGCGCAACATCGTGCTGGCGCCGGCGCGGCGGGACAGCGGCACCAACGGCATTTTGATACCGCCGGGTTTGGCGTTCAAGCCGGAGCTGGGCAATCGCAGCTTTCCCAAGCATTTGAGCCAAGCGGCCAAGCTGGGAATTTCGGTAGCGATGTGCTACAGCGAAGGGCTGGGGTTTGACTTGGATATTCTCGAAGACTTGGACTTTTTCGAGCAGAAAGAGCCGGGCTTTCAGCGGCGTTTGACGCCGGGCAAACATCCCTTGGCTCAAGAGGAATGGGAACCGTTGAGGAGGGAAGGTGACCCTACCGCAATCTGACGCTGGGCCAGCCGGCTCGGTGAAATTGGGCTTGCTGCTGCCGACCCGGGGCTTACTGCTGGGAGCTAATCCGCCGGCGGATGCCGACCGGATACTGAACCTGGCGCGGCAGGCCGAGGCCGGCGGCTTGGATTCCCTGTGGGTGGGCGACAGCTTGACGGCCAAGCCGCGAATGGAGCCGCTGGCTACTCTGGCGGCGGTGGCGGCGGTTACGGAACGGGCGCGGCTGGGAACGGCGGTGTTGCTGATGGCATTGCGGCATCCGGTACTGCTGGCGCAAACTTTGGCTACGGTGGATTTGATTGCTAAAGGGCGGTTGCTGATTGCCGCCGGGGTCGGCGGCGCTTTTAATGATGAGCAGCAACGGGAATGGCAAGCGGCCGGGGTGGCGGAAACGCGGCGGGCGAGTCGGCTGGAGGAAATGGCGCGGATTGTCAAAGGGTTGGGCGGGACGGAGCCGGTAACTTTTGCCGGGCGGCATTTCAACTTGGATGGAGTTGCCGTTGGCCCCAAGCCGACGCAGACCGGCGGGATTCCGCTGCTCTTGGCTTGCCACTGGCGGGCTAAAGCGCGGGAGTCGCAAATCCGGCGGGCGGCGGAGTTGGCGGACGGCATTATTTCCATTTCCGACACCCCGGAGGAATATGCCCAGGTAGTTGCCAAGGTGCAGGAAAAGGCCGCCGAATTAGGCCGCAATCCGAAGGTACTGGAACAGGTGATGTACCTGACGGTGAATATGGACACCGATAGCGGGCGGGCGGCGGCGGAAGCGGAGCGGTATCTGCTGGGCTACTATGGAGCCAACATCTGGGGACGCCGTTGGGGGCCTTTTGGCGACCCGGAACGGGTGCAAGAGCGCATTGCCGAGTATGCCGCGGCCGGGGCGCAGACGGTTATCGTGCGGTTGGCGTCCTTTGACCCGGAGCGCCAGCTTAAAGATTTTCTGGAAAAAGTGGCGCCGGCGTTTCGGTAAAGAAAGCCGGCCGACAATATCAGCTACCGGGGGAGGTAGGTTTTTGTATCCGATTGACCTGAGCGGCCAGAAGGGAATAGTTTTCGGCGTGGCTAATGACCGCAGTATTGCTTGGGCCATTGCCCGGCTGCTGGGGGAAGCCGGGGCGCAACTGGCTTTTACCTATCAGAATGACCGGCTGAAAGACCGGGTGGCGCGGTTGGCGGCTACGCTGGACGATTCGCTGATTTTGCCCTGCGACGCCGCCGAGGATGAGCAGATTGCGGCGGTGTTTGAGCAGTTGGGGGACGCCTTTGGGGAGATTTCCTTTCTGGTGCATAGCATTGCCTACGCGCAGCGGGAGGATTTGGCGGGACGCTTTGCCGACACCGGGCGGGAAGGGTTTCGCGTTGCGCTGGATGTGAGCGCCTATACGCTGATTCCCCTAGTAAAATACGCCGCGCCGCTGATGACCGGCGGCGGCAGCGTCATCACGATGACCTTTCAGGCATCGCAGAAGGTCTATCCCGGCTACAATGTGATGGGGACAGCCAAGGCGGCCCTGGAGCATAGCGTTCGGCAGCTGGCGGCCGAGTTTGGGGAGCAGAATATCCGGGTCAACGCCATTTCCGCCGGGCCGTTGGATACCCTGGCGGCCCGGGGGATCCACGGCTTTCTGGATATGAAAAAAATCCACGCGGAACGGGCGCCCTTGCAACGCAACATCAACGCCGCGGAAGTAGCCAAAACCGCCCTGTTCCTGTGCAGCGATTTGTCCAGCGGCATCACCGGCTCCATCATCCCGGTGGATGCCGGGTATCACATAATGGCGGTGTAGTTGGAGGGCGGGTTTCCCCGGGTTTGCTCCGGGAAAAGCGGGGTTAGATGGTTTCCAGTTGCCGGCGGTCGGCAGCCTGCCGCTCGGCGCGGCCGAGGCGGCCGTAGGCTTCGGCCCGCTGTTCCCAAGCCTGCTTGTATTTGGGGTCGAGGGCAATGGCTTTGGTGAACTGGTCCACGGCTTCCTGAAAGCGGCCCTGGCGGAAAAGGGCGATGCCGCGCTCGGTCAGGTTGGCGGCCGTGGGGATGCGGCGCGGCGTTGGGGCCGGAGCGGCGGGAATGGTTTCGGTCGGCACCGGTGGGGGCGGTTCAATATCCTGAGCTAAGACCGGGGCCGGTTGTGGGGTTATGGCCGGGATTGCCGGCTCCGGCGGGATAACTTCCGGCGATTCCGGGGACGGTTCCGCAGCCGGCGCGGCTTTTACATCCTCAATGGTGGTTTCCAGGATGGCGGCGGCCGGTTCCGGGATTGGAGCGGCAGCCGGGGGCGCGGCGGTAATTTCATCGATTTCGGCGGCCGGGGTGTAGGTTTGGGACAAGTCCCAACCGCAGTGGACGCAGTAGTTTTGCCCGCCGGCGTCCGGGACGGCGCAGCGGGGGCAGGAGTGGGCGGAAGGGGTAGCGGAAACCGGGGCCGCCGGGGCGTTGTCGCTGCGGCGGCGGAACAGGGGGCTGCGGAACAGCAGCAGAAAAACCAACGGCGCCATCCCGATAAAGACCATATAGCGGCGCCACTCCTCGGGCAGCACGAACCAGCCTACAGCCATCAACAAGGCGGAGCCAACACCCCACAGCAAGGGGTTCAACTCCTTGGCCTTGGCCAGCCGCACCGTCCACAGGACGATAATGGCCAAGGAAATCAGTTGCAAAATCAGGGGTAAGGCGGAATCCACGGCGGAAAGCCTCCCGAATCTGTATTTATCCCTAAATATACACTTTTCAGGCGGGTTGGGCAATGCCTGTTGAGGAGAGCGAGTCGGCCCAATTCTACCATTCGGCTCGTTTTAGGGTTATAATCAGAGTCATCCGGACAACGGGCTGACTGGTAGAGGGAGCAATGCCGCCGCGGGTTTTGACTGGAGCGATTGTCGTCATTCTTGCCTTGACTGCCGGGTTGGTGGTTTTTGGGGCGGGTGATACCCGGGCGGCGGTTGAACGGCCGGCGGCTTATGGGGCGATGGCTCCGGGAATGCTTTTGACCGATTACTGGCAGGAGGATGACCTTGACGGCGTTACCGGCGCGCCGCAGGAGGAGGTGGACGAACAGGAGCACGTCTATTGCCTGGGGTCGCTGGCTACGCTGGTGGGCGGGCCGGGGGATGATGAACTGATTGGCACCGACGGGGATGATGTGATTTTGGGGCGGGCCGGGGATGACCGCATTAACGGCAAGGGTGGCAACGATATTCTGTGCGCCGGGTCGGGCAATAATCTGGTTATTGGCGGCGCCGGGGATGATTACCTGTTGGGCGGGGACGGGAAAGACCAGTTGATTGGCGGTTCGGGGCAGGATTTTCTGCGGGGGGACGATGGGGATGATATTCTAATCGGGCAAGGCGGCGGGGATTTTCTGTCGGGGAATCAGGGCAACAATATCCTGGTGGGCGGGTCGCTGCTGCCGGAGGAGGATGACCTGCTGGCGGAGTTGTTCGGTTTTTACCGGCGGGATGTGCTGCTGGGCAGCACGGACGATGATGTGCTGATTGGCGGCAAGGGGGATGATGCGATTCTGGCTTTCGGGGGGAATGACATTCTGCTGGGTCGAGAGGGGAATGACAGTTTGATGGGGCATAACGGGGATGACTTTCTGGACGGCGGGCCGGGGGCAATGGATGAGTGCGACGGGAGCGAGGGGAGCGATGCGGCGGCCGGGTGCGAGGCGGTGGTGTCCATTGAGCGGGGGAAACAGCGGAGTTTGCCGGATTAGGCGGGAGTTATAATTCCCTGAGGGCAAGGGAGGTGCAACGTTGGGCGGTTGGCTGGGCATAGCGTTGGGCCTGGTGGTGGGCGGGGTTTTGGTGTTCGGGTTCAATTACTGGTATAGAAAGACCCGCAGCCCGCTGGCGTGGCGGCTGTGGTGCAGCTCCTACATTGGGCTGGGGGCTTTGGGTATGGTGAACAGCGCGGCTGGGATGGCGATGGAAGGGTTCCATTGGCTCAAGCTGTTCTGGTTTGTGTCGGGGGCCATCGTCACCTGGATTGGCCTTTACGGGTGGCAGGGGCGGAAGTCGATGGACGAGAGTCGGGAGGATTAGTCGGTTGAAGTACGACACTGTCATTGTTGGGGCGGGTTCAGCCGGGTGCGTACTGGCGGCGCGGCTGACGGAGGATGCGGGCCGGTCGGTACTGCTACTGGAGGCGGGGCCGGATTATCCGTACCCGGTGTTGCTGCCGGCGGAGTTGAAGTTTGACTTGAATCAGGCGGCGTCGCAGCCGGGGGCGGCGCATAACTGGTCTTTTACGGGGCAGGCAACGCCGCAAAGTTCGGAGAGTGCGCCGGTAGCCCGGGGGCGGGTAACCGGCGGCACCAGCGCCATCAACCATCAGATTTTTCTGCGGGGACTGCCGGAGGATTTTGACGCCTGGGCGGCGGCGGGCAATGGGGAGTGGAGCTACAGCAAAGTCTTGCCGTATTTCCGCAAACTGGAAAGGGATACCGACATCGGGGGCGATTTTCACGGGGGCGATGGGCCAATAACGGTGCGCCGCCATCCTCGGGAGACTTGGCTGCCGTTGCAAGCGGCCTTTTACCAAGCCTGCCGGGAGTTGGGCTTTCCGGACGACCGGGATATGAATCAGCCGGAGGGCGGCGGAGTCGGAGCGTTTCCGTTGAATAACCCGGCCGGGATACGGCAAAGCACGGCGTTGACTTACTTGAATGACTGCCGGCATCGGCTTAACTTGACCATTCGGGCGAACTGTGCAGCGCGGCGGATTTGCTTTGCGGGCAAACGGGCGGTAGGGGTAGAAGTGGAAAGCGGCGGCGATGTTTTCACGGTGGCGGGGGAGGAGATTATCCTGGGCGGCGGAGCGATAGGGTCGCCGCAACTGCTGATGCTTTCGGGAGTAGGGCCGGCGGAGGAATTGCGACGGTGGGGAATTGCCCCGGTTCTGGAGTTGCCGGGGGTGGGGCGGAATATGAAAAATCATCCGTCGGTGGGGCTGACTTATCGGGCCGGGCCGGGGCATAAGCCGGGGCCGGAGTCGCCGCGGAATCAGGTGGGGCTGCGGTTCACGGCGGCCGGGTCGGCAGCCCGCAATGATATTCAGGTGCAGCCGACTACTTCTTACCCGGAGAATCCGGAGGCTAGGGATATTCGGATTGGCTGCCGGCTGGAACTGCCTTACAGTGTGGGGGAGTTGACTCTGACGGCGGCGGATCCGGCGTCGCCGCCCAAGCTGGATTATCGGTTTTTGACGGATGAGCGGGATTTGGCGCGGCTGCGGGCGGCAGTGCGGCAATGCGTGGCAATCTTTGAGCATCCCGCCTTTGCCGGCTTGGTGGGGGAACGGTTATCGCCGGCGGATGACGATTTGGAGTCGGAGGCGGCGTTGGATGCTTGGCTGGTCAGGAATGCGGGGATTGCCGGGCATACCAGCGTTACTTGCAAGATGGGGCCGGCGGCGGATCCAATGGCAGTGGTGGATCAGTACGGGCGGGTGCATGGCTTGGCCGGTTTGCGGGTGGTGGACGCGTCGATAATGCCGGAGGTAACCCGGGCCAACACCAACTCCACTACGATAATGATGGCGGAAAAGTTGGCCGATGCCATCAAAGAGGGGCGGTAGGCAACCGGCTGAGGGCTACGGCGGCGGAACGATTATGGAAAATACTTTGCTGCTGCTGGCGGTTTGCCTGACGAGTTTTCTGGTTTATGCGGCGGTTTATGCGGTCAAAAGGCATTGGTTTCCCGGGGAAGTGGCGCTGAAGGAAAGTGTTTGGGTGCTGCTGGGATTGCTGCCGTTGCTGCTGGCGGGATTGGCGGCGCTGTATTGGCAAGTACGTTTCAGCCTGGAGGGAGTGGCGGCGGCTTTGCTAATTTACCTACTGGGCGGGCTGTGCTTTGCTTTGACGGCGCCGGGGGTGTTTGACCGCTCGATTTCCTTGTATCTGCTGAACGGGCTGGAGAATCGGGCGGACCGGGGGATGACCGAGGAGGAAGTAAAGGCGGCCTTTCTGGAGGTTTATTTCGAGGGCAATTACGCCATTCGCAAGCGGCTGGGCGAGCAGATAGTGAGCGGATATGTGGAACGCCGGGGGGAGCGTTATTACATTACGACCAGCGGGCGGCGGTTTGTGTGGGTGGCGCGCCGCATCAGCCGCTGGTTTAACCTCGACCCGCGCATTGTGGCCCCGGCGTCGAGACAGTAACCGCGTCTTTCCCGTGCAGCTACCATAGCCGCAGCGTTGCTATTGCCGCTATAATAAGCCAAACTTTCCCGGCGGGAGCGTCCTTTGCAAACGGCGGCTAAACATAACTACGGCTCCTTTCAGGACAGCTTGAAAGCTCCCGTTCATCGCTGGTTCACTTACCCGGCCGGCTACTCCTATAAGCTGGTGCAGGCCAAAGTCGCCGAAAACGCCTTGACCGCGCAGCATTGGATTGCCGATCCTTTCTTGGGCAGCGGCACTACTTCTTTGGCGGCCAAGCTCGGCGGCTTAAACTCGGTCGGCAGCGAAGCCCATCCCTTCGTCTTTTGGGTGGCCCAAACCAAGCTGAACTTTGACCACTGCCCGGAGCGGTTGGCCGCCGCGGCCGAACAGGTCAGCGCCGCCGCTGAATCCAACCCCGGCTCCGATTTAACCGGCGT
This sequence comes from Dehalococcoidia bacterium, assembly GCA_965243185.1. GTDB lineage: Bacteria > Chloroflexota > Dehalococcoidia > Lucifugimonadales > UBA3495 > CBDBCU01. The sequence continues at coordinate 3,278,905 of OZ251531.1, read as the reverse complement.
CTGGCCGGCCCTGATTTACAAGTGTTTCAGCCCCGAAAATTTGCAACAGTTGTACGCCCTGCGCGAAGCCATCCGGCAGCGGGAGGCCGCCGACCCGATTACCGACCTGCTCAAACTGGCTTTGACGGCCGCGCTGCGGATGGCGACCAGCGCCGGGGCGGGCTGGCCTTACATTGCGGTCAACCGTCACGGTCAAAAGGTAGTGGCGCGGGACGCGATGACCGAATTTCGCAAACAGTGCGCCGCCTTGGTTGCGGACATCCGCCAAGTTCGGTTTGAGGGTATCCCGCCCGCGGAACACCGCATTATTCAGGGGGATGCCCGCCAGTTCGACCAGTATTGCGCCGCGGACAGCATCGACCTGATGGTTACCTCGCCCCCTTATCTGAACAACTACGATTACGCCGACCGCACCCGTATGGAAACCTACTTTTGGGGTCTCTACTCCGGTTGGGGCGACATCACCCGGGCGGTGCGGGACAAGCTCATTACCGCCGCCACCACCCAGATACGCCTTTCCCAAATGAACGGCATCCGCGAATGCCCCGGCGTCCAAGCCGTCCACCCGGCCCTGCACCGGGAACTGACCCAAATCATCGACCGGTTGGCCGCCGTACGCCAGACTAAAGGGGGCAAGAAAACCTACGACATGATGGTAGCCGGCTACTTTGAGGATATGCTGCAAGTTATCCGGGCTGCTTATGCCGTCTTAAAGCCGGGGCGTCAATTTGTCCTGGTGCTGGGGGACTCGGCGCCCTACGGCGTCCATGTCCGTACCGATGAAATCATTGGAGAGTTGGCCCAAGCGGTAGGCTTTTCCGGCTACTCCATTGAAGTCATCCGCGCCCGCGGCGACAAGTGGGCCAACAACCCGCAGCGGCACAAAGTTGCTCTGCGGGAAAGCATCTTGACGGTGGTTAAGGGAGGCCGTATCCCGCTAACTACTGAACGCATTAGGTAATCGGGCAGAAAGGGGGATGGCAGCGGCCGGGAATCCAGTGGGAGTTTAGCCTATCCCTTCCTAAGGCAGTAAAATAACTGTACCCTAAAAGCAAACTGAGCCCTGACACTGCGGTTCTTTACACCGATTCCAGAGCAGGTTAAAATGCCACCCGGATACAACAATGGCAGTGGAGGGCGCAAGCGTGTCTGACCTGAATGTACCTAACCGCACTTTGGCGATTACCGACAACCTGCCTTTCCTGCGGTCGTTGAACAACGAGTGCATTGACCTGATTGCCATTGACCCGCCCTTTGCGGCCAACGAGACTTTCACCGGGCGGCCGCGGCCGCCCATCAGCGCCGCCGAGTTTGCCGAGGAGGCGGCTTTGGCCGCCCAGCACGGGGCGGCGCATAACGAGGGTATCGGCGAAACCCGGGTCAGGGATGTCTGGAGTTGGAACGCGGACATTCATCCGGGGTGGAAAGCCCGCATTGCCGACGATTACCCCAAGGCCCACGCGGTCATTCAGGCGGTGGAAGCCTGCGCGTCGGAAAACGAAGCGGCCTACATCTGCTTTATGGCAATCCGCCTGATTGAGTGCCACCGGATACTGAAGCCGACCGGCAGCATCTATATCCACTGCGACAACCACGCCAACAGCTATTTGCGGATGCTGCTGGACGGGGTGTTTGGGGCGGAGAACTACCGGAATGAAATCACCTGGCGGCGGCATACGTCGGTACACGGTAGTTTTCAGCATAGCCCCCGGCAATGGGGAAATATGGCTGATACCATCCTGTTCTACGCCAAATCGAGGAGCTCCCGGATTCTCCCCTATCGGAAAATGACGGAGGAGGAAAGGGAAACCAAATTTAACTTGGTAGATGAGGAGGGGCGGCGCTATTACGACGACAGCTCCCACATTTGGAACAGTCCCAATATGGGCGCCCGACCCAACCAGTGCTACGAGTGGCGGGGCTACCAAAACCCCCACCCCAGCGGATGGCGTCTCGTCAAAGAACGGCTGGAGGAGGAGTACCAAAAGGGCAATATAGTGATATTGCCTAATGGTCGGCTCCAGCGGCGAATGTACGAATCAGACTTTCGCGGCACGCCGCTGGGCAATGTGTGGGTTGACGTCAATCCGGCCAGCGGCAACGAGCGGACGGGATACGCCACGCAGAAGCCCTTGGAACTGTATGAACGCATCATCAGTGCGAGCAGCGATCCCGGCGATGTGGTGCTGGATATTTTTGCCGGGTGCGCGACCACGGCGGTTGCGGCGGAGCGGTTGCGGCGGCAGTGGATTGCCTGCGATATGGCTTATCGCAGTGCAACTATGCTCAAGCGGCGGTTTTATCTCAACGGCTTTCAGCTGGAGGGAACAACTGATGCCACCATCGATGCCTTAGCGGCGGTGGTGAAGGACAAAACCCTCCAAACTCGCCAGCAATTCACCAAGAGCCGAATCATTGGCCCCGATGACCTGCCGGCGCGGGACGACGTTGACCCGGAGCCGCACCATCATTTGCAACAGTCCCGGCGGCGGGGGCGGCCGCCCAGCGTCCAGACGGCGAGTTGGTCGGGGCGAATCCCTAAAGATGAAGCCAAAGCCCTGCTGATTAAGAAGTTTGGGCCCAAGTGCTGGGGCTGCGGTTACGAACCGTTGCGGCCCAATGGCAGCCTGGACTTGGACCTGTTGGAAGTGGATCATATCCGGGCGCGGCGGGCGGCGGCAGGCACGCCGGGGAGCGACGAGCTGTATAACCTGGCGCTGCTGCATCGCACCTGCAACCGCATTAAGGGCAATCGGCTGACTTTGGAGGAGGTGCGTCGGTATAACGCGGACAAGAAGCTGCTGTATGTGAACACCTTGGGCGAGTTGGTGGACTTGTACGAAGCGACCCGGTTCGCCGCCGAACAGATTGCCGCCTATGATGTCCGGCAAGTGCGGCAAGAAACGGCGGCGGTCTAAACCGGTGGAAAGGAATTAAGGTCAAACTTTCAATGGGGAAGCGGCGTTGATTTGACCGCTGTTGTAGAATAAGGGCAACCTTTCCTTGGAACCGGTAAAAGGAGCGACTGATGGCCCTGCAATTTGGCGTTTTTGACCACATTGAACCCTGCGAGGGGATGACTTTGCAGGAAATCTATGACTTGCGGCTGTTGCAGTTGGAACGGCTGGAGGCGGCGGGGTTCTATTCCTACCATCTGGCGGAACACCATACGCCGGCGGTGCATAGCCTGGCGCCGTCGCAGAATGTGTTTCTGGCGGCGGTGTCGCAGCGGACGAGTCGGCTGCGGTTTGGGCCGTGCGTGTATGTGCTGCCGCTGCATCACCCCATTCGGCTGATTGAGGAAATCAGTATGCTGGACCACTTGAGCGGCGGCCGGCTGGAGTTGGGCGTGGGCCGGGGCGGGGTGTTTGAAGCCTTTTTCTGGGGGCAGGATTCGGATGTGGAGGTGAACGCAGCCCGGTATTGGGAAACGTTGCGCTGTATTCAGGAGGGGCTGAGTCAGGAGGAGTTGAACTTTCACGGGGAGTTTTACAACTTTGACGAGTTGCCGATGCGGCTGCGGCCGCAACAGACGCCCTTTCCGCCGTTCTGGTATATGCGGAATGTGGAGACGGCGGCCATTGACGGGATGAATACGATCATCGTGGGGTCGCTGGACGGGTTTGAGGCTAATGTGCGGCGCTACCGGGAGGAGTGGGAAAAACATCAGGGCAAGGGGGCGTTGACGGTCCAAGGCACGGAGCCGAAAATCGGGCTGGTGAACCATCTGCTGCTGGCGGAAACGGATGAAGTGGCGCAGCGGGAAGCACAGCCGGCGTGGGAATCTTACCGGTGGAATCTGGGGACGCCGCGGCGGTTGGAAGCGGAACGGCGGGGGCTGACGCAGTTTTACGGCGATCGGATGAATCCCCGGCCGGCGTCCGCGCCGCCGCGGGATTTGCCGCAAGAGGAGCGGCGGGATTTGGACGCATCCTATCAGGAACTGGAGCGGCGGCAGCGGCGGGCGAGTTTCCGGGGCGGCATTGGCGACGGGCACAGCAGCGGCGCCGGGGCCGGTTTCGGGGCCATTGCCGGTTCGCCGGCTACCATCCGGGAGTATATGGACGAGTATGTGGCGACCGGGGCCAACTACTTTGTCTGCTCCTTTCAGTGGGGCAATTTGAGCCACGAGCAGGCGATGCGCTCTATCGAACTGTTTGCTACGGAAGTGATGCCGCACTATATGGAGCCGGCGGAAGTCGTCAAAACTGCGTAAGGGTTTCGGATAAGGGCGCGGGGATTGGCAAGGTAGAGATTCCGGCCGGGCAACGCTGCGCCCTTTGAGTTTGCGGGGGAAAGATAAAATCCCGGGAGTAGGGAATGGCGCCGATTTATCTGGACTATAACGCGACTACGCCCATTGACCCGGCGGTGGCGGTGGCGATGCTGCCGTATATTCACGATCGCTTTGGCAATCCGTCGAGCGGGCATAGCTTCGGGTTGGCGGCCCGGGCCGGGGTGGACCGGGCCCGGGAGCAGGCCGCTGGCTTGCTGGGGTGCGGCGTCGAGGACCTGATTTTTACCAGCGGCGGCACGGAAGCCAATAACCACGCCATCAAGGGAGTGGCGGCCGCCTACCGCAGCCGGGGCAATCACATCATCACTTCGGCGGTGGAACATCCGGCGGTTACGGAAGTTTGCCGCTGGCTGGAAGGGCAGGGCTGCCGGGTGACTTACCTGCCGGTGGATGGGGAGGGGTTGGTCGAGGCCCGGGAAGTGGAGCGGGCGATTAGGCCGGAGACCATCCTGGTTACGATAATGCACGCCAATAATGAGGTGGGGAGTATTCAGCCGATTGAGGAAGTTGCGGAAATTGCCCATCATTACGGGGCGTTGGTGCATACGGACGCGGCCCAATCGGTAGGGAAAATTCTGGTGAAGGTGGATGATTTGGGGGTTGACCTGCTTTCAGTGGCGGGGCATAAGCTGTATGCGCCCAAGGGGATTGGCGCGCTGTATATTCGGCCCGGGGTTGAATTGGAAAAGCTGATGCACGGGGCGAATCACGAGGGGAATCGGCGGGCCGGCACGGAGAATGTGATTGAAATGGCGGGCTTGGGCGCGGCTTGCGAGTTGATTGAGCGCAATCTGGCGGACTATGCCCGGCGGATGGGAGAAACTCGGGATCGGCTGGAGGCGGGCTTGCGGGAGTGCGGCGGGCCGGCGGTGCGGGTGAATGGGCCTCGGGAAAAGCGGCTGCCCAATACGGCCAGCGTCAGCTTTAAGGGACGGGCGGCGGATGATATACTGGCCGGCTTGCGGCAAGTGGCGGCCTCGGCCGGGGCGGCTTGCCACAGCGACCGGGTGGAGGTGTCCGCAACGCTGGCGGCGATGGGCGTTCCGGAGGAGTATGCGATGGGGACGATACGCTTTTCCACCGGCCGCTATACTACGATTGAGGAGATTGACGCGGCGTTGGCGGAGATAAGGGAAGTTGTTGGCGGCGGGATGGCGGGTTAAGTCCCGGCAATTCAGAGGGGCAAGGAGCGGTTATGACGACGGAGGCTAACCCCGGTGCCTTGAACTTGGCGGCGGTGGCCGATTTTCAAGCGGATTTTGAGGCGCAGCCGGGGTATCGGCTGATGCAGAATGTGGTTACGCAGCGGGATGTTAATGAGGTGGCGTTGAACCGCCGTATCGTTACCGAAGCCGACCACAGCTTTTCCACGCTGCTGGACGATTGGAAGGTTACTAATCAGGCGCGTTCCGGGCGGTGCTGGATGTTCGCCGGGCTGAACCTGTTTCGGGCGGAAACCCGGGATTTGCTGAAGGTCAAGGAATTTGAGTTCAGCCAGAACTATGTGATGTTCTGGGACAAGCTGGAGCGGGCCAACTATATTCTGGAAGCGGTGATTGAAACGGCCGACCGGCCAGTGGATGACCGGGTGGTGGCATGGTTGCTGCGGCAGCCGCTGGGGGACGGCGGGCAATGGGATATGTTCGTCAGCCTGGTGCGGAAACACGGCGTTGTCCCCAAGACGGCGATGCCGGAGACGGAAAGTTCGGGCAATTCGGCGCGGATGAACGCCAGTCTGAACTATCAGGTGCGGCAGGGGGCGCGCAACATCCGCAACTTGTTCGCGCAGGAAGCGGGCCTTGCCGGGATGCGGCAGGCCAAAGCGGAAACTTTGCAAGCGGTGTATCGCATCCTTTGTATCCACCTGGGCAATCCGCCGGAGCGGTTTGACTGGCAGTGGAAGGATAAGGAGGGGGAGTTTCATCGGGATGGGACGCTGACGCCGTTGGAGTTCGCGGAGCAGTATATCCGGACGCCAATGGAGGAGTATGTGTGCCTGGTGCATGACCCCCGGCCGGCGAATCCGCCGGGGCGGACTTACACGGTGCAGTATCTGGGCAATGTGGTGGACGGGACGCGCATCAAGTATCTGAATGTGGATATTGACTTGATGAAGGATGTGGCGCTGCGGATGCTGCTGGACGGCAAGCCGGTGTGGATGGGCTGCGATACCGGGAAGCAGATGCACCGGGACAAGGGGTTGTGGGACGCGGAGCTGTTTGACTACGGCAGCGTGTACGGGGCGGAGTTTGACCTGACCAAGGCGGAACGGCTGGAGTATCACCAGACGGCGATGACCCATGCGATGCTGTTCACCGGGGTGGATGTGGTGGAAGGGCAGCCGCGGCGCTGGCGGGTGGAGAACAGCTGGAACGATAAGGTGGGGGATAAGGGTTTTTGCCTGATGAATGATTCGTGGTTCGCGGAGTATATGTTTGAGATTGCGGCGCCGGTAAGTTACTTGCCGGCGGAATTGCGGTCGGCGTTGGATTTGGAGCCGGTGGTGCTGCCGCCGTGGGATCCGATGGGGTCGTTGGCGTAGGGGGTAGCGGGATAAATCCGGCGCGCCGGCGGTTGACATTCCGGTTCGTACGTTCTTATAGTAAGGGCGGAGGGTTAATGCCGATGCGGGAACAGTGGGTCAAAGCGGTCGATTGCCGGGATGCCTTGGCGGACCTGATCGCCCGGGATTGCCGGGAGGTGTCGCTGGTAGTTACCGACCCGCCCTATTTTATGGGAATTATATACCTAACTACCGGAAACGACGGCACTACATACGGATGTTGACTTCGGTGGGTTTGCTGCCGTTCCGGGTCTTGGCCTCGGTTGCGCCGTTCTTGCTGTCCAGACCGGGACGATACCTCACCCGCCGCATCGGTCAACGGCAAGGTCTTTCCCTCTTTTACCGTAAAGTTTGACGCCGCCCTTTTCCCGCCTTTCGGTACAGGCCAGGACTGACCGCCGGAGGGGGATTGCCCACCCGGTCGCGGCCGCGGCGCCGGCCGGCCGCCCCGGCCATTCTCATTAGGGTTAGGGCCGTCATCGGAATCGTCCCGGTTGGTATCATCGCCCGGCCGGGGCATTCCCCCACGAAGTAGCGTAGGAACCCTGGATTTCCTTGCCACGACGCACTCGGCTGACCGCGCGCCCCAGCATCCCGTCCTTCTTGAAACCGTCATTAGACCGTTTGCCGATGGGTATTACCCGGTCAATGACCGACTGGTCCAGTTGGTTTATTTCCAGCAAGTAGGCCAATCGCTCCTGGACATCCGCGTCCTTGATGTCGGCGGGCCGGGGGCCATCCCGCCGAACCTGTTCCAGCCGGTCAACCAGCCGTTGCGCTGCCCTAATCCCTACCTCAATGGTAGGTACATCCGACACATTCTCGTGGTAATTGGCGTGCAGGGACTGAACGGCTAGGAAGTCCTTTCTCATTTCCGCCGCTACTGCCGTTTCATCCCAATGCTCGTAGATTATCTGGTTCAGGATGGCGTGGGTGCGGAAGTGAGAATCGTTGCGCCAGCGGCGGTCTTTCGCGACGGCTTTCACGGCTTGGGACAACGCGCCCCAAGACTTTTCGGAAGCCTGAAGCCGCTCCGGAGGGTCTTTCGCCAACTCCAGTGTGGCGTGTTCCAGAAAACGCCGGCTGGACTGCATATTGGCCTCGGGGGAACGGTCGGTGGTTGGGGGCAGTGCGGTAGTCATATCTCTCCTTTCTCGAATAATGGGAGGGGAGCTCTCGGCTTTTGGTCTAGGCACCAGATAGTATTGCTTGTACCCCGACGGATAGGGATGCCAGAATTTCAAGGCATCCCAGCCGAAACCTGAACAAGTCTAACCCCTCTTTTCGTGAAATCGGCACCCGAAGTCGCTGTCGGTATTCAAGTGGTCAATTTCCAAGAAAGGCTCATACGCGGGGTTAGGCGGAGCGACCCTCTGTGTTACCTGCGGGTTCTCACAAGTCCCCACACCTCCGCCTCGCGCTTTCCGAAGCGCAATTCCTTGCGGGGTCTGGTGCCAGTGTTTGCACGATGAACATTGAGGGCGGAAACGCGGAGTCGTCATAGCAACCTCTCTCTTTTCATAGTAGCATTCCGATTCAAGAAAAGCAACATCATTGACTAATTGGTATTCTCAACACGTGTTGGCAAGCCTAAATCCATGGCTGCTGGAGCCAGAGCCAGGGACCGGGAGCCAATATGAAAACGTGCGCTTTCCCGCTACGACAGGGCAATTTTCCTCTGTTTTGACCTACGCCAACGCTTGTTGAGAATACACCTAATTTCAGGAAGGCCGGATATTGCGGCGACAAATTAAGTCGCAACAAATAATTTGCTTTACGAAATTTTGTCTGCTATTATCCGGCTATGCGATAGACGCCAATTCCCTACAGGGTTTGGTTGCTGAACTTCAATACAGAGAGGTGAGACAATGGCTAAACAATCAGCGCCGGGCAAGTCATACCGCAAGGGTATTACCCTGATAGAGGCGGTGACCAAGTTCGCCACCGTTGAGCAGGCCGAGGAATGGTTTATCGAGCAACGCTGGCCCAGTGGCGTTGCCTGTCCCCGTTGTGGTAGCGACAGCATTATGTCCCGCCCCAACCGCAAGCCGATGCCTTTCCGCTGCAAAGCCTGCTGGAAAGACTTTTCGGTCACTTCGGGGACTTTGCTGCACCGCTCCAAAATCCCCCTGAATAAGTGGGCTATCGCCTTTTACCTTTACTCCACCAACTTGAAAGGCGTATCCAGCTTGAAACTGCGCCGGGACCTGGGCATTACTCAAAAGTCGGCGTGGTATATGGGACACCGTATCCGGGAGTCCTGGAACGCGGCGGCGGACAAGTTCGCCGGGTCGGTGGAAGCCGATGAGACCTACATCGGCGGTAAGGAAGGCAACAAACACGCCAGCAAGAAACTCCACGCTGGCGGAGGAACCGTTGGGAAAACGGCAGTGGTCGGCGTGAAAGACCGGGCTACCAACCGGGTGAATGCCCAAGGGGTAGCCGCCACCGATGCGCCGACCTTGCAGCGGTTCGTGGAAAGCCGTACTGATGACGCGGCGACGGTTTACACCGATGCGGCGCGGGCGTATAATGGCTTGGCGCGGCCGCACGAAGCGGTTAAGCACTCGGTAGGCGAGTATGTGCGGGCAATGGCCCACACCAACGGGATAGAGTCCTTTTGGGCCACGCTGAAACGGGGCCACGACGGGGTTTATCACCATTTCAGCGTAAAGCACTTGGACCGCTATGTTACCGAGTTTGAGGGCCGGCACAACTTCCGACCATTGGATACGGCGGAACAGATGGCGGAGTTGGCGCAGGGTTCGGCAGACAAGCAGTTGCGGTATGTTGACTTGATTGCCGAGGAGTAAAACAAGCGGTTGCGGTGATTTTGCCGCAAAAATCATTGGAAAAGGAGGACATTTCTGACGTGTTAGAGAATTATTCGGCGGGGCCCGCAGGGCGGGGCCCGCAGGGCGGGGCCCGCAGGGCGGGGCCCGCAGGGCGGGGCCCGCAGGGCGGGGCCCGCAGGGCGGGGCCCGCAGGGCGGGGCCCGCAGTACCCCACCCCCCGCCCGGTTCAACGGTGTCAACCGGGGCGTCTATGTGGCCGATAATCTTGAACTGCTCCGGGCGGTCAATACCGCGTCGGTGGACTTGGTGCTTATCGACCCGCCCTTTGCCAAGAACGATACCTTTACCGCCGACAAGCTCAAGCCGGCTTTGAGCAAGGCCGAACGGGACAACGAAATTCGGTTGCTCAAACTGTGGGGCATTGCTACGGCCCAGCAAGCGGATGACGCCGGCATTGCTTGGCCGGACGACCCGAAAGCCCGCGGCGGTTATCGGGACACTTGGGATTGGGATACGGATGTTCACCCGGAATGGCAGACGGACTTGGAACGGCATCACCCGGCTTTGGCCATGTTGATTGAGGTAACGCGGGAAATTCACGGGGACGCCATTGCGGCCTACCTGTGCTTTATGGCTATTCGGCTGGTGGAAATTCACCGCATCCTCAAGCCGACGGGCGGCCTGTATATGCACTGCGACCATACGGCCAGCGGCTACCTGCGCCAGTTGCTTGATGCTGTGTTTGGCGCGGATAATTTCAGGAACGAAATTATCTGGTGCTACAGCAGCCAATCCCAAGCCAGCCGTTGGTATCCCAAGAAACACGATACCATTTATTGGTACTCCAAAGGTAAGGAATGGTGTTTTAACGCGGATGAAATTCGCATTCCTTACTCCAAGCCTTTGGCCCGACACGGCAAAACTTGGAAGTCGGGGGATGAGGAGGAGCGCGAAGCTCTGACGGAACGCGGGAAAATCCCCGAGGACTGGTGGGGGATTCCGATGCTTAACTCGATGGCAAAGGAAAGGACGGGCTATCCCACGCAGAAACCGATTGCGCTGGCTGAGCGGATAATCCAAGCCAGCACTAATCCGGGGGACGTGGTCTTGGATTGCTTTGCCGGCTGCGCCTACGCCGCCGTGGCCGCAGAAAAGTTGGGCCGGCAGTGGGTAGCCTGCGACATCAACCTCCGGGCGTGGACGGTGTTCAAGCGGCAGTTCAACAAGGGCGGGGACTTGCCCTTGCTGAACTGCAATGACCAGACCACCGGGCAGCAAGTATTGGGCAGCGAGCCGACGGTTACCATTCACGGACCCAAGCAACTGCCCAAGCGGACTACGCCGCGCACGGTTGAAATCAAGCCCCTGCGGACTAACAACCGGCGGGCCGGCGGCAATGTGCCGGAGGGAAAGCGGGAAAAGCAGTTGATGCCCCCCCGGGAAATTCTCAAAGCCCTGCTGGACTTCACGGATGGCAAGGCTTACTGCTGTGGGTTTGCCAGCAAGAACGCGGACGGCAGTTATGCCTACGGGGATTATGAGCTGGACCATATTATCCCCAAAAGCGTGGGCGGCCCGGATGACATCACCAACCGCCAACCGCTTTGCTCCACGCACAACAACCTGAAGCGCGACTTGGACATTGACTTACAGGAGTTGCGGACGCTCGTCGCGGAACGGCAGGAATATAAGCCGGGTTGCAATTCCCGAACCTTGCCGCGCCCCGACCACATTGCGAGACACGCCCGGATGGTTTGGACCGAGTATTATCGGCAACGGCGGGGCGAGGAGTTGCTGTAGCCCCAAGACAGATGCTGGCGGGATGATGCCCAGACGGAAAAAGGAACGGGGGCGGCCGGTTACCCGCCGGTTGCCCCCACGGATCGACGCCACGCCGGAGCAGCTTGCTCAGGCGTTTTTCGGACTGCCGGCCAATCACCAGTGGCGGTTTGAGCAGGACGGCGTGGCGGAATACCGTTGCGCCGCCTGCAATCGGGAAGTCTATTACCCGGAGACGCTTTACAACGACGGACGGTGCGAGGAGTGCCACGCTAAGGCGTAGGACATCCCAAACTGCCGGTAGTTAGGTATATAATTCCCTATTTTATCGATGGGATGGGGGAGGATTGGAATAACCGGAAACTCCGCCGGCGGGTTAAAAAGGGAGTGGTGGGCGGTATTCCCGCCGGCCAGAAGTTTGACCCGGCCCAGGGGAAAAACTTGCAAGCCTTTCTGACACCCATCGCGGAGCAGCTCCTGGCGGTAATGCGGCCCGGGGCTTTTGCGCTCTGTTTCAGCCAGGCCCGGTTATCCCATCGCACCGCGGTAGCCTTTGAGGATGCCGGGTTTGAGATTCGGGATTTGCTGGCTTGGCAGTATGAGGGGCAGGCCAAGGCGGCCCGGGTGCATTACCATATACGGCGCAAACATCTGGAGCCGGAGGAGGAAATTCGCTGGCTGGCGGCGGTGGGCGACCGCAAGACTCCGCAGGTCAAACCGCAGATGGAGACCATTATCCTGGCGCAGGCTCCGAAAGATGGGGACTGCACGGAAAATTGGGTTAAACACCGCGCCGGGTTAATTGATGTGGCGAATCCGGTTATCAATCCCGAGCGTTTTCCGGGGCAGCTGATTCCGGCGCCGAAGCCGCGGCAACGCTACGACCACATGACGCCCAAGCCGGTCGAGTTGCTGCGACATCTCATCAGGATATTCAGCGACGATGCGCCGGGAACTTTGACGCTGGATCCCTTTGCCGGGTCGGGCAGTACCGGGGTGGCGACCCGTCTGGAAGGCCGGGATTTTCAGGGCTTTGAGAAAGACCCGGAGATGGCAGCGTTGGCGAACCGCCGGGTAGATGAGGCTTTGTTGTGACACAACCGGCCCCGACGCCGAGCCAAAAGCAGATTGCGGATGCCTTTGCTGACTTGAAGCGCATCCACAATATCCACCTGACGCAGCACGGGGTCAGGTTGCCGACGGATGGCTCGAACAAGGCGATTTGGCTGGGTGTGCTGTGGGCTTGCAAAGACCGGGAGGTGCATAAGGAGGAGATGTCGGCCATTGTGTAGCGGGAGAAGGGCGGCAATCCTGCGGACCAGCAGGTGCGGCACTTGAAAAGGGACGGCTGGAACATCGTAGAAGGGGTGGTACGGGGCGCGCATCGCTTGGACAATCCTTATCAGCCCAGCCCGGATTGGCTTAATGAGCGGGCGCGCCGGCAAGGGCAATTGGCGGCGACTACTTTCGACGAACTGAAGCGGGCTTTTGGCAATCGCTGCGCCACTTGCGGCGCTACGGAGGGGGAACCGGATCCCCGCTACGGCAGAACCCGAGTCCAGTTGCAGCAGGGACATAGGGACCCGGCGTTGCCGGACACGGACCGGGAAAATATCATTCCGCAGTGCCAGTTTTGCAATCGGCAATACCGGCGGGATTTTGTATTTGATGAGAAAGGCCGGGTGCGCGCGGTGGCGGATGTGGGGCCGGTCAGTCGGGCCAGCAACGCCGTGCAGCGTAAAATTCTTGCTTTCCTGAAGGGGAAGTTCAAGGAGTAGGGCGGCGCGGGATTGGGATACCCTTGCCCTTTTCACTGGTTCTTTACATAATAGATTTGACACTGGGGCGGCGGCGTAGTAATCTGCGGTTAGTGTGCTGTGCCTTGCGGCCGGGCGTTGGTGGTTGCCGGCGTTTCCGGCGGTTGGGATGGCGCGCAGTTTGAGTTTGGAGGATGGCTTTATGCCTTATGAAGGTTTGATGGCCGAGACGGTCAATATCCAGGGACATAACGGCGACCAGATTGACGCTTATCTGGCGCGGCCGCTGGGTTCGGGGCCTTTTCCGGGGGTGGTGATGATTCACCATATGCCGGGTTGGGACGAGGCGACGAAGGAGATGGCGCGGAAGCTGGCCCATAACGGCTTTGTGTGCATTTCGCCGAATCTGCATTTCCGGGAGGGGCAGGGCGATCCGACGGCGAATAGCGCCAGTGTGCGGGAGGCGGGCGGGATGCCGGATGACCGCACTTTGGGCGATGTGGCCGGGGCGCGGGATTATCTGCGGACGCTGGCGTATCATAACGGCCGGGTGGGGGTTATCGGGTTCTGTTCCGGCGGGCGGCAGACTTATTTGGTGGCGTGCCGGCTGGACGGGATTGACGCGGCGGTGAATTGCTGGGGCGGCGGCGTGACGACGGTGCCGGACGGCGAGTTGGAACGCTCGCGGCAGCCGGTGGCGCCGGTGGACTATACGGCTGATTTGGATTGCCCGCTGCTGGGGCTGTTCGGGAATGAGGATCCCCGGCCGTCGCCGCAGGATGTGGATGACTTGGAGGCGGCGTTGAAGGCCCACGGCAAGAGTTATGAGTTTTTCCGGTATGATAATGCCGGGCATGGGTTCTTTGCGGTGGATCGGCCGAGTTATCGGCAGGAGGCGGCGGTGGACGGCTGGAAGCAGGTGTTGCGGTTCTATAACGCGCATCTGGCGTGAGCCGGGATGCGGGAGCGGGCCGGCGTGGCGGATGATTAGGGGCGGTTAGGGCGGCTTTTCCCGGGTGGATATTGAGGGACGCCCCCGGCTTTTAGGGCCGGGGGCGTTTTTTGGGGGGTTGGGTGGTTATTCGTTCTCGTAGATTCCCCTTACCACCACGCCGGTGCGGGTATCTACTACGTGACCTACCAGCCGGCCACGAGAGGCGGGGGCTTCGTTCCAATAATCCCGGTCGGCCTTTAGTTTCTGCGCCACGTCCTGTGCCACGCGTTCGGCTTGCACATCGGCTTGCCACGGTGCGGTATCAACTATTACGAAATGTTGGGGTGCCGACGATTCAGATTTCTGCAATACTGCTACTTGCCCCAACCGGTCAACTACCAATTGGAGAGTTGAGCCGACCAGCCGAGTGTTGATGTACGGGTCAACCGAGATACGCTCCCGCGAGATGCCGTCGCTCCCGGTAATTGGTATGAGGGCGTTATCTGGCGTGGAAACAGTCAACTCATACCGCGCATCGCTATGCGGGTCGTTGGGATGTTCCCGCAAGGCATCCTTAGATACAAATATATCAAAAGGACGCTGAGGGGAATCGGTAAAGTGGTCGAAAGGTTCGTACCTAACAGTTTCCCCGGTTTGCAGGTCTTCCAAGGTAATCCGCACCGGCAGGCGGTTCACGTACACGGGGATATAGCCGGTCGCGGCGTAGCAAGCTCCCGCGCTGATGGCAGTCAGCTCCGGGTCGGGTATCTCCGGCGGGATTAACTCCGAAGTGCGGGTTATGTGAGTATCCCCGAATCGCGCCGTCAGGTTTTCCCAGAAAATGGGTGACTTGGTAGGGCCGCCGCAGAGGATAATCTTATCCACATCCTCGGCCAGATTCTCCCATCCGAGTTGCCAGATGAAACTCACTTCGCCGCTTTCGGGATTCCTTTGGATAATTTCCCCCACCGGCGGACTATTTTCACCCCGCCCCCAAATGAACTTGGAACCGACATAGGAATCCCGCATAGCGGCAAAGGTCTTGGGGATGAACCCGACCTTTTTAACTGCCGCCGTGTAGTGTTCCCACGAAAGGTTATCGACCCCCGGGAGAGGTTGCGCCGCCGCCGGACTAACCCGTTCCTTGGCAAGCCGCAACAAACTAAGGTTGCCTGCGTACCCCAAATCGTCTTTTAGCGACTCGTCAATGTCAGAACCGCCGATAATCGGGTTGCCGTCAGCGCCGAAAATAGTCATTCGCTCGGCGTCCTCGATTTGTGCCAAGGCGCAGTCGAAGGAGCCGCCGCCTAGGTCATATACCAGATAAGAGCCGCCGGTATCCAGCCTTCCCAACTTATGGGCCAAGGCCAATAGCAACAAGGGTTCTTCGATGACTTGCTTAACATCGCCTCGCCCGCTTCCGCCTAATTCGGTGATGACTTGGGCCAGTTCGGAGCGGTAAGTAAATCCGGCTTGAACCGGACAGCCGGCCCGCCACTCAAACCCGGGGTGCAGACCTGCCCGTTGAAAAGATTCTTTAAGAATCAGGGAAATCAGGTCTTTCGCCGGAAAGGACTGGTCGAAAACCGTAACGCTCCGGGAATGCTGATCCCACCACCAGCTTTCTTGTTGCCACCAATCGGGGTCGCGAATCTCCAGAGACTTTTTGACATAGGGATCGTCGGAGAGGGCGTAACGCTTCAGGTTGCGGACGACTACTTGGTTCGGTCCGTCTTCCAAGTTGTCAGCAGCTTCTCCGACGATAGTCTCGATTTCACCCCAAGGCTGGCGGCGAAAGGCGATGACCGTCGGCATGGTGTAGGCATCACCTTGGCCGATGGTAAGAGGTTGGGGAATCGAGTTAGGCTGGTCGGAGTCCCAAGTTGAGATACGCAGGTTGGTAGTTCCCAAGTCAATGCCGACGACTTGCATTAGCGGTTTCCCTCCGGGCGACGCTTAACCTGCGCTTTAAGCAGGATGTAGTTTCCGGTTTTGCTTCCGGGGATGAAAGCTCCCGGGTGGATAATGGTTACTGTTTCACCCCGGGACAAGTTTTCGGGGGCTTCGTGCAGGTTCGGGTCATACTCGACCTGTTGATTCGTTTCGCCGTAGAAATGGGCTTCGCCGGCTTGCAGGGCAAGTTTAAGACCTGCTTCTGTATCGCGCAACAAACTGGCCGGGTCGCCTTGCCCCTGGCGCAAAATTTCCAGAGTTGCCGCCATCGCGTCCAGCATATCCCGGCGGATTTCGAGGCGGGATTCTTCCCGGTTAGCGGCGAGTTCAGTGCGGAGAGTTTGTAGCTGGTTGTTTAACCGATCCTCTTCTCGTTGCCGCCGTTCCAAGTCAACGGCGTGGACTTCTTGTTGATGTTTCAGGATGGCTTCGTGGGAGTCTTGTTGTTGCTTTAAGGCGGTGGTCTGGTTGTCCCGTTGCTGTTTCAGGTCGGCGGCATACGCATCGCGTTGCTGCTGTAAATCGGCGGCGTGGTTTTCCCGTTGTTTCTGCAAG
The DNA here is from genome assembly GCA_965243185.1 of Dehalococcoidia bacterium. Lineage (GTDB taxonomy): Bacteria > Chloroflexota > Dehalococcoidia > Lucifugimonadales > UBA3495 > CBDBCU01. Next base: position 3,262,272 of record OZ251531.1, on the reverse strand, counting down.
TCGGCGGCGTGGTTTTCCCGTTGCTGTATCAAATCGGCGTTGTGTTGCTCCCGCTGCTGCTTAAGCTCGGCGGCGTGGGCTTCCCGCAGCAACTGAAGGTCTTGAGAAACGTTCCGAGCAGTCGCAGGTTTTTTGACCTTTGCCGTGGCGGTCAGAGGTTCAAGCGGGATTTGCTCCACATACACACCGTCTTGCAGGCGGTAAGTGTAGGGTTTCTGGAACTCGAAGTATTCGGACTTTTTCAGGCTTGGTTGAACCTTGTTCCACCAAGTAGTCCACTTCACGTCGACTAGACCCAGTACCGGCTTTTCCAGCCGATTTTGCAGGTCTTTGGTCTTGGCAATGCCGCCCAAGTCAAAGAGGGTTGCGCCAACCAGTTTTAATTGGCCGTCAGCAACCCAAGAAAGGACAGCGTCAGGATTTTCGTAGAGGTGCGCGGCAAGCCCGCCGGTCGGCCGCACTTCAAGGGAATCAAGGGCATCCTTGACATTCATACGGTATTCAGGCTCGGACCGAAAACTTATAACGGCCCGATGCTGTTCCCGTTCCACCCTGGCGATTTTGCCTACACCCAACTCGGGATGCTCTACCAGGGTTTCCGGCCTTAATTCCCTTGGTTCCATCAGACCACCGACGGCTGAATGCGCCCTTGTTTGAGAATGGAGATTCATTGTAACCCTTATGGGGCGGGCATTTCAACACCCTGATGCCCCCATTTTTACATAATTTTCAACATTCGGCCGGTTGACAAGGTGTTGGCTTTTGTGCTATTTTTCACTGGTAAAAGCGTTGATGGAGACGAGTAGGCAGGGATTTCAGCCCTTTAGCGAGCCCGGTTTGGTGCAAGCGGGCGGGTTGGCCCTGTTGAAAATCCCTCCGGAGCTGCCAGCTTAACGGTTCAGGGGTTTGAGTTGGGTATCCCCCCAATTCCCCGAAGCCTAGTAAGCCGGGCCGAGGTTCGTCGCTCGTTATCCCGGACGGGGCGTGATAGCGCCGCTAAGAGAGGTTCGGCAAGCTGCCGAATAAGTAGGGTGGTACCGCGGGTTAGTTCAGTCCCGTCCCTATGCGGGGACGGGGCTTTTTGTTTGGCCCCCGCAGGGGACTTCCCGATACCTTTCGCGGCGGGAATAGGCATAAGTTTTGGAGGCTGCCGTGAAACTGAAGGGCGCGGAAATCGTTTGTGAAAGTCTGCTGCGGGAAGGGGTGGAGGTGCTGTTCGGGCATCCCGGGGGGGCGATTTTGCCCTTTTATGATGCCTTGTGGGGGTATCCGCAGCTGCGGCATATTTTGGTGCGGCACGAGCAGTCGGCGTCCCACGCGGCCGACGGCTACGCTCGGGTCACCGGCAAGGTGGGGGTGTGCGTGGCGACTTCGGGGCCGGGGGCGACGAACCTGGTTACCGGATTGATGGGGGCGAAGGCGGATTCGGTGCCGATGGTGGCGATTACCGGGCAGGTGGCGCGGGCGGCCTTGGGGTCGGAAGCCTTTCAGGAGTGCGACATCTGCTCGATTGCGTCGGTCTGCACCAAGCGCACTTATTTGGTGATGTCGGCGGCGGATTTGGCGCCGACGATACAGGAAGCTTTTCGCATTGCCCAGGAGGGCCGGCCGGGGCCGGTGCTGATTGACATTCCCCGGGATGTGCAGTTGGAGGAGACGGAGTTTGAGTATCCCCCGGCGTTGGCGACGGAGCCGGCGGAATTGGCTGCGGATACCCGGGAGCAGGTGGCCCGGGCGGCGCGGCTGATTAACGAGGCGGCGCGGCCGGTGCTGATTGCGGGCCACGGCATCCTGACTTCCCACGCCTGGAATGAGCTGAAGGATTTGGCCGAGGCCACCGGGATACCGGTTATCAATACGCTACTAGGGTTGAGCAGCTTTCCGCGCAATCATCCCTTGAGCTTGGGGATGTTGGGGATGCATGGGATGTATTGGTCTAACCTGGTGGTGGATCAGGCGGATTTGGTAGTGGGCTTGGGGATGCGCTTTGACGACCGGGTAACCGGCAAGGCGTCGACTTTTGCGCCGCACGCCCGCATCATTCATCTGGACATTGAGCCGAGCCAGGTGGGGCGGAATGTGCCGGTGGAGGTGCCGCTGGTGGGGGACGCCCGGGCGGTGCTGCAAGCCCTGGTGCCGCTGGTGAAGCGGGTGGAACGGCCGGAGTGGATGGCGTACATTCAGGAATTGAAGGCGGAACATCCTTCGCTGGCGATTCCGCCGACGGATGCTCTGCTGGCGCAGCACGTGATGTCGGAAATCAACGAGCTGATTCAGGAACAGCCGGAGACGGTGGTCGTTACCGGCGTGGGGCAGCATCAGATGTGGGCGGCGCAGTTCCTGTTCTTTAACGGGTTCAACACCTTTGTTTCCTCCGGGGGCTTGGGCGCGATGGGGTTTGAGCTGCCGGCGGCCATGGGAGCGCAGGTGGGACAGCCGGCGGCCCCGGTGTGGAGCATTGCCGGGGACGGGGGCATCCAGATGACTTCCCAGGAACTGGCGACGGTGGCGCAGGAGAACCTGCCGGTGAAAATCGCCCTGATTAACAACGGCTACTTGGGGATGGTGCGGCAGTGGCAGGAAATGTTTTTCCAGAACCACTTGAAGGAGGTACCCATTCCGGGGCCGGATTTTGTCAAGCTGGCCCACGCCTACGGGATGCCGGCGCTGCGGGTTACTCATCAGGAGGATGTGATGCCGGCCCTGCGGACGGCGCAGGCGTATGACGGGCCTTATCTGGTGGAGTTTGTGGTGGATCCGTCGGTGAACCTGTATCCGATGGTGCCGCCGGGCGGGTCTTTGGGGGATACGATGGAGGATCCGCTGACGGCGGCAGCCCATCCTTAGATTTAGGCCGCCGCGGCCTTAAACCGTCATTTCCGTGAAAAGGAGGATCCCCATTCCCGAATGTCAACAAGCGGCCGGCCCGGGGGAGAGGAAGTTTTGCAGGAAGTAAGCATACAGGAAGCGTCGCGGCGGCTGAATGTGTCCCAGGAAGTCATCCGCAGCTACATTCGGGAGGGCCGGTTGCAGGCGCGGCGGCAGCGCGGGGCCGCCGGTCGGGCTTGGCTGGTGACGCTGCCGGAAGCCGGGTGGCAGGATGACGCCAAGACGCGGATCAACGATTTGGCGCAGCAGTTGACGCCCTGGTGGTGGCCCAATGCCCGGCAGCAGGGGGAAGTTCACTATGTGGACAGTTTGGGCATTGAGGAAGTGGAGCCGCTGTTTCTATGCGGCCTGACTGCGCCGGACATCTGGCCGGCGGTGGGCCATTCCCCGGAGCAACGCTGCCCGGTGTGCCTGGATGAGGTGCGGCATCGGGGGCTGCCGTTGGAGACGCGGGAGTAAAGCACTGACCGCAAAAACTCGGGGCGGGTCTGACTGGAGACCCGCCCCGATTGTTGTCGGCTACCGGTTGGGTTCAGCTGACTTGATAGACCCAGATTTGATGCAGGACTTCCGGCTCGCCTTTGGGCAAGGGCTGGAAGGTATCGGTAACCTCGACCAGCTGCCAGCGGCCGGCGGCGGCCAGGGCTTCCTGCTTTTCCTTGAACCCGCTTTCCCGGTGGGTGTCGGTGCGGAGGCTGAAAACGATATGCCCGCCGGGTTTGGTGACGCGCACCAGTTCATCCAGAGAGGAAGCCGGGGCGTGGCCTTGGGTGAACACTCCGACCACCACGCTGGCGTCAAAGCGGTCGGTGGCATAGCCCAAGGTTTCGCCCATAGTCATCTGGTCCAAGCCCTGGTAGATGTTCTTTTGGCGGGCCACTTCCAGCATCCCCAGGGACAAGTCCATAGCGGTCAGGTTGCGGTAGCCCAAGTCGTGGAGGCACTGGCCCACCAAGCCGGTGCCGGCGCCGGCGTCGAGAATGGCGGCGTCCCGGGCGACATACTTGGCGAGGGTGTCGGCAGTGCGCTGCGGCGACAGCCAACCAAAATCGGATTCCAGGTCGGCGTCATATTCCTCAGCCCACTGGTCGTAACGCTCCTCTAACTCCTGCTCGTTGCGGGAGGAATAGACCCACTGCACGCGGTTTTGTTCGGTCATAGTTGCTCCGTGATTTAGCTGCGGCGGCGGCCGGCTAGGCCGGCTTGCGGCAGACGAACAAGGCCCAGCCCACTTCCTGCCGGTCAACGGACAAGGCGGTTTCGCGATAGGCTGCGGTCAGGTAGTCGAACCGTTCCCGGTGTTCGGCACTGCCCCGGGCGGCCGCCGCGCTGAGCATTTGGTAGCTGGTTTTGAGATGGCGGGAAATATCCTCGGCTTCCAGTACCGCAAAGCCGGCGGCTTGCAGGGCGTCCTGGTAGGAAGCGAAGCTGAAGTCCGTATCGTACAGCAGCCGCTCGTACACGAACTTTTGGGCTTCGGGGCCGATGTGGGGCTGGGGCTTGGTCAAATCGTCAAAGACGAAAATCCCGCCGGGTTGCAGCACCCGATAGACTTCCTCGAGAACCTTAACCTTGTCCGGCACATGGTAGATAGTGGCTTGGCTCCAGGCGTGGGTAAAGGTGCGGTCGGCAAAGGGCAGTTCGGTAGCCGAGGCCTTCTCGAAAGCCACCTTTTCCTGCACTTCGTCGGGTTCGTCGTCGAGGGAGTCGATGGCGTTGGAGATGCGGACGCCGCTGAGGTCGATGCCCTGCACGCGGCAGCCGAGGAGCTTGCAGAGGGCGATGGCGGTAGTGCCGCTGCCGCAGCCCACATCCAGCACATAGGAGTCGGCGGTCAGGCGGCCGCGGCGGCGCATCACATGGTTCAGGTTGGCCCCGGCTTCGAGGAAGGACATATTAGCCCCGTCCTCGAAGATGCCCCAGTGGACGCTGCCGTCCTTGTCCCACAAGGCGCGATAAACGGCATCCTCGTGGTCGTAATACTCCTCGGTTTGGGCCTCGCTAAACTTTGACAACATTTTCCACCCCCGACAGGTACTCGACGAACTCGTTGTTCCGGTTGACCAGGATGGCCCGGGGATCGACCGGCTTATCGGTAACCTCGAAGGCCATAATGATGACCTTGTTGCCCGGGTTGGTCAGTTTGGCGGCGGCGCCCTGAACGGAGATGATGCCGCTGCCGCGGGCGCCGGCGATGGCGTAGGTCTCGAAGCGGTTGCCGTTGTCGATGTCGCAGACCAGGACCTTCTCGTTTTCCCAGAGGTCGGAACGGTCCATCAGGTTCTGGTCGATGACGATACTGCCGATGTAGTCCTCATCGCAGTTGGTGACGGTGGCCCGGTGAATCTTGGACCGCATAAGTAGTCGCATAGGGTTCTCCTCCTTGTTGCTGGCCGGGCAAGCCGCCCGGCGATGGATTAGCCAGGGTATAGGTATAGCTAACCGGGCGCGCCGGATAGCGCGCTGCGGTCGGAACCAGTCCGACGCTGTGGAAAAATGGGGATAAGGTCCGGGGACGGGTAGCGGCGTCAACGCCCCGGCGGTGGACGCGCGGGGATTCAGACCGGCCGGCCCAAAGGACGCTTAAAGTGGCGGGGGAAAGAAGCTAAGGCTCGCAGGGGAGCTGGCGGCTGGGGAGAGCGGCGGTGTTGGCCGGGTGGTGGGGGGCATTGCGGCGGGAGTCGCGGCGCCGGGAAAGGGCCCGGCGCGGCCCGGTAGAGGCGTAGCTGCGGGAAGCCGGCGCGGCCGGCATCTTACGTGATAAACTGACACGCATCCTTATGTACCCCCTTGCGATATAGTTTAGGTATGTTCAGGGTGCGTAATAATGGATAATATCGGCAAATTGCCGGCTTGTCAACTGCCGGCGGGCGCGGTATTTGCCAAGGCATACGGCTGAGCCGGGCAATAGCGGAGATATTGACCACACTGTAGGGCAATTGCCGACGGTTTCGCAGCGATTAAGGGATTTTCGGCCGCACCAGCGGCAATGCCGGCAGCAATTTCCGGGGGGCGGGCTTATGTTTGACTTGCTGATTCAGAACGGGTGCATCATTGACGGCACCGGGCAGACCTGGTTTCGGGGCAGCGTGGGCATCGCCGGGGATACCTTGTCCGTATTGCGCGGCGATACTTCCGCTGTCGCCGCCGGCCGGGTTATTGACACTGCCGACGCGGTGGTCTGCCCCGGCTTTATCGATATGCACTCCCATTCGGACTTGATGCTCCTGTCCGAACCCCGCAACGAAGCCAAACTGCGCCAGGGCGTAACCACCGACGCTTTGGGGATGGACGGCTTGTCCTACGCCCCCACCACGCCGGCCCGGTTAGAGGAACTGCTGACTTACTTGGCCGCCATCAATGGCACGGCCCCGGCCGGCGTCCGCTGGAGCAGCGTCAAGGATTTTCTCGACCTGCTGGACGGGCGGATTGCCTGCAATGTGGTCTATTTTGTCCCCCACGCCGCCATCCGGGTCGCCGCTATGGGCTGGGCCGACCGCTTGCCCACCGCCGCCGAACTGACCCGGATGCAGGAATTGGCCCGGGCCGGGATGCGGGACGGCGCCTTTGGCTTTTCCACCGGCCTTACCTACCCGCCCGGAGCCTACAGCGACACCGCCGAACTGGTCGCGGTCTGCGCCGCCATCCGCGACTTGGGCGGCTTTTATGTGACCCATGCCCGCTACAGCTTGGGCGACCGGCTCCTCGACCCCTTCCGGGAAGCCATCAATATCGGGCAGCGCAGCGGCGTCCCGGTGCATATTTCCCACTACCATAACCCGGTGCAAGGGATGGGGGCGCGGATGACGGCCTTGGTGGACGAAGGGCGCAGTGCCGGCATTGATGTTACCTATGACCAGTATCCCTACGCCGCCGCCAGCACCGTGTTACATTCCCTGCTGCCCTATTGGGTACACGCCGGCGGCCCGGCCGCCCTGTTGCAGCGGATTCAAGACCCCGCCATCCGGGAGGAAATGGGCGACTCCGTCGAACCCCAGTGGGGGGCAACCCTGGAGCATTACCTTTTCAGCCACATCGGTTCGGCGCAAAACAAGGAATGGGAAGGCCGTTCCCTGACCGATTTGGCGCAGCATCAGGGCAAAAAGATGGTGGACGCTATTTGCGATTTGCTGGTGGCGGAAAACCTGGAAGTGGCATTCGTAGCCCGCACCGGCAACCCGGACAACATCCGTACTATCGCCCAACACCCGGCCCAGATGGTGGGTTCCGACGGGCTGCTGACCGGCGGGCAGCCCAACCCCCGCACTTACGGCACTTTTCCCTATGTGCTGGGGCAGTTGTCCCGGGAGGAGGGACTGCTGCGGCTGGAGGAGGCCGTGCGGAAAATGACCGCCATTCCCGCCCAGCGGCTGGGCTTGGCGGACCGCGGCATCATCCGGGACGGGATGAAAGCCGACCTGGTAATTTTCGACCCGGAGCGGGTCGCCGCCAAAGCCACCTTTGAGCAGCCGCGCCAGTACCCGGAGGGCATTGACTATGTGCTGGTCAACGGGCAGGTGGTGATTGACCGGGGCGTCCACACCGGCGCCCTGCCGGGACGGGCGTTGCGGTCGCAGTAGGGGGAATTCAGTTACCCGAACTCAAGCTAGCGATTACCTGCTCCAGCCGCGGCTGCACGGCATCGCGGAGAGCCACTAAGTTGTCGAACATCCACTTACGTTTTTCCTCGAGGAGGCCCGGATCGGTCTCATCGGAAAGCCCGTCGGTCGGCACTGTTATCCCCGATTGATCACCTTGAATCCACCATTCCAAGTTGTGGCCAGGGAATTCCCTCTCCACCTCCTCCTGAGACTGCTTCAGACCTTCATAAAGGTCTTGTTGGGCGTCGCCGAAAATCAGCAAGTGTGCCTCGCACCGCTCCTCGCCGCGGCCGAGTTGCAGGCTATAAAACACTCCGGCATCTGACAAGCCGGAGCGTAACTTCCTCCATTTTCCCGCATAACCTCCTTGATTGCCGCCCATGGAGAAAATCCCCGCAGACTTCAACCTCTCGGTCAACGGCCGGTAGAACTGACCCCAAAGGTTCTGAGTAGGAACGCGCGCCGGGACACTAGTCTCGACATTCCCCGGATCCTCAGGCCCTGCCAATTTGTCGAACCAAGGAGCATAGGTGTCCCCGATGCGATAGGCACTGAGCTGTAGCCCGTACACTGCTACCCCGGAATTGTTGAGCCAATTTAGAATGTTCAAGTGGCGCGGGTCAAAACCCGTGGCAATCCAGATTAGGACTTTGGCTTTGCAATCGGCTGCATAGCCCATCAGCCGGTTGAGATGGCCGTCATCCGACCACGTCAGCTGGTTCTCAATAACCACAGGGACTTTGCTGTTGACTTCCCGGGCGAGGATGTCAACCCGGCCGGCAACGGCTAACCGCGCCTCTCTCTGGACCAGCTCCAACTCTAGCTGCATATCCAAGGCCGGCCGCAACGACTGCAAATTGTCAGCCAGCCAAGGCGTGAAATCCCGTTCCTCGCGTTCCCAAATTTCCCGGACTCCCACCGGCTCAAGAGTTCCCAACTTATGAATTTCCATGCTACCTCCGTATCGGGCAAGTTCGGACTGATTATAGCAGTTTCCCGCCTTAAGACCGGTTCAGGATGAGCGGGAAACTGCTAAAGGCAAAGGGATACCGGTACAGCCTACCGCCCCCGCCACACCGGCGCGCGCTTTTCGGCAAAGGCCCGGACGCCTTCCTGCGCATCCTCAGTTTGCAGCACTTCATCCCGCTTGTTTTGGGCAAAGGCGACCCGTTCCTCCAACCCCATTTCCGCGCCCTTGATGGAGGCTTCCTTGATAGCGGCCAAAGCCAATGGAGCGTTGGCGGTAATCTGCCGCGCCATCGCCTCGGCCCGGGGCATTACTTCCTCCGGCGCCACCACATAGTTGACCAGCATCAACTCCAGGGCTTTCTCCGCATCCACGAACTCCCCGGTAAAGAGGAACTCAAAGGCAATGTTGCGCGGCACCACTTGGGACAGCAGAGCCGGCCCGCTGACCGACGAAATGCCCCGCTTGGCTTGCGGCCAGCCAAACCGGGCTTCGGTCGAGGCAATGCGGAGGTCGCTGCCCAAAGCGATGCCGCAGCCCTGGGCCAGGCAGATGCCGTTGATGGCGGAGATGATGGGCTTAAAGATTTTGGACTGCTCGACATAGAGATCGCCGGTGGTGGGGCCTTCGTTGGCGGCGTTAGCCATGGCCACCAGGTCGTGCCCGGTGGAAAAGGCCCGGCCGCGGCCGGTAACGATAGCGCAGCGCACTTCCGGGTTGCTCTTGACATCCTGAAAGGCGTCCCAGAGCAGCTGGCGCATATTGGGGTCGATGGCGTTCAGTTTCTCCGGCCGGTTCAGCGTAATGTAACCGATGCCGTCCTTGATTTCGTAAAGGGCTTCAGGTTCAGGCAAAGCGGGTTCCTCCTTTTTGTTATTTCCGGTGATTATACGGCATCGCCGAAATTTAGCCGGGTTCAGATTATCCGCGAACCGGTAGGCTTCGTTCCGATAACCCCGCCGGCTTCCAGTTCGTCAATCTCCCCATCGGTCAAGCCCAGCAGCTCCCCATAGATTTGCCGGTTGTGCTGCCCCAGGGTGGGCGCCGGCCAGTGGACTTGCCCCGGCGTTGCCGACATTCGCCAGGCAAAGCCCTGATACCACTTGGGGCCGGCTTGGGGATGATCCACATAGTTGAAAGTTCCCCGGTCGGCGTAGTGTTCATTTTCCAGCAAGTCCGGCCCGCGCAGCACCGGGGCCGCCGGGATGCCCTGCTCCTGCAACTGCCGGGTAATGTCCCCCAGATCCCGATTTGCCGCCCAATCGCCGATAATTTTGTCGAGTTCCGACTGGTTTTGCCGGCGGGCTACCACCGTGGCGTATTGCGGCGCGTCGGCCAGTTCCGGCCGGCCGATAACGGCAGCCAACCGCCGCCACTGCTCATCAGTAGTAACGGCGATAGTAACCCAGCGATCCGACCCGGCGCAGGGGTAGGCGTTATGGGGCGCGTACCAGGGGGAATGATTGCCGATGCGCTCCGGTTCCTGCCCGGTCATCTGGTAAGCCAGGGTTTCCCCGCCAATCAGGGCTACGGCGGATTCCTGCTGGGATACATCAATGAACATCCCCTTGCCGGTGCGGCGGCGGTAGCGCAAGGCCGCCAGCAGCACCCCGGCGGCGTGGGAGCCGGTAATGGGGTCGCCGTGATTGATGCCCGATTTCATCGGCCCGTCGTTGCGGTAGCCGGTAATGTGCGCCATCCCGGAAAGCTGTTCCTGCCCAATGCCGTAGGCTACATAGCTCCGCCACGGCCCGCTGTTGCCAAAAGCCGGCATCGATGCGTAAATCAAATCCGGGCGGATTTGCCGCAAAGTTTCGTAGTCGTAGCCCAAGCGGGCCAGGCTGCCCTGCCGGAAGTTTTCAATCAGGGCATCGGAAATGGACACCAGTTCCTCAAAAACCCGCCGCCCCGGTTCGGTAGTCAGTTCCAGGGTAATGCCGTACTTGCTCAGGTGCAGGCAGTTGAACCAGCCGTTGCGATTCCACGGCTCCGGCCCCGGGTCCGAATCGGGATAGGCGGCAATGCCCGGTTCGGGACTGACCGGGCCGCGGTGGGAATCATAAACCCGCAGGGATTCCAGTTTGATGACTTCCGCCCCCATATCCGCCAGAAGCTTGGTGCAGTAGGGGCCGGCCCAGATGCGGGAAAGGTCGAGGATCCGAAAGTTTTGCAGCGGCTGCGGCGGGTTCAACTAAATGACTCCTTCGGCGTGCAGTTGTTCCACATCCTGAGCGGAATAGCCCAACCCGCCAAGAATTTCGAGGCAATGCTCGGCCAACAGCGGGGCGCGGCGATAAACCCAAGGGGCAATATCGCTGTAGGGACTGATGGGCGGGCCGGGATACCGGAAACTGCCGCCTACCGGATGTTCCAGCTCCACAAAGTAATCCCGGGCGGTCAACTGCTCCATTTCCAGAATATCCTGCATCCCGGCCACAAAGGAAAAGCCGAGGCCGTGTTCCTGCCCCGCCTTGAAAATGTCCACCTTATCGTGTTCCAAAAGCCAAGGCAGCATCAGCGCGTCCACTTCGTCGGCGTTCAGCAAACGCCCCTGCCGGGAGGCAAAGCGCGGGTCGGCCAGTTCCGGCGTCTCCATAATGTTCGCCACTTCCGGCCAATTGGTATCCGGCCCGGCGATAATTCCCACAAATCCGTCCTGACAAGGATAGATGCCCCAGGCGGCGCGGCCGTAACCCCGGTTGCCCACCCGGGTGAACTCCCGCCCGGAGTAGCTGTATTGCATCAAGGCATTTTCCAGCACATTGGTAGCGTATTCAGCGATGGCCAAATCAATATGCTGCCCTTGGCCGGTATCCTCGGCGTAAAGCAAGGCGGTCATCGTGGCGACAAAGGCGTTCTGCCCGGCGCCCAGTTGGGCCAGCGGCGCGCCCTCTTTCAGCGGCGGCTCCGCTGGCTCCCCGGTAATGTTCATCAGCCCGCCGGCGGCGTAAAGGTTGATTTCCGACGCCTTCCAGTCCCGATAAGGCCCGGTCTGCCCGTAATTGGAGATGGAAGTCATTACCAGTGCCGGGTTTTCCGCTTGGAGCGTGGGATAATCCAGTCCCAGCCGGGCCATTACGCCGGGGGCGAAGTTTTCCACCAGAATATCGGCGTCCCGGGCCAGCTGCCGCAGCAATTCCCGCCCCTGGTCCGATTTCAGGTTCAGGGTAACGCTTTTCTTGCTGGTGTTGAGATACAGGAACCAGGCGCCGCTTTCCGCCGGCTGCCGGGGATTGGCAAAGGGCGGGAAATGCCGCAGCGGGTCGCCCAGGCCGGGACGCTCCGCCTTGACCACTTCCGCCCCCAAAGTAGCCAGCAGCTTGGTACAGTAGGGGCCGGCAAAATAATGGGTCAAGTCGAGGACTTTAACCCCTTCCAGCAGTCCGGGCATTAAGGCGTCTCCTGAAAAAGGCGGGAAAGTTTGGGTTGTATTGTGGCATTGGGCGGTAGGAAAAGCAAGGGCGCGGCGGCCGCAGCTAATCGTTCAGCCCCAGCCCCTCCGGGGCCGTCAGCAGTTCTTTCAGCTTGCGCGCGCTGCTGTGCGGCCCGGACAGCACCGGCGCCGGGCAGCTGGCTTGCAAACGGCCCAGGGCGGTAGCCATCGAGAACTGTCCCAGCAGCACCGCGTCCACGCCGCCGGCCAGTTTATTGACCAGTTCCTCGAGCCGGGCCTCAAACGCCGCTTCCCCATCCATCCGCAGCAAGGGTATCAGCTCCTCAGCCAGGCATTGCTCCGTTTCCACCGCCTTGCCCAACTCGGCCGCCGTGCGGCGCAGGTAGTAGTCGGAATCCCGCAGCGTAGCCGGCACCGAGGCGATGATGCCGATACGCCGTCCCGCTTGCAGCGCCTCCGCCATCACCGGGCTGTACGAGGAAACCACCGGAATGTCCACCAGGTCTTTAGCCGTTTCCACCACCGGGGCGAACACAGAGCAAGCCAAGCCGATGGCATCAGCCCCATACTCGGCGCAGTAGCAGATCAGCTGACTCATCCGCCGCCGCAGTTGGGGGGTAATCTGTCCGGCAAAGTCAATAAACAGCCCCTCATCCAGCAAGTTGACTACTTCGGCTTCGGGAAACTCCTCCCGGAAAGCCACCCGCACCGGCGGAACGGACTCGGCCAAGGCGTGAATCATCACAACGCGCATTAAACACCCAAGCCCCGCAGCACTAGCGGGGCAGCAAGAAAATTAGCGTCCGGCAACGCCATAATTGTAGCATTGCCGGACGCCGGCGGGTAGGGGGATTTGGGGCGAGATTGTTGGGTTAGTCGTCCGACCCCATCCGGTTAGCGTGATCGCCGGCTTCGGCAAGGCAGCATTTCATCCCGGTAGTTAATTTCTACACTGACCATGCCGGCTTCCCCGGTAATCCGGGCATACATATAACTCTCGTTGGACTCGGTGTCGCGGCTGGCCGGTTCAACATCCTGTCCGTTGTGTATGGCAAGGAACACGGCGTTGGCTATTTCCTCGGCGGTGCTGGCAGTTCGATCCAACTCCGGTCGGTAGATGTCCAAGTCGAAGTTCACCAGCGAAGGCAGCTCTGCGACCACGGCGTCGGTAAAGGCAATGTCGTCCCATTGTCCGCAGGAGTCGGCAAAGTCGATGGACAATTCCGTCAAGTTGACTAACCCGGCAAAATCACCGGATTTCAAGGGCGTTGCTATGGGTTGACCATTTAGGGATAGCCGTTCAATCCGAAACAATTCGGGATAGGTCGCAAGGCTGCATTGCCCTAGATTTAGGGCGTTCAGGATGGCGTATTGGAGAGCCGGGAAACGGTCACAAACATCTACCGCCGCCGTGCCTTGCTCCCCATCCGGTGTCTGCTGCTGCAATACAGCTACCACTCCCTCCAATTTTTGCACCTCGTCCCGCAGCTCCCGCACTTCCGACCGCAGATTGTCGTCCGTTTCGGACATTTGGCCGGCCGGCGCGGTGGTATTTGGGGCGACCGTCTCATTGGCGCAGGCCAAGGTCAAGGCGACCAATATGACCGCCAAGGGTATGATGGTTTTCATTAGCCCTCCATTTGTCGAAAGGACTGGATTCGCCAACCGCAAAGGAAACCTTACTTGACGGCTCCCGGCTACTCGGCGAGATGGCCGCAAAGGTCGTCAACCCCGGCTTGCTCGAAAGCCAAGCGGACGGCAGTGCGCTGGATGATGTTCAAGTCGCCGCCGGCTTTTTCCTTAATCAGCTCGATGGCTTCCTCCGGGACATTGTAGTTTTCCAGAGCTTCCAGGCATTCGCCGGGAATGGTACTGGTGTTGCAGGCGATGATGCTGATGGACGCGATGGCGAGGATGGCAATTATCCGCTTCACTGGTCGTTTCCCCTTGGTGTCAAGAATGTTGGCAGAGTTCGGGAAAGGCAAGAAAAGTCTGCCCTACTCCTCCCCCGCTCCCTCCTCATCCAGCAGCTTCCGCAACTCCTCCTTGGCCGCCCGGATTTTCGCCACCTTGGTCGCGATGGTGTCGAACAGCCCCTGCTTGGCATTGATGCCGGCGGCAATCAGATAAGCCGCCGCCTCCGAGCGACTGCCTACCACTTCTGCCTCCACCAGTTCGTCCATCCGGGCCAGGCTGTTCGCATCCACCCGCACCATCACCACATTGTTGCGGGTCTGGCGGTCGCCGGCGGCCTTGTTGCGGATAGTGCCGATGGTCTCCATCACATTGCCGGCCACATCCTCCGCCGTCTCCGTCACCAGGCTTATCGCCTCCCGCCCCACGGCTTTGGCCCGTTCCCCCCGACCCCGTTCCGGTTCAACCATTGCCTTACCTCCGTTGATGTAATTAGATTACAGGTATTATAAATCACATCATTACACCTTGTCAACCCCCTGACGCCGCCAATTTCCAAACTCATCCCGGGTGGCGCTTGACAAAGTCATCCGTATGCTGTATGTTAATCATAAGCATACGGCATACGAAGGAGGTTTAACTATGCGAATTGGCATCAACGTCCCCAACGACCTGCTGAACCGGGTCAAAACCTTGCAGCCCCAAGTCAACATTTCCCAAGTTTGCCGGGAGGCTCTGGAGAACCATGCCACCGGTTTGCAACGGGTAGAGGATTGGATTTCCTACGACGGTGAGATTGACGAGGAAGTCTGCCGGCTTGCCGAGGATTATGAACATTGGGGCGTCGAACCTGACTGGACGCGTTTGGGATGGGATGACGCCCGAGGGTGGTTGAAAGGCATAACCTCGGAGCGTTGGACCCATTTTTTGCGGGATTGGGAGTTCCTGGAATCCCGGGGAGGGAAACCCGATTCGTCCCACTGCCACATCTATAGCAATGGGGCTGGGGTGAAAAACTACAGCGACCGGTTTCTTGAGAACCAGGGTTGGTTCAATGCCAGGTACTTCTATGCGTCCCTGCGCGGGCATAGCTTCAGCGACTATGAGGAATCCCGGAAGTTGTATGAAGCCGCGTGGGTATCCTACGTTGGGGAAGTGCGGCGGCAGTATCTAGCGGATATAGATGCCAAACGGCGAGCGGTATTTACCGAGCGTACCAAGTCTTGGGAAACCCGCCCGGCCCCGAAAGTGCCGCCGCAGTTGCGGGAATGACTGTGGGGGCGGTTAGCCCCCGGCCACTTCCTGCTCCAGGCGGGCGATGTCTTGCTCGCTCAGGTTGAAGTATTTGGCTTCCGGGTGGTGGAAGACCAGGGCGGATACGGAGCCTTCCGGGTCCATCATATAGCCCTCGGTCAGCTCGACGCCGATGTTGGCGGTGACTTCCAGCAGGCGGAACAGTTGTTCCTGGTCTTCGAGGCGGGGGCAAGCCGGGTAGCCGAAGGAGTAGCGGCGGCCGCGGTATTGGGCGCGGAACAGGTCGGGGTAGGTGATGCTCTGGGGGTCGCCGAAACCCCACATCTGGCGGATTTGCTGATGGAGCAGTTCGGCAAAGGCTTCGGCGGATTCCAGAGCCAGGACTTGCAGGATGTGGGAATTGAGAAATTCACCCCGTTCTTTCCATTCCTCGGACAGGGCGCGCACGCCGGGGCCGATGGTGGTGGTGAACATTGCCACATAGTCGGGCTGCGGCGAACCCACCGGGCGGGCGTAGTCGGCCAAGCACAAGCCTTCCCGCCGCTGCTGGCGGCCGAAGTAAAACTTTTCCAGGACGTTTTGCCCGTCGGGGCCGTAAATCAGCAGGGTCTGGCCGTCGGAACGGCAGGGAAAGAACTTGAACACGGCATTGGCGTTAAGGTCCGGCCGGGCCAGCATCACATCCTCGACCCGGCGCACCGATTCCCGCAATTCCAGGGCGGCTTTTTCCTCGCGTTCCAGGGCTTCGGCAAAGCGGCCTTGGTAGCCGAGGTGCCGCACATAGAGCATCTGGGGGTTGATGTAGGGGAAAATTTCGGCCAGGTCGTAGTCTTTAAGGGTGTGGAGGCGCAAGTCCGGCGGGTTGGGGACGGGGAAGTCGTGGCGGATTTGGGCCGGGGCGACGGCGGCTGGCGCGGCGGCGGGGTCGGCGGCGGCCCGTTCCTGGGCGGCTTGGAGCATTTGGTCGGTTTCGATTTCAAGGGCGGCGGCCAAGGTTTGCCGCTCGTCGGCGTCTTGCAGGGTGTTGGCTAATGCTAGTCCGCTCATGGCGTCCTGGGCGTAGGCGACCAGGCCGGCATATTCCGGGGCAATCCGCAGGCGGGTAAAGCGGTTGGATAGGGCGGCGCCGCCGACGAGCAGGGGCGGGTTGACGCCGGCTTGGCGGAAATCCCGGGCGGTTTCGACCATCATTTGGGCGGATTTGACCAGCAAGCCGGACAAGCCGACGATGTCCGGGCGGTGTTCCTGGCAGGCGTCAATCAAATCCTGCGGCGGCACTTTGATGCCGAGGTTGATGACCTGATAGCCGTTGTTGGAGAGGATGATGTCCACCAGATTTTTGCCGATGTCGTGGACATCGCCTTTGACGGTGGCCAGGATGACTTTGCCTTTGGTGGCGGCTTCGGCCCGTTCCATATAGGGTTCGAGATGGGCCACGGCGAATTTCATCGCTTCCGCCGATTGCAGGACTTCGGCGACAATCAGCTGGTTAGCGTTGAATTGGCGGCCGACTTCGTCCATTCCCGCCATCAGGGGGCCGTTGATAACTTCCAGGGGCGGGCGTTCCTGCAAGGCTTCATCCAAATCGGCAGCCAAGCCCTCTTTGCTGCCTTCGATGATGGCTAGAGCCAGACGCTCGTCCAACGGCAGGGTGCGGCGTTCCTCGGCGGTGGCGGTGGGGGCTTTGTCGCGGAAGTGGGCGGCAAAGGCGGCGACCGGATCAGGGCCGCGATGCCAAATCAGGTTTTCGGACAATTCCCGTTCGATTTCGGGGATGGAGTTGTACCGCTGCATCATTTCGGAGTTGACGATAGCCAGGTCCAAGCCGGCCTGGACGCAGTGGTAGAGGAAAACGGAGTTGAAAACTTCGCGGCCGGCCGGGGGCAAGCCGAAGGAGACATTGGAGATGCCGAGGATGGTTTTGGTGTTGGGGAGGGCTTCCTTAATCAGCTGGACGCCGGCAAGGGTTTCGGCGGCGGAGCCGATATAGTTGGCGTCGCCGGTGCCGGCGGGAAAGACGAGGGGGTCAAAGATGATGTCTTGCTCCGGGATGCCGTACTTTTGGGTGAGCAGGGCGTGGGAACGGAGGGCGATTTCCAGTTTGCGCTGGCGGGTGATGGCTTGGGCTTGCTCTTTATCGTCGTCAATGCAGCCGACGACCAGAGCCGCGCCATAGGCCCGGGCCAAGGGGGCGATGGCTTGGAAACGGGCTTCGCCATCCTCGAGGTTCACCGAGTTGATGATGGATTTGCCTTGCAGCCGTTTCAGGGATTCGGCAATGACCCGGGAGTCGGTGGAGTCGAGCATAATGGGGCATTTGACCTTTTTGGTCACCAAATCGAGAAAGGCGGTAATATCGGCCAGTTCGTCCCGGTCGGGGTCTTGCAGGCAGATGTCGAGGATATGGGCGCCGTTGCGGACTTGGCGGCGGCCGATTTCGGCGGCTTCCTCGAAAGCGCCGTGGGCGATGAGGCGGCGGAAGCGGCGGCTGCCGAGGACGTTGGTGCGCTCGCCGACTACTACCGGGCGGGTATCCTGGTCGACGACCAATGCCTCGATGCCGGAGACGCGGGTTTCCGGGTGGTGGGCCGGGATACGGGGCGGCGCGCCGGCGGCGGTTTGGGTCAGCAAGCGGATGTGTTCGGGGCCGGTGCCGCAGCAGCCGCCGGTGACATTGAGCCAGCCAGATTCAATAAAGCGGCCGATGGTATTAGCCAGCATTTCGGGGGTTTCGTTATATTTGCCGTCCTCGTCGGGCAAGCCGGCGTTGGGCAGGCAAGCCACGGGGAAGCGGGACAAGGCGGCCAGGGTGCGGATGTGGTCGGTCATAAACTCCGGGCCGGTGGCGCAGTTAAAGCCGAGCCAGAGCAAATCGCGGTGCATCAGGGAAGTGTAGAAGGCTTCGGCGTCCTGACCAGCCAGGAGGGTTCCCATGGGTTCGATGGTGCCTTGGACGGCGATGGGGATTTCAGTATCCAGTTCGGCTTGGGCTTGGTCGATGCCAATGAGACCGGCTTTGAGGTTGATGGTGTCCTGGGTGGTTTCGAGGAGGAGGAGGTCGGCGCCGCCCTCAATCAAGCCCAACGCCTGCTCGCAGTAGGCGGCGGCGAGTTCGTCGAAGGTTATGCCGCCGGTGACGGAGATGGTTTTGGTAGTGGGGCCTATGGAGCCGGCGACAAAGCGGGGGCGTTGCGGGGTGGAGCAGGCCGCGGCAGCTTGGCGGGCCAGTTCGGCCGCCGCCCGGTTGATGCGGCGGGCTTCTGATGCCAAGTCGTACTCGGCCAGGACTACGGAGGTGGCGCCGAAGGTGTTGGTTTCGACGAGGTCGGCGCCGGCGTCGAAATAGGAGCGGTGAATGGCGCGGATAATTTCGGGGCGGGTGAGGTTGAGGTGTTCGTTGCAGCCGTCGAGTTCGGGGCCGCCGAAGTCGGCGGGGCCGAGGTTTTGGGCTTGAATGGCGGTGCCCATAGCGCCATCGAGGACGAGGATGCGCTGCTGGAGGAGGGCTTTGAGTTGGGTAACGCGGTTGGAAGGGGTCATAAAAATTCCTGTGGCTGAGGGGTAAGGATTGGGGGTAAGGGTAGCGGGTAAGGCGGGGGTTGTCAAATGGGGCGCGGCTAATGGGGAATGGGGGGTAGTACGGGGTATAGCCGGGGCGGCGCCTCCTGGGCTGCCCCGGCGGGTTGAGTTTAGTATTTATCAGCATTGGGGTGGGGTCGCCGGGGCGGAAGCTCTGGCCGGAGATTCCGCCCTTGCGGGAGGGGGTTGGCAAAGGGGCCATTGGGTTGCCTGCTCCGAGGGGTATCCTGGCTTGCTCCTCTCGGAGTTTCCCGACCCAGTTGCCTAGCGGCAAACTAGACCTTGAGTTGGCTACTGGCGCCGCTGGGTATGGTTGCCACTACCGGCGTTTTGGCCCAGTCCAGCTACCGGGGTTGACCGCACCTCCAGTCAACCTGTTAACTCCAGCTCCTGTAGGGAAGGGGTAGCGGTTTGGCGGCTGGTGGGATTTGCCGTTTTCCGCTGCTCCGGTTGGGGAATACGGGTTCCTAGGCCGGTTCCCCGGAGGTTAGGAGCGGGACGCTTGACGGCCGGTGGCCGGGGGCGTCCACAGCGCGCTGTGAGCTGTATTTCACGGTAAGCTAGCGTATCGTTTTGAGACCCGGCGTCCCGGGGCTAGGTCTGACCTTCGCAATTTTTATTATGGGGGCGGGAATTATAGTTGTCAAGGGATTTTGGGATTGATTTTCGGGAATTGGGAAATTGGTGAGCAATGGGAAGGGCGAGTTGAGGTCTGACCCTGTTGCCGGGATATTTGACAAAACTGACAGATATAGATAGACTAACTCTATTCCTTGCCAGTTGAGGTGACACGATGGTATCGGCTGAATCCCGAATTGACGGAATCCATTACGACGACTACGCCGAGGGCGAAGCAGAAGTATCGGGCGTCGAGGATTACGACATCTCTACGTCGCCTAATGACTTTAACGTCTCCACCTTGTATGACTTTATCAATTCGGGGGTGTTTATCATTCCCGGTTTCCAGAGGAACTACGTTTGGGACATCAAGCGGGCTTCCAAGCTCATTGAGTCCCTCATCATCGGCTTGCCGGTGCCGCAGATTTTCCTGCATGAGTCCGGCCGAAACCGCTTCAATGTGATTGACGGTCAGCAGCGCCTGATGTCCATTTACTATTTCATGGAACAGCGATTTCCCCGGTACGACGCCAGGGCAAAGTTGCGGCGAGTATTCGCCGAACACGGCAACATTCCGGAGAAGTTCCGGCGCGACTCCGATTATTTTACCGACTTCCGGCTTAACTTGCCGGAGAAGGTTCACAATTCCCCCAACCGTCTGCACGGACTCACTCTTGAGGACTTGGGTGATAACAAACCCGACCTCTTGCTCCGGACGGTTCGGAACGTAATCATCCGGCAGAATGCGCCTCGGGATGATTCCGCCATCTATGAGATTTTCAGTCGCCTTAATTCCGGAGGGGTGAACATCACGCCTCAGGAAATGCGGATGAGTCTCTACCACTCTGACTTTTACAGTATGTTGATGCGAGTCAACTACGAACCGGAGTGGCGACGCTTGCTCAAAACCGAGGAACCGGAACTCCGCTTGAAGGATATGGAGCTACTGTTGCGGATGTTTGCGATGCTGATGGACGCCGATGACTATTCCCCGTCGATGTCCAAGTTTCTCAACCAGTTTTCCAAGAAGTGCCGGGACAACAGCAAGGAGGTAAATCAGTATCTTGAGGAAGTTTTTAAGAGCTTTCTCAAGTCCACTTCCGGCCTGCCCAAGGACGTGTTTGTGAACAAGACCACCGGTAATATCAGTATCGCCTTGATGGAGGCGGTGTTCACAGCGGCCTGCCGTGAAAAGTACCAAGCTGAAGGTTTGCCTGAAGGCTCTCTCAATGCAGAAGAGATAGGGGCATTGGAAACCGATTCCGTCTTTGTGGAAGCGTCGCTACACGCCACCACGGGAAGGGCCAACGTCCATAAGCGTCTTGACCGGGGTTATGCCTTGGTATCTCCTTTGTAGAGAGGTGTTCGCTTTTGCCTGATGAGACCCCGGTTGACGAGCTTTACCAAGACTTCCAAGAGCTGATTGGGAAAGTAGATATATTCGAGCTTTCCCTTCAGACGACGTTAAGGATAACCTTTAGCAAGTCGCTATTGCTGGCGGTAGCGGGTTATTTTGAGGATCAAGTTCAAAGCCAAGTTATCGGCTTTGTACGTGATTCTACCTCCAGCAATGAATTGGTGGAGCAGCTAGTTCTGGGCCGATCGTTTGGGCGTCATTACAGCACTTTGTTCGCTTGGGACGCCAATAATGCCAATACCTTCTTTAGGTATTTTGGCGACGCGTTTTACCAAGCGATGAACCGGTATGCCAACGAGCATAGCGAATACCAGGAAGCCGTTCGGGCGTTCTTGGAAATTGGCAACACGCGTAACAAATTGGCACATGGGGATTACGCCCAGTTTCCGCTGGATAAGACGATGGAAGAAATTTACTCCAGCTACAAAATAGCCCTCCAGTTTGTCGGCAGCATTGGCAGCCACTTGGAAAGGGTCAGCGCGGACATTGCCAGACGTTCATCCCCGGGTAGCTAGCGGCAGGGTCGCCGGCTCTAACGGACGGCAACCTCGCCACGTATAGCACTTCGACCCCTTCCCGGCAAAGGGAATATCAGATGCCTGCCCCCAATATCATCGCCCACGCCCCTGACTTGGCCGCACTGATTTCGGCAGGCAGTACCGGTTGGTTTGACCGGCTAGGGGGATGTGCTATAATGCTGGCTGTTGCAAAGGCGTAAAATCGGCGATGGTTCCGACTCTTGCCGGCGGGTCTTGACCGGTTAAAGGGCGGGTTGTTACGGTTGGCAAAGCAATCCGGGCCCGGGTTTGCCCCGGGCGGGCGGAATAAGGAGAAAGGAGTTATGAAACTCACCATTTCGGTACTGAAAGCCGATGTTGGCTCGATTGGCGGCCATACCAAGCCCTCGGAGCGGATGATGGATGCGACCCGGGCGGCGGTGGCGGATGCGATCAGCAGCGGGCTGCTGATTGACGGCTATGTGGGGCATACCGGGGATGACATTTGTATGACCACCACCCACACCCGGGGGGCTAACGATACCGATGTCCACCAGTTCGCGTGGACTACTTTCCTGAAAGCGACGGACATTGCCCGGCAGTACGGGCTGTACGGGGCGGGACAGGATTTGCTGGCGGATGCGCCGTCGGGGAACATTCGGGGGGCGGGGCCGGCGGTGGCCGAGGTGGAGTTTGACCACGACCCGGTAAAGACGAATCCGCTGCGGCCGGCGGAATCTTTTATGGTGCTGGCGGCGGACAAGTGCGGGCCGGGGGCTTATAACCTGCCGATGTTCCTGGGTTTTGCCGACCCGATGTATTGCGGCGGGCTGATGCTGCCGCGGTTGAGCGAGGGCTTTACCTTTAACATCATCGATATGGACAACACCGAGGGGGACAGCCTGATTGCGCTGAACGCGCCGGAGGATTACTACAAGCTGGCGGTGCTGCTGCGGGATAACGAACGGTTCGGCATTGACTCCATCGTTTCCCGCTATTCGGGACAGATGGCGGCGGCCATTTCGGCGACCCGGCTGCACAACATTGCCGGCAGTTACACCGGCAAAGATGACCCGGTGGCGGTGGTGCGGAATCAAGGGATTTTCCCGGCGCCGGAGGAACTGACTTCCCCCTACGCCAAGGCCCATTACATTGGGGGGGATGCCCGGGGTTCCCATGTGATGCCGCTGATGCCGGTGCCGATTAACACGCCGGTGACCGGAATGTATTGCCTGCCGCTGGTTTCCTGCGTGGGCTTTTCCATTGCGGCCGATGGCACTTTTTCCGACTCCAGCATCGACTTTTTTGACAATCAGTCTTGGGACTATGTGCGGCAGTTGGCGCAGCAGAAGGGGATTGAGATGCGGTCGCAGGGCTGGTCGGGGGCGGCGATGCTGCCTTACGGGGAACTGGAATACTCCGGTTTCCGGCAGAGTATTGGCAATCTGGTGGACCGGTTTGCTTTCCGCAACGGTCACGGGGCCGGCATCCCGGAAAAGGCGGGGGCCGCCGGCGATTAGGCGGCTTTCCCCGGCTAGGGAAAAGGGTAAGGGAGAGGCCCGGACTGGTTGCAGTCCGGGCTTTTCTTTTGCGGCATTACGGGCGGTTTATGGTTCAGCCGCCGCTACCGGGAAAGGCGGTTTCCCAGATTCGGCCGCCGTCGGGGATGAACTGGCCGGTGCGGATTTCCTTGATGGGGTAGTCGGGCAAGGGGACAATGGCGAGGCATTTGCCGTCGAAACGCCGGCCGTGCTGGAAAAAGTCAAAATCGAGATTGTCCATGCCATACGGCCGCCGCTCTGGAGGCAGGTCATTGACCTCGACCGGAATCAGATGGAGAAAGAAGCGGGTTTCGGCCGCGGCCGGGGCGCAGTTTTCCTGGACATAGCTTAATTGCTGGCCTTGGTGGTACAGGTTAAAGATGGCGCGGTGGGTGGGTTGACGGGAGACAAGGGACTGGTAGGCGGCGCGGTATTGGGCCAGGTCGGCGTAGACGGTGGCCTTCCAGAGGCTTTTTTCAGCATCAAACTGGCCGGTGCGGATTTCCTTGATGGGGTAGTCGGGCAAGGGAAAGGTGGCCAGACACTTGCCGTCAAACAACCGGCCGTGGGGAAAGGGGAAGTTAAAGCCAAAGGAGGCGAAGCCGAGTTCCCGGCGACTTTCGGGCAGATCGGCGGGGTCTTGGGGGATTATATCGAGAAAGAAGGGTTGCTCGACATCGGTAGCGGCGCAAGGTTCCTTAACATAAGACAGGGTGTCGTCCGCAAGGTAGAGGTCAAAGAGAGCTGAGGTGGCCGGCGGGCCGGCGGTTATTCGGTCGTAGGCGGCGCGGTATTTAGGCAAGTCCAGATAGATTTGGGCTTGCCAGACCTGGCTTTCGCCGGTGGTGATGGCGGCGATGGGGTAGGAAGGCAGGATGAAAGCGGAGGCGCACTTGCCGTCGAAGTGGTCGACGACATGGGGAAAGAGTTTGACGGCATAGCTGGCGTAGCCCCGGGTGTCGCGGGTACGGCGGGGAACATCAGCCGGGTTTTGAGGCAGGATGCCCAAGGAGAGCCACTGACCGTGGTAGGCGCAAGTTTCCTGAACATAGGTCAAGACGCGGCCGTTAAGGTATAAATCGAAGTCGGAACGGGCGGCCGGGCCGGCGGCGGCCAATTGTTGGTATTCAGCCCGGCGCCGGGCGTTGATGTCCGCCGTTGTTACTACGCTGAGGATGGTGTTGTTGTAGATTTGGCGGGTATGGAGGGGGTTGGAGAAGCGGCGGGGTTCTCCGGTATCCAGGGCCCGCTTGCGGTGGGCGGTGAGGTAAAAGTCGGCGGCGCCGGAGTCGACGAGCCAGACGCGGGCGCGGGCGTCGGGCGGTAAAAACCGGTGGCTGATTGTCTGGTCGGAGCTAACGACCAATTGTCGGTCGGGGTAAGCCTGGAGCAGCCATTTGATGCCTTCATAGTAGGCCATAGAGTGGTAGTCCCAATCGTAATGGCTGCGTAAATGTTCCGGGGTTTTGCGGTCGGCCAAGGGGTTGAAGTAGAGGTTTTGCAGGGGATGCAGCTGCGTCAGTTGCAGGGCCAGCAAGGCCGCGCTCAGTCCGGCCAGTCCGTACAACCCGGCGCGCCAAGGCCGGGACTTAAAGGCGGCGCTCAGCCATTTGATGCCCAATACCGCCAGCAGGGAGAAGGGGGCATAGACGAAAAAGAGATGCCGCTGTCCGCCGTAAAGATGGGCGTCCAGCAGGACTACGGCCAGCAGCGGCCCGGCAAAAGCCGCCAACAGCAGGAAAGCGAAACGGACTTCGGTGTTGCGAAAGATTGCGCCGGGCTTGGCGATGCCGCGCCAACAGAGGGTCGCTAATCCGAGCAGACCCAATAAGAGTACGGCCGGGGGATAGGTAAGGGCAAGCCAGGTGGGGGCGTAGCGCGGGGGTATTTCCTCGGAATAGACGAATTCACCCTGAAAGAGGTTGAAGTAGGCGTTGGGGAAGTTGGACAGGGTGGTGAAGGCTTCGCGGAAGTGTCCGATGGGGTTGGCCCAGAGCCAGGGCCAAGTGGCGTACAGGGTCAAAAGGGCGGCCAAGATAAAGGCGCCGCCGGTCAGGAGGATGTGTTTTCGCGGGGGGGGGGGGGGGGGGGGCAAAGAGCAAGTCCAAGCCGCGCATGGCGACGACGGCGGGAAAGAGCATCATTCCCATCAGGCGGACGTTGGTCAGCAGCCCGACGCCGATGCCGCAGAGGAGGAAGGCCGCTACGGTGTCCCGTCGAAATGCCCGGTGTACCAGATACAGGGCAATCAGCAGTATGGCGGCGAGGGGGACGTCTTTGGTGTTGAAATAGGAATGGGCATAGATGCGGGGCCAGAGGAGAAAAAAGAGCAGGGCAAAGAGGGCGAGGCCGCGGCGGCCGGAGAGGCGATAGATTAGCAGGTAGCCGAAAAAGCCGCCGACAATAAAGAGCAGGTGAGACAGGATATGGCGGCTCAGGTAGATGTCGCGGTAGTTGGTCAAGCCCAAAGCGCGCTCGGCCAAGAGCAACGGCACTTCCACGGCCGGGCCGTACACTTTTTCCCAATCCCGCAGTAATTCATCGCTCTGGCCCAAGGCGTAGTCAAGGGTCAAGACGCCGATTTCGCGCTGGGATGCCTCGTCCGAAGTAACGCCGTAGTCGTCGAACACGACCAGTCCGACCAGCAGGAACAGGGCGGAAATCAGCAGCGCCCAGCTGTGGTGGGTCAGGAAAGCCGGGGCTAACCGGCTAAGGGAGGAAAGGTTGGGGGTAAAGGGGATGGGGTAGGTAGGGCGCAGCATAGCGGCCGCATTTTACCATAGGGGCTTAACCGGGACGATGCGGGCGGCCGCCATCCTGGCGGTGGTAGCCGCAAGGATGGCGCAATGAATGGTGGAACTAATCGAGCCTATCCGCGCAAAACGCCGTGGCCGGCGAGGATGCGGGCCAGTTCGGCTACGCCCTCGGAAACATGGTCGGCGGTGGGGTGGCCGAAACAGAGGCGGGCGCAGTTGGCGCCGCGGCCTTCCGGGGAGAACATGGTGCCGTTGTAGTAGCCGACGCCCTGCTGAAAGACTTGCTCTTGCAGGGCGGCCAGGTCGGTGCCTTCCGGCATTTCGAGCCAGATGTAGAGGCCGCCTTCGGGCTTGCTCCATTGGGCGGCGTCGCCAAAGTTTTCGCCCAGGGCGGCCAACATTGCGTCCCGCTTGACCCGGAGGGACTGGTTCTGTTCGGCAATGTGGGCGTCGAGGTTGCCTTTGACATATTCCTGCACGGCCAGGGCGGCGAACTGGTTGACGCCGCCACCGCCCTTGAAACTCAGGGCCCGCTGGATTACAGCGGAAGGGGCGACCAGATAGCCGAGGCGCATCCCGGGGGCGACGATTTTGGAAAAGGAGCCGACATACAACACCCGCCCGGTATCATCCAAAGAGTGGAAAGAGGCAACATCCTCACCCTCAAAGCGGAGGTCAACATAACAGTCATCCTCCAAGACCGGCACCCCGTAGCGGGAAGTGATTTCCAGGGTTTTAATGCGCCGTTCCAAAGTCATCGTCCAGCCCAGGGGGTTCTGAAAGACCGGGATGGTGTAGAGGAACTTGACCTTTTTGCCCTGGGCGGTCAGGTCGGCAAGGGTAGATTCCAGTTCCTCCGGGAGGATGCCCTCCTGGTCGCACTTGAGACTGCGGACATCAGCCCCGAAACGCTGCATAGCCCGCAAAGTCCCCAGATAGACATATTCCTCGGTCAGCAGCACATCGCCCGGGTCGGTCAATGCGCCGATGAGCATGGCGATGGCCTCGCCGGAGCCGGAAGTGAGGACAATATCCTCCGGGCTGACGGTCATCTGGCGGTCCTGGGCCAGCTTTTCAGCCAGCCACTCGCGGAGGGAGGGCAAGCCGGCGGAAACGGGATAGAGGGCCAAATCGCGCCCTTCCCGTTCCAGAGCTGTCCGCAGGGAGTCAGCCAAGCCGGTCAGCGGCAGGGTATCCGGGTCGGGATAGGCTACGGCAAAGTCGTACTTGGCGTGGCGGTTTTCGCCGCGGGCAACGGCTACCGAGTTGCGGGAATAGAGGCTGTCGTAGTTGAAGGAATTAGCGGGCATTACCGTTACCTCCTGATGTGCGATACGGGATTGGTCGGGCCGGCAGTTACCGGGTTTCTCCGGGGAAGTTAAGCGGCGGCTATTCGGCGAGCCGCAGGGACAAGTCGCGCAGTTGGGCGGCGTCCACCGGAGCCGGCGCGCCAAAGAGCAAGTCGGAACCGCTTTGGGTTTTGGGAAAGGCGATGACATCACGGATGGAAGCGGCGCCGGCCAGGAGGGTGACGAGGCGGTCGATGCCGGGAGCAATGCCGCCGTGGGGCGGCGCGCCGTACTCGAAGGCTTCGAGGATGTGGCCGAAGCGTTCCGCTACTTGCTCTTTGTTGTAGCCGAGGATACCGAAAATCTTTTCCTGCAAATCCCGGCGGTGGATGCGGATGCTGCCGCTGGCCAGTTCGGAGCCGTTGCAAACCAAGTCGTAGGCTTGGGATTCGATGCCGCCGTAGTCCGGCCCGTCGAGTTGCTCCTCTGTGCCGGGAGCCGGGGCGGTAAAGGGATGATGGGAGGAGTCCCAGCGGCCGTTAGTTTCATCCCAATCAAAGAGGGGAAAGTCGGTGATGAAGGCAAAGGAAAGCTGATTTTCGTCAATCAAGCCCAAGCGTTCCCCCAAGTGATTCCGCATGGCACTGAGCCATAGGTTGACCCGGTTAGCGGGACCGGCCATCAGCAGGATCAGGTCGCCGGGTTTTGCGCCCATCCGGGTTGCCAAGCGGCGGCTCCATTCGGCGGGCATCCGCAAGCCGGGGGAGAGCAGGATGTGGGTTTCGGGGATGCTTTCGAGGGAACCGTCGCCTTGCAAGCGGAGATGACTCATTCCCCCGGCGCCGAACTCCTTGGCCGTTTCCTCGAGGCGGCGCATTTCGGAACCGGTGTAGTGGGCTTGACCGGGGGCGACCAGTCCCTTGACAATGCCGCCCTGGGCAATGACATTTTGGAACACCCGGAAATCGGTTTCCCCGGCCAAGTCGGTTACTGCGGTCAGTTCCAAGCCGAAGCGCAAATCGGGTTTGTCGCTGCCGTAGCGGGCCATTGCATCGGCGTAAGACAAGCGCGGGAAGGGTTGGAGCAAGGTTTTTTCCGGGGTCAAAGTTTCGACCATCCCGGTGTAAAGTTCCTCAGTCAGTTGCAGCACATCCTCTTGACTGACGAAGCTCATTTCCAGGTCCAGCTGGGTGAACTCGGGCTGCCGGTCGGCGCGCAAATCCTCGTCCCGGAAGCAGCGGGCAATCTGAAAGTAGCGCTCCACGCCGGAGACCATCAGCAATTGTTTCAACTGCTGCGGCGATTGGGGCAGGGCGTAAAAGCTGCCTTTTTGCAGGCGGCTCGGCACCAGGTAATCCCGCGCCCCTTCCGGGGTGCTTTTAATCAGGATGGGGGTTTCAATTTCCAGAAAGCCGCGGGCGTCGAGGAAGTCGCGGATATACTTGACGACCTGATGGCGCAGGGTCAAGTTGCGCTGCATTTGGGGGCGGCGCAAGTCGAGGTAGCGGTATTTGAGGCGCAGGCTTTCGTCGGCGTCCACATCGTCGGTAATGTAAAAGGGCGGCGTGAGGGAGGAGTTAAGGGCGGTTACTTCTTGGGCCATAACTTCGATGTCGCCGGTAGCCAGGGCCGGGTTTTCGGAGCCGGCAGGACGGCGGGTTACCGTGCCTTGTACGCTGATGACCCATTCGGAGCGCAGCTGTTCGGCGGTCTGGCTGGCGGCCGGGGCCAGTTCCGGGTTAAAGACCACTTGCACGATGCCGGAACGGTCGCGCAGGTCAACGAAAATTATCCCGCCGTGGTCGCGGCGGCGGCTGACCCAGCCAGCTAGAGTATGCTGCTGGCCGATGTGGGCTGCGGAAAGGTCGTTGCAGTTCACGCTTTTCAGCGGATGGCCTCCTGATGGCGCGGTTTCAGCCCCGGAACGGTAAAAAGTCAAGGGGCTAAAAGCCGGCAAATCGCTCAAAGATGTTCTCGATGGGACTGGGGGAGCCGGACAGAGCTTCGGCGGCTGATTTAGCCAAGTCCGACGGTTGGCTGACCGGTGGGAAACAGATGGCAGCAAGGCAGATGTGGGCTTGAACGGGGCTGTCGCCGCCGTTGGCAAGGTTCGGTTTGATGATGACATTGGGGTAGTCGATACGGGCGGCGGCTTGGGCCATAGCGGCATAATCGGCGGCGTCAGGGTTGCCGTCTATAGTGATTTCCAGGGGCGGGTGCAGGAAACGGTCGACGGCAACGGCATAGCCGGCGGCGTGTTCGCCATAGTCCCGGTTGGCTTCGACAAAAGCGCTGAGGACGCTTTCGGCGCGCTGCTGATATTGGCTTTCCCCGGTGGCGTGATGCAGTTTCAATAGACCCAGGGCGGCGGCGACATTTTCCGGCAAGGGCTTTTCCCGGATGCGCAGATTGCCGGCGGCGGCCGGGTCTAGCGCGGTGTCAAAGAAAGCGCCGCGGCTGCGGTCGGCAAAGCGGGTTTCCAGTGCGGCGGCGGCGGCTACCGCTTGCGGCAAGTAGTCGGGACGCTGGGGGCAACAGTGGTAAGCGTCGGTCAAGGCGTTGAGCAGGGCCGCCCAATCCATTAGCAAATCGCCGCTTTCCGGCAGCTGCGGCGAAGGTTGGCCGGCTGGGTCGAAGGCGTGGGGCAAGCGGCCGGTGGCGGCTTGGCCGGCTAGATTATCGAGGACTTGCAAAGCCGGCTTGGTCAGTTCGGGGCGCGGCAGTTTCCAGGATGCTTCCAGAAGCAGGGAAACGGCTTGCAGACTGGCGGCGGCGTAGCAGTAGGTATCGACCGGCGGCGGTTCCTGGGATTGCCGGACTTGCGGCGGTTGGGCGAAGTAGTCGGAGTGCGCGCCTTGACTGCCGCGGAACCCGCCGGCTTTTTCGCAGTAGAGGGCGGTCAGCAGGTAGTCAATGGTTTTGACGGCGGCCTGGCGGTATTGGGGGTTAGCCAACAGGAGGGCGGCGTCGAGGAAAACCCGGGACAAGCCGATATTATCCTCGAGCAGCTTTTCGTGCTGGGCTTCGGTCCAATCGGCTTGGGCGCAGTAGCGGAAAAAGCCGCCATCTACGCTATCGTAAAGTTCGCCGTCCAGCATAGCGTCGAGGGTTTTGGTCAGCATTGCCCGGTAAAACTTTTCCCCGGTGGTGCGGCAGCAGTGGAGCAGGAATTGCAGGATGGGGGCGGCGGGAAATTTGGGCGCATCGCCAAAGCCGCCGTGGCGGGCATCATAGACGCCGGCGATGCGGCGGGCGATGCGGTCAACTTGGCGGTGGGTCAGTTCCGGGCCGGCGGCGGCCCGGTGGACATATTCCTGCCGCTGTCGCTGCAACTGGGCGGCCTGGTCATACAAGCCGGGCTTGTCCTCGGCGTAGGCGCGGCGCACTTCGGAGAGCATAGCCAGCAGCTGGTCGGGCGGCAGGTAAGTAGCCCCGGCAATGGAGCCGCCGTGCGGCGTCAGCAGGGCGGTAGTCGGCCAACCGCCCACATTGTAGCGGGCGTTCACCTCCGGGCGGTGGTCGTTGTCCACCATTACCGGCACAAAGTTATCGGTGATGAAATCCACTACGGCCGGGTCAGCATAAGTGGTCTGCTCCATCACCTGGCACCAGTAGCACCAGACGGCGGAAATGGCGAGCAGGATAGGCTTATCCGCTTGCTGCGCCCGGTCAAAAGCGGCCGGATGCCAAGTCAGCCAGGGGATGCTTTTTGCGGTGTCCCGGTCGGGGGCGATGGCCATGGCGGTTTGCTCTAGGTCAGCCAAGGGGCTGCCGGCGGTGGATTTGCCGAATTGCCGAATTAAGGTAGCATAGCCGGGCGGGATTTTCAATTGCCGGTAAATCCGCCGCGGCCGGCCGCGGCGTAAAATTATAGTGAAAGGGTAAGGGCAAAGGGCAGCCGGGCGGCCGACGGGCTGATGGTCTATACTGGATTTAATGAATTTGGATAGGCCGGCGGGCGGCGGCTGGCCCGGTGTCCATAACGGCAAGGAGGATTAACGATGGGGAACTTGGCGGCATTGCCGCGCCATTGGCGGCAACATTGGTTAAAGGACGGGCGGCGGCGGTTGGGCTTGCTGCTGGCTTTGACGGCACTGGTCGGCGCGGTGCTGGCCGGGTGTGTGGGCTTGCCGGTGGCGGCGCCGCCGGCGTTGGATGGCGGGATGGCGGCCGGGGGGGAAGTTGTGGACGCAGTGCAAGCGGCGGCGGAAGCGGTGCCGCTGGCGGTTGCCCTGCCGGCGCCGGCAGTTCCGGCACTGGCGGCGGCGCAGGCGGCGCCGGTCGATTCGATAGCCGATATTGACCCGGCAATGGTAGTGGCAGCCCACGA
Organism: Dehalococcoidia bacterium; assembly: GCA_965243185.1. Lineage (GTDB taxonomy): Bacteria > Chloroflexota > Dehalococcoidia > Lucifugimonadales > UBA3495 > CBDBCU01. The sequence continues at coordinate 3,231,226 of OZ251531.1, read as the reverse complement.
GCAGGTTATCAAGAACATTTACGAAGGGGCGCTGCCTTCGGTGGTGTTTATTCGGGTCGACCGAATCATGGGGGAGCTGAATCGGATGCCGGGTCAGGATTTGCCGGATTTGCCCAACAATCGCCGCTTGCCGGAGGGGTTCTTTTCCGCCACCGCCGGCTCCGGGTTTGTGTGGGATGATGCCGGGCATATCGTAACCAACCACCATGTGGTGGAGGGCGCGGAGCGGGCAACGGTAGTTTGGGCCGACGACCGGGAGATGGAGGCGGAAGTGCTGGGCAGCGACCCGGATTCGGATTTGGCGCTGCTGAAGGTGGATGCGCCGCCGGAAATGCTGCGGCCGGTTACTCTGGGCGACAGCGACACGGTTACCGTGGGGCAAGTGGCGGCGGCTCTGGGCAATCCTTTTGGGCATGAGTTCAGTATCACCAGCGGCATCATCAGCGGCGTGGGGCGCACCATCCGCAGTGGCAATAGCCCCTTTTCCATCCCGGAGGTTTTGCAGACGGACGCTTCGTTGAACCCGGGCAATTCCGGGGGGCCGCTGCTGGACCGCAAGGGGCAGGTTATCGGGGTGAACACGCAGATAATCAGCCGCACCGGGGCTAATTCCGGGATTGGCTTTGCCGTGCCGATAAACATTGCCAAGCAGGTTATTCCGGCCTTGCGGGAGAAGGGGCGGTTTGACTATGCCTGGCTGGGGATCAGCGGCGGCAGCCTGAGCCCGGCGGTGGCGGAATTGATGGACTTGCCGCGGGATACCCGAGGGGCGTTGGTGATGGATGTAATGCCGGACAGCCCGGCGGCGCGGGCCGGCCTGCGCGGCAGCAATCGGCCGGAAACTCTGGAAGGTCGGCCGGTGGCGGTGGGCGGCGATGTGATTGTGTCCATTGAGGGCAACCCGGTTACCGGAATTGATGATGTGATTGCCTATTTGGTAACCCGGGCGCGGCCGGAACAGAAAATCACTTTGGAAGTGCTGCGGGAGGGCAGCCGGGAGGAATTGGAGGTTACCCTGGGCGTCCGTCCCGGGGAGCTGTAAGGCGCAAGGATACCCGGCCCTTTAACCCGCCCCGGTGGCCCGGGGCGGGTTTTTATCTGCCGTTTTGCCATTGACCGCTGGGGGGATAGGGGCTAATCTACAGGGGCAACGAGCGTTAAGGAGAGTTGGGGTGATGACATTGCCGGCTTATGCCTATCTGGAGGAGCGGGGGATACCCTACCGGCGGCTGGACTTTGCCCCGGATACGGAAAAGGGGGCGGCTAAAGTGGCGGCGGCCTTGGGATTTGCGGCCGGGCAGATGGTTAAGACGCTGGTTTTTGAGACCGGAGCGGGGGAACTGGCTTTAGTAATGCTGGGCGGCGACCGCAGCGCGGTTTCGGGACATCTGAAAAAGGCGTTGGGTTCCCGGAATGTCCGCTTGGCGGATCCGGAGTTGGTGCGGCGGGTTACCGGTTACGCGGTCGGCTCCATTCCGCCCTTTCACTGGCAACCGCCGGGATTCCGCTCCTTGGTGGACGCCGTTTTGATGGAGTATGCTGAGCTGGGCGTGGGCGCGGGAGAGTGGGGCCGGGAGATTGTGCTGACGCCGGCGGATTTGGCGGCGGCGGCCGGGGCGGCGGTAGTGAACTTGACTGATAAGAGCCGCCCGGTTGGGGTGGAAGTCAATAAAAGGGAGGGTCTGCGGTGAACGGGTTGAAAGGGTTGCTGCTGGTTTTGACGCTGCCGGCGTTGCTGCTGGCGGCTTGTTCCCAAGCTGAGGGGCAGCCGACGGTTACTCCGTCCGGGTTGCAGATTGAGGTATTGGTCGAGGGCGACGGCCCGGCGGCCTATGCCGGACATACGGCGATAGTTCACTATACCGGCTGGCTGACCGATGGCACGAGGTTTGACAGTTCCCTGGACCGGAGCAATGCCCGGGGCGAGCCTTTTCAATTTTACCTGGGCGGGGGGACGGTGATTAAAGGCTGGGATGAGGGCATAATCGGGATGAAAGTGGGCGGCAAGCGGAAATTGACCATCCCGCCGGAACTAGCTTACGGTGACCAGGGAGTGGGCGACCTTATTCCGCCGGGGGCGACGCTGGTGTTTGAGGTGGAGCTGGTGAATGTGTATTAGGCCGGCGGCCGGGCGGGTTGCCGCTGACTATTCGGTGGTCTTTTCCCCCAGCTGGTCAGCCCAATCCGCTATTGGCGGGTGGTTTCGGGAAAGGGCGGCCATTACCTGGCGCGCTTGCCGCAGCGCATCTTGCTCTGCCAGACCGTCCCGGCCGGCTATTTCCCGCAGTTCTCAAGCGGCGTTCACATAGCCGCCCATACATAAGCGGTGGCCGAGGAGCCAGATGTGGCGGTGGATAGGCAACATTGCGGTAAGGTCAGGTTTTCCGGTTAGGGCGGCGGAAAATCCGAAAGGGGAAGGGGATTCGTAATAGGGGCGGGATAGGGAAATAGGGGAAAGGGAATGGCGCGCCTGGCAGGAGTCGAACCCGCAACCCCTGGGTCCGAAGCCCAGTGCTCTCTCCATTGAGCTACAGGCGCAAAGCTGATGGGCAAGGGGTGAATGTTGCTGGTGGGGCGAGCGACGGGATTCGAACCCGTGATCTCCTGTGCCACAGACAGGCGCCTTGGGCCTCTTGGCTACGCTCGCCGCGGTAGCAATGCCGGGGGAAAGCCGGCGTTAATGGACAACTGCTTATTATGATAGCAGAAACCGGGGCGGCTTTCAACCGGTTGGCGACCGTCTTTAAGAAGTCGCCAATTCCGCCGCCCGGGGCTGCAAAGTTGCTATCAACGGGGGCAGCTACTATAATGCCGGGGGTTAAGTTGATGTAGATGGTCCGGAACGGCAAGTTGACCGTTCTTTGGGGGGACGGGAACCCTATCCATTATCCGTTATCCATTTCCCGATTTTGACTGGAAGGTTGTTTATGGGTTGGAAAGCTCTGATACTCCCGGCCTTGGTGGCTCTTTTCCTGGCGGGATGCAGCGGGAATACTCCGGCTGTGGCGCCGGCGGCGGAAGTTGTTGAAAGGGCGCCCGCCGCGGCTACTGTTGCGGCCCCGGCGGTTACTGACGGCGCGGCCGGCGGCGATTCGGGCGCGGCGGCTCCGGCAATCGAAGCGGTGCCTACGGCAGTGCCGGCGATGACGGTTGCGCCTAGGGAAGCGGCAGCAACTACCGCTCCGGCGGCGGCGTCCGGCGGCAATGGCGGTAGTGGGGGGGATTTTGTTCCCGGCACCCGGCCAGCCAACAGCGGCAATGGCACGGCTACCGATGGCGGCACTTTGCGGCTGCTCTTTGCCGACCCGCCGACTTTGGATCCGCACTTGGCGGAGGACAGCCGTTCCGGCCTGCTGGTCAACGAAGTTTTTGGCGGGCTGGTAACTATTGAGCCGTTCAACTTTTCGGTAGCGCTGGATTTGGCGGAACGCTGGGAAATCAGCGAGGACGGGACTACCTATACCTTTTACCTGCGCCCGGAAGCCCGGTTCCACGATGGCAAGGCGGTTACGGCTCAGGATGTGAAATGGTCTCTGGAGCGGGTAGCTGACCCGGATACCCTTTCCCCGGTGGTGGATCAGTACCTCAGCGACATTGTTGGCGTTTCCGACAAGCTCAGCGGGGCCGCCAGCGAAGTTTCCGGCGTCCGGGTCATTGACGAGCGCACTGTAGCCCTTACCGTTGACGCCCCCAAAGCCTATTTCCTGTCCAAGCTGACTTATCCCACCAGTTTTGTGCTGGACCAAGGCAATGTGGAAAGCGGGGAGGATTGGATACAGCAGCCCAACGGTACCGGGCCTTTCCGCTTGGCCGAGTATACGGTCGGCGAGACCCTGCGCCTGGCGCGCAACGAATACTATCATCTGGGGCCGCCGCATCTGGACGAAGTGGAGATGATTCTCAGCGGCGGGTCGCGGATGATTCTCTATGAGAATGATGAAATTGATGTGACCGGCGTGGGCTTGCCCGATCTGGAGCGGGTATTGGACCCGACCAGTCCCTTGAACGCCCAAGTCAAGCCCTATCCGGCCCGGTTCAGCGTCAGTTACATCGGGTTGAATGTGAACGAGCCGCCGCTGGACGATGCCAACTTCCGCAAGGCGTTGAACTTGGCAATCGACCGGGCGAGCATTGCGGAAATCGCCTACGAAGGGGCGGTACGGCCAGCCAAAACCATTCTGCCGCCGGGCTTTCCGGGCTACAACCCGGACTTGGATCCCTACCCCTATAACCCGGACTTGGCCCGGGAACTGCTGGCCCAATCCAAGTATGGGAATGACCTGGACAACCTGCCGCGGATGACCTTGAGCATCACCGGCAGCTTTGGCGCGGCCGTGCCTTTGGGTTTGGAGGTAATTCTCAATTCCTGGCAGGAGGAGTTGGGCTTGCCGGTGGAAATTCAGCAAACGGAATGGGCCACTTTCCTGCAGGATGTGAACCAGAAACGGCTTCAGATGTTTTCCATCGCTTGGGGCGCGGACTATCCCGACCCGCAGAACTTCCTGGACATCCTGTTCCACAGCGACAGCGAGGGCAACAACACCAGCTACAGCAACCCGCAAGTGGACGCCCAACTGGAGCAAGCGGCGGTAGAACGGGACCCGGCGACCCGTCTGCAAATGTACCAGGACATCGAGCGGCAGATACTGGAGGATGCCCCTTGGGTGCTGCTGTGGAACGATGAGGATTGGTACTTCCTGGTCAAACCCCAAGTCCACGACTACTTGCTGCTGCCGATGACGATTCCCAAGTTCCGCTACATCTGGATGGAGCAGGGATAAGCCGGCGGCCCGGGGCAAGGGGAGCAAAGCGTGGGTACTTACATTGCGCGCCGGCTGCTGTGGCTGCCGATTCTGCTGTTGATTACCACCTTTGTTACTTTTGCCTTGGGCCGCTACGGACCCGGCGACCCGGTGGAAATCCTGATGGGGCAGAACTTCCGGGAGGAAGTGGCGGAGCGGCTGCGGGCCAAGTACGGGCTGGACGATGACATCGCGACCCAGTATGTCCGCTACTTAGGGAATGTCTTGCGGGGGGACTTCGGGGAAAGCTACCAGTACCGGGGCCGCAGCGTAACCGAATTGCTGAAAGACCGCATCTGGGTTTCGGCGCAGCTGAACCTGGCGGCGCTGATTATATCGGTAACGCTGGGGATAGCGGCCGGACTGTTCGCCGCCCTGCGGCAAGGGACTTGGTGGGACAGCGCAATGGTCACCTTTACCCTGGTGGGGCAGTCAATGCACGTCTTTCTGACCATCCCCATTGCCCTGTTGGTCTTTTCTCTGAAACTGGATTTGCTGCCGAGCCACGGTTGGGACGGGTTCTTTTCGACCAGCATCATCCTGCCGGCTCTGGTCTTGGGTATCCCCGGCGTGGCGATTGTAACCCGGCTCACTCGGGCGGCGACGCTCGATGTTATCGGGCAGGATTACATTCGCACGGCAAGGGCCAAGGGGCTGCCGGAGCGGTTGGTGCGGGCGCGGCACATCCTGCGGAACGCGCTGATTCCGGTAGTGACTACTTTGGGCTTTTCCCTGGCCGGGTTAGCCAGCGGCTCCTTTATCGTGGAGCTGTATTTCGGCATCCCCGGCGTGGGACTGCTGACTATTGAATCCCTGTTCTCCCGGGACTACCCCATTATTATGGCGGTTACGCTGCTGGGGACAACCCTGTTCGTGCTGGCGAACCTGATCGTGGATTTGATTTATCCGGTGCTGGATCCGCGCATTCGGTTGGGGGGCGATTATGTTGCCGGATGACGCGCAGCGGCTGACTTTGCCGGAGACTTCCCACCGTTCCCGGGGTTATCTGTATCTTTCGCTGCGGCGGCTGCTGCGGAAAAAGCTGTCGGTGGCTTGTCTGGTCATCATCGGGGTAATGTACGGGTCGGGCGTCTTTGCCCCGTTGGTGGCGCCCTACGGGTACAACGACCAGGATTTGAGCGTGGCCAAGCAAGGGCCGAGTTTGCTCCATCCCTTGGGGACGGACCGCTTGGGGCGGGATCTGCTGACCCGGGTGATGTACGGGCTGCGGACGACGGTCATCATTACGGTAACTTCGCTGGTCACCGGCGCATTGGTGTTGGGCGTCGCCTTGGGGTTGATTGCCGGCTATTTCGGCCGCTGGGCGGATGGGGTGATTATGCGGGTGGGGGAAGTAACTTCGTCTTTCCCCGATATTTTCCTGGTGCTGATAATCGTGGCCACGGTCAAGCCGCGCATCCTGCAATATGTGCGGGACTTTGAGGATGCCTCCGGGATTGACTGGATTGTGCGCTTGGGGATTGTCGATTATCTGGTGATTTCCTTGGCGTTGGCGGTTTTTTCCTGGTTCGGGATGGCGCGGCTGGTGCGGGGGCAGGTTTTGCAGGCCCGGGAAAATCAGTATGTCGAGGCGTCCCGGGCGATGGGTTCCTCCAACAAGCGGATTTTGGGGGTTCACCTGCTGCCCAACATTATCAGCCCGGTTATCGTGTCGGTTTCGGCGGGATTGGGGGCGATTGCCGGGGCGGAGATTGTGCTGAGCTGGCTGGGTATCGGTATCCAACCGCCCACGCCCAGCTTGGGGGTGATGATTTTTGAGAACGGCAACATTTCGGTGCTGCGGAGCGACCCGCACTTGACTCTGGTACCGTCGGCGGTGCTGGTGCTGCTGCTGTTCACTTTCAGCTTGTTGGGGGATGGGGTGAATGACGCTTTTAACCCCCGGGCCCGTTGACGGCGCAAGCCGGTTCTTTGCCAAGCATTGCGGGCATTCGGACAACCCCAAGGGTTGCCCGCTTGTTTTTACCGGAATAACCACCGCCGCCGGGCCGCTGCCAGCATTGCCGCCGGGCTAACCAGGAGCAGGATTAACGCCAGTTCGCCGCCGGGAGCCGGCGCGGCCGCCGGGTTGCAGCCGCCGCCGGTTGTAGCGGCCGGCGGGGCTGGCGTTGCGGCCGGCGGCAGAGGCGTACGGTTTGTGGCCAAGGGTAGCGGCGTTGAGGTAGGTATAGGGGTATCCGCAGAGGCCGGCGTGGCCGTGGCCGCCAGTTCCGGTACGGCAACAGTGGGTACCGACGGCACTGGGGTCGCCGTGGGCGACGCTGCCGGGAAGGCGGCCAGGGCTAGAGTGGGCCGCGGCGTGGCGGTGGCCCGGGGCGGCGCCGGGGCTTGCGGCTGGGACGGCTCCGGGGTTTCCGGGCGCGGCAAAGCCGGCAAGCCCAAGGACTGCCGCCAGAGGGCATCCAAGCCGTACTGGTCGAAGCCATAAACCGCGAGCAGGGCGGCGTCAACGTCCAGAGTGCGCCGCATTGCTTGCATCAAATCCGCGATGGGCGCGGTGCCATAGTTTTTCACCAGAAAGTTGACTACGGACAAGCCTTGCCCGTAACCGATGAGGATGTCCTCCGGGGTGCCGCTGAAGGCCCCTTGCTGCCACAGGGGGCGCACTTTGCCCTGCTGGAGGGCGCGTTGCAAGTAGCGCTCCCGGTCGGCGTCTGCGCTGAAATCGCCGTATTCGGCCAAGCCTTCGTTCAACCATGCCGGCACTTGGGAATAGGCGCGGCCGGTGGCATCGCCGACCAGGAGATGGACGAACTCGTGGGCGGTAGTGCCGGTTACGCCCGGGCCGCCGCTATAGACCAGCAGCACCCGCTCCTCGTCAAAAGCCATTCCCGCCGTTATCAGCTGCTCGCGGACGGCTTGGGAGCGGAAGGGCAGCGCGCCGGACATATCCCGGTAGTTGTGATAGGTAACGATGTGCAGGGGATACTCCGGTTGGATGCCCAGCACCGGCCCCATATAGTCCAGGGTGGCGGCCGCCGTTTCCAGCACGTGCTGCGCCCGGCTTTGCGCCAGGGGGTTGTTATAATAGACGGTAATCAGACCGTCGGTCAGGGTAAGCCACTGGAAACGGGTATCCAGATAGACAAAGATTTGCTCCTCAGTGCGGAGCCGGCGGCCGGCGGTATCCCGCAGCTCAAAGGAATAAGCCATCCGGGTGCCGGGGGGAAAGTAGTTATTGCCGCCGCTGAGCAGTTCGGCTTCGCCGCTGATGCGGGTTCCCGGCGCAAACTCCACCTGCCGGTAGGCACTGCGGCTGACCTGGCCGATGGTTTTCAGATAGACCCGGATGTCGTTGATTTCGTCCGGGCCGGCCGCTTCGACAAAGAAATGGACGCTGTCGGGAAAGCGGCTTTCGACCCGGTGGGACAGGAGCCGGATTTCGCCATCGGTCTGGGCTTGGGCCGGCGCGGCGGTCAGCAGGAATAACAGGGCAAGGCCGTCCCCGGCGGCGATCAGGGCAAGGGTTAAAAGCAAGCGCATCGGCAATCCTTTTGTTGGCAGGTTAGTTGTTGGCATATTGTGGGAAACTTCCCTATATATTATCGGATAACCTGGCCTTAAATGCTACGCTTGTTATAGCCTTTGCGGACTTGCCGGTACGATTGCCCGATTATCGGAAACCCTGCCCCGGTCAACGCTATCGCATATACTTGGCGACTTACTTATCGTCATTCTGGTGAAAAGGGGAATGCAGAGTCAACGGTCTTTCTGGATTCCCACTTTCGTGGGAATGACGGTTGCTGTATGCGGTAGTCCTGTAGCTGGGCAAGCCGCCCCTTGACAAGTGCGGCCACTTTGGATAAAACCCATATATACCCCGCTCCGGCGGGGATTTTTGTTTAGGGAGAGTTACGCTGATGGATGTCGAACTGAACTTGACCGAGCTGATTGCCGCTGCCCCCTGGCGGGAGGCGGTCACTTACCGGGAAACCTGGCCGCACGAGTATGTGCTTACCGAAAAGGATGACCAGCGGGACTTGCTGGCGGCGGTCTGCGCCCGGTTCCGGGCCGGCGAAGGGGTGGCTTGCCGCTTTTTCACGATGCGGAACACCTACCTGTTCATCGGCGACTACAAGTATTGGCTGATGGACGACTACGCCAAAATCGACCCCTACCGGGATGCCGGGGACTATGTTCTGAACCGGGCCCGGCTCTACCGGGATCGCCGGGATTTCGTAGTGCAGCCCGGCGACACCGGGATGCGGGAGAACTACCCGGCGGAACCGGCCCGGGAGTAGCAGCCCGGCCCAACCGGAATTTGGCCGCCCCGCGCCGGTTTGCTCAACCGGCGCGGGGCGGCTAAACTAAACCTGACATTTTCAAGGAGGCGGTTTCTGATGATGCAGAACAAGACCTTGTTGGGGAACTTGGTTCCCCGGATTACTAACCGCGTTGAGGATGCTGCTGTGGAAGCATTGGGGTATATCCTCGGCGAATCCAAAGCGTCTTTGGCGGCATTGAACAGCCTGGTGCGGACGGATGGCGTAAATATGCCGGAAATCGTCCGTATTCGGACGCAGGAAAGCGGCGAGGACCGAACGCGTCCCGACCTGTCCGGCTTCGACAAGGACGGTAAAGAGCGGTTGTTGATTGAGGCTAAGTTCTGGGCCGGCCTTACCGACAATCAACCTGACGCCTACCTTAACCGGCTGCTGGACGATGGACCGACGGCCCTGCTCTTTGTCGTGCCACGGGTAAGAATTCCCTCTCTTTGGCCGGAACTGCAACGGCGGACCGGGAAGGAGTTAGGTCCTAATGTCCGGGATGAGGCTGCGCCCAACGCTGCGGTGAACGGCACTGAAAAGCGGTTGTTGATGGTCAGTTGGGACAGCCTGCTGTATGGAATGGCTGAGCGATCCAAAGCGGATAATGAGCCGCCCGAGATTTATGCCGACGTCCAGCAACTTTTGGGTCTTGCCCAACGTATGGACACAAGCGCGTTCCTGCCGCTCTGCTCCGAGGAAATCAGCTCGAGCATTGCACGCCGTTATTTTCACTTCTACCGCCTTTTTATCGATGCCATAGACCGATTGTACCCCGAAGGCGCCATAAGCTGGATGGGATCAATCTCGAACACTTCCGAAAGTTGCGGACGGTACGTGACCATTTCGGGAATTAGGGCGTGGATGGGCATCCACTATCCCTTGTGGGCGGAAGGGGGGAGTGACGACACGCCTTTGTGGCTCCGGCTAGAAGTCAGCCCGGACCTGGTGAACAAAATCAGCTCCCAATTGGGATTGCGGGCGGCTTGGACTAACCATTTCCCGATATACCTGAAAACAGGCGTGGAGCGGGATGAAGTTCTGGCCGCCGTGGTAGCCCAGTTGCAAGCCATTGCTGAGGTGATTCAAGCCGCCAATTCAGAAAGTTAAACCCCGGCTTGCCGGCTATTCCCTTGACCTGTCGCCGGGGTTTCTCTAGAATCGGTAGCCGACCAGCTGGAATCTGCAACTTGGGAACGGTGTATGACGCTGAAAGTGGGGCGTGTCCCCTATATGATTTGCGAACCCTTTTACTTTGACACGGAGCGGCGGGGGCTGCAACTGGTGGATACCACGCCGCAGCGGGCGGCCGCCGATCTGGAGCAGGGGCTGATCGACGCCGCCCCGGTGCCGATTGTGGACACTTTCGGCAAAGAGGATATTTTCCAGCCGGTCGGGGGGTTCTGCATTGCCAGCACCGACCGGGCGGGCAGTATGTTCCTCTATTCCCAAAGGCCCATCGCGGAACTGCAAGACGCCCGCATCGCCGTGGCCGCGGAGGCGGTAACGGCGGCGCAACTGCTGCGGGTGCTGCTGGAGCAGAAGTACGCCATCCGGCCGCAAGCCTATGTATCCCGCCAGGATAAGCATGATGCCTTTGTGGTCAGCGGCGACGCCGGCTTGCGGCAGAGGCGCGGCGCCCGTGGCTTTCCCCACCGCTACGACTTGGGCGAGGAGTGGTATAACTGGCTGCGCCTGCCTTTTGTGATTGCCCGTTGGATGGCGCGTACCGATGTGGATTCCAAATCGTTAGCCATTCTCGAGGATACCCTTTATGTGGGGCTGGAGGATGGCGTGGACCATCTGTACCACATTTCCGAACCCCGGGAGAACCTGCTGATGCTGCCCCGGGATGTGGTGGAATATGTGCAGGGTATCCGCTACTACTTGGGGATGTCGGAGCAGAAGTCCATCCGGATTTTCCGGGAATATCTGGAAAAGCTGGAAAGCTGAGCCGCCATCCCGGCCGCTTTGCCCGCCCGGATTGCTATGGCAAAAATTACTGATTGCTGCGCGGAAATTGCCGGGCGGCCGGCGGTTATCTGCGATATTTCGCCGCCGCGTTCCGGCAACGCGGCGGATTTGCCCGAGGCTTTCCCGGACGCCGACTTTCTCCTGGTGGGCTACTGCCCGGGCCGGGCAGTGCGGGCCGACTCCGCAATGACAGCGGCGCAAATCCGGCGGCAGACCGGGCGGGAAACGGCTTTTACTCTGATTACCCGGGATGCGAACCGCTTGTCCCTGCAATCCCAACTTTTGGGTGCGCAGCTGTTGGGATTGAGCAATGTAGTGGTGGCTGCCGGCGACCCATTCAACCCATCCGAACCGGGGCGGCCGCCAGCCGTTGCCGATTACCGCCCTACGGAACTAATCGCCGCTATAGCCGCGCTGAACCGGGGGCGGGATTTCCGCAACGCTGAACTGGCTGCGCCTACCGATTTTTGCATCGGCGCTACCGTCGACTTGGGCCGGGACTGGCAACGGGAAGTAAGGTTGACCCGCCGCAAAATCGCCGCCGGGGCCAACTTCCTGATTACCCAGCCGATCTATGACCCGGCAATAGCCCTCCGGTTTCAAGAGGCTTACGCCGCCGTTGCTGGGGAACGGTTGCCGGTACCGGTGTTTTACGGATTGCAGGTATTAGAGCCGGACGGCCTTGCCTTTGGCCCTACACCGGCGGCGGCATGGGACGAAATCTCCGCCGGGCGTTCGCCCGTGGACCAGGCATTGGAACTGTACGCCGCTTTCCGCGCCGCCGGGCTGCAAAACATTTACCTGGTGCCGGGGATCCTTCCCGGCGGCCGGCGCAACTATGCGGCGGCGCAGCAGGTTGTCGACGGTTTAAGGGGAAGGGGCGGACCGGGATTTGCCCCTATCGGGAGTCAAAAACCTCTTTAGCTACCCGGACGGCATTGGCGGCGGTGGGCCAGCCGGCGTAAAAGGCAATGTGGGTGATGACCTCGCCGATTTCCTCTTGGGTAACGCCGTTGTCCAGGGCGCGGTTGATATGGCCGCGCAGCTGGTCGGTGCGGTACAAAGCCACCAGGGTAGCCACGGTAATCAAACTGCGGTCCCGCTTGGACAGCTCCGGGCGTTCCCAAACATCGCCAAACAGGACATTGGCGCTGAGTTCCGCCATTTTCGGCGCAACTTCCCGCGCCGGGTTGGGAGTAGTCATAATCCTTCCTCCAGATTGCATTTTGCGGTGTTGGGCCGGGCATTGCCCGGAGTTGCTATGCCGCCGCCGGGCGGAACTTGGGCAGGCTGATGGCGTCGGTCAAATCCTCAAAGACCACTTCCACCGCCATACCGCAGCGGATGGCGGTCGGCTCCGGCGCCACTTCCACCAGGTTGGTGCAGATGCGCGCCCCCTCCGCCAGTTCCACCACCGCCGGCACATAGGGCGTCCGGTCGCGGAACGCCGGCGTGGGCGCCCGGTGGACGATGCAGAAAGTATGCACCGTGCCGCGCCCGCTGCTCTGGATCCAGTGGGTGTTGCGGGAAAAACACGCCGGGCAAAGATCCCGGGGGTAGAAGTAGGCGGTGTTGCAGTCCCGGCAGTACCGCAGCCACAACTGATGCTCCTGGCACTTCTCCCAATAGAAATCCGACTCCGGCTGCGGCACTGGCGGCGTAATGGCGGGGGCGGCTTGCTGCGTCATAGCTGCTCCTTGCGGTTCAGATTGCCGATTTTCAAGGCAAGGATAAGCAGAAAAGGGGCCGGCGTCAAGCGGAAAAGGTCAATCCGTGTTGCCGCCGCCGGGAATAACGGTTATCTTGGGCAACAGGTATCCATTATTTGACTGCCAATGGGTCGAATAACCGATAATCGGCGGCGGAGCTGGACGCAATGCGAATCGCGGTAATGGGGGCGGGCAGTATCGGCGGCTATTTCGGGGGAATGTTGGCCCAGGGCGGTCATCAAGTAACTCTGATTGCCCGGGGCGAACATCTGGCGGCCATCCGGGAGCAGGGGCTGCAAATCCATACCGACGCCGCCCGGCGGACTATCCCTTGCGGCGACAACCTGCGGGCGACGGCGGATCCGGCGGCCGCCGGTATTGCCGACTTAGTCCTGCTGACCGTCAAAACCTACCAGAACCCGGCGGCCATCCCGGCAATGCGGCCGCTGGTTAGCACGGATACCGTTATCCTCTGCCTGCAAAACGGCATTGACAGCTACCAAGCGGCCGCCGCCACGGCGGGACTGGAAAGGGTATTGCCGGGAGCGGCCTACATCGAAGCCACCCGGCCGGTGCCGGGCATCATCCGCCAGAGCGGTAGCGTGGTGCGTATCGTGTTCGGGGAGCCGGCTGGCGGTTGGTCGGAGCGCGGCAAGGTTATCCGCAATACTCTGGAGCAAGCCGGCATCCCGGCCGAGTTCAGCCCGGACATTCGGCAAGTTTTGTGGAGCAAATTTCTCTTTATCGCTACTATGGCGGGCGTTACTGCCCTGGCCCGGGAAACTATGGCGGACTTGATGCCACGCCCGGAATGGCGGCGGGTGATTATCGCTTGCCTGTGGGAAATCGCGGCGGTAGCCTGGGCCGCCGGGGTGAACCTGCCGGCCACTAGCGTTGACGATACCCTGGCTTACATCGAGGGTTCCATGGCTGAGTTGCAGGCGTCAATGCACACTGATTTGATGGCGGGCCGCCCTTTAGAGCTGGAAGCCCTGAACGGCGCGGTCGGCCGGGCCGGGCAAGCTGTTAAAGTCCCAACGCCAATTAACGACCTGATTTATGCGGCGTTGAAACCGTATGCGGAGGGGCGGGGGTGAGGTATTGGTTGACCGGAGCGTGGCCGGAGGGTAAGATATAGTCCGTTCAGCTATCGAGAGGAAACCCCATCAGGCAAGGGAGGTTAGCGTGTCGACGCCGACTCAGCCGATAAAAAACTGCTATTGGGTAGCACCGGGCCAGTTCCTGGCCGGTGAATACCCCCGCAACTTTAACGATGAATCCTCCCCGGCGAAGTTGGCGGCTCTGGCTGAGGCCGGCATTGTTGCCTTTATCGACCTCACCGAGGAAGGAGGATTGCGCCCCTATAGCCAGTGGCTGAACCCGGAAACCCAATCCCACCAGCGTTTCCCCATTCGGGACTTGTCCACGCCGGCCACGGTCGAGTTAACGACCGCCATCCTTGATGCCATCGATGACCATATCGCCAACGGGCGGCCGGTCTATATCCACTGTTGGGGCGGCGTCGGACGCACCGGCACCATAGTAGGTTGCTGGCTCGCCCGGCACGGCTACCCCGGTGCCGCCGCTTTGGATCGTTTGCGGGAGCTGTGGTCGCAGTGTCCCAAATCCTTTAGTAAAGAATCCCCGGAAATGCCGGCCCAACGGCAGTATGTCCGGGCTTGGTCGGAATGACCGGCTTTGGGGCTTGGGCTTCTTGATTTTCCACGCTGACAGTAAAAAGCCACGTCGCATCCCCCGCCCCCAAATCTATTGCATATATCCAGCGACTTACTTACCATCATTCCCGTGAAAGTGGGAATGACGGTTTCTATATGCAATTGCCCTGAACCAACCAACCCGATTTGTTGACAACAAAGCAGTAAATTACTACACTAATCACCCAACCCACTGCAAGGCGCACTGTTATGACCACCATCAAGGTGCCCTTGGCGCCGGCCGGATTAGAGAACATCCGGGCCCATTGCCGGTTGAACCAGGTTAAAAAGCTGACCGAGTACCACCCGCCGCAGCCGGGTGGCAACCCCGCTTTCGTCGTCGAGTACCAAAACAAAGGCCATTACCCGAGCCTCAAAGCCTACTTCGGTTTGGAAAACCTGCTGTCCGAACTTTACGGCCAAGAAGTAGAACTAATGAACCCGCACGACTTGGAAGCCAACCCCCACCTGAAGCAACTGCTCGGCGACCCCAAGGCAGTCATCTATGCCTGACTTGGCGCAACTCCTGGACTCGGCTCAGCGCAACTGCGCCTACATCGCAGAATGGTCTGCCACCATCAAAAATCCTCAAGATCTGGAACAAAACCCGGAACGAGCCAGCGCAATAGTCGCGCAAATCATATTCCTGGGATCAACGGCCAAACTCTTGGTGGAAATCACCAACCAACGGACATCCCGTTCCTCAGAAGTAATCCAACTGCGCGACAAAATCAGCCACATCCCTTGGCGCCACCTGCGGTTCGACCTGCTCCTGACAGCTATCCAGAACGATATACCGGAGTATGCCGCCGAGCTGAAAACTCTGGCCCAACTCCAAGAATAGCCAGCCCACGCCATTGCCTACCGCCCTTGGCCGTCCGCTCTTTCCCCGGCGTCAGATCCCTTGCTCCCGGTTGTCAACCCGGCTCCGGCCGGTTACTATGTCCAGCGGTCAAAGTAAGGCAAAGCGGTTAGACCCGGAGCAAAATAATGACGCAAATCCCCAGGGACGGTTGGCTCACCGTCAACGGCTTGAACCTGCATTATCGCGATTGGGGCGGCGCCG
The DNA here is from genome assembly GCA_965243185.1 of Dehalococcoidia bacterium. Classification (GTDB taxonomy): domain Bacteria; phylum Chloroflexota; class Dehalococcoidia; order Lucifugimonadales; family UBA3495; genus CBDBCU01. The sequence continues at coordinate 3,215,674 of OZ251531.1, read as the reverse complement.
GCCAGCCGCTAATCCTGCTGCACGGCTTGGCATCTACTTGCCACATCTGGGACTTGGTAGCCCCCCAACTGGCGGCCGATTTTGCCGTTCTGGCCCTCGACCAGCGCGGCCACGGTCAGAGCGACAAGCCGGATTCCGGCTACGACTTTGCCACCGTCGCCCGGGATTTGCTGGGCGTAATTCAGTCCCGCAGTTTGGAAAAGCCGGTAATTGTCGGCCATTCCTGGGGCGCGGATGTGGCCCTCGAGTTTGCCGTGGCTTATCCCCACTTGCCCCGGGGGTTGTGCTTTATCGACGGCGGAATGATTGAACCCTCGGCCCGGTCGGGGATGACTCTGGAACGGGCCCGGGAGGAAATGGCCCCGCCGGATTTTACCGGAATGACTATCGACCAGTTCCGGCAGCGCATCCGATCCCGCGTCTTTCCCTCGCCAATGCCGGCTGAGTTCGAGGATATTGTGCTGGCTAACTTTCAGTCCCTGCCCGAGGGCACGATACAACCGCACTTGAGCCGGGCCAATCATCTGCGGATTATTGATGCCCTGTGGGAACACCATCCCCCGCAACTTTATCCCCAAGTTCCTTGTCCGGTACTGCTGCTGCCGGCGCGGATGCCCGGCGACGAATCGGTAACTTCCCGCATCATCCGCCGGGAAAAGTCGGTAGCCATCGCCGAGCAAGCCCTCCCGGTCAGCAAAACCGTCTGGCTGGAAAACAGCATCCACGATGTCCCGGTGCAGCGGCCCCAACTGGTGGCTGAGGTTATCCGGGAGCATATTGCGAGCGGGTTCTTTGGCTGATGCGGGTTATCTTTCTGCCGGGACTTGTGATAGACTTTCCCCATCCAAAGTAGCTTGCCGGCTGGTGTCAGAATGAAAACCTATGTTTATCGGGTAGTGGTTGAACCCGACGAGGAGCGTTGGGTATCCTATTGCCCGGCTTTGGAGCAGTACGGAGCCGCTACTTGGGGCTACACCGAGGCGGAAGCCCTGAAACATATCCGGGAAGTGGTGGAGATGGTGTTGACCGAATTGGTCGAGGATGGTTTGCCTATCCCGGAAGTTCCTGCGAATTATTGAGCAACTACCAGCCCACCGCCAACCACACAAACCACAAAAGGGGGCAAAACTTATGACCACCGTCGGCTCCGGCAAATACACCTACGAACTAATCCAGGACTGGCCGCAACTGCCGGCCGGGGAATCCCTCGGCATCGTCAGCGCCGTCGCCACCGATTCCCAGGATAATGTCTATGTCTTTCAGCGGCAGGATCCGCCGGTGATGGTCTTTGACCGGGAGGGCAACTACCGGCACTGTTGGGGCATTGGGGCCATTGCCGACCCCCACGGCATCACCATTCAGGACGACATCGTCTATATCACCGACCGCTCCGACCAGGTAGCCGTGCGCTTTACCCTCGAGGGCAAGCCCTTGCAGGTTATCGGGGAGCGCGGCGTCCATTCCGATACCGGCTGCGAAACCCCGGGCGATTTAGTACCCCGCGCCGCCGGCCCTTTCAACTACCCTACTGAAATGGTACCCAGTCCGTCCGGGGATTTGTATATCTCCGATGGCTACCGCAACAGCCGGGTGCATCGGTTCACCGCCGACGGCAAGCTGATTGCCTCGTGGGGGCAGCCCGGCAAGACGGAGCCGGGGCAGTTCCACTTGCCGCACAGCATCCTCGTTGACCCGGCCGGCAAGGTCTATGTTTGCGACCGGGCCAATCGCCGGGTGCAGATTTTCTCCCCGGATGGCGAGTTTATTGCCCAGTGGACTAACGGGATGGGCGGCCCCGACGACATTTCCCGGGATGCGGACGGGGTGTTTTACATTGCCGAGCAGGAAGTGGATGGCGGCCCGCCCCATGTCAGCCTTTGGCAGGAGGATGGCACTCTTATTGACCGCTGGGAAATCCGCCACGCCCACGGCCTCTGGGTCGATTCCCGCGGCGACATTTACCTCGGCCTGACCACCAACCACAGCGTGGACAAGTACGTGCGGCAGCGGTGAGCCGCCGCCGGCAACATTACATAGAAAGGGGGCGGATTGTGCAAGCCGCCCCCTAGCCGTATAGCCCTTGGCTAATCCTACCGGGGAAACGCCTCCCGGACGCCCCCATCTACCGGTATCATTGCTCCGGTGGTCTTTGCCGAACGGTTAGACGCCAGGAACAACACCGTTTCCGCTACATCCTCGGCAAAAACTTTGGCTTTCAGCAGGTTGCGCTGCTGATAAAACTCCTCTAATCCGGCCACTGTTACCCCGTGCGCCGCCGCCCGTTCCTGCCGCAGTTCCTCTGACCACAGCTGCGAACCCTGAAACACCGCATCCGGGTTGACCACATTGACCCGGATGCCGTACTGCCCATTTTCCAGAGCCAGCACGCGGGCCAATTGCACCTCTGCCGCCTTGGCCACGCTGTACGCCCCGAACTCGGCTCCCGGCGCCGGCACATTCTTGGTGCCGATAAAGACCAGACTGCCGCCGATGCCTTGTTCTTTCATCAGCTTGACCGTTTCTGCCGCCACCAGAAAGTGGCCGGTAGTGTTGATGTCCAGCGACCGCTGCCAGTCGGCTAAGGGCAGGGCGTCAATCATCCCCACCGGGGCAATGCCGGCGTTGGATACCAGAATATCCAAGCCGCCATAGGTACGCCGCAAGTTCTGAAACCCGATGGCTACTTGCCCGGCGTCGGCAACATTCAGCGGAAAAGCCGTCGACCGTTCCGCGCCGTTAGCCCGGTTGATTTCCTCCGCTACGGCAGCCGCTCCGTCCTGATCCACATCGGTAACGATGATATGCGCCCCTTCCGCCGCCAGCCGCTGCGCGATAACCTTGCCGATGCCGCTGGCCGCCCCGGTAACTAATGCCACCTGCCGCGCCAATTCCTTCTCCGGCGGGGCTAAAGTCAGCTTGTAAAGCTCCAGGGGCCAATACTCGGCGTCGTAAGCGTCTTTAGCGGTCAGGGAAGTGTAGTCGCTGACCGCCTGGGCCGTCCGCAGCACATTGATGGTATGGTGGTAAATATCGTTGGTTATCAGCGAGGCCCGGGCGTCCCGGCCGGTCGTCCACATCCCGACGCCGGGCAGCAGGATGACCCGGGGATAGGGATCCAGCATACTGTCCGCGCCGGAAGTGTGCTGCTGATACCAGGCGGCGTACTCCTCAGTGTAAGCGGCCATCCCCCGCCGCAGGCTTTCCTTAACCTCGCCGGTGGAAACCGGGTTTTCCACTTCCAACCACAGCGGCTTGCGCTTGGTATGGATTAGATGGTCGGGCGTGGCCGGCCCGATACCGCTCAGCCGCGGCCCTTGTGCCGAGCCGATAAACTCCAGCACTTCCGGGGAATCGTCAAAGCGGATTACCGCCCGCCGCTGCTGGCTGACCAGGCCGCGCAAAGTAGGGCCAACGGCGGCCGCGATTACTTTGCGCATAGCATCCGGCAAGGGATTGCATTGCCAACCGCCGAATACCGCCTGATCCGGGTCAGCGGCGGCGTACTCCTCGGCTTTCGTTACCAGGTCAATATGCCGGTCGTAGGCATCCTTGGTCCTGTCCCCCCAAGTGAACAAGCCGTGATTGACCAGTACCACGCCATCCAGGTTGGGCGCTTCCTTAACCGCCAGTCCCACCAATTTGGACAACTGAAAGCCGGGGCGCAGGTATTCCACTACCGCCACTGTTTCCCCATACACCCGGCGCAGGATGGCGTCGGCGTCCCGGTTGTTGGTCAAGCCCACTACGGCGTCGGCGTGAGAATGGGCCACGGACATAAAGGGCAGGAAGGCGTGGAGCAGCGTTTCAATCGAGGGCCGCGGCGAATTGGGGTCGAGGATGCAGCGGTCGAGGTACTCCACCATTTCCTCGTCGGACATTTCCGCCCGCTCAAAGACCGGCAGCACTTCCGCCAGTTTCAGCCGGGGAAACTGCCACCGCTCCATCGATTTCAAGTCCGAACCGGAACCCTTAATCCGCATCACTTCCACTTCCCGCCCCAGGAAATCCTTTTCGGTAACTTTGATGGAAGTATTGCCGCCGCCCCAAACGACCAGCGACGGGTCGGCCCCAATCAGCCGGCTCATATAGACCAGCCGATCCAGTTCATCCAGACCCTGCGCTGCCTGTTCCGACCAGAGATTTTCCATAGTCAACTTCCTGCTTCCGGGATTGGGATTTGCCGGGTTATTGCCAGGTTAAGTCGGCAACTAGGACTTTACACCCCCAGCAACTCCTTCAGGTTTTTCCAAAGGATCCGGTCCTTCTCCTCTTGGGTCAGGCTTTCCAGCCCCTGTACCCAGCCCGCCGGCGACGGTTCCCACGGCACAAAGGGATAGTCGCTGCCCAGTACCACCCGGTCAATTCCTACCGAGTCGATGAGGAACCGCAGCGCCGTTTCATCCATCACCACCGTATCGTAGTAGAGCCGCCGCTTATACGCGCTCGGCGGCTTGCTGATGTTGAACCGCGCCTCAGAGCGCACTTGCCAACCCCGATCCAGCCGTCCCATCCCGAAACAAGCCGGCCCGCCGCCATGGGCCACGCACACTTTCAAGTCGGGACACTTTTCCAGCACCCCGCCGAAAATCAGCGTTGCCACCAGCATAGTATCCTCCAGCGGCACCCCAATAGCGTTGGGCATTGCCAGCCGGTTCGTCCGCTCCAGCATCACATTGTGCTGCGGCTGGGGATGGAAAAACAGTACCGCCCCCATTGCCTCCGCCGCCTGAAACAGCGGCAGAAACTCCGGTTCATCCCAATTGCGGCCGTTGACCACCGTATCCAGTTCCGCCCCTTTCAAGCCCAAAGTGTTCACCGCCCGCTCCAATTCCCCAATGGCGGCGTCCACATCCGGCAGCGGCAGCGTCGCCATCCCCGCAAAGCGGCGCGGCGCTTCCTGGACAAAGGCGGCGAGGTCATCATTGACTTCCTGGGCTTGCGCCAATCCCGCCGCCGCGTCCAGATGGTAGCCGAAAACCTGGGTATGCAGGGAAACCACCTGCACTTCCGTGCCTAGCTGGTCCATATCCGCAATGCGCTGCTCCGGAGTAAAGCGCAGTTTGGGGTTGATGCCCACGCTTTTTCCCGCCTTGACCTGAATAGTCCGCCGGTCAGCGCCGGTATAGCGCATCCCGTACCACTCCCGGCCGGCGTCCAGGGTCGCCAGCATCGACCGGGTAAAGGTATGGGCGTGAATATCGATGCTCCGCATCCGGTAACCTCCCCAAGGTGATTGTTGGCGGGAATCAACCGCCGCCCGGCTACAAATCCAGCAGCTGCTCCAGGTTTTTCCAGAGAATCAGCTCCTTTTCCCCTTGGCTCAAACTCTCCAGGCTCAGTATCCAGGACACCGGCCAGTCAAAGACCATATCGTAGGGCCAGTCCGTTCCGAACAGCACCCGGTCGGCGCCTACCGCGTCAATCAGGAACCGCAGGGACTCCTCGGTATAGACGATGCAGTCATAGTAGAACCGCCGCAGGTAGGCGCTCGGCGGCTGCGCCGGTTTCGTCGGCGTATCCGGCAAGCCGCGCCAACCCCGATCCACTCGCCCAATCCCGTAGCAGGTATAGCCGCCGCCGTGGGACAGGCAGATTTTCAAGTCCGGGCAGGCATCCATCACCCCGCCCAGTACCAAAGACGCAAAAGTAACCGCCCGGTCGGCCAAGTTGCCGATAGTGTTGGGCAGATGGTAGCGGTCAATGCGGAAGTCAACGATAGTGCCATCCCCCTGATGAAAGAGAATCAGCGCGCCGGTCTGTTCCGCCGCCTTCCAGAAGGGCATAAACTCGGCTTCATCCAGCAGCTTGCCGTTCACCTGGTCGTTAATCATCGCCCCCTTGAACCCGGCGGCCATAATCCGCTCCAGTTCGACCACGGCCGCCCCGACATCCTGCATCGGCAAAGTCCCCAACCCGGCAAAGCGGTCGGGCCAGCTCTTTACCATCTGCGCGATTTCGTCATTGGAATCCCGCGCCGTGGCAATGGCGACTTCTGCCGGCAGCTGGTAGTTGTAAAACCCGGAGTAGGGGGAAAGGACATGGACATCGACCCCCAGGGAGTCCATATCCGCCATCCGCTCCTCCGGCGTCCACCGGGCTTTGGGCGGCAGCCCGCCGCGCCGGTCGCCCACAAGGGCAATTTCCCGGCCCCGGCTATCCTGTTCCCGCCGCAAGCCGTGCCAATCGCCGCCCTTTTCGGTAGCCCGCCAGAAACATTGCGGCGTCAGGTGGGCGTGAATGTCAATGCTGCGCATCGCAACCTCTTGCTGTCGTCGATAGGGTCGATGGGGTTGTTCCCGGCAACCCGAATGGGATTAGGTTACATAAACCGGGCAAAGGTAGCACAGGCGGCGGAAGGTGTCAATTTGCCCGGCAACTAGCTGCTTTACATAAAAGCGAGGCGTTGCCGCCTTGATTGACTCGGTAGATCGGGTTATATTATACAATCCACAGACCTTATTGCCGGGAGTTGATGGGATGACTATGCCGCAGGATGTAACCGGGGAACCCCGGTGGGAAATCGCCAGGGATTCAGTGCGGCGGTTGCGGGAGCTGCCGGCTGACTTGGCGGAAGCCAACGTGCAGGGGACGTTACTGTATGCCTTGCAAGCTTTGTTTCCCCGGCTCCCGGCGGCCGAGTTGTGCCTGGAAAAGCCGTCGGGTGATGGGGATATTGATGTCTATTGCCGCAATGTGGTCTTTGAGACCAAGCGGCAGGGCAAGAAAGACGATGCCCGGGTTAAGCCCGACGGTACTATCGAAACCCCGGAGGAGCAAGCCGTCCGCTACCTAAACGCTTTGACGGTCAGCTCTGATCTGTTTAAGGACGAAAGCATCGGCTGGCGGGCCGGCATCACCGATGGCAAGGAGTGGAGTTTTTACGATTATCAACGGGATGCGGAACCGGCTTTGACCTTGGTACGGGGAATGCAATTGCGGGAGCCGGAGGATGACGACCATCTGCTGGCTTATCTGTACGATTTCGTCAATCGCACCGCCAAGACGCCGCCGCCTACCGACAATGTGCGCTGGGCGGACGCTATAGCTCAGCCGTTCATCGACTTGGCGGCGGACTATGAAAACTCCCCCGCTTATGTTGTCAAGCGCACCCTTTGGCGGGATTTGCTGCGGGGGGCTTTTCTGACGCCGCCGGATGATACCGTCGCCGAGCGGGATTTGTTCGCCCGGCATACGATGCTGGTGGTTACGGCCCGGGCGGTGGCCGAAACCCTGCGGCAGGGCGGGCAACAGACTGATGACCGGGATGCCTTGCGCCGCCAGTTGACCTACGGCTTTGCCGCTTGGTTGCTCGACGCCGCCGATAGCGACGGTGAGCAGGTTCTGGACGCCCTGACAACCGAGGTGAACCGCTACAATTGGAGCGTGGCCGGGCGGGATACCCTGAAAGATTTGTACCACTCCGTCATCCCCCGCAATATCCGCCACGATTTCGGGGAGTATTACACCCCGGACTGGCTGGCCCGGGCGGTGTGCGAGGAAGTGATGGATGCCGCTTGGCGGCGGGAAATCATTGATATGGCGGTTGCCAATCAGCTGAACGGCCCGGCGGTGCTGGATCCGGCCTGCGGCTCCGGCACTTTCCTGTACCACGCTACCCAACTGCTGCTGGCCGACGCCGCCCAACACCCGGAACTGGCCGGTCACCCCTACGCTCAGGTAGAAATCGTCAACGAGCTGGTGGCCGGGATGGATCTGCACCCAGTAGCCGTGGAGTTGGCTAAGACCACCAAGATAGCTGCTTTTTCCGCACTGGCATCTCTCGTCAATACGGAAAACGCCGCGATTTCCATATATCTGGGCGACAGCCTGCAATGGGAATCCCGGCGGCAACACGCCGAAATCGCCTTTGACGACCGGGTAACCATCAACACCGACGACCCGGATGCCCCCTTGTCCTTGCCCCGCTCTTTCCTACTCAGCAGCCAGTTTGAGCAGTCTCTCAACCTCATATTCGACTATACCAAACGTCCCTATCGGGATAGCCTCGAGACCCAATTGGCGGCGGTTCTGGCTCTCCCCTCCGAAGTTGAGCGGGACGCGGTGCTGAACCTTTACCGCCGCCTGCGTCAGTATGTGGATGCGGAACGCAACCATGTCTGGCACTGGTACATCTCCAACTTGGCCCAGCCCACCCGGTTAATGGCGAACCCGCCCAGTCGTTTGGTCGGCAACCCGCCTTGGGTAGTCTATAACGCTATGTCCCATAACCCGGAACGGCAGGACGCCTTTCGTCATCACGCCGGCCAACGCGGCCTGTGGGCCAGCGCCCACTTGGCGCCGCAAAATGACTTGGCGGCGACCTTTGTCGCCACCTGCGTGGACTACTACCTGAAACCCGGCGGCAAGTTCGGTTTTGTGCTGCCCTACGCCGCCTTGCGGGGGCGCCATTGGGGTCCTTTCCGCGCCGGCGACTGGAGCCTGCCGGAGGCCGCCGGGCGGGGGCGCACGCTGGCTGACCTGAGCCCGGACGCCTGGAATTTTTTTGCCGGGACGGTGCGCCCTTTCCCTTGGGCTAACTCCTCAGCCGTATTCGGGCGCAAGCTGGATATTGGCGAATCGGCGGCGAAAATCAAGCCGACGCCGCTGGCCGGGATGCAACGGGTGGGCAATACGGAATCGGTAAGGCCGCGAATGTCATGGGAGGAGGCCAAGCCGCTGCTTACCTTTACCCGGCAGGAGCAGCAGCGTACCGAGGCCAGCGCCGCCTATTCCGGGGAGTTTCGTAACGGGGCTACCCTGTTTCCCCAGTCCTTGGTGGTGTTCGAGCGGCCGGAGGACCGGGGACTAGGCATTGTCTATTTCCGCACTAACCGCGCTAAAGGGGCATGGCGGGGAACGGAGCGCCGGGGGCAGGTCGAGGAGCAGTTTGTCCGGCCGGCGCTCTTTTCCCGCTGGTTGCTGCCTTTCGGCACCAGCGGCCACTCGCATATCATTGCGCCCTTTGCGGCCGATGGCGCGAGTTTGCTTGAAACCCTGCCGCAAGACGCCGGCGCTTCCCGATTCCGCCGGTATTGGGATGCTGTCGACCAGAAATGGCGGGAAATCAGCAGCGGCCGGCCGCCTAATACTTTGACTGAGCGCGTGGACTGGCTGGGCAAGCTGTCCGCTCAGCTTGGCAACAAGCAGCTGGGGAAAGTGGTCTATCAGCGGTCAGGAGTTTGGCTGCAATCCGCCGTGGTGCCGGTGGATATGATTGCCGACGGTACGCTGAACTGGTTTGCCAGTAATGAGGAAAAGGAACTGCACTACCTGGCGGCCATTTTCAATGCCCCGGCCTTAGCAATCTTTTTCCGGGACGTTTGCCGGGCGTCCGACCGGCACTTTCAGATGGGGCCAATGGAGAACTTGCCGATTCCGGCTTTTGATGCGGGCAATGAACACCACGCTAATTTGGCGGCGCAGTCGGAGTTGGCGCACCGGCGAGTGGCGGCTTTGGTGGCGGAGTATGCGGACAGCCGGCGGAAAATCGGTCGGGATGCGGTGCTGCGGGATGGGGCGATGCAGCCGATTCTGGCGGCTATTGATGATTCGGTGCGGGCGATTTTGCCGGATTACTGTTCGTGAGCGGGGCGGGGTTCCCGGTTTTACTTAACGGCAGCTAATTGCCTTTTGCCCGGCCCCAACCGTTTGCCACATTCCGCCCTTTGCCGTATATTGGGGGGCGGTATCCCACCGGCCGCGCCGCAAGACACCCCAAGAAAGGACTGCCTGATGCGGATTTTGTTGATTGCCACTAACCGGCACCAACGCCTGATGAGCCGAATGAACGCCCGTCCCCTGCCCATCGGCATGGCTTACATTGCCGGCTACCTCGACCCGGAACGCCACCAGTTGCAAGCCCTCGACCTGATGTTTGCCGAGGACTACCTGGCCGCCGTCGAGCAAGCCGTAACCGACTTTCAGCCGGAACTGGTCGGCATTTCCCTGCGGAACCTCAGCAACCATAGCTACCTCGATCCCCAGTGGGCCTTGCCGTTGACCAAAGCCGTCATCGACCGGGTGCGGGAACTCTCCAATGCCCCCATCGTCTGCGGCGGCCCGGCTTTCAGCCAGCTGCCCCGCCAGTGCTACGACTATCTGGAGCCGGACTTGGGCTTGGCCGGCGACGCCGGGGAAACCTTTGCCGAACTGGCCGGCCGCCTGGAAATCGGCGAACCGGACTACCGGGACTTGCCCGGCTTGGTCTATCGCGATAACGGCGCAGTCCATTACAACGGGATGCAATGCGCATCGGAATTCACCAAGCCGCCCCGCTTCGACGAACTGGATATGGAACGCTACCAGCGCGCCGGCTTTGGCATCGGCATCGTCACCAAGTTGGGCGATTTCAGCTACCCTACCGGCCCCGGCACCGAACCGCCGCCGGAAGCTTGGCGCGTCATCCGCCCCATCCCGGAGGTAGTGCAGGAAGTGCGGGAGATGAAAGAGCGTTACGGCCTGCGCAAGGTCTTTTTCATCGACAACGGCTTTAATGTGCCGCTAAATCACGCCAAAGACCTGTGCCGCGCCCTGATTGACGCCAACCTCAAACTCCACTGGAACACTCCCTTTGCCCCCTACAGCTGCGACCCGGAACTGGTCGCCCTGATGAAACAAGCCGGCTGCGCCCTGGTGCTGATGGGCAATGCCCAAGGTGATGCCCACGGTGGAATGGCGTTAGGGGAACGCCTGGAGCCGCTCCTTGCCACTTGCCGAATGTGCGAGGACGGCGGCCTCCACTACACCATCTCCCAACGCTTCGGCGAACCCGGCGAAACACGCCAGTCGGTAGCGGAAAAACTGGATTTCCTGCGCCAGTTGCGCCCTTCCCTGGCCAACCTGCGCATCGGCGTCAGCCTGATGCCCGGCACTAAAGAAGCCCAAATCGCTTTGGATGAAGGCTTAATTCAGGACGAAGCCGAGTTGATTAAACCCACCTTTTACCTCGCTCCCGAAGTCAAAGACTGGCTCGTGGACTACCTCCGCGCCCAGGCCGCCGACCAGCCCCGCTGGAACTTGCTCTAACCCCCCAAGGAGAAACCCTTTGCAGCCCGAAAGCAAATTCATTCCTACCAATGGCATCACCCTGCACGGCTTGGCTTGGGGCCATCCCGACAACCCCCTGCTGCTGATGACCCACGGCATCGGCTTGTGCGCCTCCGTGTGGAATCCCTTGGCCCAAGACTTGGCAAAAGACTACTATGTCTTGTCCCTCGACTTGCGCGGCCACGGCGACAGCGACCAGCCCGGCGACTACACCTTTGACGCGATGGCTCAAGACCTGGTGGGGTTAGTGCAAACCCTGAACCCACCGCAACCGCCCTACGCTGTCGGCCACTCCGCCGGCGGGATGACCCTGATGATTGCCAACGCAATGCAGCCCGGCGTTATCGGCCCGGCCGTCCTGGTTGATACCCGGGTCGGCCCGGCTCTGGAAGTCTATAGCCCTGAAGTCCGCGCCGAGCGGATGAACCGCACCCGCAACAAGCGCGCCATCTGGGAAAGCCGGGAAGCGATGTACGCCGCCTATCGGGACCGCCGCGTTTTCCGCACCTGGACTGACGATGCCGTCCGCGATTACTTGTGGGGCGGCACCCGCCTGCTCACCGATGGCCGCGCCGAACTGAAATGCCCTACCGATGTGGAAGCCATCTACTACGAAGCCCGCCACGCCCTCGACCCCACGCCCTACCTGCAAAACCTGGCCGGCGACTACCTGCTGCTCTTGGGGGATACCGGTAACTACCCCACTCCGGAAGCCCGCAGCAGCGCCGAAATCGACTACTTCCTGAACCAAGCCAAAGGCGCGCAGCTCCAAACCTTGCCGCAAGGCTCCCACTTCGTAGCAATGGAATACCCCGACCTGGTATTAGCGGCCGTACGCCAATACCTCGACGGCTACCGCTTGGGTAACGTCTGAAAGGGAAAAGAGGGGGAAGAAAAGAGAGAGGGGATTGGTGCCGAAGGTCGGAGTCGAACCGACATGGGGTTGCCCCCACCGGTTTTTGAGACCGGCGCGTCTACCATTTCGCCACTTCGGCATGAGGGGTTAAGGGATAGACCGGATTTATTATAGCACACTTCCGGAGCCGTTGCACAGCGGTTTAACGCGGTCAAGCGCAGAACAGCGACCAGGATATTGCGGTTATCATTAGTCCCTCCCACCCCAGCGTCCGCTTTGGTCCGAACCATCCCGTATTCCGACCTCAGGCTAACCAGATAGTCGCAACGCACTATCTGGTGACTTTGCGGATATTTGAGGTCGAAGCCCCGGTAGGCGCTATCATCGGCGATACTAAGACGCCGGTTGTTTTGCTGGTTTGGGGTCAGACACCGGACGATTTGCGGCCGGTTCCCCTGGCTATTCAGCCTGTAGGTCACAGCGAATAGCCGCCATCACCGCCCGGCTAGTCAATACCAGCAAAGAAACAGCCGGGCCGGTAAAGTTCCGGCCCGGCTTAATTTTCCAAGAAAGACCTTTTGCACTCGCCTACGCGGTCATTCAAGGTATCGGTGGTATAATGCAAAGGTAGTTGAGCCGGGAGGGTTTTGCGATGGTTATGCCGGAGGTAGCAGCGGTTGCCCCAGTCAAAAAGCGGAAAAGGGTGAGCCGGCAGCAGCTATCCCGGGAGATTTGGTCGGAAGTGGAGCAGGCCGCGAAGGCGGCAGCGCTGCGCCGGGGCTGGGCCCATGAGACTATCGAGGACTTGTACGCAGCGATGCGGCGGCTGGATGAGGAAAATCCGGAGCCGCGCGGGAGCTTCGTTACCTCTTTCGGGGGCAGCCAGTTGTTTCGAGATAACCTCGAGTACGATTGTATGGATCTGGCCGAGATCAGGTTCTTTCAGCCGGTGGCGGAGCGGTTGGTCCAGCGGCTGGAAGGGCTGTAGCCGGGGCGGCGGGAGAGGTCTGTTGAATCCCGTCCGTAAAGGGACAAAAGGACTCCGGGTAACTCCGGAATCCCAAGTCAATCGCATTACATTTTCATTTACTCCCCCGCTTCCTGAACTTCCATCTCCGCCAGGATTTTCTCGACGCGGGGGTTGAAAGTCTCCCTGAACTGGATAACGGTATCCACCAGCCACGCCCGGGTTTCAGCCAGTTTCTCCGGCGGGTCATTTATCGAAGCCGGCCGGGTAAGCCAAATCCAAGCGTAATTATGATTGCCGCGCGGATCCCATTTCCATTCGCCTACGGGGAACTCACCCTCAAACTCCTCTTGCTCCGCTTTCAGAGCATTGAAAATCCGATTGATGTCAGCGGCGGACCTGTGCCCTAACCAGAGAGTTACCCGCGCTTCCTTATCCGTTAGATCAGGGTAGAGATGACAGCCTAGGATCCCGGTGTTGGGTTGACCCAACCCTTTTGCTCTTATCTCAGCCCATACGCTTTGCTCAAACCTCCGGTGGAGCTGTCGGTCCTCAGCAGACACCTGCGCCACAGTTTGTTGCCTCTGACGCGGCCAACCGACCGGAACCGCCACCGGTTCAAAAATGGCCGCCGGTTTGGAGTCGTCAATCCGGATGGCGCTGACTTTCACGCCATAGAACTCGATTTCGTCAAGCGTCCATTGGTTAAGCCAATTTATCGCCGCCTTGTGTCCCTCCGTGAAAGAGGGAGCCACCCATATCGCCACTTTAGCCTCGTGACCGGCGGCGTAGGTCAGCAACTGCCCCAAGTGGCTGTGGTCAGTCCCCGCCAGTTGATTCTCAATGGCGACCTTCCTTCCATTAGGGCCGGCTTCCTGCGCCAGAATGTCCAGGTAGTAACCCTTCACTTCAGCCTCGGTATCCCCTTCTCCCAACTCCAAGTGCAAGGCTTTTCCCAGCCGCCCCAAGTTTTGGGCCAGCCACGGCGTAAAATCGTGCGCCTCGTTCGGCCATACTTCCCGCACCGGAACATCCTTGATAACGCCTACCCGGTCATCCTGCTTCGTCACGCCATTACCTCCAGAACTGAAATTGTAGCTACAGCATAACATAATCCCTAACCATCCCCGGCAACCTTCCTTCCTATCTTGCAGCTTCCCGGATTCCCCCTCCTCCCCGTCCCTTCTCCCATCATCACACCCATGTCATTCCCCGCGGCGCAGCCGAGGAATCCAAAATGCCCGCCGTCATACCCTTGACTAACCCGTTTTCCCGCCCTATAATCCCTTTCACTGGAGGGGGGTGGATAAAAGCAATGCCGAAACGCACTTATCAACCGAAAAAACGCCGTCGGGCCCGGGTGCACGGCTTTCGCGCCCGTTCCCGCACCTCCGACGGCCGCGCCGTATTGCGCCGCCGCCGCTTCAAGGGGCGGCATCAGTTGACCGTTTAAGCCCGGCGGGCCCAGCGCAATGCAGCGTCAGTTCCGGCTGACCCGAAACCGCGACTTTTCCCGGGTTCACGAGGAAGGCCGCACCGTAGTTCACAATCTGCTGGTCCTCCGGGTACTGGCTAACGGGCGGGACTACAGCCGCTTCGGCTTCGTCGTAAGCAAGCGGATCGGCAACGCCGTTACCCGCAACTATGTGAAACGCCGCCTGCGCGAGGCTGTCCGCCAGACCCCGGTCCACGGCGGTTGGGATGCCGTGTTTATCGCCCGCCGCGGCGCGGAAAATGCCGACTACCATCAGTTGAAACGGGCTACCGACAACCTGCTGCGCCGCACCCGGTTGTCCATTACCAGGAAAGGCGGCGGCCCCGCGGCCGCCGAGGAATAATCCATAATGAAAGCGGCCGCCCTGCTGGCCATACGGATTTATCAAGGGGCTATCTCCCCCTACCTGCCGGCCACCTGCCGCTACACGCCGACCTGTTCCGCCTACGCCACCGCCGCCATCCGGCAGCACGGCATCCGGAAAGGCAGCGGCTTGACCTTGAAACGACTTCTGAACTGCCGCCCCGGCGGCGGCAAAGGCTATGACCCGGTGCCGTAACCGGCGCCCGGTCAGCGTAGGTTTATGACTTCTCTTTTACCTCGGCTCCTCCGGGCAACGGCCGCAACGGCTCTATTCCTGACCCGGCGGCTCCGGTCTCAACAATCGACCCCGGCCGCGGCTCCCGCCGTCCGACTCTGGCTACCCTTGCGCCGGGGGCTATTCCCCTTGGCCGCCCTTTCCCTGCTGCTCCTGTTGGCTTGTACCCCCAACCTCGGCGGCGACAACCTCGGCTGGTCGCCCCTATCCGTCCACTTCGCCGATACACCCGGCGAACCGGCCCGCATCTACGCCGCTGGGCCGCTCGACCGCAACCTCGACGACTTGGGGCAAAGTTTGGGCGGTATGAACCTCAGCGGCGACGAAAATCAGGTTAAACTTCGGGCTTTGGATGACTTCGGCTCCGGGACGCCCCGGGTCGCCTGGACTTTCCCGCCCTTGGGCAGCGGCCAGGGCTTGGGCGGCGTCTTTGGCCCCCCGGCGGTCAGCCCGGAGTTGGGACTGGTCTTTGTCGGCGGCGTCAACGGCAAACTTTACGCCATCCACACTACAAGCGATTCTGGAGAAGCCGGCGCCGCCGCTTGGGAACGCAACCTCCGCAATGACCCCAGCCGGGAACCGCTGCCCCTGATTGGCGGCCCGGTGCTGGCTGAGGTTGCCCTTGCTGACCCGGCCAATGTCGGCGCGGCTACCCCCATTGTGATAATCGGCTCCGAGGATGGCAGCCTTTACGGCTATCGGGCTGCCGATGGCGATGAACTCGACTGGTCGCCTTTTACCGCCGGCGGTAAAATCTGGTCCACCCCCGCCGTCCACAACAACATCGCCTACTTCGGCGCCCAGGATGGCAGCGTGTACGCCGTCGATTTGCGCGATGGCAGCGAATTATGGCGGCATCAGACCGGCGGCGCCGTTATGGGCCGGCCTTTAGTCGCCAACGGACTGGTCCTTATCGGTTCCTTCGACAAAAAGCTCTACGCCCTCGACGCCGATGATGGCGAACTGGAATGGACTTTCGCGGGCGGCAACTGGTTCTGGGCCGGCCCCATCACCGACGGCGAAACCATCTTTGCCCCGTCGATGGACGGGAGTCTGTACGCCCTGGACTTTGCTGCGCCGGCTCCGGGGGAAGTCAAGGAAGCCCGTTGGCGGCATAATATGGAAAGCCCCATCGTTTCCCGCCCGGCCTTGGTGCCGCTGGGCTTGGCGGTCGCCGCCGTGGACGGGCGGATGCGCCTGCTCAGCGTCCAGCCCACTAACCTCGAAGCCGGGGAAGTAGTCAGCAATCTGCCCAGCCTCGAGCAGTCGGAAATCAAATCGCCTCTGGCCGCCGGCGCGCCGGTCAGCCCCGGCTTGGCTGGCGATGTGGGCAGTCTGTCCATTATTGAACGCCATTCGGTATTTGTCAGCGGCGACAACGGCAGCGTCCGCCGCATTGCCGTAACCGAAGGTCAAGACAAGGAAGCTATCTGGTGCTTCGACATCAGCAAACATCAGCCGTGCAGCTAGACCGCGCGGCACAGTGGCCCCAACCGGCCGGGTAGGAGTCCCCTTGGAGTTATTTACTCTCCTCGTGAGCGTCTGGGATGAAGTAATCATCCGGCCCATGCTCAACACCTTGATGGTGTTGTATGTGCTGCTATTCAACAATATGGGCTTGGCGATTATCGTCTTTACCATCCTGGTGCGGCTGGTAACTTTGCCCCTGACCCTCAAGCAGATTCGCCAGATGCGGCGGATGAGCGAACTGCAACCCCGGATGCGGGAAATTCAGGAACGCTACAGCGGCGACCGCGCCCGCATTTCCCAGGAAACGATGCGTCTCTACCGGGAGTCCGGCGTTAGTCCCGTCGGCTGCCTCGGCCCGCTCATTATCCAAATGCCCATCCTGATCGGCTTGTTCCAGGTCCTCGTGCGGACGCTGTTCACTACGCCGGACAAAGTGGTCGAGCTTTCGCCGATGCTCTACTCCTGGATAACCTTTATCCCCATCCATTCGGCGGCGCCCCTGAACGACCGGTTCCTCTGGCTCAACTTGGGGGAACCGGACCCGTCGCCGATAATTTTCCCCATTCTGGTGGCGGCAACCACTTGGGTTCAGCAAAAGATGACCATGATGCCGTCCCCCGACCCTCGGCAGCAGTCCAGCCAAAATATGATGCTGTGGATGATTCCCATTTTCCTGGGTTTCTTTTCCCTGCAATGGCCCAGCGGGCTGCCGCTCTACTGGATAGTTTCCAATGTAATCGGCGTTGGCATACAGTACTTCATCACCGGTTGGGGGCCGCTGTTCCCCCTGTTCCCCCGGGCTGCATCCGCGCCGACCCCGGCCCCCCAATCCGCCGCAGCAAATACCGCGGCCAAGGAGATAGATGACGATGGAAGCAGTCGTGCGAACCGCCCGAACCGTCGAAGAAGCCGAAGAGCTGGCGCTGAAAGAGCTCGGCGTCGACCGCAGCGCGGTCGAGGTCGAAATACTAAATAGGGGCAAAACCGGTTTCTTGGGCATCGGCGGCGAGGCCGCCCGGGTTCGGGTAACGCTCCGCAGCCCCGCCGGCCGCCAAGCGGCCGCAACCCCGGACGCCGATGCCGATGCCGACGACATCATCCCGGCCGCCGCTGCGGCTGCCCCGGAAACGGTTTCCGCCGCTGACGCTGGCAGCGCCGCCGACCTGGCCCTCATTGCCGTCAACAACATAATGACCACCGCCGGCGTCGATGTCTCCTGCGTCATCCGCGCCGCTCACGACCCGGAGGCCGGCGGCCCGGTCATCGACATTACCGGCCCCGACTCCGGCTTGCTGATCGGCCGGCGCGGGCAGACCCTCCACTCCTTGCAGTTCATCGTCAGTATGATTGTCCGCCGGGAGTTCGGCGAGGGCCTCCGGGTATCCCTCGATGTGGAGCAGTACCGCCGCCGCCGGGAAAACTCCCTGCGCGATATGGCCCGCAAGGTAGCGGAGCGGGTCGTCCAGACCGGCCGCGTTATTACCCTGGAGCCGATGTCGCCCGCCGACCGCCGTATCATTCACCTGTCCTTGTCTAACAACCCCAATGTCGACACCGAAAGCGTGGGCTACGGCGACGACCGCAAGGTCAGCATCATCCCCAAGCGGTAGCCGTGAACCGGTAGCCGGGTTAAATCCGACGGGAAACCGGTTAGGGCTATCGCCTATAGGAACCGTCATTCCCACAAAAGGGGGAATCCAGAAAGGCCGGAGACTCTGGATTCCTGCTTTCACGGGAATGACGATAGATAAGTTGCCAGGTATCTGCGATTTGCCCCGGGAAACGGGTTAATTTCGGTTGACCGCAAAGGTTAAGGGAACTTAAAATAGCCGCGTGGGTAATAAACTGACCGGCGCCAAGCTCCAGGTACCCTTTGACCACCCACGGGAGGAGTGCGGTGTCGTCGGCGTTTATCTGCCGGGCGCAGCGGCCAGCCGGGTGGCTTGTTTCGGCTTGTTCGCCTTGCAGCACCGGGGGCAGGAAAGCGCCGGCATCGCCGCCGCCAATGGACAGGACATCAACCTCCGGGTTGATATGGGCTTGGTCACGCAGATTTTCCGGGAGTCGGACTTCCTGCCGCTGACCGGCGAATTCGCCATCGGCCATACCCGCTACTCCACTACCGGCGCGAGTCAACTCTGCAACGCCCAGCCTTTGCTGGTCCGCGGCCGGGCTGGGCGGTTAGCCTTGGCCCACAACGGCAACATCATCAACGCCCCCCACTTGCGGCAGCAGCTCGTCGAACAGTGGGACTGCCGATTTGCCGCCACTACCGACTCCGAAGTGATTGCCTACCAGTTGGTCAACGCCCCCGGCGTGTCTTGGGAGGAGCGGATTTTCCACTGTATGCGTACTCTGTCCGGGGCCTTTTCTCTGGTAGCCTTGACCGAGGATACGCTAATGGCGGCCCGGGACCCGTTGGGCATCCGTCCCCTGTGCTTGGGCAAACTCGAGGAAGGCTGGGTTATCGCCTCGGAAAGCTGCGCCCTGGACCACTTGGGCGCCGAATACGCCCGGGACATCCTGCCCGGCGAGGCGGTGATTATTGACCGCAACGGCCTTCGTTCCGCCGTCTATGAACGCACCCCCCAACGGCGGGCAATGTGCGTTTTCGAGCATATCTACTTTTCCCGCCCGGACAGCGTCCTCGATGGTATCCTGGTCTATGCCGCCCGTAGGGAAATGGGGGCGCAGTTGGCCCGGGAACATCCGGTTGACGCTGATTTAGTGGTTGGTATTCCCGATTCCTCGACGGCGGCCGCCGTGGGCTACGCCCGGGAATCCGGCATCCCCTACAGCGACGGGCTGATTAAAAACCGCTATGTGGGGCGGACTTTTATTGAGCCGGAGCAGCGGCTGCGGGATTTGGGCGTCCGCCAGAAACTGAACCCGCTGACCGCCGTAATTCAAGGGCAGCGTTTGGTAGTAGTGGACGACAGCATCGTCCGCGGCACTACGATGCCCCATGTCATTCGGGTACTGCGGAAAGCCGGCGCCAAAGAAATCCATGTCCGGGTCTGCGCGCCGCCCATCAAGCACCCCTGCTATATGGGCGTGGATATGCCCACCCGGGAGGAACTGATTGCCGCCAGCAAGTCGGTAGCGGAAATACGGGATTTGACCGCCGCCGATTCCTTGGGCTACCTGAGCGTCAAAGGCTTGCTGTCGGTAGTCAACGGCGATGAAAGCGGTTTCTGCGATGCCTGCTTCACCGGCAACTACCCGGTGCCGGTGCAACTGCACTTGGGGCGGGCCGGGGCGGAGGTGGTTTCCTGAAACTTCCGTCGTAGGTCAGGTGTGCCAACGGCGTCGGCACGCGGGGAAGTAGTGCGAATACGGGTATTTTTGCTTGACAAAGGCTTGGGAGAAGGGAATAATTAAGGGTAGCAGTTGTTGGCAGGGTTTGTTATAATCCAGCCAAGCCAACCATCAGCATCTGCTGAAACACGGCAGCGGGAGGTGAAATTATGCAGACCAGTGGTACCTACAGCTACGGCTCCCTGTCGGGGATGAAAACCGCGCCTTCTGGCAAGCCCAATAAAATTGACCGGCAACCGCGGCGGCGGCGGCGGCAACAGCGGGGCGGCGCGCGGCTAACTATTAACCGGCAACCGGGCAAACCCGGAGGGCGGTATGCCTAACGGTGACTTGGATGAAGTTTTGGATGTAGTCAACGACTTGACGCGCAAGGTTGCCGGAGGTGATTACATTTTTCGGGGCGAAACCAATAAGAAGCATACCGATGTGTCCTCCAGCCTCTATCGAGAGTTGCCGGACTCTTTGCGCGGGCAAGTTGAAGCTGTGCAACAAGCCCGCTTACTGGTAGCGCGAGGATTCACTGCCGAGAAAGACGAGTTTGAAATTCTGACCGAACTCCAGCATTATGGCGGCAAAACCAACCTGATTGACTTTACCACCGACTGTTTTATCGCCTTGTTCTTTGCCTGCGACGGCAACCATTCCCAAGATGGTCGCGTCATCCTGCTGGAGAGGTCGGCGGCCATCGAAGATTACATCCACGAACCGAGCCGCCCGGTGAACCGGGTAATTGCTCAGAAAAGCATATTCGTGCGCCCGCCGGCAGGTTTTATTGAGCCGGATAGCGTGGTTGTTATTCCTGCTCGACTTAAAGCGTCGCTGTTAAGCTACCTGCGGCGGTGCCACGGTATATACGCTGAGACTATCTACAACGACTTGCACGGCTATATCCGGTACGCGGTCATCCACCAGGAAGCCATTGATATTTTCAATGGTGCCCAATCCCTTCTGGAAACCGGAGATTACCAAGGGGCTATCGACGGCTTTAGCCGAGCCTTGACGCTTAACCCGCAACTGGTCGAAGTCTATAACGGTCGCGGCGTGGCTTATGGGAACTTGGGGAAACTTGACCTCGCTATTGCGGATTTTGACTACGCCATAGCTCTGGATCCGGACTACGCTGTGGCTTATGGCAATCGCGGGACTACTTATGTTCTCAAAGGTGAGCTTGACCTTGCCATCCAAGACTTTACCCAAGCAATAGACCTGAACCCGCAAGACTTCTTGGGCTATAGCAATCGCGGTGTTTCTTGCTTGCGTAAAAGAGAGTATGACCGCGCTGTCCAAGACTTCACCAGTGCGATAGATCAGTCCCCTAATTATGCAGAGGCTTATTGCTATCGCGGGGAGGCTTGGTTGCACTTGGGCGAGTGGGAAAAGGCCAAGTCTGATTTGACTGCGGCCAAAGCTATGGGGTTCGATATATCTGCCTCGTTCCGCAACGATTACGAAAGCGTCGCCGCCTTTGAGCAGCAGCACGGTCTCGAAGTTCCCCCTGATATTGCTGAAATGCTGGGGGGCTGAACTCCACATCCAGATTCCTAAAACTCTGCCGGCCTTTTTTCCTTGAATGCCTGAATGCCCTGCTGCGGGTGGGGGGAGGTGGCGAAGTATTGGGTAAAGGCCAGGCTTTCCAGGGCGATGCCTTCCCGCAAGGGCAAATCTTTGCCGCGTTGGGTGATGGATTTAATCCAGCCCAAGCCGGTACGGCTTTTATTCCGCAGTTGGGACAGTAGCGACTCCAGTTCGGTGTTCAGGTATTCCGGGGGGACAGCGCGCAAGACTAACCCCCACTCGGCGGCTTCAATCCCGGAAAGGTGGCGGCCGGTGGTCAACAGTTCCATGGCCCGCGGCATCCCGATACGGCGGGGCAGTCGTTGCGTGGAGCCGCCGCCGGGCATCAAGCCAAAGTTGGCGTGCTGGTCGCCGATACGGGCATCCGTTGCCGCCAAAGCCAGGTCGCAAGCCAGCATCAGCTCCAAGCCCCCGGCCAAGGCGAAGCCATGCACCACCGCAATGGTCGGGATGGGCAGTTCCTCGAGCTGCAAGAGGCAGTCGTTCAGCAGTTTGACATAAGGCGGCAGGCGGGATAGATCGGCAAAGACGGTGTCAAAGAACAGCAAATCGGCGCCGGCGCAAAAGGACCGCCCTTCGCCCCGGATAACCAACGCCTTGACCGATTCATCCTTGCCTACGGCGGCCACGGCGGCGGAAAACTGCGCCAACAGAGCCGGGCTTAAAGCGTTCAGGGCGTCGGGGCGGTTCAGGGTTAAGGTAGCTACGGCGGCGGCGGTTTCCAGTTTCAGATCGGCGTAGGTCAAGGTTTCCCCCGGCTGGTCTAGCGGTACATCGGCTTGAAAAAGCTGTGCAGAAAGTTGCGCTGGTGGGCCCAGGAATGGGCGCGCTTGACTACGGCCGCCGGGATGGGCTGCCCCTGCCGTTGGGTAATCCGCAGGGTTTCGTAGCCGTTTAACTCCGGCGGGGCGTCAGCGGTAAAGAGTACCTCGCAGCCTTCGGATTCGAGGAACAGCTTGAGGGATTCGTAGCCGGTTACCCGCTTGTTGGGGGGCTGATAGACATAAAGCTCGGTGCAGCCGTACAAATCCTCGACATGGTCATTGCCGTTGCCGCGGCCGCCGCCCTGCCGTAGCTGCCGCCGACCAATCCCATGTCCCCGCAAATCCATATCCTGCATAAGCCGCTCCTGGGCAGATACCGTTTTGTAACCCGGTTTAAGGGTAAATCGCCCAGCCCACCCGGTCGGTTTCAGCCCGGTAAAAGTGGCCGTCGGTCGAGGTAACATACAGGGTAGTCAAGCCGGGGCCGCCAAAGCAGCAGTTGGTGGGGCGGTTGGCGGCGATGGGATGGGTTTCCAACACCCGGCCGGTGGGGGAAAATACATAAATCATCCCGCCGGGGCCGCTGATTTCCCAGCCGGCGGTGGCGACAATGTTGCCCTCGGCGTCGAGGCACATCCCGTCAATGCCGCGCTGCGCCCCGGCGGCGTCGGCGCCGAAGGTGTGCAGGGTGCGGTAAGCCCCCAGACTGCCATCGTCATTGATGGGGTAGGCGCGCAGTTCCCGGTTCAGGTCGGGGCGGTCGCTGTTGCTTTCGGCCACATAGAGGGTGCGCTGGTCGGGGGAAACCAGGATACCGTTGGGCATCGTGGTGTCAAAGGTAACGCGGGTTACCGTATAGCTGCCATCCGGTTGGGGGGCGGCGCACAGCACCGAGCGGTTGTCCAGTTCCTCGACTTCGCTGGGGTCGATGTTGCCGGCGTTCCAGGGGTTGGTGAACCAGATGCGGCCGCGGCGGTCAATGGCCAGGTCGTTGGGGGTGTTGAGCTTTTGTCCGTCCACCCGGTCGGCGACAGTGGTGGTAGTACCATCCGGGTTAAAGCGGACGATAGCCCGGCCGCCGGAGCAGCAGCCGAACAGGTTGCCCCGGGCGTCAAACGCCAAGCCGTTGGTGTGGTTGGTATTGCTCCGATCCTCGGCAATATCCCCGGAGTTGGGGTCGTAGCGTATAATGCGGCTGGTGGGAATGTGGGTAAAGAGGATGGATTCGCCATCCCAAACCGGCCCTTCGCTAACGCCGCCGTAGGGACGGTTGAGCAACTCGAACCGGTAATCGTAATGCCAAGCCATAAGGACCTCCCTTGATTGCTGCCAATTTTGTTGGGGGGATTGTAGCAGATGGGGCGGTTTGCGGCGACTCCACGCCGCTTTGGGGGAATTTCCGGATTCCCGTTGGCAAGGGAATGACGGTAGGGAGCAGGGTATTTGCCATTGGGTTTGATATATAATTCCATGTCGCGAAGGATGCTATTTCGCAGGAGCGAGGGAAATCCGTAAGGAACGGGGGAATTGGCTGATGGGGAACCGGCAAGGGGGTAGTTTTGGGGATACTGATACCGGCGGCGGCGGTGGCGATAGCGGCGGGCGGGCGGTGGCGGAGGGGGTGGTGATTGTTGACTTTGGGTCGCAATACAGCCATTTGATTGCGCGGCGGGCGCGGGAGTTGAAGGTTTATTCGGAGGTGGCGCCGGCGAGGGCGGATTGGGAACGGGTTACGGAGCGGATTGTCCCCAAGGGGGTGATTTTGTCCGGGGGGCCGGCCAGCGTGTATGAACCGGGGGCGCCGCTAATTCCCGATTGGGTTTTGGAGCGGGAGCTGCCGATTTTGGGCATCTGCTACGGGATGCAGGCTTTGGTACACCAGCTGGGCGGGCGAGTGGCGCCTAGTGAGCAGCGGGAGTATGGTTCGGCGACGGTGCGGCAGACCGGCGGCGGGAATGCTTTGCTGGTGGGTTTGCCGGAGTCCTTTCCGGTGTGGATGAGTCACGGCGACCGGGTGGCGGAACTGCCGGCGGGATTTTCGGCGTTGGCGGCTACGGAGAATTCGCCGCACGCCGCCGTTAGCGATGGCGGCAAGCGGTTCGGTATCCAGTTTCACCCGGAAGTGGAGCATACGCCGCTGGGGCGGAACATTCTGGAGAACTTTTTGCTGCGGGTTTGCGGTTGTGGGGAGAATTGGACGCCGCAGAACTTTGTCGCCGATGCGGTACGGGGGATACGGGAGCAGGTAGGGGACAGTCGGGTGATTTGCGCGCTGTCCGGGGGGGTGGATTCGTCGGTGGCGGCGTTGCTGCTGCACCGGGCCATCGGGGAGCGGCTGACCGGCATTTTTGTGAACAACGGGTTGCTGCGGAAGGGGGAAGCGGAGCAGGTGCAAGAAACTTACCGGCGCAATTTGGGGCTGAACCTGCTGTATGTGGATGCCGGGGCGCGGTTTTTGGCCGGTTTGCAGGGGATTACGGACCCGGAGGAAAAGCGGAAAATTATCGGGGCGCAGTTTGTGGATGTGTTTGAGGAGACGGCGGCAGAGTTGAATGACGCCGAGTTTCTGGCGCAGGGGACGCTGTACCCGGATGTGATTGAGAGCGAGGCGCCGGAAAATGGGGCGTCGGCGCGGATTAAGACGCATCACAATGTGGGCGGGCTGCCGGATTATATGCAGTTAAAGCTGGTGGAGCCGCTGCGCTATCTGTATAAGGATGAGGTGCGGGAGGTGGGGCTGGAGTTGGGATTGCCGCGGGAGATGGTGCTGCGGCAGCCCTTCCCGGGGCCGGGGCTGGCGATACGGATTATCGGGGAGGTTACGGAGGAGCGGTTGGGGATTTTGCGGGAGTGCGATGGGATTGTGCTGGAGGAGGTGCGCCGGGCCGGGCTGTATGAGGAGATTTGGCAGAGTTTTGCGGTGCTGACGGACAGCCGCACGGTGGGCGTGATGGGGGATTATCGGACTTATGGGCAGGTGTGCGCGATCCGGGCGGTGGCGAGCGTGGATGCGATGACGGCGGATTGGGTGCGGCTGCCGTATGAGGTTTTGGGGCGGATGTCGAGTCGGATTGTTAATGAGGTGGCGGGGGTGAATCGGGTGGTGTATGACATAACGAGCAAGCCGCCGGGGACGATAGAGTGGGAGTAGGGGAGATTTCCGCGGGTCTGATGACGCTGGCTGATGGCAAGGGAGTTTGTTCTTTGCTATAGTTGGGGTGGAAACTGGCGCGTCGAGGGGAAGGTTATGCAACCGGATAGGGAAGGTAATGACCGGGAAACGGTCCGGGAGGAGGCGGTTAATACTTTGCTGACGGAGGCTCTGCGGGGTCGGGGACTGGCGGCCAGGGCAGAGCGCAAGAGTCGCTGCCAGACGCCGGATGTGCGGGTCAACCTGAAAAGCAGGGATTCGGTCATCTTGGAATGCAAGTGGGCCGGGTCGGCCAACCTGCTGGCGACG
Organism: Dehalococcoidia bacterium; assembly: GCA_965243185.1. Classification (GTDB taxonomy): domain Bacteria; phylum Chloroflexota; class Dehalococcoidia; order Lucifugimonadales; family UBA3495; genus CBDBCU01. The sequence goes on along the minus strand of OZ251531.1, from coordinate 3,190,125 downwards.
CAACTGGACGAGCGGCTGGAAAGGGATAAAAGTTCTCTGGCCGCCGTGGGAGTTCTGTATCCCGAGTGGATGAAGCCGATTGAGGATTTGGCTTTTGCCTTGGCGGCCACGATTGGGCTGCGTTGGTGGCTGCACGGCACCAGGGGGAAGGTTAGCGAAGAGCGGTTGATACACGAGGGGTCGGTGGCTGACCTGGCGGACTATTTGCGCGCCTTGCCTTTGGAACTGGAAGGGGTTGACCGGGTAGCGACGGCGGCCGGGATTGTTGAGTTTGCCTTGGCGCGGTCGGCGGATGAGATGGCCAAGCACGCCCGAACCGCCTTCCGCGTCGCCCAAAAAATTGCCGAAACAGACCAGGAAGTCAACCGAGTTAAAGCCCGCCGCATTGCGGCTCTGGTGCTGTTCAATGCCTTGGCTTTTCAAGACCGCTTGGCCAGCGTCAACGAGGAAGTGAAGTCGGTTGAAGAGGCGTGGCGTGGCGGCGTTCCCGGCCTGCAAGAAGAGTGGCAGAAGATCTGTAAAAGCATTGACTATGTGCCGGTTTTCGAGCTGGCCCTCCAAATTCTGGATGTGCTTCGGGACGTGTATCCCCTATTGCAGGCGGAGTCGGTGGAGCCCCTGATTAGGGCAATGGAGGATACCCGGGGGTTAGAGGGTCATGACCTTTCGGGGCGGCTGTTTCATACGCTGTTGAGCGATGCCAAGTTCACCGGCGCCTATTACACATCCGTACCGGCGGCTACCCTGCTTTCCCGGCTGGTGTTTCACAACTGGCCGCCGCATATAGATTGGAAGGATCACGAATTCCCGGGGGCGCTGAATATAGCGGATTTGGCCTGCGGCACCGGCACTTTGCTGATGGCCGTGGCCGCCGAAGCAGGGCGGCGTCATCTGGATGCGGGAGGGCAGCAGGCCGCCGCCTTACACAAGGCTATGGTGGAGCAAGCGATTCACGGCTACGATGTGCAGCTTTCCGCAATCCACTTTGCGGCAACCAGTCTGGCGATGCTCAACACTGAGATTCAATTTGACCGGATGAATCTCTATGTAATGCCTTATGGTTCCGACGGGGCCAAGGTATCCTTGGGTTCCCTTGATTTTTTGGGCAATGATGAAGTGCCGGTGCAGTTTGCGTTGTCTCCCGATATTTCCGGCGGCGTTATTCGAGAGGCGGCCAAGGTGTATGGCAATGGCGGCACTACGGCTGCCAATGGCGAAACGGTTCGCCTGCCTAGCTTGGATTTGGCGATTATGAACCCGCCTTTTACGCGGTCAGGTTTTGGCAACCTGCTGTTTGGCAGTCTGCCGGACGGGGAGCGAGGCCAACTACAGAAGGAGTTAAGAAGGCGGTTAAAGTCTCGGCAAGCTACCGGAACTGCCGGCTTGGGGGCCGCCTTTGTGGCCGCTGCTACGCCTAAGCTCCACCCCGGGGAGGGACGCTTGGCTTTGGTGCTGCCGGCAACGGTCTGCACCGGCCCGTCTTGGGAGCAAACCCGCGCTCTTATTGAGAAGGACTTTACCCTGAATATGGTGGTGGCGTCCCACGACCCGCGCCGTTACAACTTTTCCGACAGCACCGACCTATCAGAAGTTCTGCTTATTGCCACCCGCCGCCCGGTCAATGGCAAGGTAGGCAAGGGCAAATCCCCGGAGACGCGCACCATCTTTGTGAATCTGTGGCAAAACCCGGGAAGCGTCGGCGACGCGCACCGGGTAGCTCAAGGGATTGCGGCTACTGCCGCAGCCAACTTTGAGGATAGCGGTACGGGGCTGCTGGAAGTTGAGGGCAGGCATATTGGCGAATTGGTGTCCATCCCGGAGTCCCGGTTTGCCGGCAAGCAGTGGTTTGGCATCCAGTTTGCCCGGGCCGACCTGCTCCGGGCCGCTAGGAATCTGTTGGACAACGGGGAAGTAAGGATTCCCGGCACCTCGACTACTGCCAAGATTCCTATGACCCAACTGGCCGAGTTTGGGCCAATTGGACCCGATTCCCGCCGCCTTGACGACGGGTTTGACAAAACTGGTTCCATAACTGCTTACCCGCTTGTCGACCGACACGATACCGACGAGAGGAAGTCTTTGCTGTGTTCCCCCAATGCCTATCTCGCCCCTTTGGTAATACCCCGGGGCAAGCAAAATCCGGGATATGGGGAACGACTTTGGGAGCAGGCCGGGCGGCTATTGGTCGCCGCCCGCTTCCGAGTGAACACCGCCCGGGTTGTTGCTATGCGGTCCCGGGAAAATGTGCTTGGCCGTATGTGGTGGACGGTTTGTGTGGAAAGCCAAGACATCGAAAAGGCGTTGGCGGCGTGGCTGAACAGCAGCGTGGGCATATTGACCCTGCTTGCCATCCGCAACACTACAATGGGCAGTTGGGTGCAGCCCAAGAAAGCCGATATGGAAGTGTTTCCCGTCCTCGATCCTCGTGCCCTTTCCGCAGACCAGCTGGCTGCCTTGTTCAAGCTGTTTGACGCTTTGGCGGAGGCCGAGTTTGAGCGGCTGCCGGATATGGTGGATTGCCCGGCGCGGCGGGCCTTGGATGATGGCTTGTCGGAAATCCTGGGCTTGCCTAATCTGGAGGGATTGCGCCGTTTGCTGGCCTCGGAACCGGTGGTATCCAATCGGCGGCTGTAGGCGGTGCTTTTATGTTGCCGGATTCCCGTTTTCACGGGAATTACGACGGTTGAATATAGAAAAAGGCGGTTAAAATAGTTGACAAGCGCTGCCGGTTTTACTATATTAGTTTTGCTGGATGTTTCTTTGGGGCCGTTTCCAGCTGTTGTTGTGGCGCATTCGTCTAGCGGCCCAGGACACCGCCCTCTCAAGGCGGAGATCAGGGGTTCGAATCCCCTATGCGCTACCAACCTTTTTTTCGGGATGGTTTTGTTTCCCCGCCCGTTTGCCGGGCGGGGTTTTTGCTGCGCTTGGGGGCTGGTTAGTTTGGGTTATACTCTGGGATTATGACCGGATTGGCTTTGGGATTGATTTTGCTGTCGGCGGCGGCGCACGCCGGCTGGAATCTGCTGCTGAAACGCTCCGAGAATAAGGAGGTGTTTGTGTGGTGGATCCTGTTCGGGGGGGCGGTGATGCTGGCGCCGTTGGGCGGGTGGCTGCTGTATCGGTATCCCCCGCCGCCGCCGGGGTGGTGGCTGGCGTTGGCTTCGGCGGTACTGCACGTGGCTTATTTCACGCTGCTGGGACGGGGCTACAGCCGGGGGGATTTGTCGCTGGTCTATCCCATTGCGCGGGGGATTGGGCCAATGCTAGTGCCGGTGCTGGCGGTGCTGACTTTGGGGGAGCGGATGGCATTGCCGGCCATTGCGGGGGTAGGCTGCATTATCCTGGGGATTGGCTTGGTGTCGTGGTGGGGACGGCTGGGGGAGTTGCTGCATCAGCCGGGGGCGCTGCTGCGGGACGGGGGCATCCGCTACGCCGTGTTGACCGGGTTGACTATTACCATCTATACGCTGGTGGACAAGCGGGGCGTGGGCTATGTTCAGCCGTTCCTGTTCGTTTATCTGCTGACTTTGGGGGCGGCGATAGGGTTGTTTCCCTACATATTACGGCAGCACGGGTTGGCCGGAGTGCGGCGGGAGTGGCAGGTTAATGCCGGGCCGGTAGTGGCGGCGGGACTGCTGGGGTTTGTTACCTATGGTTTGGTATTGACGGCTTTCGCTTGGTCGCAAGTGAGCTATGCGGCGCCGGCTCGGGAAGTGGGCATTGTGATTGGGGTATTATTAGGGGTTTTCCTGCTGAAGGAACCCTTTGGGACGGGGCGGCTGCTGGGTTCGGGGTTTATTGTGCTGGGGTTGGGGCTGATTGCTCTGTCGCCCTAGCCGGGGATGTATAATGGGGCGCGGGATAGGCTGACCGGATAAAGGAGAGGTAAGGGAACTATGGTAAATCGAGAACGGCTGATCAACTCTTTCTGCGACCTGGTGCGGATTGACAGCCCCTCTAATGAGGAGGAGGCGGTGGCGCAGCACTTGACGGCGCGGTTGAGCCAGTTGGGGTTTGCGGTGGAGCGGGACGCCCACGGGAATGTGATTGCGTCGGAGCCGGGGGAGAACCCGCTGCTGCTGTCGGCGCACATGGACACGGTGGAGCCGGGGCGCGGGATTAAGCCGCAAATCCGGGGCGAGCGCATCGTTTCGGACGGGACGACCATTCTGGGCGGGGACTGCAAGGCGGGCATTGCGGCCATTCTGGAGGGAGTGGAGTCGGTGGTGGAGGAAGGCATTGCCCACCGGCCGGTGCAGGCGGTCTTTACGCGGGGAGAGGAAATCGGGTTGGTAGGAGCCAACAACCTGGACTTTTCGCTGATCCGGGCGTTGGAGGCGGTGGTGTTTGACGGCAACGGGCCGGTGAATACCATCACCGGCTCCAGTCCCACCTATATGGGGTTTGATGTGACGGTAAAGGGGCGGGCCGCCCACGCCGGGGTGGAGCCGGAAAAGGGTTTGTCGGCCATTCGCATTGCGTCGGAGATTATCGGGGAGCTGCCGCAGGGGCGGCTGGATGAGGAAACGACTTTTAATGTGGGGCTGATTTCCGGCGGGACGGTGCGGAATGCGGTGCCGGCGGAGGCTACTTTTGTGGGGGAGTTTCGCAGCCGTAACACGGAGACTTTTGACCTGCTGAAACTGCAAGTTACGGCGACGCTGGATGAGGCGCGGCGGAAGTATCGGGAGGCGACGATTGAGGAGCAGTTGGAGGTGATGTTTCATACCTACCGGCTGGATCCGGATGAGCCGGTGGTGCGGATGACGCGGCGGATTATGGAAAAGATGGGGCTGACGCCGAACATTCAGCCGTCCGGGGGCGGGACGGACGGGAATGTGATGCGGCTGCACGGCATCCAAAGCGTGGTGGTGGGGATGTCCACTAACGAGATGCACACGGTGGACGAGTATGTGGTGATACCGGATTTGGTGGATACGGCGGCGTTCTGCCGGAACTTGCTAGTGGACGGGCGTTAGGGTTCCCGGGCCGGCAAGCGGTTCCGCAGCCCTCCCCGGTTATCGGGGAGGGTTTTAGTTTGGGGCCGGCGGGCTAGGTCGGGATGGTTTGGAGGGGAAAGCGGCGGGCGGCGTCCTGAACGGCGGCGGCTAGTTCGGCGGCGAATTGCTGCCGCTGCCAGTAGCGGATTTCGGGGGAGCCGGCGGGGGAGAGTTCGGTATCCTGCTGGTGGGGATTGCGGGCTAACCGCTCGAGGCTGGGCGTGGGCCAGAGGAGGGCGGGATCGAGGCCAAGGGTTGCCCCCTTATCCCTACGCCATTGATTCAAAACTTGCAGGCGGCTTTCGACATCCGGGTCTTGGAAACGAGTTTTCCGAGACAGTGGAGGTCGTTGCACTTCTGGCCCGCATTGCCCGCATTGTACGGCGGCTTCTATCTGTTGCCCTACCCGGTTAATCAGTTTAGAGGAGAGATTTGGGACTTGAGACAATGGGGTGCTTGGCGATTTGGCAATAAAGAGCAAGACATCGTTAGGAATGACCCAATACGGAGGCCAGTCCCGCCGCTCAGCTTCCTTCTCGCGAAACTCAAAGAGTTCCTTTAAGACTGCCAACTGTCGCATACTCAAACGACCGGCACCCCTCATTTTCAGGAATGACCTTTCGGTATGCTCAACTCTGGCACGGGCGTTTTGTTCCAAGAGGTTACATTCCTCTTGAATCCAGTCCAAACGTCCTACTTCCGTCAAACGGTTGCGTAACTCTGCGGCTAGAGGTAACAGATGATGGATGTCGGCGACAGCGTAATCTATCGCTTGCTTGCTGAGTGGACGCTTGCCCCAATCTGACTTTTGCAACTTCAGGCTTTTGGGTATTTCCACGCCCAGAAAGTTGCGCAAGACAGAGCCTAAATTAGACGCCGGCACACCTAAAAATCGGGAGGAAATCTCGGTATCGAATAGCGATTTTACCTCGAAACCGTACTCCCGATAGAAACAGCGCAGGTCATAGTCGGAACCGTGGACCACCTTGGTGATCGAAGGTTCTGCCAAAATTGAACCCAATGCAGACAGGTCAGACAGAGCCAGAGGGTCGATCAGATGCGCAGACCCCGCGGTGCCGATCTGTATCAAACAAATACGGCCCCGGTAGGAGTATCGGCTGTTGGATTCGGTGTCTATCGCCAGCTCCTGCTCACTGGCGAGACTAGTTGCCAACCGATTCCACTCCCGCTGGCGGGTGATTAAACGCGGTGAGGTCAATTATCCTCCTGCTCTGTAAAAGATGCCTCATCATACATTATAGCAGAGAACGCGGGACGGGGCGTGTGCTATACTTGGCGGCGTTGGGACGGAGGGATTCAGGTGCTATTTTGACGGGCGGGATGGGTTAAGGGGCAATGCGGAGGGAGTATGAACGGAGCGGAGTTGAAGGCAGTTTTGCAGGGTGGGGGACGGGTGTACGGGACGATGATAACGCACGGGCGCAATCCCCGGTGGGCGGCGGCGTTGGAAGGGATTGGGCTGGATTATATCGTCATTGACACGGAACATGGGCCGCGGAGTCGGGCGGAACTGGGTGATTATCTGGCGGCGTGCAGCGGTTCCGGGGTCGCGCCCATTGTCCGCATTCCGATACCGGCGTCGCACTATGTGACGATGGCGTTAGACGCCGGGGCGCAGGGGATACTGGCGCCCTACTGCGAGACGGCGGCGGAAGTGAAGGAGGTTATCGGGGCGGCCAAGTGGCGGCCGCTGAAGGGGGAAGCAGTGCGGCGGTTGATGGACAGCGGGGAGCGCGTGAGCGATGCCGCCCGGGAGTATCTGGAGCGGCGCAACCGCAACACGGTGGCAATCATCGGCATTGAAAGCGTGACGGCGGTGAATAACCTGGAGGAAATCCTGAAGGTGCCGGGGATTGACGGGATCTTTGTGGGGCCTAATGACATCAGCATTTCCATTGGCTATCCGGACCAGTATGACCGGCCGGAGTATCAGGAGATTGTGCAGCGGGTTATTGACACGGCGGAAAGGCACGGGGTAGCTACGCTGGTGCATCATCAGACGGCGGAGCTTTCGGCGCATTGGGTACGGCAGGGGGCGCGGTTTGTGCTGCACACTACTGACCGGCGGGCGTTGGCGGAAGCGTACCGGCGGGATTTTGCGGCGTTGCGGGAAGCGGCCGGGGAAGGATAGCAAGGCGGGTTTAGCCGGGGGGTTCCCAACGGCGGCGGAGGGATTCGACATAGACCCGGTCGTAGTCGCCGTGATGGCCGGTGTGGTCGGTGTCGGCTAATTGTTCCGCCCACAGGTACTCGACATCTGCCCAACGAATGGGATAGGGCGGCTGGTCAAAGAAGGCGGTTATAGCGTCAACGGGATCGGCGGCGTCCAAATAGCCCATCATCTGGAAGTTGTCGTAGTGGTTGCCGTGTTCGGAGATGAAGCGGCCTTTCATTGCGGCCAAGATGATGAAGGCGGGCATAATTCTCTTTAACCCCCGGCGCACTGCCTTATTCCCGATTGCCTGGTTAGCGGGTGAAAATCTGGACGGTGGTAACATCGCCGGCGCCAGAGCATTGGGCCAAGCCGACTTGGGGATTGGCGACTTGGCGGGGGCCGGCTTCGCCGCGGAGTTGGGTTACGGTTTCGTGAACCATACGAATGCCGGTAGCGCCGAAGGGATGCCCCATAGCCAAGAGGCCGCCATCAGTGTTAACCGGAATATCCCCGGTCAGGGCGGTGCGGCCGGATTGGGTGGCTTGCCAGGCTTCTCCCATGGGAGTTAAGTGCAGAGCTTCAATTTGCTGCAACTCGCCAATGGTAGCGGCGTCGTGGACTTGAGCCAGGTTCACATCCTCGGGGCCGAGACTTGCCATTTCGTAGGCGGCCAAGGCGGCCGGTTCGGTGCGGTAGGGGCTGAAGGCGGAGTGGTCGCTGCCGCGGCCGTTGTAATTGCCGGAGGTTAGCGTGGCGGCGGCGACCCGGATGGCGCGGGATGCGTTCAAACCGTAGCGGTTCAGGGTGTCCCGGGCGCAGAGGATGGCGGCGGCGGCCCCTTCGCTGGTGGGGCAGCACTGGTAGAGGGTCAAAGGGTCGGCAATGGGGCGGGAAGCCAATACTTCCGCAACGGTATAGGTTTGTTGGCGGTGGGCGTAGGGATTGAGGGCGGCGTTTTGGCGGGCTTTGACGGTGACTTGGGCAAAGGCGGCGGGCGGCGCGCCGGTTTCAGCCATATAGCGGCGCATCCGCAGGGCGTAGCCAGCCATCATGTGGTCGCCGCCGATATAGCGTTCCGGGCTGTCGGCGGCGGTAACGGTAACCGGGCCGCTGGGGACTTTTTCTGCGCCAAAGGCTAATGCCAGGTCATAGAGGCCGGCGGCGATGCCCCAATAGGCTTGCCAAAAGGCGGTGGAGCCGCTGGAGCAGGCGTTTTCGACATTGATGATGGGGATGCCGGTCAACCCCAAAGGGCCGAGGGCGGTTTCGCCAACGGACATACCTTGATAATAGACATGGCCGAAATAGGCGACGGGGATGGCGCGCCAAGGGATGGCGGCGTCCTGGAGGGCGGCGACTACGGCATCGCGGGCCAGGGCGGCCAAGTCTTTGCCGGGGAAGCGGCCGAAGGGATGGAGACCGACGCCGACAACGGCTACTTCCCGGGCGGGCTTGAAGGGAGTTGTCATGGGGCGTCTCCCGGATTGGCGACGGCGGGCCGCCATTTATAGACGATGCGGGTTGGGCTGGAATCGGCGGTTGGAACGGGCTGCAAGGCTAGTTCTACGGCTTGCCCGATGGCTAGTTCATCTTGGGGGCAGTCGATGACTTCGGCGAGGACGTGGGGGCCTTCGGGGAGTTCGACTTCGCCGAGGATGTAGGGGACGGTGCCGGGCCAGCCGGCCGGCGGCACGCGGACGATGGTGTAGCTGTAAAGGATGCCGCGGCGGCTTAATTCGACCGGCTCCAGGTCAGCGGCGGTGCAGGATGGGCAAAAGACGGCGGGGCCGAACAGGTAGATGCCGCAGGTGGGGCAGCGCATCCCCAACAGGACACCGTCAGCGCCGGCCAGGTCGGTGAGGCGCAGGCGGCCGGGGTCAACGGAGACCGGAATTGTGGCGGCGGGAGCGGTCATCGGCAAGTCAATCCTGATTGGGCCGGGTTGGTTACGGGAGTTCAGGTTAATGCAGGGATGGGATGGTGTCAACTGGAGCGATCCCACGCGCGGCAGACCCTTGCCGGCTATCGGAATTATGCTACTATTGCCCCGGTTACAATTCGCAAATTCGGCAAAGGGTTAATGCTTATGATGCCACGCCAGACGGAACCTAACGCCAATAATGCCTTGGGCAATTTGCTGCGCCGGATGCTGCCGGGCTGCGTGGTGCTGGCGGAAAATACGCAGACTTTCGCCGATTATCCGGGCCGCCATTCGGATGTGCTGATTACCGGGCGCGGCCGCGCCCCGGTGGTGGTCGAAGCGGAATATGAACCGGCGGCCACGGTGGAGCAGGATGCCCGGGAGCGGTTGGGCCTGAACATTGCCGGGGACGGCCGGGCCATTGAGGCGGCCATTGCCGTGCGCTACCCGGCGACGGTGGAGGCGGCGTACGATGTGACGGCGGCGGTAGAACAGGCGGCTTTGTCTTACCGGGTTCTCTATCATCAGGGCAATCCTTTTCCCGGGGCCGGGTGGCTGACCGGCGCCGTGACGGATTTGGCGGATTTAATCCGGTTGGTTTCGGTGCCGCAGCAGGAAGTGGAGCGGGCGGCGGAAACGCTGGAAGGCGGCATTGGTCGGGCGGCCGAATGGTTGGACGAGATGGCGGAATCGCGTCCCGGAATTGCCGCCGATTTGGCCGCCCTGCTGGGAATGTCCAATGTGCCGCAAACGCGGCGGATGGCTTGCGCTATCTTGGCTAATGCCCTGGTCTTTCACGAGCGCATTGCCGGGATGCATACTGCCGTTAAGCATTTGCGGCAGTTGGGCGGGCCGGCGGATCCTACCTTGCAGGATGCGGTACTGGCGGCGTGGGAGGGTATCCTGTCCATCAACTACTACCCCATTTTCGCCATTGCCAAAGACCTGCTGACCCAACTACCCTCCGCTGCCGCCGCCCGGGTGCTGGATACGCTGCGGCCGACGGCGCAGGCCGTGGCGGCGGCCGGGGTGGATAATGCCCACGATTTGACCGGGCGGGTTTTCCAGCGGCTGATTGCCGACCGCAAGTATCTGGCGACCTTTTACACCCGGCCGGAGTCGGCGGCCTTGCTGGCCCGGCTGGCGGTGGCGAAGCTGGAGGGAGTGGATTGGGCGGATGCGGCTACTATTGGCCGCTTGCGGGTGGGGGATTTTGCCTGCGGTACCGGCGCGCTGCTGTCGGCGGTGTATGACCGTATCGCCGCCCAACATCAGCAAGGCGGCGGCGACCCGGCGCGGCTGCATCCGGTTATGCTCGAGGAAGTATTGTACGGCTGCGATGTAATGCCGTCCGCCATTCACATAACCGGCTCGACCTTGTCCGGGATGCAGCCGGAGGTGCAGTTCGGCCAATCCCGGCTCTATACGATGCCCTACGGCCGGCAGGAGGATGGCAGCGTTAAGCTGGGCTCGCTGGAACTGCTGCAAAGTTCGGCGGTGCAAACCCTGTTCAACACCAGCGACCCGGCGCTGCGCACCGGCAGCGTCGGCGAGGAAACGGCGGCGCAGGTCATTGCCCAAATCCCGGATGGCGGCTTTGACCTGGTGATTATGAACCCGCCCTTTACCCGGGCCACTAATCACGAGGGCGCCCACGCTACTGTGGTTAATCCGGCCTTTGCCGCTTTTGACGCCAGCAAAGCCGATATGGACGCGATGGGCAAGCGGATGCGGGACTTGGGCAAGAATAGCTGCTATGACGGCAAAGCCGGGTTAGCCTCGGCTTTTACCGCCCTGGCGCACCGCAAGCTCAAGCCCGGCGGCGTCTTGGCTTTTGTGCTGCCGCTGTCGGTATCAGCCGGCACTTCTTGGGATAAGTTTCGGCAAATGCTGGCGGATGAATATACCGATTTGGAAGTGTTGAGCATTGCCGCCGCGGATAATGACCAGTTGTCCTTTTCCGCCGACACCGGTATGGCGGAGTGTCTGGCAGTGGCCCGCAAATTGCGGGAGGACGAAATCCCGGCGGAGCGGGCCCGCTTTACTTCCCTGCGCCGCCGCCCGCCCGGACGGGCCGCCGCCACTGAAATTGCTAATGGCGTATTGGCGGCTGACTTGCTCCGGGGTATTGAGAATGGCCCGTACGGCGGCGCAGTATTGAACATCGGTACGGAAAATGCCGCCGAAATCGCGTCGGCAAAAATCCCTAAGGGATTTTTGCCGACGTTTAATGCTGTCCGTATTGCGGACATCTCAGTCGCCCAAGTAGCCCACTCTCTTACCAACTCCCACCTCTGGCTCCCTACCTATCAAAACCCTCTCCCACTCCCCACTACTACCCTCTCTATCATCGGACAGCGCGGCCTGGTTGACCGTCTTATCCTTGGCCCGCCACACCCGGCTCCCTTTACCAAAACCAACCCCAGCGATACGGCTAACTATCCTTGTCTCTGGAATCACGATGCCAAGAAAGAGACTCATCTGGTCTGCGAACCGGATTTGCAGTTGCTGGTACAGATTGGTATGGAGCAAGAGGCCGCTGGCATTTGGGATACGGCAAGCCGGGTTCACATCAGTAGAGGGTTTCGTTTTAACTCCCAGCCACTAGCGGCGGCCTTTACCGAAAGGGAGAGTATGGGCGGCCGGGGTTGGCCGACTGTAAGGTTTGCTGATTCGTCTTTTGATTATCCCTTTGTAGTGTGGGGGAACAGCACTTTGGGTCTGATTTGCTATTGGTGGCACGCAAACCGCCAAGTTGCTGGTAGAGGAGACATAACGGTCAGCGCGATAGACGCCCTACCCACCCTCGACCTGCGCGCCCTTACTGACGGTCAACTGGATACGGCCCGGGAGATTTTTGAGGAGTTTCGGGACAAGGAACTGCTGCCGGCTTACTTGGCGGATGCGGACCCGAACCGGGCTTTGCTGGATAAGCGGGTGGTGTGCGATTTGCTGGGGTTTGCGGATTCGGTGTATCAGGGGGTAAGGCGGTTGGCGGCGAAGTGGTGCGCGGAGCCGTCGGTGCATGGCGGGAAGGCGCGGCCGAAGGGGGCGCGGCTGGTGGTGTAGGGAGGACTGTACCCTGAAACCGCAAGGAAGGGTGGTTATTACCAAGGCTATGTATATACTTGGTGACTTGCTTACCGTCATTCCCGTTTTTGCGGGAATGGCGGCTTTATGGCGTGATTGACTTGCCCGGCGGCGCGGGGCAACTTTACAGGGTTAGCGGGGATGCGCTATTATGGGGCAAATCAGCGGGTTGACGGGTCGAGTTTGCGGCGGCTGATTGCAGTTCAGGCTTGACCGGGAGGTAGAAAGGCTGAGAAATGGAAAGTTCTGCGATCTGGGAGTTAGTCCTGCTGGTAGTGTGCCTAGTTCTTTCCGCCTTTTTTTCATCCTCGGAAACGGCCTTTATCGCCCTGCCGCGGGCGCGGTTGATGCACCTGATTAACATTGGGCGGCCGCGGGCGCGGCTGGTAGGTCGGTTAATCGAGCAGCCGGAGCGGCTGCTGGCGACGGTGCTGCTGAGCAACAACCTGGTCAATACGGCGGCGGCGGCTTTGGGGACGGCGATTGCGCTGAAGTTGCTGGGGAACCGGTTCGGCGAAGGGGTGGCCGTGCTGGCGGCGACGGTGGTAGTCACTACACTGCTGCTGATTTTCAGCGAAACTTTGCCCAAGACGATTGCGTGGAGTCGGCCGGAGGCGTTGACCTTTGCCTACGCCCGGCCGCTGCGGATGGTGCAGTTTGCGCTGTCGCCGGGGGTGTGGCTGCTGGGGCTGATCACCGATGCGTTCACCCGGGTGTTGGGCATCAGAGGGTCGGAGTCGGAAGTGGGCGAGGGGGAAATTCGGGCGTTGATTGCGGCGGGAGCGCGTTCCGGCACGGTGGAGCAAACAGAGGCGGAACTGCTGGATCGGGTGTTTCGGTTCGGCGACCAGCAGGTACAGGAGATAATGACGCCGCGGACGGAAATTGTGTGGGTGGAGGCAGGGACGACCCTGGAGCAGTTTCTAATCCGGTATGGGCAACACAGCCATACCCGTTTTCCGGTGCATCAGGAGGGGGATATGGAGAATGTGCTGGGGGCGCTGTCGAGCAAGGATGTGCTGATTGCGATGGGGAAGGAAGGGGATGGGGTCAAGCTGGGGATGGGGGACAGCGTTACCGGGTTGGAGCTGCGGGCGGCGCATTTTGTGCCGGAGACCAAGAGCGTGGCGGATACCTTTGCGGAAATGCAGCAGGGGGGCTACGGGCTGACGCTGGCGGTGGACGAGTTCGGGGGGATTGCCGGGCTGGTTACGATGAAGCAGATGCTGGAGGTAATTGTCGGGCAGGTCGAGGAAGGGGCGGAGCCGCAAGAGGGCTATACGACGGTGGATGATAATACCTTTCAGTTCAACGCGGGGATGAGTATTCTGCAAGCCAGGGAAAGGCTGAATTTGAACCTGCCGGAGGGGGAGTATCAAACGGTGGCCGGGTTTATCCTGGACCAACTGGGGTATATCCCGGAGGTGGGGGAGATAGTGGAGTACGAAAGCCTGAAGTTGACGGTGCGGGGGATGAATGGCGTCCGCATTGAATTGGTGGAAGCGCAACGGGTGGCCGGAGCTACGGAAGGGGACGGGGAGTGAGGTTTTACTTAATCCGTCACGGGGAAACGGACTGGAATCGGCGGGGCCGGTTTCAGGGGCAGAGCGATACGGCGTTGAATGAGCGGGGTTTGGCGCAGGCGGAGGATACGGCGGCCGCAGCGCAGGAATGGAGCTTGACGGCGATTTACGCCAGTCCCTTGGGACGGACGATGCAAGTGGCGGCGGCGATAGCGCGGCAGACGGGTTTGCCGGTAGCGGTGCGGGATGAGCTGAAGGAGATGGCGTTGGGGGAATTGGAGGGGATTGAGGGGGAAGCGATGCGGGCCGGTTGGCCGGAAGTGTATGACACTTGGCGGGACTATCCGGCGGAAATAGTGATGCCGGGCGGCGAGTCGCTGGCGGGGCTACAGGAACGGGCGTGGGATGTGGTGTTGGAGTTGGAGCGGTTGCACCGTCCGGAGGATAATCTGGCGCTGATTTCCCATAACTTTGCCATCCGCGCCATTTGCGCCCGGCTGCTGGGGATGCCTTTGGCGAATTTTCACCGGATGGACTTGAGTTTGGGGTCGGTAAGCCTTTTTGACAGCGGGCCGCGGGGGCGGCGGTTGCTTTATTACAACGCTACCGGGCATTTGACGCCGGGGAACGGTTCGGATTAGGGCGGGCGATGGCGGTTGTTGCAAAGGTTGACCGGCAAGTAGCGGCCGCGCTGCGGCGGGCGGGTTATGCTAATGCCGGGGTTACGCTGGTGGTGGGAGTGTCCGGGGGGGCGGATTCCTCGACTTTGCTTTACAGCCTGCACCGGGTTAGCGCGGCTTGTGGTATTCGGCTGCATATTGCCCATCTGAACCATGACTTTCGGGGGGAGGAAGCAGATGAGGATGCCCGGTTTGTGGAGAGTTTGGCCGGGGAGTTGGGTCTGCCGGTGGCGGTGGAGAAACGGGATCCGATAGCGTATCAGCGGGAACGGGGCATTTCGTCCTTTGAGCAGGGGGCGCGGGAAATGCGGTATGCGTTTCTGGCGACGGTGGCGGCGCAGGCGGGCGCGGCGGTGGTAGCGGTGGGGCATACCGAGGATGACTTGGCGGAAACGACGCTGCTGCATCTGCTGCGGGGAGCCGGGCTGACGGGATTGCGGGGGATGACAGAGGTTGCGCCGTGGCCGTGGCCGCCGGGGTTGGCAACGCCGGCGTTGTTTCGGCCGTTGCTGGAAGTTACCAAGGCGGAAACGGCGGCGTATTGCCGGGAGTTGGGGCGGCCGTTTCGGGAGGATAGCGGCAATGCAATGTTTCGGTTCACGCGCAACCGGGTGCGGCAGGATTTGATGCCGTATCTGGCGGCGGAATATAACCCGCGGGTGCGGGCGGCGTTGGCGCGGTTGGCGCGGACGGCGGCGTTGGAGTTGGACTATCTGGAGGGGGAGACGGAACGGGTTTGGCCTTTGGTGGTTAGGGAAGGGGCGGATGGCGGCCGGTCGGAAGTGATTTTTGACCGGGCGGCGGTGTTGGAACGGCATCCGGCATTGCGGCGGCGGGTATTGCGGCGGGGTTACATTGAGTTGACCGGGGAAGCGCGGCGATTGGGAGAAAGCCACCTCCGGGCAATGGCGGAATTGGCAGAGGCCAAGGCGTCGGGGTTGACTTTGGATTTGCCGGGCGGGCTGCAACTGGGGACGGAAGGCGGGCGGTTGATTTTGCGGCGGCGGGAGGAGGGAACGGCGGCTGCTTACCCGGTTCTGGAAGGGGAATATCGGTTGAATTGGCCGGCGGTAGGGGATGGGGAAACGGTTACGGAGATTCCGGGCTGGCGGGTTACGCAGCGGGTGGCGGCTTGGGGGGAGATAGACTATGGGGAGGAAGGCAATCCGTTGGCGGCGTATCTGAACCGGGAAGTTTTGGGCAGCGGTGGGTTGGTACGGGGGCGGCGGCCGGGCGACCGGTTGCAGCCGTTGGGGATGGCCGGGGTTAAGAAGTTGCAGGATTTCTTTACGGACGCGCGGATACCCCGAGAGCGGCGGGATGGGATACCGCTACTGGTTACAGAACGGGGAATTGCGTGGGTAGTGGGCTGCCGTTTGGCGGAATGGGCTAAAGTTCCGCCGGATGCCGGGGCGGATTTTCCGGTTTTGGGTATCCGGTTCGAGTGCCGGGATTAGCCGTCTAACTGCCGAGTCAGGTCCAACGGCGTAGTAACCGGGAGTTGGCAGACATAATTCTGGCAGACGTAGGCAGTAGGTTTGCCGTCCACCATTCCCCGGTTTTCCAGCAAGGGTATTCCGGCGAGGTCAATGCTGTCGGTAGCGGCCAAGCCGGTATCCTGTCCCGCTACCACTTTGTTGGGGAGGTAGCGGCCAAAGACGGCGTCCCGCAACTCCCGGGTGGCCGGGTCAGTTCCGGGGCCGATAAGGGCGATTTCTTTGGGCTGGGAAAGGTAGAAGTCGAGGACGCCAAGCCAGTAGGCGGTGCCGCCGGGGGCTTGGGACATTAGCTGGTGGAGGGCGCGCAGGGGCAGCGCGCCTTTGCGTTCGTATTCGCTGTTGCCGGTGAACAGAGCCAAGCGCAGCAGCACTTCGGAAGCTACGGAACCGCCGCAGGGTTGGGCGTTGTCGAAGATGTCGCGGGGGCGGGTAACCAGGGTTTCGTGTTCCCGGCCGGTGTCATAGAAGCCGCCGATACCGTCATCCCAAAAGAGGTCAAGCATCGTGTCGGTCAGGGCAATGGCTTGGCGGAGCCAACGGGGGTTGCAGTCGGCTTCGTAGAGAGCCAGCAAGCCGTCGGCAACGCCGGCGTAGTCCTCGAGAAAGCCGGGGAGTTTGCCTTGTCCAGCGCGCCAGGTGCGGAGCAGGCGGTTGTCCACCAGCATTTGGTCGAGGAGGAAGGCGGCGTTGCGGGCGGCGGCTTGCAGATAGTCGGGGCGGTTGAAAGCGGCGCCGGCTTCGGCAAAGCTGCGGAGCATTAAGCCGTTCCAGGAAGCTACTACTTTGTCGTCGAGGAAAGGGTGGATGCGCTGTTCGCGGGCGGCCAATAGGGCGGATTTGCCGCGGGCGATAAGGGAATCCAGTTGTTCCTGGGGGATGTTCTGTTCTTGGGCAAAGGTTTCCGGGTCGCGGGTTACATTGAGGATGTTAGCGCCCTCGAAATTGCCGGCTGGGGTAACGCCGTAGTAGCGGCCCAAGAGGTCGGCGTCGGCTGCGCCAACGATTTCCAGCAATTGCTGCGGCGTCCAGACAAAGAACTTGCCCTCGACGCCTTCGCTGTCGGCATCCTGGGCGGAATAGAAGCCGCCTTGCGGGTCGGTCATTTCCCGCAACACGTAGTCGAGGGTTTCCTCGGCAATGCGGCGGTAGAGGGGCCGGCGGGTAAGCTGCCAAGCGTGGAGATAGAGGCGGGAAAGCAAGGCGTTGTCGTAGAGCATTTTCTCGAAGTGCGGCACCAGCCAGTAGGCATCGGTGGAATAGCGGTGAAAGCCGCCGCCAATCTGGTCGTACATTCCGCCGTAAGCCATTTTTTCCAGGGTCAACTCGACCATTTCCAGGGCCCGGTGGCTATGGCCGCGGTGGTGGTAGCGGAGCAGGAACTCCGGGGTCATGGGCTGGGGGAACTTGGGGGCGGCGCCAAAGCCGCCGTTCTGGTAGTCGAAGTTGGCGGCCAGGTGGGAATAAGCTTGGTGCAGGATGTCCTCGGTCAAAAGGCCGCCGCCGCGGGGCAAGTGGCCGGCGCGGCCCATCTGGGCGGTCAGTTGTTGGGTAACCCGGGTAATTTCACCCTTGTTGTTGCGATAGGCTTCGCTGGCGGCTTGAAGGATGCGGGGGAAGCCGGGCATATTGAAACGGTCAGCGGGGGGGAAGTAGGTGCCGCCATAGAAGGGTTGGCCTTGGGGGGTGAGAAAGACGGTCATCGGCCAACCGCCGCTGCCGGTGAGCATCTGGACAGCTTCCATATAGACGGCGTCGAGGTCGGGGCGTTCCTCGCGGTCGACCTTAATGTTGATGAAGTGGTCGTTCATCAAGGCGGCGATGGCGGCATCCTCGAAGGATTCGCGCTCCATTACATGGCACCAGTGGCAGGCGGAGTAGCCGATGCTGAGGAGGATGGGCTTGTCCTCGGCTTGGGAGCGGGACAAGGCTTCCGGCCCCCAGGGGTACCAGTCCACGGGGTTATGGGCGTGCTGGAGGAGGTAGGGGCTGGTTTCGTTGATGAGGCGGTTGGGCATAGAGCAGTATCCTTTTGGCGATTTCCGGGTGAGGTTAGAGGAGGCCGAGGCGGTGGAGGTCTGGTTCGGTCCAGTGGGTTTGGTTCAGGACTTCCCCCAGAGTTTTTCGGGTTAGAGTATCTCCGCCATTGTGATAGTGAATGACGGTACGGCGGCCGTCAGGATGGCTGTAAAAATAACCTCCGGTGCGACGGGAGCGGATACGCACGAAACCGTCTCGTTCCAACGCGCGAACTAATTCACGCACCGGGATGTTTCTCAGCAGGTGAACCAGGCTACGGCTGCTGCTCACACCGTTATCTCGAGGATTTCGGCAGCGGGAATGTCTGCCTGATTTTCCGGTTCCCAAGGCATAGGTTCGCCGAACTCGGTCAGGACTTCAAGGTACATTTCGGCGTTGTCCCGGATTGCCTGCAAGGTTTCCGTTTTGGTGTAGCCCCAAGCATTGCAACCGGGCAATGCCGGGATGATGGCGCTCCAGCGTCCATCCGCTTCCTGTTCGATGTCCACTACGAAGACATAGGTTTTCATTGGCTTACCTCGGGGCTCCGGGTGGAGTTGGCAACGCTAGTTTTGGCTGCGTTCCGCGGTCATTTGCTGCACCAGTTCGGTTAGGGGCATTGCGCCGAGGTTGCCGCCGGCGCGGGTGCGGACGGATACGGCGTCTTGTTCCTGTTCCCGGTCGCCGATGACCAGCATATAGGGGATTTTCTGGAGTTGGGCGTCGCGGATTTTCTGGTTCATCCGGTCGTTGCGGGTGTCCACTTCGATGCGGAAACCGTGGCTTTCCAGCCGGGTTTTCAGTTGGCGGGCGTAGTCGTGGTGGCGGTCGGCGATGGGGATGATCAGGGCTTGGACGGGAGCCAGCCAGAGGGGGAAAGCGCCGGCGTAGTGTTCAATCAGGACGCCGAGGAAGCGTTCGAGGGAGCCGAGGATGGCGCGATGCACCATATAGGGACGGCTGCGGGCGCCGGCGGCGTCCATAAAGGTGAGGTTGAAGCGTTCCGGGAGGTTAAAGTCGAACTGAACGGTGGTGCATTGCCAGTCGCGGCCGAGGGCGTCCTGGATTTTGATGTCGATTTTGGGGCCGTAAAAGGCGCCGCCGCCTTCGTCGATGTCGAAAGTCAGATTGCGCTGCTGCAAGGCGCGGCGCAGGGAGTCGGTAGCGTGTTCCCACATCGCCAATTCCCCGGCGTAGTTGGCGGGGCGGGTGGAGAGGGAGATGGAAAAGTCGGTGAAACCAAAGGCGTCAAGCAGCTCAAAGGTCAAGGCCAGGACGCCGCCGACTTCGGACTCGACCTGTTCCGGGAGGCAGAAAATGTGAGCGTCGTCCTGGGTAAAGCCGCGGACGCGCATCAAGCCGTGGAGGACGCCGCTACGCTCGTAGCGGTACACGGTGCCGAGTTCGGCAATCCGCAGGGGGAGTTCCCGGTAGCTGCGGAGGGCGGAGCGGTACACCATAATGTGGAAGGGGCAGTTCATCGGCTTGAGGAAGTATTCCTGTTCGTCCACTTCCAGAGGGGCGTACATACTCTCCCGGTAGTGGTCGAGGTGGCCGCTGGTCTGCCAGAGGCGGGCGCGGCCGATATGGGGGGAATAGACGATGTTGTATTCGTGGCGGTAGTGCAGATCGCGCCAGTAGTCTTCGACCAGGCTGCGGACTACGCCGCCCTTGGGATGCCAGACGATCAGGCCGGGGCCGATTTCCTCGTGGATGGAAAAGAGTCCCAACTCGCGGCCGAGGATGCGGTGGTCGCGGCGGGCGGCTTCCTCCTGGCGGTGCAGGTAGTCGTCGAGGGCGGCGCGGCTTTCCCAAGCGGTGCCATAGATACGCTGGAGCATGGGGCGGCGCTCATCGCCGCGCCAGTAGGCGCCGGCGATGGTAAGCAGTTTGACGGCGGTGATGTCGGCGGTGGCGGCGACATGAGGCCCCTGACAGAGGTCGATAAAGTCGCCGTGACGGTAGATGCTGAGGGTGGTTTCAGCCGGCAGGTCGGCGATAATTTCGAGTTTGTAGGGCTGGTCGGCAAAAAGCTGCTGGGCGGCGGCCCGGCTGACTTCCTCCCGTTGGAAAGGTTGGCCGGCGGCGATGGTTTCCCGCATCAGCCCTTCGATGCGGGTCAAGTCCTCGGGAGTAAAGGGGCGGGAAACATCGAAGTCGTAATAAAAGCCGTCCTGGGTGGGGGGTCCGACGCCCATTTTGGCTTCGGGAAAGAGTTTAAGGACGGCGTCAGCCATAACATGGGCGGCGGAATGGCGCATTCGGTGGCGCAAAGCCTGGGCGGCGTCGTTGCTGGTAGGGTCGAGGGCGGCGTGGTCGAGCATATTGACTTCCTGCAGTGAAGTGACGGACAACCAAGGGAAGTTGCCGGTTGTTTATTATAACCAAGACCGGGGAATAATGGTATTGGGCGATAACCCGGTTATCAGGGATAGGTCAGACTTGGGGCTAACTTTCGGCCGGAGGGAAACCGTAGAAAACGGCGCGCAGGCTGCGGTTGCGGAGGGCGTCGCGGAGTTGGCCGCGGATGGAGATGGCGTAGGAGATGGCAACAACGGCGGTCAACATAAGGCACAAGCCGATGTGGTAGATGCCGGGGTTGGGAAGGAGCCAGTTCAGGTTAAAGAGAGCGGCGGCGATGACCAAGAGGTTGAGGAGGATGTAGCCGACGGCCAAGCCGACGATGGCATTGCGGGCGAGGATAACGGCAATTATGCCGGGAATCAGGGCAAGCAACGCCGGCAGGGGGACGAAGGCCAGGCAGATGCCGATGATGCTGGCGGCGCCCTTGCCGCCGCGGAAGCGGAGCAGGAAAGTCCAGTTATGGCCGGCGACGACCAGCAAGGCGGTTACATAGACGGTCCAGGGCGGCAGGTCAGCCCAACCGGCGGCGTTGAGCCAAGCGGGCAGCAGCGCGGCTACTGCGCCCTTGCCGACATCAATGACCAGCACCAGGGCGGCGCCCCATAAGCCGACTTGATGGTAGGTGTTCAGCGTTCCGACATTGCGGCTGCCGACTTCCCGCAGGTCTACGCCTTTGACCGCCCGTACCAGCAAGTAGGCCGGCGGGAGGGCGCCGAGGAGGTAGGCGAGGATGCCGAGGAGGGCGACGGTCAGCAGTTCCAAAGGGTGAGACTCCCGGGCAGGTTCGGGGTAGGCGGGGGGATTCTAGCACCGGATAGCCTTTGCGGGCAATGCGGGGTTGCCCGTAGCCGGAATTGTGCTACTATTGCCCCGGCTACTAATTCCTAAACCGGGCAAAGGGCTGATGATATGATGCCGCGCCAGACGGAACCTAACGCCAATAATGCCTTGGGCAACCTGCTGCGGGGGATGCTGCCGGGCTGTGTGGTGCTGGCGGAAAATACGCAGACTTTCGCCGACTATCCGGGCCGCCATTCGGATGTGCTGATTACCGGGCGCGGCCGGGCGCCGGTGGTGGTCGAAGCGGAATATGAACCAGCGGCGACGGTGGAGCAGGATGCCCGGGAGCGGCTGGGGCTGAACATTGCCGGGGACGGCCGGGCCATTGAGGCGGCCATTGCGGTGCGCTACCCGGCGACGGTGGAGGCGGCGTACGATGTGACGGCGGCGGTGGAACAGGCCGCCCTGTCTTACCGGGTTCTTTACCATCAAGGCAATCCTTTTCCCCAAGCCGGTTGGCTTGCCGGCTCCGTCACGGATTTGGCGGATTTAATCCGGCTGGTTTCGGTGCCGCAGCAAGAGGTGGAGCGGGCGGCGGAAACTTTGGAAAACGGTATTGAGCGGGCGGCTGAATGGTTGGACGATATGGCGGAACTGCGTCCCGGCAGCGCCGCCGATTTAGCCGCTCTGCTGGGAATGTCCAATGTGCCGCAAACGCGGCGGATGGCTTGCGCTATTCTGGCTAATGCCCTGGTCTTTCATGAGCGCATTGCCGGGATGCACACTGCCGTTAAACACCTGCGGCAGTTGGGCGGGCCGGCCGACCCTACCTTGCAGGATGCGGTACTGGCGGCGTGGGAGGGTATCCTGGCCATCAACTACTACCCCATTTTCGCCATTGCCAAAGATTTGCTGACCCAGCTGCCATCCGATACCGCCGCCCAAGTGCTGGATAGGCTGCGGCCGACGGCGCAAGGGGTGGCGGCGGCCGGGGTAGATAATGCCCACGATTTGACCGGGCGGGTTTTCCAACGGCTGATTGCCGACCGCAAGTATCTGGCGACTTTTTACACCCGGCCGGAGTCGGCGGCTTTGCTGGCCCGGCTAGCGGTGGCGAAACTGGAGGGGGTGGATTGGGCGGATGCGGATGCCATCGGCCGCTTGCGGGTGGGGGATTTTGCCTGCGGCACCGGCGCGCTGCTGTCGGCAGTCTATAGCCAAATCGCGGCCCGGCATGAGCGGGAAGGCGGCGACCCGGCGCGGCTGCATCCGGTTATGCTGGAGGAAGTGCTGTACGGCTGCGATGTAATGCCGTCCGCCATTCACATAACCGGCTCGACCTTGTCCGGGATGCAGCCGGAGGTGCAGTTCGGGCAGTCCCGGCTTTACACGATGCCCTACGGTCGGCAAGAGGATGGCAGCGTCAAGCTGGGTTCGCTGGAATTGCTGCAAAGTTCGGCGGTGCAAACCCTGTTCAACACCAGCGACCCGGCCCTCCGCACCGGCAGCGTTGGCGAGGAAACGGCGGCGCAGGTGATTGCCCAAATCCCGGACGGCGGCTTTGACCTGGCGATTATGAACCCGCCCTTTACCCGGAATGTAACCCACGAGGGGGAATATACCGGTACTTACGCCGCCGCCTTCGCCGCTTTTGATTCGTCTGACGCCGACCAAAAGGCTATGTCCCGGCGATTAGACCGATTTAAGCGCGGCACCTGCTATCACGGGAGCGCAGGGATGGCGTCGGCTTTTGTAGCGTTGGCGGACAAAAAGCTCAAGCCCGGCGGCGTCTTGGCTTTTGTATTGCCGCTGTCGGTGTCGGCCGGCGCCTCTTGGGAAAAGTTTCGGCAGCTGCTGGCGGACGAATATACCGACTTGGAAGTGTTGAGCATTGCCGCCGCGGATAATGACCAGTTGTCCTTTTCCGCCGACACCGGTATGGCGGAGTGTCTGGTAGTAGCCCGCAAATTGCGGGAGGGCGAAGCCTTGGCGGAGCGTGACCGCTTTACTTCGCTGCGCCGCCGCCCGCCCGCCCGGGCCGCCGCTACGACCATTGCCAAAGGCATCGAGTCCGCTGATATAGTCCGGGGTATTGAGGATGGCCCGTACGGCGGCGCAGTATTGAACATTGGTACGGAAATTTTCGCCGAAATAGCGACGGCGAAAATTGTCTGACAATTTTCGCCGTCTTGGAACGCTGTCCGTATCAAAGACCTATCGGTAGCCCAAGTAGCCCATGCCCTTACCAACTCTCGACTTTGGCTCCCTACTAACCAAAGTCATCTCCCCATCCCCATTACTGCCCTCTCCACGATAGCCGAGTTTGGCAAGTATCACCTCAGTATCATCGGCACTCCCCCGCAGGGTTGTTTCACTAAAGCACCCCCCAGCCCGACGGCTACTTATCCCGCTTTGTGGAATCACAATGCAAAGAAAGAGAACCGCATGGTCTGTGAACCGGATTCGCAGCTGGCGGTGCGGCTGGGGATGGAAACCCAAGCTGCTGAGGTTTGGGCTACTGCCAGTCGCGCCCATCTAAATCAAGATTTTCGGTTTAATTCTCAACCCTTGACGGCGGCTTTTACCGACGATGAAACCGTTGGTGGGACTGCTTGGCCTAACGTAATCTTTCCTAACCAGCAACACGATTACGCTTTTACCCTATGGTGCAATACTACTGTAGGGTTGCTGTCTTTCTGGTGGAACTCCAACCGCCAGCAAAGCGGTCGGGGACGGACAACCATCACAGGTATGTATCCGTTGCCTACCCTCGACCTGCGCGCCCTTAATGACGGTCAATTGGCTACGGCGCAGGAGATTTTTGAGGAGTTCCGGGATAAGGAATTGCTGCCGGCTTATTTGGCGGATGCTGACCCGAACCGGGCGTTGCTGGATAGGCGGGTTATCTGCGATTTGCTGGGGTTTGCGGAGGCGGTGTATGCGGGGGTAAGGCGATTGGCGGCTAAGTGGTGCGCGGAGCCGTCGGTGCATGGCGGCAAGGCGCGGCCGAAGGGGGCGCGGCTGGTGGTGTAGGGGGGGCTCAAGGCGTGTTCACGCTAATTATTGACGCCCCGGATAACCGACACCATAACTAGGTCATTCCGACCAATCCACCACCATGTCATTCCGACCGAAGGGAGGAATCTAAAATGCCCGCCCTTGACTCCTCGCCAGATTTTTAGATTCCTCGGCTATCGCCTCGGAATGACATGGGTGATTTACCGCAATGCCCAAGGGTTAGCGGGAACACGCCCTAAAATGCCCGCCCTTGACTCCTCGCCAGATTTTTAGATTCCTCGGCTATCGCCTCGGAATGACACAGGTGGTTGGTCGGGATGACATAGGTGGTTGACTGCAATGGCCAAGCGTTAGCGGGAACACGCCCTAAAATGCCCGCCCTTGACTCATCGACAGATTTTTAGATTCCTCGCTATCGCTCGGAATGACATAGGTGGTTGGTCGGAATGACATAGGTGGTTGGTCGGAATGACATAACCGGCTATCGCTCGGAATGACATAACAGGAGCGGGAAAGAGGGACTGCCTATGCTATAATCCGGGCGGTGGCGATTAAATCCATGTTCGAGATGTTCCGGCGTTCCAGCCGGCGGCGGGCGGCGGTCCCCTGGCTGACCGTCTATAGCCCGGCGTTGCTGTGCGCCCTGTTTTTCGTGGCAGGCTTGGCGGTTCTGGACGATTACGGGATGTCGCTGGATGAGGATTGGCAGCGGGTTATTGGGGCCAGCGCCGTGGACTATGCCCTGGGCAATGATTATGCGCCGCGGCGTTATACGGACTGGTATTACGGGGTTGCTTTTGAGGCGCCGTTGATTTTGTTGGAGCGGATCCTGGGGTTGGAGGATACCCGCGCCATCTACCTGAGCCGCCATCTGGTGACGCATCTGTTTTTCATCAGCGGCGGTTTTTTTTGTTATTTGCTGGTTTATCGGATGTTCAACCGGCGACTGCTGGCCCTTTTGGCCATGCTGCTGTTTCTGCTGCATCCCCGCCTTTACGCCCATTCCTTTTTTAACAGCAAAGACCTGCCCCTGCTCAGTATGTTTATGATTGCCCTGTATCTGACGCACCGGGCATTTCGAAAAGAGACGCTCGGGGCGTTCATTCTTTGCGGTATCGGGGTGGGACTGCTGACCAACTTTCGCATTGTGGGGGCGATGCTGTTTCCGGCGGTGGTGGCGATGCGGGGGCTGGACCTGTTTTATGCTGCCGGGTCAGGGGAACGGAAAAGGGTATTGGCGACCGGCGGCGTCTTTGCGCTGGCGGCGGTCCTAACCCTTTATGCTACCTGGCCTTACTTGTGGAGCAACCCGATTGGGCATTTTGGGGAGGCTTTCGCGGGGATGGCGCAATTTCCGACCGAGGTATATAACCGGTTCCGGGGGGAGATGGTTAATGCGACGGCGTTGCCGCCGGAGTATATACCGGTCTGGTTTGTCATTACTACGCCGCCGCTAATTCTGCTGCTGGGAATAGTGGGGATGGCGGCGGTGGTGGGGCGCGGGTTGGCGCGGTCAGGGAAGATTTTCCGCAAGGGCAATTTGCGGTTTGGCTTGCTGCTGCTGGGCTGCTTTGTCCTGCCGATAGGGGCGGTGATACTGCTGAAAGCCAACCTGTACCGGGACTGGCTGCATCTGTTTTTTATCTATGCGCCTTTCTGCGTGCTGGCGGGGTTCGGGTTGTACCGGATGGCGGCAGTGTTTGCCCGGCGGCCGCTTTGGCGCGGCGGGCTGTATGGCTTGGCCGCTGCGGGAATCGGACTGATTGTTCTCCAGATGGCGCAGTTGCATCCGCAGCAGCAGGTCTATTTCAACTTTCTGGTGGATCGGACTACGCCGGGGCAGCTGCAACGGGAGTACGATCTGGATTACTACCGGGCGGCGCATCGGGAAGGGCTGGAATATATTCTGAACCAACACCCGGGGGAAAAGGTATATGTCGCCGGCACGACGCTGTTGACGGACATTTTGCCGGCGGCGGAGCGGGAGCGACTGGTGGCGGTGGATCCGTCGGAAAGGGAAGTGGACTATTACCTGGTTTATGACTGGGATCACCGGCGCAACGCGAATGACCTGTCGCCGGCGGCGTTTAATGCCGTCTATACGGTTCAAGCCTACAATAACACGCTGCTGGGCGTCCGGGCGGTGAATGCGGCGCGATTGCAGCCGGCTTTGGCAGCCGGGTACCAAGAGCTTTACCGGGTGGTTACGGCGGGGGAGCTGATTATCCGTGCCGACTACGATGTGTACCTTGCGGGCAAGACCTTGACTTGGGTTCGGGCGGAATGCCCGGCGGGGGATTTGACCGGGCAGTTTTTTGTAATGGCGCGGCCGGCGGAAGGGGCGGCGGGAGACGAGGATGGGCCGGCGGCCTTTGTCCGGGTAGCAACGCTTTATGGGGTACGGTTTGACGGGAAATGTTTGGCGCAGACGCGGCTGCCGGATTATGCGG
The DNA here is from genome assembly GCA_965243185.1 of Dehalococcoidia bacterium. Classification (GTDB taxonomy): domain Bacteria; phylum Chloroflexota; class Dehalococcoidia; order Lucifugimonadales; family UBA3495; genus CBDBCU01. The sequence continues at coordinate 3,163,608 of OZ251531.1, read as the reverse complement.
TTGCCGATGTGGTGGTCGGGCAGCGGCGTGGTGATAGAGTGGTCTGGAATGAGCTGCACAACTTGGCGCGTCCGGGTCTGCGGGATCTAGCGGCGAATTTGCGGGAGGAACGGGGGCAGTCGTCCTTTCCGGGGAATTTTGAGGCACTGCTGAGCGGCCAGCGGCTAATTTATGCGAAGTCAGACTGTACCCGGGCGGATTGGGAAACCCGTTTCTTTTTGCACTTGTTCCCGGTAGAGGCGACGGCGCTGCCGCAGGAGCGGCGGGGAATCGGGTTTGACAACCGGGATTTCGAGTTCACCGGTTACGGCGGCCGGTCGGACGGGGAGTGTTTGGCAATAGTCCCATTGCCGGACTACCCGATAGTGGAAATACGGACCGGGCAGTATATTCCCGGTCAGAGGGAGTTGTGGTCGGTGAAGTTGACGGTGGGGCGGTAAAGGCTACGGGATCGTACTTTGGGCGGCGTTGCGGATTCCCGGTTTCGCCGGAGGGACTACTGCGGGATGGGAAGGATTGCTGCGGGCGGTTCTGGCAAAAGGCTGGGGGACAATTTATAATGGGCGGTAGAGTTTAATCGGCTGCGGCCGTTGAGGGATAGATTGATGGAAGAGTTGCGGCAGGAACTGTTGGGGATGGTTCAGAAAATCGAGTCGGTTGTGGAGCGGCTTTGACCTGGCGGGGAAGGAGGCGGAGATAGCCCGGCTGGAGCGGGAGGCGGCTGCGCCGGGCTATTGGGATGACCCGCGGGCGGCGCAGCGGCAGATGCAGCAGTTGGGCCGGTTGAAGGAAACGGCGGCTTTGTGGCAGGGGCTGGAGAGCCAAGCGGCAACGCTGCTGGAGCTGACGGAACTGGCGATGGAGGACGGCGACGCCGGGATGGCGGAGCAGCTGGCGGCGGCGGTGCAGCAGTTGGGCAAGGAACTGGGCCGGGAGGAGATAACCCTTACCCTGTCCGGGCCTTATGATGACCGGCCGGCGATTGTGTCGATAGCGGCCGGGGCCGGCGGCACGGATTCCCAGGATTGGGCGGAGATGCTGCTGAAGATGTATGCCCGTTGGGGGGAGACGCGGCGGCGGCCGGTGCAGGTGATGGACTTGGCTTATGGAGAGGATGCCGGCTTGCGGAGCGCAACGCTGGAAGTGGGCGGGGCTTATGCGTACGGCTACTTGAGCGCAGAGCGGGGAGTGCATAGGCTGGTGCGCTTGTCGCCTTATGACCCCAACCATTTGCGGCATACTTCCTTTGCCCAGGTGGAGGTGCTGCCGGCGGCCGGGGAGGAGGAAGAAGAGTTGTCGGTGCGGCCGGAGGAGGTGAAGCTGGATACTTTTCGTTCCAGCGGGCCGGGGGGGCAGAATGTGCAGAAAGTGGCTTCGGCGGTGCGGTTGACGCACTTGCCCAGCGGCATTGTGGTTTCCTGTCAGACGGAACGGTCGCAGCACCAGAACCGGGAGTATGCGATGCGGATTTTGCTGGCGCGGCTGCTGGCGCGGCAGAACGAGCAGCGGGCGGAGGAGTTGGCAAAGCTGCGGGGAGAGCGGGTAGCGGCGGAATGGGGCAATCAGATACGCAGTTATGTGCTGCATCCCTACAAGTCGGTGAAAGACCATCGCACCAACTTCCAGAGTACCAACCCGGAGGCGGTGCTGGATGGGGAGTTGGACGATTTTATTGAGGCTTACCTGATTTCCCGGTTGTAGGGGAAGGTTTTGCCAGGGGTCGGAAAGGTTGCGCCGCCGGGGTTGGATTTCAACCCGGCGGCGCGGTCTTTCGGGATTTATGGGGGATAGGGTTTGGTCAGGAGCAGGAGCCGAGGATGTGGCCCATCCGTTCCCGCTTGGTTTCGAGATAGGCGCGGTTTTCGTCGTTGGGCGGGACTTCGACTTGCACCCGCTCGACTACTTCCACCTCGAAGCCGGCCAAGCCGGCCAGTTTTTTGGGGTTGTTGGTGAGCAGTCGGACTTTTTTGATGCCCAGGTCGGAGAGGATTTGAGCGCCGATACCGTAGTGGCGCAAATCGACATCGAAGCCGAGTTCCCGGTTGGCCTCGAGGGTGTCCAGACCGCCGTCCTGGAGGGAGTAGGCTTTGATTTTGTTGTGCAAGCCGATGCCGCGGCCTTCCTGTCGCATATAGAGGAGGGCGCCGGCGCCTTCTTGTCCAAGGATTTGGAGAGCCAGATTCATCTGCTCGCCGCAGTCGCAGCGCCGCGAGCCGAAGACATCGCCGGTGAGGCATTCGCTGTGGATGCGGGTCAAGACCGGCTGGTCGGGCGTCCAGTCGCCGATAGTCAGGGCGATATGTTCGCCGGGATCGAAGGGGCTGCGGTAGGCGAAGATGCGGAATACGCCGTGCTTGGTGGGCAGGCGGGCTTCGGCGATACGTTCGATGTGGGATTCGTGGCGGCGGCGGTAGGCGATTATCTGGGCGATGCTGAGGATTTTCAGGTCGTGTTTCCGGGCAAAGGATTCGAGGTCGGGGAGACGGGACATCGAGCCGTCGTCGTTCATTATTTCGCAGACGACGCCGGCGGGGTACATTCCCCCGATGCGACAGAGGTCAACGATGGCTTCGGTGTGGCCGGGGCGGACGAGGACGCCGCCGGGCTGGTAGCGGAGGGGGAAAAGATGGCCGGGACGGGAAAAGTCGGCAGGAGCGGCGGCCGGGGATATGAGGGCTTGAACGGTGGCGGCGCGGTCGCCGGCCGAAATACCAGTAGTGGTGTCCTTTTTGTAGTCGACGGACATAGTAAAGGCGGTGGGCATTTCACCGGGGGCGTGTTCGCTGACCATCATCGGGATGTCCAAGGCGCGGAGGCGCTGGTCGAGCATGGGCATACAGAGGAGGCCCCGGGCATAGGTAACCAGGAAGTTGACGGCTTCCGGGGTAACCATTTCGGCGGGCATTACCAAATCGCCCTCATTTTCCCGGCGTTCATCGTCAACGACGATAAGGAATTTCCCGGCTTTGAGGTCGGCAATGGCCTCTTGCACGCTAGACAGAGGCATAATCCTGTTTTTCTCCCCGGAAATCGGCGGGCCGGTTCAAGGGGGCGGGTTAGTGGGGAAGCAGGCTTTCGACATACTTGGCGAGGATGTCCACTTCCAGGTTGACCCGGTGGTTGGCCGATTTCTCCCGTAAGTTGGTGTTCTGTAGGGTGTATGGTATCACAGACAGGGTAAAAGAGGTATCCCTTTTGTCCACGACGGTAAGGCTGATGCCGTCCACAGCGATAAAGCCCTTTTCCACGATGTAGGGCATCAGGCGTTTGGGGGCGTGGATGCGGAAAAGGAAGCAGTCGCCTTCGGGACGAATGGAAGTGATGCGACCGGCGGCGTCGATGTGGCCCTGGACGATATGGCCGCCCAAGCGGCCGTCAATGGCAAGGGGACGCTCCAAGTTGACGGCACTGCCGGTTTCCAGTTGGCCCAAGGCGGTGCGGCGCAGGGTTTCCGGGGCCAGGTCAACTTGGAACTGGTCGGCGTCAAAGTGGACGACGGTCAGGCAAGTTCCGTTGACGGCGATGCTGTCGCCGAGTTTCATTCCGGGGATGACGGTTGCGGCCCGGATGGTCAGGGCGTAGTCCTGGCGGTCGATGACGGAGCCGGTTTCCTCGATGATGCCGGTGAACATAGGCGTCTCTTTAGGGAGTGTTGCGGGCGGGGTAGCCGGTGATGAGCCAGTCAGGGCCGATTTGCTGGAGATGGGTTTGGGTTACCGGCCAGGCTTCGGACATTCGGGCGACGCCGTGGCCGGCGATGGGCGAGGCGGCTTGGCGGCCGCCGATAATGACCGGCGCAATGAAAACATATACCTTATCGACGAGGGCGGTGTCAAACAGGGTGCCTAAAGTGATGCCGCCGCCTTCGACCAGCAGGCTGACGATGCCGCGGCGGCCCAGTTCAACCAAGAGTTGGTCGAGGGCAACCATACCGGCGGCGTCTGCCGGGAGGGTCAGCACTTCGGCGCCGGCTTGCTGCAACTGGCGGACGGCGTCCGGGGGGGCGGCGGTGGAAGTGGCAATGAGGGTACGGCCGGGTTCTGGCAACAGCCGGGCGGTAGGCGGAGTGCGGCAATGGCTGTCCAGCACAATCCGCAGGGGTTGGACGGGACGGGGCTGACCGGATTCGTCGCGGGCGGTCAGCAAAGGGTCGTCTGCCAGCAGGGTGTTGATGCCGACCATAATGGCGTCGCTTTCCCGGCGGAGTTGCTGCACCCGCTCTCTAGCCAGGGTGCCGGTTATCCATTGGGAATCGCCGGAGTAGGTGGCGATTTTCCCGTCGAGGCTCATCGCAAACTTGGCGGTTACAAAGGGCCGGCCGGTGGTGATGTGCTGGGCAAAGGCTTCGTAAAGTTCGGTAACGCCATCGATTTCGTCTATGGTTGCTGCGATGCCGGCGGCTTGGAGTGCGGCGATGCCTTGGCCGGCGACTTGGGGATTGGGGTCGATGGCGGCGGCGACTACTTGGCGGATGCCGGCGTTGATGATGGCGTCGATGCAAGGCGGGGTGCGTCCGTAGTGGCAGCAAGGTTCAAGGGTGGTGTAGAGGGTGGCGCCTTTGGCCCGGTCGCCGGCTTGCTCCAAGGCGACGATTTCGGCGTGGCGTTGGCCCGGAGGAAGGGTGTAGCCTTCGCCAACGATTATGCCGTCCCGCACTATTACCGCGCCCACGGCCGGGTTGGGGCTGGTGCTGCCGAGGGCTTGGCGGGCGAGGGTTAGGGCGCGGTGGAGGGGAGATTCGGGCATTGGGCAAGTCCGCAAGGTTGGGTTGGGATACGGCGGCGGCTATGGGGGTTAAGGTTATCGGGGCGGCTGCGGGAAGTCGCGGTGGGAGCGGCTGGCGGTGGGTTCGGTCTGGCCCTGGTATTTGCTGCCCAAGTCGGGGGAGCCGTAGAGACGTTCCGCGGGGGTGGTGAGGCGCAGGAAGGAAATCTGCCCGATTTTCATTCCGTAGTAGAGGGTGATGGGCAGACGGGACAGGTTGCTTAATTCCAGGGTGAGGTTGCCTTTCCAGCCGGGGTCAACGAAGCCGGCGGTGGAGTGGATGACCAGTCCGATGCGGCCCAAGGAGCTTTTGCCTTCCAGCCGGGCGACCAGGTCGTTGGGGAGTTCAATGTGTTCGATGGTGCTGCCGAGGACGAACTCGCCGGGGTGCAGGATGAAGGGATGGCTGTCGTCGGGGATTTCGACGATTTCGGTCAGCTGCTCCATACTTTGCTTGATGTCGATGTAGGGCTGGCGGGAGTTGCTGAAAACCAGAACCTTGCGGTCGAGGCGCAAATCCACGCTGGCCGGCTGGATGTCCGCCGGGTCTAAAGGGCGAATGACGATGCGGCCTTCGTCGATGGCGGCTTTGATGGAGTGATCGCTGAGTACCATTGTCACCTTAACTAGGGGCTGCCCTGCATCGGTTCGGGGGGCGGCGGAGGGTCATTCTTTTCTACGTAGCGGACGCCGGGTTGTTCCGACAAGGGGATCAGCAGGGACGCCGGGAATTGTTCAACGGAGATAGAACTTCCCTCTATGTCATCATAGTCCCGGAAATAGTGGGCCCGGAGGGAGATGCCGTTGGCTTTAAGCCAGGATATTACGGCTTGAGAAGTGGCGGTATCAAGGTTGGTATTCAGGCGAATCCATACTGGTACGCGCGGGTCGGTACCGGCCGGCCAACCGGTGCCGTGGCATTTCGTAAAGGCTACCGCCAAGTCGTCAATGGCGCGGTCAAATTTCCCCGGGTACTTCAAGTCCCACAATGGGGGAGGGTACGGCGGAAAAACGTCCGGTAACTGGTTGTCAGGGGGTGGTGTGGGGGGTGGGGAAGTAGAAGAAGACTCAGGATAAGAAGAGTGAGAGTTGGCAAAGTCGACCGCGAAAACATCATCCCGGCGGGACAAGCTGTCCTGCAAGGATGCCGACACGTGGTCAGCAGTAATGAAATTTTCGGCGTCAAGGGTGTACCATCTAGCAATTCCCTGGTCGCGCAGCCAAGCGTGTAGCGCTTGAGTGGAAGGGGCATCAGGACTGGCACAAGTCCAAATCCTTACGGCGGCGTAGGTTTCGGCCGCCGGTTCACCGTCTCCGCCGGGGGACGAGGTGGGTTCAAGCTCGGGAATTGGGGTATTCGAGGTTGCCGGGATGATGCCGGTATTTTCCGGGGTAGGCGGTGCTGCCGGGCCGCAAGCCAACAGCGCGGCGGCAGCTACCAACAGCAGGAGCAGGGTAGCGAGGATACCGGCTTGGCGGGCGGTTTTGTTGGTCAGCAGTTTCATAAGTCATCGCTCCTGAGAGCCCTGGCGGGTATGCCATTCGCAGCATACTATACGGGCAGGCGGGGGTTCGGTCAAATGACGGGAATGGCAGGGACTTTTGCTCTTTCTACCGGTACCGGTTGTAAGGGAATACAAGCGTCGGCGCGGAAAATTAAAAGACCCGGTTTCCTTTCAGGAAAGGAAACCCGGTTAAGCTACTTGGTCTAGCGGATGGCAAAGGTGCCTTGGACGGTTACCTCGACGGACAACTGGCCGGCGGATATGGGGGTGCTGCGGCCGGCCGGGGCGTCGGCGGATTCCATTGCCATGGCTACCTTGCTCAAGTCGGCGCGGGCCGGCGGGGCAAAGCTGGTTTCGGTGATGTAGATAAGCTCTCCCAACTCCACGCCGCCGAACTCGGCCAGTTGGGCGGCCCGTTCTTGCAAGTCGGCAACGGCGGCGGCGCGGGCCTGCTGCTGCAATTCCTGGGTATCCTCGATGGAAAAGGAAAGGTTGTTGAACCGGGTCAAATCGCCCCCGGCGGCGGTGGCGGCGTCGATGACCGGGCTGAGGGATTCCAGGTCGCGCACCTTGACATTGACGGTGTTGCTGACCTGATAGCCGGTCAGGACTTGCTGCCATTCCTGGTAGCAGCCATCGGACTGAGCGCCGCCGCGTTCGATGCCGGAGAGGGCGGCTGTTGCGGCAGCTTCGGTATCCCCGTCAGGGCAGCGGGTAATTTCCCGGCCGGTGTATTGGGGGCGGATGTCGAAGTAGTCGGTGCGGATGTCCTGGTCGGCGATGCCGTTGGTTTGCAGGGCGTCCAGGATGGCGGTCATTGCGGCGGCGGCATCGGCGCGGGCTTCCTTGACGGAGCCGGCGAAGGCTTCTACTCCCAGGTTCAGGTCAGCCAGGTCCGGGGGCGCGCTGGCGGCGCCGCGCCCGGCGGCGGAGATGCCGGTTTGGGCGGCGGGTTGGCTGATGGCGGCGGTCATGGCCGCCGGGGAGAGGTTGGCGGCCATTTTTTCGACTTCGGACTGGGCTTCGGACAGGGTATCGGGTATGGCGGCCGGCGGGTTTTGCGGGGCGGTGCAAGCCAGCAGCAAGGCGGCGAGGCTCAAGGCCGCTAGGGTCAAAAGTTTCTTGCCGGAGTTGGGTATCCGCATTATTTGGTTCCTCCCGGTTTGGTTGTTGGCCGATTAGCCAAGTATAGGTTAAGACGGCGGGATGGCGGGGAAAGTTCCCGGCGTGGAGTAAGGAAAGGGTTATAGGGACAGCCGGCGGTTGCGGCGCAATTTCAGGATAAGGGCGATTAGCAGGGCCAAAGTTAGGGCGGCGGCAATTCCTTGGAGCAGGCGCAGGGGGATTTTACTGCCGGCGGGTGGGGGGACGGATTCCGGGGATAGCGGCGGTTCTGCGCCCTGGATGGACGGTTCAGATATGGGATTAGGTTCGATTCCGGCTTGCTGCGGTATTGCGCCGCCGGCCGCGCCGTCTGCACCGGCTGCGCCGGATGCCATGCCGGTGACGGCGGGGCCGGTGTCCAACGGCGGCGGGGCGGTTGGATTGGGCGTGGGGGTGGCAGTGGGCGGCGCTGCCGTTGGGGTGGGCGTCAAGGTTGGCAAGGGCGTCGCCGTGGGTGTCGGGATTGAAGTAAGGGTTGGCGGTGGTTCGACAGAGTCGCCCATTGACCCGGCGGCACCTTGCGGCCCTTTGGGGCCGCTAGCGCCGTTGGCGTAGCCGGAGGGGCCGGCGGGGCCTTGCGGCGCGGCCGCGGCGGTTTCAACTTGGGCGGTTTGAGGGGTAGCGGTGGCGGCGGGCGCGGATGGCGCGCTGTCCGGTATGCTGGCGGATTGCGGGGCCGGAGCAGTAGGGGATACCGAACTGGCGGTGGCTGGGGCGGCCGCGCCACCGGAGGACATAGAATCCGGACTCAGGTCGTCAGTTGGCTCGGAAGTTTCTACACTGGCTGATTCCGTGATTACCTCTGCCGGCACTTCCCGTATTACTTCTTGGACCACTACTTCCACTACGGGCGTTGGGGCGGGTTCTGCCGACTGGGGAAGGGCTTGTTCCGGTTGCGGCGCGGCACTGGCGGCGGGGGCGGACATAGATTCTGTTAGAGGTACCGGTTTGGATTGGGCCGCCGGGCTGGCCGGTTCGGCGGCGGCTTGGGGGATGGCGGCGATGGCGGCTCCGTCGGTGAAGTTGTTTTGCGGGGTGGTCAGGCCGGCGGCGTCGACCAGCAGCAGGAGGGCTAGAGCAATGGCGGCCATGGCCGCGGCGCCGGCGTAAGCCCAAGCGGGCAAGGCGGCCAAGCGGGAAGTTGCCGGGCCGGCGGTACGGGCCGGTTCGGTAACCGGCGGGGCGGCTAGGGTGAAGGAGCGCGGCGGCGGGATTGTTGGTAGTTCCCGGAGGAGGGAAAGGGTAACCCGGCGGGTTTCCAGTTCCTCCCGGCAGTGGGCGCAGGCGGCTACGGCCCGGTCAACGCGCTCTCTGTTCCGGATAGAGAGGCGGTCGTCCAGATACTCCGAAAGGGTATCCGGGTTGATATGTCGGTGTTTGCCAAATATCCACATAGCCTAACCGTCCTGACGAAAACGGGCGGGCAGAAGTTCCCCGGCGGCGCGCAGGTAATCCCGCAGTTCGCTGCGGCCGCGGCTGAGGCGGGATTTGACGGTGCCTAGAGAGCAGTTGAGGGCGGCTGCGGCGTCCTCGTAGCTGAAACCTTGCACATCGACCAGCAACACCGCAAGCCGCCGCTCGGCGGGGAGAGTAGCCAATCCCGCCTCGATAGCGCGGCGGAGTTCGCTGCGCTCGGCGTGCTGCTCCGGGGTTTCGGCGGTAGAGGGGAGGTTGGCGGCGGAAGGGATGGTAGGGCCGGGGTTGTCGCCAAGGTCGGGCAAAGGGTCTAAAGGGACGGCGGGACGGGCGCGGTGGGAGCGCAGGGCGTCCCGGCAAGTGTTGGCAACGATACGCATTAACCAAGCGGAGAGGTTATCGCCGCGGAACTGGGGAAAGGCGCGATAGGCTGATACAAAGCTGTCCTGCACGGCGTCCTCGGCCAAAGCCCAATCGTTCAGCATCCGGCGGGCCAAGTTGTAGGCCGGGGACTGGAAATGCTCGATGATGCAGTTGAAGCAGTAGGCTACGCCGCTGCGGTCTTGCACCGGCAAGGGGGCGTGGCCGGCACAGTTGGGGTTGCCGGGCCGGAAGGGGTTGGCGGCGGTCATCAGCGGCTACAGTCCGGAGGGAGCGGAGCCGCTGGCCAGACGCCGCTAACCCGGCGGCGGGTTGGGCTAACCCTGGAAGGATACCCGGCCATCGAGCAGTCCCCGGGCCATAACGAACTTGTGAATTTCGGAGGTGCCGCCGCCGATGCGGGCGTGGCGGAGCAGGTGATACCAATGGGGGATGGGCATATCGAGGGTTTCGCCCATACCGCCAAAGACCTGCATAATTTTGTCGATGCTGCGGCAGCCCCACTCGCCGGCGCAGTATTTAATCATTGAGGCTTCGACGCGCACATCCTCGCCCTGGTCGGCGCGGGCGGCGGTTTCACGGGTAACGGCGCGCAGGTTCATAATGTCGATATAGACATCGGTAAGCATCCATTGGATGGCCTGGCGGTCGCTGATGGGGCGGCCGTAGGTAACGCGCTGTTTGGCCCAGTCGATAGCCATTTCGAGGGCGCGGCTGAGGATACCCAAAGCCATTGAACCGCGCAGCAGTCGGTCGTGGTGAACCAGCCACTGCTGGCCGAGGGTGAAGCCCATGCCGACTTCGCCCAACACCTGGGTTTGGGGAACCCGCACTTCGTCGAGATGTACCATATACTGCTGAGCGCGGGTAGGGACAATCCAGACCCGGATCGGCTCGAAACTGAGGCCGGGGGTGGGATTGTCGATGATAAACATAGTGATGCCGCCGCGCTGGCGTTTTTCCGGGTCGGTAACGGCTTGCACCAGGAGGAAGTCGGCGGTAGCGGCGCCGGAAATGAACATCTTGGTGCCGCTGAGGACCCAATCGTCGCCATCCTTGACGGCGCGGGTCTGCATCATTCCGCCGGGGTCGGAACCGGCTTGGGGTTCGGTCTGGCCGAAGGCGTAGTTGAGGTCGCCCTGGATGGAGGGATAGAGATACTTTTGTTCCTGCTCCGGGGTGCAGGAGCCAATCATCATCATTGGCACCGGGGAAGTGGGCAACTGGACGATGCTTTTGTGGATTTCCTCGTCCAGGACCACATGGCCGAGGGCGCCCATACCGCCGCCGCCGTATTCCGCGGGGACAAAGGAAGTGAAAATGCCGGTTTCCTTGGAAACCTGGTTGAGGCGGCCCCACTTTTCCGGGGAGAGGGAGCCGACCACGCCCATAACGGTTTCGGCGATACCCTTGGGGCCGCCGTCATCCACGCCTTCCTGGGGCGGGTTAGCCAGATACTCGGCTTCCAGAGGGACGCACTCGTCGCGCACGATCTGGCGAATCATATTTTTGAGGCCGTCGATTTCCGGGGAAAGCCCTGGCTGCATTAAACTACTCCCAAGCAAGGTTGTTCAGCGTAAAGCGGGGGCGGCGGGCGCAAAGGTCAGGCCGCCGGCTAGTGAAAGGGGCAAACGTAGGTGAAGGCGGCGTAGAGGGCGTTTTCGTCAGCGGCCGCCGCAACTGGGGCCGGATTGGATTGGGCCAAGGCCGGGCCGGTAGTGGCGGTGGGCGGGTCAAGGCTGCCGCCTTGGGCAACAGCGCCGATGCCGGTGGCGACGATGGATAGAACCAGCAGCAGAATGATGGTGAGGCCGATAATTTTCCCGGGCATACTCACCTCCTGAACCGGCGGTTAGGATACCCATAGTCGGCCGGTTGTGGCAAGTCCATTTTATACCGTTAAGGGGGGAAATGCCATACCGGGGCGCGGCGTTGCCGGGGTCTTTTAAGGGTCAAGGCAAAGGGAAATTTGGGGGGCGCAAAGCTGCCGTTCCTTGCCTTTCCGTTGCCGGGGGATATAACAAGCTGCGATGGAACTGAATTCGAGCTGCGATGGAGGTGAAATCGAACCGCGATGGAACTGAATTCAAACTGCGATGGAGGTGAAATCGAACCGCGATGGAACTGAATTCAAACTGCGAGCAAGGGCATTTCGAGGGTGGCCGGAGAATTGCGATGCCGGTAATTGGCGCCGGGGGAGGGCTTTTGTTTGGGGCAAAAACCGTCCTGCCCCGGACTTTCGGGATTCCCACTTTCGTGGGAAGGACGGTTAAGGCCGGGGCGGGACGATTAAGGGTTTTCGGGGGAATCTGTTGGGGGAAACCGGCCGTCCGGGGGGAGGGTTAGCGGCGGCGGACGCGTTTGGTGCAGACGCCGCTCCAAGTGCGGCTCTCCCGCGCCCGGCTCTGATAATAATTGGGTACGGAACTATGCGGCGCCCAAGCGAAAAACCAGCCATGATTGGCCCCAACATCCCACTCGTTCGCGCCGCGAAAACGATTGTGCCCCGGGCCGAAATCCGCGCTCCCCTTCGCATACTTCCAGCCCCCGCCCCGAGCCTGGCAGGCCGCTATGGCCCGCGCCTCCGCCATCGCCCGCCATTGCACCGGGCTGCGAAACCGCGCCCCCGCCGTGCCATCGACCCTTCTTATCCCATCCAGACCCCAAACCCGCCGCACATTAGTACGCCAGTCCACCTCCCACCGGTTGTCGGCGTCATCTTGACCGGCATAGCGGTTCTTGGAAACCCGCGCCGTGCTTCCCTGCGTTGCAAAGCCGCTGTTGTCCGCGGGGCCATAGGCCGTGCACAGCAGTGTGCCAAAGGGCCGGTTATCAACATACGGCGGCGTAGTCCCCCCATGATCCGGACAAGTATCCTCATCCGCCGGCCCGCTGCCCACCCGAGTCCGTATCGTTTTCTTGCCGCGGCGTTCCTCCTCGGGGAACTCAAAGATGAGGTCGCGGGAGACGCCGGTTACGCCGGATTCGCCGTCGGTCAGGTAGCCCTCTTGGGCGGCGAGGAAGCCGCGGAAGTTGCCTTGCTGGCCGAAATAGACGGTGTCGTCCCGTTCGTTGCGGTCGCGGCCGGCAAGCCAAGTTTCGGACTTGGTCCAGGTGTCGGATTGGTCGATGGCGCAGTAGATGGATTTGCCGCGGTTGGCGGCGAGGGATTCGAGGATCATCGAGACGCGGGCATCATCGGCATCCTCAACGGCGGGGGTCTCTTGCCAGTCGGAGCAGTCCCAGGGGATGGAAGCGCCGCGGGCTTGGGCATCGCGGTACCCCCCCCCCTGCGAAAATCAGTACAATTAAGGCCGCGGCCAAGAAAAGTTTTGGCATAAATTTGCCTCCCGGGGGTTAAAGATTTGGGGGTTAATGTAGGGTATAGATTGGCGGGTTGTCAATAGGGGGAAAGGGCAAATTGGGGGCAATTGGATATATTTTGGCGGCTTGCTTACCGCCATTTTTGGGAAAGGGGAATGCAGAAAAGCCGAGGACTCTGGATCCCCACTTTCGTGGGAATGACGATAGGGGGATGGAAAGGACGGTTTGCCGGATGGGGTTACGGCGGGGGAACTTTTGTAAAAGTTCCCCCGCGCCCCCTCAAAACTTTTGGATTTGGGGATGGCTGGCTGTCTTGAAAGTGGTTGTGGGGGCGGCATTTTAGATTCCTCGGCTGTCGCCTCGGAATGACATAGGTGGGGGGATTGGGAGTTTGGGGAGTTTTTAAGGGCGGCGGTTCTGGATTCCCACTTTCGGGGGAAGGACGGGGGATCCGTTGGTGATTAGCGGGTCGCACTACCAACCAAATCGGCGACAAGCTCAGGGGGAAGGGGATGAATAAGCGGCGCAAGGGACAATTAAAAGTCCCTGTCGGCGTTGAAGGGCGGCGCTCGTGTTAGAATAGGGCGGGATGCGGCGGCAAGGGGCAAGGGGCGGCAATCGAGCAATGGCGTTGGCAAGGAAGGGATTTTGACTACAGAGTTTCGGAACATTCCCAGTGTGGAGCGGGTAATGGCAGCCGGGGAAGCGGCGGCTTTGACGGATGCCTACAGCCGGGAGTGGGTGGTCAGCCTGGTACGGCAGGAATTGGAAGCGGCGCGGCAACGGGTGCGGCAGGGCGCGGCGGCGCCGGCAGCGGCGGAAGTAGCGGCGGCGGTGGAACGGGCGGCGGCAGAACTAACCCGGCCGGCGCCGCGGCCGGTCATCAATGCTACCGGGGTTATCATCCATACCAACTTGGGGCGGGCGCCGTTGAGCAAGGCGGCGACCGAAGCGGCGGCGCAAGCGGCGCAAGGCTATTCCAATTTAGAGTTGGATCTGGAAAATGGGCGGCGGGGTTCGCGGCAAGCCCATTTGCAATCGCTGCTCCAGGAATTGACCGGGGCCGAAGCCAGTTTGGTGGTGAATAACAATGCGGCGGCGGTGCTGCTGGGGTTGTCGGCGTTGGCGGCGGGCAAGGCGGTGATTGCGTCCCGGGGCGAGGCGGTGGAGATTGGGGGCGGGTTTCGGGTGCCGGAGGTTTTAGCACAGAGCGGGGCGCAACTGGTGGATGTGGGAACAACGAACCGCACTTATGCGCGGGACTACGAAAATGCCATCGGCGACAACACCGGGGCGTTGCTCAAGGCCCACGCCAGCAATTTTCGGGTGGAGGGATTTACGGCGGCGGTGGAGCCGGCGGAACTGGCGGCTTTGGGGGCCAAGCATAATATCCCGGTACTGCATGATGTGGGCAGCGGCTGCCTGCTGCCTACGGAAAGGTATGGGCTGGCGCACGAACCGACGCCGCAGGAAAGCGTGGCCGCCGGGGTAGGGTTGACTTTTTTCTCCGGGGACAAGCTGCTGGGGGGGCCGCAAGCCGGGATGGTAGTGGGGACTAAAGAGTTGGTGGGGCGGCTGGAGCGGCATCCGCTGGCGCGGGCGGTGCGCATTGATAAGCAAAGTTTGGCGGCGTTGCTGGCGACTTTGACGCACTATCTGCGGCGGGAGGCGGAACGGGAGATACCGATTTGGCGGATGATTGGGATGCCGCTGACGGTGATTGAGGAACGGGCCCGGGAGTGGCAGAAGGTTTTGGACTTGCCGGAAACAGTGGCGGCAAGAGTCGAGGCGGCCCGGTCGGCAATTGGCGGGGGGAGTTTGCCGGGGGAGACTTTGCCGACTAAAGTTCTGTCGCTGCCGGGGGCGGCTTGGCCCGGCGGCGTCGAGGAAGGGATGGCGCGGCTGCGCCGGGGCCAGCCGCCGGTAGTAGCGCGGGTGGAGGATGACCGGGTACTGCTGGATCCCCGGACGGTACTGCCGGAGGAGGAAGGGGTTTTGCTGGAGCGGCTGAAAGCGGCGGTGGCTTTTGCCGGGTAGGGTCTGGAAATCAGGGTAAAGCAGCGGTGATTCAATGACGGACTTTTTGATAGCGCCGGACGCGGGGCAAGGGGCGTGGTTCTGGGGGCGAGTCTGGGGTTTCTTGACGGCGCCGGTGGAACATCCGCCCCGGCTGTATCAAGCGCGTAACGACCGGCAATGCCTGGTTCTGAATTTGCCGGGGCATGGTTCCGACGCGGCGGGGGATACCGGAGAGGTGCGGCTGGAGGAGTGCGTGCAGGCGGTAGTGCAAGGGGTGGAGCGGCGGAATCTAAAGACGCCGACGCTGGTGGGGCATGGCTTGGGCGGGCTGCTGGCGCTGCTGGCGGCGCCCCGGCTGGCGACGCCGCCGAAACGGGTAGTGCTGGTGGCGGGAATGACGCCGGAAAGCGGCCGTACGCCGTTGTCCCGGTATCCGCAGAAAATTCAGCGGCGGCTGGAGCTGAGCTTGCGGTTGAGCAAGGTTTTGGGGCGGGAGCTGCGGCTGCCGCCGGCGGTCATCAGCAAGTATATGTGCAACGGGATGGCGGCGGGAGAGGTGGCGGCGGCGGTGGGGTTTTTCGGGCCGCTGCCGACCCGGGTATTGGAAACTAAAACGGAGTCGGAAAGTCTGGAAATGCCCTGCCCGGTCAGCTATATCGTGCTGGAGCAGGATTTGCTGCTGCCCCGGGAGGCGCAACTGCGGATGGCGCGGCAGATTCCCAATGTAGAGCTGATTCATCTGGATTCTTGCCATCAAGGGCCGTTGCACAAGCCCCGGGAATTGGCGGACATTCTGCTGGGCTTGGGTTGATATGACCTACATTGCCGACCTGCATTTACATTCGGCTTACGCTTACGCCACCAGCAGCGCGTTGACTTTGCCCAATCTGGCGGAGGGGGCCAAGGGGAAAGGCATTGACCTGCTGTCGACGGCCGACTTTACCCATCCGGTTTGGTTCCGGGAATTGCAGAATAATTTGACCGCGGCGGCCGCCGAGGGCTGGTATGCCTTTGGCGGCGTTCATTTTGTGCTGGGGACGGAGGTCAGCTGCGTTTACCGGCAGGATGGGCAAGGGCGGCGGGTTCATCTGCTGATGTTGGCCCCGGATTTGGATACGGCGGCGCGGTTGAACCGGGCGTTGGCCGCTTACGGCAGTCTGGAGTCGGACGGGCGGCCTACCCTGTCGCTGTCGGCCCGGGACTTGACGGCGTTGGCTTTGGAGGTCAATCCGGATTGTATCGTAATGCCGGCTCACGCCTGGACGCCTTGGTATGGGGTTTATGGCTCCAAGTCGGGATTTGACAGCTTGGCGGATGCCTTTGGGGATATGTACCGGCACATCCCCGCCATTGAAACCGGCTTGTCCAGCGATCCGGAAATGAACTGGGCGATCGGGGAGTTGGGGGACAAGACGATAGTTTCCTTTTCGGATGCCCATTCCCTGCCGCGGTTGGGGCGGGAAGTGACGGCCTTTGCCGGGGAAATGAGCTATCCCGGCTTGGCGGCGGCATTGCGGGACAACCGGGTGGCTTACACCGTGGAGTTTTACCCGGAGGAGGGGAAATACCACTATGACGGACACCGCAAGTGCGGAGTGGTACAGCACCCGGCGACAACGGCAAGGTTGGGGGCGGATTGTCCGGTATGCGGCCGGCCGCTGACTTTGGGGGTGTTGAATCGGACGCTGCGGTTGGCTGGAGGCGATAAGGTAGTGGAAGGTACGCGGCGGGCGGACGGGTTTATTGAAGCTGCTGACGGGCGGCCGCCTTTTGTCCGTTTGATACCGTTGCAGGAAATTATCGCCGCTGGGCTGGGGCAGGGAGTCAATACCAAGGGAGTGCAGGATAAGTGCCGGCGGTTGGTTGGGGAGTTGGGCAGCGAACTGGCGGTTTTGCTGGAAGCCGGTGGCGATGATTTGGAAACGGCGGCGGGGCCGGAAGTGGCGGCGGCGGTGCTGCGGGCGCGGGCCGGGGATATTTATGTGGAACCGGGGTATGACGGGGTGTACGGCAAGGTGTCTTTGACGGCCGGCGCTGGGGCCGGGGACAAGGTGCAGGGGGCGTTTGACTTGGGTTGAACGGGGCGGCGGCCGGGAAGGGAAATCGGGGTGGTGTGTTACAATTCCCGTTCAGTTTTGCGGATTAAACCGGCGGCAAGGGAAACCGGGTTGAGTTGAAAAGGCTGCTATGGATGTGGCGCTCCGGCGGATGCGCGCCGAGGATATTGAGCAGGTTCTGGCGATTGAGCGGGAAGCCTTTTTGCCGCTGCGCTTGGGGACTGCCTTTAAGCGGGAGTTGAACAATCGCTATGCCCGCTACTTGGTGGCGGTGCAGCCGCCGGTCGAGGAAAATCCGGTTGAGGAAAGGGACGCGGCGGATATTGCGGCGGCCGGGGAACCGGACGGGGCGGCGGACGCTACGCTGTGGGGCCGGATGGTGCGGGGAGTGAAGGAGATGGTGCGCCGGGAGCCGATGGGGGAGGAGCCGGCGGCGGATATTGCGGGCTATGTGGGCCTCTGGTTTCAGGGGAATGAAGCGCATATCACCGAGATAGCGGTGCGGGAACGGCTGCGGGGGAACGGCATCGGGGAGTTGCTGCTGATTGGGTCGGTGCGGGCGGCGCTGGAAAATGGCTCGGCGGTGCTGACTTTGGAGGCGCGGGTTTCCAACTTTATTGCCCAGCGGCTTTACGAAAAGTACGGTTTTCAAGAGGTGGGGCTCCGCAAGAATTACTATTCGGACAACCGGGAGGATGCGGTGATAATGACCACCAGTCCCATCCACAGCAACGAGTATCGGGAGTTGTTTAACCGGCTGCAAGGGAAGTTTCTGGCACGGTGGGGGGAGATTAGGGTTGAGGGGTAGGGGGTTTGCTTGAAAATGATGACGCTGCGGTCGTGGCAGTATCCCCGGATTCTGCTAAAATCCGATTACTTAACATAAAGGGGCAAGGTATGGCGGTAAGTACGAATCCCCGGCAGAATTTTCCCGACCACGCCCTTTATACCCGGGACAACTTGGAAGTTCTGCGGGGGATGAACAGCGAGACGGTGGATTTGATTGCTACCGATCCGCCCTTTAACACTTCGCGCAACCGGGCTGGTAGCGCCGGCTTTTATGTGGACAAGTGGAAATGGGGCGATACCGGCATCCTGCCGGATCAGTGGAAGTGGAACGAAGTTCATCCCATCTGGCTGGAGCAGGTACGGGATGAAAACCGGGCTTTGTACGAAGTCATCGCGGCGGCCGGGGAGTGTCACGGCGATGACATTGCCGCCTTTCTCTGTTTCTTGTCGGTGCGGCTGCTGGAAATGCGCCGCATCCTGAAGCCTACCGGTTCCTTGTATCTGCATTGTGACCATGCCGCCAACGGCTACATTCGGATGGCTTTGGACGCCATCTTTGGGGCCAAGAACCTACGGAATGAAATTGTCTGGCTGCGGCGTCAAGACCGGCACAACCTCGGGCGGCGTCAGATGGGCAATGCCCACGATACGATATTCTGGTACGCCAAATCCAAAGACGCCCACTACAACATCCAGTACGAACCTTACACTGATGAATACATCAGGACGGCGTACAATAAGACTGATGCCCGCGGCCAGTATCGAACTTTGCCTTGCACTAACGAGACCGGGGGCAATAAGGTTTATGAGTTCCGGGGAATAACCCGCGCTTGGCGATTTACTCCCGAACACATGGAGGAACTCTACCAGAACGATATGTTGGTGCAGGCTACGCCGACCTCGCCGTTCCAGTATAAGAAGTATCTTGACCTTAATCAGGGGGTCAAAATCCAAGATGTCTGGGATAAGGTCGGTGGAGCGCGCGGCAAGGAGCGCACCGGTTCCCCGGACCAGAAGCCTTTGGAACTTTATGAGCGGATTGTCCGCGCCAGCAGCAATCCCGGGGACTTGGTGTTAGACCCGTTTTGCGGGTGCGCTACTACACTTATCGCCGCCAATAACCTGGACCGGCGTTGGGTGGGCATTGACCGGCGGGCCGACGCGGCGTATCACGTAGCCAACCGGCTGCTGGGGTTGGGCATCAATGTCAACGAGTTTCAAGCGCAGCAGCAAGCATTGTTGACGGAGTTGCAGTCCCATTGTCAAATCCTCGGCGCCGCGCCGGCGCGTACCGATGATGGGGAAACGGCGCCGCATTTGGCGGCGGTCTATACCTATCGGCGGAAGCCGGCGAGTATGACGCGGCAGCAGATGCTGGATATTCTGGTGGAGCAGTGGGGCTGTGTGTGCTGGGGCTGTGGCTTTGAGCCGCCGGACGCCGAGCATTTGGAGTTAGACCATATCGACCCGGCATCCCAAGGAGGCAGCAACGAGCTGGATAATCGGTGTCCGTTGTGCGGGCCGTGCAATCGGCGGAAGTCGAACCGGCTGACGCTGGTGGCGCTGCGGCAGCTGAATCGACGGTTGCGGAAGTGGTATGGCAACCCACCCATCGACCGGCGGGTCAATATCCGCTTGGCCCGGGAGTGGGCGGCGGAGTATTTGGCGGGGCGGGGGTAGGTGGTGAGAGTGGGTTAAGGCTGTGGGGGTATCTACGCCAACTAATGCAAAAGGGGGGATTATGGAGACTGTGCAAAGATTAACAATCCTGCACTCTATCGGGGATGTAATTGGCATCCTCGGCAGTGCGCCGGTGAAACCGGACTTGAACCCCCGGATAAACGTGGTTCAAATAATGAACCGCGCCCCTATCGCGCACCTCGCCATTGAGCGGGGGATAAAGGTTTTGGTCAATGACTCTGGTGGGGCCTACGAAAAAAACCATAGCCTCTGGACTATCTTCCAGAAGCTGAAGGACTGCAACTCGTGCGCCGCAAAGTTTCTGGAGGCGGCGTTTGACGACGTGGTGCGGTTCTATGATTTCAAGAGCAACAGCAAAGGCTTGCGCCATCTCAGGTCCATCGAGGCTTACTTTTCTGCCACCGGTACCGAGACAGCCTTTAATGCGATGCGCTATTGGGAAATCGACCAGCCGCCGGATGAGGAGGTCATCAGCAAGGTTTCACTCTTGATTCACGGCGAGATGCTCAGTGCACTCAATCAACTTTTCGTGCGCGGGATAAACCGTCGCACTGTGTCCCAACGGGTCGAAAGCATTGTATTTGAAGCCCTGTTCAATGACTGGATGGCTGAATTGGGACACGCTCCCGGTAGCCCCAAAGAGGATGAAGTTGATTCTTACCGGCAATGGCTAAAAGGTTTCCCCAGCTGGAGAGAAGCCTTGGCCGACGCCAAAAGGCGGAACTTCGACATAGGCAACGCTACCGCCAACAATGCTTTGGTAAGCGCTTACCAATCCTTGCGCCAAGTTAACGACCCTGGAGTGCGGTACTACCTCAGTACTCTTGACACTTTGCCGCGCCAGCAACGGAACTATGTACCTGAAGTAGAGTGGTTGGGACGAACAGAGTTCCAGCGCGGCTTGGTAAAATCTCCGGCTGGTTCGCCCTTGGGTTACATAGAAAAGCGAGCCGATGGCCTTTGGAACATCACCCTGTTAGTAGAGGGATTGGTTCGCGTACCGGTCGCGGCTGAGACCCAGACTGACGCCAGGGCTTGGCTTGCTGACTTGCTCTCTCATCCGGTCACGGTTGCTGTCGCGGGAAGCAATCTTTCACTCAGGTTAGTAGTGGAAGCAGAGCGTCTGCTGATGAAACCTTGGGTATGTCTCGGCGACAACGCTACACCTACCCAGTCGGGTACTTGGGAACTAGAGTTTTGGGACGAAGGCCACGGACTGGAGTTGGGAAACGAAATTACCATAGAGTTTCAGGAAAACCCCGAGGAGCCGGTTATCCAAGTGCTGAAAGGCACGGTGTCGGCGGTCGACCGCTGGAAAGTGTCGGTCAACGGCAACTGCTATTTGGATGTAGTTGCAAAAGCCGACCAAGAAACGCCGGAATAACAGAGTCGACTCATGCTTGGCAAAACCCGGGGTGAATGGAGGCCGGCAACTGAAAGTCCGTTGAGAGATTAATCTCTCTTTGCGTCTCCGACGGGATCAAGGTTGACCTATACCTAGCGCCTTGTTAGAATGGCAAGCAGTTTTGCGGCCGGCGGGTGATTAGGGTAGGAATGATTGTTATTGGCCTGACCGGGGGAATTGGCAGCGGCAAGAGCGAGGTTTCCCGCATTTTGCAGGGGCTGGGTGCCGCCGTGATTAACGCCGACCAGGTGGGACATCAAGCCTATGCGCCCCATTCGGAAACCTGGCGGGAGATTGTCGCTGCTTTCGGGGAGCAGGTACTTCAGGAAAGCGGGGAGATTGACCGCCGCCGGCTGGGCGGGATTGTCTTTGCGGACCCGGAGCAGTTGGCCCGGCTGAACGCCATTATGCATCCCCGGATGGCGCAGATGGTAGCCGAGCAGTTGGCGGAATTGCGGGCAGGCGGTTGCCCGGCGGCGGTGGTCGAGGCGGCGGTGCTGTTGGAAGCCGGTTGGGATGCGCTGGTGGATGAGGTGTGGACGACCGACGCCCCGGAGGATGCGGTGGCCGCCCGGTTGCAGGCGCGCAGCGGTCTGGAGCCGGCGGAAGTCCGTAAGCGGATAGCGGCGCAGCTGCCGGCGGCGGAACGGGCCGCGCGGGCGGCGGCGGTTGTCAGCAACGCCGGTTCTTTGGAAACTTTGGAAGCTACGGTTAAGGAACTTTGGGCCAGCAGGGTCCAAGGAAGGATTGAACGAAAGTAATGGTAGATACCATCGACGCGGCGGAACCCGAATACAAAGAGTACGCCATTGAGGAGTTCCTGGTGCGCAGCGAGCCGTATTATCGGCCGGTTGGGGACGAGCTGGAACTCTTTTCGGCGGCCTATAATCAGCACATTCCGGTGCTGCTGAAGGGGCCGACCGGGTGCGGCAAGACCCGGTTTGTGGAGTATATGGCCTGGAAGCTGGGGCGGCCGATGACGGTAATTCGCCCCCAAGACGGCGGCCGGCCGGCTCAGGAACTGCGGGAGGGCGAGGTGCGGGTGCCGCTGGTTACTATCGCCTGCCACGAGGATTTGACGGCCAGCGATTTGGTGGGCCGCTATCTGCTGGATTCGGAAGGCACCCGCTGGATTGACGGGCCGATGACCCGGGCGGTCAAGGCCGGGGCGATTCTGTATCTGGACGAGGTGGTGGAAGCGCGCAAGGATACTACCGTGCTGATTCATCCCTTGACGGACCACCGGCGGATCCTGCCGGTGGAAAAGACGGGGCAGATTATTGAGGCGGATGACCGCTTTTTGCTGTGCATTTCCTACAATCCGCATTACCAGAGCGCGCTGAAGGACTTGAAGCACAGCACCCGGCAGCGGTTTATTTCCGTGGAGTTTGACTATCCGCCGGCGGATATTGAAGCGGAAATTGTGCAACGGGAAAGCGGCTGCACCGCGGAGCAGGCGGGGGCGCTGTCCAAACTGGGGGAGAAGGTTCGCAATCTGCGGGATCATGGGCTGCAAGAGGGGGCCAGCACCCGGCTGCTGATTTACGCCGGCCGGCTGATGACCGAGGGCATCCCGGCCCGGCGGGCTTGCCAGGTGGCGATTGTGTGGACGCTGACCGATGAACCGGAGTTGCAGCGCAGCGTCGAAGAGGTGGTATCCTCTATCTTTGAGTAGCGGGGTTGGATGGGCGTGGTTACCGCGGACCGCATTAAGGAACGGCTGGCTGGCCGGGTCAAGTGGAGCGTGACCGACGACAGCTTGATGCCGGCCGCCGTGCTGCTCCTGCTGTATAACAAGGATGGCGCGGACTGCATCCTGCTGAACAAGCGGTCGGAGCAGGTGGAACATCACAAGGGGGAAATCTCCTTCCCCGGCGGGGCGCGGGATCCGGAAGACCGGGACTTTCTGGATACGGCGCTGCGGGAAGCGGAGGAGGAGATGGGGATAAGCCCCGGGGATGTTACCATCCTAGGGGAATTGGATGATGTGGTTACGCGGAGCCGATTCGGGGTTCGGGTCTTTATCGGCGCCATTCCCTATCCCTACCCGTTCCGGCCCAGCGACTTGGAAATCGCCGAGGTGTTGGAAGTTCCGGTAGCCAGTCTGTATGACCCGGCTAATGTGCGCTGGGAAACCCGGCGGACGCCGGAGGGGGAACTGGCTACGGTTTATTCCTACGCCTATGGGGAACATCTGGTATTCGGGGCCACGGCAAAAATTCTCCAACAATTCCTCGAACTGATGGCAGACGGTCTGAAGTAAGGAGGGGTCATCACCTTGAGCAATGCTCCCTTTGACCAGGTAGAAGCGGAATTGGCTAAACTGCCGCCGGCGTTGCTGGATACTTACCGGGAAGCCGCCGACGGGATGACTACGGCCTTTTCCGACGAGGAACTGACCCTGTGGGCCAAGGAAGGGGTTACGATAGCGACCCAGACCGTCCGCTCGTGGGAGGCGGCGGTGGAATACTATCGGGCGGGGCCGCCGGTGGCCCGGTCGCTGGCCTTTGCCTCGTTTATGCAGTGGGCGCGGTGCGGCACCTATTTGTCCCAGGATTCCCCGGCTTTGGCCGTTTCCTTTTTCAAGGCCAGCCCGTCCATCGTTTCCAACCTGCGGCCGCAGTATATTCCCCGCTGGGCCGGTTTGGGCCGCAGTCTGTATAAGGGGACTTGGAAGTCCAGCACCCTGTCGGCCCGGTTTTTTGAGGTCAGCCCCGATTTGATTCGGAGCCTGCCGTTCTGGGATGTGGAGGTTTTCGCGTCGCTGATTGAAGCCCTGTCGTACAAATCGTATGACATTGCGTTGGAGTGTCTGACTTTGGGGCGGGATGTGCTGCCGGGTATGGGCCGGGAGCGGGAAGCCTTTTTGTCGATGTCCCGGGCTTTGTCCGATGGCAACTGGCGGGAAGTGAAAAGCTGCCTGAGTATGGCGCCCAAGGCGTTGCAGCAGATTGAGGAGGGGCAGACCAGCCGCTTTCTCAAGCTGGGGGAACGGCTGACCAAGGTAGGCATTCGGGATACGGCCAAGTTTCTGTCGGATGGCAGCCAGGCATTGGGGCAGGTTCCGCAAGGTTCCCAAGCCCATATTCTGGACTTGTGCGAGGGGCTGTTGGCAGTGTCCCCGGAGGCGGTGCCGTCTTTCCTGAAAAGCCTGGAGGGGGTGCTGCATCGGATCACGCTCCAGCAGTTGGATACCTGGTTTCAGCAGGGCGTCCATCTGTTGCAGGAAAACCCGGAAAGCGGGATTGCCTTTTTCAAGGTGGAATCCAACACTTCCGAGGCTTTGCTCGAAACCCTGTCCTCCAGTCTGGAACTGGACAAGGTCAAGGGAGTGGTGCGGCTTTACTGCCGGGCGTTGTCCGGGTCACCCATTGAGGTGCTGAACACCCAGGAACTGGTGCGGAAAAACATCGGCTGGGTGGATGAGGATTCGGCGTCGACTGATGGCAGCAAGGTTTTTCTGCCGCCGGTGGTGGACCACTATCAGGACAAGAATGAAAACTTTTCCTGGTTCAAGGTGGTGGCTACCCACCAGGTCGGCCATCTGGAGTTTGGCAGCTTCGAGTTTGACTTCAGCCGGACGGCGACCCGGTTTGAGGAGGAACGGCGGTTTGCCCGGGAGCGGGAGCGGGCGGCGGCGCAAATCAGCGAGGATGTGCTGTTGTCGGAGGAAGCGGACGGGCAGACGCGGGCCTTTACCGAAATCGGCCGGTTCCTGAACCTGTTTGATGACCGCAAGCTGGCCTTTGACCTGTTCACGGTGCTGGAGGATTGCCGGCTGGACTACCGTATCAAGGTGGAGTATCCGGGCATTCGGCGGGCGGCCGCCGGGGTGCAGGCGGAAACTTTGGCCCGCCGGCCGCAGGTGGAGGATTTGCCCTTGCAGGAAGCCTTGGTTGAACTGCTGATTAAGATGAGTCTGGAGCAGTTCAATGACCTGCCCATCCCGGTGGAGTATCAGGAAGAGGCAACGATGCTGGCCCGTATCCTGCACCAACTGCGGGATGCGGCGGCGGCGGTCGAGGATACCGCCGAGGCTACGCTGCGGGCCTATGAAATCATCTCCCGGCTGGAGAATGAAACGCAGCCGGAAGACCAGTGGGAACCGGAGGATATGGATAGCCCGGGGGACTTTTCCGAGGAGGAATTTCAATCCCTGCTGGACAAACTGCAAGCGTCCCAGGAGGCTTCCGGACAAGGCGGCGAGAGCGAATCCTACGAGTCGCCGGAGCCGGTGGACTACCGGGGGGATTTCAAGCCGGAGATGGTGCAGCTGCTGACCAAGCTCCAGATGGACCAGAACCAGCAGGGCGAAGGGGAGCCGATGTCCCAGGAAATGCTGGAACAACTGCTCCAGGACAGCGCGGAGTTGGAACTGGACGCGGAGCAGGGGGATATTAACAACAGTATGAGCACCTTTGCCCAGAACATTATGAAGGAAGCGGGGGTGCCGCCGCCCAACTCCCAACCGGGGCAGGGCTACGGGCCGCTGCTGCACGATGATGACCAAGGCGGGGAACTGGAAGCCCGGGAGCCGCGAGCCTATGTCTATGACGAGTGGGACTTTCGGGCCAACGATTACAAGCCGCGCTGGTGCGTGGTCAAGGAAAAGACGCTGGACGAGGGCGACCCGGTGTTTTACAACGACGCCCTGAAAAACTACTCGTCGCTGCTGAACCACATCAAGCGGCAGTTTGAGTTGATTATGCCGGAGACCTTCCGCAAGATTTACCGGATGGTGGACGGGGAGGATATTGACCTGAACGCCGCGCTAGAAGCGGCCGCCGACATTCGGATGAAGGTGCCGCCGGATGAGAAAATCTACTGGCGGCGGAACAAGATTGAGCGGGATGTGGCGGTGGTGTTCCTGCTCGATATGAGCGCGTCCACCGCCGAGGCCATTGACGAAGGCCGGCACACGGTGGATGACCGGGACGCGCCGGATGACCCGGTGGAGTATATGGTCTGGCTGCGCCGCCGCCGGGAGGGGCTGGTGCGCCGCCATTACAAGCGGATTATCGACTTGGAAAAGGAAAGCACCGCGCTGCTAATTCAGGCGTTGGAGTCCATTGGGGATACCTATGGCATCTACGGCTTTTCCGGCTACGGGCGGGAAAATGTCGAGTTCTATGTCATCAAGGACATTGAGGAGACTTTCAGCGAGCGGATTAAGCGGCGCATTGACAAGATAACGCCGCTGCACGCTACCCGGATGGGCAGCGCCATCCGTCACGCCATCACGAAGCTGGAAAATCAGGATTCACCGACCAAGATAATGTTCCTGATTAGCGATGGCCGGCCGCAAGACCGGGGCTACAGCCGGGAGGGCGTGGAAAAGGAGTACGCCGTCCACGACACCCACATGGCGCTGCTGGAAGCCAAGCGGAAGGATATTACGCCCTTCTGCCTGACGGTGGACAAGGCGGGCCACGATTACCTGAAGGAAATGTGCGGGGATATGGGCTACGAGGTGCTCAGCGAAATCTGGGCCTTGCCGGAGCGGCTGCCAATGCTGTACCGGCAGCTTACCGCCTAGCGGCGGGACAGTCCGGGGGATTTACATAAAGACCGGGGCCGGTGGTAAGCCGGCCCCGGTTTTGTTGGGAGAGACTTTTTATTTGCTGGAACTTGCTCGGAACATAAGAAAGCCCTGGTCGATATGGCGGCCGGCCAAGGCTTTCCGCTAATCCGCGCTTGCGGCAAGCCCGGCCGGTTGCGCCGCCTTTTCCAGGTACCCCCTGGCCCATTCTACGGCCAACTTTATCACTATGCGCTGGTCTATGAGGGGATTGCCGTACCAGTAGCCATCCCGCCGGTTGGCCTGCCGCAAGGCGGTAAGCGTCATCCGATTGCCTTTCCTCCCGTTGCAGGGCCGGCACAGGATAGCCCGGTTATCCAAGTGATTATGCCCGCCCTCCGCCTTGGGCATAATGTGGTCCAGGTCAAAATGCCGGTCGTCCCCATGGGGCGGCTCGAATCCGCAGCCCCAACATACTGCCCCCCACTGCTTAATCAGGATGTCCTTCATTTCCGGGTTGCTGAACAGCGGCCGCCGTTCCCGCCGCCGTTCAATCTGTTGCAAATGCGGGGCCGCCGTAGCCGCCGCGTCGGTTCGTTCCGGCGGCACGGTTACCAGTTGCACATCCTCCGGCCGCCATACCTGCCTTTCCGCATTGAGCCGGTCGAGTACCATCTGGTAAGCGCCCGTCCACAAGTCCATTCCAATCCATTGGCGGCCCAATCGTTCCGCCGCTACCGGCGTAGTAGCGCAACCGCAAAAGGGGTCAAGCACCCAATCGCCGGGATGGCTGGATGCCTTGATTATCCGCTCGTACAAAGCCAAGGGTTTCTGCGTGGGGTAGCCAAGCCGCTCGGCTTTCGGGGCGTGCATCATATCCGGGATGGTATCCCAAACATCCCCCACTAACTTGGGTTCCAGAACGAAATCGCCCTCCCGCGCCAGGAAATACTTGATGCGGATATTCCCATTACGGGTTTCGTGGATCCGGCCTGCGGCGCGGAGCTGGGCTATGCTCTGGTCGGTGTAATCACCCCGCGGCGCCGTCTTGAAGGGGCGGCCATCGCTGCCTATTCGGATATGACTCGGCAAATTGCTTACCGGATGCTTAACCGGCAAGTAGTCGGGGCTATAGGTATGGGAATTTCCATCCTTGCTATAGGCCAGAATGGAATCGTGATTGCGCGGGAACTGCCGCCCCACCGCCTTGGCCCCACGCCCCCCATAATGCCAAACGATTTCGTTGCGGAAATTATCCCGCCCAAAGACGGCGTCGAGCAGGCATTTGGCCCAAGCGTGGGCGGTGTGGTCGATGTGCAGGTACAGGCTGCCGGTGGGTTTCAGGATACGGTGACATTCCATCAGCCGCACCCCCAGCCAGCACAGGAAAGCCGCCAGATCTTGCCCATAAGTTTCCCGCGCCGCTTGGATTACCCACCACGCCTTGGGCCAATCGTCCTGGATGGCGTCCACCCATTCGGGCTGAACGTCGTCGTCCCACCGCCAGCGGTCGGTGAATCGGGAGCCGGCGGCCAGACTGTTCGGCGTGGCGTGGAAATCCTTGCTTTTGTTGAACGGCGGATCCGTGGCAATCAAATCCACGGTCGCGCTGTTAATGCCCTGTAGGAAGGGCAAGTTGTCGCCTTGGTAAAGGGTCCGGTTCGCAAAGTTGGGCAGTCCCATAGCTGCGACTCTCTTTTCTTTGGTTGTATTTCCTGCCCTATATCTATCCCCCACCCTCAGCCACAATCAGTTTGCGCAGTTCGGTTAGGGCGGTGTTGGCGGCGCGGCGTTTTACTACGATGCGGCGGGGCGGGGTACGGAAAGCCAATTCCCGGCAGTCTTTAAGGCCGGCAATGGCGATATAGACTTGGCCCGGCGGTGGGCCGTCCCCGGCTGGGGCGTCGATGACGCCGGCGATGCCGATGGCGTAGTCGGTTTGGCGGGTTGCTTGTGCGGCTTGAGCCATCGCGCGGGCGGTTTCCGGGCTGGCCGCGCCGTATTGTTCAATGATGGCGGCGGAGACGCCGCTGGCTTGCAGGATGGCGGGAGTGGGGGCGATTAGTCCGCCCCGGTAGTAGGCGGCGCTGTCCGGGATTTCGGTGATGCTGTTGGCCAGGAAGCCGCCGGTGCAGGATTCCATTGTTGCCAGGGTCAATCCCCGGACGGCAAGGGCTTGGCCGGCGGCCTGCTCCGGGGTTTCGTCATCATAGCCCCAGATGTAGGGGGCAAGGCGGTCGGTGATGGCTTGCTCGACCGGGGCAATCAGTTGACGGGCGGCCGCCTCGTCAGCGGCGCGGGCAATAATCCGCAGATGGATGCCGTCGGCTTTGGAGTAGATGCCCAAGTAGGGATTTTCCTGGCCGAAGTATTCGGATATTTCCTCGTCGATGGCGGCTTCGGACATTCCCAAGGTTTTAATGTTGCGGGTGATGGCAACTTCGTCAGCGACCAGTTCCCGCAGTTGGGGGGCTACTTCCGTGTTCCAGATGGGCTGCATTTCACCGGGCGGGCCGGGCATTGCGACGATGATTTTGCCGTTGTTTTCGGCCCACCAGCCGGGGGCGGTGCCGTTGCGATTGCGGACAAAACGGGCCGAGGGTATCAGGTGGGCTTGCTTGATGTTGTGGGCGGGCATTGCAATGCCCCGGCCGGCAAAGTAGCGTTCCAGTTCCTGCACTACTTCAGGCTGGACGTCGGGAGTTTCACCCAGGGCTTGGGCAATGGCTTCCCGGGTCAGGTCGTCCTGGGTGGGGCCGAGGCCGCCGGTGGTAAAGATAATGTCGGAACGCTGCAAGCCGCGCCGGAAAGCGTCAGTCAGCATTGCCAAGTCGTCACCGATAATGGATACCCATTGCAGGCGGATGCCCAGGGCCGGCAGTTGGGCGGCAATCCACGCGGCGTTGGTGTCGGTCAGTTCGCCCATCAGCAGCTCGGTGCCAATGGAAAAGATCTCGGCTTTCACGGGTTGCGTCTCCTTAGGGGGGATCGGCTGTGTCCGGCTCAACCGGCACACCGGGCGGCGGGTTAGTAACCAACCGCTCCAGAGAGTCGGCCCAAGCCGCCGGCACGGTGAACAGGGCGGGATTGCCCACGGTGCGGGCGTAGCGGGATTGGCCGTCGGGAGTGGGGTTGCCCAAGTAAAACTCATGCAACTGGTCGCCGAGGGTGCCAACGCAGACGATGGCGCGCGGCGGCTCCAAGCCGTAGCTTTCCGGGTCTTCGAGTTCGTCGCTTACCACATTGTCGGCCCGGGGATTGTCCAGCAGGCGGTCGGCGGCAGGCCAATCGGCTGGCGCAATGGCAAGTTGCTGATATTCCTGCCCCTCACCCCGGGAAAAGCCGGGAGCGCAGACGGATTGCAAGGGAGCGCCGGCTTGCAATGGCTCCAGGAGTAGCCAAGAGTCGAGTTCCCGGCCGCGGTATTGAAAGACGACTTGGTCCGTCCCTTGGGTAACCTCGAAATAGACGGTTTCATCCCGCCGGTCATTTTCGCCATCCATATCGTAAAGGCGGGGATAAGGGGGCTGAAAGACCAAGCGGTTGATGACCATTGCCCAAATCTGCGGGACGGTGAACAGTTCCTCGGAACCCACCAGGCGGGCGTACTGATTTTCCCCGTCCGGGGTAACGATGCCCATGTGGAATTCGTAGGTGCGGCCGGTGCGCTCGGTTACTCTGACGATAGTTTCCGGGGGGGACAAGCCGTATTCGGCGGGATTGCCGATTTGGTCGGACAGCTTGCGGTTGACCCGGGGGCCGCTGAGCAGCAGGGGGGTGCCGCTCCACTTTTCCTGAAATACCGGAATTCCCCGCCCATCCTCGAGGATGAACCACTTGGTCCCGCCGGCTTTTTTGTCATAGACCGCCGTGTCGCCCTGATAGGCAACCTCGATGTGGGTGATGGTGTTGTCGTCCACCTTGAACAGCCAGGGCTGGTCGGGTTCCGCCGGGGCAGCGCGGTTCAGAGTAACCACCAGTATCGTCCCGCCAAAGAGCAGCAGGATGGCCAGGAGCAGAAAGGTAAGCCGTATGTTCATCGGTTAAGCGCCTTGCAAGACCTGTTGTTGTGACCGGAAAGCCGTTAGCCGGGGAAATTACCGGTATCCCCGGCTAACGGCGTACCCACCAGACCAGACCGGCGGCCAATGCCATCAAGCCGGGCAGGAACAGCCAAGAGGAGAAGCGGACAAAGTTGAACTCGTTGCGGTCGAGGTTGAACTCCCGGGTGGTGATGGCTTTGGGGCGCAGGGATACCAGGGAATAGTCCCCCACCAAGTAGTTGACGGAATTGAGGAACAAGTCGGCGCCGCTGCCCCGGTCGTAGAAACTGTTGGCGATAAAGTCGGAGTCGCCGATTACTACCATACCGACAACCTGATTTTCGGTGATTTCCGCAGGGTTGGAGGGAGGCGGAGCGCCGATGGGGCCCAAGGCGCGGACATAGGCCACGGGAGTAAAGGGGCCGGGGATGTCGGCGTTGTCCTGGGTCAGGTCGGTTCTGGGGTCGGTGCGCTCCGGGTCGGCAATGGAATAGCTGCCGCCGGTACAATTGACCAGGTTGCCGGAGTCATCTACAGAGCAGTCCGGAGTGGAAGTGTAGGCCAAGGGAATGGGCTGGCGGAGGCCGCTGCCATCGTCAATCAGCCGTACCGGCGCGGCTTGGGGCATCAGCACCAAGTCGAGGGAGTTGCCCCGGGGCGTGGTGATTTCCAGCAAGGTCTCGAGGACGGAACGGGGGATGTTGGCAATCAGTTCGCCCGGCAATTCCAGCGGGTTGAGAGTGTTCACTTGCAGGATTTGTTCGTTGCCCGCTCCGGGTAGGGAGCCGTCCAAGTCCCGGATATAGCCGGCGTCAAGGATGATGCCCCAAGATGCCAGGAATTGGCGGAAAGAGTCCGGGGTATCGGGTTCACCGAGGAAAATGAGCCGACCAGCTTCTTGGCGGGCGCTACCATCGGCGTTCTGGCCCTGCAAGTAACGGTTCAGCACTTGGGCGTGGGCATCGGGCAATTCTCCGGTGGGGCGGGCGATAACCAGCAGGGCGGCATCCTCCGGGACAGCGACATCCGTTGCGGCGGACGGCCAGTTGAGAGGTTCGACCCGGTAGCTGTCCTGCTCCAAGCCGGCGCGCACGGAACTGTAGCCGTCACCGTCGGTGGCGCGGCTGCTGATGTTGCGCTCACCGTGGCCGGAAAGGAAATAGACGGCTTTCTGTTCTTGGCCGGTAACCAGCAGGATGCTGGATACTAAATCTTGCTCGAGGTGGCTGTATTCCGGGTCTTGGGGCTGAATTACATCCAACCGGTCGCGGTCTTTTACCTTGACCACAATGGACTCGTTGACAAAGGCGGTGGGAGTGACGCCGAAATACTGGCTGACCCGCTGGGGGCTGACATCCGGGTCAACGAACTCGGAACTGAAACGGCTGCCCCGGGCGGCTGCGAATTCCCGAAAGGTTTCCCGGACTTTGATTTGGCGGTTCAGGCTGGCGAATTGCGCCTCCGGGCTGGAACCGGGGCTTACCGGGTTTTCCAGCTTGTAAAAGGCGATAACTTCGATGTCCTGCTCCAGGTTGTCCAGCAACTGCTCGGTGCGCTCGGCCAAGCTGAACTGATTGGTGGCGGTGACATCGATGCGCTGATTGTTACCGAAGGAGACGAAGTTGGCGACAATGATAATGCCGAGGAAAGCAATCAGCATAATCAGGGAGTTGACGCCATAGCGGCCGGTGCGGCTGATGAAAGCGGCGACTACGGAACTGAGGGAAATCAGACCGACGAGCAGAATCAGGGCCGCGCCGAAGCCGAGGGCAATGAACCCGTAAAGGCGCATTGAGCTGACAAAGGCAACCAGTACGCCACCGGCGATGAGGGCAATGATGCCGGCAATGACCAGCGGCGCGCCGTAGATACCAACGGTGTTCAGGGAAGGTTCGAGGAAACTGAACAGGGTACGGGATGCGGCGGCGGCCACCTCAGTTTCCCCGTCGGTTGCGGCGTTGGCGGCGGCAGTTTCCGGGTCGGCGGACGGGCGGCCGCGGCCGCGTTGCTGCCGCCGCCAGTCGCGGTGGGTGTCGCCAGGTTGTTGGCTCATACTACTTCCATCTCCGGAATTCCAGGGCCCGTATCGCCAGGAAAAGGAATACGGCGGTAACGCTCAGGAAATAAACGATGTGCTTGGTGTCAATGACGCCGCGGTCGAAGTCGTCGAAGTGGGACTTTAGCCCGATTTCGCTGAGGATGGTGGACAGGAAACCGCCGACTACTTCGGAGCCGATGTGTACGAAGGAAAGGGCGGCGATTATGCCCATTGCCACGAAGCCGGCCACAATCTGATTGCTGGTAACGGTGGAGGTCAGCATCCCGATGGACAGGGCGGCCGCCCCGTAGAGAATCAGCCCCAAGTAGCCGGAATAAATCGGGCCGGGGTCAGGGTCGGCAAAGACAAAGAGCAGCAAGGGGTAGTAAAGGGTCAAGACCAGCAGAGCCAGCAGGAAGGTAAGGCTGGCCAGGTACTTGCCGATAATCACTTCCCAATCCCGCACCGGCGAGGTGAGGAGCAATTCGATGGTACCCAACTTCTGCTCCTCGGCTAGCAGGCGCATCGTCAAGGCCGGGGCCAGCAGAATCAGGATGATGGTACTCCACTGGAAAAAGTTGCTGAGGGACGCCTCGGGGAAAGGGTTGCCCAGGTCAATCACGAAAAAGAAGCCGGTCAAAGCCAGGAAAATCAACCCGACGATGTAAGCCATCGGGTTGCCGAAATAAACCTGAATCTCTTTCCAGGCCACGGCCCGGACGGTACGCATTTTTACGAATCCTCCTGGGTAGTAAGGTGGAGGAAAATGTCCTCGAGGCTCATATCGTCCCGCTGCATACTGCGAAGGCTCCAGCCGTTTTCAATGACGGCCCGGGAGATTTCATCCCGGGAGTCCTGACCGCGCTGCACCTGAACAGTATAGACCTGGCGGCCCTGATAGTTGCGGTGGCTGACTTCGGAGACGCCTTTGACCCGGCGCAGGGCGGCGGTGACTTCGGCTACCGGCCCGGCTACTTCCACCTGCAACTGATCCACGCCCTGCAAACGGTGGGCCAAGTTGGCCGGGGTATCCTCGGCCACGATCCGCCCCTGGTGAATAATCAGCACCCGCTGGCAGATGAGTTCGACATGGTGCAGGATGTGGCTGCTGAGGACTACCGTCCGTTCCCGCCCCAAGTCTTGAATCAGATCCCGGGTTTCGACAATCTGGTGGGGGTCAATGCCGTTGGTGGGTTCGTCCAGTACCAGCACTTCCGGTTCGTGCATAATGGCTTGGGCAATGCCAACCCGTTGGCGGTAGCCCTTGGAGAGCTTGCCGATGATGGTTTTGTGGTAGTCGCCCAAGCCGCAGAGGCTGATAACTTCGCCGATGCGCGGTTTCAGCCGCCGGCCGGGCATACCCCGCAGCGTTCCCATATATTTGAGGTAGCTGGTCACCGGCATTTCGGTGTGCAGGGGGACGGTTTCCGGGAGGTAGCCGATGCGGCGGCGGGCCTCGAGGGACTGCTCGACCACATCAAAATCGCCGAGGGTAACTTTGCCCTGGGTGGGCGGCATATAGCCGGTGAGGATACGCATCGTGGTGGTTTTGCCGGCGCCGTTGAGGCCGAGGAAACCGAGGATTTCCCCCTTTTTGACGCCGAAGTTGACATCCTCAATCGCCGGCTGGGGGCCGTAGTAGTGGGTCAGGTCGCTGGCCTGAATCATCAGGTTATCGGGTTTGCGGTCGTCCATTTCCGAAAGTTGGCGATTTTGCGCCGAGTCGGGTCAAGGGCGGGAAAATCGCCAGCCGCCTCCTCAAGTTGAATTAAAGTATAGATGAT
This sequence comes from Dehalococcoidia bacterium, assembly GCA_965243185.1. GTDB lineage: Bacteria > Chloroflexota > Dehalococcoidia > Lucifugimonadales > UBA3495 > CBDBCU01. Next base: position 3,129,700 of record OZ251531.1, on the reverse strand, counting down.
GATATTCTATACTTTCCATTTTGCCAATAGCCGGCGGCAGGGAAAGCCCCGGGCAATTCTTTGAGTTGGGGTTTCTGGGCCGGCAAGCGTCCGGTTCAGCAAAGGGCCGGCGGCGCAATTTTACCTTATGGAGGTTAAAGAGAACCCAAGATGCACCTGGTTATTGACGGTTACGACGGGGATGTGGACAAGATGTGGGATCGGGAATTGGTGCGGGATTTCCTGACCAACTATCCCGACAACCTGGGGATGACGCGGATAACGGAGCCCAAGGTGCTGGAATATAACGGGCCCAAGGTGGAGGACGGCGGGGTGTCCGGTTTCGTCATCATTGCCGAAAGCCACATCAGTATCCATACCTTTCCCTACCGGAACTATGTCAACATTGACATCTTTTCCTGCAAGTCTTTTGACGGGGAGCGGGCTTTGCAGGAGGTGCGGGAACTCTTTGCCTTTCAGGAAATCAAGCACTGGCTGCTGGACCGGGGGCTGGAGTGGCTGGACGGGGCGCAGGGATTGACCGAAACCGCGGAGCAGCGTTCCGTGCTGAACTACGGCGGCGGGGGCCGGCCGCGGGGCTGAACCGGTGGACATAAGTATTCCGTGGATTCCCGCCAACTTTCTGGCATTGCCGCCGGAGCAAAGCGACCCGGAACGGGCGGGAGTCCGTTTGATTCCCGTGCCTTACGACAGCACTACTTCTGTGCGCAGCGGGGCGCGGGAAGGGCCGGCGGCCATTATTGAAGCCTCTTACGGCCTCGAGGATTACGATTGGGAGTTGGGGCTGGAGGTAGCTGAAGTAGGCATCTATACTACGGCGGCTCTGGAGCCGCATACCGGCGACCCGGCGGAAATGACGAAGCGGGTCAAGGCAGCGGTCGGGCGGTATATTGCTCCGGATAAGTTGGTAGGGGTATTGGGCGGAGACCATTCGGTTTGCATCGGGGCGGCCTTGGCGCATTGGGAAGTCTGGCCCAACCTGTCGGTGCTGTATCTGGACGCCCACGCCGATTTGCGGGACGAATACTTGGGGACGGCTTGGGGTCATTCCTCCGGGGCGCGGCGACTGCATGAACATTGCCCGGTTACTTTGGCTGGCGTCCGCAGTATGTGCCGGGAGGAACAGGATTATTTACGGCAGCATAACATTCCGACCTTTGGCTGGCCGCCGGCGGCCGGGGTGGCCCGGGATGCTTGGTGCGCGGAAATTGTAGCCGGGCTGAACCGGGAAGTGTATATCAGCATTGACCTGGATGTGCTGGACCCGGGAGTGATGGCGGCCGTGGGGACGCCGGAACCCGGGGGAATGGGCTGGACTGATGTGATGTCGTTGCTGGAGCGGGTAGCCCAATCCAGCCGCATTGTGGGCTTTGATGTGAATGAACTGGCGCCCCGGGCCGGGCCGCCGGCTTGCGCTTATACGGCGGCCAAGCTGGTTTATAAGCTGATTGGCTACACCGCTTTATCGCCGCACTCGCCCGTTAGGGCCGGGTGACCGGTATCCCTTTTGACTGGTATTTTCAGGAATAGCGCCGGTCTATTGCCCTTCCCGTCCCCAACCGGTAGTATAAGCCCATTCCACCACCTACACCCTTAAAGGAGCCTCTGTTGTGCTGAAAAATCTGGCTTGGCTTGGCGGCTTGGTTATTCTCCCCTTGGTGGTATTTGCCTTGCTGACGACCCTGCCGTTGCCGGTGCAGGCGCAAGGGGAAAACAATGGTCGTTTCGCCGGCTACCCTAGCTATGTTGCCCAAGATGCTGACGCCACCCCGACGCCCACGCCGCCGCCTACCATTACTTTGTCGGCAAACAGCGGGGCGACGGGATGGTCTGTCATCATTAGAGGAAATGGTTTTAAGGGTTCCGTCCCGGTGCGGAGTGCCAGTTTTGGCGGTATCGATGTGTTGGGATCGCTTTCGCCAACGCCCTCGACCAACAGCCAGGGTATGACCGAGATTTTCATCCACATACCAGACTTGGATCCGGGTAGGTATAACATTGAGGTTGGGGTAGCGGACAGCACTGCAAGTGCATTTTTTACTGTTACGCCACCGCCGACTCCCGTCATTACTTTGTCGGCCAACGGCGGCGTGCCGGGTAGCATCATTACCCTGCGCGGCGAAGGCTTTGAGTACTTCCTCCCGGTGCGGCGCGTCAGTGTCGGCAGCATCGAGGTGACGCCCTTTCCGGCTCCCTCGACCACCGCCCAGGGTATGACCGAGTTTGACATCAGCATCCCCGGATTGGACTCGGGTAGGCATATCATTGAGGTTCAGGTCGGCGATACCACTGCCAGCGTCGGGTTCACGGTAACAGCGGAATCCACTCCATCGCCAACTCCCACCCCGGCACCAACTGCTACGCCTCGCCCCACACCCACACCGGCACCTACCGCTACGCCGCGGCCCACACCTACCCCGACGCCGGCGCCCACTACCGAGCCGCCGCAACTACCGGGTAGCAGTGAACCGCCGCATATTTTCGCCGGCACGGCAAACCTTAACGGCAACCCGGCGGGGCAGGGTGTTGCGATTGACGCTTATGATGCCGGGCGGCTGATTGGGGCTACGGTAACCCAGGCCGGCGGCCGGTTCTCGATCCATGTCCACCGGGCGGAGGGCGTGATTACTTTCCGGGTGAACAATCAGGCGGCGGCGGAAAGTTGGACGGCTTGGCGGCGGGGACAGGTAACGACGGGCTTTGACCTGACCGCCGGTGGGGTCGGCAGTAATGAGACGGACCCGGGCCGGCTGTTTGCCGCCTTGCCGGACTTGGTGCGGGCTTTTGGCTTTGACAACGATACCAAGCAGTGGGACTTTTTCGACCCGGCGGCGGCCGATGTCAGCACCCTGACCCGATTTATGCCCGGCAATATCTACTGGCTGTTGGTGTCCCGCACTACTTCGTTGGCGCTGAATGGGATGGAGCGGAACTTGTCCTGCTTGGAGGATGACTGCTGGAACCTGATTATGTGGTAGCACGGGTTTGCTCAATCCCTGCCTACTAGCTCACCGAGCAATAACAGCTAGGGCGTGTTCACCCTAACGCCCGGGTAGCGCGGTCAACCAGCCAGGTCATTCCGAGGCTATAACCGAGGAATCTAAAAATCTTGAGAGGAATCAAGGGCGGGCATTTTAGATTCCTCCCTGCGGTCGGAATGACATAGCTATAGTGTCAATTATCCTGGGCGTCAAAAATTAGTGTGAACACGCCCTGAAAACCCTGAGGGAACGCTATGGGGACTTCCATTCGCTTGGGCAAGGTGTTCGGCATTCCCCTGGGGATTAACTACAGCTGGCTGGTGATTTTCGGGCTGGTGATTTTTCTGCTGTCGGCCCGGTTTGCGGAGTTTTACCCCCAATGGCCGCTACCGCAGCGGTGGGCAACGGCGGTTGTAACAACCGCGCTGTTCTTTCTGTCGGTGCTGGCCCACGAACTTTCTCATAGTTTGGTGGCGGTGAACCGGGGCATACCGGTGCGGGGAATTACGCTGTTCATCTTTGGCGGGGTGTCCCAACTGGCGCACGAAGCGCAGCGGCCGGGGACGGAGTTTGTAGTGGCCGCGGTAGGGCCGTTGACCAGTTTGCTGCTGGCGGCCGTTCTGGGCGGGCTGTGGTACTGGAGCGACGGGTTCAGTTCCTATTTAAGCGCCGTGCTGTTCACCTTGTTTGCCATCAACCTGTCCTTGGGGATTTTCAACCTGCTGCCGGGCTTTCCGCTGGATGGCGGGCGGGTGCTGCGGGCGGCGGTTTGGGGTCTCAGCGGCAGTTACTGGCGGGGAACGCAGGTGGCGGCCCGGGCCGGCCAGGGGTTTGGGATAATGATGATAGTGGCGGGTATTGTGTGGTGGCTGCGGCTGGGGGATTTTCAAGGGGTCTGGTTCGGATTGGTGGGCGGGTTTCTGCTGTATGTCGCCACTAACAGCTACCGGCAAGAGGAACTGCGGGAGGGATTGAAAGCCTACCGGGTGGCGGATGCGATGACGGCGGGAATGGCGGCTTTGCCGGGGGAACTGCCAGCGGCCGCCCCGGCGGCGCTGCAAGCCTTGGCGCGCAACGGCGGGTTGGTCGGGGTAATGGTAGCGGGCCAGGTTCGGGGCGTAGTTACGGCGCAGCAGTTAGCCGGGCAGCCCCGGGAGCAGTGGCAGTTCGCTACCCTGGCGCAACTGATGACGCCCTTGTCGGACTTGCCGCCGCTGGACGCGGCGGAGGGGGTGTTTGACGCTTTGGAGCGGATGGAGTCCGAGGAGCGGGATGGCGCGCCGGTGCTACGGCAGGGTGTTTTAGTGGGCTTGGTCAGCCGGGGGGATTTGGCGCGGTTTGTGCAGGTTTATACTCCGGCGCGCCGGCGGTGGCGGTGGTAGGAGAAAGTATTTCTGCGCCGGCGGGGCCGGGGCTATGCTACAATGACCGCAGGAATTATCCGAGGTTGCTGATGACATCGCCCGGGCTGATTTACTTGGACCACGCCGGCACTACGCCCACGGACCCGCAGGTCTTTGCGGCGATGCAGCCCTACTTTACTGAGCTGTACGGCAATCCCTCCAGCGTCCACACCATCGGGCAGGAAGCCCGGTATGCGTTGGACAATGCGCGGGAGCGGGTTGCCGGGGTGTTGGGCTGTCGCAGCAGCGAAGTGGTGTTCACCAGCGGCGGCACCGAGGCGGATAATGCGGCCATTCACGGGGTAGCTACCGCCTTGGAGGAAACCGGGAACCACATCATTACTTCGGGCGTAGAACATCACGCCGTCCTGCACACCTGCCAGTATCTGGAAAATCGGGGGTACGAGGTTACCTATCTGCCGGTGGACGAGTTCGGGATGATCCACCCGGAGCAGGTTTATAACGCCGTTACACCCCGGACAACCCTGGTTACCATAATGTACGCCAACAATGAGATTGGCACGATCAACCCCATTGGTGATATTGCGGCGGCGGTGCGGCGGCGGGCCGAGGAACTGGACCGTACCATTGTGATGCACACGGACGGGGTGCAGGCGGCTGGGTTTCTGGACTTGCAGGTGCGGCGGCTGGGAGTGGATATGCTCAGCCTGTCGGGGCATAAGTTTTACGGGCCCAAGGGAACCGGGGCGTTGTATATCCGGCGGGGGACGCCCTACCTGCCCCTGCTCTTGGGCGGCGGGCAGGAACGGGAAAGGCGTTCCGGGACGGAAAACATTGCCGGCATCGTCGGCTTGGCGGTGGCTCTGGAGTTGGCGGATGCCGGCCGGGAACCGGCATCAGCCCATTGCGCCGCTTTGCGGGACAAGATTATTCACTGGGCGGCCGAGAATATCCCGGATACGGCGTTGAATGGGCATCCTACCCAACGCTTGCCCAACAATGTTAATTTTTCTTTCCCGGGCGTCGAGGGCGAGTCCATCCTTTTGGGGCTGGATATGAAAGGGATTGCGGCGTCGAGCGGGAGCGCGTGCAGTTCCGGGTCGCTGGAGCCGTCCCATGTGCTGCTGGCTTTGGGGCAGACGGCGGAATTGGCGCGCAGCAGCTTGCGGATTACCTTGGGCAAGGGCAACACCGCCGCCGAAGTGGATTGGCTGCTGACGGCGTTGGCGGATTTGGTGCCGCGGCTGCGGGCGATGCCTACCCTTACTACGGCAGGTTCTTAAAGGCGGTATGAACGGAATCATTGCTTTTCTCTACTCCGGGCGTTCCATTCTGGCGGTTTTGGTACTGGCTTTAGCACTGCTGACGGCGGCGGCTTGCGCGGAGGTTTCGCCGGCGGTGGGCAAGTTTTATGTGGGGCGGACGCTGCACGTGAGCGTGGCGGCGATGGAACGGGCGCCGGAGTTGGTGTATGTGCTGCCGGCTACCGGGGACGCGACGCCGCGGCATTACCGCATGACGCCGTTGGAACCGGAGCAGGAATTTGTGCTGCTGCGGGTCAAGGTGCAGAACCACCGGGCGACCAGCGCCATCGTCAGCATTGACGAAAAGGCGGTGGAGTTGCGGGATTTCTTTCAGGGCAAGTATTTCCCGGTGGATGTGAATGACCGGGCGGAGGAAACGGACGCGCCGGAACGGGTGGATCAGCTGCGGACGGCCCGCTGCCCCATTGAGCAGCCCAACGACTTGTGCTTTCTGTGGAATGCTACTTTTACCGATGGCAGCGACCGGGCCTTTGACTTGCAAAAGGGTTTCGGGATTGACGGTTGGATGATTTTCGAGGTGCCGCAGGATACGGAAATCCGGGAACTGCGCTGGCGGGCCGGGGATTCTTTGAGCATCGAGTTTTAGGGATTTAAGCCGTCCCGCCAGGCAAGGCTATGGCATCGCCAATGGACGCTAATCAATCCGCCGGGCCACCGCTGCCCCGGCGGATTTTTCACGCCTTGGCCGGGTCGGCGGCGCCGATTGCCGGCATTTTTGCGCCAATGCCGGAATTGGTGATTGGCTTGGGGATTTTGGCGGCGGGCAGTCTGGCGTTGGATTTGGCGCGGTTCCGGGTAGCCGGGTTGAACCGGCTGTTTATGCGGTGGCTGCGGCCGCTGCTGAAAAGCAGCGAGGATAGCCGGGTTACCGGGGCGACCTGGCTGCTGCTGGCGGCGGTGGCGGCCTTTCTGATCTTTGACCGTGAAATAGCCGTAGCCGCTCTGTTGTTTCTGGCTTGGGGCGACCCGGCGGCGGCGTTAGTGGGGCAGCCGATGCCGGGGCCGCGGGTCTTTGGGAAATCGCCGGCCGGGACTTTGGCATTTATAACGGTATCACTGCTGGCGGCGGGGATACTGGTCGGGGTCGGGTTTATGCCATGGCATTGGGGTTTTGCGGCGGGAGCGGTAACAGCCGGGTTAGTGGAGCTGTTGCCCTTGCCGGGGGATGACAATTTGTGGGTTCCACTGGCGGCCGGGGCGGTGATGCAGTTGGTGGTTGGGGGGATGCCCGGGAGTTAGGGGTTTGTTCCTAGGTGTCGACGGTGTTGTTATGGGGCATCGGCACCTATTTGCGGTGTTTTGCTCGCATATTGAGATATTGCTCGATTGCGGTTACGCGAGAAAGCTCAATGTGGTCGAACGGTTCGTTATGTTCGGACTGTTCGTTCACTTCTTGGTTGATGATATGAGCTCGGGCGTCAAAGTAGGCATCTAGGACCAGGGTATGCGGTGGCACGTAACCTTTGGCCCGGGCCAAGTATTCGCTGGCAAGCTCGGCGTAGTCGGGCTCGGTGAGATATGGTTGGTTATAGAACCGCTTGCCGTAGCGGAATGCTTCGGCGATCAGTTCTTTGAGGAGTATGCTTTCCTCCAAGGTGTACGTCCGGGTCTCGTTGGCTTCGAGATGGATTTGACGGTCGTTGCTCCAAGCCCGTAGGACTTGACCGTACCAGTGGTTGAGGTCTATTTCGGACCTTTTCTTTCCTACGGTTCCGGACATGGCGTAGCCACGGGCCAAGAGGTAGATCTCGATGAGGGTATGGAAGTCCGGTTGCACCCTCCTTAGGGGTATCGACATCGCGTTGGCGAACATGACGCACTCGATTTCCGGACTGGGTTTGCCGCCATCTTTGAATCCGGCAACGCTGGCTTTTGTCAACCAGTCGATAAAGGTGGTGTCGTTATTGATGGTCATTGGGATTATACCTTCGGTGTTTGGAAGGTTTCTTGGTTTGGCTATTTTATCTAGCCTCTTTGTTTTTGTCCAGAGTGGGAGCGGGGCGGCAATCCGTAGCCTTAACCCACTGCCGGGGTGGAACGGAATAATGCGGCTTCCGGATTTCCGGCGCGTCCTGACGCAGTTGATGGGCCGGGCTAAAGGGAGAGTTAGTCATAAATCTCTCTCGAAAGCAGGGATGATGACAAGGGTTGCAACTTTTGAATCAGACAGCCCGGATTATACCCTGGCCCCATCATATTCCACTACGGCGGCCTGCTCCCGTTGGAAACGGAGGTAGGCGTCTTTTTTCATTGCCGGTCGGTGGGCTTGGGTGATTTCTTTGGCTTTGGCGGCATTGTCAGCCAAGAGGTCGATGGCGACCATTGCCATAATTTTGGCCGGGTTGACTACCGCCGCATCATAGTCGGTAATCAGGTAATCTTTGCTGTGGCCGGAACCGGTAGCGCCGGCGGTGTAGGGATGGCAGGCCGGCATCAGATGGCTGAGGTCGCCCATATCAGTAGAGCCGCCGCGGTTGCGGCGGCCGGGGATGACCAGGGTGCGGTTTTCCCCCAAGAGGGCAACGGCGTTCCGGCGAAAGAGTTCCTGCAAATGAGTATCGTGTTTCATCGGCAGGTAGCCGGGAATGTTGGTTATTTTGACGGCCGCGCCAACAGCCAAGGCTCCGGCCTTAAAGCAGCGGTCAACGATGGCGGAGTTTTTGACGACGGCTTTGGGGCTGGCGGAACGGACGCGCCACTCCAGCCGCACATCGGCGGGGACGGCGTTGACCGCTTCGCCCCCTTTGGTCATTATGCCATGGATGCGGACGGTATCCTCGCCGCGGAAAGCCTCCCGGTTGTTGTGGATGGCTTGCAAGGCAAAGGAGGCGGCGTTGAGGGCGTTGACGCCGAGATGGGGCGCGCTGCCGGCGTGGGCGCCCTTGCCGATAAACTGGACATATTTGACGACATGGCCGTTGCTGGTGCCGCCTACGGCAAACTGATGGTCACCCATATCGCTGGCAGTATGGCACATCATCGCCAAGTCCACATCATCGAACTCCCCCAAGCGAATCAGCTCCTGCTTGCCGCCCATAAACTCGAGTTTTTTATCAGCCCGCAGTTGGAGGCGGTGGGCTACTTCGATGAATTCCTCGGCGGGGACGGCGAAAGGCACCAGTTCACCGGAAAGTTGAGCTAGGATTTCGGGCTGGGTCAGGGCCAGAGTCGCGCCGAGCATCATCCCAATCTGGCAGTGGTGACCGCAGGCGTGGGCGGCGCCGGTGTCCGCGGCGGCGTGGGGATGTTCGTTGACAATCAGGGAGTCGAGTTCGCCAATCAGAGCCAGGCGGGGGCCGGGGCCGCAGCCCCCGGGAATGCGTCCCTTGACGCCGGTTAGAGCCAAGCCGGAGCGGTAAGGGATACCCAATGCGGCGAACTGGTCGGCAACCAGTTGAGCGGTTTTGACTTCGCGGAACCCGGGTTCCGGGTGATGGAGGATTTGCCGGGATACGCCGACAATATCGGCTTTGCGCCGGTCGATGGCGGCGCAGGCGCGCTGTTTCAGTTCCTGCCGGGACAACATAACCGGTTAAACCTCCGCCGCAAAGGTCTCCTCCCGGGCCAGGGAGCGCATAAACTTCAGGTATTCGGGGCGGGTCATTTCCGGGCGGTGCTGGGCAACGACTTGGCCGCCCAATTGCGCGCCATCGGCAAGCAAATCCACCACGGTGGCCGCCATCGCCTTGGCCGCCTTGATTACCGCCAGTTGATAATCCTGCACTACATAATCGGCGCCATGGCCCAAGCCGACGGCGCCGCCGACATAGGGATGGATGGCCGGCATCAGTTGGCTGAGATCGCCCATATCGGTGGAGCCGGTGCGGTGGCTGACGCTGCCCACATTGGCCGCGCCGACCTGGACGGCAGCATTAGGCGCAAAGATTTCATTCATTTGGGAGTTCTGGGTCAAGGGCAAGTAGCCGGGGATGGTCTGGATTTGCACTTGCGCGCCCACCGCCATCGCTCCGGCGCGGATCGCCCGGTCAACCTTGGCGTTGGCGTCCATAATGGCGTCGATGCTGCGGCCGCGGACAAAGGTTTCCATCCGCACATCGGCGGGGACGGCGCTGACCGCTTCGCCGCCTTTGGTGATGATGGGATGGACGCGGACGGTGTCGGCATCCTTAAAGGTTTCCCGGTTGTAGTGGATGGCGCTGAGGGCCAGACTGGCGGCATTGAGGGCGTTGATGCCGAGATGGGGCGAGCCGCCGGCGTGGGAACCCTTGCCGATAAAGCGGATTTTCTTGGCGAGGGTGCCGTTGTTGGTGCCGCTGATGCAGAGCTGGCCTTCCTCGGTGGTGCTGGTGGTGTGAATCATCATTGCCAGGTTCACATCGTCGAATTCGCCGAGTTTGACCAGTTCGGGCTTGCCGCCGAGGAACTCGATTTTGCCCTGGCGGCGCAGTTCGTCCCGGTATTCGATTTCAATATATTCCTCGGCGGGGACGGCAATCAGGGCGATGCGGCCGCTGAGGTTGGCCAGGATTTGGGGCTGGTTCAAGCCGATGGCGGCGCCGAGGAGCATTCCAATCTGGCAGTGGTGGCCGCAGGCGTGGGCGGCGCCGGTGTCCGGGTCGGCGTGGGGGTGTTCGCTGACGATAAGGGAATCGAGTTCGCCGAGCAATGCCATCGTGGGGCCGGCAGAGCCGCCGAGGAGGTCGGCACGGACGCCGGTCAGTCCCAAGCCGGCGCGGAAGGGAATGCCCAGCTCCGCCAGTTTGCCGGTGACCAGTTGGGCGGTCTTGAACTCCCGGTAGCCCGGTTCCGGTTGGCGTAGGATTGTTTGGGACAGGGTGATAATTTCGTCGGCCCGGGCGTCGATGGCGGCAAAGACCTGGCTTTTCAGTTCGTCGCGGGAGGGCATAGCGGCAGCTCCTTGCGGGTGAATGCTCTGGTGATTTCCGATTGTAGCAGATTGGGGTTAAAATGGATACAGTTCAGGAAAGAGGAGGAGACGGGGCTATTGCATTTGGAGACTTGCATACCGTCATTCCCGTGAAAACGGGAATCCGGCAAGGTCGGGGACTCTGGATTCCCACTTTCGTGGGAATGACCGGGGCTATAGGCAACAGCCCGGAAAGAGGAGGAGCGGGGGATGAAAATAGTAATTGCGCCGCAGAGTTTTAAGGGCAGCGTGGCGGCGTTGACGGCGGCGCAAGCCATTGAGCGGGGCGTGCGGCGGGCGGAACCGGCGGCGGAGACGGCATTGGTACCGGTAGCGGACGGGGGCGATGGGACGCTGGAAGCCTTGACCGGCAGCAGCGGGGGCGAGATTTTCCGCAGTATCGTTACCGGGCCGCTGGGGTTGGTGGTGGAAGCGGCGTGGGGCGTAATGGGCGACGGGCAAACGGCGGTGGTGGAGATGGCGCAAGCCTCCGGGTTGGCCTTGCTGCCGCCGCAAAGTCGCAATCCGCGCACCGCTACGACGCAAGGCACCGGGGAGATTATCCGGGAGGCTCTGGAACGGGGCTACACCCGGATTATTGTGGGCTTGGGGGGGAGCGCGACTAATGACGCCGGGACGGGAATGGCGGCGGCCTTGGGGGTGCAATTTCGGGACGGGCAAGGGAAGGTTTTGCCGCCGGGCGGGGCGGCCTTGGCCCGGTTGGAAGCGATTGACTTGAGCGGGCGGCATCCGGGGCTGGAGCAAGCGGAAATTATCGGGGCTACGGATGTTACCAATCCCTTGTGCGGGCCGGAGGGGGCGGCGGCGGTGTACGGGCCGCAAAAGGGGGCGTCCCCGGAAGTAGTGGCGGAACTGGACGCGGCTTTGGCTAACTTTGCCCGGGTAGCGCAGCGGGCGGTGGGGATGGATTTTTTGCAGGGGGAGTACCCCGGAGCCGGGGCGGCCGGCGGGTTGGGGGCGGGATTGCTGGCCTTTGCCGGGGCTACGCTGCGGTCGGGGATTGATTTGGTTTGCCAAGCGTTGAACTTCGAGGAGCAGGTCCGGGACGCCGATTTGGTGATAACCGGCGAGGGGCGGGCGGATGGGTCAACGGTCTATGACAAATCGCCGGTGGGGGTGGCGCGCAAGGCGGCGGTCTATGGGGTACCAACGATTATCCTGGCGGGCAGTTTGGGCGAGGGGTATGAGGAGTTGTATCAGCACGGGATTGCGGCGGTGGCTTGTATCGCCGACCGTCCGATGACTTTTGAGCAGAGTTTGGCGCGGACGGAGGAACTACTGGAGGGGGCGGCGGAACGGGCGATACGGCTGTGGCGGGTGGGGCGGTAAGGGGTAGCAAGCAATCTCTGGCTTCGCGAAAGTATGCTACAATGCCGTAGAACGATCCTGGAGTGAGTCCAGTAGTTGAATGGAGGTCAGATTATGCCATATTGCCAGCAGGGCGGCGGTGCGGCAGCAGCAGATAGCCCCGGTACCGGGTTAGACCAACAAGGTCAGAGCAGTAGAGGCAAAAGGCCATTCCTCAAGTGGGGTGGCATCGGTTGCGGGGGGTTGCTTGGCCTCTTTATCCTTCTCGTAATTATAACTGCGATAGCCTCTCCTGATTCCGGGCAAGAGGATAACGGGACTTCGGCGTCCCGCCAAGCGGTTGGCGAAACTGCGGAACCGGCGCATACCATTTTTGACCACAGCCAAGACCGCAATGATCTTTTCTATGCCTACGTGCCGGCTGAAATCGCCGGTTCCGATGGCGATGTCTATGCCATCGCCGTTAGCGAGTATCAGGAACGAAATGAGGAAAGAGTGAGAGGCTCTTTCTTTACCGACCGCAGTCAAGCGGACTCGGCCTCTTGTTTTGAGGAACCCAACTCCTCAGGATTTAGCATACCTTGCGACCGCAAGTTTTCTGAACACTACTCCAGTCATTGGGGTTCGGTAAGCCTCGAACAAGACAGCCGCCACATAGACAAACGTTTCCCCTCAGTCGCTGCCCTGGAGGCAGATTTGTCGAATTGGGATGCGCCGGGGAGTATGCCTGCTTACGAGGTTGTGGCCTCGAGTTTGTTTCCTGAAACGCATAACTATTACGTTCTTGTGGCGGAGGACGTTGGGGAATCCGATGCTAACCTCTGCGCTGTTACTAAATCCGTCTATCAGGAAACGGAAAGTAGCGCCGACCTGTTTCAAGTCTTTTTCCTTACCAGCGACAGTTCGTTGGTTAAGCGGGCGCGAGAAAATGACCGGGAGTCCGTATCCCGACTGGTTACCGAAAGCATTGCAAGCCTAGCCATCAGCCCTAACCCTACCAGCACAACCACTATTCCTGATCCGATTAAGCCGTATCGGTCGTTTTATAGGCGTGGCGCTTGGGATGGAAACAACACGGCACCCACGTGTCGCTCCGCTTCGGACGCGTCGGAACGGCCTAACACGGAGGACACTGAGCCAACGGCTATGTCAGAGTCGCTTTCAGAATCAGCGACCTTGCCGGTGGAATCTACGCCGGCAACTGCTTTTTCTGCTGAGGGGTATGTCGTAGGCGACGTTTTTGCTGAGGAGGTATGCCAAGAGTTTCACGCTTGGGTTCATCGCGGCGCTGATTTTGGCAGCGGCGGCAGCGTGACCTTGTATGGTCATATCCTAGTTACTGATCCCTTCCACAAAGTTCTGATACATCTTGGCGGCTTACCGCCCGAGGATGTTTGGGGAGAGGCAGAGCGTGAAGTTCACGCCGGGGCTGTGGAAATGCGCGAGAATTTTCTGGAAGTTCAAGCGGTTACCGGCGTGGCCGGCGATGTCCCCAGGTGGGCAATCCTTTATCAAACCTGCAAAGACCGGTTCCAGATAGACCCTTTCGAGAGTGTCATTGGTAGCCAATCGCCGAGGCTACCTGAACCCTTACCTCCCCAGCCCGCATCCCGGCGATAAGAAACCCTAGAACTATCGAAGGCAAAGGGGGGCTATCCGGCCTACCCCAACCGCTCTTTGACGAAATCTACGACCACGCCGCTGAGGTAGAGGGCGCGTTCCGAGTCGTTGTCGTCGAAGGCATCGGAGGAGATGCCGCCGGGGAGGTAGCCGGGGTAGCGGGTGATTTCGTGGTACTTGTCGAGCTGGCGGGCTTCGCTTTTGATGGTGTCGAAGAACATCTCGAAAATCTTGGCGTCCTCGCAGAGGTCGATGAGGGAGTGGCCCCAGACATCCTCGGCGCCGCGGTGGTAGAGGTAGGCTTTGAGGGCTTTTTCAGCGGCCTGCTGGCAAAGGAAGCAAGCGAGGTTGTGGCGGCCGCCCGCCCGGTTGAATTGGGCGTCGAGGAGGTCTTGTTGGGCTTGGCGCAGCCAGCGGGCGGCTTCGGCGCGGTGGTTAGTGGGCATTGTAAAGCTCCCGTCCGTTTTGGATTGCCGCGCGCAAGGCGGGGAGGGTTTGGGAAAGTTCGGCGAATTCGGCGGGGGTATAGACTTGGCAGTCCACGGCGACCATACTGCTGAGATGGTAGGAGAAAAAGTCGGCGCGGCGGCCAAAGGCAGCGTCAGTTTCCTGGACGACAATCAGGTCGATGCGGCTGTCCGGGGAGATGTCGCCGCTGACCAAATCGCCGGTCAGGATGACCTGCTCGACGCCGAGTTGGGGCAAGAGTTGGGCAATGCTGTCCAGTTCCCGGTCGAGCATTTGCTTGCGGAACTGGGAAAAGCCGATGCGTACGGGCATTAAGTATCCCCCTTTGATTGGATAGTTGGCCGGGTTGGCGGTCAGCCCAGGATAATCAAGTGGACTTCTTTGGGGCCGTGGACGCCGACGACCAGCTGCTGTTCAATGTCGGCGGTGCGGCTGGGGCCAGTGATGAAGTTGAGGTAGGGGTCGGAGTCGCCGCCGCTGCGGTGGTAGTCGAGGCGGCGGAAAAGAAAGACATCGTCGAGGGTGGCAACGACATCTTGGGGCTGGACGATGGCTAGATGAATGGGCGGCACCAGGGAGACGAGGCGGCTCAAGCCGGGACGGGGCAGGATGATTATGGAACCGGTTTCAGCCAAGGCGTAGTCGGCCCCGGTCAAGCCGAGGTCGGATTGGATGATTTGCTCCCGGATAGCGGTTCGGGAGTTTTTTTCATCATGGGCGGCGGTTACGGTGGCAATGCCGAGGTTGGCCAGGGCGGGGTCGAGGGGCAAGGCGGTAAATACTTCCTGAGTGGAGCGGGCGGCTTGGGCAACTTGACGGTCGGCAGCCAAGGCGGTGATATAGCCAATAGCTTCCTCCGGGTTGGCGGTGCGGCAAAGCTGCCAGCCGCGGAGTTGGGCGGTTTCCGCCAAGCGGTCGAGAAGGGCGGGTCGTTCCTGGTCGATGCGCTGGCGGGCGGCGGCGGCTTGGGTTTCGAGTTGGGCGACGGTTTCAGTCAAGGGGGGATAGGGTTCAGCCGGGGCGGTCGCGGCGGGGGACGCCGGGCGGCCCAAGGCGCGGCGCACTTGCGCCAGAAAGTCGGCTTGGGGCGTACCCAACGGTTGCTGCGGGGCGGCGGTCATTGGCTAATCCGCCCCATTGCCGGCCGGGGTATTACTGCCGGATTGCGGCGAGGGGGCCGGGGTTGATTCGCGTTGCAATTCCCGTTTCCAGAGTTGGCGGAAGGTGTGCTTGGGGAGCGGGGGCAAATCGCGGGCATCCGTCCAGTGGGAGACCAAGGGCAGGGGGAGTTTTTGAATCTGCCCGTGGTGGACAAAGGGTTTTTGGGCTACTTGGCCGATTTTGCCGGCGGCGGATAAGGCGGCGGGATGGGTCATCAGCCAAGCGTAGCCGTTGGCGGCCAAGTTAGCGGCGGAGGATACGGATTTTTCGGCGGCGTCCGGGCTTTCGGCTAGTTTGTGGCGGAGGTGGAGGAGCATCCGGGGGATGTTGATTTGGACGGGGCAGGCTTCGCGGCAGGCGCCGCAAAGGCTGGAGGCTTGGGGCAAGTCCGGGGCTTGGTTCAAGCCGACCAAGGTGGGGGAAACGATGGCGCCGATGGGGCCGGGATAGACCCAGCCGTAGGCGTGGCCGCCGACTTTCTGATAGACGGGGCAGATGTTGAGGCAGGCGCCGCAGCGGATGCAGTAGAGGGCTTCGCGCAGGTTGGGGTCAGCCAGGAGGCGGGAGCGGCCGTTGTCCACGATGACCAAGTGGAACTCCTCGGGGCCGTCCTCGTCGGCAGCGCGGCGGGGGCCGCTGACGATGGAGACATAACTGGTCAGACGCTGGCCGGTAGCGGAACGGGGGAGCAGGCGCAGGAAAACCGCCAGATCTTGCAGGGAAGGGATGACTTTTTCCATTCCGGTGATGCCGATATGGATGCGGGGGGCGGAAGTGCAGAGGCGGCCGTTGCCTTCGTTGGTGATGATGACGAGGGAGCCGGTTTCAGCGACGAGGAAGTTGGCGCCGCTGATGCCGAGGTCGGCGTCAAGAAATTTTTGGCGGAGGGTTTCCCGGGCGACGCGGGCCATTTCTGTGATGTCGTCGGTGAGGGGGACGCCGAGTTGCTGGTGAAAGAGTTGGGATACCTGTTCTTTGGTTTTGTGGAGGGCGGGAGCGACGAGGTGGGACGGGGTTTCATTAGCCAACTGGATGATGTATTCGCCGAGGTCGGTCTCGAAGACCTCAACGCCGATATTTGCGAGGGCGTGGTTCAAGTCCAGTTCCTCGGAGACCATCGACTTGCTTTTGGTGGCAAGTTTGACCTGGCGGGATTGGGCGATTTGGGCGACGATGGCGTTGGCCTGGGCCGCGTCGCGGGCGAAGTGGACAGATCCGCCGTTTTGAGTTACCCGGTCAGACAGCATTTCGAGGTAGTAGTCGAGGTGGTCGAGGGTATGGGCTTTGCTGCGGCGGGCTTGGTCGCGCCACTGTTCCCAAACTTGGGGGGTAACTTCGGCGATGGCGTCAAGGCGGGCGCCGTTGAAGCCGCTGCCGACTTGCCGGAGGGCGCGGCGGAGGGTAGGGTTCTGCATCGCGGCCGCCGAGGCGGCCGGGAAGTCGCGGGTTTTTACTTCAGCCACCGGGGGCTACTCCTTCGAGGACTTGGGCGATGTGGCGGACGGCGATGGGGCTGTTCTGGCGGGAGAGGGCGCCGCCGAGGTGCATTAAGCAGCCCAGATCGCAGGAAATCAAGGTGTCGGCGCCGGTGGATTGGAGATTGGCGAGTTTGTCGGCAAGCATAGCCTGGGAGATGTGGGGGTATTTGACGGCAAAGGTTCCGCCGAAGCCGCAGCAGGTATCGGCTTGGGGCAAGGGTACCAGGTTCAAGTCGGACACCTGTTCCAGAAGCTGTAGGGGTTCGTCCTTAACGGCCAGTTCGCGGAGGAGGTGGCAACTGGAGTGGTAGGCGGCGGTGGCGGGCCAAGCGGTGTTAAGGTCGGTTACACCGAGGATTTTGACGAGGAATTCGGAGAATTCATAGACGCGGCCGGCTAGATTTTGGGCTTGGGATGCCAGTTCCGGGTCGTCGGCAAAGAGGTCGGCGTAAAAGACGCGGAGCATCGCGGCGCAGGAGCCGGAGGGGACGATGATGTATTGGCTATGGGCAAAGTCGCGCAGGAAGCGGGCGGCCAGGCGGCGGGCGGGACGGGTGAAGCCGGAGTTGTAGAGGGGCTGGCCGCAGCAGGTTTGAGTTTCGGGGAAGTCAAGGGAGACGCCGAGCCGCCGCAGGACCCGCACCACGCTGACGCCGACCTGAGGATAAAGCTGGTCGATGATGCAGGTAACGAAGAGGGAGGCTTGGCTGGGGACGGCTGGGGACAAGGCGGCCTCGGGGGGTAACAGGGTAGCCGGGGCAGGATAAGCGGGTATAGGGTAACAGATGGGAAGGGGGGTGGTCAAATTAGGAATTGAGAATTGGGAATTAAGAATGACGGGGGATGGGTTTGCTCCGCGTATCTGGCAACAAATTCCGGAGGGGCGGAGCAAACCGTGGGGGTCGGTTGGAGGGTTAGCGGCGGCGGACGCGGATTTTCTTTTGGCAGGTGGCGGTCCAGGTGCTGGTGCGCTTGGCGCGATATTGATGGCTGCCGCCGGTGTCCTGGTTGTCGCTGTAGCCCCAACCGACCGGGGCGGTCACACTGATGGCTCCGGGGGTGGTGGGAACAACATTTACCGCGCGCTGGTAGCCGATTTCCCGGCAATGGGCCCGGGCGGCGGTTGCGGCGGCGGACTGAAAATCAAAAGACACCCCGGAAAAACGCGCGCGTGCTGAAGCTTTGGCATTGATTTCGAGGGGTTGGACTGTAGAGAGGGGACCGAGACCGCTGGCGAGCAGGCGGGAGTTGTCGGCAGGAATGTCCCGGCGTTTGATGACGGTTTTCCAGCGGCGGCGACGTTCCTCCCGGGGAAACTCAAAAATGAGGTCGCGGCTGACGCCGGTAACGCCGGATTCGCCGTCAGTGAGGTAGCCTTCCTGGGCGGCGAGGAAGCCGCGGAAGTTGCCGCTTTCGCCGAAATAGACGGTATCGTCGCGTTCGTTGCGGTGGCGGCCAGCAGCCCAGGTTTCGGCTTTGGTGAAGGTGTCGGACTGGTCGATGGCGCAGTAGATGGTTTTGCCGCGGTTGGCGGCGAGGGATTCGAGGATAAGGGAGACGCGGGCATCGTTAGCGTCGGCGACAGCGGGGGAAGCTTGCCAGTCGGAGCAGTCCCAAGGGATGGAGCGGGGGGCGGCTTGGGCGACGTCTACATAGAACAAGAGTTCTGGGGGGGGGTAGTATGGAATTGGAGCGGGTCAAGGCCGGGTCGGCGCGGCCGCCGGGGGTTAGGATGGCGGCGAGGGTCAGGATGCCGACCAGGGATAGGGCGGCGAGGAGGAGTTTGGGCATAGTGGCTGCTCCTTGGGGTAAGGTTTGGGGTGGGAGGTAGGGTAAGGGATGGGATGGGGGTTGTCAATGGGGGGATTGGAATTAGATATTGGAGGACGGGGATAACATAGGGGGCGGTAGTACGGGGTATCGCCGGGGCGGCGCCTCCTGGGCTGCCCCGGCGGGTTGAGTTTAGTATTTATATTCAGCGTTGGGGTAGGGGGGCGCCGGGGCGGAAGCTCTGGCCGGAGATTCCGCCCTTGCGGGAGGGGGTTGGCAAAGGGGCCATTGGGTTGCCTGCTCCGGGGGGCATCCTGGCTTGCATCCGCCCGGAGTTTCCCGACCCAGTTGCCTGACGGCAAATGGACCTTGTATTGGCTACTAACGCCGCTGGGTATGGTTGCCACTACCGGCGTTTTGGCCCAGTCCAGCTACCGGGGTTGACCGCACCTCCAGTCAACCTAATTAACTCCAGCTCCTGTAGGGAAGGGGTAGCGGTTTGGCGGCGATTGGGATTTGCCGTTTTCCGCTGCTCCGGATGGGGAAGTACGGGGCCTTAGGCCGGTTCCCCGGAGGTTAGGAGCGGGACGCTTGACGGCCGCGAGTGCCGAGGGCGTCCACAGCGCGCTGTGAGCTATATTTCACGGTAAGCTAGCGTATCGTTTTGAGACCCGGCGTCCCGGGGCTAGGTCTGACCTCGCAGTTATAAGTATGGGGGCGGGAATTATAGTTGTCAAGGGGTTTTAGGGTGGATTTACGAATTGAAATTCTGGATTCCCACTTTCGTGGGAATGACGGTGGGGAGGGTGGGGATGACGGTTGCTGGAGGATGGGGGTACGGCGGGGGAACTTTTGTAAAAGTTCCCCCGCACCCCCTCAAAACTTTTGGATTTTGGGGAGATTGGGGGATTGCAGGGGTCTGGTGATGGACGGTTGAGATTCCTCTTTTTCGGCGGGGCGGTTTCCATAGGCGTTAGCCTGGAGCCGCTGTTATTCCCTATTGACCGGGCTTTGGGGGCGTGATAGGTTGAAGGGCGGATAAGCCCGGCTGAGGGTTTTACCCGGCGGGGGAAAGCGGGATGTAGTTATGACGGCGACGATTACGGGCATTAGCGGCATTACCGGGCCGGCGGAGGCCGGGCGGTTGATGTGGGCGATGTCTCTGGGGGAGTTTCTGGAACGGGCCGCCAGTCGCCGCCCGGAGCAGGCGTTTGTGGAGATTGCCGGATCGGTTTTGACTTACCGGGAGTTTCACCACCGGGCGCGGCAGACGGCGGGGCTGTTTCGGGAATTGGGCATCGGCTACGGCGACCGGGTGTGCTTGCTGCTGCCGAACTGCCCGGAGTTTCTTTACTGCTGGTTCGGCTTGGCTTTGCTGGGGGCGATCAGCGTTCCGGTGAACACGGCTTACAAGGGGGAGGAAACGGCGTTTATCCTGCAAGACGCGGCGGCGAAAGGGGTAGTGGCGCATCAGTCGCTGGCGGCGGTGGCTGGAGCGGCGGCGGATTTGGCGGCCAGTGTGGAGCATCGCTTGCTGGTGGGGGCTGAGGCAGCGGCGCCGGCGGCCGGCGGTTGGGTGGACTTTGGGGCGGCTTTAGCCGGGTCCGCCGCCGTTGACGCCAACCCGGAGGTTTCCCCGGAGGATACGGCGATGCTGGTCTATACCTCCGGGACTACCGGCAATCCCAAGGGGGTACAGGTAACGCACCAAATGTATGTGGCGGCCGGGCAGGGGTTTGCTTACTGGACGGCGGCCACGGCGCAAGACCGCTTTTTTACCTGCCTGCCCTTCTTTCACGCCAACGCGCAATACTATTCCACGATGGGGACGCTGGCGGCCGGGGCGACTTTGATTGTGGCGGAGCGGTTCAGCGCATCCCGGTTCTGGGAGCAGGTGCGGCAAGCCGGGGCTACGGTGGTGAACTTTATCGGGATGATGATGCCGGTATTAGCGAAGCAGCCGGAGTCAGCTACGGACCGGGATAACTTGGTGCGGCTGTTTTACGGTTCGCCGGCATTTCCGCCGGAGTTTCTGCAAGGCTTTGGGGAACGGTTCGGGACGGACATAATCGTGGGGTTCGGGATGACGGAGACCTGCTACGGGTCGATTGAGCGGATTGGGGAACGGCGGCGGGCTAATTCCTCGGGGCCGGCGCGGCGGCATCCGGATGCCCGCTTTGTCAATGAAATCCGCATTGTGGATGATGGCGGGCAGCCGGCGGGCATTGACACAGCGGGGGAAATTACGATCAGGAACCCGGCAGTGATGCCGGGCTACTGGCGGAATCCGGAGCAGACGGCGTTGGCTTTGCGGGAGGGTTGGCTGCATACCGGGGATTTGGGCTGGCTGGACGCCGAGGGATACCTTTACTTTGTGGACCGGAAAAAGGATGTGATTCGGCGGCGGGGGGAGAATATATCATCGCAGGAAGTGGAGGAGGTGATTAAGCGGCACCCGGCGGCGCTGGACTGCGCGGTCATTGCGGTGCCGTCGGAGTTGGGGGAGGATGAGGTCAAGGCGTATGCGACGGCGCGGCCGGGGAGCGTCATCGACCCGGAGCAGATAATTTACTGGTGCGCCGACCATCTGGCGTATTTCAAGGTGCCGCGCTATGTGGAGGTACGGGAGGAACTGCCGCGGACGCCGAGTTTGCGGGTGCGGAAGGATTTGCTGCGGCAGGAACGGGAGAATCTGACGGAAGGGTGTTTTGACCGGGAGGCGGCCGGGATTCGGCTGCGGTGAAAGAGGCTGGGGATTTTCCCGGTAAAGTCGGGTATTCTCATCAGTAACCCAATCGGCTATAATGCGGGCAATCAGGGCGCGGGAGTCAGGGGAAAGCACAGGGTTTCCCGGACAGCGCGCCGGTAGGGGTAGTTATGAACAACATCGAAGCAATCATCCGGCCGGAAAAGGTGACCAGCGTCAAGGATGCTTTGGCGGACGCCGGGCTGCCGGCCATCAATGTTACCCAGGTTACCGGACGGGGGATGCAGCGGGGCATTGAGCTGCACGGCCCCCGGGGCGTGGCCGGCAGCTATGTGGTGGATATGCTGCCCAAGGTGAAGCTGCAAACGGTGGTGCGGGATGAGGATACCCAGCGGGCGGTGGACATCATCATTGAAAACTCGCGCACCGGCAACATCGGGGACGGCAAGATTTTCATTACCCCGGTGGCTAACGCCATCCGTATCCGCACTGGCGAGGAAGGGGAAGGGGCGTTGTAAGCGGCTGTCCCGGCGTTACTCTGCGGGGAATAGCGGCGCAATTTGCCGTTGCCGTCCTTCCCGGGGAATAGCGAAGGATGGCGATTAAGGGCCGGGATTTGGCCGGCGGGAAAGGCATATTATGGCGGAGCAAAGATACTGGCTGTTCAAGTCGGAGCCCAACGCCTACTCCTATGCGGACTTGCTGGGCGAGGAGGAGCAGACCGCCGAGTGGGACGGCGTCCGCAACTACCAGGTTCGCAATATGATGCGGGACGAAATCAAGGTTGGCGACGGGGTGCTGTTTTACCACAGCAGCGCCAAGCCCACGGCGGTGGTCGGCACGGCCCGGGTGGTGCGGGAAGCGTATCCTGATTACACCGCTTGGGAAAAGGATTCCGACCATCCTGACCCCAAATCCACGCCGGATAACCCGATTTGGCTGATGGTGGACATCCAAGCTGAGCAGGAGTTTGCCCGGCCGGTCACTTTGCAGGAAATCAAAGCCAACCCCAAGCTACAGGATATGCTGCTGGTGCAGCGGGGCGTGCGGCTGTCGATTCAGCCGGTCAGTAAGGAGGCGTGGGCGGAGATTGTAGCCTTGGGGATGGGCAAGTAGGCGGAGTTATGTCGGAAGTGCGGTATTGGCTGTTTAAGTCAAAGGTATCCATTGACACCTTTGATAACCTCTTGGCGGCGGAAAATAAGACTATGCCTTGGAAAGGCGTCCGCAATGCCAAGGCCCGCAACTATATCCGGGATGAAATCAAGGTTGGCGACGGGGTACTGTTTTACCATAGCAGTACCCGATGGCCGAAATCGCCCGAAGTAGTCGGCACGGCCCGGATTGTGCGGGGTGCTTACCCGGACTTTTCCGCTTGGGACAAAACTTCCCCCTTTTACGACCCTGAATCCGACCCGGCTAACCCGAAGTGGCTGATGGTGGACCTCCAAGCGGATTTGGAGTTTGCCCGGCCGGTGACTTTGCGGGAGATTAAGGCAAGCAATCATCCGGCGTTGCGGGGGATGATGCTGGTTCAGCCGGGAAATCGGTTGTCGATTCAGCCGGTCAGCAGGGAAGCGTGGGATGTGATAGTGGGGATGGGGATGGGAAGTTAGGTCTTTTATCCAAACTATCCGGATTACCGTTGGCGCGGTAATGGCGGTTGAGTTTGGCAAAGGGTTGTTTAACCGGAGCGGATTGAAAGTTCCCGGTCAAGGAAATCCTTGACCGGGAACTTTCACTTTGTCGGGTAACGATGGTTTGGGCGGCGGATTTACAGCGCGCCGTCGATGCTGACATTGATTACGCCGGGCTGGCCGCTGGCGATGGACTGTTCCAGGGCCGGGCGCAGTTGGGCCGGGTCGGCAATGTCCTGGCCGGCTACGCCCATCGCCCGGGCGATGTCAGCCAGGGGCAGGGGAGTGGCAAAGTCCATCCCCACATAGTCGCTGTTCCTTTCGGCGTCCTCGAGCATCCGCCGCAGGTACACATCCATATTGACTTTGAGGATGCGGTAGGAGCGGTTGTTGCAGACGGCGTAGGTTACCGGGATGTTGTAGCGGGCTGCCGTCCAGAGGGCTTGCACGGTATACATTGACGCGCCATCGCCGACTACGGCCACTACCGGGCGGTCGGGGTTAGCCAGTTGGATGCCGAGGGCGCCGGGCATGGCCCAGCCGAGGGCGCCGCCGCGGATGCTGTAGTAGCTGCCGGGGGTGTCCGGCTCGAGGGCTTGGAGCAAAGCGCCGCGGGAAGTGATGGCTTCGTCGGCAATGATGGCGTTGGCGGGCAGGGCTTGGGCCAGTTCGTGCATCATCCGCGCGACCGGCATGGGGCGACGGTCGGGCAGGCTGGCGATATGCCGCTGGTAGTCGGCCCGGGCTTGGCGGCGGGCGGCGGCCAGTTCAGCGGCCCGGGTAGCGGCCGCTTCCTTGGCAGCCGCCGACAGATCTTGCTCCAGAGCGTCCGACAGGTCGGTCAAGCCGGCTTGGGGGTCGCAGAGGATGCCCAAGTCGGTGGGGTAGATTTTCTCAATTTCCTGGCTGCTGCTGTCCAGGTGAATCAGCTTGGTGTGGGGCGACAAGAGGGGTTCCGGGACATAAAGGAAGGAGGAAAAGACATTAGTTCCCACGGCCAGCACCACATCGGCGGCGGCCAACTGCTGGCGGGTGGCGGCGCTGTTCAGGTTCAACATCCCGGCGTACTGGTCGTGGTTAGTGGGGAAGTTGACTTCGGAATAGGTGTAGGAAGTGGCATAGACTTTTGCGCCCAACTGCTCGGCGACCTGCACCAGTTGGGGCATGGCGGCGGATTGGCCTACCCGGTCGCCGAGGACGATAACCGGGTTGTCGGCTTGGGCAAGGAGCCGGGAAGCGGCGGTGATGGCGGCGGCGTCCGGGCGCATTCGGAAGTAGCCGGGCGACGAAGGGGCAATGTCCACATTCACCGTTTCGTCCATAGTATCCCAAGGGAAGGAGAGGAACACCGGGCCGGTGGGCGGCGTTTTGGCTTCCTTGAAAGCCCGGCGCACCGCCATGGGGATGTTGGCGGCGTTGGGGACTTCGGCGCTCCACTTGGTAAATTGGCGGGTCATTTCCACCAGGTCGCCGGAAAGCACCGGTTCGCTGAGCAGCATCCGGGTGTCGGAGTTACCGGCGGTCAGCACCATAGGGGTGCCGCCGCGGTAGGCGTTGTAGAGGGCGCTGATGCCGTTAGCCAAGCCGCCGGCGATGTGAATGTTGGCGAAGGCCGGGCGGCCGGTGGCCCGGGCGTAGCCGTCCGCCATGCCTACCGCCGTGCCTTCCTGCAACGCCTGGATATACTGGAGGTTGGGGAAATCCTGAAGCACATCCAGGAAAGGGGTTTCGCTGGTGCCGGGGTTGCCGAAAATATACTCCAGCCCCTCGGCGGCCAGCATTTGGGCCAGGGCTTCCTTGCCGGTCATCGTTGCCATTGGTATCCGTCCTTTCAGTGATGGGATGGGGTTTTTACCGGTAAATCATCCACTCGAGCAGGTTCTGGTCCGGGTCGCGGGCGTAGAGGCTGACGGCGGGGAGGCCGCCGCCGGCCCGGGCGCCTTTGCGGGGGCCGGGGCCGCGGATAACTTCCACTTCGGCATCGGCCAGCATTTGTTGGCACTCTTCAGCGGTACCGTCCCAGACAAAGCAGAGGTCGGCGCAGCCGGGGACGGCGGTCGGCCCGCGCAGGGTAGCGGTGTAGCCCTCCGGGTGGACATTGATTTTGGAATCGCCGACCTGGATGGAGAAAATGCCGACTTGGCCGGCGCGCCAGGCGGCTTCGTCGTTGATGGTAAAGCCCAGCCGCTTATAGAACTCGATAAGGCGTTCCGCGTTGGCGGTGGGCATTGCGATATGGTCAAAGCCGACGGTGGACATAAGACGCTCCTTGTTCGGGTTCTTGGGTTCAGTTTCAGGATTGGGCGGTCAAGCCCAAGGGATGGGGACAGTGCCATAAACTTGTTTCAGTATAGCCGGCCAGTCCAGAGTGGCGGCGTAGATGCTGCCGCCGATAACAAAAAGCTGCCAGGGCGTCCAACCCCAGAGGCGGATTTTGTAGTTGTAAGCCAGGAGCCAGAACGGCAGGGCAATGGCGTAACAGGGGATAGTTTGCCAGATATGGAAGGGCTGGGCAAAGACATTTTTCAGGTCGGCGGGACTGGGGACGGCGTGGTAGGCGGTGTTAGCGGCAATCCAGATAATCGCCGCCAGGGCGGCCAATTCCCATAGTTCCGCTATACCGTTGGCCGCAATCCCGTAGATGGACAGCAGGCAGCCGAACCAGACGACCGCCCCCATAATTAAGGGGGCAATGCCGACCAGTAGAAATCGGGCCGGGCCGGTTTGGGCTTTCGGCTCGAACAAGACATAGCCGGCATATTCCGGGTCGTTGAGGATAACATATTTGACTTCGACCACGCGGAAGCCGACGGCGTAGCAAGCCAGTTGGTGGGCCAGTTCGTGGAAGGCGGAGCCGATGACGGTCAGCCGCAGCATCAGGTTAGAGGTCATTACTGACAAGTTGCGGAGGGTGGCGATGCCCATAGGCTGGCTGCTCCGGGAAGGGAATGGGCTGCATACATTGGGAAGCGGTGGGCTCCTGGCCGGCGGGGAGTGGGATTATCTTATGCCTTGCGGGGGATGGCGGCAAGGGGGGCTAGCGGTGCAATGTTCGTTATATAATAGTAATGGCTAGCTACATCCTTTGCCCTTGGAGATTACTATGGTGTGCCATTATTTGGGGCGGTCTCTACGACCGGCGAGTGTGCCGGCCTCGGTCGAAGCCTTTTGCGGGGCTGTGGTGCTAATGCCGCACTGGAGTTGTCGCAAGCCAAGCGAGGTTAGTTGGACCCCTATTGACGTAGATTGCGTACGGTGCAAAGCCATCTTGGACCGCATTGTGCCGCACTATTATCAGGGGCACCGGGTTGAGCTGTTCCAGTGGACCGCGGCGGACAATTGGCAGTGCATTATTTTTCTCCCAAGCAAGAAGTTGCGGGTGTGGTGGAACGGAATCCAAGAGCGGAAGGTTCTGGGTTTCGGCAAGGTGGGTTCTTGGGATGATTTTATTGGACTGGCTTCCCCGGTCTAGGCAAGTCTGGCAGTTGCGGTTGCCTGTTCGCGGGTAGTGTCCCTGCTGTCTACGTCCTTTTGATTCGGGCTGCTCCTCCGTGTTTTTGATTTGGGAGATAGCATGGCGGTTCGTAGCAACCTAATATATGCTATGATGATAACGCAGGCAGTTTCTTTGTCAGGAGGCTCTCATGGACTGGTGGGTGTGGCTTCTGATTGGTGGTGGTGTGGTCGTCGGGATTTTTATCCTGGTGGTCCTAGTAGGGGTTCTGGTATCTAACTATCCCTTTGACCTGCCCGGGCATTCGTGGAAGTTCTCCGACGGCAGTGGCGAGGAAACCTGGTGGGGCGGCCGGAAAACTTGGAAGTCAGAGGATTTTATCCTGGAGCCGGGTATCCTAGTTATCCAGTTCGAGCACCGTGGGGCTGGAGATTTCCAAGTGAAATTGTATTCGAGAGGAGGCGTTAGCGGCGAGTTGGCTGAGGATATGTCCGGAATTGGCGGACTTATCGGCCAAGTGGTCGGAGGTTTTGGGGGACAATCGTCGGCTGGTGATTTCATTGGCCGGTGGATGGGAGGTAAATTGGGACGGCACTTAGAACGAGATGAATGGTTGCCGGAAGGTTCCGACAAGAGTCGTATTGTCGATATAGTCCGGGTTGGCTCGGGCAAGTCGGACAAGTGGTTCCGTGAAGGTAAGTATCGACTGGAAGTAAAGGCTGAAAGCAAGTGGTCTTGCCGTTTCATTCAGCCAAGCATCAATCCTTCCGCTAAAGCATTGAACCGTGCTGAGGTAAAGTTCAGCAACGGGGCTTCTTTTGCTGGTCCTTTTCGCACCGATAATTCCAAATCATTGTGCGCCTTAAGGCATGATGGCACGGGCCAGTTTGCTGTTTGGGGATACTCTCTGGACGGCAAGCACTCTATTTATCTGGAGCGCGACGGCCAGTTTGTCGAGGAATCGGTAGATTTGGGTTTGGAGCGGAACCGGCATTATATGTTTTTGGTGATATCCGGAGGAGTGGGTTATATGAGGTTTCAGTGATAGGTCTATTGTCGTTATCGTTACGGAACACCATCCCTTTCCTTGACAACCCCGTTCCTAAACCCTACAATCGGCCGCAATAGGTAACCCGTTGCCAGTCCGGGCCGGGTCGACTGGCAGTCCGGCCGGCAACAGCCGATGCCCACAAAGGGAGAGGAGGAAGGCGAAATGTATCAGTGGCCTAAGGTGGTTGATAAAGCCGACGCAGCCACTGGCGCCGAGCCCGGCGGCCAGATACTGCTCCAAGAGTTTCTGAAAGAAGTGCCCAAGCCGGACCTGAGGTCAACCGACGAGGATGGCTTTACTGGCATTGAATGGGTCGTCAATGGCCGCGTCATCCAACTGGAAGTAGTCGAAAATGCTACCGCCGGCCGCTGGCTGACTTGGGTTAGAAACGACTCGGCAAAACCCGGGCCTTTCCGGGAGATTGACCTCCAGGAACCGGCCACTTGGCAGCCGTTGCTGGATCTGCTGAGTTGCTGACACTCCGGATAGCCGTCCCATTTGCTAGGTCATTCCGACCTCAGGGAGGAATCTGAAATGCCTGCCCTTGATTCCTCTCAAGATTTTTAGATTCCTCGCTATCGCTCGGAATGACATAGTCGATTGACTGCGATAGCCAAGGAGCGGGCAAGCCGCCAGCCCGATTCTTTCCTTGACAACCCCATTCCTAAACCCTACAATCCGCCGCCCGATTAAGCTTGAAACCGGTACGAAAAGGGAGATAAAGTTCGCTAATGGTCACCGCTGTCGAACCGGAACCGGCTTGGTTTCCCTCCGCTCCCGAGGAAACTGCACCGGTTCTGGAACTGAACATAACCCTTACCTTCAGCGACCCGGCGGATGAACATCCCTGGTTCGCCGAGTGCTTGGAACTACCGCTTACCGGCGAGGGCGCTACTCCCAGGGAAGCCGTCAGTATGCTCTTGGAGATGGCTGAACTCTACTTGCGGAGTCTCCACGAGACCGGCCGCTGGCAGCAAACGATGGCGGCGGCCGGGTTGGATGCTCCCCAGCTGCAAGGGGAAACCGATATATCTATTGCCGTCAATGTGCGTCAAAGCGGCACGGTTGAGTTGCAAATGGGGAGCAAGGGCTGACGATGCCCAAGGGCCGCACATTCAATCGCGGCACGGTAACGCGAGCCTTGGCACGCCGGTACGGGGTTTATTTTTATCGCCACGCGGCAAGGCATGATGAGTACCGCCGGGATGTCCCCGACGCGCCGCCCTATCGGGGTTTCCTGCCGCGGCATAGCAACATCGCCGAGGGAACTGTTAAATCCTTGCTGACCCAGTTGGGTATTACGGACAGCGTCCGGCGGGCGTTGGGTATGGTGTCCGACTAGCTGCTTTTGCCCCGGTTCATCCTTTCCTTGACAACCCCGTTACTAAACCCTACAATCCGCCCCAATAGGTAACCCGTTGCCAGTCCCGGCCGGGTCAATTTGCAGACCGGCCGGCAACAGCCGATACCCGCAAAGGGAGAGGAGGAAGCCGCAATGTATCAGTGGCCCAAGGTGGTTTATAAAGAGGAAGGGATGCGCGAGGGGATGCAGATTGAGGACGCCAGCATCTCGGTGGACGACAAGGTGGAGTTGCTGGATGCTCTGTCGGAGACCGGCTTGCCGCAGATTGTGGTGGGGTCTTTCGTCAGTCCCAAGTGGACGCCGCAGATGGAGCGGATTGACGAAATCGTTACCCGCTTTAACCCGAACCCGGATGTAACCTATACGGCGTTGGCGCTGAACTCCCGGGGCGTGGAGCGGGCGCGGGCTTATTCGCCGCCGTTGACCATCGAGCGGGACGCCTATCCGCGCTTGACTTGCCATCTGTGCGATGTGTTTGTGCGCCGCAACACCAACCGCTCCCAGATGCAGGAAATGGAGCGGTGGCCGCAGATTGTGGCTCAGGCGCAGGAACTGAACATCCGGGAAGCGGGCATCGGCTGTAACGCCAGTTGGGGTTCCAATTTCTTGGGGGAGTTCCCGGTGGACAGCCTGATGACCCTCTTTGAGAAGCAGCACGGGATGTGGGACGAAGTGGGCATCAAGGTGGTCAGCTGCTCGATGGGCGACCCGATGAGCCACTGCACACCGGCCAAGGTGGAGGAGAGCATCAGCCGGGTTAAGGAACGCTGGCCGGAAATTAACCACTTCCGGCTGCACCTGCACAACGGGCGCAATATGGCGATTGCCTCGGCCTACGCTGCCTTGCGAGCGTTGGGGCCGGAGGATACGGTGGAATTGGACGGCACCATCGGCGGCTACGGCGGCTGCCCCTACTGCGGGAACGGGCGGGCGACCGGGATGGCGCCCACGGAAGATTTGCTCCACATGATGGAGGATATGGGCATCGAGACCGGGGTGGACATCGACAAGCTGATCGACTGCGTCTGGATGGCCGAGCGGATTTTGGGCCGGGAGCTTTTCGGCCATGTGTCCAAAGCCGGCCCCCGGCCCAAGCGGGTGGATCAGCTGTACGATATGAATATGCCTTTCGTGGAGACGCTGGCGCAAGCCCGCCACTTCAAGGAAGGCCCCGGCGTGTACGAGGGCGGTATCTATCCCTACGCCGAACCCATCACCAGCCCCTACAGGGAACGGGTGGAGCAGGGTTTGCCGGCTTTTGACGATGCCAATGGGGAATTCCCGTGGCAGCAGGATTGGTTCCCGGCTAAGGATTAGGCGGGGGGCTATACTCTGCGCTACTGACCGGGCCGCTAATCAAGTTAGCGGCCCGGTTGCTTTGCCGGTTCCTTTAGGCCAACCCGGCGCAAGCCCGGCCGCCGGAAAGAATAGGTGGGCAAAGCCCAACCGATAAGGAAAGGAGTCGCTTATGGGAAGCAACGGCGATGGCAACAATCTGCCGGCTACCGCGCAACAAGCCGGAGCGGCGGCGCAAACGGCGGCCCCGGAACTGGCGACGATGGCGGACATTAACCGCGCTTTGCATAGCCCGGTTGACAAGCGGTACATCAAGCATTTGCCGGGCAAGAACCGCGCTCCGGTGCCGTATATCCCCTGGCAAGTGGTGCCGCGGGCCTTGGATTACTACACCCGGGGCAATTGGGAAAGCGCGGTTACCCGGGTGGAGATTCAAGGGGATTATGCGGTGGTTGGCGTCCGGCTTACCATTAACGCCGCCAGTGGGGAAAGCAGCAGCCGGGAGGCCATTGCCAGTGTGCCGCTGACCGGCGGCGGTGCCGGCAATGCGCCGCCCTTTGAGGTAGCGGAACGGTCGGCCTTAAAGCGGGCGGCGGGGTTGTTCGGATGGGGGAACGATTTGGCGGAGCCGCCGCCGTCAACGGCATAGGGGTTCGGCATCAAGCCCATTACTTTGGCGGCGACGGACGCGACTGGCCCGCCGGGTTAAAGGGCGGCAATGCAATTTCCCTGTCCCTTCGTATATAATGGCAATGTGCCGGGCGGTTAGCGCCAGCCGGGCGAATCCGCAGATTGAGGGATAAACAATGACCACCAGCAATCCTACCGACCCCAACCGGGTGCTTTTGACCGGGGAAAACTCCTTTATCCGTTTGGCCCAGGATGCCGACGGGCCGCTGACCGAGCGCACCAGCCACTGGCGGGTGCTGCTGTCCCCGGCCGGGGCCGGCCATGTCCTGTTTGTCAAAAGCGGGGAGTTTGAGGACGAGGTGCGGATTTACGCCGACAACATCGCCCTGGCCCGGTGGCTGCAAGGGGAAATCGAAGCCGTCCTGTTCCCGGAGTTTGCCGACCAGAGTATCCCGGTGACGGATGCCGAGTTCAGCAAGTCGGGGGATGTGCGGTCGTTCTGGACCGAGAAGGTTTTGAGCGATGAGGATGAGTTGACGCTGACTTGGTACGATTTTCAGGAGCCGTATATGCTGCGGGTTGAGGCAGGCAGCGCGCCGGGCCGGCCGCACGGCGTCTATAGCTGCTTTGTGCCGGCCCGCAAGGCGCAGCTGACCATCAACGGCCATGTGGTGGAAGGGCAGCCCAAGGCGGAAATGCGCGGGGACAAGCCAAGCAGCAGCGCCTGCCTGGCTTGGTCGGAAACTTGGGTTAAGCCTTAGCGCGGACAATCCCAACGCCAACAAGGGGGCAAATACTGATGACCCAGCAGGAAATAGCCGGCGACGCTCCGGGAACGGCGCTGTTTCCCCAGTTTCAAGGGGAAATCTACGCGATGTACCTCCGGGAACTGGAGGGGTTGACGGACGCGCAGCTGGACTTTGAGTCGGAGCAATGGGGCTGGAGCCAGTGGAGCATCCGCCGCAATGTCAGCCATGTGGCCTCCGGGGATTTTCGTTGGCTGCTGGAGCGTTGGGGCAACCGGCTTTTCCCCCAGGGGCTGCCGGACATCGGCGATTGGGCGGGCATTATGGCTTCGCCCTACGACCGGCGGCTGGACGAAGGGAAGTATTGGGAACTGGATTCCATCCTGGCGGTGTTTCGGCAGGGGCTGGCTTTGGCTTGGTCGGTGCTGGAGTCGGAAACGGTTGATTCCCTGCGGAGCCGGGAAATTGAGCAGCGGCTGACCGGCGGGATGCCGTGGCAGGAAGCCCATCCCAGCGGCGTCCGTCCCGACCCGGCCAATCCGGGGCAGGGTTACATATCCTTGGAAGCCACCTTCCGGCACCGCTACTACGAATACATCGCCCACCTTTACAACATCCAGCGGCTCAAGAAAGCGCAGGGGCTGCCGGCGGCGGTATCCATACCTATTGAGGGCTACTTGGCAACGGCGGGTTGGGATTTGAGTGAACCGTAGGGGCGGTTGCCGGGGCGGGCTAATCCTCAATTTTCCGCGGTGGGTGGGGTTGGTAAAATGCCTTTGAGTTTTCAGTAGCCAGATTTGGTTGGAGGTAAGCGGAAGTATGGCAGTCCACTTAGTTGTCTCTGCTGACCAGGCGCGAACTCTTTGTGGGTCGTATCGGGGTTTTGTGTCTGCTGCTATGCAGACTTTCGACCCGGCACAAGTGGATTGTCTCATCTGCCAAGAGATCCTTCAACGGGGTAGTACCGCTACCGGGGATGAGCCGGAGAGGGAACCGGCGAGAACGCGGAATTCAGCGCCGCATGATGCGGCCCCGTCCTCCATTGCCGACCGAGTCCGATTTTGGGAGGAGCAGGACAAAATCAACCAGGTTCTCATCCCCCGGGTCATCAAGCAGGCTGAGCTGTTGACTGCTCATATTGGCGAGCATGAAAGCCTGCCGGAAGTGGTCAGCCGCGCCATCGCCGCAGCCCTGCAGGAAGCTTTGGCCGAGCAGGAAGGGAAGTATCAGTCGGCCTTGGCGGAACAAAGCCGGCAATATCAAGCTGCGCTGGAGGCGCAGGAGCGGCAATATGCGGCAAAGCTGTCCGAAGCTATTGCCAAGGCGTCGGACATCGTAGAAAAGCGGGCCGTAAAGGTTCGTATCTTACTGGTTGGCTTGGCGGTCGCCGGCGTTGCATCCGGATTGGGCAGTCTGCTCTTGAACTTGCTGGGGTAGCATAAGGGGAGGGTTGGTTATGGCTATGGAGTCCGTCAGCCTTTTGCCGGCTTTGCAAGAACTGCCCGGCGGTGAATCTGGGGGGCGCAAATCTTTCCGGAACATCGTCACTGACTTGGTGAACACAGACCGCACTATGTACGCCGCCGAGGGAGCCGCCGCCGCGTCCTTTGGCCTGTGGAGTATCTTTGACAGTATCAACGTGGATGACAACCTAACGGCGGCTTACGAGGCCGCTTATCCGGGCTTGGCTGCCGACCACTCGTTGTATGAACATTGGCAGGCTATGGCCGAGCGGGGGCCGGAGGCGGTAGAAGGCTTTATTAGCGGGCTGAAGGGGAAGTTTGCTGAATTCACCGCCCAAGGTATGTTGGAGGAGCAGGGGCTTACTGACGTCGTCATTTCTGACAATCCAATTCAGCAGATTTGGGACATATCCGCTTTAACCGAGCAGGGAGAGGAAATTCTTTTCCAAGTCAAAACCGGCGCGGCGGATTATGCGGGCGACGTAATCGCGGCAATGGAGAAAGCCCCGGGGGTGGACTTTCTGGTAAGCTCCGCGATTTATGACAGAATTGCTGAGCGTGTGCCGGACTTGGTCGACCGGCTGACGGACATCGGCTCTGACTATTTGCGGGTGGAGGATATTGCTGACGGGCTGGGAACCTTGGCGGACAATATGGGGCTGGACATCCCGGACGGTATTGGCGACATCTTGCCCTACGCCGGCGCAATTTTGGCCGGGGCGCGTCTGGTTTATAGCGTCATCAAGACGGAAAGGGAGTTCAAGGCGGCCGACCGTACTACCCGGAATAAAATCCAAGTCGTGCAGTCCCTAACCGTGATGTCCCGAATGGGGGTCAGCACTGCGCTGGCAACAGTGGGCGGTATGGGCGGCACGGCGGCCGGCAGCTTTTTCCCGGGCGTGGGCAACCTTATTGGCGGCATTGCGGGAACGGTAGCCGGGGCCGGTATGGGGATGTACCTGAACAAGCACCTGCAACCCCGTATGCTCAACCTGGCTTTGGACATTACCGGTCTGACCCACGATGACCTGTTCTATTACAAGAACAAGACGCACATTGACCAAGTGGCGCTCGGTTTTCGGGAAACGGCTGAGCAACTGGTGGGGCGGAGTCCATTAGCGGCATTGCCGGCGGGCGCGGTTAATTAAAAGACCCGGCCTCGCGGGCTAATACCAAAGCCCAGACCGATGCGGCTCCGGCTTGTTTCAGGGCGGCGGCCGCCGCGGTCAAGGTGCTGCCGGTGGTGCTGACATCATCAATCAGGATAATCGATTGGCCGGCGGCGCTGCCGCGGATGGCAAAGGCGTCGGCGGTGTTGGCAATGCGCTGCTGGCGGTTGACGGCGCGGACTTGCGCCGGGGTGTTGCGGATGCGGTAGAGCAGTTTGGTATCCACCGGCAAGCCGGAGATTTTGCCGACTTCTTTAGCCAAAAGTTCCGCTTGGTTGTAGCCGCGTTCCCGCAGTTTGACCGGGTGGAGCGGCACCGGCATTAGACAGTCGCCGGGGAGCGGATTGGCCGCCAGATATTCAGCCAGCAACCGGCCCAACAGCGGCGCGGCAGCCCGGGCATTTTCGTACTTGAAACGGTGTACCACATCCCGCACTGCGCCTTGAAAGAGATAGGGGGCGCGCAGCCCGTCTAGCGGCTTGCCCTGTTGCCGCGCCTGCTCCCGGCAATAGCGACATTCGCCCACTACGCCCCCGGCGGCGCACAGATCGCAGTAGGGCGGTGCCAGCCGGGGCAAGGCGGCGACACAGGATTCGCAAAGCAAGCCGCCCTCCCGGCCGCAGCTCAGGCAGCGCATCGGCAGCAAAAAGTCTAATGCGGAATGGGTTGCCCAGTCGAGGAGGGCTTTCAGATTAGCCGGCATCGGTTACTCCGGCCGCTGCCGCCGCCGATATTCGGCCCAAAGGTCGAGCATTTGCGCGTCCCGGGGGAAGGCCAGAGGCGGCAAGGCGTCTTGGGGAAAGAAATCCACAGCCAGGGTTTCCGGGCCGGCGGTCAGCGCGCCGCCAATTTCTATGCCGGCAAAGGCGGCTACGATTACCGGGTTGCCGGCTTGGGAAAAGATGCCCAGCAAGCCCGCGATTTCCACGATAAGTCCGGTTTCCTCGTGAACTTCCCGGGCGGCCGCCGCTTCCACTACTTCGCCGCGGTCAACATAACCGCCCGGCACGCTCCAGAGGCCGTAGCCCGGCGGGTTGGCGCGGCGCACCATCAAAATCCGGTTGTCCCGGGCAACAACCACTACGGCGGCGACTTTGGGGTCGTAATAGATTACCCGGTTGCACTTGGCGCAGAACGGGCGCGGCTTGCCCGAGGTTTCCGGCCGTTCCAGCAAAGAGCCGCAGCCGGGGCAGAATTGGTCCGCCGGCAGCATCAGCCGATACCCCGGGAACGCAAAAAGGCGGCTACTTCCTGGCGGGTGGGCATAGCGTCCTGCGCGCCGATTTTGGTAACGGCGAGGGCGCCGGCGGCTGATGCCAGTTGCACGGCTTGGGGCAGGGTCTGGCCGGCGGCCAGGGCGGCGGCTAAAGCGCCGTTGAAAGCGTCGCCGGCGCCTACGGAATCTACTGCATTCACCGGATATGCCGGCTGATGTTTGCCGCCGTCAGCGGTAGCGTAGTACGCGCCTTGTTCGCCCAGGGTAACTATGGCGGCGCCGACGCCCCGGCTTAACAGGGTATCCGCCGCCCGGGCCGCGGAATCCACATCCGTTACCGGGAAACCGACCAGGGCGGCGGCATCGGTTTCGTTGGGGGTGATGATGGAGCAGCAATCGTAAAAGGCGGCGGGCAAAGGTCGCACCGGGCTGGGGTCAAGGATAATCGTTTTGCCGGCGGCCGCGGCCGCTTGGGCTACTTGCAAGGATAACTCTACCGAAACTTCCAGTTGCAGCAGCAAAACCGACAGGCTGTCGAGTAGATTGACAACCCGTTCCGCCTCGGCCGGGCCGCAAGTGTCGTTGGCGCCCAAGACCTGGATGATTTGGTTCTGGCCGGCGGCGTCAATGCTGATAACGGCAATGCCGGTACTGACATCCGGGGCTACGGCAACGGCGGCAACAGCCACGCCGGCGGCGGCCAGGGAGTCCGTTACCTGGGGGCCGAAAAGGTCAGCGCCCACCCGTCCGACCATAGCCGTGGGCGCGCCCATCCGGGCGGCGGCTACGGCTTGATTCGCGCCCTTGCCGCCGGGGTAGGTCAGAAAGCGGTTGCCGACTACCGTCTCTCCGGCGGCCGGGAAACGGTCGGCTACGGTTACCAGGTCGATGTTGATGCCGCCGAGGGAAACCACCAGCGGCCGGCTTTCAGTTGCCATTGCTTTGCCCGTTCCTGCTGGGATGGTTTGGGTTGACTTTATCGGTTAAAACTATCACCGCTTCCGCCGCCGGTCAATTCCATTGGCGCGGCCGGGTCATCCCGGCGTAGGGATTCAGGGACAGTGCTATAATCGGGCAACTCTGATGAACAAGGAAAGAGACAGCGATGGCAGCAGCTTTGGAAAATGTTAAGGTAGTGGACTTGACCCGCACTCTGGCTGGCCCCTTTTGCACGATGCTGCTGGGGGATATGGGCGCGGATGTGGTCAAGATTGAGGAACCGGAGCGGGGCGATGAAATCCGTTCCTGGCTGCCCTTTTGGGCGGGCGGGGAAAGCACTCAATTCACCACCTTTAACCGCAACAAGCGCAGCCTGAGCCTGAACTTGCGGGAGCCGGAAGGGCGGGACATTGTGCGGGAACTGGCTAAAGACGCCGACCTGATGCTGGAGAGCTTTCGGGCCGGCGCGCTGGAGCGGATGGGCTTGGGCTATGGCGACATCCAAGCCATAAACCCCGGCATTGTCTATTGCTCCATTTCCGGCTACGGGCGCACCGGGCCGCTGGCCGAAAAGCCGGGCTATGACCTGATTATTCAGGCGTACAGCGGGTTGATGGACTTGACCGGAGAGCCGGAGGGCTTGCCGCTGCGGGTCGGCTTTTCCCTGGTGGATTTGTTCACCGGGATGATGGCTTACGGGTCGGTACTGACCGCCTTGTACCACCGGCGGCAGACCGGGCAGGGGCAGTATCTGGAGGCGGCGCTGCTGGACGGGCAGGTGGCGGCGCTGAGCTACCACGCTACGGCGTATCTGGCGACCGGGGTAGTGCCGCAGCGGATGGGTTCCGGGCATCCCGGGTTGGTGCCTTACCAGAGCTTTCCCGCCGCGGACGGCTACTTTATCGTGGGCGTGGCTAACGAAGGGCTGTGGCAGCGTTTCTGCGCCGCCATTGAACGGCCCGACCTGTTGGACGACCCGCGCTTTCGCACTAATGACGACCGGGTAGCGCACCGGGGCGAGTGCGTCGAGTTGTTAAGCGATATTTTCCGTACCCGCACTGTGGCCGAGTGGGTGGAAATTATCGAGCGCGGCGGCGTCCCCTGCGGCCCCATCAACAAGGTGGACGAGGTCATCAACAGCCCGCAAGTGCAGGCGCGCAATATGATAGCCCAGATCCCTCATCCCACCGAGCCGGAAATGCGGGTACCCAACTCGCCGCTGAAACTGGCGGCGACGCCCCCGGAAATCCGCCGCCCCTCGCCGCTGCTGGGTCAGCACAACGCCGAAATCCTGGCCGAGTTGGGCTACACCCCGGAAAAAATCGCGGCGCTGCGGGATCGGGGGGTGATTGGGAGGTAGGGGGGATGGTTGGGGGGCGGCATACCGGACATTGTATAATTCGGATACCCATTACCTTCGACTTGTCTAATCCATAATGTCCGTAGGTGTATAGATGCCTGTAGTATTTCGGAACCGCTACGAACTCCGCGAAGCCCTGCCCTGGGTCTGGAAACACTTTCCGGCCTGCTCGGCTTTGAGCCTTGGGGGGTGTCCCCGTAACCCGGATATGCCCCGGCATATCGCCCATGCCCATCCTTTCAAGGCCATTCTTGAGGGCGGGATGATTTGCTTCCCCAGCGACTACCTCCAAATCTTTTGGAACCCGGAAAAGCCGACCGCCACTTTCCTGCACGAGTACGCCCACTGCCTCAACTACCGCCGGGAGATTTACGATGGCCATGTCTGGGAATGGCGGTCGGAGTATCGGCGGCTGTTGCGGGAATGGGGTTGGCCGCAGGAACTGCTGCCCAACGCTTGGCTGGGGTCCGATTTGATAAACACTCCAGCAGAGGCCGCCTACCAACGGCAGTTTCAGGATGCCGGCCGGTATCCCGATGAGAAAGGGCCGGTAACGCCGGACTTGGGCTTGTGGGGCAAGGTCCGGGCATCAAGCCATTCCTTCCTGTGCCAGCAACGGGGCAAAACGGGCGGCACCCCCACCCTTATTGACATTGCCGGAGTGCCGATTACCGGAACCGTCCATGAATGAGAGGTTAAGGGGGGCGTTTGCTTTTGGCGTACGGTGACTTCCATCATTCATTTATTAGGAATATGGAACCGTACGCCAAAAGCAAACGAAACCGTGACGCTGGGCCGCTTGAGAGAGGTGTTGGGGAGCGGTATAATTTACACAAATAAGCCATGAGGAGGTCAAAATGGCAAAAAACCACGAAAAACAGCGGTCGATTACCCTACTGGCCGCTATGGAAAATGCGGAGCCGACCGACTGCTGGGTTCAAGGGTGCCTGAACCAGGTTACTAATGCTCATTCGATACAGGAGGCGGTCTTGGCCCGTATCGCGGACTCGCGTGGTAGGGTCATTACCGTCATGCCGAGGAATGTCAAGGTGGCCGCCAACCCGAACCCGGAGAAGTTCACCAAGCTCCACATTGGTAAAGCGTCGGCAGGCACTTGGTCCTGCAATCCGCATGACCAGGTGCCGGAACTGGAGGACCGGGAACCGGATTGGCATGACCCTCGGGCGAACTTTTTGTTAGCCTTCAGGGCCGCTCTGTACGGAAACTGGGTTGCCCGGTATGAACATAACATATGGGAAGCACGGTCAGCGGCGTTTCCTTCAGAAGTAGCAGCCCGGGAAAATGTGTCTTTTCTCGGGAGCCGTCAAGCTTCCTACCAAGCCGTGGTGGACCTGATGGTATCCTTGTACCACAAGGGAGATTACGGCTACCTGTGTTACCGAACCCGGGAAGTCAAGGGCGCGCCCGTAGTAGCTTGTAGCAACGTGACGCGTCTATTCCAAGCACCTGACGGACGACCTTCCTTTTTGACGGTTACCGTATATCCTACTGAAAGAGGGCACGTCGTTTCTGTTGCCTTTCCCGTTCAGGAAAAGGCTACGATAGAGGCCGAATTTCAGGCTTTCTCTTTCGGAAACGATACCGACTTCGAGGAGGGTATTTCGGAGGTTATCCTGATAAACCCTTACAACACCTTCCTATCGCCAGAATGCTGGTCCAGGTTCAGCGAGAAGCAGAGGAACACCATATACCAACAGGTGCGCGCCCACGAGGGTAGTAAGCAACTGTCGGGGTTGTTTGTACCTCCCCCAAGAGCTATCAGTATGTTCAACCTGTTCCGGGTATTGAAGTAGCGGTCCTGAACGGGAAGCAGACGGAATTAGAGGCAAGGAGCGTAGCAATGCTTAAAACCGTAAAAGTCCGGTTTGCCAACGGGGTGCTGACGCCCTTGGAGCCGCTGGATTTGGTGGAAGCTGAGTATCGGGTAACCGTGGCTACGGCTGGAGAGGAACCGGCGGCGGTGGATTGGGTATCCTTGCGGGCGGCTCAAGAAGTATGGTCGGAGTCCCCTAACGGGGAGTATTGGGAGGAGTTTGCCCGGCGGCTGCCGGAGGAACGGGAAGCCGGGTCGCGGGTTGAGGAAACGCCGGGCCGGGAGCCGTAGCCGTTATGCGGTACCTGCTGGATACGGATTGGGCTATCTACCGGCACTTTGAGCGGATTGCCGGCTTGAACATCATATCGGTTTAAGTCCGGGGCAATCATGGAAGGCAAGGCAAGGCAATTGGCGGGCAGCAACAAAATCCGGTTAATCCACACCTCGGATACTCATTTGGGCGCGGACTGGCGGCCGGCCGGGGCGGCGGCCGCATTTCGGGCGGTAGTGGCCGCGGCCGCCGCTTTGCCCGCCGACGCTCTGCTTGTCGTGGGCGATGTCTTTGACCACGCCCGGGTGCCGGATGAAACCCTGGAGTTCTTTCTGCAACAGGTTGCCCGGCTCCCTTGCCCGGTAGTAGTATTGCCGGGCAATCATGACCTTTACCACGCGGAATCCCTGTACCGCCGGGAACCCTTTAACAACCCGCCGGCTAACTTTTTCCGGTTCACTGAACCGGCCGGGCAGACTATTGCCTTGCCCGCCTTGAACCTGGACTTGTGGGGGCGGGCAATGACCGAGCACACCCCGCAGTTTCGGCCGCTGGCGGGGATGACGCCAGCCCGACCGGGCCGTTGGCAAGCCGCCTTGGCGCACGGTCACTTTCACTTCCCGGAGGATACGGAACTGCGTTCCTCGCCAATTTATCCGGCGGAAGTGGCGGCGGCCCCTTGCGACTATCTGGCTCTGGGGCATTGGGAACGGTTTATTGATGTATCCCAAGGGGATACCCGGGCGTTTTATTCCGGGTCGCCGCAGGGTGCCGCCCCGGGCGATAATAGCGTAGCTGTGGCCGTGGTGGACTTGACCCCGGGCCAAGGCGTCCGGGTCCATCAGCAATCCTTTCCCATCCAGGCATAACCAAATCCTTGGTCCAACTGAGGTTAAGCGATGAAACAGTTAAGTCGAGACCAGCGCATCTACTTTCTCGACCCGGCGGCGCTGCCAGCTATCACCATTGACTCCGGCGAGGAGTTAATGGTGGAAACTTGGGACGCCTTTGAGGGGCTGCGCGACCCGGCAGCCCTGGACGCCAAGGCGTTGAAAGGCCCGGCGACCGGCCCCATCTATGTCAATGGCGCGGAACCGGGGGACGCCCTGAAAGTGGAGTTTATCAGCATCACCCCCAAGGAAGGAGCGGCGCACATGGTAATGCCGGGGCGCGGCTTTCTGGAGGAGGAATTCACCGCGGGCTATCCCACGGTGATGGAGTTTGACGGCAATCAGGTCGTCTTGCCCAGCGGCTTGCGGTTGGAAATGCAGCCCTCGATGGGGTTGGTGGCGACTACGCCTATCTATGTGCAGAACACCGCCAGTGACAGCGGCCCCTACGGCGGCGACATTGATATGAAGGAACTGGTGGCCGGCAGTGTCATCTATATGCCGGTGTTTGTCCCCGGCGGGCTGCTGGCTTTGGGCGACTGCCACGCCGTCGTGGGCGATGGGGCGGTAGCCGGCACCGGCGCCGAATGTTCCGCGGACAGCCATCTCCGGGTAACCGTTGAGAAGGGTATGGGCATTGGCAGTCCCCGGGCTTTGACCCCGGAGCATTTTGTTGTCCTTTCCTACGGCGAGGAACTGGCTCCGGCAATGAAACAGGCGGTGCGGGATATGGTGGACTTTCTGGTACGGGAAAAGGGATTGCCGCCCTATGACGCCTATACCCTGTGCAGCCTGGCGGGGGATGTACGGGTATCCCGCACCTTCCGCCCGATCAGCCCGGTCAAGATGATGTTGTCCCGGGCGGCGTTGGAGCAGTTGGGGTAAGCGGTTTTACATAACCGAATAGCCGCCATCCACGGCGATGACCGCCCCGGTAACATAATCCGAAGCCGGGGCCGCCAGGAAAATCACCGCCCCCTGCAACTCCTCGGCTTTGCCCCAACGGCCGGTGGGAATGCGGCGGCCAATCATTTCGTACCGCTCCGGCTGATTAACCGGAATATCTGAGGTCAGGGTGGTCATAAACCAGCCGGGCAGGATGGCGTTGGATTGGATATTGTCTTTGGCCCAAGCCACAGCCAGGCTTTTCGCCAACTGCACCATCCCGCCCTTGCTGGCTGAATAGGGAGCGCCACTACCGCCGCCGCCAAATATGGAATACACCGAGCCGATGCCGATGATTTTCCCGCCGCCCTGGGCTTTCATCCGGGGATAAACGGCCTTGGCCGCCAGAAAAGCGGCGCGCAGGTTCACATCAAAAATCGTATCCCATTCCTCGATAGTAGTTTCCTCCGGGGACTTTCGCACCACCGTGCCGGCGTTGTTGACCAGGATGTCCACCCGGCCCAGGGCGTCCACCGTATCGGCTACCATCCGTTGGATTTGGGCTTCGTCGGTAACATCCACGCTCAAGCCGAGGGCGCGTACGCCCCGGGTTTCGATTTCCGCCACCGCTTGGGCCGTCTTGGCGGCGTTACGGGCGGCGATGACAATATCCGCCCCGGCGCCAGCCAAGCCTTTAGCCATCCCTAAGCCAATGCCGCCGTTGCCGCCGGTTACGATGGCTACCTTGCCGCTCAAATCAAAAAGTCGCGCCGAGTTCATCGATTGCCTGCCTTTGCGAATTTTCCGGTGAGGGTTACTTTAGCACACTCCGGGGCGGCGGACTGCCGGCGTCCCTTTCTGCTCCCGGTTCCGGGCTGACCCGTACCAATTTCCACTCCCCGGCCGTGGCCAAAGTCGGGAAAGGCAAAGGGGAATCAACAGGCAGCACGGCGTAGTCAAAGCGGTACTTCCTTTGCAGCCCAAGCAACTCGGCTGCGGTAACGGCAAAGGGATACCCGGCGCCTTGCTCCCGATCATAAATGGCAAGGTAGCGGGTATGCCACTCTTTCAGCCCGGCATCCCGAAAGGGGTAGGCTTTCCAGCCCAGTACCGGCGCCCTTTCCGCAAACAACCGCCAGTTGAGCCAATCGCCCCGCCAGGGGATGAGAAATACCGCATCCCGGTCGGTTTCCCGGCGGGCTATTGCTGCTAATCGGGTTGACGGCGCATCCCGAAACCGCTGCTGGTAATCGGCCAAGGTCAACGCCGGTTGCGCGTTGTGGACATATCGGGATACTACCGGCATTTCCGGCAGAACCGCAGAGCGTTCCAGAGCTAAAACCGTTACCGTCAGCAGCAAGACGCCGCCCAACCCGGCCAGAGCAATCGGCAGCCGCCGGGGTAGCAAGGCAATCGACAAGACCAGTGCCAAGCCGACCAGGTTAAGGGGAAAGTGGTGGGTATCCAGTTCCGGGCGCGCGCCGGCAATCAGCATCAAGGTAATTATTACGGTAATAACTACCGTTGCGGCGACAGTGGCAAAGAAAGGGCGGGAGCGCAACATTCGGCCGCCATTCCGCCGTCTCGCTGCGAATAGGATTGCCTGATACAGGAACAGGGCTGGCGCAGCCACGGCGCTGACCAGACCCAGCAGCGTCCAGTGCCACTGCCGCCGCGCCAACTGCGCCGCTAGTTGCCCGGCAATAACTATCCACCCCAGCCAGGTAACATAAACCGCCATCCGAAAGAAAGCCGCTGTCGCCGCCCAGCGGTTGGGAATCACCTCGACAAAAAACCAGCTGCCCAGCATACCGGCCGGAACGACCAGGAATAGGGCGGCAATGGCTACCGCCTTGGGGCGCTGACTTTGCCCGGTACCGGCATTGGTGGCGCGCCGGAACTCGGCCAAGGCAATAAAGACCGCCCCCAGAAAGAACCCCGCCAGTAGAAAATCTATCGCCGGCCAAGAACTGGGCAAGGTATGATGGGGAATCCGTACATAGGAATAAATCTGAACGAACTCCCGGTCAGTCAACCGCACGGCGTCGGCGGTGTAAGCCAACGGGATAATCCAGAACAGGATTACCGTCAGCCCTACTATTGCCAGTCCAAGGCCCAAGTCCGGCGTCAGCAGCCGTTTCCGCCAGACCCCGGGAACGCCGCCGTTGGGGAATAGCCGGCGGGCTACAACGGCCGCCAT
This sequence comes from Dehalococcoidia bacterium, assembly GCA_965243185.1. GTDB lineage: Bacteria > Chloroflexota > Dehalococcoidia > Lucifugimonadales > UBA3495 > CBDBCU01. The sequence continues at coordinate 3,086,202 of OZ251531.1, read as the reverse complement.
TGCCAGGGCGGCTACCTCAACCCCCACCACGGGATGCAGCAGAATCGCCGGGAGGGAAATCAGAGCCGCGCCAACCGGTTCCCCCCGTATCCCTTTCCACAGGGTCAACAGGAACAGCGGCGCCGCCAGGAAATGGGGCAGCAATGCCGCCTCGCTCACCCGGGCCGGGTAGGCTAAATGAAATGGCGTCAGGGATGAGACCAGCACGACAGCCAGCAGCCCGGCAAGGGTCGAGCCGGTTAAATCCCGGGCGGCAAAGGCGGTTATCGCCGCCACGCCGATCTGAACCAGCAGGTAAAGGGTAAAGAACAGCAGCGGCAAGGGAATAGCCGCGCCGGCCGCCGCCAGCAGTTTGGTGTAGTAGAACCGAGGGCCGAACCCGGCGGCGCTGTTGACGAAAAAGTCGTTGACCAGATAACCGGCATCCATTTCCCGAAAGATTAGAGCCAGTTGTTCCGGATGGTTGACGCCCCCGTATAAATAGCCGCTCAGTGCCGCCGACAGCAATCCGAATAGCGCGGCAAACACCGCCAACCCCAACTTGGGGCGGCGGAAACAAACCTGATCCGGCCGGTCTCCCGGGCCGGCGCAAAGGGATTCTATGGGGCGTACCATCCTGCTCCCGGAGCGATAGTCAACTGCAAAGGCCCGGCTTGTAAGTAGGTCGCAGCGGCCGGGCAACGCCTTGCATTATACTATGGGCCTTGGGCTAACCCTGACCCGGCTCGCGCCGGTCAAGTTGACACCCCCCAGCCGATATGATAAGTTTCCCCCGCTTAGATCCTGCCATCCCGTTGAGGTATTTTGATGGAATCCGCTACCCCTTTGCTGGTTATCCTGCCCCTGGCCGCCGGGGTCATTGCCCTGATTTTTGCGGCCATTATGGCTTACCGAGTGATTGGGGCCGACCGGGGCAATGCCCGAATGATTGAAATAGGCGACGCCATCCGCACCGGGGCGTCGGCTTTTTTGCGCCGGGAGTATCTTGCCCTGCTGCCCTTGGTCATCGTAGTTACCATCGTGCTGGCCGTGCTGGACTACACCCTCTTTACCCACAACCTGGGACTGCCGGCCACCGCCATATCCTATGTAGTGGGGACTATCTGCTCCGGCTTGGCGGGTTTCGTGGGAATGAATGTGGCGGTACGGGCTAACATCCGCACCGCCGCCGCCGCCATGCGCGGGCTGAACCCGGCCCTGCGAATTGCCTTTTCCAGCGGCTCGGTAATGGGTATAACCGTGGTGGGCATCGGCTTGCTGGGCGTCAGCATCCTCTACCTGATTTTCCAGAACATCAGCGCAGTCGCCGGGTTCGGCTTCGGCGCCAGTTCCATTGCCCTCTTTGCCCGGGTCGGCGGCGGGATTTTCACCAAGGCCGCCGATGTGGGTTCGGACTTGGTCGGCAAAGTCGAAGCCGGCATCCCGGAGGATGACCCCCGCAATCCCGGCGTTATTGCCGACAATGTGGGCGACAATGTGGGCGATGTGGCCGGAATGGGCGCTGACCTGTTCGAGTCCTATGTGGGCAGCATCATCTCCGCCATTGCTTTGGTGGGCGCCGGCACCCTGTTTGCAATGCAGGGCGCGCAGATGACCCAAGCCCTGTTCCCCTTGCTGCTGGCGGGCGCCGGCATTATCGCCGCCATTCTGGGGACTTTCCTGGTGCGGAGCGGCGAGCAAGCCGACTTTGAGCGGCTGCTCTGGGCTTTGCGCTACGGCATATTCGCCGCCGGCGGCATCCTGATAATTTTCGCCGCCCTGCTGACCATCCTGGTAACCCAAAATTGGGCTTGGTTCGGCTGTGTCGTGGCCGGCTTGGTAGCGGGAACTATTATCGGCTTGGCTACCGAATACTACACTTCCTACAGCTACAAGCCGACCCAGCGGGTATCGGAATCCTCTCAAACCGGGGCGGCGACGGTCATCATCAGCGGCATTGCCACCGGGATGCTCAGCACCCTGATACCGGTTATCTGCGTATCCATTGCCATTCTGCTGGCTTACGGGCTGGCCGGGTTCTACGGCGTGGCCTTGGCCGGCGTCGGCTTGCTCTCCACTCTGGGCATTACCCTGGCGACCGACGCTTACGGCCCGGTGGCCGACAACGCCGGCGGCATTGCCGAGCAGGCCCAACTGGAGCCGGAAGTGCGGGAGCGCACCGACGCTTTGGACGCTTTGGGCAACACCACCGCCGCCACCGGCAAGGGCTTTGCCATCGGCTCGGCCGCCTTGACCGCCTTGGCTCTATTGGCCGCCTATTCGGTCAGCACCGGGCTGATTACCCTGGAGAACGGCCGCTTGGCGGGCGGCGACGGTATCAATTTGCTGCAACCGCAGATTCTGGTGGGCGTAGTTATCGGCGCAATGCTGCCTTTCATCTTTTCCGCCCTGACCATGCAGGCGGTAGGGCGGGCGGCCCAAGGTATTGTGGACGAGGTGCGGCGGCAGTTCCGGGAAATTCCCGGCTTGCTGGAGGGCGCGGCCGACGCCAAACCGGACTCGGCCCGCTGTGTGGACATCAGCACCCGGGGCGCATTGCGGGAAATGATTTTGCCCGGCTTGATGGCGGTCGTTGCGCCGCTGGCTACCGGCTTTATTCTGGGGCAGGCGGCCTTGGGCGGGCTGCTGATTGGCGCTATCGCCGCCGGGTTTATGCTGGCGATAATGATGGCCAGCGCCGGCGGCACTTGGGACAACGCCAAAAAATATGTGGAGTTGGGCAACTTCGGCGGTAAGGGTTCCGAGGCGCACAAGGCGGCCGTCGAGGGTGATGTGGTCGGCGACCCCTTTAAGGACACTTCCGGCCCGTCCCTCAACATCCTGCTGAAACTGATGGCGATAGTGTCTCTGGTCTTTGCCCCGGTATTCGGCAGCGGGCTGATTGCCCTGTAAGCCCTTTCCCGAAATCCGGGACGGATTCAGTAAAAACTAACCGGCTACACTGGATTTGATTGACTGCATACCGGATAAACCGGAAAGCGAAATCAAAAAATCCGGCATAGCCGGTTAAACTTGCCTAACTTTCGCCAAATCCACCATTTCCACGGCCACCGCCCGCCCGTCAATTTGCAACCGGGCGACAGTTCCCAAACTGCCCGGCGGATGCCGCCGGCCGGGGTAAGTGGGGCTGCCCGGGTTAATCAGCAGGATGCCATCCCACCAGCAGACCAGTTCCTCGTGGGTATCCCCAAAGACCACTACATCCACCGGTTGGCTGAACTTGCGGGCCATTAAATCGGCCGCCCGGCCCGGCGGGAAAATCAGCCCGCCGCCCTCCGGCGTCGTGGCAATGCGCGGCGTCGGCCACTGTATATCGTGAACCATCCCGATATTCACCTGCTCCACCGTTACCACCCGGGTCGTCGTCGCCAACCGCTCCCCCGGCTCCAGCGGATCCTCGTAGCCGCGCACCGCCAATACCGGGGCGATAGTTTCCAGATAATCCAGAACTCCCAGGCACTCCAAGTCGCCGCAGTGGAGAATCAAGTCAACCCCGGACAAGGCCGCCAGCACAGCCGCCGGCAAATCCCGGCCGCTGCCGGCCGAATGGGTGTCGGAAATCAGCCCTACTTGCCGCATCGGTTAGTTGCGATTCTCCCACAGAGTAAAGTAGTCCGGGGAATCGTCCCGCATTGCCGCGGTCAATTCCTGCTGGCTGAGCTTTTCCAGTTCGGCGTTTTCCTCAGTTACCAAGCGGGACAAGACGCCTTCCCACTCGGTCAGATAAGGGTCGCCGGGTTCGGCGCGCAGCAGTTCCCGCAGGCTGTGCAGCAGCCGCTCCGAGTGCATCGCCAGGGCGCCGCCGCTGATGATGAACACCACTACCGTGGGCCAATCGTCATCCCTTTCCGGCGGCGGCACTTCCAGCCGATCCATAATGGAGGACATTGCCACGCCGCGGATGATTTCCTCCAACCGCAGCGGCAGGTTTATCAGATGGGCAAAGGGAAAGCTGCCGCTGTCCCGGATGGCCCCGGCAAACTCCCTTTCCAGGAAGTTGAAAAACCGCTCCTGAAAAACCTCGTCGGTATGCAGCAGGACAACTTTAGGCAACAAGTCATCCCGCAAATCCACCGCCAGAAACTCCGGCAAGTGGGGAAAGATGTAAAGCAGCAAATCCGGGCGTTCCCCGTCCGGCAGCTGCCCGTAAAAGGGATCCTCAAGCAACGCTATTCTCCAATGGCCCGGCGGCCGGCAAGGTTAAAGCAGGGCGATAATGTCCTCTAATTGGCGGCAAATCCAGTGATTGTTGTCCTCCCGGCGCACCGTTTCCGACAGGGTGGCGGCCCGCCGCTTCCGTTCCTCCGGGGACATCAGCAGGGCTTGGTACAGGGCTTGCATCGTCCCCTCCAGGTCAGCCGGGGCTACCGGCAAAGCCCCGGCGCGCAATTGCGGGTAAGCGCCGCTGCTTTCGGAAAGAATCAATACCCCGTCCCGCGCATTGACCGTCGGCCCTTCCTTGGCCACTACATTCATCCCTTCCATAATGGTGTTGACCAGCAAGACATCATACAATTTCAGCCCGGCAATGGCTTGGGTGTAGTTGTTTTCCATAAAAGTGGCGATGGGCTGCCATTCCGCCGTGCCGTAGTCCCGGTTTATCTGCGCCACGGTCTGCTTGATTTCCTCCAGATAACGCTGGTACTGCCGGATGTGCGTCCGGGATGGCGCTAAAAATGCCAGAAAGTTCACCTGACCACGCAATTCCGGGTGCCGGGACAACAGCAGTTCGTAAGCGCGAAAGCCCCGCACTACATTTTTGTTGGGTTCAGCCCGGTCAATGCGGACAATCATGTAACCGGGATAAGCCGCCCGCAGCTGCTCCGCATATTCCACAGCTCGGGGCGAGGCGGCAATGCGGCGCACTTCCCCGATATTTATGGACACCGGATAAACCCGAACCCGGGTAGTGCGGCCGCCGCAATGCACTGCATTTTTCCCCCGGTCCACGGCCGCCGCCGGCAGCAACTCCTCCACCGTATCCAGAAAACTCCGCCGGTCTTGCGGCGTCTGAAAGCCCAACAAGTCGGCGCAGCACAGGGATTCGCAGATTTGCCGGCTGATGTAAGACGGTAGCAACTGCCAGTAGCGCGGCTCCGGCCAGGGAATATGGACATAATGTTGGATAATCGCGTCCGGGATTTCCTGCCGCACATACTGCGGCAGCAGGTAGAGATGATAGTCCTGCCCGATGACCACCGGAGGCCGGTCATTTTGCCCGGCTTGCTCCGCCACTTGCCGGGCAAAGGCTTGATTGACCGGTATATACCCGTTCTGCCAGGCATCGTGAACGGCGGCGTCCACGCTGGGGTTATAGGGCGGGTTCCACAAATAGTGCTGCAAAAACCAGAGCAGCGGGTTGCAAAGGATGTTGTAATGCTTGTGATAAACCCGCCGCGGCGTAACCACATAGCGCAGGTTTATCCACTGACCGGGCAAGGGGGATAAATAGGGGGCATCACCGCCAGCCATCCGTCGGTCGGCTTCACCCATGGCGCTGCCAATCCAGGTAAAGGGAACAGTCTGCGCCAAGCCGTTAAGGGCAGTTACGATGCCGCCGCTGCCGCGCCGGGCCTCCGGCCGGCCCTCGGGCGTCAAATAGTGTTCCACCGGGCCCCGGTTGCTGCACAGGATGAGCGAGCGGCGGCTCAGCAAGTTATCGCCCAGCTGCTTCAACTCAGCCATCGCCGGCTCCACCGGAACCTTCCTTTTCCAGATTAGGGTAAGGCATTGCCCTTGTCAAGCAAAGGAACGGCCGCCGGCCAGTTGCGCCACGGCCGCCGCCGTTCGTCCCAAATCCGGAACCGCAATATCCGACCGGCTATCGGGGTCAGCGGAGTCGCTGCTTTCGTAAAAGCCCTCAATCCACACGGTTTTAAGACCGCACCGCCGCGCCCCCAGCACATCGGTAATCGGATGGTCGCCAATATGAATGGCTTGGGCCGGGACTGTATCCAAAGCGCGCAGGGTCATCAGAAAAATCTCCGGGGCCGGTTTGGCGACTTTCACCTCATCGGAAAAGGTCAGCGTGTCGAAATAATCCAACAACCCGTGTTGCGCCATAAAGCGGCGAAAAGCCACTCCCGGCGTCATTCCGGTATTGGAAATCAGCCCCAAGCGCAAGCCCATAGCCTTGACCTGCCGCAATACCGCCACCCCTTCCGGGTGCGGCCGCGGCGGATGCTCGAAAAAGGCATCGCTGTAAGCGGCGGCAATTTCCTGAAAAACCGCCGCCGGCAACTGCTCCGCCAAGCCGGGACGGATGCCGTTGACAAACAACGCCACCTGCTCCGGAAAGCTGATGTCGATTAAGCCCTCTCGGATTTCCTGACAGCGGCGGGCGCAGTTCTGGTAAGCCGTCTCGATAACCTCCCGACTATGCCCTTCCCCGGCTTTCTGCAACGCTTCCTGCGCGCCGTTCAACCGGGCTTGGGTGCGGACGCGCCCCACTTCCGGGTTATCCAGCAGCAGAGTTTGCCACAGGTCAAAGGTTACGGCGGTTATGGCGGCCAAGGCTGCTTGCTCCGGGTCAGATAGCGGCAGTCGGGATGATTGTTTCACTCCCTTGCAATTTTACACTAAATCGGCGGGCGGCGGTTATGCCACTCGGTAGCCTGTTCGTAGGCATAGGCCGCCTGCAACACCGTCGTCTCGGCAAAGGGTTTCCCGGCCAGTTGCAAGCCGATGGGCATTCCGCTTTGGGAGAAACCGCAAGGCAGGGATATAGCCGGCGCGCCGCTGATGTTGTAGGGGCGGGTGTATTGGGTCAAGGCCGCCGTGGTGCCAACCCGTTGCCCGTCAATATCCACTTCCGTTGCCAATATCGGCGGCGCGGTTATCGGTTCCGCCGGCCCGGCCAGCAAGTCAACCTCCCGGAACACGGCGGCCATTTCCCGATTGAACTTGGCCCGCCCCTGCTGCGCTTTCAGGTAATCGGCGGCGCTGACGAATAAGCCGGCTTCCAGACGCAGCCGCACCGCCGGGTCGAGTTTATCCCCGTCTTTAGCCAGCAATTCCCGGTGATACGCAGCCGCCTCAGCCATCAAAATAGTCCCGGAAATGGCTTGGGAATCCGGAAACATTGGCAGGGAAACTTCCGTAACCGCCGCCCCCATCTGCTCCAGTAAGGCAATGGCCGCCCGCACTGCTTGGGCTACTTCGGTATCCAAAGGGGCGTCAAAGTATTCCCGGGGTACGCCGATGCGGATGCCTTGAACCGAACCGGTCAAAGCGGCGGTGTAATCCGGGATAGGCACTTCCGCCGACGCCGGGTCTTGGGCGTCATAGCCGGCGATAACCTGCATCGTCAAAGCGGCATCCGCCACCGTCCGCACCATTGGCCCCGGATGATCCAGACACCAGGACAAAGGCGTCAAACCGGCCCGGCTGACCAGCCCATAGGTAGGTTTAAGGCCGACAATGCCGCACAAAGCCGCCGGTATCCGCACCGACCCGCCGGTGTCGCTGCCCATCGTAATAGTGCATTGCCCGGCCGCCGCAGCTGAACCGGAGCCGCCGCTGGAACCGCCGGTAATCATTTCCGGGTTCCAGGGATTGTGCATATGTCCGTAGTCAAAGTTCTCCCCGGTGGGGCCGTAGGCAAACTGGTGCATATTCAGCTTGCCCAGCAGGATCGCCCCGGCTTGCTGAAACCGGGCGGCCACGGTGCAATCCTGCGGCGGAATATAGGTGTCAAAAAGCCGTGACCCGGAAGTGGTGCGAACCCCGGCGGTGTTGAACAGGTCTTTCAACCCTACCGGTATCCCGTGCAACGGCCCCCGATAATTGCCGCGCTGAATCTGCGACTCCGCCCGCTGGGCCGCCGCCCGGGCGTGTTCCGGCAGCAGGGTAATAAAGGAGTTGAGCGTCGGTTCGGTAGCGTCAATGCGGGCCAAGTGGGCGTCAATGACTTCCACCGGGGAAACTTCCTTGCCGCCGAGCAGCCGGGAAAGCTCCCCGGCGCTCAAGTAACATAGTTCCAGGGCGTCCATCGCGTTCACCTACTCCTGAAAGGGTTGCGCCGGGCGAAAAGCCGCATCCGGCTCCATCCCGGCCACATCAATTTGCGCCAGCCGCGCCATCCCGGCCAAAGCGTTCCGCGCATAGGGATAAAGCTCCTCCAGGTGCGGATCGCTCAAGTCCAGCCCGGCGGCTTGGGCCAGATAGTCAAAGGCTTCGCGGGTCAAAAGATTTTCCTCGGGCATAGCAGCCACCTCTCAAAGGCAGGTTTCGCCGGCTATTATCAACCTAATGGGCTAGTCTGGCAAATCCCGATGGGAAACGGCAGCATCCGCTGCTGATATAATCCCCCGGCGGCCGGCACTGACCACACCGCCGCCTTCGGAGCTATGCCCTTGTCCTGTCCCCACTGCCACGCCCTTGCCAACCCCGCCGACCGGTTCTGCGTAACCTGCGGCCGCCCCTTGACCGCAACCGCCGCCCTTAACCCGGCACCGCCGGCCGCCGACTCGGGACTGCCTACAGTCCACTGGCGCGGCGGGCAAGTGGCAATGTCCATCCTGATTGTGGGCATGGCATTTCTGTTCATCAGCGCCTTGTCCCTGCTGCTGGAGCCGCTGGACTACGGGCTGGCTTCCGCCGCTTGGGTTGGCAGCCATGCTATCGGGGCTGTCATACTGGCGGCGGTCTGGCTTCTGGGCAACGACCGCGGCCGGGTATCCCTGATTGCCTTGGCCGCCGAATTGGGCTTGACCCGACCCCGCACTTCCTGGCTTTACGCCGGGTTCCTGGCGGTGTTGGCAACCGGTCTCAGCTTGGGTTTGACCGCCCTGTACGGCTGGGCGGTAGCTTTTTTGACTGCGGTAACGTCGCTGGATATTGAACTGCTGTTGCCGCCGGACATCGCGGGGGAAATCCTTTTCCCCGGCCCGGCCGCCTTGCTGACCTACGAAGCCCTGGCCGGGTGGACGGCGTTCACTGAGGAGCTATTCTTTCGCGGCTTTGTATTCGTCGGCTTGATCCCTCGTTGCGGTATAAAACGGGCGGCCGTGTTCAGCGCGCTGATTTTCTCCCTCTTTCACTTGTACCCCGGCGTACTGCTCCCCATATTTTTCACCGGCCTGCTGTTAGCAGGCTTGTACCGCTTGACCGGCTCCCTGTGGCCGCCCATCCTGGCCCACGCCGGGCAAAACGCCGTGGCATTGGCGGCCATAGGGCTTGAGGGTTCCGTTTGCTGTTAGAATTTTTTTAACTAGGGGTATTTTAGCGCATTCCCCGATTGCCCGTCGATAGCGTTGCATTTTAGGTGGTTTGGTTGAGCAAGCCCCGGGTTTGCAGCAAAGCCAGCAGGTTATGCTCTGACCAGACCGTCCCCAATCGCTCCCGCCGGCGCAACTCCCGATTGTAGCGTTCCAGGCGGGAAGTAGTCCGGTAGGCAACCTCTCCCGTAGTCCAATACTGCCGGCCGGCGGTCAATGCCTTGTCCAGCCAGTAAGCGGCGGCGCCCTCGGTCAACTCCATTATTTGACCGGCGTAGCTCTGGGCCGCCGCCGCGCTGTCAGTCAACAGCAGTTGCCGGGCGGCGGCCAAGCCGGCCTTCCCGATATTCCGTCCATATTCCCGCAGCAGGTGAAAGATACACAGCTGATGCGGCGCCGCCCGTCCATACACCCACTGGATGCCGGCCGCAATGGCCCGGTCGCCGTCGCTGACCAGATGTCGGGGTGGCGCCGCCCCGGACTGCTCGGCCCGCGCCAAGACCGCCGCCCAAGGCCCGAAAGTCGCCAAGACCGCCCCGGTTTCGTCCCGGATTACCTTCAATTCCTGAGCGCCCTGCCGGGTGCGCGTCCATAAACCATCCAGTTCCCACACTGCCCCCGGCAACCGGGGCCGGGTCAAGGCCAACCGCCGCAGCCAGCGACACAAGGTGCTTTTGACACAACCCACCCACTGCCCCGCTTGGGCGTAACTCAAACCCTGGGCCGCCAGGCTCAAAGCCCGGTCCCGAGTTTTTTTGAGAACCGTTGGTAACGAACTTCCGGCCCCAGCAGCGCCGCGCCGCCCGCCAGTTGGCGACATTGCCCACAACGAAACACCGGAACCGCTATCCGGATGGGCCCATAGGACGTGACAATGGTGCGGTCATAGCGATGGTGGCGGTGCATCGCCAGAGCGCACTGAGCACATCGGGGCTGATAATGATCCAGGGCTTGTTGCAGCTTCGCCTGCAACTGGAGCGGAATTTCCTGCTCCAGTTGGGTCTCCAAATCGTCCAGCAATCCCATGACAGCGCACCTCCCGTCAACCAGCAAGGCCGGCCTTTTCCCCATTCTACAACTAAACCACCTAAATCGGAACGCTATCTTGCCCGTCCTGCCGCTTGATTCCTGCTTTCCATAACCTTATAATCCCCTCATAAGTTCAGACAGTTCAGACCGCTGGAGGATTATATGACCCCCTTGTTCCCTAATGACCCGAACTCCTTGGCCGCCAAGGAGTCAGAGTTAACTGTGTCGCTGAAAAAACCTTTCGCCCAGTTGTTTCCTGACCCCGAGGCGGTGCTTTGCCAGACTACCGCTTTCCGCGATAACAGCCACATCCGCCAAGCCATTCCCCCGCAGTGGGATAACCAGCCGTTGGGGTTTTACCTTGCCGGGGCTTACTTTGACCTCAAAGCGGCAGTGGACAGGTGGAGTACCCGCCCCAGTAACTTGAATGCGGTGCTTGTCCGTCTGAAAGACCGCTTGGGAAAGGATACCCCGCCCAACTCCGCTATCCTTTCCGAGTATTGGGCGATTGTGTATGCGGGAGCCGCCCGTATCCTGAAACTTAACGACCCCGCCGAGGAATACCTGTTGCTATATCACTTGGGCCGCGCCGAGAAGTGGCTGGCTTGCGCGATATGCTCCATCCATTCCTTCGAGGAGGGAGAGTACGGGATACCGGGCTAACCCCATCCCCCCGGCAGAGGTTCCAGAGGGCAATGCAGTGGTGACACACTACGAAATCCGGGGTCTATTCAACGAAGTAACGGATGTGCCAGCCGAGGTGCAGGAGTTGCCGGTTCTGCTTAACAGCTTTCAAGCCGCATTGGTAGGGGGTAACGATTTGCTGGGGCTATGCGGGCAGGGGAAAAAGCCCTTGGTTAAAAAATGCTAAAAGCAAACGGAACCGACTTGAGGCATAGTCCCAATTCCCGCAGAGTCTATACCCCGACCAGGAACCGCTAAACGATCCCAACAGCGGATATGCTAAAATGCGCGGGGTAGCAGCAAAACCGGGAGACGGGGCCAGAATATGACCACCATAGCATCGCCTTGGGCTGGGGAGTTTGACGCCTTTGCCCGTTCCATCCGGGAGCAAGCCCTGTTAGTCGCCCCCTACATTGCCCGCGAGCCGTTGGAACGGATGTCGGCGTTGCTGCGCCTCGACAACCCTCCCCAAGTGAACATTCTGACCAACTTGGCCGTGGACAGTATACTGCACGGTTCTATCGACCCGGACGCCATCGCGTCTTTTCGCCGCCGTCATCCCTCGACTACGGTCCGGCATTTGCCGGGCCTCCACGCCAAAGCCTATGTGGCTGACGACCATCTGGCAATTATCACTTCCGGGAACCTTACCAGTTCCTCTCTGACCCGCAATTTCGAGTACGGCATTCGGATTACCGATCGGGATACGGTGCGGAAAATTGCCCGGGATTTGCAGGGGTACGGCAACTTAGGCTCGGAAGTAACCTTGACGGAACTGGAGCAAGTCGCCGAAATAGCCGAAAACTTGCGGGCCGGATATGATGACGCTATCCAGTCCGCCCGAGGCGAAGCCCGGAGAGAGTTTGCGCGGCAGCAGGAAGCCATCCGGGAAACCCTGCGCTCGATAAGGGCGCAGCCGGGCGAAACCACTAACTCGATTTTTTCCCGCACCATCCTTTACCTGCTGCGGGATAACGCCCGGACCACCCGGGAAATCAATTCTTTGGTCGCGGATATACACCCCGACTTGTGTGATGATTCCATCGACCGGGTAATCAACGGGGTTAGCTTTGGCCGCCGCTGGAAGCACATGGTCAGAAACGCCCAATTGAATTTGCGCCGGCGCGGCCTGATTCAACGCAACGGACGACAGTGGAGCTTGGTCTGAACCCCGTCCTTCCCTTGCCCTCTCCCTTATCTACCATTACAATAACCCTCAACTTCCCCGTTCCTGAATTCGGGAAACAGTCCAACCTGCTACCACAACCCAAGCGCAGCCAGGAATGAACCGAGACCGCATCAAAGAAAAATTCGCCGCCCTCCGCCAGGAACAGCGGACGGGCTTGATTGTCTATCTGGCTACCGGCAGCCCCGACTTGGCGGCCACCCGGGAGCTGATGCCGGCCTTGGCCGACGCCGGCGCCGACGCCATCGAAATCTCCATACCCTTCAGCGACCCGGTAGCCGACGGGGCCGTCATTCAGGAAGCCAGTTTCCGCGCCCTGGAAAAAGGCGTAACTCCGGATGACTGCCTCGCCACGGTAGCGGCCGTGCGGGAACAAATCCCGGATACGCCGCTGATTGTGATGACCTACTACAATCTCCTGTTCAACTACGGACTGGAACCCTTTGCCGACCGCGCGGCCGAGTGCGGCGTCGACGGCATTATCGTCGTGGACTTGCCGGTGTCGGAAGCCGCCCCGCTGACCCGGCAATGCGCCGCCCGCCACATCCACATCATCCCCCTGCTGGCGCCCACCAGCCCCGATGCCAGCATCCAAGCCGCCGCCCAAGCCGCGACCGGCTTTATCTACTGCGTCAGCCTGCCCGGAGTAACCGGAGCGCGGGAACGGGTGTCCGAACTCGGCTTGGAACTGACCCAACGGGTGCGCGCCTACACCGATATTCCTTTAGTCCTCGGCTTTGGCATTTCCCGCCGGGAACACGTGGAAACCGTCGGCCAATGGGCGGACGCCGCCGCAGTGGGTAGCGCCTTGGTGCGGACAGTGCTAGAATCCCCCCGCGACCAGGTGGTAGCCCAAGCCAGCAAGTTGGTTTCGGAACTGGCTGGGCGCAATCAACCGCCGCTGGGAGGCATTGCAGAATGACCGTTTGCCGGGGATTAAGGGGGGCCACGGTAGCCGACGCTAACACGCCGGAAGCCATCTACGCCGCCACCCGGGAAATGCTGTCCCGGCTCATCGACGCCAACGGCATTGTCGAGCGGGATTTGGCCATGGCTTATTTCACCGTTACCCCCGACCTGAACGCCGCCTTTCCCGCCGCCGCCGCCCGGCAGTTGGGCTGGAACAACACCGCCCTGATGTGCGCTACCGAAATACCCGTCCCGGACGCCTTGCCCCGCTGCATCCGCGTCCTCATCCTGCTTAACACCGACCGGGAACCCCACGAGTTGACCAATATCTATCTGAACGGCGCCGAAGTCCTGCGACTTCCGGGCATGGCGGCGGTCTGATGTCCACCCTGCCCCTTCAGCCCGGCCCGGCCGGGAAAAGCGAAGCCCTGGCTTTTTATCGCCGCGTCTATTACGGCCGCCGGGCCGTATGTATTTTTTCCTTTTCCATTCCTACCGTCCCCCGGGTTTCCCTGCGGATACCCGACTTAACATAACGGCGCATTCCCGAAACGCGAAAGGTGGCAAACGATGATTGTAGTAATGTCCAAAGACAGCTCCCCGGAGCAGCAGGCCGTGGTCACGGCCCGCATCGAGAACCGGCCCGGCTTGACCGCCCAGGTCTCTGAAGGCGTCGAGCGGGTAGTGGTCGGCGTCCTGGGCTCCGTCCCCCCGGAACTGTACGACGAAATGGCCCTCTTGCCCGGCGTCTCCGAAGTCGTCCGCATCTCCAAACCCTACAAAATGGCCAGCCGGGAGTTTCACCCGGATAACTCCGTGGTGATGGTCGGCAATGTCGCCGTTGGCGGCCCCGAACCGGTCGTAATGGCCGGCCCCTGCTCCGTCGAGAATGAGGAGCAGATGGTCAGCACCGCCAAGGCCGTCCAGGCCGCCGGCGCCAAAGTGCTGCGCGGCGGCGCTTACAAGCCGCGCACTTCCCCCTACAGCTTCCGGGGTATGGGCATTGACGGCTTGAAACTCCTCAACATCGCCAAGCAGGAAACCGGCTTGCCCATCATCACCGAAGTGATGACCCCCGCCGATGTCGACACCGTGGCCCGCTACTCCGATGTCCTGCAAGTGGGCGCCCGCAATATGCAGAACTACAATCTGCTCGACGCCGTGGGCGAAACCCGGATGCCGGTAATGGTCAAACGCGGCCTCGCCGCTTCCTACGAGGAATGGCTCCTGGCTGCCGAGTATGTAATGGCCGGCGGCAACAACAATGTGATGCTTTGCGAACGCGGCATCCGCGCCTTCGAGAGCTTTACCCGCTTCACTATGGATGTGGCCGCCATTCCGGTAATTCAGCGGCTCAGCCACCTGCCCATCGTCGGCGACCCCAGCCACAGCACCGGCCACTGGTATCTGGTAACGCCGGTCGCCTTGGCCGCCATCGCCGCCGGCGCCCACGGCCTGCTCATCGAAGTTCACCCCAACCCGGACTTGGCGATGTGCGACGGCGCCCAGTCCCTGACCTTCGAGAACTTCGACAAGCTGATGGCCCAGGTGCGTGCCGTCAACAGCTCCTTGGCGGAAACGCCGGCCTGAGCTTGCCGCCGCCCCAGGCCCGGCAACTTCCTGACCCTTTCGGCGGGGCTACCGGTATCCATCGCAATACCGGCCCCGCCTTTACCTTATGGGCTTGACGGCAATTGATTTTGCCGTTGATATAGTTCATAATTATTTGTGATATAGTATCCGTCCAAAGTAGCCGCTCCAATCCGGTTGCCGCCTTGTTCCCCCGGGAGGGCGTCCAATGTTTCCGCAAATAACCCTGACTTCCCTGACCCGCTCCGATGTCGCGCGGCTCGCCCAATGGCTCAGCGACGCCGAAGTCAATACCTACTGGTACGGCGTTGGCGAGGACGGGCAGCCCTTGCATATCGGCTACTCCCCGGCCCAACTGCTGGCAACCCCGGACGCCGAATGGGACGAAACCCTCCACGCGGATGACCGCAAGATTTACCCGGTTTATGCCGACCCCGGCGACCACATCGGCGAGGGCCAGCTGCTGATTGAGTGGCCGCTCCTCGAAGCCCAACTCTTTCTGCTTATCGGCCGCAAAGACCTGTGGCATCACCACTACGGCACGGCGGCGATGGTCGCTTTGCTCGACGCCGCCTTTAATACCTACGAACTGCACCGGGTCTGGGTCGATGTCCCGGAATACAACGAACACGCCCTGCAAATGTGCCGCCACCTGGGCTTTGTCCTCGAAGGCCACTTCCGCAAAACCCACCGCAAAGGAGATAACTGGTACGATTCCTTTGCTATGGGCTTGCTCTCCGACGAATACGCCCGCCGCCGGGAACGCCTGCTCAGCAGCGGCCCCTAACCGGGCTATGCCGGGCGGGAAAGCCCCTAAAACCGGGTAACGCCGCCCCCGGAAAATCTGTCGAGGTGGAAAATGCCGGTAATTACCATCAACGGCCCCATTGGCAGCGGCAACTTCGATGTCGGCCAGCTGGTCGCCCAACGGCTCGGCATCAACTATGTCGACCGTATGGTCCTGGCCCAAGCCGCCCGCCGCGTCGGCGCCCCGGTCGGCAGCCTGATGGAAAAAGAGCAGCGCGTCATCCGCTTCGGCGAGCGACTCAGCCGTTTTATGCAGACCATGCTCGAGCGTTCCGCCATTTCCGGCGTGGGCAGTGAACCCTACTTCGGCCACGGCACCGAAATGCTGCCGGCGGAAACCTACACCGAACTTATCGGCGACTCCCCCTCCGCCAATCAGACCGTCAACGATAAGGCGTTCATCGAAGCCACTAGCGCCGTCATCCGGGAACTGGCTGGCAATGGCGATGTAGTCATCATCGGCCGTGGCGCCAACCGCATCTTGTCTGACTTCCCCGGCGTTCTCCATGTCGCGATGTTGGCTCCCCTGGAAATGCGGATTGACAACATTATGACCCGGGAACACTACACCCGGTCCGAAGCCGCCAAGTTCGTCGCCGAACTCGAGGAAGCCCGCATCGCCTTTTTCCGCAAGTTTTTCAAGGTTCACCCCAACGACCCGGAACTGTACCATCTGATACTGAACGCCGGCAAAATCCGCCACGAAACGGCCGCCCAGATGATTGTCCACGCCGTCGAAGACCTCGCCCGCGCTCCCCAAGAGCAGCCGGCCTAGTCCCGGCCGCCGGTACCAAACCCGTTGCTTCCCTTTGCTGATGCCGACGCCCTCCGGCGCGGCCGGCCGCTGGTCAACAACCTGCTCTTGGCCTTGAACGCCCTGGTCTTTCTGTACCAGCTGACTTTAGGCGGCCTTGCCTTTCTCTTTGGCGGCGACAGCCTCGAGCTGACCCGTTTCTTTCTCACTTGGGGTTTCATCCCCCGGGAACTGACCGAGGGGCAGGCTTACCGCTCTTTCCTGGCCCCGGGCGACATTGCCACGCCGCTGCCTACATGGACGACTATTTTCACTGCAATGTTCATTCACGGCGGCTTGCTCCACTTGGCGGGCAACCTGATGTTCCTCTGGGTTTTCGGCCGCAGCCTCGAGGAGCGGTTAGGGCATATCAAATACCTGCTCTTTTACCTGGCCACCGGCGTCGTTGCCGCTCTGACCCACTGGTTCATCGACCAAACCTCCACTACCCCGATGGTCGGCGCCAGCGGCGCCATTGCCGGCGTAATGGGCGCTTATCTGCTGCTCTACCCCCGCCACCGCATCAACACCCTGATAATTTTCTTTTTCATCACCGTAGTGCAGGTTTCGGCAACCCTGCTCTTGGGCCTTTGGTTTCTCTGGCAGCTGATTCAGGGCCTATTGTCCATTGGCGTCTCCGGGCAGGTCAGCGTAGCTTTCTGGGCCCATATCGGCGGCTTTGTCGCCGGAGCCGCCGTAATTGCTATCTGGAAACTGCTGACCGGCCAGCCCTTGCGCCCGCCGCGGCCAATGTCCCGGCCGCCCACTAAATACTGGCGCGGCCGCCCCTTGGATTAGCGGCGGATTAGCGGCCGCCGCCCGGGTTAAATCTATGTTAGAATTAACTGGAAACATCCCTACCCTTTGCATATTGTGCTACTATGTTGCGGAGACTTTAAGCAATGTTTCCGCCAATTCTCACCGTGGGAGGAGTATATGCTCGACTACAAGCCCAACATCGTTCTTTCCAATCAGGAATACAATGTAGTAGGCACCCGCCCGGTGCGGCCCGATGGCGCCGACAAAGTTACCGGCAAAGCCCACTACAGTGCGGACATCAACCTGCCCGGCCTCCTTTACGGCAAGGTTCTCCGCAGCCCCCACGCCCACGCCCGCATCAAATCCATTGACACCAGCCGGGCTACCGCCCATCCCGGCGTCCGTGCCGTAGTCACCGCCGCCGACCTTCAGCAGCCCTCCGGCCGTGCCTCCGAACTGGCCGAGGGCGCGATGGTCAACTACAAGTTCCTCAGCAACAATGTCCTCGCTGACGGCAAGGCTCTCTACAAAGGCCACGCCATCGCCGCCGTAGCCGCCGCCAGCGCCCACGCCGCCGAGGAAGCCCTGAAACTCATCGCCGTGGACTACGAAGTCCTGCCCCCGGTAATGGACGCCAAAGCCGCGATGCATCCCGACGCTCCCCTGGTTCACGAGCGGCTGGCTGGGATGACCACCGCCTCCATCCGCGCCGGCGGCGTTCTGGACGACGACGACCCCCAGAACGGCACCAACATTGCCAATCACTTCGAGTTCAAGTTGGGCGACCTCGACCAGGGTTTCCAGGATGCCGATGTCATCGTCGAAAAGGAAACGGCTACCGTCGCCGTCCACCAGGGCTACATTGAACCCCACTGCGGCACCGCCCAATGGCACGAGGACGGCAGCCTGACCATCTGGTCCAGCAGCCAGGGCCAGTTTATGGTTCGGGACTACACCGCCCGCTTGGTTGGCATCCCCGTCTCCAAAGTCAAAGCCATTCCTATGGAAATCGGCGGCGGCTTCGGCGCCAAACTGACCGTCTATATGGAACCGGTGGCCGCCCTCTTGGCCCGCAAAGCCGGCGCCCCGGTCAAAATGTCGATGAGCCGCACCGAAGTTTTCGAGGCTACCGGCCCCACTTCAGGCACCTATATCAAGGTGAAACTCGGCGCGACCCGGGCCGGCCGCATCACCGCCGCCGCCGCTACCCTCATCTTCGAGGCCGGCGCTTTCCCCGGTTCCCCGGTGCCCGGCGGCGCCCAATGTATGATGTCCGCCTACGACATCCCCAACGCCTACATCGAAGGCTACGATGTGGTCGTCAACCGGCCCAAAACCTCCGCCTACCGCGCCCCCGGTTCCCCGGCCGCCGCCTTCGCCCTGGAAACCGCTATTGACGAAATCTGCGAAAAAATCGCCATGGATCCCCTCGACTTCCGCCTCCTCAACAGCTCCAAAGAGGGCGTCCGCCGCGCCACCGGCCCGCTGATGCCCAAAGTCGGCTTCGTCGAAACCCTCGAAGCGGCCAAAGCCCATCCCCATTGGTCCGCTCCCCTGAACGGCCCCTATCGCGGCCGCGGCGTCGCCAGCGGCTTCTGGGGCAATAACACCGGCCCCTCCAGTGCCGTGGCTCTGGTACAGCCCGATGGCACCGTCAGCCTCACCGAAGGCTCCCCGGACATTGGCGGCACCCGCGCCTCCGTAGCCCAGCAGCTGGCTGAAGTCCTCGGCATCGCCGTCGAGGATGTCAACCCGCAGATTGCCGACACCGACTCCATCGGCTTCACTTCCAACACCGGCGGCAGCGGCGTCACCTTCAAGACCGGTTTGGCCGCCTACACCGCCGCCCAGGACATCAAGCAGCAGATGATTGAGCGCGCCGCCAAAATTTGGGATGTCGCCACCGCCGATGTGGAATATGTCGACGGCGTCTTGCAGCACAAATCCGACCCGGAACTGCGCTTGACCTTCCGCCAGTTGGCCGCCCGGCAAAACCCCACCGGCGGCCCCATCGTCGGCCGCGCCGGCGTCAACCCGCCCGGCGCCGGCCCGGCCCTGGCTACCCATATCGTCGATGTGGAAGTTGACCCGGACACCGGCAAGGTCACCATCCTCCGCTACACCGCCTTGCAGGACGCCGGCAAAGCCATCCACCCCAGCTATGTCGAAGGCCAGATTCAGGGCGGCGTCGCCCAAGGCATCGGTTGGGCCTTGAACGAGGAGTATTTCGTCAACGACCAGGGTCATATGGTCAACTCCAGCTACCTCGACTATCGGATGCCCACCAGCCTGGACTTGCCGATGATTGACACCGTAGTGGTCGAAGTTGCCAACCCCAACCATCCCTACGGCGTGCGCGGCGTTGGCGAAGTCTGCATCGTCCCGCCCATGGCGGCCATTGCCAACGCCGTCTATAACGCCATCGGCGTCCGGATGAACACCCTGCCCATGAACCCGGGCAGCGTCCTCGCCGCCCTGTGGGACCAGGAATAGGCTGCCCGGTAAGACGGGGGTAACGCGTATGCCCGAAGTGTGGATCCCCACCACGATGCAAAGCCTGACCGGCGGCCGCCAGCGGGTGCCGGTCAGCGGCCGCACCGTGCGCCAGGTCATCAACAACCTCGAGGAACAATACCCCGGCGTCAAAGCCGTCCTCTACGACGCCGAGGAGGATGACCTCCAAACCGGAGTCGCCGTAATCGTCGACGGCGAAGCCAGCCAAATCGGCCTCCTCGAACGCGTCAACGAAAACAGCGAAGTCCACTTCCTCCCCGCCATCGGCGGCGGCTAACCCCGCCCGTAGCCGGCGGCAGTCTCCAACCGACACAGCAAAAGGGGCCGGGCGCAATGCCCGGCCCCTTTCTTTGCGACTGGAATATCATTCCGGGAATAAGGTTAAGACGAGGTATCCCCGGATATAATCCCCATCGGCATTGACGCTGATCGTCAGCGCGCCCAAGCTGTCCCGCAGCAGCCGATATTCGTCTCGAGCTAACTGCAAATCACTGGCGTTCCCTTGGGCTACGATGCGTTGCAGGTTGACCCAAGCCAGGAACTGCTGATTAGCCGGCAGCTGTCCCGTCGCCCGGTCGTATTCTGCCGTTGCCGCCAAGTCGCCCAGTTCCCCTTGCTGCACCGATACGATATTTTCCAGAGCCTCCTCCGTCGTTCCCAAAGTGACATAGCCGCTATGCAGAACATACCCGGGAGAGTAGCCCGAGTCGAAGTCCCGCAGGTCAAACACTTGCGCCAGATTATCCGCGCCCACATTGGTCGGGTCGGTATCCAGTCCAAAGTGCTCGTCCAGCAAATCGGCGGCCTTATCCATAGTGTCCGCCAACTGCCCTTCACTGGCTGAGGTGTAAGACAGCATCGCCACCGCATCTATCGGATTTTCCTCAGGAGCCCGAGCCACTTGGTCAAAATCGAAATCGTTGACCGCCACTATCGCCGCGCCGCCCAAGTAGTCGAATAAATCCGTTTCCAGGTTAATGCCAATGCCCTCCTCCACCATTTCCAGGGCGAAATCCAGCAAGTCAGCCGAAGTATCCTCCGGCCCTGGCAGCCGCGCCAAATCTGTCCCCAGCGCAAAAGCCGACAGCGATAGAGCCTCGGATGGAACGCCGTAATCTCCCCCCATCCAGTCGGACAAAGTGTATTGGGACAATTCCGCCCGCCAGTTGTCCACATCCGGGTCAAAAGCGGCGGCGGCAAAGGCCAAAGTATCCTCTGGAACCAGACTAGCCGGGTTGGAAAGAACGCCTATGTCTTGCCCGTAACCGTTGCTGTTCGGCGCAACCGTTTCCAAAACAATCCCCCGTTCCACCCATTTAGCGGAGCCGGCAACCCAATCCGGGGCTTTATCCCAACCTGCTGAACCCAGCATATCAGCAAAGTCAGCGGAATAGTCCGCAATGGAATCCAGCGTTGCCCGGCTGTTGACATAAACCGACGCAAACCGGCGGCCTGGCAGAGCATCCCGCGCCGCTTGGAAATCCGGGGTTTCTGACAAAGAACCCTTGCCCTCGCCGGCCGCCAAGTCCAGCATTTCCTCCAAAACATCCTCGGTCTCGTCGCTGGCGGCCACTGCTACCAGCAAATCTTGAGTCAAAGCGTAAGCCTGACCGGTGCTTTCATCGACCCAAATCTCCAGATCCCGGTAAGTATCGGCGTCAAAGTCTCCGCCCTCAGTATCCTCCAAATAATCCAGCCACTGGTCAACAAAAACCGCTGCGGCTTCCCGATCCCGGACGCCCACAGTGGCGGCCAGTATCGGATTATCGCT
Organism: Dehalococcoidia bacterium; assembly: GCA_965243185.1. Classification (GTDB taxonomy): domain Bacteria; phylum Chloroflexota; class Dehalococcoidia; order Lucifugimonadales; family UBA3495; genus CBDBCU01. The sequence goes on along the minus strand of OZ251531.1, from coordinate 3,064,942 downwards.
GTCCGTCAGTTCAATAACCCCCATCGAAAAATCCGGCCCCGCCCACGGAAACACATCCTGCTCCAAGTCCAGCCCGGTCTCCTCCTCAACGGAGTCGAACAGGTCATCCAAGCGGTTGCGGAAAGCCCGGGATTCGTTGAACCGTTCCCACAAATCCCGCAGCTGCCCCCGCTGATTGCCGCCCGGATAGAGCGTAACCCAAGCGTAGGCCAGAGTATCCTGGGGGTAATAGCGGGCCGAATGTTCCGGCGGTTTTAGGAACGGGTTGGGGATAAAACCGAAGTAAATCCCGGCCACAACGCCGATACCCAGGACGATAACAATGGCGGCGGCAGTCCCGCCAACTTTCAGCAACATCTGCTCTCCCTTGCTTTTCCTACATCCCAAACACCCGCCCCGCCGCCCGTCCAATCTCCGCCCTACCAATACGGATACCCTACATCCCGCATTGGGTATCCTCCCCGTCAAAACTCGCCTCATCCCACCTACCCATTTCAACCCGCAAAATCATCATCCCCGCGCCAACGGTAACCCCAGCCCCCCTAACCCCCTACACCGCCGCCACCTCCACCGCCCGCCCGCTCCGCGCCGACTCAATTATCGCCAAAGTCGCCGCCACCACCCGCAGCCCGTCCATGCCGCTGGCCGCCGGCTCCCGGTCAGCCGCCACCGCCGCCTGAAAATCCGCCAGCATTGCCCCAAAGTTGCCCAAGTAACTCCCGGGGCAAATCATCGTCCGGTTCACCGTATCCGTAACCACTTCCACCCGCCCTTGCTGCGCCTCCCAGATTGTCGCCCGCCCGGTAATGCGCCCGTTGACCCCATACAGCGCGAAATCGTTGCGCGAATCCGGCAGCAAACGCCCGCAAACCACCGTCGCCAGCGTCCCCCCGGCAAACCGCAGCAGAACCGTCGCCATCTGCTCCAACGGCCGCGCCGCCGTCTGCCCATCGGTCAACGCCGTCACTTCCCCAATCTCCTGCCCCAGCATAAACCGCAGCAAGTCAATCACATGAACCCCGGTACCCATCAGCGTTGACGCCCCGCCGATAATCTCCGGCTCATCCCACCACCGCCGTGCGCCGGTACGGGGCGGAAAGGTATCCTGCCCCCGATTGCCAAAACCCCACTGCCCTTGCGCCAGCGTAACCCGCCCCAATGCCCCTTGCGCCACCAAATCCCGGGCCAGCCGATGCCCCGGATTCTGCCGCAGCTCAAACCCCACGCCCAGCTTCACCCCGGCTGCCCGGCACTCCTCCACCAGCGCCAGCCCATCCTCCAGCGTCGTCGTCATCGGCTTTTCGCACAGCACGTGCTTGCCGGCCCGGGCAGCCCGGATGCCCTGCTCCGCGTGCAAGGCATTGGGCGATGCGATAAACACCCCGTCCACCGCCGGGTCCGCCAGCATAGCGTCCAAATCGTCATAAGCCGACTTGGCCCCGTGCCGGGCGGCAAAAGCCTCCGCCCGTCCCAACTCCCGGCTGCACACCGCCGCCAACTCCGCCCCGTCCAAAGCGTTAATCGCCGGCGCAATCTTATTCTCCGGATGAAACCCGGTGCTAACAATCCCCCAGCCAAAAGCCATAACGCCACGCCCCCTTTCGTTGCCGGTCGCTACTCGGCGTTTTCTTCCAGTGGCCGCTGGATATTTACTTCCCTTTCCCAGCGTTCTTTGGCCCAAGTCATCCTTTCCTGGAAAGACCGGATTTGCACATCCACCAAGTAGTCGGTGCTGATACGGCCGTCTTGCCGCGCCTTGCGGATGGTCTCTTCCGGAGTCAACCGATTGCTTTTATCGCTGTTGCAAGGCGAGCAAGCCAAAGCCCGATTCCAGCAATCATCGTTGGAACCGTCGTCCTTCTTGGGTTCAACATGGTCCAGCTGCAATTGCCGCCGGTCAACATTCATCGCTTGCTGACCGCAATACCAGCAGATTGGCCCCCAAGTTGCGACAAAGGCGTCCCAAATCTGCTGGTCCGTTTCCATTGCCCGAACCCGATAAACCGGCCGGGGTTTCCGGGTAACCCCTTTCAGCATCCCTTGGGCTACCTGCGGCACTGGCTCCGGCAAAGAGTCCGGGCCACGAACTTTGATGATTCTGCCGAACATCTGTAGCTCGGCGTACAATTCCGGGTTGTCCGGGTCCGGCGCAATTTCCCCTTCCGTCCTGATGCCCAAGTCCGGGTGTTTGTGAAACTGCCGACGGATAATCGTCCACGCCCGGGGCGACATATCGCAGGCAATCCACCGGCGGCCGGTCAGTTGCGCCGCCACCGGCACATAAGCGCACCCGGCAAAGCAGTCCAGCACAATGCCATTCTCCGGGCAACTCGCCTCGATGATGCGCTGCGCCAGTGCCTGCGGCTTTTGGGTCGGATAGCCGGCCCGCTCCCTCCCCGCTACCGGGTCAATATCATCCCACAAACTGCCTACCGTCGTTCCCCTCCAGTCCTCTACATACTTCCGGCGTTGCAGCCGGCCATTAGGCAAGATGACAATGTTGCCCTTCGCGTACTCTTCCTCCAGTCGCGACCGGCTCAACCGCCAACCGCTGAGGTGCGGATTGGTGAAACTGCGACCCTCCTTTTCCCACGTATAGCAAAGGTTGGGCCGAGCTCCCATATTTGGAGTTCTCCAAATATGGGAGCTGTCGTCGTAATACCTTCGGCCCTTTTCGTCCACCAAAGGAAATTTTTTGGGAATTATATACCTAACTAAACCTTGGCACCGTTCAATTGGCGCAGGGTAAAGGCTGCGGTTGGTCAACCAACCGTAGCCTTTACTTTGGTAAGCCCCGCTACCTTCCGCTACTCCTTACCGTTCAAGTGAAGCTCCGGCGGGGGTGGGGCATCTTCTGGCAAGTGGTATTTGACACCCTCGTACCACTCGGCCATGTCCGCTACCGTCTTTTCCGCCCTTTCCGCCCGTATCCGTTCCTCCTCCCGATGTTTCCGTTCCTCCTCCAGCCGCCCTTCGTGCCTGCGCTTGGTAAAGAGCATATACACTCCCTCCGGAATCACGAAAAAGTAAAGCACCAACCCTGGCACCACGCCCAGTGCAGTAATCACGGCGTAGTAAATGTTGTGCCACCACACCCTTTCGGGATAGAGAAGCCAGATACCCCCGCTGATTATCAGCGGCGTTATTACTGCTATCCCGAACACCTTGAGGAGATTATCCTCAATCCACTTATCCAAAAGCCGCCTCTCGGTTACTTCTTGAATGGATTCCTTGCTTGCCATCGGTACCCCGATTGTGTAGGATACTCTTCGGGCAATTCTTGGCGGAGGGATGCCCGAGTGGTCGAATGGGGTAGACTGAAAATCTGTCAGGGGTGGTAGCGCACCCCCACGCGGGTTCGAATCCCGCTCCCTCCGCCAAGAATTGCCCGAAAGGTAAGTAGAAGTTCCCCTTATGCCGAGTTACCCCTAAGTCAGAAGCACATTAACCTCGGTGGGCGGGTCGCTACCGTTGCCCTTATCGGCGTTTTTACTCCTCCGACTGCGACCAGATGCCCGGTCCTCCTTACCGTTCACGGCATTATCTGCCGTGTCCTCCTCGGCCTTCCTCTGCCGCCGTCTAACACTCTTGGGGGGCTTGCGGGTTATCGGTTGCGCGAACCCCACATCCGAAGTCATCTTGATACGCAGGTCTGTGCGACCGGTAAGGGTTTCCAACCGCCCCAATTGCTTGCCGCTCGCAATCTTAAAGGGACGGAACGGCGATGATGCTATACGGTCAAGGCGGGGCAATATAGCCTCGACAGCGTCAATGGTGTCGGCAATATCCTGTTCGGACCGATGGTTTTCGTAGAAGTTCTCGTGACCGACCCGGTAGGCTTCGGTCAAAGCCTCTTGAAAGGCGACACTATTGGCCTCGTGATTTTGCTCCTCCTCGGCGGCCAGTATTGAGCCGAGGGCGTGGAGTTGCTGGTGGCTGTGATGCTTCCAGCCGCGCTGGTCGCCGATGGCTTTGAGATAATGGGCGGCGGCCCCCCAAGCTTTCTCCCCCGCCTGCAAGCGGCGCCCGGATTTAAGCTCTTGGCGGGCGTGGATGATGAAACGCTTGCTAATCTGGCGCCGCTCGTCGTCGGGCATCGGCTCCCGGTCTTGGACCCTGCCCGCTATCTTACGATGGGCGGGCAATTTAGGGGCCCGTTTGGGCAAGAAAGTTGGGGACTCGGTCGGCATAACGAAAACCTCTCTGCCTGTATCTGGCTGGGACAACCTGGTTACTCGGGGCAACTTCGGTAATGGATGAATTCCAAGTCCCCATCTTTCTTACAATACCCCGACCTAGGGCCTGTTGACAAACCCGTTTCTCCTGATTAGATTACCAGCAACTTAATCAGGAGGGAATAGCTTGGCGCGTAAGATGTTATCCGACCGGCAGTGGGCGCGGCTGGAGCCGGCTTTGCGGGGCGACCCCAAGAAAGGCGGCCGGCCACCGCTGCAAGCAAATCGGAACACGGTTGAGGGCATCCTGTGGATTGCCCGCACTGGAGCTCCTTGGCGCGACTTGCCCCCGGAGTTTGGGAAATGGAACTCGGTGTATCAACGGTTCCGCCGCTGGACTAAAGCCGGCGTCTTTGAGCAGCTGTTCAACAGCTTGGCCGGCGGCTTCAGTTGGACACCGTAATGGTGGATGGGACTTTTGTCAAAGGGCATCAGCACGGGACTGGCGCCCCAAAAGGGGACGCTCCCGCGACCAATCCCGGTTGGCCCAAGCCATCGGGCGGAGTCGCGGCGGGCTGAATACCAAGGTGGTGGCCTTGGCCGACGCTATGGGACGACTGGTCAAGTTTGTCCTGCGCCCGGGCAATGCGGCGGAATGCGTGGTGCTGCCAGATTTGATTGGTGCGGTTGCCACCCAAGAACTGATTGCCGACAAAGCCTATGATACGGACCTGATCCGTAGCTGGTTGGCCGCGGCGGACATCCGGCCGGTGATACCTTCCCGGGCCCGGCGGCGACCGCCGGCTTGGCCCGACCCGGCGGTATATGGGTTGCGTCATTTGATTGAAAACCGCTTTGCGGCCCTCAAGGAGTATCGGGGAATTGCGACGCGCTACTGCAAGTTGGGCGAAATGTACGCGGCAACCCTTTGCTTGGTGGCCACGGTAGTAGCAATGCGGGAAAAGGAAACCGGCCAGAACCCCGGGGGCTGGCCGGCGGTCAATCGCCAGCTGGCACTTTAAGGTTTGTCAACAGGCCCTAGCAGGGCTGCTCTGGCACCGGATGAATTCCGTAATCCATCCTAGGTACATCCCCGACCTAGCAGGGCGACTTGGGCAATAGGCACTTTCCAGATGCCTCTTTTGGTTTATCCCCGACCTAGCAGGGCGACTTGGGCAATAGGCACTTTCCAGATGCCTCTTTTGGTTTATCCCCGACCTAGCAGGGCGGCTTGGGCAATCAGTCCTTCCTAGTGCCTCTTTTGGTTTATCCCCGACCTAGCAGGGCGGCTTGGGCAATCAGTCCTTCCTAGTGCCTCTTTTGGGGTACATCCCCGACCTAGCAGGGCGGCTTGGGCAATCAGTCCTTCCTAGTGCCTCTCTTGGTTTATCCCCGTCCGCGCAGGGCGACTTCGGCAATCAGTCCTTCCTAGTGCCTCTTTTGGGGTACATCCCCGTCCGCGCAGGGCGACTTCGGCAATCAGTCCTTCCTAGTGCCTCTTTTCCTAGCATCCTCCTTCATCCTACTTTTGATATTACCTAACAAAAACAGGTTTGTCAAGCACCGATGTCTAGGCGGCACTGTTTCAGAAAGTGTTGGCACTGGTTCTGACAGCATTTTTACGGCCTCAATTCCGGGTCAGGCAGATACGTGAGACAGCGGAAATTTGCTCATTTTAAGGCATATTTTCCCAACCAACACTTTCTGAAACAGTGCCTGTCTAGGCCGGATTTTTAGATTGTTTTGGGGAAGTTCGCCGAGGGATACAGACTCTCGGCGAACCCTTTATCGCAGTTACCGTTTCTCAAACGAACTGGGGTTTACCAGATGGAATACCGGCGTCCTGGCGGTGAAGCCAGGGCAATCCCCGCTGAACGCCGGCGGCAGCATAAAGGGGCTCCTGTAGTAGCAGTATGTCGCGGCCCACTCAAACTGAACGGCCATGTTATAGCAGGCCGGCGAGAACAAGAGGGTGCCTTCGGCAAATCCCCTAACTTGGGCAATTTTGCTGGCTTTGCTGAGATTGCCGCTATCGCTAAGGGTAAAAGTCGTACCGTCATGCTCCGCGATGCCGGCGTAACAGCCCCGCAGTATGAACGGCCCGGCGCTTGTCCGTTCGAGTTTGAGTTTTGCCAAGTCTCCTATTGGAACCGGGTTGTAAGGCAAACCCCACTTGACCGCAGGTGTCGGGGTCGGGGTAGTCTTAGGCCAAGGAGTGATAATAGGCAGGGGGGGACGTGGCGTAGCGGTGGGAGTGGGGCGGGCGGTAGCGGTCGGGACGGGAGTAGCAGTGGGCGCAGGAGTAGGGGTAACAGTGGGAAACGGGGCAGCCGTCGGCGCGGCGGTAGCGCAGGCAACTGCGGTCAGGAAAAGGACGAACGGGACAATCAAAAGCGCAAGGGACTTCATCCGTTCAGAGCTCCTTTGTAGCGTTACGGTCAGCGTGGCGCGGGAACAACCGGTGCCGGTGTTGCCGGTGTTGCCGGCGGTGCAGAGCGAGATTTACGGTCAGTGTGGCGCGGGAACAACCCCTTTCCAGTAGTTGAAGCCGTCAAAAACCCGTTCGACAAAGTCGTCGTCGTACCAAGTCCGGGCGGAGTCGCATATACCCACCAGCACAGTGTGGCTGCGGGGTTCGGCCATGATATGCAAACCGAAGCCATCGGACTCCCCGGGACAAGTAGGGGTGAAGCGGTGCTTGAAATGTGTCCGCAGGATGCCGGGGGACACTTCAGTTGTGGAAACTTCCCGAAAACCGGTGACGTCGCGTAGCAACTCCAAGTCAATCTCCAACAAGTCGTATACCGTGGTATCCGGGGGTAAGCCAAAACGGCTCAGAACCGCCACGCCTGCTTGAGGTGTGCTTCGAGGGTATTGATAAGCGACCCTGGAGGTGGACACTCTGTCCCGCCCCCCCTTATGCTCGTCCCAAATCTCTTTCCACTCTGTCGAGGGAAGCTGGATGCTGAAATAATATCGGGGGTTAAACGTTGCCCAAGGGTTAGCTGCCCAAGGCGGAACATACGGCGTCGGCGTCGGATTTGGAGTCGGAGTAACGGTAGGCGTCGGCTTGGCCCAAGGCGTGATGGTGGGTAGGCGCGTGGGCCGCGGTGTGGCGGTGGGCCGCGGTGTGGCGGTGGGCCAAGGCGTGATGGTAGGCAGGCTTGTGGGCCGCGGCGTAGCGGTGAGGGTGGGGCGAGCAGTAGCGGTCGGGACGGGAGTAGCAGTGGGCGCAGGAGTGGGAGCAACGGTGGGCAACGGGGTAGCGGTAGGGGCCGGCGTAGCGCAGGCAACTGTGGTCAGGGCAAGGATAAGCAGGACGACTAAGGGAAACAGGACTTTCATCCGAACAGAACCCCCTTACAAGTCAGGATTTGGCACTTGCTACAGACACCAATCCCCGCGTAAGCCTCGCAAGGGGGCGCGCGGCCGAACCCTGAAACGCTTACGCTTGAGCAAGGGAATTCACTATGGACTGTGTGTCTGTAGCATCCCCAACTATAAGCAAAGGACTGGGGGATGTCAATACGCAGCGGCGGCAAATTAAGTCGCAACAAATAATTTGCTTTACGAAATTTTGTCTGCTATTATCCAAATGCTACAGACACCAATTCTCTACCGGAGTTGGCTAATGACTACGAACGACGAGGTGATACAATGGCTAAACAAGCGGCGCCGGGCAAGTTTTTCCGCAGGGGCATTGGCCTGCCCGAACTGTTTCAGATGTTCCCGGATGACGCTACCGCTGAGGAGTGGTTTATCGCCGCCCGTTGGCCCGACGGCCTCCGCTGCTCCCATTGCGCCAGCCCCAACGCCGGGCGGGAAGGCAAGCATCCCCAGATGCCTTTCCACTGCCGGGACTGCCGCAAGTTCTTTTCAGTGAAAACCGGCACGGTAATGCAGTCCTCCAAGTTGGGGTATCAGAAGTGGGCTTTGGCCATCTATATCCTGACCACCAACCTGAAAGGCGTATCCAGTATGAAGCTGCACCGGGACATTGGAGTAACCCAAAAGACGGCGTGGCATCTGGAACACCGCATCCGTCAGGGCTGGAGCGAGTTGATTGCTTCCTTCTTTGGGCCGGTGGAAGCCGATGAAACCTACATCGGCGGCAAGGAGGGGAACAAACACGCCAGCAAGAAACTCCACGCCGGCGGGGGAACCGTCGGCAAAACGGCGGTGGTGGGCGTGAAAGACCGGCGCACCAACAAGGTCAGCGCCACGGTGGTAAAGTCCACCGACGCGCCGACTTTGCAGAGGTTTGTGGAGAGCCGCACCCGGGATATGGCGACGGTTTACACCGATGAGGCTCGGGCTTACGCGGGTCTGTCCCGGCCCCACGAAGTAGTCAAGCACTCGGCGGGGGAGTATGTGCGGACCATGGCGCATACCAATGGGGTGGAGTCCTTCTGGTCAATGCTGAAGCGGGGCTATATCGGGATATACCATCACTTCAGCGCCAAGCATCTGCACCGGTATGTCTGCGAGTTTGAGGGACGGCACAATCAGCGGCCGTTGGACACGCTGGAGCAAATGGTCATGATGGCCCGGGGAATGGTCGGCAAGCGGCTGCGCTACGCCGACCTGATTGTCTGACCGGATGTCGGCTGGAACGTCGGCAACCCGGCCGGGTCAGTTCGGCGTGGCATAGCGTAAATGAGGGCGGGGAAGTGAGGCTTTTGGGGGCGAAAGAGGGGTAATTTCTAGGGGTGTCCCCAACCCATCCTGTTTAGGTTGGTATATAATTCCCAATTTTTTCGGTATTTCTTCTTCGGTCAAATCCTGGTAAGGACTCACCCGAGTCTGGCTTGACTTGGCATAAAAGAGAATGGTGTCAACAGTATTGCCCCAAGTCCTGGGCAGATACTGGGAACCCCGCTGATTGGAAGTGTGGCGCGGCCAAGTAATTTCGCTGCGAAAATTGCTTTTGCCGAACACCGCATCCATCATTTGTCGCAGGTAAGCATTAGCCTCGTTGTCGCAGTGCAGATACACGCTGCCGGTCGGCGTAAGTATCCGCCGGATTTCCAGCATCCGGTCCGCCATAAAAGCGATGTAGGCCGCAATGGGGTCGCCCTGCGTGTAGCGCGTGGACTCAATCAGCAGGTCAAGCCCCGGATTTTCCGCCGCAATCCGGTCCGCCCAATCTTCATAGACCTGTTTGGAGAAACTCCAAATGTCTTCAAATCGGGCATTCCTGCCCCGCTCCTCGGAATCCTCCTCCTGGTCCGGCCATTCCAACCCGGCGTGATACGCGCTGTCCGGGTCGGTGATGCCCCACCTTCCCATCAGCTCCCGCTCAATCCGCAGCTCATTGGCCGAAAGCGGTTTAGTCAGCCGACCCACGAAAGTCTTCTTCTTCCCAAAGGGCGGGTCAATGCAAACCAAGTCAATGCTTTCCGAAGGAATCGCCTTCAGAAACGGCAGGTTATCGCAGATAAAAACCGTACTCAGCAGGTCATTGATATCCGCAGCCACCGCCAACTCCTTCCGCGCCGGTATTAAGTGGCGGCATTATACAATCAAGCAGACTCCTTGTCCACAGATTCTGGACATAAAATAGCAACAATGTTCCATAAGAAATCCAGTTCGTTTTGAGGTTTTGACATTTCTGAGGCTCATGATGTGGGGAAACGTGCTAAAACCGGACAGAATTCCGCATCTCAAGCTCTTGTATAACTAATGTTCATACGTTAAGATGGGGTGCATATAACTAGGAGGTGAGACTATGGACACGAAGTTGACTGCCGTAAAGCAATCCATAACGGCGGCTGCTGGCGACCTTCAGCAGGAAATCCAGACGGTATCGCAGGCTCAGGCAACTCAGTCCGCTCTCGATGTGCTCAACGAAATCAAAGAGGTGAAGCGGTCTCTTACTGAGCTCCAGAGGGATGCGGAACGGCAAATTGCCAACGACCCCAATGCCACGGCAAAAAACACGGGACTCGGTGCTAGTTACTTTAACAACATCAGAGAGTCCTTCGTGGGTTTGTCCGATGTTGCTTACCAAGAGGTTAAGCAAGGAAAGTTTGACTTGGGCAAGCCGCTTACTTTGGCCGATTGCCGCGAGGCAAATACCAATGCCCCGACCAAGCCCAAACCGCAGTCTCGGGATAAGCAAAAGATTGCTCATCTTGAGCAAGAAAACAGCCGGCTGGAGGCCGAAAACAAGAACCTCAAAGTCAGGGTACACCAACTTGAGCTTCAGTTGGGTATCTAGTGGAATTGGAATCTTGCTTCCCCCCTTGACATCCCTCCCCAACCCCGTTAAACTCCCCTGCAGTAACCTTAACAACCCAACAAAAACTCCCTCCGGGGCGCCATAACGGTAACTATTTGGGAAGGCGGTGTGAATCCGCCGCGGTTGCGCCACTGTGAACGGGTCAAGCTTAAACCCTTGCCCGTAAGCCAGGAACCGACCCCGGAAGGTTGGAAACCTCTACTCTGCGCTCAACGGAGACGGTTCCTCCCGCGCCCGGCTATCCCGCCGGATGCGGCGAATCCTGACCTTGCTCGGTCTTGTCCCCTAGCAGCACAGCGCAGCCGGGGGATTTTCTTTTGACTGACCTTGCCGGGACGCCTTAACGCTAACACCCGGCCCGGACCAAGGCAAAAAGGCAAATGGATACTGACACCGCTAACATCGCCATGACCGTCGTCGCCGTCGGCCCCGGCGACCCCAATATGCTCACCCTCCGCGGCCGCGCCGCCCTCGAAGACGCCGACCTCGTCGTCGGCTTTAAGACCGTCCTTGATGTAGTAACCGACTGGTGCGGCAATGCCGAAGTCCGCCCTATGTCCTACCGCGACCAGGAGTCCGTCCTCGAATACGCCGCCGCCCAAGCCGCCTCGGGCCGCAACTGCGTCGTCTGCTGTTGGGGCGACCTCAATGTCTCCGCCCACGAACTCCTCGCCCGCGTCCACCGCCGCGCCGGCCAAGTCGAACTCATCCCCGGCGTCAGCTCCATCCAGATAGCCTGCGCCCGGGCCGGCATCGCCCTCGAGGAATCCCTCTTTATCACCCTGCACCGGCGCGACGGCGGCGAACCGGCTTTAGCCGAACTCGAACGCTACCTCCGCGAAGGCTTGCGCCACATCATCCTGTTGCCCCGTCCCTTTGACCTGATGCCCCCGGCCATCTGCCAGGGCTTGCTTGACGCCGGCATTCCCGCATCCCGTCCGGTAATCGTCTATCAACGCCTCACCCTCGACGGCGAAACCCAATGGCACGGCGCCCTGTCCGACTGCGCCGCCCTCACCCCGGAATTCAGCGACCTGTCCATTATGCTCTTTCCCCGTCCCGCCGTCGGGGACAACTAGGCAACTGAACTGTAAGGCAGGAAAACCGTTTTGACCGTTGCGCCGCAAATCGGCCAAAAATCCGTGGTGCTGGTAACTACTGCCGACACCGACCTCCTTACCGCCCACCGGGCCATCATTGCCTTGCCCGGCGGCTTTCCCCCGGTTCACGCCTTCAACCCGGTCAACCTGGATACCGAAGCATCCCGCGCCCAACTGCTGACCGCCGTTGCCGACGCCGGCGTAGTAGTGTTGCGCCTCCTCGGCGGCAAGCGCGCGATGCCCGATACCTTTGACCCTTTGGTATCCCTCTGCCGGGAACGCCGTATCCCCCTTATCGCCTGCCCCGGCCATCAGGAATGGGACGAGGATTTGATCACCGCCTGCTCCGCTCCCGTCGCCGAACTGGAAACCGTCTTTGCCTACCTGATGCGCGGCGGGATACCCAACTTCCGCAACCTGTTCCTCTTTCTCAGCGATACCTACCTCGGCAGCGACTACGGTCACGCCGCCCCGGAACCCATGCCTTGGGAGGGCATCTATCACCCGGACGCCGCCGCCGCCGAAACCCTTGATGTGGATACCTATATCCGCAGCCGTTGCCAACCCGGCCGCCCCACCATTGGTATCCTCTTTTACCGCGCCCACTGGATGAGCGGCAATCTCCAATTCGTTGACGCCCTTATCCATTGCCTTGAATCCCACCAGGTCAATGTCCTCCCGGTCTATTCCTACAGCCTTAAACACAACCCGGATCAAGACAACCAGCGCAGCCGCACCCTGACCACCTTTATGGCTGACGCCGCCGGCATCCCCCGGGTGGACTGCATCATCAACACGATGGGCTTGGCCATGAGCGACTTGAGCCAGGACGGCCCTACCATTGCCACCGGTTGGTCTGTGGATTTGCTCGACGCCCTCGATGTCCCCATCCTACAAGGCATCGTCAGCACCGGCTCCCGCCAGGAATGGGCCGACAACTCCCTCGGCCTCGGCCCCATCGACACCGCAATGAATGTCGCCCTGCCCGAATTCGACGGCCGCATCATCACCGTCCCCATCTCCTTCAAGGAGGAAACCGCCGCCCTCCCGTCCGCCAATGGCAATGGTAATGGTAACGGCAACGGCAACGGCAACGGTAATAACCCCTCCGGCAATGCCTTAGTTGCCCCCCGATTGCAGCGCTATGTCGCCGCCCCCGACCGTATGGACGCCCTCGCCCGCCTCGCCGCCAAGTGGGCCAACCTCCGCCGCAAAGCCAACGCCGACAAGCGCATCGCCATCATTATGAGCAACTACCCCACCAAAGACGCCCGCATCGGCAACGCCGTCGGCTTGGATACCCCCGCCTCGGTAATCCACCTGCTCCACGCCTTGCAGGACGCCGGCTATCAAGTTGCCGACATCCCCGCCGACGGGGACGAACTGGTTCATCGCATCATCGCCCGTTGCAGCAACGACCGGGATACCCTTACCGAGCAGCAGCTGCAACTGGCCGCCGGCGCTGTTACCCGCCGCCAGTACGCCCAATGGTTTGATACCTTTGCCCCCGCCGTCCAGCAGCAGTTGCTCGACGCTTGGGGCGACCCGCCCGGCCAGGTCTATCGCGCCGGGGATACTCTTGCCATCGCCGGCTTGCAACTCGGCAACATCTTTGTCGGCTTGCAGCCCCCCCGCGGCTTCGGCGAAAACCCCATCTCCGTCTATCACAGCCCCGACCTGACCCCCACCCACCATTACCTTGCCTACTACCGCTGGATAAAAGACACTTTCCAGGCCGACGCGATGATTCATATCGGCAAGCACGGCACCCTGGAATGGCTCCCCGGCAAAGGTATCGGCCTCTCCAACGCCTGCTACCCGGAAGTAGCCCTTGACGACTTGCCCCTCTTTTACCCCTTCATCATCAACAACCCCGGCGAAGGCACCCAAGCCAAACGCCGCGCCCACGCCACCATCATCGACCACCTCATCCCGCCCATGACCACCGCCGACAGCTACGGCGACATTGCCAAACTCGAGCAGCTCCTCGACGAACACTACCAGTGCCAGACCCTGGATCCGGCCAAACTCCCCATGCTCGAGAGCCAGATTTGGGAAATGGTCCAGCAAGCCGAACTCCACCGCGACTTGGGCGTTGACGCCCCGCCCGACGACTTCGGCGAATTTATGCTGGAAATCGACGGCTACCTCTGCGAAATCAAGGATGTCCAGATTAAAGACGGCTTGCACACCCTCGGCCAGCCGCCCACTGACGCCCAACTGGTCGGCTTGCTTTCCGCCCTCACCCGCCTTGACAGCAGCGGGATACCCAGCCTCCGCCGCGCCTTGGCCGCCGCCCTCGGCATTGACTACCCCGCTCTGCTCAATGACCCGGCCCAGCCGGTCAACGGCAACCTGCCGCCCCAGTTGCTGGCATTAGACCCGGAAACCCCACTCCGCAGCGCCGGCGACCTCATCGAACGCCTCGAACTCCTCGGCCGCCAAGCCTACGAACTGCTAATGGCCGGCGGTTTCCAACCCGACCAAGCCCCGGCCATCGCCGCCCAACTCCTCGGCCATCCCGACCCGTCCGTAGCCGCCGTCCTCCGCTATGTTGCCGACTTCATCTATCCCGCCCTGCTGCGTACCCGCGATGAAATCGGCAACCTGTTGCGCGGCTTGGACGGCCGCTTTGTCCCCCCCGGCCCCAGCGGCGCCCCCACCCGGGGCATGGCTAACGTCCTCCCCACCGGCCGCAACTTCTACTCCGTCGATCCCAAAACCCTGCCCTCTCCCACCGCTTGGGAAGTCGGCCAAGACCTCGGCAACGCCCTCCTCGAAAAATACCTGCAAGAGGAAGGCGGCTACCCCGAAATGGTCGGCGTCGTCGTTTGGGGAACTTCTGCTATGCGTACCCACGGCGATGACATCGCCCAAATTATGTACCTCCTCGGCGTCCGCCCGGTCTGGCAAGCCGAAAGCCGCCGCGTCTCCGGCATCGAAGTCATCCCCTTGTCCGAACTCGGCCGCCCCCGCATCGATGTCACCGTCCGCATCAGCGGCTTTTTCCGCGACGCCTTCCCCAACCTAATCTATCTCCTCGACCAAGCCGTCGAGCAGGTCGCCGCTCTCGACGAACCCCCGGAGCAAAACTACATCCTCAAGCACCTCCAAGAGGATTTGCAGCAATCCGGGGAATCCCCGGCATCCGACCCGGAAACCGGCGAACCCCAAAACCGCGCCGCTTCCCTCTACCGCATCTTTGGCAGCAAACCCGGCTCCTACGGCACCGGCATCCTCGCCGCCATCGACGAACGCAATTGGGAATCCGTCGCCGACCTAGCCGAAGTCTATACCGCTTGGGGCGGCTACGCCTACACCCGCCAGGACTTCGGCATCCACGCCCGCCCCCAATTCCGCCAGCGTTTCGGCCAAATCGTCATCGCCGCCAAAAACCAGGACAACCGCGAACACGACCTCTTCGACAGCGACGACTATATGCAGTACCACGGCGGAATGATTGCCACCGTCCGCGCCCTCTCCGGCCGCAATCCCCGCCAGTTCTTTGGCGACAGCTCCGACCCTTCCCGTTCCCGCGTCCGCGACTTGCAGGACGAAGCCCGCCGCGTATTTCGCAGCCGTGTCGTCAACCCCAAGTGGATGGACTCTATGCGCCGCCACGGCTACAAAGGCGCCTTCGAGCTGGCCGCCACCGTGGACTATATGTTTGGCTACGACGCCACCGCCCAGGTCATCGAGGACTGGATGTACGCCGATGTCACTGCGGAATATGTCCTCAACCCGGAAATGCAGCAGTTCTTTCGCCAAAGCAACCCCTGGGCCTTGCGCGGCATCGTCGAGCGTCTCCTCGAAGCCATCGCCCGGGGAATGTGGGAAAACCCGCCCCCGGAACTCCTCGCCCAACTCCAGGAACTTTACCTCGAACTCGAAACCGACCTCGAAGCCCGCCAGGAAGCCCATCCGCAATAAAACTGGACAACTAACCGGGCAATGTCCATAATGGGCTTGCTCAACCTAACGCCTACGGGAGGCCGCTATGGAAATACTGACCGAAATCATCCGCGAACTCACCGCCAACGACCGTATGCTCTGGGTGGTCGGCGGCGGCGAAGTCGCCAGCGAAAACAACTCCAACGGCATCAAAGCCCCGGACTTCAGCAACGGCTGGGTTACCATCCAGGCCGACAACTGGCACTTCCACCTGGCCGAAGCCTCCGTCAACGGCATCCAGTTCGTCGAAGCCGACAGCCACGGCGGCCTCAAATCCTTCTACGTCCGTTTCTCCAAAGACTGGGAGGAAACCCTGGTGCGCTGCTACTTTCCCAACCCCTACCTCGACGACAGCCTGAACCGCGTCGACTTTCAGCCTGAACGCTACCAAGCCTTCCTCGAGATGCGCGACCGCTACGTCGGCCGCGAGGACGGCATCGTCTATGTCCAACGGTAGCCCCCTATCGGGAATCCCGCCTTGCGCCGCTAGCCAGCCCCTTGAATCCCCGGCCGCAAGGCACTAGACTACCCCGGCAGTATCAATAACCCAACAATCCCATCCCGGTAAGCGACCCACCGCAAAAAAACAGGAGGCAAAACCTATGTTGACCGCATTGCGCAGCGTATTCGGCGACCGGACTACCCCGGTCTGGGCTCCCTGGCTCCTCCTCGGCGCCGGCGTCCTCTACTTCGCCGGCTATGTCGACGCCAGCGTCCACGGCGCCGCCATCGGCTCCCCGGCCATCCTCGGCGCCGTCCACGAGTTCTTTCACCACGCCCGCCACGTCGCCCTGATGTGCCACTAGACCGACCAACGCCGCCGGCCGGAGGGCCGGCGGCGCGGCCCTAAAGAGCCACCCCTTTCCCTCATCCGCCTTGCGCCGCCAAGCCGGGTTAGTCCCTTATGCCAACTGTTAAGGTAAGATTCCACCAGCTCGGGAGAGTTTCCTATGCGTTCCGCCACGAATATAATGCCCTTGGCCCTCATTATGGGCGCTATCGCCGGCTTGCTGGTCGGCGGCTTTCTCAACATCTTTAATGTGCCGGTTATGGAGTGGGCCATCACCCTCGAGGAAGCGGCCGCCGCCGCCGAAGCCGACCCCGGCGCTGCCCTTGAGGTCGAAGTCGGCGGCATCTCCGTATCCTTGGGAATGCAGCGCATCGGCCTTGTCGCTGGAATGGCCGTATTAGGCGTAGTCTATGCCGCCCTGTTCACCGGCTTGTACCATCTGGTACGCCGCGCCGCCCCCGGTTGGAATGTCTGGGCTTGGGCCCTCATCGCCGGCCTCCTCGGCTTTTGGGCCGTATCCCTCTTTACCCAGATTAAATACCCCCTGAACCCGCCCGGCATTGGCGAGGAAGCCTCCCTCCTGTCCCGGCAAGCCTTCCAATTCCTGTTCATCCTGCTTTCCCTGACCGCCGTCGCCGCCGGCTGTTGGCTGACCGCCCTTATTCACCAATCCGGTGTCCGTGGCGGGCAACGGTTGTTGCGCTACGCCGGCGCGGGATTGGCTTATGCCGTCGTCGCCCTGATCCTGGCTTACGCCATCCCCGGCAATCCCGACCCCGTACCGGAATGGCTGCCGGAGTCCCTGGTCATAATGTTCCGCGCCTTCTCCGCCTTGGGACACTTGCTCCTGTGGCTGACCATCGCCTTGGGCGTAGCCGGCTACATCCGCTATCAGGAACGGGAAATCCGGGCTTACTCCCCCGCCGAAACCGTCGCCCGTTAGCAACGGCCGGTTAGCCGTCCATTCCAACCCATCAGGAGGCCGCGCAACTTGACCCAACCCGCCGCCGAACCCTCCTTCCCCTTTACCGCCATCGTCGGCCAGACCGCGATGAAGCGCGCCCTCCTGCTCAACACCGTCAACCCCAAAATTGGCGGCGTCCTGATCCGCGGCAAAAAAGGCACCGCCAAATCCACCGCCGTCCGCTCCCTGGCCGCCCTTCTCCCCGAAGTCGCCGTACTCCCCGGCTGCCCCTACAGCTGTCCCCCGGAAAGCCGCCAGGGCCTCTGTCAACGCTGCGAATCCGGCAGTGCCGACGCCCCCTCGGTTCACCGTCAGGTCCGTATCGTCGATCTCCCCGTCGGCGCCAGCGAGGACCGCCTCGTCGGCTCCCTCGATATTGAGCAGGCCATCAAAACCGGCAGCAAAAGCTTCGAGCCGGGACTCATCGCTGCCGCCCACCGCGGCATCCTCTACATCGACGAAGTCAACCTCCTCAACGACCACCTCGTCGATGTCCTGCTCGACGCCTCCGCTATGGGCCGCAACTATGTCGAACGCGAAGGCGTCTCCGTCAGCCACGCTGCCGAATTCATCCTTGTTGGCACCATGAACCCCGAGGAGGGCGATTTGCGCCCCCAACTCCTCGACCGCTTCGGCTTGGCCGTGGAAGTCGAGGGCATTATGCCCCCCCCGGAACGCCGCGAAGTAGTCCAACGCCGCATCGCCTACGAAACCGACCCCTTTACTTTCATCACCGCTTGGCAGACCGCCGAAGCCCAGGAACGCCAGCGCATCCTTAACGCCCGGCGGCTGTTGCCCCAAGTCCAGGTCGGCGACGACTTCCTCGCCTTGATTACCGACATCTGCTCCGAATACCAGGTGGATGGCTTGCGCGGCGACATCGTAATGTATAAAACCGCCGCCACTATCGCCGCCTACGCCGGCCGCGAACAAGTCAATGTCGATGACGTGCGCGAAGCCGCCCAACTCGCCCTCCTCCACCGCCAGCGCCGCCAGCCCTTTCAGCAGCCCCACCTCGTTACCGAACAGCTCGACCAAATGCTCAACGACTTCCAAAACCAATCCCATCCCCGCGAACCCCAAGACGCCCCATCCCCGGCCGACAACGACCCCGGCGCTGACGACTCCTCCGGTTTAGCCCCCCCGGATACTCCGCCGGATGAAAACCCCGACCCGGACTCCGCACCCGGCGCTGGCACTCAGGAACAGCATTTCGAGACCGGCAACCCCTATTCCATCCAATCCCTGCTCTTGCCGCCGCCCGACCGCCGGGAACGCCCCGCCGCCGGCCGCCGCGCCGTCACCGTCAGCAGCGACTCCGCCGGCCGCTACATCCGCGCCCGCATCCCCCCCGACACCGCATCCGATTTAGCCCTCGACGCCACCCTCCGCGCCGCCGCCCCTTACCAGCAAAGCCGCCGTCAATCCTATGACCCCGACAACACCGCCCCGTCCCTGCTTATTGAACCTTGGGATATTCGGGAAAAAGTGCGCGAAACCCGCACCGGCAGTCTCATCCTCTTTATCGTCGACGCCAGCGGCTCGATGGGCGCCCAGCGGCGGATGATTGCCGTCAAGGGTGCCATCCTTTCCCTCCTCCTCGACGCCTACCAACGCCGCGACCGGGTCGCCCTCATCACCTTCCGCGGCGCCCAAGCCCAACTCCTGCTCCCCCCCACCAACAGCGTCGACCTGGCTCAACTCTACCTTGACGACTTGCCCACCGGCGGCCGCACCCCCTTATCCGGCGGCCTCTATCTGGCTCTGGAACTCCTCGAACGCGAACGACTGAAAGACCGCAACACCCTCCCCCTGGTCGCCCTTCTCTCCGACGGCCGCGCCAACATCCACCTCGACGGCAGCCCCGGCAAACCCACGGACGAAGTCCACGAACTAGCATCCCGCTTTCCCGAAAAAGCCATCCCCGCCGTCGTCATCGACACCGAACTGGACTTCATCAAACTCGAACTGGCCCGCTCCTTGGCTCAAGCTATGGGCGCGCGCTACCTCAAACTCGACGACCTCCGCGCTGACTCCCTCGCCGCCGCCGTAACCGCCCAACCAGCCCCCGCATCCCCTACCTACTAGCCCCCGCTATGTCATTCCGCGGCTGCGCCGCGGAATCTCAACCAAAAACTCAAAAGTTTTGAGGGGGTGCGGGGGAACTTTTACAAAAGTTCCCCCGCCGTCTCCCCGCTTGACAACCGTCATTCCCGTGAAAACGGGAATCCAGAATCCCAATCCATTCGACCGTCATTCCCACGAAAGTGGGAATCCAGAACCCGAATCCCTAACCAATCTGAAAATTAGTCCCATTTATCCCTTGACAAATCCCCAAACCTTCCCCCATAATAATAATCGTCACGGTTAACCGGGCCCCTGGACGCAGGGTCTTAACGATTCGCTAGCTTACCGTTGCCTACAAGCCCACTTCGCGAGGTGGGCCCCGCAAAGCCCTCACCCGGCTTGCGGGCGCCCCTACTCCATTACCCCCGGGGAAACGGGATTAAGGCCCCCCGATCCCCAAGTCTTGGGAAACGGCAAATCTCAATCGCCGTAAGAGTTGGTGCTAGGTTGACTGGAGGTCGGTCAACCAACGGTAGCTGAACTGGGCCAACCCGCCGCTAGGGCAACCATACCCGGCGGCGTCAGTAGCCAACTCAAGGTTCAGTCGCCGTAATCGGCAGTCTGGTCGGGAAACTCCGGGAGGATGCAAGCCAGGATACCCCCCAGAGCAGGCAACCCAATGACCAGCCTTGCCAACCGCCTCCCGACACGGCGGAAACCGCGGCCGCGGTTTCCGCCTATTCCGGTTTCTCTCCATAATTCCCCAAAACCCCCGCCCCAAGTTATTTACAATTCCCCTTTTCTATTGTTACCCTTTCCCTTGCCTTGACATAATCCGCTTAATCCCGGCGGATAATCTCCCGTCCTTGGCGGAGTTGCCCCGTGTCCCGCGTACTACCCTACGCCGATATGGACAAAATCCTGTCCCTCTCCAAACGCCGCGGCTTCGTCTTTCAGAGCAGCGAAATCTACGGCGGCTTGGCATCTACCTGGGACTACGGCCCCCTCGGCGTCGAACTCAAACGCCATGTCAAGGAAGCCTGGTGGCAGTCCGTCATCGTCCAACGCGACGATATGGTCGGCCTCGACGCCGCCATCCTCATGTCCCCCCAAGTCTGGATCGCCAGCGGCCATGTCGCAAACTTCTCCGACCCCCTCGTCGAATGCCGCCAGTGCCACCTCCGCTTCCGCGCCGACCAGTTGGAAACCGAAACCTGCCCCGAATGTGGCGGCGACTTCACCGAACCCCGCCGCTTCAACCTCATGTTCCGCACCTTTATGGGCCCCGTCGAGGACACCGGCCACGAAGTCTTTCTCCGCCCCGAAACCGCCCAGGGCATCTTTGTTAACTTCAAGAACGTCCTCAACTCCACCCGCAAAAAACTCCCCTTCGGCATCGGGCAAATTGGCAAAGCCTTCCGCAACGAAATCACCCCCGGCAACTTCACCTTCCGCACCCGTGAATTCGAGCAGATGGAAGTCGAGTTCTTTGTCAAACCCGGCACCGAGGAGCAGTGGCTCCAGGAATGGGTCAACGCCCGCTTCAACTGGTACCTCCGCTACGGCATCCGCCGCGAAAACCTCCGCCTCCGCCGCCACGACCCCGACGAACTGGCCCACTACGCCCGGGATACCTATGACATTGAATACCGTTTCCCCTGGGGTTGGGGCGAACTCGAAGGCATCGCCTCCCGCACCGACTTTGACCTCGGCCGCCACGCCGCCGCCAGCGGCGAGGATTTAACCTACTTCGACGAGGAAACCCGCGAACATTTCCTGCCCTATGTCATCGAACCCTCCGGCGGCGTTGACCGGGCCGCCCTGGCTTTCTGGCTCGACGCCTACGATGAGGAACCGGACGGCAACGCCATCCGCGTCGTCTCCCATCTCCATCCTGAATTGGCCCCCATCACCGTGGCCGTGCTGCCGCTCAGCCGCAACGCCCGCCTCACCCCCACCGCCCGCAGCATCCACGACCAACTCCGCCGCCACTTCAGCGTCCAGTACGATGATGCCCAAAGCGTCGGCCGCCGTTACCGCCGCCAGGATGAAATCGGCACCCCTTGGTGCGTCACCGTCGACTTCGCCACCCTCGACGACCACCAGGTCACCATCCGCGACCGGGACACCATGCACCAAATCCGTATCCCCGTCGCCGACCTGGTACCCATCCTCCAGGACAAACTCGAACACAACTGGTAAGCCCACCGCCGGGGATACCCAACTTGCCCGGACGGAAACAGTAAAGAGGATTAAGCTATGACCACAAATCTGGTCGCGGAAACCCTGCGTGGTGGACTGTTCACCCGCTTGGTCGGCAAGCGTCTCCTCTACTTTCAGGAAGTCGCCTCCACTATGGACGAAGCCCTCCGCCGCGCCGAGCGCGGCACCGACGAAGGCACCGTCGTTGTTGCCGAAACCCAAACCGCCAGCCGCGGCCGCCACGGCCGCACCTGGGTATCCCGCTCCGGCAACCTCTACCTCTCCCTCGTCCTCTATCCCACCCTCGAAACCCTGCCCCATCTCAACAGCCTCTGCGGCGTCGCCGTCGTCCGCGCCATCACCCACATCAGCGGCCTCAAACCCCGCATCAAGTGGCCCAACGACATCCTCCTTGATGGCAAAAAAGTAGCCGGCATCCTCGTTGAAAGCGCCATCGCCGGCAACGCCGTCCGCTACGCCATCGTCGGCATCGGCGTAAATGTCTCCCTCGACCCGGCTGAAATCGACGAACTGGCCGACGCCGCCATCGGCTTGAATCAGGTATCCGCCGGCGACATCCCCCGGGATGAACTCCTGCGCGAAATCCTGCAACAACTCGATGCCCTCTACAGCCAACTCAACCGCGGCGAAACCCCGGTCGAGGAATGGCAGGAACTTCTCGACACCCTCGGCCAGCGGGTCAAGGTATCTTGGCATGGCGAAAAATACCTCGGCCACGCCGAAAGCATCGACGAACTCGGCAGCCTATTGCTCCGTCAGGACAACGGCCAATTGTCAACCTTCGCCGCCGGGGATGTAACCTCCCTGCGCACCAAAAACGGGTAGCACCGATGACTCTGGAAAAACTCAACCTGGACGGGCGCGTTGTCGTCATCACCGGCGGCGGCACCGGCTTGGGCTTGGAAATGGTCCGCCATCTAGCCAAAGCCGGCGCCGACCTGGTTATCGCCGGCCGCCGTCCCGCCCCGATCGCAGCCGCCGCCAACGAAGTTACCGCCCTCGGCCGCCGCTCCCTTGCCGTCCCTACCGATGTCAGCGACTCCGCCCAAGCCAATAACCTTATCGCCGCCGCCCTTGCCCACTTCGGCTATGTGGATGTGCTGATTAACAACGCCGCCCTCGTCTCCGACACCGTTCCCACGCCTGTCTGGGAACTCAGCGATGACCAATGGCAAGCCGCTCTGGATGTCAATTTGAGCGGCGCTTTCTACTGCGCCCGCGCCGTATCCAAGCCAATGGTTGACCGCGGCCAGGGCAAAATCATCAATGTATCCTCCGGCTTCGGCTTGCGCGGCGGCCGGGATCTTTATACCTACTGCTGCACCAAAGGCGGCATCCTCCAACTTACCCGCGCCCTTTCCTTCAGCCTGGCCCGCTACGGCGTAACCGCCAACACCATTGTCCCCGGTTTCATTCCCACCGCCGGCACCGACTCCGACATTCGCGACGCCCTGCCGCCCTCTGGCGCCTTTCTCCCCACCGGCCAGTTGGGCCGCCCCCAGGACATTGGCCCCGTTGCCGTCTTTCTATCCGCCCCCGCCTCCGACTATATGACCGGCGAAACCTTTACCCTCGACGGCGGCGGCTTGGCGGCCGGCTTGGCCCCCACCGGCCACGCCCCGCTAGCCCCCTTGGAAACCTAGTGGAGACTTATCCCCCGCTATGCCCATCCTCGAGCAATACAGCCTTGCCGGTAAAACGGCTATCCTGGCTACCGCCGGCGGCCTCGAAGCCCCTTTTCTGGCCCCAGCCTTGGCTGAGGCCGGCGCATCTGTCTTTGCTATTGCCCGCCGCCAAGACCTCCTCGACCCCATCCTTGCCGCCCTTGGCAGCGGACATAACGGTGTCGTTTCAGAACTGGACACCCCGGCCGCTGTCTCCCGAGCCTTGGCCGCCTTTGACCGCCAGCATAATCGCGTGGACATCCTGGTCAACGCCGGCCGCAGCGAATTCTACCAACCCTTGCTTGAAATTACTCCGGAGCAATGGGATGCCGTTCACTCCCGCAACCTCCGCGCCGCCTTTCTGCTCAGCCAGCAGGTCGGCCGCCGTATGCTCGACCAGCAGTACGGCCGGATCGTTCACCTGATTTCCGGCCTTGCCGAGCGGGGAATGGTCAACGCCTCCGCCTACGCCGCCAGCCAAGCCGGCCTGCTCTCCCTGACCCGTTCCCAAGCCGTCGAGTGGGGGCCGCACAACATCCGCGTCAACGCCATCGGCATCGGCTGGACTACCGCCGATGACCTCCCTCCGGAAATCCAGCAGCAGGAACGCTTGGTGCGCTACATCCCCCTCCGCCGCAAGGGACACCCCGCCGAACTCGGCCCCCTGCTGGTCTATCTCTGCTCCGAAGCCTGCGATTACACCACCGGCCAGCCGGTCTATATCGACGGCGGTCTCAACGCCCACCCCTAGTTGCCCCCCTTAGCCGGCAGGAGTAAAATATCCCCCTATGGCAACGCAACCGGTTACACGCCTCCGGGGAATGTACGCCCCCTCCCGAGCCTCCTGCCGCCACCAGCGGGAAGTGCAGGATGCCCTGACGGGGTTAATCGGCAGTTACGGCTATCAACTGTGCGAAACCCCCATCCTCGAAGCCACCGAACTCTTTCTCCGCAAATCCGGCGGCGACTTGGCTTCCCGGATGTATAGCTTTGTTGACGGCGGCGGCAACGCCGTAAGCCTCCGCCCCGAGTTCACCTCCCCCCTGATGCGCCGCTACCTGGAGCAAGCCGCCGACTTGCCCCGGCTCACCCGTTGGCAGTACGCTGGCCCCGTTTTCCGCTGCGATGCCGCCCAATCGGAAAGCAGCGGCCAGTTCACCCAAGTTGGCGCGGAGCTACTGGGTTCCGGCAGCCTGATGGCTGACGCCGAACTGCTAACCTTGGCCGCCCAAGTACCGTTGCAGCTTGGTATAACCGATTGCCGCCTCGAACTGGCTGATTTGGATGTAGTGCAAAGCGTCCTCGACACTACCGGGGTTTCCGACCGGGCCCGCGCCTTTATAATTGCCAATATCCCGCAATTGCGCCGCGGCCGGGATGCTCTCCCCGAAATTGCGGAACGGGCTGCCCAACTGCACCTCGGCGACCGCAGCCCGGAAAATCAGGAACTCAGCGCCGCCCTCGTCGGCTTGGACGATGACCAAGCCCGCCAGGTAATTCAGGGCTTCCTCCAATGGAACGGCGGCGACCGCCGCCGCTTCGGCCAGCGCGACCCGGAGCGGGTAGTTGACCGTTTCCTCCGCAAGCTCCGCGGCAGCGACGAACCGGCCCGACTGGAACGCGGCTTGGCTTTAGCTGCCGAATTAGCCGCCCTGAACGGCCCGCCCTCCGCAGTTTTGCCGGCCGCCCGCCAGGTAGTCGCCAAAGCCGGCGCCGACCCGTCAGCCCTGAACCGGTTAGCGGAACTCTTGGAAATCCTGACCGCCGCCCCGGAAGTAAGTGACCTGCTCACCATTGATTTCGGCTTGGCCCGGGGCTTGGCTTACTACAATGGCATCGTCTTTGAGGTCAAACATCCCGACTGTCCCCGTCCTTTGGGCGGCGGCGGCCGCTATGATAGTTTGGCTCGCGCCTTGGGCAGTCCCCAAGATATTCCTGCCTTGGGCTTTGCCTATACCCTGGAAAGTCTGGTAGCATTAACCAATCCATCCGCCAACTGCCGGCCGGAAAAGCCGGCGGCGACTCTGGTTATCCCGACTACCCCGGAAAGCCGTATTCCGGCATTTCAAGCCGCCCGGAACTTGCGGCAAGCCGGCCAACCGGTTGAACTGGAAGTTTGCGGCCGGGACTTGCCCCAAAGCATGGCTTACGCCGCCGCCCGCGGCCTTAAATCGGCGCTGTTAATTGACTCCCATGGAGCGCAGACCGCCTGCGATGTTGACTAATTCCGGCTTGACCAACGGACTGCTCCAAGAACCCC
Source organism: Dehalococcoidia bacterium (assembly GCA_965243185.1). Classification (GTDB taxonomy): domain Bacteria; phylum Chloroflexota; class Dehalococcoidia; order Lucifugimonadales; family UBA3495; genus CBDBCU01. The sequence goes on along the minus strand of OZ251531.1, from coordinate 3,039,507 downwards.
GGCAATACGCCCCGGGGGACGCCGCCTTGCGCCTCGTCATCCCCAGCGATGGCGAACTCTATGAGCCGACCCTCAACTACCTGCGTTCCTGCGGCCTGCCGGTCAGCCGTCCCAACGCCCGCCGTTACACCGCCGCTATTCCCGCCCTGCCCGGCGCCGAAGTGCTTTTCCAGCGCAGCGCCGACATCACCGGCAAGGTCGAGGAGGGCAGCGCCGAATTGGGCATCACCGGCCTTGACCGCTACCTCGAATACCGTAGCGACCCGTCCCAAGTGGTCAGCTTGATGGACGACCTCGGCTATGGCAACTGCGATTTTGTGCTGGCCGTCCCCGACTCTTGGCTCGATGTTTCCTCCATCGACGACTTGGCGGACTTGGCCCTCGAGTTCCGGCAGGAAGGCAAGCAGCTGCGGATTGCCACCAAGTACCCCCGGCTGCTGCGGGAATACCTGTTCCGCCGCGGCATCAACTACTTTACTCTGGTCGCCGTCAGCGGCGCCTTGGAAGCCGCCCCCTTTGCCGGCTATGCCGACCTGATTGCCGACTTGACCGCCACCGGCGCCACCCTGCGGGAAAACCGCCTTAAAACCTTGGATGGCGGTACTATCCTCAGTTCCCAATCCTGTCTTATCGGCAACACCACCACCCTGCTGCAATCCCGCCGAGCCTTGCGGCAAGCCCGGGAACTGGTCGATCTGCTGGAAGCCACGATGCGCGCCGAACCCTACTACCGCTTGACCGTCAATGTGCGCGGCCGCTCCCCGCAGGAAGTCAGCGCCACCGTGCTGACCCGCCCCGAAGTGTCCGGCTTGCGCGGCCCCACTATCGCCCCGGTCTATAACCTCGAGGAACAGGACTGGTACAGCGTCAGCCTGCTGGTGCCTAAAGAGCGGCTGATGGAAGCCGTGGACCATCTGCGCGACTGCGGCGGCGTTGACATTTCCGCCTCCCAGGTCAACTACCTGTTCAAGGGCCGCTCCGCCGCCCTGAACCGGCTGTTTGACGCCGCCGGAATCAGCCCCGCCGCTAGGGAGGTCTAGCTGATGCCTAACCTGCCCATGCACCTCCACATCGCCCGGCAAGTAGCCGAGGAACTCGATTGGGGCTATGTCCACGACTATATGGGCAGCTGTTTCCTCGGCTCCACCGCCCCGGACATTCGCGCGATGACCAAAGGCCGCCGCGAGGATACCCACTTCGCCCCTCTGTCTCTGGAAACCGTAGGCACCGGCACTCGGCGGATGTTTGACCTCCACCCGGAACTGGTTGACGGCAACGGCCAATCCTCGGCCACCCGCGCCTTTGTCCTCGGCTATGTAACCCACCTCACCGCCGATGAAGTCTGGATTACCACAATGTACCGGCCCCACTTCTCCCGGGAGAACAACTTGGCTGGGGATGAAGTCAAAGCCCAGATCTGGGACCGCGTCCTGCAACTGGACTTGGATCGGCAAGTCATCCCGGAACTCCACCGCTTTTCTTGCCATGAGAACGGCATCGACAGTAGTATCGTTGCCAACGGTGAACAGGATGTAGCCATACCCTTTCTGGCCGCCGCTGCCCTGTCCGAATGGCGGCAGTGGGTAACTCGCTTTATGGGCTGGGATTTCGACTGGGAACGGTTGAAGCGCGCCCTCAACCGTATGTACCGGGACGATGCCGCCGTGCAACAGTCCGTCGACCGTTTCCTGGCTGGTATGCCGGCTACCCTCGAGGCTGTCTATGCCCAAATCCCCCGGGAAAAGCTGACCGCCTATCAGGAGCGGGCGGTGCAGCAGAGCTTGCTACAGGTGAAAGAGTATCTTGGTGAAACTTAATCTGGTCCACGGCTTGGCCGCCGCTACGGATGTCCTGACCCGCATCGACCCGCTCGACCTGGATTCCTTGCCCGAATCCGTAGCGGAACGGACGCGCCAGGTCTTTGGCCCCGCGGTAACCCCGGAGCAATCCGTAGTAACGATGTTGCGGGAGGTACGCCACGAAGGCGACGCCGCCCTCCGCCGCTACGCCCAACTCCTCGACGGCGTCGAATTAACCGAGTTTCGGGTAGCTGACGCCGAACTGGCCCAAGCCTGCGCCGCCATCTCCCCGGAACTGGAGTCCGCCCTGCAACTGGCCGCCCGCCGCATTGCCGACTTTCACCAGTCCACCTTGCCCCGCCATTGGGTTGACTTGGCCCAAGGCTTGGGCGAAATGGTGCGCCCGCTGGAGCGGGTCGGCTTGTACGTCCCCGGCGGCACCGCCGCCTATCCCTCCACCGTGCTGATGACTGCCATCCCCGCCCGGGTTGCCGGCGTCAAGGAAATCATCCTGACCACCCCCCGGCGCGGTACTGAGCCGCTGAACCCGGCGGTAATGGCCGCCGCCCAAATCGCCGGCGTCGATGCCGTGTATCAAATCGGCGGCGTGCCGGCCATCGCCGCTATGGCCTACGGCACCCAATCCATCGCCAAAGTGGACAAGATTTGCGGCCCCGGCAACATCTTTGTCGCCTACGCCAAAAAGCTCGTCCAGGGCCAGGTGGACATCGACGGAATCTTTGGCCCCACCGAAACCATCGTTATTGCTGACGACACTGCCCACGCCGACTTTTGCGCCGCCGACTTGATTGCCCAAGCCGAGCATGACCCTTTGTCCACCGCCATTCTCGTAACCAATTCCAAACAACTGGTCGAGCGGGTCGAATCTGAACTCGAGCGGCGGCTGTCCACTCTGGAACGCGGCGACTTGGCCCGCAATGCCTTGGAACGGCAGGGGCGCATTGTGCTGGTCGATACCCTCGACGAAGCCGTAGAATTGGCTAACCGCATTGCCCCGGAGCATTTGTGTATGATGGTAGCCGACCCTTGGGCTTGGGCCGGGCAAGTCAAAAACGCCGGCGGCCTTTTCCTGGGCGAATTTTCCCCGGAAGTGATGGGCGATTACATTGCCGGCCCCAGCCATGTAATGCCTACCGGCGGCACCGCCCGTTTCAATTCCGCCCTCAGCGTCCACCACTTTATGCGGACTATGCCGGTAGTCGGCTTGAGCCCCGAAACCTTCCGGGACTTGGGCGCCGCCGCCATCCACATTGCCCACGCCGAAGGACTGACCGGCCACGCCGCCGCCATCGCTACCCGCTTGGCAACCCTCGATAAGACCGAATAACTTGGCGGCCGAGCAACCCTCTATCGGCCTATCAGCTACATCCGGCCGCTGCCGGCTAGAGTTAAAAAATGACCGAAGTTAAAGACCTGCTCCTGCCCCACATCCGCCGGATGAAAACCTACGACGGCGTCGACCCGATGGAAGTAATGGCGCAACGGGCCGGCATCCCCCCGGAACAGGTCATCCGGCTCAACGGCAACGAAAACCCTTTCGGCCCGTCGCCCCGGGTAGTGGAAGCCCTGGGCAGTTTCCGGCATTATAACCACTATCCCGACCCCGACCAACGGCAGCTGCGCGCCGCCTTGGCCGATTACCTCGCCGCCGCCCCGGAGCGCATCGTCGCCGGCAATGGCAGCGACGAACTCATTGATATGATTCTGCGGATGTTCCTCGGCCCGGGGGAAAACATCATCATCCCCACTCCCACCTTTGGAATGTACGCGTTTTCCGCCGAAGTCTGCGGCGGCGAAGTCCGCGCCGTCCCCCGCAACCGCAACTTTGACATTGATGTCCCGGGCATACTGGCCGCCGCTGATGACCGCACCAAAGCCATCTTTCTGGCTTCCCCCAACAACCCGACCGGCAACATTGCCGCCGAAGCGGAAATCCGCGCCCTGCTCGCCACCGGCAAAGTGGTAGTAGTGGATGAAACCTACTACGAGTTCTGCGGTAAAACCGCCCTGCCGTTGCTGGGCGAATACCCCAACCTGATAGTATTGCGAACTTTCAGCAAATGGGCTGGCTTGGCCGGGCTGCGGATTGGCTTGGGGGTGATGCACCCCGACTTGGCTTTAACGATGATGGGGATGAAATCCCCCTACAATGTCAACTTGGCCGCCGAAATTGCGCTCTTGGCTTCCCTGCAAGACCGGGCTACCCTGCTGGAAAGAGTCCAGTCCATCATTGTTGAGCGGGAGCGGATGATGGGCTTGCTGCAAGCCATTCCCGGCTTGACGCCTTGGCCGACCCAAGCCAACTTTATCCTGTGCCAACTGCCGGCCGGCCGGGGGGAGCAGATTTTCGAGGGATTGTGTCAGCGCGGCATTTTCCTGCGCTACTTCAACTCGCCCCAACTGCAAGACTATGTGCGGGCCAGCGTGGGCCTGCCGGCCGAAACCGACGCGGTAGTGGCCGCCCTGTCTGAACTGATTATTGGGGAGTAAAGGGTAACTCTATGGCCCAAGACCCTATCGCCGCGCCCCGGCAGGCATCCCTGCGCCGGGAAACCGCTGAAACTGCCATCACCTTGTCGGTCAACCTGGACGGACAAGGCCAATACCAAGTCAACACCGGCAACGGCTTTCTGGACCACATGGTCAGCCAGATTGCCCGCCACGGTCTCTTTGACCTGGCCCTGGAAGCCCAAGGGGATACTCATGTCGGCTGGCATCATCTGGTCGAGGATGTAGCCATCCTGCTCGGCCGGGCCTTTCACCAGGCTTTGGGCGAAGTGCGCGGCATCCGCCGGATGGGCCACGCCATCGTTCCCCTCGACGAAACCCTGGTAATGGTGGCGTTGGACTGGAGCGGCCGCGGCTACGCCGTAGTGGAAACTACCCTTGACGATACTATGGTGGAAACCCTGTCCGGCGACCTGGTACGCCACTTCCTCGAGTCCTTTGCCCTCGAAGCCAAAATCAACCTGCACGCCAAGGTGCTTGCCGGCAGCAGCCCCCACCACAAAGCCGAAGCCCTGTGCAAAGCCTTGGCCCGCGCCCTTCGGGACGCCGTTGCACCCGACCCTCGCGCCCCGAACCAAATCCCCAGCACCAAAGGCACCCTGGACGGGTAACCCGGCATCAGCCCATTCCGGGTAAGGAAAAGGGGCGGGACTGAATCCCGCCCCAACCTTTACCGCTATCCCCCGGCATTAAACCAGCTTGTGGACTTCAGCCCAACTCTCGGGCGTTGTCCGATTCGTGGAGTAAGGCTCGTTATTGCTGGTTTTTATCAGTTGCCCAACGCTGAAGGGGGCATCCAACTTAACCATTCGGCGGATATGCAACAGATTCTTGCTGGGCCGCCCGGCCCTCTTCGAAGCGTTGTAGAGACCGGCCGGCTCATCAAGGCCAACTTTCTCCCCAGGCTGACGCATCTGGATCACATCTTCGACTTCCTGACGCCGCGACGGACTAATGTCCGTCTTGTCCTCCCAGCCGACAATCTCAGCGACGTAGGAGATGTTCGACAGGTCGTCTGTGGTCGAAGCGTAGAGGGTAACCGGCACCTCGGGAGTGGGGACACCCTCCTGGAGCATCCGTATAGTGTCTCCACTGTACGGTTGCAGGAACAGGGTGTAATCAGGAAACTCGGATTGGGTTTCCAAGATTTCCTCCAAGACCGAGCGGTAGATTCCGTTGATAAACAAGGCCCTTTCAATCAAACCGTTTCACCTCTCAAATGGTAATGGTTTCTGAGTCCCTTTTACCAGGGACTCAGAAATACACCCTACCGCCCCTTCCGCGCAATAAACTCCGGGAACGCCTGTTCCGCGTTGTAGCCCCGAACCCGGTGGGTAGTAAAATCCCGCTCGTTGGCCCACTGCTGTTCCAGGTTGCAGCCCTGGTGCAGCAGCAGCAACTCCTTAATGCCCATCACCGACTCCCGCCGGTTCTTGGCAATGGCCCGGCCTACTTCCATAGTCTTGTCCCGCAGCTCCGCCGCCGGCACCAGGTGGTTCAGCAGTCCGATGCGGTGGGCTTCCGCGGCCTCCACCACCCGGCCGGTGAACAGCAGTTCCTTGGCAATGGGCCAACCTACCTGATTAGGCAGCGTCCAAGTCGAGTTAATCCGCCCGTAAGCCGCCGCCAGAAAGCGGAAACTGCTGCGCTCGCAGCCGATACGGATGTCCAGGGACGAGGACAGCACCGCCGCGCCGCCGTAAGCCAACCCGTTCATCATCCCGATAACCGGCTTCAGGGACGCGCTGATTTCGTAAGTCCCCCGGGAGCGGCGTTCATCCTGCTCCCGCCGGGACTCCTGGTCCGTTTCCTGATCCCGTTCCCGCTGCTCGTGGATGTCCCCGCCGGCGGAAAAGGCTTTCTCCCCCGCCCCGGTGATGACAATGCAGCCCACTTCGTCGTCGGCGTTCATTGCCCGCACCGCATCCTGCAACTCCAGGTTCAGTTGGCGGTTCATCGCATTCAGCTTCTCCGGGCGGTTCAGCGTCAAAATCGCCACCCCGTCCTCTTTCTCCACCAAGATAAAATCGTAAGCCATTGCATCCTCCTCCGGGATACGCCGGGTTTGCCGGCTGTAGTCAAGACTGGTTGCGCCTATTGTAGATTCAGCCGGTTACGCCGTCAAACCGGGCGCGCCGCCGCCAAGTTTGACATAATAAAGGCAACAAAGGATGATAGTTGAATGATGGCGACAACAACCGGCAAAAGAGAATTGCGGGCAACCCGGGGCGGCGGGGCAATACGGCTAACCTTGACCGCAGTATTCGGATTGATGCTGCTGTTGGGCTTGGCCGGCTCCGCGCTGGCTCAAGGCAGCCGGCCGGCCGCTTTGACCATCGCAGTGGACGGGGTTATCAACCCGGTCAAGGAACGCTACATTGCCCGGGCCTTGCAGCAGGCCGCCGACCGGGACGCCCCCTTGCTCATCATCCAACTGGATACCCCCGGCGGCTTGGGCAGTTCCACCCGGGAAATTGTAACGCTACTCTTGGCGGCGGAACAGCCGGTAGTGGTCTATGTAACGCCGCAGGGCGCGCAAGCCGGGTCCGCCGGGGCCTTTATTACCGCCGCCGCCCATATCGCAGCAATGGCTCCCGGCACTAACCTTGGCGCGGCCACGCCGGTGGGCGCCGGCGGCGAGGACTTGGGCGAAACCCTGGCTGACAAAGTTACCAATGACGCGGCCGCTTTGATGCGAAGCATTGCCGCGGAGCGCGGCCGCAACGCTGACAAACTGGAAGCCACGGTGCGTCAAGCCGCATCTTATACCGCCACGGAAGCCGTCGAAATGAACATCGCCGACTTTATCGCCGCCGACCTAGATGACCTGCTGGCGCAACTGGATGGACGGGAAGTAACCGTCAGCGGCCGCCCTTGGACGCTGGACACCGCCGGCTTGACGGTGCAAAACCTCGACAAGAACCTGCTGGAGTATTTTCTCGAGTTCATCGCCAACCCGGACATCGCTTTTCTGCTGCTGACCATCGGCGGCTTGGGCATTGTCATTGAACTGTTCAACCCGGGAATGATTGTGCCGGGAGTAGTCGGCGGCATCCTGCTGATTCTGGCTTTCGTCGCCTTGGGCAACCTGCCTGCCAACTGGGCCGGCGTGGCTCTGATTATCTTGGCTATCGCGCTGGCAATTATTGAAACGCAAGTAGTCGGTTTCGGTATCCTGGGCGTCGGGTCAATAATTAGCCTGGTCTTGGGCGGGTTTCTGCTCTTTGCCCGCTTTGGCGACCCATCACCCACCCTGCCGGCCCTTGGCGTCAACCCTTGGCTGATTGGCGGCGTGGCAGTAGTGGCTGGGGCCGGCCTGTTCTTTATCCTCTGGCAAATCCGCCAGTCCCGACGGGAAACGCGGCATTCCCACCGCCCCCATTTGGTCGGGCAGGTTGGCACGGTAATTATGGAACTGGCTCCCCGGGGCGTGGTGCGACTGGAGGATGGCAACTGGACAGCCGTAACCGATGATGATACCGTGATACCTGCGGGCGACCGGGTGGTAGTTATCGAAGCCGATGACCTGGTTTTGACGGTCATCCCCCTGCGGGAAACGGAATGAATAAGCCGCGCCATCCGGCAACCGGCGCCGGATAGTGTAAAATCCAATCCGTAAATCAACCGATCCGGGAGGGAAAGAATGGCAACGGGAATTGTCATCGTGCAGCAGCAGGAGCGGATGGTGGTGCAGCGCTTTGGCCGCTATGTCAAAGTGATGGATCCGGGATTCCATTTCCTGATGCCCGTTATCTACTCCGGCACCAAGGTGCCGGTTTTCGAAATCACCCAGCGGGTGCCGACCCAGAAATACATCACCACCGACAACGTGGTGGTGGATATGGACTTCGTCATCTACTACCAGGTGCTGCCCGATGGCGACAGCCCCCGCCGGGCGGTGCTGGATGTGGCGAATGTCGAGGCGGCGGTCATCAACCTGGCCGTGGCCGAACTGCGCTCCATCATCGGCAACATCACCCTAGCCGATGCCTTGGCGGAGCGGGAAAAAATTCAGGGTCAGTTGCAGTTGACCCTGGACGAAAACACCGGGCGTTGGGGCGTCAAAGTGCGGAATGTCGCCATCAACGAAATTGACCCACCGCCCGGGGTCAAGCAGGCCATGGAGCGGGAAAAGTCCGCCGCCGCCATCAAAACCGCCGAAATCACCGAGTCCGAGGGGCAGCGGCAAGCCCAGATCAACCGGGCCGAGGGGGAAAAGCAGTCGGCTATCCTGCAAGCCGAGGGGGAACGCCAGTCGGAAATCCTCAAAGCCGAGGGCGACCAGCAGGCCGCTATCCTGCGCGCCCAAGGCTTCAGCACCGCCTTGGAGCATATCTACAATGTAGCCAACACCGTCGACACCAAGACCATGAGTCTCCAGTATTTTGACACCCTCAAGGCGTTAGGCTCCAGTCCGTCGACCAAGTTCATCTTTCCGATGGAGTTCACTTCGATGCTGTCGCCTTTCCTGGGAATGGGCGGCGGCGCGCCGCCTAACGGCGGCAACCGGGAAGGGAACTGAAACCGGGGCGGCAGGGGTCTGCCGCCCTACCGCCAAAAAACCGGGCAACCCCCAAGGGTTGCCCTTTCTTTTCGCAGGAAACCGAGGCTTTGCCGGACTAATTCAGCTGTATCAACTTGGGCAAGGATATGAAGCCCTCCTCGGGCGTCCCCAGCAAATCGGTGGCTTCCCGGGCGTGGAGCAGGGCGGTATGGGCGTTAATCAGGGCATCGCAGCCATTGCGGTCCAACCCTTCGAGACAACCGTCCAACCCGTCCATCAGCGCCGGCAACCGCTCTTTCATAAAGGCCAGACTCTTGGGGCTGTTCTTGGGCGGCACGCTGTCCCCGAACAGGATGACTTTAGTGGCGTGGGGATAAACCTCAATCATATTGTGTCCCTGGGCCTCCAGTTGCTCTTTCAGCCCGATAGCCCGGTAAATCAGCCGGCGGATAATCGACCCCTTGTTGGTGAAAAAGCAGCTGATGCCCATACGGGACAGTTCCACCTCGGCCAGCCGTCCCTTGTGCTGCGGCGCGGCCAGAACGCAAGCGCAGGACGACTCCAGGCAGCACAGGCCGGACGGCAAGCCCAGCGGCGTCCCAACGGCAATGATGGTTGGCTGATGCTGGATGACCATAGTGAACAATTCCGCGTCCTCCCGGAAGGAGCCGATAAAGCTCAACCGGCCGGCGTCGTCAATAACCGACACCGCGCTGGGATGCTTGGTTGAGGTTCGCAGGTCAATGCCCAAATACGACATATCAAGCCCCTTGGCAAGTTGAAGTTGTCCGGCAGTGGCGCGGGGTTAATCTACCGGGCAATCCGTGGTTGCGACCGAGTTCAGCAAAGGAGAACCTTGCAAAAACTCCAAAGCCGCCGAAAAGGGTTCCCGTTCCCTAGCCGCGATTTCCGCCATAGTCCGGGCTAAAACCGGGTCTTGCTCCATTAAGGCATTCAGCCGCCGGTTCAGTTCCTCCTGCACCGCTTCCAGAAACTCCCGGCGGCGGCGGTCGCCGCGGCGTCTTTCCAGTTCCGATACAGTCGCTCCGCCCGGCGGCGGGCTTTCCATAAACCGGCGGTGTTCCTCAATGGCCGCCCACAGCTCGGCAATGCCTTGCCCGGTCTCGGCTTGGGTCAGCAGAACCGGCGGGACGCGTTGGGCCGGTTCGGCCGCCGTTTGCAGCATCGCGGTAACCGACGCCGCCATTCGGTTAGCCCCTTCCCGGTCAGCCTTGTTGACCAGGAAAATATCGGCAATTTCCATTACCCCGGCTTTCAGGGTTTGGATCGAGTCGCCGGATTCGGGAACCAGAGCCACCAGCACCGTATCGGCCACGCCCATTATGCCCAACTCGGTCTGCCCCACCCCCACCGTTTCCACCAGAATGACCTCCTTGCCGGCGGCGTCCAGCAGTCGCACCAGGCTTTTTACGGTGCGGGGCAATCCCCCGGACTGGCCCCGGGTGGAAACACTGCGGATGAAAACTCCGGGGTCGAGGTAATGCCGCTGCATCCGAATACGGTCGCCCAAGAGGGCACCGCCGCTGAAAGGGCTGTTGGGGTCAACGGCGATAATGCCGACGCGGTAGCCCTGTTGCCGCAGCAGTTCGGTAAGGCGGTCAACAATGGTGCTTTTGCCTACCCCCGGCGGCCCGGTGATGCCCACGGTGTAGGCCCGTCCGGTATGGGGGTCGATTTGCTGCATTACCGCGGCCGCCGCCGGGTCTCGCGCCTCCAGCAAAGTCATTATGCGGGAAAGACTGCGCTGGTTTCCCCTCAACAACCGCTCCACATCATCCATCGGCAAAGTCTCCGGCAATGGCTTGGCTGGGGAAAATCTAGCACCCCCAATTTTCAGCGTCAAGGTAACCCAACCCTGGGTAACCAAGCGGCCGAATGGCAAAAATGGGCTGGAATTTTCCTTACTCTTGCCCTTTTCCGCCACCCCAAGGCTGGATAGTTCGCATTAAATCCAGAGGGCGGCAAAATGCGTAAACTAAAATCCGGTCAAAATTGGTAAAAGTCTAAAACCGCAACCAAAAGGGTAACACCGCCGCCCGCTGGGTAACCGGTGATTACAACTAGGGGAATGGGGCAAGTGCCGCTCTTTTACCCCTCGGACGAGGGCGGCGGATCAGTGGTGAAAGCCGGTCTCAAAGCCCCGGGCCCCGGCAGAAATCAGCAGGTCGGGACGGTGTCCCCAGCGGCGCAGGAAACGCCCGAAATTCTTGCGGCTCATTTCGTCCCGCTGCCCCTCATCCAACTCCGTCCACTGGCGGTGTTCGTGGCGCACCATAGGCAAGCTGCTGTCGGCGACGATGCGGTAGCCCTTTTCCTTGAACTGAAAGCAGTAGTCAATGTCCAGGTTGCGGTAGAACCGAAAGCCCTCGTGCATCAACCCCACTTTGCGGACGGCTTCTCGGCGGAATGCCATGCAGTAGGCTTGCATCGCGTCGGCTTCCCCTTGCTCCACTTCCTCGTGGAAGTGCTGCATATCGTCGGTGGTCAACCCGTAGGGACCGAAAATGCCTACGCTTTCATCAGCAAGCTGCCGGGCAATGGGGCCTAATACATCCCCAGTGATTTCCGTCGAGGCGTCCAGAATGACGATATATTTGCCCCGGCTCAGTTTGATGCCGATATTCTTACCGGCGGCGTCCCCGATAATATGGTCGCAGTGGACGACCCGGAAGTCGGCGCGGCCGGCTTGATGTTCCTCCAGCCAATCGGCAGTGTCGTCAGTGGAACCGTTGTTGATGACGATAATCTCCGTCGAATAGCCGTTGGCAAAGGTTTCCATAGCCGCGACGCAACGGCGGATGTCGTCGGCGTAGTTGTAGGCGTTGAGGATAAAGGTAAAGTCATAAGCGTCCGGGGAATCCAGACCAGACTCCACTTCCCGGGAGGAGGAAACCCAGTTCCAGCGTTCCTCCATTTGCTCCAGGGGCGTCTTGGGACGAATACGGGTGGCTTCGGGGGCGTCCTGCACCACATAGCCGCTGGTCAGCAGTTCCGCCCGCAGGGAGTCGGCAGTGGCATAGTTCACCGCCGCCCGCAAAGCCTGCCGCTGTTCGCTAGCGGCGGCCACGCTGTCCGGCAAGCGATAAGCCGCCGGCACCTGGTCCAAATCCAGCCCAAACACCCGGTCAAAATCTAGCAATAGGGACAGCTTGGCTTGCGGGGGCAATTCAGACCGCGCCATTGCCCAAGTCAAAGCCAAGGCGGCCGGAAAATCCAGGTCATTCTCCACTACTTCCCAGAACTTTTGCCGCCACTCCTCAGTTTCCGGAGGCAGTTGGGGCAATTCCGGGCAGTTTTTCCATTCCCAAACCCGGTCCCGCAGATGGGACAAAGCCTTTTCCGCCGCTTTCAGGGAATTAAAGGTGAAGTTCATCCGGTGCCGGTAGCGCACCGTCATACAAAGGTAGCGGAAAGACAGCGGGTCAATGCCCCGGGAAACCAAGTCATCCAGCAGGAAAACATTGCCCGAGGACTTTGCCATTTTCGCGCCGTCAGCCAACAGATGCTGCCCGTGTACCCAATAGTTGACATGGACGCCGCCAAACGCCCCCTCGCTCTGGGCGATTTCATCCTCGTGATGCGGGAAAATGTTATCCACGCCGCCGGTGTGCAAGTCAAAATGCTCTCCCAGATACTTGCAGGCCATAGCGGAACATTCAATATGCCAACCGGGAAAGCCATCGCCCCAAGGACTGGCCCATTTCACATCCCGGCCCGGCTCGGCGGCTTTCCATAAGGTAAAGTCCCGGGGGTCGCGTTTCAGCGGGTCGGCTTCAGCCCGCACCCCTTCCAGCAGATTGCCGCCAAAGTTGCGGGAAAGGCCGCCATACTTGGGAAACTGCGGCACATCAAAATAGACATTGCCGCCGGATTCGTATGCGTAGCCGCTAGCCAGCAGCCGCCCCACCAGGTCAATCATTTCGGGAATGTGCTGCGTAGCCCAGGGATAGACATGGGCCGGCAAGATATTGACCCGCGCTTCATCCTGGTGAAAGCTGTCGGCATAGAACTGGGCGATTTCCTGAATGGTCTTGCCCTCGGCCAAAGCGGCCAGAATCATCTTGTCGCCGCCGGCTTCGACCAGTTCTTGGCGCATATGCCCCACATCGGTAATGTTCTTGATGTGATAGACGGCCACGCCGCCGGCTTCCAGTACCCGCCGAATCCAGTCGGCCATCATATAGGTACGCAGGTTGCCGATATGGGCGTAGCGATAGACCGTCGGCCCGCAGGTATACATCCGGGCCTTGCCCGGCTCGATAGTGCGGATTTCCTCGACCTGTTTGCTCAAGGTGTTGTAAAGGCGCAGCAAAGCTCTTTAACCTCCCGCACAAAGCCCGGGCCGCAACAAAGGGCGGCGGATACTTGCCCCAAGTTTAACACGCAGCGGGCAAGTTTGCATCCGGTTGGCGGGACGGTTCGGGGGGATTTGAGAATTAACCACAGTCCGTTGCCGGGGACTTTCAAGCCGGTTGGATAACCGGCGTCCTTGTGGTATAGTTGCCCTCGTCACAGTTACCTCTTAACTCCATTGTCCGTTTGGGCGGTGGAGCGCATCCCCAAGCATGGATGGCATACAGCCATTCATGCCCCCTTGATGGATGTACCGTTGGGTAGAGGTAACTGTGACGGCTGCCACCATCCAATGCCACAAGGGGGTTTCTAGTGAACAAGCCTGTCCAGTCTCTTACCGTCCTTATCCTGCTCCCCGTTCTTGCTTTGCTGGCAATAGCCGTTGCCTGCGGCGCGCCGGTTGCCGCGCCGACGCCGGCTCCGTTGCCGACCTACACTCCTTACCCGACCGCTACGCCGCGTCCCACTTATACCCCTTACCCCACCGCTGCGCCTACCCTTGCACCTACCGCTACGCCCATACCTACCGCTACCCCGCAATCTGGAATCGGAGTAACCAGAGAAAAAATAGAAAACCGGTTCCGCCGGGTGGGATTAGAGTTTGAGGATGCTTGGCTGTCTGATGGGCGGGACCGCACTATGGCGTCATCTCCTGGCGACACCTTCTTAATCGTAGAACTTATAGGTCCCTCGGAAAATCTGACGAGTGCCGCGATTTCGTTCGATATTCCAAGCGAGCGCGATGCAGCTCTCTTTAACGTAGCTGCTTTCTTAGCGTTCCTCGAGGAAACTTTCCCTGAGTGGCCAGAGGCAGATGATTGGGCTAGCCCGGCCATCGGAGAAACTAACGGCGACGGAGAGCGGTCAAAAACACAGGGCAACAAGGTCCTGACGGTAACAGACTATCGAGACTCTTTAGGATTCGTCCTTGTCACAGTGAAGCCAAAGCAACCGTAAGTAGGCATTACCCTGCCTTACTACGGAGGACTACGTCTGGTGCGTAACAATTACGACGACGCCATTCCCACCACGCCGCTATCCCGCAACTCCGCCACCGCCGCCGGGGAATAGCCGGCTTCCCGCAGGATTTCGTCCGCGTCCGCCCCCAATACCGGCGTCGGCCGGCCCAAACGCATCGGCGTTGCTGACAGATGGGCGGTATTGCCCAAGTGGTCGGCTTGCCCGCGGCCCGGATGGTCACGGGTTACAATCAGCCCAGCGCCCCGTACATGGGGCTGGTTACGGAATTGGCTGATGCCCACATTTTCAATGGCGCTGACTCCGACGCCATTCAACCGCTCCAGCCAGTAGGCGCGGGGGTTTTGACGGAATATCGCCGCCAGTCCACCAGCCAATACTCCATCCTGAGCCGGGGGCGCACCATCCGGGTCAGCTAATTCAGCATGGCCAACTAGATGTTGAAACTCTGCCAATCTGAATAGGCTTTGCCGGGCGGCGGCTCCCGGGCAGTGGACATAAAGCCAGCCATCGGCGGCTTCGTACAGACGAGACAGAGCCGAAAAGCCGCGCAAATCCCGTCCCTCCGGGTCCGCCCGCCGGTAGCCGGGATAGTCCAGAAAGTAGGGCGATTGCAGCAGGGCGGCGGTCAAAGCCAAACCGCTGTCCACCACTTGCCCTTGCCCGGTGCGGTTGCGGTGATGCAACGCCAAAGCTACGGCAAAGGCACCCATCATCCCGGTGCCGTAATCGTTGACCGGGTAGGGCATCAGCAATGGAGCATCCTCCCGGCCGCCGCGCCGCACCTGGATGCCGCTGGTGGCTTGAGCCAGTTGCTCCCAGCCGGGGCGTTCACTCCACGGTCCATCATAGCCGTAGGCATTCAGGGAGGCGTAAATCAGGTTGGGCTTGCGCTGCCGCAAGGATTCGTAATCCAAGCCTAGCTTTGCCAAGCTGCCCTTGCGGTAGTTTTCCACCACCACATCGGCGGTATCCAGCAGCTTGAGAAAGACCGCGCGGCCAGCGTCGGTTTTCAAGTCCAGCAGGATGCTGCGCTTGCCCCGGTTCACATCCAACGACCCGGCCGGGTCATAGGGGCGGGCCGGGTCATCAATCTTGATAACATCAGCCCCATATTCCGCCAAAGTGCGGCCGCAGGTCGGCCCGGCCAGCACAATGCACAAGTCCAGCACCCGGACGCCGTGCAGCGCGCGCATCACATCATCAACGGGATTTGCTGGCGCCGACGCAACCGCTTGGGCCGGGACAGTTGCCGCCGGCTGGCTGCCTTTCAACCCTTCGGCTATCTCCCGGCTATGCTCTCCCAAAGTCGGGGCGCGGCCCTGAATAGCCCCGGGAGTTCCCCGCAACCGCACCTGTACGCCGGGCTGTTTCATTAGCCCCAATTGGGCATCCTCCACTTCAACCACCATTTTGGCCGCCAAGGGGTGCGGATGGCTGAGCCATTCGTCAACGGTTTTGCAAACGGTGCAAGCGCCGCCGGCGGCGCTGATGGCTTCCTCCCACTCCAGAGCGGTGCGCTGCTTAAAGGTTTCCTCAAAGCGTTGCACCCACAAAGCCGCCGTTTCCCCATCCAGCGGCTTGCCAAAGTCGGCTACCGCTGCCGGCCCCCACTCCGGGTTGCCGGCCGCCGCCAGAAACTGGTGAACAAACCGCGCATAGTTGCCGTGATTCTGCACCCAGCGGCCATCGGCGCATTGGTACTGCCGTTGCATTGGCAGCCGGGGTTGGGAACGGGTATCCGGCAAGTCAACATCGTGAAACTGAACCAGATGGCGGCCCATCGCGGTGAACATCGCATCGTAAAGGGGTACTTCAATGCGCTGCCCCCCCTTGCCGTCATCCCGGGCGTACAGTGCCATTGCCACCGCCACCGCGCCGACAATGGCCGCAAAGGTACTGGCAATGGGCAACGGCGTAAAGAGCGGTTCCGCCGTCCCTTCCACTTTGGGATAAAGGCCAGTGGCCGCGCCGACAATGGTATCCCAGCCTTGCCGCTGCCGCCAAGGATGTTCCGGGCCGAAGCCGGGCAAAGAGCAGTAGATAAGCCGGGGATTGCTCGCGGCCAGCTCCTGGTAGCCGATGCCCAATCGTTCCGCCGTGCCGGGGCGGAAGTTATCAATCAGTACATCAGCATCCCGGGCCAGTTGCCGGGCAGTCTCCTGGTCGGCGGCGGTTTTCAAGTCCAGAACGATGGAACGCTTGCCCCGGTTCCAAGTGGCAAAGGCAGGTTCCGACCGGGCCGGGTCGCCGCCGGGCCGTTCCACCTTAATCACCTGCGCTCCCTGGTCCGCCAGCAGCATCCCCAGCAACGGGCCTGGGATATAGTGGCCGCAGTCCAGCACCCGAATACCGGACAAGGTGCCACCCCTAGTGGTTTCAGTATCAGCCCAAGCCGACATAATCACCCCTCTACTGCTTCAATAGTTACCGCGGTTCCCGCCCCCACTTCCTTGAAAAGGGCGGCATCCCCGGCCACTCGACCAATGACCGTTACCGCGCTGGCCGGGCGGATTTCGTCGCCCCGGCTGGCCGGAGTCGGCCCAAAGAAAATGCAGAAAGCCCGACCCGGTGGCCAGTAGCCCAAATCCCCCAAGTCAACTACTTCCTGCCCCTGTTCCAAGTCAGCGTTGACCGGGATGCCGAAGTAGATTTCATCGCCCCAAGTATTGGCGGCGGCGGTGATGGGCAGAGCATCGCCAATCGCTTGGGCGGTTTGGGTATCATTCAGCACGGCATCCAATTGAACCGAGCCAGCGGTTATACGAATGGATTGGGACATTGGCTCGCTCCAGTAAAGTTTCAATGATAATTCCTCGTGTAGCTAGAGGATTTTAACACATCTCCCAACCCAGATTTCCCGACCTTGCTTCTGCTAAACTACTATCACCCCGCCGCAGCGTGCCATCGCCCAAAAGCCGCGAGGTATCCATTTTGTCCTTTCGGCATTTCCCGCCCGTCGGCTTGATCGTCAGGAAACTGCCCCTGGCGGCGGCCCTGTTGCTACTGACGGCTTTGCTTTCCCTGAACACCCCCACATCCGCCCGTTCCGCCAATCCCGATATCGAACTGCATATCTGCCCAACTGAAAAGTCGCCGCCTTGCCCGGGTGATGTTGAGCTGCGGGTAGGCGACAGGGCAGTTTTGGATTTGCTACTGACCGCCGAGAATGGGGCGGCGGCGAATACCCGGTGGCTGGTCGGTTGGGAGCTGCATCTGCAATTGACCGGGGCGGCGGCCGTTGAGGTAGCGGCGGCCGGAAATGCCGGTCGTCCGGTGCAAGAACGGGGCGACCGTCGGCTGTTTCTGGATGATTGGTTGCCCCTGCGTGCCAATGCCCGCACCGCCAACCGCCGCTACTATCGGATACAGAACAGCTATAACTCGGCGACCGGCCGGCTGGATTACAGCATAGTCTTGGCCGGCTATTCCACTGAGCCGCCGATTGACGGGTTACAGCCTTTGGCTGGGGATGATGGTCTGCTTTTAGGCCGCATTACCTTGCGCGCCATAACTACCGGGGAAGTTGAACTGCGGCCCGGGGCCGCCGCCACATCCTTTCAAGCCGCTGTCTTAACCCCGGAGGGCAAAATAATCCCGTTAACTGCCCGTGCTCGTTCCTTGACGGTAGATGTATTGCCTGAGGATGACCCAATCTTGCCGCCGCCTATCCTGCGCGGCCGGGTCTGGTCGCAATCCATCCGGGGCCAAGACCGGCCGCGTCCCTTTAACCGCCCGTTAACCCTCACCTTTTGGCAAGCCGGCGCGGTACCGCCCTGGCGCGGCGGAACGGACCGTCCGTTGGCTATCTTTTCCGGTTTGACCGCCGACTCCACCGGGCGGTTTGCCGTTAGGAATCTGCCGCCCAATGTGCGGCCCGGAGAAACTTACGACCTGCGAGTTAAGGGCTTGGGTACTTTGTCGGCACTGAACTCCGGCATAACCATTCCCACCGGCAGCGCTAACCCTTTGCGGCCTTTGCTGTCGGTGGATTTCAGCCCTTTGCGGGATGGGGACATCAGTGGCGATAACCGGGTGGAAAACTCCGATGTGGCAGCCCTGAGCGCCGCTTTCGGCTATAGCGAAACCGCCGCCAACTTCAACCCGGCGGCCGACTTTAATGTCGACGGCGTGGTGGATGGGCAAGACTTTTCCCGGTTGGGCGCTAACTTCAACCAAGTTGGGCAGTGAAATTTTATCGCCGTAACCCGATTTTGCCCGGCTTATTCAGTAACTGCTTTCCCGAATCCCCTTCGTTTATGCTAAACTTGCTACCGCGCCGGGTTTCCCGGCCGGGCAGAGCCATTCCCTATTAGACCCTTCGGGAGGTATCCAGCGTGTCACCACGGCAGAACGCCGGCGCGGCGGTTATTAAATTGCTGCGTCAGGAGGGCGTTTCCCATATATTCGGCATCGTCGGGTCATCCTTTCTGGACATCCTCGACCCGCTGTACGATGATGCCACGATGCAGTTCGTTGGTGTACGCCACGAACAGGGCGCGGCGCTGATGGCTGACGGCTTCAGCCGCATTTCCGGCGCGCCATCGGTCTGTCTGGCAACTAACGGCCCCGGCGTCTTGAACCTGACCTATGGCATCGGTTCCGCCTATGTTGCCCACTCTCCGGTAGTGGTGCTGGCGCCCTCGGCCTCCCGCGACCATCAGTATCGGGATTCGACGCAAGAATTTGACCAAGTAGCCCTGTTCAAGCCCATCACCAAAGCCAGCTTTCCCATCAACAAAATTGAACGGCTGCCGGATGCTTTGCGCCAAGCCTTCCGGGTGGCTACTTCCGGCAAGATGGGGCCGGTACTGGTGGACATCCCCCGGGATTTGCTGCCCGGGGCGGAAATTGACTTGGACTTTCTGCCCCCGGAAAGCTACCGCAGCGGCCAGACCCGGAGCCGCGGTGACCGCAACTTGGTGGACAAGGCGGCCCGCACCCTCCTGGCGGCGGAGCGGCCGGTCATTGTGGCCGGCGGCGGTATCCAGTGGAGCGATGCCGCCGAGGAAGTAACCCGGCTGGCTGAGCTGCTGGGGGCCGCGGTAGTTACTTCCTACGGGCGGGCGGATGCTATTCCCAGCGACCACTCGCATTTTCTAGGTCACTTGGGGCGGTTGGGTTCTGAGGAAGGCATTGAGGCCATCCGCCAAGCTGATGTAATTCTGGCCGCCGGCACCCGCTTGGGGCAGTCCACTACCTTTTATGATAACCGCTTTATCCCCGCCGACGCCCGCATTGTACAAATCGAGATTGACCCGCAGGAAATCGGGCGCAACTACCCGGTTGCCGTGGGCATCGAAGGCGACGCCCGGGCCGTATTGCAAGATTTGCTGGAGCAAGTGCGGGAACGGGAGCCGCGCCCCAATGCCCAATGGGTTGCTGAAATCCACGAATGGGCGGCCCGCCGCCATAACCGCTTGGAATCCGAAGGGCGGCTCAGTTCCAGCCCCCTCAAGCCACAGCGGGTTTATGCCGAGCTGCGTAAAGTAATGCCCCGGGATGCCATCATTGCATTGGACGCCGGCTTGGCCCCTAACTTTGGGCAAGACCGGCTGAACTTCTACCAACCGCGCAGTTTGATGACTTCTCTGGATTTGGGCGGGTTGGGGTTCAGCTTTCCCGCCGCCTTGGGTGCCAAATTCGCCGCCCCGGAGCGGCCGGTGGTCAACTTTAACGGGGATGGCGGCTTCCTCTTTAACGCCCAGGAGTTTGCGACCGCCGTGCGCTACAACCTGCGGGTTGTGACGGTGGTTATGAACAACGGTTGTTGGGGTTCGGAAAAGGCGTACCAGCGTTATGCCTTTAACGAGCGGTATGTGGGCGCGGACACCAACAATCCCCGCTATGACCGCTATGCCGAGTTGTTTGGCGGCACGGGCTTTTATGTGGAACGGGCCACGGAAGTGGGAGACGCCCTGCTGGCCGCCTTGCAGGTGGAGGGCCCCAGCATCATTGAAATCCCCACCGACCCGGACGAAATGCCCCGGCCGGCCCGGTTGGCTGAAGTGCAGGCTCCAGAGTCCCGGTAGTCGCCCATTCCGCCCGGCCGGGTAAAGACGGGCAAAGTAAAGGCAGTATGCAGGACGAGATAGTCAAGCCGGTAGAAGTCAATATCGAGGGCGCGGTTATCGCCATCCTTTGGGATGACGGCCATCGCAGCGTCTATCCCCATCGGATGTTGCGGCTGCGCTGCCAGTGCGCCAGTTGCGTTGAGGAAATGACCGGCCGGCCACGCCTGAACCCGGACACGGTGCCAGCTGAAGTGCGGGCGGTGGACCAGATGCCGGTCGGCAACTACGCCTTGCAATTTCTGTGGAGCGATGCCCATTACACCGGCATTTACACCTACCGGTTCCTGCGCGCCATCTGCGTCTGTATCCCCTGCAACGAAGGCCGGGCCGCGCAAGGTCAAGACCGGAATTAGTTATCCGGGTTCTCCGCCGCATAGGAACGCTTGGGCTGAGCCGCCCGTTTCAGTTTGGGTGCAGTGAAGGTGCTGGACTTGAAGGAAAAGGTGGACAACTGCCGCTCCCCCGGCTGCTGGCAGGTTTTGCAGGGAACCGGGTCATCGGCTTGGGATGCCGGGCGGATGGACTCAAACTCTTGGTTGCAGTGGGCGCAGTAGTATTCGTAAATGGGCATTGGGATACCTCCAAAGCGGGATTGCTGACCCGATTTTATACTAACTCGTGACCGGTATCCCAATCCCGCTAAACCGGCAAAAGGAGCGGAAACTTATGGCAGAAACCGGCGATGTAGTGATTATTGGCGGTGGCGCGGCCGGCTGTGCGGTAGCCTATTATTTGGCCCAAGCCGGGGTCAAGTCCACCATCATTGAGCGGGAAGGCGTCGCCTCCCAAGCCTCCGGGTACTCGGCCGGCGGGCTTAATCCACTGGAGGGAACCCATATCCCCGGCCCGTTGGGGGCTTTGGCGATGGAGTCCTTTCGGCTGCATTTGGGTATCTGGGATAACTTGCGGGCGGATACCGAAGTGGATTTTCAGCCGCGCATTACCGCGCTGACCAAAGTTGCCTTTGACGAGTCGGAAATCCCGGCCTTGCAAGGTTCAGTGGATACCTTCAGCGCCGCCGGAGACGGATTTTCCGGCGAATGGCTGGATTTACCGCAGTTGCGGGAACTGGAACCCCGCCTTTCCCCGGAAATCATCGCCGCCGTTCAACTACGCGGTAACGCCGCCCTGGACAGCCAGCAGTTCACCAAGGTTTTGGCCGCCGCAGCCGGGTTGCGGGGAGCGGAAGTCCGTTCCGCCGCTGCCCGGGGCGTCCGCATCAACAGCGGCCGGGTGGAAAGCGTCATCCTCGAGGATGAGGAAATCGATTGCGGGCAACTGGTGTTAGCGGCCGGCCCTTGGTCCCGGGAAGCGGAACCTTGGCTGGATGTTGCCTTGCCGGTAGATCCGCTCAAGGGGGAAATCCTGCGCTTGGAAATTGACGGGCCGCCTTTACCATCAGATTTTACCGGCGGCGGCTCCTCTCTCTATGCCAAACCCGATGGCTTGGTCTGGTGCGGGGCTACTGAGGAATGGCAGGGGTTCAATAAGGAAACTTCGGAATCGGCCCGCAAAACCCTGTGGCAAGCGGCCGCCCGACTGATGCCGCCCTTGGCGCAAGCCCGGTTGGACCGGCATACCGCCTGCCTGCGTCCGGTAACCCCGGACTGGCTGCCTATTATCGGCCAAGCCCCGGGTTGGGATAATGTCTATCTGGCTACCGGTGCCGGCAAGAAGGGTATCCTGCTCTGCCCGGCTATCGGCAAAGCCATCGCCGACTTGATGACCGCCGGCCAAACCGACCTGTCCATTGAAAACTGCTCGCCAGCAAGATTTGCCCCCGGTGGAAATTCCCGCTAAAGACCATCAGACCACCAAGACATCATAGACTGCCCGCAAGTTGGGCCGGTTTTCCAAATCCCAGAGCAAAGCCAGGGCGTCTTGACACTGCTGTTCGGTGATGACCGCAGTTGCCAAGCGGCAGAACTTATCGCTTACTTCCCGGTCGTCCAGAGGATTTCGGCGATGGCCTTTGGGGTAGGCGGTGGCGGCTGCAAGGGTATCCCCGGAGTGGGTATCAATTTCAATACGGCAGTTGTATTTCCGGGGGTATTTCTCAGTGAAGCCAGGCCCTTCGGTCAGGGTCATCTTGTCCATCAGTGCGCGCAAAGACTGGTCGGCGATTTTTTCAGGGGTGAAACTGGCGGGAGTAACCGCACCGTCTTGCAAAGCCAGGGCGACCAGAAAAGGGATACTGTGGTCGGCGGTTTCCCGGGTCTGGGGATGCCATTTCTCCGGTTCGGTTTGCGGGGTACTGACGGCAGAGCGGTAAGTTTGGACGGTGATGGCCGCGATGTCCGACAAGTTGACCTGCGGCCGCAGCTCTATCGCTAATCCGATGGGGGCTTGGGTATGAATCTGGGAAGGGTAAAACTTGAAAGTAGTATTGTTAATCCGGAAAGGCTGGCAGTTGCCGCCGAACTTATCCAGGGTTACCGGATGGGTAACGCCGGCTTGCTCCCAAAGGCCGCGTTTGCCGGTAAAGGGTTCAGCCGGGCCGGTCATTCCGGCCGCCGCCAGTTGCGCGGCAAAGACACCGGCGCGGGTTGCCACGGCCGTGGCGCAACCCTTCCACATTGAAAGTTCACCGGTGCGGGTAACACCCAAGGGCAGATTAGGGGCCAGGGCCAAAGAAATGGCGTGGCCCATTTGCTCCCGGTTCAGCCCCAGCAGTTTGCCGGCGGCGCAAGCGGCACCAACGATGCTGAACATTCCTTGATCCCAGCCCAAATCGCCGCTGACTACCTGATCGGAGAGCCGGCAAAAGACTTCGTACGCCAAGGTGATGGCGGTAATGATGTCCCGCCCGTCGCCGTTGCGGATGTCGGCTAGCGCCAGGGCGGCCGGTATCATATCGCTGGGATGGCCGCCGCCGGGCGCGAAGTAAGAGTCGTTGCAGTCCAGATAGCGGGTCATCACGCCGTTGGCAAAGGCGGCCAAGTCCGGGGAAGTGTAGTCTGTAGTGCCGATAACCCGGGCCGGCTCCAAGCAAGCTACGGAAGCGGCCAGACGGCGTGCGATTTTAGCCGGCTCCGACAAGTAACCGCCCAGAGCGCAGCCCATGGTATCCACCAAAGTGCGCTTGACCTGATGCACCGTAGCCGGGTCGAGGTTCTCATAAGTCAAGGCAACGGCGTATTCGCTCAACAGGGCGGTAGTTTTGTCCATCTTTTGACTCCCGACAGGTTGATAAGGTTACCTTAGGCTGGCGGCTAGTTATCGGCGGCCAAAGGTTCCTTGACCCGGCTAGTCAGTTCCTTGTAATGGGCGGCGGCTTGGGCGGTCAGCAAGTCCAAGTCCTCCGGCAAGACATAGCCCTGGCTAATCAATTCCTGGGCGGCGGCGCGGACGCGGGAAAGGTAATCATCTTGAGAAGGATACCTTTCCGCAATAGAAAGGCGAGGGTCTCCCGTTGCCATACGCTCCTCGGCAGTAGCCGGGAAGGGAATAGTGGAACCGGCCAAAGTGCCGCCGGTAGCCCCGCCGGAGGAGAGGATTTGCCCTTCGCCGCCCATTTCCCGATGCCGCAAGTTCCAGCCGGTATGGGTAGCCAAAGGAACGGTAACCAGCGGCAAGCGGATACCCGCCCATTCGTTGCCGTCGGCGTCGACCGCTGGCACCAGCACGGGATAGGGCTTTCCGATAAGCGCCGGTACTTGAGAAGCTACGCCCGGTTCCGGGCCGAAGTCTAGCCGATAGAAACGGCGCAGGGGTTCCGGGAAGTTGACGCCGGGGATGGCGCGGAAAGCGGCGGCGGTAGTTTCCGGAGGTACTACCGTGCCCTTGTCCAGTCGCGGGTAGGCGCTGGGCGGCGGGTTCTGATTATGGGTAACCCAATTGTCCAGGTTCAGCAAGGCAGCCCGCAGCAGAGGGCGGTAGTCCAGGCAGTTAAAGGGCTGCTGGCCGCGGCTGCCGTTAGCCGGATCGCTGTCCCGCAGGTAGTCGGTCCCTAGCGGGTGTTGCGCGCCGCCGAAGTGGTAGATACGGACGGCATCGGGGATTTCCAAATCCCGCTGGCCGGTAACATCAATATGCACCATTGCGCCGCCGCCGCCCCAGTACTCGGACGAGGTGTAAGTGTACATAATGCGGGGCAGCGGCCCCTGAACGGCGGCCCGGGCGAGGACACCGTCAGTGCGGCCGGTTTCCGGGTCGGTCTGCTCGCAATCGCTGAAAGGAAAGAGGTTGTTGGGGCTGCGGCTGGCTTGGCTGGAAGGTTGGGCAAAGCGTTGATTGAATTCGCCATGCTTGGCCCCGGCCACATGAGGAATCAAGCCGTCAAAGACCGGGCGGCCGGCTTCATCCCAATTCAGCCCGTAATAGACCAAATCCCGCAGAAACCGGCCACTCTGAGAGGACCCGAAGCTGTAGGCGCGCTCCAACCGGCCGGCGCAGGGGTTTCCGGCGGCGGTATCCGCGTAGCGCAGGAAAGCGGCCAAGTCGCGGGTCGCCAACAGCCCCGCGCCAACTACCGGCGCGCCGGTGGTAGCGTAGATAACTTGATAAACCTTGCCCGGCGCAAAACCGGCTTCCCGATAGACATAACGGGCATCCGGGACCACCCGGCCCTCCTGCACCCGGGCAAAAGCCCATTCCTGGCGCGGGATAATCTGCTCCGGCCCGTCCTCGCTGTCCTGCACCGTCATTACCGAGTCCCAATCCTCGAGGTTGTTGGCCGGATAGGGGCGATGGTTGCGGTCGGAAATAAATTGCTCTTGAATATGAGCATTGGGGACGAAAGTAACGACCAGTTGGCCGCTGATGGGTGAGCCGTCAGGATTTTGGGCTTCCGGAGCGTAAAGGCGCAGCACCCCCGGCACATCCGGGGCGTCGTGCTGCCAGCCGCACCAAGCGACGGTGAAACCGTGGCGCATCAGAAAGCCGTTGCCGGCTTGCAGCGGTTCCTCCGGGGACAAGTCGGGAGCATTGTTGAAATTGCGGAGAGCCGGGCCGCGGCCCCGGTTCAGGATGTCAAAAAAGAGGCGGCGGTGGCCCCGCTCCGGATTCACCGGTTGCAGGATGCGGAAGTCGGAGGAAAACTCGACCAAGCCGACGGCACTGCGGGGCGCCAGTTTCAAGTCGGTTACCGTGGCGTTGACCGAGTGTTCCGGGTCAACGGCAAAGTGGACGCGGCCGTCCAGCTGTTCGTAGGGGCCGACTTCGCCAAAAGACTCGCCGCCGGCAAAGGGCTGCCGGGAGGTTATTTCCAGCTTGGTAACTGCCATTGTTCACCTCTAGCTGCGGCCGAATTAGGTTCCCGGAGGGCTACAGGATGCCGCTGGTGTCCACTTCCAAATCCCCGGGCGGTTCCTCTCCGGTGAAATCCCGCCACCACTGATTAAATGATTCAACGCCGCCGCATTTGTCGCGCAAGCGGGCCAAGTGGGCTTTGACCTGCACTACTACCGGCAAATTATAGTCGGCGGCCAGTTGCCAGGTGCGCGCCACCCATTCCAGGGCTGCGGTGATGTTTTCCCGTTCCTCGGCGACCATTCCCAACTGGCCGTAGGTACGGGCCAAGCGGTGGACATCACCCAACTGCTCGAAGATTTCCCGGGCTTGGTGGTACCAGTTTTCAGCAGTATCGTATTGCTGCTGTTCGTGAAAGAGTACCCCCAACTGACGGCACTCTTCGCCGACCCCGCGGCGGTCGCCCAAGTTTTCCTTGCGCTCCAAGGCTGCCAAGTACCACTCCTCAGCTTCCTCGTAGATAATGCCCCGGTCTTGGGCCAGCAGCCCCAAATGGTGCAATTCCACCGCCATCTGGGACTGCTGCCCCAAGCGATCGCTCAAGCTCAACGCCTGCTGATACCAGTTCTTGGCTTCGTCAAAGAGATATTGGGCGTGGCAGACCGTTCCCAATTCGTGAAAAACCAGAACGGCCGTTTCCTCATCCCGATTTTCCTCAACGATGCTGCGGGCCCGGTGATACCAGCTTTCGGCTTCCTTATGCTCGAACTTCAGTTGAGTAACCAGTCCCAAAGCCCGGTAGTCCTTAACCATTTCCTCCTCGTCAGGCAGCCGCTGGTGGATTTCCAACGCCTTGCCGTACCACTCTTTGGCTTCGGTATAGAGACGCTGGTACTGTCGCACCTGCCCCAAGGCAAAGTAGTCGTCGGCCACGGCAGCCCGGTCATCCCCGTTTTCAATGATGGACAGGGAACGCTGGAACCAGTCGGCGGCGGTATCCAGTTGGCGGCGAGCCAGTGTGATAGCGCCGAACTGGTGATACACCGATGCGGCGCGCGGGTCCGTAGCCGCCTCCGGTTGGGCAGTAAGATAGTCAGCCAGTTGCCGGTTCAATTCCTCGGCCCGCGGCAAGTCACCGGCCTCTACCGATTCGCTGACATCGGTACCGAGCAGGTAGAGCCACAGCTCAATCGCGCCAGCGGCCGCGGCCGCATCCGCCGCTGGTCCGACCGATTCCAGCAACTGCCCCCGCAGGCGGCGCAGTTCCGGGATCCGCTTCTGCATCCGATAAACTTGGGCTAGGGGCTGCACCAGCAGTTGGGCATTATCCCACTGCCGGGCTTCCAGGGACAAAGCCAAGGCTTGATGCAAATTGCCTTCCTCAGCCAGCACCGCCGTAGCCCCGGAATCCTGATTTTCGTAAAGGGATTCCATAAAGTAGTCGGCGGTATCGGCATAAACCCGCACGAACTCGGCTTCGAGCCGGCTGATGTTGACGGCGGAAACCTGGCGGCCCAACTTGCGGCCGTAGAACCAAGGCAAAGCCGGCGGTATCTGATAAACACTGGGCGAAATGGGTTCCAGAAAACCGGCGGCCAAGCCGGAACGAAGGAGAGTGCGACAGGCCCCCCATCCCAATTCCTCGCCCAAGGCCGCGCGGTAAGGCGGTTCCTGGGTGATGTGGGTCAGAATGTCCAGCATTACCCGCCGCTGAAACAGTGCCAGAAAAGGCAGATGAGTGCGGCTCCGGTGGGACATTTTAGTCCACGCGTATTCCATCAGGACGGTCAGGAAATTGTCCCGGCCGGCTTCCGCCGCCGTATCGGGGAAGTCGGCTAACCCCCGTTGCAATTCCGACCGGATGATGGATCCGGGAACTTCCTTGAGCAAAGGCAGGGCTATTTGGCAAGCCAAAGGATGGCCGGCAGCATCATCGAGCAAATCAATAACTTCCGGGGTGATGCGGCCGGTTTCCACAGCGGCTTTTTCCAGGATGGCTTGAGCCAACTCCCGGCGGTCAAGCTGATTCAGTCCGGCCAACCGGTATTGGGCGGCCGGGGCGGATACCCAACTTTCGGCCGGGTTGCGGGTTGACAGCAAAGCGCGGCTGCTCCCGCTTGACACCGCAGCCGACAGAAAGTCGTCCAGTTCAGCCTGCTCCGATTCGGTCAACAGACCCGGTGCGCCGGCAGGGAACCCGGCAATGTTTTCCACTCCATCCCAGATAAGCAGGGCTGGATGTTCCTGCAAGTATTCCAACACCCATTGCCGTTGCTGCTGTCCGTCCCTATCGGCAAAGGATAGCCCAGCGATGGCAGTGCCGATTTCGTGTACCACCCGCTCCAAACCGGCGGGATGGGCCGGCTCAAAGACGGTGTAAAAGACGCCGCCGGGCATTTCCTGACCGCCGGTTTTTTGCAGCCAGCGGGCCAAGCCTAAAACCAGCTCGGTTTTGCCAACGCCAGTGTTGCCGGTAAGTATCGTTACCGGGTGCGACCCGATAAGGCGTTCAAGGCGGCGCAGTTCAGCTTGCCGGCCAATTAAACCGTACTGGCCGGCGGCCGGGAATTGACTTTCGCTGGCGGTATCCGGCTGGGGCTGAATTACCGGAGCAGCCAAAGGATTGGCTTGCTCCCGGTCGATGGCGGTCGGAGTGAATTGGCGGGCTTGATAAACCAGCGGAGTAATCCAGTCCCAGGAAACATAGGAGCCGCCGATAGTGGGGCGATAGGGTTCTGCCATCAGCCCGGCCCGCCCTTCCGCTACAGCATCAGCGATTTCATTGCCATCGACCAAACCTCGGTAAAAGCGGCTCAAAAAATCCGCGCCGGCGACGCTGTGCAATCGCCAAGGCAACAAAACAGATGCCGGCACTCCGCCGCGGCAAAGTTCCTGTCCCAGTTCCGCCCAATCGTTTGCTGTCCCGGGGTTGGCAGTGCCCCGGCCGCCGGCAGTGAGCAACGCCGCCGGTATTTGGGCGGCGGTCAACACTGCGGCTAACTGTTGGCCCGGTACCGGATATGGGCTGCCATCAGTAGCTTCGAGGATTAAATCGCCGCTGTCCGGGTCGAGTTGCAATCCATCGAGTTGTACCAAGTGATAATGCCCGGGCCGGTCGGCTAACTGGCGGGAAAGGGCGTCAAAAGTGGGCGGCCGCAGATAATCCAGTTCGACCTGAACCTCCAGAGATTCCAGAACTTGCAAGGTTTCCGCGCCCAACCCAGCCGGGGAGATAGCGTCTCCGTCTTCCGTTTCCGGCCGGGGGGATACCAGCAGAATGTTGAGCTGCTCTGTGGGCAAGGCTGCCGGGTAGTCGGATAAAGGCGCGGCGTCAACCTTACGGACCAGAGACGCCAAGTCAGGCGACAGATAGCTGGTTTCCGGGGAGTTCAACGCCTCCCAAGGCAAGGCCAGAAAGTCGGAGCGGGATGAAACTATGGAAAGCTGATAATTGGCAAGCCCCTCGGTAACGGCGGCGGTGAATAGCTGACGGGCAGTGTCGCTGCTGCTAAAGACCGTCTCAAACAAAAGACGCCCCAAATTACGCAAGCCGGCTTCCACCGCCTCCGCCCGTTCTTTTGCCATGCCGAAGGGATAAGCCGGGTATTCCTGAAAGTACCAGGCAATTTCCGCCCGGTCGGCGGCGTCCAGGGGATTCTGAAAAGCAACCGGAGAGACGGTTTGCCGCTCCGTTCCGGCAATGCCGGATAGCTGTAGTTGACCGCTGTCCGGCAAATCCAGAATTTCCAGTAGTTTGACCACTATCGGCTCCATTGGACAGGCAATAGTTTCGGGTTCGGTTCCGCTGAACCCTCGACCGCCGGCGGCTTCACGGCGGTTGTTGCCCGCATTATACATCAGAGGCCAGGCAAATCTAGCCCTGAAACACCGCCAGGGCGTCGGCGGCGCGGATACCTTGCCCGGCCGGAAGCGCCATCAAAGGGTTGATGTCCAGTTCAGCCAGAGTCCCCTCCAGGTTCACCGCCAGATGTGAAATGCTGACCAAGACGTCAGCCAGGGCAGCGATGTCGGCCGCCGGCGTTCCCCGGAAACCGTGGAGCAAGCGGGAACCCTTGACCTGATTTATCATCTCCAGGGCTTCCGCGGCGGTGATGGGGCAAAGGCGCAAAGCTACATCGTTATAGACTTCCACCATCACCCCACCGACGCCAAAGAGCAGCGTCGGCCCCAGTTGCGGGTCATAAGAAACTCCCACGATAACCTCGACACCCCCGGACACCATTTCCTGCACCAGTACGCCGTTGATAGCCGCGCTGGCCGGCGCGGACTGAGCGGCACTGGACATAATCTCCGCATAGGCGGCGTGTACCTGTGCGGCGTCGGTCAAGCCCAACCGAATTACGCCGGCCTCGGTTTTGTGCAGGATGTCCGGGGAATCGACTTTCAGGGCTACCGGGTAGCCGATAATTTCAGCTGCGGCGGCCGCTTCCTCCGGGGTAGCGGCCGTAGCTTCCCGGGTTATGGGTATCCCCCAAGCGGCAATCAGTTCTTTGCTTTCGTGTTCGGAAAGGCTGACCCGGCCGGAGGCGGTAAGAGCGGCTACGGTTTGTTCCTGCTGCCGGGTCATTGCCGGGGCGCGGCCAAAGCCGGTATCCAACCGCCGGTCGCGCCATTGATGGTAATCCAGCAGGGCGCGCACCCCGAAAGCCAGTTTGTCGGGGACATAAAAGACCGGTATTTGGGCGGCTTTCAGCTTGGGCAAGCCGGCAGTAGCGGAACGGGTACCTGTCCAGAGAAAAGCCAGTCCCCGGTCGCTTTTATCCCGTTGAGCAATAACCTGCTCGGCTTGAGGGTCAGCGCCGGCGCTGGCTACTACCAGAGTGCCGATATGGGGCTGTTCGCTCATATACGACATAATTTCCGGGAAGGAGTCGCTGTTGGCGAACCCGGTTACATCAGAGGGATTAGCCGCCCACCCGAAGCCTTTCAAGACGCCGTTGATGCCATCGCGGGCGGCATCAGTCAGGGGCGGCAAGTCCAGCCCGGCTTGGCCGCACATATCGGCGGTGAGGGAACTGATGCCCCCGGAATGGGAAACGACAGCAACGCCGGGGTGTAGCGGCTTGGCGGTATGGGCCAGCAGTTGGGACACTTCCAGCAGTTCGTCATAGTCCTGGACGCGGGTAATGCCGTATTGGGCAAAGACTTCATCATAAAGGGCGTCCGTTCCGGTCAGAGCGGCAGTGTGGGAACGGGCGGCCCGCGCGCCCAAATCGGAGCGTCCGATTTTGATCAAGACGATGGGCTTGCCGCGTTCCGCCGCCAGTTCCGCCACAGCCACCAGCTTTCGGGCATCCTTGAAACCCTCGACAAAACCGGCGATAACCTTGACCGAGTCCTGGTCGAGCAGGTAGCGGGCAAAATCACAAAAGTCCAGGTCCGCCTCGTTGCCGGTGGAAATGATGTGGCTGAGGCCGATACTTTCCTCAACGGCCCGGGTCAGGAAAGGGCCAAAGGCGGAAGCGCCGCTCTGGCAGATAAGGCCAATGGGTCCGCTGAGCCCATCAGAACCCCGGGACGAAGCGGTAGGCCAGATGTTAGCTTGAACATTAGCCACACCGAGACAGTTGGGGCCGCAAATACGCAGCCCGGACTTCCGGGCAAAAGCGCCCACTTCCCCTTGCAAATCCCGGCGGTCGTCAACATCCCGCTCGGAAAAGCCGGCAGAGATGACGATAGCGGCGCGGGTTCCTTTGGCGTGGCTTTCTTTGAGGATGTCCAGTACCTGGTGATACGGCACCACCACGCCCACTAAGTCCGGGGTTTCGGGCAAATCGGTAACGCTGGGGTAGGATTTAACCCCCATAATTTCGTCATAGCGCGGGTTGACCGGATAGACATTTACCCGGTCTTGGGCTTTGAGGGCGGCGTTGAGAAAACGGCCGCCGTACTGCATCCGGGGCGTAGCCCCCACCACTGCAATGGATTTCGGGTTAAGCATCCGGTCAATGGACGTCAACTGTTGGTCAGTCCAGATAGCCATTTGATACCTCGCGCTTGGGCTGGAGGGGCAAAAAGGATTTCTAGGTTTCCCCGGCGGTCCGCAGGTCGGCGCGCCAGTCATCCGGGGAAGGGACTTTGTCAATAATGACATCAATGACCGCCGGCAATCCGGAGGCTTGGGCTTGGCGCAGAGCATCCGGCAAATCCCGGGAATCATTGACCTGGACGCCGAAGCAGCCGAAGCCCCGGGCCACAGCGGCATTGTCTGTTTCCACAAACTCGGAAGCAATGCGGCGTCCCTCCGGCTGGTGATGCCGCACCATTCCCAAGGCGTTGTCGTTAAAGACAATGCAGATAATCGGCAGGTCATACTGCATCGCGGTGGAGAGGGCGTTGACGGTCATCATATAGCCGCCATCGCCGGTAACGCCGACTACCGGGCGGTCCGGATAGACCAGTTTGAGGGCAACGGCGGCCGGCAGTCCCCAGCCCATTCCGGCAGTGCCGCCGGGGGCAAAGAAGGTATGGGCTTGCGGCGCTTGGTAGTAGTGGGCCATCCAGGTTCGGTTGTTGCCGGCGTCAAGGGCAAAAACGGTGGACGGGTCGAGGTTTTGACGGAGCAGAGCCACCAGCCGCTGCGGCGTAACCGGGGAACTGTCAATATGCATTGCCGGGTCATTATAAAAGCCGGTGTTGGCTTTGCGACCGGGCAGTCCGTTAATCCAATCCTGGCGGTGGGCTGCGCTGGCCGAAGCGGCGTCTCGGGAAGCCTCGACCAGTTGGGACAAGATGCTGCCGGCGTCGCCAATCAACCCCAGTTCAATCGGGAAAGTCCAGCCGGCGTTGCGGTCGTCAATGTCAATCTGGATGATGCGCTGGCGGCGGGGGTCGAATACATTGGGCCGTTCCCGGACAGTATCCTGCGGACTCAGCTTGGCGCCGACAACAATAACCGTGTCAGCATCGCCAACCGCCCGGTTCGCCGCCTCCTGCCCATACACGCCCGCCATACCCAAAGCTAGGGGATGCGTTTCGGCGATGGCGCTTTTGCCCTTGTAGCTGGTGGCGACCGGCGCGCCCCACAGTTCAGCCAACTGCTGAAGTTGGCCGTGGGCGTGAGCCTGGTGTACGCCATTGCCCGCCACAATCACCGGCCGGCGGGAAGCGGCTAGAATTTCAATGGCCCGTTGAATGTCCTGCGGCGCGCTTTGCGGTTTGGCGGTGTTCAAGTAGCCGGCCGTATGGTGGATAAAGGGCGGGGTTTCCACATCCACCTCGCCGGAGATGGCGGCAGAGCGCATTACTACGGCCGCCGGGCCGGGGCGACCGCTGGTGGCGTGCTTTATCGCCAACTGCGTTCCCAGCGCCGCCTCCTTGGGACTGGTCGCCAGGGAGGTATATTTAGTCATCGCCTTGATGATGGTCGGCAAGTCGATGCTGCCGTACTCCCCGGCCCCGGACTGGTTGGCCGGATGCTGCGCGGAGCCGCCGTCGGAAGTGTCGGTCAGCACCAGCATCGGCGAACTGCTGAGCATCGCCTCCATAATGCCGAAACTGGCGTTGGAACCGATAAACAGCCCCTGGCCCATTACTACGGCCGGCTTGCCGGTAGCCCGGCCATAGGCGTCAGCCATTATCGCCGCCGTCTGCTCGTGGCGGCAGAGGATAGCTTTGATACGGTCCTCTTTGCCCACCAGCAGGTTGTAAATCTGGCCGGTGCCGCCCCCGGGAATCCCGAAAACATACTCGATGCCGGCCTCCTCGAGCATCTGCACGATTAACTCATGGGCTTGGGGCATAATTCCTCCCTGACTGGCGGCGGTTCAGTTAAGTTAAGGTTGGAGTGTTGAATTGGGGCGCAGTGATTAAAGGGATGATACCTTGCCGGGATAGACCGGTCAAGTTTGGGATTGACGCGGTGCCGTCAAGAGCGACCGGCTTATTCGGGTTTGAGCCGGATTTCCCCCTCCCAAAGTTTAGTATCCCCGACGAACTGCCCGGTACGGACCGCGGCAATCGGGTAGTTGGGAAGGGGCTGAACGCCGATACAGACTTGCCCGGCCCAAATTCCCCCTTGGTCAAAACTGAAATCCCGGTTGTCAAAAGAATGTCCCCGCCGCTGCGGTGGCCGGTCAGCCGGGTCAATCGGGTAGATATGCAGGAAAAAACGGGGTGTAGTATCGACCGGATAGCAAGGTTCCTTCACATAAAACAGCGTCCGCTCCGCCGCATCCAGATAAACGGCAAAGTCGGATTGCAGGGCCGGTTCATCGGCCTCAAGCTTATTCTTGCGTTGGAGCAAATAAGACTCGCGGTCAGTGAAATCTCTGGAGCCAAAACGATCGCGAACCCACTGCCGGTCCGGGGAGTCGAAGGGCATATATAAATCCTCCCCGACCTTAACCGCATATTCGGCATTAGTTAGAACATACTGCGCCCGGCCAGTATCCGGGTTGCCTCCTTGAAATGTGTATTCGGCCCGGGTTAGTGCCTCTCCGACTGTCGCGGCCGGCCGATAAACTCTAAAGTTGACCCCGCGTTGCTCCAGATAACCCGGCGGCGGCTTCCGGTCATGAGCCAAAACGCGCTGCCGGCTGGGTTTAGCGACCGGATTACGGGCGATAGTGTGGTCGGTCAGTCCCCATTGGTCGATAAATACTATGTCCGGCAAGTAATAGGATATATGGCCGAGCCGACTGATATGGCTTACGGCATCCTCAGGAATCACTTCCCGTTCCATACCGGCATAGCGAGACCACGGTTGTAGTGTATCGGAAACGCGTATCTTGGCAGCCCGCGCGGCAAACCTTTCGGTGGCATTCCAGCGCAGTTCATTAGCAATAGCAGTCAAAACCGGCATTCCCGGAGCCGCCAGGAGCCAAGGGGAGTTTTCACTGCTAAGCTGCGGCCGATTGTCTTCGACCCAAAGCAACGCCCCCTGCATTGCGTTGGCGTAGAAAAGCGCCGGCACGAACAGGATGACCGCGCAAAGCTGCGTCTTGCCCGATAAGTATCCTCTCAACCGGATGCCGAGTTGGGGGAAGCCGGCGGCAAAGGAATGCAGTTGATTACTCAGCCCGGAACCCAGCCGAACTACGCCCTGAGCCGCCGGCGGGGCCAGCAAAGGCCAATAAAAATCCAGCGGCCGCCACTCGAAAACATCGCCGCCCACCCGCATCAGATAGCCGGCATGGACGGCTATGAGCAGGAAAACCAGAGCATAAGTTCCATCGCGGCATTCCCGCCAGCGTTGCCGCAGCCCAACCCAAGCCAAAGGTAGCAGCAAATACAATCCGGTTACCAAGCCGCCGGCTTGCAGGTAAATAAACCCCAGTTCATACCAGGGGCGGACAAACTTGGCGTAGTAAGTGTTGGGCAGCCACTCTCCATAGTAGGCATAGCGGAAAAGGAAATGGGCTGCTACCAGAGTGACGCAAGGTACCACTAGCCAACCCAATTCCCGCCAGTCCTGTTGCCGTCGTCCCCGGTCAATGTAGCGTTGTATAACGAACCAGCCGAAACAAAGGACGGCAATCAGCGGCCCCTCTGGGCGGGTATAAGCCGCCGCCGCCAAACTTAATGACGCGGTCAGCAACCCCGCCCGTCGATCCCGGTACAAGCTGAGACAGACCACGGCCAACAGGATAAAGAAGGTGAATTGCCGGGTTTCCAGTCCGCCGCCGGAGGTCCAAGTGGCAAAGGTGGCGCTGCTGCACACCAGCCCCAATGCCATCCAAATCGTCAACCCCCGGTGTGCCAGACCGGGCAATTTTGTCATCCACCACAGCATTGCCGCCAGGGTTGCGGCGGTAAAGGCTACCGAAAGCCCCTGGGCGGTATGCTCCGGAGCGAGTCCGAATAGGGCCCAGATGGCGGCCAGTTCCAGTACCCAGAGGAAGTTGGAGTAACCTTCGACATATTCACCGGGGTTAAAGACCAGTCCACGCCCTTCCAGTAGGTTACGGGCGTAGCGGAAACTGATAAAGGCGTCGTCGGTAAAGAACCAGGAAACGGAAGTAAGCCAGCCCAACAGGGCCAGCCAAGGGAGATAAAGGGGAATGTAGCGGCTCCAATGCGGCAGCATATAATTAAGATACAATAGCGTATCCGGAAATACAATTGACCGCGACTTGCCGTCCCTCTGAAACTTGTCCATTAACCCGAGGGATTCCCAAGCCGGCAATTGCCAATACGGGGGTGAAGTAAATGAAAAGCGTTACCATCGACCGGGACCAGCGGCTGAAAGCGGAACCGGAAAAGGGGCATAACCGCTGGCATCCCGACATTCCGCCCATTCTGGAAGTGGAGCCGGGCGAGGCGGTCTTGCTGGAAACCCGGGACGCCTCCGACGGCCAGATTAAGCCGGGGATGACGCCGGCCGACTTGGCAAATCTGGACGCCAAAGTAGCCCATCCCTTGACCGGCCCCATTTACATAAAAGGCGCCGCCCCCGGCGACCTGCTGGAAATCGAGTATCTGGACATCCAGCCCCAACCCTATGGCTGGACGCGCAGCCGGCCCGGAGCCGGGTTTCTGCGGGACTTGTTCCCGGAGCCGTATCTGGCCCATTGGGAAATTAAGGATGGCTGGGCTACTTCGCCGCAGTTGCCCGGCGTCCGCATCATTGACGGTTCCTTTATGGGAACGGCCGGCATTGCGCCCTCCCATCAGCAACTGGCGGCTTGGACCGAACGGGAGTCCGACCTGGTGCGGCGTGGCGGCATCGCCTTTCTCCCCGACCCGGAGGATGCGGTCCCGGCCGGCGGCTCCATTGCCGAGCAGGGGCTGCGGACGCTGCCGCCGCGGGAGAACTGCGGCAATGTCGACGCCAAGCAACTGACCAAAGGCTCCCGCCTGCTGATACCGGTCAATGTGCCGGGCGCGCTCTATTCGGCAGGGGACGGTCACTTTGCCCAGGGCGATTCCGAATGTTGCATTACCGCCATTGAAATGGGAGCAACCGCAGTAGTGCGGTTTCGGGTTTTCCCCGGGGAAGCGGCCCGGCATAACATCGTCTTTCCCCGCTACGCCCATCCGGGCTATTTCTTGCCGCCGGAATGGGCTGCCCCGCGCAACTTCATCGCCACTATGGGTATGCCGATCCGGGACGACGGGACCCAGGAGGGAGAGGACAACTTGACCCTGGCCGCCCGCAACGCCCTGGTGAATATGATTGACCTGCTGCAAGAGCGCGGCTGGAGCCGGGAGCAGGCGTACATCCTTTGCAGCGTGGCCGTGGACTTGCGGATCAGCAACATCGTTGACCTGCCCAATGTAACCGTCTCAGCTTTCCTGCCCGAGGATATTTTTCAGGGCTAGGCAGCGGCCGCCGGAAATCGGGTCAACATAAGAGCCTCGACCGCTCCGCCGGCGCGCGTAAAAGCGATTTCCGGGGATTCGGGGTATCCAAACCCCTGAAAACCCCGGAAATCGCTTTCCGGAAACTGCTCAGTCAATCCCGAAATCGATACTCCCGGAAAAACGAAAGCCACCCGTTTGGTGAACGGGTGGCTTTCGTTTTCCGGTTAGTTCCCGCCGCTGCCTGACGCGGCCAGCCTGCACAACACCCCACCTCTTGGGCTTGCCTTGAGCAAGCTGCCGGGTCAGCTTTTCCCCGACCCTTGGCCGGGATTAGCTGGCCCGCTTAATTTCCAGTTTTTCCCCCGGAGCCAAGGCTACCCGGCGGACATTGATGCCCAGCTTGAGCAGCCAGTAGCCGAGCGTGGCCTTGCTCACCCCCAAGTCGTCGGCGGTCTCGGACAAGCCCTTTTCGTTGACCATCTCCGGGAGCAGCCGCTCCAAGGGGCGCTGGTGTTCCTTTTCTACCCGCTGCATCAGTTTAGTCTTGCGTGCCAATGTATTACCTCCTTCTCTAGCGCCGGCGTGTTGTGTAACCGAATGTAACTTCCCATCGGTAAGATGTATTGAATGGTAACACCCGTTCCGATATTTGTCAAGACTTGTACGGATTATTTCTTAAACATTTTTGATAAAGTTTTAGAACAGCGAAATCAGTTACCGGAAAACCGGTTTCAGCTAGGGTTAGACTGATTAAGGAAACCCGGTCGGCAATACACCCCTCCGCCGGGTAGTGCATTCGCCAGGCGGCGGACAAGGATTTTCCCTCCAGCCGCTGCCCGGATACGCCGGAGTGACGGTGTAACAATAATGTAGTAACCAACCAGCATGGGGCGAAGTAAAGTGTAATGCGCTGGATGATTTACTCTTTTCCCCTGGATGCCTTCCGGCCGGGCAAAGGGTTTGACCCCAGCCTCGCCCTTTGTTAGGCTGGAGCAGGAAAGGACGGCATGATGTCCGTTTCGGCTGCACTAAAGCAGAGCGTTTCCCGGCAACGGGTTTGACCCGCCCGAATCACAAATCAGAGCGGAAAGAGGGGATTTTATGGTGCAAATGCCTACGCTGCGGGATGTCTATGAAGCCCGAAAAACCATCGCGCCCTACCTGTCCCGCACCCCCTTGCACTACTCGGCGGGATTAAGCCAGCTGCTGGACGCCGAAGTCTATCTGAAGCATGAGGATTACCTGCCGCTGGGCGCGTTCAAGGCCCGCGGCGGCATCAACCTCCTCGCCCACTTGAGCGCCGCGGAACGGAGCCGCGGGGTGATTACCGCTTCCACCGGCAATCACGGCCAGTCCATCGCCCGGGCCGCCCAGATTTTCGGCACGCAGGCTTATATCGCCCTCCCGGCCAAAAACCCCAACCCGTTAAAGGCGGCGGCGATGGAAGCCCTGGGCGCCCAGCTGATTTACTACGGGGAAACCTTTGACGAAGCCAAAGCCCACTGCGAACGGCTTGCCGCCGAGGAGGGCTACCGCTACGTCCACCCCTGCGATGAACCGCTGCTGGTCGCCGGCGTTGCTACCCAAGCCCTGGAAATCATCGAAGACCTGCCCGATGTGGAAGTGATGTACCTGCCTCTGGGCGGCGGCAGCGGCGTGTCCGGGGCGTGTATCGTCGCCAAGGGGATAAACCCGGCCATCCAGGTCCGGGCCGTGCAATCGGCAGCGGCCCCGGCCGGCTACTTATCCTGGCAGCAGGGGCAACTGGTGCAAGCCCCGATGAATACCTTTGCCGAAGGCATCGCCACCCAATCGGGCTACGAACTGCCCCAGCAAATCATTCGCCATCTGCTTGACGATTTCGTGCTGGTCAGCGACCGGGAAATACGGCAAGCCATCGGTCTGCTGATTGAGAAGGCGCATACTATGGCCGAGGGAGCCGGCGCGGCCGCGACCGCCGGGGCGGTGAAGCAAAAGCAAACCCTGGCCGGCAAAAAGGTTTCCATCACCGTCAGCGGCGCCAACACCACCGCCCAGCAGTTGCAGGATGCCCTGCAAGTGTATCTGGAAAGCTGAAGTGTAACACTTCCCGGTATCTAGCGGGCAACTAAAAGTGTAATGCTTGACCGGAATAAGTGTAATAATTTAAGGCGTTACACTTTACGAGAAGTAGCGGGCCAGTTCATCCCTAGAGAACTCCGGCAAAGGCATTTCTCCGCCGTAGCCAATCAGCAGCAGCCCCTCCTCCGGGGCCAGGATTTGCCCAACCTCCCAGCCGGTAATGCCGGCTTGCTCCAACGCTGCAAGCAGGGCCGGCACTTCCCCGGCCGGCAGAGTGATTATCAAGCTCCCGGAAGCCAGCAAGCCCAACGGGTTCAGGTTCAGAGCTTGGCAAATCGCGTTGCATTCCGGCAGCACGGGGATACTGGTTTCCTCCACCGCCAGCCCCAACCCGGAAGCCGCCGCTACTTCCCGCAAGCCGGTTATCAGCCCGCCCTCAGTAGCGTCGTGGAGCGAGTGTACATTGACCATTTCGACGGCAATACGGGCTTCCTCTACTACACTTATTCCCGGATTAGACAGCATCGCCGCGGCGGCCGCAAGGATTCCCCCAGCTACCCCAGCCGCCAGCAGCTCATCCCCCCGTTCCCGGGCCAGCAGAGCCGTGCCTTCTATGGCAATGCCTTTGGTGATGACAATGCTGTCCCCTTCTTGAGCGCCGCCGGTAGTAATTAGCTTGTCCCTTTCCACTTCCCCCAGCATACTGCCCACCAAGATAGGGCGGTCGATGCCATAGGTAACTTCGCTGTGACCGCCAATCAGTGTAACCTTCAAGGCATTACACGCTTGCCGCATCTGGTCAAATACCCCTTCGGCTTGGGCCGGCGTGAAACTTTCCGGGACCAGCAGCGTAGCCAGAAACCACTCCGGCACACCGCCGGTACACGCTATATCGTTGGCGTTGACCTGAACCGCATACCAGCCGATAGCATCCGTGGCAAAGGTAATCGGGTCGCTTTTAGCTACCAGCAGACGCTCGCCCAAGTCAATAACCGCCGCATCCTCCCCCACTTTCGGCCCCAGCAATACCCGCCGGTCATTGCCCCGGGACTGGTCGAGCAGCCGGGCCAGCAACTGCGGCGGAAACTTCCCAATGTCCACCTTTACACCATCCCCAAATCGGATAAATCAAGCCGGGTAACAGTTTATCAGAAAAGAGCGGCGGGAAAGGAAAATTCCCAGTGTTGACATAACAAAGGCGTCCCCAAGCCGATTTTCCGCCCCTTCAGGTCTCCGAATACCCCAAAAGCCCGAAAATCGCCTTTTAGCGCGTCCTTGTATTGTCGGTAGTGAAAATCGGTTACAACCGTGCTAAACTCTACCCCAAACCCAGCCCAATGGAAAAACGGCCAATGTCAACTTTATCCCAACCCCTCCCGGCATCCGGTCAGCAGCCGGAAATCGCCGCCGCCCTCAGCGTTCTGAAACAAGGCGGCGTCGTTGCCTTGCCCACCGATACCCTTTACGGTTTGGCGGCCGATGTGTTCAACCCAGCGGCCTTGCGGCGGGTCTTCGACCTGAAAGGACGGCCGGCGGAACTGGCTTTGCCGGTACTGGTGGCCGACGCGGCGCAGGTCGAAAAAGTAGCCCGGGATTTCCCACCGGCCGCCCGCCGTTTGACGCAAGCCTTTTGGCCCGGCTCCCTGACCCTGGTATTGCCCAAGGCGGCGGCCTTGTCGCTCCTGGTAACCGGCGGGCGGGATACAGTGGCGGTGCGAATGCCCAACCACTGGGCGCCGCTGTCTCTGGCCGCCGGGTTGGGCCGGCCCATCACCGGCACCAGCGCCAACCGCAGCGGCGAACCGGACTTGCCTACTCTGGCGGAACTGAAAGCAACCTTGGGCGACACGGTCGATTACCTGATTGCCCAAGGTCCGCCACCGCAAGGCATACCCTCCACCATCGTTGACCTAACCGGAGACCGCCCGGCGTTAATCCGGGAGGGCGTCATTCCCTTTGCGGAAGTGCTGCAAGTTGGCAACGCCTAACCCTATCCGGCTCTAATCCCCCATTGTTTGATTGCCCGAAGTATGAACAGCCCAGCCCCATCGGTTTTGGAAACTTGGCAGTCCGCTCTGGAAGCGGAACTGCAAGCTTGTTTTGCGGAACGGCCGGGCTTTCTCTACAACCTGCTCCGCTACCATCTGGGCTGGGTTGACCGGGAAGGGCAACCGGAATCGGGAGTAGCCCGGCAAAGTTTCCATTCCCTGCTGGCCTTGGCCGCCGGCGAAGCCGTCAGCGGCGATTACGCGCCAGCTCTGCCGGCCGCGGCCGCCGTGGAGTTGATCTATAACTTTGTTCTGGTGCATAACGAAGTGCAAGCCAGCCGGGGGAACGCCGGCGACCGACCCAGCCTGTGGTGGGTTTGGGGGCCGGCTCAAGCCATCAACGCCGGCGACGGCCTCCACGCTATGGGCCGGGCGGCAATGCTGCGCTTGAGCGACCGGGGCTTGGCGGCGGAACCGGTTTTGGACGCCATCGACCTGCTGGACCAGGCTTGCCTGTCTCTATGCGAAGGCCAGTATATGGATTTGCAATTTCAAGAGCGGTTGCTGGTTACTATTCCCGAATACCGGGATATGATTGGGCGCAAGACCGGAGCCTTGTCCGGTTGCGCCGCCGCAGCCGGCGCCTTGGCGGCCCCCGCCGACCCGGCCCTGCTCGACCGATTCCAAGAATGGGGCCGCAACTTGGGAATGGCTTGGCAAATCACCCAGGATATTGCCGACTTCTGGGGGGAACACGACGACGGGATGACCGCCGGCAACGCCTTGAACAAGAAAAAAAGTCTCCCGTTGCTTTATACTCTGGAAAAAGGCAGCACGGCCGCCAAACGGGAGTTGGGCGGCATCTATATGAAACGAGTACTGGCCCCCCCGGACATTGCCCGCGTCGTCGCCATTATGGAGGAAGTTGACGCCCGCTCCTACGCCGAAAAAGCCGCCCAAGAACTCGTAGCTCAAGGGATGTCGCAACTGGACGCCGCCGGCGCGGGCATCCCGGCCGGACGGCAGGCAGGACTGGAATTGATGGCACAGAGAGCATTGACCGTTTTGCCTTAATACCCGTACCGCCGCCCCTGCATTACATAAAGTTGAGGAGTCTGATTAGCCTATGGGCAAGCGCACCCTTTCCGGCTTGGCTGTGGAAAACCGGCGCGTCCTCGTGCGGGTTGACTTCAACATCCCCATTGAGCAAGGCGTAGCCGCCATCGCCGCTTACGACCAGCGGCTGCGGGCTACCCTGCCCACTATCCGCTACCTGTTGGAACGCAACTGCCGCGTGATACTCTGTTCCCACTTGGGCCGCCCCCGTGGCCAAGTGGATGATACCCTGCGCTTGGCTCCGGTTGGCGACCGGTTGGCGACCTTGCTGAACCATCCGGTAAAAAGCCTGACCGATTGTGTCGGGCCGGTAGTGGCGGCAGAGGTCAACGCAATGTCGCCGGGCGCGGTTATCCTACTGGAAAACCTGCGCTTTCACGCCGGAGAGGAGCAGAACTCCCCGGACTTCGCCCGGGAACTGGCCGCCTTGGCCGATTGTTTTGTGATGGACGCCTTTGCCGTTACCCACCGGGCCCACGCCTCCACCGTCGGCATTGCCAACTACTTGCCCTCAGCTATGGGCTTACTGGTGCAGCGGGAAGTAGAAGCTATGGGCGCAGCCCTGCAATCCCCGGCCCCACCCTTGGCCGCCCTGATGGGCGGAGCCAAGGTCAGCGACAAGATTCTGGTACTGGAGAACCTGCTCGACAAGCTGAACCACCTGTTTATCGGCGGCGGTATGGCTGTTACCTTCCTGAATGCCCGGGGCTACGCTACCGGAGCTTCCCCGGTCGAAACTGACCGCTTGGACTTCGCCCGGGAAGTTCTGACCCGCGCTAACGCCGCCAACATTGCTGTCCATCTCCCCGAGGATGTAGTAGTTGCCAGTAGCTTTGCCCCCGACCCGGCGGAAACCCGCACGGTGCCAGTCGAGCAGGTTCCCGACGATTGGTATATTATGGATATAGGGGAATCTACCGCCGCCGCCTTTGCCGCCGCCCTGCAACCCTGCAAAACTATCATCTGGAACGGGCCCATGGGCGTGTTCGAGTTTCCCCGGTTCAGCCAAGGCA
Source organism: Dehalococcoidia bacterium (assembly GCA_965243185.1). GTDB lineage: Bacteria > Chloroflexota > Dehalococcoidia > Lucifugimonadales > UBA3495 > CBDBCU01. Next base: position 2,996,616 of record OZ251531.1, on the reverse strand, counting down.
CCCGGACCGTAGCCGCAGCCATCGCCGCTCTGGAAAACGCCACCAGCGTAGTCGGCGGCGGTTCCACGGCGGAAGCCGTCGAGGCACTGGGCTTGCTGGACCAAATGAGCCACGTTTCCACCGGCGGCGGGGCCTCTCTGGAGTTTCTGGAAGGCCGGGAACTCCCCGGCATCGCCGCCTTGCCCGACGCTTGACTACCGAAAAGGTCCCTTCCTTGACCCGGGCCGCGCCCGCAAACCTCGACCAGACTAAAGCCATTATCAACGGTGAAAGGGATATGATTGACTTGGACCAGTTGCACGACTGCTATGTTTCCACTTCCTCGAAAATCGTCCTCCTGGTGGTGGACGGACTAGGTGGACTGCCGCACCCGGACACCGGCCGCTCCGAACTGGAAACGGCCAACCTGCCCCACTTGGACGCCTTGGCCCGGGAAAGTGCCTGCGGTCTGACCACCCCGGTATTGCCCGGCGTAGCCCCCGGCAGCGGCCCCGGCCATCTGGCCCTGTTCGGCTACAATCCCCTGAAATACCAGATTGGCCGCGGCGCGCTGGAAGCCCTCGGCATTGAGGTCGAACTCCGGCCGGGCGATGTGGCCGCCCGGGGCAATTTCTGCACCGTTGACGCCGCCGGCAACCTGATTGACCGCCGGGCCGGGCGTATCCCTACCGAGTTGAGCGCGCCCCTGTGTGCGCGTCTCGACCAAATTGAACTGCCCGGCATACAAGTGGATGTCTTTCCGGTGCAGGATTACCGGTTCGTGCTGCGTTTGCGGGGGGAAAGTCTGTCGGAAGCGATAACCGAAACCGACCCCCAAATCACCGGAGTTCCCGCCCTCCCGGTCAAGGCTATCGAACCGGCGGCCGAAAAGACCGCCCAACTGGTCAACGATTTTGTCAGCCAAGCAGCGCAGCTACTGGCCGAGGAGGAACGCGGCAATATGGTACTGCTGCGCGGTTGGGCGCAGCTGCCGGCCCTCCCGCCTATGGGCGAAGTGTACCGCCTGAACCCGGCCGGTATCGCCGCCTATCCGATGTACCGGGGATTGGCGACAGTAGCCAATATGACCATCATCCCCACCGGCAAAACCTTCGCCGACGAAGTGGATACCCTGCACCAGCATTATGCCGACCACGACTTCTTTTTCATCCACTACAAACCGGCCGACGCCGCCGGCGAGGACGGCGATTTTGACGCCAAAGTCAAGACCCTGGAAAACCTTGACCCCCTAATTCCCCGCATCCGGGAACTGGAACCGGATGTTTTGATGGTCGCCGGCGACCATTCCACCCCGGCGATAATGGCCGCCCACAGCTGGCACCCCGTCCCCTTTATGCTGCACTCCCCCTTGACCAAAGGGGAAGGCGTGCCGGCTTTCAACGAAAGGGATTGCGACCGCGGCTCCATCGGCCGCATTCCCGCCACCAATATCATGCTCCTCGCCCTCTCCCATTCGGGCAAACTGACCAAGTTCGGCCCCTAGCCTGACTCCCAAGCTTGAACTCCCCCATACGCCATAAAGGACGCTAATCCCTATGCCGCGAACCATAGTTGCCGGTAACTGGAAAATGAACACCACCTTGGCCGAAGGGGTCGAACTGGCCGGGGCGGTAGCGCAAGGCGCCGGAAAAGCCCCGGAAGTCGAGCTAATCCTCTGCCCGCCGGCCATTTCCCTGGCCGCCGTGCGCGCTGCCCTCGACGTCTCCCTGGTCGCCGTGGGCGCGCAGAATATGCACTTTGCCGACTCCGGCGCTTTCACCGGAGAAATCGCCCCGCCAATGCTGCGGGACTTGGCCCGCTATGTCCTTCTGGGCCATTCGGAACGGCGGCAGCTGTTCGGCGAGACCGATGAACTGGTCAACCGCAAGGTATTGGCCGCCTTGCGGCACGACTTGCGCCCCATTCTGTGCGTCGGGGAAACCTTGCAGCAGCGGGAATCCGGCCAAGCCGCCGCCGTCATCGGGCGGCAAGTGCGCTCCGCCCTGTCCGAAGTAGCCGTTGCTGACTTAAGTAGCTTGGTAGTGGCTTACGAACCGGTTTGGGCTATCGGCACCGGCCAGGCGGCTACTCCGGAAATCGCGGCGGAAGTGATGGGCGGCGTCATTTTGCAAACCCTGATTTCCCAATTCGGGCAAGCCGCCGGAGAGATACCCCTGCTTTACGGCGGTAGCGTCAACGCCGGCAACATTGCCGACTTTGCCGCCCAATCCTGCATTCACGGCGCGCTGGTCGGCGGCGCCAGCCTGCAAGCCGACTCTTTCCTCGAAATTGCCCGGTTGGCCGGGGAAACCAAGTCCGCCCTGGCCTAGCCCGGTACAGACCCCGGTAAGGGTTGCAATGTCCCCCGTTGACTCCCCGGTTCTCTTTATCGTTGGCCCTACAGCGGTGGGCAAAACCCGGTTGGCAATTGCCTTGGCCCAACGGCTGAACGGCGAAATCATCAATGCCGACAGCCGCCAAGTCTATCGCTATATGGACATCGGTGCCGCCAAGCCCACCCCGGCGGAACGCCGCCAAGCCGCCCATCACCTGCTGGATTTGCTCAACCCGGATGAAAGCTTCAGCCTGGGCCGCTTTCTGGCTTTGGCTCGGCAAACCCTCCGGAATCTTGCCGGGCGCGGAGCTTTGCCGATAGTAGCCGGCGGTAGCGGACAATATGTCTGGGCCTTGCAAGAGGGATGGCAGACGCCGGCCATTCCCCCGGATGCCAATTTTAGGCGGCAATGCCAAGAAACTATTGCCCAAGCGGGCGGCGCCGGGTTGTACCACCGGTTACAGGAAATTGACCCGGCCCGGGCGGCCGAATTAGACCCCCGCAATTTGCGCCGCATCATCCGCGCCCTGGAAATTTACCACACTACCGGTTATCCGCCCTCGACCTACCGCCAGCCGGGAGAACCTTTGCCCCATTCCTTGCTAATCGGTTTGACTATGGAGCGGGAAGCCCTGTACCAGCGCATCGACGCCCGATTTGACCAAATGCTGGCTGACGGCTTTGTTGAGGAATCCCGGAACCTTGCCGCTATGGGCTACCGATTAGGCCACGGCCCTTTGGCTTGCCCCGGCTACCGGGAATTGGGACAATATCTGAACGGTGCCATATCTCTGGACGCAGCAGCGCAGCGCGCCAAGTTTCAGACCCACCGCCTCGCCCGCCGCCAATACTCTTGGTTCAAGCCGGATGATTCCCGCATCCACTGGCTGGACGCCGCTGACCCGGAATTAGCGGAGAAAGCTGCCGAACTTGCAACAGGCTTAACCGGAACCGGCCGGACAACCAGATCCGATTGCGGCGTTGTGCTACAATAAAGACAATCTGGCCGCTGAGGAGCCGATGAACTTTACCAAGATGCAAGGTGCCGGCAACGACTACATCTATATTGACGCCCGCCGTATGGATAACGCTGCCGCCGACTGGCCGGCCTTGTCCCGCGCGATGAGCGACCGGCATTTTGGCGTGGGCGGCGATGGCATCATCCTGATTATGGACTCGGAACGGGCCGACCTGCGGATGCGAATGTTCAACGCCGACGGTTCCGAAGGTGAAATGTGCGGCAACGGCATCCGCTGCTTTGCCAAGTACGCCATTGAGCGGGAAATCGTACCCCGGCCCCAAAGCGGACTTACCGTAGATACCCTGGCCGGGATTCGCACCGTCTATCCCATCTATAACGCGGCGGCAGTAACCGGCGCCCGGGTTTCGATGGGCTGTCCCCAGCTGAACCCGGCGGACGTGCCGGTGAATCTTGACCCGGCTCTGGCATCCCGCCCCGGCCCGGTGCTGAAATACCCCATCCGTCCCGGGGACTTCCGCCTGTTTCTCTCCTTTGTGTCGATGGGCAACCCCCACGCCGTAACCTACCTCGACCAGCCGGTAGGCGAATTCCCCCTGCACAACATCGGCCCCCTGGTCGAGGGACACCCCATCTTTCCCCGCCGGGTGAACTTTGAGATTGTCAACCAAATCGACGCCGGCCATCTGGAAGCCCGGGTTTGGGAGCGCGGCTCCGGGGAAACTATGGCTTGCGGCACCGGAGCCTGCGCTATTGCCGTAGCCTCCCGCTTGCAGGGACTGGTTGACGACCGGGTGGACATAAAGTTGCCCGGCGGCACTTTAACCATTGAGTGGGACGGCGCCGGCGAGGTTTTCCTCGAAGGCCCAGCCGCCGAAGTTTTCAGTGGAGAGTGGGCGGAATGACCAGCACGGCAAGCAAAGTTCTCACCTTCGAGGAGTGGGCCAATCTCCCCGAAAGCAAACTGCACTACGAAATCGTGGACGGGGTGATGTATATGGCTCCCGGCGTGACCTACTTTCACCAGCAGATTTCCGGGCGGATTTTTGTCCCGTTGTTCAGCTTTGTTGCGGCCAACGGGTTGGGCGAGGTGCTTGCCCCGCCTTTGGATGTGCTGATCCAGCGGGCACCGTTGCGTACCCGCCAGCCGGATATTCTCTTTATGAGCAACCACCGGTTGACCGTTTCCGGCGCTGAGGAAGCCATCGCGATAAAATTCCTCGAAGTTGCCCCGGACTTGGTGGTAGAAGTGCTTTCCCCCAGCGAAACTCGACGGATCTTGGAGGACAAACTCCGCGATTACCAACGCATCGGCATCTTGGAATGTTGGCTGTTCAGCCAATCGGCCAAGACCGCCGAAATCGTCGACTTGACCGGCGGGGAACCGAAAACGATAGCAGTCTTTGACCTCAGCCAAACCTTCCGCTCCCACCGCCTGCCCGGTTTTGAGCTGAACCTGCGGGAGGTTTTTAGGTAGGCGTTTTGATGGCAGACGCGCGGTTTGACCTGACCTTTGACAAGGTTATATTGGCGGCGGACCTATACTTCACCAAGCCCGAGTACCAAAAGTATTGGCGGGCTTATGCGGAAGTAGATTCCGTCGCGTTCCGCAGCCGGCTGGTCAACTCCCCGGACCCGGCGGCTATTGAACAAGTCAGAACTTTCCTGAACCGGTGGAGTACCCGGGCCCCGGCTGCGGTTTGCCCCGAAATCCTCGAGGTGTTCCGGGCTAACCGGTCGGAAATGGCGGCGTTGTCCACCATCAAGCTGGAGTCGCCCGCCTTGGACTCGGCTATACTGAAAACTGTCGATGCCGTTTTTACCGAGCTGTGCCGCATCGACCGATTTGGCCCTACCGGGGCCTCTAAAACGCTAGGCGTTCTGAACCCCAGTTTGTTTGTGATGTGGGATGACCCCATCCGAAAGGCGTATCAATGCGGCTCCACCAAGCCCTCCTATTCCAAGTTCCTGACCCGGATGCAGGCGGCAGCCCACCGGGTAATAGCAACTTCCGGCGCAACCAGCCCCGGTGAATATGTGCAGGAAAAATATGGCTTTTCCTTCCCGCTGAGCAATTTCATCAACTACTACGTCTGGCTCACCTTTACTAAAGGAGAAGCGGCTTTGACCGCTTATCCCGCACCCCAGGAGTAACCAATATGCAATTTTCCACCCGCTTGGGCAAACTGGCCCCCTATCCCTTCGTGGAAATCTCCCGCATCATCGCCGAAAAGCGGGCTGCCGGGGCCGATGTCGTTACCTTTGGCATCGGCGACCCGGATATTCCGACCCCGCAGCCGGTCATCGACCGGCTCCTGTCTGCCGCTCAGTACCCGCCCAATCACCGCTATCCGGAAACCGACGGACTCCCCGAAATGCGCCGGGCCATCGCCTACTGGTACGAACAGCGGTTCGGCGTATCCCTCGACCCGGATACCGAAGTCCTGCCCTTGATTGGCGCCAAAGAGGGCATCGGCCACGCCGCCTTTTGCTTCCTGGATCCCGGCGACTTGGCTTTAGTTCCCGACCCGGCTTATCCCGTGTACGCCGTCGGCACCATGTTTGCCGGAGCCGAAAGTTACTTGATGCCCTTGCGCGCGGCAAACGCCTGGCAGCCCGACCTGTCCGCCATTCCTCGGGACACCGCTCAAGCCGCCAAGGTGATGTGGCTGAATTACCCCAACAACCCCACCAGCGCCGTAGCCAGCCTCGCGGATTTTGACGACTACATCGCCTTTTGCCGGGAGAACGACATCGCCCTGCTCCACGACGCCGCCTACAGCGAAGTAGGCTATGACGGCTACCGGGCTTGCAGCCTGCTCCAAGCCGACGGCGCCAAAGAGGTCGGCATCGAGTTTCACTCCCTCTCCAAAAGCTACAATATGACCGGTTGGCGCATGGGCATGGCTGTGGGCAACGCAGCTATGATCAAAGCCCTCTTTCAGATTAAAGCCAACCTGGACTCCGGCATCCCCCAAGCCATTCAGGAAATGGCGATGGCCGCCCTGACCGGGCCGCAGGATTGCATCGAGGATAATCGGATCATCTACCAGCGCCGCCGCGACCGGGTCGTCAACGCCTTGCGCCGGATGGGTTTATCGGTAGCCGTGCCGGCCGCCAGCCTTTACATCTGGGCCCAAGTGCCGGCCGGCTTTACCTCTGCCGACTTTGCCGCCCGGCTCCTCGAGGACATTGACCTCGTAGTTACCCCCGGCTCCAGCTATGGGCAGTATGGCGAGGGCTACATCCGCCTTTCCCTGACCACCCCGGACGAACAAGTGGAAAAGGGCTGCCAACGCCTGGAATCTTGGGCCATACCCGCCCCTCGGGAGGGATAACGCCATCGCCAGAAAGACTGTTGCCACCGAACCGGAACGGGAAAAAGCCATCCTGGTCGCCGTAGAGTTAAAAAACCGCTCCCACCTGTGGGAGTTGGACAATACCCTCGAGGAACTGGCCTACTTGGCCCGGGCTGCCGGCGCGGAAGTAGCCGGCTCAGTAACCCAACGCGCCGACCGCCTGACCCCTACCTATGTCGGCAAAGGCAAGTTGCAGGAAATCCAGGAACTGGCGACCGAACATAACGCCGCCACCGTCATCTTTGACGACGAACTGACGCCCACCCAGCAGCGTAACTTGGAAGCCGCCTTGCCGGTCAAGGTCATTGACCGCACCGCCTTAATTCTGGATGTATTCGGCCGCCACGCCCGCACCCATGAAGGCAAGCTCCAAGTGGAACTTGCCCAGCACCAATACCTGCTCCCCCGGTTAGTAGGCCAGTGGTCTCACCTGGAACGATTAGGCGGCGGCATCGGCACCCGCGGCCCCGGTGAGACCCAGCTCGAAACCGACCGCCGCCTGATCCGCCGCCACATCCAGAAAATCCAGCAGGAACTGGACAAAGTACGGCAGCGGCGCACCCTTTACATTGACCGGCGCAAAAAAGCCAGCGTCCCCATGGCTACCCTCGTCGGCTACACCAACGCCGGCAAAAGCACCCTCTTTAACGCCTTGAGCGATGCCCGGGTCGAAGCCCAAGACCAATTGTTTTCCACCTTGGACCCGGTTACCCGCCGTATCCGCCTGCCCGCCGGGGACGAACTGCTGCTCACCGACACCGTCGGCTTTATTCAGAAACTATCTCCAATGGTAGTAGCCGCCTTCCGCGCTACCCTCGAGGAACTGGCCGAATCCGATGTGCTAATTCACGTGCTTGACATAACCCACCCCAAAGCCCCGGAACAAGCCGAAGTAGTCGAGGAAACCTTGCAAGACCTGGGCTTGGGCGACAAGCCCCGGGTATTAGCCATCAACAAAATGGATTTGTTGACCGCCGGCCGGGACGATGCCGCTATTCCCGCCGCGCCCTCGGGATTGGAAACCTATCCCAGCGTACTGGTTTCGGCGGCCCAAGGCTGGAACCTGGACTTGTTGCTGGCAGCAGTCGAGTCCCAACTAGTAGCCATCGACAGCCTCCGCACCGTAGCCCTCTCCCCAACCGCCGGTTAGCTGACTAACGGGGCTTCCAACTCCCCGACCCACTGGTTCGCACAAGGCTTGTTATGTAGAGTGGAGACTGAGGGGACATTTACATAACACCCCTACTCACTCCGTGCCGGGCACTGGCCCTCGGCAGAATAATAATCGCGGATTATTTCTTTGTCAACCTTTTCAGTTTCCGTCATCACGAATCAGGATGACCTCAGCCGTTGCCGCCTGCTGAACTTGCGGCGGGGGGATTTCCTGGGCGATGGCCACGGCGATGGCACTGACGCCGCTGGCCGCCGCCATCAGGTCAGCCCGCTCCCGGGCCCGGGTGATGTCGTTCTGGCCCAAAGTCCAGGATACTTCGGCGACAAAATAGACTTCGGCGTCGTCAGCGGTCTGCCGGCCATAGACTATGTAGTCGGCCCGATCCAGTTGGAAAGCCTGGTCGGCGGTGATTTTGCCCTCGGCTTGGGCTTGGGCCAGACGGCGGTTGAATTCCTGGTTGGGCATAGTGAAACGGCTTTGCAGGGTGCGGACATCGTAGAGGCTGAAGGTGCGGGCCAGGATGGGGCCGATGCTGCGCTCGAGTTTGGCTTCGAGGTTGCCGCCCAAGGCTTGGCCGAGCAGGACGGTTACACCTTGGTTGAACTGCTGCTGTTCCGTGCGGAACTGCCGCATCTCGGCGTTGAAGCTCTCTTGAGCGGCCGCGAAACGGTCAACACGGTCAGTCAACTGGGCCAGTTTTTCCGGCAGTTCCAGCACTTCCCGGGTCAGCAGCAGGGCGCGGGTTTCCTCGCGGAAAACCGGGTCATCGCGGAGGGCTTGGATGAAGGCTTGGCGGTCAGCTGGGGATAGGGTGGTAGTCATCGCGCTTGCTTTCCTGGTTAAAGTTCCGGGTTGGATTGATTATAGCAGGTTCGGCGCGGACTGTCACCGGGGAGACCCTAGCAAACTTTGGCGAGGCGGCCTGCAGTTAATATGCCGGGCATAAATCCACTGTCAGGAGGCAGCGTTTATGCCCAAACCCGGTTTTGCCGATGCCCTCAAGCGGCGGCCGCCCACTCCCCCCGGCGGCGGGGTCGATATGCTCTTGATGATGCTGGTTGGGCTGGACGGCAATGAAAAGTGCTTGTCCTGGCGCGAGCTGGCCGAACTGCGCTGGCGTGACTTCGAGATAGTCAAGGGCGGGGGGGTGATGTTGCGAGCCGGCACGATCAGCAATGACGCTCTCATCTATGAGGGCGACAGCGCAGCCCTTATCGCCGCCGCGTGGGGTGGCAGCGACCTCGATGCCTTTGTTTTCGGAGGTCTCTCCACTTCCCAGCTGAACCGCAGGGGCCGGGCCGCCCAGCACCGTTTGGGGCAGTTCATCAGGGCCATTCTGCTCCACCAGGGCGATGGCGGTGGTTTCAACGAGCTGCTCAACCTTGACGAATCCCGCCGGCAGGAGTTGCGCGAGCGCGCTAGGACACGTAGGTAAGCGCTACTAGCATTACTCCTAGCGTACACCCGGTCAGTGCCAGGAATAAAATCCGGCGGCCGCGACAGCTTTAATACCAGGAACGCGAACCGGCGGCTCGGTGACGGATTGCATCACGGTTCGCCGCCGGGCCGCTGACCGGGCGTTTTCCAGGGATTTGCGCTTTTTTTGACGCTAGGAGCGATGCTAGGTTTAGCTTCTATGCCCCAGCCGTTGGCCCGATGCTTGAGGGGGTATGCTGGGGGGGTTATTTAAAGGATTCAACGGGGATTCAATATCCGGAGGGGTCTTTGGTGACAGAAATGAGGCTCACCCCTTGCATGGGGCAAGGGTTACTGCTGCGTCATTCCTGTGAGAACGGGGGTGATCGCGGCTTGAAAGTCCGGGGGTGGCGAGCGAGAAGTGACAAAAATCCCAGCCAATCGTTATAGAATCAATAACGCTTTCCGCCCTGAATGGCAGGAATTGCCAATTGCGGGAAGGCCGCCGACCCTTTGCAACGAATATAAAGGCATTTATAACCGTCATTCCCACGAAAGTGGGAATCCGGGGACTTGAAAAGAGGGATGCCGGCAAGTAAAAATAGGTTCCGCTAACGGCACTTAGCAGAAACTATTTCAGGGTTCAACTGTAGTCTGAAATCGTACGGTTGGCTGGCCGGGATTATGTCCGGTCGGGGGTGTCCGACCCTCCGGCCCGGGGATGATACCGGTGGAGAGCGGCCTTGGCTTCGGGGTGGGTGATATGGGTGTAGAGCTCAGTGGTTACGGGGCTACGGTGCCCCAAGAGTTCCTGAATGACGCGTAGATCGCACCCGCCTTCCAGCAGGTGAGTGGCAAAGGTATGGCGCAGGGTGTGCGGGTGCAGGTCATTCCGCAGTCCAGCCACGGCGGCCCAGTGCCGGACTATGTTTTGGTAACTAATCCGGCTCAATCGTTGCCCGTAGCGGTTGAGAAACAAGGCATCCTTTTCTGGCCGGGCGGCCGCCATCAGCTTGGGGCGGCCGTGGCTCAGGTAAAGACGGATGGACTCCTGAGTAGGTTCCCCAAAGAGCGTGTACCGTTCATCGCCATTGCGCCCCCTTACCAGGATGCGCTTCTTAGCCAAGTCGACATCGGCCAGGTTCAGGCCGTGGATTTCGCCCAAGCGCAGCCCGCTGGAATAAAGGACCTCCAGGATGGCCCGGTCACGCCGGGCGAACTTGGTATCGATCCCTTGCGGGGCTTGGATCAGACGGCGAGCCTCCTCCTTGTTCAGGAAACTTGGCAGAGGCTCTTCCATTTTCATCGGCAGATCCTTGTGGGAGGGCACCGGATTTTTGGGGAACAGCTTCCGCTGTGTCGTCAGGAAATGGTAGTAGCTCCGCAGCACGGTAATTTTCCGGTCGGCACTACGCCGGCTGTAACCCGGCTCTTTGCGGCGCAGCGTAGTGCGGAGGCGCCCTTTGTCAACCATCCAGCAGATGTACTCCCGGGCGACCTTCCGGTTCATATTCATGACGGTCCCTCCGGAGTGATCCAGGAAGCGGGAATAGGTGGACAGGTCGTCCAAGTGGATGCGGATGGTATTGGCCGACTGAAACTGCCCCACCAAGTAGTTTTGGTAGCCGTCCATGTGGATCAAGTTCTCCATTGTAGCCCTCCAGTGTCAGGTTCCTCCGCCGAATGCCCACACCGGAATCAAACTACCAAACCTCGGCTTCCGCGAGGTTTGACAGGTAAATCGCCTCGTTGTATCACTGCCCAAAGAGGTTTGCGTTGAATGTTCCCGCCCCGGCGCCGGGGTCTCCCGTCCGGCATCTGCTGCATCAGCCGGCGATGTCGGCCAACACCCGCCGCGCTTACCAGAGCGCCCTGAACGGTCTGGACGACTGGCTGGCCGGGCGGGATCTGACCGATGCGGCGTTGGCCGACTATCTGGTAGTCCTGTTTGATGCCGGCCGGAGTTGCGGAGCCGCCGCCCAACTGCTGGCGGCGGTGCGCCGGGTTTGCCGGGAGTTGGGCATCCCGTCGCCGGCGGGACGGCGGACGGCTCGCGCGCTGGAAAACTATCGCCGGCACGGCACCGGCCGGGGCGTTGGGCAAGTAGGCGGTATCCGCTGGGAACACGCCGACCTAGTGAGCAACCTGGCCGCCCAAGCCGGCGGCATTATCGGGGCGCGAGACGCTGCCTTGGTGGCCGTGGCCAGCGACGCCCTGCTGCGGGTTTCCGAAGTGGCCGCTCTGGATGTGGCCGACTTGGGTTTTCAACCCGACGGCACGGGACGGCTGATTGTCCGGCGGGCCAAGACTGACCAGGCGGCGGCCGGTTCGGAACCGCTGTTTCTGGGGGAAAGGACGACGGAACGGCTTCGGGAGTGGTTGACGGCGGCCGGGATTGAGGCCGGCGCGGTGTTCCGGCATATACGCCGGGGCGGCCGGGTGGAAGGTCGGTTGAGCGCCCGGTCAGCGCGGGCTATAATCACGCGGCGGGCCCAGGCGGCCGGGGTATCCGGCCGCGTGTCGGGGCACAGCCTGCGGGTGGGCGCGGCCCAATCCCTGGCTGCTTCCGGCGCCGGGGTGGTGGAGATGCAGACGGCGGGACGCTGGGCCAGTCCCCGTATGCCGGCACATTACGCGGCCGGCGAATTGGCGGCCCGGGGCGCCGTGGCCCGGTATCGGTACGGGAGGTAGCGGTTCAGTGAATCTTTACAACGCGCTGCTTATCTGGCGTCTGAACTTTTTGATGACCGGCAATGAGGTAATGGCGCGAACCGGCTTCTCCTGGGATGAGATTCTACCTATACGCCAGGGAAAGTGTCCCATCTGTGGGAAGCAGTACAGGAACGGCGGCTCGTGGTTCCAGCGGCATTTGGAGGGACATCTGGCCGATGACTAATCAAACACGATAGCCACGGCCCCGCCGCAATCAATGCAGTGGTCGTGGGGACCAAAGAAATGAGCGTTGCGGCAGAGCTGGCCGGTTATGTTCCGGTCTTTACAGGAAACCGGAGCATCAAAGCCGAGGAAGCACTGGCAAATCGGCGCATTGATTTCCTTCCAGAACGCCAAGCACTCGGCGCAGTGGAGAAAACCGGCAGATTTTATGCTCCAGACGCCCAATCGGATTATTATTTCAGGCGTCAGGAATGCCGCTAGGAAAAGCGAAAACAGCGGCATTTGTTTCGTCTTATCGTACCGACTCGGATGGGCCGGCATTGCTAGATTGTGAAAGACAAAGCCGGCTACGATGCCCTTCACCTTTTTCCTCCAAGCAGTCGGGGACGCCGCCCAATGCCGAACCCGATCCAGAGGGCGATGGCAAAGGAAAGAAGGGCGGAGTTGAGGGCGACTACTGCCGCCGCGTCGGAGATGGGCGTATTGGCCATTAGGAACGCCAACCAAGTAGCCAAGATGGCGGTTGCCATCATCGCCATTACCCCCAAAGAGACAAAGAGCACCCTGCGAAGCGCAGTAACCATTTGCTAATCCTCCTCCTCGTCAGCGTCCGTGACGAGGTCGACCAGGCTGAAGGACATCCGCACCGTCATCTCCTCGTCATCGATTACCTGATAGGCGGTCAACGCCCATTCTCCCGAGTGGGCGTCCATCATCTGCTGCAAGCCCGCCAGGGACTGGTCATTGACAAGGCCTCTGGCATTGGGCGCCAGTTCAATCTTTAAGGCTTCCATAAAGCTGCCTCCCATCGTTCGTTTTCTTTCCAGATACTAACGGCCGTTTGAGCCAACCTGCATTGCCATTGAGCCACGAATTTTGCCCAAAATCCGCGAAAAATCATTATGTATACCCTCCATCGTTCGTTTTCTTTCCAGATACTAACGGCCGTTTGAGCCAACCTGCATTGCCATTGAGCCACGAATTTTGCCCAAAATCCGCGAAAAATCATTATGTATACCCTCCATCGTTCGTTTTCTTTCCAGATACTAACGGCCGTTTGAGCCAACCTGCATTGCCATTGAGCCACGAATTTTGCCCAAAATCCGCGAAAAATCATTATGTATACCCTAGAAACCAATACAGTGGCTAATGATATTTTAAGCCCGTGATGTCCGAACCGACCCCGACTTTTCCGTGGATTGAGGCCCTGCGCCATTTGCGGCTGCTGTCAGACACTGGCAGCTTCGACCGATACCGGCGCTGGACTTTTATCGAGCTGCAAAAGGCCGTAAACCGCATTTATGGCACCGGTTATTTCAGGGCCGACATTGCGACTGCCGTTAAAGAGTTGGGAATCGAAATGGGCGAGGGCAGTCGTTACGGAGCGGTGTCCTCCGACCTCAAAGCGGCCTTGTGCGGCGAAGCTTTCGAGGCGGCGATGGCCACGGCCGCGGCTGAACTGGCGATAGCCGCGGAGGAGCAGAGCAAGCGGGACGAAGCCAACGCGGAACTGCTCGCCCGAGCCCGAGCGCATCCGCGCTTGCGTCTACTTGGCCCCATAGAAAAATAAAAAAATCCAAAGGGAAAAATCGCCCCAAAACCGTGAATACTATTTTTACTATGGGTTTCAATTGAAAAACCTTTCTTTCGGTCGGTTTCCGCGGACGGCGAACCGGCCGGCCGACTACCAGGAACTACAGGAGACGCTTTAAAGCAATGACTTTGGACTGGCTGGGGTTGAGCAAAGGGATGGTCATCCTGGGCATTGGCATCGGGTCGCTGCTGTATATAGCCTTCGGCTTTACCAAGTTGGAAACGGCAGTAACCGGGTTGACCTGGGGCGACGGCTTCCTGGGCATTACGATTTTCCGCGCCGTTTTCGGCATTCTGATAATGGTTTATCTGGCGTCGCTGGCCGCCCTGATTTGGCTGGCCGTCAAAAGGTAGCAGTCTTGTTTGCCTCCTTGAGCAAGGGCTTTGTAGTGCTATTGGTCGTCGGGCTGGTGTCCGTATGGATGAGTATGGTCTTGCAGGCGGAGGATGTCGGGCCGTTCAAGCATCCGACGCCGGTTCCCCCGCCGCCGGCCACCCCGCCCCCGACGGCGACCGTTCCGCCGCCCACGTCCACCCCGGAGCCGGGGCAGGCGATTACCGATCTGACGACTTTGGCGCGGCGGATTGCGGCCGCGTCCCCGCAGACTGGCGGGGCTGCTCCAGACCCTTCCGAGGCGATATTTGCCGGGCAAAGCGGCAATGCCTGGGCGTTGTCGGGCAACACCGTCCACTTCCCGCACTGCGGCGGCCGGCCGACTACGCCGGGGCAGCGCGTCTATGATTACTACTTCCTGGCAATGCCCCATCCCATTCTGCGACTGGATTATGCCGGAGCAAACATAATCCATTCCTTTGACCGACTGACGGCCGGCAATCCGCCGTCCCCGCTGGCGCTAACCATCGGCGGCAAAGATTATCCCGCCGTATATCAATCCCATTACGCCTTTGACTGCGCCTATTTCGGAGGCGCGACTATGGAGGTAACGCCGTAATGCTCAAGCGCATACTGCTGCCCTTGTTGCTGATAGCCGGCTTGCTGACGGCCGGCTTAACCGCGTCGACGGCATTAGCCCAGACCCCGGGTACTTGGGGTTCGCCGGGCAAAATCGTCAAGGGCTTCCTGGCCAACGACGTCGGGCTGATTGACGCCTTCAATATCCAGTGGGGACCGGAGCCGGCCGGGAATGCCGACGACACCTTTACCAGTCTGGTTGACCACCTGACCAGCGCGAGATTCCCCTGGACTGACCCCAATAACCTGAATGACGCCGGCCCGGCGGACATTGCTGACGGCGATTTGATGGTAATCGCCGACGCCAGCGACTCCTTTGCTCCGGAAAAGGTAACCATCGGGGCCCTGCGGGCGGAGATGCAGGAAGGCGTCCCGTCCGGCGGTTTGAACCAGGCAGCGGTGGATTCCCGGGTGGAAGCCTACACGGGCCAAAACAATCCCACCGGTTCTTTTGCCCGCGACCGCATCCCGTTAGCCACCGCCACGCAGCCCGGCGCGATTTCCTCTGCCGACCAAGCCCTCATTGAGGCTTTGCCCCCGCAGGGGCCGGGGCAAGCCGACAAACTGGTTGGCTTTGACGGCTCCGGCAACTACGCGGCCGTCGATGCGCCGGCGGCCGGCGGGAGCGGGGATATTACCGGCGTAACCGCCGGTACGGGTCTGACCGGCGGCGGCACAACGGGCAATGTCGAAATCCGCTTGTCGGGGGAATCTTTTACCCTGGCCGAGCAGACGAAGTTGGCGGGGATTGAGGACGGCGCCAACGATTACCAGCTGCCGGGCAATATCGCGGCGTTGGCTGATGACATAACGGGGCGCGGTTATCAAATCCTGTCGGGCGTGGTAGGGACTACCCACACGGCCAGTCAATCCAATGTTGCCACGGCGTCCGGTTATACCTATGCCAACTTCTACGCCACCGGCCCCCGTTACACCCTCCAGTTCTGGTATTTCCGGCTGCCGGTGGATACTGCGCTGGACGGGATAGAGGCGCGGGTTGGGGATTCGGATAACACCGACATTGAGCAGCGCATCGAGGCCGATGACTGGACGGCATTGGGCAACTTGGGCGGTTATGACTACTATGTCCTGCAACTGGATGACAAACCGGCCGGCGATGCCCTTATCGTGGTTCAGTTGGACCGGCCCACCCTGGAAAATGTGGATGTTCCTTACCGGCTGCTGACCGGCGTTCCAAGTGATGCCCCGACGGTTCCGCCGGACGGGAGCATCACGCCGGAGAAGCTGGATTTTCTTTCGGGCAATCAAGCCGGCAATGCTATCACCATCAGTTCGGACGGAACGCAGTTTAAGGGCATCCAGTTAATCGGGCAGCGGGAGGTCTTTAACGGCGCCGGCGCCGGCGTAAACTTGGTCAACTCTCTCGATAGCAACAGCCAGACCCAGACCACGTCCCTCTCTGACCCGGTAAATATCCGCAACGAGGGCCACGGGCTCATCGGCGGGACTTTTACGCTGACTCTGACTGAGCGGTCGGCCAACACCATACGCTGGGACGGCGGCCCAACAGTCACCGAAGACCCTAGGGTCAATATCACGGGTTTTGTCAGCCTTGAGGCTCTGGCGCAAAGCCAACCTTTCAATGCCAGCGCAAACCCGCCCCAGGTCGGCGTAACTCTGGCAACTGCCGATGTGTATAACGGGACGAACCTGCGGGGCGTGGCTATCGTCCGACTGGCCCACGACGGCACGGGTAACGTGGCTATCAACCTGCAATACTTGGCCGACCCCGGCGGCTCTACCGACACGGCAACGGGAGCAATCACCATCAGTGGGAATCTGGTGGTTCTGGCCACGGGCGCGCCGCGGGGGGAATCTGGCACGGGCGGCCCGATATTTGAGTATGCGACTGCCTTACCTGACCTTTCGACCGACGGGGATGAATTCACGGATGGCTCGCTGGCCGTTGTCTATTCCGGAGCGGCGCAGGGCCTGTATCGCAAGACCAGTTCCACCGTCCATGTCAAAGCGGATACCGGGTTGGCCGGGGATGACATTGAACCGACCGGCGGCTCAGCTACGCTCCAGCAGGCGGCGGATGGCCGCTACACCGCCCTGTACGTAGCGCGGTCTGGCTTCACCGGCCGGGGCGGTGCCAGTCTGGCGGCCAACAACGGCCGGTGGTCGGCAATGCCGGCGGCTTTGGCCCACGCTTTCCTTTCCTACCGCACCACCACCCGGGGCGATGGCTGGCTTGAATTCAAATACTCCTCGGCGCGGACTTACACCGGGGATATACGGGTAACGGCCGGCAGCCTGACGCTGGACATTCAGCGCATCGACAGCGCCACTTGGCGGCTGACGGGATTGACGGCGGCGCAGGTGGGGGCGCTGCGGGAAAATGTTTGGCGGCTTTCCGAACCTGGGCAAACGGGAACGGTAACGACTCACCGCTGGGACCCGGTGTTGCGGGTTCCTCAAATTGTGCAGTTGTGGGCCCCCTCCAGCCATTTTGTCGGCTCTACCTTCGCATCAACCGGCATTGCGATTGGCAACTATGACCGCTATGGCATCGTTTGCGGCGGACGCCGGCTCGCAATGCAATGGCTGGACGGGGATACCTTGCGGGCTGCCACGGCTACAGCGGTTGGGGCGGGCATTACGACGGGCGGCAGTATCTATATCTGCCCGGACGCCGCTGATTCCCCGTATCTGGCAATCGCCCGCACCGCCGGAAATGTCTTTCTGACTGGCGCGGCGGTTAAATCCGGCTCCCGCTCCGGCATTCGCATATATGGAATCAACTTGAATTAGGTGGGAATTATGACTACGCCCAAACCCGAAACCGAAACCCCGGCACGGCCGCAGTTCACTATGGAAACCGGCCGCTATTACCCGGATGGGAGTATTAACTGGCTAACGCCGGAGGTTACGGCGTTAGCCAACTGCCCCGAAGACCGGACGCCGGCGGTCGGGGCAGTGAACTTCCATGCTGGCCCCCCGCTCCAGTATGGAGTTCATATCTTGAGCGGGGGCCGGATGGCTGCCTACCCGATCAAGCCCGGAACTTACCCGGTGGACGTCCACCTGATTTTCACACTGAAAGACCCGGAAGCGGTGTCTGCCACTGTTGGCGGCGGCGTGGTAACCGTTGACTTGGTGGTGACCGGTCAGCCGCTGGGAACGGAGTACGACCGGGAGGTCTTGGGGCATTTACACCCGGGCATCCCGGCGCTGTTCGCCAACACGGAAAGCATTAAAGAAGCCACGGATTCGCAGTGGCTGCGAATCACTTCCATTGAGCGGCAGATTGCCGAGGACGAATCCTAGCCATGTATTCCCTGCTGGGCATCCTCGCGCTGGAACTGGTCTTTGAGTTTATGCTGATTGACGGCATAAACGCCAACCTGTCGGCCCTGTTTCTGCTGATTTTGGGGCTGGCAGTGGTGGTAATGGCGCACAACGACGGCGCCAGCCGGTTTATGGGGCTGCTGGGCATCCACTACGCCGGGGTTATCGCCATCATCAGGCTTCCGGCGTGGCTGCCGGCGATTGACGCGTTGTCGGCCCACGAATACCTGGAGTTTGTCCTGTCAACGGTCTATCTGGCCATCCTGCCGTTGGGTCTGCTGGTCATCCCGATAATGGCGGGGGCGCCCTACTTACTGTCCAGGGGACGGCAATAATGCGGTTAGCCGGAGTAGTCATTGCCCTGCTGGGCATAATCGGGTTGGCATTGGCCGCGCCGGCTCCGGCCGGGGCGCAATCGCCGCCGGCGATCCCGACTGCCGGCTGGTCGGCGACGTTCACCGTGAATAGCGCGCTGCAATACGGTGACCGGATAAAGTTCACGGCGGACGTAACCGCTCCGTCCCTTACCTATGCGGTATGTGTTTCGGTTCACGCGGAGAAGTTCGCCGCGCAGACGGGGGGAACTGCCCTTCATTCGGTCGAAGGTTTTTCCGTCCGACTAGCCCCCGGGGAAACCAGTTTGACGGGGGTCAACAGTTATAGGTTAGCCCGTCCGAACCCCCAATCCTACCCGGATGGGCGCACTATCACGGAGTACGCCATAGCCACGGTGGTGGCCTATCATCCCTCGACGCCTGGCGACTGCTTTAGTTCGGCGGTGGGAACGGTTACGGTGGTCGAACAGACTGCTCGCACTGCTTTCACTTATGTGCCATACAATCCTGCCACCCCAATTTATACGCAAGCCGCTGTGCCGACGGAGCCGGCGATAAACGAGGACGCCCTAGTGGTGGTGACATTGGAGAATGGCGCGGGCGGGAGCGGTGGTTACTGCTTTGAGCCGACCATCACGGAATCCATCCAAGGCGGCGCTTCGCATTCAATCATCGAAGGTTGGCGGTATGTGGGCAATCGGCAAACCACCAGCTGGAGCTGGACCTACAATCATTCGGAGCTGACCGTCGCGGACTATACCGTCAGCATTAAGAAAACGAATGAAATTGTGACCGGCACCTGCGCGGCGTCATATAGCACGGGGGAGACGTCGATACTGACGGCGGCCGACCCTGCCACCCTGACGGTTACCTGGCGGGCAGTTGCGCCGACGACCAGCAATGAGCTCAGCGTGAATATCAGCGCGCCATTCCCGACCGTTCAGACTTCCTCGAACATAATCGCCACGTTTGAAAACACCAGCCCGCATACCACCCACTACTGCTACAAGGTAGTCATCCGGGAGCGCGGCGTCGACCTGTACCAAAGCCCCTACTATGTGGTACAGGGCGGCGAAACTAAAACCGGGGGGACGGATACCAATGAAATTGCCGACCTGGTGTATAGCGTCATTGAGCCGGACGTGGTATCCCGCACCTTCCAGGTTCGGTTGTGGCGTTCTACTGCTGAGGTGGAGGAAACCGGTTCGCCGCCGGCTGTTCCGACCACCTGCACTTTCAACGAACTGAATGCGGCCGAGGCCATCAGCGCGGGCATCGGCACAGTAACGATTTCCTGGCGCATTGGGCCGGGCAGTCTATCCCCCGATGACGGCGAATGCCCGACCTGCTTCCTGGAGTATCAGCCGGTGCTTACCAGCCCCCCGCTCATCCGGCAGACGGTTACTCCGGGAACCTACGAGATAATACTGGACTGGACGCCCATATCCCCGTCCTCCACGGGGATTGAGCGCACCGAATATGAAATCATAATCGAGCCGGACGGCATCCCCATTGATCCGGCCGGGACGGAGCCTAATGGCGGGACGCCGACTATTGCGCGGAACGACGACGAGGCCACGGCGGTAATCACTTATGCAGCCAACAATATCGGCACTGACCGCCGTCAGGTTTTTATCCGGGCCAAGTGGTACACGGTTGCCGGCGGGTATCCGTTCCCCCGGACGTCCGGACAGGTTGAGGTCGTGCAGGGCAACCAGTATATCTATTCCGGCTGGGGCAAATACTACATATTCCTGACTGGCTTGACGCCCTATACAGCTCCGGCCACGCCCACGCCGGTGCCCGGGGCGGTGGCGATGCACGAGCGGGGCGTTCGGCCGCAGGCCCGGGCCGCCGCGGACGGCGCGGTGCAAGACGCCGCCCGTCTTTTCATCGACCTGTTTACGCTTTATGAGTATGACCCCGCCCGAACGCCGAACCAGAACGCCGTCGCCTATCAGGCAATGCAGGTGGAGTGGCAAAGCTACCTTTGGGCAGCCTTTACGCTGGTCATTACCCTGGCCGTGGCCGTAACGCTCGTTATCGGGACCAAGACTTTCACGGCCACGTCCGCCGCCGTCTGCACCCTGGTGTTCATTCTGCTGTGGTTCTTTGGCGGGCTGGCTTTCGGCGGATTCACCATTCCCTTTGCGACGATCCCGGTGTCTTTGCTGGCGGGAGCCGGCGGAGTCTACTGGTGGACTAATCGGTAGGTGTGCCATGCTGCCTTCTCAAATCAGTACCAAGTTCCTCTGGGGATTGGTTCTGCTCCACCTGATATTCGCAGGAATTGACCTGGGGGCGTGGGCCATCACTTCCGGCATCAGCCCTTCGGAAATGGACCAGCGGCAGGCGCTGGACGGGCCCCCGTCCGATGGCGCTTTCAGCGGCTTCTCCGGGGCGGAGGAGCAAAATGAGAAGGATTTCCTGGGCGACAACACCGAAAAGCAGAAAAACCTGTTTGACGGCATCGCCAGTTTCGCCAACTCCTTGGCCCAGGGTTTCAATATGGCCGCCGGGTCATGGAGCATCTTTAAGCGGGCGTTCTTTTGGGATTACAGCTTTATGGACGTGGGCGGCTCCATTGGCTCACTCCTGTTGTATGGGCAGATTTTTATGAGCGTCATTTTCGCCTGGATAATCCTCGGCTTGATTATCCAGAAGTTTTGGGCGAGGTAGGTTATGGAGAGCATTCTTGACCGGTTCCGCCGCAAAGGTGGAGGGCCGGACCCGGATTCCCCCTATTCGCCGATGGAGACGGCCACCGACACGGTGCTGGATGGTCCCACCGGCCCGTCGGACTACTTCGACTGGTATAAGGGGCTGCGCCTGGGCGTAACCGTGCCTTGGGCTACAGTGTCGGAGCCGTATCTGATCGCCGGCTTCAAACCCGGGTCGCCGGAGTCGCTGCTGGCGCGGAAGTTCTTGACCATCGGGATGTGGCAGGCCACGGCCCCCATCAATAACAGCAAGTTTTACCTGGTCAACCTGCAATCGGAAATGACCGCCCTGGTCGCGGCCATTGCCGAGTGCAGCCGGGAGCGGACCGACGAAGACGACCAGGAAACGCCAGGGGCAGTTTGGAACGGGGAAGTCTTTATCCCTGAAATTCAGGAAAACGACGCCATCCGGACCCCCGCCGAATTTGAGTCGGCCCGGCGGGATGCCTGGGTATTCGGCCTCCTGCCGGTCATCGATTCTCAAGAAGCTTTGGATGGAGCATTAGAGCAGGCCAAGTTTATCCGGGGGCAGATCGCCGACTGGCACCGCCAGATCAAGGACGCCCGCCGGCGCCGCTGTTTTGTGGACTATACCGATTGGTGGCAGTTGTTTTGCCTGCCGGATGAAATGCGGGATTTCAATGGCGCCAAGTACTCCGCCGCGCCCAGTTTCATCAAGGTCTTTATGGACTTCTGCCTGGAGTTCGCCTCCGGCCGCTACTTCGCCAACTCGCAAGCCCACTTCGCCCGGCTGCTGGAGGACATGGACCTGGAGACCATCAACGCCCAACGGCGAGCCCGGGAAGGCACACGCAGCAAAGGCGGCGGCTCCGCCGGCCCCAGTCAGTAAAATAAGGAGGCCGAGTCATGGCATTAGGCACGACCAAACATTCCGAGAATCCCGACGGAGACGATATGCTCATCGTCATCCGCGCGGACGATTCGGTTCTGATGGAACCGAACGTCATCCAGGAGGAGGGGCTGCTGTTTTCCCATAAGCACAAGATGGCCCTGCCCCGGGTGGAATCCATCCCCCTGATGAAATTCGGCAGCCCCGACTTGGAGCCGTTCGAGGACAAGCGGCTGTTTTTGCAGGCTATGGAGGTGCCGCATCCCACCACGATGCCGGAACTGTTGCAGAACGGGCTGGATTCCTTTTACCTCAAAGTGCTGGCCGGGGACAGCAAGGTACAGCGGGCCGGGCAAAGCGCGATGAACAAGGCCGCCTACATCGCTATGGGCATCAGCGGCGGCGTCTTTGCCTTGACCACGCTGATTTATCTGGGGAGGAACGCCTTGTAATGAGCGCTTTAGCCGAACTCAACTGGCTGGTCTTGGGCGCGGCCGCTGCCGGGTTGCTGCTGACGCTCTATCTGCTGGTGATGAGCCGTCGCCGTTATCCCTGCGGCCACAATCGGATCAATCCCCTGCATACCGTGGACCTCTGCCAGCATTTGCAGGAGATACTGCCCCACGAGGATGATCCCTGGGCCAAGCGCCGGGCCTTTGCCCGTCGGCAGCCGCCGCTGCTGGCTTTCATCCGTTGGCCACTGAAGTCGGCCGGCATTTTCAATCCGTCCATTATCGAAGCCCAATACCGGGCGATGACCGAAGCCGTCGGCGCCTTTAACGGTTGGGTCTATGCCGCGCCCTGGATCGGCATCGGAGTCTGCGCCTTGATTGGCGGCGGCGCCGGTCTGTATGCCTTTGTAACCTCCGAGCGGGAGCTGGAAACTACCGCTCGGTCGCTGACCGGGTTCAGTATGGGGCATCTGGTATTCACGATTATATGCAGCGGCGTCTTCGGGCTGGGGTTGGGCTTTGCCCTGTCCCGCCGGATTAAATACAACCGGTCTTACGGCTGGGGTCTGGTCCTGGAAACCGGGGACGCCACCAATCCCTGGTGGATTACCGGCGCGCTGTCCACTTTCTTTCCCCGTCTGGGGTTCGCCCAACTGGCCGGGTATTTCCGGGGCAGCAGCCGGCACAGCGGCCTGGCGAACGGGTTCTTGATGATGATGACCGACCGGGACAAGCCGCTGGAGGCAATGCGGTATCAGGATCTATTGGGGAGACCCTGTCCCGACTGCCAAAAGGCCGGGGTGGATAACCCCCAGTGTCCCAACATTCCCTCGGGGGACTGTACTCAACCGCTGCCGCCGATGGACGGCCAGCGGCTGGTGAAAACGGATGCAGAGCGATTTACCAATCGCAATGCCGAAACCCTTTACTCCTGGATGTCCACCGTGGCCGAGGCGGCCAAGCTCGCCAAAGCCATCGAAAAAAAGACGGTGGGCGACTATATCAAGGGCGCCGGGCCGTGGATCGCCACCGGCCTGTTCATCCTCGGCACCTTTTTTATGGGGTCGCTCCTGGCTCAGGAACCGGCGGCCAATCCAGCGCCGGCAGCCGCGCCTGCCGTCCCCACCTTCGGCGACCCGGCGGCCCCGGAGCCGACGGCGGCGCCAAACACGACGGAGCCGGCCGCGCCGGCAATCCAGGATCCGGTAGGCAATCCGGCAACGGCCACGCCGCCGCCGTCCCCGGATGCGCCGGAGGATGCCCGGGAAAAGCCCCAGGCAGTTCAATGAAAAAGCCGGCCCTGATTCTTTCGTTGCTGCTGGCGCTGTCGGTCAGCATCGTCGCCGGCCAGGGGACGCCGCCAGCCGCGCCGGGCTTTGCAGCCAACCCGGCCGGGCAGATACCCCAAGTCCGGGCCGACTTGACCTTGTCCGTCTCCGGTTATGACGCCGCCCTTAATCAACACGCCGACAGCCGATTGGTGGTCTATCGCAAGTCCCAGGGCTGCAACGGCCTTTATGACGCTACGCCCTACACCGCGCGGCTGGAGTTCCCTCTGCCGCACGCCGTCCTGACCCTGAGGGGCCAGCAAACGGGGCTGGAGTGCTTTTACGCCCAATTCGCCTACGCCGACAGCGGCGGAACGATTACGTTAAGCGAGCCCGGCCGTTTCCGCATCCTGTGGACCGGCGCTCCCCTGGTCCGCACTGGAGACGGCCGGGGATTGCGGGAGTCTCTGCTGTGGTGGACGCCCGGCGGGGCGTATACCATCCTGATGGTGTTCGGCATCGCCGCCTTTGCCCTGGTCTTTGCCGCTTTCAGATCCTACAACGGGGCGGCCCTGGGGCTGGTGGTATCGAGTGTGGTAATGGGGATAACCATCCTGCTGTTCGGGATTCCAACATTCGCCCTGGTCTTTATCGCCCTGCCCGTTGGGGGCGCATATTTTCTGTGGCGCTATGGGAGTTAGCTATGGCCAAAGTAGCCGCATTCCAGATCACCGAAGACCACATCCGGGAGCTGCCGCACAAGCCCTATCACCCGTCGGACAAAATCAGCAACGACGCCCGCCTGCGCGCCTTTGACCGGGCGATGAACTCCCACTTGAAAAACAAGCGGGAGGAAATGCCGCCGCTCGATCACCTCAACCGGCTGTTCAGCGGCAATCGGGGCAAGGGCAAAACCAACGAGGCCGCGCGGTGGGCCCTGAAGATTTTCTGCCGGGGCTATAACGTCATCAGCAACGCCTCGATCAAGTTCGGCTACCACATCGACGCCGAGGATGTCTATTACATCCATAAGGTGCCGCCGAACCACGTCCTCCTGCTGGACGAGCTGCATATCTATCAAAGCCGCTATGCCCAGAACTCCAAGCGCCAGCGCACCGGCATCGACGGACTGTCCAACATCCGCAAGGGACTGGTGCCGGTTTACGGCATTTCCCAGCAGGAGGGAAACCTTTCCAACGACTGGATTAGGGAAGTGGACTTTGTTTACTACGTCCTCGATGCAAGGACGCCCCGCCGGCCGGCTTTTCCCCCGTGGTGCTACAAAAAGGTCTACCGCTTGGGGCCGCAGCCGTTGCGGGGCAAGTATATCGGGGAAAAGTACGGAATCCCGGTTTTCGACAAGCCGGTGGAAAAAAAGCTGATCCTCCCTAATTCCTGGGAAATCTACGAGGCGGCCAAGCTGCAATACTCCTTCGAGAACGTGAAGGTCGGCGCCACGGAAGGCTTGTCGGCAGCAGTAATCCGGGACGGCATGGCCGACGGCAGCCTGCTCTCCCTGGGGGAGAATGACCTGGATGACGAGGGCGCCGCCTTTGCAGCGCAGGAAGCCGCAGAGAACGCCGGGCAGGAGCGGGCCGAGGAAATCCTGGACGCCGTATGCGAGCTTTTTTTCCTGTACGAAACCAACCCGTCCCTGGGGCTGAATCCCAAGGAGCGCAGCTTCCCCTTTGAACTCCTGATGATGAAGCTCAACGCCCAAGGCCCGCTTTCCGAGGGCGAACCCTATCACCCGGACGAAGTGCAAACGGTGCTGACCAGGTACTGCGGGATGAAGGGCGGCCGCTTTTCAGTTTCCCGCTTCCGCGACTTGCCCTGGGGCGAGGACGTGGACGACTATTTCGCCAAATTCGGCAAATAGCTACAAAGCAACCAGCGTCTTTGTCTGGTATATACATCAGACTGCTATATATCAGGGAGGAATTTATGCCTGCTTCGCGGTTGTTGCGGAACCGCCGCCAGTCTGGCGCCGACCATCCGGCGGCCGGCGGGGGAGTTTCTCCCGCCTCCAATGATGGTGCTTCTACATCTCCTCCAAATGAGCGGACTTCCCGCATCAGGCCAGCTCCCGGGCCGGCGCCCCGGCCGGGCGTCCCCGAACCCCGCGGTACGACTCCAGCCCCCGGCCCCCGCGGCGGCCAGGATCAGGCGCGGCCCGAACCGGGGCCGGCGCCCCGGCCGGGCGTTGGTGGTGGCGACCCTCCGGCGCCGGGGGAGCGGGAAACGCTGACGCGCGCCACGTTCCAGCAGGCGGAAGCGGCGGCGGAACGGGCCGCCGACGAGCGGGAACGCCGGCGGGAACAAGCGGCCGACCATCCGGCGGCCGGCGGGGGAACTACCCAGCGGGGCGGGCCGGCAACTGCGCCGGCTCCAGGCGGGCGGGAAACTGCCGACGAGCGGGAGCGGCGGCGGGAACAAGCAGCCGACCATCCGGCGGCCGGCGGGGGAACTACCCAGCGGGGCGGGCCGGCAACTGCGCCGGCTCCGGGCGGCCGGGAAACCGGCACTGATACGCGGGGGGGAAAGCCCGGCACCACCGAGGTCGACGACAAAAAGGGTACTACTGGAGCCGACGAGCGGGAAAAGCGGCGGGAACAGGCGGCCGACCATCCGGCGGCCGGCGGCGGCGTGGTTACTGGCCCGGTCAGCACCACCGTTCCGACTGGACCCACCGGCCCGACGGGTCCCACCGGCCCTGCTGGCCCCCAAATCGGGCCAACTGAGCCGGCTGTTGTCACGACAACTACGACCGCCACCGGCGGGCAACCCGGGGGCAACGAAGACGGGACAGTCACGCCCGTTCCCCCGGGCTATGACCCCCTGACTGGCATCCAGATTTTCACCGGCACGAATATCACGCGGTCGCCGGAGGAACTGGAAAGGCTCATCAAACAGCTAGGTGAAGCCTACGCTCCGGCTTGGGCGCGGGACAGCGCCTTGTTCAATCGCGGGCAGCGTTACCTGCACCAACTGCGGGCTGAACTGAACACCGCGCTCAACAATATCCGTGACCGGCGCACTCGGCGGGAGATGGAGTCCAAGTATCACGACGCCCTGCATCGGACGGGACGGGATTACGGCCGGGATTATTACTACGGTTACCGGGATGAGTCCGGAGAATATGTGCCTGGTGAGCGGGATAGGGAAATCACCCTGCACGTTCTGCGGGTAGAGGATGCCATCGCCGCCATTGAACTGGCGGGGACGAATATCTTGCCCGGGACGAACACCTCCGAAAACTTTGAGGCCGCCCGCGAGGAACTGCTGACGGCATTCAACGAAATGCCGGAATGGTTGAAAGAGCATTTCCGAAACCAAGTCCACCGCGCCCTTAATTATCGGGGCAGTGATTACGTGGCCCGCAATGTCGCCACGGACCAATACTATACCGGAGTTAATCCCGCGCAGGGTGCTTTGCTGCCCTGGGAAGTCCGCAAGCAGATTTACCAAGACCCGAACTATCAGGAAAATACCGAACTGCTGAAAACGCAGAATCAGCAGCGGCAGGATTTGATTGACAGCCGGCTTAACGACGATGACGGCTGGACGCTGGCCGACCACGACGCCCTGACCAACTTAGAGTTTGAGTTCGCCAGCATTTGGCGCGGGCGCGGCAACCCGACACTGTTTGACGCCGAAGGCAGCGCCTTTCAGCCGGCTGTGTATTTTCAGACGGAATCCGACGCGCGGGCCGCCGCTCGCGGCGAGTTGCGGGAGTTGTTGGATGCCCAAGAAGCAGCCCGCATTGCGGCCAACAACGCCCCGTTCGAGCAGTTCCGGGCAATCAACGAGCAACTGGATTTGGGGCGGGATTTGCGCGGGCTACTGGAAAAGGTCAGCACTGCCGAATCGCCCGGCCGGCGCATTGGTACGTTGAACGAGTTGATTAGCAATCCCCGCTATGCCAACCTGGAGATGACCATTGACTTGCCGGATGGCAGTCAGCGCACCGTCCGGGTATCCGACTGGGCGGTGGAAATGCTGGCCGGGACGAATCGGCAAATCGCAGCGGCAGGATACGCCGGCCCGCCTAATATCCTTGAGCGGGACCCGAGGCAGTTGGGCGTAGACGCCGAAGGCGAAATCGTGTGGAATCCCGGGGGGCAGGAGCTCGCCGACCGGCTACACCGGGCGCAGCAAACGGCGAAGGGGATTCAATCCGCCTGGAGCGCGGGATTGAATCAAGAGCGGTCGGCGGAGTATCTGGCTACGCTGGACGATGCGACGGATGCTCACGGCGGGATTGTCCCCGCCGCTGCCCTAAAAGACCTTTTCGGCGGCTATGAAATGCCCGGCAACATAAACCTGGAGGTGGTGCTTAACCAGTTGTATGACCTGCGCGACCGGCCGGGGATTAACAGTCGGACTGTTCAAGCCACCATCGACCAGATTAACGCCGTCTTGCGCGAAAAGGCTACGGATGACATTGCTTGGCAACGGCAGCAAATCGCCGCCGGGCAAGCCATCGCGGGGCAATATCGGGTAGAGCAGGCGGTTATCGGGGATTTGCAGCGCGAGCAGGAGCTCAAGCAACAGGAAGTGCAGGAATATGCGGCGACGCAATTGGCGCGGCTAGAGGACGACCTGCAAGGCGCGCAAACCCGCCTACGCACTACTCTCTACGGCCCCGGCTTTGGCGGTCCCCCGAACCTGCAGGAACTGAGGGAAGGCGTTGACCAGCGGGATGTTTATCGGGCGCTGGGCATATTCCGCAACGACCTGCGGGATTTGCGCGACAGCGGGAAGTACGACCACCTGCGACTACAGACGCCGAGCGGCGTTATCAGCGGTACCGAATACCTGTCGCAGCTGGTTGACCAAGCCGATGAGGGGGCGGTAACCGCCGCCCGGGATTTGACGGAAGCCACCAATCTGCCTCAGCTTGACGCAGATTATCGGGCGGCTATCAACGAATTGAAAACAGTGCGCAGTGCGCAGACTTGGGAACACGCCCGTCAATTGGGACTTGATATACCGGCGATTTACCCCCGACCGCCGTATGTGTTGGGGGCTGGCGAAGGCTTTGCGGAGTGGAAAGCGTCCCAAATTGCGGATGCGGAGGCGGCGGTAGAAGCGGCCGCCCACCGCCGCTATCACGGTTACAACATCGCCGGTTGGCGTACCCCTGACGGTATGACATTGGCGGAAAACGATGACTGGTCCAGGAAGCGCAATTTCGGTTGGTATTTGGGGAAGTCCTCTGCATACAACTTCGTTAGCCCTGAAGCCACCCATCGGATTTACTCATATCCGCCTTTCACCACTCCCGAAGGATTCCCCTATGTCGGGGGTATGGGGCCGCTCGACCTCTTCGGCGCGTCTTTTGTCCCGTCCTTCCTGAATGTGCGAATGCGCGAAGGTGGGGTAACCGGTAACATAATTTCGCCGGATGAAATGAGCCGGTCGGCCTCTGGGATGTTGCTAAATGCACCCATCATTGCCATGATACCTATGACCGGCACCGGCTTTAAGGCATTGGGGGCCGCCACTGGCCGGGCTACGCTAGGCAGTCTTCGCAGCCTGCCTCACTGGTACCGCTTCGCAACGTCAGAAGCGGCGGAACAGGCATTGCTTCGGGCATTGCGGGGCGGGGTTGTAACGGCGCGCGGCCGGGCGGCCCTTCTGGGGTATCAACTTCCCCGGGAACCGTGGCTCGCCCCGCCTCGGGTTCCTCTGGCCGGCCGGCCCGGCCCCAAGAACTGGGGGCTGGAGAGACAAGTTGCCCAACTGGAGCGCAGTTTCCCCTTTGCCGCTTTCAATCCGGCCACCTATGCGGCTGGGCTGGAGCGGGCCCGCAATATCGGGCAGCGTTTTCTGCCGACCGGCACGGTGGGCCGTTACGCCTCCGGCTATGCCGACGAAGCACTGGAGGAAGCGGTGGAGCTGGCTTATGAGACCGCTGTCCTCAAACTGGCCGGCCAAGACAACCCCGGCGGATTGGGCAGCGCGGCGGTGCAAGCCGGTTTCTTTGGCACAGCCGAGGGCTTTGCCCGCCCCCGGGCGTTCCGGGCTACCGGCGTCGTCCCGGTTTCCGGCGCGGGACGCGCCGGGGATTTCGTCATTGACAATGGCGCGATTTACCGCTCGACCGGGAAACTGGAAACGGTATACGGTTACCCCGGAATGGAATATCCAGGCGGATTTGCCACTGCTCCTACGCCCACCGGTTTGATTACCCCTTTGGGCGGTGGAACAGAGCCTACCCAATTCCAATTGGGGCAAGGTACGATTGGCGTGGGGCAGTTGCCCGATCTGCGGCCAATGGGCGGGGACATCGGGATACAGACCGTTACGACGCGGGGGCGGGCCAATGACCCGAATGAACAATGGGTGGAAATCCCGCCCCAAGACCTTTCCCGCCTGCCCGAAGTGCAGCGGACTTTTTGGAAAAGGGATAGGGCTAATCCGATTGTTGACCCCGGCAGGGTTGCCCGGAACGACCAACTGTTGGCTATGCTCAAGCCCCACACCGTGCGGTTAGCGGTGGACGACCCGGCTCTGCTGGGCGGCTACAATCTGGGCGGTCTGTTGGATTTCGGCTTTGGCCCTACCCCGTCCGGCGGACGGGAAAACGAAGGGGATAGTCCGGAAGAGCCGGATGGCTTTATCCCCGGCAGCATGGGTACGTTCGGTCCATCTGCTTATGAGCGATACTCGGAAACGCGGGCCAATGTCCAGTTGACGCAGGCTCCCCGAGGGCAGTCTATTGGGGGTGGTGACAATCACACCGGCCCAACCGCCATTATCATCCCGGGGGATTTGCCCACTGACTTGCCCGGGGACAGCGGGATTCCAGAAGTTGAGCAACTGCCTATCGGCACGGGCGAAACGGATGTAACAGCTACACCAACCGACACTGGCGGTGTGGTGCAAAATCTGCTCGGAGGAGGGGGCGGCCGGAGTACCGGGGTGGCGGTTTTGACGGTTACCCCCGAAGAGGGAGCTGCGGGGCCCATCAGCGGCTATCCGCCGCTCACTCCGGAACTCCTGGGCGGGGCGGGGCAGTTCTTAGATGCGCCGAGCGGCAGTGAGGTTCGCAATCGTTTCCAACGGCAGTTTTATGTGCAGTTGCTTGCCCAAGGAATTCATCCCGAAGCAGCCCGCGCCATTGTTGCCCGCCTGCGTGTTGCCCCGGGCACCCAAATGGTTGTGAAACCGGCTACTGCGACTAACCTGACCACCGTGGCGCAACCGACTATTCGCACTGCCAACGTCACTCCGACGCCGGCGGTTAGTCCGTCCGTTGCCATCACTCCGGCGGTCAGCCCCAGCCCTAACCGGGCGACTACCCTGTCCCCAACGATCACCCGGACGTTATCCCCGACCATTAGCCCGACTATCACCCGGACGTTGTCCCCGACCGTCAGCCCAACTATTACTCCAACGTTCAGCCCAACGCCGACGCTCACGCCGAGCTTCACGCCAACCTTGACGCCGACGTTCAGCCCGTCGATTACGCCGACTTACAAGGTTGACATCGCGCCGGAAATCATCACCCAGCGCATACCGGAGCCGCTACCCGAAATCATCCCCGGGGTTCGCACGGTGGTCAAGCCGGCAGTCTATGACACTCCGACGCCGACCATTACGCCGACGCCGACCATCACACCGACCCGGACGCCCACCCGGACTTATACGCCCAGCCCGGATTTGCCGGATGGCGGCTACTCGCGCAGTCGGCTGCGCCGGGGCCGTTATCCACGCTTGGTAAGCCACACCGAAACGCGGGAAGTGGTACACGATTTGGATACCGGAGAAACGCAAGCGCGGATTAAGAGCGTGGGGCGGCCGCGCATTCGGCTGACTGACTTGACGCCCCCACCCCAGCACGCACGGGAAGCCGGCCATCGCACTTACCGGCCGAGCGGCCGCCGGCTGAATAGCACGGTAACGCCCATTAAATCGCTGCCGTCCCGACGCTCCTCCGCCGGACGCAAGACCGGCCGGCGCAAGCAGGAAAAGTTCCGCCGCACCGCTCCGATACGGGCCGGCCGGGGTAGGGGACGGCGGTAGGATCCTACCGCCCGGAACGCCGGATTTTCCTGGTAAAGATAATACCAGCCCAAATGAAAAGGATAGTAACAATTAAAGAGGCTGCCCCAATGATAATGGAAAAGGCGATTACCGACCGTTCGTCGGGCGAAATGATGTTGCCCGTTACACCGCCTTCCCGCTGCATTATATTCAGCGCCAAAAGCGCATCCGTGCCGAAAATGCTCAAGGGCTGAAAATATCCTCCCGAGAATGGCAATTGCACCGCGAACCGCAACGCCAATAGGCCCAGCCAAAGACCGGTGATTTTCAAAGCCCTCACCGGGCTAACATCCCTCTCCGGATCACTGATTTTCTTGGTGGCGATGACGCCAGCCACGATGAAAACAATGGTGATTACTAAAGACAATACGGCGGATACCCCCACCATGCTTCCACCCACCTCGGCAAGCCCCTGTAAAGGCACTTGCAACACTATCCGCAACACCAGCAGGCCCAGCCACAGGCCGATAATTTTCAGAACCTTCACCGTTCAACCCTCCTCGGCCGGCGTTCCGGCCCGGCCGGGGTTATCCCCAGCGTCGGAGCCATTATAGCAGGCAACAGTCCCCTGGTCATCCCCCCGCCCGGCCGCGGAATGGATTCCTTCGAATGCCAAATCCGCAACAAAATACCTTTAATCTTGCTGGTAAAACTGATATTCCTTAACTGCTAATTGCAAATTCAGGTGAAGGCCAGATGCCACCCCGCTCCTCCACGCGGTTGGTCAAAAACGTTTATGTTGACCGGCAAAACCGCATCAACCATTTCATCGGCTACGACCCGGTTAAACGGAGCTCGCGCAGCCGGGACTCCCTGTCGCATCTGCGGGTCAAGCCCTTTCGGGAATATCAGCCGGAGTTTGACCCGGAGGGCCGGCTCTCCCCTCCGGTGCGCTGGAATCCGGAACGGGCCAAGCTTCTGGCCGAAGCCCGGCCGGGCTATCCGGTTTTTGCGGGGGGCGAGGTCGAACGCTACGCGCCCAACGTGGGCGCTGTCATTGAGGAACTGGACTCGGCCGTTCACAAAATCGTGGAGGAAGCGGAGGAAATTTACGACCTGGGCAACCCCAGGCAGGGCATCCCGCCCGGAACGGCCCAGCAAATCGCCGACGAGCTGGAGCGGTTCAAGAAACTGGCCCGCAAAGCCTACGCCTCTACGGTCGCTGCGGAAGCCCTGATCGAAGAAGCCTACATCGTGGCGGAGCGCACGGCGATTTATGACCACGATGCAGACGACAACCAGGAGCAAAAACCGCCTGAGGATGACGCTCCTGAACCGGAAGCGGAGCCGCCGCCCAAACCGGAGCGGCCGCGGGTTAATGAAAAACGGCAGATAAAGGCGGAGCGGGCCGTTACCCGGGCCAACATCGCCGTCGCCCTGGCCAACGATGCTGCGAAAGCCAGCAAGAAAGCGGCCAAGGATGCCGTAGCCATGCGGGAATCCCTGGAACGGCTGAATGCCCTGGTCAGAGACGCCGGGTTGACGGCGGACGGACTGCCCGACCATCTGGACGATGCAGCCAATCGCCGGGTCGTCCGGGTGCAACAGGAATACAGCCGGGCTTACGAAGCGGCGGCGGCGATTTACAAAGACCCGAACCGCCGGCTGAACTGGGCCTTCGGTATCAAGATTGATGCGGAAAAATCCCAGAAGGCCGCTAAGGATTTTAAGGCGTCCATTCTCAAAAGAACCCCGGCTAAAGACCGCTTGGCGAAGGACAGTCCGGAACTGCGGGCGGCCCGGGCCGCCGAAAGGAAGCGGACGCTGGCCGAACTGGAGCAGCGGGGGCTGGGCGGCATTGGCCGTTTCACCAGCGCGTGGCAGCGGCTGTCTAAACAGGGACGGCGCCACTTGCCCCGAACCGATGGCGGGGTCGACATTGTCACCAACATTGACACGGTGCGGATACCCCGCAAGCCCTACGCCAGAGACCTGCCGCAGCACCAGGGCGCGCGGCCTTACCAGGCCGCAACCCTGGAACAGCTGGAAAAGTCCGACGCCGATGCCCTGGTAGTGGCGCCTACTGGCTCAGGCAAGACTTACATTTTCACCCGTTACCTGAAAAACGAGGCCAACCAGGGCAAGAAAATCGCCGTCCTGGCCCATCAAAATACCTTGATTTCCCAAATTACTCGGGATATCAAAGATGCTACCGGGAAAGAGCCGGGGCTGGTACAGGGTGACGAAAAGGATTTCTCCCGACCAGTCACCGTCATCTCCCACGGCACGGTAGTGGGGAATCCCAATAAGGCAATTCCGAATACCTACCGCCCGGACATTGTAATCATTGACGAAGCCCATCACGCCGCCTCCAGGGGCTATCGCGGAATACTGCGCCGCCTGGACGCCGACCGGGTGCTGGGCTTCACGGCCACCCCGAATCACCCGGGAAGGAAACCTCTGGTCGGCGACGGCGGCCCCTTTGACGAGCAGATCCGCACGGTTACGACGGAGGAACTGGTGCAGCAGGGATACCTGGTGCAGCCAACCTTCGTAGATGTGGATGTGCGGGACAAGGAAGGCAACAAGGTCAATATAAACCAGGCTCGGAACACCGGGGAGGAAATGGCTAAAGCAGTGGTAGCAGCCCGACGGGCCGGCCGGAGCCACATTCTGGTCTTCGCCGGCTCCGCCACGGACGCCGGGCTGCTACCCACTGAGGTCGTGCAGAACATCAACGCCGCTATCCCCGAAGGCATCATCCCGCACAACGAAGTGCTGGGCACTACTGGTAAAGAAACACGGGAGCAGGTAATCGCGCGGTTCAACAACGACGAATCCGGAGTATTGATTAACTACGGCACCCTTAATGAAGGATTTGACAGCCCGAAAGTGGACGCCATCATCCTGGCCCGCAATGTCGGCAACCCCGGCACCCTGGCCCAAATCATCGGGCGGGGGATGCGCCGCCCCAAAGAAAATCCCAATGCCAAAAAAGATGTGCTGGTATTCAACTATTCCGACGAAACCGGCGAAAAGCTGAAGGAGCAGGTTTTCGGGCAAACGGAATTGCGGCCGGGGCGGGCCAGCAGGCCGCCCTCCCGGTTGGCCGCCGGCGCCGGTTTGACTTCGGCGCGGGCAGCGGATAGAGATGACCGCCCCGATATACGCAGCAGCGGCAAGGCCAGGAATTACCGCGATACATCCGGAGGCAATGGGGGCAATGGGACGCGCCGGCGGGGAAGGAGCGGACGGGGACGGCAGGAGCATTTCCGCCGCACCGCCCGACCGAAAAACGGACGCAGCCGGGGAGGCCGCTGATGAAAGCATTACTGAAACGGGCCGGACGGCGGGCGCTGCGCCCCGTGCTGCGGGTTTCCTACGCCGTCGCCTGGCCGCTGGGGGCCGCCCTTTCCCCGCTGGCGGAAATATCCACTCCGGCGACTCTGAAAGCCGCCATCTATGCCCTTGGCGCCATCCTGGGCTTCGTCAGCGGGTGGGCGGCCGCCGAGAGTGTCCTGGACTATGTCCAGTCCGGACGGCCGACGCCTTTGCCCGCCTGGTTCATCATCGCCGGCCGGGCGCTCGGCGTCTGGCTGACTTCTTATCTGGCAATCCGCCTTGCCTCAAAATTTGTCATCCCTCGGCTGTCCCGCCGTTGGCGCGAGTTCCCTGTGGACAGCCGGGCCCGCCGCAAAACTTCCGGCCGGAGGCGATTATAGAGTGGTGCTGATTAACGCCGCATCCGAAATCCTTTAACGGATGCGGCTGATGCCATTAAACGGCTACACCGGAGAGATACCATGGGCATCTTATCCTCCCGTGTTGGCTCGCTCATCGCGAGCGGTTTGCTGGCTCTGGTCAGCATTGCCTTCTATCAGCCGATGGTCGACGCCAACGAAGTCCTGCTCGCTCAGATGAGCGACCACTGCAAGGTGGGCAACACCATCTTTGTCGCCGTGCAGAACCAAGACCCGGATGGGAGTACCGCGCCAACAGCCGCGGCGGACGCGGAAAAGGACGGGACAGGCTGCCAAATCACTACCCCAGGTGCCACGGATGCGGGTGCTAACTGGTACACCGTCAACGGCAACGCCATTCCCGTCGCGACCGCCGTAGGCAGTAAAGCGGATGTTACCGGAGGCAAATGGATAGAACGCCCGGCGGAGCTTAACCTGTTCGGCAACATCACCGGCACCGTCATCAACCTGATTCCCATTTTCCTGATTGTGTCGATGATTATGGGGCCGGTAGCCCAAGCCTTCGCCGGCGGCGGCGACTGGAAACAGGGCCTCTATACCCGCTTGGGGATGCTGGTCGCCGTAGTGGTCGCCATCTACCTGGTTTCCCCGATTATGACCCAGCTCAACTCCGCGTCAGTGGTTACTGACGCCAATACCGCGTATCGTTCCACCGGCGACTTCGGTTCCCTGCTGGAAATCGTTTTCGCCGCGGTGTACCTGGTACTGTTGCTGGGCATCGTCGCCCTGATCGGCTATCAGGGCGTCCGCGACGTCCGCGCCATCAGCGGCGGAGCTCGCCAGCTCGGCGGCAAGATGTCCGGGCAGATGAGCGGCAGTGGTATGGGAATCTAACCCTGCATTCTTGGCGGACGCCGCCCGGCGTCCGCCAAGAATGCGAATTCCAGATGAGATTATGTCGGCCAAACTGATGCACCCCCGCAAAGGCGACTTGGAGATTAAGGCTTTGGCCGATAAACACGCCCGCCGCCGGGAGCAGTACGAACGGCGGCATCCGATAAAGCCGACAAAGAAGGAGGATCCCAATGGCTGAACGATACCCGGTGGTCGGAAACTATCCGATCCTGGAGTTCTTTACCTATGAACACCTGCCGCCGCAACTGGCGGCGGTCAGCAAACAATTTTGCCAACTGGCCCACGAGCTGGCCGCCGGGGAAACTCTGGCCCCCCAGGAAGTAGCCGCGGGTCTGCGGCATCTCTTGGAGGCCAAGGACTGCTTTGTGCGAGCCGAGGCGGCCACGGTCGACCTGAGGGAGGTGAAATAAGATGCAAGGCGTTTGGAGGCGGGCAAAGCAGGCTCGCCAAGAGGCAATCGCGCACCGCCGGGGGGTAGAGAACGCCCACGGCTATCGCCCGCCGGGCAATTCCAGTAATTGGGGTGTGGCAGTGGCCGGCATATCCATATCCGTAGCTATGATAGTGGCCGGCTTGGCCTTGGCCATCGGCTTTGCCATCGCCTTGACGGACCCGCAGGCTTGGGTAGGCGCCTATCTGGAGTTGAAAGAGTTCGCGGACACCCGCAGCCTGACCGCTTCCCGGTAGCCGACCCGCCGCTCTAGTCAACCCGACCTTCCGGCCGCCGCATGAACCGGCGGCCGGACACCGTCCGGCCTCCCGGCTTGACCTCCTCTTTGACGGTACACCAGTTCTTGCAAAACATGAGGAGGGTATCGATATCTACTTCGTAGGTAACCCGTAACCGGCCCTTGCAGTCCGGGCATCGCAGCTTGGTAATCAGCATCATCCTTCACCCTCTCCGCCATTCTGGAAATTCCACCCCGATTTTATCATTTACTTTGCCCGGGGAGTCTATTCCCTCGTCAGCGGGAAAGCGCTATTTACTGCGCCAGCAGTTGTAGCACAGCCCATAGCCGGGCGCAGGCGGGTTGGGGCAGCCCGGGGGGATGCAATGGAACTATCGATTAGATTCGGGCGCCATGTTGCATTTGCCGGGGGATGCTTGACCATGCCGCCTTGCATCGGCGGACTGGATTATGGAACTCCCCCGGCAAATGCAACCGAACCCCACCCCCTGGCTAACTAGCCGGGCTTCCCGAAGGAAAAGACCTTCGTTCCGCACACCGTGCACGTCGCCCGGGTGGCCAGCCGGCCGTTTTTCAGGACGACCTGCTCCGGGTCGGAGACCTCCCGTTTGCTCCGGCACTTAAAGCAATACGCGGCCATTATTCCCTCCCTGATACTCCATTTTTATCCTTTGCGGCGTCGCGGTCGCCGCTAAAACTCCTCGCGGCCCAGCGGCCGGCCATCTTTCTCCATCACCAGCACAAACCCCACCGGATCCCGCGGGTGCCGCTCTCGCGCCCAGGACTTGAGCTCCTCAACGGACGCCACGGCCGCATCCGTCGGCCCGGAATGTCCCCACAGGTAATGATGGCTCTCTTCGCCCTCACCGTCGGCGACGTAGAGCAAAATGGATACCGGACAGCCGTTGTCCGCGATGAACTCCTTCACCTCGGCGACCACGGCGCGAAAGTCTTCCGTCGGCCGTGTTGCTCCCGAGAGCTCGTCGATGTGAAACTCCCGCATTAGAGAAAGGGACTCGTTCATAATTACCCCCGTTTTTTGGTGCACCTGAGACAGGTGGGTTCGGTGTTGTCCTCGTCCACCGGCCGGCCGGCGGACCGCGGCCGGTAGTTGCCGAGGAGGTGCTGCCACTGCCGCCATTGGCCGCACAGGGTCTTGAACTCCGCGACGCCGCCATCCGACTGCCGCCGTTCCTCCGGCTCCACCGGAATGTGAATCAAGGGCGTTCCCATGGGCATTGCCGATACCTCCTCTAACTCCGGCTATCGATGATGCGCCGGAGCAACGCTACCAGCGCATACCGCTTGCGATGCAGGTCAAAGACATTCTGCACCAGCGCGGTAGATTTAATCGTGTAGCGGGCAAAATGCGTCCACTCCGGATCAAGGGACGGCGGGATAGGGTCAGACATAAGCCACCTCCCCGGCAGCGCGGCATTCCTGCCGGTGCTGCTGATAGCATTCGGCGCATACCGGATGTCCGCAGCAGGGGCAGACCGCCAGATCCGCGACCTTCCACCACCCCGGCGCGGGAACGCAGGCGCAGTAACCGGCGCGGTTATCCGGAACGCGGTAGCGGTCGTTGATGACCTCCAAGCAGACCGCGCAGGTGACGGCGTCCAGGCTGTCCCTGGTGTAGTGGTCGGTTACCATTTCGGCCACCGACACGCCGCAGTAAGCCTTCAAGCCATCGTCGCTGAAGTGGCAGGTGTGCATTATCGACCCTCCCGCATCTCCCGGATCAGTCGGGCGATGATGTCCTTGGCTTCCTGCTCCTGCTGGGCCGGCGTCCGCCCCTGGGATGCCGGAAAGACCGTGCCGCAGAACTTGCAGCGCAGCGTCAAATCCTCGTATCCCGGCATATCGGACAGCGCCGTCCGCAGTTCATCCATACGCTCCAGGGACGGGATGTTAAGGTCGCTAAAGCAACCGGGGCATTCCACGATTTCCATGTTGCGCCTCCTCCAGCGCATCCGGGTTTGTCCCCCGCCCAAGGGTAGGGTAGGGCTACCCAAGGGCGGGAAACGCCGTCAACTCCGCTTACGCCGCTTCTTTAGTCGACATCTAGACCAGCCGGCGGGCAGTGGCAGCGCAGCGCCGGCAGTAATCGCCGGTAATTCCCTTGACCACGGCAGGCAAGCCGCCTTTGTCGTTGTCGATCCGCACCGCCCTTCGGGATGCGCCCGCTTCCAACCCCTCAATCTTGATACGGCCGCAAAGGGTTGAGTATCCGTAGGAACCAAGGATATGCACTTTCTGGATTTGGACGGGCATACACAGCCTCCGTAATGTCTCCTGTTTCATCCCTGGAGCTTGATTTCGGGGCGTTTCCCAGCCTAAGGGTAGGGTAGGGCTACCCAAGGGCGGGAAACGCCGTCAACTCCGCTTACGCCGCTTCTTTAGTCGACATCTAGACCGGCCGGCGGGCAGTGGCAGCGCAGCGCCGGCAGTAATCGCCGGTAATTCCCTTGACCACGGCAGGCAAGCCGCCTTTGTCGTTGTCGATCCGCACCGCCCTTCGGGATGCGCCCGCTTCCAACCCCTCAATCTTGATACGGCCGCAAAGGGTTGAGTATCCGTAGGAACCAAGGATATGCACTTTCTGGATTTGGACGGGCATACACAGCCTCCGTAATGTCTCCTGTTTCATCCCTGGAGCTTGATTTCGGGGCGTTTCCCAGCCTAAGGGTAGGGTAGGGCTACCCAAGGGCGGGAAACGCCGTCAACTCCGCTTACGCCGCTTCTTTAGTCGTCATCCTTTCCCCGCCGACCCACCCGGGCGCTGCTCTGCCCGAGTTCGCTGACCAGCCGCTCGGCAAATTGGGCGCAGGGTCCGCAGACCTTAACCGCGTCGATTGCTTTGTCTTTCCCGATGCCCGACTTCCTCCCCCGATACCAGGTTTCCGTTGCCGGACGCTCTTGGCACGTTTCACATAGCATCCCTGCCTCCTCCTCGCAGTCGGGCATAGCCTGCGCCAAGCGCAGCCCAACCGTAACTACCACCGCGCCCGGTTCCCCCTCGGCGCCGATTACGGCCACACCCTGACTTTTCAGCCGAACCAACCCAGCGTCGCCTGTCCGGGCTACGCCGATGGCAGTAGCGATAGCGTGGGCGCGGCGGTTGATGGTCTGCTTTAAGGCCACCGCCCGCTTATGCCAGCCTTCAGCTTGGGCCTCAGTGACCTTAATCCCGAAATAGTTGTTGGCATTAACCAGTATCTCAGCGGCGTCCCAGGTATTGCCCTCGCCATCCGGGTAAATCACATATCCCATCAGCTGCATCTGGGAATGCTCCCCAACAAAGGGCAAATCGCTTTCAATTCCAATGCTGGCCTCCGGGTTCAGACCCTCCAGCATCACGGCAGCTACGGCGGCGTCCGTCCAATCCTGGCAGTAGCCATTAATCACTACCGTCGGCACATTGGCCAAGCCGTCCAAGTCGCCGGGCTTCAGGATGGCGGGAATATCCAGCCCGTCAGTGATGCGGTAAAGCTCCGGCTCAGTGATCAGACGGCAGGACGGGATGCCCAAGCGTTGGATGATCCATCGCTGCAACTCCGGCGTCCGGTAGCAGATGCCGGCATTAGCCGGCGGGCGGGCAACCGTCGGGGCTGACCGGGGCGTGGCCGTAGGCTCCGGCATAGCCGTCGCCACGGTCGCGGTCAACCGCGCCACGCCGGGCTGATGTTCGACGTCCACGGCGATGGGAATGGTCGGCCCCGGCAACGGCGTTGCCGCAGGGGCGCCGGCCGAACAAGCGACCAAGGCGGCTAGGACGGCAAGGGTCAGGATTACGCGCATCGCTCACCTCGCCACTATCAAAGTCCCGTCATCGATCATCTCTTGCAGACTGCTCAGGCACAGGCTGTTGACCACCTCCGGCTTCCCGATAAAGGCCAGGGATGCCGCCGGGTGATACCAGGCAGTGGTCGGCGCGGCAATGCGCCACGCCAGCTCGTCGGCGCACTCTTGGGCGCAAAGCCGGGTCAGTCCCTCCTCCAGCAACGCCCCGGAAATGTAGGGCTGGGTAACCAGCAGGCGGTCGCCGCCGTCGTTGACGAACAGCCGGGCATGGTCAATTACCGTCTCCCCTCCGGCCGGCCGGAGGTTACACCGTCCGCCGCAGGGGTTCACCGGGCGCAACCGTTCTACCCTCAGGTGGCTCACCCCTTCCGCCCACTCGTTGGTAACCCGAACCACTCCGGGCTCAGCGGCGAGGTCGTGCAGGCTGCCGATTTGCCCGGAATAGTCCTCGCCGACCAGCGAGTCCGCGCCGTCCTCGACCCACTCCCACATCGGGATGGGGCGCCAGCCGGGATTGCGGCTCAGGAACGCCGACAACTCGCCCGGCCGGGCGTCCTGGGAATGCAGCGCCCAAGCATAGCGCTGCTCCGGCGACATCGTGATGCTTACCGTCAGATTTGCCATTCGGTAACCTCCTCCTCTAATCTATGTGTCCGTTCAGCATGGCCAGCACTTCGTCCGCGTCGATGTTGGCCTGGTCCAGCAGTTCGGCGGCATTGCTGCGGCGGGTGGCCGCCCCGCGCTTCGCCGCGTCCTTGCGGGCTTCGCTGAGGATCCGGTCGGTCAGCTGCCGGATGCGCTCCACTACATCGTGGGGCAGCTGCATCTCCTCGGCATCGTGCTTGATGGTCAACGACCAGCGCCCATCCAGGCGATGCACCGTGATGATGTAATCCTCCTGCACCACGACGCTGCCGCCGTCGGCCAGTCGGCCCGGCCGGGTAGCCTTGATGCGGGCCAGCTTTTCCGGCGCGTAGAGCTCCGCCTCCAGTCCGTCCATATCGATGGACACATGGGCCTTCTTGTTGTACTCCCCGGGCAGCAGTTTCTTTTTGGGCATGGCTTAAACCTCCTCTACTACTTGTTCCGGTACTGTTCCATTTTGCTGGGTGGATTATTCCCCCGGCCGCCGTAATAGCAGCCAAAAGCCCACCCCCACCATTACGAATAGCCACGCACAGGCGTTAGCAAAGGACAGTCGCACCAAAAACGCCAGTTCCGGAGCGGAACTTGCCCCAATAATCGCCATTGCAAACGCCAGCCAGGAAAGCAAGGTGACCGCCCCGACCATCGCCATCGCTGCCATTTTTATCCCCCCCAGCAAAATGGAACATTACCCTTGTTCCGGTTGGGGAAGCACTTCTGCATCCGCGTCCTCGACGACCGACTTGACGGCCGCTATCGTGTATTCCCCCGGCAAGTCCAACATGGCGTGGCTGATGGACCGCGCCAAGCCCCGGGCCATCGCATCCCCGATAGCCGCGCCCGGGTTGCTTTTGATTAAGTACTCCGGCACGTCAGCGACGGCGCGCTCGGCCAGACTGACATCGCCCTGGGCGCCGGCCAGGGCTGCGTCCCACAGCCACCGCCGCGCCAGCAGCAGCGCCGCCGCGCAGACCTGGCACGGGACTTCGGCGCAGCCCTGCCCAAACTGGTTTAGGCCATGCTCCTCCGGCTTCCACCCGCTGACTTCGGCAGACATCCCGAATTCCCCCAAGCGCTGCATCCGCCCGGCCCACGAGATTTCCGTTTCACCCTCTTTCCGCTGGTGCATCTGGCACTACCTCCTTCAACTTTCCTGACTGGCCGCCAAATTGGCGGCGTTTCGGTCTGACTGGCCGCCAAATTGGCTGAGATTCACATCTGAATCGCCGCCAATTTGGCCTACGTAGGTACCTCCTCCCCTGTACAGTGACGTCTCCCTTAGATTCTGATTCGATAGGGGAGGAGTACCGGGAATGGCCGCCAAATTGGCGGCGATTCGTCTGAATGGCCGCCAATTTGGCGGCCATTCATTGCTCTCCCTCCAACTCAGGGAATACCGTGAACTGAACATCGTAGTCCTCGCCGCTGCTCTGCCGCAGATTCCTCACGATGGTTTGATAAAACCGCTGCTCCAGTACTTCGATAACGAACGAGCTGCTCACTTCCACAAC
The DNA here is from genome assembly GCA_965243185.1 of Dehalococcoidia bacterium. Lineage (GTDB taxonomy): Bacteria > Chloroflexota > Dehalococcoidia > Lucifugimonadales > UBA3495 > CBDBCU01. The sequence continues at coordinate 2,953,719 of OZ251531.1, read as the reverse complement.
CAGGTCGGTTCCGCGGAACTCTGCGCCCCGCGACTCCTCTAGCCAGGTACCGTAGCTATTCGGCGGCAGCTCCTCTTTTAACCGGGACAGGACAGCCCCCCAAACCTCGGCAGCTTTGTGGTCAACCGGCCCGGTCCGCGGCAGTACCCCGACCGTTTCTGCCGGCGCTTCTTCGGGGGCAGTCGCTGCCCTTTCCCCTCGGCTATTCCTCCCGCTAATCCATTCCTGGGCCTCCTGCCGTGTCCAGCCGTGGCGCGCCTTCTCCTTCATTTCCTTGAGGGCGAAAAATATGCGGTCGTACAGTTCGGCCGGGATGTTTTCCAGTTCGTAGCCGCGCAGGTCAATGTCATAGCGTTCAGCCAGCGCAGCTTTGGCCTGTCCCCAGTGCATTCCGGCTTCCTGGGCGACCTTCATGAGTGTCTCCGCTTGTTTCGGGGAGATCGTTTTGTATTCAAACGGCACCATTTCCATTTGTCCCTCGCCGGGCAGGAAAGCGGTGTGCTTGGGCTCCGCCGCATCAGCGTGGTCGAGCATCCCCCAGGACGACCGAGCCATCGCCACGATATAAACCGGCATATACCCCCGTTCTTTTCCCGGATAGTGTTTCCCCGTCCCGATGAGCAGCCCCGCATCCAGCAAAACCCGGGTCATCCTCTTGCTGGTGTTTATCGCCAGTCCCATCTCGTCCTCGATCCGCGCCTGGCTGATGCAGACTTCTCCGGTCTCCATATCGGCGTGGCGGGCATAGCACTGCAACAGCAGACGCGCCGACCCCGGCAGTTGGTGGCGGCTGCCCGCGTCATACGCGCTCCGAATGCGTATATTCACGAAGGCGGACGATTCCTGCTTAAGGTGAACTAAGGTCTGGCCGGAAACCACAAAAAACTCCTTGCCAGGTCTTGCTTGACAAGGAGCGGTTTGGTAAAATCTGCCCTATGCTGGGCATAAAACCGACGGCCGCTTATTGGTCAAGCGTGTTCGTTGGGGCAACATCAGAGCTGGGAACTCTGGTGTTGCCATGACCCTTCTTAAAGGGGGCATCGCGCAACCCGTTGGTTTATCCAACGGCTTGTTATGTAGAGTACGGGCAGGCGTTTTCGGAAAAGCCTTGACATAACTTGCAGATTCAGAAAAATGGCATAAGGAGGTCCAATATGCGCGTTGCCGGAAAAGTAGCATTGGTCAGCGGCGCCGCCCGCGGCATCGGCGCGGCTACCGCCAAACTGCTGGCCCAAGAGGGCGCGGCCGTCGTCCTCGGCGATGTCCTGGAAAAAGAGGGCCGAGAAACAGCGGCGCAGATTGTTGCGGCCGGCGGCCGGGCGACTTTCATCCCCCTCGATGTCGCCCGCCCCGAAAACTGGCAGCAAGTCATCGCCGCCACCGTCGCCGCCTACGGCAAACTCGACATCCTGGTCAACAACGCCGGCATCAGCGGCCGCGCCGCCGTCGCCGAAACCGATGTCGCCACCTGGGAGCGGGTGCTGGAAATTAACGGCAAAGGCGTGTTCCTCGGCATCAAATCCGCAATCCCCGAACTGCGCAAAGCCGGCGGCGGCTCCATCATCAACATCTCCTCCATCTACGGCATCATCGGCAGCGAAACCTCCGCCGCCTACCACGCCTCCAAAGGCGCCGTCCGTATCCTGACCAAAGCCGCCGCCATCCAGTACGCCGCCGACAACATCCGGGTCAACTCCGTGCATCCCGGCTTCGTGGACAGCCCCATGACCGCCGCCAGCCACGCCCTACCCGAAGTTCACCACCTGCGAATCAGCCGCACCCCGTTAGGTCGGATGGGCACCCCCGAGGACATCGCCGCCGGCATCCTCTACCTGGCCTCCGACGAATCCTCCTTCGTAACCGGCAGCGAACTGGTCATTGACGGCGGAATGACCGCCCAGTAGAGAAAATTGAGCCAACGGAAAAACCGAATTGCCCCCAACAAATGCCCCTTTCAGGGTTGCGCTTTCCGCCGGAATTGCCTATAATGGATAATCCAGAGCAAGCGGCGGGCGGTTAGCTCAGCGGTTAGAGCGCCTCGTTCACACCGAGGAGGCCGGAGGTTCAAATCCTCCATCGCCCACCATTCCGAACCGACGGCGGCCCCTCTGACGCCCCGGTTCCCGTCCACCGTGCCGAGGTGGCGAAACGGCAGACGCGCTGCGTTCAGGGCGCAGTGTCCTTATGGACGTGTGGGTTCAAATCCCTCCCTCGGCACCACCTTTCCCGGCCAACCCCGGCGGCCGCCGGCCCCGACGGTTAAAGGGCCGGTTAAGAGAAATATACCCGGCAAATTCGCGCTTGTAGCTCAGTGGAGAGAGCGTTGCCCTGCGGAGGCAAAGGTCGTGGGTTCGAATCCCGCCAAGCGCGCCACTTCTTTACCAACCCATGGCGGATTTTCCTTATGTCAATCCCGCCATCCCCGGCCCGCCCCACCGGCGGCATCCGGCAGTCCACCCCTGTGGGCGGTTAGCTCAGACGGTTAGAGCGCCTGCTTTACACGCAGGAGGCCACTGGTTCGAGTCCAGTACTGCCCACCATTTCCCCTTTAACAGTTCAGGTACTTGATGGGATTAGCGGCTCCCAACGGGAAAATGTCCTTTATGGACTTGTAAATAAGCTCACTGCGGATGCTCTCATCGGAAACCCGGCTCCCATTAAACGCCCAGCGCTTCCGGTCATCGGAGTGATACCACTCCTCAATTTCATAAACCTCTCGGGTCAAACCCTTGTAGGTGGCTACGGCATACTTGGCCCCATTCCTACGGCGGCCCACTACCCAGAACTTCCGGGTAGCCTCGTACAACTCCCCTTCGGTCATACCCCGCTGATAACGCCGGTTAAGGTTTATCAGGATTACCGGCTGTTTGGTAACTAACGGTTCGGCGTCATACATCGCCGAAATCTCCCCCGCCGTTTTTAGCCCGAAATCCCGGGAATAACGACCGCCCATAACATTGGACAAATTGTCCCGTCCCAGGAAATCAATCATGGCCGCCTCAACCTCAAAAGCCGCCTTTTCGGTAAGGCCGTGCCGCAGGATGAAATGTTGCACTTCGCAACCCACGCTGCGAATCTCCCGGATGCGGTCTATTTTCTCCGTCCCGGCGTCCGTTTCCACGGATTCCGCCAGATGACTGAAAACTCGGTCGCCGACGCCTTTCCCCACGTAAAACACTTCCCCATCGCGAGGGTCTTGCAGGAAATAGATATAGCTCTCTAGGTTCTCCTTTACGGCCTGGCTGAACCCCAGCATTGCTCCCTCCCTATGCCGTTATGTAAATATCCCGGCAATTCCAACCTATGCTATCATTAAGCCGCAATTTCCAGCAAACCTACCGGCATATCGCGAAACTGAGGCCGAATTATGCTCATCACCCGCATCTACACCGGCCCCGACGGCCAATCCCACCTCGACGAACTCGAAACCGACACCTTCCCCAACCCGGCATCCTTGACCCAAATTGAAAGCATCCGCTTTCGGGTCCAACCGCCCGGCCAGTTCAGCGATTGGCACGTGGAATCCCGCCGCAACTACATTATCACCCTCTCCGGCGAAGGGGAAATCGGCCTCGGCGACGGCTCCGTCCATAAAATCGGCCCCGGCCGGGTAATGCTCGTCGAGGATTTGACCGGCCAAGGCCACACCACTCGGGTATCCAGCACCGTCCCCCGGGTAACCATCGCCCTCCCCCTGACTAACCAAACCCCCGGAACCTAGGCCGTGTTCACCCTAATTATTGACGCCCCGGATAACTGACACTATAGCTATGTCATTCCGACCGCCCCCATGTCATTCCGACCAACGGGAGGAATCTAAAATGCCCGCCCTTGACTCCTGCTTGGCACATAAGGGCAAGTTAAGGTTTCAGCCGCATCACATACACCCGCTCATTAGGTTGCAGTGAAACCATTGCCCGCCGCTTGTCAAAACTGAACTCCCCCACCACTTCCCCCTCCTGAACCACCGTAAAAACCTTTCCCACCCATTCCGCCGGCTGCTCAAACAATACCGTCAACGGCTGGTCAAACCGCCCATTGTCCAAACCGTCGGACAAGGTAAGCTCCACCCATCCGGCCGCCGTCCCATAATCCCCCACCGTAGCAATCTCTATCGCCGCCCTTTCCCGTTCCCGCGCGTAAAGGGTTATGTCATTCAGCGTCCCCTTCCAAAAATCCCGCCCCGCCACCGCCCTTACATCCTTCTTGAACTCCTCCCCGTCATACCAGCCCCAGCCCTCCGGCCGACCGATATTATGGTAAGTCAAAATCACCCACGCCCTCCGCTCCAGTGCCTTATCCAAAATCGGCACCAACTCCCCATTGTCATTGACGCAGGCCCCGCAATTGTCAAACTCCCGGCTTTGCATTTCCACCGACCCCAAGGCAAACCAATTCTCCGGGGCCACCTCATCCTCAGCCAAGTGGTAAAAATCCCTTTCCCGGGTAGTTATCAGCCGCCCGCTGAGAAACCCGGCATCCGCCAACGCTTGTTGGGTCTCCCTTTCCTGCCCCCCGTTACGCGGATAAGCGTAAGCCACCGGCTTTAGCCCCCAATCCTCCATCACCTCATAGCAGGTCTGAAAGGACTCCAAAGCGTCCCCATAAGCTAGTTCATCATGGTCAATATGATTATGCCCATGCCCGAAATAGCCAAACCCTTGCGGCAGCAGCTCCGACTTCAGATAAGCCAACTTCGCATCGTCCGCCCCGCTGAAAACCGGCGCCTCCCCCCCGTACGGATACCCGGTCACCACCTCATAGTCCATCACTACGCCCTGCTCCCGCGCGTACTCATTAACTTCCGCCACCCATTCCGGCCGCACAACTATGTCGTAGCTGATGGCAATAGCGGCCGTGTGGTTGTTGTGCCACTTCGCAATAACCGCATTAAACGGCCCCGCCGGACTTGCCGCCGGCGCCTCCGTAACCGTGCAAGCCAACAAAGCCGCCGCCAACGCCAACGCCGCAAAAATCGCCGGCCCCGCCTTGCCCCTGAACTTCGCCATATCTCAGACTTCTCCCGTCCCACCCGGACTGCTTCCCACCGGCCGGCCCCATCCGGGCCGGTTTATCATAGCCCGCCGTAGCGACCGCCGGCAATGCCGCCCCCAAATACCGCCGCCATCTCCCGCCTTTCCCCCTGGTTGATTCACCCGCCCCGGTAGCGTAAAATAACCCCAACCATCCTTGCCCCGTCTTTACCCCAAGCAAAATCCCTCAGGAGGTAACCATGCCGCAAACCACCGAATTAAACCTCCTCTGTATGTCCGGCCAGGGCTCCGTCCAAGCCGGCGAAGCCCTCGCCAAAATCTACGCCGAACAGGGCTGGTTCGTGTCCGTCAACGTCTATCCCGGCACCCGCGCCCGCAGCGGCCCGGTCATCAACTATGTCAAAATCTCCGACTCCCAGGTAATGGCCAGCTGCGCCAACTACCATCCCTCCGAAGTCATCGTCTTCCAAGAGGAACTCCTCCTCACCGCTAAGCAGAACACCCACGAACTCATCGCCGACGCCATCGGCCGGATGAAACACGGCGTCATCCTGGTCAACTCCCCCAAGCACCCTAGTGCCATTGACCTGCCCTTTGACTTCGCTGGCGTCGTCGCCACCGTCGACGCCACCGGCATTGCCGGCCGCCTGCTCCGCCGCAACCCCCCTCCGGTCGGCTTAACCCTCCTCGGCGCCTACGCCCGCATTACCGAAGCCATCGACCTCGACGCCCTACTCGCCACCATCCGGGATACCTTTCCCGGTACCGTCGGCGCGCGCAATGTCGAAGCCACCACCGAGGCGTACCACACCGTCCAAGCCTTGGGCGGCGTCAAGTTCCAGGTAGCCCGGCAGCCCGCCCGCCTGACCCACGCCAATGTCGCCGACCTCCCCCAATACTACCAGTTCGACCGTTATGACAAGTTGCCCGGCTTTAGTCAGGGCAGCCCCTTCGTCTGGCGCGACAAAGTGCCGGTTTGCGCGGACAACAAGTGCATTTGCCCCGGCGTCTGCATCAGCGAAGTAATGTGTCCCGACGGCACCGGCTTTATCATCCGCCAGGATTTGCCGCATCAGGGCTACCGCATCGATGTGGACTTCTGCCGCGGCTGCGGCATCTGCGCCGAAGTCTGCGTTGGCAGCGCCCTTACTATGGTCGATGAGGATGAAGTGCGCCAAGCCAACCCGGACTATACCGACATCACCGCCGCCCCCCACCGCCCCGAACTTTCCAATCGCTCCCCCCTCCAGCTGAACCTCTAACCGCCCGCCCCCAGGAGACTTGTCGATGACTGCATCCCCCACCACCCGCCGCCAGGCTCTGACCGGCAACAAAGCGGCCGCCCACGCCCTCAAACTGGCCCGTATCCAGGTCCTGTGCTACTTCCCCATCGGCCCCTCCGACGAAGTCGGCGAGGAACTCTCCCGGATGATTCAGCGCGGCGACCTCCCCGCCGAAGTCATCGAACTGGAACACGAACGCAGCGTGATGAACGCCCAGATTACCGCCACCCAATCCGGCGCCCGCTGCTCCTTTGCCACCAACTCCGAAGGGCTTCTTATCGCCGCCCAGCAGCTCATCTTCGCCTCCTACGCCCGCATCCCCATGGTAGTGGTCGTAGCCCACCGCGCCTTGGAACCCCCGGCCATCGTCCGCTCCGACGACCAGGACACCATTATGTACCGGGATATTCACTGGATGCACTACCACTGCGAAAACGCCCAGGATGTAATGGATACCGTCCTTCAAGCCTACAAGGTCAGCGAGGATCCCGATGTCCTGCTCCCCGCCTTCGTTACCTACGACGGTTGGGAAGTTTCCCACAACAGCTACCCGGTCGAAACCCCAACCCAGGAAGCCATCGACGCTTTCCTCCCGCCCTTTGTCCTCCCCCCGGAAGTGGACTTCATCAAAAACCTCGACTTCGCCGCCTACTACGGCGGCCAGCGCATGAGCGGCTACGGCTACATCGACGTGGAACGCGAATATATGGAACGCCGCTACCAGTTGGACGAAGCCCTGAATGTCACCGCCAAAGCCCGCCTCAAGCAGGCCCATCAGGATTATGTCAATCTGACCGGCCGCGGCTACGGCGGCCTCATTGAAACCTACCGAATGGATGACGCCCAAGTCGCCATCGTCGCTATGGGTTCCCTTTCTTCCACTTCCCGCTTAGCGGTGAACCTGCTGCGGGAACAGGGCAAGCCGGTCGGCTTGGTCAAAATTCGCACCTACCGCCCCTTCCCCAGCGAGGATTTGCTCGACGCCCTGCACAATGTCCAAGCCGCCGTAGTCCTCGACCGCAACACCGTCGCCGCCGTCTATCAGGATTTGCGCAGCGCCCTCTTCGGCCAGCCCAACCCGCCCGTTGTCTTGGGCCGCACCATCGGCTTGGGCGGCCGCGATGTTACCCACTTCAACATCGTGTACGCCGCCGAGGAAGCCCTCGCCGCCGCCCGCAACCCCAACGCCGTCAAACCCCACGACTGGCACTTCGCCGTCATCGAGGACGACGAAATGCTGGCCCAAGCCCTGAACCGCTAGACCATCCGCGCCGGAAACGCCCCCGCCCTGAACGGCAATTCCATTGGGGAGAAGCAATTATGCCCATCAAAATGATTCAAGAGACCCAAGACCAGCGGGTCTTTATGAATGTCACCGCCAACCAATGCCCCGGTTGCCCCGAAAACTTGGCAACCCGCCTCGTAATGCACATCGTCTTTGACCACCTCAAAGACGAAAACCCCATCATCTTCGGCCAGGGCTGCGGCATCGGCCGCGACTTCTTGCAGCGCAGCGGCCTCGGCACCCACGACAGCGGCATCGCCGGAATGCTCACCGCCATGAAAATCCGCAACATTGACCGCCCCATCGTCGTCATCGACGGCGACGGCCAGATTGACCTCGGCCTCGAGGACTTGGCAACCAGCTTCCAACAGGGCTACAAATACCTCCACGTCGTTTGCGACAATCAGGCCCACGCCGCCAGCGGCAGCCACGCCACCGGCAGCACCCCGCCTATGGCCCGCACCAGCGTCCGCCCCGGCGGCAAACTGCGCCACCCCAAGCACTTTACCCTGATGCTGATGTTCAGCGGCGCCGAATATGTCGCCACCGCCTCCACTTCCCACCCCCAGGATTTGGAGCGCAAAATCAAAGCCGCCTGCACCCGCCTGCCCGCCTTCATCCAGATACTGACTCCTTGCAATCCCTCTTGGGGCTACGACGACAACAAAGGCATCGCCGTATCCCGCTTGGCTGTGGAAAGCGGTATCTGGCCCCTGTACGAATGGAAAGATGGCGTTTTCCAACGCCAGAACATCCGCCGCCGCGCTACCGTGCGCGATTATGTCGGCTCCCAGCGCCGCTACGCCCACTTGGACGAATTGGGCATCGCCCAAATGGAGGAGTATGTCTCCGACCTGGACGCTATGATGGTCAAACTGGCCGCCGGGTTCTCCGAGTAAGGATTGCCGCCGATGTCCCTCAACCCGCGCCCTTGGCTGAACCACTATCCCCCGGGTATGCCGGCCCATCTCGACTACCCCCGGATACCCTTATACCGTTTCTTGCAAGAATCCGCCGCCCGCTACCCGGAGCGGCCCGCCCTCATTTACCAAGATGCCCCTGACCGCTGCCCCGCAACGGTAACCTACCGCCAGCTGGACGACCAATCCTCCCGCTTTGCCGCCGCCCTCCTCTCCTTGGGCATCCGCCCCGGCGACCGGGTCGCCTACTACCTGCAAAACTCCCCGGAACTGATTGCCGGCTTCTACGGTATCCTCAAAGCCGGCGCCGTCCCCGTACCCTGCAATGTAATGTACCGGCCCCCGGAACTGGCTTACCACCTCAACGACTCCGGCGCCAAAGCCCTCTTATGCGAAGCCGACCGCTACCCCACCGCAAAAGAAATCCTGCCCCAAACCGCCGTATCCCCGGTCATCCTCACCGGGGATACCTTGCCGGATACCCCGCTTCACCATTGGGACAACTTACTGGCATCCCATCCGCCCTTGTCAGACTTCCCGGAAATTGACCCCTCCCGCGATTTAGCCCTGCTCCCCTACACCGGCGGCACCACCGGGATACCCAAAGGCAGTATGCTCACCCACGCCAACCTGGTCGCCAACGCCATCCAGTTCCGCGACTGGTTCGGCTACCAACCCGGCCAGGAAACCTTTGTTGCCGCCTTGCCCCTCTTTCACATTGGCGGCATCGCCGGCGTAATGTCCGTCCCCATCGCCGCCGGCGCAACTATCATCCTCTTCCGCCGCTTTGCCGCCGACCGGGTACTGCAAGCCATTCAGGATTACCGCGCCACCCGTTTCCTCGGCGTCCCCACTATGTATATCGCCCTGCTGAACGCTGAACGGGTCAGCGATTACGACCTGTCCTCCCTGCGCCCCAGCCGCACCAGCGCCGCGCCGCTCCCCCAAGCCGTCAAAGAATCCTTCGACGCCCTCGTCGGCCGTTCCGTGCTGATTGAGGGCTACGGCTTGACCGAAACCTCCCCCTTGACCCACGCCAACCCGGTCAACGCCGCTGAACCCGGCTCCATCGGTCTCCCCTTGCCGGATACTGCTGCCCGCATTGTCGACGCCGACACCGGAACCCAAGAACTCCCCCCGGGCCAAATCGGCGAACTAATCTTGCGCGGCCCCCAAGTAATGCGCGGCTACTGGAATCAGCCCGACGAAACCGCCGCCGCTATTCGCAACGGCTGGTTTTACACCGGCGACCTCGCCTATCAGGACACCCGCGGCTACTTCTACATCGTTGACCGCAAAAAAGACGTCATTAACGCCGCCGGCTTCAAGGTCTGGCCCCGGGAAGTCGAGGAAACCCTCTACCGCCATCCCGCCATCCGCCTCGCCGCCGTCCTGGGTATCCCCGACGACTACCGCGGCGAAACCGTCAAAGCCGTCATCGCCCTCAAAGACAGCCATACCTTCCCCGATCCGGAAACCGCCCGCCAGGACATCCTCCACTTCTGCCAAACCCGCCTCGCCAACTACAAAGTCCCCCGCATCATCGACTTCCGCGACGAACTCCCGGTCAGCGCCGCCGGCAAAGTGCTGCGCCGGGTAATGCGCGACGAAGTAGCTGACGGCGGCTGAATCACACCACCGGCCACCGCGACGGAAACGCTACCCCCGTACGCCCCAGCAATTCCTCCCCCAAACTCTGCACCCGGTCTATCAACCGCCCTTCCTCCACAAAAACCGGCCGGTAATTCTCCACCCGCACCTGCCCGTCCACAATGACCGTGTGGACACTCCGCCCATCCGCGCTATACACCAGATTATTCACCGGGTTAAACAACGCCCGCCACTCCGGGCGGCGGGTGTCGAACAATACCAAATCCGCCTTTTTCCCTTCCTCAATCGAGCCAATTTCCGCCTCCAGCCCCAATGCTTTTGCCCCGCCAATAGTTGCCAACTCCAGCGCCGTCTCCGCCGCGATCATCCCCACATCCTGCCGCGCATCCTTATACAGCGTCGCCGCCAGATACATTGCCCGCATTGTTTCCAGCAGATTCGAGTTGTTGCCCGCGTCCGTCCCTAATCCCACCGTCGCCCCCATTTCCAGCAGCTCCGGCAGCATCCCCTCCTGCGTCAGCCCGGCCCCGCCCTTGATTGCCGCCGGCGGACACATAATCACCTTGGCATCATTTCGGGCAACGCACTCCACCTCCGACCGGTCCATCCCCAACCCGTGCGCCAACGCCAAATTCGGCCCCAGTACCCCCAAGGATTCCAGATACTGCGCCGGCCGCATCCCGTAATCCCTCAAGCACTCCCGAACATACTGCGGACTGTTATTAAAATGCAGCGTCATCCCGGTTCCATACCGGTCCGCCAGCTCCTTCGCCGCCCGCAGCAGTTCCGGCGTCGCAAAAGCCGGCGCAAACGGCATCGCCCAAGCCCGCACCCGCCCCTCCAACTGCCGGTCATACTCCCCAATAACCCTCTCCATCCGCGCCACCGCCTCCCCCGTCTCATCCACCGGCAGGTTAAACGGATTAGGCTTATCCGTAACCTGCCAGCCCACAATAATTCGGCACCCCGTTTCCCGATAGGCTTGCCAACACGCCGCCAGCCCCTTGGTACTCCCCGGGTCCAGAAAACAAGTCGTCCCATACTTCAGCAGCTCGGTAATCGCCAGCAGCGAAGTATAGTATTCCTCCTCCTCCGTCATCGCCGCTTGCAGCTTGAAAACATTAGGCAAATAATCCGCCCCCAAGTCATCCGGAAAGACGCCCCGCACCGCATGGGCATAGCTGATATGCAGATGCCCATTGATGAACCCCGGCGTAACCACCATCTCCCCGGCGTCAATCACCCGTTCCGCCGGAATATCCGCCAACTCCGCCGCCTTGCCCACCCGCTCAATCCGCTGCCCCTCAATCAAAATCGAACCGTCCCCGATAATCCGCCGCTCCGGGTCCACCGTAAGAATAAACCGCGCATTCTCAATTTTCAGCGTAGCTGCCGGCATAACCCTTCCCCTTCCAACAAAGCGGCGCAAAGCCCCCTAATCTGCTGTTCCCCAGTTGCGGGCATAATAGGCATACCCCGCCCCTTTGACAAGCCCAACACCCACCGAAACCGCCCTCTGCTATAATGGCAACACAACCGACACGCCCCGAGGAGAGTACCCCGTGCCTTACCCCGGATTAAACCTCGCCGGAATGACCGCCCTCGTCACCGGCTCCGGCCGCGGCATCGGCAGCGCCTTGGCCTATGGCTTGGCTCAAGCCGGCGCCAACCTAGCCGTATCCGATGTCCCGGAACAGTTGCCCGGTGCCCAGGAAACAGTAGAACGCATCCAAGCCGAGGGCGTGGCCAGCCGCGCCTACCCCCTCGACGTCCTCGACTTGCCCCACATCCGGCAAACCATATCCGCCGTTGTCCGCGACTTCGGCCGCCTCGACATCCTCGTCAACAACGCCGGCATCCGCCGCCGCGCCCCGGCCCTGGAAGTTACCGAAGCCGATTGGGATGCCGTCCTGGACACCAACCTGAAAGGCGCTTTCTTCTGCGCCCAAGCCGCCGCCCGCCCGATGATTGACCAGGGCGGCGGCCGCATCATCAACATCTCCTCCCAACTCGCCCTGGTCGCCGGCGCAAACCGCGCTGCCTACTGCGCCAGCAAAGCCGGCTTGGCTAACCTCACCCGCGTCCTCGCCCTCGAGTGGATTAAATACGGCATCACCGTCAACGCCATCGGCCCCGGCCCAACGGAAACCCCCGGCCTACTGGAAGCCGACACCCGTACCGCCGCCCAACTCGCCGCCGACCTGCAAGCCAATATGCCCCTCGGCCGCCGTATGTCCCCCCAGGAACTCGTCGGCGCCGCCATCTATCTCGCCAGCCCTTCCGCTGCCGCCACCACCGGCCACCTGCTGATTGTCGACGGCGGCTGGACCGCCATCTAGTTCGGTATCCCCATCCAACCCTGCTATAAGTCGAGCAGATACCTTGAACCCGCAAATCACAGTACGCCGCGCCGTAGCCGCCGACCTGGATACCCTGACCCAATTTAACGCCGCTATGGCCTCCGAAACCGAAAACAAGACCCTGGCGGCGGATACCCTGCGCCGGGGCGTCCAAGCCGTTCTCGATGATCCCGTCCGCGGCTTTTATCTGGTCGCCGAAATCGACGCCCGCCCCGCCGGCCAGCTGCTCATCACCACCGAATGGAGCGACTGGCGCAACGCCTGGTTCTGGTGGATCCAAAGCGTCTATGTCGCCCCCGAGTTCCGCCGCCGCGGCATCTACCGTGCCCTGGAACAACAAGTCCGGCAAGCAGCCCTGGCCGCCGGCAATGTCTGCGGCCTCCGCCTCTATGTTGACCGCGACAACCGCGCCGCCCAACAGGTTTATGTCAATCTGGGAATGACTCCCTCCAACTATGACCTTTACGAAGTAGAGTTTGCGCCGCCGCCGGCCGCCGGCTGATTTATCTTGTCCCGAAAGCGGCCGCACTGCCGCCGCCCGGGTTTTGAGGGAAAACTATGCCTGATACTCTCGATGAGTTTGACTACATTGCCCGCGGCCAAGCGGCATTGCAGCAAGGCAACTGGTTTGCCGCCTTGGCAAACTTCGACCGGGCTTTGGACGACAACCCCAACTTTGCCCCCGCTTGGTACTACCGGGGAATGGCCAACCGTCGCGCCGGCAACCTCTCCCAAGCCATTGCCGACTACACCGCCGCCATCGCCGCCGAACCCGACTACCCCGTAGCCTTCTACGCCCGCGGCGTGGCCCATCGCGAACTCGAGGACTACCCCCAGGCCCGGCAGGACTACGACCGCGCCATCGAACTGGAACCCGAGGACGCCGACTTTTACTATGCCCGCGGCGTCGTTCACGCCCACTTGGGCGACTACGCCGCCGCCATTGCCGACTTTCAAGAGTGCGTCAGCCTGAACCCCGCTCACGCCAACGCCTACTACAATCTGGGCCGCGCTTACTGGCAAACCCAACAGTGGAAAGAGGGGCTGAAAAGCTACTATGCGGCATTAGACATCGACCCCCATCATCCCAGCACCCGCTACTTCCTCGGCAATATGAACCTCGAGGACGGCTTGCCCTGCTCCGCCCAACTCGAATACGACAAAGCCCTCGTCGCCGTCCCCGAATCCGCCGACATCTGGTACAACCGCGGCATCGCCCTCACCCACCAGTGCGCCGAAGTAATTGAAATCGGCTTGCAGCGTCACCTCCCCCGCCTCTCCGCCGACGCCATCAACAGCTTCAACCGCGCCTTGCAGTACGGAAAAGAAACGCCCCATCTCTACCTCAACCGCGGCATCGCCCACAACTACGCCCGGGAATACTCCGACGCCCTGCTGGACCTGAACCGGGCTTTGGAATGGGATGATCGCCTGGCAATGGCTTACCGGGTGCGCTCCAATGTCCATTGGGAATTGGGCAACCCCATCGCCGCCGCCGCCGACCTCGAACGCTACCGGGAAATGACCGGCCACGACCCCGCTATGGATGATTATGACTACTGAATCCGGAAAAGCCCCATGACCGGAGAAAGCCGGCCGCTCCACCGGATACCCATTGGCGCGCAGTTGGGCCACCTCGAATATACGGTAACCGCTACCAGTCTCCAATCCTTCCGCGCCGCCGTAGCCTACCCGGCCGCCGCCTACCCCAACCTTGCCCTCTCCGACGGCATCGCAGTATTGGCTTGCAAATACGGCACCGCCCTGACCGCCGCCGCCATCGGTATCCGCCGCGCCGACCATTACCTCCGTCCCCCCCAGCCGGAACGCCGCCTCCAAACCACCGGTTGGGTGCGCGCCCTCAGCCAAGACCGCGGCCTCGACCAGCTGACCCTGGCCACCTTTGCCGTCGACGAAATCGGTACCGAAATCCTCCGCAGTGAACAAACCTACCAATTCAGCCCCGGCCGCGGCCCCCAACGCCAGGGCCGCCGCCCCCAGCACACCCGCAGCGCCGCCCCCCTGGAAACCCTACCGCCCCTGACCAAGCCGGTTACCGATGAAACCATCGAATCCTTCACCGCCGCCGCCCGCTCCCTCTTGCCCGCCGCCACCGCCGACCATCTCGCCGCCCCGTTATCTGGCATTCACGCCGGCGCCGCCTTGTCCCGCGCAATGGGCTTGACCGCAACCGTTGCCCCCGCCGAGTTAGGCTTGGCTTACCTCCACGAACTCCTCGACCGCCGCTTTGACCGCGACTTCCGCCAAGGCGGACACCTTGCCGTCCACTACCTCCGCCCCATCTACGCCGGAGATACCCTGACCGCCCAAGCTATAGTCACCCGGCAGGAAACCGCCGCCGACCGCCGGGTTCACCACCACCTGCAACTATGGCTTTCCAATCAACGGGGCGAGCGCGCCCTTGACGGCGCCGCCCAAGTAACCGTCCCCAGCCCCCTGACCTGAACCTCCATCCCTTGCCGGAGCGCCAACTATGCCCGAAAGTTTCAGCGACCAACTGCAAGCCGCAGCCCAACCCATCTGGCGTCAGATTTTCGCCCATCCTTTCCTGCGGGAAATCAAGGATGGCACTCTCCCCCCGGAAAAGTTCCGCTACTACCTCATCCAAGACTACCTCTATCTCGAAGGCTTCGCCCGCACCGTCGCCACCGCCCTGGCCAAAGCCCCCGACGGTCAAACCCTCGAGGAACTCTCCCGCCGCGTCCTGACCCCGGTCGAGCGTCCCCTCCATCACCAACTCCTTACCGCCGCCGGCGTCTCCCTCGCCGACCTCCAGTCCAGCGGCCGCTCCCCCACCAACACCGCTTATGTCAACCATATGCTGGTCACCGCATCCCAACACGGCATCGGCCCTACCGCCGCCGCCCTATTGCCTTGCCCCTGGACTTACCACCAACTCAAAGACGAAATCGGCCCCTCCAAACACCCTATTTACAGCCAATGGACGGCATTCTATGTCGCCGGCTTCCTCCAAGACAGCGTCAACGCCTGGCGCGGCTTCGTCGACACCGCCGCCGCCCAAGCCGGCCCCCAAGAACTAGCCGCCATGCGCCAAGCCTTCCTCACCAGCAGCCGCTACGAATACCTCTTTTGGGATATGGCATACCAAATGGAACAGTGGCCCGTCTAACCGCCCGGCCTCTCCCCGAAGTTCGCCTCATCCCCACCGTCCCCAAAAATAAAAGCGGGAAAGCCATCCTCCGGCTTTCCCGCCCTTTCTTTCCCGTCGCCGGCCACCCCCTACGGTGCCATCCGCGCCGGCCCCCAGTGGTACGGAATGTTAATCAGATTCGACTCCAAATCCCGAACCGACTTCTGCCCGCACACCGCCAACGCCCGATCCAACTCCGACCGCAGAATCTCCAGCACATTATGCACCCCATCCGCCCCATTGTCCGCCAGCCCCCAATACAGCGGCCGGCCAATCCCCACCGCCCGCGCCCCCAAAGCCAGCGCCTTCAGCACATCACTCCCCCGCCGAATCCCGGAGTCGAGATACACTTCGCAATGCTCATTCACCGCATCCACAATCTCCGGCAGCATCTCCACCGAACTCATCGTCGAGTCAATCTGCCGTCCCCCGTGCGTCGACACCAGAATCCCGTCCACCCCGCTCTCCGCCGCAATATGCGCATCCTCCGCCGTCCGGATGCCCTTCAGCACCAGCGGCAGCGCAGTCAGCCCCCGCATCCACTCCAATTCCTGCCAGGTGAGCGGCGGCACATAGGACGGCTGCCAATTCGGCGCCTCGTCCGTCCCGCTCACCTCCGCCAACCGCTCCGGCGTCGCCCGAAAGTTAGCCAACTCCGCCGGGTTCACATACTGATTGCGGATGTCCCGCTCCTTCGGCGCCGGCACCGGCGTATCCACCGTCAGCACAACCGCCTTATACCCCGCCTCCTCCGCCCGATGAATCAGCATCTCCGACAGGTCATAACCCCGGTGATACAGCTGAAACCACAACGGCCCCCCGGCCGCCGCTGCCACTTCCTCCATACTGTAATGCGAGGAAGTGCTGAGCATCATCAGCGTATTCGCCTTGCCCGCCCCCCGGGCCGTCGCCAACTCCCCCTCCGGATGCGCCAGCTTATGCCCCCCCGCCGGGCAGACGAACACCGGCATACTGATTTCCGACCCCAGCATCGTCGTGGACAAATCCCGCCCGGTAATATCCCGCAAAAACCGCGGCCGCAGCGTCAAATCCTCAAACGCGCTCCGATTCCGCCGGGTCGTGAACTCATCCATCGCCCCGGCCTCAATAAACTCCCAATGGTTATGCGGCAAACTCCCCTTCGCCCGGGCCTCATAGTCATACAGGTTAATCGCTTCCATCAAAGGCATCGCTCCTTTCCCTGACTGGTGCCGTAACTCCCCCTACTCTAAACCCTCCCCGCCATTTAAGCAAGTATATCGAAAGCACCCAAAGGGGGTTGACATTACCCTCAGTCGCAATTCATTATTGACATCCAAACTTTGAACCTTGGAGGCGATATGAAAATTGAAATCGGCGAATCCCTCGGCTACTCCTTCCTGCGCCACGCCAAACAGTGCTGGCTGGTGCAAACCAACTGGAAACCGTCCGAGCATTGGCGGCCCCTCTGCCAACCCGCTGAGTTGGAGCAAAAGTTTTCGGCTATGCGCGAAAACTTTGACCCGTACGGCAGCGTTTTCAAGAAAACGGCCGGGTGGCGCCAATTCCTGCGGCAAGGTGAAATCGACGTGGTTGGCGCGGGTCTGGATGGCAGCATCCACGCCATGGAAGTCGCTTATCACCGGGACGGGTTGGGCAATGGTCAGGTCGAGCGAGTGCTCAAGAAAATGTTGCGCGTTGTTTTGCTGCTTGATGCCTACCACCCGGTAGGAACCCAGCGGCACATTTACTTTGTTTCGCCCAAAGTAAATCCCAGGGTTCAAGAATCTCTGGTGAATGTCTTCAATCGGTTGCGGGCGGAATATCCCTGCCCGACTACGAACTGGTACCTGTTCACCGATGCGGAGTTTAAGGAGGAGTTGCTGGCTCGCACATTGGAGAAAGCTGATAGCGTGGAGGATACCTCCGAGTTGTTTGTACGGGCCGCTCAGTTGTTGCAGCTTGGCGGGCGAGTTGAACTCGGTAGTAAAACCTCCAATCCCTATCAGGAAACCCCGTCTGCACAACAGACTCCCGAAAGCGAACCCGGCCAAATCCAGCCCCTTATCCAAGGTCTGATGCAGACCCTCCTGGACGATTGCCCAGACCTGTTGACCGAAAGTGACCGTAGTGACCTGACCGATAAGGATTACTGCCGGCAGCAGTTAGGCTTGAAAATCGGTAGTCGCGCACTACTCCGCCGCCAAGAGGAAGGATCTGAAAATAGCGGCCGTCCCAAGCGGCACTGGAAACGGGTATATGCCAAACACTACTTTGTTACCAATGATTGGTGGAAGGAGCATCATCTCCACAACGCCGCCGCCCTGCTCCAGTGGCTCGAGGAACTCATCCGCCGCAACGCCAACCACCCCGCATTAACGGAGTTGGAAAACCACCGGGACGCCTTCCAAAACTACCTCAACCACCCCCAATAAGCTCCCGTCCCCAAGCAACAAAAAAGGGACGCCGCATCAAGCGGCGTCCCCCTTTCAACTCTAACCAGCCTCCGCTACCTCTACTCCCCCTCCGGCGGGCTGAACGGCACCAGCCCCGGTATCCACCACTTCTCCCAACTCTCATCCACCCGTCCCTGGAAAAACCCCAAATCCTCCTCCGTCAAGTGGGCAAACCGCCCCTGCCGCTGCAAATAATCCCGCACCGGCTTCCGCTGCCGCACCCCATTGGCAATCGCCCGCGACGGCCCGCTCAAAATCAGCTCCCCGTCCGCAATTTCATACTGTACCCACAACCCCGTCTCCACCGCCAGCATCCCCAACTCATGGGAATACTTCGGGTCATAGTCCCACCCCTTGGGGCAGGGGTCAATGACATGAATGAACGTCGGCCCGCCGATGCTCAACGCCCGCCGAACCTTGTTGGTGAAATCCAGCCCGTAAGACGCGCAAGCCGTCGCCACATACCGGCAGCCCGGATGACCCGCCGCCAGCATCGGCGCCGTATTCTTCTTCCACCGCCGGTTCATAATCCGATGCACCTTCCCCGGCGGGCTGAACGTCGAGTTAGCCCCCCACGGCGAACTCCCCGACACCTGAATGTCCGTATTGGCGTACGACTCATTGTCGTAGCACAGGATGAGCAGGTTATACTCATCATGCTGGAGCGCCGCCGAAATCCCCGACAGCCCCATATCCACCCCACCGCCATCGCCGCAAAACGCGATGACATTGATCGGCTCATCCTGCATCTTCCCCTTCCGCATCATCGCCGCCAACCCCGCCGCCGTCCCGGTCGCCGCCGCCCCCGACGAACCCAACTGCGTATGCATCCACGGCACCACCCACGGCGTACTGTAGTAGGTGGTGTTCGCCACATACATACAGCCCGTGCTGCCCACCACAATCGTCCGCGGCCCCGCCGCCTTAATCATCAGCCGCATCGTCAGCGCCGACTCGCACCCCTGGCAGGTCCGATGCCCCGAAGTGAACCCCTCTTGCAGGGGAATGTTCTTTACCCCCCGAACCTGGGGGAGTTCCTGTACCATCGTCGTCATGGCTACTCCCTCACTCCAATCCAGTTGCATTCCCGCTCAATTTTACCCGTGTCGATGGCTTTCTGCGTAATCGCCACCATCTCCTCCACATCCCGCACCCGCACCTCCCGACCGCCCAAGCCGGCAATGAAATTCACCACCTGCGGCCGCTTCTCCAGCGGATACAGCGCCGACCGCACCTCATTAAACAGCACCCCCCCAAACGACGGCGAACCAAAGGAATAATCCCGATCCACCACCGCCACCGCCTTGCACCGCCCCAAGGCTTCCTGCACCTCCTCCGTAGCAAAGGGACGGAAAAACTTCATCCGCACAAACCCCACCTTCTTGCCCTGCTCCCGCATCCGCCGGATCGCCACCCGCACCGGCAAACTCAGCGTCCCCATCCCCATCAGGATGATCTCCGGGTCATCCTCCGTCATATACTCCTCGAGGAACGGACTCGGATCGCCCCGCCCAAACACCTGCTTGAACTCGGCGTACACCTCCTTAATCACCCCCGGCGTCCGGTGCATCGCCTCATCCGACTGCCGCCGAATCTCCATCAGCCAATCCTCATTGACCTGCGGCGCCACCGTAATCGGATTGTCCGGGTGCAGCTGCATCCTTCCCCGGTCATACCCCGGCAGAAACCGCCGCACCTGGTCCTGCGTCGGCACATTCACGATGGCTTGGGAGTGCGTCAAAAAAGACCCGTCGCAGCTCAGCGCAAAGGGCAGAAACGCCCGCTCATCCTCCGCAATCCGCCACGCCATCAGCGCAATGTCCAACGCCTCCTGCGCCGTCGCCACCCAATACAGCATCCACCCCAAATCCCGCACCGCCATCGCATCATTATGCTCCACCCCAAACGCCCCCGGATCATCCAACGCCCGGTTGCCCACCATCGCCACCACCGGCAGCCGCAGCCCGGCCGTTACCGCAATGGCCTCAAAGGCGTAAAACCAGCCCACCCCGCTGGAACCGCAGAAAGTCCGCGCCCCCACCGACGAAGCGTGCTTCACAATCTCAAACTGCGAATGCTCGCTCTCCGCCACGATAAAATCGCAGTCAAAGGCCCCGTCCGCCTTCAGCTTCGACACATACTGCATCACCGTGTCGTACGGCCGGATCGGATAGGCCGTGATGACATCCACATCCGCCAAAGCGCAGGCGATGGCCACCGCCTCGCTCCCGCTGATTAACTCCTCCTTCTCCGTCTGGAACATCTGGGCTTCCATCGTCATCGTCATCTAATCCTCCTCCCCGGCCGCGGCCACTTCCGCAGCGTAGCCGCCGACATGATGAAAGCCGTGCGTCCGCTCCACTTCCTTCTGCTTCCCGATCAGCGCGGCCATCCACTGCTGATAGCCTTCCTTATCCCGCTGCCAGGCTTCATACTGGCTGTCGTTATCGTTGAACTCCGCCTCGTTCACCATCGTCACGCAGTCCGCCACCGGGCAAACCGCCTCGCACACCCCGCACCCGCAGCACGACTCCATATTGGCGTCATACAGCCCATCCGGCGTCACATCAAAGCAGGTATCCGGGCATTGCAGCCAGCACAACGTACACTTGATGCAGGTCTCAAAGTTCACCACCGGCCGCATCGACCGCGTACTGTACTTCTTGAACACCGCGCTCCGTACCGGCTGATAACCCCCCTCGCCGCCCCGGAAACCCCCGCCCTGCTCAATCCCCCGGATGACAATCCCCTCCTCCATCTGCGTCCACCCCGGCAGGTCAAAGCTGAACGGCGTCTCGTCATTGCCCTCCCCCGGCTCCACCGGCCGGGCCGTCGCCCGCTCGTACGCCCGTTCCGCCGACCGCACCTTCAGGTTGTCCCACCCCTGATCCTGGATGGCTTCCACCATCGACTCCAAACTCACCAGCTGCGGGCAAACCTTGGCCAACGCCCCCAGAATCCGCACATCCGTATGGTCATCCTTATAAACCCACAGCCCCGAAAAGCTCGGCACCGAAGTCACCACCGACAGATTGTACGGCTCATCCTTCTGATGAATGTCCTGAATCAGCGCCTCATGCTCCTGCCGCGAAGTAACCAGCAACGTGCCGCCCGCCTTGGTCAGCGCGTTAATCGGCTGCAACCCATACCACGCCCAGGACTCAATGCCCTTGCACATGGTATCGTCCACATTGATGGTCACATCCACCTCTTGGGCCTCGTACACCGCCAGATTCTCCTCCAACTCCTCCGCGTCATCCGCCACAATGGCAAACTGCTTCGCCGGAATCCCGTTCCGCTCCGGCGAATCCCCATAACGCCCAAAAGCCGTGCCGTACTTCCCCTCCTTCCGGGCGGCAAAGACTATGGAGCGCACGATGTTCCGGGCCAAAGTCTTCTGGAAAATCCCCCGGTACACCACCTCCACAGCTACCGTGCTCATAATCCTCCCTCCTCTTATCCGTTATGTCTGGTTGTTTTGCGCCCGGCCCTACAGGGGACAGACCGGCGCGCCCTGAAACCCCTCGCTAATCGCCCGCCGATACCGGCAGTACCGGCAAATACTCGACTCGAACCCCATTGGAATACGGCCCCACGCCGGCCGCCGGTTCAATCGCCGTCAAATGATGATTCATCGCCCGTCGCGCCCCCGCCGCATCTCCCCGCTCCACCATCGCCACAATCTGACCGTGCGACGCCAGCGAACGCTCCGGCCGCCCCGGCTCCTGCAGCGAACGATCCCGCGACGCCTGCAAAATATCCTCAATCGCGCTGACCACCTTCACCAAAGCCGAATTGTGCGTAGCGGCCGCCAATGTAAAATGAAACGCCGTATCCGCCGCCACCCCGGTCTCCCCCGCATCAATCTGCCGCTGCTGCTCCGTCAAAATCTCCCGCAGCCGCCCCACCTCCTCCGCCGTCGCCCGTTCCGCTGCCAACGCGGCGATTTGCGGCTCCATCAAATGCCGCATCTCGAACACCTCCGGCAATGCCGCCGTCCCCCCATTCAGGTTCGCCGCCACCAAATCCAGCGCCGCCTCCAAGTTCTCCATACTAACAAAAGTACCCGAACCCCGCTTGCTCACCACCAGCCCCTGCAGCTCCAAAGCCTGCATCGCCTCCCGCACCGAACTCCGACTCACCTTAAACTGCTCCGCCAACTCCCGCTCCGCCGGCAGCCGATCCCCCGGCTGCAACGCCCCCTGCCGCATCAGCCCATGAAACTGCTGCACAATATCCTCGTACAACCGCCGCCGCCGAACCTGGCGCACCATCTGTCGCGAATCCGCCATAACCCCATCATCCAACCCCAAAAAGTTGTCAGACCAATTAAACCAAAGCCCATTATACTCCCCCCCGCCCCCTTGTCAAGCCACGCGTCGACATCCACCGAGCCACCGCCCACAGCCACCGTCATTCCCGCCCAGCAACCGTCATTCCCACGAAAGTGGGAATCCAGAGGGGATAGGGCTTCCTTCTTTAAGTAAAACCGGGAACGCCAGCCGCTCACGAACAGTAATCCGGCAAAATAACCCACACCGCCTCGTCAATAGCCGCCAAAATCGGCAACATCTCCCCATCCCGCAGCACCGCATCCCGACCGATTTTCCGCCGGCCGGCCGCCTGCTCCGCCACCAAAGCCGCCACCCGCCGGTGCGCCAACTCCGACTGAGCCGCCAGGTTAGCGTGGTGTTCATTGCCCGCGTCAAAGGCGGGAATAGGCAGATTTTCCATCGGCCCCATCTGAAAATGCCGATCCGAGGCGCGGCAAACATCCCAGAAAAAGATTGCCAAGGCCGGGGCGTTGAAAATGGCCGCCATATAATGAAGTTCGTTTTCCGCATCACTGGCAAACCAGTTCAGCGTACCGTCGGCAATCATATCCACCGGCACCACGCAGGATTGCAGCCAAGTCCCCGACCGCTGATAGACTACTTTCCCCGGCTGCTTGTTGCCAAGCTGAGCGGAC
The DNA here is from genome assembly GCA_965243185.1 of Dehalococcoidia bacterium. GTDB lineage: Bacteria > Chloroflexota > Dehalococcoidia > Lucifugimonadales > UBA3495 > CBDBCU01. Next base: position 2,930,690 of record OZ251531.1, on the reverse strand, counting down.
AGCCCGCGCTGATAATCTATGCGGTCCAGCAAAGTAACCGGCGGCCGGCCGCTGCTGAATTCTCGCCATTTCCCATCGGCGTCGTCCCAATACGCTCGGAAGCGGACGACATCGGCCCCTTGCGGCAGGGTTTCAAGCAAACCGGAGCCGTCGGCGGTAAAAGGCGCAATGATATAGGAATGGCCGGCGGTCCCAAAGGGCAACAGCGAACGGGAAAACAACGCCGGACGGACAAACTGCTCCTCCACACTGCTTGACCTTTCTTTACCTTTCCACTGCCCCCTGCCGGGATTGGTCGTGAAATAGACATTGCCGAGGGCCCGGGATTCCGGACGCTCGAACACTACCAACGGTTGCGGAAACAGGGTTGCCCCGTTGCGAAAGGCGGCGGCGTAAGCCGGGCTGGGCGCAGTAGGCCACTGCTTTTCTTGGGTAAAGGTAAGCAGCGGCTTAACTTCGTCCCAAGACATTCGGGGTTTGACCGCTTCGGTATTGCTTACTTTCTGTATTCCGGACAGCGGCTCCGGCTTAACCTTAGCCACCGGATCGGTAGTATCCAACTTGCGCCCGAATACTACCGAGGAGTTAGCCCAGGGAAAGGGTTGTACCGTGCCGGCAAAGAAGTTCCAAGCCTCCGGGCTCAAGTCGGCATAGGTACGCCCCCGTCCGGCGGCCTCCGGCAGGCTCCATTTGCCGCTGCGGAAAGGTTCCCATTGCCGCCCCCGCAAAGCCGCGTAAGGCAGCACAAAACCGAACTTGCCGCCGTGCTGCAAGTAGTAGTCCACGCAGGTGGCGACAAAGGTCGCCGCCAAATCGTTCTGAGTCGCCAGGTTAGCCCCGGCCCATACGCCGCGCTGGCCGGCATGATGGCGAAAGGCATCCTGCCGTTCCGGGTTATGGGACATAGCGTTATAGACCACCCAAGGCGGATTGCCCACCAAGCGGCTGGGCGGCTGCTCGGTCAACCGTATCGGCTGCACCAGGTTTCCGATGTACCAACTCCATACGTGATTGCGCCGGTTTTCAATATACCCGCGCACCCGGCGGTACATATCGAGCATTATGTCCCGGTCCGACTCCGTGGGCATCGCCAGCACCGCGGCCAAGTCCTCCTCGATGGCGGGATAAGAGCTTCGGTGGGCGTAGGTGAAAATCTGGTTTAGCATCAGGTCAAAGTGGTCGTTCAACAGAAAGGAACGGGGGAAAGTCAGCGGAGCCTCCGGGTCATCAGTCTGCACCGTTACCCGGTCCTCGAAGGAAATTTCCGGCCCGCCGCGCCGGGATTCCCATTGCAGGCTGTCCCCCATATAGACCCGGACGTCCTCCAGTTGTTGCGAATAGGCCATATTGGCAAAGGCGGCGATTTTGGTGGTCTTTGCCAATTCCACGGCTACCGGATGCAAATCCATCCCGGCCACCAAACCGTTGACGACTTCGACCTGAGCCTGTTGGCTGTTAGCCAGTTCCGGGTGCTTGGCGGCATCCTCCAGCAGCAGTTGGGCGGCGTGGTACAGAAAAGTTCCGGAGCCGCAAGCCGGGTCCAGCACCGCCGGGCTGTTCAGCTGACCGGCAACCGCCATAGCGATGGTTTCCCGCCGCCAATCCGCATCCATCACTTCCTCGCACACCGCCCGGGCCAGCCAGTCCGGAGTGTAATACTCGCCGAAATCGTGGCGGATGCTGCGGGGGATGACCGCGTGGTACAAGTCTTTCAGGGTATCCCGCCCGGCAAAGCTCCAGTCATAGCGGTCCACTTCGACCACCAATTCGTCGATGACCTTTTCCCCGTCGGCCTCAGCGGCATCCAGCAGCCAAGCAGCGAAGCCCCCGGTCAAACGCTGGCGCAAGGCTGATCGGTCAATTGCTTGCTCGCGAAATCTCAAAAGAGTCTCCGCCACCGCCCGGGCAATTACCACCAGCAGCGTATGGCGCACGAACAAATCCCGCTCCGCCGCCGCCTCATCCGGCGGAGCAATAAAAGCCCCCCGCAGCAAGTCCCGCCACAAACGCCGCTTCACATCATACTCCGGCATCTGTTCACAATCGGCGGACAAGGCAACAAACGTGGACACCATACCCTCAACCCACGCGGGCCGATCCGTAGGCGGCGACCTTTTGACCGTGCGGTCGACGAAGCTGTAGAGATAAGCCAGCAGATGGTCGTCATCCTCCGGCTCTTGCAACGGCATTTCCCGCAGCAGGGTTAAGGCCGGTTCCATACCCCGGCGGTAATCGTAAAAGCTCCACACCTTGCCGTCGGTGATGCCGGCCCGCCAACCGATACTGCTGTCGTTGAACATATTGGGCCGGGCCGTCAAGGCGTTCAGGTAGCGGACCGCCTGCTCCTCCGGGGTCTCGGTACTCCCATCGGGCTTAACCCGGGCATCCTTTTTCTTGCCCTGCTGCTTGGTCTCAAAGACCGCATTGCGGCAATAGACATCAATGGGCCCGTTGCCCGAGGAATACTGCGTGGCAATATCCGGGTAGTCGAGCGCGGGAAAAAGGAAGCCGAGGATAGTCCACAACCGATGCTCGATTTCCGACTCCGCCGTACCCGCCGGCAATCCCCGCAGTTGGGCTACGATTTCCCGGGCCAACTGCCAACGAGGTTCCCCGGTTACATTCTGAGGCATAGTCATCGCATCAACTCCCGGCAATAAAGTCTGTGGATTGTATAATATAATGCCGCCTACCCCGTCAATCAAGGCCGCAACGACCAAACCTTTCGATAGCGTTGCATTTTAGGTGGTTTGGTTGAGCAAGCCCCGGGTTTGCAGCAAAGCCAGCAGGTTATGCTCTGACCAGACCGTCCCCAATCGCTCCCGCCGGCGCAACTCCCGATTGTAGCGTTCCAGGCGGGAAGTAGTCCGGTAGGCAACCTCTCCCGTAGTCCAATACTGCCGGCCGGCGGTCAATGCCTTGTCCAGCCAGTAAGCGGCGGCGCCCTCGGTCAACTCCATTATTTGACCGGCGTAGCTCTGGGCCGCCGCCGCGCTGTCAGTCAACAGCAGTTGCCGGGCGGCGGCCAAGCCGGCCTTCCCGATATTCCGTCCATATTCCCGCAGCAGGTGAAAGATACACAGCTGATGCGGCGCCGCCCGGCCGTACACCCACTGGATGCCGGCCGCAATGGCCCGGTCGCCGTCGCTGACCAGATGTCGGGGTGGCGCGGCTCCGGACTGCTCGGCCAACTCCAGGGCCGCCGCCCAAGGCCCGAAAGTCGCCAAGACCGCCCCGGTTTCGTCCCGGATTACCTTCAATTCCTGAGGGCCCTGCCGGGTGCGCGTCCATAAACCATCCAGTTCCCACACTGCCCCCGGCAACCGGGGCCGGGTCAAGGCCAACCGCCGCAGCCAGCGACACAAGGTGCTTTTGACACAACCCACCCACTGCCCCGCTTGGGCGTAACTCAAACCCTGGGCCGCCAGGCTCAAAGCCCGGTCCCGAGTTTTTTTGAGAACCGTTGGTAACGAACCTCCGGCCCCAGCAGCGCCGCGCCGCCCGCCAGTTGGCGACATTGCCCACAACGAAACACCGGAACCGCTATCCGGATGGGCCCATAGGACGTGACAATGGTGCGGTCATAGCGATGGTGGCGGTGCATCGCCAGAGCGCACTGAGCACATCGGGGCTGATAATGATCCAGGGCTTGTTGCAGCTTCGCCTGCAACTGGAGCGGAATTTCCTGCTCCAGTTGGGTCTCCAAATCGTCCAGCAATCCCATGACAGCGCACCTCCCGTCAACCAGCAAGGCCGGCCTTTTCCCCATTCTACAACTAAACCACCTAAATCGGAACGCTATCAACCTTTCCCCAAACCTCCCCCAATTCCCTCCCCTATGCTATAATCCCCCCCAAACTTCCCCGCCTTCCGGCCAATCCATAACTCAATCCCCGGCGTAACTAACCGCAGGCGGCGGCTCTCCTACCCCCGTGAACGGGAGAACTGAGGTGGTTGACTACCAAAACCTGGAGGATCGCGAACTTATCCACCGCACCGCTGCCGGGGACAAAGACGCCTTGGCCGCCATCTACACCCGCTACGCCACCCCCGTCTATTCCCTCGCCCGCTATATGCTCCGCCACGAAGCCCTCGCCGAGGAAGCCGCCCAGGAAGTCTTTCTCAACCTCTGGCTCAAAGCCGGCAGCTACAACCCCAACCGCGGCGAACCCAAAACCTGGATTATGAGCGTAGCCCACCACAAAATCATCGACATCATCCGCTCCCGCCGCCGCGCCGCCAACGCCGCCGACCCCAAAGAATACGAAACCCTCGACCTCCTGCCCTCCGACCAGCTGCCCACCGACACCGCCGCCGCGCGCAACATCGCCGCCGAACACGTCCGGCAGGCATTAAACACCCTCCCCCCGGCGCAGCAGGAAATCATCCAACTCGCCTACTACCACGGCCTATCCCAATCCGAAATCGCCGCCCGCCTCGGCCAACCCTTAGGCACCGTCAAAACCCGCACCCGCCTGGCCCTGCAAAAGCTGCGCGTCGAGTTAGCCCAAGATGACGCTGAATAATCCCAACAACTTTTACCACCCCGAGGACGACCTCCCGGCTTACGCCCTGGGCGCCCTTGACGCCGCCGAACTGCTGGCTGTCGAGACCCATCTGGCTAACTGCTTCCATTGCAGCCGCACCCTGGCCGCCCTCCAACCGGCCGCCACCGCCTTGGCCCAAGCCGTCCCCCAGCAAACGCCCCCGGCCCAACTCCAGGCCGCCCTAATCGCCCAACTGCCGCCCAACTCGGCGGCAACCACCCCGCCGCCGGCCGCCGCCAGACAGACCGCGGCCGCCGTCCCGGCCGCATCCCCCGCCGCCCGCTCCGCCCTCAGCAACTACCTCCTCCCCTTGGCCGCCGTCCTCGTCATCGGCTTATTCGCCGCCTCCCTAATCCTCAACTTCCTCACCGCCAACCGCGTCAACAGCATCCAGCAGGAAAGCGCCGCCGCCAACGCCCGCCTGAACCAACTGGAATCCGGCCAAACCACCGCCAACGCCCGCCTCGAGCAGTTGACCGCCGGCAATTCCCGCAACGACGCCGCCCTCCAGAAAATGATGGCCACCAACTACCTCATGGCACAACCTGCCACCCTGCCCTTGCCCCTGCACTCCCCTAGCGGCCACAGCCAATCCGAAGGCATCCTCCTCGTTACCCGCGACGGCCGCCGCGCCGTCCTCATGTTAGCCAGCGCCACCCCCGAATCCCCCGCCCGTTCCTACCGCGTCTGGCTCACCCGCAACGGCCAGCAAGTACCCATGGGCATCATCCACGTCGACGCCTCCGGCTGGGGAACCATGCCCCTCAACCCCCCGGAATCCCTCTACGGCTTCGACACCGTCAACCTCACCGTCGCCGAGCCAACCGTCGACGACACCCCGGCTGGCGAAATGGTCCTGCAAACCCGCATCCTCCCCCCCTACTCCCGCTAACCGGAACCGCGTAAGGGAAATTGACCTATGCCTCCCATCAATCGACCCTCCAACTCCCCCCTACACCCGTCCGGCCCCAACCAGGACGCCGGCATCGACCACCCCCAACCGTCCGCCCCCAACCGGGACGCCGGGCTGACCCGCCAAAACCGCGACGACGGCCTAACCTGCGAAATCTGCGGCTTTCGTATGCTCTCCCGCCAATGCAAAATCCGCTGCCCCAACTGCGGCTACACCCGCGACTGCTCCGACCCCTAACCCCCCAATCCAAAAGTTTTGAGGGGGTGCGGGGGAACTTTTACAAAAGTTCCCCCGCCGTATCCCCGCCTGACAACCGTCACTCCCGTCCTCCAGCAACCGACAATCCCTCGCACTTGTGTACCCATATCATTCCACACCACTGCTTATGTCATTCCGAGGCGCAGCCGAGGAATCTAAAGTTTTGAGGGGGTGCGGGGGAACTTTTACAAAAGTTCCCCCGCCGTATCCCATCCTCCGGCGACCTTCATCCCCACCTTCCCACCGTCATTCCCACGAAAGTGGGAATCCAGAACCCTCCAATCCCAAAACCAATCCGAAAATTCATCCATATTCTCTATTGACATTCCCCAAACCATCCCCCACAATAAAAACCGTCGAGGTCAGACCCGGCCCCTGGACGCAGGGACTAAACGATTTGCTAGCTTACCGTTGCTTTTACCGCTCACAGCGCGCTGTGGGCCCCGACGACCCCTAACCAAGGCCGCCGGGCGCCCCTCTCCTAAACCTTGGGGAATAGGGACTAAGGAACCCCGCAATCCCCCAAGCCGGAGCATAGCAATACGGCAAATCCCCACCGCCGCAAGCCAATGCCCCTTACCAACCGGAGATGGAGCTAGGGTTGACTGGAAGTGGTCAACCAACGGTAGCAAGACTGGGCCAACCCGCCGGAACGGCAACCATACCGCCCGGCGCAAGTAGTCAACTTAAGGTCGCGCTATCGTAATCGGCAACCTGGTCGGGCATTACCGGAATGTGCAGCAAGGAATCCAACCGGCGTAGCAACCCGAAAGGCCAGGTTTGCCAACCACCTTCCGCGACGGGCGGAACCCCTTGGCCAAGGGGTTCCGCCAATACCGGTATCCCCCGCCATATCGAATTCGTCATTCCCACGAAAGTGGGAATCCAGAAAGCCCAAGGACATCTGCTATACTATCCCCAACCAAAAACTCCCATCCAAGGAGGCCCCAATATGGGTATCCAAATCAAAGGCATCGGTCACATCGGCATCCTCGTCTCCGACTTCGACCGCTCCTTCCGCTTCTACACCGAAATCCTCGGCTGCCAAGTCACCAACCACCGCCAGCGTCCCAACGGCAGCCAAACCGCCTTCCTCCGCTTCGACGAAACCCACCACGACCTCGTCATCGCCTCCGCCCCCGCCGGCGTCGACGTCTCCGATGCCATTCCCGCCGGCGCCCGCCTCGTCCAGCAAATCGCCTTCGAGGTCGCCAACCGCGACGAATTTATGCGCGCCCTCGCCCACCTCCACACCCAGGGCGTCCCAATCCTCCACGGCCCCACCACCCACGGCATCGAAAGCGACGACAACATCTACGGCAGCGGCAGCCGTTCCTTCTACTTCGCCGACCCCGACGGCAACCGCCTCGAAATCTTTACCGACGGGATGAAAGTCCCCAACGGCGAACGCTTCCCCCGCCCCGAATACGCCGACGCCCTCGCCGACTTCCTCAAAACCCAACGCGGCGTCACCGTTTAGGTATCCCGCCCTGTCCCTTTCCCTTCCGATTGATACCGACCTTCCCGCGTGGTTGATACCGTCATTCCCACGAAAGTGGGAATCCAGAAAGGGGATAGGGCGGCGTTCATCAGGGGCGAAATCGTCATCCCCCCGAAAGTAGGCCGCCAGAACCACAATCGTCATTCCCGTGCCAGCGGGAATCCAGAAACCCATCAAAAAGAAATGCCCCGGGAAAACCGGGGCATCTCCCTTTATCCCTATCTCCCCCATCAGCCAAACGGCCACCACCTCGGATACTCCCGCAGCCGCAAATGCCGAAACAGCATCGGATGCTTCGCCACCGCCAACCGCATCGCCTCCGCCACCGGCTCCGCCACCGCCTTATGCGCCTGCCCCCCCGACCGCAGCTTGAACAAATGATAGCACTCCCGCAAATTCAACTTCGCCAAAACCCGCCGGTAATGCCCATGCGTCGCCAGATACTGCGCCGCCAACGGCGAAAAATAGGCAACCCTTCGGTATCCCTGCTCCGCCGCCGCCATCGCCGCCGCAAACTCCCCCTGCAACCCCGCCGCCTCAATCAACTCCGGCGTCCGATACCCCAACTCCACCGTCAACGCCTGCGGAAAATACGACTGCATCCGATGCCGCTTGAACTCCCGATACGCCCCATAATCCATCACCAACTCAAAGGTATAGTCCACCAACTCCAACTCCCGCAGCGGCGCATCGTGCTCGCCCATCCCCTCCAGCCCCTCGTGAATCAGCCGCAGCCGCGCCCCAACCTCCATCTCCTTGGCCTGCCGCCACGCGCTCCCGTAATCCGTTGCCAACTGCCGAAACAGTAGCGCCGCCGCTACCTTTTCCTCCGCCTCCGTATCCCAATGCACCAGCCGCACCTTCACCGCCGCCCCTTCCCGGGCCGTATCCAGCGGCAGCCCCAACTGCCAATCCCGCTGCCGATCCGCCGCCAGATACGGGTTATAGTCCGCATACTTAATCAATGTCGGCGTAATCCGCCGCCCCTGCTCCCGCAGCTCCTCGCCCAACCGCCGCTCCTCCACCAGCCCCGCCGACATCAGCTTGGAAATGGCGTGTTCCAGCACCCGCGCATTCGCCGTAACCCCCACATTAGTCAAAGTAGCCGCCGGCAGCGCGGAACGACAGCTATCCGTAACCTGCCGCCGCAGCCGCAGGTTATACGCCGTATCCCGTTCCCCCTCCCGCTGCGGCTCCACGCCCCGCAGATACTCCATACACCCCGCCAGCAGCCGCTCGTACGCCCCGAACAGCCCCGCCGCCGTAGCAATATAGCTCTGCCGCAGCTCCGGCCGTCCCTCCAATTCCTCCGGCACATAAAACCCGTCCCCCGGCATCACCTGATACCGCGACGACTTCTCCGTATAAGACGCCAGCCGGTTATCCTCCAGCGTATCGCAAGCCAGCCGCGAGATATTCTCCACCGCCAGATGCACCACCGCGTGTTCCGCCACCGACGCATGGCCGTACCCCAGCACCCAACGCTCGTGAAAATCCGCCGCCTTCTCCTGACTCACCTCCTCCGCCATCGCATCAAACGCCTCCGGCCGCCGCGAAGTCATCGCAAACGCAACCGCAATCTGCTCCTCCGTCAGCGCCCGCGCATCCAACGGATAAACCCGCCGGGGATAAGGATTGGACTTGGACTCCATTTCACTCATCATAAAAAAACCTCCCGGACAGCCTACCGCCCCCCGGGAGATTCTTGCTATCTATACGAAACACCTGATTAGCCCACTTTGCCGCCGCCCCACCCCCGGCATTAGCTCACCTTACTGCCGGCCCGCCCCTTTGCTCCCTCTTCCCCATTGCCCAAGTCTATCTCCTATACCCAGCGACCTACTCATCGTCATTCCCACGAAAGTGGGAATCCAGGGCAGTGGACTCTGGATCCCCGCTATCAGTGAGAATGACGGCTTCTATATGCGCTAGCCCTCCCCCATTCCCCACTCCAAACCCCACCGGCCGGGAACAACCTGTAGCAGCGATTTGCTCGGGTCAGGTCAGCGGGAAGTCTACGGTTTTGGACCGAATGATGGGCAACAGCGGGGCGTGTTGCTTTGGGCCCCACAATTCTTTTTCCCATACTAGGGCCTGTTGACAAACCTTAAATTGGCAGTTGCCGATTGACCGCTGGCCAGCCGCCGGGGTTCTGTCCGCTTTCCCTTTCCCGCATTGCCACTACCGTGGCCACCAGGCAAAAGGTCGCCGCATACATCTGGGCCAACTTGCAGTAACGGGTGGCAATCCCCCGATACTCCTTGAGCGCCGCAAAGCGGTTTTCCACCAAATGACGCAAGCCATACACCGCCGGGTCGTGCCGAGCCGGCTGCCGCCGTCGGGCCCGGGAAGGTATCACCGGCCGGATGCCGGCCCCGGTCAACCGGTTACGGATCTGATCCGTATCGTAGGCTTTGTCGGCAATCAGCTCCTGGGTCGCCAGTCCGTCCAGCAAAGCGGGCAAAGCCAGGTGTTCCGCCGTATTGCCCGGTTGCAGCACAAACTTGACCAAGCGGCCCATAGCATCGACCAAGGCCACAATCCGGGTATTCAGCCCGCCGCGACTCCGCCCGACCCCTTGGGCGTCCCGGGATTGGTCCCGGGAGCGTCCCCTTTTGGGGCGCCGGTTCCGTGCTGATGCACTTTGACGAAAGTCCCGTCCACCATTAAGGTATCCAGCTGAAGCTCGCCGGCCAAGCGGTTGAACAGTTGCTCAAAGACGCCGGCTTTAGTCCAGCGGCGGAACCGTTGGTACACCGTGTTCCATTTGCCAAACTCCGGGGGCAAGTCTCGCCAAGGGGCTCCGGTGCGGGCAATCCACAGGATGCCCTCGACCGTGTTCCGATTAGCTTGCAGCGGTGGCCGGCCGCCTTTCTTGGGGTCGCCTTGCAAAACCGGGGCCAGCCGCGCCCATTGCCGGTCGGATAACATCTTGCGCGCCAAGCTATTCCCTACTGATTAAATTGCTGGCAATCTAATCAGGAGAAACGGGTTTGTCAACAGGCACTAGGCGGTTGGCTACTTCCTCCGGTTCACCGTGGGTGAGCAAGATGCAGCGGGGCCAACTGCCACGATTGGGATGGAGGGCGTCGTACCATTGTCCCGGGAAGGTTATGTCAAGGTCGAGGCTTTCCCGGCGGTCTTCCGGCAAACGGAGGTTAATGCCAGTGACTTCGCCTTTGTCATTGACGTGCGCCTGCACTGCGGTACGGTCGGTGTTCCTGGTTTGGTATTTGTCCGAATCCCAGTTGACTCGCAGTTGGCGGGTAACGGGGTCGAAACGGATGGAGATTTGCCGGGCTGGGGCCATCGGTCTGCTCCTGTACCGTGTTTCGTTGCAACGATGGGGTTCAGGAGCGGATTGTAAAGGCGGCATCCGGGGTTGTCAACCGGCATTTGTCCGGGCCTTTTAATTGTCAAAAAAACCTCAGAAAATCCGCTCGTGGTGTATATACCCCAACAATGCCTTGCTCTTTCCGCAGCCCCCATTCCCCCGCCGCAAACCCCACCACCGGGGACAAACTACAACAGCAGCCTAACCGGATTCTCCAACAGCCCCTTCACCTCCACCAAAAACTGCGCCGCCTCCGCTCCATCCGCTACCCGATGATCCGTCGACAGCGTCGCCTTCATCACCTGCCCCACCGCCAGTTGCCCCTCCCGCACCACCGGCTGCTCCCGAACCGTCCCCACCGCCAGCACCGCCGCGTGCGGCGGAAAAATAATGGCGGCAAAACTGTCCACCTCAAACATCCCCAAGTTACTGACGCTGAAAGTAGTATCCCCGTACTCCTCCTGCCGCAGCGCCCCCCGTTGCGCCCGGGCAATCAAATCCTTGCTCGCCGCCGCAATCTCCACCAGACTCTTCCCCTCGCAATGGCTGATGCCCGGAACAATCAACCCGCTCTCCAGCGTAATGGCAATGCCGATGTTCACCGCCGCGTTGTATTGCAGATGATCGCCCCGGAAAAAGGCATTGAACTTCGGATGAATCCCCAGCCCCATCGCGCAAGCCCGCACCACCAGGTCATTAACGCTCACCCGCTGCTCCCCCGGCAAGGCATCGTTAATCTCCCTGCGCAAGACCATCGCCTTGCCCATATCCACCTCCGCCGTCACATAGAAATGCGGCGCATCCCGCTTGCTGTCCCCGGTAACCCGCGCAATCGCCTGCCGCATCCGCGACAACCCCACCCGCCCCTCCACCCCTTCCCCCGCAACCGCCCCTTCCCCAGCCGGCCCCCCAAGAACCGCCGCCCCTTCCGCACCATCAGCATCCCCCACCATTTCCACCCCCGCGGCCGCCGCCGCAACCTCCACCGCAACCGTCCCATCCTCCACCCTATCCCCATCCCCCGCCATTTCCACCCCTGCGGCGGCCGCCGTAACCGCCTCCACCGCAACCGCCGCCCCTTCTGCTGCCACCCCTTCCCTATCCGCATCCACCGCAACCGCTCCTTCCTCCACCCCATCCGCAACCGCCGGCACCTCCCCTTCCACAGCAACATCCGCCGCTACCGTCCCAACCGATTCCTCTAACTCTGCCGCAACGGTCCCTGACGCCGCCGCAACCACCGGCTCCCCTACTACCCCTTCCTCTGCTACCACCGCCGGCCTGCCGACATCCGCCGCCGGCAGAATCTCAACGGTAACCTCATCCTCAACCACCGGTGCCGCCGCCGGCGCCACATACCCCAAAACATCCCGCTCAATAACCCGCCCCCCCGGCCCGCTGCCAACCACCAACCCCAACTCAATCCCCCGCTCCCGCGCCAACCGCCGCGCCAACGGCGACGCCAACACCCACCCAGCCAGCGTAGCACCAGCCACAGCCGTAGCCATCGCCCCATCCGAAACGCCGGACGCAACCGCCGCCCCATACTCCAGAATATCCTTCTCCACAATCCGCCCCCCCGGCCCGCTGCCCGCCACCAACCCCAACTCAATCCCCCGTTCCCGGGCCAGCCGCCGCGCCAGCGGCGACGCCCGCACTTCCCCCTCAACTCCTACCGCCGCCGCGACCGCCGTCTCTCCATCGACAACGACCCCGTCATCATCCGCCGCCGCCGAATCCCCATCCCCAACAACCCCATCCGCCGGCTCAACAACCCCATCCGCCGGCTCAACAACCCCATCCGCCGGCTCAACAACCCCATCCGCCGCCCCGGCCGCCGTCTCCACCGCCGCCCTTGGCATCGCCGCCGCCGCTATCTCCCCCGGCTCCCCGATAACCGCAATCGCCTCCCCCACCGCCACCGGCCTTCCCTCCACCGCCACCAGCCGTTGCAGCACCCCGGCCGTGTACGCCTCAAACTCCACCGTCGCCTTGTCCGTCTCAATATCCGCAATCACTTCCCCCCGCGCCACCGCCTCCCCTTCCCGCTTGTACCACCGCACTACCGTCCCTTCCCGCATATCGTACCCCATCTTGGGCATCACAATCGTCGTTGCCAAACCCAACTCTCCCTAACCGTGAATTGCCCGCCCTTGGGCGTCCAAAGCCGCTTCCTTGATTATCTCCGATATGGTGGGATGGGCATGAACCAGCCACCCCAATTCCAAAGTAGTCCCTTCCAACAGCCGGGTCAACGCCAACTCCCCCAGCAGTTCGGTAACCTCCGGCCCTACCAGATGCGCCCCCAGAATCTCCCCATAGCGCGCATCCGTCACCAACTTAACCATCCCGTCCCTTTCCCCCATCCCCAACGCCTTCCCGTTAGCCTGCACATTAAACCGACCCACCCGCACCTCAAACCCCTGCTCCCGCGCCTCCGCCTCCGTCCACCCGAAACTGGCAATCTGCGGCTGGCAGTAAGTCGCCCGCGGCATCATCCGATAATCCAACGGCTGCACATCCTCCCCGGCAATTCCCTCCACCGCCGCCGTCCCTTGCGCTGCTGCCGTATGCGCCAACGCCAGCTTCCCGGTAACATCCCCGATGGCATACACCCCCGGAACATTCGTCGCCATCCGGTCGTCCACCGTAATATACCCGCCCTCCGTAGCCACCCCCAACTGCTCCAGCCCCAGGTTCTCGCTGTTGCCCTGCACTCCCACCGCTACCAGAACCTTATCGCAGTCAATTCTTTCCTCCCCCCCTTCCCGGTTCACCGTAACCGTCAACCCATCCCCCTTATCCTCCACACCGCTGACCCCGGCGCCGGTCCAAACCCCGATCCCGTGCCGCCGCGTAAACGCCCGTTCCATCTGCGCGCTGATTTCCTCATCCTCATTTGGCGCCAACCGCGGCAGCAGCTCCACCACCGTCACCTCCACCCCATACATCCGATACAGATACGCAAACTCCAGCCCGATGGCCCCCCCGCCCACAATCACCATCGCCTTGGGCAACTCCCCCAGAACAATCGCCTCCTTGCTGGTAATGACCCGTTCCCCATCCACCGGCAGCGCCGCAATGCTCCGCGGCCGCGCCCCGGTCGCAATGATGATATTTCGCGCTTGCAGCCGCCGCCCCTCCGGCGCCACTTCCACCAGCCCGTTCCCCCTCAGTACCGCCGTCCCCTCCACCCGCTCAATATCATTCTTGCGGAGCAGATACACCACCCCCCGCACATTCCGGGTCACCACGCCCCGACTCCGCTCGATTGCCGCCCCGAAATCGGCGGAAAAATTGTCAAACTTCAGCCCGAACTCCTCCGCCCGGTGAAAGTACGACACCACCTCCGCATTTTTCAGCAGCGCCTTGCTGGGAATACAACCCCAATTCAGGCACACCCCGCCCAGCTCCTCCCGCTCCACAACGACCGTTTTCAACCCCAGCTGCGCCCCCCGTATCGCCGCCACATACCCGCCCGGGCCGGCCCCGATTACTGCCAGGTCATACTCCACTGCCCTTGCCCCCTTAATTTCAACTACCCGAATCGCCCCGAATTATACCCATCCCGCCGCCCCCTAACAAGTTGCCCCGAATCCCCATCCCGCCCCAACTTGACCCCAAGCCCCCAACGGTATAAACTGAACTCAACCTTAAACCGGGAAACTCCCTTCCCTTGGAGGATTAAATGCCCGAACCCGTCGACGTCAATGAAAGCACTTGGGAAACCCAGGTCGAAAGCTCCGACCTCCCCGTCCTCGTGGACTTCTGGGCCGAATGGTGCGGCCCCTGCAAAATGATCGCCCCCGCCGTCCACGACCTCGCCCTCGAATACGACGGCCAGCTCAACGTCGCCAAAGTCGACGTGGACAACAACCCCAACATCGCCATGAAGTACGGCGTCCGCAGCATCCCCGCCCTCATCTTTTTCAAGGACGGCCAACCGGTCGACCAAGTCGTCGGCGCCCTCCCCAAAGGCGCCCTCAAACGCAAAATCGATTCCGTACTCCAAAGCTAACCCGGCCCCTTGTCGCCTCTCCGGGTACTCTTGACCGTCCTTCCCGTGCCAACGGGAATCCAGAAATACCCGGAAAGGCCAACCCCAACCCGGCCCGAAACCCGGGCCGCTGCGGGAGTGGATGGGGCCCGGTGGCTCTTGCGGACTTCAAATCCGTTATGCCTCGTGAAAAGCGGGGTAGGTGGGTTCGACTCCCTCGCACTCCCGCCAACAGTTGACGATGCTGCCGACCACGCCTTAGGGCGTGTTCACATTATTTATTGACGCCCCGGATACCCGACGCTATAGCTATGTCATTCCGAGCGATAGCGAGGAATCTCAAATGCCCGCCATAGATTCCTCCCTTTGGTCGGAATGACATAGCTGTTTGACTGCGATACCCAAGCGTTAGCGTGAACCCGCCTTAAATCCTTTTAACCGGTTTAGACCGCCGCAGTTTCCGGCTGGACGCGCCGGACATCATAGGCCGCAATCTGTTCCGCGGCAAACCGGATCGCTTCGTACAAGTCCACCAGATTGTCCAGACTGTCGACATACAACAGTCCGTTCAACGCGTTGTGCTGCCGTAGTTCCTCCAAAGTCAGCCGATTGCTCTTGATGCGGTTGCAGGTGCGATGCAGCAGTGCCAAGTTATACAGCTCGTCGCTTCCCGGCGTACCTGCCGCCGCCCGCCGCGCCCGGATATGATCCACTTCCAACAGGTCCAAGTCCAGACTGCCATTGGGCCGCCACGGCTCGTAGCCGCAGCCCCAGCAGACCGGGCCAAACTGCTTTATCAGCAGGGCCTTGGCTTCCTCTTTAGGAATCCGCCCCGACCAACTGGCCGTCTGCACGCCGGCCAGCCGCCCCCGCCGCCGGGGTTGTTGCAGGTGATAGTACGGCTCCGGGTCCACATCCTCCCGCGCCGGCAACTCCTGGGGGCCGATAATGTAGCTTTCGTACAAAGCCGACCGCCCTTGCAGGGCCGGCCCTTCCCCTTTAACCGCCGTTTTCAGGGCGTCAACAGTAGCCTGGGTCGTGCCGGTCAGCGGCATATTGTTCAGATAGAACCGCCGCTTGAGCATCGTCCAAGAACGATAAGCCATATCGCAGGCAATCCACTGCCGCCGCAAACGCTCCGCCGCTACTGCCGTGGTCGCGCACCCGGCAAAAATATCCAGCACCACATCGCCGGGATTGCTGCTCGCGCTGATGATGCGTTCATACAGCTCCAAGGGCTTCTGCGTGGCGTAACCGACGCGTTCCGGCGACTTAACTTCGTCAACATCAGCCCACAGGTTGTTGCGGATACGGCCTTCTTTGGGGCGTATCTTACGCCAAATCTTGCCATCCACTATTTCCAAATCACCAGCCCGGTCCAGTTCCTCCAGCCGCGCCCGCGACATCTGCCAACCGGTAGGATTAGGCGGGGAAAAACCCTTGTATTCGTAGCACAAATTGGGACGCGGCCCCGCGCCCGGCCGGCGGAACGGCTCGTCGCGATAATAGTGTCCCTTCTCATCCTGAAACCTAAAGGCTTTCTCAATATAGCCCGGTTCATACGGTTCCAGCACCCGGTTCATATCAAAGAACGCGCTACCCGTCTTGCCGTAAAACAGGATGGTGTCGGTGTTGGTGTTGTAACTGGCCGGCTTGTATTGGGAACCCTTAAATCCCCGCGCCGTCCGCTTCCAGATTACTTCATTCCGGTAGTTATCCGCCCCAAAAACCCCGTCCAGCAGCATCCGCAAATAGCTGTTGGCGTGGTTGTCGCAGTGGATATAGATACTGCCGGTCGGCTTCAGAATCCGGTGGCACTCAATCAGGCGGATGGCCATAAAGCAGATGTAGGCCGCTTCGTTTTCCGACGCGCAGGCTTCCACCGCCTGAATGACCGCGTGGGCCTTGGGGTAATCATCGGCAATGCGGGCTTTCCACCCCGGATGAATGTCTGCGTTCCAACTCCAGACATCCCTTACGCGGGTTTCCCCGATACCCTCGTTATGCGCCGCCCCGTGCTTGGCGGCCAAAGCCGCCTCCTCCGCAAACTCGGCGGCGCTGATCGGCGGCCGCGGCCGCCCGGTGAAAGTCTCATTAGCCGCAAAGGGCGGGTCAATGGCAATCAGGTCAATGCACTCGTTGTTCAACGACCGCAGGAAAGGCAGGTTGTCGGTAATCGCCAAAGTGCGGTTAGGTACATTCAGGTCAGACACGCTTGCGCCCTCCACTGCCCTTGTTGTGACCGGGGTTATTGCCGCGGAAAGAATAGCCGCATTTTAACCCGTCCCGGAATCGGTGTAAAGAACCGCAGTGTCAGCGTTCCCCCCCTGTAACAAAATTTCCCCCAAATTCCCCCCTTGACAAGCCCATTACCCCCCTCTTATAATCCCTAACTGATACGATATATCAATAACCGGCGGACTGACCATGCGCAACCCCAGCTACACCTTGGCCGAGCGCCTCCTCGACACCCTCGGCGAACAGGGCTACCGGGACACCGGCCCCCGCCGCGCCGTCGTCACCGCCATCGCCCGCAAAAACCGCCACTTCACCGCCGAGGAACTCCGCGACGAACTCCCCGGCATCGGCCGCGCCACCGTCTATCGCGCCCTCAAACTCCTCGTCCAATCCGGCTCCCTCTGCCGCGTCCGCCTCGAGGACGGCAACCTCCACTACCAACTCAACGACCCCGGCCACCACGGCCACCATCACCACCTCCTCTGCGTCCACTGCGGCGAATCCCAGGACTTGCGCGGCTGCGACCTCGAAACCCAACTCCACAGCGCCGCCGCCCGCCACCAATTCCAAATCACCGGCCACTGGCTCGAAATCTACGGCCAATGCCGCCACTGCGTCCTTAGCCCGGCCCTCCCCTGACCCCGGTATCCCTTTCCACCATCATTCCTAACGGAGTATCCCATCCGCCAGATATTTGATACCCAATATCACTAATCGCTGCTAATTGATACTTGGTATTAAAAATGCCCAGTGTCAAAATCAGGCAAAAATCCATCATAAAAGTTGAGGTCACATAATGGAAAACCCGGTACCCCCCAATCTCTCTAACCGCCTTGGCGGAATCCGCCGCCGGCTTACCGCCCGGTACGCCCTCGGCCTGCTCTCCCTCCTCGCCCTGCTCCTGGTCGCCTGCGGCAGCGCCAACCAGCCCGTCGCCGAACCGCCCGCCGCTGCTCCGGCCGCCTCCGGCGCGGCCGCCCCGGCCGCCTCGAGCGCCGCGAACCCGGCGGCCCCGGCCGCCAACGCCGCCTCCGGTGCTGTCGCCCCGGCCGCGCCGGCTCCCGCGGCCGCCGCAGACCCGGCTACCCCGGCGCCGGCCGCCAACGCCGAATCCACGGCCGCCTCGGCTCCGCAGCTGCAAGTAGTTGCCGATATGGCCGTCACCGCCGACTTTGTCCGCCAAGTCGGCGGCGACCGCGTAAATGTCGAGGTCTTGTCCCCCTTGGGCGCCGACGTCCATTCCTACCGCACCTCCACCCAGGACAGCGTCCGCCTGGCCCAGGCTGATTTGATTTTCAGCAACGGCACTGGCCTGTCCCCGTCCGTCGACTCCGTAATCGCACAAGCCGGCGGCAGCGCCGTATGGACGGAACTCTCCGACGGACTGGAACCCGCGGAACTGGTCGAACTCCCTTTCCCTGACGGCGACCATGACCACGACCACGCCGCGGAAATGGCCGACCACGCTGACGACCATGGCGATGAAATGACCGAAGTCCACGGCCGCCTCCTCATCGGCGATGGCGAAACCGGCGCCCTCTCCATCATCGACCTCGAGGAAAACACCGTCGCCAACAACGCCTTCGACATGGGCTCCCGCGCCGGCCGCATCTACAAATTCGCCAATGGCCGCTACGCCATCGCCGTCTCCAGCGACGCCAACACCGTCCACATCCTCGACGGCGGCATCTACCTCGAACCCCACGACGGCCACTTCGACCTGGTCGAATCCGAATTCCAGCCGGTAGGCGTTGACCTGGCCGGGGACCGGCCCGTGCATCTCTACATCTACTCCGACTGGGCCGCCATCTACTACGACGGCTCCGGCGAAGTAATCCTCATTAACGCTCAAGAACTGGCCGCCCAAGGCGCTGCCTACCGCCCGGTCCGCTTCGCCATCGGCCCCCACCACGGCGCCGCCGTACCGCTGGAGGACAACCTCTTTGCCATCACCCCCCAGCACCCGGACTACGCCTCCAACCCGGAGGAATACCGCCTGCCCATCGGCGCCGACATCCGCGACCTGGACGGCAACATCCTCTATTCCGCCCCCGACGGCTGCCCCCAACTCCACGGCGACGCCAGCAACGGCCATATCGCTATGTTCGGCTGCGCCGGCGGCGTCCTTGCTCTCGAAGCCGACCACGGCGAATTCTCCCATTCCTTCATCCCCGCCCCGGCCGGCTCCCCCGACGACTTCCGCCTCACCTCCGTTTGGGGCTACAAAGGTCTCGACCACTTCTTTGCCCTCGGTTCCGCCGTCGGCCTCTACCTCGTGGAACCCGAGGACGGCGCCATGGAGCAGATGATTCCCGCCACCGACGCCCTCCGCCCCATTCAAGTAGCCTTCAGCCACGACGGCGAACTCCTCATCGTAGTAATGAGTGACGGCGAAGTGCGGCTGTACGACGCCCACGACGGCGAACTCCTCGCCGCCAGCAGCGACGTCCTCTCCGGCCCCATCGATACCGGCTTTTGGGGCCGCCCCCATATCGCCACCGCCCCCGGCCACATCTACATCACCGACTCCGGCGCCGGCGAAGTCCTCGCCCTCGACAACCACGACCTGGAAGTAGTCGCCCATTGGGACGTCGCCGGCAAACCCACCAAAATCGCCTTCGTCGGCATTCTCGGCGAAGGCGACCACCCGGAAGCCGGCCACGACGACCACGGCGAACATGATGAACACGGCCACGACCACGGCGCCGGCGACCCCCACTTCTGGCAAAACCCCCGCTTCGCCGTCCACTACGTCAACCAAATCGCCACGGCCCTGAGCCATGTCGACCCGGGCAACGCCGACTACTACCGGGCCAACGCCGCCGCCTACATCGCCCAACTCGAGGAACTCGACGCCTACATCGCCCAGCAGCTGGCTACCATCCCTGCCGACAAGCGCGTTATGGTAACTTTCCACGACGCCTTTGGCTACTTCGGCGCCCGCTACGACTTCGAAGTCCTCGCCTTCGTCGGCGGCCACGGCGGCGACGTGTCCGCCCAGGACATCGCCGCCGTCCTCGACCTCGTCAACGACCGCGGCCTCACCGCCATCTTCACCGAACCCCAGTTCATGGAGGACGTAGTCCACGAAACCGCCCGGGAAGCCGGCGCCGGCGTCGGCATCATCTACTCCCTCCCGCACCCGGACTACCCCGACTATATCGGAATGATGCGCGCCAACGCCGACACCCTCGCCGCCAACCTCCGCTAACCCGGAACCAGGCCCTGGCGTCTCCAGTGCGACATCCTTCCCGGGCTACCGGGAAGGATGTCGCTACCGGGAATCCAGAACCAACAAACCCGTCATTCCCGTGCAAACGGGAATCCAGACCGACCAACCCGTCATTCCCGCGCCAACGGGAATCCAGACCAACAAACCCGTCATTCCCGCGCCAACGGGAATCCAGTGCAGGGCAGCCCTTGGGTTCACCCCATCCCCCACAACCGGCATCAACCCGCCCCAAACCCCCACCCCATATCAGGACGCCAAAATGCTCGACCTCCTCCTCGAACCCTGGACCTTCTCCTTTATGCACCGCGCCCTCCTCGCCGCCGCCTTCGCCGGCATCTCCTGCTCCCTCGTCGGCGCCTTCGTCGTCCTCAAAGGCATGGCCTTTATGGGCGACGCCATCGCCCACTCCTCCCTCGCCGGCCTCGCCGCCGCCTTCCTCGCCGGCATCAACGTCTTCCTCGGCGCCCTCGCCTGGGCCATCCCCGCCTCCCTGGCCATCACCTGGATTAGCCGCCGCTCCCACCTCCGCCCCGACACCGCCATCGGCCTCATCTTCACCGGCGGCTTCGCCCTCGGCATCATCCTGGTCAGCCGCGTCGATAACTTCTTCGGCGACCTCTTCAGCTTCCTCTTCGGCAACGTCCTCGGCGCCACCTGGAACGAAATCGCTATTATCGCTGGCCTCGCCGCCCTCATCGCCTTCATCATCCTCATCTTCTACAAAGAACTCATCTTCACCATCTACGACGACTCCGTCGCCGCCGCCTCCGGCATCC
This sequence comes from Dehalococcoidia bacterium, assembly GCA_965243185.1. Lineage (GTDB taxonomy): Bacteria > Chloroflexota > Dehalococcoidia > Lucifugimonadales > UBA3495 > CBDBCU01. The sequence goes on along the minus strand of OZ251531.1, from coordinate 2,909,894 downwards.
CCGTAACCTTCTTCCGCTACCTCATCCCCCTCCTCATCGCCGTTACCACCGTCGTATCCCTCAAAACCGTCGGCATCGTCCTCGTAATGGCCATGCTCATCACCCCCGCCTCCATTGGCACCCTTATTGCCCGCCGCTTCCCCTACATCATCCTCTCCGGCATCGCCGCCGCCCTGATCTCCACCCTCGGCGGCCTCTACCTCTCCTACTACATCGACCTCCCCACCGGCCCCGCCATCGTCATCATCTCCACCCTCCTGTTTGCCTTGGTTATGCTCTTCTCCCCCCGCCGCGGCCTCCTCTGGCAAAAACTAAACCGCCACCGCCACCCCCAAATCCAACCCCCGGACACCACCCTACCCGCCAAACCCTAACCCCACCGTCGTCAAATCGTCATTCCCACGAAAGTGGGAATCCAGAAAGGCCGCCCTTAAAAACTTCCCAAACTCCCAACCCCTCCCCTATGTCATTCCGAGCGCAGCGAGGAATCTCGACTCTCCATCAGCAGACCCCCACGAACCCCCAACCACCCCCAAACCCAAAAGTTTTGAGGGGGTGCGGGGGAACTTTTACAAAAGTTCCCCCGCCGTACCCCAATTCTATCGCCTATCGAAATAGTCATCCCCCCAAAAACCGAAATCCCGACTCCCCATCCTTTCCCAATTCCCCCCACCTCCCCGGTTGACAACCCCAGCCTCATCCTGTTACCCTAACCCTACCTCGAACCTTTCCCCCAGGAGGCCCCGGCTATGCTCCCCTTGCCCCTCAAACTAATCCTCTCCCTGACCAGCCTGTCCCTGCTCCTGGTCGCCGCCGCCTTTGTCCAAAGCAGCAGCACCGCCCCGGCCCTCACCCGCTCCAATTCCGAACTACCCCCCCCCAGAACGCTTGTTCTATGTAGACGTCGCCCAAGCCGCCCCCCGTTCCATCCCTTGGGATTGCTCCGACTGGCAACCCTCCCCCGCCGTTGCTGACGCCGACGATGCCCGCGTCTCCCTTATCCTCGAATCCCTCGCCGCCAACCGCGGCAAAACCATCTACTGCGCCATCGACCAGTCCGACACCTTCACCAAAGCCGAAACCTGGGCCGCCGGCCGCCACCGCAACGAACGCGACGACACCGTCTATTTCGGCGAAAGCGGCAACTTCCGCGGCTTCCTCGCCGCCCAAGAGGGCTACCTCACCGACGGGGAATCCGGTGTAACCGGCGTCTCCCGCGACCTCATCTTTGAATTCCCCCGGGAGCAGCGCCGCCGCTGGAAAACCGTAAAAAAGCAACTGCTTGTCCCCGAGGACAACTCCCGCCGGCTCCGTTCGCCCTTCGGCTCTAACGGCGTTCCCCCTCGTAATACGCCTGTCGATGCTCGACAGGAGGCCCGGGAGGCTTTTACCACCAGCCCGCCCTCCGGCTTTTCCTCCAGCCAAGCCGTCGCCACTTGGCAGGCGTTAACCGACACCGCCGCCGCCGAGTATTGCCGCCAAAAAGGTTATCCGCGCGTTCTCAGCTCGATCTCCGGCACCGAGTATTGGGAATACAGCGGCAATGTGAACTCTAACCCCAACAACTGGCAATACCAGGCCCGCCAGGCCCGCACCTGGCGCGCCACCTGCGAAAAGAAAGTCCGCGTCCGCCGCCGCTAACCCCCTACCCGGCCAGCCCTCCCCCAACTCAAAAAGTTTTGAGGGGGTGCGGGGGAACTTTTACAAAAGTTCCCCCGCCGTTCCCCCAACTCAAACCATCCCCCATATCTTCACTATTCCCCCCAGAAAAAGCCCCAGAAACCAACCCAATTGCCCCCAACCCCCAATCCGGTTACAATATCCCCAACCCGAAACCTCCAACGCGGGAGTGTAACCCTATGCCCCCCGACCCGGCTCAAACCCCCGAACAATGGCGGAAACAAACCCTCCAACCCGCCCGCCAACGCTTCCCGGAACGCCGCCCCCGCTTCCACACCGACAGCGGCCTCCCCATCGCGCCCCTCTACGCCCCCGAAAATCCCGCCCACCTCAACCCCGCCATCGGCTACCCCGGCCAATTCCCCTACACCCGCGGCGTCCAGCCCAATATGTACCGCGGCCGCCTCTGGACGATGCGCCAGTATTCCGGCTACGCCACCGCCGCCGACACCAACCACCGCTTCCGCTACCTCCTCGACCAGGGCCAAACCGGCCTCTCCGTCGCCTTCGACCTCCCCACCCAAATCGGCTACGACTCCGACGCCCCCCAGTCCCGCGGCGAAGTCGGCAAAGTCGGCGTCCCTATTTGCAGCCTCCACGATATGCAAACCCTCTTCGCCGGCATCCCCCTCGACCAAGTCAGTGCCTCCATGACCATCAACGCCACCGCCTCCATCCTCCTCGCCCTCTACATCGCCGCCGCCAAAACCCAGGGCGTATCCCCCGACCAACTCAGCGGCACCCTCCAAAACGACATCCTCAAAGAATACATCGCCCGCGGCACCTACGCCTACCCGCCCCGTCCCTCCATGCGCCTCGTCGTCGACGTCTTCAAGTATTGTGCCGACCATCTCCCCCGCTGGAACACCATCAGCATCAGCGGCTACCACCTCCGCGAAGCCGGCGCCACCGCCGTTCAGGAACTCGCCTTCACCTTCGCCAACGCCATCGCCTATGTCCAGGCCGCCCTTGACGCCGGCTTGAAAATCGACACCTTCGCCCCCCGTCTCTCCTTCTTCTTCGTCGCCCAAAACAACCTCCTCGAGGAAATCGCCAAATACCGCGCCGCCCGCCGCCTCTGGGCCCACCTGATGCAAAACCGCTTCCACGCCCAAGACCCCCGCTCCATGATGCTCCGTTTCCACACCCAAACCGCCGGCGTCTCCCTTACCGCCCAGCAGCCCGACAACAACCTCATCCGCAGTACCGTCCAAGCCCTCGCCGCCATCCTCGGCGGCGCCCAATCCCTCCATGTCAACTCCCGCGACGAAGCCCTCGGCTTGCCTACCGAGGAATCCGCCCAACTCTCCCTCCGCACCCAGCAAATCCTCGCCCACGAAAGCGGCATCGCCGACGTCGTCGACCCCCTCGGCGGCTCCTGGTATATCGAAACCCTCACCGACCAATTAGAACAAGCCGCCCTCGACTACATCCGCCGCATCGACCAAATGGGCGGCGCCGTCGCCGCCATCGAACAAGGCTTCCAAGTCCGCGAAATCGGCGAATCCGCCTACCGCCACCAGCAGGAAGTCGACCGCGGCGACCGTACCATCGTCGGCGTCAACCGCTATGTCACCGACCCTACGCCCCCGGCAGGCAGCCTCCTCCGCGTCGACCCCGCCGTAGCCCAGCAGCAAACCCAACGCCTGGCCGAACTCCGCCAAACCCGCGACAACACCGCCGTCCAAAAATCCCTGAGCGCCTTGGCCGAAGTCGCCCGCTCAACCGACAACACCATCCCCGCCACCTTGGAATGTATCGAAAACTACTGCACCCTCGGCGAAATCTGCCAAATCTTCCGCAGCATCTTCGGCGAACAGCAAGGCGAAATCGCCTTCTAACCCGCTCCCGTCTGCTTTTAGCAGTATTCCCAGCTGCCCTCATCCCTTTGACACCCCCGTTAAATCCCGATAAAATGCAAGCCCAAAACATCACCCACGCCCACCGACGAGGCAGCGCTATGGCCCTCGCCAACGACCTCTACAACTACCGCCGCCTAGCCAAGCCCCTCTTGGCTACCAATCGCGACCGCCCTCTGGCTAACCCCGGTCAATTCCAGTTGCCCAAACCGCCGGTTAACCTCCGGGAGCTGGAACCGGAGCGGATTAAACCGGTCATCCTCCAACAGGCCGCCGCCGACCGCGTTCTCTATTTCACCCCCATCCCGGTCCCTTATGAAGTCGACGCTGACCACGCAGCCATCCAACTGAACAATCGCGGCCTCGAATACCTCGACTTCGACCTGCCCCGCGCCTTCCGCTGCCTCCGCGCTGCCGTAAAACTCGACCCCGGCTTCGCCCTCGCCTGGAACAACCTCGGCTTGGTCTATCTGGAAATTGGCGACTTGGAACCTGCCGCCCAATACTTCAACCAAGCCCTGGTTCTGGACGAAACTTTGGACATCGCCCACGGCAATGCCGGACTAGCGGACCTCGAAGCCGGCGACTACGCAGCCGCCTGGCAACATTTAGACCACGCCATAAGCCTCGACCCGCAGGAGCCCATCCATTACAACAGCCTCGGCATCCTTTGCCTTGAGCTGGAATATCCCCACGCGGCGATCCAGTGCTTCGACCTCGCGATTCAGCTCAACCCTGAACTCCCAATGCCCTACCACAACCGGGGACGTGCCCACATCCAACTAGGCAATTACCAGCAGGCCCAAAAAGACATCGACCAAGCCTACCGACTCGACCAAGCCGAACTACAGATGGAAGGAGCAACACTATGACCAAAATCCACACCCCCGTCCCGGTAGTCATCGACACCAGTTCTCTAGTCGCAACCCTGCGCCAGCCAACCGCAGAACAGCTCAATCTGCCCAAGCTTTGGCAACAAAACGCCATCAAGCCACTCGCCACCCCGGAGACCTTACGCGAGCTGCGCCTCGAGCTACTCAAACAGAGCGCATCAACCGACCATTACCAAGCAACCAAGTTCACCGACCGGACGCTGCGCCTTTATGAGCCATACTGCCAGCTGATTATCGAGCAACTCCCGTCAGCCCTGCCGGAATGCCGGGATCCAAACGACCAGATATTCATAAACTTGGCAGTTCACTCCAAAGCCGCCTACTTGATAACCCGGGACCGCGACCTCCTGATCCTCAACGGCCAAACGCCCTTCCCAATTATCCCTGACGCCTGTTTCATCGCAATCCTTTCCCAACTAACCAGTCACCAGCCGGATTAAGTGCCAACCACCCCAACCTCTAACCAACGGAGCGACTCATTCCCATATCCCCAACCCGCCATCCCCCCAAAAGGAGTAACCCCAATGCCCGACCCCACCCTCAACGAACCAGAATCCATGCTCCAAACCCTCGTGCGCGACTTCGCCGACCGCGAACTCGCCCCCCGCGCCCGGGCCGCCGACGAAAAAGAGGAATTCGACTGGCCCAACTGGCACGGCATGGCTCGCCTCGGCTTAACCGGCATCGGCATCGACCCCCAATACGGCGGCAGCGGCGGCGGCTACCGCCAAATCGCCATCGCCGCTGAGGAAACCGCCCGCGGCGACGCCGCCGCCAGCGTCAGCCTCATCGCCCACCTCTCCCTCGGTACCACCACCATCTACCGCTTCGGCAACGCCGAACAAAAGCAGCGCTTCATCCCCACCCTCGCCGCCGGCCAGGGCGTCGCCGCTTGGGCCTTGACCGAACCCGGCGGCGGCTCCGACGCCGCCGCCCTCCAAACCACCGCCGTCGAACGCGATGGTACCTGGTTCCTCAACGGCAGCAAAATATTCATCACCAACGCCGATGTCGCCGAATCCATGGTCGTCTTTGCCACCCAAGACCGCAGCCAGGGCTACCAAGGCATCAACGCCTTCGTCGTCCCCCAAAACGCCCCCGGTATGACCATCACCCCCATGCACGGCAAAATGGGCATCCGCGCCTCCAGCACCAACGAAGTAGTCTTCCAGGACACCCCCGTTCCCGCCGAAAACCTCCTCGGCGAACCCGGCCGCGGCTTCCGCTACGCTATGGAAATCCTCGACTCCAGCCGCATCATTATCGCCGCCCAGTGCGTCGGCATCGGCCAAGCCGCCCTCGAGGCCGCCGTCCGCTACGCCCAACAGCGGGAAACCTTCGGCCGCCCCATCGCCCAGCACCAAGCCATCCAGTTTATGCTGGCCGATATGGCCACCGCCGTATACGCCGCCCGCACCACCACCATGCAGGCCGCCACCCTCAAAGACCAGGGGCAGCCCTACATCAACGCGGCGTCAATGGCCAAACTTATCGCCTCCGAAATGTGCGTCAACGTCACCTCCCAAGCCCTCCAGGTTCACGGCGGCTACGGCTACTTCAAGGACTCCCCCGTCGAACGCCTCTTCCGCGACGCCCGCGTCACCACCATCTACGAAGGCACCTCCGAAGTCCAGCGCCTCCTCATCGCCCGCCAAGTCCTCAACCAATACCCCGTCTAACCCCGTCCCCCTATACCCCAAAATCCCCTACCTTTAGAATAGGAGCGTCTTAACCGCATTCCCGTATCCTTTAACCGTCATTCCCACGCTCTACCGTCATTCCCGTGAAAACGGGAATCCAGAAACCACCCCAAAGGCAGCCCGAACTTGAATCCCAAGCGAGGTTAAACCCTTGACCACCCCTCCGGTCTGCGCCATCGACTACATCGACCATATCGGCATCGCCGTCCCCGACCTCAACGCCGCCCTCCAACTCTTCACCGGCGTCTTCGGCGCGCCTCTGCCCGAAATCCAAGAACTCGACGACCAGGGCGTCCGCGGCGCCCTCGTCCAGGTCGGCCAAACCCGCCTCGAACTCCTCGAGCCTACCGCCGCCGAAACCCCCATCGGCCGCTACCTCAACCGCCGCGGCCCCGGCCTCCACCACCTCGCCTTTTATGTAACCGACCTCCCCGGCAAACTCCAAATCGCCGCCAACCTCGGCCTCGAACTCATCGACCAGCAGCCCCGCGACGGCTTATCCGGCAACATCGCCTTCATCCACCCCCGCTCCGTCTTCGGTATCCTTACCGAACTCGTCGAACGCCCTTGGGAACAAACCTGAACCGTCCTTCCCGTGCCAACGGAAATCCAGAAACTAGTGCGTGTTCACACTAATCATTGACGCCCCGGATAACCGACTCTATAGCTATGTCATTCCGACCGCAGGGAGGAATCTAAAACGCCCGCCCTTGACTCCTCGCCAGATTTTTAGATTGACTGTTGCCTCGGAATGACTTGGACAATTGACCGCACTACCCGATCTTTAGTGTGAACACGCTCTACCCTACCTTCGCCGGCTGCTTTCCCAGTTCCTGCCCATCCCGAACCCGTTAAAGGATGGTAACATCCGACAAACTAACCCGCCCGGAGGAACCCTTGCCCGCCCACATCATCTATGGCGACAGCTTCCTCGTCGCCCAGGAACTCAAAAAACTCGAACAGGAAGCCGGCGCCGACCAACTCCTCGACGCCAACCAGCACCGCATCAACGGCCCCCAGGCCAAACTCCCCGACCTCCTCGCCGTCTGCCACGCCCTCCCCTTTATGGACGCCTGCCGCCTCGTCGTAGTAACCGGCTTGCTCACCACCCTCGACAGCCGCTCCGCCCGCGGCGGCGGCCGTGGCCGCAATACCCGCTCCAATCAATCCAACCGCGCCCTCGGCGAATGGGAAGCCTTGCCCCCGGCCCTCGCCGCAATGCCCGACACCACCCGCCTCCTCTTCGTCGACAACGCCCTCTCCGACGCCAACCCCCTCCTCGTCGCCCTCAAAGACCTCGCCCAAATCCGCCACCGGCCCCCCCCCGGCGGCGAAGCCCTCGCCCGCTACATCAAAGACCTCGCCCAGCAAAAAGGCTCCGACATCAGCCCCGCCGCCATCAAAACCTTCACCGATTTAGTCGGCAACGACCTCTGGACTCTCGACCGGGAACTGGAAAAACTCTCCCTCTACGCCGCCGGCCGCCATATCGACGAATCCGACATTCAGGAAATGGTCTCCCAAGTCCGCGAAGCCAGCATCTTTAACGCCGTCGACGCTATGCTCGACGGCCGCCCCGCCATCGCCCTCCGCCTCCTCCAACAGCTCCGCCAGGACGGCGCCGCCCTCCCCTACATCATCACTATGATTGAGCGTCAGCTCCGCCTCATCGCCCTCGCCCGATACTGGTCCGAACAGCGCATCCCCCAACCGGAACTGGCCGGCAAACTCGGCGTCCCCCCCTTCGCCGTCCGCAAAACCGTCGACCAAGCCCGCCGCCATCCCTGGCCCGACCTCACCCGCCGCTACCAGCAGCTCCTCGACACCGACCTGGCCCTGAAAACCGGCCAAGTCGAATCCGACGACCTCGCCCTCGAACTACTGGTAACTGACCTCGCCGCCCCCAGCCGGGGCTAAAGCAGTAGGAAATACCGGAATAATCGCGGAGTGTCTTATGTCCACCGAACCCATCAAGCCGGAAACGATTTCCCTCAACAAAACCCTCGGCGAAATCAAAGGCTCAGTAGCCGAAATCCGCTGGACCAACCGGCTGATAATCGGCGCTTTCCTGATTTTTGCCCTGAAAGAATGGATTTGGCCGCTCTTCGGCGGCTAATTCCCGCAACCCGCCGCCCCCTCCCCCATCAAACCACCATCGGGTTATAGCAAGCCACCTGATGCCCCGGCGAAATCTCCACCAATGGCGGCCGCGGCTCCACCCGACACCGACTCAACGCCTTATGACACCGCGGCAAAAACGGACACTCCTCCGGCAAATTCACCATATCCGGCGGACTCCCCCGCAGCGCCTGCAACCGCCGCCCGGCATCATCCAACCGCGGCAGCGCCTGTAGCAGCGACCAGGTATAAGGATGCCGCGGCTCCTTAAACAACGGTATCACCTCCGCCCGCTCCGCCAATGCGCCCCCATACAGCACCGCCACCTGATCCCCCATGTGCGCCACAATCCCCAAATCATGAGTAATCAGCAAAATCGCCGAATTCAGCTCCCGGCACAGCCGCTTCAACCGCTCCAGAATCTCCGCTTGCAGCGTAACATCCAACCCCGAAGTCGCCTCATCCGCAATCAGCAGCCGCGGCCGCATCACCAGCGCAATCGCCAGCATCACCCGTTGACACATCCCCCCGCTCAAATTAAACGGATACTCCCCCAAAATCCGCCGCGGATCCGGCAGCCCCAATTCCCGCAATACCTCCTGCGCCATCCGATTCGCCTCCCGCCGCGACCGATCCGTATGCGTCAGGATAACCTCCTCCAACTGCGCCCCCACCGTCTGCACCGGATTAAGCGCCGATTGCGCGTCCTGAAAGACCATCGAAATCTCCCGCCCCCGAATCCCCCGCAGATACTCCGGACTGGCCCGCAGCAAATCCACCCCGTCAAAAACAATCCTCCCCGCCACCACCGTTGCCGACGGCGGCAGCAGCCCCATAATCGCCAACGCCAGCGTACTTTTCCCCGCCCCGCTCTCCCCCACCACGCAAAAAATCTGGTTCTCCTCCTGAACCAGGCTGACCCCATTCAAGGCTTTCACCTGCCCGGCGGCCGTCTCAAACTCCACCTGCAAGTTCTCCACTCTCAACGCTTCTGCCATAACTCCCGCTTATCCCCATCCAGCCTTCTCGTATTCCTAACTCCCCCTCCCCGCAACGTCTGCAACCGTCCCCCATCCTACCACCCACCCCAAAAAGTTTTGAGGGGGTGCGGGGGAACTTTTACAAAAGTTCCCCCGCCGTCTCTCCTCCCGTCAAACCGTCATCCCCATCCTCCGGCAACCATCATCCCCACCATCCCACCGTCATTCCCCCGAAAGCGGGAATCCAGAACCTCCGCCCTTGACAAAACCCCCTCCATCCCTTACCTTACCCTACGCTACAACCTCAACCAAAAAGGATGAACCGCTATGCTTCGCGCCCTCGTATCCGCCCTAGCCTTGGTCGGCCTCCTGACCCTCGCCGCCGCCTTCACCCATAACAGCGGCCGCGCCGACCCGGCCCTCACCCGCTCCAATTCCGAATTACCCCCCCCCAGAACGCTTGTTCTACATAGACGTCGCCCAAGCCGCCCCCCGTTCCATCCCCTGGAACTGTGACGACTGGCAACCCGCCCCCGCCGTTGCCGATGCCGATGATGCCCGCGTCTCGATGATCCTCGAATCCCTCGCCGCCAACCGCGGCAAAACCATCTACTGCGCCATCGACCAATCCGACACCTTCACCAAAGCCGAAACCTGGGCTGCCGGCCGCCACCGCAACGAACGGGACGACACCGTCTACTTCGGCCAAAGCGGCAACTTCCGCGGCTTCTTGGCGGCCCAAGAAGGCTACCTGACCGACGGCGAATCCGGCGTTACCGGCGTCTCCCGCGACCTCATCTTTGAATTCCCCCGAGAGGAACGGAAACGGCGGCGCTACCGCTACAAAAAGCTGACCCTCTCCGGCGATTACCAGTGGGGATTTCCCCCCCAACTGCCCGCCGGCACCCTCGTCAACACCGGGGACGCCGTAGCTGACGAGGCCGGCGCCAAAGCCAACGGCGGCGCCCAGCTGGCCGGCGGCGCCAGCTTCGGCGGCGACTGCCGGGATTGGTTCAACGACCACTTGGACAACGGCTCTTCCTATGCCGCCGACCACGCCCGCACCCTCTGCCGACCCGCCGGCTACCCCATCGTCCGCGAGAAAAACATCCGCATCACCGGCGGCAACGTCCTCTACTACAGCGAAAACCTCGCTACTCCCCCCAACTACCAATACAAAGCCAGCTACCAGCAAGCCTACTCCATCACCTGCCTCAAACGCGTCCGCCGCCGCTAACCCCGCTCAAAACCCGCAGACTCCCCAAACTCCAAAAGTTTTGAGGGGGTGCGGGGGAACTTTTGCAAAAGTTCCCCCGCCGTCTCTCCCACCATCAAACCATCATTCCCATCCCCCGGCAACCGTCATTCTCGCCATCCAGCAACCATCATTCCCACCCTCCCGACCGTCATTCCCGTGAAAACGGGAATCCAGAATTTACATTCATAAATCCGTCCTAAACCCCCTTGACAACTCTCAATCCCACCCCCATACTTATAACTGCGAAGGTCAGACCTAGCCCCGGGACGCCGGGTCTCAAAACGATACGCTAGCTTACCGTGAAATACAGCTCACAGCGCGCTGTGGACGCCTCCGGCCCATGCGGCCGTCAAGCGTCCCGCTCCTAACCCCCGGGGAAACGGCCCAAGGCCCCGTACTTCCCCAGCCGGAGCAGCGGAAAACGGCAAATCCCACTAGCCGCCAAACCGCTATTCCTTCCCTACAGGAGCTGGAGTTAACAGGTTGACTGGAGGTGCGGTCAACCCCGGTAGCTGGACTGGGCCAAAACGCCGGTAGTGGCAACCATACCCAGCGGCGCCAGTAGCCACCCCAAGGTCCATTTCCCGGACGGCAATCGGGTCGGGAAACGTCGTGCTGGATGTACGCCGATGTTCCCATTGACGCAGGCAACCCAATGGCCCCTTTGCCAACCCCCTCCCGCAAGGGCGGAACCCGTGGCCACGGGTTCCGTCCCCCGCGACTTACCCCAATCCTAAACCCACCCCTCAAAGGAGCCTTCCCATGTAAATAAATCCGGGGCAGCCCCCAACGGCTGCCCCCCTTTCCCGTGCCATGGCCCAACCCGACCGGCTCCCCTTCCTTCCCCCTTGCCTACCCCTTTAACCGCCCTGAACCTGTGCCGGCCCAACCATCCCGGCCCCGCGCCGCCCTATCCCCCAACCTTCTCCCGCAGCAGCCCAATCAACTCCTCCACCGTCGCCTGCTGCCACGCCTCCGCCCGCGCTCCCATCCGCAGCCGCCGTTCCCGCCCAAACTCCTGATCGCTAATCTCCGGATTCTCCGCCCGAATCGCCGCCTCAATCTCCCGCGTCTCCCGATCCGCCACCGCCGGCCGCTCAATCCAATGGCAGATATACCCATGCTCCGCCGTATAAAATACCGCCGTCGGAATGGACATCCACTGCCCTTCCTTCAGAAACTCATTCATAATGTCATGATGCTGATCCCGCGGGAAAATCCGCAGCTCCCAACCCGCCGCCTCCGCCATCCGCGCCAAAACCGGCAGCCCCCGCACCACATCCCCGCACCAATCCTCCCCCAACAGCAGCAACTTCGCCGGCCCCGCCGGCTGCTCCGCCAACTCCCGCAGTGCCGCCGCATCCCCCGCCCTCACCTCAAAATTGGCGTAAAACCCCTCCATCCGCTCCTTGTTCACCTTCGCCTGCGCCATAAAATCCGCATACCCCAGCCCCTCGCTGAACCGCTGCGGCGTCACCACGCTCGTCTCCATCGCCATAATCCAACCTCCTCAACTCAACTCTTATGTCCCCGCGAACCCCAAAAGAATCCGCCCCTGTAGGGAAAACCCGGACGACCCACCGGCCGTCACCCGATTTCTCAACCCCGATGCCCCTCAAACCCGATTTCCACCCGCCCATCCGGATAAACGATGATCGGCACCACATCCCCATACAGCAGCGCCTCATCCAGGGTATCCTGACCCTGATCCACCCGCCGCTCCTCATACTCAATCCCCTGCCGACGCCACGCGTCACGCAACCGATCCGACGCCGGTCACACCGTCAAAGTATAAACCACCGGCACCTCTGCCATAACCATTCCCTCCCGCCAAATCTGCATTAGCCCCCGGCGCCATCGTCCTCCCGCCTGCCACCGCAAGAACCAACGCCCGCCCATTCTACACCCCCCAACCCCTTATGTCACCCCTTCCTTCCCACCATCCCCACCGTCATTCCCACGAAAGTGGGAATCCAGAATCCCCAACCCCAATTGCCCGCCAAATCCGCCGCCGAATATATTGACAACCCGCAATTGCCTATGTATTATCAACAAAAGTATCCCGTTACATATACCTTTCTAGGGAGTGGAATAATCCATGAGCTTCCTGATTACTGGCGGCTACAAAGGCGCGGCGGCCGTCCGGCGGATACCCTTGGCAGCCCTCCTCGGACTGCTGGCTGTAGCCGGCGGCATCGCCTTCTACGCCTTCCTGCTCAACGGAGTCTCCGCCGAACTCAACGAAAACACCGCCGGTTTGCAGCCGGCTTGGTCCGACGGCTACTTCGCCCAAGCCTCCCCCACCGACGATGACGATGACGACGATGATCCGCCCACCCCGCGGCCTACTTCCACTCGCTCCCCGACCCTCACGCCGGCCCCCACCTTTGCCGTAGCCACCAACACCCCGGCTCCCACGGCTACCTCTCAACCCACCAACACCCCGCGGCCGCGTGCCACCAGCACCCCGCGCCCTACTCGCGACACCGACGATGATCCGGCCACCGCTACTCCGCGGCCGGCCCCCACCGCCACCCCGGTGCCGCCCACGGCCACGCCGCGCCCCACTGCCACCGCTACTCCGGTGCCGCCCACGGCCACCCCGGTACCCACTCCCACCCAGCGGCCTACGGTAACCCCGGCCCCCACCGCCGCCCCCGAACCTACCCCGACCCCGGCTGAACGCGGCGACCAATTCCGTGGCGCAACCGACTTGGGCACCGTAGCCGCCCCCGAACCCATTCAGCGGCCCGGCCCCGGAACTCCCCTACCCCCGGGCAGAGACCCGGGTGCAGAGGAACCGGGTACTCCCCCGTCTCAGCCTGCCCCGCCGACGCCGCCTACCCAGCAGCCCGCTACCGGCCTCCCCGGCGGCAACTTCACCCTCATTGGCATCCTCGTCCTGGTCGTAGCCGCCGCCCTGATTGTCCTGGTGGTAGTCGCCCCCCGGATGCGCGCCAACCGCCGCTAACCCCAACCGGTCCACACCGGTAACCCAGTAGCAACCCCAAGCCCCGGCCCTTAACCGGCCGGGGCTTTCCTTTCATCCATTCCCCCAACCAAGACTATCGCCTATAAAAATCATCATTGCCCACCCTCCCACCGTCATTCCCATCCTTCCCCACCGTCATTCCCACGAAAGTGGGAATCCAGAATCCCCGCCCATTAACCGGCCGGGGCATCCTTTATATCCATTCCCCCCTGGAGTATAATCCCCCTATGCTCCTGACCATCGACATCGGCAACACCGTAGTCACCCTGGGCGTCTTCGACCACGACCGCCTCGTCACCACCTTTCGCGTCTCCACCGACGCCCGCCGCCTCCCCGACGAATACGGCTTGCAGCTGGTCAACCTCCTCCACCTCCGCCACATCGACCCGTCCCACATCACCGCCGCCTGCCTCTGCAGCGGCGTCCCCCCCCTAACCGCAATTTTCACCGAACTTTGCCGCACCTACTTCTCCGTAGCCCCTTTATCCGTCTCCGCCGGCGTCCGCACCGGCCTCCAAATCCTCTACGACAACCCCCGCGATGTCGGCGCCGACCGCATCGCCGACGCCGTCGCCGCCCTCGACCTCTACTCCCCACCCCTCATCGTCGTCGATTTAGGCACCGCCACCGTCTTTGATGTCGTCTCCCGCGACGGCCACTACCTCGGCGGCGCCATCGCCCCCGGCATCAGCCTCGGCGCCGACGCCCTCTTTTTCAACGCCTCCCAACTCCGCCGCGTCGAGCTCACCGCCCCCAAATCCGTAGTCGGCCGCAACACCGTCGCCGCCCTCCAATCCGGCTTAGTCTATGGCTACGCCGCCCTCGTTACCGGAATGGTCAACCAAATCAAAACTGAAATCGGCCCCGACGCCCAAGTTATCGGCACCGGCGGCCTCGTCAGCGTCATTGCCGACCAAACCCCCGTCTTCGACGACATCAACCCCGAACTCACCTTAATCGGCCTCCGCCTCATCTACCGCATGAACCGGGAACGAAATTAACCTCGGGAGACGCCCCTTTTGCCTCTGCCTTTAGTCGATAAACACATCGTCCTCGGCGTTACCGGCAGCATCGCCGCCTACAAAGCCCTCGACCTCGCCAGCCGGCTGACCCAAGCCGGCGCCCAAGTCGACGCCGTCTTGACCTACGGCGCCACCAACTTTGTAACCCCCCTCGCTTTCCGCAGCATCACCCACCGCCCGGTCGTCACCGACGCCTACGACCCCGCCTCCGAATTCGCCAACGAACACATCGCCCTGGCCCGCCGCGCCGACCTTATCGTCATCGCCCCGGCCACCGCCCACTGCATCGCCAAACTCGCCGCCGGCCTTGCTGATGACCCCTTGACCACCACCGTATTAGCCACCCGCGCCCCCCTGCTAATCGCCCCCGCTATGGACGGCGGAATGTACGACCACCCGGCTACCCAGGAAAACCTCGCCAAACTCCGGCAGCGCGGCGTAACCCTTGCCGGCCCCGCCGCCGGCCGCCTCGCCTCCGGCCTTACCGGAATGGGCCGGCTCCTCGAACCCGCCGAACTCTTGGGACACATCACCGCCGCCTTGGGCCGTAATGGCGATTTAGCCGGCCGCACCGTAGTTATCAGCGCCGGTGGCACCCAGGAACCCCTTGACCCGGTGCGCGTCCTCACCAACCACTCCTCCGGCAAAATGGGCTATGCCTTGGCCGCCGCCGCCCGGGATAGGGGCGCAAGGGTAATCCTGGTCTCCGCTCCCACCGCCCTGCCTCCGCCGCCCCTGGTCGAAATAATCCCCGTGCAGACGGCGGAACAGATGGCTACCGCCGTCTGGTCCGCCGCCGCCCCCGCCGACGCCCTGATTATGGCCGCCGCCGTTGCCGACTACCGCCCCGCAACGGCGTCCGAGCAGAAAATCAAAAAATCCGCCGCCGCCCTCTCCCTTGAACTGGAACCCACCCCGGACATCCTCGCCGCCGCCCAAGGCAGCTTCCTCCGCGTCGGCTTCGCCGCCGAAAGTGAAAACCTCCACGAAAACGCCGCCGCCAAAGTCCAGCGCAAAGCCTTGGACTTAATCGTCGCCAACGACATCACCGACACCGCCAGCGGCTTCGGCAGCGACACCAACCGCGTAACCCTCATCGACCGCCACCTCCAAATCGAGCAACTCCCCCTCCTCACCAAAGACGAAGTAAGCCACCGCATCCTCGACCGCGTCGCCCAGTTGCTGCGATAACACATCCCGCAAGTCCCCTTTCCCCTATATCAATCAATCGCCCCGGTTTATGCTACAATATCTGCATACCGGCTGAAAGGAGTGCTGAAAATGTTCGCGTCAATCCTCGGGCCTATAATGATTGTGGTCGGGCTTATCGGGGTACTCGTCTGCTTGGGAATGCTGGCCTATTCCCACTGGCCCCGAACCACCACCGGGAAGGAGCGCCCCCCCTCCGATCGGGTTGGGGAAAGTCAGTAATGACGCCGTTTCGGGATAACATCCTGATTGTAGGCGTCCTCCTGTTCCTCATCCTCTTGGGAGGTGGGGTATTGGTGTGGCTGGCGCCGGTTCCTGACGAAACCCTGACTCGGGCGCAAAGCAACCTGATTGAGATAAGCGACTGGATAGTCAAAGGCTCCTTTGGAGCGATTATGGGCTATACCGGCGGCCGTTTGACTACCAGAAAAACTAACCGCAACTCCCCGGAGCAGCAACCTTGACCGGCGACACCTACCAAGCATCCGGCGTCCAGCTCGACGCTATGGAACAGCTCAAAGCCCGCATCAAAGCCTTTGCTTCCATGACCCACGGGTCCGAAGTTATCGGCTCCGGCGGCAGCTTTGCCGGCTTATTCGAACTGTCCGGCTACAACCGCCCGGTCCTGGTCGCCAGCGCCGACGGCGTCGGCACCAAGCTGAAAATCGCCGCCCAGTTGGGCCACTACGAATCCATCGGCCAGGATTTGGTCACCCTCAATGTCAACGACATCCTGACCAAAGGCGCCAAACCCCTCTTTTTCCTGGATTATGTCGCCTTCAGCCACCTCGACGAGCAGCGCATGGAAACTCTCTTGCGCGGCATTGTCTGGGGCTGCCGGGAAACCGGCTGCGCCCTCATCGGCGGCGAAACGGCCCAGCTGCCCGGCACCTACGCCCCCGCCGACTTTGACTTAGCCGGCTTTGTAGTCGGCGTGGCGGAACGGGACGCCCTCCTCGACAGCAACCGCATCGCCCCCGGTGATTGCTTGGTCGGCATCCCCTCCAACGGCTTGCACACCAACGGCTTCTCTCTGGTACGGCGGATCTTCAACACCGACGCCGACCCGGCCGCCTTGTTTCAGCGTTACGGCGACTTGCCGCGCACCCTCGGCGAGGAACTACTGACCCGCCACCGCTGCTACTATCCCCAACTCCAGCCGGCACTGAGCGTCATCAAAGGACTAGCCCACATCACCGGCGGCGGCCTCCCCGGCAAAATCCCCGCCATCCTGCCCGACCACCTGGCCGCCCATTTCCAAACCGGTTCCTGGCCCGTACCACCCATTTTCCCCTTGATTCAAGCCGCGGGCTCCGTAGCAACCGATGAAATGTACCGAGTATTCAATATGGGCTTGGGAATGGTCGCCATTTGCCAAGAGCAAGACTTTGACTCCATCCGGGCCGCCGTCCCGGACGCCGTAATAGTCGGCCACATCACTGAACGCTCCGGGGACGAGCAAGTCCTTTTCCACCCCTAATCCCCCGCCATCATCATCTAATCGAGGAACAGCCAACTTGAAAGCCCTCATCAGCGTCTATGACAAAACCGGCATCATTGAATTCGGCCGCCGCCTGACCGTCGCCGGCTTCGACCTAATCAGCACCGGCGGCACCCACCAAACCCTCACCCAAGACGGCGGCCTCACCGTGCATCAGGTTTCCGCTGTTACCGGCTCCCCGGAAATCCTTGACGGCCGGGTCAAAACCCTCCACCCGGTTATCTATGCCGGCTTGCTGGCTCGCCGCGACGCCCCGGAACACCTCGCTGAACTCGCAAAACAATCCATTGACCCCATCGACCTGGTAGCGGTCAACCTCTATCCCTTTGTCGCAACCATCCGCCGCCCCGATGTTACCTTGGCCAACGCCCTGGAAAACATTGACATCGGCGGCCCGACTATGCTCCGCGCCGCCGCCAAAAACTTCGCCGCCGTCGCCGTAGTCGTTGACCCGGCCGATTACCCCTGGGTAGCCGACAAAATCGCCGCCAACGCCCTGACCTTCGCCGACCGGCGTCAACTGGCCGCCAAAGCCTTCCGCTATGTTGCCGAATATGACGCCGCCGTAACCGCCTACTTGTCCGCCGCCCCTACCGCAACTGAACCGACTGAACCGGCAGCCCCCTTGCCGGAACAACTGAACCTCTCCCTGCAACGCGTCAGTCTCTTGCGCTACGGCGAAAACCCCCACCAAGCCGGCGCCCTGTATGTGCCGGCCGGCAGCGCGGCCCCCGGCGGCATCGCCCACGCCCGCCAACTGCACGGCCGGGAACTCTCCTACAACAACCTGATGGACGCCGATGCCGCTTGGCGCACCGTCAGCGACTTTGCCGAGCCGACCGTCGCGGTAATCAAACACGCCAACCCCTGCGGCCTCTCCAGCCACTCCGACTTGGAACAGGCATATTTGCAAGCCTACTCCGGCGACACCGTTTCCGCCTTTGGCGGCATCGTCGGCTATAACCGCCCCGTAACCGCCGCCGCCGCCCAAGCCATGAGTCCCGTCTTTTACGAAGTAGTAGTAGCCCCGGACTACGCGCCGGAAGCCCTGGAAATCCTGCAAAAAAAGCGCAACCTGCGAATTCTGGCCGTGCCCGGGCTTGACAATGGCACCTATGGCGCGGCCGCCCTCGACTTGCGCCCCATCACCGGCGGCCTCCTGATTCAGCAGCCCGACACCCTCGCCGAAACCCCGGCCGATTGGCAAACCGTTACCGATAAGCTTCCCGACGCCGCCCAATGGGACGACTTGGCATTCGCCTGGCGCGCCGTCAAGCACATCAAATCCAACGCCATTGTCTTTGCCCGCCAGCAGACCCTGGTCGGAATGGGCGCCGGCCAGCCCAACCGGGTGGTCAGCGTCCACCTCTCCCAGCGCAGCGCCGGCGATAAGGCCGCCGGCTGTGTATTAGCCTCCGACGCCTTCTTTCCCTTCCCGGATAACATTGAACTGGCCGCCGCCGCCGGCATTACCGCCATCATCCAGCCCGGCGGCTCCATCCGCGATGATGAAGTAATCGCGGCCGCCAACCGCCACGGGCTGGCCATGGTCTTTACCGGCGTCCGCCACTTCCGCCACTGATTGAGTTGAAAGTTATGCCCCAAGCCTCCGTCGAAATCGTAGTGCCGGTCTATAACGAGGAAGCCGCCTTGCCGGACAGCATCCGCCGTTTGACCGCCTTTCTCGAGACCCACTTGCCCAACCCCTGGCTGATTACCATTGCCGACAATGCCTCCATTGACCGCACCCGGGCCGTCTCCGAAAGCCTCTGCCAGGAAATCCCCGGCGTGGATTACTTTTACCTGCCCCAGAAAGGCCGCGGCCGCGCCTTGCGGACGGCTTGGCTGCACAGCGAAGCCGACATTGTCAGCTATATGGATGTGGACTTGTCCACTGACTTGGCCCACTTCCCCCAACTCATTGCCGCTCTGGAAACCGGCAGCGATGTCGCCGCCGGCAGCCGTTTAAGCCGAACCTCCCGGGTAACCCGGGGCTTCAAGCGGGAGTTCATCTCCCGCTGCTACAACCTGATGATTAAAACCCTGTTCCTTAACCCCTTTCCCGACGCCCAATGCGGCTTCAAGGCAATGACCCGCCCGGCCGCCCAAGCCATCCTCCCCCACATCAAAAACAACAACTGGTTCTTTGACACCGAATTGCTGCTAATCGCCGCCAAACGGGGCTACCGCATCAGCTCCATCCCGGTCAAGTGGGACGACGACCCTACTACCACCGTCCATATCGCCGGCGCGGCCGCCGAACACTTCAAGGGACTGCTGCGGCTGCGCTTCGGCGGCATCCCCAAAATTGCCGGCCCGTCCCGTCCCGGCTTTGGCGAGGAATAGCTATGGAATTGGGCTTGCATGGTAAAAATGTCATCGTAACCGGCGGCGGCTCCAACATCGGCCGGGCTATCGTCCACGCCTTCGCCGCCGAAGGCTGCAACATCACCATCGCCGAGTTGGCCCCGGCCCAGGGCGAAGCCGTGGCCGCGGAAGTGGCGGCACTGGCCCCCAACTGCCGGGTCCAGGTCATCCCCGCCGATGTAACCGACCCAGAACAAGTAGCGGACATGGTCACGGCCTCCGTTGCCGAGTTCGGCAGCGTGGATGTCCTGGTCAACAATGTCGGCTGGACTATTGACCGCCTCTTTATGGAAAAACCCCGGGCCGAGCATGAGAAAGAGGTTCAAGTCAACCTGTGGAGTCCCATCAACTGCATCCACGCCGTCCTCCCCTATATGATTGAACGCCAAGCCGGCGCCATCGTCAGCATCAGCTCCGACGCCGGGCGCATGGGCGAATATCGGGAAGCGGTTTATTCCGCTTGCAAGGGCGGCGTTATCGCCTTGAGCAAAGCCATCGCCCGGGAAACCGGCCGCTACGGCCTACGCCTCAATGTAGTCTGCCCCGGTCTGATTGTGCCACCGGAAAATGAGGATCTCAGCCCGGAAAGTATGTGGCACGAAATGCGGGACATCTTTACCGACGAAGTGTTGGAGCGAGTGCGGCGGGCCTATATCCTGCGCCGAATGGGAACAGCAAAGGAAATTGCCAACGCCGTCGTCTTTCTCGCTTCCGACGCCGCCAGTTTCATCACCGGCCAGACTTTAAGCGTCAGCGGCGGTTACACCATGATGTAACCGGTATCTAGCCGGAATAACGCTCACCGGTACCCGAAAGACGGCCCGGCAGCAATGCCGGGCCGTCCCATTTTGCCGGGTATCCGGGCCAGGCAATGCCCACCGGATTAGAGCGCGGCGACCCGCTCCCGCAAAGAGTCGAGTTCCTTCAGCAGAGCGGACTTGGGGTCGTTCTGCATCCGCTCGATCGCCCCTTCGTTCTCCGCTTGCAGCTCCAAGGCCCGCTTCTCAATGGCCGGCATCGTGGCTTGGAGCAGGTTCTCGTCAATGTCGTTGGCAATAGTGGGGTAGCCGGCCCGCTCCACCATCTTTTTCATATTGCCGGCCTTGAACTGGCCCAAAGTCCAGCGCAGGGTTTCCCCGGAAGTGGTGGTGTCCCAATAGATGCGGATGTCCTGGTTGCGGGGGCCGTAGTGGTAATGGGGGCCGTTGACAAAGCAGTCAAAAGCCAGCAGCTCCACATTCTGCCCCGCCACATCGGACAGGACATGAATGGCAACGCCCTCGGTATTGGCTTGGGGCAGGATCCGGTATTCCAGCCCGATACGCAGGTTCCCGACGGTGAAAACATCCTCGTCCAGCATCCGCTCGAACTTGTGGGTAACGGTGCGGCGCTTGCTGACCGCCATCTCCCGCCCCGTGGCTTCCACCTGGTCGAAGGTCTCGGCGGCAACCGGCTTGGCTTCCACCGCGGCGGCCAGTTCCTCATAACCGGCCCGCTGAATCAGCGACGGCAGCTTGCTCCGCAGGTTGTCCATCGTCCAGCCGAAGGGATTGCCCACCGTGGTCTTGTCCATATTCAGCCGGATGTTGTGGTTCGCCGGCCCGTAGTGGTAATGCGGCAGCTGGTCGAAGCAGTCGAACCGCAGGATTTCCGTCTCCTGGTCCTCCACCTTCCCGAACACCTGGACGCACAGTCCCTGGTCGGGCATCAGTTCCCGGTACTCCAGGCTGATGTCCACTGCGCCGCCGTTAAAGACTACACTCCCTTTGTCCATAGGTCGTCCTCCTGTAAGATAGTCTGGCTGCCGCAGCCCGAACTTGGGGGCTGTCGGCTTTGGCTCAACCGACCAACCCGACCGGTTGAGCAATGCGGCCTGGCCCAACTACCCCACCGCCGGCGGCAAAGCCCGGAAGGTTTTGCCGCTGCCCTGGCGCGCTTGGTTTCAGTGATTATAGCACATTCCAAGCCTTTGGCAATTGCCAACCCCGCTTCGCCCCGGCACCCCAAGCCGGGGCGGCTACAATCGGATGGATAATGGCAACTTTCCCGGGAAAACATTGGTATCGCCAACTGCTACTGGTTCCGCTGCTGGCGGCGGCACTGCTAATGCCGGCTGCCTGCAATTCCGCGCCGCCAGCAGCGCAATATGCCGACCCGGCGGCAACGGCCGCTCCCCCTGCTGCGCCGCTCTCCCCGCTGCCATCCCCCTTGCCCGACTCGGTATCCTTGCCCTTGCCCACTGCAACCCCGACGGTTCTACTGCCAACCCTTCCCGCCCGGCGGCCGGCAACAGCCCATCCCTTGCCGCCTGCCATTACCCCAAAACCGAAACCCACGCCCCGCCCCATTCCAACGCCTACCGCTACGGTTGCGCCCACGGCTACCCCTACGCCTACCCCGCCGCCTACCTTGCCCTTGCCAACCCCATCTCCAACACCGCCCCCAACACCACCGCCCTCTCCCGCGCCAACCGCTACCCCTACGCCCATTCCCACCCCGTCAGCAACGCCGTTACCCAAGGGAATGATTATCGAGTGCATTTTCTTTGACGGTGCAATACCCAATACCGAAGCCGATGAATATGTCCAGCTACTGAATAACACCGGGGCCGCCGTCGACTTGCAAGGCTGGACCGTGCAGGATGTCAGCGAAGGAGAACCGGTATTCACTTTCAAGCAGTCTTTCCTGCTGCATCCGGGGCAGCGAGTAAGGATTTATACCAATCAGACCCATCCAGAATGGGGCGGCTTTTCCTTTGCCTGGCCCGGCCCGGTCTGGAACAACCACCAGCCCGATGTCGCCGCCTTGTCCAACCCGGCCGGCCATCTGATTTCCGCCCGCACCTACCCGCCGGGCTGTGAATAGGCAGGATTTTCAGCAGCCCCGATATTACCGTGTGCTATACTTCCCCCCAACCTTAACTTTCAACCAGGATTGGCACATCAATGAACATCGGATTAAGTATCCCCCGCTTGCCGGACGCCGCCGCCATCCGCCGCTTCGCCCAACGGGCTGAGGAACTGGGCTTCGAGTCAGTACTGGCTGGCGACCATATCCTCCTGCCCACCGCCGGCACCAACCAGTATCCCTACACCGCCGACGGCTCCTTTTCCCGCCCGGTCGATGAACCCTTTCTGGAAACCATGACCATGCTGGGCTATATGGCGGCCTGCACCCATACCATCAAACTCGGCAGCACCGTCCTTATCCTGCCTTACCGCAATCCCCTGGTACAAGCCAAAATGTTCGCCTCCCTCGATGTGCTGACCGGCGGACGGATGATTTGCGGCGTCGGCGTCGGCTGGCTGGAAAAGGAATTTGACACCCTGGGCGTCCCCTATGCCGAGCGCGGGCCGCTGAGCGACGAGTTCCTCGAGATTTTCAAGGCCCTCTGGACGGAATCCGACCCGGAATACCACGGCCGCTACTACGATATTTCCGGCATCCAGTTTTACCCCAAGCCGGTACAGCAGCCCCATATCCCCATCTGGGTCGGCGGCCACAGCCGGCCCGCCCTGCGCCGGGTCGCCAAATACGGCGACTGCTGGCACACCACCCGCCAGACGCCGGACTTTGTCGCCCAAAACCTGCCCTATCTGCGGGAACAGACCGCACGGGCCGGCCGCGACCCGGCGGCAATTTCCATTTCCCTGAAACGCAGCCTGCACTTTACCGACCTCGACGCCCGGCAAGGCGAAACGATTATCTCCGGCGGCGCCGTAATCGCCACCACCCGGGAAGTGATTGACGATGTATATTACTGCCGGGAGCTGGGCATTGACCAACTGACCTACGACTTCCGGGTCGAAGGCTCCGCCGCCGTCCTCCGAGTAATGGAACACCTGGCGGCGGAAGTGCTGCCGGTAGCCCAGCGGCTCGGCTAATAGCGCGGTAGTTTCCCCGCTAAAAAGAATGGGGCAACCTTGACGGTTGCCCCATTGTGCTACCCGGTCATTAAGGTTGACTAAAGCCCGCTGTCCCGAAACACCTTGGCCCGCTCCACCAGAGCTTTGGCCGTGCGCTGCATATTGGCAATCTGCCGCTCGTTGACTTCCCGTTTCACTTCCCCCGGAATGCCGGTGACAAAGGAACGATCCGGGATTTGCGCCCCGGTCAGCACTACCGAATTAGCGGCGATCAGACACTCCTTCCCGATAGTAGCCCGGTGCAGGAAAGTGCAGTTGTTGCCCAGCAGGGAACCGGCACCGATGCGGTCGCCATGCACCACCACGCTATGGCCCACGGTCACATAATCCTCGATGACCAGGCCGTTGCCGTGCACCACCGCCCCCTCCTGGACATTGACATAGTTGCCGATAACCACCTTTTCCCGCCCGTCAGCCCGGATAGTAACCCCCGGCCAAACGCTGCAATACTCCCCAATCTCCACATCCCCCACCACATAGGCGAACTCGCTAATCCAAGCGGTTTCGGCTACCTTGGGGGTCTTGTCGCCCAAACTTCGAATCAAAAGTAGTCCTCCTTGCTGAATTGCCCGCCCCGGGCGGTTTCCCTCAACGATTATACCTTATGTCCGGCCGGGACATCAGCGCACCGCGCGCATCGCCTGCCGAGCTGCCATATCCAACTCCCGGTCCCGGATCGCCCGCCGCTTGTCATACTGCCGCTTGCCCCGGGCCAAGCCCAACTCCAGCTTGGCGTGGTGGTTTTTGATGTAGAGCCGCAACGCCACCAGGGTCAAGCCCTTTTGCCCCACTTCGTCCGACAGCTTGCGGATTTCCTCCCGATGCAGCAGCAGCTTGCGCGGCCGCCGCGGATCGTGATTGTAAATGCTGCCGGCGTCATATTGGGCAATATGAGCGTTCAGCAGCCACAATTCGCCATTCTGCGGCCGGGCGTAGGCTTCCCGCAAATCCACCCGGCCCGCCCGTATCGACTTGATTTCCGTGCCGGTCAAGGCCATACCGGCCTCGTAGCTCTCGAGGATTTCATAGTTAAACCGCGCCTGCCGGTTCACCGCCACCGTGCGATTATTCGCCGGCTGCCCCTTTACGGCTGCGGTTTTTTTCTGACGACTGGGCATAACTTAACCGCCTTGTGCATCAGCCGGCTGGGCCGCCGGGGCCGCGTCAGCCCGCCGCTGTTGCAGATACTCGATCGCCCGCTCCAACTGCACATCAGTAGCGGCATCCGGGGGAATGTCCACCGTAAAAGTGGGATTGATGCCCGCCCCCTCAATAAGCGTGCCCTTGGGCGTGTACCAGCGGGCAATGGTAAAGAAAATGCCGGAGCCGTCGGACAGCCCCCGCATCGTGTTGACGCTGCCCTTCCCAAAGGAAGTAACCCCGATCACCGGCGCCCGCTGATGGTCAATAATCGCCCCGGCAAAAACCTCGCTGGCGCTGGCGCTGAACTGGTTGACCAGCACCACCATTGGAATATCCCGGCCCTGCCCGTCAGCGGTCACTTCCCAATCCCGCCGCTCCCCCTGTCCGTTCAGCTCGTAAGCCACCAACCCATCCTCCAGGAACTGACTGGTAACATCCACCACGGCCCGCAGCAAACCGCCCGGATTGTTCCGCAGGTCAACAATCAATCCGATGCCGTTGGCCTCCCGGAACTCCTGCAAAGCCGTTGTCACTTGCTCATTAGTATTGTTGGCAAAACTGGAGATTTGCAGATGGCCGATACCGTCGGGCCGCATCGCAAAGCGCACCGTTTCCAGCGGGATGACGCCCCGGGTAATGGCAATCACCGCCGGCTCCGGTTCGTTCAGATGCAGCACCAGCAGCTCCACGGTAGTGCCTTGCTCGCCGCGAATGCGGGAAACGGCTTCCTGCAAAGTAAGGCCGCTGGCGCTTTCCCCGTCAATTTCCAAGATGACATCGCCCGGCATAATTCCCGCTTGCTCCGCCGGAGTATCCGGCAAAGGGGCAATGATCGTCAGACGCCCCTCCCGCATCCCCACTTGCGCGCCAATACCGCCGAAAAAGCCGCGCACTTCCTCCGATTCCAGCTCAAACTGCTGCACATTCAGGAAAGAGGCATAGGGATCCTCGAGGGCTTGCATCATCCCCCGAATCGCCCCGTCGCTCACCTGGCCGGCGTCCAGCAGCTCCCGGTCGATATGCTCCTGCTGCAAAAAATCCCAGGCTTCGCCCAACCGGTCGAACTCCGGCGGCAAATTGCGGACCGCGGACGGCGACCAAGGCCCCAAGTTGACCCCGCCGAGCAGCCCCAGTTGAAAGGCATAAGCCACAACCAGCCCCAAAGCCGCGCCCACCGCCAGCGTCAGCAGATAAGTACCCAAAATGCGGACTTTAGCCATACCATCATTGTAGCACACCCCCGGCATGAGTACGCCCGGCCGCTGACACTGTGGTTCTTTACACCGATTCCAGAGCAGGTTAAAATGCCACCCAGATACAACAATGGCAATGGAGGGCGCAAGCGTGTCTGACCTGAATGTACCTAACCGCACTTTGGCGATTACCGACAACCTGCCCTTCCTGCGGTCGTTGAATAACGAGTGCATTGACCTGATTGCCATTGACCCGCCCTTTGCGGCTAATGAAACTTTCACCAGGCGGCCGCGCCCACCCATCAGCGCCGCCGAGTTTGCCGAGGAGGCGGCTTTGGCCGCCAAGCACGGGGCGGTGCATAACGAGGGTATCGGCGAAACCCGCGTTAGGGATATTTGGCGTTGGGACGCCGACATCAATCCCGCTTTGGAAAGAGGAAATCAAAGCCGATTACGCGGACGTCCATAAAGTCATTGAGGCGGTAGAAGCCTGCGCTACGGAGAACGAAGCGGCGTACATCTGCTTTATGGCAATCCGCCTCTTACAGTGCCGGAGGGTGCTGAAGCCGACCGGCAGTATCTATGTCCACTGCGATCCTCACGCCAACAGTTACTTGCGGATGACCTTAGACGCCATCTTTGGCGCGGACAATTTCCGCAATGAAATCGTTTGGTGCTACACCGGGCCCTCCAGCACGAAACGTTGGTTTCCCCGGAAGCACGACACGCTGCTTTACTACGTGAAGTCCCCTTCCGCCCGCTTCTACCAGGACGACATTCGCGTCCCTTACAAGATGATTGGCATTGGCAAGGGGGACACTATCTTTAAGGGTGGCGATGACCGGGAGCGCGTGGAGGAGTTGCTGAAAAAGGGCAAGGTTCCCAATGACTGGTGGGCCGATGACCACCTGACGAATATATCCGCGTGGAAAAGGGAGCGTACCGGTTACGCCACTCAGAAGCCCCTTGCGCTGTACGAGCGGATAATCAAGGCGTCGACTAGCCCCGATGCCGTGGTGCTGGATATATTCCCCGGATGCGCCACTACTGCTGTCGCCGCCGAAAGAACCGGGCGGCAGTGGGTAGCCTGCGATATGGCTTATCGCAGCGCAACTATGCTCAAGCGGCGGTTTTACCTTAACGGCTTTCAGCTGGAGGGAACAACCGATGCCACCATCGATGCCTTAGCGGCGGTGGTGAAAGACAAAACCATCCAAACTCGCCAGCAATTCACCAAGAGCCGAATCATCGGCCCCAATGACTTGCCGGAACGGGATGACACTGACCCGGAGCCGTACCATCATTTGCAACAATCCCGGCGGCGCGGCCAAGAGCCTAGTGTGCAAACCTCTGACTGGTCGGGGCGCATACCTAAGGACGAAGCTAAGGAGTTGCTTATCGGTAAGTTTGGTCCACGCTGCTGGGGCTGCGGCTACCAACCCCGGCGGCCTAACGGCAGTTACGACTTGACCTTGCTGGAGGTTGACCATATCCGGGCCAGGCGCGCGGCTCAAGGTAAGCAGGGCGGCGACGAGCTCTATAACTTGGCGGTGCTACATCGCACCTGCAACGGTATCAAGGGTAATCGTCTGACCTTGGAGGAACTGCGCCAGCACAACGCGTTGAACGGACTGTTGTATGTCGACAATCTGAACCAGCTAGTGGATTTGTACGAGGCCCAAGAGTTTGCCCAAGAGGAAATTTCCACCCGACCGAAGTTGCTGTAGCCTTACCGTAAATTGGGCTTTGCCAACTTAAAGGGATGAATCCTCGTTCCGTTGACACCCCAACTCAACGGCTGATAGCATAGCCGCCACTCCAAGACCGGACGGACTGCATTTTGCCCGGCATCATCGCTTACGGCGTTTATGTTCCCAAATACCGGTTAGGGCCGGAAACCGCCGGCTGGGAATTGCCTTACCAGCGTGCCATCGCCAACTTTGACGAGGACAGCCTAACCATGGCGGTCGCCGCCGCCCAAAACTGCCTGCACGGTCGGGAACGGGCGGCCGTGGACGGACTGATTTTTGCCACTTCCACCGCCCCCTACGCCGAAAAGCAGGGCGCCGCCATCATCGCCGCCGCCCTCGACTTGCGGCGGGATCTTTTCACCGCCGATGTTGCCGCCGGCTTGCGCGCCGGCGCCACCGCCTTGCAATCGGCTCTCGACGCCGTCGCCGCCGGCTCCGCCCGGCAGGTTCTGGTCGCCGTTGCCGACAGCCGGCAAGGGCCGCCGCGCAGCGAAACCGAGCGCAATGGCGGCGACGGCGCGGCCGCCTTTCTCGTCGGCAAAACCGGCGTCATCGCCGCCCGGGCCGGTTCTTACGCCCTGACCGACAGCATACTGGATAACTGGCGTTCCGCCGGAGATGCCTTCGTCCGCTCCTCGGAGGACCGTTTTAGCACGGAACAGGGGTTGGAGCGGTTGGCTACGGCAGGAGTGGCTGGCTTTCTGGAAAAGCACAACCTGACCCCGGCGGACCTTGCCAAAGTTGCTCTATACGCCCCGGACGCCCGGCGGCACAGCCAACTAGCCCGGCGGTTGGGCTTTTCCCCGGAACAAGTCCAAGAACCCCTCTTTGGCAAATTAGGCAACACCGGCGCCGCTTTCCCCTTAATGCTGATGGCCGACGCTTTGTCCGCAGCGAAACCAGGGCAGTTGCTGCTAACCGTTGCCTACGGTGATGGCAGCGAAATCCTGGCTTTCCGCGCCACCAACGCCCTTGCCGCAACCCCGCCGGCCGGCGGCGGTCTAACCGGCTATCTGGAATCCGGCCGCGTCTTGGATAGCTACGAAACCTATGCCAAATGGCGGGAAGTGTGGACTACCGACGAAGCCGCCCGCCGTCCGGCCCCGGCTGCCCCCTCCCCGGCGGCCCTCTGGCGGGAACAGGATAAGAACCTGCGCTTGTACGGCGGTAAATGCAACCGCTGCGGCTATATTCAGTATCCCATGCAGCGGGTCTGCGTCCACTGCCGGGCCCGGGACAATGCCACCCCTATCCGTTTAAGCGACCGGCCTGGCCAACTGTTCACCTATTCCATGGACTATATTGCCGGCGCCGTGGATACCCCCCTGGTCGTGGGCGCCGTCGATTTTACGGGCGGCGGACGCATTATTTGTATGCTGACCGACCGGGAACCGGCGGAAGTCCAAATCGGTATGCCCGTGGCAATGAGTTTCCGCAAACTGCGGGTCGTCAACGGCATCCATAACTACTACTGGAAAGCCATCCCCCGGCGGCGGCCGCCCGTAGCGCCGGGCCAGGAGCAGCAGCAATGAACGGCATTAAAGACCGGGTAGCCATTATCGGAATGGGCTGCACCAAGTTTGGCGAACGCTGGGACGCCGGCCCCGCCGACCTGATGGTCGAAGCGGCCTACGAAGCCTACGCCGACGCCGGCATCGAAGCAGGGGACATTCAAGCCGCCTGGCTTGGCACGGTCAGCAGTTTCCGCACCGGTCAGCCCCTGGCCGAAGCCCTGAAACTGGACTACATCCCCATCACCCGCGTGGAAAACGCCTGCGCCACCGCCACCGACGCTTTCCGCAACGCCGCCTACGCCGTCGCCGCCGGCATTTACGACATAGTCCTGGCCGTAGGCGTGGAAAAACTGAAAGACTCCGGCTTTTCCGGGTTAGCCGTTCCCGAAGCTCCCGGCTCCGATGTAACGCCGCCGACGCCCCCGCCCTCCCAATTCGCTATGACCGCCACCCGCTACTTTCACCAGTACGGGATACCCTATGCCGAAGGCAAGCGCACCCTGGCTGAAATCGCCGCCAAAAATCACCACAACGGCAGCCTGAACTCTCGCGCCCATTTCCAACGCGAAGTCAGCCCGGAGCAGGTAGTAAATGCTCCGATGATTGCCTGGCCCCTGGGCTTGTTTGACTGCTGCGGCGTCAGCGATGGCGCGGCCGCCGCCCTCATCACCACCCCGGAAATCGCCCGCAGCCTGCGCCCGGACTATGTGCTGGTCAAAGCCTTGGCCCTGTCCGTAGGGGCCTTCGGCGCCCTCCGCAGCGATTGGGACTTTACCCACTTCCCGGAAAGCGTCCGCGCCGGCCAGGCCGCCTATCAGGAAGCCGGCATCGCCAATCCCCGGGCCGAACTCGACTTGGCCATGGTGCATGACTGCTTTACCATCACCGAGTTGATTATCTACGAGGATTTGGGGTTCAGCCCCCGGGGCCAAGCCAGCGCCGATGTCGCCGCCGGTACCTTTACCCTCGAGGGCGAACTGCCGGTGAACACCGACGGCGGCTTAAAGTGCTTCGGCCATCCCATCGGCGCCAGCGGCATCCGAATGATTTACGAAGTCTATAAGCAGTTGCAGGGCAAAGCCGCAGCTCGCCAATTGCAAAAAGCCGGCTTGGGCTTGACCCACAACCTGGGCGGCCGCCCCGGCTCCTTCACCTGCTCGGTAGCCATTTTCGGAGCGGCCGAATAGGTAATCCCATTAGAAACCGTCCTTCCCACCATCAAACCGTCATTCCCACGAAAGTGGGAATCCAGAAAAGCCGGAGCCTCTGGCTTCCCCTTTTTCACGGAAATGACGGCAGAAAGGGCGGAAATGACGGCAAGTAAGTCGCATCGTTGCCGCTCTACCTGTGCCAATCGGCGCCAATGCGGTATAATACCCCCAGCCATCCCAATCCCCTACCAGGAGGAAAAATGATTGCCCTGATCGTAACCATCAACATCAAGCCGGGCTTCAAGGAGCAGTTTTTGGCATCCCTCGAAGGCGACGCCCGCGGCTCCAACAACGACGAACCGGGCTGCCTCCGCTTCGACGTCTTGCAGGACAACGAAGTGGAAAACCGCATCCACCTCTTCGAAGTCTATCAGGATGATGCCGCCCTCGACGCCCACCGCGCCGCGCCCCACTACACCAAGTGGCGCTCCGAAGTCGCCGACTGGTTCGACGGCGACATCACCCGCAACCTCGCCGTCCCGGTCTATCCGCCCCCGGAAAAGTGGGAAAAGCGCCCCCCGGTGGACTAGCCGCCAACCCCGGACGCCCTCCCCAAAATCACTGCGGGCAATCCCCCCACCGGTCGGATTGCCCGCAGCCTTTGCCCCCTTATCATCTCCCCCCAATCCCCTATCACGCCGCCGCCCGCGCCGCCCTCCGGGGAAAGTAAATCCCCCGCAGCGGCCGGCTCCCCAAGCTCAGCCCGATAGCAATGATGAACAAGGCACCGCCTACCGCCAGCACCCACGACGCATTGGCAAAAGGCAAATCCACAAAGCCCGCATTAACCGCATTCGCCAACGCCATACTCCCGCCCACATGAAAGGAATAAACCCCGGACACCCGCCCCCGCACCCCATCATCCACCAGCGACTGGATAACCGTATGGCTGATCGTCATAAACCCGCCCTGATTCAACCCGATGATAAAAGTTGCCAGCAGCGACAAACCCGGCTCTCCCGATAACGCCAGCAGAATGGGCCCGAACCCGCTGCTGACCCCGAAAATCAGAAACAGCATCCCCCGCACTTTGTCGCTCCGCACCCCCGCCAGCCAAATCGCCGAAAACATCGCCCCTAAACCCACGCCCGCCAGCAATCCCGACGGCCAGGTCCGCTCCGTTATGTTCAGCGTAAAGCCGAACAGCGTCACCGCCGTTGCCCCCAATTTCTCCTGTGACACCGCCGGCAGCAGCGACTCGTACGACATCGTAAAAGCGCAATGCCCCAGCACAATCAAAATCATCGCCAGCACCGGCGGCCGGGAATAAACATAGCTGAACCCGCTAACCAAGTTGCCCCAAAACCCCCGCCGGGCATCAATCCGCCCCGTCGAGCGGGTCGCAATCCGCGCTACCTGGATCAGCCCCAACCCGTACAGCACCGCGCAAGCCCAGAACACCGGCTCCGTCCCGAAATTCAGCGACACCACAAAGGCAATTACCCCGCCCAAAAACCGCGAACCCTGCTGCGTCGCCTCATTCAGCGCAATAGCATTAGGCAGCATCTCCCGCGGCACCAAGTTTGGCACCAGCGACTGCGTCGTCGTCATCTGCGCCGACCGCAAAGTCCCGTTCAGCAGCGACAGCCCCACCAGCCACCAGATATTCGCCAGCCCCAGCATCACCAACCCGGCCAGCAGAATGTTATGCGCCAAATTCAGCGTATAAGTCCATTGCAGCACCGTCTGCCGGTTGAACCGATCCGCCAGAAACCCGGTAATCACCGTGGAAAAAACCCGGGGAATCATCGCCGCAAAGGTAACGGCCCCCACCCAAAAGTAGAGTTGGGAAAGCTCGTCCGTCAGCACCGCCCGGGCCACAATCAACGCCCACGCCGCCGCCCCGGCGCACAAATTCGCCGTCCACAGCGTCAGATAATCCTTATACTCCAACGCCGCCAAAAAGCGGTTAAAGGGCGCCGCCACCATCGCGCCAATCCCGTTAGCCATACCGCCCCCTCCATCTAAACCAGCTGCTCCGCCGCCCCCTGCTCAATCGTGGGGAATTATAGCCCGGCGCCGGGCAATTGCCTATACCCAGCGACTTACCTATCGTCATTCCCACGAAAGTGGGAATCCAGAACCCCACGCCCGCAACCATTCTCCTCACCCCTCTCCACCGTCATTCCCACGAAAGTGGGAATCCAGAACCCCACGCCCGCAACCGCCATTCCCCCTTATATACCCATATCATTCTCCCTATTACCCATGCCATTCCCCCTATATACCCATGTCATTCCGAGGCGACAGCCGAGGAATCTAAAATGCCCGCCTTAAACCCCTCTCAAAACCCGCAGACTCCCCAAACTCAAAAGTTTTGAGGGGGTGCGGGGGAACTTTTACAAAAGTTCCCCCGCCGTACCCCCATCGGCAAACCGTCCCTACCGTCATTCCCACCCTCCTACCGTCATTCCCACGAAAGTGGGAATCCAGAACCCCACGCCTGCAACCACCATTCTCACCCCCACGAAACCCCCGATTCTCAACTCTTAACCCTTGTCAGCCCCAACGAAACCCGGTATAGTAAATGGCATATCAGGAAAATCCGATTCTCAAAGCAAGGAGACCGCCCAATGTTCGAGTTCCTCGGCGTAATCGGTACCATCCTGGGCGTCGGCATCGCTCTGGCCGCCCTGATCCTCCGCGGCCAGCAAAACACTAATCAGCGCATCGACGCTACTAACCAGCGCATCGACGCCCTGAACAATCGGATGGTCGAAGTGGAAAAAGGCCAAGCCCGGCTCGAGGGCTACTTGGCCGGCTTGCAGCATCCCGCGCCCCCGCCCGCCGCTTAGTTTCGCCGCTTGGCTTAACCCCGTCCCCCAACCCTTAACCCCCAAATCCCCAATTGACAACCCCCGCCCCGTCCATTACCCTTATCCTACAACCTTACCGCAAAGAGGAATCCTTATGATTCGACTTCTAGCCGCCGGCATCGCCCTAGCCACCCTGTTCCTGCTCGGGGACGGATTGACCCGGGACGCCCCCACCGCGCCCACCCGCACCTCCTCCAATTCCGTACTACCCCCCCCCAGAACTCTTGTTCTATATAGACATCGCCCAAGCCGCCCGCCGCCCCATCCCTTGGGATTGCTCCGACTGGCAAGCCTCCCCCGCCGTTGCCGACGCTGACGACGCCCGCGTCTCCTCCATTCTCGAATCCCTCGGCGTCAACCGCGGCAAAACCATCTACTGCGCCATCGACCAATCCGACACCTTCACCAAAGCCGAAACCTGGGCTGCCGGCCGCCACCGCAACGAACGCGACGACACCGTCTACTTCGGCCAAAGCGGCAACTTCCGCGGCTTCCTCTCCGCCCAGGAAAACTACCTCACCGACGGCGAATCCGGCGTAAGCGGCCAATCCATCGACCGCATCTTCGAATTCCCCGAGGAGCCGCGGCGGAAACGCAAAAAGCGGAAACGAGTACGCTATGTCAATGTAATTGAGACCCTGGAACTCGCCGCCGACCCCGGCCGCTTGGTCGAATCCCATCGCGGCTGCTGGCCTAGCAACTGGTTCAGTCCCAGCGCAAGGGCGTCGGCTGAAGCGGCTGCCCGGCACATTCTCTGCTATGGAGCTCATCCCGATAACTCCCAATGGTTGACCTGGGCCCGACCCGTAGCCCAAGCGGAGTGCATTGCCCAAGGTTACCAACGCGCCCAGTCCGGCGCCGCCACCGTCGCCCCCGGCACCCCGGATTGGCGTTACGAGCAACAGACCGGCCTTGGCGGTGCCGGAATTAAACTCCGGGCCCGTCAAGTCCGCCAATACACCGCCACCTGCGAGCGGACCGTCCGCCGCCGCGCCACCGCCGACGACCCCTAACCGTTCCCGAATCTCAAAAGTTTTGAGGGGGTGCGGGGGAACTTTTACAAAAGTTCCCCCGCCAAACCGTCCCCACCGTCATTCCCCCTATATACTCATGTCATTCCGAGGCGACAGCCGAGGAATCTCAAATGCCCGCCTTAAACCCCTCTCAAAACCTGCAGACTCCCCAAACTCAAAAGTTTTGAGGGGGTGCGGGGGAACTTTTACAAAAGTTCCCCCGCCGTCTCTCCCACCGTCAAACCGTCCCTCCCCCACCAATGGCAATCCGCCAACACCCCGGCAGTTGTCAAAACCCCTCCTCATCCGCTATAATCCCCTTACTCTCCAACCGAGGTTCTCCCCTTATGACCCTGCCTTTAGACACCGCCCCCGGCCCCTCACCCGACGCCGAAGCCATCCGCAACGCCGGCATCAGCCAGGAACTGCTGACCAACGCCCGCTTGGAACTCGACGCCGGCGACCTCCTCCAAGCCTCCGATAAAGCCTGGGGCGCCGCCGCCTTCGCCGTCAAAGCCGTCGCCGAAAAACGCCGCTGGTTCAACGACGCCGACTGGAAACTCGGTAACGCCGTCCAGATTATCGCTTCCGAGCAAGCCAACAACGCCATCGTGGCCTGCTACTTGGCGGCCCGGGATGCCCACTACAACTATTACCACCACGAATACAACGCCCTGGCCGTCCGCCGCACCATTGACCTCGCCGCCCAGCTGGTTGAACTGCTGAACCCGCTCCTGTCCCCCGACTACACCCCGCCGCCCTACATCAGCGCGGAAGTAGAAACCGAAAAGCGGCGACTGGAACAGCCCACCAGCCAACGCGACCACGATCGCCTGGCCAACGGCCGTCCCCCAATCGAGGAGCGGCCGCCGATTTCCCCACCCTCCCCGGACACCCCGCCCGAAAACGGCGCCGCCCCCCAATAGCCCCCCTTCCCCTACCATCATTCCATCCCCACCTACCGTCCTTCCCCGGCAAGCGGGAATCCAGAACCACCACCTCTACCCACCGTCATTCCCCCCACACCCATGTCATTCCGACCAAAGGGAGGAATCTAAAACACCGCCCCCACAACCACCCTCAACACAACCAGCCTCCCCCAACTCAAAACTTTTGAGGGGGTGCGGGGGAACTTTTACAAAAGTTCCCCCGCCGTCTCCCCATCCGGCAAACCGTCATTCCCGCGCCAGCGGGAATCCAGAATCCTAAATTCCCAAAACTAATACGAAAATCCGTATCAAAACTGCTTGACAACTACAATTCCCGCCCCCATAATAAGAAGCGCAAAGTCAGACTTGGCCCCGGGACGCCGGGTGTAAAACGATACGCTAGCTTACCGTGAAACTATAGCTCACAGCGCGCTGTGGGTCCCATCGTCGCAACGCGGCTTTAGGGGCCCCGCTCCTGACCCCGGAGAACGGGACTAAGGAACCCCGTATCCCCAACCGGAGCCGCGGAAAACGGCAAATCCCATCCGCCGCCAAACCGCCGCCCCTTCCTACCAGGAGCTGGAGTTAAACAGGTTGACTGGAGGTCGGTCAACCAACGGTAGCTGGACTGGGCCAAAACGCCGGCATGGCAACCATACCAACCGGCGCCAGTAACCAATTCAAGGTCCGTTACCGGACGGCGAATCTGGTCGGGCAAAGCCGACATGACCAGCGAGGAGAGCAATCGGTGTTTCGCAACCCGCATGGCCAGATTTGCCAACCGCCTCCCGCACGGGCGGAACTCCCGGCCAGGGGTTCCGCCCCCCGCGAACTACCCAACCCCTAGCAATCGGCAAACCCAAAACCGCCGGGGCGGCCCCAAGCCGCCGCCCCGGCAATACCCCGTACTTGCCCCGCGCTATGTCATTCCGCGGCGCAGCCGAGGAATCTAGGGCGCGTCCACCCTGACTATTAACGCCCCGCCTAACCGCAACCGTCCCGCCCTACTGCGCCAACGCCCACCGCGGCACCTTTGTAATCCGGATGTGCGACACCAGAAACAGCGACTGATTCGACCGCCGCACCTCAAACTCCTGAAACCCCTCCCCCACCTCCAAATGCCGGGAAATGGTCAGCAGCATATCCCGCCGCAGCGCCTCCAGCGCCTCCGGGGCCACCAAGTCAAACCGATCCCGGGTAATCGCCGTTTGCAGCCGTTCCCGGGCAATGTTTTTCGTATAATCCGGGTTCTCCCGGCCTTCCTTGCGGCTCCGCGGCCGGCGCAGCGCTTTAAGCATGGGAATACTCGCTTCGGCTGATGCCCATAATGCTCCGCACCTTATCCATCAGCCCATTCTTGTCCTCCGGCTCCAACAGCGGCACCTCATCCCCGTCAATCCGCGCCGCAATCCGGGAAAACGCCATCCCCGACGGCGCCCGCTTGTCGTGAATCACCGGCACCCCCTGGTTCGTCGCCGTAATCAGCCGATCATCCGCCGGCACCATCCCCAGAATCTCCACCGCCAGCAGCTCTACGATGTCATCCTTATCCAGCATATCCCCGCGCTTCACCATCCCCGGCCGGATCCGGTTGATAATCAGCCGGGGGTTATGCAGTTCCGCCGCCTCCAGCAGCCCAATCACCCGGTCGGCGTCCCGAATGGCTGACACCTCCGGCGTCGTTACCACTATCGCCTCCTGCGCCGGCCCGATGGCATTCTTGAACCCCTGCTCAATCCCCGCCGGGCAGTCAATCAGCACATAGTCAAACTCCTCCGCCAACTGCCGGCACAGCCCCTGCAGCTGCTCCGGGTTGATGCAGTTCTTATCCCGCGTCTGCGGCGCCGGTATCAGGTACAACTCATGGTTGTGCTTGTCCCGAATCAACGCCTGATGCAGCTTGCACCGCCCCTCAATGGCATCCACCAGGTCGTACACGATGCGGTTCTCCAGTCCCATCACCACATCCAGGTTTCGCAGGCCAATGTCGGTGTCGATGACCACCACCCGCTGCCCCCGCAGCGCCAGCCCCGTGCCGATATTGGCCGTGGTCGTCGTCTTGCCCACGCCCCCCTTGCCCGAAGTGATGACTATGGTCTTACCCTTCATACAGTATCCCTCCCTGGTAATCCTCTTGCCGCCGGGTGAACGGCGCGACAAATATGGAACGCCGCCGCACATACGCCACCTGCGGCGTCCCCCGTTGACTCTTGCTCCGCCGCACCCGGGCCGGGGCTTCCCCGATATGCGGCCCAATCTGAACCCGATGGGACTCCAAATTCAAGGCAATAATCGTGGCTTTCAAGTCCCCGGCCGCCCCGGCGTGCGCCAGTCCCCGCAACGCCCCAAAAACCACAATATCCCCATCAGCGATGATTTCCGCCCCCGGGTTCACATCCGCCATCGCCACCACATCCCCCGGATACCGAATCACCTCCCCGGAACGGCAGGTCGTCTTGATAATCAACGCCGGCGCCCCCCGCTGCACGCTAACCGCCATCTCCCCGGCCGCCCCTACATCCCCTTCATCATCATCCGCCGGGTCAACAGCCGCCCCCCTTTCCGCCGCATCATCCGCCGCTAGGTCAGTGGCCGCCGCCGATTCATCAACCGCCGCATCCACCCCCGCCGCATCATCCCCAGCCGGTTCATCAACCGCCGCCGCTCCGGTTGCCGCTCTCGCCGCTTCCTCCCTTGCCGCCGGCTCAACAACCGCCGCCGCCGCTTCCGCCGCCGCCCCGGTTGCCGCTCCCGCCGCTACCTCCCTTGCCGCCGGCTCAGCCACTACCGCCGCCGCTTCCCCCGCCGCCCCGCTTGCCGCCCCCGCCTCTACCGCCACCGCCGCATCCGGCAAAACCGCCGCACCCTCCGCCGCCTTAACCCCATTGCTCCCGTGGCCCCGCCGTTCCCCCGCCGGCGCACCATCCTCCGGCGCCAAAGCCTCATCCAATTCCCCGTCGCCATCTCCAGCCCTATCCGAGACCGCCGCCTTGGGCGGACTGTTCAAGGCTTCCTCGATGATTTCCGGAGCGCACCAGTAGCGGGACACCGTCAGCCCCGACTCCTGATCCAAAATCTGCTTAATCCCCGAAAGCTCCGCCGCCTCCAGAATCCGCCGCCCCACATTCACCGAAATCGTGCCGCGGGAATAAAGCCCGTTGCACTCCGCTAGGTAACTGCGGAGACCCTGCACCGCCGTCTCGTAAGGCACCGTGTCGTCAATGGTAAAGTCCACATTGGCGCCCCGGCCCATCACCTGAATCGTTTCCGTTTCCGGCATCCGACTTTCTCTAAATCGAAAAGGATTGAAAAGGATCGAAAAGTAACGCCGCTTTGCGGGGAATCCCCGGCACGGCAAGGCAAAAACCGCCCCGCCGCCCCTATTGCTCCCAGCTCACCCCGGGTTATAACAAGCCCCCGCCCTTTAATTCAAGGCTTATGTTGACCCGTTTTGCGGCAAAATCCGACCGCGCCATTTACTTTGGCTGGAAAAGCATACTTGCCGGCAAGCCCGCCCCTTTAACCACCGGCGCCGGTCGGCTATAATAACCCCGCCTCAAACGGCGCAATTATCAGCTTTCAGCAAACCAAGTCAACGAGGGAGGATTTATGCCCGATACCGATTTTGTCAAAGTCGCTGCCGTCAGCGAACTGCCCCCCGGCGATATGAAAGTCGTGGATGTGGGCGACGAACAGATACTCCTGGTCAATGTGGACGGCGCCGTCCACGCCTGCGATGACATCTGCTCCCACGCCTACGCCTCCCTCTCCGAGGGCGACCTCGACGGCGCGGAAGTGGAATGTCCCCTCCACGGCGCCGTTTTCAATGTCGCCACCGGCAAAGCCCTGACCCCGCCGGCCGTCGACGCCCTCCGCACCTTCGCCGTGCGGGTCGATGGCGATGACATTCTGGTCGGCCCGGCCCAAGGATAAGCCCAAGCCCGCCCGTCCCGACGCCGCAAAAAAACCGGCCCCGGATTGCTCCGGGGCCGGTTCCGACAAAAGGGAAATCGGGAGCGCAGCTGCCGCCTACTGCGGTATCCCGAAACTGTCAAAAGGCCAATAAACTACCCAAACTTGGCCGACGATATTCTGCTCCGGCACTATGCCCCAATCCCGCGAGTCATTGCTGTAGAGCCGATTGTCCCCCAGCACAAAATACTCCCGTTCTCCCAGCAGCACCGGCCCGATATTGTCGGCCCCAACATTTTTCAGATACCACTCCGGGAAAATCGCCCCGTTCACCCGCACCTGCCCCTCGACAATTTCCACTTCATCCCCTGGAGTGCCGATTATCCGCTTCACAAAGTCTCGGTCGGGATCTTCCGGGGAATGAAAGACGATAATCTCCCGGGCTTGGGGCGGCCGCAGCGGATACCCTGGCACCTCCGGGTCAACTCTCCAGAACGGAATGATCCGGGACAGCCGCGCCAGGTCAACCCGGGTATAAATCAGCTTGTTGACCAGCAGATACTGCTGCCCCTCCAAAGTGGGCGACATACTGGAGCCTTCCACCCGAAAGTTCTGGATGCTGCCCTGAATCAGAATAAAGGCGATGACCGCCATCGCCAAGGCTTCCAGTATCTCCCGCGCTGCCGTTGACATTGACGCCGCTCTCCGCAAAACCGACGGTAAGCAAGTTGGCTACTAGATTACCGTAAAATCGCGCTAATGGCAATAACTTTCCCTTGCGGCCGGGCATGATAAAATGAACCAACAATCCCAAACTCGAGGCCGCAGCTATGTATAACACCGTCAAAGCCAAAGTAATCAACGGCGTCCTGACCCCTCTCGAACCCTTTCCCGTACCGCTCGAGGAAGGCGTCGAATACCGCCTAACCCTGGTGGACACCCGCCCCGCTTCCGAATGGCCTGTTCCCGAATACGACGAAGCCGACCGGGCTGCTTTCCGGGCTACTATGGGCGTCTGGAAAGACGATCGGGAGTATTGGGAGGAGTTCCTCAAAACCATCTACGCCGCCCGGGAAGCCGGCACCCGGCCCAATCCCCAGCCGTAATGCAGTACCTGATTGACACCGATTGGGTCATTCACTGCCTGCACGGAGTCCAGCCGGTGCTGGAACGGGTGGGGCAACTGCGGCCGGACGGCATAGCGATTAGCGTCATTTCCATCGCCGAACTCTACGACGGTGTGTTCGGCGGAACTGACCCGGCCCAAAAGGAGCAAGAGTTGCTCGACTTTCTCGCCCGCGGCATCGCCAGACTGGATGTCGACTCCGCGACCGCCACCCTGTTTGCCCGGGAGCGCAGCCGCTTGCGCCGCGCCGGTACCCCCATCGGCGACTTCGACCTCCTCATCGGCGCTACCGCCCTCCGCCACAACCTCACCCTCCTCTCTAACAACCGCCGCCACTTCCAGCGCATCAACGGCCTCAACCTCCTGTCCGTCTAACCTCATTCTCAAAATCCATCCGAAAATTAATCCCATTTATCCCGCGAGTTTCTTTACCAGCTATGACGACTGCTGACCTCTTTGGGAATCCCTCCGCCGCCGACTTGCCCAGCCCTGAACAGCTCGAGCAAGCGGAGCTGAACTCCGGTGGCGGTGAGGTCCCCCCCAACCAACTCATCCTCGGCGAAAACCGCGCCGCCCTCCATTCCCTCCTCCCCAACTACCACGGCCGCATCGCCCTCATCTACATCGACCCGCCCTTTGCCACCAATTCCCAATTCCGCATCGGCAGCGGCCGCGCCGCCACCGTCAGCAGCCGCCACGCCGACCCCGTAGCCTACACCGATCATCTGCGCGGCGACGCCTACTTCGATTTTCTCCGGGAACGGCTGGTTTTGTTGCGGGAACTGTTGTCTGCTAACGGCTCCCTCTATCTCCACATCGACTACAAAGTCGGCCATTATGTCAAAGTGCTGCTCGACGAAATCTTTGGCCCCAAAAACTTCCGCAACGACATCACCCGCATTAAAAGCAACCCCAAAAACTTCCCCCGCCAAGCCTACGGCAACATCAAAGACCTCATCCTCTTTTACTCCAAATCCCGGGAAATCATCTGGAACGACCCGCAAATCCCCCTTTCCGAACCCGACCGGGAACGCCTGTTCCGCAAGGTTGACGCCGCCGGCCGCCGTTACACCACCATTCCCCTGCACGCCCCCGGTGAAACCATCAACGGCAGCACCGGCCAGGAATGGCGCGGGATGGCGCCGCCGCCCGGCCGCCATTGGCGCAGCGCGCCGGCTGTTCTCGAGGAATTGGACCAGCAAGGCTTGATTGAATGGTCACCCAACGGCGTCCCCCGCAAAAAGATTTACGCCGACCAAAAGCCCGCCAAGCGAATGCAGGACATCTGGGAATTCAAAGACCCGCCCTATCCCGCCTACCCCACCCAGAAAAGCCAGGATTTGCTCAACTTCATCATCGCCGCTTCCTCCAACCCCGGCGACTTGGTGCTGGACGCCTTTTGCGGCTCCGGCACAACTTTAATCGCCGCCCAAACCCAAAACCGCCGCTGGATTGGCATCGACAACTCCCCCCAAGCCATCGCCATCACCCGCCAGCGACTGGCTGAACTCCCCGCCAATCTGCTGTCCCCCGCCGGCTATCAATTCTTGCCGGGGGCTTTATAATGATTCCCTAAAACTCCCCATAATTCCCCCAAAACTCCCCGTCATCCCCCCAAAGGAATCAAACAACTATGCCTCTAAACATCCTCGGCATTGAAACTTCCTGCGACGAAACCGCCATTGGCGTCGTTGCCGATGGCTGCCGCCTCCGCTCTAACATCGTCTCCTCCCAAGTCGAACTCCATTCCCCCCACGGCGGCGTCGTCCCCGAAGTCGCCTCCCGCCAGCACATCCGCGACCTGGCCCCGGCCCTGGAAAAATCCCTATCCGACAGCGGCCTGAACCTATCCGACATCGACGTCGTCGCCGCCACCTACGGCCCCGGCTTGGCTGGCGCCCTCCTCACCGGACTCAACACCGCCAAAGCCCTCGCCTTCACCCTCGACAAACCCCTAATCGGCGTCAACCATCTCGAAGGCCACATCTACGCCTCCTGGCTGACCCGTCCCGCCGGCGACAGCCCCGCCGACAATCCCGGCTTCCCCCTGGCCTGCCTCGTCGCTTCCGGCGGCCACACCGACCTGATTTTAATGGAAGGCCACGGCGACTACCGCCTCATCGGCCGCACCCGCGACGACGCCGCCGGCGAAGCCTTCGACAAAGCCGCCCGCATCCTCGGCCTGGGCTTCCCCGGCGGCCCCGAAATCCAACGGGTATCCCAAACCGCCCTCCCCGGCGACCTGCCGCCGCTGCCCCGCGCCTGGATGCGCGACACCCACGATTTCAGCTTCAGCGGCGTCAAAACCGCCCTTCTCCACCAAGCCCAAGCCCAAGGCGTCTATCCCGGGAATCAGCCGCCGCCAAACCCGCCCGACCCGGCGTCCATCGACCGCTTGGTCAGCGAACTGGCCGCCAACTTTCAGGAATCCGTAGTAGAGGTAATGGTGGTAAAACTGCTGGCTATGGCTCAACGCTACCACGCCAAAGGCATCATCCTCGGCGGCGGCGTCACCGCCAACGCCCGCCTCCGCCAGCAAATCACCGCCCAATCTCCCTTGCCGGTAGTCATCCCCCCGCCCGTCTTATGCACCGACAACGGCGCAATGATTGCCGCCTGCGCCTACTTCCAATACCAGCGCGGCCAGCAATTCAGCCTCGACCTGGACATCGACCCGGCACTACCACTAGGCTGAAACCCCGCCGGCACAACTGGGCGGGGCAACCCCAAGGATTGCCCCGCCCGCAGCCATCAGCGTCCACACGCCCTATGCACTTCCCGTCATCTCCCCCTCCGTCCCCTGCCGCAGCGTCTCCCGCCGCAGCTCCCGGCACCGGAACAGCGCATTAACCCACACCCTCACCTCCCCCGTCCGTTCCGCCCCCGGATACTCAATCGGCAGCGTCCAGTTATTGCCCACCAGCGTCACCACCCCGCCGGCCGGGTGAATGTAGCGACTCGCCAAAAACCACCCACCCACCAACAGCGCCGCCAATACCAGCAGCGGTGCGGCGTCAATGTTTATCCCCGGAATCGTCGGACTCGACACCCGCCCCACCAGCCAATACGCCGCCACCAGGTAAAACACCAAAGCCCCCAACCCCAGCAGCAACGCCCGCGCCCACGAAAAAGAACCTTTCCCCGTCGCGCTCACCGTTACCCCGCTCAGTTCCTCCACCGGCAAAAGGTAAGTCTCCTCATAGCCACGGTTCCGGGTAAAGTACAGTATCCGCCGATTCGTCGCCGCCAGCAGCCGCCCCTCCGCCGCCGGCTCCGCCAGCAGCCCCTCCTCCAGCGACAACACCCGGGCCACCTTCTCCTCCGGCAACAGGGGCACCCCCCGTATCCGGGAAATGTAACTTTGCGCCGGCAAAAGACCATCCATAACTATTCCTCAACCTCCACGCCCCTATACTACCACATCCCGCCCCTTAATACCGTCCCGCCCGTGCCACGGGAATCCGGAAATACTCCCCCGCAACGACCCTAAAATCGCCGGTTGACTAGGACTATCACCTATAGCAACCGTCATCCCACCCTCCCACCGTCATTCCCACGAAAGTGGGAATCCAGAGACCCCGGCCTTTCTGAACTCCCCTTTTCACAAGAATGACGGTGAGCAAGCCGCTAGCTATATGCGATAGCCTTGCCGGTTGCCCGCTCAACAGTATCCCCATCCCGCCGGATTATGTTACCATTGCCCTGCACTGAACCAGTCCGATACCCCTACCATCTTTGCCGGAGCCGCAAAAATGCCCGACCTCACCAATCCCGAAATCCAGGCCCTCGGCCGCGCTGTCGGTCTCGACATCCAGGAACCCGA
Organism: Dehalococcoidia bacterium; assembly: GCA_965243185.1. Taxonomy (GTDB): domain Bacteria; phylum Chloroflexota; class Dehalococcoidia; order Lucifugimonadales; family UBA3495; genus CBDBCU01. The sequence continues at coordinate 2,865,958 of OZ251531.1, read as the reverse complement.
ACTGACCCAGGTCAACTACAGCCTCAACGCCATCCTTAACGCCGTCGCCGCCATCAATGTCCTCGGCGTCAACGCCGTCGAACCCCTGCCCCTGCTGCTCCCCGACCCGGAGCTGTCCCCGGAGGTGACCGATGCCGCCCGCTGAAATCCCTTATCTCTCCGCTACCCAACTGGGTAGCCTTATCGCCGCCAAAGAACTCTCGCCCCTTGACGCCGTCGCCGCCTACCTCGCCCGCATTGAGCAGGTTGACCCCCAACTCAATGCCTACATCACCGTTTGCGCCGACACCGCCCGCCAGCAGGCCCGCCAAGCCGAAACCGAAATCGCCCGCGGCCAGCATCGCGGCCCCCTCCACGGCGTCCCCGTCGCCATCAAAGACCAGATTCACACCCAAGGCATCCCCACCACCGACGCCTCCAAAATCCGCGCCGACTTCATCCCCGACGCCGACGCCACCGTCGTAACCCGCCTCTACCAAGCCGGCGCCATCCTCCTCGGCAAGCTCAATATGAGCGAATTCGCTATGGGCGACCCCATCAGCTCCTACTACGGCGCCGCCCGCAACCCTTGGGACTTGGCACGCAACCCCGGCACCTCCAGCACCGGCTCCGGCGCCGCCACCGCCGGCTTTCTCTGCGCCACCTCCCTCGGCGAGGACACCGGCGGCTCCATCCGCGGCCCCGCCGCCAACTGCGGCCTGGTCGGTATCCGCCCCTCCTGGGGCCGCGTCAGCCGCCACGGCGTCGACGGCGCTTGCTGGTCCATCGACACCATCGGCCCCCTCTCCCGCACCGTCGCCGACTGCGCCGCCACCCTGGCCGCCATCGCCGGCCACGACCCCCAAGACACCTACACCGGCCGCGTCCCCGTCCCCGACTACCAACAAGCCCTGACCGGCGACCTCCGCGGCCTCAAAATCGGCATCGTTACTGAACTGATGAACCCCGACCTCGGCTTGGATCCCCAAACCCGCAATGCCGTAACCGCCGCCGCAAACACCTTGGCCAGCCTCGGCGCCTCCGTGCAGGAAGTTTCCCTGCCTTTAGCCCCCCAGACCGGCGCCATCGTCCGCACCATCACCAGTACCGAGCGGGTCAGTCTCCACCCTGAATGGCTTCGGGAACGCCCCCAGGACTACCACTTCAACACCCGTGTTGCCTTCATCACCGGCAACCTCATCCCCGCCCAAGTCTATTACCAAGCCCAAAAACTCCGCGCCATCGTCCGCCGGCAAGTCTTAAACCTGCTCGACCAGGTTGACCTCCTGATTCAACCCACCTCCTCCGGCCCGGCCGGCAAACTCGACTTCACCCCCGGCGTCGGCAGCCCGGACGCCGCCGCCCGCTCCTTGGTCGAGGGCAGTTTCCGCGGCCCCTACAGCCTCAGCGGCGCTCCCGCCCTCTCCATCCCCTGCGGCTTCACCACCGACGGCCCCGGCGCGCTCCCCCTCGCCCTCCAAATCGCCGGCCGCCCCTACGCCGAAGCCACCGTCCTGAAAGTAGCCCACGCCTACGAACAAGCCACCCCCTGGCACACCCGCAAACCGCCCCTCTAACCCCACTATTCCCTACCCCGCCGGCCCCGTCTATAAAACCCCATCCCATCCCGCGCCCGGAGGCCAATCCCACTATGCAGCGCGACTTTATCGGCTACGGCCGCCAAGTTCCCCGAATTGAATGGCCCGACCACGCCCGCATCGCCGTCTCCCTCGTCGTCAACTACGAGGAAGGCTCCGAATACTCCCTCCTCGACGGCGACCCCCATCACGAAACCAACAACGAAGTGCCCTCCCCCATCCCTCTGGAACAGCGGGACTTGTTCAACGAATCCTTCTTTGAATACGGCAGCCGCGTCGGCGTCTGGCGACTCCTGGATTTGTTCGACCGCCACGGCGTCAAAGCCACCTTCTACTGCTGCGCCCTGGCCCTGGAACGCAACCCGGAACTAGCCCGGGAAATTACCGCCCGCGGCCACGAACCCTGCGGCCACGGCTACCGTTGGACGGAGCCGCATCGGATGAGCCTAGAGGAGGAACGGGCGGACATCGACCGGACGGTGCAGTCAATTGCGGCGACTACCGGAGAGCGGCCGGCAGGCTGGTTCACCCGCTACGGGCCCAGCGTTAATACCCGGGAACTGGTCGCCGCCGAAGGAGGATTTATCTACGACAGCATCGCCGCCAACGACGACCTGCCCTATTATGTGAATGTCCATAACCGCCCCTGGCTGGTACTGCCCTACAGCTTCGAGACCAACGATGCCCGCTTCTGGCGCGGCGGCCTGGTCAGCGTCAACGACTTCTACGAATACCTCAAAGACTCTTTCGACTGCCTCTACGCCGAAGGGGAAACCCATCCCAAAATGATGTCCGTAGGGCTGCACTGCCGCATCGCCGGCCGCCCCGCCCGCTCCCAAGCCGTAGCCCGCTTCCTCCAATACGCCCAAACCTTCCCCGGCGTCTGGTTCCCCCGCCGCCTCGACATTGCCCACTGGTGGCTCCAAAACTACCCTCCCCAATAAAGAAAACCCTCCCCCATCCGGGAAGGGTTAAAGTAGAGCGATAAGGTATCCCGCCGGTCAGCTCTCCTCCTCATTCCCCTCATTCTCAAAGAAGTCGTCCACCACCGGCGTAACCACCTCAATAAACCGCCGCAAAGTAGCCGCCAGCGTGTCGGCGAATTCATCATCCAGCGCGTCGCTACCGCGAACCACCTCAATGTTGCAACCCCAGTCGCCATGGGGAATTACCTGATGGTCGTCAATTTTCAGCTCGTTAAGGCGGGTTCGGAAAGCCTCCGAATTATGCTCGGAGCCAGTCGCAAAATAGACCAGTGCCACCCAAGCCCCGGGGTGTACCAAGTTATCGACCCCTTGAGCTTGCAGACGTTTTATCAACATAGAAGGTTCCTCGGATTGAATTTGGAACAAATCAATCCGGTAGCGGATACGATTCCTGTCCCAAGGAACCCTCGAATACCACATAGCAAGGTATCGCCGACTTCCATGCGGTAGATAAGAGGCTTTCCTGGCCCACCTGCTTTGCCTATCCGGCTTCAGTTCGTAGGATAGTCCTACTTTGGCACGACCAGCCACATCCCACAGGAATCGAGTGACATGGTCTTGTCGGTGGGAACTGTCAGATTGCCGTAGTGCCGGGCTAAATCCGCCCCTTCCCTCAGCCGACAAATCCCGAATGCCCACCCGCAACCCTTCGGTATCCGGCACCGGAATAAGCCGCGATGCCTGCACATACAGGGCATCGCCATCTTGATAAGGTGTCAGTTTGACGCAGGTAATCAGGTTTTCCCCGGGGGCTTTTTCGTTCAGCCACAGAACGGCATTGGTAACCTCCGGGGCAAAGCGATGGCTGGCCAAGATAATGCGCTGGTCATTATTCAGGGCGTTCAAGTCGTCTGCGCCCAAGTGCTGCTGAAGTCGGGACTCCGCCTCCTCAGCAGAAATCCCGGCGTGGTGAGACAGACGATTGATGATGTCCGTTGCGGTAGCCCGGGCGAAATAGCTGGCGTATTTAATGGCTTGCCAATGCACATCCGCCCCGGAATCGTCCCGCTTCAATTCGATGATAACCAACTTGCCGTCGGCGTCCACCGCCAGCAAATCCAGCCGCTCGTTGGTGCGGTCAAAGTCGCTGAACTCTTTGCCGATAATCAGCAGGTCATCGCCCAGGATGGTGGGATTAGCGGCGACCCATTCCTGAATATCCCGCCGTTCTTGCAAGCCCAATTGGGCAAAATCTACTTCACGGACCGACTCCGTTTCCCGATTTTCCCGGTTGACGCGGAACAACTTGGGGTCGCTGCTCATTGCAATACCTGCCTGGGGAGTTTTGGGTATTATACATTAAAGGGCCGGCGCCGGGTCAAGCCGCCGGTTTCAGTTGCGCCGGCAATTGGGGCGTGATAGTTTCCAGGCAAGGCCCACAGCTAACGGGATGGGGTTAACCGCTCGGGGTTGCAGTATGACTGAATTTGACCGGCTGATCCGGGGGGATACGCTTTCGGAACTGGCGGCTTTGGACGCGGAGTTGGTCCAGGTCGGGGTTACTTCGCCGCCTTACAACAAGCAGGAAAAGCATAAGGGGTGGCTGGTCAAAAATGTGGTGTATGACGAATACACCGATGCGCTGCCGGAGTCGCAATACCAGGCGGAACAAGTGGCGGTCCTGAACCAGATTTACCGGCTGACGGTGCCCGGCGGCTCCTTTTTCTACAACCACAAGCTGCGTTGGGAACGGGGGCAGCTGTACCATCCCATGGACTGGCTGCGGCAAACGGATTGGACGCTGCGGCAGGAAATAGTGTGGGATCGGATTATCGCGGCCAACATTCGGGGTTGGCGGTTCTGGCAGGTGGAGGAGCGGATTTATTGGCTTTACAAGCCGGTGGGCGGGCGGCTGGTGGGAAAGGAACTGGCGGCCGGGGACGCCAAGTTGACCTCCATCTGGCGGGGCGCGCCGGAGGGTAGAAACCATCATCCCGCCCCCTTTCCGCTGTGGCTGCCGGCGCGGGTGATTATCGCGATGCTGGGAACGGACACGCCGGGGGTGGTCCTGGATCCCTATGTAGGCAGCGGCACAACCGCGGTGGCGGCTAAACTGTTGGGCCATCACTATTTGGGCATTGACCGGAGCCGGCATTATCTGGAGTATGCTCAACAGCGACTGGATAATGCTTATTCCGAGCGGCCGCAGCTGGCGAAGGAGCTGGAGCTGCACCGGGTAGAGACCAGTTTCAAGGAGCGAAAGGAACGGGGTATGAATGTGGGCCGCCACCGCAAGGGCCGACAAGATGGGGACGGGAAGGCGGCGGGGCTTTTCGAGGAGGCGGCCGGGGAATAAGGGCTAGGTAATTTTCAATTGCGCCGCCGCCCAGTATGTGGTAATTTTAGCGCAACTTCCTTACCTACCCAACCCACCATAACCGGAGGCGTTGCTATGACCTACAAGCCCCAATACTTGGGCCATGTGAACCTTTTTGTCCGCAACGCGGAACGCTCCCGGCAGTGGTACGCCGATGTGCTGGGCCTCCACACCTACGACTTTATGCCCGGCCGCGCCGCCTTTATGTCCGCCGACCTTGAGCAGTCCCACGAAATCGCCTTGATCGAAGTCGGCCCGGACGCCCCCGGCATTCAGCCCCGCCAAGTGGGACTGAACCACATGGCGTGGATGATGGGCAGCCTCGACGACCTCAAGGAGTTCTACCACCGCCTCCAGGCAAAGAACATCCCCATCGACCACATCTCCGACCACGGCATTTCCATCGGCATCTACTTCCACGACCCGGACGGCAACGGCATCGAAGTTTCCTACGAACTCCCCCGCAGCCAGTGGCCCCGGCAGGAAGGCATCTTTATGGGCGAAGGCCGGCTGAAAGGGCAGTTCCCCGGCCCATGGGATGAGGAGCCTGCGGCCCAGCCGGCCGCCGCCCGTTAGCCCATTCTTTGCCTATGGAGACTCCGTCAAACCCGGCGTCTCCCCGTCTTTCGGAAACCGCCAACCTTCCCGCCTTTGCCCGCCGTCCCTTTTCCCTTTATAATAGGGAGCAAATCGACACCCGGAACGCAGGAGGGACACTATGCCCAATCCGGACGACATTGCTTTAATGGCGCACCTGATGCGGCGCGCCGGCTTTGGCGCGCCCCGCGCCGAACTGGAGCAGCGCGCCGCCAAAGGCTACGCGGCCACCGTCGAGGAACTCCTCAACCCCGGCCCGGAACCCGGCATCGACGAGGATGAACTGGTCCGCTACTTTCCCCAATTCGAGAGTTCCCTGGCCCCGGTAGCCGCCCAAACCGAGTGGGTCTATCGGATGATTAACACCCGTTGGCCCTTGCAGGAAAAGATGGCGCTGTTCTGGCATCAGCTTTTCGCCACCGGCAACTCCAAAGTGGACAACCCGCCGGAACTCTCCGCTCAAATCGCGATGTTCCGCCGGGAGGGGCTGACTACCTTTCCCAACCTGCTGGTGCAGTTGGCGCAAAGCCCGGCGATGATTTACTGGCTGGACAACAACGGCAACCACTACGGCTCCATCAACGAAAACTGGGGACGGGAACTGCTCGAGTTGTTCAGTATGGGCGTCGGCCACTACTCCGAGGATGACATCAAAGAGGCTTCCCGCGCCTTTACCGGCTGGACTATCGGCCCCAAGCCGCCCCGCCAGCCCTTGGGCCGCTTCTACTGGAGCTTCGACTTCATCCCCAGCGACCACGACTACGGCGAAAAGCATTTCCTCGGCCACACCGGCAACTTCGACGGCGGCGACATCATCGACATCATCGTCCAGCAAGAGGATACCGCCCGCTTCCTGGCTCGCCACCTCTACAACTTCTTTGTGGCCGATGAACCGCAGGTGCCGGCGTGGAACATTACGCCGCCCAACGACCCGGATGCCATTGACCTCTTGGTCCGAGCGTATCTGGACTCCGGAGCGGACATCAAGGCCATTCTGCGGGCGCTGTTCAACTCCGACTTTTTCAAGTCGGCCCGCTTTGCCCATATCAAAAGCCCGGCGGAACTGGTGGTTGGCACGGCGCGCCTTGCCGGTAACTATAGCACCCCGCGCACCGGCTTTACGGCGCTGGCTTTCGAGTGCAACTGGCAAGGGCAGGAACTGATGAACCCGCCCAGCGTGGAAAGTTGGCACACCGGCTCCGAATGGATTGACGGCGGCGCGCTGGTGCGGCGGGTCAACTTCGCCGCCAAACTGCTCTCCGACACTTCCCTGCCCGGCGTTCAAGCCATCCTTGCCGGGCTGAAGGAACGCGGCGCACTTTCCCCGGCCGATTTTGTCCGCGCTTGCCTTGACCTGGCTGGCCCGGTGCAGGTAGATGATGGCACTTTCGACGAACTGCTGACCCAAGCTCAGCAAGGCGGCGATCTTGCTTGGGATACCGATGAACAAGCCCAGGAATCCGCGCGGCGGGCCGGCGCAATGCTGGCAATGATTGCCGCCACCCGCGAGTATCAATTCGCCTGATTGCCCTGAACCTTTGAACCGTACCGGGGATTAACCTCCTTTCGGATTAGTCCCCGTCCCATCCAGCTATAAAGGAGGACAACCTGATGGTAGCTACCGGAAAAGACCCGGCGTTGGTAGTCTTGCAGCTCTCCGGCGCCAACGACTACCTCAACACGGTGATACCCTTCACCGACCCGCTCTATCGGGATTACCGCCCCAACTTGGGCATCCCGGAGGGGGACATTATCCGGTTCACCGACGACCTCGGCTTTCATCCCAGTATGGGCCCGGTCAAAGACCTGTGGGAACAGGGCAATCTCGCCATCATCCACGGCATCGGCTACGAAAACTCCTCCCGTTCCCACTTCCGGTCGATGGACATCTGGCACACCTGCGAGCCGGATACGGTTGGCACCGAGGGCTGGTTAGGCCGGGTCATCCGCGACCTGGATCCCGCCGGTGAAAATGTCCTCAAGGGCGTCAACTTTGGCCAGGGGCTGCCTCGAGCCATGGCCCTGCGCGGCGTACCGGTTACTTCCGTCTCCGACCTGACTTCCTACGGCGTTCTTACTGATGTGCCGGCCATCAGCGATGCGGCGGAACGGGAGCGGATGCTGGAACTCTTTTCCCGCGTCTATTCCCCGGCCATCGGCAGCGGCCCGGTGATGGACTACCTCGGTCAGACCGGCCGCGACGCCCTCAAGGGTGCGGACATCATCAAAACCGCCCCGGAACGGTATTCGTCAACCGTGGAATACGCCGACAATCCCATCGCCAAAAGCCTGCGGAGCGTAGCGCAGGTTCACTTGGCGAACTTGGGAACGCAGGTTTTCTATACCCAGTACGGCAGCTTCGATACCCATTTCAACCAGCTGCCCACCCACGCCAAGCTGTGGACCGATGTGGCCGGGGCCATCAGCGACTTCTTTGCCGACCTGCGGGAGCATAACGCCGCCGACAATGTGACGATGCTCGTCTTTACCGAGTTCGGGCGGCGGGTGCAGGATAACGGCACCGGCTGCGACCACGGCCGCGGCGGTGTAGCCTTTGCCATCGGCGACCGGGTCGAGGGGGGAATGTACGGCCAATATCCTTCCCTGAAAGCCGCGGATTTGATTGAGGGCGACTTGGCCCCCGATTACGATTTTCGCGGCTTTTACTCCACCTTTGCCGAGCGGTGGTTGGGCCTCGACGCCAAGCCCATCGTCGGCGGCCAGTTCGAGCAACTGGACTTCCTGTAGGCGGCCGGCTATTCCCCTTCCACCGGAACCCTACCAATAAGTACCGTCATTCCCGCCGCAACGGGAATGACGGTTGCCGTACAATCCATCCATAAATCCAAGCAATCCAGCAAAGGAGACCGCGCAATGCTGACCACTATCGCCGCCGGGCGGGTGTTTGACTTCAGCCATTGTATCGGGATGTATTCCACTTCCGGCGTCGGCTTTCTGGTTCCCCAAGACTTTGCCCTGGGCGCCGGGGATACCCTTTATGTGCTGAACCGGGGCGTCGACGAACTGACCCTCCGCATCAGCAAGTGCCGGCTGAACCACGAATTCATCGCCGACATCGGCCGCTACGGCACGGGGGACGGGCAATTTGTCTGGCCCACTTCCCTGGCTCTGGACTCGGCCGGCAATATCTATGTGGCGGACGAAAACCTGCATCGCGTCACGGTTATGGACGCTGACGGTCAATTTCTCCACAAATGGGGCATCCCGGGCAGTGAATTGGGGCAGCTGCAAGGCCCTTCCGGGCTGGCTTTTGACCAAGAGGATAACCTGCTGGTGGTGGACAGCCTGAATAACCGGGTGCAGCGGTTCACCAAAGACGGGCAGCTTATCGCCGCTTGGGGCAGTTACGGCAGCGGGCCGGGACAGTTCAACAAACCTTGGGGCATCTGCGTTGATCGGCACGGCGCGGTGTATGTCGCCGACTGGAAAAACGACCGGGCGCAAAAGTTTTCCGCGGCGGGGGAGTTTCTAGCCCAATTCGGCGGCACGGCGGAGGGCGTGGGCGCGCTGCGCCGACCGACCGGCGTTGCGGTCGATTCCGATGGGGATGTCTATGTTGCCGATTGGGGCAATCATCAGGTCAAAATCTACGAACCGGATGGCAAGTTTATCGCCGCCTTGGTCGGCGATGCCGAACAGCCCTCCCCTTGGGCGCAGGATTATATTGACGCCAACCCGGATGTCGCCAAAGCTCGGCGGCGAACCAATATGGAAGTGGAATGGCGGTTCAACCGGCCGATTGCCGTAAAAGTTGACGCCCAAGACCGGCTCTTTGTCGCCGAGGCGGTGCGCCACCGCATCCAGATTTACACCAAGGAAAGGAACTACGCCGAGGCGGCGTTGAACCTGTAACGCTAACGGCAGTTTGGCATAAATCGGGGCGGGTACAAACCCGCCCCGATTTTATTCAGTTGCCGCCAAGGCCGCCGCCAACCCCGGCACATACTCCGCCCCGGCCGGCGCGGTCAGCGAGGAGCCGGCCAAATCATCCCCCACCGGTTCATACCGCCCGCCCAGGTGTTCCGCCAGAAACGCCTCGGCCACTGCAAAGAAGGACAAGTTGTTTTCCGGCCGGGCAAAGCCATGTCCCTCGTCCGGGTAAAGAACATAGGTAACCGGGATGTTCTTTTCTTGCATTGCCGCCACTATCTGATCCGACTCCGACTGCTTGACCCGGGGGTCGTTAGCCCCCTGCCCGATCAGCAGCGGCCGGCGGATGTTGTCCACATAGGTTAGCGGCGAGCGTTCCGTCAGAAATGCCCGCCCTTCCTCGGTGCGGTAATCCCCTACCCGGCTGGTGAACAGGTCAATCTGCGGCTGCCAGTACGGAGGTATGGTGTTCATCAGCGTTATCAAGTTGGACGGCCCGACGATGTCCACCCCGCAGGCAAAGACTTCCGGGGTGAAAGTCATCCCCACCAGCGCGGCATAGCCGCCATAGCTGCCGCCCAGAATGCCCACCCGCTCCGGGTCGGCAATGCCCTGCGCCACCGCCCACTGCACAGCGTCCACCAGGTCAGTGTGCATCTTGCCGCCCCATTCCCGATTGCCGGCGTTGCTGAACCCCTTGCCAAACCCGGTAGAACCCCGAAAGTTGACGCTCAACACCGCGTAGCCCCGGTTCGCCAGCAGCTGAAAGACCGGGTTGTAGCCCCATTCATCCCGCGCCCAGGGGCCGCCGTGGACCAGCAAAGCCAATGGCAGCGGCTTATCCGGCAAACCGGTATTATCCGGATCCGCTTCCCGGGGCAGGGAATAGTAGCAAACCAGGTTCAACCCATCCCGGGCCGGAATAGTAACCGGGTGATTTTTCACCAGCGGCTGCCCTTCCAACGCCGCCCGGTTGGTGAACAGGAATTGCGCTTCCCGCCTTTCCCGCAAGTAGCGGTAGTAGCGCACCGGCCCATTGTCCAGCAGATAAGCCACAATCCAGCAGCTATCGTCCAGAGTGCGGCTCAACACCTCCATATCCCCATCCGCCACCGTAGCCAGAAACTCCAGGTCGGCGGCAATGGCCGCATCCAATACTTGCCATTCCTTGCGCTCGTAGGTAAAAGCCGCCGCCTGCACCGTCCTTTCCGTGGGATGGGTCAGGGTATCGCTGACATCGGCCCGGGCGTCCGACGCCAGAATAGTCGTAACACCGCTAGGCAGATGAACCGATTGCAGCGCCGCCGTATCCCGCCCCCGGCTGTCGGTCAAAAACAGCGTTTCCCCGGAACGGTCAAAACCCACCGGCCCGGTAGTCAAACTATCCTTTTGCCCTACGGTGATGAACGCCTGCCAGCCGCCGTTATCATCCCTTTCCAGATACTCCGCGCCCCCGTCGGCGGTCATCCGCACCGCAAAGCGCACCTTAAAGTCGGCGTCGGTAACGAACCCGGCAAAACCGTCATTCTGCAATACCAGAGACCGCTCCCCGGTCGCCAGGTCGATGCGGTAAATATCGTGAAATTGGGCGTCCCGGTCATTCAAGGCGGCCAGAATATGCCCCGGTTGTTTGGGGCTGACTTCCTGAATCTGGGCGTGGATACCCTCCAACGGCGTCAGGTCCAGGATGAAGCCGGACTCCAGGTGAACGGAATAAAGATGCCAGTTTTCATCCCCGCCCGCATCCTGCAAATAGATGATCTGCGACCCGCTATAAGCCCAGCCGTAAAAGCGGATGCCGCGCCCGGTATCCCGGGTAACCGGCCGGGCCGCCGCCGGATTATCCGCCGGGGCGACCCAAACATTCAGCACGCCGTCCAACGGGGCCAGCCAGCTAATCTGCACCCCGTCCGGGCTGATTTGGGCCGACGCCCGATCCGGGTTGCCGAAAAGCAGTTTGCGGGGAATCAGCGGGGGAACTTCCCCGGCAGTAGGCAATGTCATAATTGGGCTGCTCCTCAAGTTGATAAGGTTAAGTGCCAATAAATCCTGACCGCTATTCTTGGCGCAATGGGAATGATGGGAAAACCGGTAACAAGCCGGCACTATCGGTATCCCGTTTCGACCGTCAGCTGTCCACCTCGCCGATCTGGATGGCCGACAAATCGGCGCCGGTTTCGACTAGCAGATTGCGGATGTGCAATTCCGTCTCCAGATACGCCCCTTCGCCAATATGGTGAAAGCGGATGATACCCTGACCGTCAATCAGAAACTTGTGCGGCCAGTAGCGGTTGTTGTAGGCGCGCCAAGTCTGAAAATCGTTGTCCATTGCCACCGGCCAGGTTACATCAAGCCGCGGCAGGGCTTCCCGCACATTTTCCTCTTTTCTCTCAAAGTCAAACTCCGGGGAATGGACGCCGACCACTACCAACCCTTGGCCGGCGTACTTGTCATACCAGTCCCTTACATACGGCAAGGTGCGCTGGCAGTTGATTCAAGAGTAAGTCCAGAGGTCCACCAGCACCACCTTGCCCCGCTGCTCCGCCATCAAAAGGGGTTCGCTGTTCAGCCAAGCGGTGATGCCGCGAAATTCCGGGGCCGCTTCCGTACCCGGCGGGGTAACGATAACCGGAACCGGCGCCGGTTTGGGCGTGGCCTGGGGCGGCGGGATAACTTCCGCTGATACCGGGACACCGGTCGGAGCCGCCACCGGTTGAAACAACCACAGGATACCCACCAAGGCGGCGATAAGGGCGATGGCGGCGGCCAAGGGCAAACCGGCTCTGATTTTGGAAATGCCCATTTTTAATTGCCCGCGCCGCCTTTGCTGATGTTGGGTTAGGGATATTGCTACCCGGCTTTTACGCCGGGGACAAGGGTTTGGATGCGATGCCGGAGCAGTTCAGTAACCCCTATCGGCTAACTGAACTGTCGGCTAATCGCTAATCCGCCGGAACCGGCTCCGCTATCCGGGCTTCCCGGCTGGTAAAAGCCGGCATTACCTCTTTAGCCAGCCGTTCCAGTTGCTCGACGATAACCCGCTGCGGCGTACCTACCGGATGGCTCATCCCAACCCGGTCGAGGCCGGGATAAGTTGCCTCGAGTTCTTGCAGCTGCTCAATAATAACTTCCGGCGGCCCGCAGAGGAAACCCTGCCGCTCTACCGCCCGCTCAATAGTGGGCAGGCCGGCGGTCGGCGCGCGCTTCGGGTCGCCCATCGCCGCAATCTGCTCGTCGCTCAACGACCGTACCAAGCGCAGCGGGCCGAACATTTTAAGGTTTTCCTCGTAATACTTGGCCGCTTCCTTGATCGCCTGCTCTTGGGTATCCGCCAGGTAAAAGTGAAAGCCAATGCTCAAATCCTCGCCCAATTGGGCATCGGGGCGACCGTGCCGCGCCAGAGCATCCCGGTAGGCGGAGATGACATCATAGATAGCACCGCCCTCGGAAACGCCGCCGCCAATCATCCCTTTAATGCCGTGCTTGGCCATAAAGTCCAAAGCCCGCGGCGTGGCGCTTTGGATCGGCTGCCAGGTCTCCACCGGCAAGTTGCGCGGCCGCGGCACCAAGGTTATCTCCTCCAATTGATAGCCCCGATACGGCACTTGCGGCGGCACGGTGTAATGCTTGCCCTTATGGGCAAAGGAACGCTGGTTAAAGGACTTGAAAATCAGCTCGACCTGTTCCTCGAACAAATCCCGGTTGGCCGCCTGGTCCAGCAGCGGCGCGCCAAAGGTTTCCACTTCCCGGGTATGGTAGCCCCGGCCCACGCCAAAGATGACCCGCCCGTTGGTTAAGATGTCGGCGGTGGCAAAATCCTCAGCCAAGCGCAGCGGATTCCACATCGGCGCAATGTTGAAACCGCAGCCGAACTTGAGCTTGCGCGTCAAATGCGCCAAGTGAACATTCAGCATCAGCAGGTTGGGGATGCACTCGTAGCCCTCGGGCTGGAAGTGGTGTTCCGCCATCCACAGCGTATCGTAGCCGCCGGCGTCCATCGTTTCCGCAATAGCCTGCGCCTTGTCAAAGGCCGTGGTCAGATACTCGTCGGAAAAAGAACGGTCGTTCACCGCCGTGCCGCCGTAGCCCACATTGTCCATATCGACATGGCCGGCGTACAAGCTGTCAAACTTGGTAATCATTGCCCTGCCCCCTTGCTTTATGTTAAGAGGGGATTATACCGGATTCTGGTAAGATTCCTAGAGGCGGCGCAGCCGAGGGAGGATTACGCCCATCAGCAAGGCCAGGGTAATCAGGGCGGCGCCGTTGACCAGGAGGGCGATACGGGCGTTGGTGACGCCCGCCAGGTAGCCGCCTTCGAGTTGCCCCAAGGGGGCGGCGCCGATACCGATTATCCACGAACCCATCGCCCGGCCGCGTTCCTGATTGGACACGCTGAACTGCATCAAGGCGTGGTGCAGAATGTCCGTAGCCGATGCCATCAGGTTGATGAATACGACAAAAATCACGGCTACCCAGAAGGTGGGGGATTGGGACAGCATAATCTGACCCAATCCGAAAAGGGCAATGACGGTCAAGAGCAGCAGTCCCCGGCGACGCACCCGCTCCAAGCCCACTACGGCAAAGACACCCAAGGCGCTGCCGAGGAACCGAAAGGCGGTCAGCAAGCCCAAGCCTACCGCGCCAACGCCCAGAACTTCCACGGCCAGAATGGGCAAGAGCGCTTGATGGGAAAAGCCGAGAATTTCCGCGCCGGCGGTGGAAATTATCAGGCTGAGCATTACCCGGTTGTTTTTGAGGGCGCGGAAGTAATTGAGCAGGTTTTGCAGCAGCGGCTCCCGTTGCCGCGGTGCGGCGGCCCCGACACGGCGCAAGCCATACATCAGCGCGGTACTGTAGCATTTTGCTGGGGGGAAATCATAGCAGCCCCCGCACAGTTGCCGCCTCAATGCACTTTGCATTACGCCATAGCAACTCCGTTCGCGGTTCACCGCCCCGGCTATTAAGTTGCCGCCGCAATGCCTGCTTTCGTTCCGCCGCCCATCCCAAGCAATCCCATTCCCCTTCATAACCGCTAACAGCCACCGCCCCTTGTTGCGCTTGCAACAATTCCCCCAACCGGTCAAAGTCAAGGTGGCCGATACTGTACGCGCTGGTGTCGGCAGTCGGATAAGGCGGGTCGCAGTAAATTACCGCATAATCGCAGCCCGCCGTCCGCTCCAGTAAATCCAGCGCATCGACATTCTCGAGCTGAACATTCCTCATCCTTTCCGCAAGCCGGGAAATTTCCGCCGCCGTATGCCGGGAAAAACTGCCTATCGCCGGGTCAAACCGCCTAATCCAACCCCTGCCGGACAAACGATTATCGCCGGCAGTGACACACTGGCTAATCAGGATATGGAAAGCCAACGCCCGTTGCATATCCGACAGCTCCGGATTGTCCACCATCCGGCAAGCCCACCGGAATTCATCCCGGCTAATCGGCGTATGCTCTACCAGATACCCGAATTCATCCGGGCAATTACGCACCATCCGCCACCAGTTCACCAGCCGGCCGTTCAGGTCGTTCAGTAATTCCACCTTTACCGCCGGCCGCGCCAGTAGCACCCCGGCCATTCCCGCGAACGGTTCCAGATAGCAGGAATCCTTTTCCCACGGCAACAGGCCGGCTATCCATTCGGCTTTGCCGTATCCCCTCTTGCCGCCATAGTAAGGCAAACTGCGATAGGCAATCATCCTTTCCCCCTTTTCACCGCTGCTACGTCCTCCCAATCCTTGAAAGGCAGTTCCGCCCCGGCCGCCTCCGCCGGCCGCTTATCCTCAAGACTCTGATGGGGCCGGAAATAGTTATAGTGTAAAACCAGCCCGTCAATGTATGCTTGCCCGGTTGCCCGGCTATCCAAGCCCCGCAAGGTTTTATCCCTATCCCGGAAAGTTCCTTGCAACCTTTCCGACATATTATTGTTGATTTCCGCTTTGATACCCTGGCTAACCGTATGTTTAACCGGTCGGGTCGGGAAAGCCCGCGGCAATGCCTGCCGGTAAGACCGCAGCCCGTCCGTCTTTACAACCTCCGGCGCATTGTTTGACCTTTCCCTTGCCATTGCCAGCGTAGTTTGCGCCGCCCTTGCCGTCCGTTCCGGCGTCAAATAGGCCGCCAGCACAAACCGGGTGTCGCTGTCCATTACATTGAACAGCCACATCTTTTGACCGCCAACATTGACCATCATCTCGTCCGCTACCCATTCCCGGCCGGTGTCAACCTTCATCGGCCGCAGGATTTCATCCGCTGTCCCGGACAATTCCCTGACCCAGCGATAAACCGTCATCGGGTCAGTCTTACGCCCGAAATACTGCTCCATATTCCTAGCCACCCGGCGATAGGAAAGCCCGTCAAAATACATATCCACCGCCGCGCCCCTTTCGTGGGGTGTAGCGTGGGGGTGTTTCCCTTCCGGCCGGATTTGCTTGCCGTTAGCGTCAAGCATTACCACCCGCACACCGCCGCCCCCAACCCGGCAAGTATCGCAGCGTTCCCCGGTTATGCGCTTACAAGTTGGCGATTTGCATTTATGCCCCATTCCTCTATGATATACTTTCCCCCAGCAAAATGCTACAGAACCATCAGCGCTACGCCAACCAGGTAGGTCAAGCCCATAGCCAGGAAAGCGGCGGCCGGCCCCTGCCAGGCAATCAGGCCGCCGGTCAGCAGGGAACCGATAATGCCGCCGACCCATTGGGCCAGGGATACCAAAGCGATGCCGTTGACCGCGCGGCGGGGGCCGACAATGTCATAGACATAGACCTGCCGCGCCGTCATATAAAAGGCTTGGGCTACCCCCATCAGGAAAGTGGAAAGAAGGAGCAGCCAGACCAGCAGAGTCAAGCCGCCCATTTCCGCCATCAACCGCCCGTCAAACAAGGCCCACGCCATCAGCAAGGACAACAGGAGCAGGGCGGCGCAGGAGTAACGCATTATCCGCCGCCGGTCGAAGCGGTCAGTGATGGAGCCGGCTGCCAATCCTACCACCAAATTGGGCAAAGAACGGACAGCGTAGATGACGCCGACCATCGCGGCGGAACCGGTAATGTCGAGAATCAGCCAGCCCAACAAGACCTGCTGCATTCCCCAGCCCAGCTGGTTAGCGACGGTAGAAAGCCACAAAGTACGAAAGTCCGGGTAGCGCAGGGCAGCTAACCGCCGGGTCAAAAAAGAAGGACGGCGGCGCGGCCGGGACAAGGCATCAGAGGTAGGGCGGGACATAAGGCAAGGATAGGGGGATAACCGGGGATTTTCAAGTTGGCGCGGCCACTTGAATTACGGCGGCTTTTCTGGCAATATATGGGGTATGCGTATTGGAGCTTTTGAACTGGTTGAGCCGCTGCCGGAGCTGCGCGACCCTCACGCCTTTGCCATGATTCGCCCGTGGGTGGATGTGGGCAGCGTGGGGACGCTGACTTTGAGCCGGCTGGAGCGGCATCTCCATTCCCGGGAGTTGGGCAAACTGGCCCGGCCGGGGAATTACTTTGACTTTACCCGCTACCGGCCCAACATCCGCTTGGCGCAAGGGGAGCGGCAAGTTACCGTCCCCAACAGCTACCTGCGCTACGCCCGCACTCAAGAAGGGCTGGACTACATTTTTCTGCACCTGCTGGAACCCCACGCCGGCAGCGAGGAATACACCGACTCCATCCTGGAAGTGATTCAGCATTTCGGGGTGCAGCGGTACTGCCGGGTAGGGGCAATGTATGACGCGGTGCCGCATACCCGCCCGCTGCTGGTTACCGGTTCTTTGGGGAATGTGCCGCAGTTGAATGCGGTACCGAACCTGAAGCTGCGGCAGAGCAACTATCAGGGGCCGACCACAATTATGAATCTGGTTGCCACCGGCATTGACCGGCTGGGGATCGAGACCATCAACTTTATGGTGCATCTGCCGCAATACCTGCAACTGGAGGAGGATTACACCGGCACTTCGCGGATGATTGAGTGCTTGGCATCGGTCTATGCGAATATCCCCCCGGAACTGGCGCCGGTGCGGCGGGGCCAGCGGCAATATCGGGAATTGAGTACGGCGGTGGACCGCAATTCCGAGCTGAAGTCGCTGATTCAGCAGATGGAAGCCTACTATGACGCGCAACAGGATGAGGAGGATGCAGCAGCCGGGGGAGCGTCGGAAGTGAACTTGTCGCCGGAAATTGAGCGTTTCCTTAGCGAATTGGGCGAACAGATGGACAATGGGGAAAGGTAATCATTGCCCCGGCTTTTCCTTGGATTTAGCCCCCGGAGATAGCGCAGCCGGGGGTTTTGTTTTGGGGGAAACGGCGGCAGCGGCCGGGGCGGTTCGCATAAATCCGGCAGGCAAAGGTATCCCGGTCCAGCATCGGGCAGCGTTCCCCGGGATGGTCAGCAAAACGGAGCCAACCGCTGCCATCCGGCCGGCGGGCAATGCTTACGGAGATGCCGGCGGCACCCCCCCTTTGCTGAAAATCCGCCACTTCCGCCGCCGCCAACTCCAGTATCAACGGGCCGCGGCAACAACCGGCCCGGCACTCTGCCATACAGATACGGCTGGCTTGTTCCGCCGTTAAGCCGGGAATGCGGAAAGAGGACATTACCGCCCCTGCCGGGAAGGATGGGGGAATAGCAGCAGAGGAAAGGGTTAGGGAATGGTGGCGACGGATGGATTCGAACCAACGACCTAGCGCTTATGAAGCGCCCGCTCTGCCGCTGAGCTACGTCGCCACCGGGGGAGATGCCGGCCAGCCGCCTTGCCCTCTCCCGGAGTATCTATAATAAACCTGCCGGCGTATAGCTGTCAATGTGCCGGGGACTGGAAAATTGACCGGGCAGTGATTCCGGGCCGCCTTCGCCTTGCCCTCACCCGGCCATTATGATATTGCCATGACCGAGCAAAACAGAACCGCCGACCAACTGGCGGCGGCCGCCCAAACCGCCCTGAACGAAACGGCGGCGGCCCTGAGCCAAACGCTGGCCGAATTAGCCGCCCAACTACGCCCCTTTCCCGCTTTCTTTGGGATGGTATCGGTGCAGGCCATAGAGATTGAGCCGACTTTGACGCCGGCCCGGGATTTGGGCTGCCTGGTGGTAACGCCGGAGGGCCGCATTTGCCAACTGGATTTGCGGGCAATAGCCGGAGTCGCGGGTCTTACCGAAACGGAGCAGGTGGAGGAATTTGTGGAACCGGAGTTGAGCGCCGCCGAGTACATTGTTTATGCGGCGACAGCGATTGAACTGCTGGCGGCGGAGATACGGCGGCGAGGCCAGTAGCAAACGAGAGTTAGCCCGGTCATTCCCCGACTACTCCAAAGTAATATCGCCGCTTTGCCCGCCCTGCTTGCGGACGAGGCGCACTTCGCTAATCCGCATTCCCCGGTCAACGGCTTTGCACATATCGTACACCGACAGGGCGGCGACCGTTACGGCGGTCAGTGCTTCCATTTCTACCCCGGTTTTGCCCGAAGTACTGGCGGTAGCCGTTATGTTCACCCGGCTTTGGGCAGCGTCGAGTTCCAACTCCACATCCACCTTGTTAAGCGGCAGGGGATGGCACAGCGGTATCAGTTCGGCGGTGCGCTTGGCTCCCATAATACCGGCCAGTTGGGCAATGGTCAGCACATCGCCCTTTTTGACCAAGCCGGCTTGAATCAGGTTAAGGGTATCCCGCTCCATCAGCACCGAGCCTTTAGCTACCGCTTCCCGGTCAGTAACCGGCTTCTCGCCCACATCGACCATTCGGGCGCGGCCCTGTTCGTCGAGGTGGGTCAGGGATTGCCCGGCCGGCGGGCCGGCGGCGGCGTCAACAGGGGCATCAAAGTTAGTCATAGCAACTGACTCCGGCAATCAAGCGGACTTTTCCGGGTTTAGCGGGCAGCGCAACCCATGGCTAGATGATACACCTCTCACAAATCCGGTAACCGGCTTCCTCCGCTGCCGACCGGTCTGCAAACTCGAGAAAGTCAGTCCCGGAAGCCATAATGCGGGGAGCGTAACGGCAGGAGCGGAGGTGATAGGTCTTGGCGCCCTTGGTCTTGTTGCTGGCGATATAGCCGACGGGGCCGGGAGCGGTCTCCGCGCACCGTTGGCAGGGTTTATAACCGGCCGCTGCCGCCGCTTCCCGGGTGGGGTAGGAACGGAAACCGCCGGCTACCTTCAGGAACCGCCGGGTGTGGTAGCAGCCCCGGTAGTGATAGGACTTAAACCGGTTGCCCCGACGCGCGGCGACATAATCCCCGATGCTGCTTTCCGCAACGGCCGCGGTCGGTTCTACCGGAGCCATTGCCGCCGCCGGTTCCGCCGGAGTCCCTGGCGGCGCCGCTGACAGTTGCCCGCCCTGCTCCAGCAGCCGGATCCGCCGGCGCAGTTCGTCCACTTCCTCCTGCAATGCCTGCAATGCCCGGTCGCGATTCAGCATAGTTCCAAACCTCCGATGGCCGCTTTACTGGGGAGTCCGGGTTAAATCAGCCGCCAATCTGATACATTTCCACTTTGGGACGGTCGTTCTGCAAAGGGGCCAGTTCCGTCCGTTCCTCGGAGTAGCGGTCGCTGCGGCGGCACCAAATGCCTTTAATGCGGTCAACCAGTTCCCCATCGGTAGCCCCGTTCCGCATCGGCCCCCGCAAGTCCAAGCCATCAGCGGCAAAAAGGCAGGTGTAAAGTTTCCCGTCGGTGGACAGGCGGGCGCGGGTGCAGTCGCCGCAGAAAGGTTGGGTTACCGAAGCAATGACACCGATTTCGCCCGTCCCGTCCCGGTAGCGGTAGCGGTTAGCTACTTCCCCTCGATAGTTGCTTTCCAGCGGCTCCAGCGGCAGCTCGGCGTCGATGCGGCGGATGATTTCGGCGGCCGGCGTCACTTCATCCCACTTCCAGCCGTTGCGGTTGCCCACATCCATATACTCAATGAACCGCACAATATGGCCGCTGCATTGGAAATGGCGGGCCAAGTCAACAATGGTATGGTCATTGACCCCTTTCTGCACTACGGCGTTAATTTTGATGGGCGACAAGCCCACGGCCGCCGCCGCCGTAATGCCCTCCAAAACCCGCTGCACCGGAACGCCCCGGCCATTCATCTCCCGGAAAATAGCATCGTCCAGGGTATCCAGACTGACGGTTATCCGTTGCAGGCCGGCGTCTTTCAGCTGCTGCGCCTGCTGCGGCAACAAATAGGCGTTGGTGGTCAGCGTCAAATCCAAGTCGGAGTCAATGGCAGCCAGCATCGCGATAAGACGGTGCAAGTTGGTACGCAGCAGCGGCTCCCCGCCGGTTATCCGCAGTTTGTTGACGCCCAAACCAACAAACAAGCGGGACAGCCGAGTAATTTCCTCAAAGGTCAGGATTTCCCCTTTGGGCAGAAACTGATAGCTTTCGCCGAAAATCTCGGCCGGCATACAGTAGGCGCAGCGAAAGTTGCACCGGTCAGTAACGGAAATCCGCAAGTCCCGCAAGGGACGGTTAAAGCTGTCGGTAATTCCTGCCATTGCCGTATCCGTCAGATAGTCAGGAAGTAAAAGATGAAACCAGCCGCCGCAATGCCGGCTCCACCCGGCCGGCGGCATCAGCCCGGTGGCTGATCCGGTTCTTTTCCGCCAAGGACAGTTGGGCCATCGTCCGCCCCAAGGATGGCATATAGAAAACCGGGTCATAGCCAAAGCCGTCAGCGCCCTGTGGGGCATATTGTATCATCCCGGCCACGGCCCCTACTACCGAAGCCGCCGCCCCTTGCGGATGAT
The DNA here is from genome assembly GCA_965243185.1 of Dehalococcoidia bacterium. Lineage (GTDB taxonomy): Bacteria > Chloroflexota > Dehalococcoidia > Lucifugimonadales > UBA3495 > CBDBCU01. The sequence goes on along the minus strand of OZ251531.1, from coordinate 2,844,875 downwards.
GCAGCGCAATAAAGCAGCGAAAGCGGGCGGTGCGCCGCTCCCACGTCACCCCTTGCAGGTTTGCCAGCAGCAGATTCACTCGCTCCTCATCAGTAGCGCAGGCGTCGCCGCCGTAGCGGGCCGAGTGTATCCCCGGCGCGCCGCCCAAGGCGTCCACTTCCAACCCGGAGTCGTCAGACAAGGTAAGCAGCCCGGACGCGGCGGCATAAGTCCGGGCTTTCAGCCAGGCGTTTTCCGCAAAGGTAAGCCCGGTTTCCTCGACCTCTTGAGTAATGCCCACATCGGAAAGGGATACCAACGGCAAGTCAATATCCCGCAGCAACTCCCGGTATTCCCGCACCTTGCCGGGGTTATGGGTGGCAATAAGCAGTTTGGGTTCAGTCAAAGCGTATCCTTATACGGCGAGAATAGGCTGGGCTAATCCGGCATCAGATAATTCCCTTAGCCGCCAGTTCCCGCAGAGTTTCCCCGTCGTAGCCCAGCCAGGAACCATATACTTGCCGGTTATGTTCACCCAGCCGGGGGCCGGCATACCGGACGGCGCCGGGGGTCTGGCTGAACTTGGGGATAATGCCCGGCATCAGCGTTTTGCCCAATTCCGAATCCTCCACCGTCAGCACATCCTCCCGGGCTTGATAGTGGGGGTCTTGCACAATCTGCGCGCTGTTATAAACCGGGCCGACCACGCCGCCGGCCGGCACCAGTTGCTCCAGCAGTTTAGTCAAGGAACGCTGCCCCAGCCAATACTGGAGGATTTCGTTCAGAGCATCCTTGTTTTCCAGCCGGGCGGCGTTGTCCTTAAACCGTTCATCCTCCAGCAGTTCCGGCAGCTCCATAGCTTGTACCAGCCGTTCCCAAGTGCTTTGGGAAGTAGCTGACAAACCCAGCCACTGGTCATCCCCGGTGCGGTACAAACTGCGCGGCGCGGCATCGGGAAAATCGTTGCCCACCCGCTCCCGGACAATGCCCAGCAGGTCATACATCGGAATATGCGGGATGCAAAGCCGAAACAACGGCTCAAAGAGGCTGACATCGATAACCTGACCCGACCGGAGTTCGCCGCCAACCCTTTCCCCGGATGCGGCGGTATCCCGATGATACAAAGCCATCATCCCGGCCAAAGCTCCGAAAACGCCGGCAATTTCATCCGCCAAAGGAATCGGCGGCAAAACCGGCGGCGTGTTGGAAAAGCCGGTCATTCCGATATAACCGCTCATACACTCGGCGATAGTGCCAAAGCCGGGCCGGTCTTTATACGGCCCGGTTTGCCCGAAACCGGAATAGCGCAGGATGACCAGTCCCGGATTAACCCGGCGCAAATCCTCCGGCCCCAACTGCCACCGCTCCAAAGTGCCGGGACGAAACCCCTCAATCAGCAAGTCGGCTTGCCCGGCCAGAGCTTTCAGCATTTCCTGCCCCTCGACGCGTCCCAAGTCGAGGGTAATCGACTGCTTGTTGCGGGAATGAACTTTCCACCACAGGGATACGCCGTTGACGAAAGGACCCCAATTCCGCAGCGGATCGCCCCCGCCGGGCCGTTCCACCTTGACCACTTCCGCGCCAAAGTCGGCTAACAAGCTGCTGGCGGTGCCGCCGGCTACGATAATGGACAAATCCAGAACCTTTAAGCCGGCCAACGGGCCGAATTGCCCGGCGGCGTTAGCATTGCTATTTTCAGTCATCAGCAGCCCCTTTATCGTGGTTGAAAAAAGCGCGGATTTCCTGCAAAACCGCCGCCGGATGTTCCAGCGGCAGGAAGTGGCTGCCGATACCCATCGGCTTAACCCGCGCCCCGGCTACCAGTTCCTGAAAGCGGCGGACGCCGGTATCCGGCAAAGTCTGCGCGCCGGGGTAGTTGCCCAACAGCAGCAGAAAATCCCCGGTCAATCCCTGTAGGTAGCGGGATACCGGTAGTTCATCCCGCTGTTCGTAAAATACCGCTTCCACTTCCGGCGGGCATTTCAGTTCGGCACGACCATCGGGCAGCAACCGGACGCCGCCCTCGATAAAGGCATTGAAAGCCCTTTCCTGCCAATCCTTAAAGGCGGCCCGGGGACGGTAGGCGGCGGCCATCGCTTCCCGGCTTTCCCAGATTGCCCGTTTCAACCGGGTACGCTGCGCCCGCTGCTTCAATTCCCCCGGCGGCGCATTAGCCGGGCTTTCCCCAACCCGGGTTTCGACCAGCACCGCCCGCTCAATGCAACCCGGCAATAGGGCGGCCGCAATAATAGTCGCCAAGCCCCCGGAGGAATGGCCCAATACCCTTAACCCGGACAGCCCCATTGCCTTGATGATTTCCGCCAAATCTTGCCCCACCAACTCGAAACTGTAGCCCCGGTCGGAGGGTTGGGTATCCCCATGCCCTCGCTGGTCGAATGCCAGCACCCGGTAATCCCGGGCCAACTCTTGCGCGATGGGCTGCCAGGGAGCAGCGCACAAGCCGGTAGCGTGGAGCATCAGCAGCGGCGGGTTGGCCGGGTCGCCCCATTCCAGGTAGTGGTGTCTGATGCCGTTGGCGGCAATGTACCGGCTGGCCGGTTTCATTCCTGTTTCCCTGACCTTTGCAGTAATGCTGCGGCGTCTATTCTAGGCGTTCATTCTAACGGCACTTGCCCCGGTTAGCCACTGCCCGACCCAATCTCTGAATTATGCCGCCTTTCTCTAATCCGCTCCCATTGCCTTGTGTTATAATCACCCGGCACAACCGCCAGCGAGGTTCAGCAAAAAAGTATGCTTGAGGATTACTTTCGGCAGTATGGGCTGGTCGCCATTCTGGCGGTAGTCGCCATTGCCGTTCCGGTCAGTATGCTCACCATGTCCTGGCTGGCTTCCCGGGTCGGCATCCGCCCCAAGAACCCGACGCCGGTCAAGCTGGAGACTTACGAGTGCGGGGTGGAAACCATCGGCGGCCCCTGGAACCGGTTCAACTTCCGCTACTACCTTTACGCCATCCTGTTCGTCATCTTCGACGTGGAAGTGGTGTTCCTGTATCCCTGGGCTACCAAATTCATCAGCTTGGAGCTGTTCGCCCTCATTGAGATGGGGGTATTCGTTGCCATCCTGCTGGTCGGCTGGGCTTATGCCTGGCGCAAGCGGGATTTGGAATGGGGCAGTTAAGGATTAGGTTGAAATGCCGGATTTGCCGCAAACCGGGGAGCCGCTGCAAGACCGCACTTGGGAACTTGACCGCGCCGAGGGCAATACGGTCAACGACTTGATAGCGGTCTCCGCCGCTCCTCTGGAAACCCCGTCCATCGAAGTTCCGGAGGACTTGCAGCAGAACCTGCTGGTTACTTCCGTGGACGCCTTGGTGAACTGGGGCCGCAAGTCAGCCCTGTGGCCGGTTTCCTTCGGCTTGGCTTGCTGCGCCTTTGAGATGATGGCCACGGCGATGGGGCGGTTTGACATTGCCCGCTTCGGAATGGAAGCCTTTCGCGCCTCCCCCCGGCAAGCGGACTTAATGATTGTCGCCGGCACCGTTACCTGGAAAATGGCGCCCCCCATCAAGCGCATCTACGATCAGATGGCCGACCCCAAGTGGGTTATCGCTATGGGCGTCTGCGCTACCAGCGGCGGCCCCTATTATGGCTCTTACAGCGTCGTACCCGGCGTTGACCATATCGTCCCGGTGGATGTCTATGTCCCCGGCTGCCCGCCCCGTCCCGACGCCTTGCTCTACGGCATTATGGAACTCCACGAAAAGATAAAGAAGTACCAGCACCTCGGCAAGCCGGCCGCGCCGGAAATCACCGGGAACGGGCAATCCTGATGGCATTGCCGGAACTGACCGGGCCGGAATTGTCCGCCAAGCTGACCGCCGCCCTGCCGGACGCGGTAGCCGGCTGTGATGCCGCCGCCGTGTGGGTCAATCCCGACCATCTGGCCGCCGCCGCCGCCTTGCTCAAGGACGACCCGGCTCTCGACTTCCAGTTTCTCAACTCGGTCAGCGCCGTGGACTTCATCGAGTATTTTGACCTGGTCTATCACCTGACTTCTCTGCGCCGCCGGCACACCGCCATAATGAAAGCCCGGCTGTACGGGCGGGAGGAATTAACCGCGCCGTCGGTGTACCCCATCTGGCGGGGCGCCGACTTTCAGGAACGAGAAATCTGGGACTTGATGGGCGTGCGCTTTGTCGGCCACCCCAATATGAAACGCATTATGCTGTGGGAGGGCTTTGCCGGCCACCCCCTGCGTAAGGATTTCCTCTAGGCCGGGCCGCCCGGTCGGGAATGTTATGACCCTGCGTACTGAACCGATGACCGTTAATGTGGGGCCGCAGCACCCGAGCACCCACGGGGTGTTTCGGGTGCGGATTACCTTTGACGGCGAGGAGATCGTCGAGGTGGAGCCGGTTTTCGGCTACCTGCACCGCGGCACCGAGAAGCTGGCCGAGGAGCGCAACTATGTCCAGATAGTTACCCTCACCGACCGCTTGGACTACACTTCCTCGATGATTAACAATCAGGCTTACTGCCTGGCGGTGGAGCAGCTGCTGGAAGTGGAACCGCCGCCCCGGGGCAAATACCTGCGGACTTTGACCGCCGAGTTGCAACGCATCGCCAGCCATTTGATTGCCGTCGGGTTCTTTGTGCAGGAGTTGGGCGCGTTGGGGACGCCGCTGATGTATAGTTTCCGCAGCCGGGAGCGGATCCTCGAGCTTTTCGAGATGCTGTGCGGGGCGCGCATTACCGTCAGCTATATGCGCCCCGGCGGCGTTTTTGCCGACGCCCCGCCGGAGTTCTGGCCGGCCCTGGAGCGGTTCCTCGCCGACTTTGCCGTCGAGTTTGCCGAAATCGAGCAGCTTTTGCTGGAAAATGAAATCCTGATGATGCGAACCCGGGGCGTCAGTCCCTTGCCGGCGGAAGTGGCAATCAACTGCTCGGTCAGCGGGCCGGTGCTGCGGGCCAGCGGCGTCAACTGGGACTGGCGCAAGCAGGAACCCTATGACGCTTACGACCGAATGGAATTCGAGGTGCCGGTGGGCGTCAACGGCGACAACTACGACCGCTTTTGGGTGCGGATGCAGGAAGTCCACCAAAGCCTCCGCATCATCCGCCAGTGCATCGCGCAAATTGAACCCGGCCCGGTGCGCCTGGATTTGCCCCTGGTATTGCGGCCGGAAGCCGGGCGCGAAGCCTACGGGCGGGTCGAGGCGTCCAAGGGGGAACTGGGCTTTTACCTGGTAAGCGATGGCGGCGTTGCCCCTTATCGCTGCAAAATCCGCTCCCCTTCCCTGCTTAACTTGACGGTTACCGAACACTTGCTGGTAGGCTGGAAACTGGCGGATATGATTGTCTCCCTGGGTAGCGTGGACATCAATATGGGCGAGGTTGACCGGTGAACTGCCAGTTGTCCCCCGACAACATCCTCTACGCCAACGGACTGTACCGCCTGATTTATGACGGGGCGGGGTTGCTGCTGCCCTGCTGGATGGCTTATGTCATCTCCGGTCTGGTCATCATCTTTATCCTGGTCAACGCCGTACTGTTGGGCGCGGCGGTGATTACCTGGAGCGAGCGGCGGCTGCTGGGACGCTTTCAGAACCGGGTCGGCCCCAATCGTTGGGGGCCTTTCGGCTTGCTGCAACCCATTGCCGACCTGGTGAAACTGCTGACCAAAGAGGATTTGACCCCGGCCGGCGCCGACCGCATCGTCTTTGCCCTGGTGCCGGTGGCAATGATTGCGCCGCTCATCCTGATGACGGCGGTGATACCCTTTGCCCGGGATACGGCTTTGGCTGGGCTGAATGTCGGCGTCCTGTACCTGCTGGCGATCAGTTCGGTAACTACCGTTGCCATCTTTATGGCTGGCTGGGCCTCCAATAACCGCTATGCAATGTTCGGCGCGGCCCGGGCCGTGGCCGTGCTGATTAGCTACGAAGTGCCGGTAGTCCTTTCCCTCTTGGGCGTGGTAATGGTCGCCGGGTCAATGTCCCTCGGCGACATAGTATCCGCCCAGGGTTTGCCTTTCCTGCTGGTGCAGCCCCTGGCTTTCCTGGTTTTTCTGGCCGGGATGTCCGCCGAACTGAACCGCACGCCCTTTGATGTGGCCGAAGCCGAATCGGAAATCATTGCCGGCTACCATACCGAATACAGCGGTATCAAGTTCGCGCTAATTCAAGCCGCCGAGTTCGGCGGCGTCGCCGTAGTTGCCGCCATCATTGCCACCCTGTTTCTCGGCGGTTGGGCTGGGCCCCAGTCCGAATACTTGGGCTGGCTCTGGTTCCTGCTCAAGACCGGCGCGGTGGTATTCGTGTTCATCTGGATCCGCGCCACCTACCCCCGGCTGCGGATTGACCAGATAATGGCTTTTTCCTGGAAATTCCTGTTGCCGTTGAGCTTGATTAACCTGCTGGCGGTCAGTCTGGAAGTCTTTTTCCTGCGGGACAGCGGCGGGCGGTTGTCCACCGGGGATTTGGGTATAATGGCCGGCATAAACATCGTAGTTACCCTTGCGGCCATCGCCCTGTTCGGCCGGTTGATTAGCCGCCGGGTATCCCTTTCCCCCGGCCGCCCGGCCCAACCGATAGCCCCGGGCGTATCCACCATTGAGGCCAACTGAGGTAAGCGGAAATGTACGGCTTGGCTATGGCCAAGGGATTGCTGGTTACGCTGAAAAACCTGACCCGCAAACCCTTTACCATCCAATATCCCGAGGAACGGGCGCAGCAGCACCCCCGGTTCCGGGGCGAGGAATTCGCCTGGTACGAGGAACGGTGTACCGGCTGCGCCTCCTGCGCCAAATACTGCCCGCTGGGTATCATCAAAATCGTGACCAGCCCCAGTGAGACGGCAATTCCCCAAGGGGGCAAGTACCGCTTGGAAGTCTTTGACATCGAGTTGCAGCGGTGTATGTTCTGCGGCCTGTGCGTGGAAGCCTGCCCCTATGACGCCCTGTTTATGGGCAGCGGCTTCGAGGAGGGCCAATACCGCCGCCAGGACCTGGTCATCACCATTGACCAGCTGCGGCAAGCCGAAAAACGCCCCAGCGCCTGGTTCCGGCCGCAGTTGGAAGCGATGCCTCCGGAAGGACGGGAAAGCCGGGACGGGCAGATTACCCGGGGCGAATCCCAAGTCGGCTATGACCCGCGCGGCGGCCCGCCCTTGGGCTGGCGGGATGTCGGTCGGGAAAGCTGGCGTTGGCACCGGCGGGAAAAAGCCGGGATGCGGCTGGAACCGACGCCCACCCCGGGGGCTAACAGCGGCGCCGCTCCCGACGCTGACGGCAACCCCGGCGGCGACAATGAAATCCGGACGGAAAAAGCCTAAATGCTGTTTCAGGACATTGTTTTCTGGATCCTGGCCATCGCCGCTATCGGCGCCGCCTTGGGCGTGGTGCTGATTAAGGATTTGTTCCGTTCCGCCCTCCTGTTGGCCGTGGTGTTTATCGCCGTAGCCGGCTTTTTTGCCCTGCTCAGTGCCGAGTTTCTGGCGGTGGTGCAAGTGCTTATCTATGTGGGGGCTATCTCCATCCTGTTCATCTTTGCCATAATGCTCTCCCGCAATGTGCCGGAGGGGAATCAGCCCAACCGCCTGCAACTGCCGGCCGTGTTGTTCCCGGCTTTGCTGTTGGCCGCCTTGGTCGTAACCGCATTGGCTACCGACTGGCAGCCCATCCCTATTGCGGAGCAGGAGCGGGCCGCCTTGGCCCAAACCCAAGCCGTCAGCGCCGTCGACGCGGAAACTTTAGCGGCGGCCGGTTTCCATCCCAATGCGGATGGCGCGGCCGCCCCGCCGCCGGGCTTGGCTGAACTGCTTATCGGCCGGTTTGTCCTGCCCTTTGAGGCGGTTTCCCTGCTCCTGCTGGCCGCCCTTATCGGCGGATTGGCTTTAGCCCGCAGCCGGGGAGGTCAACCCTGATGTCCCTGGAAAGTATGTTGATTGTCGCCGCCATCATCTTTGCCATCGGGCTGTACGGCACTTTGGCCCGCAGCAATGTCATCGTGGCGCTGATGTCCCTGGAGTTGATGTTTAACGCCGTCAACCTTACGGTAGTGGCCTTGGCCCGCTACGCCGCGCCCCTGGCCGTGCGGGAAAACATTGCCAGCGTCTTGACCGGCCAAGTCTTTGCCGTGTTCATCATCACCGTAGCGGCGGCCGAGATTGCCTTGGGCTTGGGCATCGTACTGGCAATGTACCGCAACACCGAATCCATCGACCTGAGCGAAGCCAACCGGCTGCGCCACTGACCGCAACCAGGCAGCTATGTGGATTGAGTTCAAGCGCGCCCCCAACCTGATGGCGGCGGAGATGTGGCAGGAAGTCCTCGAAGGGGAAGGACTGCCCGCCCGCATCCTGCCGGAAGGCGACATTCGGGATTGGGGCGAGCGGACGCCGTTCCGCATCTATGTCCCCAAGGGCCGGGAACACGTCGCCGACGAGATACTGAGGAAACTGTAGATGGTTACCGAACCGCTGGTATGGGCGGTTTTTTTCCTGCCCCTGGCCGCCTTTCTGCTGATTGGCCTGGTGGTTCGGCCCTTCCTGAACCGCTACGCCCTGCTTTTGAGCGGCGGGATACTGATTGCCGCCCTGTCGGTCTCCTTCATCCTTTCCCTCTGGCTGCTGTTCTTGCTGGACAGCGGCGGCGTCCCGGACTTTGCCCCCCATACCTGGCTGGATTTGGGCAGCGCGGCTATCGAAATGGGCTTGCTCCTCGACCCGCTGACCGGCATTATGCTGGTAGTAGTCAGCGGCGTCAGCCTACTGGTACAGATTTATTCCTTGGGCTATATGCGCCACGACCGTAGCGCGGCCCGCTACTACGCTTATATGGCCCTCTTTACCGCCGCGATGCTCGGACTGGTGCTGTCAGCCAACATCGTCCAGCTTTACGCCTTTTGGGAACTGGTCGGCGTATCCTCTTACCTGCTTATCGGGTTCTGGCACGACCGGCCGGCCGCGGCCGCGGCGGCTAAAAAAGCCTTTATCGTTACCCGTATCGGCGATGTGGGCTTTCTCCTGGCAATCATCTATCTCTTTTTCCAAGCCGACCGCTTTGCCGCCGCCGGCCTCAACCCGCTGCACATCCCGGATCTTTGGCAAGCAGCTCAGCCCTTGGCCGCCGGCGGTGCCATCCTGGGCGGCGCGGCCTTGACCTGGGTTGCCCTGGGCATCTTTGCCGGGGCCGCCGGCAAGTCGGGGCAATTCCCCCTGCACACTTGGCTGCCGGACGCTATGGAAGGCCCGACGCCGGTCAGCGCGCTGATTCACGCCGCCACAATGGTGGCCGCCGGCGTCTTTCTGGTCGCCCGTTTCTACCCCCTCTTTCAGGAAAGCCGGGAGGCGTTGACGGTAGTAGCCTTGATTGGCGGGTTCACCGCTTTTATGGCGGCGACCTTGGGCTTGGTAATGAACGATATAAAGCGGGTGATGGCTTACTCCACCGTCAGCCAGTTGGGATATATGATGGCGGCCTTGGGAATGGGCGCTTTCGGCCCGGCTTTATTCCACCTCTTTACCCACGCCTTTTTCAAGGCGCTGCTGTTCCTCGGCGCCGGCAGCGTCAACCACGCCAGCGGCACCTTTAATATGCGCTATATGGGCGGACTGCGCCGGGCGATGCCCTGGACTTACGCCCTTACCCTCATTGGCGGGCTGAGCCTGGTCGGCATCATCCCCTTGGCCGGGTTCTGGAGCAAGGATGAAATCCTCACCGGCGTTTGGCTGAGCGGCGGGCCGGTAGCGCCGGAAGTGGGTATGCTGGTCTTTGCGCTGTTGGGATTGGGCGTACTGCTGACCGCCTTTTACACTTTCCGAATGATTTTCCTGACCTTTCACGGCCCCTTTCGCGGCGGCGGCCGGCAGGAAATCGCCGATGCGACCGTGCGGCGGGAATCTCTGCCATCATCGGTATCCCCGGAAGTCCACCGGGCGGAATCCCCTTGGGTAATGGTCGCCCCAATGCTTTGCCTCGGCATCGCGGCGGTCGTTGTCGGCTACTTGGCAAATCCCCAATGGGTCAAAACTTTCATCGTCATTCCGGGCCACTGGTTCAGCCACTACATCGAAGCGGCCGTAGTGTTCGACCAGCCGGAAACGCCGCCCTTCAACTTCGCCATTGCATTGCTCTCCACTTTGACGGCGGCGGTAGGCATTGGCTTGGCTTGGGTGTTGTACCACTACCGCCCGACCCGCAGCCGACTGGACTTGCGGCAAGAGGAACCGTTGACCAAAGGGCGGCAGTTGCATACCCTCTTGACCCGCAAGTATTACGCCGACGAGCTGTATGAGAATTGGCTGGTACGGCGCGGCTTTTACCGAGCCTTGGCCCAAGCCGTGGACTGGCTCGACCGCAATTGGGTTGACCGCTTGGTGGACTTTACCGCCGGCGTCTTTCGCAACGCCGGCCGGCCGCTAGCCCAACTTCAGACCGGGCAAGTACAGTTTTACGGCGCGGTTATCGTCCTGGGCGGCGTGCTGATGTTGGTGGGCTACCTGATTTTCGGGGCCGGGCTGCGAGGTTAGCGGGATGTACACTGTACCGGGACTGCTCTCCCTTACCGTGTTCCTGCCGGCGGCCGGGGCTTTGGTCATCCTGACCCTGCTGCGCGGCGACCGGGTCATCCGCGCCTTTGCCTTTGCCGTCGGGCTGATTACCCTGCTACTTTCCCTGGCGGTATTCCTGCTCTTCGACCGCAGCGCCGTGGCCGCCCGTTTCCAACTGATTGACCGTTTCGACTGGATTTCCAGCCAAACCCTGAACGCCAGTTATTTCCTGGGCGTCGACGGATTGAGCGCGCCCCTAGTGCTATTGACCGGCTTGCTCGGTTTCTGTGCCGTCATCGTATCCTGGCACATCAAGCTCCGGGTAAAAGAGTATTTCATTTGGCTGCTGCTGCTGCAAACGGCGGTTATGGGCGTCTTTACCGCCCTCGATTTCCTGCTGTTTTTCCTGTTCTGGGAGTTGGAACTGGTGCCGATGTATATGCTCATCGCCACTTGGGGCACCGGCCGCAAGGAATACTCGGCGATGAAGTTCCTGATTTTCACCATCCTGGGCAGCGCCTTTATGCTGGTGGCAATCATCGCCCTTTTCCTCAGCCAACCCGGCGGCTCCTTTGATATGACTCAACTACTGACCCCGGGTTCAATGCTGACCGGAACCAGCGCCGCCCTGCCTTTGGGCTTGATGTTCTGGCTTTTCTTTGCCGCCTTTGCCATCAAACTCCCCACTTGGCCGGTGCATACTTGGCTGCCCGACGCCCACACCGACGCGCCCACCGCCGCCAGCGTAATGTTGGCTGGGGTAATGCTGAAAATGGGCGGCTACGGCTTACTGCGGGTCAATGTAGGAATGTTTCCGGGAGAAGTAACCGCCTTTGCCTGGGCAATAATTGTCTTAGGAGTCATCAGCGTCCTTTACGGAGCGATTGTTACCATCCGGCAAACCGACCTGAAACGCCTGATTGCCAACTCCAGCGTCAGCCACATGGGATTGGTACTGGTCGGCATCGGTTCGGTAGGAACGGCCGCCGGAGAGTTGAATGCCGCCGGGCTGAACGGCGCGGCCATGCAGCTGTTCACCCACGGCACCATTACCGGCTTGCTGTTCGCCGGCGTGGGATTGATTTACGACAAAGCCCACACCCGCTACATTCCGGATTTGGGCGGCTTGGCCGGGCGGATGCCCATAGCGGCCATTGCCTTGGCCATTGCCGGGTTCGCCTCCTTGGGACTGCCGGGGTTGAGCGGCTTTGTCTCGGAAGTGCTGGTATTCTTTGGCGGATTCCGGGCTTATCCCTGGCCTACCGCCTTTGCCGTCTTGGGCATCATCTTGGCGGCCGGCTATATCTTGTGGATGTTAGAGCGTTCCCTGTTCGGCCCCACCCGGGAGCGATTTGCCGACTTGACCGACGCCTCTTTGCTCGAAGCGGTGCCGCTGGCTTTGCTGGTCATCAGCATTATCGTGGTTGGTGTCTATCCGGCTATCCTTACCGAAGTTTTCAACGCCGGCATTGCGCCAATGGTAGAAGTAATCAACCAGGGGACAACCGCCCCGGTGGGCCTTTCCCGCTAACGGCTGGCTGCGCTTATGTCATTGCAAGACCTGTACCTCATATCGCCGCAGCTGGCTATGGCCGGCTTGGGCCTCCTGGTCATCCTGCTCGACTTGCTGACCGGCCGTAAGGGTTGGTTGGCCGCCGTAGCCTTTATCGGCTTGGCCGCCCCCTTGGCCCTGACTGTCGCCCAGCTCTATCAACTGGAGCAACTGGCATTTCTAGCCGGCCTTTCCGGCGGCGCCGGGCCGAACAATTTGACGCCCGCCGACAGCATCCTGGCATCCAGCCTTTCCGTGGACCGGTTTGGCATATTCTTTAACCTGCTGGTCATCACCGCCGCCGCCCTGGTCATACCGGCTTCCGTCGATTATGTCCGCCGCCTCACCCGCTTGACCGGCGAGTTCTACGGACTGCTGCTCTTGTCCGCCAGTGGAATGATGTTGCTGGCATCAGCAACAGAACTGATAACCATTTATGTCGCCCTGGAATTGACCACTCTGCCCCTGGTCGCCTTGGCCGCTTTCCTGCGGAACACTCCCTCTGGCGAAGCCGGGATGAAGTTCCTGATTATCGGTGCTATCAGTTCCGCTCTAACCTTGTACGGGATGGTATTGATTTTCGGCTATACCGGCACCACCAGTTTGTCGGAAATAGCCGTCAGCATCGGGCAGACCAATGCCGACCCGGGCTTGCCCTTTGGCAGCTACGCCCTACTAATGGGCATCGTCCTGGTTACCGTCGGCATTGCCTTCAAGTTGTCCGCAGTTCCTTCCCATACGTGGGTACCAGATGTGTACGAAGCCGCGCCCACCCCGATGGTTGCTTTCCTGTCGGTAGCCAGCAAAGCGGTAGCCTTTGCCCTGCTGCTGCGCGTAATTTATACCGGATTTCTGGAAGTAGCCGGCGAGTGGTCTTTGGCCTTGGCGGCTCTGGCGGCCGTTTCAATGACCCTGGGCAACCTGGTAGCCATCACCCAAAGTAACATCCGCCGGCTTTTCGGCTACAGTACCATTGCCCACGCCGGCTATATCCTGGTCGGCGTGGCGGCCGTAACCCAATATGAAACCGCTGCCGGTGCCGGGTGGAGCGGCAACCCGGCCTTTGGCCCCGGCAGCGTTCTCTTTTACCTGGCCGCCTACACCGCCGCCAACCTGACCGCTTTTTTCGCTATCATCGCCATCAGCCGGCGCATTGGCAGCGACCAAATTGAGGACTACGCCGGTATGCTGCGCCGCGCCCCTTTCCCGGCCCTGACCCTGGCCTTGGCCTTGATTGCCCTCATTGGCGCGCCGCCCACCGGTATTTTCTTTGCTAAGATTTATGTCTTTACCGCGGCCGTGCAGAACGGGTTAGCATGGCTCGCCATCCTCGGCGTCATCAACAGCGTAATCTCCGCCTACTACTACATCCGCATCATCCGGGTAATGTTCCTGCAATCACCCCCGGAACCGCCGGCGGCAACGGCCGAAACCGGCGCTGACCCCGAACCGGCGAATACCCCTAGTCCGGCCGCTCGCTTAACCGAGGTGATGCTGGGAATAGCCGCCGCGGCAACGGTAGCCCTGGGCGTAGCCCCAGGCCCCTTGCTGACCGCTGCAGAAAGGGCAGTAACGACGTTGTTGGGGGTTATCACCCCGGGAACTAGAGGGATTTTACGGCTATCAGCATTGCGCTGCCGCGCCGCCCGGCGGTTGCGCGCGCCATAAACAAACACGCCGACTAACCCGGTAAGGTTGATACCGGCTAAGGTCAAACCCGCCCAACCCTGCCCGTTGGCAATAAGATAAATACCGCCGCCAATAGTCAACAAGGAAATAGCCAAACCGGAGGCAATCCCCAAGTAAGCCCGTCGGGAATCGCTGGCGGCAACTTGCCGTTCTATCTCCAAGATAACACCCGACTGTTCGAGCATCATCCTTTCTTGACTATGTTGGTGGCTTTGCTGCCTTTCCACTATCTCCAGGATACGATTGGCCGCTCCGGGAAGTGTCTCCTCATACCGTTGGAAATCATCCGGGGCCGGCAACGGGCCCGACCAAGCAACGGCTTGGAGATCTACAATCTCGTCGCGCCGTTCAACTATGCCGGATTCCTCAAGTAGATTTGGCTGGTTTTCCGGAGCGACGTTCATTCAACCTCGGTAATGGAAAGAGGGCTAGGATAAGTGATAACCCGACCCTCGCCCATAGCATCCTGAACATACCGGCCTACGGTCAGCCAGTAGTTTTGCAGCGTTCCCCCATCCGCCTTCACCTCGCCGGGTGCAGCAACAAGCCGACCGTTCCGCAAGAGGTCTGGGGACAGCAACCCTTGTTTAACCAAGTGGTCGGACCAGCGGGCGGCAACGGTTTCGGCGTCATTCCGGGTCAGAGTGCCGCCCAAGTCCAGAATAGACGCCAACCCTTCCACAAAGGAAGTGCGGAGGTAATCGTAGTGGAAAATCGGGTTATGTCCATCCGCCGGTTTCTGCATTGCGCCTTTTCCTTTGACCGTAAATCCCTGAATTGAAATAGGGGACTGGCAATAGGATGATAGATTTAGTCTAAAGCATTAGTCAAGGTAGCGTCAATATATTTGACACCACCCCTCCCCCAATGCTAGACTGCCTTTCCCAAACCCCGGTGGACTCAAAACTCTGCCCTATGGGGTCATCCAGCTTGACCACTCCGATAAAAACCGTCGGCATCATCTACAACGCCAGCATCCCCGAGGCTTTGGATTTGAGCACCGCCATCGTCAACGAGTTGTCCCTCGAACAGCGTAGTTGGATTTCCCCGGCGGAAAACCCGGAAAGCCTCCGGGAACGAGTAGCCGACACCGACCTGGTCATAACCGCCGGCGGCGATGGCACTATGCTTCGGGCCGTGCGGGTCACCGCCCCCTGCCAAGTCCCCCTCGTCGGCATCAATATGGGCCGCCTCGGTTTTATGACCGAGTTGCAGGTTCACGACGCCCTCGAAAAGCTCCCCCGCTACTACTCCGGCGATATGCGGCTGGACGCCCACAATATGCTCCAAGCCCGCATCCTCCGCGGCCGCAGCAACGGCGGCGCAGCGTCCGACGAAACCGTCGCCGGCCCCTTTCACGCCCTCAACGATGTAGTCTTATCCCGCAGCAATGTCTCCCGCGTCGTTACCATCCGCACCACCGTGGACGGGGCCGAACTGGCCTCCCTCCGCTCCGATGGCATCATCCTGGCTACCGCCACCGGCAGCACCGGCTACAGCCTCGCCGCCGGCGGCCCCATCCTAGACCCCCTTTCCGACAGCCTGGTGCTGAAACCGGTCGCCGCCCATGTCGGAATGACCGCCGCCCTGGTGTTGTCCGCCACCGCCAAAGTCTGCTTCTACCTGGAAGGCGCGCAAGACGCCGTGTTGAGCGTCGACGGCTACCTTGACCTGACCCTGGAACCGGGCGACCGGGTGGAAGTGGAACAAAGCCCCTTGAAAGCCCGCTTTCTCCGCGCTAACCCGCCCAGCCATTTCTATGCCACCCTAACCCGCCGCCTCGGCTTCAGCATCCGCGGCCAATAATCCCCACCCGGCCTTTAAGGAATCGCCATCGTGAGTGACCAAACGCCCGCCCAACCGGCCGCCGACTTGACCGAAGTAACCCTCGCCTCTACGCCCATTTATCAGGGCAAGCTGCTCAGCGTCCGCCGGGATGAAGTGCGGATGCCCAACGGCCGCCTGACCACCCGGGAAATCGTCGAACACTGCGACTCGGTGTGTATGGTGCCTTTGGACGCAGCCGGCAATGTAGTGCTGGTACGCCAGTACCGCAAGTCCGTGGCGGCGGCGCTGCTGGAAGTCCCCGCCGGCGGCATCGAGGAAGGCGAGGAACCGGAAGCCGCCGCCCTCCGCGAACTCCGCGAGGAAATCGGCCACACCGCCGGCCAATTGCGCCCCTTGGCCGGCTACTATCTGGCGCCCGGTTGGTGCGATGAGTATATGTACGCTTACTTGGCAACCCAACTCAGTCCCGACCCCATGAGCCAGGACTACGATGAAATCGTCGAAACCCGGCGCGTCCCCCTGTCTGCTACCCTCGACCTCATCGACCGGGGCGAAATCCGGGATGCCAAAAGCATCGCCGCCCTCTTGCTGGCAATGCAAATTATCGCCGCCGGAGAGCAGTAGCCGCATCCTCGCCGGGATACTATAATATCCCCCGTAAAAATCGGCCGGCGTCCCCCCACAAGCCGGCCCTTCAGGAGAAAAGTAAAAGGGTATGCTGGAGCATGATGTTCTGGTAATCGGTGCCGGCTTGGCCGGTATGCGCGCGGCCATCGCCGCCCGGGCCAACGGCGCCAACACCGCCATAATCAGCAAAGTTCATCCGGTACGCAGCCACTCCAACGCCGCCCAAGGCGGCATCAACGCCGCCCTCCTCGACCGCGGCGACGATTGGGAGGACCACGCCTACGACACCATCAAAGGCAGCGACTTCCTCGGCGACCAGGACGCCATCGAGGTTATGTGCCGCTCCGCCGGCAAAGCCCTCATCGATATGGAACACATGGGCGTTACCTTTAACCGGGACGACGAGGGCAAACTCGGCACCCGGGCTTTCGGCGGCCAGCGCCGCGCCCGCACCTTCTTTGTTGGCGATTTCACCGGCCAAGCCCTGCTCCATGTAATGTTCGAGCAGCTGATTAAATCCGGCGTCCGCAGCTACGAGGAATGGTTCGTTACCTCCCTCATTATGGAGGACGGGCAGGTAGCCGGCGTAATGGCCCTCGAAATCCGCACCGGCCAAATCCACGCCATCCGCGCCAAAACCATCATTTTCTGCACCGGCGGCTGCGGCCGGCTCTTTGAACCCTCCACCAACGCCCTTATCGTTACCGGCGACGGTATGGCTCTGGCTTACAACGCCGGCGCCGGCTTGATGGATATGGAAATGGTGCAGTACCATCCCACTACCTTGGCCGGCAGCGGCGTCCTCCTCTCCGAAGCCGCCCGCGGCGAAGGCGCTTACCTCCGGGACAAAGACGGCAACCGCTTTATGGAAAAGTACGCCCCCAATATGATGGAACTGGCCTCCCGCGATGTCGTCTCCCGCGCCGAGCAAACCGAAATCAACGCCGGCAACGGCGTCAACGGCTGCGTCTTTCTCGACTGTACCCATCTGGGGGCAGCCCTGATTACCGAAAAGCTCAGCCAGATTCGCGAAATCGGCATTGACTTGGCCGGCGTCGATATGGTGCGCGAACCGGTGCCGATTCGCCCCGGAATGCACTACATTATGGGCGGCATCAAAACCGACATCGACGGCCAGACCACTATTCCCGGCGTCTATGCCGCCGGCGAATGCGCCAATGTCAGCGTCCACGGCGGCAACCGTCTCGGGGCCAATTCCCTGCTGGATACCATCGTTTTCGGCGAGCGTTCCGGCAACCACGCCGCCGCCGCCAGCCGCGACATCGACTTCATCCCCTTCGACGCCGCCGCCGCCGTCCGCAAAGAGGAACAGCGCATCCAGGAAATGCTGAACCGCCCCGACAACGGCGACCGTTGGGGCAGCATCCGCCTCGGTATGGGCGAATCCATGGTGCGGAATGTCGCCGTCTATCGTGACCACCAGACCATCGAGGAAGCCATCCGCGACCTCGGCGAAATGCGCGACCGCTACGCCCAAGTCCCCGTGCATAACAAAAACCGGGTCTTTAACACCGACCTGGTCTTTGCCCTCGAGTTGGGCTATATGCTCGATGTCGCCGAAACTATCGCCGTCAGCGCCCTCGATCGCAAGGAAAGCCGCGGCGCCCAAGCCCGCACCGACTACCCGGAACGGGACGATGCCAACTGGCTCAAACACATCGTCGCCAAAAAAGGCGAAGTCGGCCCCGAAGTCTCCTATCTGCCGGTCACCATCACCAAGTGGACTCCCGAAGTGAGGAAGTATTAGCCCTATGGATGTCACTGTAAAAGTCCGGCGCTTCGACCCGGAAGCCCAACAGCCCGAAAGCTACTGGCAGGAATACGCCGTTTCCCTGCCCGACAACGCCACCGTCCTCGACGCCCTGATCCAGATTCGCGAGGAACAGGACGGCACCCTGACCCTCCGCTGCTCCTGCCGCAGCGCCATCTGCGGCTCCTGCGCTATGCGGATTAACGGCCACGCCGGCCTCGCCTGCAAAACCCCCCTTTCCCGCGTCCTTGACGCCAACGATTCCGTAGTCGTCGAGCCGGCCGGCGTTATGCCGGTGGTCAAAGACCTCACCGTCGACTTCGACCCCTTCTGGCAGAAAATCCGCGCTGTCGCACCCTATCTCCAACCCCAAGGCCCCGAACCCGAGGGGGAATACATCGCCTCCAACGAATCGATGCTCCACCTCTCCGGCGTTACCGCCTGCATTATGTGCGGCGCTTGCGTCTCCGACTGCACCGTCCTGGAAGTTGACCCCACCTTCCTCGGCCCGGCCGCCCTGGCTAAAGCCTACCGTTTCACCGCCGACCCCCGGGACGGTGACGAAAACGGCGTATCCCAGGAACGGTTGCGGCAATTGAGCGAAGCCACCGGCATTTGGGACTGTACCCGCTGCAACGAATGCGTCCAGGCTTGCCCCAAGGGCGTTGCCCCCATGGACCGCATTATGGCTTTGCGCGAGCAAGCCGTGAACGCCGGTTTTACCAACAACAACGGTGCGCGCCACACCACCGCCTTTACCGACTCCGTCGGCCACAGCGGCCGCCTCGACGAACTGCGCTTGCCCATCAAATCCGTTGGCGGCATCACCAACATTGGCGCAATGCTCAGCTACGCCCCGGTCGGCTGGCGCGCCTTCACCCACGGCAAAATGCCGCCCCTCTTTCACAAAAATATCGAAAATGTGGAAAATGTCCGCCGCCTTTTCCATAAACTGGAAGGCTAGGCCCTTTCCCGTCCCCCGCATAACCCGCCATCACCCTGGAGGATTAGCTTGAAGTACGCTTTCTTTCCCGGCTGTGTATCCCAGGGCGCGGCCCCGGAACTCTACCCGGCGGCCCGCCTCATCTGCCAGAAGTTGGGCATCGAACTCGATGAGATCCCTGCTTGGACTTGCACCGGCGCCGGCGTCTTGCAGGAGAAAAATCAGCTCTTTGGCGATGTCCTGAACGCCCGCAACTTCGCCAAAGCCGAGCAAATGGGCTTGCCCATCCTCACCATTTGCAGCACCTGCCAGGGCGTAATGGGCCAAGCCAACCTCCGGATGCGCCGCGACCCGGAGTACCTGGCGCAAATCAACTCCCACTTGGCCGAGGAAGGCTTGGAATACAAGGGCACCGCCGAACCCAAACATCTCCTCTGGATCCTTATCGAGGATGTCGGTCTGGACAAACTCCTCGCCTTGGTTACCCGCCCCCTCAACGGCATCCGGATGGCTCCTTTCTACGGTTGCTACATCGTCCGCCCCACCGAAGCCCTCGATATCGAGGAACACCCGGAACGGCAAACCTCTCTGGAAACCCTGATTGCCACCCTCGGCGCAACGGTAGTGGACTTCGCCGGCAAAACCCGCTGCTGTGGCTTTCCCATCCTCACCATCAACGAAAAGAACTCAATGGCTATGGTCGGCAAGCACACCTCCGAAGCCAAAGACCTGGGCGCGGACGCTATGGTAACGCCCTGCCCCCTGTGCCACCTCAACCTCGACGGCTACCAGCCCAAAGCCGCCGCCCAACTCCGCCGCAAAGTTGACTTGCCCATCCTCCACCTGCCCCAACTGATTGGCTTGGCCATGGGCATCTCCCCCCGCGAACTGGGCTTGCAAAAGCACATTATGAACACCCAACCCCTGACCGTGAAAGTCGGCGCCGCTGGCTAGAACCATCAGCCCCGCCGAAAACCGGAGCGTCAATGCAAGAAACCCCTACCATACCGGCAATGCCCGAAAACTGGCAGAAAGCCTTGGCCATCGTCGCCCACCCCGACGACCTGGAGTACGGCGGCGCCAGTGCCGTAGCCAAGTGGGCCGCCCAAGGCAAAGAGGTCATCTACCTGATGGTCTCCAGCGGCGAAGCCGGCATTGACGCTATGCCCCCGGCCCAAGTCGGTCCGTTGCGCGCCCAAGAGGAAATCAACGCTGCCGCCGTGGTCGGTGTAACCACCGTCGACTTCCTGAACTACCCCGACGGCATCATCGAGTACGGATTGCCCCTGCGCCGGGATTTAAGCCGCGCCATCCGCCGCCATCGCCCCGAAGTTCTGATCACCCTGAACTACCACTTGAAGTTTGTTTCCGGCCACCTGAATATGGCTGATCACCGCAGCGTAGGCTTGGCAACCCTTGACGCCGCCCGGGACGCCGGCAACCGTTGGATTTTCCCGGAACTGCTCGACGAAGTCTTGTCCCCGTGGCCCGGCGTCCGTTTTGCCGCCGTTCTGGGCGTAGGCCCGGCCGCCGCCAGCCATGGCATCGATGTCAGCGGCTATTGGGAGCAGGGGATGGACTCCTTGCGCCAACACCAAGCCTACCTCGACAACCTCGGCCCGGCCGCCGCCAACACCTTCCAAAATCTTACCAACCACGCCCTCCAATCCGGGCAAACCTTCGGCTGCCAGCACGCCCTGCTGGTCGAGTTGATACTGATTAACGAACCCCGCAGTTAGCCGGGCAGCAAAAAGCCGGGAGACGAATTGTCTCCCGGCTTTCCCCTAATGACCTTCCCCCCCTTGCCCCGCTAACCGTCGCGAAGCGTCGGCGCAACCTCCCGAAAAGCGTTAAGCGTCTGCTCCACATCCCCGTCCGTATGCGCCAGCGACGGATAAAACTTCTGCGGCCAACCCTTCAGGACGCCCCGCTCCAGCATACCCGTATTGAACCGGGCCAGCATCGCCGCATCCGCCGCCAAGCCATCCCGGTAATTCCGCACCGGCTGGTCGGTAAAGTAAATGTCAAAAATGGCATCCTCCCCACTGCTCTGCACTTCCAGCCCACACTCCGCGCCAATGTCCACCAACCCCTGCCGCACCCGGCCGCCAACGCTGCGGATATGGTCATAAGACCCTTCCTGCCGCAACTCCGCCAAAGTCGCCAAACCGGCGGCGCAGGCGATGGGATTGCCGTTCAGGGTGCCAACCTGGTTCACATAGTCATCCGCCGCCGCGGCCGACTGGTCATAAACCGACATTAGGTCCGCCTTGCCCATTATCGCCGCCAAAGGATACCCACCGCCCATCACCTTGCCCATCGCGCACAGGTCCGGCGTCACCCCGTAAAACTCCTGCGCCCCGCCGTAAGCCAAGCGGAAACCGGTAACTACTTCATCGAATATCAGCGGCAGGTCATACCGCTCGGTCAACTCCCGCAGCCCTTGCAGAAACCCCGGCCGGGGCGCGATGATCCGCTGCAACGGCTCGATGATAACCGCCGCCAACTCATCGTGATGGGCCTTGATAATCGCCGCCGTAGTTTCCAGGTCATTAAACGGGGCAATCAGCATCAGCTCCTGAATGACGCCGGGGATGCCGCCGCCATTGGCCACCGCTTGGGGGAACTCGGCGGCCGCTGCCGGAGCCGGAGTAACACTCATCAAGGCGTAGTCGCTGGTGCCGTGATACCCGCCCTCGAACTTCAGCACCTTGTCCCGCCGCCGATATGCCCGGGCCGCCCGCATACATTGAAAGCAGGCATCGGTGCCGCTGGTCGTAAAGCGCACCTGCTCCGCGCAAGGCACCGCCCTGACCAATTCCTCGGCCAGCAGCACCGCCTTTTCGCTGGTCGTAAAGAAAGTGCTGCCCTGCCCCACCGCTTCGGTAACCGCGGCCACCACCGCCGGGTGCGCGTGGCCCAGCAGCATCGGCCCCGAACCCATCAGCCAGTCCACATACTCGTTCCCGCTCACATCCCAGATGTGCGACCCGCGCCCTTCCCGGGCCAGAAACTTGAGGGCCTCGGGAAAGTTGGTGTTGCCGGAACTGCCGGCCGGGAAAAACCGGGCGGCCTTGTCCAGAAGTTCCATCTCCCGCAAATTGCGCTCAGCCATAGTTCAGCCCTCCCCCCTTGCGAAAATTAATTAGCCTATGCCTTCCAGTTCTACCACCAAATCCCCCTCCCGAACCGAAGCTACCCGGTCATCGGGGGATTGAACAATATCGTTGCTCATTTCCAGGGTCCGAACCCTCGTAACGCGCTGAGGGCTGAGCATACCCGGCAGGACCGCCGGCTCGGAAACCTGATAGGTTTCATAGGTCATGGCAATGGAAAACTTGGGATGAACCTCCGAAATTTTCACTCGAACCTTTTCCCGCTCCAAAGTCCCCAAGATTTCGCGGGATTCCGGGTCGGTAATTTCCAAGAGATGGTCCATTACCTTGAACTTCATCCCCTCTTGTACGCCGGCATCGGCGCCCCGG
This sequence comes from Dehalococcoidia bacterium, assembly GCA_965243185.1. Lineage (GTDB taxonomy): Bacteria > Chloroflexota > Dehalococcoidia > Lucifugimonadales > UBA3495 > CBDBCU01. The sequence continues at coordinate 2,822,530 of OZ251531.1, read as the reverse complement.
TTGATAATCAGCTCCCTGCGGTTGATAACCGCAGCAACTTTACCTGCCAAGCTCACTTGCTTACCTCCCATTGCTTGAGAATTCTCTGGACATCGACAAGAAAACTTTGCGGGATATATCCCACAAACTCAACTCCCAGCGGAGGAGAAGGATCTCTACTTTTTCTGGACTCCAAGTCCGCCCAGAAATCCTCATTTAGCATGGTAAAAACTGTGCAAAGGCAGGATGCTTCTGATGCCTCAAAGCATTCTACCATTCCCAAGGGTTCTCCGGTGGCCGTAATTACCAGAAACTTTGCCCCTCCCGTTATACCATCTTAAATACCGGCAGACAAACTTACTATGAGTTCACCGTCTCGACTGCCGATCCCAGTAGCTGCAACCTTACGGGAGCCGGTCTCAGTCGCCCGCCTCAACGTAAACAGTGTAACCCGGGACAGGCTCTTACGCCATAGCCGGCTCAAACCCCAGCCCGCCATAATTAGAATCGCCGTGGCCCCTCCCGCCAACACCACGGCCAACACCCCATTAACCGCCAAGAGCGTCGGCGACAGAGCCGGCAAATCCAGCCGCGCCCCGAATAGAAACAAGGCAACCGTCAAACAGACCGGAAACAGGACGATTGCCCGTTTCCAAGCTATGGCTTTCAGCGCCGCCGACAACTTTCCTACCCGGCCCCCTCCCCTTTAGCCTTCCGCATCACCTCCACCAGTTCCTGCACACTGGCCGCCGAACTGTTCAGCGCCGCCTGCTCCTGCGGCGTCAGCCTTATCTCAATCACCTGCTCCATACCGCCGGCCCCTACCTTCACCGGCACCCCCACGCACAAGCCGTTGATGCCAAACTCCCCTTCCAGATAAGCGCAGCCCGGCAAAATGCGCTTCTTATCCAGCAAAATGGCTTCCACCATTTGAGCTATCGACGCCGACGGAGCGTAGTAGGCGCTCCCCGCCTTCAGTAAAGCCACAATTTCCCCGCCGCCCTGCCGGGTGCGCTGCACCAGAGCATCCACCCGTTCCTCCGGCAGCAACTCACTGATGGGAATGCCGCCGACAGTGGTATAGCGCACCAGCGGCACCATATCATCCCCGTGACCGCCCAGCACATACGCCTGCACATCCTCCACCGAAACCTCCAGCTCCTGGGCGATGAAAGTGCGGAACCGGGCCGTATCCAGTACCCCGGCCATCCCCAACACCCGATTGCGCGGAAAGCCGCTGGCCTCAAAGATATTCTGGCACATCGCATCCAGCGGATTCGTCACCGCCAGAATGATGCAGTTCGGCGAATACTTGACCACCTGCTCCGTCACCGCCGTGGTGATGTTCATATTGGTAATCAGCAGGTCATCCCGGCTCATCCCCGGCCGGCGGGCAATGCCGGCAGTGATTACCACCACATCGGAACCGGCCGTAGCTTCGTAGTCATTGCTGCCCACCACTTGGGCGTCCGAACCGATGACCGGCCCCGACTCCAGCATATCCAACGCCTTGCCCTGCGGCAAATCCTCCACCACATCCACCAGCGTCGTATCGGCATAGCCCAACTGGTGAATGCGCTGCACGGTAGTGGCCCCCACATTCCCGGCGCCCACTACGGTCACTTTACTACGCATCTGGTTAGCGCTCCTCTCTTTATTTCCTTGACTTGGCAACCCGCCGGATCTTGTCAACCCGCCGGATAAATACCGACCAGACCAGCCGGTATCCCTTAACCCCGTCCCGACCGGTAAAACCGCCTCTGCTGCTACGGCTTGCGGAGATGAGTTCCCTCCCCCCAAGCAATCCGCCGCCCGCAAGCCGCCCGGCTGAAACGCAACCTTCAGCCGGCCGGCCGGTTGTTACATTGCATCCACAATGGCATTCAGGGTGGCGCTGGGCCGCATGGCTTTGGCCGCCAGCCCATTGTCCGGCCGGTAATACCCCCCGATGTCCACGACCTGACCCTGCGCCTCGTTCAGTTCCTGAACAATCTGAGTCTCCTTTTCCGTCAACTGGCGCGCCACCTCGGTAAAGCGGACTTGCAAGTCCGCATCCTTAGTCTGCCTCGCCAGCATTTGCGCCCAATACAGCGCAAGGTAGAAATGGCTGCCCCGGGTATCCAGCTCATTCACCCGCCGGGAAGGCGCCCGGCGGTATTCCAAGTGTTCGCCAATGGCTTGGTCCAGAGTCTCCGCCAACAACTTGGCCCGTTCGCTGTTAAACGCCTCGCCAAAATGCTCAAAGGAGGCCACCAGAGCGCAAAACTCGCCCAAAGAATCCCACCGCAGGTGTCCCTCCTCCAAAAACTGCTGCACGTGCCGGGGCGCCGACCCGCCGGCGCCGGTCTCAAACAACCCGCCGCCATTAAGCAACGGCACCACCGAAAGCATCTTGGCGCTGGTCCCCAACTCCAGAATGGGGAAAAGGTCCGTCAAATAATCCCGCAGGACATTGCCCGTAACCGCAATGGTATCCTGACCGTCCCGGCTCCGCGCCATCGTAGCCTTCACCGCCGCAACCGGAGCCATTATGCTGATGTCCAGGCCGGTCGTATTATGCTGGGGCAGGTATTGTTCAACCTTCTTGAGCAGCTCAGCGTCGTGCGCCCGGTTCGCGTCCAGCCAGAAAATCGCCGCTTGGCCGGTCAGCCGGGCCCGCGCTACCCCCAGCCTGACCCAGTCCTGAACCGGCGCATCCTTGGTCTGACACATCCGGAAAATGTCGCCTTCCTCAACCCCCTGTTCCATCAGCACAGTTCCCGCGGCGTCAACCACCCGAATAACCCCATTGCCCGGCGCCTCAAAAGTCTTGTCATGGGAGCCGTACTCCTCCGCCGCCTGCGCCATCAGCCCCACATTGGCAACGCTGCCGATAGTAGCCGGGTCAAAAGCCCCCTTCTCCTTGCAGTCCTCAATTACTGCTTGGTACAAGGTAGCGTAAGAGCGGTCGGGAATCATCGCAATCGTGTCGTGCAGCTCGTTATCCGGCCCCCACGAGCGGCCGCCATCCCGGATAATCACCGGCATCGAGGCGTCAATAATCGTATCGCTCGGCACGTGCAAGTTGGTGATTCCCCGCGCCGAGTTCACCATCGACAACGCCGGGCGACTCGCGTACACTGCCCGGATGTCCGCCTCGATTTCCGCCCGCTTCTCCTCCGGCAGAGCCTGGATTTTCGTCAGCAGTTCCGCAACCCCGTTATCCGGATCCACCGCCAGTTGCGCCAGTTCCGCCCGGTGCTTCTCAAACACTTCCTGGTAATAGACCGCAACGCAATGGCCGAAAATAATCGGGTCCGACACCCGCATCATCGTGGTTTTCAAGTGCAGCGAGAGCAGCACATCCTCGGTCTTGGCCTGCGCCATTTCCTCAGCGTAGAACTGGCGCAGCGCCCGGACATTCATCACGGCGCAGTCGATAATTTCCCCGGCTTGCAGCGAGATGCCGGACTTCAGCTCCGTAACCATCCCATCGCCCGCCACAAACTCGATGGCGGCCGACCCGGCTTCCCCGGTAGTGACCGCCTGCTCGCTGCCAAAGAAATCCTGCCCGGCCATGTGTCCCACCCGCGTTTTAGACACCGCCGGCCAATCCCGCATCATCCGATGCGGATTCCGTTTGCCATGCTCCTTCACCGCCGTCGAGGAACGGCGGTCCGAGTTCCCTTCCCGTATGACCGGGTTGACCGCGCTGCCCAGCACCCGGGAATAGCGCGCCTGGACTTGCCGCTCGGCCTCCGTCGCCGGCTCGTCCGGATAATCCGGAACATCATAGCCCTTGCTCTGCAACTCCGCGATGGCCGCTTTCAGCTGCGGAATCGACGCGCTGATATTGGGCAGCTTGACCAGATTCGCCGACGGCTCCAGGCACAACTCCCCGCACATCCGCAGATAATCGGGGATTTTCTGCTCCTCCGTCAGATTGTCCGGGAAGTTGGCCAACACCCGCCCGGACAACGAAATGTCCCAAGTCTCCAGCTCAATCCCCGACCCCCGGGTAAAAGCCTGGAGAATGGGCAACAGAGAGTGCGTGGCCAAAGCCGGCGCCTCATCCGTCTCGGTGTAAATAATCTTGGCTGCTTCTGGCATACTAAATCTCCTGAGCAAAGCGGAAAGTCGCTTGATTATACAATGAAAACCGCCCGCTGGGTAGTGCCGTCAGCACAATCACCAATCCCCGCCTCCTGACACCAGTTCCGTTTGCCCTATTTAGATGACGATTGGGAATTGACAAGATTAGCAAGTAAAGTATAATACCGGCCAGACCATCAGAACGGATCCGACCGCAATCCACCCCTTAGGAAGGTTGAGCAATGACGATACCGGCACAGCATGAGTTTTACCGACCCGTGCTGGAAGTTGCCGCTTCGGCGGAAAGCGGATTCTCTCGCAAAGAGATTATCTCTCGAGTAGCTGAACGCCTTGCCTTGACCGAAGAAGACCTACAAGTGCTGACCCGGGGAGGCACTAAATCCCGGGTGGAAAGCCACGTCCATCAAGTGGTGTACGCCGCCAAGAAGTCAGGTCTGCTTTCCTCCTCTGACCGCGGAAAAACCCAGATTACGCCGGAGGGTCGCGCGTTCCTTACTCGACACCCGGGCAACATTCCGATTGGAGAAGTTCAACAGCTGATACTCCATTCCGAAGAGGGTGCAGAAGTAGCTCGCATTATGTTCCCCGACCTCTCCACCACTTCCTCGGACGATCTGTTGGGTAACATCCACGAGCAGCTCCAGAATCAACTGGCCGATACCATCTTGGACAACTTGAAAAGTGTCCCGTCGCGCACTTTTGAGCAGTTGGTGGTGGGATTGCTTGAAAAGATGGGTTACGGACATGGTCTGGTGACCCAGCACAGCCGCGATGGCGGCATTGACGGCATCCTGACCCAAGATGTGCTGGGCTTGATGGAGAAGGTCTGCGTTCAGGCTAAACGCTGGAGTAACAACACCATCGGCGACCCTGAAATAACTCAGTTCGCCGGCAGCATTGGGAATGAAGGCGCGAACAAAGGCGTATTCATCACTACCTCTAGGTTCAGCGCATCTCTGAAAAACCGGGCCACTGCCAAAGTTGTCATTACCGACAATAAGGCCATCCGGCTCATTGACGGTCAGGAATTGGCCCAACTGATGATTGACCACGACCTCGGGGTAGTTACGGAGATCACCTATGTAGTCAAGCGTTTGGATACCAATTACTTTGCTGAAACTGCAATAGCTGAAGCATCGTAAAGCTCCCCCCCCTCCTTTAGCCGCCCACTCTCCCCATCAACCGATTTTGCTCGCCCAATCCCCATCATTATCCCTTTCCAACCCCCACTCCCAAGTTGTATCATTAAAGCTGGCAAACCCCGGTTTCCCCCAACCATCACCCGGCTTAAAGGGGCTTTCCCTTGCGAAACCTGGCTAATCTGCTGGTACACCTCTTCAGCCGCAACGGCGATTTGGACCGAATCTATCTGACTTCGGTCCGCGACCGCTGCCTGTTCTGCGAAGCGGAAATCAGCGAAACCGCCGCCTACCGCAACTACCGCGTCTGCCCCTACTGCCGTTTCCACTACACCCTCTCCGCCCGCCAGCGCATCGAACTCCTCGCCGACCGCCGCAGCTTCAAGGAATCTTACAAATACCTCAGCTCCGTCGCCCCCATCGCCTTCTCCCGCGGCGGCTCCTACCGCAGCCTGCTCCACCAGAACCAGAACCGCACCGGCCTAACCGAAGCCACCGTAACCGGTACCTGCCGCATCGGCGACATCCGCACTATGCTCGTCGTCCTCGACTTCGGCTTTATGGGCGGCAGTATGGGCAGTGTCGTCGGCGAAAAAATTGCCCTCGGCTTGGAAACCGCCGCCCGCCGCGACTTGCCCCTCGTCGCCCTCGTCACCGGTGGCGGCGCCCGCGTCCAAGAAGGCGTCCTCTCCCTGATGCAGATGGCTAAAACCGTGGCCGCCGCCAACCGCTTCAAGGAAAAAGGCGCGCCCTTTATCGTAGTCCTGGCCAACCCCTCCACCGGCCAGGCTTACGCCAGTTTCGCCAACCTCGCCGATGTCATCCTGGCAGAACCCGGCTCCCTCATCGGCTTGTCCCCCCTGCGTACCCTGCGCGAAGCCTCCGAAACGCCCTTGCCCCAGGACGCCCACACCGCCGAAGCCCATCTCCATCACGGCTTGCTCGACAATGTAGTTGACCGGGAATCCCTGAAACCCCGCTTGACCACCCTGCTCCGCGCCTTAACCGGGGAAAAGTTGGGCAAGGGCGAATTCAAGCCGGCCAGCCGCGCCCGTCCCAAACCCAATCCCGACCCGGAAGTATGGGAATCCGTAACCGCCGCCCGCCACGGCGAGCGTCCCTCGGCTACCTTTTACATCCGCACCATCCTGGAACCCTTCATCGAACTCCACGGCGACCGCCTGAACAGCGATGACCGCTCCATCGTTGCCGGCATCGGCTACCTCTGCGACCGGCCCGTTGCCGTCATCGGCCAGCAGCGTCCCTATTCCCTCGACGGAGAACGCTACCATGTGTACCCGGACGGCTTGCGGAAAGCCCAACGCCTCATCAAACTGGCCACCCGTTTCCGCCTGCCCCTGATCACCTTTATTGACACCCAAGGCGCTGACCCCGGACTGACCGCCGAGGAGCAAGGCATCGGCAACGCCATCGCCACCACCCTGTCCATGATGGCCGCCGCCCCGGTGCCGATAGTATCCGCCATTATCGGCGAAGGCGGCAACGAAGGCGCGCTGGCTTTGGGCATCTCCGACCGCATCATAATGCAGCAGTACGCCATCTACTCCCCCATCTCCCTCAACCGCGCTTGGGGCGGCCCCTACGGCGACCCCGAACTCGACCGCGAAGCCGCCGAAGCCCTGATGCTCACCGCCAAAGACTGCCTCGAACTAGGCATCATCGACGCAATCATCCCGGAACCGGCTAATGGCGCCCACCACCATTCCCGGGAAGCCGCCCTATCCTTGCAGACCGCCTTGGTCCGCCAATTGTCCGCCGTATCCAAGCCCTCCCCCGGCAAACTGCTCAACGCCCGCTACAAAAAGTTCCGCCAAATGGGCGAACAAAGCGCCTACTCCCAGGAAGCCATCGACCGGGAAGTCGAGCTGCTCCTGAAAATCACCGCCCAACCCCGCCGCCGCGCCGAAACCCGCGCCCCCCGCAAAAAGCCCCCCGAAACCCCACCCAAAGCCCTACCCGCTCCGCCCGAGGAAACCTAGGTCGGCTACTTCCCACTAATTATTGACGCCCCGGATACCCGACACTATAGCTATGTCATTCCGACCCGCCCCAGTTATGTCATTCCGACCTAAAGGGAGGAATCTAAAATGCCCGCCCTTGATTCCTCTCAAGATTTTCAGATTCCTCCCTATCCTTCGGAACGACCCAGCCGATTGACTGCGCTACCCAATCGTTAGTGTAAGCCCGCCCTAAACCAGCTACACCAACAGTTAAAGGGCGGGTTGAATAACCCGCCCCCTTGCTATGCTCGGATAGCAAAGAACTACTGCTGAACCCGGAATTCCTTCCCTTCTCGGAGCAGCCCCATGATTTGAGACTTCACCTCTACCGGCATAGTAAAGCACAAACCTTCCCGGCACATCCGCATATTCAGGTCGCGCTCCACCACTTCGGCCTTCAACTCGGGAACTTTGTCCCAGTCGCCCCCGCTCCTCCGAATAATATCCTCTTGGAGCGACTGCTTGAGACCGCTAATCTGCTCCCAGACCCCTTCCTGCTCATCCGGGTCGCTGAAGGTGTTGGCAAGCCGGGAGAGAGCGCCGATCCCGGCGGGACCTTCGTTAGTAGTCAATCGCTCTTGAAGCGATGGCGCAAGGTTCAGCAAGAGCAGATACTTCCGAATAGTCTGCGTGGAGACCCCGGTTTCTTTTGCGACCCGGTTATAGTCTCCGTACTGGGAATAGATGCCCTGAAAGGCTTTTGCCTTGTCAATGGGTGCCATATCCGCCCGTTGGACATTCTCGACCAAGGAAATGACGACGGCAGTAGTGTCATCCAAGTCTTCCCGGACGGTGGCGGCAATGGTATCCCAACCCAATTCGTCCCGGCAAGCCAGGAAACGGCGTTGCCCAACGACCAAGTCGTAAAGGCCGCCGGGCAAAGGCCGGACAATAATCGGGGCGATCAAGCCCTTTTCGCGGATGCTGTTAGCCAAGTCCCGCAGGTTGGCATCCTCGGTGCCAGACTGCAAGTCTTTCCGCACATTGGCACTGGATACCCGAATAGAGTTAATGGGAATCTCTCGAGTTTCCACCTATATAGGCACCTCCTCTTGGGCTTTCCGGGTAAGCTACCCTACACCTCCCGCCCCATCTCCCGCAAACTCTGCTTCAGCCCATCCACCAAATTGGCGTACTCCTCCCCCACTTCCGAATCCAGCAGAGAAGTAGGCCGGCTGCTGTCCCGGTAAGCCGCCCGCAGCGCCAAAGTCCCCAGATAAGGCGCATCCACTTCCCGGGCCATCGTCTCGCCGCCGCCTTGCCCGAACACCTCGCCCGTATAATTCTCCACAATCCCCAGCACATTCAGGTTCAGCTTGCGAATCATATTGATGCAGCGTTTGGCGTCAATGTTCGCCAGCTCCTGCGGCGTGCTGACCACCACAAACCCGTCCATCGGCAAAGTCTGCATCACCGTCAGCGGCGAATCCGAAGTACCCGGCGGCATATCCACCACCAGATAATCCAGTTCCCCCCAATCCGTGGACTGGAGAAACTGGTTAATGGCATTGTGAATCATCGGCCCCCGCCAAATGATGGCCTCCTCCTCATTCTCCTGAAAGAAGGACATCGAAATGACCTTGACCCCCCACTTCTCCGCCGGCACAATCCGCCCGTCGATATAGTCGGGCTTCTCCACGATGCCCAACACCTTGGCCACATTGGGGCAGTCAATATCCACATCCAGCAGCCCCACCTTGCTGCCTTCCTGCGCCAAAGTAGCCGCCAAGTTGACCGCAACAGTGGTCTTGCCCACGCCGCCCTTGCCGCTATAGACCCCGACTTTGGTCCTGATGGTGGACAGCCGTTCCGTGATTTGCCGCTTCTGCTGCCAGCTGCGCTTGATTTGCTCCAGCCGGGCATTCTGCGCGTTTTCCTGGGGCGTCGCCATTCGCTTTCCTCCCTTTGGGGGGACTGCCGCTTCCCTTCCGGGATGGCCGGCTAGATGCCCAACTGCATCCGGGCTTCCTCGCTGATCAGGTCCGGAGACCAGGGCGGGTCAAAGGTCAACTCAATCTCCACTTCCTCCACCCCGTCCAAATCCTGAATCGCCCACTCCGCTTGCTGGGCGATATGCGGCCCCATCCCGCACCCGGGAAAGGTCAGCGTCATCTGGACGAAAACATTGCTGTCGTCGCTGACCTGGACATCGTAAATCAGCCCCAAGTCCACCACATTGACCGGAATCTCCGGGTCATAAACCGTCTTCAGGGCCTGGTACACCTCATCGCTGCTAACTACCGCCGCCATAACGCCTCCTTCTAATCCCGTTGGTCTCCCTTAAGTATAGGCAAGTCGAGCTAACCGGTCAATGCCCGCCGCGTCCGCCCGCCCATGCCCCTCCTCAACCGTCCTTCCCCTTTTCCCGGCCAAGACGGCCGTCAATCCTTGTCCCCCCTCTAGGGTATCAGCAGCAACTTCCCCGTAGTCGCCCGCCCCGCCAACTGCCGATGCGCTTCCTGCGCCTCCGCCAACGGGAAAATATGCTCCACCCGCAGTTTCAACTCCCCGGACTGCACCCAACCCAGCACATCCCCGGCCCGTTGCCGCAATTCCTCCCGCGTCGCCGTATAGTCCCCCAACCCGGGCCGGGTCAGAAACAGCGACCCATTCCCCAAAATACGCGGATCCATCGGCGGCACCACCCCGCTCGCTTGCCCGTACAGCACCATATAACCCCGCCGCGCCAAGCAGCTGATACTCTGCTCAAAAGTAGTCTGCCCCACCGCGTCATAAACCGCTTGCAGACCCGCCCCGCCCGTGGCTTCCTTCACCACCAACGCAAAATCCTCCTCCGTGTAGCGGATGACTTGATCCGCCCCGGCGCCCCGGGCCAACTCTGCCTTTTCCTCCGTGGAAACCGTCGCGAAAACATAGCCGCCCAACCGCTTAATCATCTGCGTCAGCAGCAAGCCTACGCCGCCGGCCCCGGCGTGAACCAGCACCTTATCCCCCGGCTGCACCGCATAAGTGGAATGGCACAAGTAATGCGCCGTCATCCCTTGCAGCATCGCCGCCGCCCCGTCCCGCGCGTCCAAACCCTCCGGCATCTTAACCAGCCGCGCCGCCGGCACCACCGCCTGCTCCGCATAAGAACCTTGGCTGCTGCTGTAAGCCACCACATCCCCAACGGCAATATCGGTAACCCCGGCGCCCACCGCCCGCACCACTCCGGCACCCTCCACGCCAATCGTGCGCGGCAGCGGCGGCCCCGGGTTAATGCCCGCCCGACTGTAAATGTCGGTAAAGTTCACCCCCGCCGCCTGAATCGCCACCAACGCCTCCCCCTCCCCGGGCGTCAGCTCCGCCACCTCCCGATACTGCATTACCTCCGGCCCGCCGAACTCGTCAATCTGTACCGCTTTCATCAAACCTTCCCTCCCGCCCCCTCGGGCAATGGATAATTGTTACCTGCCAGTATAACACTCCCCACCGCTTTTAACCCGCATTTGCCGCCCGCCCCATAAACTGGTAATATAGAGAACTAAGTTGAACCCGCAAACCGCCGGCCGCATCCCACCGGCGATAAGGGGCAACAAGGAGGTATCCAAGTTGACCACCCCGAACCATCCCTCGTCGGAAACTACCGCCGCCCCGGACGCCGGCATTCCGGACCACCTCACCGCCGCCCTCAGCCAGTTCGTACTGGAAAAGAAAAACAGCAAGGGCGCCAAAAAGTCCTCCATGGACGGCCACCAGGAAATCATCCGCTTTATCGAGTGGTACGGCCGCGACCGCAAAATCAGCGACTTGGCCCCCAGCCTGGTCGAAGACTACGCCAAAGAATTCGCCCAGCGCGGCGCCGATGCCCAGAAAAAGCTCCTCCCCCTGAAAGAGTTCCTCGCCTTTATGCACAAGCGGCAGTGGACCGCCCAGAACCTCGCAACCCATCTCCGCGCCATCCGCTCCCGCCGCGCCGCCGGCTCCCGCCAATCCGGCGCCTCCCTCAACGCCGCCAACGGCCCCCGCCTCAGCGAGGAAGGCTACAACCGCCTCGTCTCCGAACTCGAAGGCTTCCGTGAGGAACGCGTCCGCGTCGTCGAAGACATCAAGCGCGCTATGGCTGACAAGGACTTTCGGGAAAACGCCCCCCTCGACGCCGCCAAAGAACGCCAAGGCTTCGTCGAAGCCAAAATCCGCGAACTGGAATCCGAACTCACCAACGCCCAAATCCTTTCCGGCGAAATCTCCAATATCCGCTCCGTAGTCGGCAGCAGCATCACCATCAAAGACGTCGCCTCCGGCAAGCGCATCAACTACATCCTCGTTGACAAGCGCGAAGCCGACGTCGCCTCCGGCAAAATCTCCACCGTCTCCCCGGTCGGCCAAGCCCTCCTCGACCGCGTCGTCGGCGAACACGTCGAAATCACCGTACCCAAAGGCACCATGCGCTACCTCGTCGAAAAAATCGGCGACTGACCGCCTACCCATCCCGACCAGCACAGCGAAACCAAAACGGGGCGCGGATCAGGGCTACACAAAAACCGTCATTCCCACGAAAGTGGGAATCCAGATAGGCCGGGGACTCTGAATTCCCGTTTTGGGGAATGACGATAAGTAGTCCGCTAGGTATATGCGATAGCCTTGGGGCGCGGCTGAGCCGCGCCCCGCTAACCTTGCCGCCCGGGTTTCCCCGGCTAACCTCAACCCAGCTTGTCCAATTCCGCCAGAATATCCTGCGGCTCCGGCAGGTTACCCGGAGTATAGGTTTCCCGAAAGCGCACCACCCCCTCCCGGTCCACGATAATCACCGCGCGCGTGCCGGCCCCCCGTTCCTCGTTCCACAGACCATAAGCCTGGGTAACCTCCCCCTTCGGATGCCAGTCCGACAACTCCGGGTAAGGCAACCCGCCCATCGCCGTACTCCACGCCCGATGCGCCGCCACATGATCGCAACTGATGCCCAGCACCTGGGCATTCCTCTCCTCAAACCGGCCGTTATACTGCCGGAAAGAGGTCGCCTGCGTCGTTCAACCAGAAGTAAAGTCAAAAACATGGAACGACAGAATGACGCTCTTCTCTCCCCGGAACTGACTCAGGGTAATATCCCCCTCATTCACCGACGGCAGCTTGAAATCCGGCGCCACATCGCCAATCTCTGCGGGCATACGCTTCACCTCTCCTCTAACTGCGAAATCCGTTCCCCCAAAAGGAACGCCGCCCATTATACCCCATATCCCCGCCCCTTACTAACCCGCCATCAACTCCGCTCGCATCTACCCCTACCCATTCCCTCCCAACCGTGCCATAATGCAACCCACTATCAACACCGCCCGTCAAAAGGAGCCGCCGCTATGGAAGTGTACGAATGTATCCGCACCCGCCGCACCTGGCGCGACTTTAAGCCCGACCCCGTGCCGGAACCGCTAATCCGCAAAATTCTCCGCGCCGGCCGCTGGTCGCCCAGTTCCACCAACTCCCAACCCTGGCACTTCATCGTCGTCACCCACCCGGACACCATCGCCCAGTTGGGCCAAATCGCCACCCAAGGCCCCTTCCTTGCCACCGCGCCCCTGGTCATCGCCATCGCTATGGAAAACGCCCTGCGCCCCCACCTCGACGCCGGCCGCGCCATACAGCAGATGGAACTGACCGCTTGGGACGCCGGCTTGGGCACCTGCTTTGTCGGCTTGCGCGCCGCGGAACAGCAGACCGCCATCAAAGAACTCCTCGGCATCCCCCCGGAACTGGAATTGATAACCATCCTCCCCTTCGGCTACCGTGCGGAACGCCCCGCCAGCCGGGTCAGTACCCCCCGCAAGCCCCTCGCGGAAATCGCCCACCGCGAACGCTTCGGCATCCCCTACACCACCAATCCCGCCTAGCCATGCCAACGCCGGGGTTGCTTATGTAAATCCCCCGGTCTTACCTTGAAAAAGGAGTAACCCCCCTATGCCTTACGCCCCAATCAACGGCATCAACCTCTACTACGAGGACTACGGCGCCGGCCCCGCCGTCATCCTCACCCCCGGCGGCCGCGTTGACCGCGAAGGACTTCGCCCCATCGCCGCCCTCCTCTCCGGCCACTGCCGGGTCATCCTCCACGACCGCCGCAACTGCGGCCGCTCCGATGTCGCCATCTCCGGCGACCTTTCCGAACAGCACCATTGGGCCGAGGAAATGGCTGAACTCCTCTTGCACCTCGCCGCCGCCCCCGCCTACGCCGTCGGCGGCTCCGCCGGCTCCCGCACCAGCCTCACCCTCGCCGTCCGCCGCCCCGAAGTAGTCAAAGGCGTATTCGTTTGGGAAGTCAGCGGCGGCCCCCGCAGCGCCGCCGCAACCGCCCCCAACTACTACGGACAGTTTATCGCCGCCGCCGAGCAGGGCGGTATGCCCGCCGTTATTGCCACCGAATACTTTGCCCAGCGCATCCAAGATAACCCCGCCAACCGGGAACGCCTGCTCAATATGGACACCGCCGACTTCTGCGCCGTAATGCGCCGCTGGCAAGACGCCTATTCCCTCCCCAACCCGGTCAGCGACTTAACTGAGCAGCAACTGGCCGGCATCCGCTGCCCGGTAGTTCTCTTTGCCGGCAACACCCCCGACGAAGTCCACCACATCTCAGCCGCCGAAGCCGCCCACCGCTTGATCCCCCACTCCGAACTCCGCCCCTCCGCCTGGACGCCCGCCGAATGGGAAATCATCGGTCAGCACGACCACACCTTCCCCGGCATCGCCGCCACCAACCGCTACCACATGCAAGCCCCCTTCTACGCCGCCCAAATCAGCGACTTCATCACCCAAGTCGAAGCCAACCAGCCGGCCGCCGCCATCTAACCAGCAGACAAAAGCGGCCGCTCATAAGAACGGCCGCCTTCCCCCCAAGCCTATCACCTATCGAAATCGTCCTTCCCACCCTCCTATCGTCATTCCCACGAAAGTGGGAATCCAGAAAGGCCGGGAACCAAATATATGCGACCGTCCCCCCTATCCCCCCAACAGCCCCCGCACCCCTTCCTCAATAGCCTGCGCCGTAACGCTGACCAGCTGCCATTCATTACGGAGTTGCGCCCGGGCTTTCTGCGAAGTCGGCGTCTTACCTTCCATAGCCGCCAATCCCGCAATAACCGCCGCCGCCTCATCCGCCGCCCTTTTCCCTAACGCCGCCAGCTCAACGTGCTTGGCTTCAGCAGCGTCAAACTCCGGGATAGGGAGTTTCCAAAGGCTCTTATGTAGCGTCCGTATTTTCCTTGCCCAATTAGTAGGGCAGAACGGCTTGGCGGCGTCAGCAAGGGCGTCGCTGTTGATGATGGCAAGCAAATAGTGCGCCTCATCAATGGTACGACAGGCCACTTGATAAGTAGAGGTGTCCAGTATCGCCTTATTATCGGTGATCAGAGCGGCCGTGGGCCGGCCGCTGGTAGTGTAAGCGATACGAACCGGCCGGTCGCCGGGGTCGCGCAGGTACGCAAGCTGACTGGTCAGCTTGTTCACCCAGTTAAGATTTCTAATCAGCGGCTTGGTATCGTTTTTGCCCTTGTTGGCGTCCCACAAAGCGGACATCTTGAGCCAGCGGTTTTGCATCCGCTCGTCCAGCTCAGCTATTTCCAGTTCGCCGGAGTTGTGGTCCAAGGGCAGCGTCATCGTTGCCTTGTCCACCGGCAGGACGGCGGTCTGCGGCGCCAAGACTACATAGGGCGCCAGGCTTTCCCCCAAGTAAATGTCAAACAGGTTATTCTCGTGAACCGGCATCCCCGCCAGGGAACTGACATCGTACTGCTTCTTGTCTTGTTTGGCGACGCGGGGGAAAGTCAGCACAGTATCCGGGGCGGCCATCAGCGTGGTATTGGGCTGAGTGGCGACAAAGAACAAGCGGCGGTCCACAATGGTCGGCCCCTGATTTGCCACGCCCGCATAAAAGGAGTGATACTCCCCGTCGTCGTGGTATAGAGCTTCGGTTTGACGGGTAACTTTTGGCGTGTCAGTCCGCCCCCGCCAGATTTCCACTTGCCCCGGGGCTAAAGCCTTGGCTTTGGCCGCGTGTTCCTTGGTATCGGAATTTTTGCCCTTGGCTTGAGCAAAAACTACCGAACTGGGCATCGGAAAGAAAGTGTTAGGCTCCAAGTTGTCCAAATCCCAAGGCGTCTTGGCTTGGAAATCCACGCTGATGGCGCACTTATTGCCCTTGATTTTGGCTTCCCAATAGCCGCCGCGCCATTTCAAGTGCTGCCCGGAGCGGAGCGCGCTGTGCGGCAAAACCATCCCGATTTTGCCCCCGTCTTTCAGGTAAAGATCCGTGGCCCGGCAGAAAAACAGCGCAGCCACATCCTGATGGGGAGCTTGATTGCCGCCGGCCCAAATGCCGTAAGTCTCCTCACTCAGTTTCCGCAGCTCCTCCCGTATGATGTCCGCGCTCCGATTGTAAGTCAGCCAGGGCGGATTGCTGACTATGGCATCGACCTTTTGCTCGGCAATAACCGCCGGCCGCACCATATTTCGCAGATAGTACGCCCAAATATGATTGCGGTCAGCGGCGTGCAGTTTCCCCATCTGCTTAGCCGTTTGCCGGATAGTATCCCGCTCTGAACCGTCGGCTACTTGGTGGCGGTCCAACACTCGCTCCAGGTCGCCTTGCCGGTCGATGGCATCAGCCAGGTCCAGCATCAGCAGGTCGAACTTGTCCGGTTGCCGGGCCAGGGACATCGGTATCTGAAACTCCACCGGCCCGGCTTCCCCCGGCAAAACCTCGGTAGTTTGCAGGGTTATGTAGCCATGACAGTCCAGGTTGTTGTGGTCATAACGCAGTTGCAGGGAATCCCCCAAATAGATGGGCGGCGCAATATCCGCCGGCGGCCGGTCCGAAACCCGGGCGGCGCTGATAATTTGATGGCTGTTCAAGACCCAGGTAGCTTTGGCTAACTGCACCGCGACCGGATGCAGGTCAATGCCAATGATGTTCTGCTGCAATTTCGCCAGGGTGTCGCTGGGATGTTGCCCGGCTTGGTCGGCAATGATGTTCTGCGCCAGGCTTTCGATGAAAGTCCCGGAACCGCAGGCCGGATCCAATACCACGCTATCCGCCGGCTCAGTAATCAGTTCCTCCACCATCGCCTGCGTCAGCCAGCGCGGCGTGTAATACTCCCCCATCCGCCGCCGTTCCTCCGGGCTGATGGTGTTCTGGTACAAAGTGGCCGCCAGCTCCTCCGCCCCCTGCGTCCAGTCAAATTGCGCCACCTTCCGCGCCATCGCCCGAATATGCGCATTCTCCCCGATTTCCGCCGCCCACTGAAAAAGGTCGGACTCGATAACGCCCTTCAGCTCGGTATGGCGGTTCAGGGTAGCGCCATTGAGCAGAGCGGCCGGGTCGTTTTCCGCCTCCTGCACCGTGTCGATGCCGAAATGGGCTTGCAGAATCAGGGCAACCAAAGTAGTCAGATAGGTATGGCGGATATACAGCCAATCGGCGGTTTCCGGGTCGCCGGTAGAATCCTGGCCCAAAGCCACTTGCAGCAGTTCCTGCCAGAGTTTCCGCTTGACCGCAACGGTGGGATTATCCCGGTTCCGGTCGTGGGCATCCTTCAGCAAAGCCGTCGCCTGTTTCAGCAAATCGCTGTCAATGCCCAAGTGCTTGGTCAGCGTAGCAGTGCTTGGGGTAATGTCCTGCGCCGTAGTGTCAATGATGTCGTTAAGATATTCCCGCAGCCGGGGGCCTTGCCCCGCCCGGTCAAAGACCTGCATCGCGTTGGGGGCAACCGGCAGGATATGGTCGCCGATATTGCGCTTCAGATAATGGCGGCCATCGGTAAGGATGCCGTTCTGAATGCCATAGCCGGATTTGACCGCTTCCAGCAGGTAGTCGTCCAGTTGGCGGGTATAGCCGGGGTCGATGCCGCCGCTGATAACGATATTGCGCTTGAACTCCACATAGGTGTTGCGGACGCGGAAGTCAACCCGCCTGATGCTGTCGCTGCCCGGCGGCACTTCAGCTTCGCTTTCCCTTTCATCGGCGATTATGCCGGTACGCAGGATAAAATCCCGGAAAGCTATGCGGATATTCTCCTCCGGTTCGCCATTGTTATGGCGTTCCAGCAACTTCCCCAAGTACTCGGTAGCGACTTCGTTGTGCTGATCCAAAGCCGGTTGGAGCGGCGCCTGCATATCGGTATCCTTCCCGGAGAATGGCCTGCGCTATGATAATACGCCCCCATTAAAGCAGTCAACGGGCAACTGTCAGTAATTCCGGACTATCGCCCATCGCAACCGTCATTCCCACCCTCCCATCGTCATTCCCCCGAAAGTGGGAATCCAGAAAGGCCGGGAACCAGGTATATGCGACCGCCCCCTACCTGATGCCCCGTTCCGCCAAAGTAGCCAGAGTACCCTTGTTGTTGGCATTTATCGCCGGCTGTAGGCACATCATCCGCCGCCACTCCGCCAGCATATTCTCCATACCCCCATCATACGACAGCCCCAGCATCAGAGTAACCACCCGGTCAATTTCCGCCCGGTTCGGGTCAATCGCCGCCAACGCAACCCGCTCCAGTTCCAACTCCCGCAGCCCGTCAAAATTCTCCAACGCAATACGCCGGGCTTCAGCCGCCGCCGGCGTCTCGCCGGCAAAGTCCGGTACCGGATGACCGGCCAGGGCATTAACCCGCAACCCGGAGCGGCCCAAGTTAGTAATCAAGCCATAGCCGCTCCGTATCAGCAGCCCATAAGTGCTGTTCAAGAACAGAATTACCGCCTCGGCTATCCCGTCCGCCCCGTCTTTGACCGGCATTATTGCACACCAAGCCCGCCCGCCCATACACGCCTGCTCAGTATAGGCCGCGGCCAACTTTGCCGAACTCATCCGCAGCGACATCGAGATATGGAACTGACTCGTCTTGTCCTGCATCTCGCGAACTTTGTCCGGGTCAAGCCGGGGTTCCCCGTAATGGGTCGGCTTACAGGTCATTTTAACCTGCTCATTCGATAGAGTCCGCCACAAAGAGGGATTGCGCCGACTCTTGGCTTCCTCCTCCGGATACATAACAAAGGCTCCCCGGGGCGACCGGCTGTCGTCAAAACAGCCGATCAAAGACTCCGTCGGTCCCGGAGCCATCATCTTGTCCAAAGTGGTCATTGGCAAGGCAAACGAGACCGTGCCGCCGGTAGCGGGATTCCAAGCCATTCCCCGCGTGATATTACCCGTCAGAATGGGGAATTCCCATTCCGAACCGCTGGCGATAGCCGTCCAGGGACGACCATCGCCCAATTCGTCCATACGATAGTAGCTCCCGGCTATGCCGCCCACGTCAATATCCCCGGACTGCTGGCCCTTTGCCATTTCCCGGCGGATGGCGTCGGCGAACATCTTGGCCTCAATCTTGGAGGAAAAATCCCGGGTCAAGTTAATGCAGGTTACGGCCCGGTCGCCCCCCTCCTTCGGTCCGGATTTCGTGCCGACCAGCAGCATCTCCTCAATGCTGGTATCCGCCGAACCCGGAATGCCGGAAATGGCTAACACCTCCCGGTAATCTCGCTCAATGTGACGACGAAAGCCGGTGTAGCTGTCGGCCCGGGCCGCCGCCAAGGGCAGGACTTTCCCTTGGACACCCCCGTAGGCCAGCAACTCGTGTTCAATCACCTGCATAAAAGTAACGAACCCGGCCATCCCGTTGGCTACCCCGGCCACCCGCCGGTCGGCGCGCCGCTTGTATTCCCGCATCAGGGCTTCACTAATCGGGTTGCGGACGCCATCCCCGCCGGCTCGGAAATAAGGGTCATTGTTGTTGCAAATGTCCGCGCTGCACCGTTCCAATACCAGCATATCCGACCGCTCGCCGTCCCGGCCAATCAAGGTGTCCAGCATATCGGACACCCCCCGTTCCGTCAGGTAGTTCAAGGCCCCGCCCTCGGCAGTTATGGCAAAGATGGCGTTGGTGCGGTAAGGCGTATTCGGTTCCAGCGCTGCCATATTCGCCGTAGCCACCGAAACCGACTGCTGGTTGATGTCCGTCAAGCGGATATACCGCTCCATCCGCGCGGCGTGGATGCTCGCCTTGTCATCAGTATTGGCGTAGTGCCGGAACCGGATATTTTCCTCCGTAGCCCGCGCAATGGTTCCCGTCCCGGCGCAGATTTCGTTGTAACGGGCCGCCGCCGGGTTCGCCAAGCGCGGCACGGTCAAATTAGCCAGCAGTTCCGCCGTTACCGGCTTGGTGTAATAGGCCGCCCGCTGATCCCGATCCGGTATCAACTCCTGCCAGACCTCCGCCGCCACATTCGTGGTCGCGCTGATGCCGGCGCTGATATACTCCCCCAAGGCGTCGTGAATTACCCGCAAGATGGGCCCCAAATGCGAGGACAAATCCCGATGCTCCAGCATCTCAGCGGCCAGGGTGGACAAAGGTTTGTAGTCGATGAACTCAATTTTGCGCCATTCCCACGCCAGGGCGTAGGGAATGCCGTTACGCGTCTCGATCCGCTGCCACAGGCTGGGCGCGCCCAAAGGCAAGACCTCCTCCAAGCCGCCGTCGGACCATTCCTTCAGGCAGAGATGCAACTGCATCATACTGGTCAAAGTGCCAACCACATTGCCCGCTACACCCGCCAGTCCCGTGCCGCTGCCCGGGTTGTAGCTCGCCAACAACCGGGCTTGCCCTGCATCGCCGGCCATTTTCAGCCGTGTCAGCAAGCCGGCTTTGGCCCGGTTCAGGTCTTGGATAACCTTGGCCAATTCCTGTTGGGAATAGCCCTCAGGAATGGCGGTCAGCCAAGCGTAATGCACCAGATCCCGTAGCGACACCGCCACCGGCCGCTCCGGCACAATGCTGCGCCTCGGGTCCTCCGGCCCGGCCCCCGTTACCACCTGCATCAAAAAATGCGGCTCATCGCTTTTCAGGAACGCCTCCCGTTCCCGCCGCGGCATTCTCCCCAACTCCTCAGGAATTCCCACCGCCAGGATGCTTTTCATCGGCAGGTTGGGGCTGTCCCTGAACTGATAGCCCAGCTTCCGAATGGCGTCGCCCACCGCCGGCTGCCCGTACTCCGTCTCCACGATGCCCCGCAGTCCATAGGGCATATCCACATGGATGTCCGGAACCGTGTTCCCCTGCCGATCCGTGCCGTGTTCCTCCGCCCAAATCGCATATCCGGGCGGCGCCTGCTCGTCCATCGCATCGGCGATATGCCCGTTCAGCGTACGCTCATTCATTACCATCGGCCTGCCATGCCTCCTTTACCAGACCCCGCGGGTTGCCGTTTATTTCCATCCGGCCCCCCCGCGCCACCCCCCTAAAACGCCCGCTTATGCGAAGTCTCAATCTCCGCGCTGGTGATGAACTCCAGCAATACCGCCTTCCCCTCCTCCGTCTGCTGCCGGGCCCGCCGAAACGCCGGCCCCACTTCCGCCGGCGACTCCACCCGTTCCGCATAGCCGCCCATGGCCCGCCCCATATCGGCGTAATTCCCGCCCAAATCCCGCGTCCCGTAAAGGGCATGGGAAGTCGCCATCGCCCCGGTCTCCACCGCCATCGTCGAGTTATTCAGCACCACCGTAATGATGGGTATCCCGCACCGGGCCGCCGTCTCAAAGTCCAGCCCGGTCATCCCGAAGGCCGCATCCCCCATAAAGTTCACGCACACCTTCTCCGGCTTCGCCAGCTTCGCCCCCATCACCAACCCCAAGCCGGTACCCAAACCGTGCGACTTGCCCCAGCCCAGGTAACTCCGCGGCCCCTCCGTGCGGTAAAAGGGCATAATCTGATCCCGGGGACTCCCCGAATCGTGCGTCACAATCGCCTCCGCCGGCGGAATGGTCTGCATAAACTCCCAAATCACCCGATAGGGATTGATCGGCCGGCTCTGGTCATTCAGCTTGTAACCCCACTCCGCCAGCCAGGCATCCCGTTCCAACCGAATCTCCTGCGCCGTCTCCGGGTTGGACTGCCGCCCATCCCCGACAATCTCCCGGCAGGCTTCAATCATCTGCCGCAGCACCAGCTTGGCATCCCCCACGATGGGATAATCCACATCGTAATCCTTGTTAATATCCCGCGGGTCATTCGTAGCGTGAATCAGCGTCTTGCCCGGCGGAATGTTCATCGACATCCCATGCTTGGTAAAGCTGCAACCAATGCCGAACAGCACATCACAGCGGCGGACAAAGTGATACACCGGCCGCGACATCACCCCCGAACCGCTCCCCAAAGCCAGCGGATGGGTTTCCGGAAAAGCGCTCTTGCCCAGCAGCGTGGTCATCACCGGGGCTTGCAGCAGTTGCGCCAGCTCAATCAGCTCCTCGTACGCTTGGGCGTACAATACCCCTTGCCCGGCGTGAATCACCGGATAGCGGGCATTGCACAAAGCCCGCGCCGCCGCTTCCACATCCGCCGGATTGCCCTGCGCCGCCAACCGCCGCACCCGCCCGCTCCAATAAAACGCCGCCTCATCCACTTCCTCCAACGCCACATCCGCCGGTATCTCCACCATCACCGGCCCCACCCGCCCCTGATGCAAACCGGCAAAAGCCCGCCGCATCACCTGACTGGTGCGGCCCGGCGTGTTCAGCAACTCCACCGCCTTGGTCACGCCCCCGTAGTTGGCGACCGAATTAAAATGCGGCGCTATCCCCTGCCGCTCCCGCGGCTCCCCCAAGGGCAGCAGCAGGATCGGCGTCGAGTCCGAATAAGCCGTCGCCACGCCCGGATAGGCATTTTCCGCCCCCGGCCCGTACTGCATCGCAAAGACCCCCGGCTTTTCCCCGTCCGTAACCCGGCTGTACCCGTCCGCAATCCCCACCCCTACCCGCTCCTGCCGACAGACAATCGGCCGGATGCCCGCGGCCGCCGCCGCCTCAATCACCGGAGTGGTGGGAAAGCAACTGAGATACTCCACCCCTTCCCGTTTCAGGATTTCGGAAATCGCCTCAATGGTATTCAATTACCTACCCCCAATTCGTAAAATAAACCCCGCGCCTACCCGGTCATCTTGATGGAAACCCTGGTATGGCGGCGTCAAGGATGATGAACCCCACGCCTTACCGCCTTGCCCCGCGCCTTATCGTCATTCCCGGTATCTTACGTCATTCCCACGAAAGTGGGAATCCAGAAAATCCCCAAAAGCAGACGGAACCGACCCCGGAAACCCGGGCAACCGCAAGTCAACCCAGCCTTTTACAACCCTCGCGCCGCTTCATAAGCGGCAATCTTATCCTCCTGCTGCAAAGTCAGCCCGATGTCATCCAGTCCGTTCAGCAGGCAGTAGCGGCGGAACGGATCCACCTCAAAGTCCAGGACGATTTCCTCATTCTCGTCCCAAATCCGCTGCCCCTCCAAATCCACATTCAGCCGCAGCCCCGGATTCTCGCTGGTCAAGTCGATAATCCGCCGCACCTGCTCCTCCGGCAAAACTACCGGCAGCAACCCGTTCTGGAAACAGTTGTTAAAGAAAATGTCCGCAAAGCTCGGCGCAATGACGCAGCGAATCCCGTAATCGTTCAACGCCCACGGCGCGTGTTCCCGCGACGACCCGCAGCCGAAATTCCGCCCGGCCACCAGAATGTTGGCGGCCGCATACGCCGGCTGATTCAGCACAAACTCCGGCCGCGGCGTCCCGTCCTCGTTATACCGCCAACTCCCAAAAAGATGTTCCCCGTACCCGGTGCGGCGGATGCTCTTCAGATGTACCGCCGGAATAATCGCGTCGGTGTCAACGTTCACCCGGTCCATCGGCGCGGCCACCCCGCTCAATTTCACGAAAGGCTCCATAAATCTCCTCGCAGCTACCAAATCTCCCGCAAATCCAGCTCAAACCCCGGCAACTCCGGCTCCCCGGAAACCGTCTCCGGATTATCCAAAACCTCCGGTGCCGCCCCCGGCCGGTAAATATGCACCCGCTGCCGCACCGGGTCCAGCAGCCACCCCAGCCGGACGCCATTCTCCATATACTCCTCCATCTTCCGCTGTACGCTGACCAGCGTATCCGAACTGGAACGCAGCTCCACCACAAAGTCGGGGCAGAAAGTGCTGAACCCCTCCCGTTCCTTCTCCTCCTTGCCTTCCTGCTCCCGCAGCCAAGTCTCCCACCGCTCCTGTGTCATCCACGCCGCATCGGCGGCCAGAACCGCCCGGTTCGGCAGCCGAAACCCCGCCGACGGGCCAAAAGTAACCCCGGTGCCATCCCCTTTCGCCCAATGGGTAACTTGATAGAGTATCTCCCCCTCCTGCCAACCGGTTAGCGTATGCGCTGGCGGCATAATGACCAACTCTCCCTTCGCCGTAAGCTCCAAGCGCAGGTTGCCATTATCCGCGCTAATCTTCTCCAGTTGCCAATCGTCCAACTCCAACGAACTCAAATCCAGCAGCAGCGGATACGGCAGATAATCCCCCCCTTGCTGCGGCGTCAAAGCCTCATCCCGCGGCGCCACCTCCTCCGACCAGAACCGGCGAAATACTTTCAACCGTTCCCGCACCCGCTCCTTCTTCAGCTCTAGGATTTCCCCATCGCTCAAGTCCGCCGCGAACTTCATCCGGCTGATCGCCGCGTTGCAGAAATGGCACGCCGTTACCATATTGGCGGCCGCGTCCGCCCCGCCGCAGCTTTTCGGACGCAAATGATCCACCGTCAGCTGCCGCCACTGACTGAACCCGTTCCCGTCAAACCCGCAATAGACGCAAACGAACCCGTCCCGCTTAAAAACCGGGTGTCCGTAATCGCCCAAAGCCGTACCTGCCAACCGCGCGTTCATCTCCCAAATCCCCGTCCCGGCTATCCGGCCCGCCGGCCCGCTACCAATCCCGAATATCCACGAAATGCCCGGCAATCGCCGCCGCCGCCGCCATCGGCGGACTGACCAGATGCGTCCGTCCGCCCTTGCCCTGCCGTCCCTCAAAATTGCGGTTGGAAGTCGACGCGCACCGCTGCCCCGGCTGCAAAATATCCGGGTTCATCCCCAAGCACATCGAGCAACCCGCCACCCGCCAGTCCAACCCGGCATCCTTAAAAATGGCATCCAGCCCCTCGGCCTCCGCCTGCTCCTTCACCAGCGCCGACCCCGGCACCACCATCGCATACACCTCCGGATGCACCTTCCGCCCCTTCACCACTTCCGCCGCCGCCCGCAAATCCTCTAGCCGCGAATTAGTGCAGGCCCCGATAAACACCCGGTCAATTTTCACTTCCGACAACGGCGTATCCGGCTCCAGCCCCATATAAGTCAACGCCCGCTCCGCCGCCTCCCGCTGCGCCGCTTCTGCAAACGAATTGGGATCCGGCACCCGCCCCGTAACCTTGGCCACCATCCCCGGATTCGTCCCCCAAGTAACAAACGGCTCCAAATCGGCCGCCTCAATCTCCACCAGCCGGTCAAACACCGCTCCGGCATCGCTCGGCAATTGCCGCCACTCCGCGACCGCCGCCTCCAGTTCCGCTCCCTTGGGCGCGAACCGCCGCCCCCGCACATACTCAAAGGTAGTCTCATCCGGCGCAATCATCCCGGCCCGCGCGCCCCCCTCAATGCTCATATTGCAAACCGTCATCCGCCCGTCCATCGACAGCGACCGGATCGCCTCCCCGGTATATTCAATCACATGACCCACGCCGCCATTCACCCCGATTTGCCCGATGATGCCCAGAATCACATCCTTGGCCGCCACCCCCAGCGGCAGCGGCCCCTTCACCCGCACCTCCATCGTCCGGGGCTTGAACTGCCGCAGCGTCTGCGTCGCCAGCACGTGCTCCACCTCCGAAGTCCCGATGCCCACCGCAAAGCAGCCCAACGCCCCGTGCGTCGAAGTATGGCTGTCCCCGCAAACCACCGTCTTGCCCGGCAGCGTATAGCCCAAATCCGGCCCGATGACATGGACAATCCCCTGATAAGGACTGTACCGGTCATACAGGGTAATCCCGAAATCCCGGGTATTCTCCTCCAGGGCGTCCAGCTGCCGCTTGGAAACCTCGTCGGTAATCGGCAGCGACAAGTCCCAAGTCGGCGTATTATGGTCCACCGTCCCGATCGTCAAATCCGGCCGCCGCACCCCCCGCCCGGTCAACCGCAGCCCCTCAAAGGCTTGCGGCGTCGTAACCTCGTGAATCAAATGCAGATCCACATACAGCACCGCCGGCTGCCCCGGCTCCTCATGCACCAAATGCGCGTCCCAAATCTTCTCAAACATCGTCTTCGGCGGCATAGCGAATTCCTCTCCCCCAAACCAAGTTGCCCCCATTATAACACCCGCCCAAAACCCCAAAATCTCTCTTATGCAAAAAATAGTGAAAGGGCGGGTGCGTCCCGTCCCGGAACATCAACCCGCCCTTAGTTGTAGCAAGGTGCCAATTTTCTGCAACACCTCATCCATCACCTCCACCGGCAATCCCGCCATCAACTCGGCTTTTCCCTCACCACACCTCACCGCCCACCGCCGGGCCGGTATCCACCTCCCCGTGCCGGTTCTCCTCGGTAATCTCCTCCAGCAACTCCTCCAGCGTAAAGCGCACTTTCCCCACCGGGCCGACCTTCAACTCCCCATCCCGGACTTCCAAACTGACCGCCGTATCCGCCGCCAATCCCATCTGCTGCGCCAAGTCTTGGGGAATCGGCAAAGCCAAGCCCTTGTCCCACTGCTCAATACGCCCTTCCATAACCGCCCCCTAACCGCCAGTCGGTACAAAACCTACTGGAAAACTTCTCTCCCCAAACCAAGTTGCCCCTCATTATAACACCCGCCCCAAGCCCCCTAAAACCCTTACTCTCCGCCGGCCCGGCCGCCCCTATTACCATAATACATTGAAAAATTCAATAGATAAAATCTTAAAAAGTAACCAATTTTTTCACCAACCTTCAGCAACCCTTGACAACCCTTTGCCCCATTCCTTAATATCTAAAACATAGTGCTGACCCCCAACCGGCTCCGTGGAGAGTAAGCAATGTTTGCAGCCGCCCGCGTAATGGCCGCCGGCAAAGCCGGCCTCGAAAGCCTCCCCTACTTCGTCGACGAACTCCAAGCCCAAGGCATCACCCAACTCGCCCCCTGGGCCGCCGACCACACCGACGGCCAGATTGAAAAGTTGAACCGGGACATCCAAGAGCAGCGTTCCGGCCCGTGGCGGGACATTTACGGCATCGGCGACGCCTCCCTCGGCGTTAAGATGCAGCCCAATGCCTTGGCTCCCCAGAACCTGTTGCGCTTGGTCAACCCTCTGGTCGACGCCGACGGCTTGGCCAACTCGCCGGCTCAGTTGGCGGCGTGGTGCCGGTGGAACATCCAGCAGACTTGCTGGGATACTGTCCAGATGTGGGACAAGTTCAAGCAGCAGAGTGGTATCACCCACGACCTCAAGCTGGCTGTGGTGATACCCTACTGCCCGGAAGGTCCTACCTCCGGCACCGTGAGTATGTACTTGGGCGCCGCTCTGCGTAAGCATTTTGCCAATATCCGGCGGAGCCACGAGTTGGAAGTTTGGGGCATCGAACTCTGTCCCCCGGTCAACACTGACGCTACCGGCGCCCTCGACAAGGATGCTATGGAACACGCCTTCCGCGGCTATGTAGCTCGGCAGGAGTTGCTCAGGGGCGTTCCGGTGACGGAAAACGAGAACGACACCGAATACTGGAAGCCTTACGACATCAATATCGTCTTTGACGGCGGCTCAATCGAGACCGCCGGCGACTCCCAGGGTGAAATGTGGTCAGCCATTGACCGGGCGGCGGCTCAAACTACCGCCTGCCTGCTTAACGGCGCTACCGGCTTTCAGGGTGACCAGGCCGAAGCCTTCGCCAGTTTGGACGTAGGCAGCAAACGCTGGAATGCCCACCTGACCCACGTAGTTTCCGAGGCCGCGTGCAACCGCGAGTGCCTCTACCTGAACTATCAAGTTCGGTTGCCTTGGGAAGCCGATCCGACCGGCTGGACGAAATCCCGGTCAAAATCCGGCGGGAAGCCCAAAAAGACTTTGCAGAAACGGGAGGATTTCCTCCTCCGCGTCAAGAACGACATCCGCCCCCTACTGGATGGCGAGCAAGACCATGTCGTCCGCGAGAACGTCGCGAAGCTGGTTAAAGAAGCCGACGAATTGGCGGCTATGAAATGGCTCTCGTCGCCGCGCATCAACCAAAACAAGGTTAATAGCCACTTGGAGGAGGCTAAAAAGAACAGTGATGAGTGGCCCAGCCACTCTCACGACACGGCTCCGGACAAAATTACCGTCCGTCCCGACCCCTTCTGCTTGACTATTCGTCTCCCGGACTTTTTGCGTTTGGAAAACGCCAAGCGTCTCCAGGGCGGTACCAGCTCCGGCTCCATTGCCGACTTGTTGGGCGCCGCCGGTATTACTATGGTTCGCGACTGGATTGAAAACCGGTTGAATCCGGTTCTCGAACGCAGCGACTGCCAAGCGGCGAATATCCCTTCGGCCGCCCGGTTCCAGGAAGTCATCGCCATCTCCATCGCCGACCAAACTAAGCGGGGCGATAACAAGGTGTTCCAGCCGAGTCAGCAATTCCTGAAGTACTTCCTCGAAGCAGGGACTCGAACCATCCCCGGAACCTTCAACACCCGGGAACACAATCTGGCCGACTACATTCGGCCGGGCGCAGCGGATTCGCCCCAACCCAAGTCCCTCCACTGGCGGGTCAACAACGTTGATTTTGATGTGCCGGTGGAATACAGTTTCTTGGTGTTAGCTCGTTGCCGCCCGGAGGACGGTTTCCGGGACATCAGCACCTACGACCGGCTCGAAGCCGAGTACCGGAAGCTGACCAGCAACGTCACCCTCTGGCGTGATTACGCCAAATACTACGGGGTCAAACCGCCGGCCGAACTGCTAACCGCGGCAACGGAGCATACCGCCTCCCAGCCGTCGCCTAATGGCAGCGTTGAGGCAGCCCCGGCCGAGGGGACCGAAACCAACGGGCATCGGGAATTCGTGGAGCAGAAAATCTAATGCCGACCCAGCCCCATCCCTTGACCAGTAAGGCGGCGGCGATACTGCTGAGTATCGCCGTTGCCCTGACCTTGCTGCTTGCGCCGGGTATCCTGTCCGCTTCCGGGCCGGCCCAGGATAGTGCCAACGCGCCGGAAATTACCGACGATGATTGTAACTTCCTTCTGGATGAGGACGGCGATGGTGAGGGCGACGTGCGTATTGACGGCTGGGCTTACATCCATCAGCAAAAGCCGGTCACCGGAACTTGCACCTTCCGGCTGAACGCTCCCGAAGTGGCAACTCTTATTATCGAATCGGAGTTGATTGGTTGGAAGTCTGATGTCAACCTCAAAGAGGAACCCGGAGAACCCGCCGAGTTCAAAAAGCACCCGGGCGACAACGAGATACCCGACATCGAGGGCGCAATGTCAGTCACCGTCAAGCTGTGGGGTAATAGCCCTCGCAGCATCCGGTCCCGCACTATGCTCGACGGGTATGAACACCAAGTGCAGATCCCGGAGGAGTTTCGACTGCTGGAGATAACGGCCATCACTAAAGACGGCCGCCGGGAACGGCTGGAGCAGGAAGGCCAATCGGCTAGCGACGCCTATATCCAAGTCCACCGCAAACTTTTAGATTCCGAGGATGAACTCCCGGACTGGGCCAATACCCTTGCTGAGGAATGGCTGGGGAATGGTTATCCCCAAGTTGCCGACGGCATCATCGCTCAGGCTCTGGAAATCAACGAGGATGGCGGCAGCGGTTTCAACCGGTGGATGTGGGCGGCAATAGCTACTTGGGTAGTTATCCTGGTTGTAGTAGTCGGCGGTGGGGCGTTCTACTGGATAAACAACCATAACTAAACCCGCCCGACAATCCATTGGCCGCCGCTAGTCAGCGGCGGCCAATCCTTTACCCCTTTGCCTTTCCCCGAGCCGGATTACCCAAACCGCGCCGCCAGTTCCTCCCGGTTCAGTTCCAGCCACTTGACATTAAGGCGGATGCGCTCCAACGCTTGGCGGATAGTCCGCTCCGCGGCCGGAGCCGGGTGTTCCCGGAAAAAGGCTTCCACTTCCGCCGGCTTGTCCGCATCCACAAAGTTGCTGCAAATCGAAACCAGCCGCATCAGCCCGAACCCGCCATCCCCATAGCGGCGGTCGAACTCCGGCCAATTGTCCTGAACGAACTGCCAAGCCAAGTGCCGGCCTTGCAGGTTAGCGGCGACGGCGGTTATCACCGTGATGGTGTCTTGGGAACGGACGGCGTCGGTAAGGGCGCGGCGCAGGGTTTCCTGCAACAGCTCCGGCTGGGTGAAACGGGCCATCGCCAACGCCAACCGAATCTTTTCCTCCTGCAAGTCGGCTTGCTCGTACAGCTGCCACAGCTGACCATAGGTGTCGGCATTGCCGGCTTGGGCGGCCAAGCTGAACACTAGGCCGCGCAAGTCCGGGTGCAGACCGGCCGGGTCTTGGCAGTAGGCATTGAACCGGTCCGTGGCTTGCGCCAGAAAATCGGAATCGCCATAGCTGCCGACTTGACTGAGCACGGTACTGCGGAGTAAGGAGTCGAGGTGGCCTTCGCCGGGTTGGGCCGCCCAACCGATGCGGCGCGCCGCCGGCCGGAACAAGTCCCGGGCAAAAGCCCGGTAATTTTCATAGCACGGCTCCTCCGCTACCAGCAGCTCAATATCCCGCAAGTTGCTCGCTAGGTCACTCCACACCGAGGCGTCATCCTCATTTTCGTACGCCCCGGCCAGCTCCAGAAACTGCGTCACCGGCAGCAGCCCCGCCTTGGACAGGGCATAGGCGTCATTCTGCAACCCCAGCCGATCCGTAGCCGGCAGCGCCCGGGAGCGGATGGCCGGCAGCAGCCGCTGCCAATCGGCCGCCGCATAGTTCACCCGGAAAAATCCCGTTTCCCCCGGATTCACCTTGAACCAGTTATCGCCCCCGGCCGCCGCCGGCAGCCGCAGCCGGGTTTGCGCCGCGTCCATCACAATCGGCCCGGCCGCCGCGCTCTCCCCATTGCCGCCCTGCGCCACGCTCACCGGCACCTGCCACACCGTCGGCTCCGCCGCCGTCCCCAGCAAATGGTCATAGACAAACCGCTCCTGAGCCAGCGTCAGCTCCACTCCGTCCCCCGACTCCGCCGCCTGCACCGACAGCACCGGATAGCCGGTTTGGGCAATCCAGCTGTCCATAATCGCCGTCACCGGCTTTTGCGACATCGCCTCCATCGCCGACCACAAATCCCCGGTGCGCGCATTGGCATACTGGTTAGTTTCCAGATACTGATGCAAGCCCTGGCGGAACACCTCCGGCGTCAGAAAATTCTCCAGCATCCGGATGACCGACGCCCCCTTGCTGTAGCTGATGGCATCAAACAACTGGCTGATTTCCGCCGGGTCGTGAACTTCCTGCTCGATGGGATGGGAGTTTTTCAGTCCGTCCAGGCTCAACGCCCGGTCCGTATCCATATTGACGAACTGGGTCCACATCTGCCATTCCGGGAAAGCCCAATCCACCGCTTTAGTTCCCATCCAGGAGGCAAAACTTTCGTTCAGCCACAGGTCATCCCACCACTCCATCGTCACCAAATCGCCAAACCACATATGGGCCATTTCGTGGGCTACCACCTCAGCCACCCGTTGCCGGGTGCCGGCCGAGGAGTTTGCCGGGTCAACGAGCAAGGCGGTTTCCCGGTAGGTAATCGCCCCCCAATTTTCCATCGCGCCGGCGGCAAAATCGGGGATAGCGATGTGGTCCAGCTTTTCCAACGGATAGGGGATGCCGAAGTAATCATTAAAGAACCCCAGCATCCGCGCCGAAGTTTCCAGGGCAAACCGCCCCTGTTCCTCTTTGCCGCGGGTCGTCCACACCGCCACCCGGGTATTGTTGACCGATTCCTGCTCGATGGCAGTCAAATCTCCTACCACGAAAGCCAGCAGGTAAGTGGACATCACCGGCGTTTCGGCGAAAAGGACCGATTTGTAGCCGGCGTCGAGCCGCTCCGTGGCGATTACCGGGGTGTTGGATACGGCAGCCAAGTGAGCGGGGATGTTGAGGGTAAGTTGAAAGGCGGCTTTGCAGGAGGGTTCATCCCAGCAGGGAAAGGCGCGGCGGGCATCCGTGGCCTCAAACTGGGTAGTCGCCAGGTAAGCCGTTTCCCCCTCCGGGTTGACATACTGGCTGCGGTAAAAGCCGCGCAGCTTGTCGTTCAGCTCCCCGGTAAAGCGCAAATCCAGTTGGGCCGCGCCGGGATTGACCGGTTCGGGAAAGGCGAGGATGGCGGTTTCGTGTTCTTTGTCGAGGGTGATGGATGCGGCGCGCTGGCTGCCGCCGTTCTGAATGAGCGTGGCGGCGTGGATGGTCAGTTCGTCGGCGTTGAGGAGGATTTGGGAAGTAGTTTCGGCGATTTGGAGGTCGATGAGTTCCAGCCCGTCGAAGGTGAAGTTCTGGAGGTCGGGCTGCAAGGTGATGCGGTATTTGGCGGGGCGGACGGTAGCGGGCAAGACGACGGCGTCGGCGGTGGGCATATAAAGGTTCCTCCGGGTTGATGGGTTGGTAATGTTGGGGAGTAGTTTAACATAAATGGTAAAGCGAAAGCGGCCCGCCCCCGGCAAAAACTCGCCAGCTACGCGCCGCTTCATCCCGCCCAAATGCCGGCTATGCCCCGACCTTTCCCCAAACAAGCCGGCCTATCCCCCAACCACCGGCTAAAGCCTAATAGCCTTCCCGGCGGAAACGCTTGGACTCCTCCTCTTCCTCCCGTTTCAGTTCCGCTATCCGCTTCTTGCGCCGCTCGATCCTTTCCAGAGCCAGCTTCAGGACAATCTGCATCTCCTGAAACTTGGCGTCGCTGATATACGGCATAAAGCTACTCCTCTTCAGTCTCGGTCTCGGCTTCCCTGTAACTCATCATACTTCCAAAGTATATCACTAGGGAATCCATTTCCGCCAACTCTTCTTTGGAATCCTCAACCTCCCGCCGCGCCGCCTCTCGCTCCCGTTCCGCCCGCTCGGCCCGCCGCTGCGCCACCCGCAGCCGTTCCCGGTTGAAATAGTACCCCAGGATTACCCCGGTAATCCCCGAAGTAACCGAACTCACCATCGGCAGCTTATCCGGGTTGAACAGCGCCGTATAGGTCAGCGCTACTATCGCCATCAAGCTGAACCCCAACGCCAGCGTGTTGGTTACTATCTCCGTCCAGTTAGCTTCTCTGGTCAAAAACTGCCCCATACCGACCTCTCCTTTTCCTATATCCGACGCCCACGACCTGACCGCCCGCGCCGACAAATCCGACTATCCCGCTATCAGGAACGGGAAAAGTATAACCGCCCGAATCCGCCCGCCGCCACCCGCCGCTGTCAGTAAAACCGTCCCAATAAAAAAGGGCGGGCAACTAACTTACCCGCCCCAGTGCCTCGACCTTCCCCGGCCCGACTTACATCCCCCGCGGCCGCAGCGCGGCGCTCGCCGGCTTCGGCGGCTCCCCCGCCCCCGTCAAATAGTCATACAAGTTCGCCGCGCTGATCCGCATCACCATCGGCGCCAGCGCCGCCTGCCCCACATCCATCGGATACCGCTCCATCATCCCGTTCAAATTCAGCGCCGCCTCATCCCGCGTCATCCCCCGGTCAATAGCATCCTTCACATACTCCTTCCACTCCAGAATGAACGAACCCTGCTCATCCAGATACCCCTTATCGCACACCGCCCCATGTCCCGGCACAAAAATATCCTCCTCCAGCCGCCGCAGCGACTCCAACGCCCCCAGCCACAAATCCGGGTTCGCCTCGTGCAGCCAAGTCTGCACCTTATGAAAGATATTGTCGCTGGTAAAAACCACCCCCTCCTCCTCAATCACAATTGCCGCCTGATACAGCGTATGCCCCGGCATATGGATCATCCGAAAGGTATGCTCGCCCACCCGCAGCGTCATCCCGTTCTTGAAAGTAATGACCGGCGCATTGGGCGTATAACCCTCCAGCAGCGGAACCTCCTCCGGCCCGAAATTCGCCACCCGCTCCAAATGTTCACCCAGATCCGTCTCCAGAATCCGCCGCCGCACCCCTTCGTGGGCAATCACCGGCGCATCAAAAAAGGCATTCCCCGTCCAATGATCGCCGTGCGGCTCCGTGTTGATGATATAGCGCAGCGGCCCGTGCCGGGCAATTTCCGCCTTCAGCTTCAGCGCATCCGTCGGCTTGTGCGGACTGTCAATCATCACCACCCCGTCGGCAGTGGTAACAAACCCGTGATTACACCCCCGCACCTCCGTCTCCACAAACACATTGCTGGTCAACTGCTGCATAACCGAACCTCCCCTTAAATCATTGCGACCTTCCCGCCCTTGGCGACGCCCTTCCCTTTACCCCTCGGGTCTGCCGCCCTTAACCTCCTTCCCGTGCCAACCGGAATCCAGAAACACCCCGAAAGCAAACAGAGCCATTGCAGAAAAGGGTAAAAGCCCGGCCGCCGCTAACCAGCGGCGGCGGCGGTCATATCGTACGGGAATCCTGCCGTTCAATAAGAGTCAGCTGGACACCGAACCGCACCCCAGCCAGCCGGCAAGCGGTTTCAATGCAGCCCCTGATTGCGGCCGCATTGATTTTAGTCGTCATCCACCAACCGTTCCCAACCTCTTGGGACTCGCCTACCAAGTGCGGCGACGACATATAAAGGCTGTCGCGGTTGCGCGCAACTACATTCCGCCGCGCGCTTCCGGTTTCCAGGGCGAACCGTTCCATAAACGCGGAGTCCCGCCGGTCAAACTCGATCAGGATTTCCTGCAAGACCCGGATGCCCGACCTCGCAGCAACTTCTCGTCCCTCGAGGACATAACCGACAATTTTGCCCGCCCGTCCCGTCTGCTCGGCCGGTTTATTCGAGCGGGAACGACCGCCGGATGCGGGGGTTCTGGTAGCGGCGGGAATCTCCGGAGCGGGCCTGCCGCCCGGCATAAATGTGGTCCTCAAGCCCTGTAAAAACTCATCAACATCCTCAGTTGCCGGCTTCACACCGCACTGCTTTTCTACAGCATCTACGAGCGCGTCCCGCAAAATGGAGCTGGGTTCACTTAACAGGGCGGTCCAACAAGGGGAAATCTGGTTGCGCGCCAGCTCACTCTCTTTGGCAACTCGGAGCTGCTCCTCCGCATCCAGTCGGGCCCGTCCCGATACCACATTATCCCTTTGCAGATAACGCCGAAACAGTTCCGCATAATCCGGAATCATCGCTTCCTGAGTCAGCTCAATCCGATAAAACCGCCGATCCGGAGGATTGCCCGGAGCCATACTCAGGTAGAAATTCCAGACTTTGCCGTCCGTCAAAACCAGGAGCGGAATTCCCCGGTTCACCGCATAAGAGAAAAGCTGTTCCTCGCCTTTGGCATCGGCGCGGCCCACGCCTTTAGCCTCAACAAAGACCAACGGATGGGGCGCGGCCGTAGCCAGACGGGTTCCTAAAGCGTAGTCCACCCAGCGGTTATCCACCGGGAACTCCGACTTGAACTCAGCCGGATTAGTAGCCCGCCAGCCCAACTCATTCAACACCGGCTGGATTACAGTCAGTTTGACCTGCGCCTCGTTATCCAAAACACCGGGGCGCAAGTTACTCAGGCTCTCCCTCAAAACCTCGTCCAGGGCCATAATCCCGCCTCCATAAGGGTTTGTAACCTGTAGTGTATAAATAATCTCTCTTATCGTCAAACATTTCGTAAAATCGTCAGCCAATTTGCCACCGCCCCTTCCCCCGTCATTCCCCCGAAAGTGGGAATCCAGAACCGCCCCCCTCAAAACAACCAGCCATCCCCAAACTCCAAAAGTTTTGAGGGGGTGCGGGGGAACTTTTA
Source organism: Dehalococcoidia bacterium (assembly GCA_965243185.1). Taxonomy (GTDB): domain Bacteria; phylum Chloroflexota; class Dehalococcoidia; order Lucifugimonadales; family UBA3495; genus CBDBCU01. The sequence continues at coordinate 2,787,596 of OZ251531.1, read as the reverse complement.
CAAAAGTTCCCCCGCCGTATCTCCCAAAACTAATTTCCTAATTCCCGTAAATCCGTCTTAAACCCTCTTGACAACCACCATTCCATCCCCCATACTTATTACTGCGAGGTCAGACCTAGCCCCGGGACGCCGGGTCTCAAAACGATACGCTAGCTTACCGTGAAATATAGCTCACAGCGCGCTGTGGACGCCACCGGCCCCCGCGGCCGTCAAGCGTCCCGCTCCTAATCCCGGGGAACCGGCCTAAGGCCCCGTACTTCCCCAACCGGAGCCGCGGCAAACGGCAAATCCCACCCGCCGCCAAACCGCCGCCCCTTCCCTACAGGAGCTGGAGTTAATAGGTTGACTGGAGGCAGTTCAACCAACGGTAGCTGGACTGGGCCAACCCGCCGGCATGGCAACCATACCAACCGGCGTTAGTAACCAACTCAAGGTCCGTTGCCGCCAGGCAAATCTGGTCGGGCAAAGCCGGCATGGGAGCCAGCAGTCCAACCGGTGTTTGGCAACCCGCATGGCCAGACTAGCCAACCGCCTCCCGCACGGGCGGAACCCGTGGCCACGGGTTCCGCCCCCCAGCGAATTACCCCCTAGCAATAGGCAAACCCCAACCGCCGGGGCGGCCCCAAGCCGCCGCCCCGGCCATACCTCGTACTAAGCCCCGCGCTATGCCTTCCCGCCCACCGGCTATTGACATCACCCCACCAATAACCTATATTCCCCCTGCTACAGTCTCCGGATGCAACGGATTCACCCACTAAGTACGCCTGCTTGCAAGGTAGGGCATTTTGCCCCCTTGCCAGGCGTACGCGGGAACCCGGCGACTGTAGCAAGTAGCCCAATCCTGGCTTGCAAGGGGGTTCCCGGCGATGAAAGCCTTTCTACCCATTATTGCCCTGGTAATCCTGTCCCTGACCGCCGTTGCCTGCGCCCAACCCATCCCGCCCACCGCAACGCCCTATCCCACCTACACCCCGGCCCCGACCTACACGCCCTACCCGACTTTAACCGCTCTCCCCACGCACACCCCCTACCCTACGCACACCCCTTACCCGACCCCGGAGCCGTTGCCCACCCACACGCCCTATCCCACGCCGACCGCGCTCCCGACCTACACCCCTTACCCCACTGCAACTCCAGCCCCTACCTATACCCCTTACCCTACTCCTGTTCCTACGCCCACTCTTGCACCGACACCCACCCAACTACCGGACAGCACAACTTATCGCACCTATGCTAGTAGGCGCCATCGATTTTCGGTCTCTATTCCGAATAGCTGGGAAATTGACGAGGACGATTACCAGTACCATTTTCGACCGGGCAGTCAGGAAGCGTCGGCGATAATAACAATCGCCGAAATGAACTCTACCACCCCTTTTTCAGTAAATGTTCTGACATGGACTGAAGTCGGGAGCGAGATAGGGTTCGAAATTCAGGAAAGTTACGCATCTGGGCCCAATCAGTGGCACCTGCGCGGGCGACTTTCTCTTGATGGCGTTCCTTGCATCGCGGATGTGATACAGAACCTTATTCAAAGAAATCATTTCTACGTTGTCACTACCGCGGTCTGCCCTACCGATTCTGATAAGTGGAGCGGGCCTCTTGAGAGGTTTCAATCTAGCTTTCGGGTCTGGTAACCTGGTAGGGTTATCCAACAACACCGGGGCGGGTCGCTCCAACCCGCCCCCACCCCTTGACGCCGCCCCACCTTCCCCCCTACCCTTAACCCCAGCCAACCCCATCCGGCCCGCCCCGGAGTTATCTAAATGCCGCTCAATCACCCCCGGCTCCCCATCCTGTCCCTCCTGACCTTGGCCGCCATCCTGCTAACCGCCGCCGCCTGCGGCCCCACCGCAACGCCGTCAACTCCCCCGACCGCCGCCGTTGCCACCATCCCGGCCGCGCCAACCTTGGCCGCCATCCCCCCGACCCCTGCAACGCCGCCAACTGCTACCCCTCAGTCCCCCATCACCCCGGCTGCCACCGTCCCGCTGCCAACCACCGCGCCGCAATCCAGCGCCCCAACTCCCACCGCGGCCGCCACCGCAACCCCCCTTCCTACCCCGCCGCCCGACGACTGGCAGCAGGAAATGCGCGCCGCCCGCCTCTATCCCGGCCCATGGCAAACCGACTTCAGCCAACGCAGCGTCCCCTACAACGAAATCTTTTCCGGCGGCGTCCCCCGCGATGGCATCCCGCCCCTCGACAACCCCAACTTCACCACCGTAACCGCCGCCGACCAGTGGCTCGCCCCCCAGGAACCGGTTATCGCCTTCGCCCTCAACGACGCCGCCAAAGCCTACCCCCTGCAAATCCTCACCTGGCACGAAATCGTCAACGACACCGTCGGCGGTATCCCCATAGTCGCCACCTTCTGCCCCCTCTGCAACTCCGCCATCGTCTTTGAGCGCACCCTCGACGGCGTAATCTATGACTTCGGCGTCTCCGGCAACCTCCGCAACAGCGACCTCATCATGTGGGACCGCCAAACCGAATCCTGGTGGCAGCAGCTGACCGGTGCGGCCATCGTCGGCGAACTCACCGGCCGCCAACTGAAACTCTTGCCCTCCAGCATCATCTCCTGGCAGGACTTCAAGACCGCCTATCCCAACGCCGCCGTCCTCTCCCGCGACACCGGCCACCGCCGCGACTACGGCCAAAACCCCTACGCCGGCTACGACCGCGCCGACCGTTCCCCCTTCCTCTTCTCCGGCGACCCCGACGACCGCCTACTCCCGATGGAACGCGTCGCCGCCCTCACCATTGACGACTCCGCCGCCGCCTTCCCCTTCTCCCTCCTTGAAACCGCCGGCGTCGTCCACCACACCGTCAGCGGCCAGGAGATAGCCGTCTTTTTCCAACCCGGTACCCGTTCCGCCCTTGACGCCCCCTCCATTGCCGAATCCCGCGCCGTCGGCGCCACCGGCGTTTTCCTCCGCGAACTCAACGGCCAAACCCTGACCTTCCAACCCAATGCCGCCGGCTTCACCGATACCGAAACCGCCAGCCAATGGAACATCCTCGGCCAAGCCACCGCCGGCCCCCTGGCTGGACAGCAGCTAACCCCCATCGTCCACGCCAACCACTTCTGGTTTGCCTGGGCTGCCTTCCGCCCCGACACCGAAATTGTAAGAGCCGCCCCGTAACCGCCGCCCCTTATCCATTGCCAGACCAGCCGGACATCCCTAAAATGTAGCAAATCGCCCGCCCACAAGGAGATATTATGCCCACCCCGCAAATCACCTTCGGCTGCAACTTCTCCGTCGAAAACTACTGGGACATCGCCGAATTCGCCCGCCGCGCCGAGCAGTTGGGCTTCGACCGCATCACCACCGGCGAACACCTCATGGATGGCAACCCGCCCCGGCCTACCCTCCTCAACATCCCCCTGATGGCCGCCGCGGCCGGCGCCACCCAAACCCTCCGCGTAATGACCGGCATCGTCATCGCCCCCCTCTACCATCCCGTACTCCTCGCCAAACTGGTAACTTCCCTCGACCTCGTCTCCCACGGCCGCCTCGACTTCGGCATCGGCGTCAGCGGCCAACGCGGCACCCATGTTGAATTCGACGCCCTCGGCATCCCGGTCCACACCCGCGGCCGCCGCACCGACGAAATGCTCGCCGTAATGCAGCGCCTCTGGACCGAGCAAAATGTCACCCACCACGGCCGCTTCTTCCAATTCGACGATGTAACCCTCTTGCCCCAACCCCAACAGCAGCCCTATCCCCCTATCTGGGTCGCCGGCCGCAGCGACGCCGCTATGCGCCGCGCCGCCCTCCACGGCGACGGCTGGTACCCCTACCTCTTCACCGTCCGCCGCCTTAAAGCCGCCAACGAAACCGTCCGACAAATCGCTACTGACGCCGGCCGCGACCTGACCCACTTCCATTGGGGCTTAAACCAGCCCACCGCCATCGCCGCCGACCGCGACACCGCCCTGGCCGTCGCCGCCGCCCACGTCGGCCAACGCTATGTAACCCCGGAACGCACCGCCGCGGACATCGCCCAAGCCCTTTGCATCGCCGGCACTCCCCAGGATTGCATCCAAGCCATCGAGGAACGCATCAACGCCGGCGTCCGGCACTTCCTCTTCGGCTTCCTCTCCCCCGACCCCGCCGGTATGTACCAGCAAATGGAAACTATGGCCCGCCAGGTAATCCCTTACTTCCGGGGATAAAGTTAAACCCTTTGCATCCCAACCGCGCCATCAAGGAAAACCCTATGCCCCCAATGCAAATCCAGGCCCACATCCCGGCCACCCCGGAGCAAGTCTTTACCTATGTAACCGCCTTCCCCCTCCACGGCGACCCCGACCTCGCCGCCCTCGCCGCCAAATACGGCCGCCTCCTCTCCCAGGACGGCGACGCCTACATCTTTCAGGACAATACCCCCTCCGCCAACCGTTGGCGTTGTACCTTCGACCCGCCCCGCCAGCGCGTAATGGCCGCCCTCCAATCCACTTGGTCCGACCGCACCGACACCTTCACCTCCGACAGCGACGGCACCCTCTGGACGCTGACCTGGCAGCCCCAAGCCAAAGGCTTGCCCGCCCTGGTCAAAACCCTCGTTTTCCGCCTCCGCGGCCGCCGCCAAGTCCACGCCCGCATCATCCAACCCGTCCTGGACGAATTCCAACGCCAAAAAACCGACTACTACTAACCGGCTATCCCTTTCCCGCCGTCATCCCTTTCTAAACCGCCATCCCCCTCTCTTAACCGCCCTTCCCCTGCCAACAGGAATCCAAAAAAATAGCCATCCCGCACCCGTTGCGGGATGACCGTTGCCCCAACCATTTAGCCCTAACCAGACCGCCTTACGGCAGCGCCGCCACCGCCTTAATCTCCACCAAAAACTCCTCCCGCACCAGCCCCTCAATCACCAGCAGCGTATTCGGCGGATAATCCCCCGCCGGAAACAAACTCGGCAACAGCTCCGCCCGCGCCGCCATAAACGGCTGCACCGTCTCCCGCCCCACCAAATAAGTCGTGAACTCCACCACATCCCCGAACGACGCCCCGGCCGCCGCCAGTACCGCCCCGATATTCTCAAAAACCTGCCGCGTCTGCGCCGCCACGCTCCCGTCCCCCGCCAAATTCCCCGCCGCGTCAATCCCCACCTGCCCGGCCACATACACCAACCCCCCGGCCGGCGCCTTCATCCCCTGCGAATACGCCCCCAGCGGCTGCGGCGCCCCCGCCGTATTGACCACCTCTCTTGCCATACCTAACCCCCTTCCTTTCCCGCAGTTTCGCCCCTACTCAACCGGCTGCCCAATGCACCGGCCCCAATGCGCCAATCCCCCCCTAATCCGTAGCCGCCGCCACCATATACCGCCCGCCCACCACATTCAGCTGATCCCCCGTAATATACGCCGCCTCCTCCGACGCCAGAAACAAGCACGCATTGGCAATATCGTAAATCGTCCCCTGCCGCCCCAGCGGTATCCGCCGCAGCTGCTCCGCATTCCCCGTCGGCCGCCGCCCCTCCTTCGCAAACCACTCCGGATTGCGCCGCGCCGTGTCAATCGTCCCCGGATTAACCATATTCGCCCGAATGTTATACGGCGCAAACTCCGCCGCCACCGCCCGCACCAACCCCCACAACCCCGTCTTGGCCGCCGTCACCGCCGCCGTATCCGGCCGCCCCGTAATCGACGCCATCCCCCCAATCGCGATAATGCTCCCCGTCTCCCGCTCCATCATCCCCGGCAGCACTGCCTTGCACAGGTAAAAACTCGAATGCAGGTTAATCCCGAAAACCCGATGCCAGTCCTCATCCGTAACCGACAGCAGCGGATGATGCGGCCGTATCGCCGCATTGCTCACCAGCACATCGATTTTCCCCAACGCCGCCACCGCCTCCTCCACCAGCAGCCGGCAATCCCCCGCCGCCGCCACATCCGCCAAGCCGGTAAAAGTCTTAACCCCCAACTCCCGGCACTCCGCCGCCACCTCCTCCAGCTCCTCCCGGCTGTTCAGCGCGCTCAACGCCAAATCCGCCCCTTCCCGGGCAAAAGTCAACGCCGTCTCCCGCCCGATATTCCGGCTCGCCCCGGTAATCAACGCCGTCTTTCCCGCCAATCGCAAACCCGTTACCTCCAACTCCAGTTAAATCCCCAAAGAACCCGTCATTCCCCGTTTCAACCGTCATTCCCGTGCCAACGGGAATCCAGAACCCCCCATCTAGCAATCAATAGACTGCAAGGCGGGGGCATTCCCGTGCCAACGGGAATCCAGAAACCGCCCGCCGGCAACCCCACCTACTCCCCCTCCCCCCTCTCCCGCAAAATATCCTCCAACGCCCGATCCAACTGCGGCGGCAACTCCACCGGCTCCTCAAACGGCGTATAACTATAATCCGCCCGCACCCGCTCAATTATCTCCCGCGCCTTCGGATTCGAACCGCTGATCCGCTCCAGCGTCTCCTGCAACCGCGCCGACTCCCCATTCCCCCGCCGCTCCAAATCCGCCAAATCCAAATCCAGCCCGAACATCGCCCGCAGCCGCCGCATTATGTCATAAAACGCCCGATAATCCGTAACAATCCCCACCTGCCGATTCCCCGAAGTCGAAAACGGATACATCGGCGCCATCGCCCCCAGCCGCAGCACCGACAAATCCGGATGCCCATAATGCGCCATCGTCACCAACGCCATCCCGATTGTCGGCCCCTGCCGCGCCCCGCTCCCGTAATTAGAAAACTGAATCCCGTACCGCTCCAGCGTCGCCCCCATCTCCGGCCGGCTGAACACGCCGCCCACCCGCCGCTCCAAATCCGGCGGCGCCGGCCCGTTATACCCCTCCACCGCCACCACCTGCTTCACCCCCAGCCGCCGCGCCGCCTGAAAAATCGCCGCCCCGTACAGCTCCAGCTCAAACCACGGCTCCTCCCCCACAAACACCAGCAGCCCCTCCCCGGCATCATAAAACTCATTATCCCAGTGCATCGCCGCGCTGGGCAAACCCTCCGAGAACGCCGCCGCCGGCCGAAACGCATCATGCGTCCCCGCAATCTGAAACGGATAGCACATCCGCTCCACCTCCGCCCCCAGCCGTCCCACCGGCCGCGCCCCCCGCTGCTCAATCAAATACGCCGGCAGCCCGCTCGACACATTCCCCCCATCCGACCACTGATTCCGCCACCCCGCAATCAAATACTCCCCCGCCGCCCCGTCCTCCAAAACCGCCAACCCGCCATCATCCCGCTCAACCATAACTCCCCCTCCTAACCTGAATGCCCCGGCCCAGCAAAATCCCCAACCGGCCGGCCCAAAACTCCCGCCCATTATACAACGCCCCGCGCCCACCGCGCCGCCGGGCATTGACAAAACGGCATAATACCGCTAAAGTAAAAGAGTAAAGCACGGAGGGGTCGGACAACGTCGTCCCGCTGAGCGGGATAGACGCCGGACCTAGCCGTGCTTCTCCCTTCTACCCCCCTTCCGTATCGCCGTCAACTTCCCGGTCGCACTGTTTCGTAAGCCACGGATGATAGCCCTCCTCGTAAAATTGCTCCGACTGACCCAGTACGATTTTACGCACCAAATCGTCTATGCGACCGGCTATCCCCTGATTGATTAGTTCCTGCCGGATGCGGCTCGACAGCGTTATCTGCCCGAACTGGGCGCCGTGCAAAGTCAAAACGGCTTGCGCGGCCGCTTCCGCTTCCCCGCAGAGCGCGGCCAGTTGCTGATGGTCCCCATTGCCGGCGTCATATACCGGAATGGGGACGGTGCGCCAGAAATGCTGGACAAAATCCCGGTCCGACTTCCGGCTTTGCTGATATGCCAACTGTAGGCACGGCGCATTCAGCATCGCGACCAAGTACGCCGCCTCTTGCGGGTCGTCGAAAGTGGCGTGCAGCAGCCCGGATTCCGCTATGATTTGCGGCGTCGACCGCGCCGCCCTCAAAATTTGGCCCGACGCATTGTAAAAAACCTTGATAAGGTCAGCCGACTTTGACCCATTTCCCGATTGCTCCAGCAGCTTGTTCTGGAAGTTGAGCCGGTCGAACAGCGTCTGCGGCGTTTGCGGACTCGCGGTTACGTGCCGCTCGTAAATGGCTAATGCCCGCCGCCAGTATTCGTTGCTCTCCCGTTCCGGATCCGGTTCCCCATCAGCCGTAAGGGGAATAACCCCTCGGTGCGGCCCCAAGTTAAAGGGCGTCAACTCGGAGCGATGCCCCATATCCCTAACCCACCGGGCCGGTATATCGCCCCGCTGTACGCCTTCGGATTTCCAAGGCTCGTGCCGTGACGGCACCGTTTTAATGCTGGCGGTGTCTCCCCTGATGTCGCACTTATCAATGTTGACCAGGCAGTACGGCTCAAACTTGAATCCGGTCCGGAACGGCGGCAGCCCGCCTTGTCCCAAGTACGACGACGGCGCTATCTCCAACCGTGTCTGTGCCGGTTGCAACTTGGTCAACTCTTTGACTTCCGGCCAGTCGCCGCTAATCGGAATTTTCAAGTTTCTGTCCCGGTTCAACAAGTTCCAATGGACGATGGTTGACCGGTCGGTAGCTTTCTGAATCCAGGCACAGGACGCCGCCCCGCTAAAAGGCGCCGCTTTAACCTTGCTGAAATCCAGCCATTCGGCGGTATATTCCCCTTGGTCCTCTCGGGTTTTCTCCCAGTTGCTGGCGGTAAGGGCCGCCCGGTTCAGCACCCAAGCGGCTTCCGCCGTTTCCTGGTCCACCAAGTAGTTCTCCCGGCAGCGTTTGACAAACAGCGCGGCGATGTCAAACTTGCCCCGCGGCTCCCTGATACCCAACTGGTGGGACAAGGCTTCCAGTTCCTGCCGCCGCTCCTCAACCCGAATGTCCGTCAGCACCACCCACGGCGGGTTGCTCAAAATGCGGTCAACCTTCCTTTGCGCCAGCGTCGTGGGCGAAACCGCATTGAAAATATACCAGGCCCAAACGCTGTTGCCCTCCTCCCGGCAAACTTTAGTCGTGGCGTCAAAGGTTTCCGACAGGATAGCCGCGTCCCTTTCATCCAGACCGGCAGTAATGCCCGGCGGCATCGGTAGCCCGGCATTAGCCGCCTGAACGAACCGGACGATACTTTGTCCGAAACTCGGGCTTGCCGCAAAAGCCACCGGAATCTTGATTTCGTTATCCCCCCGGGACGAAATGGTATAAAAGGGCAGATCCGGGTTGTAAGACAACCGCAGATTACGGCGGTTGTAAATCAGCGCATCCCCCTGATAGATCTGGAGCGCATCCGGCCCGCCGCTGGGTTCCGCCGGCAGCGCCCGCATCAGCGTAGCCCGGCTGATTTCGGCGGCGATGGGGTGAATGTCGATGCCGTTGACCAGCTTGGCTATAAAGTCCGCCTGCTGCACCCGGGTGGCGTTAGACTGCCGCATTGGCGACGAATCCAATATGCGCCGCGCCGCGTGGTAAAGAAAAGTCCCGGAGCCGCACGCCGGATCCAATACTCCCACCCCGGTAACCGGCGCATTGCCGAAAAGGTAGTGGTCAATCGCCCGTTGAATCCACTGGTCATCAATGACCCGCTCCGCCAGCATCGCCGCCAGCCAGTCCGGCGTGTAATACTCGCCAAAGGCTTTGCGCTGTTCCCCCGGAATCAACCCCTGGTACAGGGTTCGCATTACATCCTGCGCCCGCTGCCGCCAGTCGTGGCTGTCAACCGTGTCAAATACGGAGTTCGTCCACACCACGCCGGCGTGGTGCGTCGGTCCGTTTTCGTTGCGGGCTTGCGGCCACGACGCAAACCCTTCGGCCATAATGTCCATTGGCTCCCGCCGCCCCTCCCGCCGGCTCAAAGTATTGACCACCGCCCGGGCTACCGTTATCAACAGCGTATGCTGGAGAAACAGAGTTTCCGCTTGGGCATCATCCTCCGGAGCGCAGCCGGATCCGTTCAGCGTCTCCAGCCAAAGATGCCGCTTGGTTATAACCACCCGGTCATTGCGGAGCTGGCGGTAAATGCCATTCAGCGTAGCCAAATGGCTGTCAAACAGTTCATTAGGATTGCGCGGCACCCACTGTTTGCCAATGCGCTCTCCCGCCTTATCCTGCAACCAGGCCAGAGCTTCCCCTTCCTGCCCGGTTACGAAAGTCCGCTCATCCGTCATACTCTTGCCGGCCAAACTGCCATCGTGATTGACCGGCCATTTCCAGACCCACCACTGCCGGCCATCCGTGAGCATCGCCTGCCAAGGCTGGTCGGACATTCCTTCCAGATCCAGCCGGCCCCGTTCCCGCTCATTTTCCGCAGAGATATAGCGGCTGCACTGCTCCTCTTGCGTTTCCCCGGCATTGCCGCCGGGCTTGTCCGGAGCCGCTTGCCCGCTCCCCTTCGTTTCGATGATCGTACGCCGGCCGGGCAGATACAGGTCAGCGCGGCCCGCGCCCGTAGGATATTCCCGTTCCACATCGTAGCTCAGCGCTTCGCAGAGCTGCTCGATGTTGCTTTGGACCGTGGCCTCTCGCTTCTTTCGGGCTATTATGACCTCAGCCATCAGCGTCAAGGCGTTCTGGTTAGTCACAATATCTACTCCGGTAGCCGATTGCAGACTATTCCCGCATTTTACCAACCCCCTACCCCCCAGCGCAATCGCCAAATGTCACCTCTCCCCATCAATGTTACCCCCTTGCCATCATCCCCCCTTTCCGCTATCCTAACCCCCAACAAACTCCAAATCCACCAAGGAGCCGCCCCCAAAATGAACATCCACGTCTACACCAACCCTGGTTGATTCAGTTGCCGGACGCTCGAGGAATTCCTCGCGTCCCATAATGTTCAGTATGAACATCACAACATCCCCACCGACCCCGACGCCCAAACCTTCCTCCACCACCACGGCGTCAAATCCGCCCCCGTAACCGTCATCGACGGCCAAATCATCATCGGCTACCAACCCCGCAAACTCATCGCCACCCTCAACCTCGACGCCCAAGTCGACCTCTCCGGCCGCGCCCTCTGGATGGCCGACAAATACCACCGCATCCTCCACGCCGCCACCCGCGCCACCCTCCAACTCTCCCCCCACCAACTCCAACAAGAAGTTGCCTGGCGGCCCGAAACCCTCCGCGACACCCTCCTCCACATCCTCTCCTTCCCCGAACTCGCCTGGCTCAGCCACCGCACCGGCCAAATGACCACCGACGATATGCAGGCTTGCCGCCAGCGTCTCGCCCCGGTCCGCACCCCCCAGCAAATCGCCGACTACGGACAAGGCGTCATCAGCAGCATCACCGCCTTTCTCCAAAGCAGCGACACCGCCGCCTTCAACCGCATCGTCCCCGCCCACTACGGCGGCGAAGTCACCGTCGAGGAACTCCTCAACATCATCCTCAGCCACAGTACCCACCACCTCAAACAAGTCTATTGGTTTATGGAAACCACCCTCGGCATCACCCCGGTCAATCCCGCCACCCCCGCCGACTTCGCCGGCATCTTTACCCCGGAAACCCTCATCTAACCCCGCAAGGAGCCACCAATGACCCATTACACCCCCGACCAGCAATTCCCCGTAACCCTCCAAGAACGCGAATACCGCAACGCCGGCAGCGTCTCCTGGGGCGTAACCCTCTACCTCCCCCAAGGCAATGGCCCCTTTCCCGCCCTTCTCGACGTCCACGGCGGCGCCTGGAACCGCGGCGACCGCAGCAACGACGCCGTAATGAACCACGCCCTCGCCGCCAGCGGTACCGTCGTCGCCGCCATCGACTTCCGCCTCGCCCCCGACCATCCCTATCCCGCCCAAGTCCAGGATGTCAACTACGCCGTCCGCTGGCTCAAAGCCCACGCCCCCGACCTCAACGCCGACCCCAACACCGTCGGCGGCCTCGGCTCCTCCAGCGGCGGCCACACCCTGATGCTCAACGCCATGCGCCCCCACGACTCCCAATACACCGCCTTGCCCTTGCCCGCCGCCGGCATCGACGCATCCTTGGCTTATACCCTCTGCTGCTGGCCCGTCCTCGACCCCTACGCCCGCTACCTCTACGCCCAGGAAGCCAACAACGACCGCCTCGCCGCCTCCACCGAAGCCTACTTCCTGACCCAGGACGCGATGCAAGAAGCCAACCCCCAGCACATCCTCGACCGCCGCGAACCCGTCCAACTGCCGCCCACCCTCCTTATCCAAGGCACCCGCGACGACAACGTCCCTATGTCCATCCCCGAAAACTTCACCGCCGCCTACCAAGCCGCCGGCGGCAGCATCCAACTCGAAATCTTCCCCGATCAGATCCACGGCTTCGGCAACACCCCCGGCCCGGCATCCGACCGCGCCCTCAGCCTGATGAAATCTTTCATCGCTCACCAGCTAACCCCCACCGCCGCGGCCGCCGCCGTCTAACCCAACCCTATACCATCCCGTATCATTACCGGCGTCATTCCCGCCCATTACTACCGTCATTCCCGTGCCAACGGGAATCCAGAACCCGCCAAAGCAACACCCTTCCGCCCATCCGGCGCCAGCCCGGAATGGGCGGAAAACCCCCAAAACCGGAGGCCGCCCCTTGCAAATCGCGCAAGTCGATACCGCCCTCTACCGCATCCCCCGCCAACCTGGACTCTCCAACTCCACCTCCCAAATCGAGTCCACCAGCCTCCTCCTCGGCCGCATCATCACCGACACCGGCCTCGAAGGCATCGGCTGGACTTACAGCCACGGCGACAGCGGCCGCGGGATGAAAGCCGCCATCGACTCCCTCCTCGCCCCCCGTCTCCTCGGCGAAAACCCCGCCGATATTGAACGCCTTTGGGATAAACTCTGGCGCAGCGTCTTTCCCAACATCACCATGGCTGGCCTCACCGCCGTAACCCTTGCCCCCCTCGACATCGCCCTCTGGGACATCGCCGGCCAAGCCGCCAACCAGCCTCTCTACCGCCTCCTCGGCAACTACCGCCCCTCCGTCCCCGTCTATGGCAGCGGCCTTGACCTGGCTTACTCCACCGAACAGCTCCTCGACGAAGTCCAAACCTTTATCCAACAAGGCTTTTGGGGCGTCAAAATCAAAGTCGGCCGCGACCGCTTGGACGAGGACATCGCCCGCCTCCGCGCCGTCCGCCAAGCCATCGGCCCCCACACGCCTTTAATGGTCGACGCTAACCAGCGTTGGACCGTCGGCGAAGCCATCACCCGCGCCCGCGCTATGCAGGAATTCAACCTCTTCTGGCTCGAGGAACCCATCCTCTCCGACGACCATCCCGGCTACCAGCGACTCAGCCAATCCGTCAATACCGCCCTGGCCGCCGGCGAAGGCGAACACCAACTCGAGCAATTCCTCGACCTTTTCCAGCGCGGCACCATCCAATTCGTCCAGGCCGATGTCTGCCGCGTCGGCGGCATCACCCCCTGGCTCCGCATCGCCCGCCTTGCCGACGCCTACCACCTGCCCATGGCCCCCCACCTCGTCGAGGAACTCTCCGTACACCTCTGCTGTGGCGTCCCCAACGGCTTCCTCGTCGAACACCTCCCCACCCTCAACCTCAACAACACCGGCATTATCCGCAACCCCCTAATGCCCGAAAACGGCGCCTACACCCCCCGCGAAACCCCCGGCCACGGCATCGCATTCGACTGGTCCGCCCTCTACTCCCACCTCATCCCCCACTACGAATAGCCCATATATAACAGTCGTATTATTCCCCCTTTCGACCCATGTCATTCCGAGCGCAGCGAGGAATCTCGACCGTACTTCCCCAAACTCAAAAGTTTTGAGGGGGTGCGGGGGAACTTTTACAAAAGTTCCCCCGCCGTCCCCCCACAAAACAAAAAGGGAACCGGGTTGACGGTTCCCCTTCATATTCAACCCCATTCCCCCCTTACCGTCCCAGCCGCCACCCATATAGCACCACCGCCACCGCCGTTGCCAAATTCAAACTCGACACCCCCGCCCGCATCGGAATCGCCACCCGCCGCTCCGCCTTGGCCAACAGCCCCGGACTAATCCCCTCCCGCTCAGACCCGAATATCAGCAGCGCCCGCTCCGGTATCCCGCCCCAAACCAGCGGCTCCCCCGTAGGATCCACCGCCACCAAAGTCCGCTTTCCCCAAACCTCTGCCTCCGCCGCCAAACTCTCCCCGTCAAAGTCCCGCAGCCAAGCCACCGGCAGCGCAAAATGCAGCCCCGCTGAACCCACCAACGCCGACGGATGCCACGGATTATGCTCCCCCGTTGTCAGCACTCCCGCCGCCCCCGCGGCCGCCGCCGCCCGTATCGCCGCCCCGCAGTTGCCATGACTCCGCGGATTTTCCAACAAAACCACCGGCCCCGGCCCGCTATCCTCCAGCATTAACCGAAAATCCGCCGCCGGCCGCTCCGCTATCGCCATTACGCCGGTCGGCGGCGGCATCGGCGAAAGTTGCCGAAAAAACGCCGCCGGCACCATAGCCGCCTCCCTTTCCACTACCCCGACCAACTCCGGCGCCAACTCTTCCGTCAACCGCCCCCACTCCCCGCCCGCCACCGCCGCCGTCTCCAAAACCGTCGCCCCGAACCGCAAAGCGTGTTTCCAGGGATGAAACCCCTCCAGCACCGCCAACCCGGCATCCCGCCGGGCCAACCGGAACCGGTCCATCAAAGCCTGATAACTCCCCGAATTGCTAATCTGAACCCTCCCACAACTCCGCCACCGGCCCCTCCGGCAACAGAAACTCAAACCCGGCCCGCTCCGCATACTGCCGGTCAATCTCCGTATCCCCGATATGCACATACCGCTCCGCCGCAAACTCCGCCTTCACCTGCGGCAGCTGATGCTTCAGCACGGTAAACGCCATCCCAACGCCGTTCTCCGCCCAGAGCCGCCGCTGATTGCTCACCGTCCGGTCCGAACAGCTCCCCACAATGCACCCGGCCGCCTGTGCCGCCCGTGCCATCGCCAAGTAATACACCCCGGCGGATCCCCCACCTCCAAAGTCCCGTCAATATCAAAACTAATCAGCGTCGCCAAAAACCTTCCCTCCTCAACCAAATCGCTACTTCCCGTTATGTCATCCCCACCCCAACCAAGCCATCCCCCTAGACCATCATTCCCATCCTCTCGACCGTCATTCCCGTGAAAACGGGAATCCAGAACCCCACTCCCTAAACCATCCTCCCGGCCCCCACGCCCCCGATTATGTCATTCCGAGGCGATAGCCGAGGAATCTCGACTCCCCATCAGCAGACACCCCAAAAACTCAAAAGTTTTGAGGGGGTGCGGGGGAACTTTTACAAAAGTTCCCCCGCCGTCTCCCATCCCCCCAACCGTCATTCCCACGAAAGTGGGAATCCAGAACCCTCCAATTCCTGAAATCCATCCGAAATTCCGTCCCAAACCCCTTGACATCTCAAAATCCCAACCCCATAATAAAAAGCGTCTAGGTTAACCTGACCCCGGGACGCCGGGTTCTTTACGCTAAGCTTACCGTAAAACTGAATATAGCTCACAGCGCGCTGTGGTCCCCACCGCCCTAACACGGCTTTTCGGGGCCCCGCTCCTACCTCCGGGGACAGGACTAAGGAACCCTCAATCCCCAACCGGAGCTGCGGAAAACGGCAAATCCCACCCGCCGCCAAACCGCCGCCCCTTCCCTATAGGAGCTGGAGTTAAACAGGTTGACTGGAGAGTGATCAACCCCGGTAGCTGGACTGGGCCAACCCGCCGGTAGCGGCAACCATACCCAGCGGCGGCAGTAGCCAATCCAAGGTCCAACCACCGTCGGCAACCTGGCCGGGCAACGTCGTGCGGATGTACGCCAGTGTGCCCCGTGACGCAGGCAACCCAATGACCAGCCTTGCCCACCACCTTCCGCGACGGGCGGCGCCCCTGGGCCCAGGGGCGCCGCCACCAGCGAAATCCCCAATCCCCAAAGACCAACCCGCCGGAGCGGCCCCGGAGGCGCCGCCCCGGCCCTACCCCGTACTCGGGCGCTTTCATGCTAACTATTGACGCCCCGGATAACCGACTCCATAGCTATGTCATTCCGACCAACCACCTATGTCATTCCGACCGAAGGGAGGAATCTAAAATGCCCGCCCTTAATCCCCCTATCCCCCCAATTCCCAATTCTAAACTCCCCCTACCGCCCCATCGCGTAATTATCCCGCCGCAAATCCGCCCCCACCTCCAGCGTCCCCCTTTCCCGGTCAATAACAATCGCGCACAACGCCCCCATCCGCGGCGTCCAGTCATCCCACACCTCCACCTCATGCCCCCGCCGCGCCAACTCCCCAACCGTATCCCCATCAATCCGCCCTTCCGCCGACATCGCCGCCGCCCGGTAGCCGTGCGGCCAACCCGAATCCGGAAAACTCCAACTCGCCACCCGCGGCGCTTCTATCGCCTGCTGCGCGTCCATCCCGAACTCCGCCACATTCAGGAACAGCTGCGCCATCGCCTGGCACTGCACATCCCCGCCCGGCGTCCCGAAGGGCATCCACAACTTCCCCTCCCGAAACGCCATCGCCGGATTCGGCGTCAACCGCGGCCGTTTCCCCGGCATCAGGCAAGCCGGATGTTCCCGATCCAGCCAAGTCTGATACCCCCGCGACGACAGCGCAAACCCCAACCCCGGCGTAATCGGCGCGCCCCCAATCCCGTCGCTCGGCGTCGCCGAAAACCCGTTTCCCCACCGATCCACTACGCAAACATAGCTGGTATCCGCTTCCACCAAACCGCCCACCGGCTCCGGATGCGCTGGCTTATGCCCATTGCTTCCCCCACCCTGATAAGCCCAAGGATTGCCCGCATACGGCATCTCCGGATACGCCCGCAACGGATTCACCTCCCGCCGCCGTTCCGCCGCATACTCCCGACTCAGCAATCCCCCTATCGGCACCTCCACAAAATCCGGGTCGCCCACATACGAATGGCGGTCCGCAAAAGCCAGCTTCAACGCCTCAATCAGCGTATGCAGATAATCCGCGCTGTTATGCCCCATCTCCCGCAGGTCAAACCCCGCCAAAATCCCCAACGCCATCCCCAGCGTCGGCCCCTGACACCACGGCCCGCAAGTAACCACCTCCGTCCCCTTGTAGTCAACGGACACCGGCGGCTCCTCTTTAGCGGCAAACCCCGCCAAATCCTCCCTTGCCAGCAGCCCGCCCTGTTCCCGATTGAACCGCACCATCTCCTCCGCCAGCTCCCCCCGATAGAACAAATCCCGGGCCGCTTGCAGTCCCGCCTCCCGCCCGGCTGCCGCCCGTTCCGCCGCCATCAACCGCCGGAAAGTCCGCCCCAAATCCCGCTGCACCGCCACCGCCCCGGCCGGCAGAGTTTTGCCTCCGGGAAAGAAAATCTCCCGCGTTGCCGCCCACGCCGCCGCGTCCCGCCGCCCGTTGGCAAACTTCCCCTCCTCCCGTACCAACGCCCGGTGCAAAGAGTGCGGTATCGGAAACCCGCCCTCGGCCAACTCCAACGCCGGCGCCGCTGCCTGCTCAAAGGTCATCGTCCCGTAGCCCAGCAGCGCCGCCAGCCACGCATCCGCCGCCGCCGGCGTAACCGTCCGCAACACCCCGGCCGGCAAATCGCCGCCATAATTCCCCTCGAAATACTCCCCACTGGCCGCCTGCGGCCACCGCCCCAAACCGGCGATAGTAACCGTCTCCCCCCGCACCGCCTGATGTACCATAATCGGCGCGACCCCGCCAAAACTGGTATATTGCGGTAGCGTTACATTCAAGACCAACCCGGCCGCCACTCCGGCGTCAATGGCATTGCCGCCCTGCTCCAAAATCCGGTAAGCCGCCGCCGTTGCCAGATAATGCCCCGCCGCCGCCATGTGCGTCCGCCCGGCAATCAACGGCCGGTAGCTCCTCAATCCCAATCCCATTGCCAAACCTCCTTGCAGTCCCCTGCCTCGAACTAATTCAACCCCGCCGCACCGTCGCCAGTATAAGCCATCCCCAAAGGATCCTCAACGCTAACTCTAACCCCGCCCAAGTCTATCGCCTATCGAAATCGTCATTCCCCCTCTCCCATCGTCCTTCCCACGAAAGCGGGAATCCAGAAATGCCCGCCCTTAAAACTTCCCAAACTCCCGCCCCTTCCCCCATATCATTCCCCTTCTTTCCCCCATGTCATTCCGAGGCGCAGCCGAGGAATCTAAAATGCCCGTCTTAAACCCCTCTCAAAACCCGCAGAATCCCCAAACCCAAAAGTTTTGAGGGGGCGCGGGGGAACTTTTACAAAAGTTCCCCCGCCGTACCCCGTCCTCCGGCAACCGTTATCCTCGACATCTGGCAACCGTCACTCCCACTCTCCCATCGTCATTCCCACGAAAGTGGGAATCCAGAACCCCCGTCCTTTCCCAATTCCCCCCAAATCCCCAATTGACAAATCCCGTCCCGTCCATTACCCTTATGCCACAACCTTACCGCAAGGAGGAATCCTTATGATTCGACTTCTGGCCGCCGGCTTGGCCTTGGCCGCCCTGTTCTTGGCCGCCGCCTTTGCCCACAACAGCGGCCGCGCCGAACCGGCCCTCACCCGCTCCGATTCCGTACTACCCCCCCCCCAGAACGCTTGTTCTATGTAGGTGCGGCTGAGGCCGCTCCCCGTTCCATCCCTTGGGACTGCTCCGACTGGCAAGAGTCCCCAGCCGTGGCCGACGCCGACGACCCCCGCGTCTCCCTTATCCTCGAATCCCTCGCCGCCAACCGCGGCAAAGCCATCTACTGCGCCATCGACCAGTCCGACACTTGGACTAAAGCCGAAACTTGGGCCGCCGGCCGGGACCGCAACGAACGGGACGACACCGTCTATTTCGGCGAAAGCGGCAATTTCCGCGGCTTCCTGTCCGCCCAAGAGGGCTACCTGACCGATGGCGAATCCGGCGTAACCGGCGTCAGCCGCGACCTCATCTTTGAGTTTCCCCGGGAGGAGCGAAAACGGCGGCGGATCCGGTACCGGAACTTTGAGGTATGCCCGGCTTTTGATGCAACCCATTCGCACCCGCCTTATTCCCCTTGCGTCTTGCAGACCGGCTTGCACAGCACAGCGGGGGCGGTCAGCTCCAACCGCGAAACCGCTGAGGATAACGCCGGCGGCCAGTGGACTACCTTGGTCGGTCGCCCGGCGGCGGTCAACACCGCTGAAAAATTTCAAGCTTGGTTGGAGGTATCCGCCCGTCAAGCCGAGGCCAATACCAAGGCGGCGGAACTCTGTCAAACCGCCGGCGCGCGTTTGCGCGGTAACGCCCGGATCCGCCGGGTTAGCGACACTGACCCGGCAGCCCAAACAGTTTACTTCGGCGAGAACTTGGGCAGCGGCGGCAATTACCAGTTCCATGCCGGCATCCAAATACGCTTCACCGCTACCTGCAAAAAACGCCGGTAGCCGCGGTCCACCCCATCCCGGCCGCCGGCCTGTCTCGGCAAATTCGGCAGATGCAGTAGCCCGGCCAGTTACCCCGGCCGGGCTATCGCCTATAACAAAACCCTCATTCACCCGAAAGCGGGAATGACGGTAAGCAAGCCGCTAGCTATATGCGATAGCACTCCAACCCCATCATCCCCCTATTGCCGCCCCTTACTCTTTCCCCTAAAATGCCCTCAACCCCCAACCGCAAAACGGACGAAAATGCTCTACGCCGTGGAAGTAACCGCTACCGACAACAGCCCGATGCCCCTGCACCGGGTCTTTGACCTGCTTGCGGAACCCCGCCCCATTAGCCAGGTATTTACCGCCGACCCTAGGGGCATTGACGCTTGGCATCAAGTTACCGGCTGGAACGAAAGCGACGGCCCTTGCCCGGCTTGGGCCGCCCTGGCCGAGGACTCCGGCGATGGCGTAATCCTCCTGGTCTATGGCGGCGATGATGGCATCCGCCTCAAACCCCAAGCCGACCCCAACGATTGGAACCTGAACGCCCCCGGCCAATGGGGCGAACCCTGCCTGATGCTCGACAAAGACACCCCCATTGCCCCCTAGCATCAACCCGCGCCCCCGGCTAATCCCCCGGCGGCGCTATCGGCTCCGGCCAGTCCCGCCCGGACGCCCCGCTTTCCCTTGCCCCGGACAACGCCGCCCGCAGCCGCGCCAAACTCTCCCCATACCGTTCCCCTTCCTCCCAACCGCGAAAATCCACCACCGCAACCCGCCGCAAAGCCGCGCCCCAATCATCCGCCAAACCCTCCATCCCATCGTCCAGAACCACCGCCACCGCATCCCTTCCCTTGTCCCGCGCTATCTGCTCAAAAGCCCGCCACCCGTAGGGACTGCCCAACGCCGCCTCCGAACAAACCAGTACCGGCCGGTCGTAGTAAATCACCCGACTCAGTAGCGACTCCCCCTCCTCAGCGGTAAAAGCCGCTTCATCATCCACCGCCAGTTGCCAGCAAGCCCATCCCGCCGCCCGCAAATCCCCTTCCAACTTGCCCCTAAACTCCCCGTCCTTAACCGACCCCACCAACAGTACCCGGTCAAAACCCGTAGTAGCCAATTGTCCCTGAACCCCAATCAACAATTCGGCCACGCCAGCCCGCCGCAGAAACTCCGGGGAAATCCGCCCCTGGGAACGGGCTAAGGTATCCAATCCGATACTGCTCGGCCCCTTGTGCCGCGCCAGATCCAGCCCCAACGCCAGGCTCAAATCGCAGTCCCCGAACAGCGTCATCTCCAGAACCGCCCCCTCGAGCAAGGCATTGTCCAACCGGGTTCTCACCAGTAACGCCCGCCGCAAATCCGCCCCGCTCAAGTTTGCCAAGTCCAAAACCGTCCCGGTCAAGCCGGCATCGCTCAGGTTGGCATCGCTCAAATCCGTCAGGAAAAGATTGGCTTCCCGCAAGTCAGCGGCCGCCAGGTTGGCCCCGCTCAAGTCGGCATAGGAAAGGTCGGCAAAGGATAAGTCCGCGCCCCGCAAGTCGGCATTGTGCAGTTGCCCGCTGCTCAAATCGACCCGGTTCAGGGCCGCCCCCCGCAGTTGGGTATCCCGCAGATTGCCCCAGCGCAAATTGGCCCGGGACAGGTAGCCCCCATTAAGACTTGCGCCGGACAAGTCTGCCCGGCGCAAGTCAGCATTAGTCAAGTCAATAGCCGTCAGTTCATCCCGGGCCAAATCCGCCCCCGGCAGCTTAACCCCGCTCAAAGCCGCCCCGGACAAATCCAGCCGACTCCGCCGCCGCCACTCCTTTTCCCGCCACCGGGCCAGCGCATACGGCCCCCGCCGGGCCAACGCCACATGATGCGGATTTGCCACCCGGCGGCCCGGCCGCTAATTCCCGTCCGCCCCCGCCAGAGCAACCGCCGGCCGCTGCGTAAAAGCCGGCATTACTTCGGCGGCGAACTGGGACAACTGCTCCTTGAACTCCACCCAAGGCATCCCCTCCGGCCATTGCAGGATGATGTCCTCCAATCCCGGATATTTCGCCTCCACCTCTTGCAGGAAAGGCACGAAATCCCGGCCCGGGCCGCAATACCACGCCTTTTGCTGCACCCCATCCTCAATTTTCGGAACCCCGGTCGGCGCGCCCGGCGTACCCCACGGCCGCCCCTGCGCGTCGGTATAGCGCACAAACCCGAAGGGCGCAAACCACTTGTACCGTTCATCATGGTACGGCCGCACCCGGTCGATAGCCTGCTGCTGCGTAGCGTCCAGACAGAATCCGAACCCCAAGGCCATATCCTGCCCCAAAGCAATCGACCGGCCGGCCGCATTAGCCGCATCGTGGTACGCGTGAAACAGTCGGTCCACCAATGTCTCCCCGGTCAATGCCACCATCGCCTTGATCCCCCGCTGCGCGATATACTCCAGCGTCTTGCCGCTGGCAATGGGCTGCCACATCTCCACCGGCCGGTTGATCGGCCGCGGCACCAAGGTAACATCCTGCACCTGATAGCCCCGGTACGGCACTTCCGGCGGAATGGTGTAATACTTGCCCTTATGGGTAAAGGAGTCCTGATTAAAGGCTTTCTGGATAATCTCCATCTGCTCTTCGAACAGTTCCCGGTTGGCGTCATTGTCAATCACCGGCGCGCCAAAAGTTTCCACTTCCCGGGAATGGTAGCCCCGCCCCACGCCAAAAATCAGCCGCCCCCCGGTCAGAATGTCGGCCATAGCGAAATCCTCAGCCAGCCGTAGCGGATGCCACATCGGGACAATGTTAAAGGCCGCCCCGAACTTCAGTTGCTTGGTCAGCCCGGCCAGATGCACTCCCAGCAGCGTCAGGTTGGGCAGACACTCGTAGCCCTCCCGCTGGAAGTGGTGTTCCGCCGTCCACATACAGTAAAAGCCCAACTCGTCCATGTGCCGCGCCAGGGCGACGGCATGGTCATAGGCTTGAATCAGCCGCTCGTTGGGATACCGCCGGTCATTAGCCGGCGTCCCCTCAGCCCCCACATTGTCGAGGTCAATCTGCCCCACATACAGGACGGAAAACCGCTTAATCATTGCGCTAAATACTCCGCATCGGAGAGCCGCCCAAGTAAAACCGGCGGCCCGGTGAAAATCAGTGGCATAATAATACCACACGGGGAAAAGAGCAGAGCGGCCGGGTAAAGCGGCGGTAATTTCCCCCAATCAAGCAGGAGGCAACTATGGACTTGGGCTTGCAAGGAAAGGTGGCAATGATTACCGGGGGCAGCCGGGGTTTGGGACGGAAGATTGCGCTGACTTTGGGACGCGAGGGCTGCCAAGTAGCTATCTGCGGGCGGGACGAGCAGCAACTGGCGGCGACGGTGCAGGAGCTGACCGGCTTGGGCTACCGGGCCCAGGGGACAGCGGCGGATGTTACCAAAGAGGCGGACGCGGACCGTTTCCATCAGGAGACGGTGGACGGGCTGGGCCACCCGGATATTCTGGTCAACAATGTGGGCGGCCGGCGGGGTTCAACCCGCATCGCGGAAACTACGATGTCCCAGTTTCGGGAAGGGCTGGAAGTCAACCTGTTCAGCGCGGTGTATCTAACTACGCTGGCCTTGCCCTATATGCAGTCCCGGAAGTGGGGGCGGATTATCAACATTGCCTCGATTTACGGGCGGGAACACGGCGGCTCCATTGACTATATGACCGGCAAGGCGGGTCTGATTGCCTTTTCCAAGCATCTGGCGTTGCAACTGGCGCCCGACGGGGTGCTGGTCAACTGCGTGGCGCCCGGCTCCATCGACTTTCCCGGCAGCACTTGGGATCGGTTTCAGCAGAGCCAGCCGCTGGAGGTAGTGGGCGAGTTCATCGGGCGCAACTTGCCCATGGGCCGTTTCGGTTGGCCGGAACCCATTGGGGAAATGGTGGCGTTTCTGGCTTCAGACCGGGCCGACTTGATAACCGGGGCCTGTATCAATGTGGACGGGGGCCAGTCCCGTTCCCTGTTCTGACCGGCCCGGCCGCGCCGCTAGCAGGGCAAGGGATTAACCGCCCAGGAAAAAGTCGGCGACATTGCCCAGTTTGGAAGTGTCGCCCCGGTAAATTTCGGTGTAGCCGCACTGATTGCAGGACACCGTCATAAACTTCTTGTTCTGCACATCGAAAAACTTGGCGAAGTTGCCGCCAGTGGCGCGAAACTCGTCCGTGGTATAAGTGGTGTTCTGGCACTTGACGCAGGAATAAGCCGTGCGATTGACTGCCATAGGATTGCCCTCCGGAAAGGATTGCTGGCAAGGGATTGGTTCCGCTCCTGCTATGGTAACGCAGGGTACTGGCGGCTGGCAAGGCATGGTCAGCCGCCGGTCAGGCGAAGGCCGGTCAAGCACACATCCCGCAGGCAGCAATCGCCGCACAGTGGGATTTTGCGGCAGGCAACCTTGGCGTGCCAGTCCAGCAGGGCGTGAAACTCATTGAACACGTCAGCGTCCGGGAGCAACTGCGCGTGGAACAGCCGTTGAAAATCCCCATACTTTTCCTTGCCCTCGGTCGGAACTAACCCCAGCCGTTTCAGGATGCGGATGGTGTAGGCGTCAATAACAAAAGACGGCAAGCCGGCGGCGTACACCAGAATATCATCGGCGGTTTCCGGGCCAATGCCGTAAAGGGACAGCAGTTCCGCCCGCAACTCTTGGGTATCCTGCGCCAGCAAGGCCGCCAAATTGCCGCCATACCTTTCCACCACATAGGCGGCAAAGGCTTTCAACTTCCGCGCCTTGGCGTTGTAATACCCCGCCGGGCGGATCAGCGCCGCCAATTCCGAATGAGCCAGGCGGTGCAGTGCCGGGAAAGACCAGGCATCGGCCGCCTTGAGGTTGCTGATTGCCCACTCTACATTAACCCAGGAAACGGCTTGGGTCAGAATGGCCCCCACTACCACATCAAAAGGCCCGTCGCCCGGCCACCAACCCTGTGTCCCGTAGGCTTGGTAAAGCCGCTGGTAAATTTGGCGCAGTGGCGTATCCATTGCAGACAGCGCGTTGCCGTCCCGGGTTTGGCTGGTCATAGCTTTATCGGCAGGGGGGACGCCAAGCGTATTTCAGAGGGATACACCGCGCAGTTGTAGGCATAGACTTCGACCCCGGCGGCTTGGGCGGCGCGCAGGGCCGCGCCAAAGTCCGGGTCGGCGGCGTCATTGGGGGACATTGCAACGGCATCAGCCCGCTGCACTACAAACACCACCGCCGCCCGGTATCCTTCGGCTACAGCGCGGGACAGTTCTTTGAGGTGCTTTACGCCGCGAATGGTGGGAGCGTCCGGGAACAGACCGATTCCATCCACTACGAGGGTTACCGATTTGACTTCTCCGTAGCATCGCCCGCCCGGCCCGTCCAGCAGGAAATCCAGCCGGCTTTCACCGTAGCGCACTTCCCGCCGCAGTTCGGGATATTCTATAAATTGCGGCAACTGACCTTCAGCCAACGCTTCCGCCACCAACCCGTTGGGTAGCCGGGTGTCCGCCGAAACCAGCGTTGTCCCCAAGTCCACCAGTGACAAGTCAAACCGGGTTTTGCGATGTTCCCCGGCCGCCGGGGTCAGCAGCAAACGGCGGCCCGACACCAGCAGTTCCCGCATCCGCCCCGAGTTGGCAATATGCACCATCACTTCCTGCCCTTCCATTTCCACTAAAGCGGCAAAGCGGTTCAGCCGGGTTAGAAAGCGGGCTTCGACCAGTTGGGGATGGAGTTTCACGGCGGCCTCTAATCAGAGTCGAGAATTGCCGTCAATAGTAGCAATCGCCGCTAACCCTGGCAAACCGGCTGCCATCAATAGCGTAGCCTGCCACCGCCGGGCTATAATGGGCGCAACGAAAGGGGGAGGTTTTATGCCTAGCTATCTAGAAAGGCTGGAGCGGGCGGCGGCGGTCAACGAGAGTCTGGTATGCGTGGGGCTAGACCCGGAGCCGTCCCGGTTGCCGGTGTCGGATGCGGCAGAGTTTAACCGGGCGATAGTTGACGCTACCCGGGACTTGGTGTGCGCCTACAAGCCCAACCTGTCTTTCTACGAGGCGATGGGGCTGCCGGGATTGCAAACCTTGGCGTCCACTATCGACTACATACGGCAGGCGGCCCCGGCGGTGCTGCTGATTGGCGATGCCAAGCGCGGCGACATTGGACCTTCTGCCGCGGCCTACGCCCGGGCAATGTTTCAAGTCTGGGATTTTGACGCCGTTACAGTGAACCCTTGGGGCGGCGCCGATGCGGTACTGCCTTTCCTCGAGGATGATACCCGGGGCGTCTTTCTCTGGTGCCGCGGCTCCAACCCCGGCGCGGCCGACTTGCAAGATTTGACCGTGGTGTCGTCTTATGGCAATATCCCGGTCTATGAACACTTGGCTCAAGCCGCTATGGACTGGAATCAGCGCGGCAACTTGGGCTTGGTTGTCGGCGCTACCGTCCCGGAGCAGTTGGCCGCCGTCCGAAAAACCTGCCCGGACTTGCCCCTGCTCATCCCCGGCGTTGGCGCGCAAGGCGGCGATTTGGCCGCCGCCATCCGCAACGGCATCGACCACCGCGGCCGCCGCGCCATCATCAACGCTTCCCGCAGCATTATCTACGCATCGGCCGGACCCGACTATGCCGCGGCCGCCGGCCGCGCCGCCGCTGACCTGCGGGACGCCATCAATGCCCTACTGGACGCTGAGGGAAAGGGATGGCTCTGAACCTGCATATCGGCGACGAAGTGCGGATGAAAAAAGCCCACCCCTGCGGCAGTTACCGGTGGCAAGTCTATCGTTTGGGGGCGGACATCGGTATCCAATGCCTGAAGTGCCGCCACTATGTAATGCTACCCCGTCCCTACTTGGAGCGGCGGGTGCGGGAAGTTATCAGCAAATCCGCCGGCAGCGTTGCGGACACTGCTTGAAAACAACGCCCCGGAATTACCGTTCCGGGGCGCATTCGGTCAAAGGGTTCGCGAACTTTCCGGGCTAAAACCGGTCAGTCCCCCACGCTGACCAGCCCGGAGGGTTTTCCAGCACCATCAGGATGCGGCGTTTCCCATTCCTCCAAGTGGACTTGGAAATCGCTGAGATGCTCGACTAGGGTGTCGATAAAGTTCCGCACGGCCCGGCCCAAGAACTTGCCTTTGAGCGTGCAGACCCCAATCACTGACGACGGGAAAATATGCCCCAGGGAAACTACGCCCAGCTTATCGTGGTCTTCCGGATGCAGGGTAAAGTCGTTGCCAATGGCGACGCCCATACCGATTTCCACATACTGTTTGACGGATTCGGCATGGTCCACGGCTAGTACCACATCAAAGCTGATGCCGTTATCCTTGAACGCCTGCTCCAAGTTGCGCCGAGTCAAACTCTCCGGGCTGGAGAGGATGAGCGGCCAGTTGGCGATGTCATTAAGGCCGATGGGGTGTTTCTGCAAAAGCTGATGTCCCGGCGGCGTCAGCAAAACCACGCTGTAGCTGAACAGCTCCGAAAAAGCCAGGGACGGCTCATCGGCCAGCGGCGGCGAGCAAATCGCCAAGTCCAACTCCCCGGACTTAACCAGTTGAATCAGGCTGGCGTAGGAACGGGCCATCAACTGCAAGCGGACATCGGGGTAAAAGCCCAGAAAAGACTGGATGGGCCGGGGCAGGTGGTGAGTAACCAGGTCCGGGTAAGCGCCGATATGCAGAGAACCCCGCCGCTCGGTGTAGTCCATCTGGGTTTTCAGCGTGTCCACCGACTCGACAATGGGAGTTATCAACTCCATAAAGATATGCCCTTCGGAAGTCAGCTGGATGGGGCGCTTGATGCGGTCAAAGAGGGTAATGCCGAACTCGTCCTCCAGTTTTCGCAGATGGGTGGTCACCGTCGGCTGGCCCAATTCCAGCCGCCGGGCCGCCTTGGAAACGCTGTGCAGACGGGCCACATGGTAAAAGCTGATAATTTCCCGCAGTTCCATCGGGGAGCGCAACCTCAAGACAGGATTTAATATATATAACATAGATATAATATATTAAGCAATATCACTTGACAAAATAGTTAAGTCTATTGAGAATTACATTACCTGAGGACAAGGGCGCAACCGCGCCCCCGGATACCGGAACAGTGGCCTTGGTCTCCACCGTCCGGGAGGAAAGGGACTGATGCCTTTCGTAATAACCGAACCCTGCATCGGGGTCAAAGACGCCTCTTGCGTCGAAGTCTGCCCGGTGGACTGCATCCACACCACCGATGACGCGGAGATGTATTTCATCAACCCGGATGACTGCATCGATTGCGCCTACTGCGAGTCGGCCTGCCCGGTCAACGCCATCTTTGACGAGTTCGGCGTTCCCGGTCAGTGGCGGGAGTATGTGCAGAAAAACCGGGCTTTTTTCCGCAAGTAGCCGACCGGCGTTCTGCATCACCGGGCCGGCTGCCCTCGACCCGGCTGCCCCAACCCGCGGGTCCGGCAAGCGTCCCCGTCAATAAGGAGGCCGGTTGGAATTCGCCCGTTTAATGCTGCGCCGGCTCAATGTCATCGGCAATTTCAAGGAACTGGGCACCGACCGGCAGCGGCGGGAAACCCTGATTGGCTTGGCATCCACCCAGTTGCTGGTGCAGTTGTCCAGTATGCCCATTGCCCTGGTCATCCCGTCGGTGGCGAGGCACTTTGAGATTGATGTGGCCCAAGCCGCGTGGATGGTGGTCATCCGGCTGCTGCTGTTGGGCAGCACCGTCTTTCTGGCCGCCCGGTTGGGGCAGAAATACGGCCATGTCCGCGTCTATTTTATCGGCGCGATTATCCTTTCCGTTGCCAGCGTCCTGTCCGCCACCTCCTTTACCCCCAACCAGTTGATTCTCTGGAGCGGCATCGTCGGAATTGGCGGCGCGCTGATTACCGCCAATTCCAACGCCATCCTGGCTATGGTGTTCCCGGCCGAGGAGCGCGGCCGCGCCTTTGCCGTGCCGGTGGTCGCCGCCCGCTTCGGCACCCTGATTGGCTTGGGGCTGTTCGGGATTTTCCTGCAATTCTTTGCCTTGAATTGGGGCTGGCGGCTGGTCTTTCTCACTTCCCTGCCCATCGGATTATTGGCGCTGTGGTGCAGTTATCCCTTGCTGAAGTATCACGGCGAGCAGGCGGCCGCTGAGATGAAACGGGTTTCCATCAACTACTTAGGGGCGGCGTTGATGGTAGTTACCCTCGGCGCTTTCATCCTTTCCGGGCTGCACATCCACGATGGCGCGGAATCTTTCACCTCCCCGGACGCCTTGAGCTACCACCTGCCGATGCACCTGCTGTTCCTCTCCTGTCTGGCACTGTTCTTTGTTATCCAGCAGCGCAGCAGCGACCCCTTCGTGGATTTCGGCTACTTCAAGCAGAAGTATTTTTCGATGGCCCTGTTCACCAACACTACCTTTCACCTGTCGATGCTGGCCGTTACTACGCTGATACCCATACTGGTCGAGAACGGGTTGGGGCAAGCCCCCATCATCGCCGCCTTGGTGTTGCTGCCCAATCAGTTTATGGGATTGTTCTTGCCTACCCTGGGCGGCTGGGTGCATGACCGCTACAACCCCCGCTGGCTGCGTCCCGGCTCCCTGCTGATGATTGCCGCCGGTTTCTTTCTGGCCGGCTTTTTCGCCGACAATGTGCCGATTTGGGCCTTGCCGATACTGCTGCTGCCGATCGCGGTTGGCTCCAACTTGTTCAATTCCCCCAACAACGCCACGGTGATGAACAGCCTGCCGGAAAACCGCAGCTTTGCCTCCGGGATGTTGGAAACCACTCGGCAAATGGGCCATTCCATTGGCACCACGGTCAGCGCCACGGTGCTGGGTTTGGCCTTGCCGGTGGCTATTGACCTGATGTCTCCCGCCGCCGCCCAACCTTACTACTTGTCCGGCTTTCAGATTTCCGCCCTGACCGTGGTCTGGATAATGATTGCCGGCAGCATAGTAGCAATGTTTCAACGGACGCCGGCGACGCCGCAGCGTCCGGGGCGGCGGGCGGCCCCGGCTCCGCAGCCCGGCGGCGACGGGTAGCCTTGCCATCAGCGCGTTGCTGACTAACCGGCTTTTGCCACAATCCCCGCAACCGGTTACACTAATCCAACTACTTCCCTATCCAGATCCGAAACCAACCGAAAATAGAAAGAGGTAAGCAGAGATGGCCTTGTTTCTCCGGGACGAGGAAGTGAACCAAGCCGTTACGATGGACGATATGCTGACCGCTATCGAGGAGATGCAGCGGCAGTTCGGGCAAGGCGCGGCGATGAACTTGACCCGGCGCAAAATTATCGCCCCGAGCGGGATGTTGTCGGTGATGGGCGGCGGGCTGTTCTATGCCGGCGTCCTCGGCGTCAAAACCTACACCGTGGTTCAAGGCAAGTATTCCTTTCAGGTCAGCGTCTATGACGCCGCCACCGGCGCGCTGCTCTGCTACACCCAAGCCAACCGGTTGGGGCAGCTGCGAACCGGGGCTACTACCGGCTTGGCGGTCAAGTATTTGTCCAACCCTGACGCCGCCACCGTGGCCATTATCGGCGCCGGCTACCAAGCCCCGACCCAACTCGAAGCGGTCTGTAAGGTACGCAACATCCAGGAAATTCGCGCCTACAGCCGTACCCCGGAACGGCGGGAAGCCTTTGCCGCCGCAATGACTGATTCTCTGGGATTGCCGGTGCGAGCCGTGGCCAGCAGCGCGGCCGCCGTTGCCGACAGCGATATTGTCATCTGTATCGCCGCTACGATGGAGCCGGTACTGGCCGGTGAAAACCTGAAAGCGGGAGCAACGGTTATCGGGGCCGGGCCGACCACTTGGCGCGCCCGGGAAGTGGATGACGACGCGCTGACCCGCGCCGATAAGTTGTTCGTCGACGCGGTGGAACAAGCGCCGCTGGAAGTGGGGGATGTGGCCGCCGCCGTTGACCGGGGTATCCTGCAATGGAGTCAGTTGCAGGAACTGCGCTATGTGGTCGCCGGCAAGACGGCAGGACGGGACAACCCGGAGCAAATCATCTACGCCAAAATGATGGGCACCGGGGTTGCCGATGTCGCCGCCGCCAAACTGGCCTACGACCGGGCCAAAGCTAAAGGCATCGGTATGGAAATGGAGTGGTAGCCGGGAATAATCAGCCGGACGGTTCCAAGTAAGCGTCAATCTGCCGGATGTCGTAGTTGCCCTGCTCCATCAGCAGACACTCCACCGCCGCCCGGGCCGTATCCAGGGAAGTAAAGCAGGGTATCCGCCGCTCCACCGCCGCCCGGCGGATATAAAATCCGTCCCGCAACGCCGAAGTGTCCCCGGACAAGGTGTTGATCACCGCCCCGACGGTGCCATCGTTAATCACATCGACCACATTGGGATGTCCCTCATTCAGCCGCTTGGTTATCATCGTAACCGGCATCCCGGTGGCGGCAATGGTGGCCGCCGTCCCTTCGGTAGCGTACAAACGGCAGCCGGCGGCCAGCAGTTCCCGCATTACTACCAGAGACTCGGCTTTGTGCGGGTCGGCAATGCTCAAAAGCACGCCGCTGCCCGGTTTCAGGCTCAAGTTGGCCGCAATCAACGCCTTGGAGAGGGCGTTGGGAAAATCCCGGTCAATGCCCATCACTTCCCCGGTGGATTTCATTTCCGGGCCGAGGTAGGAATCGACGCCAACCAGCTTGGACATTGAAAAGACCGGGGCTTTGATGGCGGCCAGTTTCTGGCGGGGCCACAAGCCGCCGGAGTAGCCCAATTCGGCCAAAGTCTGCCCCAGCATTACCCGCGTCGCCAAGCGGGCCACCGGGACGCCGGTGACTTTGGAGATAAAAGGGATGGTGCGGCTGCCCCGGGGGTTGACTTCGATGATGTAGACGGTGGTAGCGGTGGAATCGTCAACGCCGGCGTGGGGGCTGCGGTAGGCGCTGCCGCCCTGAATGACGAACTGAATGTTCATTAACCCCCGTACGCCCATAGCCAAGCCGATGCGGGTAGTGTAGTCAACCAAGGTATCCACTTCCGCCTCGGTCAGGTTCAAGCCCGGATAGATAGCCATTGAGTCGCCGCTGTGGACGCCGGCCCGCTCGATATGTTCCATAATGCCCGGGATTAAGACCTGCTCCCCGTCGCAGATGGCATCCACCTCACACTCTTTGCCCTCCATATAGTGGTCGACCAGTACCCGCTTATCCGGGGTTACTTCCGTGGCCGCCGTCAGGTAACGCACCAATTCAGTAGCGTTCTGGACGATTTCCATAGCCCGGCCGCCCAGCACATAGCTGGGGCGCACCACTACCGGGTAGCCGATATTCTGGGCTACCTGCAAGGCTTCCGACACCGAAGTCACCGACGCCCCCGGCGGCTGGGGGATGCCCAACCGGGAGAGAAACTCCTCGAACTTCTGCCGGTCGGAGGCGACATCAATCGCTTCCGCGCTGGAACCCAGAATCGGCAGCCCGGCGTGGGCCAGGGATTGGGACAGGTTGATGGCGGTCTGTCCGCCGAACTGGACTACCGAGGGCGGCGGCCGGTCGTCAATAGTTTCATTGTCAATGACATCCCGCACGGCTTCCTCATCCAGCGGCTCAAAATAGAGCCGGTCGCTGGTGTCAAAGTCCGTGGAAACCGTTTCCGGGTTGGAGTTGACCATCACGCTGGCAACGCCGGCTTCGGACAAAGCCCAAGCGGCGTGGACGCTGCAATAGTCAAACTCGATGCCCTGCCCGATCCGGATGGGGCCGCTGCCGATAACCACCGCCTTGCTGCCGGGCAGGGCGGGAGCTTCGTTTTCCTCCTCGTAGGTGCTGTAGTAGTAGGGCGTAATCGCCTCGAACTCGGCGGCGCAGGTATCCACCATCTTATACACCGGACGCAGGTTCCAACGGCGGCGCAATTCCCGTACCTGCTCCGGCAGCATATCGGCCAAGGTGCCAACCTGCCGGTCGGAAAAGCCCAGCCGCTTGGCCCGGTACAGCAGTTCCGGGGTCAGCGTTTCCGACAGCAACCGCCGCTCCATTCCTACAATCCGCTCCAAGGCGCTGACAAACCAAGGGTCAATATAGGTATCCCGCACCAAGTCGGCCGCTGGGGTGTTGCGGCGCAAAGCGGCAATCATTGCCCACAAGCGCAGGTCATTGGGCGCCAACAGGTTAGCGGGAGCGGCCGCCGCCCCGGTTTCCGCGATTTCCGAAACGGCGCCCTCTCCGGTATCGGGCAAAGCTTCCCAAAGCAAAGTGCGGTTGCCAATTTCCAGAGAACGGGTCGCCTTTTGCAGGGCGGCCTCAAAGGAACGGTCAATCGCCATCACTTCCCCGGTGGCTTTCATCTGGGTAGTAATCTGGCGGTCGCCGTGGGGGAATTTGTCGAAGGGCCAACGGGGGATTTTGACTACGCAATAATCCAGTGCCGGCTCAAAGGCGGCGCCGGTTTTTCCAGTAACGGCGTTAGTAATTTCGTCCAGCCGCTTGCCCACGGCGATTTTTGCCGAAACCCGGGCGATGGGATAGCCGGTAGCCTTGCTGGCCAAGGCCGAACTGCGGCTGACCCGGGGATTCACTTCGATAACATAGTAGGGCGAGTCGGCCTGCCAGTCCGATTGGATCACCGCCGCCACTTCCGGGTGCGGGTTCAATGCCAGTTGGATGTTGCAGCCGCCCTCAATGCCCAAGCCACGAATGATTTTGAGACTGGCGGTGCGGAGCATCTGGTACTCTTTGTCGGTCAGCGTCTGGCTGGGGGCAACTACGATACTATCCCCGGTATGGGAACCCATAGGGTCGAGGTTCTCCATATTGCAAACGGTAATGCAGTTGTCCGCGCTGTCCCGGATAACTTCGTACTCCACTTCCTTCCAGCCCACCAGGGAACGCTCGAGCAGCACTTGGGAGATGGGGCTGGAAGCGAGGCCGCTTTGCACGATGTCCTCGAATTCCGACCAAGTGTTGGCGATGCCGCCGCCGGTGCCGCCGAGGGTGTAGGCGGGGCGCACTACCAGGGGCAAGCCCATTTCCCGGCCCACGGCGCGGGCTGCATCAAGAGTGGACACAGTTACATTCGGCGGCTCCGGTTCGCCGATGTCGTGGAGAAAGTTACGGAAATACTCTCTATCCTCGGACTTGCGGATAGTTTCCAAAGGAGTGCCGAGCAGACGGACATTGTACCGCTCCAGGATGCCGGCGTCGGCCAAGGCCACGGCCAAGTTCAACCCGGTCTGGCCGCCGAGGGTGGGGAGGATACCCTGCGGTTGTTCCCGTTGAATGATGCGCTCGATGACCTCTACCGTCAGGGGTTCGATATAAACATGGTCGGCAATGTCCCGGTCGGTCATAATAGTAGCCGGGTTGGAGTTGACCAGAACGGTGCCTACTCCCTCCTCCCGCAGGGCTTTGCAGGCTTGGGTGCCGGCGTAGTCAAACTCGGCGGCTTGACCGATGACGATGGGGCCGGAGCCGATTACCAGAACTTTGTTCAATTGCGGTCCGTGGCTGCTCAAGGGCGTTTCTATCCTCCGGGCATCCCGGCGGTCGGGCCGGGACAAGTGAAACCGGTTGCTATTATGCCATTATCGGGGAGCAATGGGGCGGGTCTGATACCCGCCCCGCACTGCTGTCCTGTCCCCGGCAACGCCGGCATCCCTAAAAAGTCGGCAGCCGGCCGGGCAGTTCCATCAGCCCCCGGCTGTGCAGGACATTGAGCATCTGGTAGATAAAGGAACCGAAATAGGCCCCGTCCCAGTCGAACTTGCTCATCCCCGGGAAGTCCTGCTCCGACCGGGGCGGGATGCGGAAATTTACCGAGTCGGCGCCGGTCTTTTCTACCACCACGCAGCCCACCGGTTCCGGGTGCGTCTGGTGGGTGAGATTGTCCACCAGCTTGACCGACAACTCCCAGTCGCTGCCCAACCGGGCCCGGTTCACCGAAACCAACTGGTAGCCGTGGCCGTTGTGGTGAAAGCCGGGAACTACTTGGTCGAGCAGCCCCAGCATATTGGACAGGCTGATGGGCAGGTCGGACTCGATGCCCTCCTCGAGCAGAACCATAGAGAACGCCGTCATAATAAACCTCCGAATAGTGCAGTCAGGAATGTTGGCAACTAACCGAAATCGCCGTCCAGCGGCAACATCACTTCTGCCGTTCCTCACCTCCTCCAGCCGCCTTGTCCCGCAAGCGAGCTAGTTTTTGAATTCGCTGACCATACCCAGGAATTGGTCAAAGATATATTCGTTGTCCCGGGGGCCGGGCGATGCCTCCGAATGGTATTGAATGGTAAAGAGGGGCATATTCCGATGCCGCAGCCCCTCGACCGTGCCATCGTTCAGGTTGATGTGGGATACTTCCAGGTCCGCCGGCAGGGTATCCGGGTTGACGGCAAAGCCGTGATTTTGGGCGGTGATATAAACCCGCCCGGTAGCCAGGTCTTTAACCGGGTGATTGCCGCCCCGGTGTCCGAATTTCAGCTTGAAAGTGTCCGCGCCCAAGGCACGGGCGACCAACTGATGGCCGAGGCAGATGCCCATTACCGGCACCCGGCCCAGGACTTGCCGCACATTTCCTACTACATAGTCTAACAACTGAGGGTCGCCGGGGCCGGGGGACAGCAATATGCCGTCCGGGTTCAGCGCCATAAGGTCCGCCGCCGGCGTAGCCGCCGGCAGGGCGATAACCTCGCAATCGCGCTGCCGCAGCAACCGCAGGATATTGTATTTCAGCCCTACATCGGTCACCAGTATGCGGTAGCGGGCTGGGCCGTGGTCGGCGTCAACGGCCGCCGCCGTATTCGCCGCCACGCTTTCCGGGCCGGCTGCGCCCCAACGATACCGTTCCGCCGCGCTGACCGTCCGTACTAAATCCTGCTCATCATAGCGGGGCATTTCTTGCAGCCGAGTCAGCGCATCCTCCGGAGCTTCGGCAGTCAGCAGCCCCATCATCACGCCCCGCTCCCGCAGCCGCCGGGTAATGGCCCGGGTATCCACGCCGCAGATGCCCGGAATATCTTGGGAGCGGAGAAACTCATCCAGGGTGCGGTCGCTGCGGCCGTGGCTGGGCCGGTCGCAATGCTCCCGGGTAATCAGCCCGGCGACCCGAATGCGGCGGGACTCGAAATCCTGCGGGTTGATGCCATAGTTGCCCACCAAAGGGTAGGTCAAAGTCACCAGTTGCCCGGCATAGGAAGGGTCGGTAAGCACTTCCTGATAGCCGGTCATACTGGTATTAAAGACCACTTCGCCATGACCGGGCAAGGGCGCGCCAAAGGATTCGCCCCGGTGTACCGAACCGTCCTCGAGAACCAGATAAGCCGTCCCGCCGTTAGCTGTTGCCAAAATCTTTAACCTCGATTGGTACCATTCCCTTTCCCGGATGCCGGGTTGGGGATTGTATCGCTAACCAGGCAAATCCTGATACACCACTTCCCCGTTCACCAGAGTTGCCGCCACTTTGCCCTTGAGCGCGACGCCCTCCAAGGGCGTGTTGCGCCCCTTGGAGGCAAACTCCGCCGTGTCCACGATCCACTCCCGTTCCGGGTCAAACAGGGTAATATCCGCCGGGGTGCCGGGGTGCAGGGTTGCCAGTTCCTCAAAAGCCGGCCCTAACACCCGAGCCGGGCCGACGGTCAACCGGTCAACCAAATCGCTCAAGCTAATCCGTCCCGGCGGCACCAACGATAGCAAGGAACCTAAAGCCGTCTCAAAAACGCTGATGCCAAAGGCCGCTTCCTGATAAGTAACCTGCTTGCTGGCCGCTTCGTGGGGGGCGTGGTCGGTGGCAATGCAGTCAATCACGCCCTCGGCCAAGCCCTCAATCAAGGCATCCACATCCCGGCGGCTTCGCAGGGGCGGATATACCTTGGTGGCAGTGTCATAGTTAAGGGGGCCGGCGGTATCGGCCGCGCCTTGATAGCCCAATGCCCAATCATCGGTGAGATAAAGGTGATGGGGGCAAACTTCGGCAGTTACCGATACGCCACGCGCCTTGGCTTGCCGTACCAGGGCTACCGAGCCGGCGGTGCTTAAATGGGCCAGATGCAGCCAGCCGCCGGTCAACTCGGCTAAAGCCAAGTCCCGGGCAATCATCGCTTCCTCAGCCGCCGCCGGGATGCCGGCCAAACCCAAGCGGGTGGAAGTCCAACCTTCCGCCATTACGCCGCCGGGGCAAAGGGCGTGTTCCTGACAGTGATTGCTGACCGGCATTCCCAAGTCTAAAGTGTAAGTCAAAGCCAGCCGCATCAGGTTGGCGTCATAAACCGGGTCGCCATCGTCGCTGTAGGCTACTACGCCGGCGGCCGCCAATTCCTCCATTTCCGCCAATTCCTTGCCCTGCCGGCCCTTGGTAACGCAGCCGATGGGATAGACCCGCACCACGGCGTCGGCTTTAGCCCGCTGCTTGACCAGTTCCACCACCGCCGCATTGTCGATAGCCGGGTCGGTGTTGGGCATACAGCAGATAGCGGTAAAGCCGCCCCGGGCCGCCGCCTGGGCGCCGGTGGCGATAGTTTCCTTGTATTCAAAACCCGGTTCCCGCAAATGGCAGTGCAGGTCAATGAACCCCGGCGCCGCAACCAAGCCGGCGGCCGGCATAACCCGGCAGCCTTCGGGAAGCTCGGCGGCGGCCAGCCGGGGGCCGGCGGAAAGGATCCGACCATCCCGAATAAGGATGTCGCCCACCGCGTCCAGACCCCGGCCGGGGTCAACGATGCGGGCTTCCTGAATTAGCGTCAGATTTGCAGTTGCGCCGTTGAACACCTTAATCCCCTTACCGGCCGTTAAATTCCGCCGGCATACCGTTGCCGGCCGTTGCTCTTTCCGCTTCCTTGGCCCCGCGTCCGGCGCAAAGTTGATACAGCAAAGCCATCCGCACGGCTACTCCGTTAGTTACCTGTTCCTCAATTACCGAATAGCCGCCGTGGGCTACCGCCGTGCTGATTTCAATGCCTTCGTTCATTGGCCCGGGGTGCATTACCAGTACGCCGGGCTTGGCTCGTTCCAGGCGAGCCGCGGTAACCTGCCAGCGGCGGACATATTCGCGCAGACTGGGCAGAAAACCGCCGTGTTGCCGCTCCGATTGGAGTCGCA
Organism: Dehalococcoidia bacterium; assembly: GCA_965243185.1. Lineage (GTDB taxonomy): Bacteria > Chloroflexota > Dehalococcoidia > Lucifugimonadales > UBA3495 > CBDBCU01. The sequence continues at coordinate 2,750,297 of OZ251531.1, read as the reverse complement.
GCGCCATTACCACATCCGCATCGGCAATCGCCCGGTCTAAATCGGTATCCACTTCCACTTGATTAAAGGGATGGCTTTCCTCCCGGTCGCCGCCGCAGCCCAGCAAATCCAACGGCAGCAAGGTAGCCGGGCCGCACAGGGTAACCCGCGCGCCCAACCGGGTCAAACCCCATAAATCGGAGCGGGCTACCCGGCTGTGCAGCACATCGCCGACGATGACAATTTTTTTGTCCCGCAGGCCGCCGGTCTTTTCCCTGATGGTATATAAGTCCAGCAAAGCCTGGGTCGGGTGGGCGTGCATTCCATCCCCGGCGTTGACAATACTGACCTGCGGCAGGTAGCGGGCCAGCAGATAAGGGGCGCCGGAATGGGGATGACGGAGGACGATAACATCCACGCCCATAGCCTGCAAGGTCAAGCCGGTGTTCAGCAGAGACTCTCCTTTTTCGACGCTGCTGCCGGAAACGGACATATTGATGACATCGGCGCTCAACACCTTGCCGGCTTCCTCAAAGGAGATGCGGGTGCGGGTACTGGCTTCGTAAAACAGGGTAACTATCACCCGGCCGCGCAGGGCGGGGACTTTTTTGATGTCCCGGCGCAACACTTCCCGCATTCCGGCCGCGCCATCCAACGCCGCAGCGATTTCCGCCGGCGAAAAATCGTCCAAATCCAGCACATTGCGCCGGGGATGGGAGGCGGCGTCCGGGACGGAAACCGCCCGGTCAACGCCGGCGTACGCGACTTGCGGGATTGCCATAGCCGCTAACCCCCTCTCCGGACAATGGCCGCTTCATCCCGGCCATCGATTTCGGTCAACCGCACCTTGACCTGCTCCTCCCGGCTGGTGGGAATGTTCTTGCCTACATAGTCGGCACGGATGGGCAGTTCCCGGTGGCCGCGGTCGAGCAAAACGGCAAGCTGCACCTGGCGGGGCCGGCCCAAGTCGTTCAAGGCATCCAAGGCGGCCCGGACGGTGCGCCCGGTGAACAGCACATCATCGACCAGCACCACGGTTTTGCCCCCGATGTCCACCGGAAAGCGGGTCGGCTTAACTACCGGGCTGACCCGTTCCTGCAAATCATCCCGGTACAAGTTGATGTCCAGTTCGGCCAAGGGGATGCGGCTGCCCTCAAAGCGCAGGATGTTCTGCTCCAAGCGGCGGGACAGGGGGACGCCGCGGGTATGGATACCCACCAACGCCAAGCCGGCGACGCCCCGGTTCCGCTCGAGGATTTCGTGGGACACCCGGGCCAAGGCCCGTTGGATGTCCGGTTCATTCATTATCTGCCGTTCCGCCATTTTCTTGCCTTTGACCAACCGGCCCGGATTCGGGCAAATTGCCGCTACCGGCCCATTGCCTTGACCGCCGCCAGCAGCTTGTCCATCCCTTCCGAGAGCAGCGCGGCAACGGCCGGGTCGAGCAGTTCACCCTCCGGGCTGAATACGCTGGCTGCATTGGGAATCAAGACCAGCGGCTTGGGAACTACCCAGCAGCCTTCGCATTGCAGGCAGTCGGAGAGGTGCAGGTGCATCCGGATGCCGCCGGATTTGCCGGGCGTAGTTCCCATAGCAAAAGCCACCTTATCGGTTAAGGCGTTGGGCGGGCGGCTGCACCATTCAATAGCGTTTTTCAGCACGGCCGGGATGGAATGATTGAACTCCGGGGCGGCGATCAGGATGCCGTCAGCCCGGTGCAAGACGTCCCGCAAAGCGGCGACCGGCTCCGGGAATTCGCCGCCGTCCCGGTCGCCGTTAAAGAGCGGCAAGTCGGCCAGGCTGACAGCGGCAACCGCAACGCCCCTTTCCCCCAGCAGCCGGGCGGCCACAGTGGAAAGTTTGTGATTCCAGGAATCCGGGCGCAGGCTGGCGACGATGCTGACGATTTCCATTGCTGAACTCCCGCTGACTTGAGCAATGCCGGCTTTCCGGTATCCCGACCGGGCGGGCCGGCTAACAAAATACCCCTTGCCGGGCGGCGGCAAGGGGATACGGCGCGTTGCAGTCATTGATACCCCCTTCGGGATACAACAACTGAAATCGGGCGGTAACGCTTTGCCAGCCTCGCCGGACTGCTTAAAAGCCGGTCAATCCGCTAGGGACTGACCTTGCCCATCAGGGTGTTTAGTTTTGTTGGGGGACATATTAACAGATTTTTGCGGCGGGGAAAAGGGAAAATCAAGGCGGGTTTCGAGGCAATCGCAGATACTTGGCGATTTACTTACCGTGATTCCCGGGAAAAGGGGAAGGACGGTTGCGATAGGCGATAGCTCCGGGCCGCGTAGCCGGGCGTATCCGGGAAAATAATCCGGGGCGGGCTTGGTGCAGCCCGCCCCGGTTGGGGTTGCTGGGTTGGTTGGTTGCCGGGGTTAGCGGCGGCGGACGCGGACTTTCTTTTCGCAGGTGACGCTGTAGAGACGGAACTGCCGCCCCCGCAGATGCCACGCCGTGTCCGCTTGGTTGCGTATGTGGTCGTATTCCCAATGCCCCAGTCCGGGGCTGCCCTGAACCGGCGGGCCCGGGTCGACGGTGGCGAGGTCTCTAATCCGACGGTAACCCCGGCTGCGGCACTCCCCTTCCGCCAACGGCTGGGCTATGGCCGCCCAATCAATCCCCGTAATAGTGCAGTAAGTCCCACCAGTCCGGCCGGTGTCCCAAGTCCCATGGGCTTGACAAAAGGGGCGACGAACCTGTTCCACCAGCCCCGGAGCATTCTGATCATTATTGTTAAGGCCGACTTGGAAGTTGACGCCAGCGGCGGTGGAGACGGACCACTGCGGATAGGGCGCCCGGCGGGAGTCGTCAACCGCCAGTTTCAGCCGCTTGATTACGGTTTTGCGGCGCCGGGGTTCCTCGGGGAACTCAAAAATGCGGTCGCGGCTGATGCCGGTAACCCCGGATTCGCCGTCGGTCAGGTAGCCCTCTTGGGCGGCCAGAAAGCCGCGGAAGTTGCCTTGTTGGCCGAAATAGACCGTGTCGTCCCGTTCGTTGCGGTCGCGGCCGGCAAGCCAAGTTTCGGATTTGGTCCAAGTGTCGGACTGGTCGATGGCGCAGTAGATGGACTTGCCGCGGTTGGCCGCCAAGGATTCGAGGATCATCGAGACGCGGGCGTCCTCGGCATCGGCAACAGCGGGGGTCTCTTGCCAGTCGGAGCAGTCCCAGGGGATGGTGTGGGGGGCGGCCTCAGCCGCGCCTACATAGAACAGGTGTTCGGGGGGGGGGTAATTCGGAAGTGGAGCGAGTAAGGGCCGGTTCGGCGCGGCCGCTGTTCGAGGCAAAGGCGGCGGCCAAGGCCAGCAAGCCGACCACGGCCAAGGCGGATACAAGGGCGCGAAGCATAGCAGTTCATCCTTTCGGGTTAAGGTTGGGGCATAAGGTAAGGGATGGGGCGGGGTTTTGTCAAGGATTGGGGGATGGAGTTTTTTGAGGGGATTTAGCGAGGGAAAGGGGAAATGGGGCTTTGAAATTGGGTCGGGGGATATAACTAGCTGCGATGGAACCGGGAACGAGGCTCGATGGAACTGAGAACTAGCCGCGATGGAACCGGGAACGAGGCTCGATGGAACTGAGAACTAGCCGCGATGGAACCGGGAACGAGGCTCGATGGAACTGAGAACTAGCCGCGATGGAACCGGAAACGAGCTGCGATGGAACTGAAAACTAACTGCGATGTAACCGGGAACGAGGCGCGATGTAACCGGGAACGAGCTGCGATTAAGGCTTTTGGGGCGGCGGCGGGGATGCCGGTGGGGGATACCTTTGGGGCATATTTCGGGGGAGACGGAGGGAGGGCGGCGGATGCTCTTGGCTCATCTCGGGACGTCGAGATTCCTCGGCTGCGCCTCGGAATGACATGGGGGAAAGTGAGGGGAAATCTGCCGCCAGCCCCTTGCCGGTATGCGGATTAGGGGCTACAATAGGGAGGGAATCAGGGCTAACGCCGGCGTTAGCCCTTTTCCCTATTGCTATGGGCAAATCATCCAAAGTCCCAAGAAAGACTGGAGCAAGTCCGTATATGTCCTTACCCGGTATCCTTTCCGCTTTTGACGGCGTTATCCCCCGGGCGGTGGACCGGGGCAATGGGGAGTCCGGCCGCATCACGGCGCGGCGCAGGAGATTTTTGAGGAGTTTCGGGATAAGGAATTGCTGCCGGCTTATTTGGCGGATGCCGACGCTAACCGGGCTTTGCTGGATAAGCGGGTGGTGTGCGATTTGCTGGGGTTTGAGGAAGGGGTTTATCAAGGGGTGCGGCGGTTGGCGGCGAAGTGGTGCGCGGAGCCGTCGGTGCATGGCGGCAAGGCGCGGCCGCCGGAGGCGCGGTTGGTGGTTTAGGCTTAGAGATGCACCGGGTCCATATCGATGGTAACTTCCCGGGTGGACAAATCGCTGCCTTCCAGAAACTGATGCAGACGGCGGCCGCGCACAATAACCCGCCAGCGATACTGGCCGCGCACCCGTTCCGGCATACCGGGGGCCGGGCCGATAACCTGCACATCGGTTAGACCTTGGGCGCGGATGCGCTGCCGCAGCAACCGGGCGGCCGCTGTCGCCTGCTGTTGGCAAGTGGTGGGGTTGATATTCTGATAAAGCAGATGCGCCAACCGGTTAAAGGGCGGGTTGCCCTGCTGACGCCGGGCGGCGATCTCCGTGTGGTACAGGGCGGCGTAATCCTGGCGGGCGGCGGCGGCTACGGCGTAGTGTCCCGGGTTGTAAGTCTGAATGATAACCCGGCCCGGTTCTGCGCCCCGGCCGGCCCGGCCGGCTACTTGGCACAGCAAGCCGAAAGCCCGTTCCCCGGCTCGATAATCGGGCAAATGCAAGCCCACATCGGCCAATACTACCCCGACCAGCGTAACCGCCGGCACATCCAGCCCCTTGGCCACCAGTTGCGTACCGACCACGACCTGCGTCTCTCCGGATGCCAAGCGGCGCATTCTTTCGGCCGGGCTCGGGCCGCCCCGGGTGGCGTCGGCGTCCCACCGCTCTACCGCTATGCCCGGCAGCAGTTTCTCCACTTCCTCCACCACCCGCTGGGTGCCGATGCCCAACTGCCGAATGTGATTACTCCCGCACTGGCGGCAGCGGCTGGGCGGGCGGCTGCGCCGGTTGCAGCGATGGCAGCGGAGCCGGGATTCGGCGGCGTGATAGGTCAGCGACACCGCGCAACCGCTGCAAGTAACTACATAACCGCAATCCCGGCACTGGACGATGGGCGCGCTGCCCCGGCGGTTCAGAAACAGGATGGCTTGCCGTCCCTGCTCAATGCACTCGGTTAAGGCCGCGGCCAAGGCCCGGCTGAAAATGCTGCGATTGCCTCGGCGCAACTCCAGCCGCAGATCGCAGATTTCCACATCCGCCAAGCCATCGTCGGCAGCAACTGCAAGGTCTAACGGATGACCGTTGGCATTAGCCGGCCCGTTGACCGCATACTGGGCCGCGGCCTCGCCAACCCTTTGCAACGCCGCATTGTCCCCTTGCCGTATCCGATAGGGCAACTCCAGGAGGCGGTAGCGGCCGCTTTGGGCGTGATGATAGGACTCCACATCCGGGGTTGCACTGCCCAGAATTACCCCGGCGCCGGTCAAGCGGGCCAGTTCCAAAGCGGTGGTGCGGGCGTGGTAAAAGGGCGGCGTTTCAACCTGCTTGTAAGTCCATTCGTGTTCCTCGTCAAGGACAATCAGTCCCAAATCCGGCGTTGGCGCAAACAGGGCGCTGCGCGGCCCGACCACTACCGCATAATCCCCGTCCCGGATTTTCCACCACTGGTCGAACTTCTGCCGCTCGGTCAGGCCGCTGTGCAGTACCGCCGCCTGCCCCGGGAAACGGGCGTTGACCCGTTGCACCGTTTGCGGAGTCAAGGCGATTTCCGGCACCAGAAAGATGGCTTGCTGCCCCCGCTTTACGATATGGTCAATAGCCCGCAGATACACCTCAGTTTTGCCGCTGCCGGTAACGCCGTGTAGCAGAAAGGTACGCGGCGACGCCGGAGCGTCCAGGGCCGCGACAATCCGTTCCAAGGCGTCGGCTTGCATCCGGGTTAAAGTCAATTCCCCGGCGGCAATCGGTGCCGGGGCAAGGCCCGCCGTCCAACTTTCCTCCGGCAAAACCGGCAAAATCTCCGGCGGATTTTCCTGCCGCACCCATTCCAGTCCCAACAATCCTTTTTCCACCAGAACATTGCCTACGCCGGCCCCGAATTCCTTGTTGGCTTGGGTGGTGGAATAGCCGCCGCCCTGTTCCCGCACCGCTTGCAGCAGCCGCTCTTGCCGCCCCGGCAGCTGGTAAGCCCGGCCGTCCCCCGTCCCGTCATCCTCCGGAAGGGCGGCCGGGAAAAGTTGGCTGACATACCGAAAAGTCCGCTTGCGCGGCAAGTCCACTTGGCGGCGGATAAGCCCCTGACTGACCAGCCGGTTCACTTCCCGAAGGCCGCCCTTGCCCAAGAGCTTGCTGAACTCCGCCTCGGTCAAAGGATTTCGTTCCGACAAGGTCGCCAAGGCTTCCCGGGTGGCGTCCTTCAGTTTGGCATAGGCGGCGTCAGTTATGGCGGCCGGCCGAATTTCGGAGCGCACTTGCGCCTTGAAACCCGGCGGCAGAAACAGAGCTACGGCGTCAAACAGGGAGCAGAGATAGTAACGGCTGAGCCAGCGGGCCAGGGTCAAGGCGGTAGGGTTCAGCAGGGGCGAGGGTTCGACAGCTTGCAGGATGGCTTTAGTTTCGGCTACTTGCGGCGCGGCCGCCAGTTCCATAACCACGCCCTGCAAAGTGCGGCGGCCAAAGGGCACCCACACCAGCTGCCCCGGCTGGAGGCGGAGTTGCTCCGGGATGTGGTAGGAAAAGGTGCGGGAGGGACTGACCGGGGCGTCCACCGCTACTTCGGCGTATCTCAGCATAGCAACCGCCGCCGTCTTTACCCTTGCAAAACCCGGCAACCCGGAGTCTATGGCAATGGGCGATTTTTCCTATTGCCCCGGGTAGCTGCATAATTCGTACTAACCCCGGCCGGGAGAAACAGGGTAGTTTGCTTGCCGGCGCTTTGCGTGCATCCGGCATTGTTGCCGGATAGAGCAACAGCCAGCATGGAAACCGCGCCGGTGAAAGGGCTACTGCCCTTCCGCCGTACCCCGCTGGCGGCGCGGGGTCGCCTTTTCCTTGATGCGGGCGGCCCGGCCCTGCAATCCTCGCAGGTAATAGAGTTTGGCCCGCCGCACGGCGCCCCGGCGGGTAACTTCCAAGGAGTCAATCAACGGCGAATAGAGGGGGAAAATCCGCTCCACCCCCACGCCGCCGCCGGCAACGCGGCGCACCGTAAAGTTGGCCGACGGGCCGCTGCCGTTCTGCCGGCGGATGACTACCCCTTGGAATGCCTGAATCCGCTCCCGCTCGCCCTCCCGGATGCGGAAGTTGACGCGCACTGTGTCCCCGGCACCGAACTGAGGGATTTTCGGGTTGCTTTCCGGTTGCAATACTTGGGCTGCTTCCATAGTTTTAACCTTGTTTCCCCTTTACCCGTTCAATTTTGCCCTACAGCATAACACATCCTCTAAAGAATGTCATTCTCGAAAGGTCAGCATTCCCCCAATTCACCGCCGCCGCCCTTTGACATTACCATCCCCAAATCGCTATCATATTCCGGTCAAATCATCCCCGGAGGCTAAACCTGCTTATGGTTGCCATTCCCGAACTGCGCGAGCAGTACGAAAGCCTGGACTATAACCTGACCGCCCGCCCGGAATCGGACATCGACCCCACTTGCCTGCTGACCTTTGCCTACGAATACCCGGAGCAGGCCGCCGAAGTAGTTATCGACACTGATGAGTTCACGGCATTGTGTCCGTGGACGGGGCTGCCGGACTACGGGACTTTGACCATTGCCTATATTCCGGGAGGGAGCTGCATTGAGCTGAAGTCGCTGAAATACTACCTGCTGTCCTTTCGGGATGTGGGGATTGTGCAGGAACACGCGGCGAATCGGATTCTCAAAGACTTGATAACTTGCTGCCAACCCGCTTGGATGAAAGTTACGCTGGACTATAAAATACGGGGCGGCATTCATACGGCGGTGTCGGTGGAGTACCGGGCGGGCGGAGAGTAAGCCGGGCCGGGGGCTGCCGATAAGACGATAGGGGAAAGGAGCGGTTATGCGGTTTTCGGGGATTTTCGTCATCATCGTGGCGATGTTCGTTGCGGTGCTGATCACTTCCAACATCATTGCGGTCAAGGCCATCGTCCTGCTGCCCATTCAGTGGTTCGGCAACCCGGCGATGATTCTGCCGGCGTCCATCATCATCTTTCCCATCAGCTACATCATCGGCAACCTCTTAACCGAGGTGTACGGGTTTCACGCCGCCCGCGGCGTCATCTGGTTGGGCTTTGTCGCCAATGTCTTTGTCGTACTAGCCCTCTGGATTACCGGCTTGTTGCCGGCGGCGGGGCCTCCGGCTTTTGACGAGTTCGCCCAGTCGGCTTACGGCCGTATCTTGGGTCAACTGCCCTTTATCCTCATCGGCTCCTTCTTTGCCTACTTGACCGGAGAGCTTGCCAATTCCACCGTCTTGGCCCTGATGAAATACAAAACCCAAGGCCGCTTCCTGTGGATGCGGACCATCGGCTCCACGGTGGTCGGGCAAGGGCTGGATTCGGTCATTTTTATCGCCATTGCCTTTGGCATCGGCACCCGGTTGGATGGCATCCCGGGCAACGAATGGAGCGGCGTGGCGGTAATCGGGGCGATTCTGGCGCAGTGGGTTACTAAAATCCTCTACGAAGTGGTGGCGACGCCCTTTACCTACGCCATTGTGGGGTATATGAAGCGGAAGGAGCAGATGGATGTCATCAACCTGCCGCGGACGCTGAACCCCTTTGGCGTATTCGCCGCCTCCGCCGACGCCAAAACCTAACCCTGGTCGGCGGTTGCCGCTAAAAGGCGGGCGGGGCGAGTAATACTCGCCCCGCCCGTTTTGTTTCCAGTACTGCCTTGCCTACCGCCGCTTGGGCCGACCGCGCGGCGGCCATTCTTTGGGTATCCCGCCCCGACTATATTATGCGGAAACCACCTTGCAACCACGGAATCGTCTTTCTTTGCGAGTTAATTTTATACTTTTTTAAGAAAATTACACATTTTGCTGAAAATAGGATATAATCCCGCCCCGTAATCGACTTTATGTAAATCCAACCGACCGGCGGCTAACGCGGTGCATCTGCCGGCCCGATGGGGAGCGGGCATTATGACCTTGACGCGGCTTTTACCCATCACCGCCTTGGCGGCTTTGGCCTTGCTCTTGGTGGCGGCCTTCCTTTTTCTATTGCTGCGGGATGGCGGCGACCAACCCCTGGAGTTGACCGACAGCACCGCCGCCGCGGCGGCCGCCGCCGATAGCCCAACCGCAGCCGCCGTAGCCGCCATTGAAAGCCCGGCCGCAGCCGCTGATGCTACCGATGAGCCGGTGCGCGTTTATGTTGCCGGGGCGGTGCAAAATCCCGGCGTCTATACCCTCAACCCGGGCGACCGCCTGGCTGATGCCATATCTGCCGCCGGCGGCATTGCCGCCACTGCCGACCTGTCACCGGTCAACTTGGCATTAAAAGTCAAGGATGAAGGCCGCTATCTCATCCCGGACATCTCCGGCCGGGCGGCCAACGAACTGCCGGCGCCCCTGCCCATTGATACCGATTTAACCCGTAAAACCGCCAACCTGCTCACCGGCGAGCTTTCCGGCGTAATCGAATCCGTGGCACCGAACCCGGACACCGCTGACCTCGTCGCCGACACCGACACCGACCAGTCCCCCAGCCGCGTTGACTTGAACACCGCCGGCCGGCCCCAGTTGGAATCCCTCCCGGGCATCGGACCTTCCCGAGCTCAAGCCATCATTGCCTACCGGGAACAGAACGGACCTTTCGTCGCCGCCGAGGAACTGACCGCGGTAGCCGGCATCGGCTCCGGCATTTACGAAAACCTGCAATCCCTAATCACCGTTCAGACCGCCCCCTGAATCGGGCCGGCCGAGGGTAGCCAATGAAACCGGCGGCGTTGGCGGCGGCTTGGCTGACCGGGTTATTCCTGGCTTGGCACAGCTACACCGCCGGCCCGGCCGCTCCCTTCCTGCTGGCGGCCATTGCCTTGACTCTGGCTTTGACTTTGCGGCTGTTCCGCCGCCGGCTCCCGGCATCTCCGTTCCTTTCCCCCTGGCTGCCCTTGCTGTTGGCAATGGTTCTATTGGGGTTGGGACGCTATGCCGCTGTCGCGCCGGCGCCTTCCTTTATTGAGCGGGATAAACAGGAGGTTACCCTGCGCGGGCAGGTCATCGGCGACCCGGAATCTACTGCGACCCGCGTCAAGTTTCGGTTAGCAGTATCGGAAATCCGCCGTGGCCCGCGGCGGGATTGGCAGCCGCAAACCGGGCAGGTACTGGTTTTCGCGCCGCCGCCGGCCGAATTAGTCTCCTTGCCCCAACGCCAGCCGCCCTATATCCGCTACGGCGATTTGCTGGAAATTCCCGGCTCCCTGCAACGCCCCCAACCCTTTGCCGGCTTTGACTACCCCGCTTATCTGGAAAGTCAAGGCATTTCCGCAATCCTCTGGTCTTATGAAAGCACCTGGCTTGGCGCGGATACCGCCGGGGCTTGGCCGCGTTTTCGCGCCGCCGTTTATGACTGGCGCCGCCAACTGGCCCGCAGTATGGACGCCACCCTCCCGCCGGCTCCGGCCGCTTTGGCGCAAGCCATCCTCTTGGGCTTGCGCGGTCAGCTTACCGATGACATAGTGCAGGATTTCCAAAAAACCGGCGTGTCCCATTTTTTAGCCATCTCTGGTATGCACCTGGGCATACTGCTGGCTATGGCCTTGGGAACTTTCCGGGGACTGTTGGGCCGGCGCACCCCGGCGGCCTTACTGCTGACCCTGGCCGCCGTATGGCTTTACGTGCTGCTCAGCGGCGCCGCCCCGTCGGTAGTCCGCGCCGCCCTGATGGGCAGCGTCTATCTGGGCGCATTGGCTTTGGGCCGCCCCCGGGCTACCCTGCTGCCGGCCCTGGCTTTAAGCGTCGTGGCAATGACCGCCCTCGAACCCCGCCTGATTTCCCGAATCTCGTTCCAACTCAGCTTTGCGGCTATGGCCGGCATCATCCTGGCTTTGCCCTGGCAGGAGGCTGCCGCCCGGGCCATTGCCGCCGCGCTCCATAAGCCCAACATATCCTGGCAATCCGCGGCCGCCCTGCCGTTAAGCGGCCTGGTTTCCGGGCTTATTATTGGCGCGGCGGCTACCCTTGCTACCTTTCCCCTGATCGCCTTTCACTTTAAGGAACTGCCTTTGTTGGGCTTGCCGGCTACCATCCTGGCGGCGCCGCTGCTGCCCTTCGCCCTCCTTGGCGGGTTAGCGGCGGCGGTCGCCGGTCTGCTCCATCCTCTGTTGGGGCAAATGGTCGGCATCCCGGCCGCCCTGCCTTTGACTGCCTTGTTGCAGTTAGTTGACCTTATCCCCGACTGGACTATCGGCTGGCATTGGACGGACTACCGCTGGCTTTTAACCTGGTATGCCCTGATGGTTGCGGCCCTGCTGTTAGCCGACCGCTTGACTTCCCGCCGGGGAGTAGTCGGCCGCTTTCTGGACTACCTGAACCGGGAGCGGCCGCCGCCGGCTTTGGGTTTTACCCCCGATGGCCGCCCCCGTTCTAGCGGCCCTTACTTGGGCATTGCCGGCTTGACCGTTATCCTGGCCGCCTCCGCCTTATACCTGGCCGCCGCCCTCTTTAACCAGCCCGATGGCAAGCTCCATATCCACTTTTTCGATGTCGGGCAGGGTGACAGCGCGCTGATTGTTACGCCGCAAGGCCGGCAGTTGTTAGTGGATGGCGGCCCGGCTAACGGCGGCGCATTGCGCGCCTTGTCCACCGTCCTGCCCTCTTGGGACAAACACCTGGACGCTGTAGCCGCCACTCATCTTGACGCCGACCACAGCCGGGGCTTGCTGAAAGTGCTGCAAACTTACCAAACCGACGCGGTGTTGGCCGGCGTCAAAGACCCGGAAAGTCCCCTCTATCCCCAATGGCGGCGTACTTTAGACGGAGGCGGCTACCAACCCCTTTACTTGACCGCCGGCCAAACCTTGACCCTTGAACCGGGCTTGACTCTCGAGGTTTTACATCCCCCGGCTAAGCCCTTGCGCGGCCCCCTCTGGAACTCCAACAACAACAGCCTAGCCTTGCGGCTGGTCTATGGGGACATCAGCTTTCTTTTGGCCGGGGACATCGAAGCGGCGGCGGAACGCTACTTGCTCCGCCGCAATGCCAACCTGCAAAGCCAGGTACTGAAAGTAGCCCATCACGGCAGCAAAAGCTCGACCACCGCCGCCTTTGTCCGTGCCGTCAATCCCCAATGGGCGGTCATCTCTGCCGGCGTCGACAATTCCTACGGACACCCGCACCCGTCAGTAGTGTCCCGCCTCGAAAAAGCCCTTGGCGAAAACGCCATCTACCAAACCGCCCAACACGGCACTATCCACTTCACTACCGACGGCAAAAAGCTCTGGGTGGAAACGGAGAAAAACCTTACGCCGGCTGAACCCGCCGTTCCCGCCGTCCGTTCAGCAGGTTCCCGATAACGGTATAGCGCACCCCAATCTGGTAGCTGACCAGCAAAATCAGAGAGACCCCGGCGCACAGCAAGCCGAATTTCAGGTGGACGTTCAGCGGCCAGTTCACCAGCAGCATCTGACCGGCCACGACCAGCGGCATATGCGCCAGATACATCCAATAAGCGGCATCCGACAGGTAGCGCACCCAGAACCGTTCCCGGCCGGCAATTATCCGAAACAGCCCCATCAACCCGAAACACATCAGCCAGGAATAAGCCAGTTGGGCCGCGGCCGCCGCCATCGTAATTGCGCCGCCGCCATCCTCCCCGTAGGGCAAACTCAGCGACAGGGGAAAAACGATCAGCAACGCCGGCGCCAACGCTATCGTCCAGCCCCGCCCGACCACTAGGCCGCGCTGCTGCATAAATACGCCCATTAGAAAGAACATAGCGTACCAGGCCAAGGCTTGCGGGTTGATGATGGGACTGCCGGTCTCCCCGCCCAGCCAGTTCATCAGCAAACGCGGCAACAGGGACAACGGTATCAGCCCCCACCACAGCCAACGGTGGCGGAAAGTCAACCCCAGTTTGACCAGCAGGGCAAACAGAGCCACTAAAGCCAGCAGATACCACAAAAACCACAGATGATCCAAGTCGTAAGTCCAAGACAGCAGCCAGGAAAAGGGATGCAGCGGCGCAAACTCCTCACCGCCGCGGAGCGACAGCAGCCCCATAGTCGCCGGCACCAGCGTAACCGCCCCAATTGCCAGCGGCAAGCCGACCCGCCGCAAACGATGTCCCAATACCATCCGCAGCCCGTAACGCCGCCACAGCAGAGCCGTAAAGAACCCGCTGAGCAGAAAGAAAATCGGCATCCGAAAGCCGTGAATTGCGGCAATTAGAACGCCGTAACCCGCCGCTACTCCCTCCGTTGCCCCCGGGTCGGTCAGCGGCCAATCCTCAATAGCCAGCAGGAACAGCGCACCGTGCAGCACAATGCCCAAAATCATTGCCACGCCGCGCAAAGCGTCCAGGTCATGAAAGCGCGGCGCAACTGCCGCCGCCGGATCCGCCGCTGCCAAGCTAGCCGCCATCGGAGCAGTATTCCTTTTGCTCAGTCAGGACTCCCGCCCGGCCGTAACGATTGACGCCTTGGCCGCCAGGGCCACCGCCAGATACTCCGAAGCCGCTTGCAGCTCAAAGCCCACCACATCGAAACCGTCCTCCGTGCTGCCGAAGTCAATGACCAGCGGCGCAGTAACTTCGCTGGAAGTGGCGATTTTCCGGCCGGGGATTAACACCCGCAGAATATCGACCTCCGCGTCATAACGAACTTGCAGATAGGCGTCGCCGCCAATGTGAGAGTTCATAGCATACCCCTTTCGTAGCGCCGGGTTGCGGCATCGCTACCTTTACACCTTACCCCCATTTTTCCCCTGTGCCAAGTGTATAATTACCCGCACCTTACAAGCCGCGCCACCGAGGGAAAAACGATGACTGAAACCCCAACCCGCGCCGACGGCCGCCGTTGGGACGAACCCCGTCCCATCACCATTACTCCCGGCTACCAACCCTTTGCCGAAGGCTCGGCGCTGATTGAAACCGGCCAGACTAAAGTTATCTGCGCCGCATCTTTAGAGGAGCGGGTGCCGGCCTTTATGCGCGGCGAGGGACGGGGCTGGGTCACTGCCGAATATAATATGCTGCCCCGTTCCACCAATACCCGCACGCCCCGGGACCGGGACGCCGGCCGCATCAGCGGCCGCTCCCAGGAAATCCAGCGTCTTATCGGTCGTTCCCTCCGCGCCGTCACCGACCTGGAAGCCCTGGGCGAGCGCACCGTTACCATCGATTGCGATGTGCTGCAAGCCGATGGCGGCACCCGCACCGCCGCCATTACCGGAGCTTATGTCGCCCTGCGCCAGTCCTTGCAACTGCTGGTGGCTAACCGGGTCTTGCGCGCCGTCCCGCTCCGCTGCGCCGTGGTTGCCATCAGCGTTGGCATCGTGGATAATGCCATGCTGCTGGATTTGTGCTACCGGGAGGACTTTGCCGCGCAAGTGGATTTCAACATTGTGATGACTGACCGCGGCGAACTGGTCGAACTGCAAGGGGCTACCGAGGCTGCCCCTTTCCCCCGTCAGCAAGTGGACGCCGTACTAGCCCTGGCCGCCCGGGGACTTGAACCCTGGTTTGCCGCCCAACGCGCGGCAGTCCGGCAACTGCGCTAACCCGAACCGCCTGAACCTTGCCTGCCGGCATAGATTGCCGGCGACAGCGGCTTGCGGGGTTCTACTCCCTCCTCCCGGCAAGCGGCAAATAGCGATGGGATAACGGCAAAAACCCGGTATATCCCGTTCATCCCGGTTTGCATCCATCCCCATCCACTACCACCACCGGCAGCCCCAACTCCCGCAAACCCGGCTCTACCGTCGCCCGGTCGCCCACTACCAGTACCTGCAAGCCCTCCGGCCGCACCCGCGCCGCGCCGGCCTGCCGCACCTGCTCCAGTGTAGCCGCCGCTACTCGGGCCGGGGTAGTGCGGAAATAGTCATCTGGCAGCTGATGCAGCACCAACTGTACCAGTTGCCCCAGAATTTGCCCCGGCCGCTCGAACCCGGCGGGGTAGCCCAGCAACAGCCCGGCTTGGGCCGCCGCCAACTCCGCAGCGCTCACCGGCCGGCCGCCCTGAATATCCCGGAACTCTTGCAGCGTTTCCGCTACCGACTCCTTGGTTACTGCCGTCTGTACGCTGCCCCCGGCTACCAGCAGCGACTGTTCCTTGAACCAGGAAATTCCCGAATGGAACCCGTAGCTGTAGCCCTTATCCTGCCGCAGGTTCTGGTTCAGCCGCGCCGAAAATTGCCCGCCAAAGGAATAGTTCAGCAGTCCCAGGCTGGTATAGTCGGGATGACTCCGCCCCACCGTAGAATGCCCGGCCCGGATGACCGACTGCGCCGCCCCCGGCTTGTCCACCAGATAGATGGTGGTCGGCTGTTCCCTATCGCCGCCATCTCCCGCCATCTCCCCGGAACCGGCGGCTTCTTTCACGGCAGCAACTGACGGGTTCACCCAATCCCCCAAAACCGCCGCCGCCTGCGCCACGGCATCATCTAAACTCACATCCCCCACTACCAGCAGGTTAGCCGCCGCCGGGCCGTAGCAATTCCCGTAATGCTCGGCCAGCTGCTCCCGGGTAAAGGCCGCTACCGACTCCTCCGTCCCGATAGTCGGATGCCCGTACCGGGATTCCCGTCCGAATACCAGTCCGGGAATTAACTGCTCCGCGGTAAAAGTGGGGTCATCCTTGCCCCGCCGCAAATCGGTCAGATGTTCCCGCCGCACCCGCTCCAGTTCATTGTCCGGGAAGGTCGGGTTCTGTACCACATCCGCCAGCAACGCCAGGGCGTCCGGCCAGTGCCGGGTCAGCGTCTCCGCCGATAGGATGCTGGCTTCCCGCCGGGTCTCGACGGACAGCCGCGCCCCGATGAACTCAAAGGCGTTGGCGATTTCCTGACTGCTGCGGCTTGCCGTCCCTTCGGCCAGCATTTGCGCCGTAAAGAACGCCAGCCCCGGCTGTCCCGGCGGGTCGGCGATGGAACCGGCCGGGAGCAGCAGCGCGAAGGCTACCAGCGGCAGACCCTGCTTTTCTACTACCGTAACTTGCAAGCCGTTGGGCAGCCGCCGGTGTACCGGCAAGGGCGGGGCGAACTCCGGTTCCGCCGCCGGCCCCGGCTGCTCCGACCTATTAAGTGCCATCCCGTTCACCACCGGCTGCAATGCCGCCTCCGGCAGCACCCGCATCCGCACCTGATTGCCGTTCAGAGTCCGTTGCCCGGCAGCCAGTACCGCCGCCGGCTCCACCGCCAGATACCGCTCCAGAGCCGTGTTCAATTCCCCCGGGTCGCCGTAAAAAACATTGTAGTAGTTCAGCGTATCGGCCCGCCCGCCGAACCCGCCGATGCGGGCCAACTGCCGGTAGTGGGAACTCTCCAGTCGATTCCGCGCCCGGGCCAGTTCCTCCTCGGTCGGCGGCTCCTGCCGCGCCCGTTCCAGTTCCGCATCGACCACAGCCTCCACTTCCGCTAGGGAATGGCCGGCCGCCGCCGTTGCCTCGACCACAAACTGCCCGGAAATCTCCGCCGAATAGTGCCGGACGCTGACGCTTTGAGCAATCTGCTTTTCATACACCAGCGACCGGTACAGCCGGGAACTCTGCCCGTCAGCCAAGGCCAACCGCAGCAGCTCCAGCGGCGCCTCCGCTACATCCCCTTCGGGATAAGCCGGCCAAGCAATATACAGGCGCGGCAGCGATACCTTGTCCCGCAGTTCCAGTTCTACCCGCCCGGTTAGCCCGGAATCAAACCGCCCGACCCGCCGTACCGGCGGCCCCGGCGGCAACTCCCCAAAATACCGGTTCACCAGATCCAGCGTCCGCTCCCGGTCAATATCCCCGGCAATGGACAAGCTGGCGTTCGACGGAGCGTAGTACCGCTGAAAGAAATCCTTGATGTCCTCCAGACTGGCCGCATCCAAATCCTCTTGCGAGCCAATGGTCATCCAGTGGTAGGGATGGGGCAGCGGAAACAGGGACTTCTGGATATTCCACTGGGCCATCCCGTAGGGGCGGTTTTCGTAGCTTTGCCGCCGCTCGTTTTTGACCACATCCCGCTGAATGTCAAACCGCTGCTGATCCAACGCCGCCAGCAGAAACCCCATCCGGTCCGACTCCAGCCACAAGGCCAGTTCCAGATAGTTCGACGGCACATCCTCCCAATAGTTCGTCCGGTCCGAATTGGTCGAGCCGTTCAGGTTAGCCCCCACTTTTTGCAGCGGCTCAAAATAGCTGCTGTTATGGTGCTGCGACCCCTCGAACATCACGTGCTCAAAGAGATGGGCGAACCCCGTCCGTCCCGGCTCCTCATCCTTGGAACCTACATGGTACCAGACATTCACCGCCGCCAACGGTATGGAATGATCCTCGTGGAGGATAACTTCCAACCCGTTGGGCAAAACAACCTTTTCGTAAGCAATGGCCGCCATAAAGCAATCCCGTCCCTTTCCCGTCAAGATAACCGCCGCCATTCTAACACATCCCCTAACCCCTATCGCCCAATTATGCTAAACTTCCCCCACACCTTTACCCCAAGGAGCCATCCCGATGACCAATACCGCCGCCGTTACCGACCCGGTTCTGGTCGTTGTCCAACTCACCGGGGGCAACGACTATCTGAACACCGTTGTTCCCTACGCCGACGGCCGCTATTACGATTACCGCCCCACCGTCCACATCCCGCCGGAGCAGGTGTTGCCCCTGGACGACCGGGTAGGCTTTAATCCGGCATTAGAGCCGGTCAAGGAACTGTACGACCGCGGCGAAGTGGCCATCGTCCACGGCATCGGCTACCCCAATCCCAACCGTTCCCACTTCCGTTCGATGGACATCTGGCACACCGCCGAGCCGGATAAAGTTGGCACTGAGGGCTGGTTGGGGCGGGCTATCCGCGAGTTGGATCCGGCCGGGGAGAATGTGCTGACCGGTGTCAACTTCGGGCGGGGGCTGCCGCGGGCTATGGCATTGCCCGGCGTCCCGGTGGCGTCAGTAGCCGAATTAGCCGGCTATGGGCTGCTGACCGGCATTGACCAGCCGGACGCCCGGGAGCGCGCCTTGCAAGTCTTTGCCCGGATGTATGCGCCGGCGGTCGGTTCCGGCCCGGTTCTGGATTACTTGGGGCGCACGGGAAGGGACGCTTTGACCGGCGCCGACGCCTTGCGCTCCGCCCCGCAAAAGTATCAGTCCGGCATTGAATACCCGGACAATGCCATTGGCCGCAATTTGCGGAACATTGCCCAGGTCTTGACGGCCGATTTGGGGACACGGATTTGCTACACCCAGCACGGCGGCTACGACACCCACGCCGCCGAGTTGGCAGTGCATAGCGGATTGTGGCAGGAGTTGGCGCCGGCCTTGTCCGGCTTTTTTGCCGACTTGCGAGAGCAGGGCTTGGCGGAGCGGGTCGCAATGCTGGTCTTTACCGAGTTTGGCCGGCGGGCCCAAGACAACGGCTCCGGTACCGACCACGGCTCCGGCGGGATGGCCATGGTAATCGGCGCGCCGGTAAAGGGCGGCCAATACGGCGAATACCCCTCCCTGGCCGCGGCGAATTTACTCGAAGGCGACCTGCTCGCCAACCACGACTTCCGCGCCCTCTACACCACCCTGGCCGAGCACTGGCTGGGGCTGGACGGTGGCGCGGTAGTAGGGGGAAGGTTTGAGGGGGTGGGGGTGTTTGGGGAGGGGTAAAGGGTAACTTCTCTATTATGGTAGGATGCCTTTGCATTCTGCAGGAAAATGTCGTATGATGCTTGCCATCATACGCGTAGGAAGGCGGACAGAATGCCCATCCATCCCGGAATTGCCGATGTTTCGGTGTCGGAATCCCTTATCGGTCTGGAGGTTGATACCGGCTTACACCGGGGCCGTTGGTAGACCGTATTCGGGAAGCCTTGTCTAAAGCTATCCCAGAAGGGGAGATTCGGACAAAGGAACACATTCGCTTGATGCACGAGGAGGCCAGGCTGTCCCGCATCCGCGACGCTCAGGGCTGGATCCAAAAGACTTGGGAGAAATGGTCACACCGTTTCGCTAACGGCGCGGACTTGTCGCCGCAAGACATTACCCCGAAACTGGTAGCTGTAAGAACTCCCGAGGAGCAAGACTTGTTCCGACTGTCCCGCTTCACGTGGTCGTTGCCCTATTCCCGGGGCTATGGACGGCGGCTTCGCTTTCTGGTGATGGACGAACATCACGATACGGTGATGGGCGTGTTGGGCTTGCAATCAGCACCCATCGACTTTGCCGTTCGAGACCGGCATATCTCCTACCCCGAAGGAGAGAAAGAGGTGCTGGTCAACCAGACTATGGACATTTTTACTTTGGGAGCGATTCCGCCTTACAACCGACTACTGGCCGGCAAGTTGATAGTGTACGCCGCCGCCAGCCAAGAAATTCGGAAAGCCTACCAAGATAAATACAATGGACGGGTCACGGAACTTGACGCCCGAGTCATACCGTCCCACTTGGTACTGCTGACTACCACCAGTGCCTTCGGGCGAAGCAGTATCTATAATCGGGTTAGTTACCGGGACAACACCGTTGGACGCAAGCGGGATATTGCCACTCCGTTGGGTTACACTAAAGGTTACGGCAATGTCCACTTGGATGCCATTTATCCGGATCTTAAAGAGTTTCTCATCAAGCAGGGCATACCGGCCAATCGGGGATTTGGACGCGGCCCCAAGCCGGTTTGGCAGAACATTACCCGAACCTTGACGATGCTGAATGTAAAGCAGGATGGGTTGAAACACGGCATCCAGCGACAAGCGTGGGCTATTCCTTTGGCAAAGAACGCTTGGGATTACCTGAGCGGCCGGGCTGAGGAACCGGACTACTACGAAACCGCCTTTGACCAGTTGGCTGCTTGGTGGAAGGAACGATGGTTGCTGCCCCGGGCCCAGCGCGTCAGCGATTGGCGGGACTGGTGTCGGGAATCCTTGTTGCAATCCATCACTATGGAGAAAGGCAATGACCACTAATGATCAGCCCTTTGGTGACCTGCCCGGGGCGTTGGTTGAGGAACTGATGGCCCAAGCTGAGGATGTTGGGCATCGGTATATCGCTCAGCTGGAAAGGATCCGGGCGCAAAGGGAGGACATCCGGGCGCAAATGCGGGACGAGGGACTGCTGGCGCGGCAAAATGATTTGCCGGCGGCGGAGGAACCCACAACCTGCGGCGTTGACGGTGCCCGCATTACAGAGAACCTGCTGGCAACGGACGTTGTTGCGATAGCAGCTATCGCGGTAGAAGGTCTTACCCCACCTTCGGAACAGCATTATTGGGAAGCCCCCCATTTTGAGGTGCTTTTGGAGATGGAACAGCACCACCACATGACCAATCGTGTCGCTACTGGATTGATGATAGCGATGGAGTTGGACCTGGCGGTTAAGGCACCGCACGGCGTCAGGTTCATCGACAACTCTCTGGCTACCCCAGTAATCCAGTTGAACCAAGCCTTGGCGGCTTCCGCGGAGGCCCTTGAGTTGACCGTCACCGGAGCATTGTACGAGAGGTTGCAAGACGCTTTGGATGCGTATCTACATATACTTTCCAATTCGCGGTCGGACGTCGCTTATGTTGGTGTGCCTAAATACACTTCCAACAATGAAATCAGCGCGGAGATAGGGGTGATAGGAAGCGGGGACGACCGGAGCTTGATGACCCTGGTTCTGGAAGCGGGTGAATATACCATCCCGCAACGTCTCAATCCGCCTAGGTCGCGTTGGCACATCAACACTGAAAGTGTCCACCGTTCTTATGGGCACGACCTTCAGGAATTGGCAGATGAGTCTTGTGAGCGTCTTAACGATGTTCACATTCTCTATTACCGCCCAAACAATCAGATCCCGGCACTACGGCTGGAGACTACCAGCGGCACCGCCAACAATCGGTACCAACTGGCAACGCTGTTGAGTGCTGTATGGGGGCAGTGCCAATCGGCCCGGACGATGGAGCCTTTCCCGTTGTTCATTGCCGACCGGATGGTTAAAAGCCTGTCCCCGGCGATGACCGCTGTTATCGGTTTGACCACCACTGAAGCCGGTCTGCAATACAGCGGACCGACCAGCGACATTTACCACGGTTTGCGGAGCTACCGCACCTAGGCAGGAGGTCTGCAATGACCAGCAACAACTCCATAGACCAAGCCTTTGCCAACGCCGAGTCGGTTGGCACCATTGGCTCTCCTTCGACCACCACCGAAATCAAAATGAACATCCGGGGAGCCGCTGCCGAGAACAAATTGGTCGGCGAAATGGCGGTTCTTAAATTTCGCCAGCAGGGAGCGACGCAGTACGCCTTGGGTCAGATTACCGAGGTGCATCTGCAAAACCGTATGCTGGAAGACCATGCTATGCTCACTTTGGCCCGCCGGCGCGGCCAGGTCGACCATGTTAGCGAAGACCAAGACACTCACGACGGCCAGCTGCGGGTCAGTGCTGTGTACAGGGAGGTTCCCACCGGTTTTCGGGAATCCAGTATGGGGACTGTTCCACCGACGGGAACGGACATCAAGATAGCTACCAATGAGGTCGTTAACGAAATCATCCACGCTCACTTGGATAACGTTTTCTATCTCGGCACGTCTTACCAGTCTGAGCTTGACCTGCCGATGTGGTTCCGCCAGTTCAACGGGGCTTCCGGCCAGCTTGCCGAAGCCCATCATATCGGCATATTTGGCCGTAGTGGGTCGGGCAAAAGCACCTTGGCCAAGCTCATTCTGTTGGCTTATGCCACCCACCCGGAAATGGGGGTTCTTATAGTTGACCCTCAGGGTGAGTTTGCTAAGGGATTAACCGGTCAGCCCGAACAGTTCCAGTTGAACATTGCCCAGCGTATTCAGGAACTTGGCCGCGAAATCATCAACATCGACGTCAGCAATATTGTACTGTCGAGCTGGGACCTTGTGGAGGAATTGCTGACAGAGTCGCGCTTTATCAACAACTCGCTAGGTATACATCCCAGAGGCAACCCGGAGGCTCCGAGTGAGGCTGCTTTGCGAATCCGCAGGGCGTTGCAAGGAAACGTCACCCTAGCAAGGTTGCACACGAGGGATGCTTTCGACAACGCTTGGAGTGCGGTACGCGATGCGTTGCAGGGAAGACAGATTTACACCGGTGAAACCACCGTCGCCCGTGTGGTAAATACCATGGAGCGCGCCGACA
Source organism: Dehalococcoidia bacterium (assembly GCA_965243185.1). GTDB lineage: Bacteria > Chloroflexota > Dehalococcoidia > Lucifugimonadales > UBA3495 > CBDBCU01. The sequence continues at coordinate 2,727,946 of OZ251531.1, read as the reverse complement.
AGGACGCCATTTTTAATGAAGACTGGCGACCTATGATGAACTTGTTCAACACGGGACGTGATAATGCTCGTGGTACGAGCAACATCATCAGGAGTATGCTGTCGAATCGTTCCGGAACTAGGCCGATAGTCAACATCAACTTGGCGGCCAGTAGTGAGAACGACGGCGTCATACAGTGGAACGACCGTATTCGCAACATCGTCGTGAACCAACTATTGAGCGAGATTAACCGGTATGCTGAGGAGGCATACCGTGATAATGTTAGCCTCAACACACTGGTTGTAATCGATGAAGCCCACCGCTTGGCTCCGGCCCAAGCTCCAAGTGATGACGATTACGCCAAGCGCATCCGGGCGCGTCTGTCGGATTCTGCACGCACCACCCGGAAGTATGGCTTGGGCTGGATGTTCATTAGCCAGTCCTTGGCTAGCGTGTCCAGCGACATAGTACGTCAGACCCGGATCCAGTTCTTTGGACATGGTTTGAGTATGGGCAGTGAGCTTGTGTCCTTGAGAGAACTAGTTGGCGGGGAGAGGGAAAACATCAGCCTTTACCAGAGTTTCAAAGACCCGGCGTCCGCCTTTTCCGACGAGAGTCGCGAGTATTCTTTCATGGTAGCCGGCCCCGTATCTCCCCTGTGCCTGACTGCAACTCCGATATTCCTGAATGTCTATAACGACCCTCAAACCTTCTTGGAGAAAAACCGCCGGGTTTTCCCTAACTGGCAACCGCGAATGGGGTAGCGGGCAACAGGCAGGGGCGGCCAATCGGCCGCCCCCTTTTAAATTTCCCCTACCCCCCCTTGACAACCCCCGCCTCCCTAGTGCATTATATAAGAACTATTGTTCTTTACCAACCCACGACCGGAGGTTAAATACCCCTATGCTCATCAAACGCGCCCCGGACACCTACGAAAAACTCCAAATCCTCGGCGGGATGGCCGGCGACGACGTCCTCGCCCAGCCCCAATACAGCGGCCGCAACAAGTGGGCCGCCGGCCCCACCGGCCCCGCTGCCACCGCCGCCGCCAGCGGCCACCGCTACTCCTACACCAACCCGGCCAAACGCCCCTTGCCCGCCGTCTATCGGGCGTCCATGCCCAACGGCAAGGCCATCAACCTGATGCGGGTGATGTTCACCGACTTCTGTATGATGGACTGCGCCTATTGCCCCAACAGCGTCTATGTCCCCCGCAAACGCTACGCCTTCAAGGTGGACGAACTGGCCCGCGCCTTCCACGAAATGCACCAACGCCACACCGTCGCCGGCCTGTTCCTCAGCTCCGGCATCGCCGGCAGCGGCTCCAAGACTACCGACAAAATGATCCAAGTGGTCGAAACCATCCGCCGCAAGTACGGGTTCACCGGCTATGTCCACCTGAAAGTTATGCCCGGCACCGAATACCAATATGTCGAAGCCGCCCATCGTCTCGGCACCCGCCTGTCGGTGAATATCGAGACGCCCACCGCCGAAATGATGTCCCGCATCAGCCCCCACAAGGACTTTGACGGCGGCATCCTGTCCCCGATGCAATGGATTGACCAACTGACCAAAGCCAGCAGCGGCGGCGCCGTGGGGCAAGCCACCCAAATGGTCGTCGGAGCGGCCGACGAAAGCGACGCCGACATATTTCAGCGCATCGACCAGCTGTACGGCGACTGGCAGCTGAAACGGGTCTATTATACCGCCTTCCGCCCGGCGGCGCATACGCCGATGGCGGAACATCCCGCCGTCCCGCCGCTGCGCGAACACCGCCTTTATCAAATGGATTGGCTCAAGCGCATTTACGGCTATGCCAACGCCGAGTTGAACCTGGCTTTCGACGGCGCCGGCTTTCTGCCTCTCGACCAAGACCCCAAAACCGCCATCGCCCTGGAAAACCTCGACGCCTTTCCCGTGGACTTGAACGCCGCCAGCCGGGAGTCCATGCTCCGGGTGCCCGGCTTGGGCCCCACTTCCGCCGACCGCATCATCGCGAACCGCCGCCGCCATCAGATTGACAACTGGCGGGATGTGCAGGCTATGGGCGTGGTACGCAAGCGGGCTTGGCCCTTTGTCATTTTCCCCGGCCAACGCCCGCCCAGCGCCAAACAGCTGAAACTCGATTTGTTCAGCCAGGGCGCGGTGGAAACCGGCCCGCCCGCCGGCCCGTTGGGGGCATCAGCGGCCGCCGGCTCGGGAACCGCCCCCTGCGGCGCGGCCGGCGGCTGCGGCGGCTGCCCCCTCTACGGAACCCCCGGCCATCCCGGGTAAGCACCCGGGATAAGCAGCAGTATCGGGCGGGGCCGCCGGGCATTTATCCCCGGCGGCCCCGCCCCAATGCGGCCGCCGTTAAACCGGCGGCTACCTATCCAACGGCATCAACTCCCCATCGACAACCCGGTTCATCCGAAACGAACCGCCCACATCCCCGTTGGCGTCAAAACTGATAACCCCGTAATACTTCCCCTCCCAATCCTGCGTCCCGTACAGAAAATCCCGCATACACGCCGTATCCCGGTCGCCGCACGCCAGCAGCATCTCCGCCAAAAGCAGCGTCCCATCGTAGGCAATGGCGCAGTAATGATCCAGGTCGCAATCGGTGTCCGCTTGCAAGGCGGCGAACTCCGCCGCCCCCTGCGTCTTGAAAGTCAACGACGGTATATAGAAACCCTCCAGCAAATCGCCGTACTCCTCCAGCGCCGCGTGCGCCCCCGCCACCAAATTGCTCACCCCGGCCCCGTCATAACCGGCCGCCTGCAAGGGCGTCAGCAAATAGCCAATATCCGCAAAGGTCTGCGGCAGCGCCACCACCAAATCCGGCTCGGCCGCCACAATGCGGGCCGCCGCCGCGCTGTAATCCCCCTCGCCGGAAGGCACCAGCTCATCGGCAACTATTTCCCCGCCGCCCTCCCTCAGCAATCGCGCAAACCAATCCCGCAAATCCCGGGCGTAAGCCGTATCATTGCTGAACAGGGCAAAGCGTTGGAACTCTCCCGCCGGCAGTCCCGCTACCGTCGCCCGCACCGCCGCCGCATTGCCCGGAATGTTGCGGAAAACATAATCCCCGGCTTCCGATACCGCGCTGGCCGTGGACAACGGCGTCAGTTGCAGTATCCGATTAGCCTCGGTATAGGCGGCTATCCCCAAAGTTTCATCCGAACAGCTGCCGCCATAGATGATTTTGACCCCTTCCTCCTCGACCAGCCGCCGCGCCGCCGCCAAAGCGTCAACCGAATTGCACTTGCCATCCGCCGCCATTACCTCAATGCGCCGGTTGTCCGCCGCCCACTGCTCATTGATGTCCGCCACCGCCCGCTCAATAACCCGCTCCACCGGCAGCCCATAGCCGGCCCCGTTGCCGGTCAAGGGATGCACCGTCCCAATCCGATAGGTAATCGGCCCCGGCGGCCCGGCCACGCCATCCCGGATTTGGTTAATCCGGTAGTCCCCGGTAACATCGCCATTGGCGTCAAAGCTGATAACGCCGAAATACTTGCCCTCCCAACCCTGCGTCGCGTACAGGAAATCCCGCATACAAGCCGCATCCTGGTCGCCGCACTCGATTAGCATCTCGGCAATCAGCTCCACCCCGTCATAAGCCGTAGCGCAGTAAAAATCCCAGTCGCAGTCCGTAGCCAACTGCATATCCTCGAAGTAGGGCTGCCCGCCCTCTCCCTTGAAACTTACCGCCGGCACATAGAAACCCTCGAGCAAGTCGCCATATTCCGCCAGCGCCGCCGGCGCCCCCGCCACCGCATTGCTGGCCCCGGGGCCAGCATAACCGGCCCCCTGCAAGGCGTTCAGCAAATACCCAATGTCCGCCGCCGTCTGCGGCAGGACCACCACCAAGTCCGGGTTAGCGGCGGCAATGCGCCCGGCCGCCGCGCTGTAATCCCCCGCCCCGGAGGGAACTACTTCATCCGCAACGATTTCACCGCCGCCTTGGGGCAAGAGCCGCTGATACAAGCCCCGCAAGTCCTGGGCAAAGGCCGTGTCGTTAGTGAACAGCGCAAAGCGGCGGAAACCCCGCTCCAACAGGAAGGGCGTCATCGTGTCGACATGGTCGGCGTTGGATGGAATGTTGCGGAAAACATAATCCCCCGCCCCGGAGATTTCTGTGGAGCCGGACAGCGGCGACAGCAGCAGTACCTGATTGGCTTCGGTGTAGGGCGCCATCCCCAGGGTTTCGTCGGAGCAGGTGCCGCCATAGATTAGTTTGACGCCCTCCGCCTCGACCAACTGCCGGGCGGCGGCCAAAGCATCCGCGGCATTGCACTTCCCATCCGCCACAATCACCTCCAGGCTAATGCGGCGGTCCTCGGCCGCCCACTGCTGATTGATGTCCGCCACCGCCCGCTCGATAACCCGCTCCACCGGCAAGCCATAGCTCGCCCCGTCGCCGGTCAAAGGATGCACCGCCCCAATGCGGTAAATGGTTGGCTCCGCGGCACACCCGGCCAACGCCAACGCTAACAGCACCAACAGAGCCGCCCCCGCCCCCCGGCCCCGGCTGCCGGTCTGGAAAAAACGAAACAAGCGGAACAAGCGAAACTTGCGCAAACTGAACATCTAAACCAACCCTCTGCCTTGAGCTACCTTGAGCCTATTGCCCGGCGGCGTCAACCCGAAAAACACCGTCCCCGCCGACACTAACACCTTATTTAATCGCCGGGGCAATGTCAATACGCCGCCCCCGCTGCCCCAGGGTCTTTTAATTGTTTCCGATACAGGGGATAATAAGGGCAACACTTGAGCAAAGGGAGGTGTCAACCATGTCGGAAAAGTTGGCGTTGTCCTTGCGGGAAGTCTTGTCCCAAGTTCCGGATCCCCGTAAAGCCCGGGGGCGGCGGCATCCCTTGGCGGCCATCCTGGCTTTGGCGGTGTGCGCCATGCTGGGCGATTGTCGCAGTTTGTATGCTATGGCCCAGTGGGGGCGGGATCACCCGGAGTTGGCCCAAGCCCTGGGCTTTACCCGGGAGCAGACCCCTTGCGTGGCGACCTTGCATCATGTTTTCCGGCGGTTGGATGTGGCCGCTTTTGAGTCCGCGTTAAGCCAGTGGGCTTGGGCGGCCTTGCCGGCCGGGGCGGCGGCTTTAGCCGTAGATGGCAAGGCATTGCGGGGCTTGCACGGGGACGAACTGCCCGGAGTGCGGCTGGTAGCCGCCTACGCCGTGCCCGCCGGCCTGGTGGTCGGGCAAAAGGGGGGGCCGGGGGCAGCCCAAATCCAGTGAACTGGGGGCGGGACGGGAACTGCTGGCCGAGTTGGACTTGCCGGGGAAGGTGGTTACCGGGGATGCCCTGTATGCCCAACGGGACTTGAGCCGGGACATCGTGGCCCAAGGCGGGGATTATCTCTGGATGCTGAAGGGCAATCAGCCGACCATCCGGGACGCGGTGGAGCTGCTGTTTAAGGAGCCGCCCTTTGGGGCAGCCTTCCCGGCGGCGTGGCAAGCCAGCCGCCACGGCGGGCGTAAAGAGCAACGGTGGCTGCGGACTTCCACCGCCTTGACGGATTACCTGGATTGGCCCGGGTTGCAGCAGGTCTGCTGCCTGGAGCGTACCCGCACCGAGCGGGGGACAACAACGGTGGAGCTGGCTTACGCCATCACCAGTTTATCCCCAGAGCAGGCGGCCCCGGCGCGGCTGCTGGAATTGTGGCGGGGGCATTGGGGCATTGCTAACCGGCTGCATTGGGTGCGGGATGTAACTTTTGGCGAGGATCGCTGCCGAGTGCGGAGCGGGGCGGCGCCGCCGGTGTTGGCGGCTTTACGCAACCTGGTCAGCGGCTTGCTGCGTTTAGCCGGCCATAGCAACATTGCCGCCGCCTTGCGGCATTACGGCTGGCGGGCCGAGGATGCTTTGCGACTCCTGGATTCCCCCCGCGCTGACAATTAAAAGACCCTGCTCCGCCCCCCATCACGACGACTGCGGCACCAGTATTAAAGTAATATCCAGCGTCTCTTGCAGCACATTCCCCTGCGCGCTGATGGCAATTACATTCACCTGGTTGCTGCCCGGTCGCAAAGTTACAATGGTCGAAAATATCCCGAACTCGTCCACCGGAATGGCTACCCCGTTCACCGCCACCGCCGCCGTTACCGCCGTCCGCCCCCACAAGCGCACATTCCGCTCAAAAACTACTGCATCCCGCGGCTCCGTAACTGTCAGGAAAAACGGCTCCGGCGGCAGAAAAGTTATCGTCAAAGTCCGACTGCTCCGGTTCCCCTCTGCGTCAATAGCGATTACCTCCAGCGTATTCACCCCCGGCACCACCGGCACCGTCAACTGAAAGCGGCCGCCTTCCCCGGAGGCTACTGCCCGCCCCCGGACGCTGACCGATGCCCCCACGCTGGTAACGCCCTGCACCGTCACCGTATCCTCCCGCACCACGCTGCGATCCACCGGCGACTGAATTTCCAGCACCGGCAGTAATACCGGCGTCGGCGCCGGCGTAACCGTCGGCCGCGGCGTTGCCGTTGGTACCGGCGTGGGTGTAGGCGTGGGCAAGGGCGTAGGTGTAACCGTCGGCAACGGCGTCGGCGTAACCGTGGGCAAGGGCGTAGGCGTAACCGTCGGCAGTGGCGTCGGTGTAACCGTCGGCAGCGGCGTGGGTGTAGGCGTGGGCAACGGCGTGGGCGTAACCGTCGGCAGCGGCGTAGGCGTCAAAGTCCCCGGCCTAGCCACCGCCTGCACACAGCCCGCCAACGCCGCCAAAAGCAACGCCGCCAGCACAACTACCCGGCCCGCCCGGCCCCGGGACATTCTCAAAATGCCGCCGGTCATACCGCCGTCCCATTCCGTTGCGCCGTCCCGGCCGGCGCCGCCCCCAACGGCAGCGTAACCAGAAAGGAAGTATGGTGTTCCGGATCCGGCTTTTCCACGCTCGCCACCGTCAAATCCCCCCCATACCGCCGCGCCAGCGTGTACGCAATGAACAACCCCAACCCGGAACTGGTGCGCTCCTCCCGCCGCGCCACTTCCGGCGTCCACCCCCGGTCAAACACATAGGGCAGATAGCGCGCCGCAATCCCCGGCCCGTCATCCCAAACCCGTATGTGAAAATTGGCGGCGTCCCGGGTCAGCACCACTTCCACATAACTTTCCGCATAGCGCACCGCATTGTCCACCAGGTTGGTAACGATATGCTCAATGGCGGCGCTGTCCCCATAGACAATGCCAAACTCCGTAGGCTCCGACCACCACGCCATCTGCTTTTGCGCGTCCGCCGCCGCCAAACTGTACCGATCTACGCTCCGCCGCGCCACTTCCGCCGGCTCTACCGCATACAAAGTCCCCCCGGCATTGGGCGTTTCCAGTTCAATCAACGCCTGAATGTTCGACAGCATCAGCCGAAAACTCGGCGTCTGCTCCTCAATTTCATCCAGCAGTTCCCGCACCGCCGGCAGCGCATCCCCTTCCCCCGATTGCAGTAGTTCCCGTATTTCCCGTTCCTTGCCCAAAATGCGGCGCAGCGGCCGCCCCAAGTCATGGTTGAACAGGTCGAAATACTGCTGCGTTACCTGCGTCCACTGCTCCGCAAAACGCCGTTCCGCCGCCGCCTCAGCCCGGCCCCGCAGCAGAGTCGCCGGCGCCAAGTAAGACAGGGCAATGACCAGCAGCCCCAGGATTAGCAGCGCCGCCCCGATATAAGTCAGCGGCTCCACTCCCCACAGCCGGGCAAACAACGCCGGGCCGGCCAATGGCGCCAACAGCAGCCCCAGCAGCCCGCCGGCCAGCAGCAGGCCGCCCAAGAACCGGGCCAACCCGCCCCAACCTTCCGGCCGGGGCCAAGTCTGCGGCCGCTTCCACAGTATCGCCGACCGCCGCGGCGCGCCCAATTGCGGAATAGCCATACTGCTACAGCGGCGGGGGCGTCAACCGGTAGCCCCGATCCCGCACATTGACTATCAAATCATTGGCCCCCAGGCTGACCCCCAAAGCCTTCCCGATGGATACCTTGATTTCCCGTATCCGCACCCGCAGCGACGGCCGCGCCTCCTCCCCCTCCGAATACCGTTCCAAACGGCTGAACGGCACCAACTCCCCGGGACTCCGATACCACGCCGCCGCCAACTCCCGCAAAATCTCAAACTTCATCCCGTGAATATCATCCACCGGCTCCAGCGTCCCGTTCCGCTCCCGCCGCGCCGACACCCTTTTAGCCCCCACATCCACCAGCAGATGCGCCCCTACCGGGATGATTTCCGGCGCCGTGCCAATCAGCCGCCGCAGCCGCAGCGCCACCTCCTCCGGGCTGGCTAACTTGTCGATAAAGTCCACCGGCGAGTTCCAGCGCAATGCGCCCCGTACCGCCGTATCCCGGGCCGGCCCTTGGGCGTATTGGGTGAACATCAATACCGGCAGGGTGGAATAATGCTCCACAATATAGCGCAGGATTTCCAGCCCCTTGAACTGGTCATCCCGATGCTCCCCCAGCCGCACATCCAGCAGCACCCCGTCCGGCCGCTGCTCCTCAATAGCATAAATCGCCGCCGCCTCAAACTCATCGCCGCCCCGCCACCGCGACTGCGGCTCCACCGCTATCGTCCGCCAGCCCTCCTCCTCCAGCCGCCGCCGCACCGCCTTGACGATAGACGACTCCCACTCATCATCAACTATCAAAATCTTGCCGTCCGCCATATCCTTCCCGCTCTTGCCAACCGGCCCGCGCCGCAACGCCCGATCCCCCTAAAGCTCCAGCCGTGTCTTTACCGTCCTTCCCGCGCCAACGGGAACCCGGCAAACAGAACCCCATCACCCCACCCTACCCGGCACCAACCCCCAACTCCGCCGGTTCCAAATCCTGGTTAAGAATCTCCCCCTCAAACCCCCGCAAATCCCAAATCTCCACCCCCTGAATCAACCCGGACGCATCCACCCGCGCCCGTATCCGCGGATTAACCGTAGCCACGCAAGCCACCACCCCCGGCCCCCACTCCACCCGCCACCGGTCCAACCCCCGGTCATACTCCACCGTTACCGGATGCGGCTGCACCGCCGCCAGCACCCGGCTTTTACCCGCCCGCCGGCAAGGCGAATACAACGCCCCCAGGATATGCAGGCCCACCACCTGATAATCCTCGGTCAACTGAAAATCAACCCCGATTTCATCCCCCGGGGCGTCATACCCCTCAAGATGCCAGCCCCGACTCCAACCGATTTCCAGGAAGTCCCCCGGCCGGTCATACCAGACATTTACTAGCGCCCTTTCCTCCATATCTCCTCGCCCGGCAGCAGCCTATTCTCCCCGTAAGCCGTCAGCACAAAGGCATCGCCGCTGTCAAAGTAACGAACCACCACCGTAACCCATTTGCTGCCCACAACAGTATCCGCGAACCACCGGAAATAAACCCGAACTGTATCCGGATAATCCCGCGACTTCCGCACCACCTCCGGGTCTTGCAACGTCAACTCCAACTCGGCCCGCAGATAAACCATATAGGGATGCCGGCCATTGGGATTGGTTATGTGCAACCACCGCTCAGCAGGCAGGCGTACCGGCCGCCCCCAAAAGTCAACAATTACTTCATCCGCCCCGTTAGCGATACCACGCCCCCTTTATGTTCCCATCTGCTTGTTGCATTTCCCAGCCTATCCCGAACTCGTTGCCGGCCAGCCAAAACTCCGGCAAGCGGAACCCCGTCAAACCCTACCCCGCCCCAACTCCCAACTCCGCCGGCTCCAAATCCTGATTCAAAATCTCCCCCTCAAACCCCCGCAAATCCCAAATCTCCACCCCCTGAATCAACCCAGCCGCATCCACCCGCGCCCGTATCCGCGGATTAGCCGTAGCCACACAAGCCACCACCCCCGGCCCCCACTCCACCCCCCACCGGTCCGCCTCCGGGTCGTACCGTATAGTAAGGGGATGGGGTTGAGCCTCTGCCATAACTATGGCTTCATCCACGCATTTCCCAAAATAGGTGAGCGCGCCCAGCGCCGAAAACCCGGTAATATACCCGGACTCGGTAACATCCACCATAATATCCAGCTTGGTGTTGGGCGTCTTCAGCCCTCGCGGCTCCACGTGGTCCGACAACTCCCGACTCCAGAAAACCTCCAGAAAGTTGCCGGGACGGTCCAGCCAGACATTTACCAAGTTCCCTTGTTCCATATCTCCACCCCCGCCTTGAAATTGTCGGTAGGGTAAGCGCTCATCACAAAAGCGTCCCCGTCCTCAAAGAAAAGCGCCGCCACGCAAATCAATTTGTCGCCAATTGCCGTGCCCCAGTACCGCCGGTGGTACAGCAGTATCCGCCCCGGCCGCTCCTTTACCACTTGTGGCGATATTCGCACCACTTCCGGATATTGCAACGTTCCGGCAACCACTTCCCGCATCCCCGCCATCTCGGGCCTTTTCCAGATGATATGCCGCCACCGCTCAGCCGGAAACCGAACCGGCCGCCCCCAAAAGTCAACAATCACCTCATCCGCCCCGTTAACGATACCACGTCCCCCTTACGGTTCCAGCACTCTATCCTCCCCGTAAAGCGTCAACCCCAACTCCGCCCGCAACTAAACCCTATACGGATAGTCGCCTCCGCCCCGTCAATAATACCACACCCTCCCCTCGCTAATTTCTCCCCCAAGACTCAAAAAGCCCTCCCTCCATTCCGGGGGAAGGCCCGCAGTATAAGGCATTCCGGGCGGCGGCTGACCGCCCGGATTAAGCCTCCCGGTTCAAATTATCCAAAAACTCCGCATTAGTCGTATATTTCGACAGCCGCTCCAGCACCCGCTCCGTAGCGTTCGTCGACCCGTCATTGGAAATCAGCGAAATCATCCGCCGCAGCAGCCAAATCTGCTTCATCGTCCCCTCGCTGTAAAGCAATTCCTCCCGCCGCGTCCCACTCCGGACAATATCCACCGCCGGGAAAAACCGCCGATCCGCCAGCTTCCGATCCAAATGCAGCTCCATATTCCCGGTGCCCTTGAACTCCTCGTAAATCACCTCATCCATCCGGCTTCCCGTGTCAATCAGGCAGGTGCCGATGATGGTCAAACTACCGCCCTCCTCGATATTCCGCGCCGCGCCGAAAAACTTCTTGGGCGGATACAACGCCGCCGGGTCAATGCCCCCGGACAGCGTCCGCCCGCTCGTCGGCACCGCCAGGTTATACGCCCGGGTCAACCGCGTAACGCTGTCCAGCAAAATCACCACATCCCGCTGATTCTCCACCAGCCGCTTGGAACACTCCAACGCCAACTCTGCCACCCGGCACTGCTCCTCCACCGACTCGTCAAAAGTCGAGGCAAAAACCTCTCCCTCCACCGCCCGCCGCATCTCCGTCACTTCCTCCGGCCGTTCCCCAATCAGCACCACCAGCAGCTCCGCCTCCGGCATATTCGCCGCCACGCTGTGGGCAATCTGCTTCAGAATCGTCGTCTTGCCCGCCTTGGGCGGCGACACAATCAACCCCCGCTGCCCCAAGCCAATGGGCGCAAACAAATCCACCATCCGCGTCGACAGGTTAAACCCGTCCGTCTCCAGCACAATCTGCTTTTCCGGGAAAATCGGCGTCAGATACTCAAAATTCTGCCGGTATCGCGAATGTACCTGCCCGGTCTCCATCCCGTTCACCCGTTCCACCCGCACCAGCCCGAAGTACCGCTCCCCCTCCTTCGGCGGCCGCACCAGCCCAATCACCATATCCCCGGTTCGCAGCCCGAACCGCCGGATTTGCGACTGGGAGATATAAACATCCCCATTCCCCGGCTGATAGGTAATCCGCCGCAGAAACCCATACCCCTCATCCATAATCTCCAGGATGCCCGACGACAGCAGCGCCTGCCGCGCCGATACCGCGTGCATCAGCTTGCTCAGCACATCCTCCCGCCGCGCCGTCGCCAGGGCCGCCCCGTCCTCCAGCCCGTAATTCTGCCCCACTTCCAGGAGCGCATCCTTGCTCAGCGCCCCCAGTTCGGACACTTCAACCATCCGGTGTTTAGTAGCGGTAGCCATCATCACCTCAATAGAGTTCTTTCCCAAAGCCCCCGGGCCGCTTGCCCGCCGTCCGGAAACTGAAAATCTTGCGCCGGGGAACACTGTATCCTCTGCCGGAACTGCCGTTTGCTCCACGGCCGGCCCCGTCCCGGAGTAGTCAGCGGCGCGCCTTACCCGCCGCCCTGGCGCGGTCAACCCTGCCTTGACCGGTATTGCCGTCCCACCGTGTATTGCGGTTTTAACCGGCATTCCCGTGCCAACGGAAATCCAGCGCGTCTTTACGCCGCCATCCTTCCCCTGCCGGGGCAACCACCAGCGTTGCCCGGGGCCGCTTATCCCCCGGCTTTCTCCCAATCCTGCAAAAACCGGGCCACCCCGGCGTCCGTCAACGGATGCTGCGCCATCTGTTTCAGCACCCCATACGGTATCGTCGCAATATCCGCCCCCGCCTGCGCCGCCAAAGTGCAGTGCAAAACCCCGCGAATACTCGCCGCCATCACCATCGTCTCCACATCGTGCAGCCCATACACCTCCACAATGTCCGCCACCAAATCCATCCCCTCCTGCCCGATGTCATCCAACCGCCCCACAAAAGGACTCACCACCGTCGACCCGGCTTGCGCCCCCAGCAGCGCCTGATTCACCGTGAAACACAGCGTCTGGTTGATTTTGATACCGTCCCGGGCCAGTACCGAAATCGCCTTGAACCCCTCGACCGTGCTGGGAATTTTCACCCACGGATTGGGAATCCACTCGGCAATATCCCGCCCCTCGGCAATCATCCCGGCCGCGTCCAGGCTTACCACTTCCACCGAAATGGGCCCGTCGATAATATCGGCGATTTCCTGCACCGCCGCCCGGTAGCTTTCCTTCCCCCCGATACCCTCATTGGCCGCCAAAGACGGATTCGTCGTCACCCCGCTGATGACCCCCAACTCCGCCCCCTCCCGGATTTCCTGAACATTCGCCGTATCCAAAAACAGTTTCATAACTCCAGCTCCTCCGGCCAACCGCCGGCCGGTTTGGTGTCAGCGTCTTTCCCTTGCCGCGCGCAGTTTTCCGCCCATCCTGAACCTGTTGCCGGATGGGAACGACCGGCAGCTGCCGTTCCTTAAAGCCTGCCTTGCGTCCCCTGACTCCGCCGCCGGCGCGGCGCCCGGGGGAAAGTCCCCGCCGGCGCATAGTGGGGATATTCCGCACCCTTGCCCGCCAGCAGCTCCTCAATGGTCAAAATCTGCAACCGGGGAAACCGCTGGTCCGGAAAGTGTTCCGGCTCATAAAAACCGGCGGCCAAGGCATCCTGTACCATTGGCCCGGTCGGCGGATGCAGGGTAATAAACAAGCCCATTTGCGCCTTTTCCCGCTCCATATCGCCCCGCAGCGCCGCTATCTGTCCCCGGTTAACCTGACCGCTCTTTACTTGCACGATGACCCGCTTCGCCCGGCCGCTGTTGTCGTCAAAAAAGTTGATGTACCCATCCACCCCGCCATCCGCCCCCTTTTTCCGGTCTTGCGCGGGCCGGGCCTCCACCAATCCCAAAGCCCACCACTCGAATTGATAGCGGCCGGCGTGTTCACTTTCCCCCGCCAACGCTCGCGCGCTCTCGACATCCCGGGGTACCCCCACCAAATCGTAGGGACGCAGCCCTTCCCCGAAACTATCCCGCAATCGGCTTTTCATTATGGAAACCGCCAAATGCGTAATGTCAATGCCAATCCAGCGCCGGTTCAACCGCTCCGCCGCCACCACCGTCGTACCGCCCCCGCAGAACGGGTCTAATACCAAATCCCCCTCATTGCTGCTGGCGGCGATAATCCGCTCCAGCAGCGCCTCCGGTTTCTGCGTGGGATAGCCCAGCCGCTCCTTGGCCTGCGAGTTCAGGATTGAAATTTCCCAATGGTCGGGCAGGACGTCCTCGTTCTGCTCCTCCCGATAGACGATTCTATCATAACCGCCGCTTTCAATCCGTTCCTTCGCCTTCTCCCGGTCATATACCAGCAGCTGACGAACCCCGCCGGCAACTACATTCGTATCCCATCCCCGCGCATACTTCTCGCTGTGCGGCGCATTGGCGTCAAACAACTTGTTGAAAGTATGCGCCCCTTTATTCTGGCAATACACCAGAATCACATCGTGGTTTTTCTGAAAATGCCGCGCCGCATTCGTCCACTTCCGATAATTCCACACCACTTCATTAAGGAAATTCTCGAACCCGAACACCCCATCCATCAGCATCTTCAGGTAGTGGCTGGCCCTCGGGTCGCAGTGCAGGTAGATACTGCCGGTCGGCTTTAGAACCCGCCGCAGCTCAATCAGCCGTTGGGACATCATCGTCAGGTACGCCATCAGATCATTCTGCCCCAGAAACGAGCGCAACGCCGTCAACAGCTCGCCGACTTTAGCCGGCCCCTCTTTAATCACCTCCTGGTAAGCCCGTTCCGACTCCAGGCTCCAGTCCCAAGTGTCCTCAAAGGCGGTTATCTGCGCCGCCGACTGCTGTCCATCCTTTTCCGTGAACAGGATATTGTGATCGGCCTTAGAGTTAAACGGCGGATCCAGATAAATCAGGTCAACGCTGGCGTCCCCCACCTGCTCCCTCAGGATGCCCAGGTTGTCGCCGAAATACAGCTTATTGCGCCACTCCGCCCCCATCATCCCCGCCCCTCCAACGGCAGCGGCGTCTGTCCCCCTTCCCGTATCGTCTGCCGCGCCGCGCCAATAAAATCGCAGAACAGCGGATGCGGCCGGTTCGGCCGCGACTGAAACTCCGGATGAAACTGCACCCCCACCATAAAAGGATGCCCCGGCGCCTCCGCCGTCTCCACCAGCTTTCCGTCCGGCGACAGCCCCCCCACTACCATCCCCGACGCCTCCAAATCCTCCCGATACCGGTTATTCACCTCAAACCGATGCCGATGCCGCTCCTCAATCTCCCCATTGCGGTACGCCCGCATCGTCCGGCTGTTCTCCTGCGGCCGGCACGGGTAAATCCCCAACCGCATCGTCCCGCCCAAATCCGTCACCGCCTCCTGCTCCGGCAATATATGGATAACCGGATGCGGCGTCTCCGGATCCAGTTCCGACGAATTAGCCCCGGCCAACCCCAGCACACTCCGCGCCCAGTCAATCACCATCACCTGCAATCCCAAACACAGCCCCAGATAAGGCACCGCATACTTCCGGGCGTAATGCACCGCCGCAATCATCCCCTCCACGCCCCGCGGCCCGAACCCTCCCGGCACCACAATGCCTTGAACCTCATTCAGATAAACCTCCGCCCCCTCCCGTTCCACATCCTCCGAATGTACCCACCGAATCTCCACTTCCTGTCCTTGCGCCGCCCCGGCGTGCCGCAATGCCTCCCGCACCGACAAATAGGAATCCGGATACTCCACATACTTGCCCACCACTGCAATGGACAGCTTCTCCTGCGGCCGTGCCATCTGCGCCACCATCGCTTCCCAATCCCGCAGATCCTGCGGCCGCCCTTGCAGCGACAGCGTATCCATAATGAACCGCCCCAACCCCGCCTCCTCCAAAATCAGCGGCACCGCATACACATTATCCACCGTCGCCAGCGGTATCACCGCTTCACTGTCCACATCGCAGAACAGCGACAGCTTTTCCCGAATCGCCTCCGAAATCGGCGTATCGCTCCGGCAAATCAGCGCATCCGGCTGAATCCCGATACTCCGCAATTCCTTGACGCTATGCTGCGTCGGCTTCGTTTTCAACTCCTCCGCCGCCGCAATATAGGGCAGCAAAGTCAAATGCACATAGCAGACATTATTCCGACCCACATCCTTTCGCATCTGCCGAATCGCTTCCAGAAACGGCAACCCCTCAATATCCCCCACCGTGCCGCCTACTTCCACCACAATAACCTCCACCCCCGAATCCGCCGCCAACGCCGTCAAATGCCCCTTTATCTCATTGGTCAAATGCGGCACCGTTTGTATCGTCCCCCCCAGAAAATCCCCCCGCCGCTCCTTGTCAATCAGCGACCGATACACCTGCCCCGCCGTAACATTCGACGCCCGGGTCAACTCCACATCAATAAACCGTTCGTAATGCCCCAAATCCAGGTCCGTCTCGCCCCCGTCCCGGGTTACGAACACCTCCCCATGCTGATACGGCGACATCGTACCCGGATCCACATTCAGATAAGGATCCAGCTTCACCACCGAAACCGACAGCCCCCGGCTCTTGAGAATGCGCCCAATCGAAGCAACGCAAATCCCTTTGCCGATGGAACTGACCACCCCCCCGGTAACGAATATATACTTGGTGGTCATACCTTCCCGCCAAAATCCAACGGTGCGTTAAGGAAAGCAAGCAACTCCGGGTGCAGCCGGAAACTTTGCGGTGTGGACTTAAAAAGGCGACGGCCAACGCCGTGCGGATAAGAGCGCCGCTGTCAGTCAACGGCTCGCCATTGATTATATTCACCTATCCCCGTCAATGTCAAGCAATTCCCGCCAAACATTTGCCACATCCCGGTTAAACCCCGCCGCAGCGCCCCCCAATATGGTAACATTAAACCACCCACCCACCCCCACCCCAACCCAAGGAAAGGCAAGCCAATGTCCACCGACCAAACCGACCACCACCGCCAGCAAAAATCCGACCGCTACGCCGGCCTCAGCCGCCGCAAACTCCAGCAAGCCCAGCAGGAACTGAACCGCGGCGACACCATGCAAGCGTCCGAAAAGGCGTACGGCGCCGTAACCTCCGCCGCCAAAGCCTACGGCGAACTCCGCGGCTGGAACCACTACAACCACCACCGCGTCGGCCTCATCCTCGAACAGCTCCGCGACGAAGAAAACAACCCCGCCCTGACCGAAGCCTACGACGCCATTCGGGGACTGCACAGCAACTTCTTTGAATACGAACTCAGTACCACCAATGTCCAAGACCGCATTGGCACCGCCCAACGCTTGGTCGCCGCCCTGGAATCCCTCCGCCAATCCGACCCCAAACCCCTGCCGGCAAACTCCCTCACCCGGGATCAACGCCGCCGCCTGACCCTCCTAATGCAGCCGCCCCAAGAGGAACCAACCCCCATCGATGACCTGCCCTCCCTCGACGACCTCCCCCCAGTCGAACCGGTCGAACCCGAATAGCCCGGCCCCAGTAGCCGCCAATCTCCCACCCCAAGGAAAGGCAATCCAATGACCACACCCGCCGACCACCACCACCGCCAGCAAAAATCCGACCGCTACGCCGGCCTCAGCCGCCGCAAACTCCAGCAAGCCCAGCAGGAACTGAACCGCGGCGACACCATGCAAGCGTCCGAAAAGGCGTACGGCGCCGTAACCTCTGCCGCCAAAGCCTACGGCGAACTCCGCGGCTGGAACCACTATAACCACCACCGGGTCGGCCTCATCCTCGAACAGCTCCGCGACGAGGAAAACAACCCCGCCCTGCTTCGGGACTTCGACGCTATCCAGTCCCAGCACAACAACTTCTTCGAGTACGAACTCAGTACCACCCATGTCCAGGACGGCATCAACACCGCCCGGGATTTGGTCGCAGCCCTGGAATCCCTCCGCCAATCCGAACCCAACCTCCTATCCTCGGCATCCCTCACCCCGGAACAACGCCGCCGCCTGACCCTGCTAATGCAACCGCCCAAAGCCGACCAAATCCCCGTCGAGGACTTGCCCTCCCTCGACGACCTCCCCCCGGTCGAACCCGAATAACCGCTCCTTCCCGCCTATCTCGAACTCTTTGCCGGCCGGAAAACTCTTAACCCGCCGCCTGTCGCCCGGCTCGTCCAATCCGCGCTGCCCACCGCGCCAGAAACAACGCCCCCCCTACCACAATCGTACTCAAATAAGTTATCGACCGATCCGTCAGCACCAACGCCGCAATCGCCGCAATCGACAGCGTCGACAACTGATTCAGCAGCCCTGCCAACCCCCACTCCACCGCCCCCAACCCCCCCGGCGTCGGTACCAGCGACAAAACCGAATTCGCCAAAGTCGTCAGCACCACCAGCGGCCCGCCCAACTCAATCCCCAACGCCAAAGCCACCAAATAAATCCGCCCCATCTCCACCAGCCAGCCCAGCAGCCCCCAGAAAGTCGCCAACGGCACCCGCCGAAAACTCCCCAAAGTCCCCGCCTGAAACTGCCGATACCGTCCCGCCAGCCAGCCCGGCAGCCACCGCCCTTGCCCCTTGCGCGTCGCATACAGCGTCAGCACCAGCAGCCCCAACGCCGCCAGCAAAGCCCCGGAAGTACCCGCCAGCAGCCACGCCGCCTCCGGATTGCTCCCCACCAGAAAAGGCAATGTCACCGCCAGCAGCAGGATGATTATTCCCGTATCCAGCGCCCGCTCCGCCAGTATCGTCCCCATTGTCCGCGCAAAGGACGCCCCCCGATCCTCATAATACAGATACGCCCGGTAAGCGTCCCCCAAACGGAAAAAAGACACCGAATTGGCAAACCACCCCAGAAAAATCAACTGGCTGCAATGGAAAACCCCGGGATTAGCCTCCCCGTCCTCCCGCACATTCTCCAGCAGCAGCCGCCAGCGCAGCCCCCGAAACAGAAAACTGCTGTAGTGAACCGCCACCGCCAAGCACAGATACCAGGGATTAGCCGCCCCAATCTGCCGCCCCGTAGCCGCCAAATCCACATCAAAGCGCAGCCACAGAACTACCAGCAGCGCCACCGCCACCGCCAAAGATATTACGCTCGGCAAAGAAAAGACCCGGCGGCCCACCGACTGCGCTGCCGCCCGGCCCTCAGCATCACTCAACAGAACTATCGACTCCTTTAATTCGTTCTAACCGTTATTCCCGCACTACGACGGTCCTTCCCGCGCCGGCGAGAATCTGTCCCCGCCTCCCATTCTTAATTCTCAATTCCCCAAACCTACCGCAGCTCCTTCGGCAAAATAAACGACACATCCTCCTCAATCCCCTCCAGCAGCGTCACCCGCTCCGGCTGCAACGCCGCAATCACCGCCTCCACCAACTCCTCCGGCGTCGACGCCCCCGACGCAACACCCACCTTCTCCTTCCCCGCCAGCCACTCCGGGTCAATCTCCTCCGGCCCGTTAATCAAATACGCCGGTATCCCCAGCCCCAAAGCCACCTCCCTCAGCCGATTGCAGTTCGAG
Organism: Dehalococcoidia bacterium; assembly: GCA_965243185.1. Lineage (GTDB taxonomy): Bacteria > Chloroflexota > Dehalococcoidia > Lucifugimonadales > UBA3495 > CBDBCU01. The sequence continues at coordinate 2,708,891 of OZ251531.1, read as the reverse complement.
CTGTTCTGCGCCCCGATAACCAACGCCAAATCCACCAACGCCGCCATTTTAGTCACCGCCGCCTGCCGGTTCGTCGTCGCGTAGCAAATATCGTTCCGCACCTGCGCCTCCGGAAACCGTTCCCGGATAGCGTCAATCGCCGCCGCCGTATCCCCCACCGACAGCGTCGTCTGCGTCAGCACCGCCACCGGCGTATCCCCCTCCCAATCCGGCACCGCCCGCCCCCCCCCATCATCCACCAACTCCATCGGCGCCTGCCCCATCGTCCCCTTAACCTCCTGATGCCCCGAATGTCCCACCAGAATCAGCTTTCGCCCCTCCCGATGATACTTCACCGCCTCATTATGCACCCGCGTCACCAGCGGACAAACCGCATCAATCACCCGCAAATCCCGCGCCGCCGCCTGCTCAAAATCCTCCGGCGGCGACCCATGCGCCGAAAACACGACCAAAGACCCCGGCGGCACCTCCGCCATCGACTCCACCGTCACCGCTCCCTTGCCCTCCAACCGCTCCACCACATAGGGATTATGCACAATCTGATGTTTCACATACACCGGCGGCCCGAACCGTTCCAAACACCGCTCCACCACCTCAATCGCCCGCACCACCCCCGCGCAAAACCCCCGCGGCGCGCACAAAACCACTTCCATAACCATGCACCCCCGTTACTCCGCTCCTTTCCCCTTTGACTACCCGCCCCTTCCCAAATCGTCATTTGTATGTTGTAATAATCTAGCCAGCCGGCCGGTTGTCCGGACTAGCGCGGGGGGAGGGTCAACCAACCCCATTATGCCAGACCAAGGGCAGGAGGTCAAAATGCTGCAACCCGGAAAAGTATTCGCCGGCGTCGCTATGGGGAAAGTCGCTTTGGTGGACGCTTTGCCTGATGGCGCACCTCAACAATTCGCCCGGGGCGAAGTGGCTATGGTGGCAACTATATAACCCCTTGACCTCAAACACGGATACTCACGTGAAAACGGGAATCCAGAAAATTCCCCGCCAGCAGCGGGTTTATAATTGGCAGTCTAGTTCTGGATTACCCGTGCAAACGGAATTGACCGCCCTGAAATACGGAGCTGCTATGCAAGTCAAACTGCCCGACGGCGCGGAACTCTTTTACACCGTGGACGATTTCACCGACCCTTGGACGACGCCCGAAACCGTCGTAATGCACCACGGCATGGCCAAAAACCACCGCCTCTGGTACGCTTGGGTGCCGGTTATCGCCCGCCACTACCGGGTTATCCGCTACGATATGCGGGGAATGGGCCAATCCGCTATCCCCGAACCCGGCTACCCTTGGTCCGTAGATAACTTCGCCCAAGACCTCCTTGACTTCCTCGACGCCCTCCAACTCGACCGCGTCCACCTGATCGGCGAAACCGTCGGCGGCTCCATCGGGATGCGCTTTGCCACGCTGCATCAGGAACGGCTGCTTTCCCTGACCGCCTGCACCTCCCCGGTCAGCTTCGACGACCCTCACCATCAGGAAAGCGCCGACTTGATTGAACGGGAAGGCGTCGCCGCCTGGGTTGAAAGCACCATCGGCCGCCGCCTCGACCCGGAAATGGTACCCCTGGACTACATCCGCTGGTACGCCGCCCAAATGTCCGCTACCCCGGCCCATGTGGTCGGCGGCTTTCAGCGCAACGCCGGCGGCGACTTGCGCCCCTTGCTCGGCAGCGTCCAAACCCCGGTATTGATACTAGCCGCCGCCCGCCTCCGCGAGGAAGTGCTCGGCGATTTCCGGGACGCCGCCGACTACTTCCCCAACGGCCGCCGCGTCGTCTTTCCCGGCGTCAACGGCTTTGTCCAGCACATCCTGCCTACCCCTTGCGCCCGCGCTTGGCTCGACTTCGCCCGCAGCCTCTAACCCGTTCCCCAATTCCCGTCCCCAATCCGGGTCAAATATACAAGGATACAACGCTATGTCCGATTCCCTCAGCCGCACCCTCGCCCGTTTCACCGACTCCTTGCAGTACGAAACCCTGCCCCCGGAAGTCGCCGACAAAATCAAAGCCTCCCTGCTCCACGCCCTGGTCATCGCCATCCTCGGCGCGGAAACCCCCCACGGCCAGGCCGCCATCGCCCTGGCCAAAACCGAGGAGGGCAAACCCGATGGCGCGACCATCCTGGTTGACGGCAGCCGCGCCACCCGCTGCGGCGCCGCCTTTGCCAACAGCAAACTGATGCACGCCACCAACCAGTCCGACTCCTACCGGATGCTCCTCCATCCCGGACCCTGCCTCATCCCCGCCGGCTTGGCCACCGTCGAACTGGAACGCCACACCGGCCGCGAACTGATTACCGCCCTGGCTGCCGGCTACGAAGTCCAAGCCCGTATCGCCGCCGATTTCATCCCTTCGACCCAAGCCCGCGGCTTCCGCTCCAGCCCGGTCTATGGAACTATCGGCGCCGCCGTCACCGCCGGCAAGCTCTTGCGCCTGAATGAGGACCAGCTAGTAACTGCTATTGCCTTGGCTTGTACCTTTGCCGGCGGCACCACCGAAGGGGCCCGCAGCGGCGGCCGGGAAATGCTTTTTCACGAACCCAACGCCACCCGCAACGGCATTATGGCCGCCCTGTTGGCCCGGGAAAATGTCCGCGGCTCCGAAACCGCCCTCGAGGGGGACGCCGGCTTTTACAACGCCTTTACCGGCAACAACCGCGGCGAACTCTCCTATGTTTTCAGCGGCGATAAGCAAGTATCCCTCGACACCGTCATTGCTGACCTCGGCCAGCGTTGGGAACTGCTCCATGTAACCCCCAAAATCTACCCCACCGCCGGCTACAACTGCCCGGTCATTGAACTGATGACTGACATCCGCGCCGCCCATCAGCTGCCCATTGCCAACATCGAAAAAATCACCGTCGACCTGAACTGGTTGGAAACCACCTACCCCTCGCCGGCTTTCCCCAATCCCGCCCGCAGCGCCGACGCCCCCGGCATTGGCAGTACCCACTACTTCGCCGCCTACACCTGCGTTAATGGCCGCTACCCGCCCCTCAAAGCCCGCATCGACCCCGGCGACGCTACTGCCGAGGACGACGCCGTAGTAACCTACCTGACCCGCTTGGTCGAAGTAGTCGGTCACCAGGACCGTCCCGCCTTCGCCCCCCGCATCACCATCGCGATGCGCGGCGGCACCGAATACCAGGGCGAATACCGGGGCAACGAACTGGAGTGGGACTTGGCCACGGAAACCGCCCGCCTCAGCCCCCTGTTTCCCGAAATCCCCTGGCCCCAGACTAAGCTGACCGCCCTCTGCGACCTAATCGCCGCCCTCGACCAGGAACCCCGCATCGACCGCCTCCTCCAGCTCTGCACCCCCGACTAACCGGAAAATCGGGCTATCGCCTATACTTGGCGATAGCCCGGACGATTGCCGCCGCCGCCATCCCCCTTGCCAATCCCCCGTCCCAGCCAGTAAAATAACCTTACCCGCAAAGCCACCCACCCGTCGGGAGCGTACAATATGGTTGCCCAAACCCAACTTATGACCGCCGATGAACTGCTGGCCCTCCCCGACGACGGCTATCGCTACGAACTGGTCCGAGGAGAATTGAGAAAGATGCCGCCCGCCGGCGCCGAACACGGCGAATTGTCCGTCAACATTGCGGTCTCCCTGTCCCTTTATGTGAAAGCCCATAACTTGGGCAAGGTTTATGCCGCCGAAACCGGGTTCCGCATCGGCGCTGACCCCGACCACGTCCGCGCTCCGGACGCCGCATTCGTCTGCCAAGAACGGGTCGAAGCCGCCGGAGGCCGGGTCACCGGCTACTGGCCCGGCCCGCCTGACTTGGCAGTGGAAGTAATCTCTCCCAATGACCGCTATACCGAAGTCGAGGAAAAGGTAGCCGACTGGCTGGCGGCCGGCGTCCAACTGGTAATCCTCGTCGACCCCCGCCGCCGTACCGTAACCTGCCACGCTCCCGGTCAAGCCCCGGTCACCCTGACCGACCAGGACACCCTGGACGGCAGCCCCGTACTCCCCGGCTGGCAAATGCCGGTAAGCGACACCTTTGCCTAACCCCCAATCCCATCCCGCTCCCCCCGTCATTCCGAAGCATAGCCGAGGAATCTCGAAGCCCGCACTTGACTCCTATCAGGACGTCGAGATGCCTCGGCTATGCCTCGGAATGACATAGTAAAAGAAGGGGAACGACTGGGGTAACATGGGGGAGAACTATAAAAACTAACGGTGGAGGGCGGGACTTGACGGTCAGCCGGAAATTTGCCTACATTCCCATAGAACACGGAAAGGGGGGCGGCGTTTTTAAGACGCCGCCCCCGGTGGCTTGGGGTTGGACTGCCGGGATGCCGGCGGGCCGGTTACTGGCTGGCGGTTAGCACTTCGGCGACGGAGCCTTCCATCGGGTTGTCGCCGCCAAAGGCCGCGCCGGTGGTGCCGTTCTCGAACTTGGCAAGAGCCAGGTCGTACACTTCCGGCGGGAAGGGGATGTAGCCCACTTCCGCCGCTAGTTGCTGCCCTTCGCCGCTCAGGAAGTAGCGGATGAATTCCGCAATATGCGGGGTCTGCGCGGCGTCTTTCCGCACATAGATGAACAGGGGGCGGGACAAGGGGAAGTAGCTGCCATCGTTGATGGCGGCATCGGTGGGGGCTACGCAGCCAGCTCCGCCGTCAATGGCAACCGCTTGCAGCCGTCCCGCATTCTCGACATAGTAGGCATAGCCGAAGTAGCCGATGCCGTTGCGACTGCCGGAGATTCCGGTCACCAGCACATTGTCATCCTCGCTGGCGGTGAAGTCGCCGCGGGAGGCACCGGAATCGCCGTTCACCGTGTCGGTGAAGTAGTCAAAGGTGCCGGAGTCCACGCCGGGGGCGTACAATTCCATATCGTCAGCGGGCCAGTCGGCGCGCACCTGATTCCAGGCGGTGATGGTGTCCTCGGCTTCCGGCGCCCACATTTTGTTGAGCTCCGCAACCGTCATACATTCGACAAAGTCGTTGTCCTGGTTGACCACGACGGTCAAGCCGTCAATGGCCACGGGAATCTCGATGTATTCCACGCCGCCCGCAGCGCAGAGGGCTACTTCGGTGCTACAGATGGGCCGGGAGGCGTCGGTGATTTGGGTTTCGCCGTTGCAGAACTTCTTGAAGCCACCGCCGGTGCCGGAAACGCCGACGGTTACGCGCACATTGCCGTTGGTCAGATAGCCGAACTCCTCGGCTACGGCTTCGGTGATGGGAAAGACGGTGCTGGAGCCGTCGATGGCAATGTCGCCGGAGAGGGCGGCGTAGTCAACGGTTGCCGCGCCGCCGCTCATTTGCTCACTGCCGGCGTTGCCGGCGGCGGAAACGGAATCCATAGCTTCCCCGGCCGCGCCGCTGGCCGTGGACGCCGCCGCGACCGGTTGGGCCGAACTGGCCGCGCCGCTGGAGGGGGCCGTCGCCGAACCGCAGGCGACCAGGGCCGCGGCCAGAACTAACGCGCCCAGCAGGGCCGGGATAACCCGCCCGCGGGTTTTCAGATACCGGGATACTTTCGAGACCATTTTGCCTCCTGAAAAGGTGTTGAAATGGGGGTTTTGATACCGGCAATCAGGGTATTCCTCCGGTTTCAATAGGCAATTAGGGGGCGGTTAATGCCCCTTTAAGTTACGGTTAAACCTCAGTTAAACCGGGCGCGGCTTATCTGCCATCATCCACAAAATCTATCGGGTAGGGACATTCCCCCAACATTTCCTCGAGGGCGGCCCATTCCGCCGCTGTGGCGGTCAAACCCCATTCGGCTTTGACGGCAATCCAGTCTTGGGCGTACTGGCAGTGATAGGCGGCGTCTGGCGGCCGCCAATCCTCCGGGCCGCGGGCGCCTTTCGAGCGGTTGGCGGAAGCGGATACGGCGATGAGATGATTGGGGTAAGCGAGGCTGTTGGCGAACTGCCGTTTGCGGGCGGCGTCCCACTGCCAACCACCGGAACGGTGGGCGTTAGCCAGCGGCACCAGATGGTCCACATCAAGGCGGCGGGCGTCGGTAAAGGTCTCTCCGGTAAAAGGGTCAAGCCATTCTCCGGCGGCTACGGCGCATTGCTCCGCTTTGGTAAAGGCAACCGGGGCAATGGATTCGGCAATCAGGACTTCGGCCCGGGTGTTCTGGCAGTCCCGGTCGGCGTCAATCCAATGCCGCCACGCCTTGCGGTCATAGTCGGGCAGGCGGTCGGAGACCGGGGCGATGACCAGCCGGGGAAGCGGGATGGCGGTAGGGGTTGCCGTAGGAGACGGCGGCGGGGTAAAGAGCGGCGTAACTGGGGGAATAGGCGTGGGCGCAACGGTTGGCGGCGGCGGGGTGGGCGTAGGCGTCGGAAGGGGCGCGGCGCAGGAAATAAAGGCGGCAACGGCCGCCAGGATTAGCAGCGACGGGATAAGGGAATGCGATAGTTTCTCTACAACCCCCATAGCCGGCTACTCGGCCCGGGGGATGGTAAAGGTAAAGGTGCAGCCCTCGCCTTCCCGGCTTGCTACCGTGATGCGGCCGCCGTGGGCTTCGATGGACTGCTTGACGATAGCCAGTCCCAAGCCGGTGCCGCCATCCCGCCGGGAACGGTCCACCTTGTAAAAGCGCTCGAACAGGTGCGGCAGGTGCTGCGGGGCTACTCCGACGCCGCTGTCTTTTACTTGCACTTCCACCCAATCCGGCAAAGCTCGGGCTGCGATGACCACTTGGCCTTGCGGCGGCGTGAATTTCAGGGCATTCTCGACCAGATTAACCAAAACCTGGCTTAGCTTGTCGCCATCCGCCATTAGCAGCGGCAAATCATCCGGGACGGCTACCGTCAAGTCCACTGCTTTGGCGGCGGCGGTTTCCTGAAACTGCCCTTTGACGGCAAGAGCCAAGGGCAGCAACGGGCCGGGTTCCGGGGCGATGACGAACTGCCCGCTTTCCATTCGGGAAAGTTCCAGCAAATCGTTGACCAGGTTGTTGATGCGGTCCACATCCCGCCGCATTCGTCCCAGGAAGTCGGCGGCTACATCCGGTTCGGACAAAGCGCCGGATTCCAGGGTTTCCACGATGGCTTTGATGGAGGCCATAGGGTTGCGCAGTTCGTGGGAGACATTGCTGACAAACTCTTTCTGGCTGGTTTCGACTTGGCGGATGCGGGTCAAATCGTGCAGGGTCAGCAGGACACCCGGCGCGCTGCTTTCCTCCAGAGGGGTGGCAATGGCGCTCAAGTGCCGCCGTGGTTGGAGCATTGCTACTTCGCCCTGCTGCCGGGACTGTTCCGTTTGGCATTGGGTCACCAAGCGGTGGATTTCGTGGTCGCTGATCAGTTCAATGAGCCGGGAGCCTTCCGCGTCAGCCCGGTGCAGGTTCAGCAGTTCCCGGGCCGCCGGGTTGAGCAGTAGCACCCGCCCACCGGGTTCGGTAACAATTACCCCGTCCGCCATAGTTGCCAGCACCGCCGACAGGGTGTTGCGTTCATCGGAGAGCTGCTGCACGGTAGCGCGGAGGGAATCGGCCATGGCGTTGAAAGCGGCGGCTAGTTGCCCGGTTTCGTCAGCGGCGGCCGCCGCCGCCCGGTAATTCCACTGCCCGGCGGCCAACTGGCGCGCCCCATCGGTAACTGACTGCACGGTGCGGGCCGGGCGGCGCAGTAGCAGCCAGGCCAAGGCCGCCGCCAAGCCGCTGATGCTGAGCGTCGCTAAAGCCAAGAGCAGATAGACCGGGCGCAGGTCAGCACCGGCCGGCAGTCGGTCCAGCAGCAGAATAATCAGGAAAATAGAAAGGGCGGCCAAGGCGATGAGAGTAAAGGCCGCTATGGAAAGGGCGATGCGCCATTGCAGGGAACGGGGCAATTTCAGCCGTCCAGCCGATAGCCGACGCCGCGGATGGTGACAATGCTGCGGGCGGTAGTCGGGTCGGCTTGCAGTTTTTCCCGGAGCCAACTGACATATACATCCACCGTTCGGGTCTGGCCTACATAGTCGTAGCCCCAGACCTTTTCCAGTATCTGGTCGCGGCTAAAGGCCCGTCCCGGATGGGCCGCCAGTAATGCCAACAGGTCGAACTCTTTGGGTTTCAGGTTCAGCGGCGTACCGGCCAAGCGGGCCTCGTGACGGTTCAGGTCAATTTCCAAGTTGCCTACGCGGTAAGCGTCCGGTTCTATTGCGGCGGCCGCCGGGGGCAGGCCGCTGTCCAGATATTGGGCGCGGCGGAGGGCGTTGCGAACCCGGGCAATCAGTTCCCGGATGCTGAAGGGCTTGGTGATGTAATCGTCCGCGCCCAGTTCCAAGCCGACTACCCGGTCAACTTCCTCGCCCTTGGCGGTCAGTATCAGGATGGGGACTTCTGACTCCCGGCGCAGGATGCGGCAGACCTCGAACCCGTCCAGGGTGGGCAGCATTATGTCGAGCAGAACCAAGGAGGGATTGAGCTTGCGGGCCAGTTCCAGCCCGTCGCCGCCATCGGCGGCCGTATGGACCTGGTAGCCCTCCCGCTCCAGATTGTAGCGCAGGGCTTCGAGCAGGTTTTCCTCGTCTTCGACGACCAGAACCGATTTCTTTGACAAGGGGGACTCAACTGCGGTGGGCATAACTTTCCCTTCCTTCGCCATTATAGCAGTTCCGGGGGAAATTAAGGGACGCAACCCTGCCTAATCCGCAAGGCTATCGCATATACCTAGCGGCCTACTTATCGTCATTCCCGTGAAAACGGGAATCCAGAGTCCCCAGCCGATTGGATTCCCACTTTCGTGGGAATGACGGTTTCTATAGGCGATAGCCCTGCTCTAATCCGCCGCCAAGGCCAACTCTACCGATTCCGCAATTTCCATACCGTACCGCAAATCCGAAAGGAGGTAGCGGCTGACCTCCCATGCTCCTGCCCAAGCAACGACCAGGGTTTCGTCGTACTCTACCGCAAAGGAACGGGGGGAGGGAATATCCTCCATCCCGGCAAAGTCAGCCCACTGCTCTCCGGTCAAGGGATGGCGGTTCTCCAGGGCGTTGTCCCGGAGCCAGCGGTGGGAAAAGACCCGCTGCGCCCCATCCTGCCAGGTAATGACCAAGGCATCCGGCTCCCGGTTGATTTTCCGCACGGGACACAAATCCAGTTCCATAACGACCTCCCGGCAACGGCGCGTTGCCTTGCAACCATTCTTTACCCTTACAGGTTAAAAAGGAGGTTTTAACGGGGCGTTACGGAAAGGTTAAAGTCTGATTTCCCGATTGTTAAACTTTTGTTAATCCCCGGCCGCCGACCGCCGCAGCCACCGGGCCGGCAGAAAGAAGCCGGCGCCCCAACTCAGGTGCATCGTTGCCAGGGCCGCCGGCAGGAGCAGGGCCGCCAAGGGTTCCCGCCGCCGCCAGCCGATGGCCGCGGAACCAGCCAGCAAGCCGGCGCTATACACCGCCGGCAAGGCCGCCGCCAGTAAGCCGGCGCGGAAGTCCGGCACAACGGCCGCCGCTATCCCCAATCCCGCCGATGCCGCCAAGCCCAATACCAGCAACGGCGCGGCCAGTTGCCGCAAGCGCAGGGAACTGGGGTATTTCAGCAGCATCGCCGCTTTCCAGCGCCCGTTGCCGAAATACTGCTCGGCCAAGGCCCAAACGCTACTGCGCGGGCGGTAGGCTACCGACAACTCCGGGTCGAGCCACACCGTACCGCCCTGCTGCCGCAGCCGCCAATTCAGTTCATAATCCTCATTACGGGACAAGCGGCGGTCAAAGCCGCCGGCGGCCGCCAAGGTTTCCCGCCGCCAGTTGCCCAGATAAACGGTATCGGTCGGGCCGCCGATGCCGGCGAAGCGATAGGCCGCATCACCGGCGCCGAGCCAGGAAGTCATCGCCAAAGCCACCGTTCGCTCAAAGATTGTCGTTGCCACCGGCCGCTGGCGTCCCCCTACGCTGGCCGCGCCCGTCCAAGCCAAAGTATCCACTACCTGCCGTATATAGCCCGGCGGTAGCTCGGAATGGGCATCGCAGCGCACTACAATTTCCCCGCTGGCTTGGGCCAAGGCCCGGTTCAATCCCGCCGACTGCACCACCGCCGGGTTGGTCAGCAGCTTGACTTGGGGATAATCCCGGCGCACCAGTTCCGCCATGGCCCCGGTATCGGAACCGTCGGCTACGATTACCTCGACCGCTCCCGGGTAATCCTGCGCGCTAATGGCGGCCAAGGCGGCCCCAATGGTACTTTCGGCATTGCGGGCCGGCATTATCACCGACACCGCCGGCCATTGGGCCGCAGCCCCATAAACGGCTTCCTTTCGAGCCGGTAACGGCAAAGTGTCAGCGACTCCGTCCGGCGGCGGCCATTCCCGGCGGGAATAGCCCTCGGGTCGGCGGGACAAGCGCGGCGGCAGGAAAAAGCCTATTCCCCAACTGAGGTGCATGGCGGCCAGTACCGCCGGCAGTAGCCACGCCGCCGTGGACCGCCGCCGCAGACCGATGGCCGCCGCCCCCAATAGCAGGGTCAGCCCATAAGCCGCCGGCAAGGCCAGGGCCAGCAGCAAAACCGGCAACAGGGACCAGGCAATCGCCGCTATCCCCAAGCCCAACGCCGCCGCCAAGCCTAACACTAACAGCGGCGGGGCCAACTGCCGCCGCCGCAGGGACGCCGGATGCAGGCGCAGGGTAGCCGACTTCCAGCGTCCATAGTCGAAATACTGCCGCGCCAAGGCCGCCAAGCCGCTGCGGGGACGATAGCCCGCCGACAAGGCCGGGTCGAACCACACCATCCCGCCGCGCCGCCGTAGCCGCCAGTGCAGTTCATAATCCTGATTCCGCACCAGCCGGTCGTCAAAGCCGCCCACTGCCGCCAGAGTTTCCCGCCGCCAACAACCGAGGTAAACCGTATCGGCCGGGCCGGCGACCCGGCTGAGTCGGTAAAAGGCGTCTCCGGAACCCAGCCACGAAGTCATCGCCAGACCTACCGCCCGCTCCAGCCGGGTCGTCGCCGCCGGAATTTGCCGCCCGCCTACGCTGGCCGCCCCGGTGCGCTCCAGAGTCGCCACAGCCCGCCCGATGTAACCCGGCGGCAGTTCGGAGTGGGCATCGCAGCGGACGATAATTTCGCCGGCGGCGGCGGCAATGGCGTAGTTCAAGCCGGAAGGCGTATTGCCCTCCGGATTTGCTACCAGTCGCACTTGGGGATACTCCCGCGCTACCAAGTCGGCCAAGTCCTTGGTAGCGGAGCCGTCGGCGATAACTACTTCCAATTCTCCATCGTAGTCTTGGCTGAAAATAGAATCCAGGGCCGCCGTAATGGTACCGGCGGCATTGCGGGCCGGTATTACTACAGACACGGACGGCGGCGCTGACGCTCCGGCTACCGCCATTGCGGCCACCGCCGGCTCATGGGAATAAGCGGCCGGCTGCTGCTCTGCCATAGACTAGGCCGCCGCGGCCGGCAGTTCCTGCAATTCCGGAGCCGCCGTGCTTTCCTGCCGCCGGGTGTAAGCAAAGCCCGCCCCCAAGCCGATAAAGACCCATACTACGATATAGACGCTCTGAAACAGAAAAACCTCAAAGTTGCTGTGCAGCACTATCATTAGCGTGCCGGCGGCCGCAAAACATTCCACCGGCCCGATCTGGTCGCCATCCCGCCGCGTCAGGTTAAACAGCAGCGACCCGCACAGCAGAGCGACCACGATAATGCCGGCGACTCCGGTTTGTAGTCCCGCCTGCAAAAAGATGTTGTGCGCGTCCTCGGGCAGGTTGGGCAAAGTGGTCGTGTTGACCCGCTGGTTTAGCTCGGCGAGCATTTCCCCGATAGTGGACGGCGGCACATACGGCGGATGGTCAGGTTGGGGGGGATAGCCGATGATCTCGTCGGCGTCCGGATTTGACGCAGAGGGGTCGACGCAGTAAGGCAGCGCCAAGGCCGCCAGAAAGTCGGGGCTTACCTGTTCCCATTCCGCCGGCAGGCATCCCCCCGTAAAACTGTTCCCGCCATCCAGGCGTACCCGCTTCAACTTTTGCAAATTCCCCAGTCGCGGCGGGATGTCCCCACTGAGCCGGTTATTCCGCAGCGACAGCATCTCCAGATTCGTCAAACTGCCCAATCGCGGCGGTATCTCCTCCGACAACTGATTATCCCCCAAGTCCAGCACCTTCAATTGCCGCAATTTCCCCAACTCCGGGGGAATAATCCCGGTCAGTTCATTGCCGCCCAAGTTCAGATATTCCAGTTCTCTCAAATCGCCCAACTCGTACGGTATGGTGCCGCTCAGCCGGTTCCCGGACAAATTCAATTCCCGCAACGCATCCAGTTGCGCCAACTCCGGCGGCGCTTGTCCCGCCAAATCCATCTCCGCCAGCCGCAGCCGGGTGACCCGGGCCGGCTCTCCGCCTAGGGACACGCCCGGCCACTGGTCGATGTCCACGGAATGTTCCCAAGCCAGTCCTTTCCCATCGCCGGCCAGCAGTTCCCGGACGGACATCAGGGCAAAGCAGTCCTGGAGCAAGCCGGCATTGCTCCACACATTCGACAAGCCCGTGCTGTCCAAGCAAGTCGGGATTCCAGCCCTTGCCATTTCGATAAGCGCCACTGGCGGGGCCGGCGTCGGGGCCGGCGCCGGGGGCGGCGGTGTTGGGGGCGCCGGCGGCACCAGCGCCAGCTCCTGATCCGCGCAGGGCATATTCGCGGGCAACAAGGTAGCTACTAGATCATACAAAGCCGACGGCACACACCCGGTATAACTGGTTTCGTCGCCGGTCAAGAACAGCACTTTCAGGTGGCCTAGATTGGTCAATTCTGGAGGAATAGTTCCACTGAACCGGTTGAAATGGAGCTCCAGTTCCTCCAGCTGCGCCAAGTTTCCCAACTCTGGCGGTATCTCCCCAGTCAGTTGATTTCTGCCCAAATGTAGCAGCCACAACTCCGGCAGGTTTCCCAACTCCGGCGGTATTGCCCCACTCAGGTTATTTCCGCCCAGATTTAGAAAGCGCAACTCCCGCAGGTTTCCCAACTCCGGCGGTATCGTCCCGCGCAGTTGATTTCCGCTCAGATTCAGAAAGCGCAACTCCCGCAGGTTTCCCAACTCCGGCGGTATCGTCCCCCTACTCAGTTGTACGTTGTTAACGAGGTTCAATCGGCGCAACCGAGTCAAACCGCCCAATTCCGGAGGAATAACCCCGGCTAATCCCCGGTAGGGTAAGCGTATCACATGAACCCGCAGCGGCGTTCCCCCCAGCCCGATCCCTTCCCACCGCTCAATGTCGGTGTAATAGCCCCAATCCAGTTCAATCCCTTCCCCCGCCAGGGCATCCCGAGCCGCCAGCAGCAGTTCGCAATCCCGCACCAGCCCTTCCGTCAATTTATCCGGCGGCACCGCGATTCCGTTGGAGCAACTGGTGGCCGCCGGCGTGGCCGCCGGCGTGGCCGCCGGCGTGGCCGCCGGCGTGGCCGCCGGCGTGGCCGCCGGCGTGGCCGCCGGCGTGGCCGCCGGCGTGGCCGCCGGCGTGGCCGCCGGCGTGGCCGCCGGCGTGGCCGCCGGCGTGGCCGCCGGCGTGGCCGCCGGCGTGGCCGCCGGCGTGGCCGCCGGCGTGGCCGCCGGCGTGGCCGCCCTTGCCATTGCCGCGGGCAATGGCAAGGGCGTCGGCAGGGGTCGCGGGCAATAAGGCAAATCCAAATGTTCCAGGCTATGGTCTGGCACTCGCCTTAATCCCTCCGGGATGCACCCCACAAAGGCATTTCCGCCGCCGGCCAAGCGCATTGCCCTCAGCTGCAACTGCCCTAATTCCGGCGGTATCGGCCCGGTCAGGGCATTCTCCCTCAGCCACAACTCATGCAGCCGTGTCAGCTGTCCCAACTCCGACGGTATCGGCCCGGTCAACTTGTTCAGGTTTAGCCACAGGGCTTCTAGCCGCGTCAACTGTCCCAACTCCGGCGGGATTACTCCGGTCAGTTCATTGCTGGACAGCATCAGCACCTGCAACTCCTCCAGCTCCCCCAACTCCGGCGGTATAACCCCGGTCAAACCGGCCCAGCGCAAATCTACGCTGGTGACCCGCGGCGGCGTACCTTCTACTTTCACCCCGCGCCAACGGTAAATCGGGTTTCCATACCCCCAAGTCAGCCGCAAATCCCCGGACAAAGTATCCTTTACTTCCATCAGAATGGCGCAGTCGGCGACCAAGCCCGGATTCTCCCGGGGACTGGCTACTACAATTCCGTTGTCGCAGCTGGGGCCGATAACCTCGCCCGGGCCGCGGCCCTGCCACGGGGCTTCGGAAATGCGGGAAAACACTTCCCGCCATAATCCTTCCCGGCCGCTCAAGGCGCCGCTGGCCGTGTACCGCCGGGCAAATCCGTCCACGCCCAGCAGCGTATTATCCAGATAGGGCGTCCCCAACAGCAAGATAATCCACACCGACGCCCCCAGAGTCAAAGCGGCCAGGGCCGCCACCGTCGCTGTGTTCCGCAGCAGCAGAAACCACGCCCAATATGCCGGGTACGCCAGCAGGGCCATAGCCGCCAAGGAGCGATACCCGTAAATCACCCCGCTTAAAAACACCAGCAGCAGAATCCCATGCGCCGCCAGGTGCTGCCGCCCCTTTCGCCCCCGGGCCAGGACCAACAGGGACAAGCCCAAGGCCAGGAGCATATAAGCCAGTACCGTGTTGAAATTGTGGGCGTTGATGTCCACTCCGGCCGGATAGACCAGGAACAGACCCAGTATGGCCGTGGGGAAAATCAACAGCAGCCGCCAGTCCCGCAGCAGTTCCCCGGCATTGCGGTAGCAGAACAGAAAGACCACCCCGGCAAAGGCGATAGCGGTAATGTTCCGCACTCCCCGGAACCGGTATTCCAGGGCCAAGCCCACGGCGTACAGGAGCAGCAATGCCCCGAAACAAGCCAGGGTCAGCCACGCCACCCGCGGCAGTCCGTCCCGAAACAGGGTGAATGCCAGCAGCAGGACGGCGGCTACATACAGCCCGTCGGTAAGCCAACTGGTGAAATAGATACGGAGCAGCGCCGTCAGCAGCAGCGCCGCCAACAAAATCAGGCGGTCGTTGGGAAAGGTCAAAACCTGCGCCGCCCGGCGGAGCCGTGCGACTTGACGGGAAAGCCGGTCGCTTAGCGCCCGGAGTGCCGGGAAGCGTCCCCTCGGGCGGTCGGCTGTGGGTTCTGTTTGCATAACTGAGCGATTCTCTTTCGGTAAAACCCGGCGCCGCGTCCCGATTCGTCCCCGCCTTTTCCGACCGCTTAGCACCCGTTGCCGGGTTGCCCTAGCCCGGCTGTCGGGGCGGAAAACCTTACCCTTTCATTCGGCTTAAAGCCACCCGCCCCGAAGTCCAGATAAAGGCCACATCACCGGGTTGCAGCAGCCAAGTGCGCCCCAGGGACAAACCGCTCGTCCGCCGGAAAAGCACGGCCAGATACAACCCCCGCAGCAGCATCCCCAGAGTAAAGGCTCCGGCCGCCCCGGACAATCCCCATTGGGGGTACAGCGCGAAAAATGCGCTGACATTGCCAATCAACCCAATCCACAACGCCCAGGAACACACCTGCGGCCGGTTTATCCCGGAGAAGTAGGTCTCAAAAATCTTGCCGGCGGCAAAGGCGTATATCCCCGGAGCCATTATCCACACCAACGGCACTACCGGCAAAAAGTTCTCTGACAAGAACAGCCGCACGCCCGGTTGACTAACCGCCAGCAATACCAGCAGGACGCCCCCGGTTACCATCGACACCAGGCGCAGGTATAATGCCATCATTGTCGGCTGACCGTTGCCATCCCCGGCAATCCGCGGCAGTAACGACAAGCCCAAGGCATTGGGTATCGTTGCCACCCGAAACATTATACCACTGGCCGCCGCAAACAACCCGATTTCCCCTTGGGTTGCCACTACCCCCAACATCAAAATGCCGATGCGCGGGTCAAAGGCCGCCACTACCCGCGCCACATGAAAGCGCAGCCCGTAACTGAACACCTGCCGGAATCCGGCCCTGGTCGGCCGCTCCAGGCCCAGCCCGCAGTGCCGCCGCAAGTCCCGCAGATACAAGAGAACCTCGGCCAGATGCCCCCCAATCACCGCCAGCAGCGCGCCGTCCACGCCCAGATCCAACAACCAAGGTCCGGCTGGCAAGGCAATCCCCAGATCCAACAACAAAGGCCGCCCGGTCAACAGGGCAATCCCTATCACCATCACCACCGACCGGGTCAAGGTATATAAGGCAATCCGGGTGAACCGCCGGAAAGCGGCCAGTTGCAGCTCCAGAGACAGGGATAAGGCCGTCAAGGGAATCAACGCCAATGCCAGGTAAAAGGAACTGGTGTCAGCTTGCTCAAAAAAAGTCAAGCCGCTGTTGATTAACGGCCAGGTCAGCAATGCACCCAACGCGCTGCCGACAATGCAGATGGTAAAGGCAATGGCTACGCTTTGGGAGACGGACATTTTTGCGGCCATCAGGTAATACTGCGCTCCCCGGTCTGCCCCCGGCGTGAACAGCACTCCCAACATTCCGCCGACCATAATGCAAATGGCATAGGCCCCCCGGCCTTCGGTCAGCAGGATGTAAGCCAGCAAGCTCTGGGTCAGCAGCGTAACCAGCAGCAGCCCCCCCTGGGCCAATAGCTGGATGATGACCTCCTGCTCAATCGTCGTATTGGGCCGGGGCGAAACCTTGGCGCTCATACCGCTTTCACCCTACCCAAAGTCGGGGGGGGGGGGGGGGGGGGGGGTAACTACCCTTTCTGAAATAAATCCCCGCGGCCATCCTTTCCGACCGTTTCGCGACTAACGCGCAGCAATCCCGGTACATCCCCTCCAGACACTCCCGGCTCTCCGCCGTCAAAACTACTTCTCCCTCTCCTGCCGCCAGCGGCCGGAAAAACAGCCGCTGCGTCCTGCGGCTATCCTTGACCCGTTGCAGCGTCCGCCGTAGCCCCAAACGCCGCAGACCTAAGGCCGCCAATTTGCCCAATCGGGACAGTAAGACATTGCGCGCCCGCAAAGATTCGTTCACCGCCCCCACCGGCGGCCGGGCAAATTCCGCAATGCCGCAAACCTCAGCCATTACGCCCAAAACTCCCGCCAAATCCCCGGTCAAGGCGTCAAAAGGAATCGCCAGCACATCCCCATCCAGCCGGTAAATAGTTTCCAGCAATTCCGGCGTCAGGCTGTCCCGCAGCACTTCCCGCTCCAGTTTCGGCCGGCCGCCCCAAAGGGAATGTTCGCCCCGGCTTTCCCGAAATCGTATCATCGACGCCGCCCGGTCAATATGCGGCCGCAGTAATACTACCAGCAAAACCCGGCAGCCGTCCCCGCGCAGCCGCGTGATGCCGCCGGCCAGAGCCGGGTCCAGATACGCCAAGTTGGAAACATCGGCCAAAATCCGCCCGCTTTCCGCCAAACCTGCCAGCAACTTCTTAACCCTTTCCGGGGCGCGGTAGTAGTAGCCTTCCTTGATTTCGGGAAAAGCAAGCTGCGGGTGAGCTTTCAGGCTGCGGTACAGCAGTTCACTGCCGGACCGTCCCGGCCCTACTACCAGCAGATAGTCATAAACCGCCGGGCGCGTCTCCTCTCCGGCAACCTCCCGGTCCCTGACGGCAGCATCGGTCAGCAGAACAAATCTCCCCGCGTGTCTTGCCGCTATTCCCGCGCCAACAGGAATCCGGAAAACACTTCGTAAGCAAATGGAACCGGTGGCTCAATCCCGCGGCCTTATCCCAAAACCGCCTTGCCCTACCGATTCCTCCGAAACAGGACTACCCACAAAGACCCCACCAGCAGTTTCAAGTCCAGCCAGGGGCTCAGCGTTTCAATATACAGGTTGTCATAGCGCAGCTTTTTCCGCGGCGGCGTGTGGTACAGCCCCTGCATCTGCGCCAACCCGGCAATTCCCGGCTTCACCCGCAGCCGCAGCCGAAACTCCGGCGTCTCGGCGCAGAAGGCCGCCAGCAGTTCCGGCCGTTCCGGGCGCGGCCCTACCAAGCTCATCTCGCCCCGCAGAATGTTAATCAGTTGCGGCACTTCATCCAGGTGCGTCGCCCGCAGCAGCCGGCCGATCCGCGTTACCCGGTCATCCTCCTCAAAAGCCCACACCGGCCCGGTGCCTTTTTCCGCTCCTACCACCATCGTGCGAAACTTGATGACCTGGAAAATCCGACCCCTCTTGCCCACCCGCGCCTGAGTATAAAAAACCGGCCCCCGGTCGGTCAGCCACACCGCCAAAGGTATTGCCGTCCAAATCAGCAGCCACAGCGGAAACATCAAAACCAGAGACAGGGCGATAATCGTCAAGTCAAAAGGCCGCTTGTAACCCGTCCGCCGCGGGGAATCGGCTATCGCCCCAGACTCCAAAGCCTGGGCCACTACCAGAGCGTCCGATTCTACCAACTGCGCCATTGGTTAAAGATAATACCACTGATAACCCGGCATTTCCACTACTTTTAACCGGTTGATACTGCAATTCCCGCGAAAAGGGGAATCCGGAAATCAGCCGCCAGAAACCACTATCCGCCGCCGCAATCCTTGCCGCCGGCCGGCGCGCCATCCCCCGAATACCCGAACCCCCGATACTCAAACCCCAACTCCCGCGCCTTAACCGGGTCAAAAACCCGCCGCCCGTCCACCAGTACCGGCCGCGCCAATGCGGCCCGCAGCCGCGCCAAATCTGCATCCCGGTAATCATCCCACTCGGTCAAAATCAGCACCGCATCCTTGCCCGCCGCCGCCGCATACATATTCTCGCCATAATCCAGTCCCGGCTGCGCTCCGAAACTCTCCCGGAACGCCCCCATCGCCGCCGGGTCGTGGGCCGTAACCCGCGCCCCGGCATCCAGCAGCAAGCGCACTACGGACAGACTTGGCGCACTCCGCACATCCTCCACTTCCGGCTTGAAGGCCAGTCCCCAAACCGCTACCGCCTTGCCGGCCAAGCCGTCCAAAACCGCCGCGGCCATATCGACCAACTGCTCCGGCCGCCGCCGGTTTATTTCGTCCACGGCCCGCAGCAACGCCGCATCCACTCCCATGGCCGCCGTCAAACGGGCAAAGGCCGCCACATCCTTGGGCAGGCAGTCCCCCCCATAGCCCAAGCCGGCTTTCAGAAACTCCGGCCCGATGCGCGGGTCGCTGCCCAATCCCGCCGTTACCTCCGCCAAATCCGCCCCGCTGGCCGCGCTCAAATCCGCCAGCAGGTTAGCGTAGGATATTTTCATCGCCAGAAAAGCGTTAGCCGCATACTTGGTCAACTCTGCTGTCGCCGGGTTCGTCCAGATTTTGGGGCAGTCAAAAGAACTGTACAATTCCTCTAGTAGAGCTTGCCCCCGGGGACATTTCACACCGATAACCAGCCGGTCGGGATGCAGAAAATCCTCGATTGCCCGGCCTTCCCGCAGAAACTCCGGCACGGAAGCCACGCCAAACTCGGCCGCCGGCCCGGCCTGCTTGCCCACAATCCGGGCGATCTCTCGATGCGCCCCCACTGGAGAAGTGCTTTTCGCCACTACCAGCCGGTAGCCGCGGCGGCCGGCCATTGCCGCCCCCAATTCCGCCGCCGCTGCCCTAACCTGCGACAAGTCCGCCGCGCCCCCTGCCCCGGCCGGCGTTCCCACGCAGACAAAGACCACTTGGGCCGTAGCCGCAAGCTCCCCCATATCGCCGCTGAACCGCAGTTGCCCCCGGTCAACGCCCTGCCGCGCCAACTTTGCCAACCCCGGTTCATATCGGGGGAATTGCCCGTTATTCAACTGTTTCCGGCGGTGATCATCCTTTTCCACGCAGACCACCCGATGTCCCCGCGCACAAAACCCGGCCGCCGTTGCCAGTCCCACCACACCGCCGCCGATTACACCTAAATCCACTGCCTTTACACTCCTTAGGTATCCCCCGCCGCATCCGCCGCCAGCAATCCCCATCCCTCCAGATACTCTATAATCAACGCCGCATTTTCCGCAATGCTATGGTTCACCGTGTCCAAAACCAGCTCTGGCCGCTTCGGCCGCTCGTACGGGTCATCCACTCCGGTAAAGCCGGCAATTTCTCCCCGCCGGGCTTGGGCGTACCTTCCTTTAACATCCCGGGCTTCCGCCACGGCCAGCGGCGTATCCACAAATACCTCGACAAATCCCGCTGCACCTACCGTTGCCCGCGCTTCCCGCCGCGCCGCTCGGTACGGACTAACCAGCGCGCAGATAACCAACCCGCCCCGCCGCGCTAGCTCCGCCGCCACCAAGCTGACCCGCCGCGCCTGCTTATCCCGATCCGCCCGGGAAAACCCCAAATCCCGGGATATGCTGGCCCGCATATCGTCCCCGTCCAGAACCGTAACTTGCCGCCCCCGCCGCTGCAAAGCAACGGCTAATTCCGCCGCCGTAGCGCTTTTCCCCGAACAAGGTATTCCAGTCAGCCACACGCATCCCCCCGGCCGGCCGCCATCCGCCACCACTCCCGCCAGCAGCTCTTGGACTAACGGGTGAGCCAACAATCCTTCCCGCTCCTCCAACCGGCATACCTCAGTCGCAACTCCCGCTTTCAACGCTCCGCTATCCCTTACCGTTTATCCAATCCGCTTACGGCCGCCCTTGCCCGGTCAAAGCCTCTCGCCAAACGCCCCATATCATAGCAACAATTCCCCCTTTAGCATAGCCTTTCCCTCACTGCTTGCAACGAACCACCGGGGATTATACACAGATAGCGTTGCATTTTAGGTGGTTTGGTTGAGCAAGCCCCGGGTTTGTAGCAAAGCCAACAGGTTATGCTCTGACCAGACCGTCCCCAATCGCTCCCGCCGGCGCAACTCCCGATTGTAGCGTTCCAGGCGGGAAGTAGTCCGGTAGGCGACCGCTCCCGTAGTCCAATACTGCCGACCGGCGAGCAACGCCTTGTCCAGCCAGTAAGCGGCGGCGCCCTCGGTCAACTCCATTATTTGACGGGCATAGCTCTGGGCCGCCGCCGCGCTGTCAGTCAACAGCAGTTGCCGGGCGGCGGCCAAGCCGGATTTCCCGATATTCCGTCCATATTCCCGCAGCAGGTGAAAGATGCACAGCTGATGCGGCGCCGCCCGGCCGTACACCCACTGGATGCCGGCCGCAATGGCCCGGTCGCCGTCGCTGACCAGATGTCGGGGTGGCGCCGCCCCGGACTGCTCGGCCCGCGCCAAGACCGCCGCCCAAGGCCCGAAAGTCGCCAAGACCGCCCCGGTTTCGTCCCGGATTACCTTCAATTCCTGAGCGCCCTGCCGGGTGCGCGTCCACAAACCATCCAGTTCCCACACTGCCCCCGGCAACCGGGGCCGGGTCAAGGCCAACCGCCGCAGCCAGCGACACAAGGTGCTTTTGACACAACCCACCCACTGCCCCGCTTGGGCGTAACTCAAACCCTGGGCCGCCAAGCTCAAAGCCATGTCCCGAGTTTTTTTGAGAACCGTTGGTAACGAACTTCCGGCCCCAGCAGCGCCGCGCCGCCCGCCAGTTGGCGACATTGCCCACAACGAAACACCGGAACCGCTACCCGGATGGGACCATAGGACGTGACAATGGTGCGCTCATAGCGATGATGGCGGTGCATCGCCAGAGCGCACTGAGCACATCGGGGCTGATAATGATCCAGGGCTTGTTGCAGCTTCGCCTGCAACTGGAGCGGAATTTCCTGCTCCAGTTGGGTCTCCAAATCGTCCAGCAATCCCATGACAGCGCACCTCCCGTCAACCAGCAAGGCCGGCCTTTTCCCCATTCTACAACTAAACCACCTAAATCGGAACG
Organism: Dehalococcoidia bacterium; assembly: GCA_965243185.1. GTDB lineage: Bacteria > Chloroflexota > Dehalococcoidia > Lucifugimonadales > UBA3495 > CBDBCU01. Next base: position 2,687,212 of record OZ251531.1, on the reverse strand, counting down.
CTATCTTATACACATTTGCGATTGAACAATCGCCGCCGCTCCGCTATAATGCCGCCCCGTGAGTACCGAACCGGCTGCCAACCCCATTCCCGACCGCGACTTGGGCGACTTCCGTGCCTTGACCGACATCGTCGCCCGGCTGCGCGCCCCCGGCGGTTGCCCCTGGGACCGGGAGCAGACCCACGAGTCGCTGAAACGGCATTTGCTGGAGGAATGTTACGAGGCATTGGAAGCCATTGACCAGGGGGAGCCGGCGCTACTGGCCGAGGAGTTGGGCGATTTGCTGGTGCAGATTGCCTTTCACGCCGATATTGCCCGGGAAGCGGGACACTTTACCCTGTCCGAAGTGATTGCCGGCGTCAACCGCAAGCTCATCCGCCGCCATCCTCATGTTTTCGGCAACGCCAAGGCCGCCGACGCCCGGACCGTGGAATTAAATTGGGAGCAGTTGAAAGCCCAAGAGCGGCAGGAACGGGGCATCCGCAAATCCCCGGTCGATGGCATCCCGGCGGCTCTGCCGGCCTTGAGCTATGCCCAGCTGATGCAGGACCGGGCGGCCAAAGCCGGCTTCGACTGGCCAGATCTGGAGGGCGTACTGGATAAAGTGGTCGAGGAAGCAGCCGAATTGCGCCAGGCCGCCACCGCCGCCGACCGCCAGCACGAATTGGGCGACTTGCTGCTGGTACTGGTCAACCTCGGCCGCTGGCTGGAAGTGCAAGCCGAGGATGCCCTGCGCCAAGCCAACGCCCGTTTCCGCAACCGCTATCGCCAAATGGAGCAACTGGCCGAACAGCGCGGCCTGGACTTTGCTAATCTGCCGTTAAATGACAAAGAATCCCTATGGCAGGAAGCCAAAAAACTGGTAGGATAAGGGGGCGTCAAGCCCGGCGGGATAAGACCTCGGCACATCCTGAACCGGTTGCCGGATGACCTGCCCAAACTACGGCTGAAAGGAGACCGCAATGGACATTCTGAAGCGGTTGGGAGCAATCTACCTTTTTCTGATGGCGGCGGTAGTGGTATTTCTCTGGATTACCAGCCCGACCCTGCTGATTGACAACAGCCCTCCTCCCGACTTTCCGGTTGGGGAGTATCCCGCTTGGCAAGTGGCGGACAAGTTTATGGGCTTTGCCGCCATTCCCCTGATGCTGCTGGTCGCCATTGTCCGCGAGGCAATGTTGTGCCGGCGGGAACAAACCGATGGCGCGGGCGGCATCGCCCGGGAGTATCTGGAGGTGAACCTTTCCTTGGCCGCTGCCATTGTGCTGACGATGTGGTTTTACTGGAACTGGCTGCCGGCAATCTTGCCCACGGATGAGACCAGCCTCATGCTGTTGGAAATACACTTGGGCTTTTGGGGGTTCATCCATCCCATATTTGTCCTGCTGAGTCTGTCCACCGGGGCTTTCCTGTGGCGGTGCGCGGGGCGGAAGCCCGGTTAGAAGTGGGCGGGATTTGTAGCCGGCGGGGGCGTTCTACGTCTCTAAAGGTTGAAACTGTCGGGATAAGGGTTGACCACCCGGGTTGAGGAAGGAGACGGCAATGGACATTCTGAAGCGGCTGGGGGCGATCTATCTGTTTCTGATGGCGGCGGTGGTGGTATTCCTCTGGATTACCAGCCCGACCCTGCTGATTGACAACAGTCCTACTCCCGACTTCCCGGCCGGGCAGTATCCCGCGTGGCAAGCGGCGAATTGGTTCATGGGGCTGGCCGCCATTCCGTTGATGCTGCTGGTCAGCATTGTCCGCAAGGCGCTGCTCTGCCGGCAGGAACGGGGCGGGAATGGCGGCGGCATCACCCGGGAGTATCTGGAGGTGAACTTGTCCTTGGCGGCGGCCATAGTGCTGACGATGTGGTTTTACTGGAACTGGTTGCAGACAATCTTGCCCACGGATGAGAACTCCCTGTTGCTGGTGGAGATACACTTGGGCTTTTGGGGGTTCATCCATCCCATCTATGTGTTGCTGAGCCTGGCTACCGGGGCGTGGCTGTGGCGGTGCGCGGGGCGGAAGTAAGGCGCAACCAGGAAACGCAACGCGGGGATAACAGGGTAAAACCCCGAGTCTCTCAAAGGTTGAAAAACCGCAAACTTGGGGGTAATTATCTGCTTCACACAACGAGACACCTTCACGCCTAGACGTGGGGTATCCCCCGCACCAGCGGCAAGACTTGCCGAGGCGTCCGGTCGATACCTTTCTATAGTAGGGTAGCAGTCCAGCCGGAATCAAGGCTAGATAGCCCTAAACACAGGTTAGATGGTATGCACAAAACGCTTGGCATAAGTTAAAACAGGGGAAAATCGCCCCGACAAAGAAGGGGAATTCCTGTTGGTTCATTGGACGGGTTACGGTTCCGAGAATGCTGTTTTTAGCATTGCCAACGGGTGTTGAGAATACCCTTGCCGATAAATCTATCCAGCCTACCGCATAATCCTTCAAGCCATATCAGAAATACCCCATAACCACCCGCGCCCCGTTCAGCAGCGCCGCCCCGTACAAGCCGGCCGCCACATCGTCAGCCATTATGCCCCAACCGCCGGGCAGCCGCTCCAGTTGCCGGGCCGGCCATGGTTTCGTCACATCAAAAAACCGGAAGGCGAAAAAAGCCGCCGCCAGCCAGTACCAGGTCGGCGGCAGCAGCAGACAAGTTATCCACATTCCGACGAACTCATCCCACACCGCCCGGCCCGGGTCATGCTCTTGCTCTGTTACCAGCAAGCCGGTAGCCCATACGCCCAAGGGAAAGCCGACCCCAATCAGGGCAACCAGCAGCCCCTGCTGCGCTATCGGGTCGGGGAAAGCGCGGGTCAGCAGGTAATACAGGATTAGGGCGGCGAGACTGCCGGCCGTGCCGGGAGCTAGCGGCGAAAGGCCGCTGCCCAAACCGGCGCCAATGGCCCGGCCCAAAGGGTTCAGCATCCGGTTTAGCGGCGCTTGCATCCCCGGCTACCCATACCCCAACCGATGCAGGTCATCCTCGTCCATCCCCAAGTAGTGGCCGATTTCGTGCCACAGGGTTATGCGGATTTCGCGGACCAGCTCGGCGTGGGTTTGACAGCTTTGCATTATCGGCTGGCGGTACAGGGTAATGCGGTCGGGCAAAGCCGGCCCGCCGCCTTCCCGGTCGGTCAGCGGGATGCCGTGATACAGCCCGTACAAAGTCCCGCCTTCCGCCAGCAAATCCTGTTCCGCCGGGCCGGGCCACTCCTCAACGATTACATCCACATTGTGCAGAGCCTGGATTACCGCCGGCGGCAACTGCCGGTAAGCCCGGCGCACCAGTTGCACAAACTCCCGGCGGGTCAGTTCAATCACAACAGCCCGATTGCCTCACAACGCCACTTGCCGGCGGATGTTTTTCAGGATTTCCACATTGCGGGCATCCGGGCCATTGCCGTCAAAGCCGGGGGTTTCCAGAAAGAAGGGGACTTCCTGAAAAGCCGGGTGGCTCATTATGCAGGCAAACCCCGGCTCGCCGATATACCCTTCCCCGATATTGTCGTGGCGATCCACTCCGGAGCCGCAAAGCTGCTTCGAGTCGTTGGCGTGAACCGCCGCCAGATTTTCCGCGCCAATGGCCGCGTCAAACTGGTCAATCATCCCGGCCACGCCCTCCGGGGTCGTCAAATCATAGCCGGCGGCGAAGCTGTGCTGGGTGTCGAGGCAAATCCGCAGACGGGGATTGTCCACCGCCCGCAGCAAGCCGCCCAGTTCCTCAAACTTGGCGCCCAAATGCTGCCCCATCCCGGCCATATTTTCCAGGCACAAATACGGACCCTCCGGGGTGTTCTCCAGCACCCGGTTGATGGCCGCCACCGCCTGGTCAAAAACCTGTTCATAGCCTTGCCCCTTATGGCTGCCGGGATGAAAAATCACCCCGTCGGCATCCAGAGCAGCCGCCAGGTTCATATAGTTAATCAGGGACTGTACGCCCTTCGCGACCAGTTCCGGGTTGGGGCTGCCCAAGTTGATCAGGTAGATGGCGTGGAAAAAGACCGCCCCCATACCGGTTTCGGCCCGCCGATCCTTGAAGGCGGCGATTTCCTGATCCGCCGGCATCTTGAAGGCCCAACTGCGCGCCGACGACCCAAATATCTGAATCGCCTCGCAGCCGATTTCCAGCCCCCGGTCAATGGATTTGCTGACACCTCCGGCCGAGGATACATGAGCGCCGATTTGCACAACCTACTCCTTTATGCCGGCTGATTGCGATGAAACCGGTAACCAGCAACAAATTCTGCCCGGGCCCAATGGCCATCCGCCAGATCCAATCCTTCCCCGGGGCCGCGACCACCTGATACGGCAACCCCAATATCCTGAAAATCGGGGTTGAGCAGGGTATCCCGATAGTCCTTCAGCAAACTATCGGTCAAGTGGGCAACTATATCTTCGACGAGGACCATCTCCGTGTCGGCGTCGCCCGGTATCTGTATAGGGTTCACGCCGCGGTGTATCGCGTTTCCTATGACTACGCCCAGTTCAGCGTAATTATACTTCAGCAAATCCCGGCCAAGCTGTCCCGGTACCGGAACTTCATCCATTACAAGGTAATCACGGACAATCTCGCGCAAAGAGCTATCCAGCACGAGGGGCGCAACCCCGGCGCTGACCCGCGCCTTGTTGATACGGTTAATAACGGCAGAGCTGTAGTCCGCCGCGCCGACTCCTATCATAATCTGAATGCCGGGCGGGGGCTGGGGGGTACTAGAGGTCAGCGCAATACTAATGTCCTGAGCGGCTTCGTCAAGCAGAGCGCCGAAGGAATTGGGCCAATACAAGGGCTCAGTATCGTGGTCGCGCCGGTTATCCCGGGCCCACGCAAGAACGCCATCAGCCACCATTGCAGCTACTTGGCCGATAGGCGTGTCCGGCTGCCAATCTTTCTGATAGAGCAAGGCCAGCGGTTCGAAGTCACCCTGTAAAAGTTCCGGATAATCGGTGCTTTGGATACGCCGCCGGTAATCTGCGTTCAAAGCGACGAAATCCGACTTTCGGTCAGCCTCCTGCAAGAGTTTAAGGGCATTCTCGCCCAAGATACTGTTACTCAGTAACTTGGGCAAGCCCAACCGCTGACGCTCGCCGTCGATAACGGCATACACGCGTTCGCCAATGATCCGGTGTTCAGGTGTCGGTTCCGTTCGATTGTGGGGTGCGCTCCCGCTCATCCCATAGGTATTTGGCGTCAAATTCCCCGAACGGAACCCGTGCTGCTGACTTCCCGCCGCCCTTCCCGCTTCATCCCGGGTCGACTTTCCGGCGTACCACTTGCGGGCGACTATGCCAATAACCGCAAGCGCCAGAATAAGCGCGACACCAATCGCTAGAATATCCATAGTTTAGCTCGAACTCTTACGAGTTTCTCCTTTCGTAAGCTGGATGTCTCTATGTTAAAAGACTCCTTCAAACACAAAGGCATCGCATCCCCCGCTACCACCTGTCTCAACCTTTCAGGCCGCTTGACTACGGTACCGGCAAAGTCCGCCGGCAGTCCGGGCAACGGTACGGGTTGGCATGGGGGTACCGGCGCAACCTCACTTCTCGTCCCCCGCAATAAGGGCAGGATTCGTAGGGAGTAACCGCCCGGGCTTGCAGTTCTTGGTGCTGCCGTTTCATTTCCGGCCACTTGCTGGTGGCGATTTTGTCGCCGCCAAAGGCCAGCTGGGGCAAGTTGTCGTAACTGAAAAACCGGGCATCCATCACCTCCCGGCGTTGCGGCTTTAACCGTCCCCCGGTAATCCGGGCGTAAATAATTTTGACCGGGTGCGTCCTCCCTTTATGGATGGTAGCTACCGGCTTGGCTTTCAGCCCGGTCTCCTCCCGCAATTCCCGGACGGCCGCTTGCGCGCTCTTTTCCCCCTTGTCCACAAACCCGCCGGGCAAGGCCCACTTACCCCGCTCACGCCCGTATCCCCGCTGGATCAGCAGGACTTTCCCCTCCCGGTTTTCCACCAGACAAAAGGCAACTTTACGCGCCACTTTTACCTCCTATGGGCAGACCGGGTGTTTTGTCGGCTCCGTTAGCTCCATTCCCCTACCGGGAGAACCCGCATTTGCCGACAAAATCCGGTATATCCCCGTCCATCCCGGCAACTTACGCCGTAGCCGCCGCCCGTTTCCGCCACCAGAATATCCGCCCGAACTCACCCCGTTCCCAGATGACGATGAACTGGCTGGCGATGAATATGGAGCTATAAGTTCCCACGATGACGCCAATGGCTACTACCAGCAGCAACTCCCGGATGCTGGCCCCGCCAATCAGCAGCATCGCCAGCAGCACCGTGAAAGTGGTAAAACTGGTGTTGATGGAACGCCCCACCGTTTCCACAATGCTCAAGTTCACCGTGGAATCCAACGCCCGGTCCGGATAGCGGATGACATTCTCCCGGATGCGGTCGAAAATCACAATGGTATCGTTGACGCTGTAACCGGCTACCGTCAGGATGCCCACAATAAACATCGAGTTGACTTCCATTCCCAGGAACCGCCCCAGCAGGGAAAAGACGCCTAACACCAGCAGCGTATCGTGAATCAGGGTCAGGATGGCGCTGATGCCGTAGCGGTAAGCCCGCGGCACCCGCCGAAAGGCATACCAGATATAGAGCAGGATGAACACCGACGCGGCCGCCAGGGCGATAACGGCGTTCCGCACCGTTTCCTGGGCTACAATGGGCGAAGTGGAGTCGAAGTTAGCCGCCACTACCGGGGCTACATTCCGGGTCAGGTCATCCTCGATTAGCTGCCGCTCCGACCGGCCGCCGTCCACGCTTTCCGCCAGTACCTTGGTCCGCACCAGCAAACTGCGGCTGCCGGTGCGCTGTACCAACGCCTCCGGGTGGCCCAAGGCGGCCATCCGCTGCTGCACCTGGTCTTGCGCCACCGGCCGCTCAAAGGTGATGTCCAGCACCGAGCCGCTGGTAAAGTCAATGCCCGGCCGCAGCCCGGAGCCGCCGTTAATCCACCCGCCCGGCGGCGCCAGCAGGGAAATCAGCCCCGGCAGGATGAGCAGGGCCGAAAAGAGGAAATACCAACCCCGTTTGCCTACGATGTTATACACTGTTTTGCTACCTCCCCTCGGCCCGGCGGGCGCGCCCGCCGCCGGCCGCGCCGGCCCGGCCATCCTCAGCCAATCGCGGCGCTCCTTCCGGCGTGAACAGGACTATCTTGCGCCCCAGCCCGCCCCAAGCCAGCAGTTGGAGCAGGTTGCGGCTGACTACTATCGCCGTGAACATACTGGCGATTACGCCGATGAACAGGGTAAAGGCAAAGCCGGTTACCAAGTCGTCGGCGGTGCGGCTGCCCAGCCACAGCAGCACTAAGCAGGTTATCAGCGTGGAAAAGTTGCCGTCCCGAATGGCCGGCCAAGCCCGCCCGAACCCTACTTCCATTGACGAGGCCAGGGTGCGGCCGATGCGAATTTCCTCTTTCATCCGCTCGAAAATCAGGATGTTGGCATCCACCGCCAACCCGATGGACAGGATGAAAGCGCCAATCCCCGACAGCCCCAAGGTTACCGGCACCAGCTTGAACACCGACAGCACCACGACGGTGTAGAACACCAACGCCAGAGCCGCCACTATGCCGGCCGCCCGGTAGTAGGCTACCATAAAGACCAGCACCAAGCCCAAGCCGATGATGCCGGCCATCAGGCTGCGCTCCAAAGACGCCGACCCCAGCAGAGCGTCCACATCGCTTTGCTGAATCAGTTTCAACGGCACCGGGAGGCTGCCTGATTTCAGTTGAATCGCCAGAGTGCGCGCTTCCTCCCGGCTGAAGTTGCCGGTGATGGAACTGCGCCCGTCCCGGATCCAAGCCAGGGACACCGGCGCAATCAGCAGTTCATCATCCAGAAAAACGGCAATCCGCTTGGTTTCGACCCCCACGATGCGCTGGGTCAAATCCCCGAAAATCCCGGCGCCCCGCTGCCCAAAGGCGATGTTCACCTCCCACTCCCCGGTATTGGGGTCGGTCGAAGCATAGGCATCGTCCAGGTCATCCCCGGTCAAGCCGATTTCCGCATCGGTAAAGGTGACGCAGGTAACATCGGAACAGGTGCGCTCTTTGAACACCAGTTGCGCCGTCTGCCCGATTAGGGCTTTCGCCGTTTCAATGCCGCCGCTGGTCGCAAAACTGTTGACCGCCCCGACGCCGCCAGCTAGGGCGGAATGCAGTTCCTGCTGCTGGTTCACATTCAGGGATACCGTGCGGATTTCAAACTGCCGCTCGGTATCATCCAGCAGCGTTACCGTAAAATCCTCAAACCCTTGGGCGCGCACTACGCCCTCGACCTCCGGGATACCGGTCGGGTCGCTGAACTCCACTTCGCTGATCGAGCCGCTGGCTCCGGGCAGCTGCACGATAACCCGGTCATCGCCGAACAGCTGAATAATCGGCTCCTCGGTGCCGAACTGGTTGACCCGCCGGCTGATGATGTCCAGCACCCCCTCCATCTGGTCGGCTGTAGGGGCGAGGGTTTCGCTCAGTTCGTAGGCTGCCACGCTGTTGGCCGGCGTGTTTTCCACTACCGAAAAGTCGGCTACTTCCCCCTCATCTTCGACAACGGCGGCGGCCAATCCCTCCTGCAACTGCTGCTGCCTCGTATCATCCAGAATCGTATCCGTGGCAATGCGGACGCCGTTCACTTCCTCGCCCCACAAAGCCACAATGCGGTTCTCCAGTTCCAGTTCATCCGCCACTGCGCTAACTACGGACACCAGGTCCGGCCTTTGCACCGGTTCCGGGAACTGAAACTGCACGATCGCCGCATTCTCGCGGGGCAGTTGCTCCCCCGGAGCGGCGTCCTGCAATGCGGCGGTGATAGCCTCCTGCAAACCATCCTTAACCCCGTCCGCCAGCAAGCCGGCCGTAACCAGATAGGAGCGGTCATCCCGGGCGGTGACCGTGTAACCGACTGCGCCCAAGTCGTCCAGCGCGCCCTCAATCACGGCGGCCGCTGCCGGCTCCGTAAAGGTCACTTCAACGCGGGTGCCGGTATCGGCTGCATAGACCAGCTGCCCCCCGCCGCTCAAGTCCAGCCCTAACCGCAAACCCAGGGGGCCATCGCCGCCCCGCACCAGGGCGGGAAAGCCCGGCAGGTTGATGTTAATGCTGGGAAAGGCCAAAGCGGTCGCGGCTAGGGCCAGGATGAACAGGATAAGAATGGATAACCGGATACTGCGCCCGCGCATTAAGTAAAGTTCTCCTTTGTTTTACTGCCGCCGGTTCAGGCGCGGCCGCTCCTCAATAACCACTGCGCCGCCCTCCCAAGCCTCCACGGCCAGCCGGCAGTCGGCAAGCAGGGACATACCAATCAGGGGCCGGCTTGCCGACTGGTGAACTAGCACCGGGCGGGCAATGCCATGCCACGATACCAAGACGCTGTATACCTCGAACTCGCTTACTTCGTTGCTGGCTAAGACAGCGTCCCTCTGTCCGTAGTAGGACAATCCCAAATCCTGAACTATGGACTCTGGCAAAGTCAGCCAACCCGTAAATGCCGTGTCGATGATGGCTTCGACCGTACGGAAAATCCGGTCGCCGCCGGCGATTTCGATAGCAATTCTGGGCGACAGGAACTCCAGCGGTCCGTCCCGACCGACCAGGATTACTTGCCCTTTAATCATCAGCCCCCGCCCTGGTCGATTTGGCTCAAGCCCATAAAATAGGGCGCGCGGCAACCTACCCGCTCTCCCCAAGTCATCGCGTCCGGCCGCCGCTCGAACATCCGCAGGGTGGCGGTTAAATCATCCTCGGCAATTTCGTAATCGCCGCTGTTGACATCAATGACCACCATTTTGCCCCAGTGGTCGGCTTCCAGTTGGGGGCGCAGCTTGGCGTACATACCTTTCCCAATGCGGGCAATATCGGTTTTTGCCACGGTCATTTTCTTATCTCCCAAGCATTGCGGGCCTTGACCGCCCCCCATTATACACCGTTAGCCGGCAGCACCGCAGTCCCGTATTGTATCACTTCCGCCCTCTTTTATGGGGGAATTAGCTGGCTTTTGTTGCCGGCTGTATTTTACCATCCGCTAAAGCCGCCGCCACCCGTTCCAGACCTTCCTCTTTAGTGGTTATTTCCCCCACCGCTTGCGCTTCGGCCAGTTCGGCCAGCAGGCGGCCGATTTGCGGCCCCGGCGGCAGGTTAAAACGATCCATCAAATCCCTGCCGTTCACCAGACGCGGCGGGATGGCCGCCGTTCCCTCAGGCATTTGCCCGGTTCCAGTCTGCAAAACATAAGTCAACATTGCTGCGTAGCCGGCCCAGGCAGCCGCGGCTATTTCCGGCCCCCGGGCGGCCAGATAGTCGGCCAAAGCCAAGTAAATCGTATCTATTGCTACCGCGCCGGCATCCCGAAAATAGCGGTAAATTGCCCGGTGCGAAGGCATTTTATCCCCTTGCCGCAGCTGCGCCGGCCGCAGGTGATGCTCGACCATCCCGCCGACCATAGCAACGCTGCGGGAACTGAGTCGCAGCTGGGTCAGCCGTTCCTGCGCCATTCCCGCCCCCAATTCCGAATGGCCGAAAAATCGGAGGCGGCCGGCGGCATCAAGCTGCTTGGTCTGGGGCTTGGCAATGTCGTGGAGCAGGGCGGCCAGTTTCAGGATGGTGCGGCGGCTGTAGCCGTCCCCTGCTTCCCCCTCGAAATGCGCCGCCGTTTCCGCAGTCCAGGGCGACAGGGAGTAGATAGCCGAATGTTGGTGTCCCCGGGTTACCAGTTCGGCGGCCTCGACCGTGTGCAGCAAATGATTCCACACATCCCAATAATGATAGGCCCGGGGTTGCTCCACCCCTTTGGTCAAAGCCAGTTCCGGGATGATACGGTCCAGCAAGTCCAGCCGGTCCAGAACCTCCAATTGCCCCCGGGCCCCGTCAGCCGCCAGAATTCGCAGCAACTCGTCCCGCACCCGTTCCGGGGCCACCCGTTCCAGCAAAGGGGCGGCGGCGCGGATGTGCCGGGCGGTTTCCGGTTCCAGCCGAAACTGCAATTGCCCGGCCAGTCGGACGCCGCGCAGCAACCGCCCCGGGTCATACCGAAATACCTCGGGATGGACGGCGCGAATTTGCTTTTGGGCTAAATCCGCCCGCCCGCCGCAGGGGTCGATTACCTCGTCCGCCCAAGCTACCGCCGGCCCCGGCCGCCACTGCTCCAGGGGCAGAGCCATCGCATTGACCGTAAAGTCCCGCAGCTCCAAGTCATTCTTGATGGCGAATAGTTCATCCTCGCCGGCAAACCCGCCGAAAAAGCCAGCCAAGTCAATCATCGTCGCCGGCGGCCCCGGTTCCGCCCCTTTAATCACCACCCGCGCCACATTGCGCGCCGGGCAAGGAACAACGGTGCCGCCAAACTGCCGGGCCAGTTCCTGCCCCAAATCCTGCAACTGGTCGCCCAGTACCGGCACAGCAATATCCAGGTCGTGAAAAGATGACGGCGCGTCTCCGGCTGTCCCGGCCCGCAGGGCATCCCGCAGCAAGCCCCCCACCAGATAGACCCTTCCCGTCTCCGCCGGCAAAGCGGCGGCAAAAAATTGGGTAAGTTCGGTAAGTATGGCGGCTGCTCCTAACCCCGTCCATCCCCGGCGGCGTCAGCCTCACCCTCCGCTTGGGCCGGTTCGTAGGTTATCTTGTGCAGGCTTTCCCGAGAAACTAGATGGTCAATGTAAAGAATGCCGTTCAAGTGGTCGGTTTCGTGTTCCAGGGCTTGAGCCAGCAGCCCCTCGGCTTTGATACGGATAACCTTGCCGTTTAAGTCCAGCGCCCGGGCCCGCACCCGGTTTGCCCGTCTAACCGTACCCCGATAGCCGGGAATGCTCAGGCAGCCCTCCTCAACTTCCCGTTCCCCTTCCCGGCGGATGATTTCCGGGTTAATCAGCACCAGGGCATCCTCCCAATCGGGCAGTTGGATGACCGCTATCTTTTGCAGCCCGCCCACTTGATTGGCTGCCAAGCCAACCCCACTCTCGGCGTGCATCGTTTCCACCATATCGGCGGCGTACTGGCGCAACTCCGGCGGGATTTGTCCAATGCGGCGGGACTGCTGCCGCAGAATGGGGTCGGGAACGCGTCGCATCGTCAACAGGGCCAAGTTGGGCTACCTCCCAGCCGGTCTATAGTGCGCTGAATTATATCCCAACCCGGCGGAAAAGCGCAAAGGGATATGGAGAGGCGGTTCTGTTCGGTTAGAGTATAATCCTCTCTTGATGACTACTTCTCCGGTTAAATTGCAGTCTTTCCGGTTGCGCCGTTACGCTTGCCGGCCCGATGCTTTTACCTTGCTGCTGACGGCCCTGGCTTTGTTGGGGGCGGCGCTGATTCTGGCGCGGGGAGTGGTCTATGGCCCGGGGATGCACTGGGATTCGATCGGCTACATTTCCATTGCCTGGAACTTGCTGGAGGGGAACGGTTTTGCCAATCTTAACCGCGCCGGCAACTACGCCATTCAGCCGCCGCTGTATCCTCTGCTGCTGGCGGCGGTCAGTTTCGGCGTCTTTGACTCCGAGGATGTGGCGGGGCCGCTCAATGCCGCCATCTTTGGCTTGACTATATTTTTTGCCGGTCAATACCTGCGGCGGCGTTTGCAGCATCCTTTTCTGGTATTTGGGGCTTGTATCGCACTGATGCTGTCCATACCTTTGACGCGGATTGCCGCCTATACGCTGTCGGAGCCGCTGTTCATTCTGTTCACCATCCTTGCTTTGATGCAAATCTACCGGTTTCTGGATTGCGGCCAATGGTCGGATTTGATTGCGGCGGTGGTATTTACCGCATTGGCCCTGCTGACCCGCTATGTTGGCGTGGTCTTGCTAGTCGCTCTGTTGCCGGCGTTGCTGCTGCTGCGCCCGGCGTTTCCCTGGCGGCAACGGCTGGGAGCAGGGGCTATTTATGGGCTGATTGCCTTGCCGCCGCTTGCCTTGTGGATGTTGAGCAACCGGCTGTTGGTGGGACACTGGACCGGCGCCCGGATGCCGCCCCAATACGACTTTCCAACCGCCCTCTATCACACCCTCCTCCGATTTGTCCCGCTGCTCTTGGCCGCCGTCTTTGCCCTCGACCGGTTTTGGGGTTGGGCTAAGGAGCGCCGGCCGGGTGAAAAGCCCGGCAGTTTTCCGCCGACTGATGGCCGATTTCAGCAAAAACTGATGGCCGATTTCAGCAAAAGATAAAAGCCTTCACTCTTTTGCCCAACCTGCTGTTGACCGCCCTTGCCTTGTGGCTGTTGCCCCAAGCCGCGCTCAATTTCCATGAGATACGGCAAGCCAATGCCGGCCACAACAGGATTTCGCCAGTAGGCGTTGGGCCCACTCGGAAGTTTTAGCTTATGTTCGGGAACAATCCTTTGACGGCGCAATAATCAGCCCTTCGCCGGTATTCGCCCTTTACACCGATACACCGACAACCGCAACTATGTTTATCTCTCGCCGGGACTGGCGGCGGCCCGGCACAAGGTGGAGCAGGCGGCGGAAGGCGATCTGGTACTATGGTTTCACGGCGTCCCCGGCTACAGCTACGGCCAACCCAGTTGGCGGCGCTGCCGGGGCTGGAGCCGGTGGTGGAGTTATCCGACGGGCTGATTTTCCGGGTCAACCGGGCGTATAACCCGGCCGCCGCTTTACGCGCCGAATACCGGGCCAGCACGCCGGGGAACCGGTCAGCCGGGCCGCCTTTGACCGGTAGCAGCGTCAAAATAGGCTTTTATATGCCAAAGAGCCGTGCGCCGCGGCGGATACATGGGGAAGCCGATTTTCCGGTGTTGGAGTAGCCGGTACGACCGGTTCGGATACCCTTGACGCTGCCGGGTTCCGGTAGTAGTCTAACCGGCAATGGTGCCGCCGTCATAAAGTTGATTCCGCAGATGGCCGGGCGTACTGCTGCCTTGTTTTGCTTTGTCATTCCCACCTATAACGAAGCGGCGAATATAAAGCCGTTGCTGGCGCGGCTGACCGCCTTGTACCCGGAAGCTACGGCCGCCTTTCTGATAGTTGACGATTACAGCCCGGACGGGACGGGTCGGCTGGCGCGGGAGTTTGCCGAAACCGATAAGCGGGTGCATCTGCTGGAAGGCCGCAAAGAGGGTTTGGGGCGGGCTTATGGGCGGGGGCTGGTTTATGCCCTGGAGCAGCTTAATGCCGCAGTTGTGGTGTGTATGGATGGGGATTTTCAGCACGACCCGGCGGAAGCGCGGCGGCTGCTGGCCCGTATCGAGGATGGCGCCGACCTAGTGGTGGGCAGTCGCTATGGAGCCGGCGGCGGCGTGGCGGCGGATTGGCAAGGCGTACGGCACCGTTTATCCCGTTGGAGCAATCGTTTGGCCCGCCGGCTGACCGGGATTAGGGAGATACAGGACTGCACCGGCGGGTTTCGGGCGATACGGGCGGAGGCTTTGCGGCGGGCCGGCATCGGCAATCTGACGGTGCGGGGCTACGCTTTCCAGATAGTATTGCTGCACCGCTTGCTGCGGGCCGGCGCAGTAGCGGTCGAGGAACCGGTCATTTTCCACGCCCGGGAACGGGGGCAAAGCAAACTCGGCCTGCGGGATTTGGCGGAGTTTTGCTGGTGGGTACTGTTCCTGCGTTGGTCATCCGGTTCTCCTTAACCGCTGCTTTTCCGGTTCCATTCGGATGGGGGGATACGGATATTCGTCATTTCAGCGCGGGAGGATAGCCGGCTACGCCATTACCGGATAATGTCTCCCTTTACCGCCCCGCCGCCGCCTTTCCCAAAATCGCCATCAACTCCCCCATCTCTGCCAAATCCTCCAGATTCTCCAACATCCCGATGACCCGCTCCGTATCGGCCGCCGACAACAACCGGTTAAAGCAGTCCCGCACCTTGACCACCCGCTCCTCCCGGGACATCGGGTTGGCCGCCGAACCGCGAAAGGCGATGCACTCGGCGGTGATGGTTGCCCCATCGCCCATCCGGGCTACCATCCGCACTGCGCCAGACTCCGGCCCTTCCGGCTCCACCCGGATTTTGCCCAGCAGCGACTCCAAATCCGGCGCAAAACGGCGGGCGTCGGTAAAGGTGTCAATGCCTACTTGCCCATCCAGCAGGGCGGCGGCGGCGCAGTATTCCGCGCTGAACTTGCCATCCAGACCGCTCTGCGGCCGCGGCCCGGAATGTCCCCGCCCCCGCCGGTAAATCGTTACTTGCTCCACCGTCGCCGCGTCAAAGCCCGGCTGCTCCCGCAGGTTCAAGGCCGCCTCGATGACATTCTGCATATAGACCTGCGCCGGAAACCGCTTGATGTCAAAACCCGGCGCGGTCAGCCGCCAGGAATCGCCCAAACCGCCGATGGCAACTTCCCAATCGACCTTGCCGCCAAAGAGGGCGGCGGCATAGCCGTTGGGCGATTCCAACGCCGTTGGGCTGGCCGTATAGCCCATTCCCGCCAGTATCGCCGCCTCGGCGCCCATCCGGGCGGCGTTGCCCGGGTGAGTGGATTTAACCATTGTGCCGGTGTTGGCGGTCAGTCCGCCGGTGCGGGAGGCGGCGATGCCCAAAGCCATCTGTGTTTGCGCCGCATCCAGCCCCAAAGTCTTGGCGGCGGCCGCGGCGCCGCCCAAAGGCCCGACCAATCCCGGCGGATGGTAAGCCGGCGCGGTAGCCGGGGCCGAGGCCGCCCGCAGCCGTCCCTGCACTTCCCAGCCTAGAGTGTAGGCTACGATAACCTGCCGACCCGCTGCCCGCTGCTGTTCGGCCAGAGCCAGGGCCGCCGGCAGGCAGGAGGAGGTGCCGTGGGTGGGGGGAAAACCCTGGATTTCATAGTCGAGGCAGTGGCCGAAAACCCCGTTGGCAAAGGCCGCCGCCGGGGCGTTGGTGCGGTAGCCCCAACCCACTACCGAGCAGTGCGGCGCGCCCCCGCTGTCCCGCCCATAGCGGCCGATGATGTCAGCCAGTTCCTGCACCGACCCGGCGGCCATATTAGCCACCCCGTCCAGAATGGCGATTTTAGCCGCCGCCACTACCGGCGGCGGCAAGGCGGCATAGTCAGTGTCGGCAATAAAGCCGGCCAGGGCAGCAGTAGCGTCCATAAAGTTTCCGTCCTTGAGGATGATGGAGTCAGGATAGTCCGGGATGGGAATTATATACCTTTTTAGTCAACAACGGGTAAAGTGTAGCGGCCGCTCCCGCCCCTTTCCCGATATGCTACAATATGCCCCGGCTTGTTCCCACCTGCCCCATTTTACAGCCGGAGGGTTGTGGTTATGGCCGCTAGTGGCAATCGGGTCACCGTCGGCAAGGTCGAAATTGTTTCCCTGTCGGACGGGATGCTCGAGTTCGACCTGTGCAACTTTTTTCCCGACCATAAGTCGGATGCTGAGTGGCAGCCCTATCGGCAGCACTTGACCGCCGAGGATAAGGTGCGTTTTAACCTGGCGTCTTATCTGGTGCGCTCGGCCGGGCAGACGATTCTGGTGGATACCGGTATGGGGCCGCGGCCGGCGGACGCGCCGGATACGCCTTGGGGGGAACTGTTGACGGACTTTGCCGCCAAGGGCATCAGCCCCGAGGATATTGATATGGTGGTGATGACCCACCTGCACCGGGATCATGTGGGCTGGAACTTGACGCCCCAACCGGAGGACGGGAGCCGGTTGGTACCGACTTTTCCTAACGCCCGCTACTGGCTCAGCGTACCGGATTGGCAAGCCTGCCACGACCCGGAAATAAGGCGCGCCCGCTTTCCCAATGCCGCCACTACCGTTTGGCCGCTGGAGGAGTTGGGGCTGATTGAGTTTATGGAGGGGGAATGGGTTTTGACGCCGGAATTGACGGTCATTCCTACGCCGGGGCATACTCCGGGCCACATGAGTATCCGCATCAGTTCCCAAGGGCAGCAAGCCATAATCCTGGGCGATGCCATCCATAGCCAAGCCCAAGTGCAGGAAACCCACTGGGTCTCCCGGGCCGATATGGATCCGGAGCAGACCCGCCTGACCCGCCGCGCTTTGATGGAGCAGTTGGAGCAGGGGGACATCCTGGGCATTATCGGCCATTTCCCGGCGCCCGGCTTTGGCAAAGTAGTTCGTACGGAGGGCCGCCGCTACTGGCAGCCGCTCTAAAGCAATTCCAACACAGGGGAACAGCGATGAAGTTTGGCCTTTTCCATTCGGTACAGTTGCCCGACCCGGCCCGGCAGAATGAATACTACCGGGATGCCCTGGAGCAGGTGCTGTGGGCGGAACAGTTGGGCTACGATTCGGTCTGGATGACCGAGCATCACTTTTCCCGGCACGGCATCGTTTCGGCGTCTCTGTCGGTATTGGCTTATCTGGCCGGGCTGACCAGCCGCATCCGCCTGGCGACCGCGGTCACCGTCCTGCCCTTTCACAATCCCATTCAGATTGCCGAGGAAGCGGCCACGGTGGATTTGCTCAGCAACGGGCGGCTGGATTTGGGCGTGGGCCGGGGCTACCAGTGGGGGGAATTTCACAAGTTCAACATCCCGATGGAGGAGGCGGACCGCCGCTTTCAGGAAGCCATTGGCGTGCTGACCCGGGCTTGGACTGAAACGGAGCCCTTCGACCATCGGGGGGAGTTCTGGACTTTCAACGATATGACAGTGCATCCCAAGCCGGTGCAGTCGCCCTATCCGCCGCTGTGGGTGGCCGCCGCAAGTCCGTCGAGTATGGACCGCATCGCCACCAACGGCTGGAATCTGCTGGTGGGGCAGGGGCTGACTTTTGACCAGGTGGCGGAGCAGGTGGCGTATTTCCGCGGCGCGGTGGGCGAAGCCGGCGGCGATTATAACCCGCATCGGGTCAAGGTGGCCCGGGCAATGTACACCGCGCCCACGGCAAAGCAAGCCCGCCAAGATGCCGAGGAACCCTTTATGTGGTTCAAGATGACCGGGGATGAAGTGGGCGCGCCGCCGGAACGGCGCGGCGAATTGCTGCCGGAAAATTATCAGCAGTACCGCCGCCGCTTTGCCGCCGAAACGGCCTTTGATTATGACGATATGGCGGAGCGGGTCATCCTGTTCGGCGACCCGGAGCAGGTAGCGGAACGGGTGGAACGGCTGCACCAGGCCGGGGTGTCCAGCGTCATCTTTTTCACCAACTACGGCGGCATTGCCAGCGACAAGGTGAAGGCGTCCCTCGAGCTTTTCGCCACCGAAGTAATGCCCCATTTTCAGGATTAGACGGAAAGGAGATGATGCCTTGACTACCGCCGCCGGGCCCGGCTCCATTGACGAAGTGCAGAACCTGCTGCGCGGCCAATCCTATGTGGCGGACCGGGGGTTGGCGGTTGCCATTTATCTGGCGTTGACTTTGCAGCGGCCGCTGTTTCTGGAGGGCGAAGCCGGTGTGGGCAAGACGGAAATCGCCCGGGCTTTGTCCCAGGGTTTGGAGGTCGAGCTAATCCGGCTCCAGTGCTACGAGGGGCTGGATGTGAACCAGGCGGTGTACGAGTGGAATCACGCCCGGCAGCTGCTGGAAATCCGCTTGCTCGAGGCGGCCGGGAATGTGGACCGGCCGGCGGCCGCCGCTGACCTGTTCAGCGAGCGGTTTCTGATTAAACGCCCCCTGCTGCAAGCCATCGACGAAAGCCGGGAACGCTCCCCGGTGCTGCTGATTGACGAACTGGACCGGGCGGATGAGGAATTCGAGGGTTTTCTGCTGGAACTGCTGGCGGACTTTCAGCTGACTATTCCGGAATTGGGAACTTACCGGGCGGCGCACCCGCCCATCGTTATCATCACCTCCAACCGCACCCGGGAAATCCACGACGCCTTGAAACGCCGCTGCCTTTACTACTGGATTGACTACCCGGACTATCAGAAGGAACTGCAAATCGTCAGCGCGAAAATGCCGGCGGCGCCGCGCCGGCTGGCACAGCAGGTAACCGGGTTCATTCAGGAATTGCGGGAAACGGAACTTTACAAAATCCCCGGCGTGTCGGAAACCATTGACTGGACGGCGGCTTTGCTGGCGTTGAATCAGCAGGAACTGGACGCGCAGGTCATTGATGATACTTTGGGCATAATGCTCAAGTATCAGGATGATATTGAACTGGTGCGCGGGGAGCCGGTGCGGAACATTCTGGAGCGTTCGCTGAACCGCGGCCCCCGGCGGGGGGGACGGGGCGGCGGGGGGTAGGGGCTGGCGGTTGGGGGCTGGTTCTGGTACGGGTTATGGCCGGGGCGGCGGCTTTTTGGCCGCCCCGGCGGTTGGGGTTTGCTGTTGCTAGGGGGTAGTAGTTCGCTGGGGGGCGGAACCCGTGGCCACGGGTTCCGCCCGTGCGGGAGGCGGCTGGCTAGTCTGGTCATGCGGGTTGCCTGGCTGGTTGGAATCCTGGCTGCGTCACTCCAGCTTTGCCCGACCAGATTTGCCGTCCGGCAACGGACCTTGAGTTGGCTACTGGCGCCGGTTGGTATGGTTGCCATTCCGGCGGGTTGGCCCAGTCCAGCTACCGTTGGTTGACCGACCTCCAGTCAACCTGTAACTCCAGCTCCTGTAGGGATGGGGCGGCGGCTTGGCGGCGGTTGGGATTTGCCGTTTTCCGCGGCTCCGGTTGGGGGTTGAGGGTTCCTTGGCCCTGTCCCCGGGGGAAGGAGCAGGGACGCTTGACGGCCGGTGGCCGGTGGCGTCCACAGCGCGCTGTGAGCTGTATTTCACGGTAAGCTAGCGTATCGTTTTGAGACCCGGCGTCCCGGGGCTAGGTCTGACCTTCGCAGTTATAAGTATGGGGGATGGAATTGTAGTTGTCAATATGTAAATGATATGAATTTTCGGGTAATTTTTAGGAATAGAGGTTCTGGATTCCCACTTTCGTGGGAATGACGGTGAGGGAGGGCGGGAAGGACGGTTGCTGGAGGATGGGGATAGCGATTGTCAGCCGGGGAGACGGCGGGGGAACTTTTGTAAAAGTTCCCCCGCGCCCCCTCAAAACTTTTGGGTTTTCGGGGAATGGCTGGCCGGCAGGGGTTAGCGGCGGCGGACGCGTTTGGTGCAGACGCCGACCCAGGTGCGGCTTTCCCGGGCTTTCCCGACGACCAGGTGGTGGTTATTATTGTTGTAGCGGTGCGCATGGGTCTGCCAGGCGAAAAACCAGCCGTGGTTGTTCCCGTGAAAGTTCTCGCTACCGGGGGCGCCGCCGTTGTGGTTGTGGCCGGGGCCGAAATCGGCGCTGCCCGCCACATACTTCCCGCCCTTAGCCCGGCAGGCGGGGATGACTTTCTCCTCCGCCCGGGCCTGCCACCAGTCCGGGGAACGGGACTGGCCGCCCGCTGGCCTGGTTACATGGCTAGTCCGGTGCCGGTATATGTTGGTGCGCCAGTCAACCTCCCAGTCGGTATCGCCAGCATCGTGGCCATAATAGACGTTCCGGGCGCGACGATACGTTGAACCTTTGGAACTATAAGCGCCGGCGAAGCCGCCATAGTTAGTGCAAATCAGGGTGCCGCCCGGCGTGTCATGCTCGGCCGAAAACCCGTTGTTGTGAGCGCCTTGTTGCAGATTGGAAGCCGGCGGGCAGGTGCCGGTTTCGGCGGAGTCGCTGCGGACGCGGAAGCGGACGGTTTTCTTGCCGCGGCGGGGTTCCTCGGGGAACTCAAAGATGCGGTCGCGGCTGATGCCGGTTACGCCGGATTCGCCATCAGTCAAGTAGCCCTCTTGGGCCGCCAGAAAGCCGCGGAAGTTGCCTTGCTGGCCGAAATAGACGGTGTCGTCCCGCTCGTTGCGGTCCCGCCCGGCAAGCCAGGTTTCGGACTTGGTCCAGGTGTCGGACTGGTCGATGGCGCAGTAGATGGACTTCCCTCGGTTGGCGGCGAGGGATTCGAGAATCATCGAGACGCGGGCATCGTCGGCGTCTGCCACCGCCGGGGTCTCTTGCCAGTCAGAGCAATCCCAGGGGATGGTGCGGGGGGCGGCTTGGGTGGTGTTGGTGGGACTGGCGGTGACGAGGAGGCCGAGGGTTAAGACGGACAGGATTAGGATGGCAATAGGCAGTCGGAACATAAGAATACCTCCCGGCGGCAGGCGTTTTTAATGCCGGTGGAAAACCGGTAAAAACAGGGTAAAAAAGGGCGTGATTTTTGCTTGACAAAAATCACGCCCTTTTTTGAGATTTGGGGAAATTGGCGAGGGGCGGGGTTGGCGGCCGGAGGGAATTCGCGAAATTTTTTTGGTTTTTAGTGAGTTTTTGACAGCGGGCGGTTCTGGATTCCCACTTTCGTGGGAATGACGATAGGGGGATGGAAAGGACGGTTTGCCGGATGGGGTCACGGCGGGGGAACTTTTGTAAAAGTTCCCCCGCGCCCCCTCAAAACTTTTTGAGTTTGGGGAGTTTTTAAGGGTAGCGGTTCTGGATTCTCACTTTCGTGGGAATGACGGTGGGGCTGGGGGAAACTTGACGATGGCAAGGTTGGGGCAATAGAATGGGGGTGTGCGGGGGCGGGGGGCGGGCGGAGGCGACGGAACGGATTAGATTTAGGGGAAGCAAGGGAGTTTATGGACGTACTGCCTAACGAAGAGGAACAGATGGTGAAGAACCTGGCCCGGGAGTTTTTGGAGGCGGAGTGTCCGCCGCGGTTGGCCCGGGCGATGGAGAAGGATGACCTGGGGTATCCCCCGGAGCTGTGGCAGAAGATGGCGGAACTGGGTTGGGTCGGCATTGCGCTGCCGGAGCAGTATGGCGGGCAGGGTTTGCCGCTGACTTACTTGGGCATCATTCTGGAGGAAGTAGGTAGGGCGATTGCGCCGGCGCCGCTGCATTCCAGCGCGGTGGCGGCGATTACGATTGCGCGGCACGGGACGGCGGCGCAGAAGGGGGATTTGCTGCCGGCGGTGAGCCGGGGGGAACGGGTTTTGACTTGGGCGTTTTCGGAGGCAGATCCGCGCTATCGGCCGGAAACGGTGCAGGCGACAGCGACGGGGGACGGGGAGGATTTGGCGCTGAGCGGCGTTAAAAACTTCGTGGATAATTTTAACGCCGCCGACCAGTGTTTGGTGGTGTGCCGGACGGCGGCGGCTACGGAGGATAATGCCGGGTTGTCGCTGGTATTGGTGGATACGCACAGTCCGGGGATTACGCAGACGCCGTTGACTACTCTGGCTAAGGATAAGCAGAGCAAGGTCTTTTTTGACAGGGTACGGGTGCCGCGGGCCAACCTGGTGGGGGAATTGCATCAGGGCTGGGGGATAGCGCGGGAGATGCTGGATTTGGCGACGGCTTTGCTGTGCGCGCAGATGGTGGGGGCGGCGCGGAAGGATGCGGAGATGGGGATTGAGTATGCCAAGAATCGGGCGGCTTTCGGGCGGCCGATTGCGGCGTTTCAGTCGATACAGCACATCTGCGCGGATATGATTTTGTGGGTGGACGGGGGGCAGCTGCTGACTTATGAGGCGTTGTGGAAAATGGATCAGGGGCTGCCGGCCAGTGTGGAGGTGTCGCAGGCCAAGGCGTTCTGCAATGACAAGCTGGAGGCGGTGGTGCGGTCGTCGCAGGTGATTCACGGGGGGATGGGGTTTATGATGGAGTTTGACCTGCATTTGTGGTTTCGGCGGGTTACGGCGTGGACGATGCGGCTGGGGACGAGTTTTGAGCATCGGGCGCGGATAGCGCAGTCGCTGCTGGATCAGCCGGGACGGGTGCGGTTGGGGATGAATCAGCTGCCGGTGGGGTAGGCGTCGGGCGGGCGGGGATTCCGAGGAAAGGGAGTCAAAAGGAGAGGGTTGGGGCGGCTTTCGGGGGCGTTACTGGATTCCCACTTTCGTGGGAATGACGGCTGTTTCGTGGGAATGACGGTTGAAATGCCGATGCCGGGCAAGGGAGCGAACAGGGAATTAGAGAGGAGAGAGGGAAGGTTATGGCGAAGGATCCGGTATGCGGGATCGAGATTGACGAGGGGGAGGCCCGGGCGCAGACTGGGCAGACGATGCACGGGGCGTCGGAGGTGGATCCGCAGCAAGGCACCCGGAGTTTTCACAACGGGCAGTGGTACTATTTTTGCGGGTTGGATTGCCGCACCAAGTTTCTGGCGACGCCAATGGCTTATCTGGAGGCGCCGGGGGCGTAGGCGGCGGTCTGGGATAAACCTTCACAGTTTCTTAAAGATTGGGCGGTAGATTCTTAATTGCGGATACCGCAAAGATTGGGGAACTGAGGAGGTTTCGGTCGGATGAAAAGGCAGTTGAGGAAGTATCTACCGGCGGTTTTGGCCGGGTTGAGCGTCATTCTGCTGGCGGCGGTGGCGGCTTGCGGCAGCGGCGGGCAAACGGGGGCGGGGCCGGAGCAGACTGCCGCCGTTACTACCACCGGCGGCAACAGCAGCGGCAATGGCGGCGCGGCCCGGGAAGGCGGCAACATTCCGCAAGCGGATGCCGGGGATGAGGAGTCGGGGCAGCAGTTCGGGTTGGGGGACAGCTACGATGCGGTACGGGCCGGGGCGCGGCTGCGGCTGAGCTATGATGCGGCGGCCAAGGCTTTCCGCGGCACGGTGGAAAAATACTACGGCGGCTACGCTGCCGCAGGTGCGGGTGGAGGTTCACCTGTCGAACGGCGTGGAGTTGGGGCCGACGGCGCCGGTGGATTTGATGCCGGGGGAGTCGGCGGCGGTGCGGCTGCCGGCGGGCAATCAGCCGTTTGAGAGTTGGGGGGCGCATCCGGAAGTGGGCGGCGGCAATGCAGCGGATGGGGGAGAGCATAGCGGGGGGGACGGGGAACACGGCGGCGAGTTGGGGGAGCATAGCGGCGGCCGGGAATCGGGGGAACACCGGGAGAGTTCCGGGGCGATGGAATCCAGCGGCGGCGGGACGAGTCAAGAGGTAGTGGCGGCGGCGCAAGTCTTTCTGGCCGGTTTGTCGGAGGAACAGCGGGCGGAAGCGGTGTATGCCTTTGACGACCCCAAGCGGCCGAATTGGTCGAATTTGCCGGCGGAGATGTCCCGGCGCAATGGGGTGCGGTTCGGGGATTTGGACACGGCGCAGCAGGCGGCGATGCATAATTTCCTGATGACGGCGTTGAGTCCAAAGGGCTACGATATGGCGATGGGCGTAGTGGGGGCTGAGGATGCGCTGAGGGAAGCCCTGTGGGCGCGGATTTTGAGGTGGAGTTCGGATAATTATTTCTTGGCGTTCTTTGGGGAGCCGGCGCTGGGGTCGGCTTGGGGATGGCAGTTCGGGGGGCATCATCTGGGGGTGAATGTCAGCGTGGTCGGGGGGCGGAGTTATTTGTCGCCAACTTTTGTGGGGATTGATCCGGCGGTTTATGAGCGGGACGGGGTTACGGTGATGCCATTGGCGGCGGAAGAGGCGGCCGGGCGGGCGTTGCTGCAGGGATTGGAGGGGGCGGCGCAGCAGGCGGCAACGCTGGACATCAGTCCGGTGGCGGCGGGGGAAGTTTTGACGGGGGCCGGCAAGGATGGGGTAATTCCGGAATTGGCGGGGTCGAAAGCCGGGGATTGGACGGCAGAGCAGCGGCAACAGCTGCTGGATACCATCGCTTTGTGGGTGGGAATGCTGCCGGAGGAGAGCGCGCAGTCCCGGATGGCGGAGATAGCGGCCGATTTGGAGGAAACCTACTTTGCTTGGAATGGCGCGGTGGACGGCAGCGGGCCGATGTACTATCGGATTCAGGGGCCGACGCTGATTATTGAGTTTTCCAGGGAGGCCGACTTGACGGCGGAAGGCGGGCATTATCATTCGGTCTATCGGAATCCGCTTAATGAGTACGGAGCCGGGGCGGCGGGCGGCGGCGGTTAGCAGCCAAGGGAAAATCGGGGCAAATCAGGAGGCGCAGGATGCACGTGGGCGTGGTAATGGAGTGCGATTACCGGACGGGAGTAACGCAGGAAGCGGCGTTTGACGAAGCCTTTGCGCTGGCGGAGGCGGCGGATACTTACGGGCTGGATGGGGTTTGGCTGGCGGAACGGCATTTTGCGGCGCCGCGGCGGCCGGGGGATCCGATGGGGGCGGGGATTCCGTCGGTGGTGTCGGTGCCGCTGGTGATGGCGTCGGCCATTGCCGGGCGGACGAAGCGGGTGCGGATTGGTACCGGGGTGAGCGTGCTGCCGTTGTGCCATCCGGTACGGCTGGCGGAGGAAGCGGCGACGGTGGATCAAGTGAGCCGGGGGCGGCTGGAGTTCGGAGTGGGCCGCAGCGGGTTTCCCCGGTCTTACTTGGGCTATGGAGTGCCTTACGAGGAGAGCCGGGCGCGCTTTCAGGAGTCGCTGGAGGTGATTATCAAGGCGTGGACGGAGGAGCGGTTTTCCCATCAGGGGGAGTTTTATCAGTGCGAGGACTTGTGCGTCATTCCCAAGCCGTATCAGCAGCCGCATCCGCCGGTGCGGATTGCGGCGACGACGCGGGATACTTTTCCGCAGGTAGGCGGGAGCGGGCATGGGGTGATTTCGGGGTTGCGCGGGTTTGATGTGCATGAGGTGGCGGAGCATTTGCAGATGTATCATCAGGCGCGGGCCGATGCGGGATATTCGGACAAGGGGGAGGTGTTTCTGCGGGCGCCGATTTATGTAGCGGAAACGGACGAGTTGGGCCGGGCGGAACCGGAGGAAAGCACGATGCGCTCTTATCAGCGGTTGGGCGGGCTGTTCGGGAGTTCGGCGGGGCAAGCGGGGACTACGCTGTCGGAGGAGCGGCGGGAACGGGCGGAACGGCTGGCGCGGGTTACTTATGATGATTTGCTGCAAGACCGGCTGGCTTACGGGAGTCCGGATACGGTGGTGGCGAAGCTGCTGACGCTGAAGGAGCGGTTGGGGCTGGACGGGATAATTATGGAGCCGAATGTGGGCGGGGGATTGCCGCAGGAGCGGATACTTAATTCGGTGCGGTTGTTTGCGGAGGAGGTGGCGCCGCAGCTGCGGTAGGGTTGGGATTTGCCGAATCAGTACGCCCCGGCATTGGGATGCCGGGGCGTTTTTGCTGGGGCGTCGGTAAAGGGTTCTAGAGGTTCAGGGCGTTGAGGCCGACGCGGGCCAAGTCCTCGTCGGATTGGCCGCTGGGGTAGCCGCCGACGCCGATGCCGCCGAGGATGACGCCGTCCTGCATTATGACGAGGCCGCCCTGGCCGTGGGTGAGGTTGGGGTCGCCGAGTTCGCTGATGCTGCGGCCCTGGCCGTGGAGGCGGGCGGCGTGGTCGCCGGTGTTGAGGCCCATAATGGCGGCGGTGTACGCCTTGCGGAGGGCGTGGCGGCGGCTGAACAGGCGGAGGTTATCCATTTTGGCGTAGGCTTCGAGGTTGCCGGTGGCGTCGACGATGGCCATAGCGACGGGGGCGTCCGGGGTTTCCTGGGCTTTGGCCAGCATGGCGGCCATAGCGGCTTGGACCTGGGAGAGTTTCAAGGCGGGTTCGGGCATTGTTTTACCTCCGGTTGTGGTTTGGTTTTGGGGTCTGGATTCCCACTTTCGTGGGAATGACGGTTAAGCGGCACAGGCAAGACGGTTAAATGTCGAGGGCAAGGCACTTAAAAGTCGGATATGGGCTAGGCTTGGAGGGCGGCGTCAACGCGGCGGCGGAAGTCCTCGGCGCCGAGGCGGAGCAGTCCCCAAGCGGAGACGGTTACGAAGTTGGCGCCGAGTTTGATGAATTCGGCGATGCCGGCGGCGTCAGCCGGGTTGTTGCCGCCGACGCCGACATTTTTGCCGGCGGCGCGGATGCGGGGGACGGCGTCGGCCATTACCTGGCGGACTTGGGCTTGGGGCGGGAAACCCATACTTTGGCTGAGGTCGCCGGCGGCGACATGAAGGATATCGACGCCGGGGACGGCGGTTAGATCATCCAGGTTGGCTACGGCCTCAGTTTCCTCGACCATAGGGATGACCAGGATTTGGGAGTTGACCCAATTGGTGGATTGGTCGCGGGTTACGCCGATGCCGTAGTCGTGGGGGCGGCCGCCGCCCATGCCGCGGTGGCCGTCGGGATGGTAGCGGGCGGCTTGGGCTACGGCAGCGGCTTGGGGGCCGCTGTTGACATGGGGAACGATGATGCCCTGCAAGCCGCGGTCGAGGAAGCGGAGGATGGTGGAGTCGTGGTGGTTGGGGATACGGGCAATGGGGGTGATTTGGAAGGATTCGGCGGCGCGCACCATATTTTCGACCTGGTCGAGGTGCATCGAGCCGTGTTCGCAGTCAATCATTACGAAGTCGAAGCCGAGGGCGCCGAAAATTTCGACGCTGTCCGGGGCGTAGCGGGTGATGATGGCGCCGAATACGGTTTCGCCGGCGGCTAGTTTGGCTTTGGTGGCGTTGGTTTGCATTGGGGTGTTGCTCCCGGTTGGGATGGATATGGGACTGGGTTCAAGGGGGATTATAGGGCGTTTGAGGGATGGCGGCAATGGGGGGATTTTTGGCCGGGGGCTTTCGCAAGAGTGGGGAATAAAGGAAAGGCCCCGGCTTTGGGATGGCCGGGGCGGTTGTTTTGGGCGCGGGGCGGCTTGGCGCTAAAGGGCGAACTCGAGAACGTCCTTGTATTTGCGGTAGCAGGAACGGCAGGCGGGCTTATCCATAGTAGAGTCGTTTTCTTTGCCGCAGATGTGGCAATACTTTTCCTCGTAATCCTCGTTCTGAAACCGGTTCCAGGACTGGAAACAGCGGTTGCAGTAAGGGCCGGGGTAGATGAAAGACACGGTAGTTTTGCAACGAATGCAAAAACCGGAGGCGGGTATCCCGATGGAGAGTTCGGGTTTGCTTGGGGCGGCTTTCGGGGCCGGTCGGGTTTTGGCGGCCGGGGCGGGTTTGGAGATTACTGCTTTGCGAATTACTTCACTGTTTTCCGCAATCCGCAGCACGTCGTCGCGAACTTTGTTGTAGAGGTCACGGTCGGACCCAGAGGAGGATACGAGTATCCCCATTTCGTCGTTGTTGACCTCGGAGAAGTCGTAGAGATTCATCGAGGTCACCAGGGCTACCTGCTCGTTCAAGTAGCACTTGGCGTGCAGGTCTTGACGGAAGCGGAGTTCAACGGCGGGCAGGTCTTTGAGCCAGTCCCACTCTTTAGCCGGCAACTCTTTCTTGCCGTAGATTACGGAGATGCGGACTTCCGAGTTGGAGTTAGCTTGAGACGCTAAACGTTCTCGGATTTGCCGGTCAGCCTTAATGTAGGGGCTGACGAGGAAAAGTTGCTGCTCGGCGTTCACGATAATTTGCTCAAGCTGGGCAGCAATCTGTTTGGTGGTAAGAAAGTCGGCCATAGATAGAGATTCCCTCGGCTACGGGTTAATTGGCGCGGGCGGCTTGGCACTAAAGGGCGAACTCGAACGTCCTTGTATTTGCGGTAGCAGGTGCGGCAGGCGGGTTTTTCCATAGTGGAGTCGTTTTCGTTGCCGCAAATGTGGCAATACTTCTCCGCGTACTCCGGGTTCTTAAACCGGTTCCAGGACCGGAAGCAACGGTCACAGTAGGGCTTGCCGGGGTCTGCCGGTATAACGGCTTTGTCCCGGATGCAGAAAGCGGAGGTGGGTATCCCGATGGAGGGTTCGGGTTTCCTTTGCGGTTCCCTGGGGGCGGCTCTGGTTGCTGGAGGGGGAGTGACGGTTTCGGTGGGTTCGACACGGGCGACCGTGACCCGAAGCTCTTCGCTGCCCCGGAGAATCCGCTGTACCTCGGAGCGTATGGAATCGAAAAGTTCGGGTTCTTCCTCGCGGGAAATGAGCAAACCCATTTCGTCGTTGTTCCGCTCGGAGAACTCGTACAAGTTCATCGAGGTCAGGATGGCCTGCTTTTCGTTCATATAGCATTTCGCGTGGAGGTTCTTGCGAAAGCTGGTCCGGATGGAAGTCATCGACTCCAGCCAGTTGTTTTCTTCCGGTTGGAGTTCGTTCTTCCCATAAATGACCCGGATGTCAATTTTGAAGCGAGCCTTGTCCTCAAGGAGCTCCTTGATTTGATGGTTCACCTTGAGGAAGGGACTGATAATCACCAGACGCTCTTCAGCGTTCTTGATGATTTCCTCAAGCTGAAAGGAAATGCCTCTGGTGGTAAGGAACTGTGCCATAGGAATTACTCCCTTACCTTTAGATTGGGGATGGTGGAGCTAATTGCTCTCTGGTGGGTAGTTTAGCAAACTGCGGATATGGTTGCAACCGGATTTTGACGGAGTTGTTGGAAGCTACGCCAGGGGAAAATATGGACTCAGTTGGAGGCCGGGGCGGTCGGGAAAATGCCGGTTCAGGAAAAGAAGTCGCTATAGAAAAAGAACTCGCCTTGGTAAATCCGGTAACAACCCAAGCACAAGGGCTTGCGTACGGTTCTCGTATTAAACTCGCCACAGATGTGGCAATAACTCTCCCCGTACTCGGTATTACCGTACTTGTTCCAATCGGCAAAGCAACGGGAACAGTAGGGCTTGAGGGGTTCGAGGGGTATGACGGTTTTGTCCCGGATGCAGTAACCCGAGGCGGGTATCCCGATAGAAGGTTCCGGTTTCCTTGGGGTGAATCCAAGGGGAGGATGCTCAGCAAAATAGGCTGCGGTTTCAGCAGTAAGGAAATTGACTTCCTCAAAAAAGTCATTATATTTCCGATAGCAGGGGACGCAGATGGGTTTAGCCATAGTCGTGGGATGCTGGTCGCCGCAGATATGGCAATACTTCTCTGGGTAATTTTCGTTTTGCCAACGGCTCCAAGAGTCGAAACAATCCCAACAGTAGGGGAGCTCGGGGTCGGGCTCTATGTCAGCCTTGCACCGGATACAGGAGCCCGGCCACGGGATAGACAAGTTATCGTCAGGTTCACTGCCAGATGTTTTGGACTTGGCAACTTCCAGAATAACTTGGCTCATCTTGGCAATCCGGTCAGCTTCTTTACGAATATCCTCGTAAAGTTGTATTTCCTGACCTTGGCGGGATACCAACAAGCCCATTTCCAAGTTGTTCTCTTGGGAGAACTGGTACAGATTCATCGAGGTCAGGATGGCCTGCTTTTCGTTCAGGTAACACTTCGCGTGAAGGTCTTTGTGGTAGCAGACCTTAACCGAATTCAAGGATTCGAGCCACTTCTCCTCGGCCTGTATCCGGTCTCTCCGGCAGATTACAAGGACATCCACGTCCGTGTGAACAAGGAGTTCTCGAACACGGGGATTAACCTTGAGGTAGGGGCTGATAATCACCAGACGCTCGTCAGCGTTCTTGATGATTTGGCTGAGTTCGGCGGAAACGCCTTGGGTATCAAGGAACTTGACCATAAGGGTAAGGTTTCCTCGAGTGTGGTTTTGGGATGGTGGAGCTGGGGGGACTCGAACCCCCTACCTCTTCAATGCCATTGAAGCGCTCTCCCAGATGAGCTACAGCCCCATTAAAGCGGCGCGGGCTTGGGGAATAATGCCCGGGTTATGTAGTTTAGCAAATTATGGGGACGGTTGCAACCCGGTTTTTGGGGGATTTCCGGGTTAGGCGTCGGGTTGGTCGGGCGGGAGGTCGGGCATTCGCATATTGCGGATTTCGCGGCGGAAGGCTACCGGGAGGCAGAGCAGGGCAATGATGGCGCCGGAGCCGACGAAAATCCATTCCAGGCTGAACTTAATCAGGAAGCCGGAGATTACGCTGGAAGCCGGGCCGAGGCCGACGGTGGCAATCATCAGCAGGCTCATCACCCGGCCCAACATTCTTTGGGGGGTACGGAGCTGAAGCCAGAAGGTAAAGAGAATTTCGGTGTAGCCGCCGGCAATGCCGATAATCAGGGCGATGGCGGCCGCCAGGAGCATGGAGGTCAGGAAGCCGAAGGGCATCATCAGCAAGCCGGAAAGGGCAAAGAGGCTAATCAGGATCAAGCCCAAGCCGCGTTTGGGGGCGGGCAGGAGTCCAGCCAATACTGAGCCAACCAATGCGCCGCCGGCATAGGCGGAGACGATGACGCCCACGGCCAGCGCGCCTTGGGCCATTTTGCTGTTGGCCAGAATGGGGATGCCAACGATAACCGGGCCTTCGATGAGCAGGCCAATGCCGGCAATGAGGAGAAAGAGAAGGAACATTGCGGAGTCGGCGCGGACGAAGTGGATGCCCTGGAGGATGGAGCGGAGGATGCCGGCGTTGGCCGGGTCGTCGGGGTTGTCGGGATCGGCGGCGTCCGGGGCGGCGTTGGCTACGCGGAGGAAGGCCAGGAGCAGGGCGGAAAGGAGAAAGACGCTGGCGACAATGATAAAGACCAGGGCTAGGCCGGTTAAGCCGGCGGCGGCCGGGGCGGTGCCGGCACCAGTCAAGCCGGAAAGGGCGGCCGGGGCGGCGCCGCTGCTGTTGCTGAACAGGGCAATGAGCGCGCCGGCCAGGGCGGGGCCAAGGATGCCGCTGAGCTGAAAGGTGGTCTGGACAACGGCGTTGCCTTGGCGCAGCTGGCTGGGGGAAACGATGCGGGGGAGCAGCGCGCCCTGGGCCGGGTAGTAGAGGGCATCCGCCAAGCCTTTGAGCAGGGCCAGAGGGTAGATGAACCAGAGGTCGATTTGGCCGGTTAAAATCAGGGCGGCCAGGGCGGCGCCGAGGATGAGGCGGAGCAGGTTGCTGGACTGCATGATCAGCCGGGGGGAGAAACGATCGACCAAGCCGCCGCCTAACAGCATAAAAAAGACGGTGGGGGCGTTGCCAATGGCAATTACCGTGCCCACGGCTACCGGGTCGCCGGTCAGGAGCAGCACCAGCCAAGGAAAGGCAATCAGGTCGAACTGGTCGCCAACGGCGGAAAGGCCGCCGGCGCCCCAGAGGAGGCGGAAGTTGCGGGAGCGGAGGAGTTGACGGAGTCCGTGCATAGGGGTGGTATCTTAATGGATTGGGGGTTAGTTTGGGGTTAAGCGGCCGGGTTATTCCGGCCGCTAATTTTCCGCCGGCCGCTTGTCTTGCCAGGGCCGGGCTTGCTCAAAGGCGGCGGCGGCTTGCAAGACTTTGGCCTCGTTGCCGCGGGGGCCGACGATGTGCAAGCCGAGGGGCAATCCCGCGCTGTCCGCCGCTTCCGAAAAGCCGCAAGGGATGCTGGCGGCGGTCTGCCCGGTCATATTGATGGGGAAAGTGAACGGCAAGTAACCCCAGAAGGGATCCACTTCCTGGCCGCCGATAACGGTCGGCCGCTGCTCGAGGGGGAAAGCCGGGGTCGGCATGGTCGGGGTCAGTAGCAGGTCGTAATCGTCAAAAAAGGTTTCCATTTGCCGCCGCAGCTGATCCACCCGCAGCAGGGCGCGGGACAGGTCGGCGCCGGTTACGGCCATCCCGTGCTGCAAGGCCCGCCGCCCGTAGTCGGTGAACTCCGAGCCGCGCGCCGCCAATAGATGGCCGTAGGCAGTGTAGGATGCGGTGGCAAATACATCCCAAAAGGCATTGAAGGGATTTTCAATTTCCAGTTGCGGGCTTTCCACCGTTGCGCCCAACTCCGCAAAGACCCGGGCCGCCGCTTCCGTAACCCGCAGCACTTCCGGCTCTACTCCGGCATAGCCCAAGTCGGGACTCCAGGCAATGCGCCAACCTTTGACGCCTTGATGCAGTTGGGCTGCAAAATCCGGCGGGGTTTCCCGCATGGAGGTCGGGTCGCGCGGGTCGGGGCCGGCTAGAACTTGCAGCAGCAAGGCGGTATCAGTCACGGTGCGGGACATGGGCCCGGATTGGGAGAAGTGGTTGGCGGCCGGCCGGCCATAGCCGCCGTAACGGGGAACCCGGCCCTGGGAGGGTTTGATGCCGAACACGCCGCTGAAACTGGCGGGGATGCGGATGGAGCCGCCGCCATCGCTGCCGGTGGCCAAGGTGCAGAGGCCGGCGGCCAGGGCCGCGGCCGCGCCGCCGCTGGAGCCGCCGGGCGTCCGCGTGGTGTCCCAAGGATTGCGGCACGGCTCCCCCAACTTATTCTCCGTGGTGCCGGACAAGCCGAATTCCGGGGTGTTGGTCTTGCCCAGGATGATGGCTCCGGCCGCCTTGACCCGCTCCACCACTACCGAGTCGTAGTCCGGTACCTGGTCGCGGAACAATGCCGACCCCAAGGTGGTGGTGATGCCCTCGGTCAGTTCCAGGTCTTTCACTGACACCGGGATGCCGTGCAGCGGCCCCCGGCTTTCGCCCCGCTGCACTACATCCTGGGCCCGGCGCGCCGCCGCCAACGCCCGCTCCGGGCAAAGGGTCAGATAGGCGTTCAGCTGGGGATTAAACTCGTCAATCCGCCGGTAAAACAGTTCGGTCAGCTCGACGCAGGAAATCTGCCCGCTGTCGATAAGCCGGCGCAGTTCCGCAGCCGGCGCAAAAGCCAGTTCAGCATCCATAATTGACGCTCCTTAAAGGAAATGCCCGCCGCCGGGGCCGGCGGCGCATTGACGATCCGCCTGTCCGCCCGTTACAATCCCCGGTATTATAGCAAAGCCGCCGCCCCCGGCCCGCGGTGCTTATCTTAATCTGAGGAACCGGTCATCTTTTGAGCGTAGTAGGCATCATCGCTAATCCCTCGGCCAGCAAAGACATCCGCCGGCTCGTTGCCCAGGGCCGGGTGGTTCCCGATTGGGAAAAGGTCAACATCCTGCGCCGGGTCTTGCTGGGCCTCCAGTCGGTAGGCGTTGCCGAAGTGGTGGCGATGCCGGACAGTTCCCACTTGTGCCAGCGGGCCGCGGCGGATGCCCAACTTTCCCTGAACTTGTCTCTGCTGGATATGCCGGCTTACTATACCGAGGGCGATACTATACGCGCCGCCGCCGTGATGAAAGATTTGGGCGTCCGCTGCCTGATTACTTTGGGCGGCGATGGCACTAACCGCGCCGCCGCCTGCGGCAGTTCGACCATCCCCTTGGTGCCGATTTCCACCGGTACTAACAATGTTTTTCCGGCAATGACCGAAGGCACTCTAGCCGGAATGGCCGCCGGGTTGGTCGCGACCGGCGGTATCTTTTCCGAATGGGTTACGCGCCACAGCAAAACCCTGGCGGTGTATGTGGATGGGGAGTATCGGGATTTGGCGCTGGTCGATGTAGCCCTGTCCAAAGAACGCTTTACCGCGACCCGCGCCATTTGGGACTTGGATACGCTGTACGAAGTGTTCCTCACGCGCACTGAACCGGCTGGCTTGGGCTTGGCTTCGGTCGGCGCCCGGCTGGAATCGGTAACCGTCAACGACCCCGGCGGCCTCCACTACATCCTGGGCCGCTCCCCGGGCGGCGACTCGGCCGCTGACCTTGACGCCGACCCGCCCACTGAACCATTACCCCCGGCCGCGGCCGCTACTGTCCTGGCGCCCATTGCCCCCGGCGTTATCCCGGCTATTCCCATTGCCCACTGGAATCGGCTTAATGAAGGGGTACGGGTAGCGATCGAACCGCGCCACAGCGCCATTGCCCTCGACGGCGAGCGCGCCTTTACCGTAACCCCGGAGCAGCAGGTGGAAATATCGGTGCAGCGCAACGGCCCGCCGGTGGTGCAAGTTGAACGCACCCTCCGCCTGGCTTCGGAGCAGGGCTTGTTCCGCCGCTAATCCCTGACCCGGTCAGTGGTTGGAACTGCGGAACACCGTCATCTGGGACCGCACCAACATTGTGAACCGGGTTGGCATTTTCGGCTGGCCGTCTAATTACATCACTATGGGCGCGACCTTCGAGTATCTGCTGGATTTCTGGAAACCGCCGGCGGCCGCGGCGGATGTTCGTTGATGCCCGCGGCTGCCATACCCGACCCGGTTTCCACTGTTGACGCCGCCGTTAGCGGGAGAGGCTATTGCTTTCCGCCCTCGAACTGCTGATTGCCCTGGCCGCCGTAGCGGTCGGCGCTACCATTATGGGCGCGGTCAGCTTTGGCATGGGGCTGACCGTGGCTCCGGTGCTGCTGCTCTTTCTGCCGGCTCAGGACGCTATCGTCGTCGTCAACGCCATCATCCCCATCCTGCTCTCCTTTGTGCTGCTGACTACCCGCCGCCACTTGCCCTTTCGCCAACTGCGCGGTATGGCATTGGGCGGGGTTCTAGCCGTCCCCTTGGGCGCGCTGCTGCTCTCTACCGCCAATCCTACAGCCTTGCGCATCACGATTGGCGTTGCCATCCTGGGCTTGGGCTTGCTTAACCTGCTGAACTTGCAACTGCCGATGGCGCGCCATCCGGCCGCCGGGCCGTTGGTCGGCTTTCTGACCGCCCTGTCGATTACTGCTTTGAGCATCGGCGGCCCTTTGGCGGCCGCCTATGTCGTCGCCCGCCACTGGCGGCGGGAGGAAATGCGGGCCGCTCTGGCCTTCTATTTCATCTGCGTCTATGTTGTCGCCTTTGCTATCTACGCTTGGCTCGGCTTGGTGCGGACGGAAACCCTGCTGACTATCGCCGCCCTGCTGCCTTCCCTGGCGGTGGGTTTCGGCTTGGGCGCGCTGCTGGCGCGGCGGATGAACGAAAGCGTATTCCGCTATGTTGCCATCGGCGTCATCATCACCGGCAGCCTGGTGCTGTTGGGGCAGGAAGTATCCCGAATGTGGGGCGGGTAAGTTGGCAACGCAAAACCGGATTTTGTCGGCTGCGGGTCAAAGTTCCCGGCAGCCGACAAAATCCGGTTTATCCGGTTTTAGCCCGGTTTGACGGCGTCAGCCGCTCAAATCGTGATAGGCCGCTAGGGCCGCCGTAATGCCATCGCCCACGGCCGCCCCCAACTGCCGGGTCGAATCGGCCCGGGCGTCGCCGCAGGCATACACCCCCGGCGCCTTGGTCCTCATGTGAATGTCGGTGTAGATGTGGCCCAAGGCGTCCATATCGACCAAGCCTTTCAGGTACTCGGTGTTAGGGTGAAAGCCCACATAGATAAAGGCGGCCGCCGTGGGGTAAGCATAGACTTCCCCGGTTTTCAGGTCTTTGACCCGCGCGTGTTCCAACGCCTCGTTGCCGGTGAACTCCTCGACCACATGACTCCACAGCCACTTGAACTTGGGGCTGGCAAAGGCCCGTTCCTGCAAAACCCGGGTTGCCCGCAGTTCGTCCCGGCGGTGGATGATGGTAACGGAGTTGACGATGCCGCTGAGGTAGTAGCTTTCATCCATTGCGGCGTCGCCGCCGCCGACCACGACCACATCCTGCCCCCGGAAAAAGTTGCCATCGCACACCGCGCAGTAGGAAACCCCCCGGCCGGCGTATTCATCCTCGCCGGTTACGCCCAACTTGTTGTGCGCCCCGCCGGTGGCGATGATGACGCTGCGGGCGGTATATTCCTTGTCGTAAGTGCGGATGACCTTGACCGGCTGGTCCAGGTTCTCCACCGCCTCGACCTCATCATACGCGATTTCCGCGCCAAAGCGGGTGGTCTGCTGCTCCATCATCTGGGCCAGCTCCTGCCCTTTGACGCCCTGGGGAAAGCCGGGGTAGTTCTCAATTTCGTCGGTAATCAGCAGCTGCCCGCCCGGGCCCAGGGACTCCAGGATGACGGTTTTCAGCATGGCCCGGGTGGTGTAAAGGCCGGCGGCCAAGCCGGCCGCGCCGGCGCCCAGGATAATGGCATCGTACTCAGCTTCCATTGACGGGGCTTCCTCCTCTGTTGTCTGGTTTCAGTTGGGGCAAGGCGGCCTGTCCGGCGAATTAGTCCGCCGGCCGGCTCGCTTCCCGAAAATACGCCAAGGTGCGCCGCAAACCATCCTCGAGATCAACCTGCGGCGACCAATCCAAATCCTTGCGGGCTTTGGAACATTCCAGGTAGATTTTATGCACATCCCCGGGCCGGCGCGGCCGGTGTTCCGCTTCCTGCTGATACCCCAAGTCGGCTTTCAGGGATTGAAAAATGCGGTTGACGCTGCTGCTCTCCCCGGAGCCGATATTGTAAATCCGGTGGCTGCCCCGGTGGATGGCCTGGATGTTGGATTCTACCACGTCCGCCACATAGATAAAGTCCCGCTCCTGCTCCCCGTCCCCGAAAATGCGCGGCTGCCGTCCCTCGAGCATGGCTTGGGCAAAGATGGCGACGACGCCGGCCTCGCCGTGGGGGTCTTGCCGCGGCCCGTACACATTCCCGTAGCGCAGGATGGTGTAGTTCAGCCGGTACAAGCGGTGAAACAGGGCGACATATTCCTCGGTTACCCGCTTGGACAAGCCGTAGGGGGAGATGGGATTGGGCGGCGTTTCCTCGCTGCACGGGTTGTCCGCCGGGTCGCCGTACATTGCGCCGCCGGTCGAGGAAAAGATGAACTTGTCGATGCCCTGCCGCCGGGACGCCTCGAGCATTCGCAGGGTGCCGATGACATTTACCGACACATCATCCACCGGGTTTTGGGTGGACTGGACTACGCTGGTTTGCGCCGCCAGGTGAAAGACCAGTTCCGGCTGCTCCCGGCTGAAAATTTCCTCCACTCCCGGCTGGGTAATGTCCGCCTGATAAAAGGCCGCCGCCTGGTTCAGGTTCTGCAAATGCCCGCCGCGCAAGTTATCAATGATTGCCACCTGATACCCGTCCGCCAACAGCCGGTCAACCAGATGGGAGCCGATAAAACCGGCTCCGCCGGTAACCAATGCTTTCACTCCCTCAGCCATAAACGCTCCACGCCAAAATTTTCCCGTGAATATAATATGCCCGATTGGGGTATAGGGCAAGGGGGAGGGCGTCATATTTCCGGGGGCTATCGCATATACCTTGCCCTTGCGATCAAGGCTATGTGCAATTGCCCGGTTTAATTCCCCATAATAAATTGACACCCTTTCCCGCCGGTGCTATTATTACCCCCGTTATCTTTCCCAACGGGGGCTTTTCCCCGGCCGGCGGTATCTGAAGTGCAGACTTTCGACCCTAACCTGTTTTTTGGCAACTGGACGATGGTGGCTCTCGCCGCCATTGTCGCCTTGGTGGCTATCGGGGGGATGTTTCTGGCTTCCTGCATTCTCTCCTCGCGCCGCCCTAACCCGACGAAGCTCTCGACCTACGAATGCGGTATCGTACCGGCGCGCTTTTCCTGGTCGAACATCAACCTGCGGTTCTACATTTTCGCCATTCTGTTCCTCATCTTTGATGTGGAAGCGGTGTTTCTGTTTCCCTGGGCGGTCATCTTTCTGGAGCAGCGGGATTTGGGGAATGCGATTCCCTTTTACGCGATGCTGCTGTTCTTGGGGGTGCTGTTCTTTGCCATCATTTACGGCTGGCGGAAAGGGGTTCTGGAATGGCAGAAATAATCCTGGGGCCGGGGAATCGGCCGGCGCCGAGTCTGCTGAATCAGACTACGGCGGGCAAGGTGCCGGGGGTGATTACCACTACCAGCGAGCAGCTTTTTGCCCTGTCCCGCAAGTCGTCGCTGTGGATGCTGAGTTTCGGCTTGGCTTGCTGCGCCATCGAGATGATTTCCACTTATATGGCGCATCACGATTTTGACCGGTTCGGGGTAGTGACCTGGCCGTCGCCGCGGCAGTCGGATGTGATGATTGTGGCCGGCACCGTCGTTAAGAAAATGGCGGAGCCCATCCGCCTGCTGTATGAGCAGATGCCGGATCCGAAGTGGGTTATCGCGATGGGGAGCTGCGCCACTAATGGCGGCCCTTATTACCGCTCCTATTCGGTAGTGATGGGGGTTGACCATATCATTCCGGTGGATGTGTATGTGCCGGGGTGTCCGCCGCGGCCGGAGGCGCTGCTGTTCGGTATCCTTAAACTCCAGGAAAAGATTATGCAGGACGCCAAGAGTGGCAGCGGCAACTAGACAAGCCGCCGGTCACGGGGAAGCCGGGGACGGCGTCGAGCAGCCCGACTATTCGGTTCTGTCGGACCGGGGGCGGGAAACGCTGGCCGCGGCGCAGGAAGTTTTGGGGGACTTGGCGCCGGAGCCGGGCGTATTGGGAGACCTGCCGCAGGTGAAAGTGGCGGCGGCGGCCATTGAGCGGGCGTGCCGGCGGGCTAAAGAGGATGCCCGGCTGGCCCTGACGATGCTGCATTGCCTTTCCTGCGTGGACTACGAAAGCTATTTTCAGCTGGTTTATTTTCTCCATTCCATTGAGACCGCGGGGATGCTGGTCATTAAGGCCGAGGTGCCTTATGCTGAGCCGCGCCTGCCGTCAGTGGCGGGGATTTGGCCGGCGGCGGAATGGTACGAGCGGGAAGCGCGGGATTTGTTCGGGGTATCTTTTGAGGGGAACCCGGACGGGGCGCCGCTGCTGCTGTATGAAGGGTTTGAGGGGTATCCGGGGCGGAAAGAGTTTCCCTTTTACGAGTACCGGGAGTTTTAGCAACCGTGACGCCAATCCTCGAGCCAACGGTTTTGACGGCCCAGGTGCAGCAGTCGGACGGCCGCTATATTGCCCGGCTGGACGCCTTGGAGCTGGAAGCCGAGGGAAACACCGCCGCCCAAGCCCAGGATAACTTGATTAGCCTGATGCGTTCCTGGATTGAGGTTCAGGACGGGAAAAGCGCGCTGGAGGAGACGCTGGCGCAAGCCGGGTTTCCGGGAGTGGAGGAGGATACGGAGCTGCAATTGCAGTTCGTGGAGTAACCGGTGGATAAAATCGTCTATCAAATTGAGGAGTCGCAGCAGGGGAGCAACTGGGAAGCGTATTGCCCGGAGTTGGTGATTACCGGCTTTGGGGACAGCGCGGATGCGGCGCGGCAGGCGCTGCGGGCGGAAATCGGGGCGTATCTGGAGGATTGCGAGCAGCTGGGTATCCTGGATGCGGTGCTGATTGACGCCGGGTTTTATGACAATGATGAGGTTTGGATGAGCAGCCTGGTAACGCCGCCCAAGGAGCCGCGGCTGACTTTTCTGTAGGAAAGCCGCCCACTCATTCCGAATCTTGTCGAAGGATGAGCGGGTTCAGCAACACAGGGGTACGTGGTTTAGAAGTTGAGTTTGGGCACCTTACGGAGTATGATATTGCAATGGAAAAGATGCAATCATCCTTTGATGTAAAGCCGTGCCTACCCCTGCTCAAATGGCCGGGAGGTAAGCGGGCGGAACTCCCGTTGATAAAGCCCGCCATTCCCCACCATTTCCGTTATTTTGAGCCTTTCTTTGGCGGTGGCTCGGTATTCTTTGACGCCATCAGCGTCGAGTCCTACGTGAATGACCTGCATCCTGACCTGATGTTGTTCTACAGTTGCGTCCAGCAGCAGAGCCTCGATTTTTGGGGGCTGTTGCTGGAAAGTCTGAACGAGTGGGAGCGCGGGTCGTTGGACGACCGGGCTGCGCTGTATTACCGATGTCGGGACCGTTACAATGCCCAAGAGGGCATAGCTGCTCAGCGTGCGGTGGATTTTTTTCTGCTGCGAGAATTGGCTTATGGGGGAATGTTCCGGGTTAATAGCGAGGGGCGTTTCAACGTGCCCTTCGGAACTGCCTACGGTAGGAATAAGAACCTAAGGGACAAGATTAAACGTCTTTGGTCGCCGGAGGTTCGCGCCAAGCTGGACTTGCTCGAGGTATCAGCTCTGGACTTTTCGGATTTCCTAGCTAGGTTCGACTTTAACCGAGATGACTTTGTTTTCGTTGACCCTCCTTACGACTCGTCATTCTCAAAATATGGTAAAGTGGACTTCGACGAGGGAGACCAAGTCCGCTTGGCCGAGTGCTTGGAGGGCCTCAGCAGCCGGTTTATGTTGGTCTGTAAGTTGACCCCATTGGTCGAGAAATTGTACGTCGGCAATGGATACTCGGTACGGAAGTACGAGTTCAACTACAAGTTCAACATCAAGGGGCGGTTTTCCCGGTCGGCTACCCACGTTATGGTTACGAACTATGGTTAGTATTTCAGAAACCGAGTTAATCCTGCCGGCGTTAATGCTACTGGCGGACGCCGCAGCTGGACTGACCACCACCCAGCTGATAGCTGGGCTTACTGAGTTGTTGCATCCGTCCGGGCCGGATTTGGAGATCCTGGCCGGTCGTAGCGACACCCGGTTTTCGCAGAAAGTAAGAAATCTCACGTCTCACCGAACCCTGTCGAATCTTGGCCTAGCGACCCGCGCCTCTAATGCCCGTAATATGCCCTACATAATTACCGACCAGGGGCGTGAGCTGTATGAAGCTCACGCTGACGCGCTTACAACGCTCACCGACTTCACCTTTACTGACGCCGGCCCGCGTTTGAGGGACTTGGCGGCTGATCAGCCGGTCGTAGTCCTTGACGACCTTATTATCAGCGAAGGCGCGCTTAGAACGCGGACTACGGAGTATCGGACGCGCTCCAGTCAGTTGCGGGCTAGGGCGATAGAGTATTACACGCATGACGGACAGTTGTCCTGTGCCGCTTGCGCTTTTGATTTCAGCCGGGCTTATCCGGTAATAGGAGAGGGTTTTATCCATATTCACCACTTGAAGCCGGTATCATTTCTACAAGGAGAACCGGTGAATATCGGCGATGCGTTAGCCAACGTCCGCCCCCTCTGCGCTAACTGCCACCAGATGGTTCATACTCGAAAGCCGCCGTTGTCTATTGTAGAACTTCAATCGGCAACGAAAGTGCGGTACCAATATGTCTAAGAATGACAATACTTCCGCCGTTTTTTAAGACGGCCTGTGGTATAGTTTTCCATAATGAACTAAACTGGCACACTGCCAACCCCAAACCGACTTTAACCCGGAGCGCTTGCACAACCGATGGTCGAAGCTACCGCCAACCTAACCGCCACTGCGGCCGGGCCGGCTGACGCCGAGCCGGTGGAGATGCTGCTGAATATGGGGCCGCAGCATCCGTCGACGCATGGGGTGTTTCGGATGGTGCTGTGGGTGGACGGGGAGAAAATCGTTGCCGTCGAACCCCATATCGGCTACCTGCACCGGGGTTCGGAAAAGCTGTGCGAAGGGGAGCAGTACCATCAGGTCATTACCCTGTTTGACCGGCTGGACTATGTGGCTAACTTTAATAATGAGTTGGCCTATTGCCGGGCGGTGGAGCAGCTGATGGGGCTGGAGGTGTCGGAGCGGGCGGAGTATGTGCGGGTT
Organism: Dehalococcoidia bacterium; assembly: GCA_965243185.1. Taxonomy (GTDB): domain Bacteria; phylum Chloroflexota; class Dehalococcoidia; order Lucifugimonadales; family UBA3495; genus CBDBCU01. The sequence continues at coordinate 2,645,437 of OZ251531.1, read as the reverse complement.
ATCTTGTGTGAACTGAACCGCATCGCCAGCCATTTGCTGTATGTCGGAACAATCGGGTTGGATGCCGGGGCGATGACGCCGACGATGTTCGCTTTCCGGGGTCGGGAACGGATTCAGGCTTTGTTTGAGGCGGTGTCCGGGGCGCGGATGATGCACAACTATTTCGCATCGGCGGGCTGAAAGAGGAGCTGCCGGATAACTTTGAGCAGCTGATTCGGGATTTGCTGCCGGTGGTGCGGGAGGATGTCGAGGAAAGCGACAAAATCCTGACCTTTAATGAGATTTTCCTGTCGCGGCTCAAGGATGTGGGGGTTATCAGCCGGGAGGATGCCATTGGCTACGGGTTGACCGGGCCGTGTCTGCGCGGGTGCGGCGTCGAGTATGATGTCCGCAAGGCACAGCCCTATTCGGTGTATGACCGGTTTGATTTTGATATTCCGGTCGGCTTGGATGGGGACTGCTGGGATCGGCATTGGGTACGGGTGCAGGAGATGTACGAGTCGCTGCGGATTGTGGAGCAGGCGTTGGCGCAAATGCCGGCGGGGAATGTGACTTCGTCCCTGGGGCGGCGGCTGATTCGGCCGCCGGCCGGGGAGGTATATGTGCGGTCGGAGAATCCCCGGGGGGAAATTGGCGTTCATCTGGTCAGCAACGGGACGGACCGCCCCTACCGGGTGAAGGTGCGGCCGCCCTCTTTCTGCAACTTGGCGGCGATTAAACATCTGCTACAAGATTCGTGGATTGCGGATTCGGTGGTGATTCTGGGGTCGCTGGATATTGTGCTGGGGGAGGTGGATCGGTAATGCCGCCGGTAAGTTTGACGGATCTGGCGTGGATGGTGGCGGGGCTGCTGGCGATGTTCACGGCGCTGTCGGTGGTGGTACTGTCGATGGTGTGGCTGGAACGGAAAGCCTTGGGGCGGCTGCAATTGCGGCTGGGGCCGACGCGCACCGGGCCGATGGGGTTGCTGCAGCCCATTGCAGACGCGGTGAAACTGATCCTGAAAGAGGATATTATTCCGGATTCGGCGGACAAGGCGATTTTCTGGGCGGCGCCGGTTATCGTGGTGATGTCGGCCTTTATGATTTGGGTAACTATTCCCGGAGCGGAAGGGCTGGTACTGCGAAATCTGGACTTGGGGCTGTTTTACATCACGGCTTTTGCGGTTATCGGGATTCTGGGGTTGGTGCTGGCGGGATGGGGGTCGGCTAACAAGTATGGCGTGCTGGGGGGGCTGCGGTCGGCGGCGCAGCTTATCAGCTACGAAATCCCGGTGATTATGGTAGTGGTGGCGGTGGCGATGCTGGCGCAATCGCTGAATTTGCAGGTGATTGTGGCGCAACAGAATCCGGTACCGTACGCCTTGATTTTGCCCTTGGGGATGGTGGTATTCTTTATCGCCGGCTTGGCGGAAGTGGGGCGGACGCCCTTTGACATTTACCACGCCGAGTCGGAAGTGGTGGGCGGGCCGTTTGTGGAATACAGCGGGGCGCACTGGTCGGTGTTCTTTCTGGCAGAGTATATCAACACCTTTGCCATCGCCGCCCTGGTGACGCTGCTGTTTCTGGGCGGGTGGTCGGGGCCGCTGCTGCCGGGGGTGGTGTGGTTTCTAATCAAGGTTTATGCGGTTATACTGGTGGTGTTCTGGATTCGGGGCACTTTCCCCCGGCTGCGGATTGACCAGTTGATGGCTTTTGCCTGGAAGGCGATGGTACCGCTGTCTTTTTATTCCATCGTCATCACGGCTTTGTATCTGTTTTACGGGTGGCCGGCGTGGAGTTTGACGCTGATGTCGCTGGCGGGACTGGCAGTAGTGGGCTGGCTGGTGTATCGGCGGATGATGGGGCCGGCGCGGCGGGTGGCGGAAGTACGGGCGCGGCAGGCGGCACAGCTGGCACAACGGCGGGCCGGCGGGCAACGGGCCGGATAGACGGCAGGGAGTAGCGGCAATGCTGAACAGCGTTAAAGGGATGTTTCTGACCCTGACTTCGACCCTTACCGGGTTGCGGAAACCGGTAACCCGGCAGTATCCGACGGCGCCGACGCCGGTACAGCCGCGGTTTATGGGGTTTCCGGCTTTGACCTGGGATGAGGGCGTGGGGGAGCCGTACTGTACCGGGTGTATGGTGTGCATCCGCAACTGCCCGACCCAGTGTATGTCGGCCAGTATGATGGACAACCCCAAGAACGCCGAGGGACAGAGTTCGCGCCGCAAGATTGTGGACTATTTCGAGATTAACCTGAACCGGTGCATTCTGTGCGGCATCTGCGTTGAGGTGTGCAACTTTGACGCCATCGTGATGAGCCACGAGCATGAGATGAGCGCCTATCAGCGCAACGGGGCGCGGGTGAACTTGCCGGGGCTGCTGGAAATCGGGACGAAACACCAGCAGGAAACGGGTTGGATACCGCCGACGGTATTAGCCAAGCAAAAGAAGGATGCCGAGGATGCGGCTAAAGCGGCGGCGGCCGCCGCGTCTGCTGCTGCGGAAAAGGAACCGGCGGAGGCCGGGGCGGATAGCGGGGAGTAAGGGGTTTCGCGGCCCGGGAATGACGGGCCGGCAATAGGCTTGCAACGGTAAGGAAACAACGGTAAGGAGCGGGGTAAGGAGCCTTGTCCTGGTTTCTGTTCATAGTCTTGGCGGTGTTCACCCTGGGCGGCGGCCTGGGCGTGGTAGTTACCCGCAATGTGGTTCACGCCGCCCTGTTTTTGCTGGTCTCCCTGGTGGCGGTGGCCGGGCTGTATTTGATACTCTTTGCGGAGTTTCTGGCCCTGGTGCAGGTGCTGATTTACGGGGGGGCCATCATCATCGTGCTGCTGTTTGCGATTATGCTGACGCGGACACCGGATTATCCCCGGATTTCAGACAACCGGCAGTGGCCGTTGGCTCTGGCGGCGGCGGCCGGCGTGGGAGTAGTATTGGGGGCGGCGTTTTGGGTCAGGGGAGTTTCGGGGACGGCGCCGCAAAGTCCGGCGTTCAGCGACTTGGCTAATTCGCTTTTTACCCGGTGGGCGATTCCCTTTGAGGTGGCGTCGCTGGTACTGCTGGTGGCATTGATTGGGGCGATTATCATTGCCCGGAGCGGGGAGGACCGGTCTTAAAGTGGTACCGTTGGTGGCATTTCAGCTGTTGAGCGCGGCCCTGTTTGCCATTGGGCTGTACGGGGTACTGGCCCGGCGAAGCGCGGTGCTGATTGTGATGTCCATTGAGTTGATGCTGAATGCGGTCAACATCAACCTGATTGCCGCCGCGTCCCACCGGGAGGGCTACGGGCTGTTCGCCAACTTTGACGGGCAGATACTGGCAATTTTCATTATCACCATCGCGGCCGCCGAGGTGGGGCTGGCGTTGGCGATTATCCTGCGGATGTACCGCAATCGGGCCACGGTCAATGTGGACGAACTGAACTTGATGAAGTGGTAGCGGTGGCATTGCTTTCGGGACATAAGGCGGCGGCCGCCCGGGGGGAGGGCAAGGCTTAGCTATGGAATGGGCTTGGCTGATCCCGGTATTGAGCTTTGCCGCAACGCCGCTGATTATCCTGTTCGGCAAGTATCTGCCGGGCAAGGGTTCGCCGTTGGCGATTTTGGCGGTGGCCGGCGGGTTTATCCTGTTTTGGGTAACTCTGTTCGGCTTTCTGAACGCCAGCCCGGAGCTGCCCAACTGTGTTGAGGGCGAGGGAACGGGGGCGTTGACCTGTTCCTACGAGCGGACCTGGTTTGAGGCCGGCGTCCCGGGTGGGGAGAATGATATTGACCAGCGGGTGCGGCTGACCTGGGGTTATATCATCGACCCGCTGACGGTGGCGATGCTGGGGCTGGCGACCTTTGTCGCCCTGATGGTGCAGGTTTATTCCTTGGGGTATATGAAAGGCGACCCGCGCTTTGACTGGTACTATGCCTTTCATGCCCTGTTTATCGCGTCAATGCTGACTTTGGTATTGGCGGACAACTTCCTGCTGCTGTACGTGGCGTGGGAGTTGGTGGGGCTGTGTTCCTACCTGCTGATTGGGTTCTGGTTTGAGAATCGGGGGCCGCGGGAAGCTGCCAAGAAAGCATTCATCGTTACCCGGATCGGGGATGTGGGGTTGCTCATCGGTATCCTGCTGCTGTGGCGGGAGGTGGGAAGTTTCAGTATGACGGATGCCTTTGCGGCCGCCCAAAGCGGGGCGATGAGCGAGGGCGTAGCTACGGCGGCCGCATTGCTGCTGTTTATGGGGGCGATGGGGAAGTCGGCGCAGTTTCCCTTTCATACTTGGCTGCCGGACGCAATGGAGGGGCCGACGCCGGTCAGCGCATTGATTCACGCGGCAACGATGGTGGCGGCCGGGGTGTATCTGGTGGCGCGGGCCTTTCCCATCTTTTACGCCTCCGGGGACGCATTGCTGGTGGTGGCGGTTATCGGGCTGGTTACGGCGTTGGGAGCGGCGACGATTGCGCTGGTGTCCACGGACTTGAAACGGATACTGGCGTATTCGACCATCAGCCATTTGGGGTTGATGATGCTGTCGCTGGGGGCGTTGGGGTACACGGCGGCGATATTCCACCTGCTGGCGCACGGGTTTGCCAAAGCGCTGCTGTTTTTGGGGGCGGGCAGCGTGATGCACGGGACGGAGGAGTTGGACATCCGCAAGATGGGGGGACTCCGCAAGGCGATGCCGGTTACGGCGATTTTGTTTTCCATCGGGGCGTTATCGCTGGGGGGCATACCGATCCTGGCCGGGTTCTGGAGCAAGGATGAGATTCTGATTGCGGTCAACGGGAACTTGAACCCGGCTTTTCTGGTATTGACTTTGCTGACGGCTTTGCTGAGCGCGCTGTATATGGCGCGGGCAATGTTGGTGGTGTTTTACGGGAAAGTTGGAGAGGTGGTGCATCATGCCCACGAATCGCCGGGGACGATGACGGTTACGATGGGGCTGCTGGGTATCCTGGCGGTGTTTTTCGGGTTTATGGCCTTTAACTGGCCGGGGAGTTACGGCGGGTTCGGGACTTTCCTGTTCTATGACCACAAAGAGGGGTTTCATTTCGTCTGGTGGCTGGCGGCGCTGTCCACGGTTTTGGCGGTGGCGGCGTTTGCCCTTGCTTACCTGGTCTATGTAAAGGGCCGCTGGTCGTTGGAGGGAGTGAAGGGCCGTTTTGCCGGGCTGCTGCGGGTGGTGGAGAACAAGTATTACATTGACGAAGCCTATCAGTGGGCGATTGACCGGGTGGTGCTGGTGGTATCGGGGTTTATTGCCTGGCTGGACCGGGCGGTGGTCAATGATGTGGGGGTGAACGGGCCGGCGGATTTGGTGCGGTGGACGGGGATAAAGCTGCGGCTGCATATAACGGGCCAGGTTTATAGCTACGCTTTGGCGATGGCTTTGGGGCTGATTGCCCTGGCGATTATCTGGTGGCTGCAATCGGCTTAACGGGAAAGGGATGAGTAACTTCGACCAAGTCGCCCTGCTTTTGACCATCATCGTGCCGCTGGTCGGCGCGGTGCTGGCTATGTTCCTGCCGCGGGAGCGGCCGCGGGACGCTTGGCACTTTGCCATTTTTGTGTCGCTGATTACGCTGGCGCTGTCGGTAGTCCTGTTTTTGCGGTACGACTTTGACGCCGGGGGGTATCAGTTCGCGCGGACTTACCAGTGGCTGGATGCGCCGCTGAACATTGACCTGGCGCTGGCAATGGACGGGATCGCGGCCTCGCTGGTGCTGCTGAACGGGATTGTGCTGTTCGGGGCGGTGCTGATTTCGCAGACGATACAACATCGGACGCGGGATTTCTTTGCGCTGCTGCTGGCGTTGGGTTCCGGGGTGTTCGGGGTGTTTGTGGTACAGGATTTATTTTTCCTGTTCTTTTTCTACGAGCTGGCGGTGCTGCCGATGTACCTGCTGATTGGGGTATGGGGGAGCAGCACGGATTTTGGCAGTTTCCTGCGGACCAAGGAATACGGGGCGATGAAGCTGATGATATTCCTGGTGGCGGGGAGCGTACTAATCTGGATTGGGATACTGGCGTTGTATGTGGCGGCGGGAGATGCCGGTACGCCTACTTTCTCGATGATGGCTTTGGGGGAGTTGGCAGAAGGGGGGCAGTTCAGTCCGGCCTTTCAGAATTGGGTATTCCCGCTGTTTATGATTGGGTTCGGGGTGCTGGCGGGTCTGTGGCCTTTTCATACCTGGTCGCCGGACGGCCATGTGGCGGCGCCGACCGGGGTCAGTATGCTGCACGCCGGGGTGCTGATGAAGTTGGGGGCTTTCGGCATTATCCGGGTGGGAATGGTTTTGCTGCCGGAGGGGGCGACGGCGTGGATGCCGGTACTGATTGGGCTGGGGACGGTGAATGTGATTTATGGGGCCATATCGGCAATGTCGCAGCGGGACTTGAAGTATATTATCGGGTATTCGAGCGTCAGCCACATGGGTTATGTGCTGATGGGGATTGCCACGCTGCACCCGGTCGGGTTGACCGGGGCGGTACTGCAAATGTTTTCCCACGGGATTATGACGGCGCTGATGTTCGCAATGGTAGGGGCGATTTACGAGCGGTCGCACAGCCGGGATATTACGGTATTGAATGGGCTGGTGAAGCGGATGGGAGTTGCCAGTTTCTGCTTTGCGGTGGCCGGGTTGGCGTCGCTGGGGCTGCCGGGATTAAGCGGGTTTGTGGCGGAGTTTATGGTCTTTACCGGGGTGTTCCGCACTTACCTGCCGCTGGCGGTACTGGCGGTTATCGGGGCGGCGTTGACGGCGGTTTATATCCTGCGGCTGCTGGCGCGCACTTTCTTTGGGGACGCGGCGGAGCCGATAGCGGGATGGGCGAATCCTACGGACGCCAGCCCGGTGGAAAAGACGGTAGGGGCGGCCTTTGTGCTGATACTGCTGTTTGTGGGGATCTGGCCGGCGCCGCTGACGCGGGTGATCAATGTGGGCGTGGAGTCGGCGCTGAAACTTTTCTAGGAGCGAGGGGCCGCCGTAAATTCCCTAGCAATGGGATGGGAAGGACGGGATTCGGTCAAGTTGGTTTAAGGAAGTATGCCGGGACTTACCGACAATTTGTATCTGCTGACGCCGGAGTTTGCGCTGGCGGGGCTGGCATTTCTGGTGTTCATTCTGGACCTGGTGACGCCGGAGGGCCGGAAAGAGCTGCTAGGATGGCTGGCAGTAGCCGGTCTGGTGGGGTTGATTGCCCTGTCGCTGGTGATGCTGCCGGGGCAGACGGCAACGCTGTACGGCGGGCTGCTGGCGGTGGACAGCTATGCCCTGTTTTTCAAGGTGCTGTTCCTGGGCATCGGCATTTTCATCATCCTCAGTTCCATTGACTATGTGAAACGGCACTTGTCCCATCCCGGGGAGTTTTACGGGCTACTGCTGTTTTCCATTCTGGGGATGAACCTGATGGCGCAGTCGCGGGAATTGCTGACGGCTTACATTTCGCTGGAGCTGCTGAGTTTCAGCCTGTATGTGCTGGTGGCTTATGCGCTGGGCAATGCCAAGTCTAATGAGGGCAGCCTGAAATACATCATCATCGGGGCGTTTTCGTCGGCGATACTGCTGTACGGCATCAGTATGGTCTATAGCAGCATTGGGGTGACGCGGTTTGCCGATATACTGGTGGTTCTGGCGACGGTGGAGGAGCTGCGGCCGGCGTTGTGGGTGGGGATTGCGCTGATCGTGGTCGGGATGGGGTTCAAGCTGTCGGTGGTACCGTTCCATATGTGGGCGCCGGACGCTTACGAAGGGGCGCCGCTGCCGGTTACGGCGTATCTGGCGATAGCGTCGAAGGCGGCGGCTTTTGCCTTGCTGCTACGCTTGCTGGCGGAGGCTTTTGTGCCGGCCGGGGAACGGTGGGAGCAGTGGCAGCTGATTATTGCGGTACTGGCGGCCTTGACGATGCTGGTGGGCAATCTGGTAGCATTGGCGCAGCGCAACTTGAAACGGCTGATGGCTTATTCCAGTATCGGGCATATCGGGTACATTCTGGCCGGGGCGGTGGCTTTGGAGACGGGTTCGCTGCTGGGGGCCAACGGGATAATTTTCTATGTGGTGGGGTATTCCATCACCAGCATAGTGGTGTTTGCCGCGCTGATTGCCTTTTTTAACGCTACCGGCCAAGAGGAAATTGCGGATCTGGCGGGACTGGCGGACCGGCAGCCGTTTCTGGCGATGGCGATAGCAGTGGGACTGTTTTCGCTGAGCGGGCTGCCGATCTTTGTGGGGTTCACCATCAAGTTTTACCTGTTTGCGGCGGTGGCGGAGGCTGGCTATTTGTGGCTGGCGGGGGTTGCCATTTTTGCCAGTCTGATCTCCCTTTACTACTATTTGCAGGTCATCCGCCAGATGTATATACAGCCGGCGTTGGCGGCGGCGGATGGCGGCGGAGAGTCGGAGGAGGGAGACGGGCATCGGGAACATACCCATACCCCGGCGCATCACGGCGCAGCGGCCTATGAACCGCTGGCGCGGCCGTCAGCGTTGCTGGTAGTGGTTATCGCGGTGGGACTGGTCGCGATGGTGGGTTTTGGGGTGTATCCCGCGCCGCTACTGGAGTTGGTGGAAGGGGCCAGCGCGGCGATACTGCCGGGGGGTTAGATGCCGGCCCGGGGCTATTCAATCCATTGGAGTTCGCGATGACGCCGGAGGAACGGCACGGGAAAATAGAAGCTTACGGCCGGGCTGTGGCGGAACTGGATGCGGCTTTGCCGGAGTTTCCCCGGGAGATGTGGCAGTTCCGGGATGAATGCGGCTGCTGGAGCATCCACGAGCATATCGTCCACATGGCCGACAGCGAGGTGAACAGCTATATCCGCTGCCGCCGGCTGATCGCCGAGGCGGGACAGCAGTTGATGGCTTATGATGAAAACCGGTGGGCGGCGGCGCTGGATTACCATAGCATCAGTACCGAGGGGGCGGTGGAGTTGCTGCGGGTCTTGCGGCGGCAGACTTACGAACTGATTCGCAACCTGCCGGAAGCGGCTTGGGGCAACACTTGCTACCACCCGGAAAACGGGGATATGACGCTGGAGGATTGGCTGGAGGTCTATGAACGGCATATTGCCGAGCATATCGGCTATATGCGGGAGAATTATGTTTCGTGGGCGGCGAGCCAAGGCGGAGCATAGGCAAGGGGAGCGCGGTTTATGATTATTTCGGTCATTGGGAGCAGCAGCGCCAAGGCGGAACACCTGGAGTTGGCCGAGGAAGTGGGGCGGGAGTTGGCCCGGCGCAAGGTAATGGTGGCCTGCCCGCCCATACCGTTATACTGGTTGGCGCTGGCATTGATTGCGGCCCTGCTGGGTTGCAGTCAAACCGGGGCATCCCCAATTCCCGCGACCGAAATAGCCGGGGGCAATGCAGCGGCGCCGACCAGCGCATCTCCGGGGATACCCGCCCCGGCCGACTTGAGGATCCGGGAATTGCCCGCGGATTGGCAGTTTTTGACCGGGGTTTTTCCCAAGTATGGGAATGTTTTCGGCGTACATATATTTGCCGCCGGCGGCGTCCCGGATGCCAAAGTGTTCCACGCGGCGAATGTTATGGCGGAATACCTAGATAACAACGGGGATGGCGAGCCGGACAACCCGGCCGTCGTCGCGGCGATGACCCGGCGCAATGCGGCGCTTATAATGGCTGAAACGGAAGCGGCTATGGAGAACTTAATGGGCGACTTGCCCGACCGGTTCCGGGCTATGGTGGACCGGGAACAGGTTCAAGTCCAGGACCTTTATGGTTCGGAAACCAATCCGGCCGATGGCTTCGACGCCAGCTTGGAGGAGGTTTGGCACCTGATAAGCTCCGCCGGCTACGCTAATGCCTACCCCGAGGTATTTGGGGAGCAGGGCGGCTCCACTATAGCCGGCTATATGGACCAAGCCAGGGGCGGACACTTTGCGGAGCGGAACGCTGCCGATTGCGCCGACGGCCGGGGGCAATGCGCTCTCCCGCCCAACCGACAGTATCCGGCGGGGGCTTGGTACACCTACCTGGATCCCACCTGCGACTACGCCTGTATGGTAACGGAATACTTCTACTGGACGCTCACGGCAGTTATGGGCGTGCAGAGCGGCGCTGAACGGTGCCGGGAGATTTCCGGCGAGTGGGCTTTGTGTACCCCGGAACAGGTCAAAGGGAAGGACGCTCAGGTCTTTAACCTGTTGACCGATACTCAATATGCGCTGCCCCGCATAGCCCCGGATGGCAGCTACAACTCGACGGCGGCTCATCCTGCCACTGAGCAGTAAAGTCGCCGGCAACCGGAGCGGTTTATGATTATTTCGGTCATCGGGAGCAGCAGCGCCAAGGCGGAACATCTGGAGTTGGCCGAGGAAGTGGGGCGGGAGTTGGCCCGGCGCAATATAATGGTGGCCTGCGGCGGGATGACCGGGGTGATGGAAGCGGCCTGCCGGGGGGCTAAAGCCGAGGGCGGCACTACGATTGGCATTTTGCCGGGGCGGCGGGGTTCGGCGTTTAATGAGTATGTGGATATTCCCATCTTTACTACGCTGGGGTACGCCCGGAATATCATTGTCGTCCACACCGGCGGGGCGTGTATCGCGGTGGGCGGAGCCTTTGGCACGCTGTCGGAAATCGCTTACGCTATGGACGCGGGGATACCGGTTGTCGGGCTCAGCACCTGGTCGCTGACGATTAAAGGGGATGGCGACCCGGTGGTGGACGGGATAATTCCGGCCGCCGACCCGGTGGAAGCGGTGGACAAAGCGTTAGCGGCGGCCGCTAGTGCGCCGGAGCCGCAACCGCGGCAATCCTAGAGAGCAGGGTAGGCTTTATGACTACGCCGGACGGGCAAGCCGTCATCACTGAAATTCGGGGGCGGGAAGTGCTGGATTCCCGGGGCAATCCGACCGTGGAAGCCGAAGTGCGTTTGTCGAACGGCGTCCGGGCCCACGCCGCCGTTCCCTCCGGGGCCAGCACGGGCAGCTATGAGGCGTTGGAGCTGCGGGATAAGGACCCGGCGCGGTTTGGCGGCGGCGGCGTTTTGCAGGCGGTGGCTAATGTCAACCAGGTCATTGGCCCGGCTTTGGTCGGCCAGTCGCCCTTTGAGCAGGAAACCTTGGACCAGTGGATGCTGGATTTGGACGGGTCGGCGGATAAGAGCAATCTGGGGGCTAACGCTATTCTAGCGGTGTCAATGGCGGTAGCCCGGGCGGCGGCGTTGGCGCATCCGGAGGCCGGCGGCGAACTCTGGCGGTATCTGGCGTTGACGGCCGCTGCCGGGCCGGTGAGTTTGCCGGCGCCGATGTTCAACATTCTGAATGGGGGCCGGCACGCTTCGAATTCCGCTGATATTCAGGAGTTTATGGTGTCGCCGGCGGGACTGCCGACCTTTGCCGATGCGGTGCGGGCCGGGGCGGAGATTTATCAGGCGTTGAAAAGCCTGCTGCGGGCGGGCGGGCATAGCCTGAATGTGGGGGATGAAGGCGGGTTTGCGCCGTCGCTGCCCTCGAACCGGGACGCTATCGAGGTGGTGCTGCAAGCCATTGAGACGGCCGGCTACGCTCCGGGGAAAGAGGTTTTTTTGACTTTGGATGTGGCGGCGTCAGAGCTGTATGACCGGGAGACGGGCCGCTATACACTGGAGCGGGAGGGACGGTCGCTCACTTCCGGGGAGATGGTGGAGCTTTATGCCGAGTGGCGGCGGGCGTACCCCATTGTGAGCATCGAGGATGGGCTGGATGAGGATGATTGGGAGGGCTGGTCAGAGTTGACGCGGCAGCTGGGCGGCACCACGCAGCTGGTGGGGGATGATTTGCTGGTGACCAACATTGCCCGGATCCGCCGGGGGATTGAGGGGGGAGCGGGCAATGCGGTCTTGCTAAAACCCAATCAGATTGGTAGTCTAACAGAGACTTTGCAGGCGCTGCGGCTCACGCGGCAAGCCGGTTGGGGGGCGGTGATGAGTCACCGTTCTGGGGAAACGGAGGATACGACCATCGCCGATTTGGCGGTGGCCTGGAATGTGGGGCAAATCAAGACCGGGGCGCCGGCCCGGTCGGAGCGGGTAGCGAAGTATAACCGGTTGCTGCGGATTGAGGCGGAATTGGGCGCGGAGGCCAACTATGCGGGAAGCAGAGCCTACGGCGCCGCCGGCGCGGGTACGGTCTAACCGGTATCTGACGTGGCGGATTGTCCGCTATCTGGCGATTCAAGGGGTCAAGGGGCTGTTCCGCTTGACCTGGGGGCTGCTGACCTTTACGGTAAGGGTCATTATCGGCTTGGGGTGGCTGTTGGCGTCGCCGACGCCGAGCTATGTGAACCGGGCGCGGCTGGGGATGTACGGCTGGCTGTTCTGGCGGCGGTAGGGGAAAGGGGGCAAGAAACGGGTAAGGGAAGCGGTTTGTCCCGGGAAAACCCATTGCAGAGGGTAGAGAGGTAAGGAATGACCACGCGAATTGGAGTCAACGGCTTTGGCCGCATCGGGCGGCTGGTGACCCGGGCGACTATGGAACGGTACCCGGAGCAGCTGGAAGTGGCGGCGGTCAACGATTTGACCGATGACAAGACCAACGCCCACCTGTTCAAGTACGATACCAGTTACGGCGTCTATCCGGGGCAGGTGGAAGCGGACAACGGCGACCTGCGGATTGACGGGCGCAGCATCAAGGTTTTTTCGGAACGGGACCCGGCCAAGATTCCGTGGTCGGAGATGGGGGTTGACCTGGTGGTGGAGTCCACGGGGATTTTTACGGATGGGGAAAGGGCCGGCGGGCATCTCCAAGGCGGAGCCAGCAAGGTCATCATTTCGGCGCCGGCAACCAATGTGGACTTGACGATGGTGCTGGGGGTCAACGACCAAGCCTATGATAAGGGCAAGCACAACATTGTGTCCAATGCATCCTGCACGACCAACTGCTTTGCGCCGATGGTCAAGGTGCTGCACGAAGCCTTTGGCATTGAACACGGGTTGATGTCCACCATCCACTCTTACACCAATGACCAGGCGATTCTGGATCAGCGGCATTCGGACTTGCGGCGGGCCCGGGCGGCGGCGATGAACATAATTCCGACCAGCACCGGCGCGGCCCGGGCGGTGGGCTTGGTGCTGCCGGAACTGAACGGGAAGCTGCATGGCATCGCCTTTCGGGTGCCGACGGCGACCGGTTCGGTAACGGACTTTGTGGTCAACCTGAGCCGGGAAGTGTCCGCGGCGGAAGTGAATCAGGCATTTGCGGCGGCGGCGGCCGGGGGATTGAAGGGCATCCTGGAATATACCGAAGATCCCATCGTCAGCTCCGATGTGCGCGGCAATTCGCACAGCTGCATTTTTGACGCCCTGTCCACCATTGTGATGGCGGGGAATATGGTCAAGGTGATGGGCTGGTACGATAACGAGTGGGGCTATTCCTGCCGCACTGCCGACCTTTGCTCCTTTATGAGCGAGCAGGGCATCTGATTGCTCGATTATCCCGATTATCCCGAGGGTTGGGTAGCGGGGAGACGCAGAGATTGACGGAGCTGGCTCCGGGGTCTCTGCGTCTCTTTGTTGAAAGCAAATCCTAGCCCGTGTTCCGGTTTTGCCGGTGAACTTTTTGACCTTAAAAAGCCTTCCCAACTTTTCCTGGCCCTGGCTGTTGCTGCCGCTGATTTTGGCGGTGGCGTTGGCTTTGCGGCTGCATGGGCTGAATTGGGATGATGGGTACGGCTTTCACCCGGATGAGCGGTCGATTTATATGCGGGCCGGGTGCATTTATGACCTGGTAACGGAGCGGCCGGGCTATCAGGATTGCTTGCAGGAACACCCGGAAATTGTGCCGGGGCTGCCGTCCATCGGCATTTTTCTAGACTTTGAGCGGAGCCCGCTAAATCCCCACTGGTTTCCACTGGGCAGCGTCCTGCTTTATGCGCTGGTACTGCTGCGGTCGGTGATTGAAGTTTTTACCGACATCAACGCGCTGGATATGCGGTATGCGGGGCGTATCCTGTCGGCGTTGGCGGATACCGGGTCGGTGGCGCTGCTGTATTTGCTGGGGCGGCGGCTTTACGGGCAACGGTACGGGCCATGGGTGGGACTGCTGGCGGCCGGGTTGACGGCGTTGGCGGTAATCCATGTCCAGAACAGCCACTACTACCGGCCGGAGACTTTTTCCGTGCTGCTACTGCTGGCGTCCTGCTGGGCGCTGTTGCGGATGGTGGAGCGGCGGCGATTGCGGGATTCCCTGCTGCTGGGTTTATTGATTGGCTTGGCAATGACGCCGAAGCTCAGTATTTTTTTGATCGTTACGCCGCTGCTGCTGGCTTACTGGTGGCGGTGGCGGGATACGGAGGGCGGCGGCAATTGGGATACCCTTAAAGAGACTATCGGCCACGCGGCGGCGGCCGGGGGCGTGGCATTAGCGGCGTATTTTGCGGTTACGCCCTACGCCTTGCTGGACTTGTCGAATTTTATTGGGGAGCAGGCGGCGCAGGCCAATATGGCGCGCAACGCCGGCTTGTGGCCTTTTACTATTCAATATGTCGGGACGCCGCCGTTCCTATATCAGTTTTACCAGACGGCGGTATGGGGCTTGGGGCTGCCGCTGGGGCTGGCGGCTTGGGGCGGCATCGCCTTTACCGCAGTGCTGGCGTACCGGGGGGGACAACTGCAACGCAGCGATGGGCTGCTGCTGGCATGGGTGGTACCGGGACTACTGTTTCTGGAAAGTTTCGAGGTGCGGTTTCAGCGTTACTTTTTCCCGCTGCTGCCTTTTATGGTATTGATGGGGGCGCGGATGCTGCTGTGGCTGCCGGCGGCGGTTAAGGGCTGGGAGGCAGCAATGGCGGCGCGGCGGCGGTGGCTGCCGGCCCTGGCGTGGGGGCCGGCGGTTTTGGTGGTGCTGGCCACGGCTTTTTATGCGGTGGCATTTCAGAGGATTTATGCCAACCCGCACCCGGCAGTGGCGGCGTCCCGATGGATCAATGAAAATGTGCCGGGGGGGGCGGCGATAGTCAAAGATAACCATTGGGATCAATATGTACCGGAGACGTATCGGTACCATCTCTGGTGGTTTCCGGCTTACGACCCGGACACGGCGACAAAGATGGCGCGGTTGGCCGAGGAGTTGGCCGCGGCGGAATATCTGCTCTTTTACAGCCACCGGCCTTATGTCAGCGTCGCCAGCGACCCGGAACGGTTTCCCTACAGCTTTAACTACTACCGGCAGCTATTCGGCGGCGGCTTGGGCTACCGTTTGGAGCGTAGTTTCACATCTTACCCGCAACTAGCCGGCATTGCATTGGTGGATGACCCCATAAGTCGGGTGGAACTGCCGCGCCCGGCGCCACTGTCCCCGGAGCCGGCGCCGCCCCTTGCCATCAACTTGGGTTATGCCGATGACAATGTGGTGGGGTATGACCATCCCCAAGTGCTGCTGTTTCGCAATGTAGAGAAACGGACGGCGGAACAATTGCTGCCGTTGCTGCTGCGAAATGGGGATGATGCCGAGTCAAGTCTGATGATGTCGGACGGGGAGAGGGCGCGGCAGCAAGGCGGCGGCACCTGGTCGGAGCTTTTTGACCGGGATAGCTGGGTCAACAAGATGCCGGTTCTGGCGTGGCTGCTGACAATCGAACTGATTTATCTGTTGACTTTGCCGCTGGCTTTTTTCCTGTGCCGGGCTTTGCCCGACCGGGGACTGCTGCTGGCGCGGCCGCTGGGTTTGCTGCTGGTAGGCTATTTGGTCTGGCTGACGGTGAGTTTGGGATGGCTGGAGTTTTCGCGGGCGGCGATTGGGTTGGGATTGGCGGCGGTGGCCGCGCTGTCGGCTGGGGCGGTAGCGGCCCGGTGGCGGGAAATGCGGGACTTTCTGGCCCAGCGCTGGCGGCTGCTGTTGACCTGGGAAATGCTTTTCCTGATGGCTTTTCTGGCTTTTGCGCTGCTGCGGGCGGGGAACCCGGATTTGTGGCATCCGTACCGGGGCGGGGAGAAGCCGATGGAGTTGGCGCAGCTTAATGCCATAGTGCGCTCGACGCTACTGCCGCCTTATGATCCGTGGTTTGCCGGAGGGTATCTTAACTACTACTATTGGGGCCATTTTTTGCTGGCGGTTCCCATCCGTCTGACCGGGATTATTCCGACAACGGCGTTCAACTTGGCGGTTCCGTTGCTGTTCGCGCTGACGGTGACGGCGGCCTATTCCATTGGCTATAACCTGGTGTCGGGTACTAAGCGGGCGTGGCGGCGGGCAAGGGCGGCCGCCAACACCGCCACTGTCGAAACGGCGCCGCCGCCAAGCCGGACCGCGCGTCTTTTCCGCAGTTCGGCAACGGCCGGCTTGCTGTCTGCCGGGTTGGTCGCCGTTATCGGCAATCTGGACGGAACGGCGCAGGTAGTTCAAGGGCTATGGGGGCGTTTTAGCGGCAGCGGCGGCGGGTTTCCGCCTTTTGATTTTTGGCGGAGCAGCCGGATGATTCCCAATCTGGAAAGTGTGGAGCCTAGCTGGCTGACTTTCTGGCTGCCGGAGAGAATTCCGGGCTACCCGGAGGTTTCGTGGCACATTACGGAGTTTCTGTTTTTTACTTTTCTGTTTGCTGATCTGCACGCCCATTTGATGGCAATACCTTTTACTTTGCTGACCATCGGGCTGGGGTTGAATTTGCTGACCGGTTGGCGACGGTTGGGCTGGGGATGGCGGGCAGCGGCGGCGGCCGGGTTGGCATTGGCAGTCGGCGCGCTGTGGCCGATAAACAGTTGGGACTATCCGACTTACTTGCTGCTGGCCGGCGGGTGCGCTGTATTGGCGGTCTATGGTAGGCCGCTGCCGGGAAGGGCTAAACTGCTTTGGGCGGCGGGCTTGGCCGGCGGTATTGCGGCGGTCAGCTATATCGCTTTTCTGCCGTATCACCAAGCCATTGAAACCTTTGACGCCGGCATTGAGGCATCTAAGTGGCAGACGCCGCTGACCCGTTACCTGGTAATTCATGCCCTGTTTCTGTTCATTGCAGTAACTTATCTGGTTAAGGAAACCTGGCGGCCGCTGACGGGGCTTTTCCGTCCGTCTGCCGCCGGGGGAAACCGGGCCGGGCTGCGCTGGTATGTCGGCTTGGGTCTGCTGCCGGCGGCGTATCTGGCGGCGGCCGGCTATGCGACGGGGGCGCTGCTGACGGTTTTGCTGCTATTGACCGGGCTGGCCGCTTGGAATGGGCTGATAGCGGCGGATGATGATGAGCGGCCTTACGCCGGGTTTCCCCTACTGCTGCTGGCAATGGCTTTAGCCCTGGGCTTGGGGGTGGAGTTGCTGCGGTTGACCGGGGACATCGGGCGGATGAATACGCTGTTCAAGTATTATCTGGCGGCGTGGACGCTGTTCGCCGTGGCGGCGGCTTATTTGCTGTGGCGGCTGGGGCAAGCGGGCGGGTTGAGTTGGGTTAAGCGGACTTGGGCCGGCAAGATATGGACGGGCTGGCTGCTGCTGTTGCTAGTATCGGGTTTGACTTATACCTTCCTGGCGCCGCCGGCCCGGTTGGCGGACCGTTTTAATCCTTTGCCGCCGACTTTGGACGGAATGGCGTATATGGAACGGGCGGCGCATTGGGAACAGGAGACGCCGCTGGAGCTGCGATGGGATGCTGCGGCGATACGGTGGCTGCAAGACAATGTGGTTGGCTCTCCCGTGATACTGGAGGCGCATACGGAACAGTACCGTTGGGGGGGGCGGATGTCGATTTATACCGGCTTGCCCACGGTACTGGGCTGGCCGTGGCATCAGATCCAGCAACGGGGCAGTTACGAAGGGGTGCAAGACCGGGCGGCGGCGGTGCAGGAAATGTACGAAACGGCGGATTTGAGCCGGGCGGCGGCGCTGCTGCGGCGCTACGGCGTGAAGTATGTAGTGGTGGGGGAGTTGGAGCGGGTTTATTACGGTGGGGGCGGGTTGGCAAAGTTTGATAGAATGGTGGCGGAGGGGATGGCGCGGGTGGCTTACGCCAATCCCGGCGTTACCCTTTATGAACTGCCGTGAACTGAACCGGGGCCGGCACGGCCGTCCCCATTCCGATACAAGGGAGTAAGTAGTGGACGAAAGTATCTTGATTCAGGTGGCCTTTGTCAAAGACCTGCTGACCATCCTCAGCTTGGGCATCCTGATTGTTGCCTTGGTGCTGGCGATAATTTTGATGGTGCGGCTGCTGAGCTTTATTACTTCTCTGCGGCGCACCGGGAGCAACCTGGAGGAAGCTTCGGGGATTGTCCTCAGTTCCACTAAAGAGGTGTCGAAAACCCTGGGCTTCTTTGGCGTCATCAACCGGGTAGCGGAGCGGATACGGGAACGGTTTGACCGCGGGCGGGAGTAGCCGGCGGCCGCGCCTAATGGGTGTCCCAGCGGGGGTAGGAGCCGAATATCTTGAGGGCGCTGACCTGGCCGGCCAGAACAGTCAAGGCTTCCTGCACGGCCGGGCTGGCGCGATGGCCTTCGCAATCCACGAGAAAGTTGTAGCGGCCGAGGGATTCTTTGGTGGGGCGGGATTCGATTTTTACCAAGTTGAGGTCGCGGAGGGCAAAGACGCCGAGGGCTTGGTACAGGGAGCCCGGGGCGTCCTGGGCGAAGGAAAAACAGATAGAAGTTTTATCCTGCCCGGTGGGGGCGTGGTCGGTGGGCGCCACTACGACAAACCGGGTCATATTGTTGGCCCGGTCCTGGATGCCGCGGTCGATGATTTCCGCGCCGTAGAGCTGGGCCGCCCGTTGGGGTCCGATAGCAGCGGCCGGTACCGGGCTGGACAGCATTTCGGTGACGGCGGCGGCGTTGCTTAAAGAGGCGGTAGGCCGCGCCGCCGGGTAGTGGTCTTCGAGGTAGTGGCGGCACTGGGCCAGGGATTGAGGATGGGAAAAGATGACCTGCAAGAGGGTCGAGTCGGCGCCGGGCCGCACCATCAAACAGTGTTCAATGGGCAGGACAATTTCGTAGCGGATGGCAAGGTCGGACTCGTTAATCAGGAAGTCGAGGGTGTTGACAACCGAACCCTCGATGCTGTTTTCGATCGGCACTACCCCGGCGTCGACGGCGCCGTCGGATACGGCTTGGCACACCGTGGGGATGGTGGCGAAGGGGATCAGTTCGGCTTGGGCGTCATAGAGATGGGCGGCCTCCTCGGTGTAGGTGCCGGCCGGGCCGAAATAAGACAGGCGTTGCGTCACGGCTTTACTCCGGTGAACAGTTCGTAGAGTTTTGGTTCCTCGTCGGCGGTAGTTACGGCAAAGAGTTCGTCGTTTTCGGCTACGGTCAAGCCGGTTGGCGGTAGGGTCTGGCGGCCGCGAATCACCATGCAGACAAAGCTGTGGTTCAGGATTTCCGTATCCACTTGCGGGTTGTGGCCTACGTCGGTCAGCAGGCGACCGATGGCGGCGGCATCATGAGGTACGGCGATGCTGACAATGGAGGTGTTGGGAATGCGGAGGGTGAGGCGGCGGCGGAGATTGACCTCGGCAATGCCTTGCTCCAAGCTGTCGAGAATCAGGTCGGGGGAGTTGACAATCAGGTCCACACCCAACAGGCGAAAGATGGGCTGATTTTTGGCGTCCTTGATGACGGCGGCGGTGCGGTCGATGTGGAACTGGTGTTTAGCCAGTTGGCAGACCACCAGATTAGTGTCGTCCTGGCCGGTGAGGGCGACGACGACATCAGCCCGGTTGATGCCGGCGCGTTTCAAGTCCTCCGGATCGACGCCGTCGCCCAGGACGGCTACGCTGCCCAGCTCCGTCCAGAGCAGTTGACAGCGGGCTTGGCTGCGTTCCACTACCGCCACTTCGTGGCCGGAGACCAGAAGCAGCCGGGCCAAGCCGAAACCGGTTTCACTGCATCCTACGATAATAATAAACATCGGTTTAACGCTGCCGTACTGCGTCGGATTGGAGGGACTGGCGCACTCGTTCGAGGGATTCGGCGCCGGCGTCGATTACTTCCAGCCCCAAGCCGCGATAAAACTCCCGCAGGAGGGGGTCGCTGAGCCGGCAATAGACCCGGGAGACATTGTAGATCAGCCGGGCGGTTTGGCTGACCAACAAATTGGGCGGATCATCGCCGGATAGGGCCAGAAAGGCTTGACATTCGGCGATGCCGCCCTGCTGCAAGTAGTCTAGCATCACCGGCTCGACGGTGGGAATTACTTGGATCGGCGGATGGGAGGTTTCCCGCTGCAATAGCGCCAAGCGGTCAGCGTCCGGGTCGAGGACGGTCAAGCGATGCCCGGCCCCGGTCAAATGGGGTACCAGGGTATAGGTCAGACGGGTGCAACCGAAAATTAGAATATCCATCAGTCGAGTTGCCTTAACGGTCAGCGGCGGCCATGGCGGCTTGGGGTTCCCGGGAGAGCAGCACCTGGCAAGGGGCGTATTTCAGGATGTAATCGGTGGTATTGTCGAATGATCGGACGGCGGCGCCGGGCGGTTCGGACAGCCCCAGCACCAGCAGGTCGATTTTACGCTCGACAGCTTCGTGGATGATGGCGGGGCCGGCAGTGCGGGCGCGCACATTTAGCCCGTTCACCGAATAATGTTCAGCGGCGGCAATGTTTTCCATCCGTTTCAGGATGGCTTCGCCCTGGGTCAAATCGGACTCGCTTTCGTCGGCTTCCAAGGGGAAGGCCAGCGGAATCTCGAAAACATAGAGGGCGTGGAGGCGGGCCCGCTGCTGCCGGGCCAGTTGGCAAGCCCAGCGAAAGGCGTGGTCGCTGGCCGGCTGACCGTTGACCGGCACGAGGATTCGCAGCTCCCCCGGGCTGCGGCGGGAGGCCGGTTTCTGAAGTTTCCAGGGGCCGACTTGCATCCTTTACCCGCTTGTAGTTAGAGTTAGGCCAAGTTGAGCCGTTCCCGCGCTTGGTCGGCCGTATCGGCTTCCTGGCGGGACAGTTCGGAAAGCATAGCGACATATTCGCTGCGGCCGGCCACAATCAGGACATCGCCGTCGCTAATCAGCTCGTCTTTGGACGGGTTCAGGATGTAGCCGCGGCCGCGGCGCACCGCCAGCACGGTGAGCGAATAGCGGTTTTTAGCCCCGGCCAAGCCGGCATCCTCAAGAGTATGGTTGACCATACTGCGCGGCGGGCGCAGTTTGGTAATGCCGGCATTGGCGACGATGTCCATATAGTCGATAACATTGTGGTTGAAATCGACATGGGCTACCCGCTTGGCGCTTTCCTCCTCGGGATAGACGACCCGGGTGACGCCGATACGCTCCAGGGTTTCGCCGTGGAGCTGGTTGGTAGCCCGGGCCACGATAAAGGACAGGTTCAGGTCTTTCAGCAGCATAGCGATAAGGATGCTGGCCTGGACATTCTGGTCGCCCAGGGTGAGGATGGCAACATCGTAATCGGCGACGCCCAACTCGCGCAGGGTGTCGGCGTTGGTGGCGTCGGCGCGCACAGCGTAGGTGGCGCGGCCCAACATACTCTGGACTTTTTCGTCGTCGGTGTCGATAACCAGCACGTCGTGGCCGGCTTGGAACAGTTCCGCGGCCATGCCGATCCCGAACCGCCCCATTCCGATAACACAGACCCGTTTTTTCATACCCGCTGCCGCCTCCCGTTGGGGGTCATCCTATTTTAACCCTTTCCTGAGCAAAACGATAGACCGTCCGCTCCGGGGTGGCCAAGGCCAAAGCCAAAGTCAAGGGGCCGATGCGGCCGAGGAACATAGCGGCGATGAAAATAAGCTTGCCGGCTACCCCCAGTTCCGGGACGATGCCGGTCGAGGAGCCGTTGGTGGCAAAGGCGGAAATGGTGTCAAAGAACAGGTCAAGGAACTCGATGGTTCCGGAGCGGAGAGCGGCCGCCTCGGTGATGGTCAGGGCGGGAACGGTCACCAGGATAAACCCGACGCCCAGCCCGGCGATGGCGATGGCCCGGAACGCTTGGGACTGGGGGATTTCCCGTCCGAAAGCCTCGGCTTGGGCCCGGGAGCGGATGGAGGCGATGACCACGGCGATAATGACGGCCAGGGTGTTGACTTTGATGCCGCCGGCTACGGAACCGGAGGCGCCGCCGACGAACATCAGGAAGGAAAAAGTCAGTTTGGTAAAGTCGGCGGCCTGCTGAAAGTCGGTGATGATGAAACCGGCAGTGCGGCCGCTGATGGAGTGAAAGAGGGCGTCTCCGGCCTGCTCCCAGATGTGGTCGTAGCCGCGGCTGGCTACGCTGAGGTATTCCTCAAAGAAATAGACGGAGAAGCCCAGCAGCCACAAAGCCAGGCTGGTTATCAGCACCAGTTTGGTATCCAGAGAAAAGCGGGAAAAGCGGCGGTTGCGGTAAAAGTCCACGAGGATAGTCCAGCCGATACCGCCGAGGATGATCAGGGCGGCCATCAGTCCCTGCAAAGCCCAACGGCCATCCAGGATAGCCAAGGCGCGCTGGTCGGAGATTTCCGGGAGGATGGAAAAGCCGGCGCTGTTGAAAGCGGATACGGAGAGAAAGATGGCCTGCCAAGCGGATTCGATCAAGCCCAAACCGGTAATGTCGCGCACCGGGCCGAACATCAGGATACCGCCGGCAAGGTAAATCAGCAGCACTACGATGACAATGTTGCGGGCAATCTGCCGCAGGCCGCTGAATCCGTCAACGCCCATCGTATCCCGCAGCACCAGTTGCTCCGACAGGCTGGAACGCTGCCCGATAAGCAGCAGCACAAAGATGGCGGCGGACATAAAGCCCAAGCCGCCGACCAGCATCAGCAGGAAAATGACCGCTTGCCCGAAATAGCTCCAGTGTTGGGCCGTGCTGACTACCGTATGCCCGGTAACCGTAACCGCCGAAGTAGCGGTAAAGAAAGCCGTTTCCCAGGAAGTGGCTGCCCCCGGGTTGCTGGCCCAGGGCAAAGTCAGCAATACCCCGCCGGCCAGAATCAGGGCGACAAAGCCGTAGAGCAGGAGAAAAGGCGCGGCAAAAAAACGCCGCGGCCGCCGTTGGGGTATATCCCCGGAGTGGGCGGGCTGCAACTCAGCCAGCCGGGGTTGACGAATGACGGTGTCGCGGGGACGGTGTGGTTGGTAGCTCACCAATAGCCTCGGGACAGCAGACAGCAGACGGGTTCGGGGCGGCGCAAATTCAACCGGATTTTAGTTACCGGCGGGGGGCTTGTCAATTGGCGGCGCGGCGGCGGTAGCGTTCCGATTTAGGTGGTTTGATTAGCAAATTCGGGTTTTGCAGTAAGGGTACAAACCCAATTGCTGGCTAAACCACCTAAAATGCAACGCTATCGAACGCGCCGCCCCAATTGCCCCCGCCCCCCAATTTGATATATAATACCCTCGGCAACACCCCCCAACCCCCCACAAGGAGCTAGCATGACTTCCCTGGACGAAAGATTTCAACAGGGTCAGCAGATGCGCGCCACTATGGCCGCCGGCGACCCCAGCCACTTCACCCTCCCCGGCATCGACCAGTTGGCCCCCGACCTCAAACGCATCGTTGACGAAGCCCTTTTCGGCTCCATCTGGAACCGCCCCGGCTTGGATGTTACCCAGCGCTGCATCTGCACTATGTCCGCGCTGATGGCGATGGGCCAACTCCCTCTCCTCCACCGCCACATCGAGCGCGCCCTCAACCTCGGCCTCACTCCGGCCCAGGTCGTCGAAGTTTTCATCCAGATGACCTTTTATGTCGGCGTCCCCTCCGTGGAAACCGCCCTCCGCACCGCCAAAGAAATCTTCGACGAGCGCGGCATCCGTTTCACCCCCACCACCGCCTACGACTCCAACCGCTCCGCCGATGACCTCTACCAGTTGGGACTGGCCACCCACGAGGAACACATGGGCGACATCACCATCTATTACACCGGCGACCCCAACACCCCCGAAATGCAGCTCGAGCGGCTCATCAACGAATACAACTGGGGCGCCATTCATACCCGCCCCCACCTCGACGCCAAAGCCCGCTCCATGTGTTCCCTCGCCGCCCTGACCGTGATGGGCCACTACGACCGCCAACTGCGCCGCCGCATCGCCGGCGCCTTGCGCGTAGGAATGACCCCCACCGAAATTATGGAAGTATTCATCCAGCTCACCCTTTACGGCGGCTACTTCAACACCCGCACCGCCATGCGTATCGCCCGCTCCGTATTCAGCGAGGAGGGCATCGCCGAGTAAAATAACGAAATGGCCGGCGGGATTGTTCCGCCGACCATAACCCTGCCGTCATTCGTATGTTGCAATCGTCCGGCTAACCGGCCCATTGGCCGGACTAGGGCGGGCGGTTGTGCCACCCGTCCTTGGGCCGGGCCGAGCCGAGTATATTCCCGCCCGGCTACCGGCATAAATCTCTAATTCCGCTCCCGAATCAAATCCAAATACTTATACCCGGAACCGGTATTCAGCAGCACAATACGCTCCTCCGCCCCCAGAAATCCCTCCGCCAGCAACCGCTTCAATCCCACCAGCGTCGCCGCCCCCTCCGGGCAGGCAATAATCCCCTCCTCCGTAGCGATTTCATACATCGCCGCCACCATATCCTCATCCTCCACCGCCAACGCCGTCCCGCCGGTTTCCCGTATCGCCTGCAAAATCAGGTAATCGGCAAACGGCCCCGGCACCCGCAGCCCATCGGCCACCGTCGCCGCATCCGGCCACATCTCCGCCGTCGCCGCCCCCTCGTTGAACGCCTTGACTATCGGCTGACACCCGGTCGGCTGCACCGCGATAAACTTCGGCGGCTTTCCCTCGACCCAGCCCAACTCCAGCAGCTCCTGAAACCCCTTATACATCCCGATAATCCCCGTCCCGCCGCCGGTCGGATAGATAATAGCGTCCGGCATTTGCCAGCCCAGCTGCATCGCGATTTCCAGCCCCATCGTTTTCTTGCCCTCGGCCCGATACGGTTCCTTCAGCGTGGACAAGTCAAACAAATCCTGTTCCGCCGCCACCGCCGCCGACAAACGCCCGGCATCGCTGATTAGCCCCGCCACCAAATTAAGCTCCGACCCGGCCAATACCGACTCCTTCTTATTAGCCGCCGGCGCATCCTGCGGCATAAACACCTTTACCGGCCGCCCCGCCCGCGCGCAATACGCCGCCGCCGCCCCGGCCGCATTCCCCGCCGAAGGCATCGTAAAGCCCGTTATCCCCAATTCCGCCGCCTTGGACACCGCCGCCCCAATTCCCCGCGCCTTAAAAGTCCCGGTCGGATTCAGCCCCTCCTCCTTGATGAACAGGCTTTTCAGCCCCAGCTTCCGTTGCAGCCCGGCCGCCGCCAGCAGCGGTGTACCGCCCTCGCCCAGAGTAACTATCGCCCCCGGCTCCGTAACCGGCATCAGCTCCGCGAACCGCCACATATTCGGCTCCCGACCCGCAAAAACCTCCCGGCTCCCCTCCCGCCGCAGCCGCGCCAAATCATACCGGGCAAACAGCACCTTCCCGCAGCACGCGCTCACCTTGCTCACCCGGTTATGCGGATACCCCCGCCCGCACACCGTACACTCCAAACCCTCAATATAGCTGAACATCCCCCGTCCAACCTCCAACCGCTGACTGAACCAAACCGCCCCCATAATACACCAACCCCCCCGCTATGTCATTCCGCGTCGCCGCGGCCCCCGCAATCCCCCAAATCAAAAAGTTTTGAGGGGGTGCGGGGGAACTTTTACAAAAGTTCCCCCGCCGTAACTCTTAAAAACCAATTCCCCAATTCCCGAAAATCCGTCTCAAACCCCTTGACAAACCCCTAAACCATCCCCCATAATAAAACCCGTCAAGGTTGACCTGACCCCGGGACGCCGGGTTCTTTACGCTAAGCTTACCGTAAAACTTAATACCGCTCCACACAGCGCGCTGTGGGCCCCGGCCGGCCTAAACCCGCCGCCGGACGCCTCAACACTCCTACCCCCGGGGAAACGGACTAAGGCCCCGCATTCCCCAACCGGAGCAGCGGCCAACGGCAAATCCCAACCGCCGCCAAACCGCGCCCATTCCCACAGGAGTTCGGAGCAACCCAGGTTGACTGGAGAACGGTCAACCGCGGTCGCAACACCGGGCCAACCCGCCGGCATGGCAACCATACCAACCGGCGTCAGTAGCCAACTCAAGGTCGCGCCACCGTAATCGGCAGCCTGGTCGGGCAAAGCCGGAATTGGTAGCCAGAAGTCCAACCGGCGTTTGGCAACCCGCATGGCCAGACCTGCCAACCCTTCTCCCGACAAGGCGGAAACCGCGGCCGCGGTTTCCGCCAACACCGGTATCTCCCCAATCCCTACTCCCGCCCCGGCGGCGGATAATCCTCCAGCTCAAACGGCGCCCCATTCAGGTTCACCGTATCCTCAAACAACTCCGGCCGCCCAATCGACTGCCGCGCATAGCACCCATTCCGCGCATTCCGCAGCAATCCCGCCACCCGTTCCGGCGTCTCCCCCGACTCCAAATCGTAGTGAATTACGATTTTCTCCGCCCGCGCCCGCACCGTCTGCCGCAGCACCGAACCCTCCGACGCCACCGAAAACCCAATCCGCGCCCGCACCGGCCCCAGCTCCACCTTCATCATCTGAGCGTACCGCTCAAGCTGGGTCATCTCTCAAAACAGCACCGCCACCGCAAAGTAGGTCATCGGCGAAGGCGCCGTATTGTCCCCCATCGGCGCCGCCTCATCGCACAGAATCGTAAAACCCCGCGCCGCCGCCTGCTTCCGCATCCCCTCCAAAGTCTGCGCGCTTCCCTCAATGGTAAATGCCCGCGAAATCCGGTCGCCATCATTGCCCGTAGTCATCCGAACCCTCCTCCTGCCGTCAAACTCCCGCCAGTATAGCATACCCCAACCGCCGCCAATCCCGCCCCGCCGCCATAGGCTTGGCGCTGCCGGCTTTAGGCTATTCCCCTTCTTTATGTCCGATAACGCCCTATCCTTCCGCCAAAACTTCCCGCAGTGTCGTTTCCAGTTCGTCTTTGGTGGCAAAGCCCTCGAAACGCTGCTTTACGATGCCTTGCCCGTCCAGAATGAAAACCCACGATTCGTTGAACCAGTGCGGCAAGGCGGTAAAACCCCATTCCGCGACCGCCGGGGCCAGTTCGGCTTGGGCTAAATCGCCCTGAATGGCTTGCGGGTCGGCGTAGATTTCCACATGGACAAAATCGGCTTGGCCGCGATAGGTGTCTTTCAGTTCGGAAACAGCGTCCACTTGCGGGCCGCAGGTGGCGCTGACGCAGAACGCCGGGGAGGCAAAGACGATAACCGCCGGCCGTTGGCTCTGGATGGCATCCGCAACGGAAAGGCGGTACAAATCCGGGTCGGGGGTGTAGTCGGTAGTCAACTGCTCGATGGCCGCCACTTCCGACCGGGTTTTGGTGCGGCTCAGCGGCGGGCGGCTGCCTACCGCCGGCGCGGGGGATTGGGCTACTACTTCCAGCGGCAGAGCGGTTTGAGCGGCAAAATCAGCATCAGCTACAGCAATGTCCAGCCGCCAGGGGCCGGGCCGGTCAAAGTTCAGCTCGGTACTGTACGCCCCCCGAATGCCGTAGGGCCAAGGATGATAGACGGCTTGGACCGTTTCCCCGTCCGTTGCTGCGCCATCATCCCCCAAGTAACGGGCGGTAACTTCCGCCGTTGGCGTCTTGATTAACGCCTTTTGCCCCACCAGCAAAAAGGCTACCCGCTGCCGGCCGGTTTCCAAAGTCTTGGTTGCCAGGATGGGGTTGACGGTGTTGGGGCTTTCCGCCGGAACTAACCGGGCCGGACTTGGCGCGGCGGCCGTTGCCGGAGTCGGGGTCGGGATGGATTCCGATAAGGATGGGGCGTCACCGCCGCAGGCAATCAGCAGTGCGGCTAAGGTCAGCGTAGCCGCCGGGGCCGCCCGCCGCCGGGCAGTCAGCAGCCACCAGCGGCTGATGGCAAATAAGCCAGCCGGCAGCAGCCGCAGCGCGGGAAAGACCGCCGGCAGGAACATCAGCCAGCCCATTTACGGCCCATCCTGATATACGCCAAAGGTAAAGGCAAATAGGCTGAAGTCGGCGGAGTTGGAACTGAGTCGCAATTCCTTTCCCGTAGTGTAAGCCGGGCTGTTCACGATTTCGTACAGACGCGGCTCGTTGACCAGCAAGTAGCTTTCCCCATAATCGCCAATCTGAATGTCCGCGCCCCGGTTCTCCGCCGTCAGATATTCGCCGTCCAGCGTTACCCGCACCCGGTAATCATCCCCGGCGGCGGAAGTCAGCACGGCGTTGACGCTTTTAGCCGCGTAATTCAGGGCGATATAATCGGTGTAGTCGGCGGTAGCGCGGGCGTGGGTAATCTGCTCCGGCCCGACCGCCCAGGAACCGTGAAAATAAATAAAATGGGGTTGCAGCGTAGCCGGGGCGTCAAACTCCACCACCGCAGCGGAACTCTGGTAATAGTCCATCTGGATGATGTAGGGGTCTTGCCCGAACAGCAGGGACTGGACATTGCGCTGATAGCCGGCGTAAAGCTCCGGGGTAACGATGGCATCAGCCCGGTTCACAAAAGAGGGGTCAAGCAACTGGTCAGTAGGCAGTTCCAAGTCATCGGACAAGTCGGCTCCGGCGTCCGCCAGCAGTTCCCGAATCTGCTCCTCGGTTTCGGCGTACTTACCCTCCCCGAAGTGGGTATAGCGCACTACCCCGTTCCGGTCAATCAGATACTTGGCTGGCCAGTAGCGGTTGTTATAGGCTCCCCAAGTGGCGAAATCGTTATCCTGGGCCACCGGCCAGAGAATTCCGTTGTCCACCGTGGCCTGCCGCACATTGTCATAGTCTTTCTCAAACTCGAACTCCGGGGTGTGGATGCCGAGAATGACCAGCCCATCATCGGCGTAGCGGGAATACCACAGCTTGAGATAGGGAAAGGTGCGGATGCAGTTGACGCAGGTATAAGTCCAGAAGTCAATCAGCACTACTTGGCCGCGCAATTGCTGCAAAGTCAAAGGCTCGCTGTTAATCCAAGCGCTGATGCCGGCCAGTTCCGCCGCAAGCAGTGGCTCAGCCACGGATGTTGGCTCTAACGGCAGGACCGCGGCAGCCGGTTGGGAGGTCGGTTCAACCGTGGGGTTGACGACGGCGGGAGTTGCAGCGGCGGTTGGCTGAGGATTGACGGGATTGGCGGCGGTCGGTTCCGGCGGCGGCGTTGGGGCGGCCGCCGCTTGCGCCGGGACGGACGGGGTTATGACGGCCGCCGCCGGAGCCGCCGTTTCGGTGGCGGCGACAACTACCGCCGGCGGTTCCGCTGCCCGCTCTTGGATAGCGGCCGGGGCGCAGGCGGCGGCCAATGCCAACAGCAGAAAAGCGGATACCCCCGACCGGGTACGCCGGCTCAGCAATTTCACGGCAAAAATCCTGTAGGTCAGTGCGGTTGTCCAGTTACACGCTAGCGCAGGTTAATCGGATGCCTTTCCCGCCGGGGGATGTCTCTATTGCCAATTGTGATAAACTTAACACTACCAATCCCGGCCCGGCCGGTTTGACGGAGGCTCAATTTGCAGGATACCACATCCCCGGCCCTGGTGGGCCGCCGCATTATTGAAAATGTCGCCAAAGTGATTGTCGGCAAGACGGCGGTAGTGGAGCAGGCCTTGGCCGCGCTGGTCGCCCAAGGGCATATCTTGGTCGAGGATGTGCCGGGCGTGGGCAAGACTACCCTGTCCAAAGCCCTGGCTATCTCCATCGGCTGCTCCTTTCAGCGTATCCAGTTCACCCCGGACTTGCTGCCCAGCGATGTGACCGGCATTTCCGTCTATAACCAGCAGAGCCAGGATTTCAACTTCCGCCCCGGCCCCATTATGTCCCAAGTGGTGCTGGCCGACGAAATCAACCGGGCCACGCCCAAGACCCAAGCGGCCCTGCTGGAGGCGATGGAGGAACATCAGGTTACGGTCGACGGCGTTACCCATCCCCTGCGACCGCCCTTCATGGTAGTGGCAACGCAGAATCCCATCGAGTACGAAGGGACTTTCCCGCTGCCGGAGGCGGAACTGGACCGTTTCCTGATGCGGCTAAGCTTGGGTTACCCGGACTTTACCGAGGAAATGGCGATTATCGAGCGGCAGGAGCAGACCCATCCCATCGATTCCCTGGAGCCGGTAGCCAGTCCGGAGGAAGTGGTCAGTATGCAGGAAGCGGCCAAGCAAGTTTATGTTGACCGCTTGGTGCGACACTACATTGTAACCCTGACCGAAGCCACCCGCGGCCATCGGGATGTGGCGTTAGGGGCGTCGCCGCGGGCTACTTTGGGCTTGTTCCGCACGGCCCGGGCTCTGGCATTGGTGCAAGACCGGGATTATGTAGTGCCGGATGACATCAAGCTGCTGGCGGCGGCGGTGCTGTCCCACCGCATCGTACTGTCCCCGGCGGCCCGGATGCGCGGCATCCGCAGCGAAGGGGTCATCAACGAACTGCTGAATCAGGTGAATGTGCCGGGTATGGCGCAGAGCGCGGCGGCGGGATCGGCGTAACTGCCAGCAGCCGGCGTAGGCATAGAAGGAAGGTGTGGGAAATGACCACCCGGGAAGACCTGCATACCCTGATTGACTGCCTTCCGGCAGGCAAGTGGGCTGAGGTGAATCGGATGCTACTGGAGTGTCTGGAGGAAGGGGACGGGGAGGAGGATTGCTTCTTTCTGGATGCCCCGGTAGTGGAACCGACGCCGGCGGAGCGGGCCGCCTTGGACGAGTTCTATGCCGAGGTGCGGGAAGGGCGGGCTGAGCTGATACCTCACGAGGAAGTCGTGAAGTATTTGCGGGAATTGCCGTGATTCAAAGGGCGCGGCGGCATACGGCATAGCTGGCCGGCAAAAATGCCGCCCCGTCAAAGCACCGGCCTAGTTCACGCCTTGCGGGGATAACCAATACTTTTCAGGCAGGTCAGTCGGGAAACAGATGGCCTTAAACAAGCGGAATATCGGGATTTTGATACTGCTGGCGGTGGTGGCTTTCTACACCGTCGGCACCGGCTTTCCCTTTTTCTACCGCTTTCTCTATGTCCTGCTCCTGGCTCTGGGTCTGGGGCTGCTCTGGGCGTGGATAAACCTGCGCGGCCTGGAAGTGCGCTTGACCCGGCTGGCTACCCGGGGGCAAGTTGGCGGCTACCTCGAAGGGCAGATACAGGTCATCAACCGGCTGCGCTTTCCCAAATCCTGGCTGGAAGTCAAGGAAGTCTCCGATTTGCCCGGCTACACCACCGGCCGGGGCATTGCCTTGGTGCGGGACCAGTCCCGCAGCTGGCGCATCGAAACCTATCTGCCGCGGCGCGGCGTATTTGAGACCGGGCGGATTGAAGTTACCAGTCAAGACCCCTTCGGCTTGTTTCGGCTGAGCCGCCGCTTTCTGGAGCCGCAGCGGTATATCGTCTTTCCGGCTACCAAACCGCTGCCCGACTTGTCGCCCGGCTTTGCCTGGCTGCCCAGCGACTATCGAGTAACCCGCCGTTCCGACCACATCACCCCGGAATCCTCCGGCGTCCGGGAATATACTTATGGCGACAGTTTCCGGCAAATCCACTGGCCCTACACCGCCCGGATGAATAACCTGATGGTGAAAGAGTTTGATATGGGCTTGTCCGCCGAGTCTTGGGTGCTGCTGGATATGCAGCGCAGCGTCCACTTGGGGGATGACCCGGTGGACAATACCGAGGAGTTGTGCGTGGCCCTGGCGGCGTCCCTGGTCAACCGGTTGGAGGAGTTGTCAGCGCCGGTGGGATTGGCGGCCAGTGGCGGCGATACCTGGCTGTTACGGCCCGGCTCCGGCCCGGCCCACTTGGGCAGCGTGATGGAAACCTTGGCCGCCGTACGCGCTCAGGGCAACTTGACTCTGGAGCGGTTCATCTATGACTTGCAGCCGCACCTCAGCCGGTTCAACACTTTGACCGTCATCACCCCGACCCGGCGTACCGAGTGGATACCGGCCTTGGCCAGTTTGCGCCGGCAAGGGGTCAGCATTAACGTGGTCTATGTTGACCCTACCGAGTTCGGGGCCGCTGTCGAACCCCGATCGCCGCTGGATTTTCTCTTTGCCAACGAAATCCCGGTGTACCGGGTTAAGCGGGGGCAATCCTTTAACGAAGCCCTGCAAATGCCCTTGTACGCCGGGGAAAGCTACCGCTACCCGGCACCGCCGGCCGCCGCTCCGGTCAATGCCGACGGTTCTTTTGCTGACGGCGCAATGGCCGCCGCAACGGCCGCTGCCAATGGGGAGGACGCCCAATGATTGGCGCGGAAGGGCGCAATATACCGTTGCCCGGCGTCGTCCGGGAATGGAAGGGGCTGGACACTGAAGCCCTGGGCAAGGGGCTGCTGGCGGTCCTGAACTACTTTCGGCCGGCTGATGGCTGGGCTACGGTTCTCCTGCTGGGGTTGAACCTGATAGTAGTGGTCTGGTCGGTGGAGCAGGCCGACTGGGTGCCGACGCCTAATCTGGTATCCCTAATCCTGCTGGCAATGCTGACCGGGCTGCTCTTGTCCCGGGTTCCCCTGTGGGGTTTGCTGGTCTTGCCGCTCGGCTTGCTTATCGGCTTGGGCGTTATCGTCCAGCAGATAACGGCTTTCCAGGCTGAAGGGATGGAACTGGCTAACGCCGCCGAACTATGGCAGCGGCTCTATCTGTGGTATGAGGCGGCCCGCACCGGCAGCATCAACATTGACCGGGAACCCTTCGCCTTTGGCTTGATGTGCGCCACTTGGTTAGCCGGCTATCTGGCGGCGTGGGTATTTTTCCGCCACCGCAACTTTTGGGGCGTCTTTATCCTGGGCGGCGCCGGTCTGCTTTCCAACCTGACCTACCTGCCGGCCGAGGGCAGCATCTATCTAGGCATCTACCTGTTGACCGCCCTGCTGCTGGTGGCTAGGGTACAGGCGGTACGCCGCTTGCGGGAATGGCGGCGGCGGGGCTTTCAGTCCGACAGCCACTTGAGCCTCCTGTCAATTTCCGACAGCGTCCTGATGGCTTTTGCGGTGCTGCTGATTGCCTTTCTGCTACTGCCCACCGGCAGTTACTGGCAGCCAGCCCACAATGTCTATGAATATATGCGGTCGCCGCTGGTGCGCTTTGAGGATGATTTCAACCGCCTCTTTGCCGGCTTGCCGGCCCGGCGGCCGCTGCCTTACCGCATCTGGGGCGATGTGATGGCTTTCCAGGGGACGATAAACCCTACCACTACGCCGGTGCTGCAAGTGGATTCCCCGGTGGCGATGTATTGGAAAGCCCGCAGCTACGGCACCTATACCCCCAAGGGCTGGGTTTCCGAGGATACGGTGTTGCAGCCCACGGACTGGACGCCGACCATCGCCGCGCCGCAGCCCTACGCCAAGCGGTTTGAAGTTACCCACTCGGTAACGCTGAACTATCCGACCCGCAACCTCTTTGCCGGGGGGCAGGTTTTGGCGGTGGATGATGATGTGCGGATTGAAACCTACGATTCGCCGCAATATGCCCTGGACTTTACCGGGCCGGCCGCGGCGGCGACCGGCTGGCCCAAGCTGGACATTGCCGCCTTGAGCTTGGAGCGGGCTTTGCAGCAGAGCGGGCGGGCCGCCAGCCGGGGACAACTGGCCGCCGCCGTGCCGGCCGGCTTTCAACTGGCCGAGGTACGCCGCCAAGGGGAGCTAGTGCAGGATGTAGTTCTGACGGA
Organism: Dehalococcoidia bacterium; assembly: GCA_965243185.1. Taxonomy (GTDB): domain Bacteria; phylum Chloroflexota; class Dehalococcoidia; order Lucifugimonadales; family UBA3495; genus CBDBCU01. The sequence continues at coordinate 2,611,915 of OZ251531.1, read as the reverse complement.
AGTTCTACCGCAGCAGCCCGATACCCTGTCAATCCGCAGTCCGGGGCGGGAGTTCAAGCGGGGCGAAACCTACGAAGTAACGGCGTCGGTATCCCAAGCGGAACCGGAGGACTTGCGACTGGCCGGCTTGGACTATCCCACTTGGGCCCGGGCCAAATATACCCAACTGCCGACGGAGCTGCCGCCGCGCATCCGGGACTTAGCGGCGGAATTGACCGCCGGCGCAGAAACGCCTTATGATAAAGCCAAAGCGGTCGAAGGCTACTTGAAAACCCTGCCTTATTCGTTGACGATGAACCCGCCGCCCTACAACTCTGATGGGGTTGACCACTTCCTTTTTAACGAGCGGCGGGGCTACAGCGAATACTTTGCCTCGGCGATGACGGTGCTGTTGCGCACTCAAGGCATCCCGGCGCGGATGGTTACCGGCTACACGGTAGGCAGTCAAATCCCCGATGAGGATATATACATCGTTGCCGACAGCAACAGCCACGGCTGGGTCGAGGTTTTCTTTCCCGGCTACGGCTGGATTGCCTTTGAGCCGACCCCCGGCGCATCCATCCCCATCGCTGTCGAGCCGGTGATTGAGGATGACCCCATACCCTTTGTATTTCCCGCCGAGGATACGGATGTGCCGTTGTGCGATGATGAGGAGGAACTGGAGGACTGCGAGGAGGAGTTTCTGCTGGAGCCGACGGCCGGCGCGGTCGAGGAGAATCTGTTGACGGAGTTGGCCCGCCGCTATCTGCCCTGGATTGGCGGCGTACTGGCCGCGGCCGCCCTTATCGCCGGCTTGGGCTGGCTGTTCTGGCGGCGTTATCTGACCCCCTCGACCGACCCGCCAACGGCTTTCCGCAAGCTGACTTTCCTGGGGCGGCTGAACGCCATCGGCCCGGCCGGTTGGCAGACGCCCTATCAATATATGCAGCAGCTGCAAGCGGAACTGCCCGGCTGTCGGGAGCCGTTGGCGGTCATCGTCAACAGCTATGTGCGGCATCGCTACGGCGGCAAGGAAAGCGCCCCGGAGCAGGAGGAGCGCTTGACCAATGCCTGGCGGCAGGTGCGCCGGCCGCTGCTGTTCCATCTATTCCGCAGGAGGAATCAATCGGATGAACCAGCTTAAACGCTGCGTCTTTCCCTCGCCGCACGGCTGGGTAGGCATCGTGGGCAGCGACCGGGGCATTGCCCAACTGACCCTGAAACCGACTCCGGAGGAAACCCTGGAGTCGCTGGCCGCCGACCGCTGGCCCGAAGCCGACCCGGAGGATAGCGTCTTTGCCCAAGCCCGGGAGTGTCTGGAGCGGTACTTTGCCGGGGAAGTGGCGGCTCTGGAGGAGATTGCGTTGGATTTGACCGATGCTCCGCCCTTTTACGGGGCGGCGTGGGATGCCTGCCGCCGTATCCCGGCTGGGGAAACCCGCAGCTACGCCTGGCTGGCGGCGGAAGCCGGCCGGCCCGGCGCGGCCCGGGCCGCCGGGCAAGCCATGGCGAAAAACCGCTTGGCATTGGTCATCCCCTGCCACCGGGTCATTGGCAGCAGCGGCGATTTGCACGGCTACGGAGCCGGCGGCTTGGCGGTAAAGGCTAAACTGCTGCAAATGGAACAGGCGGCGGCGCAAGCGGCGGATTAGCCCCCGCGCCACGGCTCGGGCCGGGCCATCGGGAATTCAGGGGGTTCGGACGGGGGACGGTTCACTCCCGGAGGGACTTTCTGGATTCCCGTTGGCCCGGGCTGAGCGGCAAGCGAACGGTTGCCTCCTGTCGTCATTACGGCAGCGGCCGCCGATCCCTAATCCGCCCACCGCTGCGGCGCATCCCGCAGCCGGTCAAAGCCCAACTCGGCGCATAGTTCCTGATACGGTTCCCGGGGGACGCCGCGCCATTCCAGTTCGGCTAATTCCTGTTGCGGCAAGGGGGCGTCCAAGCGCAAAGTTGCCAGTTGGCGGTAGAGACGGGCGTTATCCAAGTTAGCGGACAGACTGGCGGCCAGAGCCGGCCCGCCGCGCGCCTTGACTTGCCAATCGGCCGGGTCGGGCGGGATGTTTTCCAGATGTCCGTAGCAAGCCAGCAGTTGGGCGGCGCTTTTCGCCCCCCACTTGGGAATGCCGGGGATGCCGTCGGCGCTGTCACCCACCAATGCCAGGTAGTCGGGAATGGACGCCGGGGCCACGCCAAACTTTGCCCATACCCCGGCTTCGTTCAGCGTAATATCCTTGCGGCGGTCTAAAGTCACCACCCGGTCGCCGCGCACCAGTTGGCACAAATCCTTGTCTGGGGAGCAGATGACCACTTGCGCCACGCCCGGCGCATCCTGCCAGCAGTGGGCCGCCGTAGCCAGGGCGTCGTCAGCTTCCAACTCGACCATCGGCCACACCGTCAAGCCCAAGGCCGCCGTCATCCGCTCCGCCAGGGGAAACTGCGCCATCAGCTCCGGGGCAACGCCGGCCCCGGATTTGTAGCCGGCAAACAGTTCGTTGCGAAAGGAATGGATGACGCTGTCAAAAGCCACACCGACATAGGCCACGCCCGGCTGCCGCAGCAACAGCAGCAAAGTCTGCGCCAACCCGCGCACCGCCGCCACTTCCCGCCCGTCCGGGGCTTGCAGCGCGGGCAAGGCAAAGTGGGCGCGGAACAGTTCGTAAGTGCCGTCGATTAGGTGGAGGTTCATAGCTGGCTAACCGAAATCCCGCAACCGTCCTTTCCCCGGCGGCCGGCCGATGACGGCCTACAGTACGCAGAGCAGGAAAATTTTCGCGATCACCTTGGACACCCCCGACATGGCCAAGGATCTCTCGACGCTGTCGCAACCGGGATCGTTGCCTACGAATGCCGCAAATACCCAGACGACCAGCATCGCCGCCAGCATTATGACTCCGCCGATGGTAATCTGCGTAAGTCCTCCTTTCAGCCGCCGGATAGGAGCCGGGACTTCAGCCAAGCCCACGCCCGACTCATCCAGCCCCATCCCGCCACCACGATCCAAACCGGGAGGACGTAAAACAAAATCACGACAAAGAAAGCCGGCACCAAAGAAATTTCATCGATGCCTTGTATCACTTGCCCGATCATCACTACCGCTGAGCCGACGGTGGCAGTAATTGGTACGAGACGAGGTGTGGAACCGTTTAGCCGACGCTCGAACAAGTACGGCATAATGCTCATAGCAACTATGAAAGTCCCCAAGAACTGCACGATGGCGGACTGCCCCGGGTAGGTGGAGAAACGGAACCCTAGCCAGGTGACAGTCTGGCTTTCCCCGAGAGCGTCGTCCGGGTTAAACAGTGCTATGTATAGCACTATCACGACAATGGTACCGGTATAAAGCCAGAGACCAAAGCGCGCTTTGGCAGACATCCGCTTCTCTCCTTATCGTCCAAGATTTCCCATGCCCTCATAATATACCCACACTCACACCCCGTCAAACCACCTCCGTCACTAATCAGGATATTTTAGTTTTCTGCCAAAGCCAAGAAAACGCCCTTTACCGGCGCGGGCAATAAGGTCCCTCTACATCAATAATCACCTTACGCCAACTTTGCATCGACCGCGGCATACAAAGTCCAGCGTTGCCCTCATACTTCAACCAACTTAGGCCGGTCAGCATAGCGAGGCTTAAAGGCAATTCTCCCGTTAATAAGTTGTTATGGAGCGTCAGGTCTCTGAGGTTAGGCAGGTTGCCCAACTCATCCGGGATAGGCCCGGTCAGTTGATTATCACCGAGAAGGAGCCCATATAGGCTGGACAAGTTGCCCAACTCAGCCGGGATGGCCCCGGTCAGTTGATTATAACCGAGACCGAGCAAACCTAGGTTGGACAATTCGCCCAACTCATCCGGGATAGGCCCAGTCAGTTGATTATAACCGAGAATGAGCCACTCCAGGCTGGGCAAGTTACCCAACTCGGGCGGGATAGGCCCAGTCAGTTGATTTACCGCAAGGGAAAGGTGTTCAAGGTTAGACAGGTTGCCCAGCTCCGGCGGAATAGATCCCGTCAGTTGATTCTCCCAAAGGACAAGGCTTTTAAGGTTAGACAGCCTACCCAACTCCGGCGGAATAGGCCCGGTCAGCTGATTTACCGCAAGGGAAAGGAGTTCAAGGTTAGACAGGTTGCCCAGCTCCGGGGGGATAGTACCGGTCAGTTGATTCTCCTCAAGGGAAATGTCTCTGAGGTTGGGCAAGTTGCCCAACTCCGGTGGAATAGGCCCGGTCAGCTGATTTACCGCAAGGGAAAGGAGTTCAAGGTTAGACAGGTTGCCCAGCTCCCGTGGTATACTGCCGTTGAGATTATTTATTAAAAGAGAAAGCTCAGTAACGCGCCCCTCGCCATTAGTGGTAACGCCGTGCCACTCGTCAAGGGGCTTGTTGCTCAACCAGTTGCCGCTGATGTACCACTGCGGCCCGCCAGTGGCACTGTAAAAAGCCACCAAAGCCGCCCGGTCTGTGTCAACGGATGTTTCATTGGCAGGTATCGGTGTAGGCCGATGGCTCTGAGCATCAGCAGGAAAAGGAGTGGGCATAGACACAGGAGTGGCCCTGGGCAACGGGGTTGGGGTCGGATAAGGGGTATAGGTAGCCGCCGGAGTAGCCGTGGGATACGGGGTATAAGTTGCCAACGGGGTCTGGGTCGGATAAGGGGTATAGGTAGCCAAAGGAGTTTGAGTCGGTGCGGCAACCAAGGTAGCCTGAACCTTGGCCACCACAGTGGCGTCAATGTTAGGTGCCGGGGCGGCGGCACTACACCCCGCCAGCCCGGTCAAAACCAGCGCCGCCAGCAAAACTACCGCTGCCGAGAAACGCACGCTACGCCTCCTCAACCGGGATCGCGCTGGGCAGATATACCACCCCCGGAATCAAACATTTTTGCCCGGCATCGGCGGCCAAGGCCAGATGGGACAGGGTCATCCGGCCGATGATTATGCAGTCCGGGTCGGGGCCAAAGACTATGTGGTCAAAGCCCCTTTTCCCGTCCAGTTCCAGCTCCGCAAAGCCGATGTCCCGCTCCCCTTCCGATCCGTCGGGCTGAATAAACCGCTCGGTACGCTCCCGTGCAATGCCCATTGCCTCCAGGATGGACGCCGGGACTACGCTGCGAAACCGGCGGGTATCCACTACCCCGGTCAGCCGGCGGGAGTTAGTCATCCCACGGTTCCCGAGGACGAATTCCAAGCTGAAACTGCCCGGCGCGCCGTTAATGGTGTCTCCCGGCAAAATCGGCGGGGGCGGGTAAGGCTGCCCACTGACCGCCGGTACTTCGGTGAATTCATCCGACATCGACATACTTCGCTACCCCCTACACATTCCGCAGTTTCGGGTCCAGTTTGTCGCGCAGCCAGTCGCCGAGGAGGTTCATCGACAGCACGGACAGGAGGATGGCTACCCCGGGCATAGCCGCCAGCCACCAGGCCGTTACCAGCAGCTCCCGCCCGTTGGCAATCATCAGCCCCCAAGCCGGCGTGGGCCGGGGCAGTCCCGCGCCCAGGAAACTCAAAGTCGATTCCAAGAGGATGACTTGCCCTACTTCCAGGGTGGCCAGGACGGTGATGGTGTTGACTACATTGGGGAAAATGTGGCGGATGATGATGCGGGCGTTGGAGGCCCCGGCGACCCGGGAGCGGGCGACGAAGTCCTGGGATTTGATGCTCAAAGTTTCGCCGCGTACCAGGCGGGCGTAGCGGGACCAGAAAATTATCACAATGACGATAATGACGGTCTGAAAGCTCGGCCCCAAGACCGTGGCCAGTACCAGGGCAAAGAGGATGGCCGGCATTGACAAGCCGATGTCCACCAGCCGCATTACCAGATGGTCAATGTTGCCGCCGAAGTAGCCGGCTACCAAGCCCAGGGTAGTGCCAATCAGTCCGGCCAGGAAAATGGAGATAGCGGCCACGGTCAGGGAGACCCGCGCTCCGTAGATGATGCGGCTCAGGATGTCCCGCCCCTGCTTGTCGGTGCCCAGCAGATGCTCGGTAGTGCCGCCGGGGGTGGCAAAGACGCCTTCGCCTTCGCCTTCGACCCAGAAGGGCGGCACCAGGCGGTTGCTCAGGCTGCCCACTACCGGGTCGTGCGGGGCTACCCAGTTGGCAAAGACGGCCGGTATTACCAGTACCAGCAGCAATACCGCTACCGGCAGGATGGGGTAGCGGCGCGCCGTCTGCCAAGCCCGCAGCGCGCCGGTAGGGCGGCGCCTTTCCGGAATGCTGCCCGGTATCGCCAAGTTCGCCATAACTAAAGAATCCTCCCCTTTGCCCGTGGGCAAGGTTTCCTGACTGCTGTAGTTCCGGCGTTTCCGCGACCGCCATTTCCGGGGAAACGGGAAAGTCACGGATAGGCGCCGGCTACTCTGCCGGCAACCTTACGGATTCCCGTTTTCTTGGGAATGAGGATTGCCGGTGGGTCAGGCTAATGGGTGTAGCGGATGCGCGGATCCAGATAGGCGTACACGATGTCCACCAGCAGGTTGGCCCCGATGTAGATGGCGGCAAAGAAAATCACTACCGACTGCACTACCGGGAAATCCTTGGCCCGCAGGGCGTCAATGGCTAACAAGCCCACGCCCGGCCAGCCGAAAATGGTTTCGATGACCACTGAGCCGGTCATCGCGCCGCCCAGGATGAGGCCGAAGTAGGTTATGGGGGCAATCAGGGCGTTCCGCAGGCTGTGTTTCCAGATGACGCGCCACTCTTTCAATCCCTTGATGCGGGCCAGTTTGACATACTCGGTATCCAGCACTTCCAGCATCGAGGAGCGGGTCAAGCGCATCAGGGCGGCGACCTGAAAATAGCCCAATGCCACGCCGGGCATTATCAGGTGTTTCCAGGTGCCGCGCCCGGAAGTGGGCAGCCAGCCCAACTGCACGGCAAAGACCCACATCAGCATCAAGGCCAGCCAGAAGTTGGGCAGGGATTGGCCCATCAGGGCGATGATTTTGCCGGCCAGGTCAATGCCGGTGTCTTTTTTGACGGCGACAATCACCCCCAACGGCACGGCAATGAGGCCGCTGACAATCAGGGCAATGCTGGCTAGTTCCAGGGTAGCCGGCAGTCGACCCAGCAGCAAATCCTGGGCGTATTCGCCGGGAAAGCGGATGGATTCGCCGAAGTTGCCGGTAACGAAGTTGCCGATGTAGCGGACATACTGGATATAGATGGGCTGGTCCAGTCCCCAGTAAGCCTCGACCCGGGCGTAGTCCTCGGCGGTGGCGTCCACATCCAGCAGGGTGTCCAAGGGATTGCCGGAAAGCCGCCCCAAGGCAAAGATAATCATACTGACGGCGACGAGGGCAATGACCGAGTGAAAGAGCCGTACCATTATGAAGCGTTGCATTGCTGCCTTACCTGCGGTTTCCTGAATGGGCGCAACGGGGCCGGCGATGGCGGGCCAAGGGCAATATATGCTATGGCAAATTGCATTGTCAATAGTTGCGGATGGCCCGGCCCCCGGGGACTGCCTTTGACCCGGCAAAACCAAGTTGTGCTACAATTGGGCTACAACATAGACGGTTGAGCGGAAAATCCAACGGCAAGGAGCGCGGTATGGCCGACCAATTCAGCGGCGTCCACTGGATGCTGGCTACCCCCTTTCAGGAAAACGAGGAACTGGACTTGCCCTCCGTTGGCAATTTAATGGCAAAGGCGCAGGAGTCCGGCTGCCAGGGCGTGGTGGCTTTGGGTGTTACCGGCGAGGCGGCCCGGTTGACTGACGCCGAGCGGCGGGCCGTGGCCAAAGAAGTTATCGACCACGCCAACGGCTTGCCGGTAACCTTGGGGACGACCGCCGCCGGCACCAGCGCGGCCATTGCCTACAGCCGGGAAGCCCAGGAATTGGGGGCGGCGGCAGTGATGATTTCCGCCCCGCCTATGGGGAAGCCGAATCCGGACGCCCTCTTTGTCCACTACCGGCGCATTGCCGATGCCATTGACTTGCCGATCGTGGTGCAGGATTATCCCCAAACCTCCGGCGTCTCTATGTCCCCGGCCTTTATCGCCCGGCTTTATCAGGAAATCCCCAGCGTCCAATACCTGAAGCTCGAAGACCCGCCGACACCGACCAAAATCACCGCCATCCGCGCCCAAGCCGGGGATGATTTAGGGATTTTCGGCGGCTTGGGCGGGATGTACCTGCTGGATGAACTGGCCCGGGGTTCCGCCGGAGCGATGACCGGCTTTGCCTACCCGGAGGTGCTGGTTGCTATCTGCCGGGCGATGGACGAAGGCGACCGGGCGGAAGCGGAAAGGGTATTTTACCGGCATCTGCCGCTGCTGCTCTTTGAGTTTCAGGAGGGTATCGGCGTGGGCATTCGCAAGTACGCTTTGCAGCAGCGGGGTTTGATTGCCAATGCCCGCGTCCGCCATCCGGGCCCGCAAATCACTGCGGAAACCCGCCAAGAGTTTCATCAATTGGCGGCCACGGTGGGGCTGGAATAGGCTGGCTCGTTCGAGTTCCGTTCCATTACCGAGTCTTTCCGTTCAGCGCCAGGGCTTTTCTCAAGCGTACCGCCGCATTTCTCATAATGCGATGCCGCCCGACCAACCGCTGCGGATACGGTGGGCATCGCCTTATTGAGCGGCCCAGGGGCTTACTATGGGAATTACATACCTAACCAACCGCTAGATACGGCGGAAGCGGCGGTTCTCCCTAATCCAGCTATTTGATGGCTGGTTAAATATATAATTCCCGTTAAAAGACCCGGGCCGGCCCGCAGATAGCGTTGCATTTTAGGTGGTTTAGCCAGCAATTGGGCTTGTACCCTTACTGCAAAACCCGAATTTGCTAATCAAACCACCTAAATCGGAACGCTGCCCGGCCCGCATTGATTATTGACTATATTGGGGTAGCGGGATAAACTTTAAGCCAGTAACCGCCAGACCCATACGGACAGCAGCAGGAGACGGGATATTATCGTAACCGCAAACGGTTCCCCTCAATATGGCGACGACGTCGCCCTCTTTATCGACTGGGAAAACTTCAAGATTAGCCTGGCTACCGGCAATCGCAACCCCAATGTTACCGCCCTCAAAGAGGAAGTTTCCCATCACGGCCGGGTCGTGGTGGCCAAGGCTTATGCGGACTGGGTAACCCGGTCGCCGGAACTGCGCGGGGCCAGTCAGTTCATCAACGACCCGCCGGCCTTGTATGCGGCTGGCATCGAGCCAGTGTATGTCCCGACGCGGCTGCCGGTGAGCGGTTTGTCCTCCAACACCCGTACCTTCCGGGTGAAAAACAGCGTGGATGTCAAGATGACCGCCGACTGTATCGAGTGCGCCCACTCTTACCCCAACATCGGCACCTATGTGCTGGTGTCCGGCGATTCCGACTTCATCCATGTCATCAACTCCCTGCGCTCCATTGGCAAGCACGTAATCATCATCGGGGTTTCCTGGAGCACTTCCCGCCGTCTGGCGGACCAGGTGGACGGGCTGATTCTCTACGATACCGATGTGGAGCCGGAAACCCGGCCCGCGCCGACCCCGGCGCCGCCGGCCCGCACCACCCGGGCCGCCGCCGGCCGCCAGCAGCAGTTGGCCGAAGTCATCCGGGTCATCGAGGATATTGTCCGCACCGAGCGGCAAGCCGGGCGGATGCCACTGCTGACTTCCCTGAAACAACGGGTAATGCGCCGTATCCCCGGCTTCGACGAGAAAAAACTCGGTTTTTCCGGGTTCAAGAAACTGATGCTCCATGTCGCCGACGCTGGCAACATCCAACTGGTAACCCACGGCTTGGTCGATTGGGTGCTGATGGCGGACGAGGCAGTGCCGGAGGAACACCAGTCCAGCGACAGCCCGGTCGAGGCGGTGGCCGCCGAGGAGGAAGTGGCGCCGGTGGCGGAAAGGGAAGCGGCACCGACTGAGGAAAGCCCGCTCTTTCCTGAGGACAATATGCCGCACGAACGGTACGAGCCGCCGCCGGCCGCCGCCCTGGAGCCGGCATTGGCCGAGTCCCTGGCGCAACTGGAACTGCCGCCGGGCCCGGAGGACGGGCTGGACGGGCGCCGGGTGATGGATGTGGTGATAATGGCCGATACCCTGGAACACCGGGAAGGGGTCAGCCATGTGGCATTTCGGTTCCTGGTTAATCAGATTTGCGGCGCGCTGGGCGAGGCTTTGGAAGCGGAACACCCGGAGATTTCGCAGCGTTGGGGTGATGGCATTTTTTCCCGCAACTATGTGTCGTTGCTGGTGCGGAGCCTGCGGAGCGCCGGGATGTTCCGGCACGGCACCCACATCGGCCGGGATGAGGAAACGGGCCGTCCCCGCCGCCGCCGCACCTTTAACCTGAGCCACGAACACCCGTTGGTGCAGCAGATATTGGCCAGCCAGTGGGACGAGGCCGAAGCTGAAGCGGCGGCCGAGCAAGGCGAGAACGGCAACGGCAGCCGGCCGGTTACGGATGACGGGATGGCGGCCAGCAGTGATGACGGGAATGACGCCGCGGCGGCCCCGGAAACGGCTCCGGTGTCGGCGGTGAACCGGGTAATGCGTCTGTTCCGGGGGTAGGTAAGGGGCCGGCGGTGAACCGGGTGATGCGGCTGTTTCGGGGGTAGGCAAGGGGCCGGCCCCGGACTACAATAAACGCCCCATCCGAACTAGGAGGAATAGCTGTGGTTGCGAAAAAGCAAAATCCGGGGGAAGTTGCCATTACCGAGGGAACTGCCCAAGTCGAGGCAGTGGAAACGGTCGCGGTGGAGACCCCGGCGGCTGATGAAGTACGGAAGTTGACGGCGGCGGAAGCCATTGCTTGGCTGAGGACTTTGCCTTTGCCGCCGGAAGGGGACTGCACCGAGTTAGTGCGGGAAATGCGAGATGCCCGGTAGAGTGGTTGACGCCTCCGTTTTGGGGGCGACATTCTTTATAGACCACCGCTACCGGGAAGCGGAGCGGCTCATAGCGGGCGCGGATTTGTTTGCGCCTACCTTGCTCAACTACGAGATGGCTAATATAGCCGTCAAGAGAATTGAGCTTTTCCCGCAACGGCAAGAACTCATTTTAGAGTCCTTGCAAACATTCTTGCGGCTGAATGTCCAGCTGCAGGATGTGGACTATCGGCAAGTAGTTGACTTGGCGGCGCTGACCGGGCTGACGGCCTATGACGCCAGCTATCTGTATGTTGCCCGGGAACTGGGCTTGCCCCTGATAACTTTTGATACTCAGCTGGCCCGGGTTGCGCGGATTTGGGGGAGAGGGTAATCAGTTGGGCTTGTTTCAACCGGGCAATGCGCCTGTTTTCGCGGGTAGGCATTGCACGACTCTACTCTAGTAGCATTGAATAGCTACATCATCGAGGTAAGTCTATGGATACGGCAATCCGGCTTGAACTGTCCCAACCGTCGGAATTAGTTTCCACCTTGGCTTGGCTGAAGGTCAACGGCCAACTGGTTCTGCCGGAGTCCCTGTTGGCGGATTTTCCGGAGGCGAAACTTTTTACGGCCGCCGTTGCCGATGGGCGGATTGTGTTGACGCCCCTAACCACTTCTCCGGCGGATGCTGATGACCTCCGCCGCCAGTTGGCGAAGCAGGGGGTAACGGAAACGGATGTAAAGGCTGCCATAGCTTGGGCCCGGGGCAAATAGATGCCGCCATTCCGCGTTGTGCTGGATACCAACCTGCTGGTATCGGCACTGGTTTTTGAGTCTGCCGCTATGACTTGGCTGCGCCCGGCTTGGCAATCGGGCGATTTTGTGCCTCTGGTGAGCAGTGAAACTGTTGCGGAGTTGGATAGAGTGTTGCGCTATGACCGGTTCCGCATACCCTCCGCTGCAATCCCCCACTTGCTGGCTGATTACCTGCCTTGGTGTGAACGGATTATAGTAGCCGAACCGCCGCCGGTACCGGATTGCCGCGACCCTCGAGACCGCCCTTTTCTGGAGTTGGCATTGGCCGCCCAAGGCGATTTTCTGGCTACTGGGGACTCGGATTTGCTGATTTTAGCGCCGCTGTTTGCCATCCCGATTATTACGCCGGCGGCTTTGCGATTGCATTTGTACGCCGCCAATTAGCAATCCCGGATATTCCCCACTACAGATCCAGGGCCAAGGTTGACCAGCCGAAATTTCGCGCGCCCAAGCCTTGGCCGGTGTAGGGCTGGTAGTATTCCCGGAAGCCGGATTTAGCGATGGCTTGGAGGGTGCGGGTTTTGATGGTGTCGGCAATATCGGGGTAGCCGTGGCGGCGGAGGGCGTGGATTAGGAACCAGTTGGTGTTGACCCAACTGGGGCCGCGCCAGATGAAGCCGCGGGGGTTGCCGGGCATAAACCGGGGATTAGAAGCCGGCACCGATGGCACCGGGTAGGGCAGCCAGAAATGGACCGGGTTGGTCAGCCACTGTTCTACTAACCGCGCTACGATGGGGCGGGGCAAGTCGTCGAGAATTAAAGGCATCAGGGAAATGATTGTTACCATTTTTACCGGTTTTTCTGCTATGCCCTGCAAGTCAAAAAATGCCCCGGCGTCATCGTCCCAACACTTGTTGAGCAGCGCGTCCCGGGTCTTATCCGCCATCCGCCGAAACTCAGACGCCGCCGGGTCGTTTCCCAGGAGACGGGCCAAAGCGCGCAGGCTGAAAGCGTAGATGGCGTTGACCAGCACATCCTCGCAGTGAAATATATCCGCCGCCAGGATGCGGCGGTCATTCCCGCGCATTGGTTCGTAGGCGGCATAGACTTGACGCAGGGCGGCGATAAAGCCCCGGTTGGTTAAGTCGGTCAAGCCCAAGGCGGCGTCGTACTTGGGGGAGCAGTCGGTGCCGGCTTCCTCCGGTTGGATAATGGCAAGCAAGCCGTCATTGTCCGGGTCGCGGTGGTAGCGGAGCCAGCGGTAGTAGGCGGTCAGGGCCGGCAGGGCAGCGTCGCGAAAGGCGGTGTCGCCGGTGGCTTGATAGACCCGTTCCACGGCGTAGGCAATCAGGGGCGGCTGGATGGTGGCGCTGTAGTAGGGGCAAGTCATTCCGACGAGGTTGCGGCGGAGGAAGGCGGGCTGCTTGTCCATTTCCCAAAAGATGATGTGGGGGATAAAGCCATCGGACTGGGCGGCGCGCAGCAGGGTGGTCAGTTCGGCGCGGGCTTGGACGGGGTCGAGGTGGGTCAGGGCGATGGCGTGAAAGCAGGAATCCCAGAACCATTGAAAGGGGTAGCCGGTCAGGGATGGCACAACAAAGTCGAAAGGCTGTCCGTTCCAATCGGCGACGCCCTGCCGCCGGTTGGTCAGCAGGATTTGGCGGGCGCGGGTTTCCAGTTCGGGGCGGGAGAGGATTGGCGGCATAAATCGGCGGCTCCGGGTTGCGGTAAGTAGGGCGATTAGCGCCCTTGATAGACGCGTAAATACTTTTGGGCTACGGCGGGCCAAGGGAATTCGCGGGCGGCGTAAGCGCGGCCGGCGGCCCCCAACTGGCGGCGGTAATCGGATTCGTTGACCAGCCGGACGAGGGCGGCAACGGCGGCGGGACGGTCGTAGCGGGGAACGACCAGGGCGCCGTGAGTAAGCAGTTCCGGGTTGGCGCCGACCTGATGGGTCAGTACCGGTAGGCCGTGCAACATCGCCTCGAAATAGACCAAGCCAAAGGCTTCGTAGCGGGAAAAGAGGGCGAACAGATCGGCTTGGGCGTATTGTTCAGCCAAAGCGGCGTCGCCCAGTTCGCCGGTGAAATGGACTTCGTCTTGCAAGCCGGCGGACGGGACGGCGGCTTTGATACGGTCAGCGGCGGCATCCTCAGCGCTGCCGATAAAGGTCAGACGGGCGGGATGGTGGAACCGGGGGCGGGCTTGGCGGTAGGTTTCGAGGAGCCAGTCCTGTCCTTTGTGGCGGCCGAGGCGGCCGACGCAGAGGATGTGGACCGGGGCGTCCGGGGTATTGTCCGGCAATTCGCGGTTAGCGGGATTGTCCGGCGTGGTCAAGGGGGAGGCACCCCAGCCGATTACGGAGAGTTGGGCGGGGTCAACCCGGTAGTCGCGTTGGAGTTGGGCGGCTTCGTGATGGGTCAGGGCGACTACCCGGTCAACGGCGCGGCAAAGGCGGCGGTTGAGGGGGCGCAGCCAGCAGTGAGCCGGCGGGAGGGGATGGTAGGAGGGGGTAAAGATGAAGCGGGCGCGGCGGCGCATTACCAGCCAGGTCTGCCAGTGGCCCCAAAACCAGCCATCGCCAACGAAGTGGATGATGTTGGGGTTGAATTGATGGATATAGCGGCGGATTTGCCGGGGGGAGAACCAGACGAGGGGGACGGAGTAGAAGGGCGGCGGGCGTTGGGGAAAGCCGGTCAGGCGGAATAGGTCAATGCCTTGAGGGGTACGCTCATGGTCGGGCCATTCGGGATGGGGGATGCGGGGGAAGGCGTATTTGGCGGTGAGGACGCCGATGGCGGCGACTTGGGGGGAGTTGAGCAGTTGGAGGGAAAGCTGTTCGACGGCCCGCTCGATGCCGCCGAGGTAGGGGCGGAAGTAGGGGGTGAGGAACAGGATGCGGAGGGGCGGGTGGGTAGTTGGGGACAAAGCGGTTTAACCTGCCGGGGATAGGGTGATGGGCGGGTTTTAGTATAGCATTGAATTGGGAATTGGAGGATGGGGCGGCGGGGGTTAGGACGCGGGGGTGGCGATTGGGGGCTGGTTCAAGTACGGGGAATTGCCGGGGCGGCGGCTTTTTGGCCGCCCCGGCGGGTTGGGGTTTTGCTATTGCTAGGGAGTTAGTTCGCGGGGGGCGGAACCCCTGGCCGGGAGTTCCGCCCGTGCGGGAGGCGGCTGGCAAAGGGGCCATTGGGTTGCCTGCGTCAATGGGAACATCGGCGTACATCCGGCGAGACGTTTCCCGACCCGATTGCCTAGCGGCAAATGGACCTTGAATTGGCTACTGACGCCGGTTGGTATGGTTGCCATGCCGGCGGGTTGGCCCAGTCCAGCTACCGTTGGTTGACCGACCTCCAGTCAACCTATTAACTCCAGCTCCTTTAGGGAAGGAGTAGCGGTTTGGCGGCGATTGGGATTTGCCGTTTTCCGCGGCTCCGGTTGGGGAAGTACGGGTTCCTGGGCCGGTTCCCCGGGGGCAGGAGCAGGGACGCTTGACGGCCGCGGGGGCCGGATGCGTCCACAGCGCGCTGTGAGCTGTATTTCACGGTAAGCTAGCGTATCGTTTTGAGACCCGGCGTCCCGGGGCTAGGTCTGACCTCGCACTGATAAGTATGGGGGATGGAATGGTAGTTGTCAAGGGTTCAATGGGATGAATTTTCGGGTGAATTTTGGGAATGGGGGTTCTGGATTCCCACTTTCGTGGGAATGACGGTTGCCGGAGGATGGGAGTTAGGGCGGGGGAATGACGGTTTGACGGTGGGAGATACGGCGGGGGAGTTGTAGGGGGCGGGATGCTTTTTATAGGGGGTGGGCGGTGTGGTATAGTTATTGACAGCAAAGCGGTTCGGTTTGGTAGGCAGTTTCAGAGAAATGGAGGAGCGACGATGCGGGTAAGGCAAGGGGGAACCAGGGTTAGACGGGCGGTGGCGCGCTTTGCGGTGCGCTACGGGACGATTGGGGTTGCTTTGTTGGTGGTGGCTATTGCGGTGGGCGTTGCGTGGCTTACCTTGAGTGTGGCGCCGGATAATGTCAAGGAGACTTGGCAGCAGCGATTGGCCCTGGTCATCGGCGGCTGGAGTGTGGCGGGGGGCGGGATTTGGCTGAGCGATTATCTGTGGCATAAGATTAAGGGGGTGCATCAGGTGCTGAGCAGGAAGGAACGGGAGTTGAACCGGCAGGAGGGGCGGGAGGAAGGGCGGCAGGAGGGGCGGCTGGAGGGGCGGAGGGAGTTGCTGGAGTTTCTGGGGGAGAACCCGGGGGCTACGGCCAAGGAGGTTGAGGAGTGGGCGCGGAATCGGGATTCGCGCGGCAACGGTGGGGCGGCCGGCAAGGCCGGGAAGGATTAGCGGCTGGCTTTGCTGCTGACGCGGAGGGGGGAATTGGGGGGCGGGTTTCCCGGCTGGGCCGGGAGACCCGCCTTTTTGTGGGTTGCCGGGTTAGCGGCGGCGGACGCGTTTGGTGCAGACACCGCTCCAGGTGCGGCTTTCCCGGGCTTTCGCCTGATAAGCGTGGGCATTGTTCCCGAACCCCGATTCGCTCTGTCGGCGGTAGTCGTAAAACCAGCCATGGTTGGGGCCCATATAACTTGCGCCCGAGCCGCGTTCGTTGTTATGGCCGGGGCCGAAATCGGCGCTGCCGGCGACATACTTCCCGCCCCGGGCCCGGCAAGCGGAAATGGCCGCGGCTTCCGCCTTGGCGATCCACTCATCCTCGCTAAGGCTGCTACCCTGGGCGACCGCCGGATTTTGCACAGTCCACGTCCGGACGCGGGTTCGCCAGTCGAACCTCCAGTCGGTGTCCCCTTGAGGGCGGCCGACATACGCGTTCCGGGCCCGATGCTGCATAGGATCAGCCAAGCTTTGGATCCAGGAGCCGGTCCAGGAACCGTGCAGGTTAGAGCAAATCAGGGTGCCGGGGGGCGCCGGCGTGCTCTCCGAGAGGGTTTGCGGGTGCGGCGTGATGCAGGTGCCGGTTTCGGCGGAGTCGCTGCGGACCCGGAAGCGGACGGTTTTCTTGCCGCGGCGTTCCTCTCGGGGAAACTCAAAAATAAGGTCGCGGGAGACGCCGGTAACGCCGGATTCGCCGTCGGTTAGATAACCCTCTTGGGCCGCCAGAAAGCCCCGGAAGTTGCCTTGTTCGCCGAAATAGACGGTGTCGTCCCGTTCGTTGCGGTACCGACCGGCTTCCCAGGTTTCGGTTTTAGTCCAGGTGTCGGACTGGTCGATGGCGCAATAGATGGACTTGCCGCGGTTGGCGGCGAGGGATTCGAGGATCATCGAGACGCGGGCGTCGGCGGCGTCGGCGACCGCCGGGGACTCTTGCCAGTCAGAGCAATCCCAAGGGATGGTGCGGGGGGCGGCTTGCGCGTCCGGGGTAGGACTGGCGGTAACGAGCAGTCCGAAGGTCATGACGGACAGGATTAGGATGGCAATAGGGAATCGGTAGCGGTTCATTGGAATACCTCCGCGGCAGCAGGACTTTTAATGCCGGTAGTAAGCCGGTAATAAAAGTGTAGAAAAGGGCGGGCTTCCTACTTGACAGGAAGCCCGCCCTTTTCTACACTTTTGGACTTTTCGGGAAGGGTGGGGTTGGCTACCGGGGGGGGGTTGGGGGACTAAAAATTAAAAATTTTTTTGGGCCCGGGATGGGTGTTCCCGGGAGAGGGATTCAAAAAGAGACGGCGGGGGAACTTTTGTAAAAGTTCCCCCGCACCCCCTCAAAACTTTTGAGTTTGGGGAATGGCTGGTTGTGTTGTAGGGGGTTGCGGGGGCGGCGTTCTAGATTCCTCGGCTGCGCCTCGGAATGACATGGGTAACAGTGCAAGGGAATGACATAGGGGGTTCTGGATTCTCACTTTCGTGGGAATGACGTTAAGAGGGGGGAATTTAAGAATCTGGGAAGGAGTCAAGGGCGGGCATTTGAGATTCCTCCCTTCGGTCGGAATGACATAGCTATAGAGTCGGTTATCCGGGGCGTCAATGATTAGTGGGAACACGCCCCAGGAAGTATGCCGTTGCACCGGTCGGTATCCCCCATCAGCCCTAGACCCCAGCCGCCGGTTGGTGTTACACTGTGCTATCCAGAAATGGAGGCGCTGCTGTTATGGTTACGGTTGAACCGCCGGTTATTTACGAACTGGTTGACTCCATTGCCCTACTGACCCTGAACAACCCGGGGCGGCGCAATGCCCTCTCCGGCGCGGTTCTCGATGCCCTGCATGACCACTTGGCCCGCATCAAAACCGACCCGGCGGCCCGGGTAGTGGTAATCCGTTCCCAAGGGCCGGTGTTCAGCTCCGGCCACGACCTGCGGGAAATGGTGGGGGACGACCGGGAAAGTTTCACCGGCTTGTTCGCCGAATGTACCGCCGTGATGGAAGCCATCCGCCTGCTGCCCCAGCCGGTCATCGCCCAGGTGCAGGGCTTGGCTACGGCGGCCGGCTGCCAACTGGCCGCCACCTGCGATTTGGCGGTGGCCGCCGCATCGGCAAGTTTCTGCACCCCCGGCGTGCAGATTGGCTTGTTCTGTTCCACGCCGGCGGTGGCTCTGGCCCGGGCGGTGAACCCCAAGCCGGCGATGGAAATGCTGCTGACCGGCATCCCCATTCCGGCGCAAAAAGCCTTGGAGTTGGGCTTGGTCAACCGGGTAGTCCCCGATGACCAGCTGGAAAGTCAGGTTATGGAACTGGCCCGCCACATTGCCCAAGCCAGCGCCTACACCCTGGCCGTGGGCAAGGAAACCTTTTACCGCCAACTGCAAGCCCCCGACCGCCCGGCGGCCTATGCCATCGCTCAGCAAACTATGGTTGAGAACCTGCTGGCCGCCGACGGGCAGGAAGGCATCGCCGCCTTTCTGGAAAAACGGGAGCCGCACTGGACTAATCAGGAATAACATCAGAGGAGGAGCTAATGGCAGACCTACCCCTGTTTCCGGTTACCGTAGTCGGCAGTTGGCCGCGGCCTCCGGAGTTGATTCAAGCCCTGCGCCGCCGCCAAGCCGAGGAAATTTCCGCGGACGAGTTCAACGCCGTAGCCGACACTGCCGTCTTGGAGGCCCTGAAAGCCCAGGAGGAGGCCGGCGTTGACCTGCTCAGCGATGGGGAGCAGCGGCGGGACAACTTCTATTCCTATGTAGTCGGCAAAATCGCCGGGATGCAGCTGATGCAGGTTTCCCAACTGCTCGACTACGCCAAAGACCGGGCCCGGCTCGAGGAAACCCTGCGCGCCCTCGATGTGCCGGCTTTCGCCATCAAAAGCCCCATCGTTACCGAAAAAATCGCAGCCAAAGAGGGCTTGTCCCTTGACGAATTGGCTTTCGTCAAGCAGCACACCGACCGGGCGGTCAAAATCCCCCTGCCCGGCCCCTATATGCTGACCCGCTCCAGTTGGTTCGAGGGGCTTTCCGACCAGGTCTATCCCAGCCCGGAGGATTTGGCCCGGGATGTGGTCGCCATCCTGCGGGAGGAAACCATCAAACTGCGCGATATGGGCGCGGACTTTATCCAGTACGATGAACCCATCCTGACCCAGGTAGTGCTGGGCGAGGAAAGCAGCGAAACCTTTATGTGCGCCTCCCTGCCGCAGCGCCGCGATCCCACTACCGAACTGGAGTTTGCCCTGCGCCTGATGAACGAAGTGGCTGAGGACATTGAGGGCATCAAACTGGGCGTCCACATCTGCCGCGGCAACTGGAGCCGCAAAGAGGAAGTGCTGCTGACCGGCAACTACGGCCCGCTGTTGCCCTATCTGGTGCAGATGAATGTGGACCAACTGGTGCTGGAGTGCGCCACGCCCCGGGCCGGGGAAATGGAAGTTTTCAAGGAATACGCCAACGAAAAGGAAATCGGCTTCGGCGTCGTCAATCCCCGCACCGACGAACTGGAAACGCCGGCGCAGATTGTAGCCCGGGTCAAGGAAATGCTGGCTTACTTTGACCCGGACAAGCTGTACCTGAACCCGGATTGCGGTTTCGGCACCTTTGCCGAGCGCAACATCAACACGGCTGAGGCCGCCGTGCGGAAAATGGCGGTCATAACCGAAGCGGCGCAAGAGCTGCGGCAAGAGTACGGCTAGGGATTTGGCGGCGGCAAGGATTGCCCTTGCCGCCGCCATCATTCCCGTTCCAGCAAGTATCCGGAATTGTCCGGCGTAACACGGACAGCAGGGAAGTAACGGAGTCGCAATATGCAGGAACCGGAACGGGTCAGCGTTCTCTTTGCCAACGCCCGGGAGCTTTATGATGAAGCCCTGGAGCAGTTGGCGCAGGGCAAGCTGCGTAATTCGGCGGAAAAGGCATGGGGCGCGACCAAGGGGGCCACCGACGGGCTGCTCCTGGCCCGCACTGGCCGGGAACCCCGCAGCGCCGGGCAAACGATACGCGGCCTGCGCTCTTTCCGCAGCGACCCGGAAATCGGCCTATTGGAAGGGCCTTACAACACCCGCGCCAATGTGCTGCACGGTATGTGCTTTTACGATGGCAACTGCGAACCGGCGGAAGCCTTGATTCAAGACATCCGGGAAACCTTGGACTACATCCGGGAAGCGGAGCGGCTGGCCGGGGAGTAGCCGGGCGGCCCGTTGCGACGGCATTGACAACCGGCCGTTGGGCTGGGGGTATTTCCGGGTGTAGGGGTGGGACAAGGTAGTGTCATCCGGCGCCGGCAATCCTGCGTCCGACTGCATCAAAATAGTGTTGGCAATCTCTAGCCTTTTCCGTTATAATGGGCAAAACAGCTTTCCGGGGATACCTAAACTGGACTCCGGGGACAACGATAAAGGAGAGGAATTACTTGCCCGCTAAGAAAGCCGCCCGCAAATCCGTCAAGCGGTATCGCCGCAATCAGAGTATCCGCCGCACTACCCGCACCGCTGTTACTGCCGCCCGCCGGGCGATGGGCAGCGGCGATGCCGCCGCAGCTGAACCGGCTATCCGCCACGCCATCAGCGTCCTGGACCAGGCGGTCAAAAAGGGTATCCTGCACAAGAACAACGCTTCCCGCCGCAAGTCCCGTCTGGCCGCCCGCCTTAATCAGTTGACGAACTGAACCCCCTATCTGCTCCGCTCCATTCCCTTTGCCGGCCTTTGCCCGCTGGACCTGAACTTGCGGGCAGATGGGCAACGGCCTCGCGCAAAGGGAACGAATTTCCAAATTCGCTGACGCGTCCCTGTTGACAGGGACTTTTATTTTTGTTACCTTCATAAGAACAATAGTTTTGTGAAGGAGTTGAGTTATGCCGATTAACAAGATGCCGCCCCGCCGGAAGCGGATACTGGAGTTCATCGAGACCTTTATCGAGGACCACGGCCTGCCGCCGACGGTGCGGGACATTCAGCTGGCCTGCGACATCAGTTCCACTTCGGTGGTGGACTATAACCTGCGGATTCTGGACCGGGACGGCTACCTGATCCGCCGGCCGGATATGGCCCGGGGCATCGAGCTGCTGGACGAGAGCGGCAAGCCCAAAGGCCCGGTGCCGAAAATCCAGATTGTGGGCCGCATCGCCGCCGGCGCGCCGTTGCCGGCTTTTTCCGCCGAGGGCAGCCTCGCCGGGGAGGAGTTCGACACTATCGAGGTTTCGCCGGAGCTGGCCCGCCGCTACCGCCGGCTGTACGGTCTGGAAGTGCAGGGACAGTCGATGATCGACTCGTTCATCGATGACGGGGATGTGGTCATCGTTCAGCCCGCCGAAAACGCCGATACCGGCGAGACGGTGGTGGCCTGGTTGAAAGAGGAGGAGGAGGCTACCCTCAAAAAGTTCTACCCAGAGGGCAGCCAGGTCCGACTCCAGCCGGCCAACAGCCAGATGGAGCCCATCTATTCCGCCGCCGACAATGTGGAAGTGCGCGGCCGGGTGGTGCAGGTCATCCGCAAGTTGGGCTAATTCCGGCACCGGCTTAAACAGAAGCGGCGGAGCTTTACGGGATATTTTCCCGAAAGCTCCGCCGGTTCGTTTCCGGGTTGCTCTCTCTAGCGTCGCCCGTTGACCAATGCACCGTAGGTGGCGACCAGGAATGGCACACAGTAGGTCAAGGGTATCTGGTAGAGGTGGGTTTCGTGCCAGTGTCCCAACAGCAGCCGGTCGCCTTGGTTGAGCAGAGTCAGGATGGTGCCGACGACCAAGCCGGCGATAGCCGAGCGTTTCAGCATTGGCCGGTGCAGCAGGGCGCAGAAAAAGCACTTGATCGTTTCCGGTGGCGTCCCGTTCCCGGCGGCGGCGCGCCCCTTGAAAACAAAAGACCAACGGTTGCTGACATCCTTGCGGCAACGTTGGCAGCGGGTCGGCGGCGCGGCGGTATCCATGGCAAAACCTCGACTCGGGGGAAATAGGACGGGGACAGGGATAGGATTTTGCCGGCCGGTTCAGCCGGGGGTGATAAACAAACTGCGGGCGCAGTTTCCGGCCTTGGAAGCTGCGCCCGCAGTAAAGTAGTCAGGGAACTGGTCGGCCGGTTGGAGCTGCTCCGGGGTTAGCGGTGCCGGGCGGGCCGCGGGCGGTATCCCGTTGCTGTGCCGGCGGGCGGCTACTGCAACTGCGGCTCCAGTTTGGCGGCGTCGGCTTTGGAGATGAACTTGTGCACCTTGGTGACGCCGTCATCGGCGGCGGTGCCGGTTACCGCTTTGGTGCCGTTGTTGTGGGTCACCAGTTTGGGGTCGAGGATGGTCGTTCGCTGGCGGGTTTTCAGGTTGAAGGCCGTAATTTCATCGAGTTTCATCGTCTTGCGTTCCGCTCCTTTACGAAAGATTTGGCGGTTCCGGGGGGAACTGGTTTTACATTATGTAATATACAAAACCATTACATTTTGTCAAGTAAAATCCCATTGGATTTTGCCGCGCCGGGACACCAGATGCGGCGGCCGTATCGCCGTCCTGCTGGCCGCCCCAGACCGCTGGCGGGAAACGAAGGGTCGGCATTTCCAGCAAAGATAAATATATTTTGAACCAAAAACAAAACAAATAATGCAACTTCGTACTTGCTGGCTATTGACAATTACAACTTTTAACTATAGTGTAGGTGCCAGCAAAGCGGGGGAGCCTAACAGCCCCGCCGCCCGGCGGCCAGGTTCACAGACCAGCCGCCAAATCAACATAACGGAGGCAGCCATTCTTATGAGTGAAAAGTTGATGGCCTACTGCCTGAAGCTCAGGGAGAACGTCGAGGTCGAGAACCCCCGGGTCGAGCAGGCCAAGAACGGCGTGTATTTTCTGAAGGGCAACGCCAAGGGGAGCCCGGAGCTCAAGGTCTCCAAGATCCTCAGCAAGGACGACGCAACCCGCATTATGTCGGAGATCGGCGCGGCCTAGAGGGGAACGCCAGTACCGCCAAAAAACGCCGGCCGGTTCGCCGATAGCACCGGCCGGCGTCGATGCCGGGAATTCCAAAATCGCAGCAATCATCCTTCAGCTGAGCCGCCGCTCGCTGGTGACTGCTGGGCCGGGAATTCCCGGCTCTTTTTTGTTTCGTTCACCATCCCCAATCCCCCGGAATGAGATAGGCGTTACGCTGGTGGGGGACGATTTGGTATCGGGGCAAGACACCGATGACAGAGAGAGGGTGGGGTTCCGAGGCGGGAGCAATCGGGGGCAACTGAACGGCCGGTAGGGGGACGGGGTGGTTAGGGGTTGATGGCGTCGGCGGCGTAGGGGGAGGGCGTGTCCAGTTGGAAAACTTTGACCGGCTGCCAAGAGTTGGCGGGACGGTCGTAGCGGACCAGAGCCAGAAAGCGGTCATCCGGGGCGTAGGCGCGGAACTGTTCGAGGTAGCCGGCTTCTATTGCCAATGCGGTACGCCCCAAGCTGACAGCCTGCCCGTTCCGCAGCAGCCGTTCCCCTTGGGGGTTGACCCGCACGGCGCGCAGCCCCCGCAAGGCCCGGTCAACGGGATGCAGGTGGGATTGCCAACCGCCGGCGGTTTCGGTTTCAGCTGCCGCCAGTCCTTCCAGGGTGATGCCATCGGCGGCGGCAAAGCCGCCGCAGTATTCCCGGGTTAAGTCGGTTACATAGCCGCCGACACCCAGAGCCGCCCCCAAGTCGTGAGCCAAGGAGCGCATATAGACGCCGCGCCCGCATTCGACGGTCAAGGTCAGCAGCGGCAAGGCAAAGTCGGTCAGTTGGATATCGAAAATATCGACCGGACGAGCCGCCCGTTCTACTTCCTTACCGGCCCGGGCCAGTTTATAGAGCCGCTGTCCCTGTACTTTGACGGCGCTATACATTGGCGGCGTCTGCTCAATAGCGCCGATAAAGGGCGTCAAAGCGGTCGCAATGATGTTGGCGGTCAAGCCGGCGGGGTTGCCGGTTTCGGTGATCTCCCCTTCGGCGTCATAGGTGGTACTAATGGCGCCGAGGCGCATTACCATTCGGTAGCATTTCACCCCGTCCACTACATAGTCCATCAGGCGGGTGGCTTGGCCGAAACAGACCGGGAGGACGCCCTGGGCCAAGGGATCCATAGTACCGCAATGGCCGACTTTCTGGCCGGGGCCGGCGATGCGCTTTACCTGCCGCAGGGCTTCCATCGAAGTCATCCCTACCGGCTTGTAGAAGTTCAGAAAGCCGTTGAGCGACGGGAGGGCGTTTTTGCGGTTGCGGGGCATAGCTGACTAACCGCCGGGCGGAAAGGATAGGGGGCCGTTGTAGGGGGCTGACTCTTGGGGGTTGCAGGGGCTGGCGTTATCGGGTTGGGGGGATGGGTCTGGATCGACCGGTTCCGCGCGCAGTCGGTCCATCAGGCGCAGCAGGGCATCGGCGTTTTCCATAGAATCGTCCAGGGAGAATTTCAGGAAAGGGACATAGCGCAGTTTGAGCCGGTCGCGCAGTTCCCGGCGCAGAAAGGCCGCCGCCGATTGGATGCCTTCCAAAGCGGTTTCCCGGGTTTCCTGGTCGCCCATAACACTGACCAGTACCCGCGCGCTCCGCAAGTCACTGGCGGTCTGCACTTGGGTAATGCTGATGACGCCGCCCAAGCGGGGGTCTTTAATTTCCCGGGCCAAGAGTTGGCTGATTTCCTGGCGGAGCAGGCCGTTGATGCGCTCAACCCGTCGGGACATTCGGGATACCCTCTAGTAAAGGATGGGACGGGCTAATCCGGTTGGGAAGCCGACGACTTTACCGCTGGCTGCGTTCCTGGCGGTGGGCTTGGAGAATATCGCCAAGCTCGAAGTCATTAAAGCCGGCCAGGATGATACCGCAGTCCATCCCGTTGGTGATTTCGTTGACTTCCTCCCGGAAGTGGCGCAGGCTGCCGATAGCCGTTTCCTCGAGGGCGGCGCCTTCCCGCATCACCCGGATGTTGGCGCCGCGGTTAATACGGCCTTCGATAACGCGGCAGCCGGCAATTTTCACATTGCGGCGGGAGGGGAAAATTTCCCGCACTTCGGCTTGGCCGACGATAATGTCGGTGTAAGCCGGTTCAAGCATCCCGTGGAGGGCTTGCTCGATGTCCTCAATCATCTGGTAGATGATGGCGTAGTGGCGGATTTCGACGCCCATTCGCTCGGCGACCCGCTCCACGCCGAGGGCGTTGCCCACGGCAAAGCCGACGATGATGGCTCCGGAGGCGCTGGCGAGCAGCACATCGGATTCGGTAACATTGCCGCTGCCGGCGTGGAGGATCCGCACCCGGGCCTCGGCGTCCGTCAACCGCTCGAGGGACTGGCGGACGGCTTCGACGCTGCCCTGGACATCGGCTTTGAGGACGAGGTTAAGCTCTTTGATGTCGCCGGCGTCAATCTGCTTGACCACTTCCTCGAGGGTCAGGGCGCGGGCTTGGGACTGCTGACTGGCTTTCAGGCGTTCCCGGTCGGTGGCGGTGGCCCGGGCCAAACGCTCGTTGGGAAATACTGACATCAAATCCCCGGCTTCGGGCAAAGAACCGAAGCCCAGCACTTCCGCCGGCGCGCCCGGCACTACTTCTTTAACTACCCGGCCGCGGTCGTTGGCCAAGGCTTTGACCCGGCCCCAAGCGGTGCCGGCCACGATATAGTCGCCCACTTGCAGGGTGCCGCTCTGGACCAGGACGGTAGCCGTAGGGCCGCGCTTGCGGTCCAGTTTGGCCTCGATGACGGCGCCGCTGGCCGGGCGGGAGGGGTTGGCTTTCAGTTCGGAGATTTCGGCTACTACCAGCAGGTTCTCCAGTAGGTCGTCGATGCCGTCGCCGGTGCGGGCGGAAACGGGAACGGAAATGACTTCGCCGCCCCAATCCTCGACGAGGAGGTTGTGCTGGCTGAGCTGCCGTTTTACCCGTTCCGGGTCGGCGCCGGGCAAGTCCATTTTGTTGATGGCGACTACAATGGGGACATCGGCGGCCCGGGCGTGGTCAATGGCTTCCTCGGTTTGCGGCATAATGCCATCATCGGCGGCCACGACCAGCACGGCGATGTCGGTAACGCGCGCGCCGCGGGAGCGGATGGCGGTAAAGGCTTCGTGGCCGGGGGTGTCGAGGAAGGTAATCTTGTTGCCCTGATAGTCCACCTGATAAGCGCCGATGTGCTGGGTAATGCCGCCCACTTCCCGGTCGGCGACATGGGCGTTGCGGATGGAGTCGAGGAGGCTGGTTTTGCCGTGGTCGACATGGCCGAGGATAGTGACGACCGGCGGCCGGCCGGCGAGGGAATCCACATCTTCGGCGCCGTTGCTGGCGCCGACCAGGGCGCCTTTTTCAGCCACCGGTTCGGCGACCCGGGTGCGGATGCCGTAGGCGGCGGTAACCAGGGCGGCCACTTCGTGGTCGACGACCTGGTTCATCGAGACCATAATCCCGTTGCGCATCAATTGCTTGATGACATCCACCGGGCTTTGGTCAATCAGTTCCGACAGGTGCTTGACCGTCAGGGTTTGCGGCAGCACCAAGGTACGGGAAGGGCCGCTGCGGCGGACTTCTCTGGTAGTGGTCATTCTATTGCTCCAATGCCTGGGGGTCGGCGACCTGCTCCCGGTAATAATCCAGCAGCAGTTGCCGTTCCCGGCCGGGGATGGCGGTTTTCAAGCCCCGTTCCAATCCCCCGCGACGGACGCCTTTTTCCCAACAAACCACCGCGGCGCACAGATAAGAGCCGCGGCCATTGGCTTTCCCGGTGGCGTCGGCTTGTACCGAGCCATCGGGCGTACGGACGATGCGGGTCAGCGACCGCTTGTCCGCCTTTTGCCCGCAGGCTACGCACTTGCGCTCCGGGATATGCCGGGTTTTCGGCAAGTCTCTGGTACCTCCGGTGAAAATCGCCGCCGTGATTAGCGGCCGCCGCCGCGATTGCCGCCCCGGTTGCCGGCGCCGGAATTGCGCCGGCGGCGGCCGCTCCGGGCGCCGCCCCGATATTCGCCAACCAAGTCCTCGGCAAAACGAATCTTGCCGGCGTCCGGGGTCAGGATGGGGGCTTCGGGCAAGTCGGGGAAAAACTCTTCGACTTCGGTTTCGTCGGCTTCCTCCGGCACTTCGTCCAAGGTAAAGGTTTCCAGTTCGTCGACGCTGATGGTGGGGGCGGCTTCCTCCGGGGCCGGCTGGGTTTGCGCTTCCTCCCGAATCATTGCCTCGAGCAGGGCATCCTCGTCGATGTCGGCGACTTCGGGCAGCGGCGCGGCGGCTTCCGGCACCGCAATCGTTTCGGCAACAGGAGCGGCCGGCGGCAAAGGCTCCTCTTGCTGTTGTTGGGCCTCAACGATGGCTTCGGCTTCGGCCACGGCGGCCACGGCGGCGGCAACTTCCGCCGCCGCTGCCGGTTCCTCAGCAGGCGGGGCTTCGGCGGCCATACCGATGGATTCCCGGGCGGCCCGGCGGCGCTGCTCCTCGGCTTCTTTCTGGCGGACTTCCTTGATTTCCTCCCATTCGGGGAGACCTTTGATGTCCAGCCGCCAACCCACCAGACGGGCGGCGAGGCGGGCGTTCTGTCCTTCCTTGCCGATAGCCAGGGACAACTGCCGTTCCGGGACGACGACGATAGCGGTCATCTCCTCCGGGGCCAGTTCGACATGAACCACTTCCGAGGGGCTGATGGCGTTGGCGATAAAGTCCTTGGGGTCGGGTTCCCAGGGGACTACATCGATTTTTTCCCCCTGGAGTTCGTTGACGATGCTCTGGATGCGGTTGCCGCGCAGGCCGATGCAAGCGCCTACCGGGTCGACGCCTTCCTGCAAGGCTTGAACGGCGATCTTGCTGCGAAAGCCGGCGTCCCGGGAGATGGCTTTGATGGCCACGGTGCCGTTATAGACTTCCGGCACTTCAATCTCAAAGAGCCGTTTCAGCATATCCCGGTCGCTGCGGGATACGGTGATTTCCGGCCCCTTGACGCCGTTCTCCACATTCTGGACATAGACCTTGATGCGCTGGCCTTTCTTGTACCGCTCGGTCGGCACCTGCTCTTGCAGGGGCATCGTCGCTTGGGCCCGGCCCAATTCCAGGGTTATGGAGCGGTTGGATTCGACCTGCTCGACCACACCGGTGATGATGTCATCCCGGTGCTGGAGGAATTCCTCGAAGAGGAGTTCCCGTTCGGCTTCGCGGAGGCGCTGCAGGACTACCTGCTTGGTGGTCTGGGCGGCGATGCGGCTGGGGATGTAGGGGATGGCGCCGGCCGGGGCGATTTCGTCGCCGATGGCAACATCCCCTTTGACCTGGCGGGCCTCCGGGAGGGCAATTTCCCGGCTGTCATCCTCGACCGTCTCGACGACGGTTTTGAGGGCGAAAACGCTGACTTCCCCGGTATTGGGGTTCAGGGTTACATTGATGTTCTGGCCGGCGGCCGGGTTATCCTTGCGGAAAGCCGATGCCAAGGCTACTTCAACGGCGCTCAACACCTGTTCCCGGGGCAAGTGCCGTTCCGCGGCCATCTGGGTCAACGCTATCAAGAAATCGCTTTTCACTGCCTGGCCCTCCCCGGATTAAGGTTGTTGGCGGCGGCGCGGTTCAGCCGCCGCCCGGATTCATCCTGATGTTTGCTGCCAGTAGCTGAATGCGGCCTACCGCCCGGCGGTTTAACCGGTCGCCACCGGTCAAGAAAGCGGGTCGAACCCCCGCTTCCGGCGTCAATACACCCGTTCAGTATAGCATTGACCGGGGACGGTTTCAAGGTTATAACCGTTAATTACTTCCCGCAATCCTTTTTGGATTTATCGGATGTCCCAGTAAAAAGCCCGCCATTCCATTATGACGGGCTTTGCGCTGCTAATGCTTGCGGCCGGGGTTTTACCACCAGATTTTGCCTTGGGCTTCCTTTTCCAGCTGTTCGTAGTCTTTAGTCCAGAGGCTGGTGCTGAGGTATTTCCAACCGCCATCAGCCAGGAGGCAGACAATATGGCCGGATTCGAGGCGTTCCGCTTGCCGCATTGCGCCATAGACTACCGAGCCGGAGGAGATGCCGGCGAATACGCCTTCCTGATGCAGCAGTTCTTTGGTGGTGCGAAAGGCGGGCAGGCTGCCGACCAGCAGGCGGGAGTCCAGCATATTCAAGTCCAGAATGGGGGGGACATAGCCGTCCTCGAGGCGGCGGAGGCCGGAGATGAAGTCGTCCGGCTCCGGGGCCACGGCGACGATTTTGACTTCGGGGTTGTGTTCGCGCAGGCGGCGGCCGACGCCCATCAAAGTGCCGCCGGTGCCGAGGCCGGCGACGAACATATCCACATCAGGCACTGCGTCCACGATTTCCTGGCCGGTGGTTTCATAGTGGGCGTCCGGGTTGCCGCTGTTGCCGTACTGGTACATCATCAGGTAGTCGTGGGGGCACTTTTCGGCCAAATCCTGGGCGACTTCAATGGCGCCGTTGCTGCCTTTTTCGCCATCGGAAAAGATGATGTCCGCGCCGTAAGCATAGAGGAGCTGGCTGCGTTCCACGCTGACATTTTCGGGCATTACTACGGAGACCTTGTAGCCCTTGAGGCGGCCAATCATTGCCAGGGCAATGCCGGTGTTGCCGCTGGTCGGCTCCAGCAAGGTGCGGTGGGGCGAAATCTCCCCGGTATCCTCGGCCCGTTCAATCATTTTCAGGGCGATACGGTCTTTGACGCTGCCGGTGGGGTTCTGCCCCTCGAGCTTGGCGTAGATGTGGACGCCGGGCTTGGGGCTGAGGTTTTGCAGCTCGATGACCGGCGTGTTGCCGATGGTGGACAGGATACCTTTGTAGGCCAGCCGAGTAACCATAATTCCTTTCTGGGTCAAGGGCTTTGCCCGCCCCGGCCGCGGGACGGGTAGGGTTCTCCCGAGGGCTGCCGGCGGGTTTTCCTAGTTGCCGGCTACGCCCACCGGTTCCGGGGCGGCCAGGCCGCAAAAGATTTCGTAGTCAATGAGTTCGGTAACCGTGGGGTTGTCGCCGCAGAGGGGGCAAGCCGGGTTACGCTTGAGCTTGACTTCCCGGAAACTCATACTGAGGGCGTCAATGAGCAGGAGGCGGGAAGTGAGGCTTTCGCCGATGCCGAGGAAATACTTGAGGGCTTCGGTGGCCTGGATGCTGCCAACCAGTCCGGTGAGCGCGCCAAGAACGCCGGCTTCGGCGCAGTTAGGCACCATCCCCGGCGGGGGCGGCGACGGGAACAGGCAGCGGTAGCAGCCTTGTCCAGGGAGAAAGACGGTGGCTTGGCCGTCGAAAATAAGGATGCTGCCATCGACCAGGGGCTTGTTCAGCAGATAGCAGGCATCGTTCACCAAGTAGCGGGTGGCGAAGTTGTCCGCGCCGTTAATCACCAGGTCGTACTGGCTGATGATTTCCAGGGCATTGTCGGATTCGAGGCGTACTTCGTGGGGGATGACCTGGACATCGGGGTTGTAGGCGTGGATGTTGTCGATGGCCGACTGGAGCTTGGGGCGGCCGATGTCGTCGGAGTGGTGCAGGATTTGCCGCTGGAGATTGGAAATCTCGACCACATCGAAGTCCACGATGCCGACGGCGCCGACGCCGGCCAAGGCGAGGTAGATGGCGGAAGGGGAGCCGAGGCCGCCGGCGCCGACGATGAGGGCTTTGGCCTGCATCAGTTTGCGCTGGCCGGCGCTGCCGACATCGCCCATAATGATGTGGCGGCTGTAGCGTTTGACCTGTTCCGGGGTCAGGGCCAGAGGCGGCGGCGGCGCGGTCTTGGTCATAGTGGTCATAATCCTGATGTCCTCCTCGATGGTCAGGATGCGCCGGGGCGGGTTAGGGGCATAAATGAAGCCTGCGCCCCGAATCGGGCAGCCCGGTTTTGGGCGGGCGCAGGCTCCAATTTCCGGTTAGGATGATGGGCCGCCTGCTCCCTATGTAGCGGGACAGGCGCAACAGGTAAGGTTGGGTGGCAAGTTGGATGGGTTCATCAGGGGATTAAGTTTAGTATGGGCGGCGGGGGATGTCAAGTAAGGATACTGAAATTTCCAAACCGGGGAGCGGTTTCCGGTTTTGCGGATTTCGCCTTGCCGGGATGATAAAGGTCTCCGACGCCGGTCGCCGGTTCAGGGTATCCACCAATCCAGTTCCTGGTCGAAAAATACTTGCGGGGCATAGAAACGGACGCCGGCGATGGTTACTACCAAGTCAATCCCATAATACTCTCCGACGTAGTGGCAAGGGCCGCGGTCGCGCCAGTTGTCCCAGCTGTACCACTCAGCATCCGAGTCGTATTCCACGCGAGTAGCGCAAAACTGGGCGTCCTGGTAATTGCCGGGACAATCCGGCGTTTCGTGAGGATAGCATTGGGTCACGCCATAAACTTCGTTGCCCGGAGCCGGCCAAATAATTTCAACCAGAAAAGAACCGTCGCTCCAAGTAGCTTGAGGGAAACGGCCGCCATCGCCGAACCAGGTAGCGGTCGGGACTTCGTCGGCCGGGTCGGGCAAGTATATATTTAGTCCGTTCTGCAAGCTGTACCAGCGTTGAAAGAGTTCGGACAGGTCAACGGCGTGGCCCACATTGTCCAACACGCCGGATTGGCTGTAAGTGTTGACCCCGATGACTGTACCGGTGTCCATAGACAGCAGAGGGCCGCCGGAATTGCCCGGGTTAATGGCTGTGTCGGTCCGAATGTGTTTCACATCCCCGGATTCGACGAACAGCACATCGTGATTGGAGATAATTCCCCGGGTATGGGAGTATTGCCCATCGGGAAAGCCGGCAGCTAACAATTCCTCGCCGATACGGAGCGGCTCGGTTGCCGAGCGGCGGAACTTCAGCCCGTCGATTATTTCCGCGATGATAGAGTTGCCGTCCGGAGTAAAATCCCGGGGCTGCAAATCCAGTAGTGCCAAATCAGCCACTTCGTCGACGCCCAGCACCGGGGCGGTTATGGTCGGGAAGTCGTCGTACCAGAATGCCTCTACAGCGGAGTTGCGGTCGACGACGTGGGCATTGGTTACGGCGTACCAGCGTTCGCCAGCACTGCGGCGGATGAAAAATCCTGAGCCGAAGCCGTCATCGGGCGTTTCAAGGTAAAGAGCCAAGGCATCCAACCGTTCGCTCCAGTCGGCAATGCTGGGTACCGGGGTAGCAGTTGGCTGGGGAGTAGCGGTAGGTTGGGGTGTCGGTGTGGGTGTTGGGGTAGGCGTTGCTGTAGGAATGGGCGTGTTGGTGGGTACCGGCGTCCAAGTAGGCGCGGGCGTCCAAGTAGGCGGTGGAGTCGGCGTGGGCTGCTGCTGCAAGGCGACGATGGTAGCCGGCAAGTCCGGCGTTGCCGTTACCACTATCGGCGTCATTGCCCTGCTGGTGGCCGGAACATCCGGGGTAGCAAGGACAATGCGAATGGGAGCCGGGGTTTCGGCCGGGGCTGCCGGGCGGCAAGCCGCAAAGGCCGGGATAAGAACTAGCAATACCAGCAGAGTTAGGGCAACTTTCAATGGTATCGCTCCTAGGGCGTGTTGACATTCACCAGTATAAATCTGTATCTGCAAATGCTTGAACTTTCCCCCTAGTTCCGCTAAAGTGTTTCAGCGGAACGGAGGTCGCATTATGCCGCGAACCAAGCTCTCCAACGCGCAGTGGAAACGCCTGGAACCCCTTTTGCCGGGCAAGGCTTCCGACCCGGGCCGCACCGGGAATAACAACCGTAAAACGGTGGAGGGCATCCTCTGGGTGGCCCGCACCGGCGCCCCATGGCGCGATTTGCCGCCTTACTTCGGCAAGTGGAACACGGTCTATCGCCGGTTCCGGCGCTGGGTCAAAAGTGGCGTGTTTGCTAACCTGCTGGCGGCTCTACAAGAGGAACTGGACCTTACCACCGTGATGGTGGATGGGACTTTTATCAAGGTTCATCAGCACGGTTCCGGCCCGGAAAAGGGGGACGCGCTGCCACGGCCAGCCGGCAAGACCAAGCCATCGGCCGGAGCCGGGGCGGGCTGACCACCAAACTGCTGGCCTTGACCGATAAACGGGGCCGCGTCGTCAAGTTCTTGTTAAGGCCGGGGAACGCTGCCGAAGTAACCGAGTTGCCCCCTCTATTAACCGGCGTTCCCTTGTGTCAGACCGCCGAGCTCCTGGGGGACAAGGCTTATGACAGCGCTGGGGTGCGCCGTGGGTTGGCCGTCCTGGGGATTAGTGCCACGATCCCCGGCAAGTCGAACCGCCGGGTTCCAATATGGTTTGATGCGTGGAGCTACCAGAGCCGGCATCTGATAGAAAATGCCTTTGCTGACCTCAAGCAGTTCCGGGTAGTGGCTTGCCGCTATGCCAAATTGGCGGAGAATTATGCGGGTTTCGTCAACTTGGCGTCGTGGTTCATCGGCACCAAGCAGCAGCAACGACCGGAGTCAGTTTATCAAAGGGCCGAGACCATTCGGAAGCTCTGAATGTCAACACGCCCTAGTAGTCCACCCGCAGCGGTATTCGCAGCGCGCCGCCCTCCGGCCGGTTCGGCGAGGGGCAATTATAGCGCAAACCGGCGGGGGGTTCCAATTCTTGCTCCGGGATGGTTCAGCCGCGTTGTAATCCGCTCCGGGCAGACATTTTCGGAAACAGTGCCACCCCACCCTGTGCTACAATACCCCCCTGCCTTAACCCACATTCCATTTCCCCCGGCCCATCCTACGCCGGCTGAAAGGATTTTTACGATGCGACTGGAACCGCTGAACTTGTATGAACTGGAAGCCCACGCCGCCAAGTTTATCAGCCCCCACGCTTGGGCTTTTATCGACGGCGCGGCGCAGGATGAAGTTACCGTCAAGCGCAACCGCACCGCCCTCGATGCCATTACCCTGCGCCCCCGCTTTCTCGAGGATATTGCCGACCGGGATTTGTCCACCACCGTGCTGGGCGAGAAAATCAGTTTTCCGGTAATGGTAGCCCCGGCCGGCGGGCATCAGATGGCGCACCCGGACGGCGAACTGGCTACGGCCCGGGGCGCCGGAGCCGCCGCCACGCTGATGGTACTGGCTACCGGCTCCCATTACAGTATGGAGGATGTGGCGGCCGCCGCCAGTGGGCCGCTGTGGTTTCAGCTCTACCATCAAGACCAAGAAACCAGCGCAATGCTGGTACAACGGGCCGAACAAGCCGGCTACAAAGCCATCTGCCTTACCGTGGATATGCCGGTGAACAGCCCCATCGAGCGCAGCATCAAGCACGGTTCGGAACGGCCGCGCGGCTTTAATCCCGGCAACTTTGTCGGCGAGGCGGCCGGCTTGGGCTTAGTCGCCGATACCCTCGACGCCCTCTATTATCAGCGTCCCTTTACCCAGCCGCTGACTTGGGGCGAATTGGGCTGGCTGCGGCGACAGACTAACCTGCCGCTGGTACTCAAAGGCATCCGCACCGCCGAGGACGCTTACCAAGCCGTGGAGCATGGCGTGGAAGGAATATGGGTGTCCAATCACGGGGCGCGGCAGTTGGACGGCACCCTGTCCACCATTGAAATGCTGCCGGAAATCGTTGACGCCGTTAAAGACCGCGCCGAAATCTATATGGATTCCGGCATCCGGCGCGGCAGCGATGTCATCAAAGCCTTATCCTTGGGCGCGCGGGCGGTGCTGGTCGGGCGGCCGCTGTTCTGGGGCTTGGCGTGGAACGGCGCGGACGGCGTGCGCCTGATGTTGGAAATCCTGCGCCACGAAGTGGATTTAGTGCTGGGCCACTGCGGGCATACTTCAGTCCATACCCTCAACCCGTCCGTGGTCAACAACCCCAAGCCCACCTGGTAGCGGCGGCTATGCCGGGGCAATCCTTATGATTGCCCCGGTCGCTTATGCGCCGTAGCACTCCACCAACTTGGCGTCAAACTCCGCCGGGGTAAAGTCATAAACCTGCGTGCCGACGCTCTGGATGGCGTAGTGGGAGCAGACCGCGCCCATCATTACCCCCCGCTCCAACGGCAGACCGGCGACCAAGCCCTTGAGCAGACCGCCGCGGAAAGCGTCGCCAGCTCCGGTGGGGTCAACCACATTGGCCGTCGGCACGGCCGGCACCGGCACCGTGCCAACTTTGGTAACTACCTCCGCCCCCTGCTCGCCTTTGGTCGTAACGATGGCGCCGGTCAGTTCCAGCAGTTCCGTAACCGACTGGCCGGTCTTGTCCTGAATCAACGCCAGTTCATAGTCGTTGGAGACCAGCAGGTTGGATTGGCTGATACAGCGGGTCAAACCCTCGGCCGGCCAAGCCGGCAGCGATTGCCCCGGGTCAAAGATGGTATAGATGCCGCGGCGGTTATGCTCGGCGGTATAGTCCGCCATATCCTGCAAATTGCCGGGAGCAACGATGGCAATGGCTTGGGCCGGTACAATCCCGGCAAAGTCAAACCCGGTCGGATGTTTCATCGCGCCGGGATTAAAGCCGGTAATCTGATTGTCCGCCTGGTCGGTGGTGATGTAAGCCGACGCCGTAGCCTCCTCCGGGATGATGCGGATCTGGTCGGTGGACAGGCCGCACTCGGCGAACCAGTCAAAGTAACGGTGGTAGTCGTGGCCGATGGCGGCGATGATGCGGGAGTTGATGCCGAGGCGGGACAAGCAGTAGGCGATGTTGCCGGCAGTGCCGCCAAAGTTTTCCCGCAGCCCGTTGACGGTGAAACTCACATTTATCATGTGAATCTTGTCCGGCATAATGTGGTCGGCAAAGCGGCCGGGAAAGTCCATAATGCGGTCATAAGCCAAAGAGCCGGAAACCAGAATGTCCATAGCGGGTAAAGTTCCTTGCGTCGAATTTTTGCCAGAAGTAGGGGATACGCGGGCGGCTACTTTAGCGCAGATGGGAAAGGAGCGCAAGGGGCCGGAATAAATCGGGTAGCGTTCCGATTTAGGGGGTTTGATTGGTAAATTGGGGTTTTGCAGTAAGGGTACAAGTCAAATCGCCGGCTGAACCACCCGAAATGCAACGCTATCATAAATCGGGACTTCCTCACCCGGCAATCAGATATTGCGGCGCGGCCGGCGGCGGGAAGTTAGTTATCAGCACTTCCCGGTTCAGGGTGCGGTGGCGGCCGGCGCGGGCGGCGGCCGCGCCGGTTTTCATTCCGGAAGCCGATTGCACCGGAGTGATGACGCAGTAGTCGAATAACTGATATACTTCCGGGGTATCATAAGAGGATAGTATCCAGCGGCAACGGGCGGCGTTGAGGCGGTCAGCCAGTTCCTGATGGTCGGCAGCGGCGCGCATATTGTGCCGATAGTTAGCTCCGTTGCCCGGATAGGGCGGGTCGAGGTACATCACCGTGCGCGGTCGGTCGTAACGCTCCAGACATTCCCGCCAGTCCAGGGCTTCGATGATGACGGTACTGAGCCGCTGGTGGATGGGCAGCAACCGCCGCTCCAGGGTTTTCAGGGCGCCGGCCAGCCGGTTGCCGTGGCCGGCGTCGGAGATGGCGGTCTGAAAGCGGGGATAGGCGGCCTCGCCGCCCCAACCAGCCATTATCAGGTAGTAAAACCGATGGGCCCGCTGGACGGGGGAAAGTTCCGACAAGTCCAACCCGGCCAGCCGCGCGAACTCGGCCCGGGACACCAGTTCCCATTGAAAAGAGGCAATCAATTCCTGCGGCTGTTCCCGCACTACCCGGAAAAAGTTAATCAACTCCTGGTCAATATCGTTCAGCACTTCCACCGGGCTGGGCGGCTTGCCGAACAGCACCCAAGCCGCCCCGGCAAAGGGTTCCACATAGCAGGTATGGGGCGGCAGCAACGGGATGATGGCTTTGCGGAGCCGGGACTTGCCGCCGACCCACTTAAAGGGGCTGTTGAGGGATTTGTAGGGCGGGGCGTCCGGCTGATGGATGAGCATCGGTTCAGACCTCGGGGTATGTAGGGAATTTGTCGCGAATAGAGACATTCTAGCCGGGGAGAAAACCCGTGTCAAGGGCGGACAACAGCGAAATAACCCGGTTCGGTGAAAAGTTGCGCCGGCTGCGGCTACAGCGCGGCTTGACCCTCCAAGAGTTGGCCGTTGCCCTGGGTTACAAAACCCACGCCTATCTCAGCGAACTGGAAAATGGCCGGAAGTTGCCTACTGCCGGGCTGGTACTCCGTACCGCCCGTTTCTTTGAGGTGACTACCGATGAACTGCTCAAAGACGAATTGTAAATGCCCCTTGCCCGGATAGCAAGGGGTGAAAGGCGGTAATAATGCCCGTAGCCTTGGCGGAGCGGCTGCCGACCCCGCAAGAGTTAGAAAGGTTTCGCCTCATCCTGAGTACCTATCAGGATGGGACGGGGATGCTTGCCGCGGCTAATAGGCGAACTTTGCCCGGTTGGCGCGACTTTGAGCGGGCCGTGGCCTTGACTTTCAACGGCGTTGCGGCGGAGAGCAAGGATATTTTCGATGTCCGCTTGCCGGACCTGGCCCGACCGGGCGTAAATTACGGGATTTCCTGTAAAATGCGCCGGGAGTTAAACCGCATCGGGCGGGATGGCCGGGTAACTTTGGAATTGTCCAACTCCGCCCGGAAGTTCTGGGATTACTTGGGAACTCGCGGCATTGACCAGGGAAATTACCAGGAACATCCGGCCGAAGTAGGCCACAGCCTGCTGGAACAGGTAAGCGACTGGCATACCGAAGTCAGTATCGCCGCCGGCGGTGCTGTTGACTTGGCGGGCAGTTGCTACTTGGTGCTATCCTGGAATACCGCTGGCTGGTATCAGCTGCACCGGTTTGCCTTGACTTTGCCGCAGCCGGATTCCTTAAACTGGTACTTCCCGATTTACACCCGAAACGGCGTGGCGCGGGTCGGCAATCACCTCAACGGCGATAACGCCGCCGGCCGGGTCTTTGAGTGGTATGGAGAATCGGGCGGCCAGCTAAAGTATTATCCCTTGGCTGCTACTGCAACCTGGGCATCCGACCGGTTCCGCTTGGAGCCGCTGCCGGACGACTTGCCGCACGGCATATTGGCTAAAGCGCAAGCCTATTTCCCCAACCTGTGGCCGCCAACGGATGGCTAGGCGGGGCAAGACAATTCCATAAGCGCTAATCCGGACTTGCCCGGCCCCCTATTCCCATTTTCACCAGAGACTTATAAGATAGTCGGGAGAAAATCAGCAGACCCGGCCGCCCGGCCGGGTTCGGAAAGGGGAGGCAGCGATGACGACGCCGGCGGCAATGGCGGCCCTGGCAATGGATTGGGGCGGCACCTGGAACCGAATCGCAGTAGTGGACCGGCAGGGGGAAATGCTGTGGCAATCCCGTTTGCCCAACCCCCCGGGAGCGGATAAAGAGCAGCTACTGGCTTGCGGCGCCGGGTTGATTGAGCAGGCGCGGGAATGGTGCGGCCCCCGGCCCATTGCCGGCTTGGGCATTGCCGTCGCCGGGCCGGTGGATGCGGCGACCGGAGCTTTGCTGGATCCGCCGAACCTGGCGGCGCTGAACGGGGTATCCCTTAAAGCCCTTTGGGAGCCGGATTTGGGCTTTCCGGTGCGGATTGGGAATGACGCTAACCTGGCGGCTTTGGGCGAATATCGCTACGGGGCGGGATTAGCGGCGCGGCGGCGGCAGAACACGGCGACAACGCTGGTCTATGTTACCGTCAGCACCGGCATTGGCGGCGGCGTGATTGACCGGGGGCGGCTGTTTCTGGGGGCTAACGGGATGGCGGCAGAAATCGGGCATCAGGTCGTTGACCGCAGCAGTGATGCGCCGCGCTGTAAGTGCGGGCGGCAAGGCTGTCTGGAGGCGTTGGTGTCAGGGACAGCCATTGCCCGCATTGCCCGGCAGCGGGCGGCGGAACCGGGAGCGAATTCGGCATTATCCCGCCTGGCCGCCGGGCAAATCACTGCCGAGACGGTTTTTGAGACCGCCGGCCAAGGGGACGCTTTAGCCCAGGATATTGTGGAAACAGCGGTGCAGACTTTGGCCGTGGGGTTGGTGAATGTGCTGCATCTCTATAACCCTGACCTGCTGGTGATGGGCGGGGGCGTGTCGGCGGGATTAGTGCGGCAGGGCTTGCTGCCGCATCTGAATACACTGCTGTTGGAACGGGCGATGAGCGACGGCCACCGCAACTTTCGGCTGGTGCCAAGCCGCTTGGGCGATGCGGCGGGAATGATGGGCGCGGCGGCCCTAGTATGGGCGGGGGATGATGGTTAAAGGCAAGGCAATTTGACAGGGCGGCGGCGCCGGTCTAAAATGCCGCTTGCCGGGCCGCAGTCGGGATCAGGAGGGCGGTATGTTCCAGTATGACCACATCAAGTACCGCAATATGGTGGTGCAGGTTATCCTGTATATCATCACCGTTGGCATTTACGGCATCTACTGGTTTTACGCCACCCTCAAGGAACTGCACCAAGCCAACAGCAGCGCCGCCGGGGCCGGCTGGTGGACGGTGCTGTCGATTATTCCCATTGCCAACCTCTTTGCCGTGTGGCATCACGCCCACCAGTACGCCCAATTCATCGGCGAAAAGTACCCGGGGATTGCCCTATTCATCCTGTGGCTGGTGTTCGCCCCGGCGGTATGGTTTTTGGTGCAGCGGGACTTGAACCGGGCCGCCAGCTACTACCGAAACTAGCCGCCAACGGCGCGGCGGCAAGGGAGACGGGATTGTGGCCCAATCCAACAACGGCGCAAGTTTCGGGCTGCGGGTGGCGGCTTTTCTGATTGACGCGGTCATCGTGTACGCCGCTGTCCTGCTGGCGGTTTTCGCCTTTGAGCGCAGTACCGGCATCATTCCTCCGCAAATCATTCAAACCGTCGGGGCTCCGGTCGCCCTCTATCTGTACCACATCATCCTTATCGCCGCCTTGGGCCGGACGCCGGGCAAAATGCTGCTGGGCTTGCGGGTGGTGGACGGTCAAGGCAGCAAACCCGGCCTAGCCCCGCTTATCCTGCGGGAGTTAATCGGGATAGTAGGCATCTTTGGCGTCTTGGCTGATCCGGAACGGCGCGGCTGGCACGACCGCATTGGCGGAACTTGGGTAGTGCGGAACCGGCCGGGCAACTAAACTTGGCGGGGTATCAAAATGATTTGTCCCAAGTGCGTCAGCCACAACCCGGAACAGGCTGAATCTTGCCATTGGTGCGGCAATGTTCTGCGCCAAGAGCAAGAAGCGTCGTCTGCGGAAACCGTAGTTGCCTGCGTTGCCTGCGGCAATCAGCTAAACCCGACCGCCAACTTCTGTAGCCGGTGCGGGGTTGCTAGGATTCCGCTTAACGAACCGGTGGAGACAGAACCGCAACTTGCTTGCGCCCATTGCGGAGGTTCGCTTAACCTTGGTGACAACTATTGCAAATGGTGCGGCATAGCGGCAGTTGAGGCTGCTGTCAGATCTAGCACCATCCCGGAAAATCCTACTCTCCCTATGAAAGGAGCGGTTGCTTTTGGCAGCAAGATCCCGGTCTTGGATTCTCTAAAGCATAGGATTACCCAAAAGAAACTTGCCAAGGAGGAGGAACGCTCCAGGAGAAAAGCCATCCCTCCCGAGCTTATTCGGGCAGCACTTTCCGAGCGTCCCGAGCTTATTCGGATAATGCTTTCCAAGCGTTCTGAACCTTCTGAATATGAACGCGCTATTAAAGAAGCTGAGAGCGCGCTTATTCGAGAAAACATCGCCGCCCAAAAGGAGGAGCGGCGAGCACAAAAAGAGGCAGAACGGGCGGAACGGAAGGCGGCCCAAAAGGAAGCCGCTCGTCAGGAAAGGGAACGCGCTCCGGTGAAATCCGGTAACTCGGACAGTTCGGATCTGGAGCCGTTTCTGATGATCATCGAGATCTTCGTTATTCCTGCGGTCATCCAGTATATAAAGACTCACCCTAATGGAAAGTTGGATGTTAAGCAAATAGCCGTTAAGAACGGCATTCCGTCCGCGGTAGTACCCTTCTTAACCAAGATGCTGACGGACTATCTTAAGCAAAGGGGAATGAAACCGCCTTGGTAGTGCCACCAAGCGATTAGCCTGCGGCTTGGTAAAAGGTTTCAGTATCAGACACCATCCCGAAGTAAGGAGAAAGTCAATGGCTTACCACCCCGAGGACAACGCTGCCTTTTGCGCCACCTGCGGCCGGGAACAGGAACCGGGCACGCGTTTCTGTCCCAACTGCGGCGCGGCAACTGACCCGCTGACCGGCGGCGGGCCGAGCTATGCGCCGGGGATGGCTAATCCGCCCGGCGGCCAGTTCGCCGGCGGCGTGGAATATATGGGATTCTGGATTCGAGTTGCGGCGGCCCTGATTGACGTCATTCTGATTAGCATTGTCGCTCTTTTAGCCGGCTGGGTACTGCGCTCTCTGCTGGGGTTCGGCTCGGGCGACACGGCGTCAAACCTCATTGGCTTGGTTGTCGGCTGGATTTACCATGTCGCTTTCATCACCGCCAAAGGTCAGACCATCGGCAAGATGATTGTCGGCGTGCAGGTGGTGAACCGAAGCGGCAACATCCCGGGATTCGGCGCGGTTCTGCTGCGGGAAATCGTCGGCAAGTTCCTGTCCGGCCTCGCCCTGCTGCTGGGCTACCTGTGGGTCGGCTGGGACAAGGAAAAGCGGGGCTGGCACGACCACATCGGCGGCACTTATGTGGTGCGGAAACGGCGGGAGTAGTCAGTTAATC
The DNA here is from genome assembly GCA_965243185.1 of Dehalococcoidia bacterium. Classification (GTDB taxonomy): domain Bacteria; phylum Chloroflexota; class Dehalococcoidia; order Lucifugimonadales; family UBA3495; genus CBDBCU01. The sequence goes on along the minus strand of OZ251531.1, from coordinate 2,570,470 downwards.
GGGTTTGCCGCCCGCAGCTGTAACCCCTTCCTTCCGCGGAGTATCATAAATGCGGGCAATGCTGTTAGACTACCAAGGTCGGGCCATCCGCTTTCCTGAGGAGCGGTGGCGGCATATCCTCATCGACCATTCGGAAATGGCTGCGATGGAATATACTATTGGGGAAACGCTAGCCGACCCGGATGAAATCTACCGGGATCCCCAAGACCCGAACACCGTTCGGCTATACTATCGCTGGTTCAATGGCCTGCCGGTGGGCGACAACCGAATTTGCGTGGCGATTAAGGTTCTCAATGGCGATGCTTATATCATAACCGCTTTTGTCGCCAGCCACATCAAAGGAGATGAACTGCTATGGGGCAAATTGACCGGGTGAACGTTTGGTTCGACAAGGCTTGGTACCACCTGGATGTGGTTTGGTCCCCGGGCCGTTGCTTTACGCCTACCGAAAACGACGATGTGTGGGTGCTGGTGGATAAGGACGGCGACATTACGGGGTTCAAGGTTTGGGGTCTCAACAAGCTCAATGGCGGGGCCATTGTCAACCAAGACTTGACCCCGGCGGAACTGCCGCAAGACCGCCCGGCGGTGGTGGAGGTATAGCCCTTATGGAGGAAATCAAAAACATCAGCGTCCGCTTTGACGAAGCCGGGGATTACTTCGCAGTCCATTGGGCGGCCCCGCCGGATACCCGCTACACCGCTACCGCCGACCACCGGGTACAGGCTCTGGTGGACGCCGCCGGCAACTTGTGCGGGTTCAAGGTCTGCGGCATCAGCGAAATCGACGATGGGGAAATGGGCTTCGTCAATGTGGACTTGTACCCGGTGATGCCGCCCAAAGAATGACGCTACCGGGTTTTCAGGGGCATAAGGAGACCCCCTATGAACCAGCGGCTGAAAGTCAATGTCTGGTACGACGCCGCCGGCGACTACCTGGATGTTTCCTGGGGAACCGGCAACGGGTACTACACCGCTACCGCCGACCGCCGGGCTTTGGCTCTAGTGGATTTGGCTGACAACATACTGGGGTTCAAGATTGATGGCGTCAGCGCGATCAAAGACCAACCCCTCAATGTGGAGCTGTCCCCGGTTAAGCCGGCGGCGGTACCGGTCTAATCCGGTTTCACCCGGTTCTACCAAATCAGCGTAAAAGGAGGCGACTCTTATGCCGGTAACTTTTGGCTGTTCCCTGCCCAGCCGGGGGCCGCTGGCCAGCCCCCAAACCCTGCGTTCTTTGGCCCAGCGGGCTGAGGAATTGGGCTTCGACTCCGCTTGGGTCAGCGACCACATCATCCTGCCCCGGCAGGTTGCATCTTTCTATCCTTACTCCCCGGACGGGACGCCGGCTTTCAGCCCCGACCAGCCTTACTACGACCCCCTGTCCACCCTCAACTTTCTGGCCGGCTGCACCCATCACCTGCGTCTCGGCACCCATGTGCTGATTATCCCCTACCGCAACCCGGTGCTGGCCGCCAAGATGATTGCCACCCTCGACACCCTGTCCGAAGGGCGGGTAACTTTGGGCGTGGGCGTGGGCTGGATGGAGGAGGAGTTTCAAGCCTTGGGACTGGACACTTTTGCCGAGCGGGGCGCGGTAACTAACGAATACCTGCGACTGTTCAAGGAACTGTGGACGGCGGAAAACCCGGAGTTCAATGGCCGCTACGCTCAAACCGCCGGGGCCGGCTTCCTGCCCAAGCCGGTACAAAAGCCGCATCCGCCGCTGTGGATTGGCGGCCATACCGGGCCGGCTCTGCGCCGCGCCGCCGCCTTGGGCGACGGTTGGATGCCTATTGGCCTGCGGCCGCCGGCGGTGCTGGAACCGGAGGAACTGGCCGGCAAAATCGCCCAACTGCGCCGTCTCACGGTCCAAGCCGGCCGCCCGGAGGACGCCGTAGCCCCCTGTTTCAGTACCGATGTGGAGTTTGACCGTACCGCCGGGCCGGGCCGCCGCCTGATGCAGGGCATTCCCGAACAAATCGCCGCCGACCTGCGCCAGTACCAGGACATCGGCGTTCAGAACTTTATCTTGGGCTTTCGGGTGAACAGCGCCGCCGCCCTGCAAGAGGCTATGGAGCAGTTCTCCCGGGAAGTGATGCCGCTGATTCCCGGCTGAACCGGGGCGGGACGCGGCAAAGCGGCCAATCAGCAAGTCAGACGCGGTAATCCGATTATCCCCCTAATTCCAGAGGCGGTAGAAGTGGTGGAGGGGGCCGTGTCCGTGGCCGAGGGGGTAGGAGTGTTGGAGGGCGGCGGTTACATAGTCTTTGGCTTGGGCTACGGCGACGGTGAGGGTTTTGCCTTGGGCCAAGCCGGCAGCGATGGCGGCGGCGAAGGTGCAGCCGGTGCCGTGGGTGTTTTTGGTGTCAATGCGGGGGGCGGTGAATTCCTGAAATTCGATGCCGTCATAAAAGAGGTCGATGGCGGGGCCGGCGCGGTGTCCGCCTTTGATTACTACGGAGCGCGCGCCCATTGCCACGATTTGCGCGGCGGCTTGGCGGAGGGCGGCGTCGGTTTGGAGGGATAAGCCGGTGATCGTTTCGGCTTCGGGGATGTTGGGGGTTACTACCGTCGCCAAGGGGAGCAGATGGGTACGGAGGGCGTCCACAGCATCGGGACGGAGGAGGGCATCGCCGCTTTTGGCAATCATTACCGGGTCAACGACGATGTTGGCGATGGCGTGTTTTTGGAGGGATACGGCCACGGCGGCGACGATGGCGGCGCTGGAGAGCATACCGGTTTTTACGGCGTCAACGCCGATGTCGGTTACTACGGCGTCAATTTGGGCTTGGATGAGGTCGGGGGGGAGTTCGTGAACGGCGGTAACGGCGACGGTGTTCTGGGCGGTGATGGCGGTAAGGGTGGCGGCGCCGTACACGCCGAGGGCGGCGAAGGTTTTGAGGTCGGCCTGGATGCCGGCGCCGCCGCCGGAGTCGGAGCCGGCGATGGTCATTGCTTTGGGGATGGGGTTGGTGGTCATTGAGTTACCTGCCGGTGGGGTGAAGGGTTGGGGTTGGCCCCGGTACCAAGGCTGTTGCATATATCTAGCGGCTTACTTACCATCATTCCTACTAACAGGTCTCCGGGCTTTCTGGATTCCCACTTTCGTGGGAATGACGGTTACTATAGGGGAATGACGGTTCTATTCCGGTCGGGCTGGGGATTAGTCGGGCTGCTGGTCGGGGAGGGTCCATTCGCTGACGGCCGGGGCGGTGGCGTAAGCCGGTTCGTAGTCCACGGCGTTGGGGTCGCTGTCGCCGCGGAGGCGGATGGCGATGGCGGGGAGGGTTTCGATCTGGAGGCCGGCGAGGACGGACATTTCCAGGGAGAGGCGGGCGACGGCGTCGTTGTCGTCGGCTTCGGCGAGCATTACAAAGTCGTACTGGCCGAGGACGGCGTACTGGCTGAGGATGTCGGCGCCTTCGCAGTGGCAGTCGCGGATAGACTCGACAATCAAATCCGGGTTGTCGCGGAGGCGGCGGCGGCCGCTGGAGGTGGAGGTTCCCATCAGAAAGTAGAGCGACATTGTTTCCCTCGTTGGGTGGCGTTTGCGGGCTGGCGGTTTTTGGGATGGTTATAAGTATAGCACTTTTGGGGATGGTGGGGGATACCTTATTTGGGGATGGGGTTTTGGGGTATCGCATATAGAAGTCGTCATTCCCAGTCCCCGGATTTTCTGGATTCGCTAAATTCACAAAGGAAGTGCAACACTTTCTGGCGGAGGCGCTGCAATGGGAACTCGGTATCAACAGCTTACCTTGGCAGAGCGGTGTGAACTGGCCCGACTACAAGCCGCGGGCTGCTCCTACCGCCAAATCGCGGCAGCTTTGGATCGCGCGCCATCAACCATTACTCGGGAGGTGAAACGCAACGGCAGCTCCCGACAGCGGGGCGATCAGCCGGCTTATGCTGACCAGCAAGCCCGGGCTCGGCGGTGGCAAGGCTCCAAGTTGGAACGGGACGCCGCTTTGCGGGAGTGGGTGTTGGCCCGGCTCAAAGCCGGGTGGTCGCCGCAGCAGGTATGCGGTCGCTTGAAACGGGAGATGGGTCGGACGATTTTGTCCCACGAGACCATCTACCGGTTCATTGATGCCCAAATCCGGCGGGGCAAGGCGTATGACTGGCGGCATTACTTGCCGCAGGGCAAAACCCGCCGGGGTCGGAGCAAGCGGGGGCAGGCTGGCAGTCGCATTCCCTACCGGCAGGGACTGGACGCCCGGCCGGCGGCGGCCGCGACCCGGCAGACGCCCGGGCATTGGGAAGCGGACTTGATGCTGTTCAGCCCCTACGGGCAAGCCGCCCTGGTATTGGAGGAGCGCTATTCCCGGTTGCTGGTGGCCTTGCGACTGCCGCAAGGCAAGCTGGCGGAACCCATCGCCACGGTCATCGGCCAGGTGCTGAATGTGCTGCCGGACGAGTGGCGGCAGACGGTGACCTTTGACAATGGGGCCGAGTTCGCCCGCCACTATCGGCTGCACGAGCAGGGGATTGCCACCTATTTCTGCGACACCCATTCGCCGTGGCAGAAGGGCGGAGTGGAGAATGCCATCGGGCGGCTGCGGCGGACGCTGCCGCGACGGACGGATTTGGCGACTTTGCCGGAGGAGTTGTTAATTGAGCGGGTGCGGGCGTACAATAATACGCCCCGGCAGTGCTTGGGGTATCAGACCCCGGCGGAGGTTTTGGCCCGGGATGTGTTGCGCTTGAACTGTGAATGTACATTCCCACTTTCGTGGGAATGACGGTAACAGGTGGGGAAGGATGGTGGCCGGGGGATGGAGTACGGCGGGGGAACTTTTGTAAAAGTTCCCCCGCACACCCTCAAAACTTTTGGAGTTTTGGGGAGGGCTGGTTGTGTTGAAGTTAGTTGCGGGGGCGGCATTTTAGATTCCTCGGCTGTCGCCGCGGAATGGCATGGGTGGGGGCGTTGGGAAGGCGAAAATGGAAGAGGGCGGACCATTCTAATCCCGCCCCCTTGGAGTGGGTTGCCGCTCCCGCCCGTTCACCGGGGCCGGGCGAACCCCGCCTACCGGCGTTTTTTGCAGGTAGCGTCGAAGTAGATTTGGGCGCCCACCCGGAATTGATAATTGCCGCCGCCGGCCAAGTTCGCGCTGTAGTAATAGGTATCGGCTGCCCGGGTCGTACCGGGTTGAACCCGGATCCGGGCGCGGCCGGTCAAACGCGCTCCGCGGACGCGGCAGGCGGCCGTGGCCTGGGCGTTAGCGTCCGCTTGGCGGGCCGATACTTCCAGCCAAGCCTGATATTTTTCAGCGGTGTTGACCGCCGCGGGTCGCCCGGCGAAGGTGAGCCACTGGGTGTTAGCGGCGGTTAGCGCGGAAGCGCGATTGCCGATCCCGCCCGCCGTACTGTGCAAGCCGGTCTGCAATACACAAGGGGAATAAGGCGGGTGCTGTTGGGCGGCATCATAAGCCGGGCACGCCTTAAAAGTCCGGTACCGCCGCCGTTTCCGTTCCTCTCGGGGGAATTCAAAGATGAGGTCGCGGGAGACGCCGGTAACGCCGGATTCGCCATCGGTCAGGTAGCCTTCTTGGGCCGCCAGAAAGCCGCGGAAGTTGCCGCTTTGGCCGAAATAGACGGTGTCATCCCGTTCGTTGCGGTGGCGGCCGGCGGCCCAGGTTTCGGCTTTGGTGAAGGTGTCGGATTGGTCGATGGCGCAGTAGATGGTTTTGCCGCGGTTGGCGGCGAGGGATTCGAGGATGGCGGAGACGCGGGCGTCATCGGCGTCGGCAACGGCGGGGGAGGCTTGCCAGTCGTCACAGTTCCAGGGGATGGAGCGGGGGGCGGCCGCAGCCGCGCCTACATAGAACAAGCGTTCTGGGGGGGGGTAGTACAGAATTGGAGCAGGTGAGGGCCGGGGCGGTGGGGCTGCTTTGGGTGAAGGCGGCGGTGACTAGGAGGAGGGACAGGTTGGTCAGGGAGAGGATTAGTTTGAGGGGGAAGGGGAACATATAGGCGGCCTCCGTGGGGGAAGTTCGAGGTGGGGTTAGGGTAACAGGATGAGGCTAGGGTTGTCAACCGGGGATGAGGGGGGAATCGGGAATTAGGAATAGGGGGACGGTGGGGGATGCTGCGGTAGTGATGGGGTCAGGCGGGCATTTTAGATTCCTCGGCTGTCGGCTCGGAATGACATGAGGATATAAAGGGGGGGAATGACAGGGGTAGTAACCGGAATGGCGGGGTGACATATATGGGAGAAGTTGGGAGTGAACAGGGGTGGGCTGGGGGGATGGCCGGCCGGTTATTGTGGCCGGTTTAGCCCGGTCATCAACTCGATTACTGATTGCCGCAGCCCGGCCGGCCATCATCCCCGGGTGTTCAAGAAGCGCCAACCGGGCAAATCTACTTGCCATTGCCCTTCCTCCAGCAGCATCGGAATTACCAGGCCCGACATCATCCGACCCTGCGGCACCGACCGCTCCTCCTCGACGACTCCGAAGGGCAGAAAGGCGAAGGCGTGGCGGTCGTCGATATAGCTGGTCGGGGCCACGCCCAAGTCGGTCAAATCCTCCAGCGGCCACAAGCGCAGCACGGTATCGCGAAAATCTTTCAGCATACTGGCCCGCATCCCGTGGTCGCGGTCGTAGGCCGCCCGATAAGCGTCCTGCATATCAATGTTGTTGCGCGTGGCCCAGACGCCCAAGCGCATCCCCCGGGTTTCCCGGGACAGCATTCCCCAAGCCTGGTTCATATCGCCGTCCCGGATGGCTTCGGCAAATACGCCGGCCCGGTTGCCTACCGCGTCAGGTTCCTGGCTTCGCTTGTGTCCGGGAATACGCATCAAGGCACCCCAAAGTCGGTAAAAGTTCGTATGGTACGGAATGAACCGGGCAATGTGCAAGGGGCGGTTAAGGCCGGGCCAGCATCCGCAAGGTCATGCCGACGGCGCAACAGACCAAGCTGGCAATCAACATCCCCAAGTTAAAATCGTCCAACGGGGCGTCGGACGGAAAAGCCCGGGTCAGGAATATAGCCGCCGCGCCTAACCACACCGTCCCCAAGTCGGTCAGCCCCGGTCGTAGCCAATCGCTCAGCCGGCTCAACCAATTTCTTTGACGCTCTTTCACCTCTTGAACGCCGCCACCGCCGCCACAAAGACCACGCAAAGGGACAAACCGGCCCCTACATAAGCCACGGCGGTAAAGCCCTGCAACACCGCAAACTGGTCAGGGTCAAAAGCATTCAGCTGATGCCCGATGACTAATGCCCAGCAAACCGCAACAAAAGCCAGTCCAATCAAAATACCGGTCTGCATCAGTTCCACCTCCTCAGGCTTGCACCCATTGCAACGCCCCCATTATACCACGCCGAGCCGTTAGCAAAATACCGGCGACTGAGGCGGAGCATTAGGCGTACCGGTTCAGTCCGGTCGCCGCCGCTGAATCGCCACAAACCTGCCCGGTTTCCTACCGGAATTTAGTAAAGGTCCACACATCCTAATTCCCAATTCCCACTCCCCCACCCCTTGCCCCACCCGCCCCCTTGCCGCTATCCTTAAACTCACCCGAACCTTAACCACCCAACCATCCCTCTTGGAGCCTGCCGCTATGCAAATCGCCCTCGGCGCCGACCACGCCGGCCTTCCCCTCAAAGAAACCCTCAAACCTTGGCTCGCATCCGCCGGCCACCACATCCATGACCTCGGCGCCCACACCCTCGACCCGGAGGACGACTACCCCGACTTCGCCGTCGCCGTCGCCCGCGCCATCGCCGCCGGCCACGCCGAACGCGGCATCATTATCTGTGGCAGCGGCATCGGCGCCAGCATCACCGCCAACAAAATAGCCGGCATCCGCGCCGGCCTCTGCCACGATACCTACAGCGCCCACCAGGGCGTCGAACACGACGCGATGAACATCCTCTGCCTCGGCGCCCGCATCATCGGCCCCGACCTCGCCAAAGAAATCCTCACCGCCTTCCTTAACGCTGCCTTCCAACCCGAACCCCGTTTCCAACGCCGCCTCGACAAACTCCTCCAGGTCGAAGCCGAAGGTTAGCCTCAATCCGCCAGCAAAGTCAGCGTCTCCGCCACTTCCCGGGGCGAATCCACCCGATACGCCGCCCGCGTCGGTTGCCGCGCCGGCCCCACTATTACCGATATTCCCCCCAATTCCGCCACCGCCGCAAACCCATCCTCATCCGTCAAATCATCCCCGAAAAACACCGGCAGCGTCCCCGCCGGAAACTCCGCCGCAATCCGCGCAATGGCCTTCCCCTTATCCCAATCCACCGCCGGCCGCACCTCCAGCACTTCCTTGCCCCGGGTAATCCGCGCCCGCCCCGCCGCCTGCAATTCCCCTACCGCCGCCCTAAAATCCGCCGCCACCGCCGCCCGCTGTTCCCCCGGCGTCAACCGATAGTGAACGCTCAAAGTCAGCCCCTTGCCCTCGACCAGAACCCCCTCATACCCGCCCAACCGATTCGCCAAGGTGTTGACCAATGCCGCCAATTCCCCCCGCCATTCGTCCGCCGCCGGATGCAAAAACTCCAGCCCCGGCCCTTGTATCTCCAACCCGTGATTGCCGGCGTAAATCAGCCCCGGCAAAGCCACCATCCCCCTCAAATCCGCCAGCCCCCGCCCGCTGACCAGACCCACCGTATACCGTTCCCGCCGTTGCAGCCGACTCACCGCCCGCCGCGTATCCTCCGGCAAAACCGCCAGCTCCGGCCGCGGCGCAAGGGGCGCTAAAGTCCCGTCATAATCCAGCAGCAACAAAATATGCCCGGCTCGATTAACTTGCCGGCGTACTTGCGGCCAGACATTCAAGAGATGCGGCATAAACAGCCCTTGACCGCAAGGCCATCGCATATACCTTGCGGCCTACTTATCGTCATTCCCACGAAAGTGGGAATCCAGAAAGGCCGGGGACTCTGGATTCCCGTTTTCACGGGAATGACGGTTTCTATATGTGACCGCCTTGCCCTTGGCGGACGGTTGGCGCTATGCGGACAGCTCGGCCCGGCTAACGAACCCCGGCCAATTGCGCCAGTCCCGAGGTGGAACGCCGGGCGCACTGGATTAACTCCACCAGCAGCCGCGCCGCCCACTTGTAAATGTTATTCTCTCGCACCGTCGCCCGCATCTGCGCCATCCGATAAGCCCGTTCCGCCGCCGGCATCGTCACCGCCTCCCGGATCGCCTCCGCCAGATCCTCCGTAGCGTAAGGATTGACAATCAGCGACTGCGTCAACTCCAGAGCCGCCCCGGTAAAAGGACTGAGGATTAGCACCCCGTCATTGTCAAAGCGGCTGGCCACAAACTCCTTGGCTACCAGGTTCATCCCGTCGTGCAGCGAACTGACAATGCAGAACCGGGCCAAACGGCGCAATGCCATCAAAGTCACCGCCGGCAAATCGTCCGGCATATAAATAATCGGCTGCCAGCCGTCCCGGGCAAACCGGCTGTTGATGTCATCCAGCAGCCCGTCAATCTGCGCCGCCAGCTGCTGATAGGCGTCAATATCGCTGCGACTCAACACCCCCGCCTGCACAAAAACCACCTTGCCCAGATACTCCGGGTACTTCTCCAGAAACCGCCCAATCGCCCGGAACCGATGCGGGATACCCTTGGTATAGTCCACCCGGTCAATCCCCAACCCGATCAGCTTGCCCTCCAGCCCCCACTCCCCTTGCAGCCGCTCCATCTCCGCCGCCACTTCCCCGCTCTCCGCAAACCGGCACAGGTCGTCAAAGTCAATGCTGATCGGAAAGGGCCGCACCAGCGTCGTCTCCCCTTGATACTCAATGCGGTTATACTCCGCGTCCACTTCCAGCGGCAGCGTCCGCGCCGCCGTCTCCATAAAGTTGCTGCAATGATCGCCGATATGAAACCCCAGCAGGTTATTCCCCAACAGTCCCGCTACCAACTCCCCCTGCCAGGGACAAATGCGGAAAATCTCCGGATGCGGCCAGGGAATATGCCAGAACTGCCCGGTAATGATGTCCGGGGCCGCGTTGCGGATGTATTGCGGCAGCAATGCCAAATGATAATCCTGGGTCAGCACAATGGCCGGCCGCCCCCCGATTTCATCCAGTACCATATCGGCGAACTTGCGGTTGACCGCCTGATAAGTCTGCCAATCCCGCCAGTCAAAAATCGGCTCCGTATAGGCGTTATGGCACAGCGGCCACAGGGCTTCATTGGAAAAGCCGTAATAATACCCCTGCTCCTCCTGCTCCGTCAGCCAGACCAGCCGCAGGGCGTAAGCCGGATCCTCCGGCGGCACCATCACCCGGTCATCCCAATCCACTACATAGCGATCGCCGCTGCCGCCCCCATAGGCAATCCAGGTCCCGCCGCACGCCTGCATCAGCGGATCCAGCGCGCTGGTCAGCCCCCCGGCCGGCATAATGGATTGCGGCTGCCCCTCCACCAGGGTATGGATATACGGCTGGCGGTTGGAAACGATAACCAGCCGGTAATCGCCAATCTGCCGCTGCACCAGCCGTTGCAAATCCTCTTTAGTCCACATACCAACCAACCTCTCCGGCCCGCCCGCCTTAAAGCAACCCGCCCCGCCTTAACCGCCAAGCCACCCTTTCCGCCGCATCCGCCGCCCTAACCTTGCCACAGAAACCCGGCAATTGCAACCGTCGGCGTCCCCCGCCCGTCACGATTTAATTGGTACACCCCCGGAAATGGTGTTAGAATAGCCCGGCTTTAACCGGAAACTTTCGGAGGTGGACTGATGAAGTTTATCCGACTTTATACCGGGGATGACGGCCATTCCCACATTGAGGAACTGGATTGGGAATCCCGCCCGGATTTCACCGATTTGCACGGGGCTAAAGGCGTGGTGTTTCGGGCCGCTGAAGTGGGGCGGTTCAGCGACTGGCACGTGGCGCCGCGCCGCCAGTATGTCATTACCCTGGCCGGCGAGGGGGAAATCGGCTTGCGGGACGGTACCAAGTACCGCCTCGGCCCCGGGGATGTGAACCTGGCCGAGGATACCACCGGCGACGGCCATACCACCGCCGTAGTCAGCGACACGCCCCGGGTTACCGTTACCATTCACCTGGAGGATTAGCGGCGGTTCCGGAAAAGGCGAATCCAAAGGGGCGGGTTACAGCAACCCGCCCCTATTCTTTACCCCATTGGGATAGCCGATAACGCGGCCTTACAAGTTGCGGGCCGGCGAGGCGTAGCCGCTCAGCTTGTTGTAAATCTGGATGCGGCTGCGCTGGGTATCCAGAATGAGCAAGCGGTTGTTGGCGTGGTCAAAGGCAACGCCGCGGGGCATCCGCAGTTTCCATTCAGCTTGAAAATCCTTGACTTCCCGCCGCCGTTTCATTGCCTCCGGGTTGGTCTGGACAATCATCTGCGACCAAGTAGTCAGTTGGCGGGCATCCCCCACAAAGCTGGTCAAAAACTTGCCGGCGGCGTCATACGCCTGCACCCGGTCATTGCCCCAATCGCAGACATAGACATCGCCATCGGCGTCCACCGCCACATCCGAAGGATGGTTCAGTTCGCCCCGGCCGCTGCCGTAGCTGCCGAATTGCGCCAGATATTCCCCGGCGGCGGTGAACTTCTGTACCCGGTGGTTCTTGCAGTCAGCTACATAGAGGCAGCCGTCCGCGTCTTGGGTAATGCCCCAAGGGGCGCTGAACTGACCGTTGCCGCTGCCAGGGCCGCCGAACTTGCGGATAAACTGCCCGTCAACGGTGAACTGTTGGACCCGGCAGTTGCGGCTGTCCACGAGGTAAAGGTTATCCTCTGAGTCGCAGCTAATCCCGGAGGGGCCGTCGAGTTCACCGTCCCTGCTGCCGGCGTTGCCCCATTGCCGCAGCAGATTGCCGGCCCGGTCAAAGACGCAGACCCGGTTTAACCATTCGTCGGTGACATAAACCCGGTCTTGGTAATCCAGGGCAATGCCGGTGGGCCAGATGAATTCGCCATCGGCGTCGCCGCTGCGCCCGAATTCGTCGATAAACTCCTCATCGCCGGCTTGCCTGCCAATCTGGACGATGCTGACCCGCGCGCCCCGGGCGGTACGGTTCCAGGGGACGGCGGTAACGGCTTCGCCGCCCCGGTTCAGGACAAACACCGCATTGTCGGCGGCCAGAGCCAGGGCGTTGGCGGAACTGAAACCCATCCCGGAGGCCGCCCCCCGGCCCATAGCGTGGCTGAAATCGTAGGTTCGGCCGGCTACTGTCCGCGTTACCATATTGCTACCTCTACCGGTTCAACGCTGATTCGGGAATTGCTAAAACACCGGGCCAGCCACCCCGAATAAGGCGCTAGCCCGGCACTGATTTACCCGGCGGCAAGTTGCCTAAAGAAACTTGGGCTGCTCGAACTGACCCTTGACGATGGGCTTGGCATCCAGTCCCAGCCAGTCCTCAAGGATAGTGCCGTAAAGGCCGCGGAAGTCCAGGTTCGGCACCAAATCGCCCTGCTGCAAATCCTCGGCTTTGCGGGAGGGATATTCCCCGTAGAACCCGCCCTGCACCGGCTCCCCGAGGATAAAGGCGGCCCCGGCGGCCCCGTGATCGGTGCCGGAGCCGTTGTCATGCACCCGGCGGCCGAACTCGGAAAAGAGCAGCATAATCACATTGTCGGCGGCATCGTGTTCCTTCAGGTCGGCAAAGAAATCGCCGACGGCCGCCGATACATCCGTCCACAGGTTGGCGTGCATCCCCAACTGGTTGGCGTGGCTGTCAAAGCTGCCGTGGTCGCAGTAGAAAATCCGCGTCCCCAAGTCCGCCAAATGGATGCGGGCAATGTCCTTGAGCTTGCGGGCAATGGGCGTGTCGGCGTATTCCACCGTGGAGGAATACATCCCCGGCGCAACTTTCAGAATGTCCGCGCCTTTCATCGCTTCCAAGCCGGTCTCTCCCAAGTATTCCATTACCATACCGGAGCCGATGGTGGGGGTATACATCTGGGTAAAGCGGTCCAGAATCTTGAGCCGCTGCTCCTGGTTGGCAATGCCGGTGAGCAAGCCGTAGCTGTCCAAACTGTCCACAGCGGCCACGGGAACGCCGGCCACCGATACCGCCCGGAACATACTGGGGCCCATACTGACGGTGGTAACGACATTTTCCTTGCGGGGGTCGATTTCCCGGGTCGCCAAGCCCAGCCAGCCCTCAGTGCCTAGCGTATCCGGCTCGCAGGTGTGCCAGATGTCCATGGAGCGGAAGTGGGAGCGGGGGGAGTCGGGATAGCCAACGCCGTGAACGACCGCCAGGTTGCCCTGGTCGTACAGCTCCTGCAGCACCCGCATACTGGGGTGAAAGGCCAGTTCGTCGTTGACCCGGAGCATTTCCGCGTCGGCAATGCCGACCGCCGGCCGGTTGTCCCGATAGAGGGGGTCGGTGTAGGGAATGACGGTGTTCAGGTAGTCGTTGCCGCCGGACAGCTGCAACACCACCAGTACCGGGTCTTTCTTGTTGCTGGTCATAGCTTGTCTCCTTAACCGGGTTTAGCGTAAGGGAATTATACCGATTGCGACCGGAGCTTGCCAAGTTAAGCGTACTGATATTCCCGCAGGGATACCACCAGTTGCAGGGTTTCGCCGACCCGGGCCGCTGCGGTATCCGGGTCAGCCCAAGTCAAATCCCCGGACTCCCGGGCGTGGTTGACCAGTTGCTGCCGGTTGTCCTGATCCACTTGCAGCGGGCCGAGCAGGTCAATGCAGCCGTCCACCAACTGCTCCGGGGACAAATCGCCGCCGGCTTGCAGGCGGCCAATGATAGCTTGGATGCCGGGCTTGGCGGTGTTGCCCACTTGGTCGGCGGAAAAGTTAATGCGCTTCATCAGGGTGCCGCTGTTAATCCACTCGGCCCCGGTGTGCCAACCCTCGACGCTGGGCGGGTTCAGCAGTTCCTGCCCCATATAGCCAGCTTCCTTGGACAGATTGCCGATGCCGGGCGCGGGAAAGCGGTAGCCGCCGACCAAGCGCAAAGTACCCACCAGTACCTCGGCCGGGCTTTTGATTTTGGCAAAGCGGGCTTCCTTGAAAAAGTCCGAATTGAACAAAACCCGCAAGACCGGGCGCATTTCATAGCCGGAATCGACAAAGGTCTGCGCCAACAAGTCAATGGCTGCCGGATCCCGCGGCGGCGTTACCGACCACGCCGGCACCTGCGGCTCATCCGCCACAAAGAAGTTGTAGAGATGGCGGGCGACGAACCGGGCCGTAGCCGGCTGGGCGCAAAGGATGTCGATGATGTCCGCGCCGTTAAAGTTGCCGGTGTGGCCCAGGAAATTCTTTTCGCCTTCGTCGTGATCCTCGGGCAGATACTCGAATTCCCAATCGTAGCGGCCGTGGGCGTTGCGGGGGATGGAGGCGGCGATAGTCCAGCCGGTAAAGGCCCGGGAACATTCCCGCACATCCGCCTCGGTATAGTTGCCCACGCCCATACTGAACAGTTCCAGCAGTTCCCGCCCCCAGTTTTCGTTGACCGCGTCGGCGTGGTTGTCGCAGTTGTCCAGCCAGAAAATCATCGCCGGGTTTTTCGCCAGTTCCACCAGCAAATCCCGGTAGTTGCCCATTCCGCAGCGGCGGAACAGGTCAATCTGGCTGACCATTTCGTGCCAGTGGTCCAGCTTGGAGCCGCCGGTGGCGAAAACCTGATGCCAAAAGAGAACCATTTTCTCCTCCAGCACCCGCTCCGTGTTAAGCATAGCGTGGAGCCAAGCCGAGGCCCCCATTCCGGGGGAAGTAATGGGTTTCCACAAAGAGGGATGGTAGCGCAGGAATTCGTAGCGGTCGGCGCCGCTGACGCTTTCCGGGTTCAGCAGTTCCTCGACAGTGGCGGCGTAGCCCCGGGCCGCCCGTTCCTCCAGTTCCTCCCGGGTGGCGCCGAAACCGGCCCGCCGCACCAAATGGGCCATCAAGGCAATGTTTTCAGCCATATTCCTTACTCCTGAAAGCAAGTCGGGAAAGGGCAACAGCTGCCCGCCCCGAATAACCGGGGCAATGCGGCAACAATTATTAGCGGATGACGCGGGGGTTGTCAATAGGGGAATATCGGGCTTTTCCGGCGACAGCGGGGTCAGCCCGCTAGTTCCCGGATTTCCTGCACCCGGTTCAGGATGGCCCGTACATCGGCGTTGACTATTTCCCGGTAGCCGGGGATGTGGGATATGGGGTTTTCGGTGCGCTTGTATTCGTCCCGCCCGGCGTACTGGTTATAAATGCCGCCGTCGATGCCTGGGGCAAACGGAAAGGCCGGGTCGGCCGCCAGCGCGTCCCGGGTGAGCAGGTGAATGTTATGGATGTGCTGGTAGCCCCGTCCCCGGGCCGAAATCAGGGCTTTGAGGGCGTGTTCCAGCGCCGAGTGGGCGTGCTGCCCAAGCAGGTCGTCGTGCATACCGTTTTCAACCATCAGGTTAAAGGCGGTAATGTGCATTTCGGCGTGGCGGACGCGCTCGTCGGTGACGCTCCATTCGTAGGAATAATCGTCATCGTCCTGATTCCGGTAGTTTGCTTCCAGTTCCGGGGGCATAATAACTCCATCGCGCAGGGCGTTGGCGACTACGTCGTTAATGCTGCGCCGCATCCGGTGGAACTCTGCGGAGGTTTTCCAGATTATATGCACGGGCGCGGGATAGCCGCAGAGCAGTTCCGCCGCGTCCGTTGCCGCTTGCTCCGTCGAAGTTTGATGCTCCCAAGGCGGGTTTTCCGGCTGCACCACCATTATGTCGATGTCGGAAACCCCGTCCCGGTAGTCGCCGCGGGCCCGGGAGCCGAACAGGATGGTAAGCTCCGGCTGTTCGCTTTGATGCAGTTCCCGAGCGACTTGGAGGGCGCGGGGGTCGTATCCCGTCAAGGCCATATTTTCCCCCAGTGCTTTGCCAACTTACGCTGATGCTACTGCTATATTAGGGGGGCAAGGCGGGCTAGTCAACTGAGTTTCAGCGCCATCCCCGGCATTATCCCCATTATGCTATAATACCCCCGCAACTCCCCGACCCCCAACTCCCCGCAAAGGAGGCAGCCCTATGCAGTTCGGTTTGCTGTTCGAGGCCCAGCGTCCCTACGAAGGCACCGCTATTGACTGGAACTCCCTTTACAAGGAAACCTTGGCTCAGTGCGAACTGGCCGACCAGGTGGGTTTCGACAATGTCTGGTTCGTGGAACACCACTTCCTTACCGGCTTCTCCGGCTCCCCCAGCCAGGACGCCCTCTTTGGCGCGCTGAGCCGCATCACCAAAAACATCCGCATCGGCTACGGCGTCTGCATCCTGCCCTACCACCATCCCGTCCGGGTCGCCGAGCGGGTCGCGTTGGTGGACCAGCTGACCGACGGGCGGGTCGAGTTCGGCACCGGCCGCTCCAACGCCTACGAACAGATGGGCTTGGGCATCGACCCCCGCAACACCCGCGCCCTGTGGGAGGAATCCATCGCCATGCTGCCCCAAATCTGGCAGTCCGAGGAGTTTTCCTGGGAGGGCGAACACTGGAATGTCCCCAAGCGGCGGGTGCTGCCCAAACCCTTCCAGAAACCCCATCCCCGGATGTACCTGGCTTGCACCCAGACCGAAAGTTTCCGACTGGCCGCCGAAAAGGGCATCGGCGTATTGTCCTCCGCCTCCTACGCCACGGCGGTACTGGCGGAACACGTAAAGGTCTATCGGGATGCCTTGGCCAACGCCAACCCGGTAGGCGCTTTCGTCAACGAATTCTGGGGCAACAATGTCCACGCCTATTGCGGCCCGGACAACGACGAAGCCCGGGAACTGGCGGCCCTGTCGATGAAAACCTTTTTCGGCCCGGACAAGCCCTACATTGCCGGCCGCATCAACGCCTACGAGGAACTGCTGGAAGCCTGGGGCGGCGTTCCCGACCACTTGCAAGCCGACTTTGGCCGCTGGCTGCGGCAGTCCGATGATGCCCACCGGGCCCAAGCCGAGCAGTCCGGCATTTCTCTGGACGCCGGCCCCGGCGCGGCCCGGGCGGCCATCGCCCAACTGGACGCCAACACCCTGGCTGACCGCGGCGTCATCATCGCCGGCAACCCGGACAGCTGCGCCCAAGCCGTGCAAATGTATGAGGACATCGGCGTCGACCAGGTTATGATGATTATGCAGACCGAAACCATCCCCCACGAAAAGGTGATGAGTTCCATCGAACTGTTCGGCAAAGCGGTCATCCCCCGCTTTCGGCAGCAGGAGAACGGCAATGTCTAATCGGCGGCGGCTCCGCCGGCAGGTTTTCAAGCTCCCCCCGCGCCACCGCTGGAAAGCCAAGCCGGGCAACAATGTGATTGCCCTGAACCGGGGGGAAGTCATTTGCGAAATCCCCCAGGGTTGGGTCGTCGACCGGGAAAGCGGCGATACCGCCCCGTCAATTCGGATTTATGACGGCGAACCCCCGGACGACAACATCCGGCTGGAAATTTCCTGCCTGCGCTTTAACGCCCGCCTGGAGTCGTCCACCGGCCAGGACGCTGACCCGGCGGCCGCCGCCGAATATCTGGAAACCCTGGCCGGGGAAGTAGCCGAGCAGGAGCCGGATTTGGCCGCCCGCTTGACCGAACTGGCCGCCGCCGCCCGGACGGGCCCGCTGAACCAGGACGACTTGCAGGATGCCTTGCTCAAATCCTTCGATGTAATGCAGCCGCCCTTGGCCGAACAGCTCGACGCCCGCATCGAGGATCGCGGAACTGTCCTCAACCGGGGGATACCCCTGCCGATGGAACTGGGCCCGCCGGGCGTGGAAATCGTTTGGTCGGAGATGGAGTTCATTGACCCCTTTGGCCGGCGGCCGGCTTTCGGCCGCTACGCCTTGGCCCGCGGCTCCGGGGTGCAGGCATTCATCACTATGGACTTCTGGCCGGAGGATTTCGATAAAGCCACGACGGCCTGGTCGGATGTCCTGGAAACCCTGCGCTTGGGGCAGTATATGGAACACCCCTTCTTTGGCCCCCCGGAATAGCGGGCTGAGTTTTGACCGTCTTGCCGTCAACCGGTTTATTTCGCCGCCGGCCTTGGCTTACCAGGCCGGCGGTCAGCCTTGCCCTGCTGTTGCTGCTGGCAGCCCTGGCCCCGGCTTGCCAACTGGTCAACAACCGGGATGCAGCGGCCGCCCTGACCTTGGAGCAAGCTGTCGGGCAAATGCTGCTGGTCGGCTTTCGCGGTACAACTCTGGATGAACCCACCGCCGCAATGCTGCGGGATATTCAGCCCGGCGGCCTTATCCTCTTTGACCGGGACGGCCCCAGCGGCGGCGCACTGGAACGGAACATCACTTCCCGGGAGCAGCTGCAAGCCCTGACCGCCCAACTCCAGGAACCAGCCGCCATCCCCTATTTTATCGCCATTGACGCCGAGGGCGGCTATGTCAACCGCCTCAAGGAAAAGTACGGTTTTACTCTGAAAGTCCCCACGGCGCAGCAAATGGGCAACGGCCCGGCGGCGGAAACGGCCGCCATTGCCGGCCAACTGGCGGCGGCAATGCAGGAAACCGGCTTGAACTGGAACCTGGCCCCGGTGGTCGATGTGAATGTCAACCCGGAAAGCCCGGCCATCGGCGCTATTGAACGCTCTTTCAGCCCCGACCCGTCAGTAGTGGCCGCCCACGCCCAAGCCTTCAGTAATGCGATGCGGCAGCGGCAGATTATCCCCACTCTGAAACACTTCCCCGGCCACGGCAGCGCCGCCGGCGATACCCACTTGGGCGTTACCGATGTAACCGCCACCTACAACCGGGAGGCAGAACTGGCGCCTTACCAAGAGCTGATTAGCGGCGGTTATGACGGCGCGGTGATGACCGCCCACATTGTCAACCGCCACCTCGACCCATCCGCCCGCCCGGCTACCCTGTCCCCGCCCATCATCAGCGGCTTGCTGCGGCGGGAATTGGGCTTTGCCGGCGTAGTGGTCTCCGACGATATGCAGATGGGGGCTATCATTGCCGAATACGGCCCCGAGGAAGCAGCCATCGCCGCCGTCCAAGCCGGCGTTGACATTATCCTGCTCGCCAATCAGCAAGGCGACTATGACTTGCAGCGGGTCTATCGAGTTCGCGATGCCCTGTTGCAAGCCGTAGCCGCCGGCATCCTGACCGAGGAACGCATCTACCAATCGGCAGAGCGTATCCTGGCCTTGAAAGAACGCTACGGCATCCGCTGAATCCGCCGCGCCGCGCTAGGCTATCCCATAAACCCGCGCCGCGTTATCGTGGAACATTCCCGCCCGTTCCGCCGCCGAATAGCCCGCCGACAGCCGCTTGAAAGCGTTGTAAAGGATATGGTGGGAATAGGAAACCTTGTCCACCGGGAAGTTGCTCTCGAACATACACCGCTCCGGCCCGAACTGCTCAATGCAGTAGTGCAGCAGCGGCGCCAGCTCCGCCGCCAGTTCCTCAGACCCGATGGGCCGGTCGCGGAGATGCCAGTCAAAGCCGGTGCGCGGCATCCCGACGCCGCCCAACTTGCAGACTACATTAGGGCAGGCGGCTACGGCGGCAATTCCGGCCCGCCATTGCCCCATCACTTCCTCCTCCCGCCCGGCATAGGGGCCGACCCGCAGCAGGCCGCCGATATGGTTCAGGATAATGGTCAAATCCGGCACGGCTTTAGCGAAGTCAGCCAATTCCGGCAGTTGCGGAAAGTAAAGCCAACCCTCCAAAGTCAAGCCGCGCTGCGCCAGGATTTTCGCCCCGGCCCGGAAGTTATCGGATGCCAGTTGTCCCGGCATATTGTGCGCCGCTGTGTTTTCCACTTCCGGGTGCGGATCCCAAGTTACGGAATGGCGGATGCCGCGGAAGCGGTTGGGGCTGGCGGCTTGCAGGGCGTCCAAGACCGGAGCCACCGCTGCGCCCAGGTTCAGGTTGGCGTGGCCGATGATGGCGGCCGCCGCCCGGCCCGGGCCGTAAAGGCCGCTGCCGCTAGCCGCCGCCAACCCCTGCACAAACTCCACTTCGCCCACCGGCCGCAGTTCCTCCGGCCCCTCCGCCCGGTACATTGCCCGCGCCTCGATAAACACCGTGGAGCGGACATTGTGGCCGGCATTAATATCCGCCGCCAGTTCGTGCAGCAGGTAACGCTGATAGGGCAGCCGCTCCGGCCGCAAGTCCCAAAAGTGGTGATGGGGGTCGCAGATGGGCAAATCCGGTTCCAGCGTCTCCTCTTGGGTCAGTTCCAGCCAGTCATTGCCGCCGAAAGGCATAACGGGGCCTCCTTTGGGGGTAGGATGGGATGTTGGGACAGGATAGCACATTTGCGAGAGTAAGATGAGGGTTGCAAGTCGACCCGATAGTAGTTATCCGTTAGCCTAGTCAGGATAGCGCACAGCTGCGGCGGCCGACAGAGTCGGGAAAATGATTAAGAGATTAGCCCAACTCCTCAATCACCACCGCCCCGTCAGTGCGGACTTGTATGCTAACTGCGCTGTGTTCCAGCAATGCCATCCCGATCAGAGCATCGCCCCGGGACTCGAAAACCGCCACCTCCCGCGGCCGGTCGTGCCAAAGGATACGGCATAGCCAACTATTCCATTCCTCCGTCTGCCCGTTGCCAAAAGTAACGCCGATTTTACCTGCCGGCTCCCCCTCCAGCTGCTGAATCCGCTCCAGGGGCAAGCTCAGGTAGCCGTCAAACCCGGTGTCGATAATAAACTCAACCGGCCGAAACTGCCCGTTGCTGTCCCTTACCGGAACGACAACCACCGCCTCCAGGGTGAAATCCACCCGGCCCCTAATCATTAGGGACGCTAAAAGGCCGCCGGAACTGATAGGCCGACGGGTAGCCTACCTTTCCGACATACATCTCCGCATCCGGCCGCCGTTTCCGCAGCAGTCGGACGGCGCCGATATGCTCCGCGTCAACCGCGTAGTCCCCGGTCAAGATGTCGATGGCTATGAACTTCCCCTTCTCCTGGGGTTCCACCAGCTCCTGGATTTGCTCCCGGTAGATTTCCTTGCCCCGGGCCACTACCTCTTTAGTCGTAAAACCGTTGTCCGGCATCGCCTACTCCTTTGCCCTCTGGCGTTCCATTAGGGCGGGAGCAACGGCCGCCGCTCCCGCCCTGATTGACTGGCGGCTTAATAGTGCCGCAGCTCCACCACATTGTCATCCGGGTCATAGATGTAAAGGGAAATGCCATCGCCGTGGGCGCCCCACCGCTTGCCCGGCCCGGCTTGGATCCCCACGCCCAACGCCTCAAAATCCGCCTTGAGCCGCTCCATATCCGTCGCCGCAATCACCATACAGAAATGATCCTGATTGCGCCGCCCCTCCTTGCCAATCGGCTCCTGGTCGCTGGCAAACAGGTCAATGATGGTGTCGGCGTTCAATCGCACCGACGGAAACCGAATCTCCCCGGCCCGCCACTGGGAAACCCGTTCCGTGGGCAGACCCAGCAGCTGCGAATAGAACCGCAGCGATTCCTCCACATCCCGCACCCGCAGGACGATATGGTCCATCGCCGTGATGGTCACCAAAGGTTGGGCCACGGCTTGGGCGGCTTGGATTGCTTGGGACGGTGCCATAGTTTGCGTTGCCATTGCTGACCTCCCGTAAGCTGCACAGGTTAGGGCATCCTCCCCGGAATTATAGCACAGCGGCCGGCTAATACCCCCGTTCCCCGCCGTTGACATGAATCGTCTGGCCGCTGATGTAGTCGCCGGCAGCGGTGCAGAGAAAGCGGCACAAATTGGCAATGTCGGCGGTATGCCCCATCCGCCCGGACGGAATCCCGGCCAGCCGGTTAGCCGCGCGCGTCGTCGTCGCCCCCTCCCGGGTAGTGTCAATCATCCCCGGCACAACGCAGTTGACCCGGATGCCTTGCGGCCCCAGTTCCGTAGCCAAGGCCCGGGTAAAGCCTTCCAATCCCACTTTAGCCGCCGAAATATGCGCCCCGCCGTGCGTACCCTGATGGGCTTGCAAACCGCCGATGTTCACAATGCGCCCCCAACCCTGCTCAATCATCCCCGGCGCGGCGGCCCGGGCCGTGATAAAAGCTGCATCCAGGTCCGTAGCCAGCACTCCCCGCCAATCGTCATAAGTCATTTCGGTAAAGGGCTTATGCGGCCGCACCGAGGCATTGTTCACCACAATGTCCAGCCGCCCGAACCGCTCCAGGGCGGTATCCAGCAGCTGCTCCAACGCCGCCCGGTCGCCCACATCCGCCAGCAAAGCCAGCGACTGCCGGCCCAGCGCGGCGATTTCCGCCGCCACCGTCTCGCCATCGGCCGCATTGGCGCGCACATTTACCACCACATCCGCGCCTTCCGCAGCCAACGCCAGGGCAATCGCCCGCCCAATGTTGCGGCCCGCCCCGGTAACTAACGCTGTCTTTCCGGTCAATTCCATCATCCGCTCCTTAATCCGCCCTTATTTACCCGGCGGCCTTTGCCCGGCGGCTCCCGCCGGTTTTGCCGCCATTATGCTACCGCTGCCTATTGGCGGCAATACGGGTCTGGCAAAAAGGGCTGCCGTGCTATATAATGCCCCCATCTTACCCAAAGGAGGCTCCCTTATGTATATGGTACGGCGGGTTTGCCGAACCAAGCCGGGGCAGGCGTGGAAAGTAGCCGGCCTGCTGGCCCGCATTTGTCAGGCGTACGAGGAAAAGGGGCGCAGCAAGGCCACGGTCTACATCGGCGGCCAGGGTCTGCCCGGCACCCCCAACTCCGTCTATGCCGAGTGGACGCAGGACGCCATCGAACCCAACTGGTTCTCCCAAATCCCCCCGGCGGTCCTGGAGTATAACCCCCAGTTGCAGGCCCTCCTCGACGAGTATGTCCTGGAACTCTACGAAGTGGCGACCCCGGACAAGCTCACCGAGCGCGGCGTTGCCGTAACCTAGTCCCGACCGCCCGGAAAAATCTTGGGGGCAACCGTGATGGTTGCCCCCTTTCCCCATCCCAACCCTTACGCTGGAAGTTGCCGCAATGCCCCATCCGCCGGCGGCATCCGGAAATAACCCCGCTCTTTTCTGCCCCTCCTGAACTCGCCGCCGGATACAGTATGCGGTCAGCGGAGTTTGCTTGCCGGCTGTTGCCAACCCCGTTGACTAAACCCCAATAATCCGGGACAATAGCAGCAATGGCAATGATGGGCGGCGCGGAGTCCCCTTATGTTTGGGATGTAGAATACACTGACCAGTTCAGTCAGTGGTGGGATGACCTTACACTGGCGGAGCAGCGTTCCGTTGACTTCGGTGTTGATCTCCTGGGGAGAAGAGGCCCGAATTTGGACTTTCCCCATTCCTCTGGAATTCGCAGTTCCCGCCATAGCAATATGCGGGAATTGCGGGTACAAAGCGGCGGCCGCCCGTTGCGTATCTTTTGCGCCTTTGACCCGCGGCGGTCGGCTATTTTGATTATCGGCGGCGACAAGACCGGGAACGACCGCTTTTACCCGCGTTTTGTCCGCCAAGCCGACGACCTCTATGACGAACACTTGGCGATACTACGCCGGGAGGGTTTAATCGGATGAGCGGACATTACCCGTACCGCGAACTTACCAAGCATTTCACCCCGGCCGACCGGGCGTGGATTGATGCCCGCGTGGCCGAAGCCCTCGCTGCTATGGAGCCGGCCCACCGCTACCTGGCCGGCCAAGTGCTGGTTCACGGCGACAATCTGCAAGTCCTCCGCGAACTCCCGGACGAAAGCGTTGACCTCATTTACCTTGACCCGCCCTTTAACGGCAACCACTTTTATGTGGCCGCCTTTCGCGACAAAGGCCGGGTGGAAGCCCAACTGCGGGACATCTGGCGCTGGAATGTGGCGACTGAGAACGCCTTTCAGCGTTTCCCCCACGGGAAGTTGCTGGATTGCCTGCGCGGTATCCGCCTGCAAGCCGGAGATAAATCCCCCATGGCCGCCTATGCCGTCTTTATGGCCGGCCGCTTGCGGGAACTCCATCGGGTCTTGAAACCTACCGGGAGTATCTATCTCCATTGCGACCCCCACGCCAACGCCTACCTGCGGATTTTGCTGGATACCGTTTTTGGCGCGGACAATTTCCGCAATGAAATTGTCTGGTGCTACTCCGGCGGCGGTCAGCCTAAAAAAGACTTCCCCCGGAAGCACGATACTATTTTCCGCTACAGCAAAACCAAAGATTACCTCTTTAACAAAGAGCGGGTGCGGATTCCTTACGACTCCGACTACAAGTCCACCGTCTTTGCCGGCGATGATACCCGCGCGCCGGGCAAGACCTACAAGCCTAACCCCAAAGGCAAAGTCGTCGAGGACTGGTGGCGCAGCATTCCCCGCCCTTACGGTGAGGAAATCGTCGGCTATCCCACGCAAAAGCCGTTAGCCTTGCTGGATCGAATCATCGAAGCGTCGTCCAATCCGGGCGATCTGGTGTTGGATCCCTTTTGCGGCTGCGGCACGACCGCGGACGCCGCAGCTGAGCTGAGCCGCAAGTACCTCGGCATCGACACCAGCGGCATTGCCGTGCGGGTAATGCAGCAGCGGCTGGAATCCCGGGGCCAAGGCTTTGTGCCGACGGTGTACGGACTCGATTGGGACGACTTTAATTGGGAGCATTTCGAGGAACGCGCCTTAATGCCGCGCGGACAAGCCGCCGATGGCGTGCCGGGCTGGGCTTGGGCTGAGGACAAAATAGCCGCTCTGCTTAACGCCGTCCCCAACCAGCAGAAAACCGGCGATGGCGGGGTTGACGCCCGCTATTTCGGCGCCATCGACCTGGACTGCAACGAGGGCATAATCATCCCGATGCAAGTAAAGATGCACCGTAACGCCATCGGCCGCCCCGATCTGGACCAATTGCTTGGCGCCCAAACGGCCATGCAGAACCGGGGACTGCACGCCCCCATGTCGATAATGGTCAGCCTGTACCCGCCGCCGCCATCCCTGCGGGTTTTCGCCGCTGAACAGGGACGGGTAACTCTCAATACCCGGGACGGCGGCCGGCAGGAATATCCCAAAATGCAAGTGCTGAGCGTCCAGGAAATGCTGCAACAGGCAGAACGGCCGGTATTGCCGCCCGTTGACCCCCGCTCCCTCGTCGGCGACACCCAAGACAAAATGCTGGTCGGCTAGCCGCCGTTCTGCCATAGCCCGCTCCCCCCTGCCGGTAGAAATAGTGTATAATCCCCCTTTCCCACCGGCAAAAACCTACCGGGCGAACCGCCTTACACCGCCCCCAAAGGAGCAGGCTATGCTAATCGTTGACGCCCAGGTTCATCTCTGGGCTACCGGGCTGCCCACCAATCCGGCCCACCGCCAAATTACTTCCTTTTCCGTAACCGACCTGCTGCGGGAAATGGACGAAGCCGGCGTGGACGCCGCCATCATCCACCCCCCGGGCTGGGATCCCAACTCCGGCCAACTGGCGGTGGACGCCGCCGCCCAATATCCCAACCGCCTGTCCGTGCTGGGCAACTTCCCCCTCGATCAACCGGAAAGCCGCGCCCTGGTCGCCGACTGGAAACAGCAGCCGGGAATGTTGGGCTTGCGCTTTACCTTTCAGCAGCCCTATATGCTGACCTGGCCCACCGATGGCACGATGGATTGGCTGTGGCCGGCCGCCGCTGATGCCGGCTTGCCGGTCGCCTTGGCTTGCTCCGCCTTTCTGCCCGCCCTCGGCCCCATTGCCGAGGGCAATCCCGGCGTTAAACTCATCGTTGACCACTTCGGCCGCGGCGGCGCGGCTACCGATGAAGCGGCGTGGGCCAATCTCCCCGACCTGCTCGCCCTCGCCCAATACCCCAATGTCGCCGTCAAAGCCACCGGCGCCCCCAGCTACTCCAGCCAAGCCTACCCCTTCGCCAACATCCACGACTACCTCCACCAAGTCTATGACGCCTTCGGCCCGGAGCGAATGTTTTGGGGAACGGACATCACCCGAATGCCCTGCTCGTGGAAACAGTGCATCACCCTCTTTACCGAGGAACTGCCCTGGCTTTCGGAAACGGACAAAGAGCTGATTATGGGCCGCGCCCTCTGCAACTGGCTGGGTTGGGACTTGCCTGCTTAAACCCGGCGGGACGGACGGCGGCTACCGTTGCCCGTCCCGTTATCGCCCCCGGATTTGCCCCCATCCTTGCGCCGGTATAAAATGCCGCCCCAAAGCCACCGTAACCCCATCCTGCCCCCGGAGTTAGCCCTATGCCCTTGGATTTTGGCGTATTCCTCGACTTCCCCGTCCATCAAGGCGACACCCACGAGGATGCCTTTCGCAACACCTTTGAGCTGGTCGATTTAGCCGACTACTTGGGGTTGGATACCGTCTGGCTCGGCGAAACCCACTTCGCCCCGGAACGCGCCGTCCATTCCGCCCAAATGGTCATCGCTGCCGCCATCGCCGCCCGCACCCAGCAGATCCGCGTCGGCTCTGCCGTCCACGTCCTGCCCTTAGTCCATCCCCTGCGAATTGCCGAGGAAGCCGCCACCGTGGACCAAATCAGCCAGGGCCGCTTTGAATTCGGCGTCGGCCGCAGCGGCAACATCCGCGCCTACGATACGATGGGCATCGACTACCTCGAAAGCCGGGAACGCTTTCAGGAAGCCCTCGAAATCATCCTGCAAGCTTGGCGCGGCGAACCCTTTTCCTACGAAGGCAAATACAATCACATCACCAACGCCCGCCTGACGCCCCTGCCTTACCAGAAGCCCCATCCCAAAATCCGCATCGCCTCCAGCGGCGGCGACAGCTTCGCCCGGGTCGGCAACCTCGGCTTTCCCATTTTCCTGTCCATGCGCGGAATGGATGTCTATGAACTGGAAACCAACCTTAAATCCTACCATCAGGCTTGGCGCGCTGCCGGCCATCCCGGCGCCAGCGGCGACATCTCCGTCCGTTTCCCCCTCTATGTCGCGCCCCGGGAGGAGGACGCTATTGCGGAACCCCGGGAAACTATCGAAAGCTACTTCCGGCGGATGCGGGAACGCTTTCAGCAGGGACGCTTTGAGGAAGCCTTGTCCGATACCAGCGGCGGCGCCGAACAGATTGAAGCCCGCCGCGCCCGCCTCGATCGGCTGGAAAAAATGACCTACGATGACATCCTTGAAACCAAGGTAATCGTCGGCAGCCCGGAGCGGGTCATCGACCGCCTGCGTCAGTATCAGGAAATGCTCGGCTTGACCGGATTCACCGCCGAACTGAACCCCGGCGGTATGCTGCCCAAAGCCGCCGTCCACCGCAGCCTGCAACTGCTGACCCAGGAAGTAATGCCGGCCTTCAAGTAGCCGGCCCCACTATACTGGTAAGCGTCTGATGGAGCCAGACATTAGGGATTGCCCTGTTAAGGGATTGCCCATAATCGGCGCCATCGCTTGCAGGCAATTTTTTAGGAGGTGCCAATAATGGCACATATCAAATCCCGGCTTGCCGGCGGTATCCTTATCGCCGGTATCCTTGTGGCGAGCATCGCCTGCGGCGCACCCTCGGCGGAGGACATCCTGAAAGACCAGGCGTCGGTTGACGCTTACCTTGCGGCGGAAAGGGAATCCGGTCGGGAGCCGGTTATCTATCGGAGTGACTACGATTGGCAAGAGGTAGAGTCCAGTTGCGCCAACAGCGAACCGCCTATGGACGGCAAGCGGGTTAAGTTTTATGCGGCTGGGGAAACCCGCCCCGATCACTGGGATGCCCTTTGGTGCGGCAACGGCCTTGAATTGACGGGTTCTGAATATGTCAACGGCGTTGACGGTTCGGATTATCCGGACATTACCATACGCTAACCCCAATCCTACCCGGCCGCTGTTGACAGCGGCCGGGTAGCAAGAAAGACACTATGGAGGGCAGCAATGGTTAAAAGGAAGGCGGTTAGGTTTATCGGTTGTGTGGGGGAGGATGTGTTTATCATCCCCGCGGAAGTATCTGCGGTGGAGGGGACGGATAACAACCACATTGTGGAGGTTCACCTGAAAGGCGGCACCACCGTACTGGTTGAGGGGGAACCGGAGGAGGTGATGAAGAGTTTGGGCTTGTGGTAAGCCGCCCACCACCACCAAAATGCGACAGAACTGCCGGCCCCGGCAATCCAGCCGCCAGAGGAGCGCGCAATGCCCGATGAGCCAACAATAAAGGTCCTCGACCGCAAGGCCGCCGGCGCCCGGCGTTTTGCGGGACAGGTCGCCGTAGTAACCGGTGCCGGGCAAGGCATCGGCGCCGCCACCGCCCGCCGTCTGGCCCAAGAGGGCGCAGCCATCGTCATCGGCGATATGGTCGCCGCATCCGCCAACCGGGTGCGGGATGAAATCCGCGACTTCGGCGGCTCCGCCATTGTTGCCCTCGGCGAACTCTCCCAATGGGAAAACGCCCAGGCGTTAATGGCCGCCGCCCACGCCGAATATGGCCGCATTGATGTATTGGCTAATGTCGCCGGCGGCACCATCTGGTTCCAGTCTTTCCAATACTACACCCCGGAGCAGATTCAAGCCGAAATTAACAAAAGTTTCTGGACTGCCCTTTGGTGCTGCCGCGCCGTCCTGCCCTATATGCTGAACCAGCAGTCCGGGGCTATCGTCAATGTTGCCACCCACGCCGTCACCGGCGCCTTCCGCGTCCCCTACGCCGCCGCCAAAGCCGGGCAGATTGGCTTGACCACTTCTCTGGCCCGGGAAGTAGCTGACCAAGGCATCCGGGTCAACTGTATGGCGCCCAGTGGCACCCTGGCTGACGACCGGGTCACCGCCCGCAACTTCGGCATCAGCGTAACGCCCCCGGAACTGCCACCGGAGGAACTGACCCGCCAGGAAAAATACCGGCAGGAAACCCGCCTCTCCGAAATCCCTATGGGCCGCCGCGGCGACGCCGACGAACAAGCCGCCGCCATCGCCTTTCTAGCCTCCCACGACGCTTCCTACATCACCGGCCAGGTGCTGGCCGTAGGCGGCGGCCAGCCCTACCCCTTCTAACCCGGCCGCCGCCAAGTAAGACATAAATAGAAATTGACGCCCGGCTGCGCTCCAGAACCCCCGCCTAATCGCTGCTGATAGTAACGCGGCCGTTGCGGCCTTGATAAAGCAGCGTGTAGTTCTGAAGGAAATCCCGCCCGATAATGGCGTACTGCGACTGTCCCCCGCCTTGCAGCCGCACCCCGGCAAACTGCCCGTAAATCGTGCGGTTCAACCCCGGCACATAGATCTGCGCCAAGTAATAGTCAACGGAAATTACACCGCCGACGCCGGCAATATCGCCTTGGTCAGACTTCAGCAAGCCCAGCGTATCCGCATAGCTGGCGTCAATACAACTATCCGATGCTCCCGTATCCACCAACGCCGGCAGCAAATCATCCGGTATATCCGGCCGTTCCCGGTCGCTGTCCTCAAAGCCCGCGTCATAGCCAATTTCCACCAAGATAGTCGGGCCATAGCGAATTAACGCCGCCTGCCCAGAAAATCCCGGCTGGTCGCTGAACCTGCCGCTAATCGTGGACATAAACTCGCCGCCCCCAGACCGACGCCGGCAAAGTCCGTTGTCCCCGGCCTACTTGGCGCAGCAGAAAAGGCTCCCGCCCAAACCGTTTCACGGCGGTTTTGGCCGCCACCTGAAAATCCTCGAAAATCCCCACCAACTCCTCCCCGTGAATAACCACCCACTCCCAGCGGTGATTAGCCTCCAGCTCCTCCCGCATCCGGTTATAAGTCGCAATCTCCCCATCCAACTGCCCCATTTTCAACCTCCTTGCTCCAGCCGCCGGTCTCAACCGTCAACTCCCTGCTGTCCATTGGAAAGCAACAGCCCGGTATGCTCCGAATTATAGCATAGCCCCGGCCTTATCCCCTCTAACCCGGCCGCCCTCCCTTCTCCAATGGCGGCTGCCCCCGCAGCCGTTCAATCCGCCGCTCAATCAGCTCGCAATACTCCGAACTGATTTCATACGCCACGCACCGCCGCCCGTTCTGAACACACGCCGCAACCGTCGTCCCGGAACCGGCAAACGGATCCAGCACCAACCCTTGCTCCGGGCAGCTCGACTTGACCATCCGCTCAATGATTTCCAACGGCTTCTGCGTCGGATGCGCCTCCCGCTCCCGATGCTGACGATGCAGCCGCGACACCCGCCAAACATCCTTGGGATTGCAGCCCACTTCCAGCCACTTCTTGCCCACAAACCGCTCCCGCGTCCGGGCTTTCTTGGTAACGGCGTCATAAGGAATTCGCACCGCATCCAAGTCAAAATAGTAATTCCCGGCCTTGGCAAAAAAGCCGATAGTATCGTGTACCGACGAAAAGCGGCGGGGCGTCCCGCCCATACTTGGCACCTTCCGATCCCAGATGATTTCGTTCACCATCACCATCCGGGTTTTCAGGAAAGCAAAAATCTCCGGGGAATACCGCCAGGTAGTGAAAATGTAGAGACTGCCGGTCTCCTTCAACTTCGGCAGAACGGCGTCAACCCACGCCGCCGTCCACTCCAGAAACTCCCCCGGCGGCAACTTGTCCGAAACGTTCCCGTAATCCTTGCCTAACCCATACGGCGGGTCAGCGATAACCAAATCCACCGCCCCGTCGGCCACCCGCCCGGCCCCGGCCAAAAAATCCTCATTGTAAAGGGTATAACCCCCGCCGTCGTACATCATCCCTCCCCCATCCACCCCGCCACCTCCGCAACTACCCCTCCCCCCGCCGCAGCCGGTAATACCTAATATAAACCTCCCGGGCATATTCCGCGATGCGGTCCGGGCGCGGCAAAGTTCGGGAATTACAGCCCGGCTTATACTCCTGCCGTTCCCCCACCAGCGCCCGCAATTCCTTCAAGTCCAAATCCAAATCCCGCTTCAGCTGGTTATGCGTCGGGCAAAGCGGTTGACGATTGGTAATATCATCCGGCCCGCCCACGCTTTTAGGGATAATATGATCCAGCTCATAATCCCCATAAGCATAACTGCCGTCCGCATTCTTGCTCTCAAACCCGCAGCAATAAGCCTTGCCATCCGTGAAATCCAGCAGCTCTTTAAGGATTTCCGGCTTGGACATCAGCGGCCTTTCCCGTTTCCCCTCCGGCACATCGCCGCCCGCCCGCCGGTTGTTCGTCCGCAGCGGCTTGATTTCAACTATGCGCGGCGTAGTCCGCCGGGGCAATTCCCCCGGCCCGTGCACCGTAA
Organism: Dehalococcoidia bacterium; assembly: GCA_965243185.1. GTDB lineage: Bacteria > Chloroflexota > Dehalococcoidia > Lucifugimonadales > UBA3495 > CBDBCU01. The sequence continues at coordinate 2,539,464 of OZ251531.1, read as the reverse complement.
CCGTCGGCTCGCTCCCCATCACCTGCTGCCCCGTAGTCCGGTCATTGCAGGTCAACTTGGGCAGCTCCCCGCCCTTGTTAAACTGCCGCTTAAACACCGTCCACGCCCGGGGGTTAATATCGCACGCTACCCACTGCCTACCCAACTTTTCCGCCGCCACCGCCGCATAAGCGCACCCCGCAAAGCAATCCAGCACCATGTCGCCCGGCTTCGTCGCCGCTTGGATAATCCGCTCTGCCAGCGCAATCGGCTTCTGCGTCGGATAGCCGGTCAATTCCAAAGCGGAGCCTTGTATCCCCGCAATGTCCACGATTAAGTCAGAACCCCTGGCCCCCGGCGTGGTATGCAAATACCGCTTAAACGCCGGCACTTTCCCCCGCGGCGGCCAGTAAATCAGCCCCTCCCTATCCAGCCAACCCAATTTCTCTTGGGTCGTCATTTGCGAAAAGTTGGCCGGCTTTACCACATTATCCGGAATCGCTTGGGGAACAACCCAATGCAGCCCTTTGGCCGCCACATCGACCCCGCCCCACGGTTGCCCCGACGAACCCCGTGTCGCCCCCTGCGCCGTCAGCGGCGACGCCCGGAATGTCCCCCGCTCATCCTTATGCCGATAGGATTTATCCAGGTATTCTTGGGAATGCGGCACAAACACCGGATTAAAAATCGCCGCCGCGCCCTTGGCGTAGGCAAATATGGTGTCGTGGACGCACCCGAACTGGTATTTTGACGCCGTCGGGGCGTTAGTCCGTTTCCACGCAATCGCATTCCTGAAATTATCCTTGCCAAACACCCCGTCCAGCAGCTGCCGTATGTAACCGTCGGCCGTATGGTCGCAGTGCAGGAATAGAATGCCCGTCGGCTTGAGTACCCGGTGAATCTCCACCAACCGAATCGCCATAAACGCCAGATAAGCGGCCACGTCATCCCCTTGAATGTCCCGGGTGGTGTCAATCAACTTATTGACCGCCGGATGATGGTGTTCCAAGTCCGTCTGCCAGTCCGGGTGAACATCCATATCCCAATCCCAAGTATCCCGATAACCGCCCCGGGCTTTCGGGTCCTCCGGCCAGGCAATCCCGGCGGCGGCCTGCTCCGGCGTAGCAATCCCCCACTGACCCTCGAGCAGCCGCCTCTCATTCTCTTTTTCCGCCCCGGTCAAAGCCGGCTTCAGCATATCGGCGGTAAAAGTATCATTCTTGGCAAAGGGCGGGTCAATACACACCAAATCCACCGACCCGCTGTTAATCGCCCGCAGAAAATCCAAATTATCCGCGATATACACCCCCCGGTTCACCCCATTAAACGCGGCCGTAGGCCCGCCAACGCCCTTCCTCTTTGCCACCGCAAAACCCCCTTACCTAAATCTCCCCAAAAACTTTCCCCGCCTTCAACGATTCCCCCCGCCCCCGCATTATCCCCGCCCCCAACATACCTTGTCAAACCCCCAGCGTCACCCCACCCCCGGCCGCCCCGCCGCATATCGCAACCGTCATTCCTGCCTTCCCCCGTCATTCCCCCGAAAGTGGGAATGAGCATTCACAGTTCAAGCGCAACACTTCCCGGGCAAAAACTTCCGCCGGGGTCTGATACCCCAAACACTGCCGGGGCGTGTTATTGTACGCCCGCACCCGCGCAATTATCGCCGCCTCCGGCAAAGTCGCCAAATCCGTCCGCCGCCGCAACGTCCGCCGCAACCGCCCGATGGCATTCTCCACCCCGCCCTTCTGCCACGGCGAATGAGTGTCGCAAAAGTAGGTGGCAATTCCCGGCTCGTGCAGCCGGTGATGGCGGGCGAACTCGGCCCCGTTGTCAAAGGTCACCGACTGCCGCCACTCTTCCGGCAGCCCATTCAGCACCTGGCCGATGACCGCGGCGATGGGTTCGGACGCCTTGACTTGGGGCAGGCGCAAGGCCACCAGCAAGCGGGAATAGCGTTCCGCCAGCACCAGGGCGGCCTGCCCGTAGGCGCTGAACAGCATCAAGTCCGCCGCCCAATGCCCCGGCGTCTGCCGGGTCGCCGCCGCTGGGGGCCGGGCTTCCAGCCCCTGCCGGTAGGGAATCCGACTGCCGGGCTGCCCCCGCTTGCTCCGCCCCCGGCGGGTTTTGCCTTGGGGCAGGTAATGCCGCCAGTCATACGCCTTGCCCCGCCGGATTTGGGCATCGATGAACCGATAGATGGTCTCGTGGGACAAAATGGTCCGGCCCGTCTCCCGTTTCAAGCGACCGCAGACCTGCTGCGGCGACCACCCGGCTTTGAGCCGGGCCAGCACCCACTCCCGCAAGTCCGCATCCCGTTCCAGCTTGGAGCCTTGCCATCGCCGAGCCCGGGCTTGCTGGTCGGCATAAGCCGGCTGATAGCCCCGCTACCGGGAGCTGCCGTTACGCTTCACCTCCCGAGTGATTGTTGATGGCGCGCGATCCAGAGCTGCCGCGATTTGGCGGTAGGAGCAGCCCTGGGCTTGTAATCGGGCCAGTTCACACCGCTCTGCCAAGGTAAGCTGTTGATACCGAGTTCCCATAGCAACACCTCCGCCAGAAAGTGTTGCCCTTCCTTTGTGAATTTAGCGAATCCAGAACGGCCGGGGACTCTGGATCCCCCTTTTCACGGAAATGACGATAAGTAAGTCGCCAAGTATATGCAATAGCCCTGGTTGCCGGCGGGAAGTCCGTTAAAAGCAAACCAGGACGACCCTCCTACCGCCGCTGCCGCCGCCGCCGCCGCGCCGCCCGCTGCGCCGCCAGCCGCTCCTTCTGGGCCTTCGAGCGGAAAAACCGCCGGTCTTTCAGCTCCCGCAAAACCCCGGCGTGCTGCACCGAAGCGCGAAATCGGTTGACCAAACTCTCCGGGCTCTCGCCCTCCCGAGGGGTTACATAGGCCATCAAACTCTCCTTTGCCGCCAACGCCTTTGCGTCCAACGATTGAATTTTGCAGACAATGTACCATAAAGGCAGAACCCAGGCAAGTCAACCCCGCCCCCTCCGCCGCCCAGGGTCTTTTAATTGTTTCCGATACGGGGGATAATAAGGGAGACATTAGGAAAAAGGGAGGTAGCCGCCATGTCGGAAAAGTTGGCGTTGTCCTTGCGGGAAGTCTTGGCCCAAGTTCCGGATCCCCGTAAAGCCCGGGGGCGGCGGCATCCCTTGGCGGCCATTCTGGCTTTGGCGGTGTGCGCCATGCTGGGCGATGGTCGCAGCCTGTATGCTATGGCCCAGTGGGGGCGGGAGCACCCGGAGTTGGCCCAAGCCTTGGGCTTTACCCGGGAGCAGACCCCTTGCGTGGCGACCTTGCATCATGTTTTCCGGCGGTTGGATGTGGCGGCTTTTGAGGCGGCGTTAAGCCAGTGGGCCTTGGCGGCCTTGCCGGCCTGGGCGGCGGCGCTGGCGGTGGACGGCAAGGTGCTGGCGGTGGACGGCAAGGCGCTGGCGGTGGACGGCAAGGCGCTGCGGGGCTTGCACGGGGATGAACTGCCCGGGGTGCGGTTGGTAGCCGCCTACGCCGTGCCAGCCGGCTTGGTGGTCGGGCAAAAGGGGGGTCAGGGGGCAGCCCAAATCCAGTGAACTGGGGGTGGGACGGGAATTGCTGGCCGAATTGGACTTGCCGGGGAAAGTGGTTACCGGGGACGCCCTGTATGCCCAACGGGACTTGAGCCGGGACATCGTAGCCCAAGGCGGGGATTATCTCTGGATGCTGAAGGGCAATCAGCCGACTACCTTGGACGCGGTGGAGCTGCTGTTTAAGGAGCCGCCCTTTGGGGCAACCTTCCCGGCGGCGTGGCAAGCCAGCCGCCACGGCGGGCGTAAAGAGCAACGGTGGCTGCGGACTTCCACCGCCTTGACGGATTACTTGGATTGGCCCGGGTTGCAGCAGGTCTGCTGCCTGGAGCGTACCCGCACGGAACGGGGAACAACAACGGTGGAGACGGCTTACGCCATCACCAGTTTATCCCCGGAGCAGGCGGCCCCGGCGCGGCTGCTGGAATTGTGGCGGGGGCATTGGGGCATTGCGAACCGGCTGCATTGGGTGCGGGATGTAACTTTTGGCGAGGATCGCTGCCGGGTCCGGAGCGGAGCGGCGCCGCCGGTGTTGGCGGCTTTACGCAACCTGGTCAGCGGCTTGCTGCGTTTAGCCGGCCATAGCAACATAGCCGCTGCTTTGCGGCATTACGGCTGGCGGGCCGAGGATGCTTTGCAGCTCCTGGATTTCCCCAGTGCTGACAATTAAAAGACCCTGCTCCGCCGCCCCATCCCCTATAAAAACCGTCCTCCCCACCGTCATTCCCTCTTTACGTGGGAATCCAGAACCCCCGCCCTTAAAAACTCCCCAAATCCCCAACCCCTTTCTCATGTCATTCCGAGGCGATAGCGAGGAATCTAAAAATCTGGTAAGGAGTCAAGGACGGGCATTTTAGATTCCTCCCTTCGGTCGGAATGACATAGGGGACGGATAACCAATCCAAAAGTTTTGAGGGGGCGCGGGGGAACTTTTACAAAAGTTCCCCCGCCGTAACCCCAAGGCAATCACCTATAGAAATCGTCCTTCCCCCAAAAGCAGGAATCCAGAATCCTCACCCTTGACAAAACCTCCCTTCATCCCTTACCCTACGCCCCAATCTCAACCCCAAAGGATGAACCGCTATGTTTCGCGCCCTCGTATCCGCCTTGGCCCTGGTCGGACTCCTGGTCATCGCCGCCGCCTTCACCCACTCCAGCGGCCCCGCCGAACCCGCCCTCACCCGCTCCAATTCCGTACTACCCCCCCCCAGAACACTTGTTCTATGTAGACGTCGCCCAAGCCGCCCCCCGTTCCATCCCTTGGGACTGCTCCGACTGGCAAGAATCCCCCGCCGTTGCCGATGCCGATGACGCCCGCGTCTCGATGATCCTCGAATCCCTCGCCGCCAACCGCGGCAAAACCATCTACTGCGCCATCGACCAGTCCGACACCTTCACCAAAGCCGAAACCTGGGCCGCCGGCCGCCACCGCAACGAACGGGACGACACCGTCTATTTTGGCGAAAGCGGCAACTTCCGCGGCTTTCTCGCCGCCCAAGAGGGCTACTTGACCGACGGCGAATCCGGCGTTACCGGCGTCTCCCGCGACCTCATCTTTGAATTCCCCCGGGAGGAACGCCGCCGCCGCTGGAAATGGAAAAAATTTTCCCTGTCCACCACTTACCAGTACGGGCAACCCGCCAACTTGCCCGCCGGTGCGGCGGCAAGTTCCGAAAGCGCCGCCCGGGCCAACGCGGTGGCCGAGTTTGGAACTTATATCAGTGCCGGCGGTGCCGGTCGGGATTGGTACACCGACATTGTCAATAACCTGCAAGACTACATCGCCGCCGACGCCCGTGCCAAATGCCGGGCCCGCGGCTACTCCACAACCCGCAGCATCGTGGCCTCCAGCATCCAACCGAATTACTACAGTGAGGACATGGACGACGGCGTCGCCTTCCAGTTCAAAGCCAGCATCGAAAACCCCTACACCGCCACCTGCGCCAAACGCGTCCGCCGCCGCTAACCCCACCGGGTCAGCCATCTACCCAAACTCCAAAACTTTTGAGGGGGTGCGGGGGAACTTTTACAAAAGTTCCCCCGCAGTAACTTGTCCCAAAATCCAATTTACAAATTACCGAAAATTCATCCCAAAATCCCTTGACAACTATAATTCCCGCCCCCATAATAAAAATTGCGAAGGTCAGACCTAGCCCCGGGACGCCGGGTCTCAAAACGATACGCTAGCTTACCGTGAAATACAGCTCACAGCGCGCTGTGGACGCCTCCGGCCCCCGCGGCCGTCAAGCGTCCCGCTCCTAACTTCCGGGGAAACGGACTAAGGCCCCGTACTTCCCCCACCGGAGCAGCGGAAAACGGCAAATCCCAACCGCCGCCAAACCGCTACCCCATCCCTATAGGAGCTGGAGTTAACAGGTTGACTGGAGGTGCGGTCAACCCCGGTAGCTGGACTGGGCCAAAACGCCGGTAGTGGCAACCATACCCAGCGGCGCCAGTAGCCACCCCAAGGTCCATTTGCCGGTAGGCAATCGGGTCGGGCAACGTCGTGCTGGATGTACGCCGATGTTCCCCCTGACGCAGGCAACCCAATGGCCCTTTTGCCAACCCCCTCCCGCAAGGGCGGAATCTCCGGCCAGAGATTCCGCCCCCCGCGAACTACTACCCCAACGCTAATAAATACTAAACTCAACCCGCCGGGGCAGCCAGGAGGCGCCGCCCCGGCAATACCCCGTACCCGCCCCTCTGTCCAGTCCGTCTATACCCTTACCGGCAGATACCCCCAACTCTGTGTTAAAATCCCCGCCAACCACCCACCCGTCAACTCAAGGAGACGCTGCTATGCCTTTCTATATGTATGTTTCCCTTTCCCAAGCGGACAAAATAGCCCGGCTGGCTATGGACGCCGCCACCGGCGCCCTGACGCCGCTGGAAACCCTCGACGCTCCCGGCCGCCCCGCCCCTATGGCCCTCAGCCCCGACCAAAGGTATCTCTATGTCGGGCGGCGGGACGCCATCGCCGTATCCAGCTACCGCATCGACCCGGCTGATGGCAGCCTCGACCCTATCGGCGCGGCCACCCTAGCAGCCGACCCCTGCTATCTCGCCACCGACCGCAGCGGTAACTACCTCCTCTCCGCCTACTACAACGCCGGCCATGCGGCCGTCCATCCCATCAACGCCGCCGGCGTAGCCACCGCCCCGCCGGTCGAGTGGCGCGCCACCGGCGCCGGCGCCCACTGCTTCCAGACCGACCCCGGCAACCGCTACGCCTTCGTGCCGCATATCGCCGCCAACGACGGCCCCAACGCCATCTTTCAATTCCGCTTCGACCCGGCCACCGGCCATATCACCCCCAACGAACCCGACCGGGTCCGCCCGCCGGAACCCATCGGCCCCCGCCACTTCTGCTTTCACCCCAGCCGCGACCTCATCTATTGCTCCAACGAACAGGGTTGCAGCGTCACCGGCTACCACCTGAACCCGGACACCGGCGCTTTGACCGCCTTTCAGACCCTCTCCACCCTGCCGGCCGGTTTTGCCGAGCGCAACAGCTGCTCCCAAATCCAGATTACCCCCAACGGCCGCTTCCTCTACGCCCCCAACCGCGGCCACGACAGCATCGCCGGCTTTGCCGTGGACCCTGACGGCCTCTTGACCGCCTTGGGACAAACCCCGGCGGAAAAGACGCCCCGCGCCTTCACCATCGACCCCACCGGCAGCTTCCTCTATTCCGCCGGCTTGGATTCCGGCAACTTGGCCGCCTTCCGCATCGACCAAGACAGCGGCGCACTAACCCGCCTCGCTACCTACGCCCTAGGCGCCGGCCCGATGTGGGTATCCATAGTAGAGCTTTAACCCGGCCGGCCTATCGCCTATCAAAACCGTCATTCCCACCAAAGTGGGAATCCAGAGTCCCCGGCCTTTCTGGATTCCCTTTTTCACAAGAATGACGGCAAGTAATAGCCTGTTGCGGTAGGCACGGAAATGATTACCCCCCGCCGCTCAGCAAACGGTGCAAATGCAGCAAACCCTGTTGACGGCGGGCGGTAGTAGCCGCCTTTGCCGGCGCCGCCAGCCGCGCCGCCGTCTCCCGGGTAATTTCGTTCTCTTGCAGTTTCCCAAAGGCGTGGTACAAATCCAGAGCCGGGGATGCCGCCGCCCCGGCTGCCGACCAAGCGTGGCAAAAGGGCAAAACCACATTCACCGCCAGATCCCGGGCCCGGGCCGCCCCGATATAAGCCTCCTTTTGCCCCACTTCTCCGTCCACAGTCAAGGCAACGGTCAGCCGGGCCGCACTGCCGGCAGCGACTAGGTCCGTCAAGGCGGCCGCCAATCCATCAGCGGACTTGCTATCATCCATAAACCGGGCTAACAGCCGCGCCGCCCCGGCAATGCGCTGCTTGGGCTGATTGGCTGGCCGCACCCGGAAACAATGCCATTCCCCGGCGGTCAGCGGCGCGCCGTAACCACTGCCGGCTGGAGCGCGTCCGCCCGCCCGTTGCCCGCTTGCCATAGCCAGCCCGGACACCTGCAACAGCCGCCTTTCGAGAGCGGCCGCCCGTTCCAGCGGCGGCAAATCCCCCGCTTCCCGGAGTAGTGCCGCATAAGGGGCATTATGCGCCAATTTCAGAAAGGGCTGCCGGTTAGCCCGATAGCCCAAAGCCTCCATCAATCCCTCATACAGGGTCTGCGCCGCCGACTGTTCCACCATCAACCGGCGAAACCAGTCGCTTTTTTGCCGAAACCGGGCATCCCCGGCCGCATCCAGCAAATCGCCCCATTCGGCGTCATCCGCCGGCTGTAGCCAACCCTGCCGCTCCAGAACCGCCCAAGCCGCCGCGCGGTCATCCCCGGCGGCGGAATCATCGGAATCATCAGCATCCTCGACCAGAGCCGCCAAGGAAATGACCGGGGCTTGGCCGCCGTTCTGCAAGCGGGTAATGTCCGGGGAAACTTGCAGGGCGGCGTGGAGGACGACGCCGTTATAGTTGGGGTCGGCAGCGTGGCCGTGGGCATACCAATCCTGCTGCCGCCGGTGCAGCTCCACATCCCCCCGCACCAGTCCCAAACCTTCCACTTCCAGCAGGGCGTCCCGAAAGTCCGGCCCGGCCGCCGTCCCCGCCCGACCGGGATACAAAACCCGTACCCGGCGGCCGGCGTCAGTGCGAAACTCCCGCTGCCGGGCGGCCCGCTGCTGCCACAACCGGGCCAGCAGCTCCTCCGGCAAATCGGGAATCGGCTTGCTTTCCATCAACACGGACATAACGGCTATATATTTACCCCTTGCCGGTGGTTATGTCCAGCATTTTCCCGGCGATTCTCCGTTCCGGTATTGAAAATGACTTTGCCGTGACCCTTGGAAACCGCCCCGGTTTATCGCTATAATAAGCCAACTTGATGAGGTGTCCAATGCTGGAAAGTATTAAAGTGGTCGAAAAAGTCGCCGCCGGCGCGCCCATCCCTGACTCCGGGTGGAAGTTGGCTCTGGACTTGGGCGTTGACCTGGAATATACCGACCGCTATGTAATCGCTGCCAATTCTTGGGTGGACGAGTACGGTTGCGGCGACACCAAAGAGAGCGCCATTGCCGACTTGCTGACTTCCCTGCTCGATTTGCGCCAGTCTCTGGAGCGGCAAAAGCGGGAAAGCATCTTGGCTGAGGAAACCCTAGACATCCTCGCCAAGCTGACCATCCTCTTGGTCGCGGCCGGTGATTAAGTGGATGTTCGCACTGTTCGGCAAGTATTTCGGGGGAAACTGAACGCCATCGAGGATCGGACGGGGCATCATATCTTTTTCTATCTGGATTACCAGGGAAAAAGATACCTTGGCCCTAAAATGTCCCATTCCTGGCGGGGCGACCTTGACCGGCAGCAGGTAGATTGGTTGAAAAAACCCTTGCAACTGACTACCGGAGAGTTTGAGGAGCTTATTTCTTGTTCCCTTTCGCGAGCGGACTTTTTCACGCTATGGGCCGAGCGTAAGGGTCTTGATTAGACGGCCATCCCCCGCAGCCGCAGCGAGTTCCCCACCACCGTCACCGAACTGAAAGCCATCGCCATCGCCGCCAATACCGGGTTCAGAAACCCCTGCTCCCCAAAGAAAAACTCCAGTCCCGCCGGCACGCCGCCGACCGCCGCAAACACCGGATACAAGGCCCCGGCCGCTACCGGTATTAGCAGCACATTGTAGAAAAACGCCCAGAACAGGTTTTGCTTAATCGTCCGCATCGTCCGCCGGCTCAATTGCAACGCCGCCGCCACGCCGCCCAAATCGCTGCCCATCAGCGTAACTTCTGCCGACTCCATGGCCACATCCGCCCCGGCGCCCAGAGCCAAGCCCACATCCGCTTGGGCCAGAGCCGGCGCATCGTTAATCCCGTCCCCGACCATGGCCACCGTGCGGCCTTCGGACTGGAGCCGCCGCACTGCCGCCGCCTTATCTCCCGGCAGCAATTCCGCCTCGACCCGGTCGATGCCCAACTGCCCGGCAACGAACTGCGCCGCCCGCCGGTTATCCCCGGTCAGCATGGCCACGGACAAGCCCATCCCTTGCAGCTTGGCTACCGCATCCCGCGCCTCCGGTTTCAGCCCATCCGCCAAGCCCAGTACGCCCCAAGCCTGTCCGTCCACGGCCAGAGCCACCGCCGTTTTGCCTTGCCCGGTCAACCGGTCAACGGCCGCCGTCAACCCGCCCAGGTCAATGCCTTGTTCTTGCAGCAGGGACGGGCGGCCCAGCATTGCCGGCCGCCCGGCTACCGTGCCGGTTACGCCCAAGCCGGGATGGGCTTGAAAGTCAGCCGCCGGCTCCGGCGTCAACCCCTGCTGTTCCGCCGCCGCAACTATCGCCTGGCCTAAAGGATGCTCCGAACCCTGCTCCAACGCCGCCGCCCCGGCCAGCAGTTCATCAGCGGCCGTCCCGTCCCCGTCCCGGTTGGGAAAATCGGCGGCGGCGACAATATCGGTAACGACCGGCTTACCCTCAGTCAAGGTGCCGGTCTTGTCCATAACTACCGTATCCACCCGCTGCGCCGTCTCCAAGGCCGGCGCATTCCGAATCAGGATGCCCCGTTCCGCGCCCTTGCCGGCGCCCACGATGATGGCGGTCGGCGTTGCCAGTCCCAAAGCGCAAGGGCAGGCGATAATCAGCACCGTGACCAGGGTCAGGACGGCATAGGTCAACTGCGGCGCCGGCCCCAGGAACAGCCAGAACAGGGCCGCCGCTACCGCTACCCCGCTCACCGCCGGCACGAACACCGCCGCCACCCGGTCGGCCATCCGCTGAATGGGCGCTTTGGAACCCTGTGCTTCCTCGACCAGGCGGATAATCTGCGCCAGAGCCGTATCCCGTCCCACCCGAGTAGCCCGCAGCCGGAAAAACCCGGTGCGGTTCAGCGTCGCCGCATAGACCGGCTGCCCCGGCGTCTTGTCCACCGGCATACTCTCCCCGGTCAGCATTGCCTCATCCACCGCCGACCAGCCCTCAACCACTTCGCCATCCACCGGTATTTTCTCTCCCGGCCGCACCGCTACCAGGTCATCTACCCCTACTTCCGCCGCCGGAATCTCCACTTCCTTGCCGTCCCGCAGCACCCGGGCCGTATCCGGCTGCAAGCTCAGCAGCCGCCGGATGGCTTCCGAAGCCCGCCCCCGGGCCCGGGCCTCCAGATACCGCCCCAGCAGGATTAGCCCGATAATCAAGGCCGCCGTGTCAAAATACAGCCCGCCGCCTATGCCGCCGCTTTCCAGTGCCGCCGGGGCGAAAGTCCCCAGAACGGTCACTACCGCGCTGTAGCCGTAAGCCACTGACGACCCCAAGGCCACCAAAGTGTGCATATTGGCCGCCCCGTGCCGCAGCGCGGTCAGCCCCGACCGGTAGAAGGGCCAGCCGGCCCAGAACTGTACCGGTGTTGCCAAAGCCCACAGCAGCCAGGGATAATAGTCCCAGCCCTTGAGCCAGGCCGCCCAGGGCAACGCGTGAAAAGAACCCAACAGCAATAGCAGCCCGGCCGTTACCCCAAAGATGCAGCGGTAGCGGTAGTAGCGGATTTCCGCCGTCCGGGACAACCGGGCCAGTTCCGCCGCTGCGTCTTGTTCCGCGCCGCCGATGCCCTCGACCCGATAGCCGTACTCCTCGACCGCCCGCCGCAGTTCGGCCAGGTCGCTCTGGCCGGCGATGTAGCTGACCGCCGCCCGTTCCGTGGCCAAGTTCACGCTGACCGCCGTAACCCCCGGCGCCGTCCGCAGGGCGTGTTCCACGTGCTGCACGCAGGCGGCGCAGGTCATCCCCCCGATGGTCAGGTTCAGCTGCGCCGCCATTCCGGTTGCCGGCCCCGTTCCCCCGTCCGGCCGCGCCCTTTCCCCGTCTTGCGATACCCTTTCTGCGTTTTCCGTAGCCATTGCGCCCCCGGCTGACTGTTCTTTCCCGGCCGGATATAGCATAGCACACCCGGCCAATCAGCAACGCAAAGTACCAGCGCGAACCCGGGCAATCCCAGCCGATTGGGATGGCGCTAATAGCGAAAAGTGCCGGGCGGCGGAACTTTTGCCTACCCGGCCCGGGTTTAGCTTGCCGGCGCGGGTTGAAAATGCCGCAAAGAAAACCGGCCGGCAATTTCTGCCGGCCGGTAAAGTTCCCCTCCGTACCGCAGGGTAGTTATTCCCTCCCGATGCCAGAGTTATACCGATTCGGGATTCCCCAGTTAAGGGTTAAGGCAGATTTGCCGCCCGCCCCCAACTGGCTGCCCTAATCCCCCGCCGCAACCGGCTCCGCCTGCCGGTTCTCTACCAGGTTGGCGGTGCAAGCCGTTTCGCTGAGCAGCCCCCACCGCACCATCCAGTGGTAAGTATCCTCAACTATCTCCTGGGAGTAGTAGGTGTCTTTGGTGTAGCGCAGGCGGGGCAGGTGAAAGTCCTCCGGAGTAACGCCGCCGTAGCGGGCCGCCACCGCGGCAAAGTCCGGGGCGTCAATCATATAGTGCAGGTACTTCCGCTTGTCGGCGTTGAACATATCGATGGCCCGGCCCACCGCCCGATTGATGGCGGCAAAGGTCGCGGCGTCCATATCGTCGCTGGCGTTCTCCGCCCCCAAGTAGTGACCCTCGGCCAGCGACTTGCAGCCGATTTTTTCGCCCAGGGTAATCCACGGTTCCATCACCACGCAGGCGTCGGCTTCGCCGTTCAGCATCGCCTCGAAGCGGCGGCGCGGCGAGCCGTAGGAAACCAAGTTGATTTTCGCGTTGGGAATGTAGCCCTCCAGCAGCCGCAGGGCCACATAGTGGGCGGCGGCGTGAAAGGACACGGCCACCGGCTTATGCCCCAGGGAGCCGGGGTAATTATGCGGCGAATCCGGCCGCACCATCAGGGACTGGCTCATCACGGCGGCGCGCAGCCCGATGATTTTGGTATCCTCCCGCTGGCTTTCGTAGGCCCGACGGACCTGCCCCTCCTCTCAAGCCCGGTAGATGGACACCATCTTATCCTCGTAGGGCGTATGCCCCAGGATGGGGTCCACCTCCCCCGGGTCAAAGGTTACGCGGTTCTCCCGGTCGCCCTGGGCCTTGACGAAGTGCATATCAATGCCCTCGTCGGCAAACAGCCCGTAATCCTTGGCCATCAGCCAGGGAATGCTGAACACGATGCCGCTGATTTCGCTGACTACCTTTTTCATAACTCCTTACGCTCCCCGCCCGAGTAAAGCTGTCCGACTCCGGGCTATTGGGCTGTAGGTTTGTAGCTACGCTGCGGTCAATGCGCCGGTTATTCTATTACGGCAAAATCAATAAATCAATCCTTTAACCGGATTTTGACGAAATGCCGCCATCCCCCGGGATAATCCGCCCAAATTAAAGCCTTTCCAAACCGCCGTTTAAGGTCTATACTAATCGGAAAGCACGCGGCCACCGCCGCCGGAGCGCAATTTATGGGCAACGAACTGCTGCCGGTCATCATCACCACTATCGCAACGGGAGCGGCTGTGGGCGTCATCCTTCTGGTGGGTTTGATGGCAGTTGCCCGGAATATGAACCGTTGCCGTGATGCATCCGAGGCCCGGACGATAGCCCGACTTGATTTGTTTGAGCGGCGGACGATTGCCCGGCTTGACCAGTTCGAGCAACGGATGATAGCCCGGCTTGATTTGTTTGAGCAGCGGGTGATTGCCCGGCTTGACTCTGTTTTACCCCGATGCCCCCCTTATCCCCATTCCCCCCGTCTTTGTCTAATTATTGTAAAAAGGAATATAATTTTGTTTGTCAAATAGTATTGACAAATAAAAATCAAAGGTATATCGTTACCCCCAAGACTTGGCCCCAAGTTCAGAAAAGCATAAAAGGGAGGAGAAGCTATGCTGAAAATCGGACACGAGGTCGTCCGTCCCGGCAAAAACCCGGGCGATGCTTCGGTAACCATCCCGGTGCCCGAGGAATTGGAAACCGTCCCCGGTATCCCCAAAATCCAGCGGGAAGTGGACTGGTACGCCCGGGAGTATCCCGTGGAAACCATGAACATCACCGAACGGGCCTCCCGCGACTGGGCCAACACCATCCGCGACCAGCACGTCGAAATGCGGGAAATCCGCAAGGAACACGACAAGCTGAACCGCTCCCTCATTATGGCCGCCCGCCTCACCGGCGAACAGGAACCCACCGCCGAACCCACCGGCGCGGATGTTTCCGAGCTGATTAAGGCCAAGGCCCGGGAACTCGGTTATGTCGAAGTCGGCATCACCGCTTACGACAGCCACTACACCTACCAGAGCAAGAAGGACTGGGTCAAGTTCCCCCATGTCATCTGCCTGGCTTACGAACAGGACTTCGAGCCGACCCAGACCATCCCCAGCGTGGACGCCGAAATCGTCCATTCCAGCACCTACCGCACCGAAGGCGCCGCCGGTCTGGAACTGGGCAATTACATCCGCAGCCTCGGCTACCGCGCCCAGGTGCATAGCCCCAACGACAACACCGGCCCCTACATTCCGATGTTCGTGGCGGCTGGCCTCGGCCAGTTGGGCGCCTGCGGCTACCTGCTGACCCCCCATGTCGGCTCCCGCTGCCGCCTGATGATGATTACCACCGACGCCAATGTCACCTACGACTCGCCGGTGGACTACGGCATCCACGCCTTTTGCCAGGTCTGCCAGGTCTGCGTCAACCGCTGCCCCGGCCGCGCCCTGATGCGGGACAAGATTTGGTGGCGGGGGATTGAAAAGAACAAGCTCTACTTCAAGCGTTGCCGCCCGGTGATGGCCCGCTACTTGGGCTGCGGCATCTGCATGAAGGTCTGCCCCATCCAGAAGTACGGCCTCCAGAACACGATGGAACACTATGCCGCCACCGGTCAGGTGCTGGGCAAGGGTACCCACGACCTGGAAGGGTACGAACTGGAAGGCAAGGGCTACTTCGGCCCCGGCGAAATGCCGGTGTTCGATGGCGGGTTCTTTAATATGCCCCAGGGCGACACCGAGGAATGGGCCTTCACCCAGTTCAAGCAGAAGGCCATGGCCGCCGGCGGCGTCATCTCCGACGACCTCATTGAGGAGTTCCGGCAGGAAGTGGCCCGCGGCTTCTCCCAGAGCCGGGACAATATGGGAATGATGGAGGAGGAGGACTACATCTAGTCCCCCAACCCCCATCCACCACCCACGGCAAATCGGGGCCGGCAGTGTTTAGGCTGCCGGCCCCTTTTCTTTCCCATCCTATCCTTAAACCAACCAAGAGGCGTTGCAATGTCCCTATCAACTTTTAGGATTCGGTATCTGGCTCTCCCATTGGCGGCATTGCTATTAGCCGCTTTAGCAACCTGCGCGTCGCCTACGCCCACGCCGATCCCCACTCCAACTGCGTTGCCTACCCCGACGCCGAAGCCCTTGCCCCTTGCTTCTCTCCCGGATATTCCTATCGTCAGCGCGGGTGCCGGTCACACTTGTGGCGTCCAAACCGATGGCACGGTGGAATGTTGGGGTGATAATGAGGATGGCGCGGCCGGTTCTTTGTATCCGTCAGTGCCGGCGAATTCCACGCCTGCGGCGTCCAAACTGATGGCACGGTGGTCTGTTGGGGTAGTGACTCTGTCGGCGGAGCCAACCCGACGACCCCGCCAGAAGGGCGGTGAAGCAAGTAAAGGGGGCCGGCATAACCGCCGGCTCCCAACTGCTGCATAATAGCCCCCTTCCCCCGCTCGTCCCCCGAATCTACCACCTCGCTCTCAGCCAATCAGGTCTTTTAAGGGAATCAGGGTTTCGTTAGGCAGGTCGAAAAACTTGAGAAAGGGCAGGCGCTGCTCGGGTTGGTAAGACCTAGGGGAAGTTCCGCCTTTGCGCGGCGATTGGCGGGGTTCCCACACTAGGAGCGCGATAAACTCTATCGTCCTTACCCGGTGCTCCCGCAAGTACCCGTGGTAATTGTATAGGGAGACCAGCCAATCGCAGAATAACTTCCCGTTAACCAGCTGCTTGAAGTAATCATCCCGGTTCATCGTTTTCTGCTCGATGACGAAAAAATACAGCACTTCCCGATGAAACAAGGCGATGATGGCGTCGCACATTTTGGCGATGTCAGCAGGCGGATTCCCGATGAGGAATGCCATAGGCCGCGTTCCGGGCCGGTCCAGAGAAAACCCAAAGGAACGTTGATGCGGCGCGCGCACCCTTATGTCCTTAGCCAGCTGCCAGTCCCGGCCCTGCCTTGACAAGTGGTGCCGGGGATCTATGGTTTCCTCCAGGAGGTCAGTAATCATTTGACTGCCTCCCTCTGCTCTTGCAGGGTGTAATAAACATCATCGTTGACCCGGTTCAGGTCTGCGATAACTTCGTCAAAGGTGGTAGCGTAGATGCCGTCCTCCGGAGTAATGCTGAAAGGCACAATGGTCTGCCGGTCAAAGAGGTAAGCCCCAACCTTTTCCTGATGCAGCGCTTCGTCGGCTTGGTACCGGTGTTTCTTTTGCAACTGCCGACCAGCATCCTGATTCAGCATAATGAGGGTGTTGAACTCCCGCACAATGTAATCGCTGTGGGTGCTGATAACCACATTGATGCCGGCATTAACCAGCCGGGCCAGCAAACGGGCGATTTGACGCTGATTGCCCGGGTGAATGTTCAACTCCGGTTCGTCAATCATCAGGATGTCGCCGGCTTCAGCCTGATGTTCCAGATAGAACCAGAGGCCGAACAGGCTCTTTACCGTGCTCGAAGTAATATGCAACCCCATAGGCGCGGCAGAACGGGCATCCCGCCGGAACCGATAGGGCCGGAACTCGACACTGCCGGTACGGGCATCAATCTTATAAGACCCGCGCACCAAGCTCCGCTTCAGGTTTTCGGCATAGTCGTGGTAACCGTCAGACTTGAAACGCTGGGTCTCAGACAGGTTGTTCAGCCAGTTTATATAGTCGGCTATGGGCAAGGCGTAGCGCGAGTGAATGACATCCCGCAAAAGCTCCCCGATATCGATATTATCCCGGGAAGCGTGGTGTAGCAAAGCCGCCCGGCGAGTACTTAACTCGCGGAAAAAAAGGTGCAAGCCATTGCGCTCGGCCGGCATTAGAAACACATCGCAGACTGGCAGTGGATCGGCAGTGACCGGCCAGTCTTGTCCAGCAGCCAGAGCGAAGGATGCCCCTTCCATCTGTTGCGGGGCGGCGTTAAACAGAAACCGGAGTTCCGCAGCGTCCAAGGGACTGAAAGTGTCTACGTGCGGCTCCAGATCTTGACTGTCCTGAAACGCCTTCAACCGCCGGTAGAACCAGTAAAGGGAGTACATCGTCCAGGTTTTCCCGGTGTTGTTGGGGCCGCAGAAAACCGTCAAGGGCTTGTGGGTAAAGCTACCTTGGCGCACACTACCCAAGTCGGTGACCTCAAAGGTGAACTCCGTAAAGGCAACTGTCACTATTCACTTCCTTACGCAGTTAAGGATCAGGCTCATCAGTTCCAGCGTTGGTAAAACACCGGCCCCGGGTTTATATCCTAGTAAAAAATCGGGCGGACGTCAACCGGTTATCCTTTCCCCGCCTTTCTAACCGGCCGCGGAGCCGGCATTACCGCCGGCCCCATTTACTCACACACCCTAACCCCCTTGCCCGGTCGTAGCAATGACCCGTCGGAAAAAGTTGCCGCCCCCCCTACCTCTGAAAATCGTACCGCCCCTCCCACACTACATCGCCGCCGGCCCCATACTGGCCGGTACGCAGCGCGGCGATAGCGTAGCGGGGCAATGGCCGCTCCGCCAAGCATTGGCCGTTCAAGACGCCGCCGGCCCGCTCGAACTGAAAATCCCACCGGTCAAAACCGGCTTCCTGGCGGTCGGCGGACAAATTATCCCGGTCAACCGGAGTAATTTGGAGAAAGAAACGGGACTGGGCGTCCGCGGCGGTGCAGGCATCCTTGACATAGACCAAGGAATTATCGACGGTGCGGTACACTTGGAAATCGGCGGCGATCAGCAGTTCATCCGGCTGCGGCTGCGGTGTCGGCAACGCCGCATCGTCGAAAGGCGAAGGCGGCGGGTCGGCTACGGCGGCGCGGCGCAGGGCCGGCGCAATGCGCTGCACCATTGCCGCGGCCAAAAGCTCCCCGCCCCGGTCGTTGAGCCGGCAGCAAGTATCAATATAAAGGGTTTCAGCGTGATTCGCGAAAAGCTGCGTCAAGTCGGCAAAGTTGACCTCTTGCCGCTGCAATTCCGCGCCAAACTCGGCCAGCAGCGGGTAGGCATCTTGGTAGCCTTCCGCCGCGCTGCCGGCGGCATAAGCGGTGGCTAACTCCTGCGGCGTCAGCGGTTTGGCGCCGGGGATATACTGGCTGGGCTGGAGAAAGTGATAATAGTCCGCGCCGGCCAGCCGGGACCAGCGCGCCAGAATCAGGGAACTGCGATACCAGACCCGGGCCGACTCTTGACGCCGGTCGGCATCATCCTCAAAAAACCAGCGGGGGCCATGCTTTTCCAGACTGTAGTCCGCTTCCGTCGCCGCCAACTGGCTCTCCAGTTCGGCAATCTGACCCGCGTTCCTTTCATAACCGTAGCGGTTCAGCAGCCCATAGACCGCCGTAAAGCGGAACGGACTGACCGCCGCCGACCGCCGCAATGCAGCTTGTTCCTCGTCCAGCAGCGCAATGCGGCCGGTCAGCAAAGTCTCCTCGGTAGTCAAGCCCACCAGTTTATGCCATTGATAGGGAAAGTAAGGAAAGACGCCGGCCGCGGCGTTTTCATCGCTGAGATAAACTTCATTGTACCCGTCCAGGTTGACGATGATGTCGAAATTGCCGCCCAACAAAAGGTTGTAGGCGGTAATCGTAACCTGCTGCGGCTGTTTCATATCGTCCATAGTCAACTCGAGAACTACCGGGCGGCCGGGCAGGTCGTTGTCGGAAAAATAGCGGTGGACGGCCCGCTGGAAACTGGGGATGATGTTTTGCGCCGCCGTGCCGCCGAGGACGCCGATAAGGACGGTGTCCTCTTGCCGTTGGCGCGGCTGCGCGGCGTTCAGGTCATGGGCCGGCAAGGGCGAAGTAAAGCCGTAAAAGGGATGCTGGATATTCTGCCCGGCCGCGGCCGCAGCGGCAGCAACGCCGGGTAGCCCCGTTTCCGCCGCCCCGCCGGGGAAATCGCTGCCATACCACTGGTCATAAGCCAGAAAATAAGCCAGCCGGGCCGCCCCCTCGATAACCAACAAGGCCAGAACGACCGCCAAGCAGTAGTAGAGGATTTTCTTGGGCGAATTCAAGTCTGCTCCTGGAAAATGCGCTGCCGTTAATTGTAACGGGCAATGGGGCGCAAAGCAAGCCGATTATTGCGCCGTTTCCGGGCTGTCGTATATCGAAACCGTCCTTCCCGACCTACCCCCGGCATTCCCACGAAAGGGGGAATCCAGAAGGCCGGGTACTCTGGATTCCCGTGAAAACGGGAAGGGCAGTAAGTAAGGCACCAAGTATATGCAATCTCCCCCGGTTTTTCGGATTCCCCCCACCCTTGACAACACCCCGCCCATCCCTTACCCTACGCTACAACCTTAACCCCCAAAGGATGAACTGCTATGCTTCGCGTCCTCGTATCCGCCTTGGCCGTGGTCGGCCTGCTGGCCTTGGCTGCCGCCTTTGCCCAGAACAGCGGCCGCGCTGAACCGGCCCTCACCCGCTCCCCTTCCGAACTACCCCCCCCCCGAACACCTGTTCTATGTAGGCGCGGCTGCGGCCGCCCCGCTCCATCCCCTGGAACTGCTCCGACTGGCAAGAGTCCCCGGCTGTTGCTGACGCCGCCGACGCCCGCGTCTCCATCATCCTCGAATCCTTGGCGGCGAACCGCGGCAAGTCCATCTACTGCGCCGTGGACCAGTCCGACACCTGGACTAAAGCCGAGACTTGGGCTGCCGGCCGGGACCGCAACGAGCGCGACGACACCGTCTACTTCGGCCAAAGCGGCAACTTCCGGGGTTTCCTCGCCGCCCAAGAAGGCTACCTGACTGACGGCGAATCCGGCGTTACCGGCGTCTCCCGCGACCTCATCTTTGAATTCCCCCGGGAGGAACGCCGCCGGAGAACCATCATCAAACGCCTGCGCCTCGAACCCAGCGCCGACAAGGACCAGATGGTTTGGTCAGAGTGGGGTGGCACCACCGAGTATGTAGCCGCGGGCAGCCGGGTTTTAGCAGCCCAACATCGTTTTACCAGCCCGGGTACTAACCATGATCGTAATCCCTACTTTGATGAGTCGATACCGAATGACCGGTACGGCTGGCCGCACGCCCGGCTCAGCAATTGGCCCGCCCTGCTCCGGGAGCAAGGCAAGGCCCGGTGCCGGGCTTTGGGCTATCAACGCGGGGTCAACCCCAAAATGTCCTTCACTGAGCCCGGGACCGGGAACCCCTGGATTGCTACCAAGAATGATACTGATAGTAATCCGTTGCCTGGCGATAACGTCATCGGTCTGGCGTGGCCGACGATGAATAGTCTCTCGGAAATCCGGGTCTCCGGCGCAACTGCTGATGGTGAAGCCGCGGCAAACCTGCGGCGGACGGCGGCGGCGCGGCAGCACCATTACGCCTTCCTGAACCCAGACGACGGCAGCGACAGCTGGTGGGGCTGGGCCCGCCAAAGCTACCCCTACAGCGTTACCTGTATTAAAATCATCCGCAAACGCCGCTAACCCCGGCCGCCAACCAACCCAGCAACCCCAACCGGGACGGGTGTAATGCCCGCCCCGGTTAAGTCATCTCCACCCGCCTACCGTCCGGCATAGCGTTTCCTCCCGGTGATGGATTGGGGGCGGTTATATCCAGATATTTCCTGGCCAAGGGTAGTTTAACGGCACGGACTCCAGAGGACAAGCAAAGAAAGAACCGCATATTTGCCCCCGCTACCCACCGCCCCCAACTCACGCCGCCAGCCGCATTATCCCGTACAGATGCCGGTAAAGCTGCCCGGCGCCCTTGACCAGTTCCCACAGACTGCCCGAACTACCCGGCCGCACATGGTCAAAAATCGCCGTTTCCGTGTAGCGCAAATCGTGGCGGCCTTGGGCGCGCAGGGCATCGACCAAGCGGCGGGATTCGCCTACCGGAATCAGCCGGTCGCCCACATCATGCATAATCAGCAGTTTGGCTTGCACCTGCGGCAGGTGGACGCTGGGCGATATATCCGCCAACCCCTGCCGAAAAGACGCCGGCATTTGCGCGAACAGCTCCGCCGCCTGCTCCGGCGTAGTTCCCTCCAGGATACGGCGGGACATATCGCCTTGCTCCGATAACTCGTCCAATGCCGCCGCAGCTTCGGCCTCGCCTTCCCCCGGCCCAAAGCGGCGGTTCAGCAAATCCCGTTCCGCCGGGTCGGCGACTACCTCGATAAGCTCATTGACAAACACTCGGCGGGTCAGCGGATCCACCGCCCACGGTTCGGCTTGACCGGCCGCGTTGAACTGGGAATTGCTGGCAATTTGCCGGAAAAAATCCGGGGCGTCATAGTAGCCGCCAAAGGAATTGACAAAGGCCACTTCCTCCCGGATGCGCGGGTTGGCGGCGGCGACCATTACGAAAGACCCGCCCACCGAAAAGCCAGCCATCCCCACCCGCTCCGGATCCACATAGTCCCGGCTTTGCAAATGCTGAAAAGCCCAAGCCAGGTTGTCAATTTCCGCCGGGTCAACATTATTCCGCTCCCCCATCGTCGGCGACCAGCTGAGCATTGTCACCAAGCCGGCCCGGGACAAAGCATTGCCAAAGTTCACCACATCCGGGTCGTCCCGCCCGGCGGCATTGGCCCCGAGAAAGACCAATAGCCCGGCGCGGCGTTTGCCGTCCGGGATGTAGTAAATATCGGCTGCGCCCAACCCGTCCGGGCGGTCATAAGTTATCTGCTGCCGGGTCGGGGTACTGGTGAACCAGGCTTGCGGCTTGACCGGGGAGGGCAGCACCTGGCTGACGAACAGGGCGGTGTGCCAGGCGGTAATCAGCTGGGGAAAGAGGGCGAACATAACGATTAGCGCCACCAGCAGAACGCCGGCGGCCAGGTAAAGGCGGTAAGCGAACCGGCCCAGAACTTTCATCGAGGAACCTGAAAGTCGGCTTGACAGGGGAGTTGCCGGTCAGAATCAAGCGGCGGGGGCGTTTCCGCCCCGGAGAACCGAATTCTCCCGGCTGGAACGCCCCCGCCTATACCGGGCAACCGGCTACTTGACCGGTTCCTTGGTCATCATCAAATGGCGGGCGTCGGCCAGCAGTTCCGCATCGGAGCGGTTCAGGTCGATGGCGTCGCCATGCGGCTGGGGAACCGGAAAGCCGGTACGGTAGTAAAGCTCCACCCGATTTCCTTCCGGGTCAAAGAAATACATCCCGAAGGCGTTGCCGTGGCTGACAATCCGCTCAATGGTGATGTCCTCCGCCTCCAGCCGGGCCTTATACTCCCGCATATCCTGGATGGTCGGCACCTTAAAGGAAATCTGCTGGATGGTCTTGGTCGCGCTGTCGGCCTGCCGGCCCTTCATCACCACAAACTCGTGGTGTTCCGACACCGGATCCGAGGACATAAAGCACATTCCCCGCTCCAGGTTTTCGTCGGCGATTTGCAGGCCGATGACCCGGGAGTAAAAGTCCCGCTGTTTCATAAAGTCGTCGGCAAAGATGCCGACATGGCCCAATCCGGTAGTCTGCGGCATAACGATTACCCTCCTTTGTTTGGTGCCAGGTACTTTACCCGGATAACGGCGGGGTGTCAACCGCTACGGCGGAACGCGCCCGGCTTGGCGCACTCGTTCGACAACTATTCGAGTAACCCAAGTAAATTCATCGGGGGATTCCGTTTCCACAAAGAACGCGATACAATCGCTATGCTCGGCAGCTGGAAGCGACGCCAAAACCTCCAACAAAGCCGCCTCGAATTCCTGAGCCGCGTCCCATCGGTCTAGCCTCAAGTCAAGGTCATTCAATCGCAAGTCGCGGATGGTATCCATGGCTTTGCGGTTGTCCTGCTCGGAAAGGTTTTCCTTGGGTTCAATAAGTCCGTTACGGGCATCGTAATCGAAACACCGCTCCGGGCGTTCTGCCGGGTCAGCGGCGCAAGGGTCGATATACCCGTACCCGGTGGCGTCTCCAAACCCGGTTTCCGGCCACAGGTCTCCTTTGCTTTCGTTGCAGCGTTGGCAACTGAAAACCCAGTTTGACCACCGGTAAGTCAACTCAGGGAACCAGCGGCGGGGCCGGAAGTGGTCAACAGTGGGCGATTTGTCGCCGACCACAGCATTGCATTGCCGCCCGCAGTACCAGCATTCATTGTTGCTCCGCTCCCCCAGACTTGACCGGTACTCCCGCCAAAAAGAATCCGGCGGCGCTTGCCCTCTCTTTTGCTGGTAATGCTCGACCCAACCCGGCGTGAACTGCTGGGCATAGTCGGCAACGGGGGCGGGCTCCGGCCCCCGGTCAATCCAGCGCATACCGGCTACTCTCCCTCCTGAGTCAAATCGGACTGCCGGGAAAGCAGGAAACTCCGTATCAGGTCGGCGTAGCGTTCCCGCCGGGCTTCCAACGGTCCGCTCTTGTTCAGTAAATCCTCATTCACCTGGCGGCGCAGTTCGTTAAGTTCCGTTTCCTCCTCGGGGGATAAGGTTTCCTTTCCCCGCAGCTGCCGCAGCCGTTCCGCCCGGTTAACGGTAAGCTGGTCCGTAGGTTCGTCCACGCCCATCATTGTCCGCAGGATTTCATCCGCCGTCCAGCCGATAACATCCCGCTCGTTAGTCGATGCGGTTACTATGCCGTTGGCATCCCGATTAAGCAGATGCAACTGCCCCCGCTTGAGGCCGGCTATTACAAAGGGCGAGTGGGTAGTGGCAAAAATCTGCAAACCCGGGAAATGCTCCAGCAACGCCGGAATGACCCGCCGCTGCCAGGTGGGGTGCAGGTGGTTTTCGATTTCGTCGATCAGCAGGATAGCGGGCTGCTGCGCCCAATCCTCCGCAAAGCCATAGTGGTGAACCATTTTCAGAGCCAGCCACCGGATCCACAGCAAAGTTCCCTCCGTCCCCGCACTGGCGTGGCCGAGGTAAATCGGCACGGAGTCCTTATCTCCCGAATATGCCGAGTAGGATGGCTCCTCGTCATAGCGTAGATGGTCGTATTTGCGGGGGTCCGTGGTGTCTATGCCCATCGAGGGTAGGATGGTTATGTGATTGGGGTTGGGGTAGGGGTGCTGCAAATAGCCACGCACATCCGGGCCCGGAATGTAATTTTGCGGCCGCGGGTCTCGGATAACTTCAGCGCAAATTTGTTTGCTGCAAGCATCCGCCAACTCGGTAGCGTCCATAAGCCTGACCGGCGCATAATCCGGCAGGTCATCGCGTTCAGTGTTCCAAAGCTCCTTCCCCAACAGGCGGTCGGCTACCACGATACGGGAGCCGCTGAAAGGGCCGGATAGAACCTCGGCCGCCGTATCGCCAAAGGCGTCCGGGCTTGGCTGGTCGGATATGCCGGGCAGACCCTCGCGGACTGCGCCGATATAAATTGCCGGCGGCTTTGGACGGTTCTCCGTCACATTCCAACTGACTCCCGGCCAATCCGCACTGGCCGACAGAAAATTGGGCGGCTGGTGGACGCCCGGATCCTCCACAAACTCGTCGAACTCCTCATCGGGAAGTAGGGACAACCACGGATAGCCCATCCGATGGGGTGCCGTTCCCGTGAGATGCTCAGCCAGCAGCCGCAGCAGGACGCTTTTGCCGGAGGCGTTGGGGCCAATGAAAACATTGACCTGTTCATCAAACCGGAACGCCACCGGTTCAGTAAGCGGCGGTACGCCGCTGAAATTCATCCGGACCAAGTGCATAGCCCAACCCCCTTACTCAGTCCCCCGCCTACCCCCGCCCCCGCAATGCCGCCAACGCCCGCTCCGCCGTTATCGGCAGTTGGGTTATCGGCCGGCCGCCGATGGCGTCGGACACGGCGTTGGCGATAGCGGCGGCTACCGGCGTATTGCTGCTTTCCCCGATGCCCTTGCTCTGGAACGGCGCCGGGCCGCCGGCCGGCTCCAGCAAGACCGTCACCAGTTCCGGGATGTCCTTGCTGGTCGGGATTTTATAATCCCCCAAGCTCAGCGTGCTGATTTGCCCCTCCGCCGTTTCCATCTCCTCCATCAGCGCATAGCCCAAGCCCTGAATGACGCCGCCCTCGATCTGCCCCTGATGCGTCAACGGATTCAGCACCGTACCCACATCGTGGGCGGTAACGATTTTGTTGACCGTTATCTGTCCGGTTTCCGGGTCAACTTCCACTTCGGCGGCTTGGGCGCAGTAGGAAGTATATTCCGAGGGCGGCGCGGTATAGGTTTTGTGGCCGGCCAACGGCTCCCCTTGGGCCGCCACCGCCCGGGCCGCCACTTCCTTTAAGGCAATCCCCGGCTCCGAACCGCCATCCCCGGAACCGTCCCCGGCGACAAACCGCCCGTCCCGCAAAGTAACGGCATCGGCCGCGCCGCCCATATATTCCGCCGCCAGCACCGTCAGCTTTTCCCGCAGCTCCTCAGCCGCGCCCAACGCCGACTGGCCGGAGGTGTAAGTGACCCGGCTGCCGCCCGGCCCCGACTCGAACTCCACCGCGTCCGTATCCTGAATCACTACCCCCACTTCCGCCACCGGGATGGTCAGCGTTTCCGCCGCCACCTGCCGCAGGACGGTATGCGCCCCGGTGCCGGTGTCCCACAGCGACATCAGCAGCGTAGCCTTGCCCTCCCCGTCCATCATCACCGACGCCGACGACTGCCCCGACCCCGGCGGCTGATCCGATATAGCCAGACCGCGCCCGGTCCACGGCGTCGCCTTGGCCGTCCCCCAACCGGCCTTTTCCGCCGCCGCCCGCAGCGCATCGCCAGCCCGGATGTTCAACCATTCCTCGCCTACCGGGTTGGTATCGCCCTCTTGCAGAATGTTCAACATCCGCAGTTCGTAAGGGTCAATGCCCATTTCCCGGGCAATCAAATCCATGTGGGCTTCGACGGCAAAGGTTACTTGCGGTTTAGCCGGCGCCCTCATGTGGCCGCAGGGGACATTGTTGGTATAGACCATATAGCTGTCGATTTGGACATGGGGGATGCGGTACGGGCCGCCGCTGTGGTCGGCGCCGCGCAGATGCACCCGCGGCTTGAACGCCCCGTAAGCCCCGCTGTTAAAGACCGTTTCCGCCTGCCGCGCCCAGATGCGCCCGTCTTTTTTCATCCCGGTTTTCAGGGTAATGGTGCCGGGATGCCGGGGATTGCCCGCCAGCAATTCCTGAATATAATCCATTACCATCTTGACCGGCCGCCCGGCGGCCTTGGCCAGGTAGTAGGCCAGCGGCGCATCCATAAAAGAACCCTTGCCGCCGAAATCCCCCCCGATACTGCACGGGTTAATGCGGATTTGCGCCTTGGGCAAGTCCCACACCGCCGCCAACTGCTCCCGCAGCATAAAGGGACCCTTGTTGTTGGCCCAAACCTGCACCCGCCCGTCGCCGTCAATGTCCACCACGCAGGCGTGCGGCTCCAGATACGCCTGGTGCATCAGCTGCGTGTTAAAGGTATGCTCAAAGACCAGGTCCGCCTCCGCAAACCCCTGCTCAATATCCCCTTTGCGCCAGATATTATGCGCGAACACATTGTTGACCGGAGACATCGGCTTGGGCAAGCCGGGGTAAGACGCCAGGTTTTCGTGCAGCGTTGGGGCGGCGTCAGTCATCGCCACTGCCGGGTCGAAAACCGCCGGCAGCTCCGCATACTCCACATCAATCAGCAGCAGGGCTTCCTCGGCAATATCCGGGCTTTCCGCCGCTACGGCCGCCACCTTTTCCCCGATGAACAAAACCTTGTCCCGGGCCAATACCGGGCAGTCCCGCAGCAAGCGGCCCACCCGCCGGTCGGGAATATCCCGCCCGGTCAAAACCGCATAAACGCCCGGCAATTCCTTGGCCCGGCTGGTGTCAATGCTGACAATGCGGGCGTGGGGAAAGGGACTCCGCAAAACCTGCCCCCAAAGCAGCCCCGGCAAGGTTATATCGGCGGTATAAACCGCCTGCCCCGATACCTTATCCGCCCCCTCCCCCCGCACCACGGACTGCCCGATAGTGGCATAAGCGCTAGTCATAACAACCTCCTGAATAACTGACGAAGTAGCCAGGTCATTCCAAGCATAACCCCCCATGTCATTCCGATCGAAGGGAGGAATCTAAAACGCCCGCCCTTGATTCCTCGGTCCTGTAACATTTTGCTGGGGAGATTGCCTTGTTGCTTGGCCTACTGGCGCGGCTTGATTTTCATCATCAGCCAGGCGACCGACGTAGAGACGACTAGGACAAAGCCGAGCACTGCGACAAGGGCGACCACCGACCCCAAAGCAGTACCCTCCGGGATGAAGCCGCAATTGCTGCCGACCACGAACAGAAAGACCAGCCCCAGCCCGGTGAGAAACAGCTTGAGCATAGTTACCTCCTTACGACCTCAATCTTTGCGGTCAAGGGTGTCAAAAATTTTCCCCCAGCAAAATGTTACAGTACAGATTCCTCGCTACCGCTCGGAATGACACGGGGGCTTGGCTGCTACTGTGCAAGTTACTTCCCGGCAAACCTGACCGGCGATAAAGCCAAGGGTTAGCGCAAACACGCCCTAAAATGCCCGCCCCCCTACAGCGCCGCCTTCCCCAACCGCTCCAGTTCGTCCAACGCCGCCGGGTCTTTCGTGTTGGGCAGCATTACGATCGCCCGGTTAGCCCCGGCTTCCGCATACTGCGCCAACTGCTCCCGGTCGGCGGGGACGGCAAAAGCGGTTATCTGAATCGACGCCGGGTCCCGTCCGGCGGCGTCGGCCAATTCATCCAACGCCGCCCGGCCCGCCTTCACCTGTTCCACCGTCGGCCCGGCCGGCAGCCAGCCATCCGCCCAGCCCACTACCCGGCGGAATACATTTTTAGCGGTGCCGCCGAGGAATACCGGCGGATGCGGCTGCTGTACCGGCTTGGGATAGCACTTCACCGGCGGAAAGTCAAAGTATTTCCCGTGAAACTCCGCCTCGGCTTTCGTCCACAGCTCCTTCATCACCAGAATGGACTCCCGCGTCTGCGTCCAGCGATGGTCAAAATCCCCGCCCATAATCTCCGTTTCCTCCCGCAGCCAACCGGCGCCCACGCCCAGGATGAACCGCCCGCCGGAGTGCAAGTCCAGCGTAGCGATGATCTTGGCCGTCAGCAGCGGATTGCGCTCCGGGATTAGCGATATGCAGGTGCCCAGCTTGATGTTGTCCGTAACCGCCGCCGCCCGGGCCAACGCCATATAGGGATCCACCATATCGGTCATATACTCCGGGATGGAGCCGTCCGCCGTCCCGTGATAGCGGCTCGTGGTCTGCACCGGCATAATCGGATGTTCCGGCGCCCACAACGACTCAAACCCCACCGCTTCCGCCTGCTTCGCCAACTCCGCCACATCCAACGCCTGGCTGGACAAGGCCATAAAAACGCCTACTTCCATAATCTACCCTCCCTGCTTGAATTGTGCGGCAAATGATAGCATAAATCGGCTGGCAGTAGTAGGGCTTGGGGATGGGCAAGGCGCGGGCCATAGCCTGGCAAAACCCGTCATTCCCCCCTTCCCTCCGTCATTCCCACGAAAGTGGGAATGTACATTCACAGTTCAAGCGCAACACCTCCCGGGCCAAAACTTCCGCCGGGGTCTGATACCCCAAGCACTGCCGGGGCGTGTTATTGTACGCCCGCACCCGCGCGATTAACAACTCCTCCGGCAAAGTCGCCAAATCCGTCCGTCGCGGCAGCGTCCGCCGCAACCGCCCGATGGCATTCTCCACCCCGCCCTTCTGCCACGGCGAATGAGTGTCGCAAAAGTAGGTGGCAATCCCCTGCTCGTGCAAGCGGTAATGGCGGGCGAACTCGGCCCCGTTGTCAAAGGTAACCGTCTGCCGCCACTCCGCCGGCAGCACATTCAGCACTTGGCCGATGACCGTGGCGATGGGTTCCGCCAGCTTGCCCTGGGGCAGGCGCAAGGCCACCAGCAAACGGGAGCGGCGTTCCTCCAATACCAGGGCGGCTTGCCCGTAGGCGCTGAACAGCATCAAGTCCGCTTCCCAATGCCCGGGCGTCTGCCGGGTCGCCACGTCCGCCGGCCGGGCTTCCAGTCCCTGCCGGTAGGGAATGCGACTGCCGGGCTGCCCCGCTTGGTCCAACCCCGGCGGGTTTTGCCCTGCGGCAAGTAATGCCGCCAGTCATACGCCTTGCCCCGCCGGATTTGGGCGTCAATGAACCGATAGATGGTCTCGTAGGACAAAATCGTCCGCCCCGTCTCCCGTTTCAAGCGGCCGCACACCTGCTGTGGCGACCAGCCGGCTTTGAGCCGGGCCAATACCCACTCCCGCAAAGCCGCATCCCGTTCCAGCTTGGAACCTTGCCAGCGCCGGGCCCGGGCTTGCTGGTCGGCATAAGCCGGCTGGTAGCCCCGCTGCCGGGAACTGCCGTTGCGTTTCACCTCCCGAGTAATGGTTGATGGCGCGCGATCCAAAGCTGCCGCGATTTGGCGGTAGGAGCAGCCCTCGGCTTGTAATCGGGCCAGTTCACACCGCTCTGCCAAGGTAAGCTGTTGATACCGAGTTCCCATTGCAACACCTCCGACAGAAAGTGTTGCACTTCCTTTGTGAATTTAGCGAATCCAGAACCCTCGCCCTTAAAAACTCCCCAAAATTCAAAAGTTTTGAGGGGGCGCGGGGGAACTTTTACAAAAGTTCCCCCGCCGTAACCCCTAAAATCCAATTTCCAAATCCCCGAAAATTAATCCCATTCACCCCTTGACAAATCCCTAAACCATCCCCCATAATAAAACCCGTCAAGGTTGACCTGACCCCGGGACGCCGGGTTCTTTACGCTAAGCTTACCGTAAAACTTAATATCGCTCCACACAGCGCGCTGTGGGCCCCGGCCGGCCCTAAACCCGCCGCCGGACGCCTTTAACACTCCTCCCCGGGGGCCGCGGCCCAGGAACCCGCCACCCCCACCGGAGCAGCGGAAAGCGGCAAATCCCACCCGCCGCATAAACCGCGCCCCAGCCCATAGGAGTCGGAGCAAACAGGTTGACTGGAGAAAGGTCAACCGCGGTCGCAAGACTGGGCCAACCCGCCGGCATGGCAACCATACCAACCGGCGTCAGTAGCCACCCCAAAGTCGCGCGACCGTAATCGGCAATCTGGTCGGGCAAAGCCGGCATGATGTAGCCAGCTGACCAACCGGCGTTTGGCAACCCGCATGGCCAGACCTGCCAACCCTTCTCCCGACAAGGCGGAAACCGCGGCCGCGGTTTCCGCCAACACCGGTATCCCCGCTCTATCCTTTCGATAACCCCGTATGCCTTAACCCTTCTTACGCGCCTACTCCCAACAAATCCCCCAAGTCACTGACACTTGCCCCTTGCGCCGCGGCCGCACATCCGTTCACAATGTCCCCTAACTGCATTAACATAACGGCGGCATCGACCGCTGCAAGGGGATGAATCTATGGTTATTGCCCTGGCGCCGCAAGTGGAACCGGTGGACTGGACCGACATTGACCTCAGCGACCTCGACCTCGCCAACCCGGCCGCCGCCGTTGCCCCGCCGCCCGAAATCTACCAGCCCAAACTGCGCGACTTGCCCCAAGGCGAACGGCCCCGGGAACGGCTCCGCGACTACGGCCCCGGCCACCTCAGCAACGCCGAACTCATCGCCATCCTGCTCCGCACCGGCATTCAGGGCGAAAATGTCCTCGCTATGTCCCAACGCCTCCTCACCCGCTTTCAGGGCCTCGACGGCTTGGGCCGCAGCGCCTTCGCCGAACTTTGCGCCGAACGCGGCCTCAGCGAAGCCAAAGCCTGCCAACTGATGGCCGCCCTCGAACTCGGCCGCCGCTTCATCTCCCTCGCCCCCCAAGACCGCGCCGTCATCCACTCCCCCCAGGATGTCGCCAACCTGCTCCAAGCCGAAATGTCCACCCTCGAACAGGAACACCTGCGCGCCCTGCTGCTCAACACCAAAAACCAGGTGCTGCGCGTCCACAACATCTATATCGGCAATGTCAACAGCTCCATCGTCCGCCCCGCCGAAGTCTTTCGCCCCGCCGTGCGCGAAAACGCCCCATCGGTTATAATCGTACACAATCACCCCTCCGGCGACCCCACGCCCAGCCCGGAGGACGCCGCCGTAACCCGCGAACTGGTCGCCGCCGGCAAACTGCTGAACATCGAACTCCTCGACCATATCGTCATCGGCAGCGGCGGCCGCTATGTCAGCCTCAATGAGAAAAAGTTGGGATTCGGTTAATTGTGAGCAAGTTCATCCGGCCAACTCTATCCGCCCTGGCCCTGACCCTTGGCTTGCTGCTGCTGGCCGGCTGCATTGCCGCACCCCCTACTGCCTTCCCGACCAGCACCCCTACTCCATCCCCAGTGCCGGCTACCGCTACCCCCACGCCCACCGTCCGGCCCCCTCCTACTATGCTGCCCACCCCTACCCCCACGCCCACCCCGGAACCTACCGCCACCGCCCTTCCCACGCCGCGCCCCCGTCCGACCCCCACTCGGCGGACTACCCCTACGCCCACCGCTACCCCCACCCCGGCGCCAACTCCGACCCCCACACCGCTGCCGACTCCGCTGCCCACGCCCACGCCCACGCCATTGCCGCCCACCCCGGAACCGCCGCCTACCGCTACCCCCACTCCGCCGCCGATACCCACCCCTACCCCCCTGCCCGGGCCGGAACTTGTCGATCTCGTCGGCACCAACTTTGGCTACCAAGTAACTTTGCGCCTCTACCTGCCCTCCGCTGCTGAACCGCGGATCCTCCGCCGGGTAACTATGGACTTTCCCAACCGGGACGCCGGCGTCTATCTGGTCAGCCTGGAGCGGCAGCGCGGCGGCTACTATCGGGGCCAATGGTACATCGACCAATCCCGGATCCGCCGCGCCGACCTTTCCTGGGTGCGGCGGAATGTGCCGCTCACCGTCCAGGAGTTTCCGGTACGCCTGACCTGCGCCGGCAGTATGCGCCCCACCCTCTACTGCGGCGACGCCATCCATTACGAACTGCCGCCCTTTGCCAAACCCTTGCAAGTCGGCGAAGTCGTCGCCTACCGTTTCAACCCGGCCGACGCCGTTTCCGGCCGGGACTGCGCCAACCTCTTTACCGTCGCCAACCTGCGCGGCGCCCCCTACCGCTTGGCCCGCATCGACCGCCAGATTCAAGGCTCCAGCCGCAGCTACTTCACCAAAGGCGACAACAACCACGAACTAGACCCCTGCCCGGTTCACCAACGGGACATCATCTTTAAGGCCGTAACCCGCGGCCCCGACGCCTATGTCCGCGACCCCCAGCAGTACGACCGCTATCTCGAGGAACACGACGACCTGCTGTTCGCTTTCCGCCAAGCCCGGGACGATTACCACGACCTGCTCCACCGCTACGACATCGCTTTTGGCGAATACATCCGCCTGCTGAAGTTTCCCGACACCCCGCAAGAAACCCTGGACAACTACGACCGCAGCCTGCGAACAATGCGCCAAAGGATGACCCGCCTTTACGACCAGTCCAACCGCCTCTGGCGCGACCTCCTGACCGTCCAAGCCAAACTGGAGCAAACCGTCCGTTAGCCGGCCGGGGTTAATATGCTGAGCAAGTTTATCCGGCCGCCCCAGCTGCTCCTTCCCCGGCTGCCGATACCGCCCCTTGCCCGGCTGCCCTTGCCGCTCTTTGCCCGGCTGCCCCGGCCGCTCCTTGCCCTCCTGGTCTTGCTGGCATTGACCGGCTGTGTCAACGCCCCACCCACCGCAATCCCGGCGCCGCCAACTCCCCAACCCACCGCCCGCCTCACGGCCACGGCTACCGTTGCGCCAACCCCAACGCCTACTGCCATCCCCACCTCGACGCCGCGGCCCACTCCGACCGCTACCCCAACCCGTACGCCCACTCCGGTTCCTACCCCGACTCCGACTCCGACTCTGACGCCTACGCCTACGCCTACCCCAACGCCTACGCCTACTCCCACGCCTACCCCAACTCCAACACCCACGCCGACGCCAACCCCCTTGCCTACCGCCACGCCCACGCCGCGGCCTACTCCGACCCCAACACCTACTCCAACACCGACGCCCCGGCCCACGCCCACTCCCGTTTTGGAACCGCAGGTTACTGCCTTCGTCGGCAGCAACTTCGGCTATCGGGTGGATTTAAGCATTTACCTGCCCGGAGTTGCCGCGGAGCAGGTCATCCGCAAAGTGGAAATGTGGTTCCCCGATTGGGATTTCGAGGAATATATCGTCATCTTTACCCGCCAGCGCAGCGGCTACTACCGGGGACAAACCTATGTGGAACGGGATAATGTAGAACGGCCCACTCAAGCCTGGTTTCAGGAAAATGTTGACATCGACATCGAAGAGTTCCCGGTACGCATCGCCTGCACCGGCAGTATGCGCCCGGTAATCCACTGCGGCGACGAAGTCATCTTTGAGCCGGCGCCCCGCAACGGCCAGCTGCAAGTGGGCGATATAGTAACCTTCCGTTTCAGCCGCCGGGATGTGGAAGTTGACCAGGATTGTTCCTCCCTGTTCACCACGCCCAACCTGCGCGGCACCAAGTATATAATCCACCGCATCCACCAGAAAGTGCGCGGCTCCAGCCCGCCCCGCTATGTTACCAAGGGCGACAACAACCCGACCCGCGACCCCTGCGCCGTCAGCGAAACCAGCATCATCTTTCGGGTAGTCCAAATCAACAAGGATGTTTATGTCCTTAACCCGACCTTGTATGCTGAATATGTCCAGGAACACCAGCGGCTGCTGACCGAATACCGGGAAAAGCGGGACGAGCGGGCGGATTTGCTGGAACGCTACTACGCTATGCGGGGTGATTACTATAGCTTGTGGTACTCCGGGGCCAGCCAAGCCGAGCTGGATCGCTTTTATAGCAGCCTGGAAAGCCTGCGGCGGCGGATTAACCGCTTGACTGACCAACTGAACCAACTCCGCCGCGACCTGCAAACCGCCCAAGCCCGCATCGCCACCGTCGTCCGCTAACCCGGAACCGCCCCTCGATCCAATCGAGCCACAGGAGGGAAACCATGTCCTACTTCAAAGACGCCTCAAACCGTGAACCCAAAGAACTGGCCCCCGGCGCGCGCATCCGCACCTTTTGGGGCGACAATATGCTCCTGTCCCTGGTGGAAATTGACGCCCATTCCGAAGTCCCGCTGCACACCCACCCCCACGAACAGGGCGGCATCCTGGTCTCCGGGGAAATGGAAATGGGCATCGGCGGCGAAGTGAAAACCCTCCAACCCGGCGATCTGTACCTCATCCCCGGCAACATCCCCCACTACGCCAAATGCGGCGATACCCCGGCCCTGGCCTTGGATGTTTTCAGCCCGGTACGCGAGGAATTCCAGTATTAGCGGGGTATTTGTCCGGGCAATGGCATATCAAAACCGTCCTTCCCCTTTTTCACAGGAAGGACGGCAAGCAAGCCGTCTGGGATCTAATCCCCCTTTTAGGGCGAACACGCCCTAAATCCCTTCCCGGCCAACAGTTGACGCCCTACTCCCCCGGGCCTTCGGGCATACCGGCGTCAATCCAGGCGGCGATTTCGTTGACTTCGGAGCGGGTGAGAAAGGGGCCGCGGAGGGGCATTTTGCCGAAGGTGCCGACGCTGCGGTTGAGGGAGCGGACCAGGTGGGTGTCTTTGCCGGGGATGCCCGGCTCGATGGCGCGGAAACCGTTGAGGACGGCGGCGGCCAGTTCCTGGGGGGTTTCCCAATAGTATTCGTGGATGCCGGGGTAGGGTTCCCGGCCCCAGCGTTCTTTCCACCGGGCCATAATGCCGTCGAGGATTTCCTTGACGCGGGGCCAATAGACGGGGGCGGCCCCGGTTTGACTGTCGTGCATAGGGCTTTCTCCCGACCGGGGTAGTTTTCCGGGAATTCCGGTTCCGGGGTCTAAACCGGGTGTTCCTGCACCGATTCCCGGCGGAGCATTTCGAGGGCGTGGGGCAGGATCGGTTTGACTACGGACAGGGTTTCCGCTACGGCTTTGGGACTGCCGGGGAGGGTGATGATGAGGGTGTGGCCGCGGAGGCCGGCTACGGAACGGCTGAGCATGGCCATCGGGGTGAACTTGAGGGTTTCGGCGCGCATGGCTTCGGCGATGCCGGGGATTTCCCGGTCAAGGATCGACCGGCAGGCTTCCGGAGTAATATCCTGCCAGCCCATGCCGGTGCCGCCGGTACTGATGATTAAATCGACATCCGGGGCGTCGGCCCATTCGGCCATCCGCCCGGCAATCATATCCCGGTCGTCGGCGACGATGGCGTAGCGGACTTCGGAATAGTCGGGCGGGGGCAGCAGTTCCCGGATTTTGGCGCCGCTGGCGTCCGCGGCGCGCTGGCCGTGGTAGCCGGAAGTGCTGACTGTCAGAATCGCCAAGCCGTACATCGGGCCTCCGGGGCGGGTTCCGTTGGCTGGGGGACGGCCCCGCCCAACCGATTCAGGATGGGCGGGCAGTCCGGCAAGCCAACGGAACCGTTGCCGCTGCTAGTAGTTGCCGTAGGGCGAGGAGTAGGGCGGCGCCGGGGGCTGATAGGGCGGCGGGGGCGCCGCCGGCTGCTGGGTCGAGTATTGGGTGGAATAGACCGGCGTCGGCGCCGACGGGGTCGAGGAGCTGCCGGCGTTGGCGGAGCGGACGTACTGGGCCTGGGGTTTGCTGTGGCCCTCCTTGTAGCCGCCGTCTACGAAGTTGACCGGAATGGGCGGGTCGCAGTAGCCGGTGAGTTCGATGGACTGGAGCATATTGCGGAGGTCGCCCTCGGTTTTGTAGATGTGGAGGTAGAACTCCTCGCCGCGGGAGGGGCAGTAGATGGCGCCGTAGCCGCGCTCGGCGTTGTACCAGCTGACTTCGCCGGAGAGGCGGTTTTCCATCCGGACCGGCTCCCGGGTCATCTGTTCCATCCGCAGGTTGCGGGCGTTGTCCTCGAGTTCAAAGAACTCGTAGGAATCGCTTTCGATGCGGATGCCGATGACTTTGATGTCCTGTCCCTGGAATTCCTTGCTGAAGGTGAGGTTGCCGAGGGCGATGTAGGCGACGGTGGCGGCGCTGTCGAGGTCGGCCTGGGGGGAGACCTCGATAAAGACGCTCTTGGGGATGATGCGGCCCTGGCGGTGGATGCGGAGGAACTCGCTCTGCTTGCGGACATCGTCGTCTTTGACGGTAACCTGCACCCCGATGGGACTGGTAAAGAAGGTGTCCCGGAAGCGGGTGATGGTGAACCCAATCTTGTATTGGTGGTCCATATTGGCGTCGTAGGCGATGTCGCACCATACTCCCAGGCGGGTACGCAGGCGTTCCTCGAAGTCCCGTCCGCTTATCCTTTTGGTGACCATAAAGCGCTCTCCTTTTGTATCTGCATTGAGCAGAGATTTCTGCCGGGGGAGTTAGCCCCGCGGCCGGGGTCAGTTAGCGATTGCTTGCAGTGATTTGCTATTTTACAGCAAATTTTGGGAAAGGGCAACAGTTTTGGGGGAAATGGATTCGGTTTGCTTTTGGGGGCATTTTCAACTGTACGCTAATAGCGTACCGGTAAAGGCCCCAAAAGCAAAAGGAATCCCGCAAATCCCCCGGGTTGACGCCGCTTATAAGCGGTGGTATATATGTAGCCGCTATTTATTCGCGCTAGGGGATGGGGAGTTATGACGGACGCTAATGCCGCTTGGGATGCCGGGTTGTATGGGCCGGCTCCGGATGATTTGGTTTTTGGGGATGCCCATACCCATCTGAACCAGTACGGGCCGGCTGATTTGGCCGGGATTTTGCGGCGGTCGGACGCGGCCGGCATCGGCTTTGTGGTCTGCGCCGGCACTACCCTGGAATCGACGCGGTCTTGCATCGGCTTGACCGAGGAATATCCCCAGTTCTACGCCGGCGTCGGCATCCATCCCATGGAGGCGTGGGAGCCGGTGGATGATGGGGTGTACGCCGAACTGGAAGCCCTGGCCCGGGATAACGCCAAAGTGGTCTGCATCAGCGAAATCGGGTTGGACTTTATGCCGGATTCGCCGCCCTACCCGGTACAAGACCAAGTGTTTCGGGCGCAGATCCGCTTGGCGTGCAGCCTGCGACTGCCCATCATCTTTCACTCCCGGGAGTCCCATCCGGAAGTGTTTCGGACGCTGCGGGAGGAGGGCGCGGAGCAGGTCGGCGGGGTAATGCACTACTTCCAGGGGGATACGGCTACGGCCCGGGCAGCTATTGACGGCGGCTTTTTCATCTCCCTGGCCCGGCCGCTGACCCGGCTGCCGGAGTTGCAGGAAACGGCGCGGGCGATTCCGTTAGACAACATTGTGCTGGAAACGGACGCCTATCCGCAGCCCTTTAAGAAGTACCGCCACAACTGGACGGAGCCGCGGCACGTGCGGGAAGTGGCGCAGTGTCTGGCGGACTTGAAGGGCGTTTCCCTGGCCGAAGTGGCGGAAACCACGACGCGCAACCTGGCCGGGCTGCTGGGGATACCGGTTTAAGGGGGGTATTGACCGGGAGCGGCGGCAAGGGGTAGGGTCAAAAAAGCCCCGGTCGGGCGGCGCGGGCGGTTGCGGCGGCGGCCGTAGCGGGGTTGACCCGAAAGCTAGACCGGCAACAGGAGATACACTATGAGTCAAGTTCCGCCGTTGCCGTCCCTGCGCCCGGTGGGCAATGACGGGCAGGGCAGCCCGCTGAACTTTCATCAGCTCTACATCTTTTACGCCGTGGCGCTGCACCAGAGCTTTTCCCGGGCGGCCGATGCCTTGAACATCACCCAGCCGGCGGTGTCAATTCAGGTGCAGGAACTGGAGAAGTTCTT
The DNA here is from genome assembly GCA_965243185.1 of Dehalococcoidia bacterium. GTDB lineage: Bacteria > Chloroflexota > Dehalococcoidia > Lucifugimonadales > UBA3495 > CBDBCU01. Next base: position 2,501,604 of record OZ251531.1, on the reverse strand, counting down.
GGGCGCGCCGCTGTTTCACCGGCGGGCCCGGGGCTTGCAGATTACCGAGTTGGGGGAGACGGCGCTGGCTTATGCCCAGCAGATTTTTGCCCTGTCGGGCAAGATGCTGGAGACGGTCGATGAAATTCACAACCTGCAATCCGGGTATCTGACGCTGGCGGCCAGCGCCACGCCGGGGGAGTATGTGCTGCCGCAATCCTTGGGGCGGTTTCGGCAGATTTACCCGGGCATCCAGGTGCGAATGTTCATCGGCAACACCCAGACCATAATGAGCCGGCTGCTGAACCAGGAGCTGGACTTGGGAATGGTCGGCGGGCATCCGCCGCCGCAGCACAGCGAACTGGCATTCCGGGACTATGTAGATGATGACATCGTCCTGGTAGCGGCTCCGGCCCATCCCTTGGCGCAGCAGCGGCGGGTAACGGCGGCGCAGGCGGTGGCCGCCGGGCTGATTTTGCGGGAACCGGGTTCAGCCACCCGCAACGCGGCGGAGCGGCAGTTCGCCCGGCTCGGGTTGGAGCCGACCGCGGCCTTGACCCTGGGCAGCAATCAAGCCATCAAACAGGCGGCGGCGGCCGGCGGCGGCGTGGGCGTCATCTCCCGCTTGGGCATAGTCGCCGAAGTCAAAGCCGGTTTGCTGACGGCGCTGCCGGTCGCCGATTGGCGCTGCCGGCGGCCGTTGACCCTGATTTACCCGAAAGAACGGCGGCTTTCTCCGACCCAGCAGGCGTTTCTGGAGTTTCTGGAACGGGAACGGCCGGGGGCGGGAAAGTAGCGGATTAAGGAGTCGGATTTGGAACCGCGCATCAGCATTATCACTTTGGGCGTGTCAGACTTGCCGCGGATGGTAGCCTTTTACCGGGACGGGTTGGGGCTGCCGCTCTTTGACGAAAATACCGAATCCATTGCCTTTTTCCAGAACAAGGGAACTTGGCTGGCGTTGTATCCCCGGGCGGCTTTGGCGGCGGATGTGGGACTGCCGGCCGGGGATGCGGCGGCGGCCGGGGATGGCGGCATTGGCTTTTCCGGCGTTACTTTGGCGCACAATGTCCGCAGCCCGGCGGAAGTGGATGAACTGCTGGCGGTAGCCGTAGCCGCCGGGGCGACCCTGGTCAAGGCGGCGCAGGATACCTTTTGGGGCGGCTATTCCGGTTACTTTGCCGACCCGGAGGGCTATCTGTGGGAAGTGGCTTGGAATCCCCATTTCTGGATTGAGTAGGCGGCGGGCGCGCCCGGAATCCGCCGCCGGATGTGGTAAAATAGCCCGGCATTATTCCCATATATCGTTAGAGGAGAGCAAGCCGATGACGCTGCCGGAACGCTGCCAGTTGGCATTGAAAGAGTGGGCGGTTACCGTGGACGCCTTGGCCCGGGGGCAGCAAATCCTGCTGCTCCGCAAGGGCGGCATCCACGAAACCGGCAAGGATTTCCGGGTCATCCACCGGGAGTTTCTGCTGTATCCGACCTACGAACACCAGCGGGCGGAATTGCTGAAACCGGCGGAGCAGCCGGCCTTGTCCCAACTGCTGGCGTCCCCTCCCCCGGCCGATACCATCACCTTCCGCCACTGGGCGCGGGCCGAGGAAATCCTCGAGGTGGCAGCCCAAGAGCGGGTGGACGACCTGTCGCCGCATCACATCTGGACGGACGAATATGCCCAATCCCGCCTGCGCTGGAAGCCGATGCTGCCCTTGTCCATCCTGCTGCTGCGGGTTTATCGGCTGGCGGCGCCAGTAGCCGTGCCGTATCTGAAAGAGTATGGGGGCTGCACTTCGTGGGTGGACCTGATGCCGCGCATTGACTTGGGGCCGCTGGAGCCGGCGTTGACCGATGATGAGTTTGCGCAGGAAGTGGCGGCGGTAAAGGGGAGTTTGGGGCTGGTGGGGGTGTAGGTTGGGGGGGACAGTTGCCTGTTGCGGACCGGCCATCCGACGGTTATTATAGGCGGCAACGAAAGACCCGCTCTCCCGAGGTGCCGGATGACGGAAGTAAGAAATCTTTTTCAATACGCGGCCCAAGCCGATGTTTCCGTTGGCGCAGAGTGGTGCAACCGTATCCACGAGGGCGATTGCCTTGCCGTGATGAAAGAGATGCCGGCGGATTTCGTGGACCTGATAGTCACTTCGCCGCCCTACGCCGACGCCCGCAAGCATACCTATGGGGGCATTGCTCCTGATGATTATGTCGAATGGTTCGCGGAACGGGCGGCGGAAATGCACCGTATCCTGAAACCGTCCGGGTCTTTTGTCCTGAACATCAAGGAGAAGGCGGTCGACGGTGAACGCCATACTTATGTGCTGGATTTGATTCTGGCTCTCAAACGGGAAACCGGTTTCCGCTGGGTTGAGGAATATATCTGGCACAAGACTACGGCGGCCCCCGGCAAGTGGAAGTACCGCTTTCGGGATTCTTGGGAGCGTATCATCCATTTCAGCAAGACCAAAGACCTGAAAATGCGCCAGGATGCTGTACGGGTACCGATTGGCGATTGGACGGATGCCCGCTTGCGGAATATGAGCGATAATGACCGCACCCGTCAACAGTCGGCGACCAACTCCAAGATAGGCCGGCGCATTTCCGCTTGGGAAGGCAAGGATTCCGTCTATCCCTCCAATGTCTTGCACAAATCGCCGGTTTGCCACAACACCGGCCACAGCGCGGCTTTCCCGGAATGGTTGCCGGAGTTTTTTATCAAGCTGTTCACCGACGAAAGTGACATCGTTCTGGACCCATTTTCCGGCAGTGGTACAACTTTCCGGGTGGCCGGTCAGTTGAACCGTATTCCCATCGGGATTGAGATAAACCCCGACTACATCAAGGAGGCGGTGTCGGAATATGCCGAAGTTGAGTTGGATTGCTGACCTGCACCTTGACGCCGCCATTGCAACGTTGCTGGAGCGGGCCAACCGGGCCGTAACGCGGGCTGAGGCTAACCAGCAGCGGAACGTCGTTGATCCGTTTTCGTCCCTGCTTATTGCAAATACCTTTGGAGCCAACGATGAAGCTACCTTGACCGGAATTCAGGGCAGCAATTCGGCACTTAACGGTATGGCTAATGCACTTGGGGACTTCCATCAGGAAATCTTGGGCCACATACCGGGCTGGGAAAACCACGACGCCGGCTATGACCTGGAAAACACCCAGCGGCGATTGCTTGCGGAGGTTAAGAACAAGCACAACACGATGAACGCCAGTAACCGGGAAAAGGTCATTGGCGACTTGGACACGGCGGTTCGACAGAAAGGCCGGGGCTGGACCGGTTATCTGGTCATCGTAGTTCCCCGGCGTCCTATCCGGTCCGAGAATCGGGTTTCGGCCCGGGAAGTGTACGAAATCGACGGGGCGTCTTTCTACGAGAAAGCCACCAACCACCCCAATGCGTTGCATGAACTTTTCGATGTGCTGTGCGCTGAGCTTGGCACTACCGAGGAAGTTGCGCGCTACTGCCGGCGGGTAATGCTTGCAAGTTTGCCGGCGCGGCGGTAGCTGAAAACGGGTGCTGCTACGGTCGGGATTCCAGACCTGACAAGCGGGGTTACTTCAAGATTTGCGGGCAAGAGTTTTGGGAGCTGATTTCCGACGACAGCGAACTCTATACCCGCATCATCGAACCCATCGGTCACGATGCCAAGCGGCGTAACGAGCAGTTTGAGGTGGACTATGTAGCCGTCATCAACCGGTTTTCACTGGAGTTCACCTTGAACTTTTGCGATGAAGCCAGCCTTATTGACTGGCCCAAGTTGGTGCGGTACACCTCTGCCAAAGGGCGAAAGCCGCGTTTGATAAAACCCTAACCGGGAGTATCACCCATGCCCCCACCCGCCACCATTGACGAAATTTGCGCCGCCCTGAGGGCGCGGGGCTGGCCGGCCTTGGCCCGGCGGCTGGCTTACTTTGCTTCGGCGGAGGATTTGGAGCCGGGGGATGTGCCGCTGACTTTGGATAGCGCACTAGGGTTTTGGGCGTTTTTCAACGCGGTGGATTCGGCGGGGCGGGTGGACTTGGCCTGTTCCCTGGAAGGGCGGCTTTCTGCGGTGTGGCGTTTTGCCGGCGATGAACGGCGCGCCTGCGTCTGGTTCAACGACGACGGCACTGTGGATTTCGCCGCTACCGACGCCGGCGGCCGGTGGGTGGATATTGACAGCGGCGGGGACACGGGCAGTCAAGCCGAAGTGATGGCAAAATTAGTCGAGGCGGGTTTGCTCCAGTGGCATCAGGAAGCGCAGGACAGCAGGAACTCTCAACCCGGCACCATGTTGCCCGATACTGCCGGAATCGTTACCTAGCGGCTGACGGCACCCTGTTGGAGGAAGCCTTTTTGCTCCGTGAGGGAGAGACCTACTTGTCCGCCAACTGGCTGGAGCATTTTCACCCGTCCGACCGGGACATTCAAATTTCCGGGGTGCGCCAAACCCTGCTGGATAAGGGTTTCCGAGTAGCCCGGACGGGACATTTCGGAGTATTGAATGTCGGGGACGCCGTTGACCGGTGCCGGCAAAGGCTGGACTTGGAAGTTCAATTCATCAGCTTGGGCGAGGCGCATGACCCGTCCCATACCGGCATCTACGGCTTGGCGGCGGACAAAGCGCGGGCCGCCCAAGTATTGGCCCAATCCGTCAGCCCGGCAGAGGTCTATCCCGCCGGCTAGTCAATCCGGGGAAGGATGTTTAACTATGGCTGACTACGCCACCATTGACGAAATTTGCGCCGCCCTGAGGGCGCGGGGCTGGCCGGCCTTGGCCCGGCGGCTGGCTTACTTTGCCTCGGCGGAGGATTTGGAGCCGGGGGATGTGCCGCTGACTTTGGATAGCGCACTAGGGTTTTGGGCGTTTTTCAACGCGGTGGATTCGGAGGGAGCGGTATTTACTACCTGTTCCCAAGAGGGTTGGCTGTGCGTCAATTGGGATTTCGAGGATCGGCGCGGCGCCACCCTGTGGTTCAAGGATTCGCAACGGGTGATGTTCGCCGCTACCGACGCTGACGACCAGTGGGTTAAGGTTGACGGCGGCGGGGACACGGGCAGCTTGACGGCGGTAACGGAAAAATTGGTAGAGGCAGGTCTGTTCACTTGGCAACAGGAAACCCCGGACCGCAAGAACTGGCGCCCCAGCACCACGTTGCCCGATACTGCCGGGGTCGGGACCTAGACGAACGCGGCCGGGTACGGGATAGCGCTTTCCTGCTCCGGGAAGGTGAGGAATATGTATCCACCAACTGGCTGGAGCCTTTTCACCCGGCCGACCGGGACATTCAGCTGGCCGGGGTGCGCCAAACCCTGCTGGACAAGGGGCGTCGGGTAGCCCGGTCGGGGCATTTCATCGTTCTGAATGTGGGGGCGTCCGTCGCTTTGTGCCAGCATAGGCTAAACTTGGCAGTTCAATTCATCAGCTTGGGCGAGGCGCATGACCCGTCCCACACCGGCATTTACGGCTTGGCGGCGGACAAAGCGCGGGCCGCCCAAGTATTGGCCCAAGCCGTCAGCCCGGCGGAGGTTTATCCCGCCGGCTAGTCCATCCGGGCCAGGATGTTTAACTATGGCTGATTACGCCGCCCTTTGCCGGCAACGACCAACCCTTTCTGAAAAAATGCCGCCCCCAAACCGCCGCATTGACAAAATCCGCCAAGTGTAATATAAGACTTGCCAACATCCCTATCCTATCCCGGAGGTGATACCGAACCCGCCCCTGCGCCACCCGAGATTTTACGGAAATCGTAATTCAGATGGGAGGACTGATTATGGGAACCTCTAACTTGTGGCATCGGCTGCTGAACTGGCGGCTGTTGACCCTGCTCTCTTTGCTGACCATTCTGGCCGTAGCCTGCGGTTCGGCGACCGCACCGCCCGACGCCGGCGGTGCTACCACCGAACAGCAAGCGGCCCCGGCCGCCCCCACAGCAACCTTTGCCCCGCAAATGATTCCCAAAGCGACGGCAGTTCCGGCTGCTAACACCCCGGCTCCGGCCGCCGCCGGCGCTACCGGGTCGGGTAGTAGCAGCCCGGCCGCTACGGCCGCGCCGGCGCCCACCGCCGCGCCCCAGCCCACCGCCGTGCCGCCCGCCGCCGCCGTCAGCGCCCGCAATTCCGCCACCATCGTCACCGAAGCCGAACCGGCCGCCGTGGGCGCGTGGAGCGACGGGTGCAGTGCGGAAATCCACAGCATGGGCTGCCAGGATTTCGTTTCCGACTTCCTGACCTGGCTCGACGACCGCACCAGCGAAATTGTCCCCCTCTCCGGCGTGGACAGTTGGCGGCAGATTGACCTCGACCGCTGGGAGTTCAAGCTGCGCGACGGGGTGAAGTTCCATAACGGCGCGCCCTGGAACGCCGCGGCCGCCGCTTATGGCATCTACTACAACGGCCAGCCCGACAACCCCAGTGCCTCCGTTACCTGGACGGGCAAAGATATGGAGGGCGAGGTTATCGACGACCTGACCGTCCACGCCGTTTGTCCCCAAGCCTGTCCCATTTACCCCCGGACGGCCCTCTTTGCCGATTTCCAGGATCCGGAATGGTTCGAGGCCGCCGACGAGTCGGAACGCGCGACGATGACCATCGGCTTTGGCCCCTACCGCATTGCCGGCTACACGCCGGGCGTCAACACCGAATTCGAGGCTTTTGCGGACTACAAGCCCAACGACAACTGGTTCGCCCAAGCCCCCAGCATCCAATACATCACCCATGTGTACCGGGCCGAAGCTCCGGTGCGCTCGGCGATGGTTCAGACCGGGGAAGCGGACTGGGCTGCCGACATCGGCTTTGACGAAGTGGCGAATGTCGAGAACGCGGGCCACAAAACCGCCAGCGGCAAGACCGCCGAAGTCTATACCCTGGTGCTGGATACGGTGTTCCACGAGGAACTCGCCAAGCAGAAGGTGCGGCTGGCTTTGGCTCACGCCATCGACTGCCAAACTTTGCTGGACTCCCTCTTTGACGGGCGGATTCCCTGCCACGCCGCCATCTCGATGAACGGCACCGTCGGCATCAACGCCGAAAACTCCCAAGTCCGGGAATACAACCCGGAACTCTCCCGGCAGCTCTTGGCCGAAGCCGGCTATGACGATACCAACGAAATCAATGTCAACACCCGGCCCGGCTCCAACATCCGGGGGCTGGAAATTATGGAAGCCACCGTCCAGTTCTGGCGGGACATCGGCGTCAATTCCAACCTGAACTCCCACGGCGACTTGGGAACGGCGCGGAACATCCAGATTTCCGGTTGCGGCCGTTTCACCGACGAACCCGGCTACCGGGAAGCGATGGACTGCTCCGACCGGGAACCGCCCGGCCCGGCTTATGTCAGCGGCCACGCCTACGAAGTGGCGACTTCCAACGAAATCCTCGATATGCAGCGGTTCAACAACTCCCGGCTCAGCTGCTTCAGCCGCAGCAGCCGGGTCTGCATCCCGGAGTTCGAGGAGCAGAAAAACGCCGCCAACGCCATCCCCGAAGGCCCGGAACGCACCGCGGCGATGGAAGCCATCGCCCAGATTGCCTACGACCAGGTCTATTTCATCCCCTTCTTTGAGGTGGTGTATGTCTATGGCTTGGCTGGCGACCTGGAGTGGGAGCCTTACTACGCCCCCCGCCTCCGCGGCAACACCATGCGCTTCAGCCAGTAAAGGCGCGCACCGGCCGCCGGCCTCGCCGGGCCGGTAGCCGATACAGACAAACTCGGGGGCCGGCATTGCGCCGGCCCCCGGTTTTATGGTTTGACCGGGGAAATGGCGGGGCCGCGATTACGGCTGACCGGGATTGCCGACGTCAGAACCGTTGCCGTTGCGGTTGATGAACGGCGGCGGCTCGTCAAAAGGCTGCCCTTCCCGGAAAGCGGCTTGTTGCCGCTCGTACCATTCTAGGGTTTCGGCCCGGGCTTTTGCCGCTTCCGCCCGGGCCTCCGCCTTGGCTTCCGCCCGAACTCGTTCCGTTTCCGCCCGGGCTTTTGCCGCCGCTTGCTCCGCGGCCCGCTCCGCCGCCTTTTCCACGGCCCGCTCGTTGGCTCTGCGGGTGAATATCATATACATCACCTCCGTGTTGAGCTGGATGGCGATAACCGTCCAAGTGAACATCCCGATGGCGTTGCCGCCCAGCCCCTGAATGATGCTCATCAGCAACGGTTGACCGGGGTTGAAATAGTAGTAGGCGTAAGGCAACAGGATGGAGAGCAAGTGGAACAAAGCCCACGCCCCGACGATTAGGGGCTTGGGCAAAGCCGGCACCCAAAACCACCAAGTCAGCCGATTGTCTCTCATTTTACCACCTATTTTCCCGCAAAGGAAACCCAAGTTTTGGGCGCCGCCGCCAGTCTAGCCGCATTGGGCAATGGCCGGCCAAGCATTTCCTCTGCGGATATTTCCATTGGGAATTATATACTTGTGTACCTAGTTATATCTACCACTAGCCTGTCCGCTCAAGCGGTTTGGTACACAAGTATATAATTCCCAAAAGTTTTGAGGGGGCGCGGGGGGACTTTTACAAAAGTTCCCCCGCCGTACCCCAAAAACCAATTTCAACATTCCCGAAAATTCATCCCAATTAACTATTGACATCCCCAAATCCATCCCCCATAATAATATCCGTCGAGGTCAGACCCGGCCCCTGGACGCAGGGACTTAAACGATTCGCTAGCTTACCGTTGCTTTATCGCCACAGCGCGCTGTGGGCGCCCGGCCGCCTAATCCGCTGCCGGCCGCCTCAACTCCTCCCCCGGGGACACGGCCCAGGAACCCGTAATCCCCCACCGGAGCGAACGGAAAACGGCAAATCCCAATCGCCGCCAAACCGCCGCCCCATCCCACAGGAGTTCGAGCTTAGGGTTGACTGGAGCGTGGTCAACCAACGGTAGCTGGACTGGGCCAACCCGCCGGAATGGCAACCATACCAACCGGCGTTAGTAGCCAATTCAAGGTACAGCTGCCGTAATCGGCAGTCTGGTCGGGCATTACCGGAATGTGCAGCAAGGTATCCAACCGGCGTAGCAACCCGAATGATCAGACCTGCCAACCACCTTCCGCGACGGGCGGAACCCCTGGGTACCCAGGGGTTCCGCCAATACCGCTTTGCAAATTTCCCCCGGCCCCTTTCCCCCCAATACCCGGCCGAAAAAATACCGCCATCCCGGCCCTAACCGGAATGGCGGAAATTCGTAACTAACCGGTCGCCGGGCCCGGCCGCCCTACACGCTGAAAGAAGTACCGCAGCCGCAGGCTTTCTTGGCATTCGGATTGGCAAAGACAAAGCCCTTCCCGTTCAGCCCGTCCGAAAAATCCAACTCCGTCCCGACCAGGTAGATGTAGCTTTTCTTATCCACCATCACCTTCACCCCGTGCTGCTCCACCACCTTGTCGCTCTCCAACTCCTCATCGGTGATTTTCAGGTCATAAGTCAACCCCGAGCAACCCCCGCCCTTCACTGCCACCCGCAGCCCCACGCCCTCGCTGATGCCCTCCTTGGCGGCAAAATACCGGATCTTTTCCGCCGCCTTCTCCGTAATCGCCACCCCCAACTCCACGCCGTCCATCGTAATCGCCATAATCAAACCTCCGCCGGAGCGGGCCCGGTTCCCCGGCAAAGCCCCCTCCACCTTGGCAAATGCGCCAACCTCTATCGCCCCCTATTGTATATACAATTCAGCAGCGGCGTCAACCCTCCCACCAGACACCGCCGCAATCCCGAACCGCGCCCCGCCCGTTGAACTTGGCTTATCCAGATACTCCCTTTCCCCGTCTTACCGGCCTGCCGTCAACTCCGCCGCCCATAACTGCGCTTCGCCGGCCGTGAACTGCCCCGTCCTGATGGCGGCAATCGGATAATCCGGCAAAGCTACCACCGCCAGGCAGCGGCCGTCGAAATAGCCGCCGCGCTCCATAAAGTCAAAGTCCCGATTCTCAAAACCGTCGTTACCCGCCTGCTGCTCCGCCGGCGTAATGTGCAGGAAAAACCGTTCCTGTAGCTCAGCCGGAGCGCACGGCTCCCGGTAGTAGATTAGGCTTTGGCCCCGCCGGTACAGGTCAAAGTAAGCAGTGACCTGCGGCTGCCGCTCCCGCAAGGCGACGATACGCGCCGCCAGTCCCGGCGTCGCCAAGTCATACAACTCCTCCCAAATCAGCGCCGCCGGCCGCCCACCCGCCGCCGGATGATACTGGCCGGCCAGGATGTGGGCAACGGGGTAATCCGGCCAAGGAATAATTGCCAGACACTTATCCCCCATCCGCACCCCCCGGGTCTCCCGCCGGCGGACGGAATAGCTGTTAAGCAGTTGGTCGGCTTGCTGCGGCGGCAAGGGCGGGTAAAGTTTTACGCTGAACCGACCAGCCAGATAACCCGGCGGACAGTTTTCCTTAACGAAAGTCAGCGCTTCCCCATCCCGATACAGGTCATACTCGCCGCGGCTGATCGGGACGCCGGCCACCGCCCTTTGATACGCCTGCCGGTAGTAATCGGCCACCGCCGCATCCATCCGGGCCGTATCCAGAGCCTGAACGGTGATACTGTTGCCCCCCTTGTTGTAAAGGCGGTAGGCATAGATGGTGTTAATATCCCCGACTTGACCGGCGTCCCCCAACTGATAATCCGGGTCGTGTTCCCGGGAGTTGAAAACCAGCCGCTGCCGGTCCGCCGCCGGCAGAATTTCCGCCGCCGTTTGCTTCCCGCCCACTAAATAGATCCTCTCCCCGGGTTGCCATTCCAGCAGATACTCCAGCGTCTGCCGGCTCGAAACCCGCCAATAATCCAAATCGTACTGCGTCTGTAGATAGTCCGGGTCAGCCCGGTTGACCAGAAAGTTGAAATAGACCTGCTGATGGGGATGCAGTTGTACCATTTGCAAGACGGTCAAGCCAATGCCAACGCCGGCTAATCCATAGACCCCGGCCCGCCAGCCCCGGCCCGGTAAAGCCGTAACCAGCCAACGGCCGCCCAATACCGCCAACAAGCCGAACGGCGCATACAGAAAAAACAGCTGCCGCCAGCCGTTGTAGAGCGTCGAATCCAGCAGCATCACCGCCAGGATCGGCAGACCGAAAGCCGCCAACAACAGCCCCGCAAACCGCAGCCGGGTGTTGCGGAAAATAGCCCCGGGCCGGGCCACGCCCCGACCCAATACCGCCGCCATCCCCACCAGCCCCAGCAGCAGGATGAACGGCGGCGCCGTGATGGCAAACCAGACCGGTATATATTCCGGCGGCGCCGCCGTAGCCAGTATGGTCTCCCCCTGGAACCGGAAGGGCAGCGGAAAGGGAAAGCGGGACATCTGCTCCCAAGCCGCCAAGAAACGCCCCACCGGGTCGCCCCACAGCCAGGGCCAAGTAGCGTACAGGGTAACGATCGCGGTCAGGGCAAAAACGCCCGCCGTCAGCAGTATGTATTGCCGCCGCCGCCCATCCCGGGCCGGCCCCAAGTCCAACCCCCGCATTGCCAGCGCCGCCGGAAACAGCATCAACCCCACAATCCGAATGTTGGTCAACAGCCCCACCGCAACGCCGCCGAGGATAAAAGCGCCCATACTATCCCGCCGCAACGCCCGCTCCAGCAGGTACAAGGCAATCATGAACATACTGAGCAAAGGCAGGTCTTTGGCGTTAAAGAAAGAGTGGGCATACAAGCGGGGATGCAGCAGAAAAAGCAGCATCGCCAGAATAGCCAGCCCCCGGCTGTGGAACAGATTCCAGGTCAGCCGGTAGCAGCACAAGCCGGCTGCCACAAAGAACAGATGAATCAGAAAGTGCCGGGTCAAGTGGATGCGGCGGGTATCCGCCAAGCCCAGGGCGCGCTCAACCAGCAGCAGCGGCACCTCGAAAGCCACGCCATAGAACCGATCCCAGTCGGTCAGCAGGGCATCATCCTTCCCCAGCGCATAGTCCAGAGTATATTTAGCCGTCTTGTAATGGACGGGCGTATCCATCCCGACGCCGTAGTCATCAATGACGACCAAGCCCGCCAGCAGGAAAAGGACGCCAATAAGCAATGCGCTGTAGGCGGTCAGGAAATCCGCAGCCCGCCGCCGGAAAGGGGAAAGATAAGGGAATAATCGGAGCGTTGCCCTCGCCATCAGAAGGGAATTATAGCATAGCCCTTACCGCCAAAAGCCGTCGAACAGGGCTTCCAACCGGTCATACCGAACTTCCAACCGGTTATGCCGTTCCTGACGCCGCCGCTCCGACCAAATAAGCAACGTAACTATCAGCCCGGATACGCCGAGCCACAGGACAGCCAAACCGGCTCCGACGACAAGAATGGCGATCATTTCGTTGGACATAGACCCTCGCGGGTGGAAGGATTAGCCGAGGAACAGACGGGCGGGAATCAGGCGGCCGTTCACCGGGTCGGCGGCCAGTCCGAAACTTTCCAAAGCAACTACGCCGAGGAGCGGTTGGCAATCGGGCGGGCCAAATATGCAGACGCTGGTTCGTTCCTGCCCGTTAAGGCGGATGCGGACTTCAGCCAGGTCGTACTCCTGTTCGCTGCCGTCAGCCAACTCGAAGCGGCTGCGCCATTCGGGGACAACGCCCAAGGCAGACAGGGCAGGCGCGGGCAGCAGAGTATAGACGCTGCCGGTGTCCACCATAGCGGTTACTTCGGCAAACCGGGATCCGGTTTTGGCAGCCAAGCTAAAGGTTTGGTAAAAGATGCCCATAGCGGTAGCAGGTATCGGTGGGGGATGATTTGGTCTTTGTTTTGTGGAGGGATTATACCTGATGAAAAGGGGCAAGGCAATTCCCCCCTAATTCCCGGTTGACAACCCAGCCTCATCCTGTTACCCTAGCCCTACCCTGAACTTTCCCCAGGAGGCCCCGTCTATATGTTCCCCTTGCCGCTCAAACTTATCCTCTCCCTGACCGCCCTGTCCCTGCTCCTGGTCGCCGCCGCCTTTGCCCCGAACCGCGGCCCCGCCGACCCGGCCCTCACCCGCTCCACTTCCGAACTACCCCCCCCCGAACACCTGTTCTATGCAGGCGTCGCCCAAGCCGCCCCCCGCTCCATCCCCTGGAACTGCGCCGACTGGCAAGAATCCCCCGCCGTGGCTGACGCTGACGATGCCCGCGTCTCCATGATCCTCGAATCCCTCGCCGATCCTCGAATCCCTCGCCGCCAACCGCGGCAAAGCCATCTATTGCGCCATCGACCAGTCCGACACTTGGACCAAAGCCGAAACCTGGGCGGCCGGCCGCGACCGCAACGAACGCGATGATACCGTCTATTTCGGCCAAAGCGGCAACTTCCGCGGCTTCCTCGCCGCCCAAGAGGGCTACCTGACCGATGGCGAATCCGGCGTAACCGGCGTCAGCCGCGAACTCATCTTTGAATTCCCCCGGGAGCAGCGCCGCGGCAAGAAAACCGTAATCAAACGCCTCCGCCTCGCCGCCGATAACTCCCGCTTGGCTCAAACGCCTTGGGGCGACCATCCGAGTGTTTTCTCGAATGTCCCGGTCACTTACAATAGGTTTGCCCGGCAGGCTTATACCGCCAGCCCACCCTCTTTCGACTGGGACGAGCGGGCGCAAATCGCCGCTACCGCCTACTGCGCGAGCCAAGGCTATCCGCGGGCCGCAAATGTCGCGGCTACCACTCCGTACCCGACCCCGAACGACGGCAGCACCGAAGGCTGGATCTACAACTGGAACAACCGGCAGACTTCGAGCCAGCCCGGCTTTGTAAAAGTGCAAGCCGCCTTTACCAACACCTACACCGCCACCTGCGAAAAGAAAGTCCGCGTCCGCCGCCGCTAACCCCAGCGGCGTCCGCCGTTGCCCCTGGAAAACCCGCGCCGTCAGCCCCGATTTTGCCGGGTCTGACGGTCTTTTTAACGCCATCCCCCACAAAACTCCGGCCCAACGGCATTGACTACCCTCTCCCGCCGCCCTAAAATGGCGGCGGTTAATTTTGCAAAATCCCTCGACCCTCACCCGGGCCGAACCCAAAGGAAACTGATGGCAAAGCAACTTACCGCCGCAGCTAATCCGCCCCGCCTCGAGGAGCCGGTATCCGCCGGCGGCGTGGTGTACCGCCGCGCCGCCAACGGCATCGAAACCGTCTTATGCGGCCGGGATGACCCGGTGCGCTGGAGCCTCGCTAAAGGCACTCCCGACCCCGGCGAAACCCTCGAACAAACCGCCCTCCGCGAAGTCCAGGAGGAGACCGGCCTCGAAACCATCATCGAGTCCCCCATCAAAAGCATCGACTACTGGTTTTCCGACCGGGAAGGCACCGTGCGCTACCACAAAACCGTACATTTCTACCTGATGTCCCCGGTCGGCGGCCACACCGACCGCCACGACCCGGAGTTTGATGTCGTCGCCTGGTTTCCCTGCGCCGAAGCCCTCGACCGCCTCGCTTACGCCAACGAAGCCGATGTCCTGCGGCAGGCTATGCACCTGATTGCCCGCCGGGAGCCGGGTAACTGATGCCGGAACTGTACGGCGCAAGAGTTACCCTGCGGGACAAGCGGCTGGCCGACGCCGAACAGGATTACATCTGGCGGTGCGACCCGGAACTGGCCGAACTCGACGCCGCCTTTCCCCTGACCATGAACTACGACCGCTACCTGAAAATGTTTCAGGACCAGTTGCGCTGGCCCACCCCCGGCTCCCACCACTTCGCCATCGAAGTCGCCGGCCCCAAACTCATCGGCAACTGTATGTATTACGACCTCGATTCGGTCAACCGCGAAGCCGAACTCGGCATCGTCATCGGCGACCGCGACTACTGGAACCACGGCTACGGCTACGACGCCGTAATCACCCTGCTGGATTTTATGTTCAACCAGCGGCAGCTCCGGCGCGTCTATCTGCACACCCTGCACTGGAACGCACGCGCCCAGCGCAGCTTTGGCAAATGCGGTTTCCACCCGGTGCGCGCCGTCCGGCGGATGGGCCGGGACTTCATCCTGATGGAAGTCCTCCGCGCCGACTGGTACGCCCAAGCCCCGGCCCTATTGGAAAAACGCTGGCACTTCCCCCCACCGGAAAACGCCGAATAACCCCCGCCCCATCGCCCATCACCACCATCATTCCCGCAAAAACGAGGAGACCGACCACCAGTATCCGGTTGTCAAAACCCCTCCCCATCCGTTATAATCCTCCTACTCTACTAATCGAGGTTGCACCCCTTATGACCCTGCCTTTAGACACCGCCCCCGGCCCCTCGCCCGATGCCGAAGCCATCCGCAACGCCGGCATCAGTCAAGAGCTGCTGACCAACGCCCGCCTGGAACTCGACGCCGGCGACCTCCTCCAAGCCTCCGATAAAGCCTGGGGCGCCGCCGCCTTTGCCGTCAAAGCCGTCGCCGAAAAACGCCGCTGGTTCAACGATGCCGACTGGAAACTCGGTAGCATCGTCCATATTATCGCCGCCGAGCAAGCCAACAAAGAAATCATCGGCTGCTACTCCGCGGCCCGGGATGCCCACTACAACTTTTACCACCACGAATACAACGCGCTGGCCGTCCGCCACACCATTGACCTCGCCGCCCAGCTGGTTGAACTGCTGAAGCCGCTCCTGTCCCCCGACTACACCCCGCCGCCCTACATCAGCGCCGAAGTAGAAACCGAAAAGCGGCGACTGGAACAGCCCACCAGCCAACGCGACCACGATCGCCTGACCAACGGCCGCCCTCCTATCGAGGAGCGGCCACCGATTTCCCCGTCCTCCCCCGACACCCCGCCCGAAAACGGCACCGCACCCCAATAACTCCCATCCCCCCAACTACCCGTATCATTCCCCGGCGCAGCCCCCTTATGTCATTCCGAGGCGATAGCCGAGGAATCTAAAATGCCCGCCTTAAACCCCCTCTCAAAACCCGCAGCCCTCCCAAACTCAAAAGTTTTGAGGGGGTGCGGGGGAACTTTTACAAAAGTTCCCCCGCCGTATCTCCCAAAACCAATTTCCTAATTCCCGAAAATTCATCCCATTTAACTATTGACAACTACCATTCCATCCTCCATAATAAAAATTGCAAGGTCAGACCTAGCCCCGGGACGCCGGGTCTCAAAACGATACGCTAGCTTACCGTGAAATTCAGCTCACAGCGCGCTGTGGACGCCCCCGGCCCCCGCGGCCGTCAAGCGTCCCTGCTCCTACCCCCGGGGAACGGGACTAAGGAATCCCGTACTTCCCCAACCGGAGCAGCGGAAAACGGCAAATCCCAACCGCCGCCAAACCGCTACCCCATCCCTACAGGAGCTGGAGTTAAACAGGTTGACTGGAGGCCGGTCAACCAACGGTAGCTGGACTGGGCCAACCCGTCGGAAAGGCAACCATACCATCCGGCGCCAGTAGCCAATTCAAGGTCCGTTACCGGACGGCAAATCTGGTCGGGCAAAGCTGGAGTGACGCAGCCAGGATTCCAACCAGCCAGGCAACCCACTAGGCCAGACTAGCCAACCGCCTCCCGCACGGGCGGAACCTCCGGCCAGAGGTTCCGCCCCCAGCGAACTACCCCCTAGCAACAGCAATAGGCAAACCCCAAACCCGCCGGGGCGGCCCCAAGCCGCCGCCCCGGCAATATCCCGTACCCGCCCTAATCCACAATCTCCGCCTTCGCCCCCTCCGGCAGCTCCACCTCAAAAGCCGTCAAAATCTGCCCCACCAGCAGGTAGTGGCCGATTAGCCCGGTAATATCCACCGTGTTTTGCCGCCCGAACCGCGCCATCACCGCGTCAAAAGTGCCATCGCTGATTTTCCGGTTTTGCAGCAGCTCCTGCACATAGGCCACCACCAACGCCTCGTCCCCCGCCAGTCCCGCCGGCGCCGTCCCCCGGGCAATCGCCCCAATGGTATCCTCGGCAACCCCATGCCCCCGGGCCAACCGGGCGTGGGCCGCAAACTCGTACTGATTGCGAATCTCCCGGGCCGTGGCGATGATGATGACCTCTTTCAAGGCTTCGGGAATGTCGAAATCGAACCGCACATAGGTGCCGGTGTGCGCCACCCGGGCCGCCAACTTCGGGCTGTGCAGCAGCACCCCATACGGCCCCCGCACACTGCCCCGGCTCCCCACGATTTCATCGAAAAAGTGCTGATCCTCCGGCAGCAGCTCCTCCCGGGTTACATTGGATAGTCGCGCCATTTTGCCCTCTCCTTTTCCGGGGATGCTTCCCCTGGATTGCCCCCTCGGTTTGACCGCTGAACGAATGAATTGCCGCTTTGCCTGCGGCTATCGCACTTGGCGGCCTACCTATCGTCATTCCCACGAAAGTGGGAATCCAGATCGGCCGAGGACTCTGGATTCCCGTTCTCACGGGAATGGCGGTTCCTATATGCGATAACCCTGCCGCTTTGCCGCCGTCCCACCTGGCCGGGGACGGCTCAACCCGGAAACTCCAAATCCAGGCTGATGTCCAAAGCTTGCGTCGAGTGGGTCAGACTCCCCACCGAAATCAAGTGTACGCCGGTTTCCGCCACCGCCCGCACCGTCTCCAAATTGATACCGCCGGAGGCTTCCACCACCGCCCGCTCGCCCACCAACGCCATCGCCTCCGCCATCAACTCCACCGGCATATTATCCAGCATAATAATCTGCGCCCCGGCCGCCAGGGCTTCCGCCACCCCTTCCAGCGACTCCACTTCCACCTCGACCTTGACGGTATGGGACGCCCGGGACAGCGCCAGTTGCACCACTTCCCTCAGTCCCAACTCCCGGGCCGCCAGAGCCTCCAAATGGTTATCCTTAATCAATATCCCATCCGCCAGGTTGAGCCGGTGATTATAGCCGCCGCCCATCCGCACCGCATACTTATCCAAATAGCGATGTCCCGGCGCCGTCTTGCGGGTGTCCACAATCCGGCACGGGCAGCCGTCAACGGCCTGCACATAGCGGCGCGTGTCGCTGGCAATGCCGCTCATCCGCTGCAAAAAGTTCAGCGCAATCCGCTCCGCCCGCAGGATCGACGCGGCGGCTCCGGACACCCGGGCAATATCCATCCCCGGCGTCAGCACCGTCCCGTCCGCAACCTGGGCGTCAAAGTCCAGTTCCCGGTCCACCCGCTGAAAGACCGCTTGCGCTACCGCCACCCCGGCCAACGCCCCGGCCGCCTTGGCCCGCAGCATCCCCACCGCCTGAATATCCGTAGGAATCAGCAGCCCGGTCGTCGGGTCATTAAAAGTCTCATCCTCCGACAAAGCGGCGTCAATCAGCCGATAAACCTCCGGCGGCAGCTGACTCATCCTTATACCTCCTCCCCGGTCAAAACGATATGCCGCTCCCACTCCGGCGAAGTTTCCGGGAAATCCTCCCGAAAATGCGAACCCCGGCTTTCCTGCCGCAGCAGCGCCGATTCTACCATCAGCCGCCCCAATAGCGCCATATTGCTCAACTCATAGCCCGCCTGATCCGCCGCCGCCGGCAGTAGCCGCTCCCACAAGTTGAAAATCCGCGCCGACAGCAGCAACCGGGTCGCGTTGCGGCTGATGCCGGCGTTGCGCCCCATCAAATCCCGCAAGTTGTCCCGGTTCAGTTCCGGCACACTGGCGCACACCGCCGCCCGCGCCGGCAAAGTCTTGACCAAATCCGGCAAGGCCGCCGGGTTCGTTTCCGCAAATGCCGGCGCCTGTCCCAAACTGCTGCTCACCAGCCGCCGGGCAAAAACCAGCGTATCCAGCAGGGAATTGCTCGCCAGACGGTTCGCCCCGTGCACCGCCGAGCAGGCCGCCTCCCCGCAAGCGTAAAGCCCCGGCACATTAGTACGCCCCCAAGTGTCAATCTTAATGCCGCCCATCATATAGTGGGCCGCCGGCGCCACCGGCGCCGGCTCCTTGGTAATATCCAGCCCATAGTTCAGGCAGAAGTGGTAAATAGTCGGAAAGCGGCCCTGCACCAAATCCGGCGGCAGATGGGAAATATCCAGATAGACCGGCCCGCCGTCCGCCCGTTCCATTTCATTGGCAATGGAGCGGGACACCACATCCCGCGGCGCCAAATCCGCCAACGGATGATAGTCCGCCATAAACGCCCGGCCATCCTTATCCCGCAGCACCGCCCCCTCTCCCCGCATCGCCTCCGACAGCAGAAAACAGGGCGCGCCCTCCAGCCACAACGCCGTCGGATGAAACTGGTAAAACTCCAAATCCATCACCCGCGCCCCGGCCCGAAATGCCAACGCTACCCCATCGCCCGTAGCCACCGCCGGGTTAGTAGTGTACCGGTAAAGCTGCCCGGCCCCCCCGGAGCCAATGACAATCGCCCGTCCGCTGTAAGTTTGCCGCTCGCCGGTAGCCGAGTTCAGTGTTGCCACGCCGGCCGCCCGCCCCTGTTCCACAATAAGGCCGGTAGCCAGGGTATATTCCAGCACAGTAATATCCGATTCCGCCACCCGGTTGGCTAAAGTCAGTTCAATATGCTGACCGGTAGCATCGCCGCCGGCGTGGAGAATGCGCGGCCGGCTGTGCGCTCCCTCCCGCCCCAAAGCAATCTCCCCGTGAATGGTGTCAAAAGGAACGCCCCACTGGATTAGACTGGCTACCGACTGCGGCCCTTGACCGGTCAAGACTTGCACCGCGTCCCGGTCGCACAACCCGGCCCCGGCGGTCAAAGTATCCTGCAAATGCAACGCCGGCGTATCCCCGGCGCCAACAGCGGCCGCAATCCCCCCCTGAGCATAGCGGGTATTGCAGTCATCCACCCGCCCCTTGGTCAGAATCAGCGTCGAGCCATACTCCCGGGCCAGCAAAGCCGTATTCAGCCCGGCAATGCCGCTGCCGATAATAATGTAGTCATAATAGGAACTTTCCACACGCCGGCCCCTTCCACTAAAGTTCCCCCCACTATAGCGGCATCCCCAACAATTGCCAACCCTGATAACCGGGCAAGCCAAGTCTATCGCTTATCGCAACCGTCATTCCCCCGAAATGGGAATCCAGATCGGCCAGGAACTCTGAATTCTCGTTTTAGTGAGAATGGCGATAAGTAAGCCGCTAGGTATATGCAATAGCCCGGCCGGGCAAGCGTCGGCCCCTCATTCACCAACGCCTGTTGCCCGCTGCGCTCCGGCTGATCGCTGAACCCGCAATTAACTGTGGGCATAACCCTGCCGCTCCACGATGTAAGAGGGTATGACAATCGGCGGCGCCCCAATCTCCCGAATCAGGTACGGCCCCCGCCCAAACCGCCGCACCGCCGTATCCGCCGCCACCTGAAAATCCTCGAAAATCCCCACCAACTCCTCCCCGTGAATAACTACCCACTCCCAGCGGTGATTGGCCTCCAGCTCCTCCCGCATCCGGTTATAAGTCGCAATCTCCAAATCCAACTGCCCCATTTCAACCTCCTTGCCTAGACGCCGGCTCAACCGGCAACTCCCTGTTTTCCATCGGAAAGCGTCAACCCCCGGCTGCTCCGAATTATAGCATAGCCCCGTCAAACCTCCGGGATCGCCCGCATCCGGCATTACAACCCCAATTTGCATTTCCCCCGGCATTGTGCTATATTCCCCGCGCCACAGCAGCTTTACAGCTCTGAACTACCTCTTTGTGTCAAAGACCTAATCCCTTTTGGGATGTGGGGCCTTGGGCCCCCTTGTAAGGTCTTTGTAGAGCGTGGCTGCTGTGGCGGTAGTCCCACTCCTGAACCGGATGCAAGGGGGTTTTACAATGCCACGGTTGCCCATCCTTATTGCCCTGTCCCTGTTCCTCTTTTCCGCCTTTCTGCTGGCCTGCGGCGGCAGCGCCGCCCCGGCCGACCCGGCAGTGCCGCCCACCGCGACGCCCGCTCCTACTCCGACCCCGGTTCCCATCCAGGTATCCGCCGTGGAACTTTACCAAGCGTGGGATACCAACCAGGTTGCCGCCGAGGCCAAGTATAAAGACCAGTGGGTTCTGGTTACCGGCAAGATTGCCGACATTGCCGAAGCCAGCAGCGGGTATGATGTCAAACTGACGACCGACGATTCCTGGACCCGAATTGTCTGCAAAGTGGACGCCGGCCAGGTTGACACCGTCCTGGCCTTGCAGGAAGGGCAGTATATCGCCATCCACGGCCTCCTCGAGGGCAAGGGCTTCTCTGACATCGTCGTGGAAAACTGCACGGTGCGGGATGTTCAGGAAGTAGCTGCTCCGGCCCAAGAGGAACCGGCCGCCGCCGCTGCCGAACCCCAAGCCCCAACCGCGCCGCAAGTATCGAATCCTGCCGATACGCTTGACCCGACGCCTGCGCCCACCGACGCGCCCGAACCGGGGGCTACTCGTGAGCCTACTCCAACCCCGGAGCCGACGCCGTCCCCCCTACCTATCACTATTGCCGAATACGCAATATGGTGTGGGGGGCAAGAGTTGATAGGGCCAAGTTTGACCGGGGAAAAAACGAATAAGGAGGTCATAGAACTAATTGATTCCCGCCTCACAGAGGCTGGGGGAATAGTTTTCCCCGACGAACTTGGAGACTATCACAAGGCGCGTACTGACGCTTTGGTCGCCATAAAAGGGTACCTATCCACTGAACCGCCCGACCAACCCTTTAACTTCTTGTCTCTTATAGGGGTGGTCATCTTGGTTTCGCCGCCTGTCGAGCAAGCAGAAAAAGGTCTCTCCATTGAGACTCGTTCCGTCTTGGTAGATGCCGGGTGCATTCCAGAGGAAAGCACACCCGAACCGACCCCAGAGCCGACGCCCTTGCCGCCGGGTTTCACCCTGGACAACGCAGTAGCGGCCGGCAGTTCGCTGCTCGGCGCGGACGGTGCGGAAATCCTGATAACCGGCGTGGCTGAGGATGCCTGGTATCTGATACAGGCGGAAAACCAGTACAACGACCCGCCGCAAGCAGGCAACCGCTTCTATATGCTTGCCGTGGCGGTAGCTAACAATTCCGGCAGCGATTCCATTGAGTTTAACTACGTCCCCTTTAGCTTGATTGGCTCCAATCGCAAGGTCTATGACTTTCAGAGCCGTTGCGGCTCCATTCCCAACCCGCTTGAGGGCGAGCTTTATCCCGGAGGGAAAATCCAAGGCAACATCTGCTTTGAGGTTGCCGCCGACGACAGCGAATTCATCCTGATTCATCAGTCGGAATCTTGGGATGATGCTACGCGGCGTTTCGTGAGCATTTACCCGCTCAACCTCCGCTCCTTGGCCGACCTGATGGCAACTACTCCCGAGCCTGACCCGGCTGCCCTGGCTATGCCGGCTGGTATGACCTTGGACAATCCGGCGGAAGTCGGCGGCGTACTACCCGGTTCCAATGACTTGGAAACCGTAGCCGTCAGCATTACCGGCGATGCCTGGCCGCTGATCCAAGCGGAAAATCAGTTTAACGACCCGCCCCAAGACGGCAACCGTTTCTATATGGTTACCGTCGCGGTAACTAACGCGTCCGGTAGCGATTCTATTGAGGTTGGCTACCTCCCCTTTAGCCTGATTGGCTCCAATCTCAAGGTCTATAACTATCAGAACCGTTGCGGCTCCATCCCCGACGCCCTTGAGGGCGAACTTTTCCCCGGCGGCAAAACCCAAGGCAACCTCTGCTTTGAGGTGCCACAATCCGAGACCGGTTTCATCCTGATTTACCAGCCGGAGTATGAGACGGAATCCCGCCGCTTCCTCCGCTTGGAGTAACCAACCGGGCCGGGGGCAATACGCCCCCGGCCCGATCCGTCCCACTAAACCCTGCTTTAACCAGACCAAAAGGAGCTAAACAATGAAACTCGCTGCCTTGATTATCGGCATATTCGGCTCGATGGCCGGCTTTATCGCCGCCATCCTTGGCCTCATTGTCGGCGGTATTGACTTTGCCATCGGCGGCGGCCCCCAAATCGCCTGGCAAAGCTTCGGCGCGATGGGTATGTCCGTGATCGGCTTGGTAGGCGCCGCCCTGGCTATCGCCAAGCCCCGGATTGCCGCCGGGGCGATGCTCGTGTCCGCCGTGCTGGGCACGATATTCATTTCCCTGTTCTATGTGCCGGCGGCCGCTATGCTGCTTATCGCCGCCCTCCTCGCTTTCCTGGGCCGAAAAAGCTGACCGCCTGACTTAACCCCCCAAGCATTTGCCCCCATCCCTTTCCGGTGGTATCCTCTACCCCGGAAAGGGAAAAACTTATAACGGGGGTTGGGTTATGAAAGTCGCCGCCTTGCTTTGCGGAATTATCGGCGGGGTTATTCAGTTGGTCATCACCGTAGCCGGGCTGGGCATCGGAGTCATCGTCGCCTCCTTTGGCGGCGGCGGGGCTATTGCCGTGACCAGTCTGGCGGCTATGGTTATGGCTATCATCGGAATTGTCGGCGGCGCGCTGGCTCTAGCCAAGCCCTTGGTGGCTGCCATTCTGATGGCTATTGCCGCCATCCTGGGCTTCCTTTTCATCAGCGTCGGCTTTGCCATCGGCGGCATCCTGCTGCTGATTGGCGCTGCCCTGGCATTCATCCCCTGGTATCAAGAGCGGCGGGCCTAGGCATCAGGAACGGCCGGCCCCGCCGCCGGCCGCCCTCCGGCAACAAATCAGGGCGGGCCACGAAAGCCCGCCCTTACCGTTATCTTGCAGTTGCCCCTATGCCGGGTCAAACCGCCCTAATCCCCCGGCCGGTCAAAATCCTGCCCCACATCCCGCAGAAACTCCTCAATATCCGGCGACAGCGGCGTGGGCGGCGGCGCTTCGGCCCGCCGCTCCTCGTCATAATGCTCCTCCAACTGTTGCAGCAACTCCGCCACGCTTTCCCCCTCGGCGCTGACCATCTCCGCAATGGAATCGTACTGCTCCCGCCCCCGTTCCGGTTCAATCAACCGCTCCGGCAGCCCGTAGCGGTCGCACAGGATCTCCATCAGCCGCGCCGTGCCTTGCCAATCCTCATCCACCTGAAAGTATTGCGGCAAATGCACCACAAAAGTGCGCGTTTCCACCCCTTGCCGGGCCGCCTCCTGCGGTATCAGGTAGGTAATGGTCGTCGGCCCTTCGTAATCGCTGGAGCGCACCCGATTCCGCTGCCGTTCCGCCGCGGCCTCCTTCGGGTCGCCGGGGCCGGCCGCCGAACCGGACACCAGCAGCGGCCGGGTATGCGGCACCATATCGTACATCGCCCCCACCAGCGAATACCGTTTCACCCCCAGCCGGCTCAGCAGCTCCAGCATCGCATCCGTATAATCCTCCCCATACAGATGCGGCTCCAGCAAATGCGCCAGCACCAAATCCGGCCCTTCCTCCCGGACGGCGTAGCGGATGATGGTATTGGGGATGGACACTTCCCGCCGCCCTTCGCTGAAGTAGGAGCGCGGCCGGTAGCGGGTAAAATCATAAAACAGCCCGGGCCGCCGCAGCCGCCCCAACTCCCGGGCCCGCAAATGCCGCTCCACCCGGTTCAGGCTCAGGCTGCCCACCCGTCCCACATCAATCCACGGCCGCAGCACCGCCAGCAGATGCGGCTCCTTCAATTCCGGCAAAGGTTCGTTCAGTTCAAATTCGCCAAGTTTCATACCCCCTAGTTTGACACACCCCAGCGGAATTGGCAAGTACCTTCAGCCCCATTCCCGGAAATCTAAACCGTCCTTCCCCCGAAAGCGGGAATCCAGAACCGCAACCGTCCTTCCCACTCCCCTACCGTCATTCCCACGAAAGTGGGAATCCACAAATGCCGGGGACTCTGAATTCCCGTGAAATCGGGAATGATGGTAGGCAAGTCGTCGCTAGATATAAAATAGCCCTGCCCTAACCCCCCAGCCGCCCATCCGCCAGCAGCAGCAAATTCAACAGCGTCTGCCCCCCGTTGCCGCAATCCTCCGGGCAAGTATATTCCTCCGGCGCATGGCTCACCCCGTCAACGCTCGGCACAAAAACCATCCCGGCCGGCGCAATGGCCGCCATCGCCTGCGCATCATGCCCGGCCCCGCTCGGCAAAGTAATGTGCGCCAACCCGCCCTGCTCGGCGGCCCTACCCACCAACTCCTGCATCCCCGCCGGCAGCAATACCGGCGGCGTACTTTCCAACAGCTCCACCGTTATCTCCACCCCGGCGGCGGCCGCAATCTCCATCGCCCGCCGCCGCAAAACCGTTTCCGCCGCCGTCAACCCGTTGGGGTACAAATCCCGAAACTCCACGCCCATACTGACCGCCCCCGGCACCACATTAACCGCATTGGGACTGACTTCCAGCCGGCCCACCGTCGCCACCCGGCAAATTTCCTCCCGCGCCGCCACTCCCTGCACCGCCAGCGTCAACTGCGCCGCCGCCGCCAAAGCGTCCTGCCGCTCCCCCATCGGCGTCGTCCCGGCATGATTCGCCTTGCCGACTACCGACACCGCAAACACCGCCCGCCCGGTGATGCCGCTGACTACCCCGATTGGCACCCCGCTCCGCTCCAAATTCGGCCCTTGCTCAATATGCAGCTCAAAATAGGCCGCCACTTCCCCGCTATGCCGTCGCGCCGTGTCAATACGGGACAAGTCCCCGCCGACCGCCGCCAGCCGTTCCCCCAGCGACACCCCGGCATCATCAACGGCAGTATAATCCGCCGGTTCCAATAGCCCCGCCATCGCCCGACTCCCCAGCAGCCAGCGGTGAAATCCGGTGCCTTCCTCGTTGGTAAAAATGATGACTTCCAGCGGATGCCGCAGCTGCTGTCCCCGTTCCACCAGCGTTTGCGCCCCTTCCACCGCCGCGACTACCCCTAACGCCCCGTCATATTTGCCCCCGTTAGGCACCGTATCCGTATGCGAACCCAAAGCAATCGCCGGCAGCCCCGGCTCCGACCCTTCTTTGCGGCCGATGATATTTCCGGCAGCGTCCGTCCGCACCGTCAACCCGGCCGCCCGCATCAACCCGCCGACAAATTCCCGCCCGGCAACATCCGCATCCGAAAAAGCCACCCGCATCATCCCCCCGCCTTCCACCTCCCCAATCCGCCCCAAAGCCGCCAGGTTACGGTTGAGGCGAGGGGGGTTGATGGAGAGAGGGGGGTTAGGCATGGTGGGGTATTTCATTGGCATACGCCACCGCCGCCCGCACTCCCGCCACCGTCAGGGTCGGATACGCCGCCACAATCTCCTCCGGGGTCAAGCCGGCTGCCAGGTTGTCTAATACTACCGACACCATAATCCGGGTGCCGGCGATGCAAGGCTTGCCGTGGCAAACCTGCGGGTCAGCCGTAATGCGCCCCCGCCATTCCATAATGCGCCCCCCTAGCTATCATTTCAGCGCATTATACCACCCCCAACTCCGAAATTGCCTCGAAATTGGCCGGCAAAAAGCATTGAATTTCACTTGCCAATGTGTTATACTGTTAGTCCTCTGGGGTTGTTGGCTTGTTTGTTGTTCACTTGTGAAACTATCTACACCATCAGGAAGGAGTGAAAAATGATCATTGCATTGGCTTCTGTTCTGGCATTTACTATACTTGGCATTATTACCCTGTTAAAGCTGAACGGCCGCGATATTCCTCTTGTGCTGAGTGCGGTGCTGTTTATGCTGGTGTCTTACATACTAGGCATCGAAGTTCCTCTGCCCCTGTTGCTTAAGCATTGGGGTATGTCGTAACTTTCCCCCATTAACCGGTTAAGGCAAGCCAACAATGCCCCCCAACTGGAAAAACCAAACCCTTTGGACTGGCGATAACCTGCCCATTATGCGCGGGATGAATGCCGCTGCCGTGGACCTGATTTACCTCGACCCGCCCTTTAACAGCAACCGGGACTACGCCGCCCCCATCGGCAGCGCGGCGGCCGGGGCGGCGTTCAAGGATACTTGGACGCTGAACGACATTGACCTGGCCTGGCACGGGGAAATCGCCGAATCGGAACCGGCCCTTTACTCCATCATTGACGCCGCCGGCCTCGCCCACGGCAAGGGGATGAAAAGCTATCTGATTATGATGGCGGTGCGCCTGCTGGAAATGCGGCGCATTCTGAAAGACACCGGCTCTATTTACCTGCACTGCGACGACACCGCCAACCATTACCTGAAGTCGGTAATGGACTGCCTCTTTGCCAAAGATAATTACCGCAACGAAGTGGTTTGGAAACGCACGGCCGGCCGCTCCGATGCCCGCCGTTTCGGGCGGGTTCACGATGTCCTGCTGCTTTACACCAAAAGCGCCCGCTACACCTGGCACACCCCTTACTTGCCGCATAATCCTGACTATGTGAAAAAGCAGTACCGCTACCAAGACGAATTAGGCTACTGGCGCGCCGACCGCTTGACGGCATCGGGAACCAGTCAAGGGGAATCGGGACAACCTTGGCGCGGCATTGACCCCGGTTTGGTGGGCAATCACTGGCGGACGCCTACTAAAGGCGGGATGAATGACTTTATCATTGAAAAGGGATTGATACCGGATTGGCCCGACGCCTATCCTGGCGTCCACGCCCGGCTGGATGCCTTGGATGCCGCCGGCTTGATTCACTGGCCGGAAAAGGGCAGCAAGCCGGCCCTGAAACGCTATCTGGAATCGACTAAAGGGAATGCCCTCGAGGATATTTTTTCCGACATTCCGCCGGTGCAGTTCAGCGCCAAGGAAAATACCCACTACCCCACACAAAAGCCGTTGGCCTTGCTGGAACGCATCATCAACGCCTCCAGCAATCCGGGGGATGTGGTGTTCGACCCCTTTTGCGGCTGCGCTACGGCTTGCGTCGCCGCCGAAAAGCTGGGGCGGCAATGGGCGGGCATTGACATTTCGCCCAACGCCCTGCATCAGGTACGGCTGCGGCTGCGGAATGAACTGGGCTTGTTTTCCCTGAAGGTCATTCATCGGGAGGATATTCCGCGCCGTACGGATTTGGGGCGGATTCCCCCCTACCAAACCCACAAGCATACCCTATTCGGGCAATGCGAGGGGATTTGCAAGTGCAAGGTTTCCTTTCCTTTCCGCAACTTCACCGTCGACCACATCATCCCGGTCAGCAAAGGCGGCACCGACCACTTTGAGAACCTGCAACTGCTGTGCGGGGCGTGCAACTGGCTGAAGGGGGAGGGGACGCAGGAGGAGTTTTTGGCGAAGTTGAAGGAGCGGGGGTTGGGGTAGGGGGCGGCCACCTATCGTCATTCCCGTTAAAACGGGCATCCAGAGTCCACGGCAGATCTGGATTCCCACTTTCGTGGGAATGACGGTTTCTATATGCGATAGCCCTGCCCTCTACCGGCCGTGAATGCTGATGCGGGCGGCGGTCAGGGTGTTGACCAGCAGCATGGCAATGGTCATGGTGCCGACGCCGCCGGGTACCGGGGTGATGGCGGCGGCCTTTGCCGCGACGGGGGGGAAGTCCACATCGCCGACCAGCCGGTAGCCGGTACGCCGGGTGGGGTCGGGAATGCGGTTGATGCCGACATCAATAACTACGGCGCCATCCTTAACCATAGCGGCGGTGATGGCTTGGGGCCGTCCCATGGCTGCTACTACTACATCGGCTTGCCGGGTCAAGGCGGGCAGGTTGGCGGTGCGGGTATGGGCTACGGTTACGGTGGCATTGGCGCCTTCCTGCCGCTGCATCAGCAATAGGGCCAAGGGCTTGCCGACGATGTTGCTGCGGCCGCAGATGACGATATGCCGGCCGGCCGGGTCGTAGCCGCTGCGGAGCAGGATTTGTTGGATGCCGGCCGGCGTGGCGGGGACGAACACCGGCGAGCCCTGCTCGAGCTTGCCCAGGTTGAAGGGATGGAGGCCGTCGACATCTTTAAGGGGGTCGAGGGCGTCGATAACGGCGGCGGCGGCAAGGGGCGGCGGCAAGGGCAGCTGCACCAGGATGCCGTGGAAGCGGGCATCCCGGTTCAGCTGCGCGACCAGATGCAGCAGTTCGGATTGGAGGGTGTCGGCCGGGAGTCGAAAGGTTTGGCTGTAGATGCCGGCGGCGGCGCAGGCCCGTTCTTTGTTGCGCACATAGACCGCCGAGGCCGGGTCGTCGCCGACCAGAACGGCGGCCAAGCCGGGGGTAACGCCGTGTTTCTGCTGCATTTCGGCAACGCCGGCGGCTACTTCGTCGCGCACGGTTT
This sequence comes from Dehalococcoidia bacterium, assembly GCA_965243185.1. Lineage (GTDB taxonomy): Bacteria > Chloroflexota > Dehalococcoidia > Lucifugimonadales > UBA3495 > CBDBCU01. The sequence goes on along the minus strand of OZ251531.1, from coordinate 2,472,713 downwards.
GGGACAGGGCGCGGCCGTCGAGGATTTTGGGCATTCCTACCCCCGGATTTCCATCGAGAACGAATGTCGCCAAGCTGTCGCCGGGAATTGCTACACTACGGCTGAAGTTCCGCCGTCAATGTTCACTGCAATTCCGGTCAGATAGCTGGCCCGTTCCGACGCCAGAAAGGCGATTACATCTCCGGCCTCCTCCGTCTCGGCAATGCGCCCGAGGGGAACGCCCCGGGCGGCGGCCGTTTGGGCGTAAAACTCATCCAGGCTCAAGTCCGGATTGGTTTCGCGCAGGCGTTCGTAGCGGCGGGTGTGCTGGCCGCTTTTGACGATGCCGATGCAAACGGTGTTGACCAGGATGTTGTCCGGGGCCAAATCTTTGGACAAGCCCTTGGTCAGGGCGATGCCGGTGGCGCGGGAAATGGAGGTGGGCATCGAGGCCGGGCCGGGCGTCCGTCCGCCCAGGTTGGTGACATTGATAATGCGTCCGCCGCCCACTTTCCGCATTTCCGGAATGACCCGGCGGATGAGCCGCACTGCGCCCCATACCTTTAAGTCAAAGTCGTACTCCCAATCGGCATCGCTCACTTCCGTAAAGGGCTTGGCCATAGATACCCCGGCGTTATTCACCAGAATATCGACCCGCCCGAAACTGGCCATGGCCTGCTCGACTACCCGCGCGGCGCTGTCGGCCTGGGCCACATCGGCCGCTACCGGCAGCACTACGCCCTCGGTTGCCGCCCGAATATCGCCGGCGGCGGCGGCCAATTTTTCCTCACCCCGGGCGACAATCACCACCCGGGCCCCTTCGCCGGCCATCCGCTGGGCCGCGGCCTTGCCAATGCCCTCGCTGCCGCCGGTAACAATCGCTACCTTATCGGTAAATCCCATTTCCATAGTCGAAACTCCTTAGCCAAGACCGGCCGCTATAGCCCAATCCGGGCCAGCAGCCGGCGCCGTCCGAAAGTGTGAACGGACCGCCGGCATTATAGCACAGGGCCAGCGACACCGCTGCCGGGTGGTGCTGCGGGGGATGGATCTATCGCATATACCTAGCGGCCTACTTGTCATCATTCCCGTGAAAACGGGGATCCAGAGTTCCCGGACTATCTGGATTCCCACTTTCGTGGGAATGACGGTTCTATAGGCGATAGCCCTGCCCCGGGGGATGGATGCAATTAGGGATGAGCCGGGGCGGCCGGATGGGGGATTGGGGTTACTCCAGGGCGAGGTGTTGGCGGTAGTGGGGGTCGTAGTCGGCGAGGAGGCCCATTTCCAGGGCGCGGGCGGGTTCCATTTGAGGGGAGGGTTCGCCGCTGGTGGGGGTGTCGGCGATGATGCCGGAGTCGGTTAGTTCCTGATAGGCGGCGGCGTCAATGCCGAGCAAGTCCTGGAGTAGGGGGGCGTTGTCTTGGCCGAAAGCGGGGCCGGGGCCGCGGATGGCAAGAGGGGTTGATGCCAGTTGATAGGGGCGTCCCATCAGGGGACGGACGCCGATACCGCGCTCCGGGGGGAAGGTCACCGGTTCGAGGAAGCCGCGGCTTTGATAGTGGGGGTCGAAGTGGATGTCGCGGCCGGTGAGGACGGGGCCGGCGGGGATGCCGGCGTTCTGGAGGAGGTGCATCAGGGCGTATTTATCCTGGTCAGCCGTCCATTGGGCGATGATGGCGTCGAGTTGGTCGTGGTTTTGCTGACGGGCGGGCAAGTCGGCAAAGCGGGGGTCAGTGGTCAGTTCGGGGCGGTTCAGCAGTTGGCACAAGGCCGCCCATTCGTCAGGGCTGCCGACGGATAGGGTCAGCCACTGGTCCTGGCCGGCGGCGGGATAGCAGCCTTGGGGGGCGCGGTAGGGATGGCGGTTGCCAATGCGGCCGCCGTCGCGGCCGTTGACGGCGGCGTCAAGGATGTATTCGGACATAAACATTACACCGGCTTGGTACATTGCCAGGTCAATCCATTGGCCTTGGCCGGTGCGGTGGCGATGGCGGAGGGCGGCGCCGAGGGCAAAAATGGCGCTCCAAGTAGAAAGAAAGTCAACGAAGGAGGCGCCGGCTTTGGCCGGTTCGGCGTCGGGGTAGCCGGTAATCCAGCAGTGGCCGTGGGTGGCTTCCTGGGTAGTGGCTTGGGCGGGATAGGCGGAATAGGGGCCGTCGCCGTGGCCGTAGCCGGTGTTGGAGATGAGGATGATGTCGGGTTTGATTTGGCGGAGGTTGGGATAGTCGAGATTCCAACGGCGCATAACGCGGGGGGTGAAGTTTTCCATTACAACATCGCTGACGGCGACGAGTTCGCGGAAAAGGTCGCGGCCCTTTTCGGTGGAGAGATCCAGGACGAGGGAGCGTTTGCCGCGGTTCAGCAGGTTGTAGGTGGAGGGGCGGTTCCACCAGTCGGCGCCGGGGTCGTTTTCGGGGAAGGAGCCGGCATAGCCGCCGGTGCGGGTGATGTCGGGACGGCCGGGGCCTTCGATTTTGATGACTTCGGCGCCGAGGTCGGCGAGGTGGCCGCCGGCGTAGGGGAGGGCGAAAACATAGGTGGAGTCGAGGATGCGGATGCCGTCGAGGGGGAGCCGGGGCATAGGGGGTTTGCTCCTTTCAACAAGTCGGGATGGCGGGGGATGGGGCTTAAAGACAGCCCTGCTCGGCTTGGCGCCGGCGGCGGCTAGGGGCGCGGCGGAAGGTGGGTTCCGGGGCGTAGCGGGGGTATTCGGCCAGTTTGCCGTTAAGCAGTTCCGCGACGGTCAGCAGCTGCACCCGGGGGAACTGCTGGCCGGGGAAGTGAGCCGGTTCGTAAAAGCCGGCGGCCAGGGCTTCTTGCTGCATGGGGCCGGTGGGCGGGTTGAGGGTGATGAAAAGGGCGATTTGGGCTTTTTCCCGTTCGAGGTCGCTTTTGAGGGTGGCGATTTGGGCGCGGTTGACCTGGCCGCTTTTGACCTGAACGATGATGCGCTTGGGGCGGCCGCTGTTGTCGTCGAAGAAGTTGATGTAGCCGTCGACGCCGGCGTCGGGGCCTTTGCGGCGTTCCTGAGCGGGGCGGGCTTCGACCAAGCCCAAAGCCCACCACTCGAATTGATAGCGGCCGTCGTGTTCGCTTGCGATGGCTAGAGCGCGGGCGCTGGCTACATCCCGGGGGACGCCGATCAGGTCGTAGGGCTGCAAGCTGTCGCCGAAGCCGTCGCGCAGCCGGTTTTTCATCAGGGATACAGCCAAGTGGGTAATGTCAATGCCAATCCAGCGGCGGTTGAGCCGCTCGGCCACGGCCACGGTAGTGCCGCAGCCGCAGAAGGGGTCAAAGACCAAGTCGCCCGGATTGCTGCTGACTTGGAGAATGCGCTCGAGCAGGGCTTCCGGTTTCTGGGTAGGGTAGCCCATCCGCTCTTTGGACCGGGAGCCTAGAGGTCGGATGTCGGTCCAGAGGTTTTGGACCGGGGAGCCTTCCATTTCGTGGAGATATTCCTTGAAACGGGGGACGGAGCCGCCGGGCGGCCAGTAAATATAGCCGCTGTTGTCCAGCAAGTCCAACTGCTCGGTGATAGGGAGATTTGCGAATTCGGGGCCGGCAAGCTGGGTAATGACGCGGCGGGGGACGCTCCAGTGGCGGTTGTTATCGGTAGGATTGCAGTCCCGCCAAGGTTCGCCAGATTCTCCGGCGCTGGCGCCGGGGCCGGTCAGGGTTATCAGCTGGAACTTACCGCCGCCGTCCTCATAGCGGAAGTATTGTTCGACATACTCCTGAGAGTAGGCGGTGTAAGGGAGGTTCCAAGTGTAGTTTTCGCTTTTGGTGTAGAACAGGATGCAGTCGGTGATGCGGCCGAAGCGGCGCGGGTCGTTGTGGGCGTAGGTGCGCCGCCAGATGATTTCGTTCCGAAAGTTATCGAAACCGAACATGGTCTCCATCAGGAGTTTCAGGTAGTGGTTGGCGGTGGGGTCGCAGTGCAGGTAGATGCTGCCGGTGGGTTTCAATACCCGGTGCAGTTCAATCATCCGATGGGACATCATCGTCAGATAGGCCATCATATTGTTCTGGCCGAGCAAATCCCGCATCGAGGACAGGAGCCGGGAGAGCCGGGGCGGGCCATCCTGGACTACTTCCCGATAGGCGGCATCCGACTCGATGCCCCAACGCCAGGTATCGCGGAAGGCAGTGATTTGGGCGGCGGATTGTTCGCCGCTGCGCTCCCGGAAAAGGAGGTTGTAGCTGGCGTTGGAATTAAAGGGCGGGTCGAGGTAAATCAGGTCAACGCTGGCGTCGGCGATATGCTCCCGCATAATGGGGAGGTTATCGCCGAAGTAAAGTTGATTGGGGGCAGTTTCCAGCATTGCCGGGTTTCCTTGATGGCGGTATGGGGGTATTGTAGCAGAAATTTGGGGAATGGGGATGGGGCTAAATTACGCCCGATTAAAGGCAGCCTTGCTCGGCTTGGCTACGCCGGCGGCGGGGAGCGCGGCGGAAGGTGGGTTCCGGGGCGTAGCGGGGGTATTGGGCTAGTTTGCCGTTGAGCAGTTCCGCGACGGTCAGCAACTGCACCCGGGGGAACTGCTGGCCGGGGAAATGGGCCGGTTCGTAAAAGCCGGCGGCCAAGGCTTCTTGCTGCATCGGGCCGGTGGGCGGGTTCAGGGTGATGAATAGGGCGATTTGGGCTTTTTCCCGTTCCAGGTCGCTTTTGAGGGTAGCGATTTGATTGCGGTTGACCTGGCCGCTTTTGACCTGAACGATGATGCGCTTGGGGCGGCCGCTGTTGTCGTCGAAGAAGTTGATGTAGCCGTCGACGCCGGCGTCGGGGCCTTTGCGGCGTTCCTGAGCGGGGCGGGCTTCGACCAAGCCCAAAGCCCACCACTCGAATTGATAGCGGCCGTCGTGTTCGCTTTCAATAGCTAAAGCGCGGGCGCGGGCGACATCTCGGGGGACGCCGATAATCTGGTAGGGGCGGAGATTGTCGCCGAAGGAGTCGTGCAAGCGGTGGCGGATGATGGATATGGCCAAGTGGGTAATGTCAATGCCAATCCAGCGGCGTTTCAGGGTTTCGGCCTGGATGGTGCTGGTGCCGCAGCCGCAAAAGGGGTCGAGGACCAAGGAATCCTCGTCGCTGCTGGCGGTAATAATCCGCCGCAGCAATTCGTCGGGCTTTTGGGTCGGGAATAACTGCTTGACCGGGGCAACCCGGGCAATATCCCACACATCATCCTGACGGACGCCGGGGGATTCTTGCTCCTCGACTTGGGAGGGACGGCGGCGTCCGCTTTCGTCATAGCCGGAGACGATGCGGGCGTTGCCGAAACGGCGCAAGGTGGAGGGGGCGCGCTCCATATAAAGCTGGTTGAAAATCCGCTCCCGGCCGCCGGATTTGGCATAGAACAAAATCACATCGTGGTTCCTTTGGAAGGCGTAGCGGCCGGTGGCCCACTTGCGGTAATGCCAGATGATTTCGTTCTGAAAATTGGCGGGGCCGAAGGCGGCATCCATCAGCAGCTTGAGGTAATGGCTGGCGGTGGGGTCGCAGTGGAGGTAGATGCTGCCGGCGGGTTTCAATACCCGGCGCAGTTCAATCAGCCGCTGGGACATCATCGTAAGGTAAGCCAGCAGATCGTTGCGGCCGAGGACGGATTGGAGGGCGGACAGGAGTTCGCCGACTTTAGGCGGCCCGGTTTGGATTACTTCGCGATAAGCCAGTTCGGACTCTTGGCTCCATTCCCAAGTGTCCTTAAAGGCGGTGATTTGGGCGGCGGATTGTTCGCCGCTGCGCTCCCGGAACAGCAGGTTATAGCTGGCGTTGGAGTTAAAGGGCGGATCGAGGTAGATGAGGTCAACGCTGGCGTCGGCGATATGCTCCCGCATAACGGGGAGGTTGTCGCCGAAGTAAAGTTGATTGGGGGCAGTTTCCAGCATTGCCGGGTTTCCTTGTGACGGCGGTATAGGGGTATGGGGGTATTGTAGCAGAAATTGGCGGGTTGGGGATGGGGCTAAATTACGCCCTCTTGCCGCCATTTTTGCAGTTGTTCCGGGGGATAGCCGAGGCCGGCGGTGTAGATTTCCGCGTTGTGCTGGCCGAGGGTTGGGGCGGAGCGGGTGAGTTGGTAGGGGGTGGCGCTGAGTTTGAACAGTTCGGCGGGGACGCGCAATCGGCCCATTACCGGATGGTCGGTTTCCCGGTAAAAGTTGCGGGATTCCAGTTGGGGGCATTGGGCCAGTTCGGAGGGGGTTTGCACCAAGCCGAATAACATTCGGGCGGCGGCGGCTTTGGGGAACAATTCCCACTTGCCGCGTTCTTTGATGGATTCCACTACGATACGGTCGAGTTCGGCCCCGTTTTCGGCGCGTTGGGCGCGGTCGGCAAAGCGGGGTTCGAGCATTTCCGGGCATTGGAAAAAATCGGCCAAGTCCTCCCAGGAGGCGCCGCCGCCGGTCTGGACGATAATCCAACCGTCTTGGCAGGGCATGGGATGGCCGAACATACTGCCCTCAGCGCGGCGGCGGGTTTGGACGCCGCCGGTAAAGGGATACATAGTTTGGGTGGCCATCATTGTGGAGGCGACGCATTCGGTAATGGAAACATCGATATGGTCGCCGTTGCCGGAGAATTCGCGGGCAAAGAGGGCCATGGAGGTAGCGGCGGCGGCAAAGAGGCCGCCTTCGTACTGGGCTTGAAAGCCGCCGTGTTTCAGCGGTTCGCGGCCCTGGACGCCGCTGATGCTCATTATCATCCCCATAGCGTAGTTGACGATTTCCGCGCCGCGGTATTGGCTATAGGGGCCGGTCTGCCCAAAGGGGGTGATGGAGGTCAGGGTGAGGGCGGGATTGAGGGCTTGGAGGTCGGGGTAGCCCAAGCCGAGGGATGCGAGGTAGCCGGGACGCCAGCTTTCGATGATGAGGTCCACTTGGGGCAGCAGCTGGTTCAGGATTTCCCGGCCGGCGGCGGTTTCCAGGTTGAGGGTGGCGCCGCGTTTGTTGAGGTTCACGGCGAGGAACAGGAGGCTTTTTTCCGGGTGGGGGTCGTCGTGAAAGAAGGGGCCGAGTTGGCGGAGGGCGGCGCCGCCGGGGGGTTCGAGTTTCAGGGTTTCGGCGCCGTAGTCGGCGAGGAGCCGGGCGCAAAAGGAGCCGGCAATATCCTCGCTCAAATCCAGAACCTTGACGCCGGCTAGTACGCCGTGCTGCATAAGTCCCATCCTGCCTTTGCTTGGTGTTGCTGTGTTGCTGCCGGCAAAGGATTGTAGCGGAAGGGGCGGCAGATGGCAAATGGGGGATGGGAGGAGATAGCGTTCCGATTTAGGTGGTTTAGTTGTAGAATGGGGAAAAGGCCGGCCTTGCTGGTTGACGGGAGGTGCGCTGTCATGGGATTGCTGGACGATTTGGAGACCCAACTGGAGCAGGAAATTCCGCTCCAGTTGCAGGCGAAGCTGCAACAAGCCCTGGATCATTATCAGCCCCGATGTGCTCAGTGCGCTCTGGCGATGCACCGCCATCATCGCTATGAGCGCACCATTGTCACGTCCTATGGTCCCATCCGGGTAGCGGTTCCGGTGTTTCGTTGTGGGCAATGTCGCCAACTGGCGGGCGGCGCGGCGCTGCTGGGGCCGGAAGTTCGTTACCAACGGTTCTCAAAAAAACTCGGGACATGGCTTTGAGCTTGGCGGCCCAGGGTTTGAGTTACGCCCAAGCGGGGCAGTGGGTGGGTTGTGTCAAAAGCACCTTGTGTCGCTGGCTGCGGCGGTTGGCCTTGACCCGGCCCCGGTTGCCGGGGGCAGTGTGGGAACTGGATGGTTTGTGGACGCGCACCCGGCAGGGCGCTCAGGAATTGAAGGTAATCCGGGACGAAACCGGGGCGGTCTTGGCGACTTTCGGGCCTTGGGCGGCGGTCTTGGCGCGGGCCGAGCAGTCCGGGGCGGCGCCACCCCGACATCTGGTCAGCGACGGCGACCGGGCCATTGCGGCCGGCATCCAGTGGGTGTACGGCCGGGCGGCGCCGCATCAGCTGTGCATCTTTCACCTGCTGCGGGAATATGGACGGAATATCGGGAAATCCGGCTTGGCCGCCGCCCGGCAACTGCTGTTGACTGACAGCGCGGCGGCGGCCCAGAGCTATGCCCGTCAAATAATGGAGTTGACCGAGGGCGCCGCCGCTTACTGGCTGGACAAGGCGTTGCTCGCCGGTCGGCAGTATTGGACTACGGGAGCGGTCGCCTACCGGACTACTTCCCGCCTGGAACGCTACAATCGGGAGTTGCGCCGGCGGGAGCGATTGGGGACGGTCTGGTCAGAGCATAACCTGTTGGCTTTGCTACAAACCCGGGGCTTGCTCAACCAAACCACCTAAAATGCAACGCTATCGTGGGAGGAGGTTAATCAGGGTTCGGCAGTCAGCCACGCCGTCAGGATGGATTCCAAACCGGGCAAGTCGTTTTGGATTGCTTCCTGGAGCAGGACGGGGCGCAGTTCCCGGCGGCGCAGGTGGGCCACCTTATCCCGGAGGGCAATGAATTCTTTGGCAGCCGGCGCGGTCAAGCCGGCTTGCTCCTCCAGCCGTTTCAGGTTTTCGCCGATGTAGATGATGTGGGCTACTACCAAGTGAATGGCTGCGCTGTTGGCGTCCAGGATGCCGGTTCGGCGGGCGGCGGCGTTGCGGATGGCTTGGCAATGTTCCAAGGTCTCCTGAAGGAGGCCGTCGTGGTCAGCCATAGAGTACCCGCTCCGGGCAGCCCAGGAGCGACTCCAGGTGAGGGTTGGCGGCCAGGTCTTTGTTGGACATCAGCTCGACCGGGACGCCGTAGAACTCGGTCAACAAGTTTTCCAGGGCGAAGTAGCTCCGCAGACCCGGGGCCGGCTTGGGTTCGTGGTAAGTTACGACGAAAGCGGGGCGGGTTTTGCCCGGCGGGGGATGGTAGGCGTGCAGGGAGGCTACGCCATAATCCCGGCAGTGCCGCTTTAACTTTTCCGGTTTCAACGGGGCCATAACCGGCGGTCTCCTGATATGGGGTTAGACAATTTTAACCGGCCGGCGGTTCTTTTGGCAAGGGCGGGGGTTATGTTGTCCCGGGCTGTCGCCTATAGAAACCTTCATTCCCGCGAAAGGGGAATCCAGAACCACAGCCCTTAAAAACTCCCCAAACTCCCAAAACTTTCGCGGCTACGGCGGGGGAACTTTTACAAAAGTTCCCCCGCCGTATTTTTTCGCCTCTCTCCCGGTACCCCAAAAAATTTTTAATTCCCCAACCCCCCGGCAGCCAACCCCACCCCCAATTTCCCCAAATCTCAAAAAAGGGCGTGATTTTTGTCAAGCAAAAATCACGCCCTTTTTTACCCTGTTTTTACCGGCTTATCACCGGCATTAACCGGCTCCGGCCGCCCGGAGGTATCCCAATGAACCGCTACCGATTCCCCATTGCCATCCTAATCCTGTCCGTGCTGACCTTCGGACTGTTAATCACCGCCAGTCCCGCCCCGGATGCCCAAGCCGCCCCCCGCACCATCCCCTGGGACTGCTCCGACTGGCAAGAGTCCCCGGCCGTGGCCGACGCCGACGATGCCCGGGTCTCGATGATCCTCGAATCCCTGGCCGCCAACCGGGGGAAGTCCATTTACTGCGCCATCGACCAGTCCGACACCTGGACCAAGTCCGAAACTTGGCTTGCCGGCCGGGACCGCAACGAACGGGATGATACCGTCTATTTCGGCCAACAAGGCAACTTCCGCGGCTTTCTGGCGGCCCAAGAAGGCTACCTGACCGATGGAGAATCCGGCGTTACCGGCGTCTCCCGCGACCGCATCTTTGAGTTCCCCGAGGAACCCCGCCGCGGCAAGAAAACCGTACGCTTCCGCGTCCGCAGCGACTCCGCCGAAACCGGCGCCTGCCCGCCGGCGCCGGCTTCCAATCTGCAATACCAAGCTCACAACAACGGGTTTACGGCTGAGCATGACACGCCGGGCGGCACCCTGATTTGCACCCCCTATGGCGACCGCAGCGGCTCCTATACCAGCCACGGCTCCACGCGAGTGCTTGCCCGGCGGGAATATGTCGACATTGACGATACCAACTGGACGGGCGACTGGCGAACCGGCCTCTGGAAAGATGGGACTTTTACCGATCCAGACAAACAATCCCCCGGTACTGCCATTGGCGAAGCCGACTGGCTCCGTATGGCCGAAGCCCGGGCCATCCCCGCCTGCCGGGCTAAGGGCGGGAAGTATGTCGCCGGCAGCGCCGATTTCGGCCCCGGCCACAGCCGCGACCCCGGGTCGAACGCGGCGGAATTTAACGGGAACAACATGGGCTGGTTTTACGCCTATCAGACCCATGCGCACCGCTACAGCAATAATAACCACCACCTGGTCATCGGGAAAGCCGCACCTGGGTCGGCGTCTGCACCAAACGCGTCCGCCGCCGCTAACCCTCCGCCCGGCTGCGGCTAGTTCCCTCCGGAAAACCCTTAAAACCGTCCGGCCCCCGCTACCGGGGGCCGGACGGCCCCAATCGCCAATTGCCTTGAAAAATCCCCCGCCGCCCCCCTTTCCAAACCGCCTAACCGGTTGTAAAATAGCCCTCAAAACCCCTTTCCAAACCGCCCATTTTCAGGTAACATAACAGATACTTGCCCCGGCGGGGGCGATTTTGCCTTGCCGGATCTTGCCTTTTCCGGCAAAGGGCAATAAAATACTGGTTGCGCTCAAAATCTCCGGGTTGAATCGGAGCAGTGGCTAAGGAGGCCGAACCCATGAAAGTAGATACTCAGTGGCAGGACGAAAACCTGGTGGTGCTGACTGAGGGCCGCGTCGACGGCACCAACGCAACGGAGTTTCAGGATGCCCTCACCGGCGCCATCCAGGACGGCGGCGCCGGCGTGGTGCTGGACTTCGCCAACCTGTCCTACATCAGTTCCGCCGGCTTGCGGGTCATTCTGATGGTTGCCAAAGACCTCCGCAAGCAAGGCACCAAGTTTGCGGCCTGCTCCCTGATTGACCCGGTGCGGGATGTCTTTGTCATCAGCGGTTTTGACAAAATCATTCCCATCCACGACTCCCCGGAAGCTGCCATCGGCTCTTTCAAGAAGTAGCCTTATCCCGCCGCCGGCGCCGCAGCCCGCCCTCCCGGCGTCCCGTCGGGAACTGTTCTGCGCCGCCCGGCCGCCAACTCGAGGCAGGACAAAGCTCCCATGAGCGATACCTACAAAATCCTCGTCGTCGACGACGAACCCGACCTCGAACCGCTGGTACTGCAACGGATGCGCCGCCGCATCCGCAGCGGCGACTTTATCTTTGTCTTTGCCCATAACGGCGTCGAAGCCCTCGAAATGCTCCGGGCCGAGGAGGACATCGATATGGTCGTCTCCGACATCAATATGCCGCAGATGGACGGCTTGACCCTCCTCGAGCAAATCCCCAAGGTTGACCCCAACATCCGCTCGGTCATCATCTCCGCCTATGGGGATATGAAAAACATCCGTACCGCGATGAACCGGGGCGCGTTCGACTTCGTCACCAAGCCGCTGGATTTCGAAGACCTGCAACTGACCATCGACCGCACCCTGCACCACCTGACCGAATGGCGCGCCGCTCTTTCCTCTCGGGACAAACTGGTGGCTCTCCAGAACGAACTGGATGTGGCGCGCAAAATGCAGCAGTCCATCCTGCCGACTCAGTTTCCCCAGGGCGCCGACTACCAATCCTCCGGCGGTATGGTGCCGGCCCTGGATGTCGGCGGCGATTTCTTTGATGTGATGCGGCTCGAAGACGACTGCATCGGCTTGGCGATTGCTGATGTGTCCGGCAAGGGCGTCCCGGCCGCCCTCTTTATGATGTCCAGCCGCACCTTGCTGAAAGGGGCGGCCATAGGCGCCCGCGAACCCGGCTCCGTACTCCGCGAAGTCAACGACCTGCTCAGCGAGGATAACGACGCGATGATGTTCGTTACCCTCCTCTATGCCGTTTATAACCCGGCTACCGGCCAACTTACTTACGCCAACGGCGGCCATAACACCCCGTTGATTCTCCACGCTGACGGCACCTCTACCGAACTTCCCCTCACCGGCGGCATCGCCTTGGGTGTAATGGACGATATGGACTTCGACCAGGGCAGCGTTACCCTCGCCCCCGGCGATGCCCTGATCCTTTACACCGATGGCGTTACCGAGGCGATGAATCAGGAACACGAGGAGCTGGGTATGGAGCGGTTTCAGCAAATCCTCGCCGCTGCGCCCTCTCACGCTCCGGAGGACATCAACAAAGCTATTTTCGACGGTATCCGCGCCTTTGCCGGCGAAGCCCCCCAATCGGATGACATAACCTGCCTTACCCTCTCCCGGGGGCTGTCCGCCTGATGGCCGCGCAACTGGCTCTGACCGTCGCGAACCGGGTCGAGGAACTGGCCCGCATCGCCGCCGCTGTCGAGGAACTGGCGGAACAGGAAAACTGGCCGCCGGACTTCCTGTTCAAGGTCAACCTCGTCCTCGAAGAGTTCGGCATCAACATTATGAACTACGGCTACGATGACGACGGCCACGACTTCCAGATTAAGCTCACCGCCGAAGCTGACACCGTCACTATCGAGTTCATCGACGACGGCAAGCCCTTTAACCCTCTCGAGGATAATCCGGAAGCCGACACCCAAACCAATGTCGACGACCGTCCCATCGGTGGCCTCGGCTTGTTCCTGATTAAGGAAATGACCGAGGATTTTTCCTATCGCCGGGAGGATTCCCGCAATCACTCCACTATGGTTATGCGTAAGTCGGAATGAAGCCCGCAGCTCTTGCGCTGACCCTGCTGGCCCTGGCGCTGGTTCCGGCAAGCCTGGCCTGCGGCTTGTTGTTCGACAGCCCGGCGGCCGGGGATGGCGTTGACGCGCCGGTTGTTGCCGCCAATTCTCTCCAAGCCAATGGCAGCGCGGTACCGCAACTGTCCGCAACACCGGCGGCCGCCCCGGACGCCGCGCCCCCGGCCCAAGCCGGCAATGGCGGTCAACCGGGCGTCTCTGCCGATGCCATCCTTTTCGGCCAATCCGCGGCTTTCAGCGGCTCTGCCGCCGCCCTCGGCCGCAATATGCGCCGGGGTATCTTGGCTGCCTTCCACGAAGTCAACGCCGCCGGCGGCGTCCACGGCCGCCGCCTCGAACTTACTTCCCGGGATGATGCCTACGAACCGGAAATCGCCATTGCCAACACGATGCAGCTGATTGAGGATGACGCTTTTGCCCTGATCGGCGCCGTTGGCACTCCCACCTCCCGCTCCGCCGCTCCGGTCGCCGCCGCCGCCGCCATTCCCTATGTGGCTCCTTTCACCGGCGCTTCCTTCCTCCGCGATAATAGTTGGGACAACATCGTCAACCTCCGCGCCTCCTACAATCAGGAAACCGAGGAAATGGTTGCCCGCCTTACCGAGGATCTGGGCATCGAGCGCATCGGCGTAATGTATCAGGATGATTCCTACGGCAAGGGCGGTTACAGCGGTGTCATCGCCGCCTTGGAACGGCGAGGTATGGAGCCGGTTTCCGTGGGCATCTACCCCCGCAACACCACCGCCATTAAAACCGGCCTGCTCCAACTCCGCAGCGGCAATCCCCAAGCCGTCATCGTCATCGGCGCTTACCTGCCGGTGGCTGCTCTGGTTTCCTGGTCCCGCTACACCGGCCTGGATCCCATCTTTATGACCGTTTCTTTCGTCGGCAGCAACGCCTTGGCGCAGGAACTGGGCCCGGCCGGCCAAGGTGTTTATGTAACCCAAGTTGTCCCCTTCCCCAACGATGATACCCTGCCCATCGTCCAATCCTACAAAGCCGCCCTGCAAGCCTACGAACCCGGCACCACGCCCGGCTTTGTCTCTTTCGAGGGCTACATCTCCGGCCGCTTGGCTATCGCCGCCTTGGAGGGCTGCGGCCGGGAAGTTACCCGCCGCTGCTTTGTGGACAACCTCAGCGGCGGCCTTGACATAGACCTTGACGGCTTTGTCCTGACCTACAGCAGCACCGACAATCAAGGCTCTGACGCCGTATTTCTGACTGTTATCGGCGCCGACGGCCGCTATCATCCCATTGAACGCTTGGGGGAGGGAACGCCGTGAAAGAACGCCTGCAACGCCTGCTCCACTTCCGCATTTCCGCGATGCTCTACGCCGCTTTCGGCGGTGCCGCGCTGGTTACTATTGGCGCCGCCCTGGTCGGCTGGTTTTCTTTCAACCAGGTCGGCGCGGCCCAGAGCCAGGTCAACGAAGTCAACTTGCCCGAAGTCGCTGCCGCCTTTGGCGTTGCCGAATACAGCAGCTCCCTGGTCGCCGCCGCCCCCCGCCTTACCGCCGCCGAAACCCCCGCTGAGCTCAGCGCGATCTACGCCAACATTTCCGCCACTAACGAATCCCTCGACCAGCAGCTGGCCCTCCTCGAGGAAATTGCCCAGGATGACCAGCGTTCCCAATCCATCCGCGCCCGCGCCGAGACCCTTTCCGAAAATATCGCTTCCATCCGCGGCCAACGGGAAACCCTTTTCCAACTTGACGCCCGGCGGGAAGCCTTGCAGCGGGAATTGGCGGATGTCCGCGGCCGCATCGAGGATACCGTCGTCCCCGCCATTGACGACCAACTCTTTTACACCGTCACCGGCTACCGGGAACTGGGGCAGCCGCCGGCTCCCGCGGCTGATCATTTTTCCGAAGCTGAATTCAACCGCTACCGTTTCCTCTACGAACTGCAAGGGGACGCCAACATTGCCACCGAGCTGTTGGCTAATGCCTTTACCATCTCTGAACCGGCGGCCATTGAACCCCTGCGCGAACGCTTCGAGTCCGCCGAAAGCCGCATCACCCGCAACCTGACCGAACTCGAAGGCACTGCCATTCACGCCGAAATTCTCCCGGTCTTTAACCGCCTCTCCCGAATGGGCCTCGGCGAACTGAACGGCTTTGATGTCTTGCAGGAACAGCTCTTGCTCATTCAAGCCCAGCGGGCCCTGCTGGAGTTCAACCGCAACGAAGCCATCGCCCTGGTGTCGGAAGTGGACGGGCTGGTGGTCGGCTCCCAAGCCGCCGCCCAATCGGCCGCCGCCGCTTCCAATCAGTCCATCATCACCGGCCGCGCCCTGCTCTTGGCCATCACCGCCGCCAGTATCATCGGGGCCATCCTGATTGCCTGGCTGCTGGTTGGCCGGGTCATTCTCCACCGCATCGAAATGGTTTCCGACTGGATGCGCAGCCTAGCCGCCGGGGACTTGGAGACCAGCGTCGAAGTCGGCGGCAATGACGAAATTACTGATATGGCTGCTGCCGTCGATGTGTTCCGCCGCCACGCCCTCGAAATCCAGCGGCTCAACTTGGTCGAAATGCTGGCCAGCGACCTGCAAGAGAAAAACGAGGAACTGGAAACGGTCCTTTCCGACCTGCGCCGCGCCCAGGATCAAATCGTGATGCAGGGCAAACTTTCCGCCCTCGGCGAACTCACCGCCGGCGTGGCCCACGAAATCCGTAATCCCCTCAACTTCGTCAAAAATTTCTCCGAAGCCTCCGGCGAACTGTTGACCGAACTTCAGGAAGTCCTCGATGAAGCCGCCGACTCCCTGACCGATGAACAGAAAGGGCTGATTCAGGATATTTCCGACGACCTTACCGCCAACTTCGAGCGTATCCGCAGCCACGGCGACCGGGCCAACAGCATCGTACACAGTATGCTGATGATGAGCCGCGGCTCCGGCGAATTCCAAACCGTGGACCTCAACGGCCTTCTCGACGAACACGCCCGCCTTGCTTTCCACAGCGCCCGGGCCACGGACCCGGACTTTCAGCTGAACCTGGTAATGGACGAACTCGACCCGGCTGTCGGTGAACTGGAAGTAATCCCCCAGGACTTGGGCCGGGTCTTTGTCAATATGGTCGGCAATGCCTGCTACGCTACCAACGAGAAACGCCTGGCTTTGCAGGAAAAGGGCGAAGCCTACTTCCCTACGCTTACCCTGGCCACCCGCAAGGATGCGGAAAATATCACCATCAGTATCAAAGACAACGGCAGCGGTATGCCCCCGGAAGTGGCGGAAAAGATTTTCAACCCCTTCTTTACTACCAAGCCCACGGACCAGGGCACCGGCTTGGGACTGGCTATTTCCAGCGACATTGTCCGGCAGCACGGCGGCGGCATCAGCGTCAACACCGAGCCGGGGGAGTTCACCGAAATGGTTATCTCCCTACCCTTGGAACGCCCGGAAATCCCGGAGGAAGCCGCCAACGGAACCGGCGCAGCGGCCGTTACTGCCCCCGCCTTGGCGGAAATCGTAGCCGACTGACCCGGCCGGGCCATCCGGTAATTACGAAAGATAAAGGGCGGTTTCTCAACCCGCCCTTATTCTGCTATTCGACATTCCCATCCTGGTCATTGCCATTGGCAGTGTACAATCGCCGCCAATCGTCTCGACGGCTATTATGGGATCGGTTCGGCCGCTGACTTTCGGGAAAACAACCGGTATGAAGTGGTAATATAATAGGAGATACCCTAATCGGAAGTTTGGAGGTGAAGGCGTTATGAAATTGTTCCGGCTTTCGCGTATTGACCCGGTGCCGATTGCTACGGCTACGCCCATTGAGGGTTGGACGGGGGGCGAGGTTAGCCGCACCCGGTTGCCGCTGCTGGGGCCGGGGGACAGCGAGTTTTTCAGCAGCAGCGTGGTGAACTTCGGCAAGGGGGCGACTACCGGCTGGCATCGCCACGCTACGGACCAGATTCTGGTCATCACCCACGGGAACGGGATTGTCGCCAACGAGGAGGAGCGGCATGAGGTGGCGGTGGGCGATGTGGTGCAGGTGCGGGCCGAGGAAAATCACTGGCATGGGGCGACGGCGGACTCGGTGATGGGGCATATTACCATTACCGGGGTGACCGGCTGAAGCGGTAGGTCAGTCCGCCGCGTTCCGGGGATACAGGATGCCGGGCGCGGCGGACGGTTTTTAATCCGGCGGTTATAATGAAGTCGGCTAGAATCGGGAAAGGAGGTTTGGGATGACTACCCCTAAATACAGTATCGATGAGGTGTGCGACCGGGGGGAGCAAATCTATGCGAAGCGGATAAAGCCGCTGGTGGAGCCGCAGGAGAACGGGCGGTTTATCGTCATTGACATTGAGAGCGGCGATTATGAGATTGCCGACGAGGGGATGGATGCGTCTCGCCGCTTGCGGGAAAGGCGGCCGCACTCGGTGCGGTTTGGCGCCAAGGTCGGCTACCCGGCCGCCTTTAATCTTGGTTGGAGTGGGGAGTCGCTCGATGATCAGGGGTAGGGTAGATGCCCGGCGGCGCGCTTGGATAACGTTGGATGTTGGCAACGGGAACAGCGCCGTGCAACCGGTCGCAGCCATCGTGGATACCGGGTTTGACAGTTACCTGACGATGCCGCCCGGGATAATTCGTCGGTTGGGACTGGAACTTGACCGCCAGACCATAGTAATCTTGGCTACCGGTGTGCGGCGAAGGGTTAATGTCTGGAGCGGTTATATCCGGTGGCATGACCGGCTCCGTCCCATTGAAGTTTTGGAGGCCCAGGGCGATCCTCTGGTAGGTATGCGGCTACTGGAGGGCAGCCAATTGACGATACAGTCGCGAGTGAATGGGGAGGTGGTGATTCAGGAGTTGTCTGCCCTGTGATTGATTGGGTATCCGGCTTTACAGCGCAGCGGCGACGGCCCGGGGTATTCTTGTGATGATCCGGGTTTCGGCATTTTCCGAGGGAAAGTGGTAACATAAGGCTAGAAAAGGAGGTTTGCGATGACTACCCCTAAATACAGTATTGACGAGGTGTGCGACCGGGGAAAGCGAATCTATGCGGAGCGGATTAAGGCTCTGGTGGAGCCGCAGGAGAACGGGCGGTTTATCGTCATTGACATTGAGAGCGGCGATTATGAGATTGCCGATCGGGGAATTGACGCGGCCTTTCGTTTGCAAGAAAGGCGGCCGGACTCGGTCCGGTTTCAAGCGAAGATCGGTTACCCGGCCGCCTTTAACCTCGGTTGGGGTGGGGACCCAATCGAGGAGTCAATCAATGATCAAGGGTAGGGTGGATGGCCGGCGGCGCGCTTGGATACCGTTGGAAATGAGCAATGGCTCCGGAAGGTTTCGCCCGGTGGTTTTTGTAGTGGACACCGGGTTTGACGGGGAATTGACTCTACCCTTGGAAATGATCGGGCAACTAGGGTTAGCGCCGGTCTCCTCAACAATGGTGACTCTGGCGACCGGCACTAGGGAGCTGGTGAATACTTGGGCCGGCTATATCCTCTGGCACGGCCGGCATCGCTATGTTGAGATTTTGGAAACCCGGGGGAACCCGTTGCTAGGGACGCGGCTGCTGGAGGGTAGTCTGCTGACGGTACAGATGCGGGTCAATGGGGAGGTGATGATTGAGGAGTTGGATGCCTTTTGATTGATTGGGTATCCGGCTTTACACTGTAGCGGCAATGGACCGGGGTATGCTTGCGATGCTCCGGGTTTCGGCGTTTTCCGGGGAAAGGTGGTAACATAGGGCTAGAAAAGGAGGATTGGGATGACCACTTCTAAGTACGGTATTGACGAGGTGTGCGAGCGGGGGGAGCGAATCTATGCGGAGCGGATTAAGCCGCTGGTGGAGCCGCAGGAGAACGGGCGGTTTATCGTCATTGACATTGAGAGCGGCGATTATGAGATTGCCGACTTGATGTCGGATGCGTCCCACTGCTTGAAAGAGCGGCGTCCTGACTCGGTTCGGTTTGGCGCCAAGGTCGGTTACTCGTCCGCCTTTAACCTTGGTTGGGGCGGGGAACCTGGCGAGGAGCCAACTAATGATCAAAGGTAGTGTGGATGCCCGGCAGCGTGCTTGGATACCGTTGGAAACGGGCAATGGCGCCGGAAATTTTCGCCCAATGGTTTTCGTGGTGGATACCGGGTTTGACGGTGACTTGACCTTGTCCCGGGAATCGATTAATCAGCTGGGGTTAGCGGAGGTTGCGCCAACGATGGTAACCTTGGCTACCGGCGTTCGAGAGCAAGTTAACACTTGGGGCGGTTACATTCTCTGGCACGGCCGGCACCGCTATGTTGAGGTTTTGGAAACCCGGGGGAATCCGCTAATGGGGACGCGGCTGCTGGAAGGTAGCCAACTGACGGTACAGATGCGGGTGAATGAGGAAGTGGTAATTGAGGAGTTGGACGAAACCCCGGCGTAAAAGCCGGCCCGTTGCTGGGCCAGATGATTTATTCTTGAAATTCGCAAGGAGCTGTAGCTATGCCGCGACCTTATGAACTTTCGGTGACGGAGGCCGCCGGGCAAATCCGCAGCGGCAGCCTTTCTCCGGTGGCTTTGATGGAGTCGCTGCTGGGGCGGATTGAGGCGTTGGAGCCGGCGTTGCTGGCTTGGGTTTATCTGGATCGGGCGGCGGTTTTAGAGGAAGCGGCGGTTAAGGAGCGGGAAGCGGCCGGAGGGGCGGCGTTGGGGCCGATGCACGGTATCCCCATCGGGGTCAAGGATATTTACTACACCGCCGGGATTCCCACCACCGCTTGCTCCAAGGTTTACGCCGATTTTGTGCCGGAGTATGACGCCGCGCCGGTGGCCCGGCTGAAGGCGGCCGGGGCGATTATGCTGGGCAAGACGGTTACCACGGAGTTTGCCTGTATGGATCCGTCGCCGACGGTGAACCCGTGGCATCCGGCGCATACACCCGGCGGTTCGAGCAGCGGGTCGGCGGTGGCCGTGGCGGCGCGGATGTGTCCGGCGGCATTGGGTTCGCAAACGGTGGGTTCGGTGCTGCGGCCGGCGGCCTATAACGGAGTGGTGGGGTTTAAGCCGAGCTACGGGCGGGTGAGCCGCTACGGGGTGATACCGGTCAGTTGGTCGCTGGATACGATGGGTTGGATGACCCGCAGCGTGGCGGATGCGGCGTTGCTGCTGCAAGTTCTGGCCGGGCCGGATGCTGATGACCCGGCGGCGGCGGATTTGCCGGCTCCCGATTATGCGGCGGGGTTGGACAATCCCCAGCCGCCGCGCATCGGTCTGCTGCGGCAGTTCTTTTACGATAATGCTGACGCCGCGTCTCGGCGTCATACCGATGGGATGGTAGAGCGGTTGGCGCAGGCCGGGGCAACGGTCGAGGAGTTGACGCTGCCGGACAGTTTTGAGACGGCGATTGCCGACCAGCAGGTGATTATGGCGGTAGAGGGTTCGGCGTTCCACGAGCCGATGTACCGCCGGCAGGCCGAGGATTATCAGCCCCGGCTGCGGGAATTGATTGGGCGGGGGCTGGA
>OZ251531.1:0-2447500 GCA_965243185.1 Dehalococcoidia bacterium | reverse complement strand
CTGGATATTGGCAACCGCTACGGGACGGCCATTGTCGGCGGCGATCTGGTGCGTTCCCCGGTTTTGTTTGTTACGGTGGCATTGACCGGTTTGCGGGAAGGGCCGCCCTTGCTCCGCACTACGGCTCGGCCCGGCGACCAAGTAGCGGTTACCGGTTGGGTCGGCAATTCCGGCGGCGGGTTAAAACTGATGTTGGCCGGGTTGTCCGCGCCGGAGGCGGCGGCCGATTTTCTGCGGCAAGCGCACCGCCGCCCTGGCCCGGCGGTAGCCGCCGGGCAAATACTGGCTCAAGGCGGCGTGTTGACGGCAATGGATGTCAGTGACGGGTTGGCGGATGATTTGTCTAAACTCTGCTTGTCCAGCGGCGCCGCAGCTCGGATTTACGCCGGCCAACTGCCCATTCATCCCTTGCTGCGGCCGGCTTTCCCGGAGGAATGTTTGGACTTGGCATTGCACGGCGGGGAGGATTATGTTTTGCTGTTCACCGCGCCGCCGCCGGTTATGGATAAGGTGATGCCCTTGCTGCCGGAGGGTGCCGCCGTCATCGGGGAAATCACCGCCGGGCCGGCCGGTCAAGTGATGCTGGTATCTCCGGAAGGTCAAGAGGAAACTATTGGCCGGGCCGGTTGGGATCATTTCGGATAAGGGCGTAGGGCATTATGGCGGATTATTTATCCATCACCACGACATCCCCGGAGGAAACCCGGGCCGTGGGGCGTGTCTTGGGGGAGCAAGCCCGGGCCGGGGATGTTTTTCTGCTGACCGGGCCGTTGGGGGCGGGCAAAACCTGCCTGACCCAGGGCATTGCCTGGGGTTTGGGCGTGTCCGAATATGCCCGCAGCCCGACCTTTGTTATAATGACGCGCTACCGGGGCCGGCTGACCCTGTACCACTTTGACTTGTACCGCATCAACGACCCGTTGGAGGCGTGGGATTTGGGGCTGGACGAGCAGCTTTTTGGCGACGGGGTTTCGGTAGTGGAGTGGGCCGACCGGGCGGCGGAAGCGTTCCCGGAAAATTGCTTGTGGCTGCATCTGGACTATGCGGCCGACGGGCCGGGGCGCACCATTGCGATTGATGCTATTCCCGACCGCTACCGGGCGGCAGTGGAACAGTTGGCGGCCGGCGTCCCGGCAAAGGGCTGATTAAATGCTGTTGGCGATTGACACTTCGACCCGTTACGCCGGCGTGGCTCTGGCTAATGGCGAGCGGGTCGTTTCCTGCCGTTCCTGGTACTCCGCCGTGAACCATACGGCGGAGTTGATGCCGGCCGTGGCGCAGACGCTGAAGGCCGCAGGGTTGACGGTCAACGATTTGGAAGGGATTACCGTAGCCTTGGGGCCGGGCGGGTTCAGCGCGCTGCGGGTAGGAATGAGCGTGGCTAAAGGGTTGGCCTTGGCGGCGGATAAGCCGGTAGCCGGCATCGGAACTTTGGATTTGGAAGCCTGGCATTATCGCGCTGCCGGTCTGCCGGTGTGCGCGTTGCTGGATGCCGGCCGGGGCGAAGTAGCCACGGCTCTTTTCCGGGACGGCAGCCGCACTCGGCCTGACAGTATCGGCTCTCCAGAGGAATTGGCGGCGGATATTGCGGAACCTACCTTGTTCTGCGGCGAGGGATTGCCGCCGTATGCGGAACTGTTACAGCAGCAGTTGGACCGCCAAGCCATAATCGCCGGCAATGCCCCGGCCGCCCGGCTGTATGCTTTGGCTGCATTAGGGCAGGAGCGTCTAGCGGCCGGGGCTGCGGATGATGTGGCAACGCTGCAACCGTACTATCTGCGGATGCCCACCATCGGCGGCCCGAAACGCCGCGACCGGGCGACGCAGCAGTCTTGAGGGCAAATCCGGCGCCGTCATTCCCGGTTTCCCGGATTGACGGTTGGCATTGGGCAAGAAACTCGGCAAAGGATGGGGCAACGATTATGGAGCGGACTTTGGTACTGGTGAAGCCGGACGGGGTGCAACGGGGGCTGGTAGGCGAGATAATTTCCCGCTTGGAGCGGCGGGGGCTGAAACTGGCGGCCCTGAAGCTGATGCAAGTGGATGACGCTTTGGCCCGGCAGCACTACGCCGAACACGTGGAACGGCCCTTTTTCCCCGGCTTGGCGGCCTTTATCACCGCGTCGCCGGTGGTAGCGATGGTGTGGGAAGCGGAGAATGTCGTTGCTTTGGTGCGGCGGACGATGGGGGAAACCAACCCGGCCAACTCGCCGGCCGGTACCATTCGCGGCGATTTGGGCATCGACATCGGCCGCAACCTGGTACACGGTTCCGACAGCGTGGATTCGGCGGCCCGGGAGGTGAGCCTTTTTTTCCGCCCGGAGGAGATTGTCGAGTACGGGCGCAGTTTGGAGGAGTGGATTACAGAATCCTGACCACTTGGGCGGCTTGCCCCCAGAGGCGTTCCAGTTCGTAGAACTCCCGCTCCTCCGGGCCGAAAATGTGGACAATGACATCGCTGAAATCCAGCAGAATCCAGCCGGAGGCCGGCGTTCCTTCCCGATGGAAGCGGCTGACGCCGGCGTCTTTCATTGCCCGGGTGATGTCGTCCTCAAGGGCTTCAATCTGCCGGGAGGAACCGGCGGACATAATGACGAAGTAGTCGGCAAAAGGCGCCAGACCGCGCAAGTCCAGCATCACGATGTCCTCGGCCAACTTTTCGGAAGCGACGGCAACGGTCAGTTGGGCGGCGTCTGCGGAGTTCAGAGCATTCACCTCGCGGCGGGGAAATGTAATTGACTTGAAGCTGACGCCGGGCTGAAAGTTTCCCCGCGCTACTGTATATTAACACTGCTTAAGGAGAGTTGGCGACAAGAGACCCTGAGCTCTTTCGGGTGAAATTGCCCCGGATAGTCAACTCGTTTTTTATAGTAGTGTTCCGGTCAAGGAAATGTCACTTGACCAGTTGCCACTTGCGGTCAACAAGCCTTATCCTCCCGCCTTCCCGGTGGCGCTTTTGTGCAACCCTGACTTGGTATCTCCAGAGAGGCTCCTTATACTGGACTCCGGTACTGCTTATCCTGAGTATAGAGTCATCGCAGAGGTCAGGATGCAACTCGCGTATGATATGGTACATCTCGTCGGTAGATATCTGTCCTCGAACTTGGAGGACGTTCAGGATTGTCCGGCCGAATACTTGACGAGGAAGATCTCCAAGCATAGATCCCGAGTCGAGTCCATCCGGTTCATCGTCTCCCATCTGGGCCTTCAGTCCAGACAGGATTGAGTCTAAGTCTTGCTGGAGGTACCGTACAGCTTGATCCTCCGCGGTACGGAACTCTGCCATTTCTCGGGCCTGCCGGGTCCTTTCCGTGATTTGCCCCAATAGGGAAAGCGGTATCACCGTGCTAAGTGAGCTGTACGCCCAAATGTCGTCGATAATCTCCCGAACCAGCTCCGGTTTGGTAACCTTCACTCCATATTCGGAGTTAGTATTGAGAGAAGCTTGGGTTAAATTGCCTGAAGTTACGATGGCCAGGTTTTGGTCGGCAACATAGGTCTTGGCGTGAAGGCCGCGCAAATCTCGCACTGTCACCGTCGCAGCTACCTTGGAGGACAGATCCTCAGCGAATTTGGTTATGGCCTCGGTATCTACCATCCCGCGAAAAAGACTGTCTGCCGCCAGATTAGTAATCAGGTCAATCCGGGGTGGATGGATCGGGTTCAGCAAAGCCTCCAACTTTGCTAGAGGTTCAGCCCGGATGAAAGGCGCAACCAAGATGGCCTCCGAGCGGATTGCCCGCCCGAAATCGTTAAAGGCTTCAGACCACGGTGAACGGAGCAACTGCATAGTTGGCACTCCTCGATAGAGCTAGATGGAGCAAACCGCGTCATTTTCCAGACCAATTGCAAATTAACATAATTTTGAGAATTGTCAACCGTCAAGCGGGACAAAACCCTAAATCCTGTTTATCAATGTTTGTATCCGTTTGTTGCATTGACGCCAGCGCTCAATCGCCCCATAATAGCCCCCAGGCAAATCCTTTTTGGAGGCAGATAGGTTATGGCTACTTTGTTGACGGCGGGGCGGCGGCGGCAGCTGGGGCGGCCGGTTTCGATTGTAGGCGCCGGGTTGTCGCAGTTCGGGGCTTTCCCGGAAATGACCAGCCGGGATCTGTTCGTGGCAGCCTTTCAGGATCTGTTGGAAAACCTCGACCAGGGGATGGATGTGGCCGATATTGAGTGCGGTTATATCGGCAACTACTCCGCCGACCTGTTCGAGGGGCAGGGGCATACCGCGCCCATTCTGGCGGACTGGCTGGGGATGACGCCGACGCCGGTGACCCGTATTGAGAACGCCTGCGCCAGCAGCGGGAGCGCTCTGCGGGAGGGCGTGATGGCGATTGCCTCCGGGATGTATGATGTGGTACTGGTGGGCGGCGTGGAAAAGATGACCAACCTGCCGACGGAAGGCGTTACCGATGTGCTGGCTTCGGCGGCGGATGGGCTGTATGAAGTGCCGGCCGGCTTGACTTTCCCCGGCATTTACGGCGCGCTGGCCAAGGCGCATATTGACCGCTACGAAACCAGCTTGAGCCACTTGCTGAAAGTGGGCATCAAGAACCATAACAATGGCGCGCTGAACCCCAAGGCGCAGTTTAACTCGACCCTGCGGGATATGATGGAGCGGCGGATGGCCCGGGCGGCGGCCCGGGGGGAGCCGGTTCCCGACTGGCAGGATGAGATGGATTTCTTGAACGATGACCGGGCTAATCCGTGGATTGCTTGGCCGTTGCGCTTGTATGACTGCGCGCCCATCACTGACGGGGCGTCCTGCGTGCTGCTGGCGGCGGCGGAGATTGCCGGCAGTTTCACCGACAAGCCGGTGCAGATTGTGGGTACCGGGCAGGCGTCGGGGCGGCCGCTGCATGATGCCGAGGAGTTGACTTCGCTGGCGGCGGCCCGGGAAGCGGCGGCGCAAGCCTACGCCATGGCCGGCGTGGGGCCGCTGGATATTCAGGTGGCCGAAGTCCACGACTGCTTTACCATTGCGGAGATTGTCGCCACGGAGGATTTGGGCTTTTTCGAGCCGGGCGCGGGGCCGCGGGCCGTGGATGAAGGGCGCACTGCGCTGAATGGCGACCGGCCGATTAACACTTCCGGGGGGCTGAAGGCCAAGGGACATCCGGTAGGGGCCTCCGGGGTGGCGCAGGTTATCGAGACTTTCCATCAGCTGCGGGGGGAAGCCGGGCCGCGACAAGTGCCAAATCCCAATCTGGAGTTGGGGTTGACCCATAATGTGGGCGGCACCGGCGGCACTTGCGTGGTCAACATTTTGCGGAGGGTGTAGGCGGTATGGCAACGGAAGGGCGGGAGTTTAACGCCGCATCCTTTTACGCCTGGTTGCAAGAGGGGCAGTTTATGGGGACGCGCTGCCGGAAGTGCAGTCAACTTTCCGCCGAAGCCCGGCCCATGTGTCCGACTTGCCACAGCCGGGAAATGGAGTGGCATCAGTTCAGCGGGCGGGGGCAGCTCAGCGCTTTCACCTGCATATCGGTAGTGCCGGCGGCTCTGGCGGCGTTGGGCTACGGGCGCAACAACCCTTACTGCTCCGGGATAGTTACGCTGGAGGAAGGGCCGCGCATCAGCGCGCGCATCCTGGGAGTGGACGCCGCCAATCCGCAGAACATTGCCACCGGGACGGCTTTGACGCTGGACTTGGCGGCGTCGGCGGCCGGGGAAAAGCCTGGACTGGTGTTTACGGCGGTGTAGGGGGGATACCGTCCAACACGGCAGGGGAAGCTGATGATCTACCGGTGGATGTGTTCCCTGCCAGTTGCTACTGGATAAGAAAACGGAGCCGGAGGTTCTGGATGAAAAACAAGGATGGCTGGGAATATATCGGCGAGTACGGCAACAATTTCCCGCAGAACAATATGGAAGGAGTTCCGTCTTGGGTGCGGAAAGCAATGCGCGCAATGGATATGTCGCGTATAGAATGTGAGTGGACAGATGCCGTCCACCCGTTCTATTTGCTGAGGGGCAGGCATTATTATTACCGAATCTTTGCGTACCACGGCCAAGGTACGCAAGTACTGGTCCTGCGGCGCCCCCGGAATATGAATCCCCCAAGTCATTCCAGGTCGAGTGGGACTGAGGCGCCGATAGTGAAACTCCTGAACAAACTCGCCAGCCTGTTTCAGAACGACGACAAGTTCGAGTGGGAGTATATTGGCAGCAACACGAATCGTCACCATATTCCCCCGTGGATTTGGGCCAAGGTCCAAAAACTGGAAACCAAAATGACCCTCGAGGACGAGGGCAGGGTTTGGCGTTACAAGGGCCTCACCTTTCGCTATAAGGTTGTGGCCGTGGGCGCGGAGTTGTGGGTGTTGCGGCGGCTACGGCACGGCAAAGGGTAGCCGTAATCATCCCGAGCCTGAAGGAGGTTAAATGACCAAGCGTCGCCGTTCCACGGTGCTGGCGGTAAAGGATGGCCGTTACCTGTTGGTTCAGGAAAAGGGTACTAGCCACTATTCCTTGCCGGGAGGCGGGGTTGAGCCTGGGGAGCCAACTTTGTTGGCCGCCGTGCGGGAGCTTCACGAGGAAACCCGGTTGAAGGTGAGTCAAATCCGCTATATCGGTGATATAGACGGTAGGCGGGCTTACCACTTCGTCTTTCTGGCGGAAGTTTATGGCGAGGTAAGTTTGCAGCGTAAAGAAATCTCCGCTTACCGTTGGTGGGACGGTCAGGAACCGGCCGCGGTACCGCTGCAAGGCCATGTCCGAGGCGCATTGGCCTTATTGAACAAGCCGCCCTTTATTAAATGAAACCGCCCGGCGGATGGTATTCCCGCCGGGCGGTTTGCTGACTTGGAGAACAGAGAGGGCTTTGTATCTCCTAATCCAGGCCGCGCGTGCCGACCCAGCCGGTTTCGGAGACATCGAGGATTTCGCCGTTGGGGCCGCTGTATTTGACTTCGACATTGGCGTGGCGGATGCCGGGCATACCGACGCCGAGGGCTTGGTTGATTTCGTCCCGGGTGGTGGAGCCGGCGGCTTGCAACTTTTCGGCAATCTGCTCGAGGCTCTCGACCTCAAAGCCGATGTGGTGGATGCCGCTGTAGGTCTGGCCGTACTCCGGGCCGGCGACCTGGTCGTTCTGGAAGTCGAGAATCGCCAGGTTGATGTTGCCGTCGCTGAGGTAGTAGCCCTTGGCGTTGGCGGAGTCGAGTTTGGCGATTTCGCGCAGGCCGAAAACTTCGGTGTAGAACCGGGCGGTGGCGTCGGCGTCCTGGGTGGCAATGGCAATGTGCTTAATCTGGGCCATAATGCTGCTCCTCCCGCGGTTGGATGTTTCGGGTTTAAGATACCACTGTTGGGAAGTTAAGGCTAGTCCCTCGGAGGGATTGATAGCGTTCCGATTTAGGTGGTTTAGTTGTAGAATGGGGAAAAGGCCGGCCTTGCTGGTTGACGGGAGGTGCGCTGTCATGGGATTGCTGGACGATTTGGAGACCCAACTGGAGCAGGAAATTCCGCTCCAGTTGCAGGCGAAGCTGCAACAAGCCCTGGATCATTATCAGCCCCGATGTGCTCAGTGCGCTCTGGCGATGCACCGCCACCATCGCTATGACCGCACCATTGTCACGTCCTATGGGCCCATCCGGATAGCGGTTCCGGTGTTTCGTTGTGGGCAATGTCGCCAACTGGCGGGCGGCGCGGCGCTGCTGGGGCCGGAGGTTCGTTACCAACGGTTCTCAAAAAAACTCGGGACCGGGCTTTGAGCCTGGCGGCCCAGGGTTTGAGTTACGCCCAAGCGGGGCAGTGGGTGGGTTGTGTCAAAAGCACCTTGTGTCGCTGGCTGCGGCGGTTGGCCTTGACCCGGCCCCGGTTGCCGGGGGCAGTGTGGGAACTGGATGGTTTATGGACGCGCACCCGGCAGGGCCCTCAGGAATTGAAGGTAATCCGGGACGAAACCGGGGCGG
This sequence comes from Dehalococcoidia bacterium, assembly GCA_965243185.1. Taxonomy (GTDB): domain Bacteria; phylum Chloroflexota; class Dehalococcoidia; order Lucifugimonadales; family UBA3495; genus CBDBCU01. The sequence continues at coordinate 2,439,575 of OZ251531.1, read as the reverse complement.
TCTTGGCGACTTTCGGGCCTTGGGCGGCGGCCCTGGAGTTGGCCGAGCAGTCCGGAGCCGCGCCACCCCGACATCTGGTCAGCGACGGCGACCGGGCCATTGCGGCCGGCATCCAGTGGGTGTATGGACGGGCGGCGCCGCATCAGCTGTGTATCTTTCACCTGCTGCGGGAATATGGACGGAATATCGGGAAGGCCGGCTTGGCCGCCGCCCGGCAACTGCTGTTGACTGACAGCGCGGCGGCGGCCCAGAGCTACGCCGGTCAAATAATGGAGTTGACCGAGGGCGCCGCCGCTTACTGGCTGGACAAGGCATTGACCGCCGGCCGGCAGTATTGGACTACGGGAGAGGTTGCCTACCGGACTACTTCCCGCCTGGAACGCTACAATCGGGAGTTGCGCCGGCGGGAGCGATTGGGGACGGTCTGGTCAGAGCATAACCTGCTGGCTTTGCTGCAAACCCGGGGCTTGCTCAACCAAACCACCTAAAATGCAACGCTATCGGAGGGATTGCGGCGGGGAATGACATAATGTTAATGGACATTGGGCGGCCGGGGCGTAGATATACCGGGCCAGGCGTGTTAGAATTAGCGGAAAGTTCGGGAAAATCGTCCGGGGAGGATTAGCGATGACGGCCTTGAGCAACGGCGCAACTAACGGGACGGCCCAACGGATGAAGTTCGGGGTTTTTATGGCGCCCTTTCACCGGCCGGGGGAGAACCCGACCCTGGCCCTGGAGCGGGACTTGGAACTGCTGCAATGGCTGGATTTGCTGGGCTTTGACGCAGCCTATATCGGCGAACACCACAGCGCGGGTTGGGAAACTATCGCGTCCCCGGAGGTGTTTATCGCCACGGCGGCGGAGCGCACCCGCAACATCCGCCTGGGTACCGGCGTCATCAGCCTGCCCTATCACCATCCCTTGATGGTGGCGAACCGGATGGTGCTGCTGGATCATCTGACCAAGGGGCGGGTCATCCTGGGCGTCGGCCCGGGCGCATTGGCCTCGGACGCTTTGATGTTGGGCATAAACCCGGCGCGGCAGCGGGAAATGATGGACGAGTCTTTGGGCATCATCCTGCGGCTGTTCAACGAAACGGAGCCGCTGTCCTACAAGAGCGACTGGTTCGAGTTGAACGAGGCGGTGCTGCAACTGCGGCCTTACCAGCGGCCGCACTTGCCGGTGGCGGTGGCGTCGGTGCAGTCCCCGGCCGGGGTGAGCTTGGCCGGCAAGCACGGGGCGGCGGTGCTGTCGATGAGCATCCCCCGGGATACGGTGCGCGCAACCAGCCTCAAGGAACTGTGGTCAATCGCCGAGGATGCGGCGGCGGAACACGGCAAGACGGTGCATCGGGAGGATTGGGGGCTGGTCGTGGGCTGCCATCTGGCGGAAAGCAAGAAAGAGGCGATGGAGGATATTCGGGTCGGCGGGGGCCGGCTGATTACCGAGTATTTCGGCAATACCCTGGGCAACGAAACGCCGCCGGTGCCGGCGGAGCAAATTGTGGACTATATGGTGGAGCATAACCAGTGGATTGTCGGCACGCCGGACGACTGCATTGCCGGCATTGAGCGGTTGCAGGAAATCAGCGGCGGCTTTGGCAGCTTTATGATTCGGGTCGAGGATTGGGCGCCGCGGCACAAGGTACTGCACAGCTACGAACTGCTGGCGCGTTATGTAATGCCGCGGTTCCAGGGCAGCCTGGACGGAATTATGGCGTCGAACCAGTGGGCGGCGGAAAGGCGGATTGCGCTGCAAGAGAATCGGGTTACCGGGCTGCGGGCGGCGACCGATTCCTACTTTGCCGGCCGGGAATCGGGCCGCTAGGAAACCGCCGCCGGCTCCGCTTGCTTTCCGGGTTTCCCGCCCATCCAGTATTTGTTGCCGGAGGGTAGAATCCGGAGAGCAAGCGGTATCTTTATTGTTTGCTTATCCGCTTATCCTGAACTTGTCGCAGGGACGCTATGCGGAAAACCAAGATTATCGCCACCATCGGCCCGTCCTCGAACACCCCGGAAAGGCTGGAGCAGCTGATTCTGGGGGGGATGGACTGCGCCCGGCTTAACTTCTCCCACGGCACCTTTGCCGAGCATGAGGAGATAATTCACGCCGTCCGCCAACTGGCGCAGCGGCACGGCCGCCATGTGGCGGTGCTGCAAGACCTGGGCGGCGTCAAGCTGCGGTTGGGGCAGTTGTCGGAAGCCCGGCAGCTGAATCAGGGCGAGGAGTATTGGGTAACCCCGGCGGAAGGGTCTGACGACCCGGCGGTTATTCCTTTCCCGGAGCCGGGGGTGCTGCGGAATCTGCGGGAGGGCAATCTGGTTTTCGTTTCCGACGGGATTGTCTGTCTGGAAGTGCTGGAAAAGCATGAGTTGGAGTTGAAAACCCGCGTCCGCAACGGCGGCATTATTTCATCCTTCAAGGGAGTCAACCTGCCGGGAGTGTCCATCGACCTGCCGGTGCTGACCGAGGAGGATAAGGCCGCCCTGCGCTTTGGCGTGGAGCAAAAGGTCGATTGGGTCGCGGTGTCTTTTGTCCGCACCGGGGAGGATGTGCGCTACGCCAAGGCTTACCTGAACAGTATCGGCAGCCGGGCGCCGGTTATGGCAAAGCTGGAGCGGGGCGAGGGTATCGACAATCTGGATGAAATTCTGGCGGAAGTGGACGGGGTGATGGTGGCCCGGGGCGATTTGGGAGTGGAAATCCCGATGGCCCGGGTGCCATTGGTGCAAAAGGAAGTGGTGCGGAAAGCCAACGAAGCGGCCAAGGTATCCTGCATCGCCACGCAAATGCTGCGGTCCATGGTAATGTCGCCGACGCCGACCCGAGCCGAAGTTTCGGACATCAGCAACGCGGTACTGGACGGGTGCGATTCCATCCTGCTGTCGGATGAAATTGCGGTCGGTCAGTTTCCGGTGGAAGCGGTGCAGGTAGCCGATGTTACCATTCGGGAGTCGGAGCGGGTCTATCCCTTTCACAAGAACTTTCGGGCGCGGGATCGGACGCAGGCTATCGCCGCCGGGGCCAGCCGCCTGGTGAATGAACTTAACGCCAAGCCCATCGTCGTTACCAGTACCGGCCGGGCCGCCTTTGAGCTGGCCCGCTACCGCCCGGAGAGCGATGTTATCGTCTTTGCCCACGATGCGGAAACTTTGGGCAAGCTGTGTATGGGCTGGGGCCTTTATCCCAGCGGAGTGATACCGCTGGAGGAGGATATTGCCAAGCTGGTGGCAATGCTGATTAACGCGGCGATGTCCACCGGGCTGGTGACGGAGTCGGATGTAGTTACCATCGTTCACGGCAACTTGACCGGGGTATCCGGCACCACCAACACCATCCAGGTGCTGGATGTGGGGGAGTATCTGGCGCGCTACGCCCGGCTGGTTGAGCAAGCGGCGACGGTGGCGTAAGCCGGCAAGGGGGCGAACCGGTGTGCCGCTGAACTCGGAAATGCGGTCAGAACTTTTGCAAGATGCGGCCGCCCAAGGGATTGAGCGGATAGTAGTTGCCGCAGTTATCCGGGATGGCGATAATGCGCTACTGCTCGAGCGCCGCCGGGATGACTATTTAGGCGGGATGTTTGAGCTGCCCAGCGGCGTAGTGGAAACCGGGGAGACGCTGGACGCCGCCCTGCGGCGGGAAGTGGCTGAGGAAACCGGCTTTACCCTTATCGGGATAGACCGCTATTTGAGCTGCTTTGACTATCAGTCCCGGGGCGGGCGGTGGACCCGGCAGTTTAATTTTGCAGTTACGGTGCAAGAGACGCCGGTAGTTACCCTGTCGGAACACGCCAGTTTTGCGTGGGTTGGATTGGATGGATTGGCGGAATATCCGGTATCCCCGGAGGTTGGGGAATTGGTGCGGCGGGTGCTTGCGGGTTAGTCGGTAAAGCAGGGGCGGTTATGCTGACTTACAAGGCGATGTTCAAGGGTCTGGAGGATGGGGTTCACGCCGAAGTGCTGGACTTTCCGGGAGTTATCACATGGGCCGCCGATGTGGAACAGGCGCGGCGGATGTTGTCGAGCGCGTTGGTCGATCTGGCGGAAACCTGCCTACTGGCCGGGGAGCCGCTGCCCCGGCCGGACGCCGCCATTACCGACCCGGAGGCCGATTGGGAGGAGCCGATTTATTTGCTGATACAAGCGGCGTCCCGGGTGGCAGTGGTGGTCGAGGATGCCGCTTAATGCAGCGGCGCGAGTTGCTACGGCATTTGCGGCGGCACGGTTGCCGGTTAGTGCGGGAGGGCGGTGAGCATAGCATTTGGGAAAACCCCGCCATCCGCCGCCGCACTTCCATTCCACGGCACCGGGAAATCAACTTATACACGGCCCGACGCATCTGCCAGCAACTTGCCGTACCGCCGGTTGGCAATCCTGACAGCTAGACCATATATCGAAAAAGGGGCGGGTTTTCTACCCGCCCTTTACTTTCCGGCAGCCGGTAATTGCGGATGCCGGTTCCTCATTTATCCGGCCGGCATTGACCGGGGCAAGCTGCTGCTTTGGCCGGTAAGATAGGCGTCGACGCCGCGGGCTACTTCCCGACCTTCGGCGATGGCCCAGACAACCAGGGATTGGCCGCGGGACATATCGCCGCCGGCAAAGATGCCGGGAATGCTGGTCATTTTGTTAGCGTCGGTCTGCACATTGCCGCGGGCGTCAAGAACCACGCCCAAGTCGGTAAGCATCCCGGCGTGCTCCGGGTGCAGGAAACCCATGGCCAGCAGCACCAAGTCGGTCTCTACTTCCATCTCGCTGCCGGGGATTTCGGCCATCGTGGGGCGGCCATTTTCGCCGGTAGTCCATTCCACCCGGACTGCGTGGAGTTTTTCCACTTGCCCGTCGCGGCCGGAGAAGGATTTGGTCAGGATGTTGTAGTCGCGGATGCCGCCCTCCTCGTGGGCCGGCGAGGAGCGCAAGATGGCCGGCCACTGCGGCCAGGGATTATCGGGCCGCCGCTGTTCCGGGGGTTCCGGGAGCAGCTCGAACTGATAGACCACTTCCGCGCCCTGACGATGGGCGGTGCCGAGGCAGTCGGCGCCGGTGTCGCCGCCGCCCAGTATGACCACCCGCTTGCCCTCGGCGGTAATCTGTTCCGCCGGGTCGAGGGTTTCGCCAGCCAAGAGTTTGTTCTGCTGCGGCAGGTAGTCCATTGCCAAGTGGATGCCATCGAGTTCCCGGCCCGGCACCGGCAAATCCCGGGCTTGGGTGGCGCCGCCGGTAAGGCATACGGCGTCAAAGTCGGTCAGCAGTTGGGCGGTCGGATAGTTGACGCCGACATTGACGCCGGCGCGGAACTGGACGCCCTCGGCGGTCATCAGGTCGAGGCGGCGGCGGACTACCGATTTTTCCAGCTTGAAATCGGGAATGCCCAACATCAGCAGGCCGCCGATATAGTCGGCCCGTTCCAGAACGGTTACCCAATGGCCGGCCCGGTTCAGCTGCTGGGCGGCGGCTAGCCCGGCCGGGCCGGAACCGACTACCGCCACTTTTTTACCGGTGCGGTGGGCCGGCGGCTGCGGGACAATCCAGCCTTCCCGATAGCCCCGGTCGGAGATTTCCTTTTCGATGTATTCGATGGTAACCGGGTCGCTGTTGATGCTGAGGACGCAGGAGGCTTCGCAGGGGGCCGGGCAGATGCGGCCGGTGAACTCCGGGAAGTTGTTGGTGCTGTGCAGCACTTCCAACGCCTTGCGCCATTCCCCCTGATAGACATAGTGGTTGAACTCCGGGATGACATTGCCCAAGGGACAACCCATGTGGCAGAAGGGGACGGCGCAGTCCATACAGCGGGCGCCCTGCTCCCGGGCGGCTTTTTCGGGCCAGTCCCGGTAGAGTTCCCGGTAGTCCTGCTTTCTTTCCGTTACCGGGCGGCGCTCCGGCGGCTGCCGTCCCGATTCCATAAATCCGGTGGGCTTACCCATTGTGCGCTACTTCCATCTCTTTCGCGTTGGCGTGTTGGGCTTGCTGACGGGCTTGCAGCACCCGGCGATAGTCCCGGGGCATAACCTTGCGGAACCGGCTTTGCGCGGCCGGCCAGTCGGCGAGGATTTTGCCGGCCGGTTCGCTGCCGGTGTATTGCTGATGCTGTTCAATCAACCCGCGCAGGATAGCAACATCCGCCGGGTCGGACAGGTTCTCGAGGTCAGCCAAGCCAGCGTTAAAGCGGTTGACAAAATCGCCCTCCGGGTCATAGACAAAGGCGATGCCGCCGCTCATCCCGGCGGCGAAGTTGCGCCCGGTGGGGCCGAGGATGACGGCAACGCCGCCGGTCATGTATTCGCAGCCGTGGTCGCCAATGCCCTCGATGACGGCGTGGACGCCGCTGTTGCGGACGCAGAACCGTTCCCCGCCCAGGCCGCGGATGAAAGCCTGGCCGCCGGTCGCCCCGTAGAGAGCCACATTGCCGATGATGATGTTTTCCTCCGGGACAAAATCGGCATCAGCCGGGGGGCGGACGACGATACGGCCGCCGTTCATCCCTTTGCCCATATAGTCGTTAGTGTCGCCTTCGAGCCGCAGGTCAATGCCCTTGGCCAGGAATGCGCCGAAACTCTGACCGGCGGAACCGGAGAGGTTGATTTTAACCGTTTCCGGGGGCAAGCCTTCCTCGCCGTACTTTTGGGCGATTTTGCCGCTGAGCATCGCGCCGACGGTGCGGTTGGAGTTGCGGATGGGGTGATGGATTTTGACCGGCTGCCGCTGTTCCAGAGCCGGGGCGGCGGCGGCAATCAACTGATGGTCGAGGGCGTTAGCCAAGCCGTGATCCTGTTCCTGGCAGTGGTGGATAACTACCGAGTCGGCTTGGGGCTGGCGGTAGAGCAGTTTGGAAAAGTCCAAGCCGCGGGCTTTCCACTGCTCAACGGCGGTGTCGGCGTCGAGGACTTCGACCCGGCCAATCATTTCCTGAACGGTGCGAAAGCCCAACTGCGCCATAATTTCCCGCAGTTCCTCAGCCACAAAAAAGAAGTAGTTGATGACATATTCCGGCTTGCCGGCAAAGCGCTGCCGCAGCTCCGGGTCTTGGGTAGCAATGCCCACGGAGCAGGTGTTGAGGTGGCACTTCCGCAGCATAATGCAGCCGCTGACAATCAGGGGCGCAGTGGCAAAGCCGATTTCATCCGCGCCCAACAGGAAGGCAATGGCGGCGTCCCGGCCGGTTTTCAACTGGCCGTCGGTCTGCACTACGATACGGCTGCGGAGGTCATTGGCGACCAGCACCTGCTGGGTTTCCGCCAATCCCAACTCCCAAGGCAAGCCGGCGTGCTTGATCGAGGATTCGGGAGAGGCGCCGGTGCCGCCATCGTGGCCGCTAATCAGCACCACATCGCCGTGGCCCTTGGAGACGCCGGCGGCGATCGTGCCAACGCCCACTTCCGCCACCAGTTTGACATGGATCCGGGCCGCCGGGTTGATGTTTTTCAGGTCGTGGATGAGCTGAGCCAAATCCTCGATGGAATAGATGTCATGATGCGGCGGCGGCGAGATCAGCTCGACGCCGGGGGTAGTATGCCGCACCCAGCCGATAATTTCATCGACCTTGTGGCCGGGCAACTGGCCGCCTTCGCCGGGCTTGGAACCTTGCGCCATTTTGATTTGCAGGTCGGTGGCGTTAATCAGGTAGTTGGGAGTAACGCCGAAGCGGCCGGAAGCGACCTGCTTGATGGCGCTGTTGCGGGAATCGCCGTTGTCATCCCGGGTATAGCGGTGGTAATCCTCGCCGCCTTCGCCGGTGTTGCTGCGCGCCCCGATGCGGTTCATCGCGATAGCCATCGTTTCGTGGGCTTCCTTGCTGATGGAGCCGAAGGACGCCGCGCCGGTAGCAAAGCGTTTGACAATTTCCCGGGCCGGCTCCACTTCGTCAATGGGAACCGGCGGGCGCTCCGTCCTGAATTTAAGCAAGCCGCGCAGGGTAGCCAACTCCCGGCTCTGGTCGTTGACCGCCTGGCTGAACTGCTGATAGGACGCCCAACTGTTGGCGCGGGTAGCGTACTGGAGCTTGGCGATAGTGTCCGGGTTCCACTGGTGGACTTCGCCGTGCCGCCGCCACTGGTAAGCGCCGCCGGGGGCCAAATCCAACTCAGCGGCTATGGGCTGCGGGGGAAAGGCGAAACGATGCCGCTGCAACTGCTCGGCGGCAACGGCCGTCAAGCCGATGCCGGCCACCCGGGAGGGCGTCCAGGTAAAGTACTGGTCAATCAAATCCTGGTTCAAGCCCACGGCCTCGAAAATCTGAGCGCCGCGGTAGCTTTGCACCGTGGAGATGCCCATTTTGGACATAACCTTAAGCAAACCCTTTTCGTTGGCTTTGATGTAATTTTTGACGGCGTAGTCGGGATTAGTGCCGTTCAGCTCGCCGCGTTCCGCCAAATCCTGCACGGTGTCCAATGCCAGGTAGGGGTTGACCGCGCCGGCCCCGTAGCCCAAGAGCAGGCAGAAGTGGTGAACTTCCCGGGGTTCGCCGGATTCCACGACCAAGCCCACTTTAGTGCGGCTGCCTTCCCTGATCAGATGATGATGGACGGCGGCGGTAGCCAGCAGGCTGGGAATGGGGGCTTGGTCGGCAGTAATGCCCCGGTCAGAAAGGATGATGATGGAGTAGCCATCGGCAATGGCTTGGGATGCCCGGGCGCACAGTTCATCCAGAGCCGCTTTCAGGGAACTGTCGCCATCCCCGTCACCCTCAGCCGGGGCGTTAAAGAGAGCCGGCAGGGTAACGGCGCGGATGCCGTTCTGATCCAGCCGGCGGATTTGCTCCAGTTCCGCGCTGGTCAGCAGGGGGGAATGGAGTCTCAACTGGCGGCAGTGTTCGGGAGTTTCGGCAAAGAGATTGCGCTCGCAGCCGATAAAGGCTTCGAGGGAAGTAACCAGTTCCTCGCGGATGGCATCGAGGGGCGGGTTAGTTACTTGGGCGAACAACTGCTTAAAGTAGTTGAACAGCAGTTGATTCTGTTCGGACAACACCGCCAAGGGGGCGTCATTGCCCATCGAGCCTACCGCCTCATAGCCGCTGACCGCCATCGGAGTAGTGAGCATCCGCAGTTCCTCGAGGGTGTAGCCAAAGACGCGCTGCTGCCGGGTCAACTGGGCCGGGTCGGGCCGGGCGGCGGCCGGGGCGGCCGGCAAGTCGGCTAAGGCAACCTTGTTTTCCCGCAGCCACTGGCCGTAGGGCTGGCGGCGGGAAAGGTTTTCCTTGAGTTCGCTATCGCCAATGATGCGGCCTTCCTCGAGGCTGACCAGAAACATCCGCCCGGGCTGGAGGCGGCCGCGCTGCTTGATTTGCGCCGGGGGAATGTCCAGCACGCCGGTTTCGGATGCCATCACCAGTTTGCCGTCTTTGGTGATGGTGTAGCGGAAGGGACGCAAGCCGTTGCGGTCGAGGACGGCGCAGATATGGCGGTCAGTGGCGGCGACAATCATTGCCGGGCCGTCCCACGGCTCCATCAAGCCGGAGTGGTATTCGTAAAAGTCTTTTTTCTCCTGGGGCATCGCTTCGTGCTGTTCCCAAGCTTCGGGAATCATCATCAGCATCGAGTGGTCGAGGCTACGGCCGGTCATCGTCAGCAGTTCGAGGGCGTTGTCAAAGCCGGCGGTGTCACTGGCCCCCGGGGTCATCACCGGGGGGATTTTTTTGATGTCCTCTCCGAAAAGCGGCGACGCGAATTGAGCTTCCCGGGCGTGCATCCAGTTGGTATTGCCGCGCAGGGTGTTAATTTCCCCGTTGTGCGCCAGAAAGCGGTAGGGATGAGCCAGTTTCCAGTGGCCGAGGGTGTTGGTGCTGAACCGGGAATGCACCAAGGCAAAGGCGCTGACCAAGGCCGGGTGATTCAAGTCCTGGTAAAAGCCGGCAACCTGGTGCGCCATCAGCAGCCCCTTATAAACCAGGGTGCGGTTGGACAGGCTGCAAATGTAGAAGTAGTCGGCATCGGCTTCGGAAAGGCCGATTTCCTTTACCGCGCTTTCAATGACCTTGCGGAGGGTATAGAGCTTGCGCTCCAGCTGTTCCGGTTCCTGTCCGGGGCGGCCGCCGACAAAAACCTGCCCGATGTGCGGCTGGACGGCGCGGGCGTCCCGGCCCAACTTATCCGGGTTGACCGGCACGGCGCGCCAGCCCAGGAGTTGCAGCCCTTCGGCGGCGATGGAGCGGTCGATAAGGGCGCGGCATTGGGCTTGGGCATCAGCGGCCGGCGGCAGGAAAACCATCCCCACGCCGTAGCCGCCCGGCGCGGGCAGGTCGATGCTCAAGGCCGGACATTCCTGTTGAAAGAACTGATGGGGCATCTGGAGCAGGATGCCGGCGCCGTCGCCGGTTTCCGGGTCGCAGCCGCAAGCGCCGCGATGTCCCAGGTTCACCAGAACTTGCAGGGACTCGGTGATGATTTGGTGGGACTGGCCGCCATAGATATTGGCAACGACGCCCACGCCGCAGCTGTCGTGTTCCAGATGGGGGGAATAGAGGCCATAGCGGGCCAGTTCCCTTAAGGACGAGTTCATTGACCAGACCCCACCGTAACTAAAGACTGAACCCTCCGGGCATCCCGGCCCGAAAGTTTGTTAAATATATCACAATATCCCGGAATTGGAAACCGGGATTATACACCGGCCGCGCAAGGGGTTGAAAGGCGTAAATGTAAAATGTTTGTAACGAGTGGGGGATAGTAAGGTAAAAAATTAAGAGTTTCCGCGAATTTGCTGTTGCCTATAGACGCCGCGCGCGGGCAATGCTAGTATGCGCGCGTAGCAGGGAATCCAACCCTTTTGCGGCCAGGTGAGGGAAATGCCCGAAGTGAAATGGCAGTTTCGCAAGATGTCCCCGGCGGAAAAGAACCACGAGTCCGTTGAGCGGGAGTTCTTTCAAGAGGAAAACATCAATGTCCGCCTAGTGCGGGAGGTAATTCAGAACTCCCTGGACGCCGCCCTCAGCAAGGAGCGGCCGCCGGGCAGTGGGGCCGCCAGCCCGGTGCGGGTGCGCTTTTCCCTGGCCGGCATCGCTAATCCTTTGCCTGAATCCCAAGCGGCGGGATACTTCGCCGGCCTGGCGCCGCACTTGCGGACGTTGAACGACTTGGATAATGCCATCCAAGACCGGTTGGAACGCGGCAGCTTGGTATCCGGGGGCGTTCCCTACATTGTGGTCGAGGATGACCGGACGCGGGGGTTGAACGGAGATTGGCGGCAGTTTGACGATTCCCCGGATAACCCGGCCCAAGGCAACGATTTTTACTGGTTTTTCCGCAATACCGGGCGTTCCGGCAAAGGGGCTACCGATAACGGCTCCTGGGGCTTGGGCAAGTGGGTTTTCCCCGACGCCTCCCATATCTCCACTTGCCTTGCCTTAACCCGCCGCAGTACCGATAACGATCTGCTGCTGATGGGTATGGCGGTGCTGAACAAGCACACCATCGACGGCCAACGGTATCCCCCGGACGGTTATTTTGCGGTTCACCGAGAGGATGGCTTTCAGCAGCCGCTGGAAATGTCCAACCCGGAACACGCCCTTTTCATTCGGCAGTGCATCGCCGATTTTGACCTGCGCTTTCGGGCTAATTCCGGCTTGTCCATCATCATTCCTTTTCCCCGGTTCGGCAGCGGCGCCGCGGGGGATGAGCTGGATAAAGAGGGTCTGCTGGCCTCGGTAGTCCGCAACTATTTTTATCCCATCATCTCCGGGCAGCTGGAAGTCATTGTTGACGGCGGCGATGGCGCGCCGCCCGCCACCTTGAGCGAAAGCACCGTTGACAGTTATCTGACTGACCTGAAACTGGGCGATACCGCTGAGCACAGCGCGCAGAGCTATCAAAAGCTATTCAGGATGTGTCGGGAAATCGACACCCTGCCCCCCGGGGAATGTATCAACCTGAGCCAACCGCCGCGCAATGATCCCGGCTACGTCCACTACGATGAACTGGTGGCGCGGCGTGACGCTTATGCGGCCGGGCAATTGCTGGCATTTCGGGTGGAAACGGATGTGCAGCGCAAGGGCGCCGAGCCGGAGAGCACCGGTTTTGACCTGTATCTGCAAAGGGATGATACCTTGCCCGAAGGCCACGATTACTATGTGCGCGGCACCCTGTCCATCCCGGGAATGGATTATATCGGACGCTACCGGGCCCGGGCCTTGCTGGTAGTACGGGAGACCGAAAGCCTGGCGGCGATGCTGCGAGATTCGGAGCCGCCGGCCCATAACACTTGGCGGCTCCATGTGGATCGGGTGGCTAAACGCTGGGTCGCGGCCCCCCGGCGCATTGACGCCGTCCGCAGCGCGCCCTCCCGGCTGTTGGGCATCCTCGAGTCCCCTCAAGAGGGGCTGCAAAAGGATGCCTTGGCCGATATTTTCTTTTGGGATGGCAAATGGGGCGAGGACATTCCGCCGCCGCCACCCCCGAAGCCTTGCCCCGGTCCTGGTCCTGGTCCTAACCCACCTCCACCGCCGCCCAAGCCGCTTAATCCGCCCGACTTTACTGTCGAGCAAGTCAGCACTCAAGACAGCGGCGGTTTCCGGGTGAAATTACCGGCCGGCGGCAAGGAAACCGGGCCGCTGACCGCCCGCCTGCAAGTTGCCTATGTGGTGCCGCGCGGCAACCCCTTGAAACACTACCAAGCCCAGGATTTCCGGTTGCACGGCCCGGAGTCTCCGGATTTGCCGCAGCCTTTGGCCGTAGCCGTAGCCGGCGGTAGTCCCAGCCTCGGCAATGCCGGCAACGAATTGCTGCTGACCATCGACGACCCGGCCAACTTTGCGCTGACGGTGGCGGGTTTTGACCCGCGGCGGGATGTGCATATCCGGGTAGAACGGGTGGTTGCCGTTGCTGCTGAGGAGGAGTAAGGATGATCCGGGAGTTTAACTACACCCGCCGCCGGCGCATTACCGCCCGGCACATCCAGATTGAAAGGGTTGAATCGGCGGACGGCGGGGCGTCCAGCTTTGACGCGACGCTCCAGCTGGACGAGTTGCAGCTGCCGCCCGATGCCTTGCTGGAAATTGAGGCGTCCCGGGAGCGTCAGGCCATGCGTTTCCGGTGGGGAACGGTAGGCAATCCCCAACCGCCGGCCAACCGGGAACTTTCGGACCTGACCGGGCCGCCCAACTTCCGGGTGATGGCTTTAACCCCGGACAGTTCCCGGCAAATCCTGGCTCTGGCTAACCGCATAACCCCCCAATGGAACCCGGGCGGGGAAACCGCCGCCCAGGAACTGGTCCATCTCGCTGAGGAGGACTTGGGACAGGAAGTCTGGCGTCTCGATTTGGGCGAAACCGGCGATGCGCCGGTGCTGAAAGTCAACCGGAACATCGACGGCATCAGCCAAGCGGTCCGTAATGACCCGGCCTTTCGTTCCCTGGTTTTTCCCGAAGTGCTGCGGTCGGTCTTAACCCAAGCCTTGTTAGTGCAGGAAGCCGACCCTAACGATGACGAAGGGTACTGGTACCGCTGGTTCGGTTTTGTCAATCAATTCTATTCTCAGGAATGTCCCGCCGCCGCCGGCTATGACCCGGATACGGAAAGGCGGCAGTCGGATTTGCGGGAATGGATTGACGGGGCGGTGCGCGCCTTTACCGATATCCGTTTCAACGCCAGCCAGCTCTACGCCGCGGCCCGGAGGTAGTTCGCTATGACCGACACCCAGCCCCAACCGATACGCCAACTGACTCCCCAAGGCATCGCCGCCGCCAAAGAATACCTGGCGGCGCTGCGGGCCGGCCAAGTGAATACGCCCTTTCCGGCCGCCGTTCTTACCGATGCCCCCTATTCCGAGCCGGTCGAGCCGGCGGTATCCATCGTCGCCCGGGATTTTGCCAACCGCCGGGAAGCCGGCCGCTATCTGAAATTCTGGTTGGGACACTTGCCGGCCAGCCAGGTCATCGGCAATGCCGGCCTCTGGTCCTGGCTGGGTATGTTCTACTTTGACCGGTTGGTGGACAAGGACGACGACGGCTACCCCAATTTGGGGCGCAACCCGGATGTGGCTTATGTCATTGACCCGGCGGCCGAAGGTCGGGGTAGCCGCCGCCACTTTGCCCATCGGCTGCTGCTGGCTTACGAAACCTACACCCGGCACGGCGAAAACGCCTGGTTTATGCTGGAGCAGCCGGTCAATTCGGTAGGGCAACTGGCTGACCGGCTCATCGGCGCGCCGGCCTTGTTTCGTTCCCGGGGCATCGTCAAGCTGGCTCACCTGCTTTACACCGACCAAACTACCCGGCGCACCAAGCCCGGGTTCGGCGGCGGGGGACGGGAAAGGCAGCGCCGCCCCGGCAACCTGATGCGCTTTATCGATGTGGTTGACCAGTTGTATATGACCTATGATGTGTACGGGATGACGGCGGAGGAACTGCTGAAACTGCTGCCGGCAGAGTTTGACCACTGGCGGCCGGCGGCAACGGTGTCTGAATAGACTTTCCAGACCCGGAGCGTTGCCGGGTTGTGGGATAATTCTTTAACCAGGCAATTATATGCCAACCGGAACGGAACGGGTTGGTATATAATTGCCGCGTTTTACGCCGCTGACCGGGCCGAGCGTTTGCTTGGCGACGGAAAGGATGGCGCCGGGGTAAGGAAGGGCATACCCTGAAAGCAAAAGGGAACCCGACCCCAAAGGAGCATTGAGTTATGGTTCAGCAGGGACAAATTGACAATCTGCTGCGGGAAAGCGGGGAAATTCCGCCGCCGCCCCATGTCTCCGCTCAGGCCGCGCTGCAAGACTATGCCGCCGTCTATGCCCGCTCCATCGCCGACCCGGAAGGGTTTTGGGCCGCGGCGGCGGCCGAACTGCATTGGTTCCGGCCCTGGGATACGGTGTTCCAGTGGGACTATCCTAACTTTCAGTGGTTCGTTGGCGGGCAGACCAACATCTGCTACAACGCCCTGGACCGCCACCTGAACACCGAGCGGCGAAACAAGGCGGCCCTGATCTGGCTGGGCGAGGATGGCACAGAGCAGGTTTATACCTACGGCCGCTTGGCGCAGCAGGTAAATCGCTGCGCCAACGGACTGAAATCCCTGGGCGTGGGCAAGGGCGACCGGGTAGTCATCTATATGCCGTTGACCCCGGAAGGAGCCATTGCAATGCTGGCTTGCGCCCGGATTGGCGCCGTCCACAGCGTAGTTTATGCCGGGTTCAGCGTGGGGTCTTTGCGCGACCGGATTCAAGACGCCGGGGCCAAGGCGTTGATTACCGGAGATGTCGGCTACCGCCGCGGCAATCGGGTGGACTTGAAAGGTATTGCCGATGCAGCGGTAGCCGGCTGCGCCACCCTGGAATCGGTTATTGTCTTTCGGCGCGAACTGGCATTAGCGGATTTGTCGCCGGAGCAAGTGGATTTTGACCAGCTGCTGGCGGCCAGCTCCATCGACTGCCCGGCGGAAGTAATGGACGCCGAGGATCCGCTCTATATCCTCTACACCAGCGGCACTACCGGCAAGCCCAAGGGCGTCGTCCATGTCCACGGCGGCTATATGGTCGGCACCCATTACCACTTCAAGAACTTCTGGGATGTGAAAGACGCCGATGTTTTCTGGTGTATGTCGGATATTGGCTGGGTAGTCGGCCACAGCTATATTGTCTATGCGCCGCTGGTCGCCGGGGCTACCACCGTCTTTCGGGAAGGCGCGCCGGACTATCCCCATAACGCCGTCTTTTACGAAATCATCGAAAAGTACGGGGTCAATGTGATTTTCACCGCCCCCACGGCGGTGCGAATGCTGATGCGCTACGGTGAGGAACCGGCCCGGCAATACAACCTGCGCTCTTTGCGCTTTCTGACCTGTGCCGGAGAGCCGCTGAACCCGGAGGCTTTGCGCTGGGCTTACGAACACATCTGCGGCCGCGGGGAGTGGGCGCACATTGTCGATAACTGGTGGCAGACCGAAACCGGCGGCCCCTGCTTGGGGACGATGGCGACCATGGCATCCCGGCCGGGACGGGTCGGCCGGCCGCTGCCCGGCGCGCTGCTGGATGTAGTGGATCGGGAAGGCCAGCCCATTGAGGAGCCGGACAAGGGCGGGTTTCTGGTCATCCGCCGGCCTTTCCCGCACTTTTCCCGCACCGTTTGGGGCGACCCGGAACGCTACGCCGCTACCTGGAGTCAGATACCCGGCGTCTATTCCTCCGGGGATGTGGCTTTGCGGGACGCCGAGGGCTACTATATGGTAGTGGGCCGAGCCGACGATGTGCTGAATGTGGCCGGCCATCGCATCGGGTCGGCGGAAGTGGAGAGCGCGCTGGTGTCCCACCCGGCCGTGGCCGAGGCGGCAGTCATCGGCAAGCCCGACCAGTTGCGTGGCGAAGTCATCAAGGGCTTTGTAACCCTGCGGATGGGCAATGACCCTTCGGATTTGATGGTCGAGACCCTCCGCAACCATGTCCGCACCGCTTTGGGGCCGATAGCGGCGCCGGCGGAAATCGAGTTCACCCCGCTGCTGCCCAAAACCCGCTCGGGCAAAATTATGCGCCGCCTGCTGAAAGCGCGGGAATTGGGTCTGGACCCGGGGGATATTACTACCTTGGAGGAGTAGGGCGGGGCGTTTGACCGGCATTGAGATAAGGATTAGCGGGAAGGGGACGGTTGAACCCGACCGGCTGATGGCTGCGTTGACCGGCGCGGACGGCAAGGGTTAAAATCGGCGTATGAACGGCCAGCAGTTTATCCGGCGGGCGCGCCGTTATGCGCGGCGCTACGGGCTGGAGTGCTATTTTGACAGCGACCACGGCAAAGGTAGCCACGGTACGTTGTATATAGGCGGCCGACATACCGTTGTGCAGCACGGAGAGATTCCTGTAGGAGCCTTTCTGAATATGCTGAAGGATTTAGACATCGACCGCAGGAGGTTCTAAACAATGCGCTATGTCTATCCCTGCAACATTGTTCCTGACGATGCCGAAGGCGGCCGGGGATTCGTAGTTACTTTTCCTGACTTGTACGGAGCCAACACCGGCGGCGTAACTTTCAAGGAAGCTGTTATCCTTGCTGAGGATTGTCTCGTGGTGTCGCTGGGCGCCTGCATTCGCTGCGGGAAAGACTTGCCCGTCCCAAGCCCTTGGGTCGAGGGGCAAGAGCTAATTGGGGTGCAGCCGCTTATCGCCGCCCAACTGGACCTTTATAGGGCAATGCGGGAGCAAGGTATCGGCAAGGCGGCCTTGGCCCGGCGGCTGGGAGTCGGCGAAAAGGCGGCCGGCAAACTACTGCGGCTGGACTACACTACTTCCATCGGTGAGGTAATGCAAGCTCTGGCGGCGGTGGGTTGCCAGACGGCGGCGAAATCGTCCGTTGCATAAGTAATCGCAAGCCAATGATGAGCAGTGAAGGCGGCCGGATTCCCGTTGGCGCGGGAATGACGGTTGCGGCTCGGGGCTTATCCCCATAAATTGCGCTGGGAATTTGCCCGCCTAATACCCTTGACACTCTTAAAACAATGTGATAATTTTCACTAGATTTTCCGCCGGAGCGGTTTGGCGGATACCCGGAGCGTTCTCCGCAAGGCAAGGTTGATGGACCCGAATACCCTGACCACCGTAGATTGGCAGAACATCAGCATCTGGCTGACGAGGTACTGGATTTACTTTCCGGTAGTCATCCTCTTTGCCTTTACCCTGATGATTGCCCACGCCTTTATCCCGTCGGCAGTGCAGACTGGCCACTTGCCGCCCGTTATGGAACGGCTGCGGTGGCCGTTGACCATCTTTGCCCTGCTGCTGCTGTTAGTGGCGGTGGCGCTGATGGCGTCCATCATCGGCCTGACGTGGCCGACGCTGAGCAACATCTATAACCAGCCCTGGATGTAACGAGGGACGGAGCCAGTTCCGGCTGGCGCGGGAAAACCGGAGCGGAAACAAAGCAGGGTTCCCGGAATGTCCGGGGACGATTTGGATACCGGTCGGATACTGAAAACAGGCAGGTTCGGGCGCCGATGAGGCCAAGCGCAAACATCATTCCCCTGGCGGTGGTCGGGCTGGTCGTCACCGGCATAGTCGGGTTTATCGTAGCAATCCTGTTCATCTCCTGGTTCTCCAACCCGCCCTTCGGGTTGGGCAACGCCCCGGCGCAGCCCATCGGCTTTCCCCATACCGTCCACGCCGGGCCGCCGGAGGAAGGCGGCGCGGGAATCGCCTGCGAATTCTGCCACCGCAATGTGACCAAGGGCGCGGCGGCGACGGTGCCGGCCTTGGAGCAGTGCCTGTTCTGCCATCAGCAAATTAACCCGGAGAACCTGGCAGTTGCCCTCGATGCGGACAGCAGCGGCCACCGCCAGAATGATTTGGATGAAATGCAGCGCATCGTTGACCGGTTTAATGATGAACTGCCCATTGATTGGGAACGGGTGCATCGTTTGCCCGACCATGTGCGCTTTGTCCACGAAGCCCATATCCGCTTTTTGACCCAGGGGGAGCCGCGTACGGTATCCCTGCCGATGGGCGACGGGCAGCCGATGGATTTGCCCATTCCGGTTGGCGAGTCCTGTTCAGTGTGTCACGGCGATGTGGCGGCGATGGAGGAAGTGCAGCCGCAAGCCGGGCAGTCGCTGAAAATGGGTACCTGTGTGGATTGCCACCGGGACTTGAATGTCGCCACCGATTGCACCATCTGCCACAAGTAGGCGGCCGGCAAGCCATATTGTTGAGCGAAGGCAAAAACCGATTATGAAACTGACACGGCGCAACTTCCTGGCTTGGGCCGGCCTCTCCGCAGTGGGGGCCGTAGCCTGTGATGTGTTCCAGGAGGAGGAGCTGAGCATCCAAAGCCCCCGGGACTTGCCGGAGGATTTGGTCAAGGGCCGGGACAATTGGTACGCCACCGTGGCCCGGGAGAGCGGCGGCGAGGGCGTCTTGGTCCGGGTGATGGAAGGGCGCGCCAAGAAAATCCGGGGCAATCCCAAGTATCCGCTGAACCAGGGCAAGCAGGGGCCGCGGGCCGAGGGCGGTTTGCAAGCCCTGTATCATCCCGACCGCATCCGCGGGCCCATGCGCCGCACCGGCCCCCGCGGCTCCGGCCAGTTCAAGGCAATTGCTTGGGAACCGGAGGCGTTGGAAATCCTGTGGCGGGAAACGGCGGCCCGGCGGCAAGGGATGGTACTGATTACCGAGCCGCTGCGCGGGACGCTAGGCCGCATTGCCGGCCAGTTTGCCCAAGGATTGGGCGGCCGACACTTGGGGTTTGAGACTTTAGACCGGACTACCTACCGAGCGGCGGTCAAGGCGGTATTCGACCAGGATTTGCTGCCCGATTTCGACCTGGCCAACGCCAACTATGTGCTGTCTTTCGGCGCCGATTTTCTCTCCACTTGGGGGGCATCAACCCGAATGGCCACGGCTTACGGCGAGTTTCGCCAAGGCGCGGGACGGGAACACCGGGGGACGCTGGTACAGATTGACCCGCGCTTTTCAATGACGGCGGCCAATGCCGATAAGTGGATTCCCGTTAAGCCCGGGATGGAGGGCTACCTAGCGTTGAGCCTGGCCCAAGTGATTATCAGCGAAGGGCTAACCGCGCCGGGTGTTAATGTGGCTGCCCTGACCAACGGGCAAGGCGCGGCGGCCTTGGCTGACTACACCCCGGAAACCGTGGCCGGGACTTTGGAACTGCCGGCGGAACTGCTGCACGGCAAATCGGCGGCGGACTATATTCGGGAATTGGCCCGGGATTTTGCCGGCCATCTCCCCGCCCTTGCCTTGGGCGGCGACAGCGCCGGGGCGCACACCAACGGACTATTCAACCTGCAAGCCATCTATGCCCTGAACTATCTGGTCGGCAGCGTGGGGCAGCCGGGCGGGATGCGGTTCAACCCGCGCAACCCCATCCCGGAACTGCCGGACGCCGCCGTGGTGGGTTCGCTGACCGATTGGCAGGAAGTAGCCCGCAACATCGGCAACGGCGCTACCCGGCTGGTAATGGTGCATAACGCCAACCCGGTCTATGGCTTGCCGGCGGCCGTGGGCTTCGGGGAAACGCTGAACCGGGATGACTTGTTCATCGTCAGTTTCTCCTCCTTTATGGATGAAACTACGCTAATGGCCGATTTGATCCTGCCCGACCGGGTGTATCTGGAGGATTGGGGAGATGATGT
The DNA here is from genome assembly GCA_965243185.1 of Dehalococcoidia bacterium. Taxonomy (GTDB): domain Bacteria; phylum Chloroflexota; class Dehalococcoidia; order Lucifugimonadales; family UBA3495; genus CBDBCU01. The sequence goes on along the minus strand of OZ251531.1, from coordinate 2,419,516 downwards.
GCCGGAGCCGGGGCCGGGGTATCAGGTAATCGGGATGCAGCAGCCGGTAGTGAACCCCTTGGGCGACTTGAACCCGCGCAGTTTTGGGGATATTCTGCTGAGCGTGGGGCAGGAGTTGGGGCAAGAAACGGCTTTGCCTTGGAACAGCCTCGAGGCGGCGTTGCGGGAAAATGCGGCGGCCTTGTACGAACTGAATCGAGGGACTTCCCGGCAAGCGGATTCCCCGGATGCCCTGTGGAATCTGATGCTGCAACAAGGCGGCTGGTGGGACGAAAATCGCCAAGGCGCGGCGCCAGAACCGCCGCCGGGTCTGCTGAACGCTATTGCCGGGCAAGGCAAACCAGCCAGTCTGACCGGCAGCGGCGGGTTCTATCTGCTGCCCTTTGCTCATAATTCCCTAGGGGATGGCAGCGGCGCGCATTTGCCCTGGATGCAGGCTTTGCCGGATCCGGTAACGACCATTACTTGGCAGACCTGGGCGGAAATGAACAGCCGGCAAGCGGCGACCATGGGCTTGCGGGAAGGGGATGTAGTGCGGATTGCCTCGGACGCCGGCAGCATTACCGCCTTGCTCTATCCCAACCCGGCATTGCCGCCCAATGTGGTAGCGGTGCCTTTGGGACAAGGGCGGCGGGCCGGTTCCGATTACGCCACCGGCGGCGATGTCCGGGAAAGTTCCAATGTTCTGGATTTGCTGTCGCCGCGGCAAACTACTGAAAGCGGCGGTTTGGCTTGGGCCAGCCATCGGGTCAGCCTAACCGCCACCGGGGAAAGCCTGAAGGTATCCAAGTTCGAGGGGGCGTTCCCGGCCCGGGAAAATCCGCTCAGCGACGGCGAGGAAATCGTCAAGGTTACGACCGGCGGCGCCCACTAGCGGTTGTTGGGCGATTGGGATTCCCGCAGCCGCGGGAATAACGGTTGAAAGCAACGGGGAGGATAATGGTTACCAGCAGAGCCAAACATCGGTGGGGCATGGTAGTGGACTTGGACCGTTGCAACGGGTGTCAAGCCTGCGTAGTGGCCTGCCAGGCCGAGAACAACCTGCCCATCAACGATAAGAACTCGTTCCTGCAAAGCCGGGCCTACGAGTGGATTCGGGTGGAACGGTATTGGGAAGGGGAGTATCCCAATGTGCGGGCGCGCTTTATCCCGGTGCTGTGCCAGCACTGCGAAAACGCCCCCTGCGAACCGGTCTGCCCGGTCTATGCCACTTATCACAACGATGAGGGGCTGAATGTCCAGGTCTATAACCGCTGCGTCGGCACCCGGTACTGCATCAACAACTGCCCCTATCAGGTGCGCTATTTCAACTACTGGCATCCCAACTGGCCGGAGCCGATGCAGAACCAGTTGAACCCGGATGTGACCGTGCGCTCCCGGGGCATTACCGAGAAATGCACTTTCTGCGTCCAGCGGCTGCGGCGGGCCGAGCTGAAAGTCGAGCGGCAGCAGGGCAGCCAGTTGAATGACGCCGCGCTGAACGCCGGCAACTATATGCCGGCTTGCGTCCAGGCTTGCCCGACCAATGCCTTGATGTTCGGCGACCAGTTCGACGAAAGCAGCCCCATCAAGCCGTACTTTGACGATGTGAACGAGCACGACATTCACCACGAACACGACCGCAAAACCCGGGGGTATCGGCTCCTCGAGGAAATGCGGACCAAGCCGAACCTGATTTACCTGAAAAAGGTTGACCCGAACCCGTTGCAGGGCGGACATAATGGCTAACAGCGGCGTACAGCAGCACAGCGGCGGCTATGGCCACGGCCAGCACGCCGGGATGTGGGTTTTTCCCAATGCGGAGCAGGTCACCGGGGATGTGGCCGGCAAGACTTTCGCCCTGCCCTCCGGGTACAAGCTGGCTTTGGGCGCGGCGGCGGCGCTGACCGTCCTGGGCGTTATCGGCTTTTTGATTAAGCTGAGCGGCGGCGGTTTCGCCAACCCGGGGCCGTGGGGCTACTATGTGGGCGTCTTTTCCTTTATCTTTATGGTAACCGGAGCGGCGCCGCTGGTCGCCTGCGCCTTCCGCTTTACCAAGAGTCACTGGCGGCGGCCGGTGTCCCGGGTCGCGGAACTGTTCGCCGTGGTCGGGGTCGTCAACCTCATCATCTTTATCCCGCTAATGTTGGCAATGCCGCCGATTTACAATCCCGAATCGCCCGGGGAGGATGCGATGAAGGAGGAAAGGGCGCTGGGGAACGCGGCCGAGTGCTGCCTGCCGGGAACGACGGACTTGGAAGTGCGGCGGACGCTGTGGTTCGAGGCGCCCTTTGGCGCGCCGCATCTGTGGGATTTGTTGGGGTTGGTCGGTTTGGCCGTGTGCGGGATGGCGTTGCTGTGGCTGTCGGCGCGGCCGGATCTGGCGCAGGCGCGGTTGACGGCAACCGGATTCCGCCGCTCTTTCTACGGGTTGATGGCTGGCGGCTGGTACGGGACTAAAAAGCAGTGGAACGCGCAGAAAGCCGGATTAGCTTTGCTCGGCGCGTGGTACTTTATGCTGCTGATTTTCGTCCAGTTCCTCTTTGTAACCGACTATGCCATGAGTATGGTGCCGGGTTGGAAAGACTCGGTGCTACCGCCGATGTATACGGTGATGAGTTTCCAGTCGGCCTTGAGTATGATTCTGGTCATCCTGTTCCTAATGCGGCGCAAGGGCGGCTATGCGAATTATATCGGCAAAGCCCCCTTCTGGTCGGCCAGCAAAATCCTGCTGGGGTTGACCCTGCTGTGGACTTACCACCTGTTCGCCTTTTTCATCACCTACTGGTACGGGCGTCTGGAGCATGAGGAAAACATCATCCGCTATGTCTTTACCCAGCCGTACCTGATACTGTTCCTGGGTAACTTCGTGTTCAGTTTCGTTGCGCCCTTCCTGACGCTGATTTGGAATCCGGTACGGCGCAGCGACTGGGGGCCGACTTTGGCCGGGTGCTTTGCGCTGTTCGGCGCCCTGCTGTTCAACCTGCGGACTTTCAACGCGGCCTTTAACACCGGGGAACATTTTGAGTTTGCCCTTACGCGGGTGCCGGCGGCGGTATGGCCCAACTTTGCGGATGTTTTCATCATCCTCGGCGGGCTTGGCTTGGTCGCATTGGTCTATCTGCTGGCCGCCAAGGTAGTGCCGCTAATGTCCATTTGGGAAGTGAAAGAAGGCGCCAAGTACCAGAAAATGGATACCCTGATTAAGGGGGAGTATCTGGTGCTGGCGAAACCGGAGTAAGAAGGGACAACGATGCAGGAAGGCAGAGTCCTCAGCACGCGCGAGGTAAACCGGGACTTGCTCCGGTCAATCCTGGATTCGCCCCGCTGGTTTTGGCCGGTGGTGACGGTCCTGGGGCTGATTCTCCTGGTGGCGGCCATCGCCATCGGGATAATGGTGAACCGGGGCTTGGGTGTTACCGGCCTGAACCGGCCGGTAGCTTGGGGCTTTTTCATCACCAACTTTGTGTTCTGGATTGGCATCAGCCACGCCGGGGTAATGCTGTCGGCCATCCTGCGGCTGGCTAAAGCCGAATGGCGGCGGCCGGCCACCCGGGCCGCCGAAGTGCTGACCCTGTTCTCCCTGATGACGGCGATGATTATGCCCATCATCCATACCGGGCGGCCGTGGCGCATCCTCTACTGGGCTTTCCCCTATGACTTTGCCCGGGGCATCTGGCCCAACATTCGGACGCCCCTGGTTTGGGATCCCAGCGCCATTCTGACCTACCTGACTTCCAGCACCCTGTTTGTCATCATTGCGCTGATTCCGGATTTTGCCGTGCTGCGGGACCATACCACCGGCATTGCCCACCGGGTCTATGGCGTACTGGCTATGGGCTGGGAGGGCAACGCCCGTCAGTGGAAATTGCAAATCATTGCCGGAGTGCTGCTGTCCGCGCTGATTCTGCCGGTGTTCGTATCGGTGCATAGCATTGTATCCTGGGACTTCGGAATGGCGGTTACGGTCAAGTCATGGCATTCCACGGTCTTTGCCCCCTACTTTGTAGTCGGGGCGGTACATTCCGGGGTGTCGGCCGTGGCCTTTGTGCTGATCCTGCTGCGCTGGTGCTACGGTTGGCAGGATTACATTCGCCACGAGCATATTGACGCCTTGGGGCGGCTGCTGATTGTAGTCGCTACCGGCTGGTTCTACTTCCTGGTGATGGAGCTGCTGTTCGGAATGTACGGGCGGGAAACGGATGAGTTGGCCGTGCGGCAGTTGCAATTTACCCAATGGCCCTACAACGCCTGGTTCATCGTGTTCGTGGTAACGACCTACTTTATCCCGGTAATCCTGTGGCTGAGCCGGGCCTGGCGGCGCAACCTGTGGATAATGTCCATCGCCTGCATATCGGTGAATATCGGGATGTGGCTGGAGCGGTATCTGATTATCGTTCCCGGCTTGACCAACAAGCAGGTATTCACCTTCGTTTGGGCGGAATATGCGCCGCAGCCCATCGAGATATTGATTGTCGGGGCAACTTTTGCCCTGGTAACCACGCTGATGCTGCTGTTCAGCCGGGTGTTCCCCTTGGTGCCGCTGTACGATGTGAAAGAGGGGGACATTCTGAAAACCCAGATGCAGGTCGGACGGCGCACGGTGCCGGCCACTTTCCGGGAGGATTAGAAAGCCGCTATCTTAACTGAGGTGTAAAATGGCTGACGGGGACTTCTTTGACGGCTTGTATCAGCTTGTCGAGGAATGGTATGAGACAGCCGAATCTCCGCCCGTGGAAGGCGACGACGCCCTTATGCTTTTCCTTATGCGGGTCGAGTCCGGAGATGTGGAGTTGCGACTGATGTCGTCCAAAGACTGGCTGTCCACGATTAGCCTTGACGATATAACCGAGGATAGGGCGTTAAACAGGTCCCGTTCTCCCCGGCGCGGTCCCGTCGTCACCAAGACCATCAAGAAAAAGGAGTAGCATAATTCCCTTGCCTAATATCATCAGCATAGGCAAGGGAAAGGCAGAGAGGTAAGAATTATGGCGCGACGTCCTATTTTGGGGTTGTTTGACAACGCCAATGCCGCCGCCGATGCCGGGGATGCCCTGAAACAGGCCGGCATCGCGGAAACCGATGTGGACTTTCTCACCGACGCCCCCTATCCCGAAGGGGCTTTCGGGGAGCGGGAGGAAAAGCACCGGCTCTACATCTTTCCCTTTATCGGGGGGCTGCTGGGCCTGACTTCGGGTATCCTGCTGACCTCGATGACGCAGGTCGCCTATCCCCTGGTAACCGGCGGCAAGCCCATCCTGTCCCTGCCGCCGATGGCGGTAGTGACCTACGAAGGGACGATGTTGGGCGCCATCCTGTTCACGGTGCTGGGCATCATCTTTGAATCCCGGCTGCCCAAGCTGAAAGCCGGGCTGTACGACAAGCGCATCACCGAAGGCTATATCGGGGTGCTGGTCAACACCGAGGAAACGCAGCACGGGCAAGTCGAGGGCGCGTTTAACCAAGCCGGGGCGGTCGAAGTAAAACGGCAGTAGCTGCGGTTAGCCGGTGCTCCAAGCAAGGCTGTAACTCCCCAGGATTGCGGCGGCAAGCCGCAATGACGGGACAGGTAGAATGAAAGACTTTTCTGGAAAGTTGAAAGGCATCTTTGCCGGCCGCCGCCGGATCCGGGTCAGGGCATTGCTGACCGGGTTGGCGCTGCTGGCCGGCTTGCTGGCTTTGGGCTGCTCCCAAGGGGCCTACCCGTTGGACATCTTTTACGAGATGCACTACCAGCCCTCGTACAAGGCGCACGAGCCGCCCCGGTTGAGCCCGCCGGAGAGTGCGGTGCCCTTCTTTGACCCGCCGGCGGCCACGGCCTTTAACCTGGACGGGCAGCATCTGTACGAAGTGAACTGCGCGATGTGCCACGGAGCCGCGGCAAAAGGCGACGGGGCCGTGCTGAACACGATGATTGAAACCTACGCCTATACGCCGGCTGTTCCCGCCGATTTGACGGCCCTGGATGACCCGCTGATGATTGCCAAGGATTATGACGGCGTCCGCAACATTGTCGTCGGCGGCTTGCAGGTAATGCCCAGCTTCGCCAAGCTACTGACGGAAGCGGAAATTGACGCGGTAAGCCGCTATGTAGCTGACTGCCTGCAAGGGGCAAACCTTGGTGAGTGTTAGGGTTTGCCGAGCGGCCTTGACCGCCAGCCTGACCCTTGCCATAATGAACTAGGCGGCTAATCCAACGGCGGGAGTAGCGCTATGACCATGCTAGCGGTAGAGGAAGGGGTAACTCTGGAGGAACGGGTTAGCCGGCTGGAAGGCGGCTACGAACACTTGGCGACCAAGGCGGATGTTGCCGGCTTGCGGGCTGAGTTCAAGGCGGACATTGCCGACTTGCGGGCTGAGTTCAAGTCCGACATTGCGGAACTGCGCGCGGATATGCAGAGCCGGGACGCCGTATTGCACGCTGTTATTGCGGAACTGCGCGCGGATATGCAAAGCCGGGACGCCGCACTGCACGCCGTCATTGCGGAACTGCGCGCGGATATGCAGAGCCGGGACGCCGCACTATGGGCGGAATTGCAGCGGCGGGATGACGCCCTGCGGGCGGAGATGCGGGAACGGGACATCGCGTTGCGGGCGGAAATACAGCAACGGGACGATGCCCTGCGGGCGGAAATACAGCAGCGGGATGCCGCGCTGCACCAAGAACTCGAGAAAATTCGGACCGATAACGCCGAAAACCGGGCAAAGATTATCCAGTGGGCTATTGGAACTGTCCTGGCCACTGCCGCCATAGCAACCACTATCGGCGTTGCTCTCACCCGGTCGGCTAACTGACTAGGGTATTACTTGGCATCAACCCCGGCGCAACCCATCAGGGCAGGCTTGCAAACCTGCCCTTTTCCATACCCGGCGGCAGCAACCCCGCAGTCTGACACATTCCGGCAATGGCTTATGAATACTGAAATCAGCAGCAAATTACCTTTGGCCGGCCGTAGCCGTAAGGCATTGGCGACTTTGCTGGCGGTAGTGGTTTGTTGCTTTGCCCTTGCGGTCGGAACCGCTTATGCCCAAACCCCGGTTCCCGCTTATGATGAAGCCGAAGCGCAGTCCATCGACCGGATGTTGATTTGCCCGGTCTGCCCGGCAGAGTCGATTGACCAGGCGCAGGTGCCGTTGGCGCGGCAGATGCGTCAGCAGGTACGGGAAATGCTGGCGGCCGGCTCCAGCCGCCAAGAAATCCTGAACTGGTTCGCCGACCGCTACGGCCCGGGCGTGCTGGCGGCCCCGCCCAAAACCGGCGTCAACCTGCTGGCTTGGACGCTGCCGGTAGTGGGGGTATTGGCGGCGTTGGCGGTCGGCGGGCTGTCCCTCCGGGCGATGACCGGCCGGCGCCGGGACACCGTCACGGCAAAGGAATCCACCGCAGTCTCGGAGGGGGAACTGGAGCCGTACTTGGCGGCCGTGGACCGGAGCTTGTCCCTGTCGGACGGGGAGAGCCCAGCCGGGGATGGCGGCCCGGGCGTAGAGGATGACCGGAATGGCTGACTTGGGCGCAATGGCATTGTGGATTGGGCTGGCTTTGTCCGCCTACGCCGCTATCGGGTCGATTCTCGGACAAATGCGGGGCGTCCCGGCCTTGGTCGAAAGCGCCCGGCGGTCGGTGTATGTGCTGGTTCTGGCAATGCTGGTCGCTACCTTGAGCCTGATTGGCTCCTTTATCAATCGGGACTTCACGGTGGCTTATGTAGCGGCGCACAGCAACCTGGCAATGCCGGATATTTACACTTGGGTAGCCTTTTACGCCGGCAACGAGGGTTCGCTCCTTTACATCGCCTTTGCCCTGTCGGTAATGGCCGCCATTGCCCTGCGCTGGGCGCCGGCCTCCACCCGCGACACTTTGCCCTATACCGCCGCCGCCCTGATGGTGATCCAGACTTTCTTTATCGCCGTTATGGGGTTTATGGCAAATCCCTTTGATAAACTACCCCTGACGCCGCCGGATGGCGAGGGCATCAACCCCCTGCTAACCCATTTCGGAATGTTCTTTCATCCCCCGGCGTTGATGGCTGGATTGATTGGGATCAGCCTGCCGCTCTCCTTCGCCCTGGGCGCGCTGGTCGGCGGCAAGGGGCGGGACGAATGGGTCGACGCCGGCCGGGTTTGGGGGCTAATTACTTGGGTTCTACTGGCCGGCGGTCTGCTCCTCGGTTCGTGGTGGGCTTATACGATATTGGGCTGGGGCGGGTTCTGGTTCTGGGATCCAGTGGAAAACGCCGCCTTTATGCCCTGGCTGGTACTGACGGCTTTTGTCCATTCGGTAATGGTGCAGAAACGGCGGGGGATGTTCCGAATGTGGAATATCGTCCTGATCAATGTAGCTTTCGGATTGGCACTATACGGAATGTTTATGAACCGCGGCGGCCCGACGCCCTCGGTACATTCCTTTGGAGCGTCGGATTTGGGCTGGGTATTTTTGATGTTCCTGGCCGTGGGCGTAATCGTTCCCTTCGGCGTGTTTTTCTGGCGGTATGGTCTGCTGAAAAGCGCGCAGAACCTGGATGCGATGCTTTCCCGGGAAGCGGCCTTTCTGGTCAACAACCTGCTGCTGCTGGGCATCGCCTTTGTTACGCTGTGGGGGACGGTCTACCCGCTCTTTGTGAAACTAGGCGGCGGTGAGGAAATCACCATTGCCCGCCCCTTTTATGACCAAGTGAACGGGCCGCTGCTGCTGGCGTTGATTTTCCTGATGGGCGTTGGTCCGTTGCTGCCGTGGCGGCGGGCCAATTGGGGCAGTTTGCGGCGGGCTTTACTGGTACCCGGCTCCGTGGCGGCGGCGGTAGTGGTCATCCTCCTGCTGTTCGTTACCCGCAGCCCCTACGCCCTTATCGGGTTTGGGCTGAGCGGTATGGTAGCGTCCGGCATCGCGCTGGAATGGTGGCGCGGGATGCGGTCAAGGCACCGTTCCACCGGAGAGAACTACCCGTTAGCCTTGGGGCGATTGATTGCCGCCAACCGGCCGCGCTACGGCGGCTACATTGTCCACCTAGCAGTGGTAATGGTAGGCTTGGGCGTATTGGGCGGCTCCCTCTTTGAGCAGCAGCGGGATGTAGTATTGTCCCCCGGAGAAAGCTACGAAATTGCCGACTACCGCTTAACTTATGTGGACACCCGGCAAGCGGCCTTTTCCGACCGCACCGAATACCTGGCTACCCTGGAAGTGTATCGGGATGGCGAACTGCTCGAGGTGATGACCGCCCGGCGAAGTTTCTATCCCGCTTTCAATATGGCGTCAACCTTGGCCGCCATCCGCTCCACCCCGGTCGAGGATTTCTATGTAGTGCCGAGCGAAAACCGGCCGGACGGCGCGGTGGGATTTCGGATTCTGGTGAACCCGTTGGTGTGGTGGATGTGGGCTGCCGGGCCGGTACTGATTGCCGGAACGGTAGTATCCCTATGGCCGGAACGGCGCCGGCAACGGGCGGCGGCCGGGTTAGCCGTCCGGCGGGCGGCAGTAGCCGCGCGCTAACCTGACTTGCCGGGACTAACCGGACAGCCCGGATTAGCCGAAACCGGATTTATCCGGTCTCCAGAGAATAGAGGCAATGGCTTTAGTTATCGGAACGGTTTTGGCTTTGCTGAGCGTAGCCGTAGCGGTCTATCCCTTTGTGCGGCGGCGATTGGGGTGGGATAAAGCGGACAACGCCGCGGCGGCCGCCGCGGCCGGAGTGGATACCGAATCTGGGGCCGATACAGCGTCTCTGGCCGATATTTACGCCGCCATCCGCACCTTGCAGCTGGAGCGGGAATTAGGCAGCATCCCGGAGGAGCTATACCGGGAGCAGTTGGCGGACTATCGCATCCAAGCGGCCTTGGCCTTGCGGCAACAGGAACAAGCGGCCGGCAGTCCCGGAATAGAGCCGGCGGCCCCAGGGGATGATGAACTGGAAATAGAGATACGGGCGGCCCGTTCCAGTTTGCGCCGCCCGGCTTCGGATGCCGCCGCCCCGGGAGAAAGGGAATAATTATGCCGGGTCGTTGGCGGCCGTTGGCGGCGTTTGTCCTGGGACTGCTCATCCTGCTCACGGCGGCGGCCTACGGCGGGACGATTCCGGGCATTGCGGCCCAGGAAAGCGTCTCCGTGCAAGGCAAAGCAGTGAACGGAACAGCCGGCGGAGTGGTACCGGCTGATTTGCCAATTATGCTGCACGCCATCGACCCGGCCGCCGGCCGGGTAGCCACGCAGGAAACTACCACCGACGCCGCCGGCCGGTTCGCCTTTGCGGCCGTAGCCGCGCCGCCGGGCGGCAGCTTCGTCCTGGTGATGGACTACGCCGGAATGCGCTACAATTCCCTGCTGGAACTAGCGGATTTGTCCGCGCCGGTCGAGTTCACGGTGTATGAAACCACCCGGGATATTGGGGTAATCCGGATCGAGCGGCAGACTATGGTCCTTGCCGGCATTGACGAAACGACGAGGGAAATCGCGGCCCTCGAACTGCTGAACTTGTCCAATACCAGCGACCGCACATTGCTGCCGGAGTTGACCAACATCACCAATCCCAACGAAATCAACTTCCTGCGCTTTTCCCTGCCGCAAGGGGCGGCCAATCTGGAAGTGCAATCCAACCTGCCCGGCGGGGACATCATCACCATCGGCAACGGCTTCGCCTTGACCGCCCCGGTGCCGCCGGGCCGGCATCAGGTCAACTACAGCTACACCTTTCCCTACGCCGGCGCTGAAGTCGCCTTTAACCAGCGGCTGATTCAAGGCGCGGCAGTGTATCAGGTATTAGCCCCGGAGCGGCTAACCGGCATCAGAGTATCGCCGCTGTCGCCGCAGCCGCGTCTGGATATTGACGGAACCGGCTACCTCGTTTGGGAACAGCGCGACATTGCGCCGCGGCAAGGAATCGCGTTAGAACTGTCCAACCTGCCGCAGCCCGGCTTTATCACCAGTTTAACCCAGACCGTTGCCGATGCTGGCTTGTGGCAGCGGGCAATTCCCCTAATGGTAGGGATAGCCCTACTGGCGGTACTCGTCTATGGCGGGTTGCGCGGAGCGCGGCCGGAGATTGCGCCCGCTTTCGCCGCCGGAGGCAATGCTACGGTTGCCACTGACCCCGCGGCGGCCCGGCGGCCGGAACTGGTACAGTCCGTTGCCTTGCTCGATGAACAGTTTGAGCAAGGGCAAGTGGACGCGGCCGAATATCAAACCCGGCGCGCGGAATTGCTAACGCAGCTGCGCTTGTTGGGGCGGCCGGCGGCAAAGTCCCCGGAGCAGTTGCCGTGAATCGCACCGGTTGGCTGCTGCTTGCCGGAGCCGGGCTGGTCATCCTGGCTTTCTTGGGAATTCTGGCGTGGGCCTCAGCCCAGACCGGCGGGCGGGCCGTCAGCAGTATCGGCGTCAATACTGAGTTCGGATCGGTAGCCATTGCCACCGCGCCGGCCCGGGATTTTGCCCTGGAGTTGACCGGCGGCGGCCAAGTTGCCCTGTCAGAGCTGCGCGGCCAAGTAGTGCTGGTTGACTTTTGGGCGTCTTGGTGCGCGCCGTGCCGCCATGAGGCGCCGGATTTGGAGCAGGTTTATCGGGAATACGCCGGGCGGGAAGTCGAGTTCGTCGGGGTCAACATCTGGGATTTGCCCGGCAATGTCGCGCCATATATTGCCGACTTCGGCTTGACTTACCCCAGCGGCATCGATGCCGACGGTGTTATTGCCATTGACTACGGCGTGCGCGGCATCCCGGAAAAGTTTTTCATTGACCGCGATGGGATAATCCGGCAAAAGTTCGTCGGGCCAATGCCGGCCGATAAGCTGCGCGAAACTTTGGATAGCCTGCTGAATGACTAACCGCCGCCAACCGGGTAAAATAGCCGCCGCAAACCCTGCTAACCCGCCCGGAGGTTCCGCTATGCCCGGCCCCCTGGATGGCGTCAAAGTTGTCGAGTTCACCGAAATTATCGCCGGCCCCTTTGCCGGTATGCTCCTCGCCGACATGGGCGCCGCCGTCATCAAAGTCGAACCCCCTTGGGGCGACCCCTGGCGCGGCGTTCAGTCTTTTGCCCCCACCGAAAGCCGGCCCTTCATCGCCTACAACCGGGGCAAACGCAGCCTGACCCTGGATTTGACCACTGCCGCCGCCCGGGACATTATGGCCCGGTTGATTCCCCAAATGGATGTGGCTATCGTCAACTACCGCCCCGATGTCGCCGCCAAGTTGGGCGTGGATTACGCCGCCCTCTCCGCCCTCAATCCCCGATTGATTTACTGCGAAAACACCGCCTTTGGCCGCCAGGGCCCCGACGCTCACCGCCCCGGCTACGACCTCATCCTGCAAGCAATGTCCGGCTTGCTGGCCGCCGAGGGCAAGCTCAGCGACAGCGGCCTCCCCCAGCACATCGTTTCCTCGCCCCTGGTGGACACCGCCGCCGGCTTGTGCCTGGCTTGGTGCGTCTGCGCTGCTCTGTACCATCGGGAGCGCACCGGTCAAGGTCAAAAAGTAGAAACCACCCTATTGGGCTTGGCCTTGGCGCTATTGGGAATGCGCTTTGTCGCAGTAGAATCCCTTGACCGGGCTAATTTCCGCAATACAGTGGAATCCCTAGACGCCCTGCGCCAAGCCGGTTTGCCCTACGCCGACCTGCTGCCAATCTATAACGCCGACCATCCCGTTGCGCCCGGCAACATCTACTACCGCACCTACCAGACCGCCGACGGAGTTATCGCCGTGGGCTGCCTCAGCGACCCCCTGCGCCGCCGCTTGTTGGATACCTTGGGCTTGACCGACATTCGCTTTGACCCGGACTACGACCCCAATTCCGACCAAGCGGCCGCCTTTGGCTCGGTGCTAATGACCCAAGCCGAAGCAGTTTTTCGGGGAAAGCCGGCCGCCCAATGGCTGACCATACTGGAGGAACGCGGCATCCCGGCCGGCCCGGTGCGCTTCGTCGAGGAAATCTTTGACGACCCCCAAGTCCAAGCCAATAGCTTGGTTGCGGAACTGGAACACCAGGATGCCGGCCCCCTGCGGATGTTGGGGACACTAGCCAACTTCAGCGCCACGCCCCTGCAACCAACGCCCCCGCCGGCCCTCGGCCAGCACACCGACCAAATCCTGACCGAACTCGGCTACACCCCGCAGGATATAGCCCAATGGCGGCAAAGCGGCGCGTTGCGGTAAAGAGCGGTAAGAACCGCTCATCCCCAAGAATAACCCGGCTGATTGACTGTGCTACCCCAGCATTAGCGTGAACACGCCCTAGTCTAATTTGATATAGACGGCGCCGGCGGTTATGCCAAGCTGCCGCAGCAGAGCCTTGACACTCTGGGAAGTTTCAAAGTTGCCGCGCCGTTCACATAGCCAAAGCCCGTTTGACAATTGGCGCGGCAACGTAAATTCTCTACCACCAGTATGATTGCTGGTCGTGTTGACCACACAATTTGTCGTCCCCCGCATAACCGGACACTTATCCGCGGTCAACATACCGGTTCTGACTAACCACTCGGCTGTTTCCCGGAGTACGCCCCGCCAGCTCTGGAGCGGCTTTTCCTCACCGCCCGGGAAAAGTATGGAAGTAGGAGTTGGGCTACTCCCGAACACTCTCCCCGGCGTATAGCTTAATACATCCACCAAATTTTCGCCGGGTGGGGTATCCTGTGGCGGGTCAACAATTGGTTGTAACGGTGACGGAGTAATGTTAAGTTGCGCCGGCACCCCCACCGCCCCCACAATCGGCTCCCTGGCCGTCACCGGCTCCCCCGACGCCAAATTAGGCCGCCACAGTAGCAGCAGTTGCAGCGCACTCACCGCCGGCGGCGCGCCGGTCAGGGACACCGCAAGAATCCGCCGCTGCTCAATGGGCACCAGTTGGGAGTTGTCATAAACTTCCCACTCGTTGCCGTTAGTCAACGCCGGATAGCGAATGCCCAGCTCACTGGCGTAAGCGACGACTTGCGACCGATGATTCGACAGATTTTCCTCCAGCCGCTTGGCCTCCAGAAAGACCACTACGCTGCCTCTTTCCAGCAAAGCATAGTCCGCCCGCTTGCCGCTGACCGTATACTCCGGCGTAACCAAATCCGGGTCCGCCGTATCCCAGCCCAATTCCCGCAGCAAGGGATCAATCAGAGCGTAGCGGGTCAACGCCTCGCTCTGGCTCAGCGCCGCCCGGTGCCGCTCGATACGCCCCCGCACCGTCCCAATCACCTTCACCAAGTTACCAGGCAGCATAAATCGGCTCCCCCTAATCAGTTTGCAGGAATTGTAGCCGATGGGCAAAGTATGGTCAAATCCCCTCTGGAACTATTGCCTACCCCCGCCGCTGCTCTACAGTCCTTCCCATACCCACCGAAACCACGCCAATCCCCCACTCCCTACAACGCCGGCAAATACCGCTTCACCTCATAATCCGTCACCGTCGCCCGATACTCCTGCCACTCCTTCCGCTTGTTGCGAATGACGCTCTGGTGAATATGCTCCCCCAACGCCTCCCGCAGCAACCCGCTCCCCTCCGCCAGCGCAATCGCCTCCCCCATACTCGCCGGCAGCGTCTTAAACCCCTGCGCCTCAAACTCCGCCCGACTCATTCCCTCCCCCGGCGGCGGCACCGCATACTCCTCCTCAATTCCCTTCAACCCGGCCGCCAGCATCACACTGAACGCCAAGTACGGATTGCACGCCGGATCCGGCGCCCGATACTCCACCCGCACCGAAGTCTCATACCCCGGCTTGTACGCCGGCACCCGCACCAAATCCGACCGATTATGCGCCCACGAAATATAAACCGGCGCCTCATACCCCGGCACCAGCCGCTTGTACGAATTGACCCACTGATTCGTTATCAAAGTCAATTCCGGCGCATGGCGGATTAACCCGGCGATAAACCGTTTCCCCACCAGCGAAAGCTTATACTCATCCTCCGGGTCATAAAAGGCGTTATTCTCCCCCTGAAACAGCGACTGGTGCGTATGCATCCCGGAACCGTTGACCCCGGAGAACGGCTTGGGCATAAAAGAGGCGTAATAGCCGCGCAGCTGCGCCAGCTCCTTAATCGCCAGTTTAGCCGTAATCACGCTGTCCGCCATCGTCAGCGCATCCGTATATTGCAAGTCAATCTCGTGCTGACTGTGCGCCCCCTCGTGATGGGAATACTTGACCGGAATCCCCAAATCCGACAAATTCAGCACCGTATCCCGCCGCAAATCCGCCGCCGGATTGCTCGACAGCTGGTCAAAGTACCCGTCATAGTCCAGCGGCTCCGGCTTTTCCGAATCCTTCAGATAGAAAAACTCCAGCTCCGGCCCCACATAGTAAGTATAACCACGGCGCGACAGCCGCTCCAGATTGCGCTTCAATGCCAGCCGCGGATCCCCCCGGAACGGCTCCCCGCCCGGCGCGTAAATATCGCAGAACATCCGCGCCACCGCATTTTGCCGCGGCCGCCACGGCAGCACCGCAAAAGTAGTCGGATCCGGAAACGCCCGCATATCGCTCTCATCAATCCGGTCCGAACCCTCCGTAGCCCGCGCAAACCCCTCAATCGCCGAACCGTCAAACCCCACCCCCCGCGCAATAGCGTCCGCCAGGTCATCCGAGTTAATGGCAAAGCCCTTCAGGTTGCCCAGAATGTCCGTGAACCACAGCCGGACAAACTTCACATCATTATCCCGGGCGCTCCGCAGCACATACTCCTGCTCCCCCGATTGGTAGTCCATCATTGCCCAGTCCTCCGGTCGCCAAGTTAATCGCCGTGCCCCCCCAAGGGCGGGGCTAATCTAGGAAGTGCCTTCGCTAATTCCCCAAAGTTGGCGGAACAATCAGCCGGGTGTGTAAGGCCAGCAAGCGGCGGAACTCGAATATAACCTCCTTGGCGCTGGCGGAGGTTTCCACCTGGATATGGGCATAACTCCATTTGCGCCAAGGTTCTGTCACGAATTCAGCACCGGTACGCCGTTCTATTTCCACCGGCAACAGATGGCCGACCGCGGCCGCGGCATCATCGGCAAACTGCCGATAATCACCGGCAGTATGATGAGACTGACCGTAACCGGACAAGGCATCAATCAGCAAGTCCGCAATTGGAACCGAATGCTGCTCTAATAACGCTACATCCCAGACCGAAAGTCCCCCGCGACTGTCCTTGAAAGCGCCGGCCCTGGGTTTCTGGTCCCGGACGTTCCAATAGTCGCGGTGAGGACGGATAAACCGGCAAAGGATGACTTCATCCGCTACTGGCACGGCGGCTACCGTAGTAGGTCCAAAAATTGCGCTTCGGTTGCCCAAGGCAGCCGCTGCACCCGAACCGCTTTGCCGTTTCGGTCATCATAGACGCTGGCGTCGAAGTAGCCGGCGAGGTCCAACTCAGCCAGTAGCAGCAGCCCGTTGTTCAAGCGCAAGTCAAACGACAACGCCCCGTCCACATCAACGGCAAGTTCCGGTTCAACAGTGTTGGCAATAGCAGCCCGGGCCAAACGCCCCGCCATCGCCACCACCTCCGGGCCGGGAACAACGCCCTCCACCCCGACGGCGAACTCCTCCACTATCGGCAGCCGCGCCGCCGCCCGGCTTTCCGGCTCCAGTCCAACTAGGTCCGATACCGGCGTCGTCATCGAACAAACGCCCTCCCTTTCGACAAACTTTCCGGGTATGTATCCGCAAACTTCCCCGGCCGCATCCGGCCGGATAACGATAAGGAAAAAACGCGCCGCCCCCGCCGGGACTGGGAGCGGCGCAACCTTGCCGCCAATCGAAAATCGGAGACCGGAAACCGGCGACTAAGCCGTAGCCGCCGCCCCCACCGTCTCCATAATCAGCCGCGTCACCACATACGGATCGCAATTGGCATTGGGCCGCCGATCCTCGATATACCCCTTGCCGTCCCGCGCCACCTGCCACGGAATCCGCACCGACGCCCCCCGGTCCGACACCCCATACCGGAACTCCCGGTACGAGCAAGTCTCATGCAGCCCGGTCAGCCGCTCCTCAATGCGATCGCCGTAATTGGCGATATGCAAATCATGGCGGCCCTTCAACGCCTCGGCCGCGGCCACGCAGGCGTCATAACTTTCCCGCATCCGATTCGTCGAAAAGTTGGTATGCGCCCCGGCCCCGTTCCAGTCCCCCTTGACCGGCTTCGGATCCAGCGTCGCGCTGATCCCCTTCCCCGTGCCAATCCCGTTGCCGATGTCAATATCCTCGGCAATCCGATACAGCAGCCACCGCGCCACCCACAAATGGTCGGCTACGGCGGGAGAGCCAATCGGCCCAATCTGAAACTCCCACTGCGCCGGCATCACCTCGCCGTTAATCCCCGAAATCTCCAGCCCGGCTTCCAGGCAGGCATCCAAATGCGCCTCCACCACCGGCCGCCCGAAAACTTCGTCGGAGCCGACCCCGCAGTAGTACCCCCCCTGCGGCGCCGGAAACCCGTTATCCGGCCAGCCCAGCGGCTTAATACCCTCAAAAAAGGTATATTCCTGCTCAATGCCGAACCAGAAATCCAGCCCGTCGTACTTCTCCGCCGCCGCCGCGCACGCCGCCCGCGTATTCGACGGATGCGGCGTCATATCCGTCAGCAGCACCTCGCACATCACCAGCTTGTTGTCCCCGCCCCGCACCGGGTCGGCGCAGACATAAACCGGGTTCAGCACGCAGTCCGACGCCTCCCCCGGCGCCTGCCCCGTACTCGAACCGTCAAAACCCCACAACGGCGGCTCCTCGCCCATCGGCACCACCCTCCCCTTCGACCGCAGCTTCGCCGTGGGCTGCTGACCGTCAACCCAAATGTATTCCGCCTTGTAAAAACCGTTCATAGTTTCCGCAACCTCTCTTTCCGGTTTGCCCCGCCACTCCCGGCGGGTTCTGATGGCATTATTGTATCACCGCCGCCGCCAATTGACAAAACCCCGCCCCGCCCGCACCTTCCCCTTCCCCCGCCCTAATCATCACCCCCGCCGGCGCCTTCCTCCGCGGCCTTCCGCAGGTAGTCCCGTGCCCATTGCCGGGCCGTGCGAATGTCAATGCGCTTATCGATGGGCGGATTGCCATACCAAAACCCATCCCGCTTGTTGGCGCGACGCAATGCCGTCAGCGTCATCCGATTCCCCTTGCGCCCATTGCAGGGCCGGCACAGGATGGCCCGATTGTCCAGTTCATTAGAACCGCCCTCGGCCTTGGGGTCGATTGATCCAGGTCGAAATGGCGGCTGTCGGCGTCTTGGGCCCGATTGTTAGTTTTAGGCGGCTCAAACCCGCAACCCCAACAGATGGCCGTCCACTGCTGGATGAGGATGGCTTTCATCTGGTCTTTGGTGAACCGGGCTTTCTTCTGCTCGTATTCTAGCTCGGGGAGAAATGGCGCGGCGGTGCCATCGTTATCATCGCGAACTGGCGGTTTCATGGTGTGGTTGATTTTGGGCGGCTCTGCCGCTACCGGGCGATTATCGTGTACACGCTGGTACAGGATGTCTTTGGTGCCGTCCCAAAGGTCGCAGCCTACCCATTGACGGTTATGCTTTTCAGCGGCGACGAGGGTCGTAGCGCAGCCGGCGAAAGGGTCAAATACCATATCGCCGGGGTTGCTACTGGTTTTGACTATGCGCTCGTAGAGGGCTATCGGCTTTTGAGTGGGGTAGCCGGTATCTTCTTTGGCTTTGCGGCCAATCAGTTTGATGTCGGCCCAGATGTCTCCCGGGGCGGCGCCTTTGGAATCTGCCAGATATGTTTTTAGTCCGGCTACTTTCCGCTTTGACGTCGGTGTCGTGGATTCGTGGATGATAAGGCCATCTTTTAAGAGTTGGTCCATTTTGGCTTTCGGGTAACGCCAGGCGCGAGTGGCGCCTAGGAACTCATACCTGTACCCAACTCCCATGGGACTCTGCAAGTTGCCAACGCAGTAGCGGCGTCCGTCTTGGTCCGTGTAACGGTACCAAGCGTCAGCTATGTCTTCGGAGATTGGCTTTAGTTCCGGGTTCCAAGTGAATTGTTTGATGTTCTTTACATAGTAAAGAATGGTGTCGTGTTCCGAGTAAAACCGGTGGGCTTGGTTTTTGGCGCCTTGGTTGCGCTTCCAGATTACTTCGTTACGGAAGTTTTTCCGGCCAAAGATACAGTCCAGCATGACTTTGGCATAGGCGGCGGCAGTGTGATCCAGGTGCAGGTAAAGACTCCCGGTGTTGCGGAGTATGCGGTGCATCTCCCAGCAGCGGACACCGAGCCAGCAGAGGAACGCGGCCATGCTGGGCTCGTTGGCCTTGATGGACATGATGTAAGTATGCAGGTTGGGGTTGATGGACTCGATGGAATCCATCCATTCGTCATGGATGGGCGACCAGCGCCAGCGGTCGGTGAATTTGGCGGTACGGTTGCTGCCCTTGATTTCGCCGGTCCAGTCTTTGGCCGTGTTGAAAGGCGGGTCGCAGGCAATAAGGTCGACGGTTTCCGAGTTCATGCCCTGCATGATGGCGAGGCAATCGCCTTGGAATAGAGTGTGGCTCTCAAAGTTCGGCATTCCCATTAGCGGCTACTCCCGGTTAGAAATGAGGTTCATCTCAACGGGCATTATTGTATCACCGCCCAAGCCGATTGACAAAACCCGCCCCGCCCGCAACCTTCCCGCCAACCAATTAGCGCTATTGGGTACTCCGGGTTCCCTTTGGTGCAAGGTCATCAGTCGCTAGCGTTCCTGCAAATGCACCGTCAACCGCCGCAACTCCCGGGGCAAGTCTGGTTTCAGGCGTCCCTTCCACCGGCCCAAGGTGCGCTGCATAAGTGCCATACACTGCTAGTTCCTGAAACCATTGCCTATAGTCGAAGCCCGTCCCGGCCCACTACCATCCCCACCGGCCAAGACTTGCCGCGCACCCGCAGCTAGATCTCGTCCACCGACCCAATCCGCACCCGACCCGCCGGCAGTCGCCGCCGCACCGCCCGCCCCAACCGCTGCGCCTCCCGCCTGCTGGTGACCCGATCCACCGCATAGCCCAGCAACCCGCCATTACCTCAATACCCCGGTGCCTCAAGTCCAAGGCATACCACATCCCAAGCAGGGCGGTAAAGGGCTGACTTCGCCGACCCCGGCTGACTCCCAACGACCGGGCCGTGATGGTTTTGCCGCAAGCCGCGCACCGCTAGCGTCGGCTTCGGATGCATTTGATCTGCACATCAGTTAAAGCCCACTGCCGCCACCCGCCCCACTTTTACCCGGTTTGCCCCCCACAACCGGAACACCGCTCCGGCGGGACGGGCTTGGGCTGGACCCGCTGCTCGGCTAGATTTAAGATATGCATCAGTTGAACCGCCGCGGAGGGGATTTGGTAGCTTAATCCATTCTACGGCAGCTCAGCTTTTTTGCAATCCGCTCCCTCCCAACACTTTCTGAAACAGTGCCGGAGGCTGCATCTGCTTTTGCCGCACGGTGAGTTCCATCGTTCCCGGAAATATGGAACCGTACGCCAAAAGCAAACGGAACCGAATAAATCCCCCCATTGACACCGTCCCTAACTATCATCATCATAGTAACCACTCTTGCCAAAACCTGCCGAGGTTCCCGCCAATGCCAACTATGACCGGCGCCCAAGCCCTGGTTCAATCCCTCCTCCGGGAAGGGGTCGCAGTAGTTTTCGGGCTGCCCGGCGTCCAGCTGATGGCCGCCTTTGACGCCCTGTACGACGCTCCCGGCCTCCGCCTGGTAACCGTCCGCCACGAACAGGCCGCCGCTTATATGGCGGACGGCTACGCCCGCGCCGCCGGCAAAGTCGGCGTGGCTCTGGTTGTCCCCGGCCCCGGCGCCCTTAACGCCGCCGCCGCCCTCGGCACCGCCTACGCCGTTTCCTCCCCGGTACTGCTGATTTCCGGCCAGATGGAAAGCTACAACCTCGGCCGGCAGACCGGCGCCCTCCACGAAATCGCAGACCAACTCGCGGTTTTCCGCCCCATTACCAAGTGGAATGCCCGCACCACTAAACCCGAGGAAATTCCCTACCTGATCCACTTGGCGATGCAGCAGCTGACCGACGGCCGCCCCCGCCCGGTGGAACTGGAAATCCCTTGGGATGTCTTGCCGGCGCAAACTGATATTCAACTCCTCGAGCGGGAAGGGCCAGTAAAGCAGTCCCCCGACCCGGCAAAAATCCGCCAAGCCGCCGCGCTGTTGGCTAATGCGGAACGCCCCCTAGTCTGGGCTGGCGGCGGTTGCCGGGAGGCTAACCTTTCCACCGAATTGGTTGAATTGGCAACCGCCCTTAACGCCCCGGTAATCACCACTCCGGAAGGCAAGGGCGTCATTCCCGAAAATCATCCCAACGCCCTCGGCGCGTTCTACTACGGACACGGCCCCGGCTGGCTGGCTTTGCCCCAATCCGATGTCATCCTGGCCGTGGGCAGCCGCCTGAACCTGACGCCCAACCCACCTTGGAGCATCCAACCCCAGCAGCAGCTAATCCGCATTGACGCTGACCCGGCGGAATTGACCCGCAATCATCCCCCGCAAATTGGCATCGTTGCCGATGCGCTGTTGGGCGTTCAAGAACTGTTGGCGGAAATCGGCGGCCGTAGTAAATCCAGCCAGTGGCAAGCCGCTGAATTTGAATCCATCCGTCAGCAAACCGCCGCCGCCCTCCGGGAATTGGCGCCGCTCCAACTGGAAATCATCGCCGCTATCCGCCAAGAACTGGACGCTGACGCCTTGCTGGTCAGCGGCGTTACCGAAATCGGCTACTGGAGCAACCTGGCTTTTCCCGTCTTGAAACCCCGTTCCTACCTCACTTCCGGCTACTTTGCCACTTTGGGCTACGCCTTTCCCACCGCCCTTGGCGCCAAAGTGGGCTGCCCCGACCGCCAGGTAGTCGCCATCAGCGGCGACGGCGGCTTTATGTACGCCAGCAGCGAACTCTCCACCGCTGTCCGTGAGGGCATCAACGCCGTAACCCTGGTTTTCAACAACGGCGTCCTCGGCGCCTCCCGGGCTGACCAGATGCACCGCTACCAGGGCCGCGCCATTGGCACCGACCTGCACAACCCCGACTTTGCCCAACTTGCCGAACTTCACGGCGCCTTGGGCATCAAACTGACCGACCACCGGGAATTGGCCTCCGCCCTGCGTACCGCCCTCCAAGCCGACCGTCCCGCCGTCATTGAAATCCCTATCCCCAACCTGCGGCCGCCCTTTCAGCTGCCGCCGCCGGGGATGGACGCCGTCAAGGGCTGATTATGGTCGATGCCGCCGTGAACCGCCGCTTGGCCCGCTACCGCAGCCAGAGCCTGCGCCTGCGGGATGATGCTTTGGATGAAATGCAAGCCGGCCGCTGGCTGCGCGCCGAGGAACTGCTATGGGGCAGCCTTACCTTGGCGGTCAAAGGGGCGGCCTTGAGCCGGGGGCAGGAACTGGCCGATGACGCCGCCGTCAAAGTCTATGCCAACCGCATAGGCCGGCGGCTCCGCGACCGCCGCATCCGCGATTCCTTTACCCGTCTCGACCAATTCGCCGACGCCGTCGACCGGGCCCGGGAATCCCGCCGCCGAATGGACCAAGTCTTTCAGATTTTAGAGGACACCACCGCGGCCGTAGAACGGCTGTGGGACTTTGCCGATACCCCATCCCCCGAGGCCCAAAATGACCGTTAATGCGGCTCCAATTACTGCCCCGGCGGCCGCCCCCGCCAGCCGTCCCCGGGTTGCCATTGCCACCCACGGCTGCAAGCTGAACCAAGCCGACAGCGGCGTCTTGGCCCGCCAATTTCAGGACGCCGGCTGCCAAATCGTAGCCACGGCCGCCACGGCCGACATCTACATCCTGAACACCTGCACCGTTACCGCCACCGCCGACGCCAAAGCCCGCCAAGCCCTGCGCGCCGCCCGCCGCGCCAACCCGCAAGCCCTTATCGTCGCCGCCGGCTGCTATCCCCAACGGGCCGCCGCCGAACTGGCCCAACTTCCCGCCGTCTCAATGGTCATCCCCAACACCGAAAAAGACCAACTGGTCGCGCTGACCCTGGCTGCCCTCGACCAAGCCGCGCCCTCAACCGCCAACGCCGCGCCGCCGGCGCCCTTGCCTTTCCCCGGAACCGTCCCCGGCCGCAGCCGGGCAATGGTCAAGATTCAAGAGGGCTGCGACCAGGTTTGCGCCTACTGCATCGTTCCCAAAGTCCGCGGCCGGGAGCGCAGCATTCCCCCGGCGGAACTGGTACAGCAGATCCGGGAACTGGCCCAAGCCGGCAGCCGGGAAGTAACCTTGACCGGCACTCAGTTGGGTACTTACGGCTTTGACTTGCCGGACATCAACCTGGCCGGCTTGCTCCGCCGCATCCTGAACGAAACCGCTATTGACCGCTTGCGGGTATCCTCCTTGCAGCCCCAGGAAATCAACCCGGAACTGCTGAACTTGTGGACGGCAGACCTGCGCCTTTGCCCCCACTTCCACTTGCCCCTGCAAAGCGGCAGCGATACTATCCTAAAGGCAATGCGCCGCCGCTATACCACCGCCCAATTCGCTGCCACCGTGGCGCTGATTCGGCAAGCCATCCCGGACGCCGGCATTACCGCCGACCTCATCGTCGGCTTCCCCGGCGAAACCGACTCTCACTTTCAGGAAACCTTATCCTTTGTCCGGCAAACGCAGTTCAGCGATTTGCATATCTTTCCCTACTCCATCCGTCCCGGCACTACCGCCGCCCATCTTGACGGGCAAATTTCCCCGCCGGTCAAAAAAGCCCGCGCCGCCCAAGCCCTGGAATTAGCCCAACAAGGCTTTGACCACTTCCGCCGCCAACAAATCGGCCAAACCCGCCCTGTGCTGTGGGAATCCGCTAAACAAGACCAAGCCCTGACCCAATGGCGCGGCCTCACCGACAACTACATCCGGGTCCACGCCGCCGCACCCGCCGGCGGCCCTGACCGCCGCAACACCATAACCCCAGCCCGCCTGCTGGAGTTGGCCGGCAACTCTGTATTAGCATCTCCCTTATAACCGGCTCTCCCGCGCCGACGGTAAGCCGCAAATATCTGGAAAGCAACGGGAATCCCTCAACAGAAAAAGGTTCACCCCGGGCCAATCAGCCCGGGGTGAACCTTCATCCCTTCCCCCCACCGCCCGATGAAAGATGCAAAACTGCTACAAGTCCACCGGCCTTAGGTAGGTCATATCGGCCCGCCGCTCCAGGTAGCCGGCCTTGGTTTCGTGGCCGTGGGCGAACACCAGCAGCCAGCCCTGCTTTTCCGCCTCGGCCAGCACATCCCGCTTCTGTTGCAGGGTATCCTCCGGGGAGTAGTCAAAGGCCGATATGACCGCCGGGTTCAGGTGATGCGGCGTCGGCACCAAGTCGCCCAGGAAAGCAATCCGCTCCCCGCCGTGATTGAACAGCACCGTCTGATGGCCTTTAGCCGGCCCCTCGCTGACGATAACCCGCAAGCCGGGGAAAATCTCGGTGTCGCCCTCCAGCAGTTCCAACTGCCCCCGTTCCTCGATGGGGGCAAAGTTATCCTCCCGGTAGGCGTAGGTGAACCGCTCTCCGGGATGGTACGCCTCCTCCCAAGACGCCCGCTGGACGTAGTAACGGGCCCGCGGAAAGGTGGCAACGATGGTGCCGGTGCGGTCCAAGCGGGTACAGCCGCCGCAATGGTCAAAATGCAGATGAGAAAGGATTACGGCGTGAATATCCTTGGGCGTCAGCCCGGCGGCTTTCAGCCCCTTGAACATCCGACTCGGCACCAGCCCCAGGGCTTCCTTGTCGCCATCGGTATCCTTGGAACCGACCCCCGTATCGACCAGGACATTCTTGCCGCTCACCTGGAGCAGCAGGCAGTTCAGGCCGAGGGTAATGCGGTTTTTGCGGTCGGTGGTTACGCTGTTCTCCCAAACCACCTTGGGTACCGGCCCGAAAACGGAACCGCCGTCCATTTTCAGGATGCCGTCGCTGATAATGCGCGCTGCCGTTGACACCATACTGTACCCCGCACCTCCAAAAATTCGTGAAATCCGCACCAAATACCGGTGTCGTCGCGGATTAAATTAGGTTAGTATCCTTGCCGGGTTCAGGTCGGGATGCCGGGCTGTATCCACCGCCGTAAGCCTATACCTTGACTTATCCGGCTATTTACTAACAGTTATCCCATAGCGGGCAGCAATTCGCGCTTTTGCCCCGTCCCGATTCGGGAAACTTCAGCCGGTAAAAGGCCGTCAGAGGAGCGATTTGCCGCCGGGGATTTGACCTCACCCGGAACCCTGCGGATAATTTAGCCGCCATTAAATTAGGCATTGTCAAGGCAGTTTTTGACGGATTTTTAGGAAAGTCAAAATTGATTTTCCGCCCCGATTCCCGACCCTTTTATATGGGGAATCCTATCTGCAAGCCGGCGGCGGGAACGAAATTTTGTTTTGTGAAAATTCGGGAACAGGTCGGGAAAGATGATTGATAAAAGGGCGGCGCTGCAACGCCGGGTTCACGAAATTGTCGAGGTAGCCCCGACCGGCGACCGCGCCAGTCAGCTGTTCGACTTTTTCATTATCGTCCTCATCCTGGGCAACACCCTGGCCCTCATTATCAGCACCGTGGACCCCATCCACGCCTTTGCCCCGGCCTTTTTTTACTACCTCGAAGCCGTTTCGGTAGGCATCTTTATTGTCGAGTATATTCTGCGGCTCTGGGCCTGCACCGCCGATGCCGCGGAGAAATACCGGCATCCCTTTTGGGGGCGGCTCAAATTCGCCCTGACGCCGCTGCTGATTATCGACCTGCTGGCTATTATGTCCTTTATCCTGCTGCCCATCCTCGGCTGGGACTTGGTGGAGATGCGGATTATCCGGCTGGTGGCCCGGGCCGCCCGGCTGGGCCGTTATTTCAGCGGGATACGCACGCTGGGGCAGGTGGTGGCAAACAAGCGGTATGAACTCTTTACCGTGCTGCTGGTGCTGGGGGTAATGCTGGTACTGGCTTCCTCTATGATGTATTTCGCCGAACACGAAGCCCAACCGGACAAGTTCGCCAGTATCCCGGCGGCTCTGTGGTGGAGCGTCATCACGCTGACCACCGTCGGCTACGGGGATGTTTCACCCATCACGCCTTGGGGACAGGTTATTGCCGGTGTTATCGCGATTACCGGCATTGGACTTTTTGCCTTGCCGGCCGGCATTCTCGGTTCCGGCTTTCTCGAGGAAATCCAACGCCGCAATGCGCCTACTCTGACTTGCCCGCACTGCGGCGGCGAAATCTCAGATTCCCCCGGGAACTAGCCGCCGGGGCCGCAATGCCCGGGGTGTGTTACAATATAAGTGGCGTTCATCGGACGCCGCCGATTCCGGGCCGTTAGCTCAGTTAGGCAGAGCACCGGACTTTTAATCCGGGTGTCGTGGGTTCGAGCCCCACACGGCCCACCATTTCCTTGGTCAACAGGAAATCTCCCGGGACTTGAATAATGCGCGTCGCCCTTAAACTTCCCGCCTTGCGATTTATCCGGTTTATCCTGCCTTTACTGGCTCTGCTTCTTACAGCTGCCTGCGCCGCTCCCGAACCGACGGCGCTGCCGGCAACGGCAACCCCGATACCAATCCCAACCTCGCCGGCCGCAAAGGTGCTGACCCTCCGCTACTGGCAAGCCCCTTCCTTGCCGTTGCCCTACCTGTCCGGCGGCGATAAGGATTGGGACGCCGCCGCCATCACCCTGGAGCCGCTGGCGTACATCGACCCGGAGGGCAATCTACAGCCGGCTCTGGCGGCGGAAATCCCGACCCGGGAAAATGGCGGAGTGGCCGCGGACGGGCGCGCCATTACCTGGCGGCTGCAACCCGGCGTAAAGTGGTCGGACGGCAGCGACTTTACGGCCGCCGATGTGGTCTTTACCTGGCGTTACTGCACTGCTCCCGGCTCCGGCTGCACTGCTATTGATGCCTTTGCCGCCGTTGCGGCGGTGGAAGCCCTGGATACCTTGAGCGTCAAAATCACTTTTGCCGAACCGGCGCCCTGGCCTTATACTCCTTTCGTCGGCTCCCGTATGCCGATTCTTAACCAGTCGCAATTTGCCCAATGTCTTGGCGCGGCGGCCGCCGGCTGCGCCGCGGAGAACGCCGCGCCTTTAGGCACCGGCCCCTACCGCATTACCGATTTCACTGCTAACGACCAAGCCCGGTATGAGCGCAATCCTTATTACCGCGGCCCGGAACCCTGGTTTGACCGGGTAGAATTGCGCGGCGGCGGCGATGCTTTGTCCGCCGCCCAAGCGGTTTTGGCAGCCGGCACCGCCGATTATGCTTGGAACCTGCAAATCCGCCCCGAGACTTTGGCGGAACTGGAAAGCCGGGGAGAGGGACGGGTAGCGGTCGCCTTTGGGAGCTTTGTCGAGCGGCTGGCGGTCAATCAGACTAATCCGGACCCGGCTTTGGGTGAAAATCGTTCCGAGTACCAAGACGGGCAAAATCCCCATCCCTTCCTGACTTTCCCGCCCATACGTCAAGCAATGTCGATGGCAATTGACCGTTCCGGGATTGCCGAAATGCTTTACGGCTTTGCCGCTGCGCCGGAGTGCAATGTGGTGGCCGGCCCGCCGGCTTACCGCTCGACCGCCAATGATGCCTGTCGGGTTCAGGATATTGCGGCGGCTAACCGCCTGCTGGACGAACCGGGGGTATTGGATACTGACGACGACGGCATAAGGGAGTACCGGGGCGCTCCCTTGAAAATTACTTTGCAGACTTCCGCTAATGAAATCCGGCAGGAAACGCAGCAGCGGCTGCGGGAGGGATGGCAGCAAATCGGCATTGAGACCACCCTGGTACAGCACGATGCCGCCCGCTTTTTCGGCGGCGACCCGGCGGCGGATCCGGATGCGTCTTACCGCCGCTTTTTTGCTGATGTGCAGATGTACGCCGACAATTCCGGCATTGACCCGGAGCGTTACTTTTCCGACCAGCTTTGCGGCAGCATTCCGACCCGCGCCAACCGCTGGGCCGGCGGCAACATTCCCCGTTCCTGCAATCCGGAATATGACCGGCTTTTTGCCCAACTGGCCCAAACGCCGGCGGGGCCGCAACGGGCCGACTTGGTGCGTGAACTGAATGACCGGCACATCCAAAGCTACTATGAAATCCCCCTGGTCAACCGCGGCCTGGTGTCGGCGTACGGCAACACTTTGCAGGGCGTCCGGCCCAACGCTTGGGACACTTCCCTGTGGAACATTGCCGAATGGCGGCGGTAGCCGGGCGGCGGCTTTGTTGTATAATCCGGCGCAACATCCTAACCGAGAGAGGCAGTTTCCAATGGAGTATCGCAAACTGGGCAACTTGGAAGTATCGGCCATTGGGCTTGGCACGCTCCGCACCTTCGATGTCAGCGACGACGGGGACATTGCCCGGCGGCGGGAAATCGTCGCGTCCTGTCTGGAGCATCAGGTCAACCTGATTGACACGGCGGCTTGGTACGGCAACGCCGAAGGGGTGGTCGGATCCGTTACCCAAGGCTTGCGGGATAAGTTCTACTTGGCGACTAAAGTTCGCTGCGAAGGCAAGGCGGCCGGGGAAGCCCAAATCGCCCGTTCCTTTGAGCTACTCAAGACCGACTATATCGACCTTTTTCAGGTGCATAATATGATTGACTGGCAAACGCACCTGCCGACTTTGGAAGGGATGCGCAGCGCGGGCAAAATCGGGATGGTGGGCGTTACGGCGATGGTGCCGGACGCCTATCCGACCATTATGGATTTGATGCGGCAGCGGCGGGTGGACGCGGTGCAGATTCCCTATAATGTCCGCAACCGGGCGGTGGCGGAGGAACTGCTGCCTTTGGCCGAGGAGTTGGGCATCGGCATTCTGGTGATGGAGCCGTTGCAAAAGGGGCGGTATGTGACGGAGCTGAAAGCGCAGCCGGACTTGGCGCCGCTGGCGGAATACGGCATAACTACCTGGGCGCAGGCGCTGCTGGCTTGGGTAATATCCGACCACCGGGTCAGCGCGGCCATTCCCACTACTTCCCGCCCGGCCCGCATTGCGGAAAATGCCCAAGCGGGCAATGCCGCCGGGCTGCCGGGGGAACTGCGCGATTACATTCAGGGGGAAGCGGAACGCTGCTTGTAAGCCGGCGGCCCGGCCTGCCCGGCTCAATCTGGCCGTGTCGGTTGACCAGCGCGGCAATCCCTTTTATGGCATAATAAGCACCAACCTTTTCACTGGCGAAGGATGGTTTTATGTTTGACAAGATTCAGCATATCGGGTACTACACCGCCGATTTGGATGCGGCGGTTGACTGGTTTAACCGGGGCTTTGGCGCGGAGAATGCTGATGGCGGCCCGGTGGCCAGCAGCGTGCAGGTTCCCGGCGGCGGGGTCAACGCTTTTCTCCGTTTCGGGCAGGTGGAGGTGGAACTGATTCAGCCGGCGGATACTTCCGCCATCCCGGACGGCGGGCTGGTGATGCATCATGTCGGCTATGTGGTAGCGGACATCCGCCAAGCCATTGCCGACTGCCAAGCCCGGGGGTTCAAGTTTCTGGCGGATGCGCCCCGCACTAATCAGTTGGGGCAGCAGTTGCTTTACTTCGACCCCACTACTACCAACGGCGTCTTTCTCCATTTGACCCAACTGCCGGCGCCGGCGGACGCCAACCCGACCGGCGTGGGCAGCGGCGTTCCGGTCACTAAAATCGTCCATGCCGGCTATCTGGTGCCGGATTTGGACGCAGCCGTTGCCTGGTATATTGAAAAGTTTGACGGGGTTTATCTGGGCGGCGGGCCGTCCCGGGCCGGGCGGCGCAACGCCTTTGTCAACTTCAGCCAGGTGCAGGTGGAGTTGATTGAACCTAACGACCCGGAGTCCCTGAGCGGGCAGCACGCTATGGATCATGTGGGCTATGTGCTGGACGACATCCGCGCCGGCATTGCCGACTGCTGCCAGCGGGGATTTCAGTTCGTAGCCGATGCCCCCAACACCAATTCGGTGGGGCAGCAGGTGCTTTATTTTGACACCGCCGGCACGATGGGCAGTCGGATGCACCTGACGCAGCTGCCGGATTAGTCGTCCCGGCGGGAAAGAGGGCATTTTGTCCCAGCCCAACAACATCATCCTGGTGGGCTTTATGGCGACCGGCAAAAGCCGGGTGGGCCGTGTCTTGGCCCGGCGCACCGGGCGGCCCTTGGCCGACGCCGACGCCGTCATTGTCCAACGGGCCGGCCAGTCTATTGAGCAAATCTTTGCCGAGCAGGGCGAGGCGGCCTTTCGCGCCTGGGAAAAGGCGGTTATCGCCGAACTTTGCGCCGGTTCCGGCAAGGTTATCGCCGCCGGCGGCGGGGCGTTCCTCGACCCGGACAACCGCCAAATAATGCTGGCTGCCGGCGCCGTTTTTTGCCTGACCGCCGAACCGGAGACTATTTGCCAACGGCTGAACGGCGGCGCCGGGCAAGCGGCGCGGCCGCTGCTGGCTGGGGATAACCCGTTAGAGCGTATCCGGGAGTTGCTGAACCAACGCGCCCCGGCTTACGCCCAAGCCCATTACCAAATCGCCACTGACGGCCGGAACCCGGAGCAGACGGCGGAGGAGATTTTGGAGTTGTGGCAAGCGGGGGTATAATGGGGGTGTCCGGCCTACCGGATTTCAGTCAGGAGTTAGCGATGATTGCCCACCAGTGGCAGCCCATCCAACCGATTGACGCCGCCAGCGAGCGGTATGACTTCAGAGAGATTGACGCTCTGCAACGGCAGTGGCGCAACATCTTGGAGTTACGCGGTGATGACGCCTTTCGGCCTTACCGAGAAAAGTTGGAACGGAGTTGGGCCATTGAAACCGGCATCATCGAGGGTCTATACACCCTCGACCGGGGCGTAACCGAAACCCTGATTCAGCGGGGCATCATCGCCAACTATATTGAGCGCAGTTCCACCAACCGGGAACCCCAAGATTTGGTGGCGGTGCTTAATGACCACCAAGAGGCTATAGCGTCCGTGTACAGTTATATACGAGCCGGAAACCCGCTAACGGTGTCTTTCATTCGTCAGCTGCACCAAATTATCACCCGCCATCAAGACACCTACCCGGCGGTTGACGAGTTCGGAAGGTGGTTTAACGCCCAACTGGATAAAGGGGGATTTAAGAAACTGCCCAACAACCCCACCCGACCCGATGGCAAACTCCACCAATACTGCCCTCCGGAACAGGTGGACAGTGAGATCGACAACTTGCTGTATTTCTACAACGAAATGCAGCAGCAGCCGGAGATTTATCACTCCATCCTAACCGGGGCTTGGTTGCACCACGCCTTTACCCAAATCCATCCCTTTCAGGATGGCAACGGACGGGTAGTGCGGGCGTTGTTGACTTGGCATCTGGTCAAGGAAAATTACTTGCCCATAGTAGTCTCCCGGGATGAACGGGCGGATTATATCGAGAAACTGGAGCTGGCCGATGGCGGCGAACTTAATCCATTCATCGACCTGATGGTTCAGCTGGAAAAGCGGACCATCCTGCAAGCCCTGGGCGAACCGGAGCCGGCCGCTCATACCGGCGTGGTGAACCAGGTAGTTGACCATATCGTCGAGCAGCTCCAGCGGCGGAATCAGGAACGGGCGGCGCAGCTGCGCTCGGTTAATGAAGTTGCCGGACATTTCCGCGGCATTGCGGAGAATTACCTGACCAGCGCCGGCGACAGCATAAGTCACCGACTCAACGAAGTCGGTATGTCCGTCCGCCCTTTCTTGGACACCGGCGGCCCCGGCAGTCGGGAACATTGGTATCAGTCCCAGATAATTGAGACGGCCAACAACGCGAAAAACTGGGTCAACTTGAACGAGTCCCGGTTCTTTGTCAAGCTGTCTTTGCAGAACGATTCGAGGGACACCGCTACTCGCCATCCCCGCTTGGTGTTCGTAATTTCCCTGCACCATGTGGGCCGGGAACTCAGCGGCATAATGGAAGCCACCGCCTTTGCCCTGATTGAACATTACCCCGAAGCCGACGAAGTTCAGTCCGCCGGCGCGTCCTACTTCAAGGATTGCACCGTCAATCCCTTCACTTTTACTTGGGAAGTTGATCCCGTAGCGGCTACTGACCGGTTTATCCAATGGACTGAGGAACGCTTTGGCATTGCCCTGAGCTACTGGCAAGAGTTCCTGACCTAATGACGGGGTAAGCAGAGCAACGTTCGCCCAACAACAGGAGGCATCCCTTATGTCCGACCCGAACCTTGCGGCTACCGTACACCACGCCGGGGGGGCTTACCCGGTCATTGCCGGTTGGGGCATTATTGACCAACTGGGCGACCGGCTGCTGGACCTGGGCCTCGGCGGCCCGGCTTATATCATCACCGACGAGAACCTGATGAACCGCTACGGGCGGCGGGCGCAGCGGGCTTTGCAGAAGCGGGGCATCGCCGCCCACTGCTTTATCATCCCGCCCGGCGAACCCAGCAAAACCAACGCCCTGGCCCAATCCATTTACGAGTGGCTGGTGGGTCTGCGGGCGGAACGGGGACATCCGATCATTGCGGTTGGCGGCGGTGTGGTGGGCGATTTGGCCGGCTATGTGGCGGCGACTTTCCTGCGCGGCGTCCCCTTTGTGCAAGTACCCACCAGTATGGCGGCGATGGTGGACGCGTCGATCGGCGGCAAGGTAGCGGTCAACCTGCCGCAGGGGAAAAATCTGGTGGGCGCTTTTTACCAGCCTAAAGCGGTGCTGGCTGATGTGCAAACCCTGTCCACTTTGGGTCAACGGGAGCTGGCCGAGGGCTGGGCCGAAGCCATTAAGCACGGGTTTATCCTGGATGCCGACCTGGTGGATACTTTCGAGGAACACGCCGAGGCTTTGATGCAGGTCGAGCCGGAAATCGCCCCCGCCGTCATCCGCCGCAGTATGGCGATTAAAGCGGAGGTCGTCAGCCAGGATGAACGGGAAACTTTGGACATCCGCATCCTGCTGAACTACGGGCATACCATCGGCCACGCTTTGGAGGCGTCCACCGAATACGGGCGGTTTATGCACGGCGAGGGGGTAGCCATCGGGATGATGGGCGCGGCCAGAATCGCCCGGGAAATGGGATTGCTGGAGCAGGCAGTAGTTGACCGCCAATACCGCCTGCTGCAACGCTTTAAGCTGCCCACGGCCGCCCCGGGCGTGGCGGTAGCGGACATCCGGCGGGCAATGTCGCTGGACAAAAAGGTGGCCGGCGGCAGCAATCGCTGGGTGCTGCTGGAGGATGTGGGCCAAGCGGTAGTGCGGCGGGATGTGCCGGTGGAGTTGGTGGAGCGGACGGTGGGGGAGTTGGTGGGGTAAGTCCCACCTTTTTAGTGACGCTGGGGGCGTTGACTTTCCCATTCCCTTGCCGTTACGCTAACCCCAGATCGGTAAAACCGGCAGGGAGAGGATATGACGCTCCGCATCGAACCTCGGGAGCCGACGCTGACCCCGATGCAATTCGTCGCCAAGTGGTACGATACCTCTTTCGGCGAAAAGCAGGCGTCGCAAGAGATGTTTTTGGACTTGTGCGCCTTGGTAGGGCATCCTACGCCGGTCGCCTATGGCAATCAGGACATCTTTACTTTTGAGAAGTGGGTGCCGAGCGGGTCTGCGGATGCTTACCTGGAAGGGCGGTTCGGTTGGGAATTCAAGGGCAGCGACGCCCAGCTGCCCGGGGCTTTCAGCCAGTTGCTGCGCTATTCGGTATATCTCAAGACGCCGCCGCTGCTTATCGTTTCCTCTTTCCGCACCATCCTGATTCGCACCAACTTTCCGGGGACGGAAACGGTGCTTTACCGGATTCCGGTTACCGACTTGGTCCAGCCGGAACAGTTGAATCGTCTGCGCTGCGCTTTCTTTGACCCGGAGCAATTGCGCTCCGACCGCTCCGTCGAGGAAGTTACCAAAGAAACGGCCGACCTGTTCCGAACTATCGTCGAGGATATGGAGCAGTATTGCCCCGATTCGGAAAAGTTGGCCCGCTACCTTAATCAACTGGTGTTCTGCCTCTATGCCGAGGACGCCGGCCTGCTGCCTAACGACCTTTTCTCCGATATGGTACGCAATCTGTATCGCGAGCCGGGACTGTTCAATCGGGCGGTCGCCAACCTGTTCAGCCAGATGACCGAGGGGGGACTGTTCGGCTATACCCGGATTGCCCACTTCAATGGGGATCTTTTCAACACGGCGGACACCGTGGCGATTAGCGGCACTGCGATGCAGCACCTGCTGGCGGCTACCCAAAAGAACTGGCAGAACATTGAGCCGTCGATCTTTGGCACTTTGTTTGAGCGGGTGCTGGACGCCGGCAAGCGTTCCCAGTTGGGAGCGCACTACACCGGGGCCGAGGACATTATGCTGGTAGTGGAGCCGGTGGTAATGGCGCCGCTGCGGCGGGAATGGGAAATCGCCCGCCGGGAAACGCAGAACTTGTTGGTCGAGGGCGATACCGATGCGGCCCAAGCCCGGCTGGAAAAGTTTCGTCAGCGGCTTTTTGAGGTCACCGTATTAGACCCGGCTTGCGGCAGCGGCAACTTTCTGTATGTTGCCCTCCGTTCCCTGCTCGACTTGGAAAAGGAAGTTATCAACTTTGCCGCCGAGCAGGGTTGGAATGACTTGACGCCGCGGGTTAAGCCGGACCAGATGCTGGGATTGGAAATCAACTCTTATGCCGTAGAACTGGCCCGCACGGCTTTGTGGATTGGCTATATTCAATGGCACGAGAGCAATGGATTTCCGTACATCCGGCAGCCCATCCTGACCCCCTTGGACACCATACGCCAGACGGACGCCATTCTCGACCGATCCGCCCCGGCCAATCCTAAAGAACCGGGTTGGCCGGCCGCCGAATTTATCATTGGCAATCCGCCGTTTTTGGGGCATTTTCCGTTTCGGGAGCAGTTGGGGGATGAGTATGTGGACGCGGTTTATCAGCTTTACGGCGAGCGCATACCTAATTCCAGCGATATTTGCTGCTACTGGCTGGAAAAGGCCCGGGCGCAAATTGCGGCGGGGCAGACCAAGCGGGCCGGACTGCTGGCCACGCAGGCGATTCGCTTTCAGTCGAACCGGGAGGTGCTGAACCGCATCCGGGAGAGCGGGGACATTTTCAACGCCATTTCGGACCACGATTGGGTGCTGGAGGGGGCGAATGTCCACATTTCCATCATCTGTTTTGACGATGGGAGCGAGACGGCGCGCACGCTGGACGCGGAACCGGCGGCTAATATCAACGCCAACTTGACGGCGGGGGCGGATTTGACGCTGGCCCGAACCTTGCCGGAGAATGCCGACCTCAGCTTTATGGGGGATATTAAGGTGGGGCCGTTCGAGCTGACGGCGGAAGTCGCGGCCGAAATGCTGGCGCAGCCCAATCCCCACGGCAAGCCGAACCGCGATGTGGTCAAGCGTTGGATGATTGGGCGGGATATTAACCAGGTTCCCAGCGATAAGTGGATAATTGACTTTGGCGTCGCTATGTCCGAAGCCGACGCCGCCCTGTATGAAGGGCCCTTTGAGTATGTAAGGGCTACGGTTAAGCCGCAACGGGACAGCAACCGGGACAACCGGTTCAGGAATTTCTGGTGGCTCCACGGCGCGCCCCGCATTAAAATGCGTGAATCCCTCGCCGGCTTGTCCCGCTACATTGGCACCAGTATGGTGTCAAAACATCGGATTTTTGCCTGGATTGACGGGGCGGTGCTGCCGGACGCTACTATCATCGTCTTTCCCCGGGAGGATGATTACTTCTTTGGCATCCTGCACAGCCGGATTCACGGGGTTTGGGCCGCGGCAACCGGGACGCAGTTGGAGAGCCGGCCGCGCTATACCCCGACCACCTGCTTTCAGACTTTCCCTTTCCCGGAGCCGACGGAGGAGCAGCGGGATGCTATTGCGGCGGCGGCCGCCGAACTGAACCGGCTGCGGGAGAATTGGCGGAATCCGGTGGATATGCTGGGCAATGCTTTGCTGACGGCGGCGCAGCGGCGGCAGCGCACTTTGACGAATCTGTATAACCAGCGGCCGCAGTGGCTGGAGAATGCCCATAGCCGGTTGGATGCGGCGGTGGCGGCGGCGTATGGGTGGAGTCCGGGCTTTTACGACCAGGTGATTTTGGGGCGGCTGCTGGCGTTGAATTTGGAGCGGGCGGGGGTTGCCGGGGAAACGGCTACGCCGCCTTAACCTTAATGCCCATCCGCTGGTGGGCCGTAAGCAGAACTTCCCGCAGCTGGTCGGCGATGCCGGGGTCAGGGTCGCCGGCTAGGGCTTGGCAAGCCAGTTTTTCAGCCAAGCGGGGTTGATTGCAGTCCAAAGCCAGCCAAGCCGCGCTGCGGTGCATTACTGCCCCCCACAGCCCGGCGGTGTCTTTAGCTTCTGATAAGGCTTGCAACTCCAGTTCCAACGCCTGTTCAAACAGTTCTGCCGCCTTTTCCAAATCGCCCCGGTGCCGGGCGGCGTCGGCGAAAAAAGCCGCTTCCATCGCGTAATCGTGGGGTTGGTGTTCAGAGGGCATTTTCGCTCACCTCCGCCAAGGGCCGGCTGAACTCCACCACTATAACATAAGTTGCCCACCGCTGCCGCCCGCCCTGATTGGCCTGCAATCGCTTTTCCCTAACCCGCGCCCTTATCTGGCGGTCCGAGCCGTTGCGGATGCCGGATACTTCCAAGCCGGCTTGAGCGATAAACTCCGTCTCTGCCCACGCGCCCAGCCAGTAGTCGAAGCCGTCGCCGCGCCGGGAGCGTCTGATTACTTCATAACCGATGACCGCTCGCGCGATTAAAACGGCAATACCTTCAGCCCCCATTTCGGTAGCCTTGGCCGCGTCGTTATAAGCCAAGTTCCGGGCCTGCTCACTTACCGGCGACCAAGTAATGGTGTAGCTACTCTCACCATAGCCACGGACGGTTAGTGCTACCCCGGAACTATGCCCTCGGGATTCCAGACAAACGCCGCCGGCCTCGGCCAAGGCCGCCCCCATTGCCGCTGTAAGGGCCGGTATATTGCCGCGGCCCAACTCCCCCAAATCCAGCAAAGCATTTCGCATCCGGATTATCCCAACTCCGCCGGCGCAAATACCCCGGCTTTAGCCAGCCCCGCAAACCGCTCCGGGTGCAGGGCGGCGGCCAAACCCTCCAGCACATCGATTACCCGCGGCCCGTGCCGGCTGGGGAGCAGCCCGTCAAAGAGATATACCTGCCCCCGCTGTACCGCCGGCAGATGCGGCCAAATCGGATGAGAATACAAATGCTCCCGGACCGCGGCCGCCGTGCGCGTCAGGTCAAAGGCGCAGGGCATTACCATTACATAGTCCGGCTGATAGGCGGCTACTTCCGTCCACGCCACTTCCCGGGACTTGCCCCACTTTTCCGCCAGTCCCTCGACCCCGCCAGCCAATTCTACTAACTCCGGCGTCCACTGGCCGGTGTTCCGCAGCGGGGATAGCCAGTCAATACAGAACACCTTGGGCCGCTCGGTTATATCCGCTACGCCGGCGGCCACTCTTTCCGCCCGCCGTTGCAGTTGGGCGACCAGTTCCGCCGCCCGCTCCGGCACGCCGGCCGCCGCCCCGATGGTCAAGATGTTGTCGTAGATTTCGGCCAGTCCTACCGGGCGGGTAACGATAATCTGCGGGGTATAGTCCAGCACCTGCGCCGCCGTCTGATACACCGAACCCTGGTCAATGGCGCAAACTTCGCAAATTTCCTGGGTGATAATCAGGTCGGGGCGCAGTTCCCGCAGCAAATCGCCGTCAATCCAATGCACCGGGTTATGGTTCGCCCGGGCCTGCCGGATGATGGCGTCAATTTCCCGGCTGCCCAAGTGCGACACGCTGCGGACACTGCGGCTGACTACCGGCTTGCTCCGGGCCGCCGGCGGATAGTCGCAGGTATGGGATACGCCCACCAGTTGGTCGCCCAACCCCAGGGCATAAACTATTTCCGTGGCGCTGGGCAAAAGGGAAACAATCCGCATAACCGCGCCATTTTACCATAGCCTCACACCCGCCCTTACCGGCATTCCCACCAAAGGGGGAATGCCCGTAGGCATTGAACAGCATCAAATCCGCCGCCCAATGCCCGGGCCTTTGCCGGGTCGCGGCCGCCGCCGGCCAAGCTCCCCGCCCCTGCCGATCGGGAATCTGACTGCTGGTCTGCCTCCCTTGCTCCAACCCCGGCGGGTTTTGTCCTGGGGCAAGTAATGCCTCCAGCCATAAGCCTTCCCTCGCCGCCCAAAGGCGGCGGCTGAAACGCTAGATGGTCTCATAGACAAAATCGTCCGGCCCGCCTCCCGTTTCAAGCGGCCGCATACCTGCTGCGGCGACCAGCCGGATCAGAGCCGAGCCAACACCCCCTGTCATTCCGCGGCGACAGCCGAGGAATCTAAAACACTTCCCCCGCAACCACCTTCAACACAACCAGCCACCCCCAACTCAAAAGTTTTGAGGGGGTGCGGGGGAACTTTTACAAAAGTTCCCCCGCCGTCTCCCCGGCTGACAACCGCTATCCCCATCCTCCGGCAACCGTCATTCCCACGAAAGTGGGAAGCCAGAACCCCCAATCCTTAAACTTCATCCGAAAATTCATCCCATTTCTCTCTTGACAACTATAATTCCCGCCCTCATAATAAAAATTGCGAGGTCAGACCTAGCCCCGGGACGCCGGGTCTCAAAACGATACGCTAGCTTACCGTGAAATACAGCTCACAGCGCGCTGTGGACGCCCCCGGCCCCCGCGGCCGTCAAGCGTCCCGCTCCTAACCCCGGGGAAACGGATTAGGAACCCGCATTCCCCAACCGGAGCCGCGGAAAACGGCAAATCCCACTAGCCGCCAAACCGCTACCCCTTCCCTAAAGGAGCTGGAGTTAATAGGTTGACTGGAGGTCGGTCAACCAACGGTAGCTGGACTGGGCCAACCCGCCGGCATGGCAACCATACCAACCGGCGCCAGTAACCAATTCAAGGTCCGTTGCCGCCAGGCAACCTGGTCGGGAAACGTCTCGCCGGATGTACGCCGCTGTTCCCATTGACGCAGGCAACCCAATGACCAGACTTGCCAACCGCCTCCCGCACGGGCGGAACTCCCGGCCAAGGGTTCCGCCCCCAGCGAACTACCCCATAGCAATAGGCAAACCCCAACCGCCGGGGCGGCCAAAAGCCGCCGCCCCGGCAATATCCCGTACTTGACCGCGTCGCCGCCCCCCGCCCCCTCGACAAGGTTAGCCGCTTATTCCGCCGGCAAAGGTTGTTCCATTGACTCCGTTTGCTCCGTCGGCGCCGTATTGCTAGCGGTACCGATAATGCGCGGTTGGCAGCGTACGGCCGTGGTCAGAAAGCCGCTGTGGGCAACCATCCGATGGGCCGGGCGGACGCTGCGCTCGGTTACGTGCCAAGGGCGCAGCAGGGTTTCAATGGTTTCAATCAGTTGAAAGCGTCCGTCGGCTTGCAGCTGCCCCACCAGTTGATGCACTTGCAGGATGGTCGGCAGAAAGCTGAGTAGTATCCCGCCCATTACCAAGGCGTCAGCCGCCCCGGCCACGGCCTGCCACGGTTCGGGAACATCGAGGATTACCCGGTCAACTTGGCGTTCCGGGATACCCTGATAGATGTCGCCGACGGTTACGGTCAGGTTGGCCGGATTAGGGATGACCCGGCGGATGTTGTCCATTGCCTTGGGGATGACCGCTTCGTCGATTTCGTAAGTGCTGACCCGGCCCCGGTCGCCAACAGCCCGCAGCAGGGCGGCGGTCAAAGCCCCGGAACCCAAACCCGACTCAACTACTGTTGCCCCGGGGAAAATATCGGCAAAGGCGATGATGTTGCCCAAGTCTTTGGGGTAGATGATTTGCGGGCCGCGCGGCATTTGCCGCACATAGTCGCCCAAAGTGGGACGGACCGCCAGCAGGATATGGCCGCGGTCGGTGCGATACCAGCCGCCGACGCTTTGGCCGAGCAGCCCGTCGTGGGCCAGCCGCCCCAAGTGGCTGTGAAAGGTCTGTCCAGCGGACAGGGTGGTCAGGTAGCGGCGGCCCTTGCGGTCCAGCAGCAGGGCCAAATCGCCATCGTGAAAGAAGTTGGGGTCAAGGTTGCAGTCAGCAGTCAAGCCAGCCCTCGGCTAAATCCCCGGCAAGGATTGTTCCGTGTGCTATGGTAGCGGCAACCGGGGGATTTGTCATCAGCCTGGCGGCGAGAAAAGCGGGGGAATTGCGGGATGGAGTTGACGCTCGGCGGGGGATAGATGAAAAATGGAGCGGGCGATGGGATTCGAACCCACGACTCTTTGCTTGGGAAGCAAATACTCTACCACTGAGTTACGCCCGCCCGCATTGGACAAAAGGAATTATAACACACCTCGGGCGATTTGCAACCTCTGATGCGGCTAGAATCAGAAAATGGCATTATAAATGAGTCGCCGACGGATATATGGGGATATAATGCCCCGAAAGTAAAATGCGATTGCCCGGACCAAATCAGCCCTTGCAGTTTATTTTCCCGCCGCTAACTGTTATTATTGTAACCCCAAAGTACGACAAGGAGTAATTCGTCAATATGACCACCGCGGCCATCAAACTCGAACTGGAACCCCGCGCCATCACCGGCAAAAAAGTCAAGCAGTTGCGCCGCGCCGGCGCCGTGCCGGTGCATCTCTACGGCCCCGACATTGCCTCCCGCCCCTTGCAGTGTGAGGAGAAACAGCTGTTGCGGGCCTTGCGCCAAGCCGGCAGCGCCAACCCCATCACCCTCTCCATCCGGGGCGAACCCGGAGAACGCCTCACCTTTGCCCGGGAAATCCAGTGGAATCCGGTGCGCGGCGACCTGCTCCATGTGGACTTCCTCGCCGTCTCCGCCAACCGTCCCGTTGCCGCCCAGGTGCCGGTAATCCTCACCGGCGAATCTCCCGGCGCCCAACGCACTGGCGGCGCCGTCGCCCAAGTCTTGTACCAACTGGAAGTCGAAGCCCTGCCCCTGGAAATCCCCAACGAAATTGAAATTGACCTGTCCCAACTGGTCGATACCAACGCCCAGGTTCGGGCCATCGACATCACCCTCCCGGCCAATGTAGCCCTGCTCACTGACCCGGAGACCCTGGTCGCCCGGGTGGACGCCGGCCGGGCGGTGGTCGAGGAAACGCCCGATACCCCCGCAGCCGCCGAAAGCGGCGCGGCCTAACGGAGCCTGAACCAACCCCATCCTATCCGTCCCGGAGCTTGCGGGGAGGCAGCGCCAATGTATATGGTCTATCTGGGCGAATCGGGAAACACCGGGAACAGTAGCGGCGACCCCCACCAGCAGCATCAGGTCTATGCCGGCTTGTTCCTCCACGAAAGCCAGTATGTGGCGGTTCACGGGGAATTCAACGCCCTCTGCCGCCGGCACTTCGGCAATCCCCTCGGCGTCGGCGATACCCCGCCGTCCCTGAAAATCGCCGACCTCTACCAGGGCGGGGGCTTTTTTACCTCTTGGAAACCTCAGCAGCGCGCCGAGTTGATTCAGGATTGCCTCAACATCCTGTTGCGCCGGGAGTCCCCGGTCATCGTCAGCTATGTGGACAAGCGGCAGTGGCAGCAGGCCCGGGCAACCGGCAATGAACTGGCGGCCGATTGGGACACCCCGGCCGCCGCCATCATCAGCAAATTCCTCTTTGCCCTCAATATGTTCGTGGACGAGGCGGTGATGGCGGAAACCGACCCGGAGCATATTATGGACGCCCCCGGCCCCATCCGCGACTATACCCTGGTCGTAGCCGAAAGCGGCCGCTCCGCCAAGCCCGAATATATGCGCCAGTTCCTCCATTCCGAAGTGGAAATCCCTACGCCGGCGGTGCTGGAAAACTTTTGCTATGCTGCCGCCGATTCGGTCTGCACCCAACTGGCGAACATCTGCGCCTACTTCGTCCGCCGCTGGCTGCGCGACCCCGGCGGCTCCAATGGCTACTTTACCGCCCTGCGCGACGGCCGGGTCATCCAGGTCATCTACCCGGTACAGTTCTAGCCGGCACAATCGGGAGCGTAAAAATGACTACTCCGACCCGGCCGCAGCTGCGGCCCTCTCCGCCGTACCGCTACCAGCAAATCAGCCAACTGCGGCTGACCCTGGCGGCTGAGGAAATAGACAAAGGCGACCTGGCGCAAGCCTCGGAAAAGATTTGGGGCGCTACCGCCGCCGCCCTGAAAGCCGTCGCCCAGCAGCGCGGCTGGAATCACCGCTACCACAACCACCTCCGCGTTGCCGCCGCCTACCTCGCCTTGGAGTGGAACCGCCCCGATTGGGATGTAACTTTTGGCGCGATGGACAGCCAGCACACCAACTTTTACGAACACCAGATGTACGAGAGTCAGGTGCGTAATTACTTGGCGGCGGCCACCACCTACTGCCGGGAACTCTGGCACGCCCGCCAAGCCGCGCCGCCCCGGCAAGCGCCCTTGACTCCGTCCCAGCAAGCCGACCGGGAACGCTTTTTGCGGACGCTGACCCGTCCCTTGACCGGCGCCGCCGCCTTTGGCGATGAGTTCACCGACGAGGAAGTGGCCCAGTTGCCGCCAGTGGTGCCGGGCGGCTGACCCGCGGCCGGCCGCTTGCCCTTTCCTTAAAGCGGTGGTAAATTAGGCGGCAGACTTTCGGCAGATTATTTGAGGGGTGTTGCAAATGGCAGAATCCACCAGTCCCTTGAGCGGCGTCCGCGTCATTGACTTGGGGCGGCATCAGGCCGGGCCGCGCTGCGCCCAGGTGCTGGCCCGTCTCGGCGCCGAGGTTATCAAAGTCGAGCGGTTGGGCGGCGAGGAAACCCGCTACCACGGCCCCTGGGTGCGGAAGCAGAGCGCCTATTGGGTGCAGTATAACAGCGGCAAGAAGTCCCTGAGTATGGACTTGCGGAAAGAGGAGGGCAAGGAAGCCCTGCGGAAACTGGTCAAGATTTCCGATGTCATCGTCCAGAACTTCCGCCCCGGCACGATGGACAACATGGGCTTCGGCTACGCCACCCTGAAGGAGCTGAACCCCCGCATCATTATGGTCAATGTCTCGGCCTACGGCCAGTTCGGCCCCTACCGGGATCAGATTGGCTATGACCCCATCGGGCAAACCATGTCCGGCATTGCCATGGTCACCGGTCAGGACGGGATGCCGCCCATTCGGGCTGGCGTGCCGATTATCGACCGCACTACGGCCCTGCACGCCGCCATCGGCACTTTGGCCGCCCTCCACGAGCGGGAAACTTCCGGGGAAGGCCAGTCCATCGATGTGTGCCTGGCCGATACCGGCTACAGCTACACCGAAATTCCCGTGACCGCCTATCACGGGGCCGGCGTGGAACCCCGCCGCGGCGAGTCGGCAGCCCCGCCCAGCGGCACTTATCCCTGCAAGGATGGCTGGGTGCTGATTGCCGCCGGCGACCAGCATCATTGGCATCGGGTCTGCAACGCCCTGGGCAAGCCGGAGTGGCTCGAAGACCCCCGCTTTACCACCCGCCACGAGCGGGCCAACAACGGCGAAGCCATCAACACCGCCATGCGGGAACTGATGGCCGACAAGACGATGGCGGAAGTCATCGCCCACTTCACCCGGCATGATGTGGTCGCCGCCCCGGTGAACACCATCCCCCAAGCGGCGGCCGACCCCCATCCCTGGGAACGGGGCGCGCTGATGGAAGTTCCCGACTTTCTGGCTGGCACCATTGCCGTCTCCGGGGACTTCTGGCACTTCAGCCGCACGCCGGCAGTGGTTGGCAGCACGCCGCAGGTCGGCGAACACAACGAGGAAGTGCTGACCGGCTTGCTGGGCTACTCCGATGAGGAAATCGCCCAACTGCGGGAGGGCAAGGTTATCGCCGAGTTCGACCACTACGACGAGGTGCCGGGCTAGGCAGTACCCTTTTCCCTCCGTAGAACCCGCGAAATTAGAGCTGCGCCGCTACTCTCTAAAGCAGCGGCGCGTCTATTTTTATTCCCTTATTGCCGTCGCCGGTTTCCGCATAATTTAAGGCTCCCTGCCAACCCTTTCTGAAACAGCCCCGGTTTCCCAACCGGTTGGGAAACTGTGGTATCCTGTAGCCGGCAAAACCGGGAAACCAATCCCATTCCCCGAAACGACTTTCAGGAGAGACCGCGATGGCTGAAAAAATTGCGATTATGGGGGCCGGCGCTTTGGGCAGCTATGTCGGCGCCTTTCTGACCCAAGCCGGTGAGGATGTTACCTTTGTCGATATGTGGCCGGAACACGTGGCCAAGATGCAGGCCGACGGCTTGCGGGCCAGCGGCAGCCAGGGCGACTTTACCGTGCCGGTGAAAGCCCTGCATCTGACCGACGCCCAGGGCATCACCGAACCCTTCGACTTCGCCTTTATCGCGATGAAGTCCTACGATACCGAGTGGGCTACCCACTTCATCAAGCGGTATGTCAAGCCCGAAGGCTTTTTCATCTCCCTCCAGAACTGCTGGAACGACCCGGTTATCGGCGAAATTGTCGGCCACGACCGGGAAATCGGCTGCATTGCTTCCCACATCGAGGTTGCCTTGTGGGAGCCGGGCCATGTGCTGCGCGGCGGGGAGCCGGGCCGCAATCACGGCCATACGGTCTTTCGAGTGGGCGAGCAGAACGGGCAAATCACCACCCGCAGCGAAGCCATTGCCCAAAAGCTGGATACCATCGACGCCGCCTATGCTACCGACAACCTGCCCGGCGAGCGTTGGGCCAAACTGTGCCAGAACGGAATGGGCAACGCCATCTCCGCAATGTCCACCTTGGGCTCGCAGGATATGGCCCAGGACGCCCGCTGCCGCCG
Source organism: Dehalococcoidia bacterium (assembly GCA_965243185.1). Taxonomy (GTDB): domain Bacteria; phylum Chloroflexota; class Dehalococcoidia; order Lucifugimonadales; family UBA3495; genus CBDBCU01. The sequence continues at coordinate 2,374,877 of OZ251531.1, read as the reverse complement.
CATCCGCATTCACTTGGCTAAAGAGGGCGCGCAGGTCGGTTTGGCGCAGGGCCTCAATATAGTGGACATCAACGGCATCCCGGCCGCTACTTGGGCTGATGCCGACCGGGGGGATGTTTTCGAGGAACTGGACGGCGTAATGACCGGGCGCGGCGGCCGGGTCAACTGGCTGGCGTCAATGGCCCAAGATGTGCATAAGGGACGCCATTCGGAAATTGACTTTATGAACGGCTTGATTTGCCGCAAGGGACGGGAAACCGGCATTCCTACCCCCTACCACGACGCTATCGTTGACGCGATGCACGGCATTGACGACGGCTCCATCAAACCCGACCCGTCCACCGTGGCGCGGATAATGGACGCGGTAGGGCTATAGGCTGACCGGAGCCGTATTCCCCGCAGCAACTTGCTGTCCGGCAACGGGTTCAGATGCAACGGGAAAGGTTGACCGCAACAGAATCGGCGGCCGTAATCGGTTGCCGGCGGGCGGCCGGGCTTGACCCTTTCCCGCCTACTCGATAGATTATCAGCGTAAAGGGGCGAAAACGGGACGCCTTGCCATGCCAAGAGGCGAGAATCGCGCTTATGCCGGGCAACTTTCCAGCGCAGGAGCCGGAACGGGACGATGTACCCAGCGTCGTCGTCGACCGCTTGCCGCAGTATGTCCGCATCCTCAGCCAACTGCTGGCTGAGGGCGTTCCGGTTGCCAACTCCCAGCAATTGGGCGACAAACTGCAAATCACCCCGGCCCAAATCCGCAAAGACCTCAGCTATTTCGGACGCTTTGGCAAACAGGGCCGGGGCTACCAGGTGGCGCGGCTGCTCGAGGAACTGAAACAGATTTTAGGGCTAACCTACCGCTGGAATGTAGCCGTGGTCGGCGTGGGCCGCCTCGGCCGGGCCATCCTTAACTACCCCGGCTTTACCCCCGACGGCTTTCAGATCGTGGCCGCCCTTGATGCCAACCCGGATACCATCGGCCAGACCGTCGGCGGCATGACCGTAGCCGCGGTGGACGACTTGGCCGCCGTAGTGCGTCAGCAACAAATCAGCATCGCCATCGTCGCCGTTCCCATCGCCCACACCCAAGCCGTCATTGACCGGGTGGTAGCCTGCGGCGTCCGGGCCATCCTTAACTACGCCCCGATTGCGCCCCAAGTGCCGCCGGGCGTCAACATCCGCAACATTGACCCGGTGCTGTCGCTGCAATCCATGACCTACTACCTGACTAACGCCGTCCGTTGATGACCGCCCTTCCCGTGCAAATTGACCGGACGGCTTCCGACTCCTATTCTCCCGCCGACACGGTCAAGGTATAAGCCGCCCGCTGCCGCGTTGCCGGGGCTACCGGCGTTACCGCTGCCATCATCCGCTTCATTCCGGGATACGGCGCCACTACGGCCGCTCCGGTCAGACCACCCATCCCGTCCGCAGTCAGTTCCAAGCGCGTTACCCGATTCTCCGTCCCCCGCTGTAGTATCTGTACCATATACTGCTGCGATACCCGGTTGTCGCTGCGGATAAACCCGTCGGCTTGCCAACTGTCAGCCGCGCCGGCGTCAACCCCGGCGGCGGCAATGGCCAGATCCCGCAGGCACAACCCGATGTCATTCAGCGCATCGTCGGTAACATACTGAAAGCGCAGCTGGATTTCCTGCCCTCCGTAGCCGCTCAAATCCACCGTCTCATCAATCCAACCCCCGCTGGCTCCGGTATAGCCCGGGCCAAAGCCGGCGTCAATGGGATTTTCGTCCGAAGTATGCGGCGTTTCCAGAATATCCCAATGCCGCCCCCCGTCGGTGGACACCTGCAAATAAACGTAGTCCCAATCCTCCTCGATACTGTGCCACACTTGATAAGTCAAGGCCGCCGTATCCGCTTCCCGCAAATCCACCGTCCGGGTCAGCGTGGCTGTAATGGAATCCCCGGCATTGCTCCACCAGCAGCCGCTATCCCCCACCTCAGCCGGCAGCAAAACATTTTCCGCCGCCCCGGCAAAATGGAAACGCAGCGGTTGCTCCGCCAGTTCCGGACCAATCTCGATATAGTCGGTGCCGTATTGCGCCGCCTCCCGATTCAGTTCAGCAAACTCGTTAATCCTCTGCCGCGGCCGCACCGTCACCGCCAAGTCGCCATAGCCGTAAATCCCGCCGTCTTTAGCGTCCAGAAAGTTGGCGGCAATCCAATCCCGAAAGACATCATAAAAGCCGACGCTATAGCCTGCCTTTTCCAAATAAGCGTCAATTCCGGCAATATCATCCGCCGGTTCCGCTACCAGCGGGCGCAGGGTGTTGAGACCGGTTCCTTCGATTCCTTCGCCGGCAATGCCGTAATGCTCAGCCAAGTAGTGCATAAACAGCGCGGCCGCCCCATAGTGCGCCCCAATGTAGTCATCCCCCAAGGGCCAATGCACCAGGGAAATGTGAGAATGCCGCATAAACCATTCCATACTGCCATCCTGATACCCGGCCGCCCGCACCGCCAATTCCGCCAACCCTTCGTTGACCCAGGTAGCCTCCGAAGGGTCATAATTCCAGTGGATGGCGTGCTGCAATTCGTGGGCCAGCACGCTGCGATGGGCGGCCGAACCCACCCGCAGGACGGCGCCGTTAATATAAATCATCTCCCGTTCATTGCTGCGCGGATGCACCGCGGCAGGATATTCGTCCCCGGAACTGTAATAGCCGGCCGCCCCCTGGATTGCTCCGTGCAGGATGGTCAAATGGACATCGTTGTCCACGCCCGGCCGCCATTCCGTACCAAAAGCCGCGCTGACTTGGGGATAAATCCGCTCCTCAAAGGCCGCCGCCGCCCGCTCCAAATCCTCCTGATTAACCCGCAGCCCCTCCTCCACATACCAATAGGCGTTAGGCGTAACCAGCCGCAGCTCAAAGGTGGACTGATACACCGCCAAATCCCGCAGGTTCACCATCCAGAAATCATCCTTGCGCCCGGCGGTGTAGCTGACCGGCTCTGGGTTCACTATCCGCGCCACTTCCGGCGCGCCGGCCGGCAGCAGCAGCTCCTTCGCCAATTGATACAAGTTCCGCTCCGGGGCCGGGGCAAAGGCCGCCACGACCGGCGCCGGCGGCTGTGGAATAGGCGTAGCTGTAGACGGCGGCAAAGTAGGCACAACGGTACTGGGGATAGCCGTAGCCGTCGGCCGGGGCGTCGGTATCGCTGTAACGCCCGGCCGCGGCGGCAACTTTTCTAAAGAAACGGATGGCGACGCAATGGTGGCAGCAACTGCGGCCGGCGGCGTGCTGACCACAGCCGCCCGGCTGCCGGCTGGCGCAGCTTGCGGCGCGCAACCCGCCGCCAACCCGCCCGAAAATGCGGCCAGCAGCAACATCATCAAAAACTGGGAAATGGCCCGGCGTCCGCTAGTCATAAGCCGATTATACCGGAAACGGCGGCCGGGGGTAAGGCAAGCGGCAAGGCAACAAAGGAGCAATGAGCAGAAAACTGGAGCCGGTGAAGGGAGTCGAACCCTTGACCTGCGGTTTACGAAACCGCTGCTCTGCCACTGAGCTACACCGGCCCGCCCGTAAAAGAGGGATTGCCAAACCATTATACCATCCCCAAAATCCGGCCGCCATCCCCTTTAGCGACGGTTTCCGTGCCGTTTCAGCAGTTGATAATACTACCACTTTCCGCTATGTGAACCGTTCTGTTTTGGATGATACGGATTATTTTTAATGCCTATATAGAGTTGACTGTCGGAAAATCATCCAAAAGCAAAGGGAACCCGGCCGCCATTAACATTTTCCCGCCGGCCAATTTGTGCTACTATAGCTCTTTACTCCCATTCCACTATTGAAAGGGTTGCGGGCATGGCTACGGCGTTGATTCGGGACACAATTCAGGAACTGGTGGCTGCGGCCTTGACCCGCGCCCAACAGGAAAAAGTTTTCCAGTTGGAAACGATGCCGGACATCCTGATGGAGCGGCCGGCTAACCCGGCTAACGGCGATTTTGCCACCAGCCTGCCCTTGCGCCTGGCCCGGGCGACCCGCATCAACCCTTTGAAACTGGCCGAAACTCTGGTGGAATACATTGCCGCCGCCCCGGAAGTGGAACGGGTAGCTGCCGCTCCGCCGGGCTTTATCAACTTCTACCTTAACGACGGCTGGATTCAGCGGCAGGTCGAGACGGTGCGGCAATCCGCTGCCGACTATGGCACGGTGGACACCGGCCAGGGCCGCCGGGTGATGGTCGAGTTCGTCAGCGTCAACCCCACCGGCCCGGTTCATGTCGGCCATACCCGCGGCGCAGTGCTAGGCAGCGCACTGGCTAATACCCTGGCCGCCGCCGGCTATGCCGTTACCCGGGAATACTATGTCAATGACGCCGGCACCCAGATGGATGCCTTTTACCGTTCCGTCTATGCCCGCTACCGGGAGGCTTTGGGATGGGATGCGGACTTTCCGGCTAATGGCTATGCCGGGGAATATATCGCCGACTTGGCCCAAGAAATCGCCGCCGCCGAAGGCGGCCGCTTTCTGGAAATGGCGGAAGCTCAAGCTGTCAAGGAAATCGGCGACATCAGCCGGGAAAAGATGGTTGCCCTGATCCGGGACGACCTGGCGCAGATTGGCGTAACCTTCGATAACTGGTTCAGTGAACGCTCCCTCTACGCCAACCGGGAATATGATGCGGCGATGGATTTGCTGCGGGCCAACAACTACCTTTCCGAAAGGGAAAACGCTCTCTGGTTCAACTCTACCTTGTTGGGGGATGACAAGGATAATGTAGTAGTGCGCTCCAGCGGCGAGCCTACCTACTTTGCCGCCGACATTGCCTATCACTACAACAAGTTCGTCGGGCGGGGCTTTGAGCAAGTCATTGACATCTGGGGGGCGGACCATCAAGGCCATGTGCCGCGGATGAAAGCGGCCGTTGCCGCTATGGGCTTGGCTCCGGAGCATTTGACGGTGCTAATTTCCCAGATGGTTACGCTGAAACGGGGTTCGGAAGTGGTGCGGGCCTCCAAGCGCACCGGCGATTTCATCACCCTGCGAGAACTGGCTGACGAAGTGGGCGTCGACGCCTGCCGCTACTTTTTCCTCGCCCGGACGCCCTCAACCCAAATGGAGTTTGACTTGGAACTGGCGAAAAAGGAATCGTCGGAAAACCCGGTTTATTACATTCAGTACGCCCACGCCCGCAACGGCAGCATCCTGAACCTGGCGCGCGAGCGGGGTATTGACTGGAGCGGCGGCGCGGTGTCCCTGCTGACCGACCCCAATGAACTGAACCTGATTCGGACGATGCTGCGGCTGCCGGAACTGGTGGACCAGATGGCGCGCAGTCTGGAACCGCATCATCTGCCGCACTACGCTATGGAACTGGCGACCGCTTTCCACTGGTTCTACGAAAATTGCCGGGTCATTTCGGCTAATGCCGAGGACAATGCCCTGACTTTGGCCCGCCTGAAACTGGTGGAGTCGGCGCAAATCGTTTTCCGGCGGGCCTTGGAACTGATGGGAATGTCGGCCCCGGAGCGGATGTAGGGTAATCGCCCCCGAATTCCCCCGGCGTTCTGAATACCAGCGGCGGTTGACCGCCGAATTGTAGGGATGTTCACGCTAACCCTTGGCTTTATCGCCGATTCGGGTTGCCGGGAAGTAACTTGCACAGTAGCCGCCAAGCCACTATGTCATTCCGACCAAAGGGAGGAATCTAAAAATCTGGAGAGGAATCAAGAGCGGGCATTTTAGATCCCTCCCTTTGGTCGGAATGACATAGCTATGGTGTCGGTTATCCGGGGCGTCAATAATTAGTGTGAACACGCCCTGATTTACTTCAGACTGCTCCGCGCAAAAAAGGGGCGGCGGTTGTGAACCGCCGCCGCCTTTGTTTGGGCAGTTGGGCAGCACGGCGGCGGCAGCGCCTAATCAGTTATCCGCCGGGGCTGGCGCCAAGTTGGGGCCGCCGATGGGTTCCGCGCCGTTGCTGGCGTCGTGGGCCAAGCCGTAGTTGATGGCGTAGAGCCGGGCATAGACGCCATTGCGCCGCAGCAGTTCCTCGTGGCGGCCGGTTTCCACAATGCGCCCCTGGTCCAGCACCACTATTTTATCGGCGCTGCGGATAGTCGAAAGCCGGTGGGCAATGACGATGGAAGTTCGCCCTTCCAGAACATGGCTCAAGGCTTCCTGAATCAGGATTTCGGTATGGGTGTCAATGTTGGCCGTGGCTTCGTCGAGGATGATGATGCGCGGGTCGCCGACGATGGCCCGGGCAAAGCTGATTAGCTGCCGCTGCCCCACGCTCAGGTTGACGCCGCGCTCGGCCAGCACCGTATCGTAGCCATCCTCCAACGCCATAATAAAGTCATGCGCCCCTACCGCCTTGGCGGCGGCGATTACATCCTCATCCGTGGCGTTGTCGTAGCAGTAGCGGATATTTTCCTTGACATTGCCGGAAAAGAGGTAGGGTTCCTGCAAGACCATACTCATCTGCCCCACCAAGGAGCGGCGCGTAACGGAACGCAGGTCGTAGCCGTCAATGGTAATGCGCCCTTGCGTTACATCGGCAAAGCGATGGGCCAGCGTCACCAAAGTGCTTTTGCCGGCTCCGGTGGAACCGACCAGAGCCACATTCTCCCCGGGGCGGATGTGCAGGTTAATATCCTGCAACACTTCCACGCCCTCGACATAGTGGAAATGGACGCCCTCGTAGCGGATTTCCCCGCGCACCGGCGGCATTGCCACCGCATCCGGGGCATCCTTGACCTCCGGCTCCAGGTCAATCAACTCAAAGATGCGGACGCCGGCAGCCATGGACCGCTGAAAGATGCCGTACTGCATCGTCAAGTGGCGGATGGGTTCAAAGAAACGCTGAATCCAGACGGCAAAGGCTACCAGTACGCCCCACTCCAGGTTGCCGCCCTGCACCAGCAGGCCGCCGACCAGTACCACGCCAAAGCCCATCCCGACGCCAATCAGGAACTCGACCATGGGTTGCAAGCCGCCGGAGAAACGGCTGGCTTGTAAGTTGGCGTCGAGGTGTTCCCGGTTCAGTTCCTCGAAGTGGCGCAGGTTTTCATCCTGCCGGTTCAGGCTTTGCACTACCCGGATGCCGGTAATGTTCTGGTTATATTCGCCGTTGACCATCGCGATAGCCCGGCGAATCCGCATAAAGGAACGGCGGGCAAACCGCTGCCAGTAAGCCAGGATAAAGAACAGCACCGGGACAATGCTGAGGCTGACCAACGCCAACTGCCAGTCCACAATCAGCATATAGATGATGATGAACCCCAGCGTCACCACATCGGCCAATGCCAATACCAGCATCTCGAAGGTTTCCTGAAGCTGCAAAACATCGCTCTGACTGCGGGACATTATGCGGCCCACGGCGGTGCGGTGGTAAAAGGCGGGGGAAAGGTTTTGCAGATGGCTGAACATATGGGTACGCAGGGCGTACAGAATGCTCTGCCCTACCCGGGCCATAAAGACGAACTGGAGATAGTTGGCGCCGAAGTGAATCAGGGTAACGGCCAGGAAAGCCAAACCCATCAAGTGCAGGCGCGACACATCCCCGGTATTGATGCCCTGGTTGATGCCCAGCATAATCAGCCAGGGGATACTGGCGTTGGCAATGGTATAGACCAGCACCGCCGCCAGGCTTTTGGCTACATCCGCCTTGAACGGGCCCATATAGGAGATGAGGCGGACGACTACCTTGTTGTTATAGGCCGCGCCCAGTTCGTTGTCGTCGCTAAGGTTGTCGAGGTTGACCGAGCGGATGCCGCCGGACTGCAAACCGCGCATCCCGCCCATCATCCCGCCGAAACCGCCGCCAAAGCCGCCGCCGCGCATCAGTCGTTACCCCCAACTGCGCCGGCGGCCGCTGCTGCCGGGGCCGCGCCAATGGCGGCGTCCAGCAGCACCTCCTCTTGCGGCCGCAGTTGCAGTTCGTAGATGTCCCGGTAAATGCCGCGTTGGGCAATCAGTTCGTTATGGTTGCCCCGCTCCGCAATTTCCCCGTTTTTCAGCACCAGTATCTGATCCGCCTCCCGCACGGTGCTGAGCCGGTGGGCGATAACAAAGGTAGTGCGCCCCTGCATCACATTGACCATTGCCTGGTGAATCTGCCGCTCCGTTTCCACATCCACGCTGGAAGTGGAGTCGTCGAGAATCAGGATGGGCGGATTGACTAGCACGGTGCGGGCAATGGAAAGCCGCTGCCGCTGACCGCCGGACAAAGTGCTGCCGCGTTCCCCCACCCAAGTATCATAGCCGGCGGGCAGGGTCATTATCTGGTCGTGCAGTTGGGCGATTTTGGCGGCGTTGATGATGTCCGCCTCGGTAGCGTTGGACACCCCGTAGGCAATGTTGTCCCGGATGGTAGCGTCAAAGAGAAAAATATCCTGCTGAACGATGCCCACATTGCGGCGGAGAGATTCCAAAGTAAAGTCCCGAATGTCCGCGCCGTCGATGGTCACCCGGCCGCCGGTAACATCATAAAAGCGGGGCAGCAGGTTGACGATAGTGCTTTTGCCGCTGCCCGGCGCGCCCAGGATGGCGGTTATCTGGCCCGGCGCGGCGGTAATGTTGACCCCTTTCAAGGCTGGGGAGCGGGCGTCATAGGCAAAGGAAGCATTCTCGAACTGCACTTGTCCCACGGCCCGGCCCATCACCGGCGCCCCCGGCTTTTCCTCGACCGGGGAACGGGAATCCAGCACATCAAAAATCCGCCGTCCGGAGGAAATCGCCCGGGAAAAGCTGTTAATAATCTGCGCGGCGGAACGGATGGGAAAGGTCAACTGGTTCAGATACAGGACGAACTTTGCCAAATCCCCCGCCGTCAAATCCCCGCGGATAATCTCCCAGCCGCCGTACCAGACAATCAAGCCCAAGGCAAAAGTGAAATACAGGGTCATCCAAGCGCTGTTGGTGCCTTGCAGCCGCTCCGACTGATAGTATTCCTGCCGCAGTTCCCGGGCCTTGCGGTCATACTTGCGCCGCTCAAAATCCTCGGAAGCAAAGGCTTTGACCACATGGATGCCGACCAGATTCTCCTGCAACACCGTTACCAGTTCGCCGTTCACTTCCTGCACGTGCAGCCACATCCGCCGCAGCCGCCCCATCACCAAAGTAGAGCGCACCACCAGAAACGGCACGAAAATCAGGCTGATTAGCGCCAGTTCCCAGTTCAGCCAAATCAGGATGCTGGTAACGGCAATGGTGCGTACTACCACTTCCAGCGACCGCACCAAGCCCATATTGACGAACCGCCGTATCGCCTCCACATCAGCGGTGGCCTTGGACATCAGGTTGCCGGTATGTTCCTTGTCGTGGTAGGCAAAGCTCACGTGCTGGAGCTTGTCATACAGCAGGTTGCGGAAATCGTAGGAGACCAGTTGCGACAGGGAATCGGTAGTGTAGGTGCGGGCAAAGTCAAAGAAGCCGCGCATTATGCTGGCTGCCAGCAAGGCCGCCGCCAACCCGGCCAGCAGCCCGGTAGTCAAATCCGGGTTGGGCATTATCTGGCCGCCCTCGCCCAGTACCCCCTCGATAACGACCAGAGCGTCAATGGACTCGCCAAAAAGCCAGGGAATCATCAGGGAGAAGCCGATGGCAATAAAGAAGGACAAGTACGCCAGCACCATCCGCTTGCGGTAGCGGAAAGCCATCGTGGTTATGCGGAGCAGAATGTCCATCGCACCGATACGCCTGGGGCGGCTGAATGCTGAATTAAGCCCGAGGGAAAGCCATTGCGGGCTATAATATACCGCCCTTGGCAATAATGCAAGGGGTTTTTAATCACGGTTAATAATAATGAAATAATTGACGGCGGCGGCAAAGGACTCGTCCGGATAAATGCCATCACCCGGAACCCGCCGGCGTCTGCTCTTGCCGGACCGCAAAATCCTCCTCCGGGGACTTGACCAGCCGCCGCCGGCCCACCAGCGCAAAGTAGAGCAAGCCCAACCCGAACCACAGCGCGCAGCCGTAAATGCCCACCCGGTAATCGCTGTTCAGCAGCAGAAAGACCAGCGCAATCAGGGCAATCACCCCGGCAACTAACGCCCCGGTCATCCCCAAGGGGCTGACATAAGGGCGTTCCATTCCCGGAAACCGCTGCCGCAGTCGGATGAAAGCAATCATCTGCATTACATAGGAAATAACCGCCCCGAATACCGCCATATTCAGCAGTATCTCCGCCACCGGCACCCCGCCGCCCAGCCAGTCGTTGCCGAACTCAATCAGCAAGGCAATGCCATAGCCCACTACCGCCCCGGTCAGCAGCGCAATATGCGGCGTTTGCCGTCCGGGCCAAGTCAGGGAAAGCCCCCGGGGGAAGTAGCCGGCCCGGGACAGGGAGTAGATATTGCGGCCGTAGGCGTAGATGATGGCGTGAAAGCTGGCGACCAAGCCGGCCACGGCCGCTAAGGACAAAACGACTGCCCCCAATCCGCCGCCGAATATGGTATTGAAAGCCAGGAACAGCGGTTCATCCGACCCGCCCACGGCCGCCGCGCCCGGGGCAATGCCAGCGTTCAGCAGCAGCGTCAACCCGGCGGCGATTAGCAGCGTCAAAATCCCCCAGAGCAGGGCTTTCGGCACATCCCGCCGGGGTTGGCGCGCCTCCTCAGCCGCCAAGGGAACTTGTTCAATCGCCAGGAAAAACCAGATGGCAAAGGGCAGGGCATAAGCTATTCCGCTCCAGCCGAAGGGCAGCCAGCGGGATTGTCCCGGCTCCGGCGCGATATTCAACGCCAAATCCCAACTGAAATGGGGAATGGCCCCAATCCAGAACACTATCAAAATCGCCAAAGCCAGCAGGGTGATAACCACGGTAAACCGGAAAGCGGCTGCCGCTCCCAGGATGTTGATGCCTACGAAAATGACATAGAAAATCAGCCACCAGAGCGGCGCCGGTAGGGCCAGCCCCAGCAAGCTGTTGACCGCCGCCCCCATATAGCCGCCAATGCCAACGACGATAACCGCCGGCGTGAGAATATACTCGATACTGGCTGCCAATCCGGTGCTGAACCCGCCCCACGGACCCAAGGCAGTCCGCGCAAAGGAATAGGGGCCGCCGGCGTAAGGCATTGCCGGCGCCATCTCCGCCAGGGAATAGCACAAGCCTAGATACATCACAGCGACAATGGCGGCGGCAATCGCCAACCCGCCAAAACCGCCCACGCTTAACCCGAAGTTCCACCCGAAAAAATCCCCCGAAATAACCGCGCCCACGCCCAAAGCCCACAAAGCCCAAAACCCGGCGCAACGACGCAAGCCGCGCCGGGCAAAATAATACGCCCCGGTTTCCTGATACTGCAACGCCCGAAACCTCTATCTGGTATCCACCACGATAAGAGTTGACCCTGATGGCGGGCATAACCGCCGCTAATCATTGCCGGCAGCGGCCGCCGCCGGCAGCAAGTCCCGCACCTCAATGCCCAACAGCTCGGACAAGGCATCCGCCATTTCCGGCGTAACTTCCTGCCGTTCCTCCAGAACCGCAGCTACCGTTTCCCGACTGCCCAGAAAGGGAATCAGGTCATCCTCGAACAGCCCCAAAGCGTCCATCCGACCCTGAATCCGGCCGGCCGGGGACGGTTCCGGGATGGGGCAATGGATGTCCTCGTAGGCAAACACCAAGTCAGCGATGGCGTTCAGTTCCTCGTATTCGGGATTGCCCGGCCCGACATCCAGAATATCCGGGTTGGCCTTAAACAGCTCGTCAACCCGGGCTACGGCCGCCTTCAGGTCGGCGTCGTTGTTGACTGCCGTGATTTTCGCCATGCTACACCTCCAAGGCGTTGATGCGGTCATATTCGGCGTGGGTGCCGACGAACCGCACATAAACGCGCTTTAGCCGGTAGTCAATGCGCGTTACCAGCCGATAATTGTTGCCCTTGATGTTAAATACAACCCGGTTGTCCCGGAGAATGCTGGCGCTGGGGTAGTCCGCTTTGACCTGTTGCGGATTGTCCCAGCTGGCCTTTTCCGCCCGGTCGTGCCAATCCTCTAAAGCCGGCTTGGAATCCGGGTGCCGTTCCCAAAACTCCCGCAAAGTCCCCTTGGTTAAGACCCGCATCAGTCTCCAGTTCCATTGTCCGCTTTAATGCCGTCAACCGCGCCCATCATATCATATCCTGGCCGCTCTACGGCGGTTTGACCCGGCGGCAATCCGGTTTTGCCAATACTTTCCGAAACCGCGCCAATTTCCCTTCTCCCCCGGTACAGGCCGCAAATCTGCTATAATTCCCCCAACTTGCCGCCGGGAGAATTTCCCCTATGCCCTATCCCGAAACTGACGCCGCTGCCGCTTTGCCTTTGCCGCTGACCGGCATCCGCGTCCTTGACGCTACCCACATTGTCGCCGGCCCTTTCTGCTCCCTGATTTTGGCAGATCTGGGCGCGGAGGTTATCAAAGTCGAGCGGCCGGGCAGCGGTGACCTGGCCCGGGGGCGCGGCCCCTACATCGCCGCTGCCGGCGACGGTACCAATAGTACCGGGGATGGCGGCGAAAACCCGTCCCAAGTCAGCGCCCGCTACTTGGGCGTCAACCGCAACAAGAAAAGCGTTACCCTCGACTTGAGAAATCCCCGCTGCAAGGCGGCCTTTGAGCAACTGGTCAAAGCGTCTGCTGTGCTGCTGGACAATTGGGGGCCGGGGGCGTTCGAGCGGTTGGGTTTGGGCTACGACCGGCTGCGGGAATTGAACCCCGGCCTGATTTACGCCAGCATTACCGGCTACGGCGACAGCCCCCCTTTGCAAGGCCCCTATTCCCGTTGGCCGGCCAACAACCTGGCAATCCAGGCTATGGCCGGGTGGATGGAACAGACTGGCGCCCCGGATGGCCCGCCGCAAAGCGTTGGCGACAATATCGGCGACTCCATCCCCGGCGTTTGGACAGCTTTGGGCATTGTGCTGGCTTTGGAAACCCGCCGCCAGACCGGGCAAGGGCAGCGGGTCGATATGGCAATGTACGAATGTATGGCCGCCCATCTGGTCAGCAATATGAATGTCTATCAAGCCACCGGCCGCAGCATCGGCCGGGACATTGACCGAATGGCTACCGCCGGCATTACCCTGCGGGCCGCCGATGGCTATGTGGTGATGGCCGGGGCGCGGCTGGCGGAACGCTGGCGCGCCCTGTGGCAGCTGGTGGGCCGCCCAGAACTGGCTGAGGATGACCGCTATTTGGCTCCGACGGATGGGGACTTTATCGCCGCAACGGTCATTCCGGCGATTGAGCAGTGGACCGCCCAACGCCCCAAGTGGGAAGTAGCCGGCAAATTAACCGAACTGGGTTTCTCGATGGGGGTAGCCCAAACCATTGCCGATTTAGCCCACTGCCCCCACTTGGAGTCCCGCCAAATGTTCGTTGACACCGCCGACACTCTAGGCGGGCAATTCCGCTCTCTGCGTACCCCCATCCGCCTGACCGGGTGCGTTGAACCTCCGACCGCTGCGCCGCCCACCCTGGGCCAGCACAACCGGGAAATCCTGACTACCATCGGCGGCCTGACGGCGGCGGAACTAGCGGGGTTGGAGCAGGAAGGGGCGGTTTAACCGGGAAAGGTTTTGGGGTATAATATCACCGTGGAAACTACCGACTACTACGAAAACCAGGCAAGGCACAATCACCCGGAAATCCGGGATGAGTGGGTTGAACGGGTGTTAGCCAACCCGTACCATTCCGAAGTTCAACCGGATGGGAGAATCCGGTATTGGGGCTATATTGAGGAAGCCGAGCGGTGGGTCAGAGTAGTTCTTGAGGACGGGAAATTGTTCAACCGGTTCTTTGACCGGGTAGCCTTGCGCCGCTGGGGGAAACCGTGAACCTGAAAATCGACTACCACCCGGAATCCGATACCCTGTGGCTGGGCAACGGGCAGCCTACGCCCAACGGCGAGGATGTGGCCGAGAACGTCACCGTCTTTTTTGACGATGACGACCGGCCCAACGGAGTGATGATTGAACACGCCGCCGCGCTGCTGCGCTCGATCCTGAACGCCGCCGCCCCTCCCCCCATCCCGGAAAGCCAACCCGCTCCCACCGCGGCCGGCTAACCCGCATCATCCATATTACCGGGCTACAATGTTTCGCCCGAAATACTTTTCGCTGATGGCGGCCACGGCCGACCCGGCGTTCACCTCCCGGATGGCCGCATTAACCGCCGCTCGCAGCTCCGGGCGGTTCTTGGGCATAATAATGCCGATTTCCCCCGTCCCCAGCACGGCATCCACGGCCGACCCGGCTGGGGGGATTAACGGCCCGCCCACCCGCTCAAAATCGCCCAAACGGTCGCCGTAGGCATAAGGCGACTTATTCACCACCAGGTCAATCAGCGTCTCATCGGAAATCGTAAGCCCGGCTCGCCCCTCGGCCACGGCGACAAAGGCATCCTCCTGTCCGTCCACATACAGCGCCTCCCAATCCTGATAAGCCGGAATCCGCAGCAGACCCTCATAAACCGCGCCCCGCTCCAAAGCTACAATGCTGCCGCCATCCAACTCCGCACCGCTGCCGGCCTTGCGGACAAATTGCCCGTAAGACCAATAATAGGGTTCGGAAAAGTCCACCACTGCCTCCCGCTCCGGCGTACGGGTAAAGGAATTGACTACCAAGTCGTAAATCCCGGCCGCCGTATCCTCAAAAATATGCTCAAAATAGGCATCCTGCCAGATACAATCGGCTTCCAGGGCCGCGCACAGCAGTTGGCCGTACTCATAGTCAAACCCCGCCAGATTGCCGGCCGCATCCCGATAAGCAAAAGGCGCATAATCCGCGCTGGTACCCATCACCAGCGTCGGCCGCTCCAACCAGTTGGCCACCAACGCCCCTATTGCCAGAATAGCCGCCACCCCGGCCAAGGCCAGAACCGCCAGCAGTTTCTCCCCCATAGCGTCATCTCCCGGTCTGTTAGTTGTCCATACCATACCACACTAACCCCGCTAACCGGCAAATCCCCATCCGGCATATCCTGTACCAAGTCTATCGCCTATAGAAATCGTCATTCCCACGAAAGTGGGAATCCAGAGCGGCCGGGGATTCTGGATCCCCGTTTTCACGGGAATGACTGTAAGTAAGTCGCCCGGCAATGTTTGCATTACCCCCGGCATAAATGCCATAATCCTCTATCAACAACCGGCGCAGCGCGCCATTCGGAGGTTTCAACTATGTCCATCAACGGATTGGGGGTTATCTCACGAGCCGCCGGGGAGCCGGCCTTGCTCGAGGACATCAGCATCGACGACCCCGGCCCGGGCGAAGTCCTGGTGCGGATTCAAGCCAGCGGCGTCTGCCATACCGACCTGCATTATAAGCTGGGCAGTATCGGCAACGATTTTCCCTATCTGCTGGGCCACGAAGGTTCCGGCATTGTCGAAGCGGTCGGCGACGGCGTTACTGACCCCAAAGTGGGCGATTATGTGGTATTGGCGTGGCGCGCCCCCTGCGGCAACTGCCGGTTCTGCGCCTTGGGCCAACCCCATCTTTGCGCCGCCAGTCTCAACGCCCAACCGCGCATGACCGCCCAAAAGGATGGCGCTTTGCTCAGCCCGGCCCTGGGCATCGGCACCTTTTGCACCCACACCGTCGTGGCGGCCCGCCAAGCCGTGCCGGTGCCGGTCGCTTGCCCGCCGGAGCAAGCCAGCCTCCTAGGCTGCGGCGTCACCACCGGCGTTGGCGCCGCCCTCTACACCGCCGGCGTCCGCCGCGGTGGCAGCGTTGCCGTCTATGGCTGCGGCGGCATCGGCGCCAGCGTCATTATGGGCGCCAAACTGGCCCGGGCCCGGCAGATTATCGCCGTGGACATTGCCGACAACAAACTGGCTTGGGCTAAAGAGTTCGGGGCTACCGATGTGGTCAACGCCGCCGCTGTGGACCCGGTAGATGCCATCAAGGAACTGACCGACGGCAACGGCGTGGACTATTCCTTTGAGTGCGTGGGATTGCCGCAAACCCTGCTGCAAGCCCTCTGGTCCCGGGATTTGGCTGGCACCTGCGTACTGATTGGCGTCCCCGACCCGACTATGGTAGCGGAAGTGCCGATGCTGCAATTCTTTGGCTTGGGCGGCTCCCTGCGGGTCAGTTGGTACGGCGACAACCTGCCCTCCCGGGACTTTCCCCTCTTGGCAAACTACTACTTGTCTGGAGAGTTGGATTTAGACCGGATGGTGTCCGGAGTGATTAACCTGGAGGACACCGAAGCGGCCTTTGCCGCTATGGAACGCGGCGAAACCCTGCGCTCGGTAATCCGCTTCCCGGACGCTTAAAAGGGAAAAGATAACCCGCCGGGCCGCTACCGTAACCGGCCCGGCAGTGGTATCATAACCGCAAACCCGGTGAGGTGAACCGACCATGACCAGCCCGGCATCGGAAAAACTGCGGCCTTCGCCCCCGGCCCGTTATGAGGAATTGGCCCAAGAACACTTGGAAAATGCGGCTCTGTCCCTGGTCAATGACAACGCTCTGCAAGCCTCCGAGGAGATTTGGGACGCCGCCGCCAGTTCCATCAAAGCCATCTGCCAGCAGCGGGGCTGGAATCATCGCTATCACAACCACCTCCGCGCCGCCGCCTATTACTTGGCGGAGGAGTGGACACGCCCGGAATTCAACGCCCTTTTCCGCGCTTTCGAGGACTTGCACACCAACAACTACGAGCATCAGGATTTTGTCAATGATGTTATCCCGATGCTGGACCTGGCGGTGGAATTCTGCCGCGATCTGGAGCGGATTGCGCGGACTTTGCCGCCGGACTGGAACAGTTTCAGCATTGAAAAACAACGCAGCCTGACCCTGCGCCTGCGGGAATTAACCCGTCCCTTGCCGGATGCCGCCGCTTTCGGCCCTGAACTGACCGGCGCCGACCTGGACGCCCTGCCCCCGGTAAAACCGCCGCACCTCCGGGATGCTTAACCCGGCGGCCCCGCAACTCCGGTTAGCATCCCGTCAGCCCCAGATTTGGCCGGGGACTCCCTACCCCGTCCCGTACACTCGCCGCGCCCCGGCCTCCGGCACCATCCCGGCAAACAATTCCGGATGCAGCATTTCCGCCATTATCTCCAACCCGGTTACCAGCCGCGGCCCGGAGCGGCTCGTATAAGCCCCGGCGTCAATGGCGTAAACCCGGTTCTGCCGCACCGCCGGCAATTCCGACCAGCCCGGCTTTTCCGTCAGCAGCGGCACATCCTGCAACGCCCGTTTCACCTCAAACCCGCAGGGCATCAGGATAATAACTTCCGGCTGGCTTTCCACAATGGCGTCCCACTCCAACGGGAAAGAGCCGGTCTCCTTGTCGCCAAAGCAGTTGACCCCGCCGGCCAGTTCCACCATTTCCGGAACCCAATGCCCGCCGCACATTAGAGGATCCACCCACTCCAGATGCAGCGTCCGCGGCTGCTGACTAGCGGTAGCGGTCTTGGCCGCCACCGCGTCAATGCGCTGCTGCATCTGCGCCGCCACCGTCTCCGCCACTTCCGCCGTGCCGGTAGCTTCCCCCACCCGGCGAATATCCGCCAGCACATCCCCGATATACTGCGGGTCGAGGGAAATTACTTCCGGCTCCTTGGGAAGGTTGACGCTGACCTCGGCCACCTGCCGAGAGGAAATCGCTCAAACCTCGCAGATGGCTTGCGTCAGCAGCAAATCCGGGGCGGCCGCTTGCAGCGTCCCCTCGTCAATGTCATAAATGCCCAAGCCCTGCTCCAACCGCTCCGCAATGACCCGGTTAATTTCCCCGCTGCTCGGCTGCGGCTCCATCCCGTCAAAGACGCTGCGTACCACCCAGGGCTTGCTGCGCGCCGCCGCCGGGTAATCGCACTCGTGGGTTACGCCGAAAAGCTGTTCCTCCAGCCCCAGGGCATACACAATCTCCGTGGCGCTGGGCAGAAAAGAGCAGATACGCATTCCCTTTCTCCTTGCTTGACCAGGCTGAACCTAATCATCCTCCGTAGTCTCGTAACCTTCCCCCCCGTCGCTGGCATCGGCGCTCAGGTGGGCATCCTCATAGATGTAATCCTCCGGCAGCGAATCGGGACTGTGCCGCTCGGCCCCGCCGCCCAGAAAGGTGCGGCGGAAAGTGTTTTCCAAAGTGGAATGCATCTGAAAGGCCGCCAGAGCCACCCCGATAGTAACCCCCAGCAGGATCAACGCCGGCACCGGCGCCGCCACGCTGCCCAGCGACAGCAAACGGGCAATAAACGGTATGCTCCACACCGTCG
Organism: Dehalococcoidia bacterium; assembly: GCA_965243185.1. Lineage (GTDB taxonomy): Bacteria > Chloroflexota > Dehalococcoidia > Lucifugimonadales > UBA3495 > CBDBCU01. The sequence continues at coordinate 2,356,690 of OZ251531.1, read as the reverse complement.
GCAAAATCAGAATGATGATCAGCACACTGTCCCGCAGCACCAGCCGTAGGTTCTGATTGCGCCGGCTCCCTTCCGACCGCGACCACCGCGGCAGCATATAGCTCATCACCGCCTCGGTCAGGCTTTGCAGATTGCGCCATACCGACACCGCTGACGGAATGCACAACGCCAGCACCGCCCCGCCCACAACTAGGCCAATCAGCCCCTGGTCGGCATTAGTCCACTCCGACAAAGTGGCGCTGAACTCCAAAGCCACCGTGCCTAACCCGATTATCACCACCACGATGACCATATTCAGCAGGATGAACTGTACCGAATGTTTAATCCGGTGCGCCAACGGATTGTTCAGCACAAAAGCCCGCCGGGAAACCGTCAGCCACAAAAACAGGACATGGCTGTATTCCTTGAGCCACGCCGGGGAAATCCGTTCGATAAAATCGGCCGTCCGCGTCGCCGAATGGAAAATCACCGGATACACCAAGGCCGTCAACGCCGTGGACACAGTGATAACCGGATTGAGCCACGCCCCCACCGCGCCGTGTTCCGTCCCGGTCTTGACCATCGCCAGGGAAAACTCCCCCATCTGCGGCATCCCCATTCCCACTTGCAGCGAAGTCCGCCCGTCATGCCCCGACAGCAGCGCCCCGGCCGTGTCCGATATTACCTTGCCCGCGATAAACACCGCCGAAACAATCAACGCCGGCACCAGGTAATCCCCAAAGGTGAAAATGTCCATCAGCATCCCCAAGGATACAAAGAACAGGGCGGCGAACATATCCCGCAGCGGGTTGATTATCCAGCTGATTTCTACCGAATGTTCCGTATCCCCCAGAACCATCCCCACCAGAAAAGCCCCGGCCGCCGCCGACAGCCCCAACTGATAGGCAATCAACGCCAGCCCAAAGCACAAAGCTAGGCTGGTTATCAGCAGCATCTCATCCGATTCCCGCACCGCAATGTACCGAATCAGCCGGGGAATGAACAGCGCGCCAAAGCCCAACGCCGCCGCTCCGAATATAACCAGTTTCAACGCCAAAAAGCCGATGTCCCCCAAGTCCGTGCTGCCGGTAGTCGAAATGCCCGCCAGCACCGTCAGCAGCACCACCGCCACAAAATCCTCCACCACCAGCACTCCGACAATGATCCGCCCCCGCGGGTCGAACAGCGTCCGCGTATCCCGCAGCGTCTTGACCAGAATCGCCGAACTGCTGATGGACATTGCCGCCCCCAGGAATATCCCTTCCAGCCGCGTCCAGCCCAGCAGTTGGTAGCCGATGGCGTAGCCCAGCGCAAACATCGTGGTCATTTCCACGAAACCGATGATGACCACCTGCAAGCCGATTTGCCGAATCCGCTGCCACCCGATTTCCAGCCCAATGCTGAACAGCAGAAAAATCAGGCCCAACTCAGCCATCGTGCGGATTAGCTCCACATTCTGCACCGGCCCGTTAAAGTCAGCCAGGGGGCCAAAGTTAATGCCGGCAAAGGTAAAGGGGCCGACAATCACCCCCACCACCAGATAGCCCAGCACCTGCGGCAGCTTAATCCGGTGAAACACCAACAGCGCCACCCCGGCCACAGCCATAGTGACGGCAAAATCCCGGATTAGCTCAATGCTCTCCCCGGTGTGCGAAGTAAAGAGAGACAGTAGGGTTTCGATGACCGGTTCTCCCCCAAAAATAATCCGGCAGCTAAATCCAGTCTAGCACATAATCCGCCCCGCTGTATCCTGTACCCCAAGGCGGATTTGGGCGACCATTGCGCCGCCATTGCTCCATTCTGCGGGAACGGGTAAGGGACGGTCTATCGCCTATCGAAACCTTCCTTCCCACCCTCCCCCCTGTCATCCCCACGCCCCCACCGTCATTCCCACGAAAGTGGGAATCCAGAAATGCAGAGTCCTCGGCATTCCCCTTTTCACGGGAATGACAATAAGTGAATGGCAAAACACCGGCCCCTAGTCTATAATCCCTCGCGGACTCACCCCCGGCCGGGAGGTTGCAAACTATGTTGGGCTACCTGTGGCAGTATGTACGCGCCTGGGACTGGCGGCTTTTCCTGTTCATCCTCCTCTTTATCGGCTTGCCCAACATCTACCAGCTCTACCGCATCTACCTCATTGGCAACGAACTCCCCGACCCCGGCAGCCTGGCCATCGTCTCCCAATGGCAGTTTGTCGGCTTGGTGGTCGAAATCTTTCAAGAGGCCACCGTCCTTGCCATTTTCTTTTTCCTCGGCTCCCAGCTCCGCAGCGGCGCGGCGGTGCAGCTCGACCGCGCCAAAAGCGTACTGACCTTCATTTTCCTGGCATCCCTGCTCTTTTCCGCCGCCGTTTTCCTGTTCCGGGACGCCTTTATCACCCTGATTGGCACTTCCCCGGAAATCCAGGAGCAGACCCGCCGCTTCCTCGGCATCTCCATTTTCAGTATCCCCTTTACCCTCCTCGCCGCCGCCATCGTCGTATTATTCGAGGCGTTGAACCTGCGCTTTCTGGTGCTGATTCTGGCCGTAGTCAACCTGCTGCTGCGCTTTGCCCTGGATAGCCTCTTTTTCGGCGGCCACGCCTTTTCCCTGTCTGCCGATGTGCAGGGCGTAGCCTGGTCCACCCTCCTCTCCAGCGTCGGCTTGTTCCTCGTAGGGCTGATCCTGCTCCTCCGGGCCAAGGGCATCAGCCTGGACGAACTGAAAACCCTGCCCACCTTTGCCGATTTGCGCCAATATCTGCGGGTCGGCTTGGGCAGCGGCTTGGACAGCCTGATTCGCAATGTCGCCTACTTCTTTATGATAATCCGCATCGTCAACGCCATCGGCCCCGCGGAAATCGGTGGTTACTATCTGACCATCCAAATCCTTTGGGGCTTTATGCTCGTGCCGGTCTTGGCTTTCGCCGACTCCGCCAAAGCCCTCGTCGCCAACGCTGCCCACGACTTGCCGCTAGTGCGCCGCCTCTGGCTTTCCGCCATGACCATCACGGCGGCGATGATACTGATTTGGCTTGCCCTGCTGCCGGCATTTCCCGCCTTTGCCCGTTTCCTCAACGACGACCCGGACACCCTCCGTTGGGCGGCCACCGCTATGGGCATCCTGTTTGTCCCCTATGTCCTCTTTGCCTTTAACACCGTCATTGACAGCGTCTTTTACGGCATCGGCAAAACCCAATACCTGGCTTACCAAGCCCTGCTGACCAACGGCACCGTCTATCTGGCCGCCTTCCTCTTTTACGCCGCCGGCTGGTGGCAGCCCACCTTTGCCGGCGTGATGTTCCTCTTTGCCCTCGGCATCCTGGTGGACTCCATCCTGACCCTCTTTTTCCTGGTCAAAGCCCTCTATGTTGACCCGGCCCGGCAAAAGCCGGTAGCAGAACCGGCAGAACCGGACGGCGCCTAACGCCCGGCTGACTAGCGGCAATCCCTTCCCCCACCGTTCCCCACCGTCCTTCCCCCGAAAGCGGGAATCCAGAACTCCCCATTCTTGAAAATTACCCGAAAATTCATCCCATTTTACTCTTGACAACCATAATTCCCATCCCCATAATAAGAATCGCAAGGTCAGACCTAGCCCCGGGACGCCGGGTGTTAAAACGATACGCTAGCTTACCGTGAAATATAGCTCACAGCGCGCTGTGGACGCCCTCGGCCCCTGGCCGTCAAGCGTCCCGCTCCTACCCCCGGGGAACCGGCCCAGGAACCCGCCTTCCCCCACCGGAGCCGCGGAAAACGGCAAATCCCAACCGCCGCCAAACCGCCGCCCCTTCCCTATAGGAGCTGGAGTTAATAGGTTGACTGGAGGTCGGTCAACCAACGGTAGCTGGACTGGGCCAAAACGCCGGTAGTGGCAACCATACCCAGCGGCGTAAGTAACCAATTCAAGGTCCGTTACCGGACGGCGAATCTGGTCGGGCAAAGCCGACATGACCAGCGAGGAGAGCAATCGGTGTTTCGCAACCCGCATGGCCAGATTTGCCAACCGCCTCCCGCACGGGCGGAACTCCCGGCCAGGGGTTCCGCCCCCCGCGAACTACTACCCCAATAGCAATAGGCAAATCCCAAACCCGCCGGGGCGGCCCCAAGCCGCCGCCCCGGCCATATCCCGTACCCGCCCTTCCCCATCCTAATTCCTGCCTTCCCGCTGTCCTTCCCCCCTCTCACCGTCCTTCCCCCTACCATCTCCCATGTCATTCCGAGGCGGTAGCCGAGGAATCTGAAATGCCCGGCTTCCCACCGTCATTCCCACGAAAGTGGGAATCCAGAACCGCCGCCCTTAAAAACTCCCCCAACTCAAAAAGTTTTGAGGGGGCGCGGGGGAACTTTTGTAAAAGTTCCCCCGCCGTATTTTTTCGCCTCCCTCCCCCGGGACCAAAAAAATTTTTTAACTCCCCAACCCCCCGGCAGCCAACCCCGCCCCTCCCAATTTCCCAAAATTGCCAGAAAAGGCCGCCCAACCTGTCAAGGGGTTGGGCGGCCTTTTCTATCCTTTTATTACCGGCTTATCCCCGGCATTAAAAACGCCCGCCGCCCGGAGGTATTGCTATGAACCGCTACCGATTCCCCATTGCTCTCTTAATCCTGTCCGCCCTGACCTTCGGACTGTTCGTCACCGCCAGTCCCGCCCCTGATGCCCAAGCCGCCCCCCGCACCATCCCTTGGGACTGCTCCGACTGGCAAGAGACCCCGGCTGTTGCGGACGCCGACGATGCCCGCGTCTCGATGATCCTCGAATCCCTCGCCGCCAATCGGGGGAAGGCCATTTACTGCGCCATCGACCAGTCCGACACCTGGACCAAGTCCGAAACTTGGCTTGCCGGCCGGGACCGCAACGAGCGCGACGACACCGTCTACTTCGGCGAGCAAGGCAACTTCCGCGGCTTTCTGGCCGCCCAAGAGGGCTACCTCACCGATGGCGAATCCGGCGTAACCGGCGTCTCCCGCGAACTCATTTTTGAGTTCCCCGAGGAACCCCGCCGCGGCAAGAAAACCGTCATCAAACGCCTGAAACTCGCCGCCAGCCCCGACCGCCAGGCCCGCACCCGCATTGGCAGCAGTTCCGGCGTTCAGGCCCATCTACACCAGGCTCGCAATGGCGCCAGAGCAGCATTTAACCTCAACGCGGGTTGGACTTGGCCCGAAGGGCGGGTGCCTAACGAAGCTTCCGACTGGCTAATCTACACCCGGGAAGCGGCCGAGCGGGACTGCGCCGCCCGGGGCTACCCCAAAGTCCTCGAATTTGAATCCATCGTGCCGGGCAGCCCGGTCTTTGGTTACATCGATCAGTATCACGAGCCCCCGCAAGATGCCTATTCGTCCCGGGCCTGGCAAATCCGCCAATACACCGCCACCTGCCAAAAGAAAGTCCGCGTCCGCCGCCGCTAACCGCGGCCCGGCTAACCCCCGCACACTAACCGCAGAGGGGACGGGTTGTTGCAGAGCCTCCCGCCCCCTTTGCTACTGCCGATTGAAACCGTCCTTCCCCCTTTCGGGGAAGGACGGTTTCGCGATAGCCCGGCTTTGCCCCCCTTGCCGCCGTTGAAAATCGTAGTATAATCAACCATACTTATAGCCCTAGTAACCAGACCTTATATCTAACTGGAGGAGTTACCTGATGGCTTTGCTTACCCCCGACCCTACTTTTTACCCGTCGCCGCGGCTGGCCAGCGCCGCGCCCCCGGAACGCCTGGGCTATGTGGCGGTACTGAACACCAACGGGCAGCCGGACGCGATGTCGGTAGTGGATTTGGACCCGGCCTCGGCGAACTACGGCAGCATCGTCAACAGCCTGCCGATGCCCAATGTGGGGGACGAACTGCACCACTTCGGCTGGAACGCGTGCAGCGCCTCCCTGTGTCCTTACGCCCCCCATCCCCATTTGGAGCGGCGTTACCTGATTGTGCCGACCCTGCGAACTTCCCGGCTGTATGTCCTGGATACCAAGCCGGATCCGTACCAGCCGCAGCTGGTTAAGACCATCGAGTCCGATGTTTTCGCGGAACGCACCGGTTACAGCCGCTTGCACACCGTCCACTGCGGCCCGGACGCCATCTATCTGAACGGTATTGGCGCGGCCGACGGGGGACTGCCCGGCGGCATTCTGCGGATTGACCACAACACCTTTGAGCCGCTGGGCCGCTGGGAACTGGAGCGCGGCCCGCAGACCATGGCCTACGATTTCTGGTGGCACATGGGGCTGGACGTGGCGGTGACCAGCGAATGGGGTTCGCCGGATATGTTCGAGAACGGCCCGGTGCTGGAGCATATCGTCAACGGCAACTACGGCCACAAGATTCACTTCTGGGACTTGCGCCGCCGCCGCCACTTGCAGGAGGTGGATTTGGGCAAGGAGAACCAGATGGTGCTGGAACTGCGCCCGGCCCATAACCCGACCAAGCATTACGGGTTTGTCGGCGTAGTAGTCAACTCCACCGACCTGTCGTCGTCGGTCTGGACTTGGTATCAGCAGGATGGCAAGTGGGCGGTGACCAAGGTCATCGAAGTGCCGGCGGAACCGGCCGATGCGTCCCTGCTGCCGGAAGCCCTGAAGCCCTTGGGCGCGGTGCCGCCGTTGGTTACTGATTTGGACTTGTCCCTGGATGACCGGTTCCTGTATGTATCCTGCTGGGGTACCGGGGAACTGCGGCAGTATGATGTTTCCGACCCCTTTAACGCGAAACTGACCGGGGTAGTGCAGTTGGGCGGCATTGTCCGCAAGGCGGCGCATCCCAAGTCCGGGCCGCTGCTGGGGGCGCCGCAGATGGTGGAAATCAGCCGGGACGGCCGGCGGGTCTATCCCACCAACTCCCTGTACAGTTCCTGGGATGACATTTTCTATCCGGGCATTACCGGGTGGATGACCAAGATAAATGTCGACCCCAACGGCGGGATGAGCCTGGACGAGGACTTTTTCGTGGACTTTGGCGAAGGCCGGGCCCATCAGGTGCGGTTGGAGGGCGGCGACGCCTCCTCCGACTCTTTCTGCTACCCCTAGCCGACGGCCGGCCGGATGCTGCTTGCCCTGTCGGTTCACGCCGAACCTGCCGCCCTGGCGTCGCTGGGCCCTTTACTGGGTCTGGCGGCCTTGGGCGCTTTTCACGGAATAAATCCGGGGATGGGCTGGCTGTTCGCCGTGGCCCTGGGCTTGCAGCAGCAGAACGGGCGGGCCATCGGCAGCGCGCTGCTGTTCATCGCCATTGGACACGCCGCATCCCTGGCGGCGGTAGCGGTTTTGCTGGCGGCCCTGGGTTCTTTTGTCCCCTTGGGCTGGGTGCAACTGGCCGCCGGGGCCTCCTTGCTGCTGTTCGGGGCCTACAAACTAATCCTCTACTATCGCCATCCCCGCTGGGTCGGGATGAAAGTCAACGGCCGGGATTTGATTGCCTGGTCTTTCCTGATGGCGACTTCCCACGGGGCCGGGCTGATGCTGGCGCCGATTATTCTGAATCTGGAGCCGGCCGGCGGCGCGGCGGCAGTGGATTTGGCTCATCACGCCGGCTATCTGGATGTTACCGACACGGCGGCCGCTTGGGGCATTGGCTTGGCGGTGCATACGGCGTCAATGCTGCTGATAATGGCGGCCATTGCCGGGGTGGTCTATAAGAAAGTAGGCTTGGCCTTCCTGCGGCGGGGCTGGCTGAATATGGATTTGCTGTGGGCGGCCGCGCTGTTTATCGCCGGCGGGGTAACTTTGGGGTTGGTTTTGTGGGCGGGCATCTAAATCGTGATGAGAACTTTGTACCCCATAACAGAACGGAACCAGTTAAAGCAACCGGACGGAAGTGACCCGGGCGGTAGCCGGGAGCAAGCCCGGCGATGAGTTGAGCCGCTAGTGGTCGGGCGGGAAAAGCCGGTACGGGCCGGGAAACCGTCCAAAAGGGCTTGACGGCGGGTTTCCTTTGCCTTGACACTTTAGCCGTTGTTGGGTAGGATAGTAATTTGTATGCGGGATTTTATCCCGGATGCAACCAACCCCAGATGGAACGGAAAAGGAGTACCTGATGGATGTTGTCCTGATGATTGTCCTTTCCGTCCTGGCGGTGGCAGGGATTGCGGGGGCGGTAGTGGCCGGTTGGCTGCTGTATCGTTCCCGGGTTGACGGTAAGCGGGTAGCGAACGCAAAGGATGAAGCTAACTCCGTGGTGTCGGAGGCGGAGGCGGAGAAGCGCCGCATTCTGCTGGAGACGCAGGAGGAGGTTCTGAAACTGCGGACTACCGGCGAAAATGAGATTAAGGAGCAGCGGCAGGAACTGACCCGGCTGGAACAGCGCTATTTGCAGCGGGAGGAGCAACTGGAGCGGAAAAGCGCGGCGTTGGAACAGCAGCAGGCCAGTCTGACCGATAAAGAGTCCGCGGTGGAGCAGGCCCGGGCCGAGGCCGAGGAGCTGAAAAAGGAGCAGCTGAAGGCTTTGGAGGGGGCGGCCGGCTTGTCGGTCCAGGAAGCCCGGGATTTGGTGATTAAGGAGGGGGAGGAAAAGGCGCGCCACGAACTTTCCCGCCGCACCTATGACCTGGAGCGGGAGTATAAGCTCACCGCCGAGGAGAATGCCCGCCGCATTATCACTGTGGCCATTAACCGTCTGGCTACGGATGTGGTTTCCGAAACCACGACCGCGATAGTATCCCTGCCTAACGATGAGATGAAAGGGCGTCTCATCGGCCGCGAAGGGCGGAATATTCGAACTTTGGAAGCCCTGACCGGGGTGGAAGTGATGATTGACGACACCCCGGAAATCGTAACTTTGTCCTGCTTTGACCCGGTGCGCCGGGAAATCGCCCGGTTGACCCTGGAACGGCTGGTCAGCGATGGGCGGATTCAGCCGGCCCGCATTGAGGATATGGTGCGGCGGGCGCAGTCGGACATTGAGCAGACCATCTGGAAGGCCGGCGAACAGGCGACCTTTGATGTGGGCATCAGCGGCATTGACGCCGAATTGATTCGGCTGATGGGGCAGCTGAAGTACCGCTATAGCTATGGGGAGAATGTGCTGAAACACTCCATTGAGGTGTGCCTGCTGTCCGGTATGCTGGCGGCCGAAGTGGGGGCCAATGTGCAGGTAGCCAAAATCGGCGGCCTGCTGCACGATGTGGGCAAGGCTCTGACGCACGAGGTGCAGGGGCCGCACGCCGAAATCGGAGCAGAGCTGGCAAAGAAGTACGGGATTAACCATAATTCCTACTTGTCCATCCTCGAACACCACGATGACGAACACTCGACCATCGAGTCGTTCATCGTCGCCAGCGCGGACGCCATCAGCGCATCCCGGCCGGGGGCGCGGAAGGAGTCGCTGGATCAGTATGTAAAGCGGCTGCGGGAACTGGAGGAAACAGCCACCAGTTTCGGCGGGGTGGAACGGGCCTTTGCCATTCAAGCCGGCCGGGAGGTGCGGGTGATGGTGAAACCGGAGTCGGTGGATGATGTGGCGTCGGCGGAGATGGCCCGGGATATTGCCCGCAAGGTGGAGGAGGATTTGGTGTTCCCCGGTCAAATCAAGGTAACGGTCATCCGGGAAACCCGCAATGTGGAAATTGCCCGGTAGCGGGGAGCAGCGGATTTTGGAGTTTTAACCGGGATAGGCCCGGGAGCCGGCGAGGCCGGAGCTTGGGCCTATTTCTTTATCCGGCAGCCGATAAGTCGTGCCAAGCTAGGTGAAAGATGGTTCGGCATTAACGGCACAACCCCGGGCGGTTTAGCGGCCGCGTTGCGGTCGCCTTAACCGGAAAGGAAACCGGCTTTGCGTATTTTGATGATTGGGGATGTGGTGGGACAGCCGGGACGGCGGGCGGTGAGCCGGCTGCTGCCGGGGCTGCGCCAGGAGTTGGGGCTGGATTTGGTCATCGCCAACGGAGAGAATGCCGCCGGCGGGTACGGGATTACCCCGGATACCGCCGAGGAGCTGCTGCACGGCGGGGTGGACATCCTGACTTCGGGCAATCATATCTGGGATCAGAAGGAAATCATCCCGCAACTGGATGAGGGGCTGCCATTGCTGCGGCCGGCCAACTACCCGGTTGCGCCGGGTCGGGGCTACTTGATTCAGGATGGGGTGATGGTACTCAACCTGATGGGGCGGCTGTTTATGCCGACTTTGGATTGCCCCTTTCGGGCGGCGAACCGGGCGTTGGCCGAGGTTCAGGAGCAAGGGGAGGCGCCGGCGGTAGTTATTGTGGATTTTCACGCCGAGGCTACTTCGGAGAAGCAGGCTTTGGGCTGGTATCTGGACGGGCGGGTCAGCGCGGTTATCGGCACCCATACTCATGTGGGAACGGTGGACGCCCGGATTTTGCCTAAAGGCACGGCGTATTTAACGGATGTGGGGATGGCCGGGCCGGTCAATTCGGTTATCGGGAGCGATGCCAATGCGGTTATTGACCGCTTTCTGACCGGGATGCCGCAGCGGGCGGCGGTGGCCGGGGGGCCGGCGCTGCTTAATGCGGTAATGGTGGAAGTGAACCTGGATACCGGGCAAGCCCTTTCAATTCAGCGTATTGACCGGAGAGTAGAATAGCTATGGCGGCAACGGTGGACTTGCATTTGCATACGCGGGCGTCGGACGGGCGGCTGACGCCGACGGAGTTGGTGGATTTGGTGGCGGCGCGAGGGGTAAAGGTGGCGGCCATATCCGACCATGACACCACCGAGGGGCTGGCCGAGGCGTATCGGGCGGTGGCGGCCCATCCCGACTTGGAGCTGATTCCAGCCATTGAGCTGAGCGCGGATACCGATACGCCGTCCGAGGAAGCGCATATCCTGGGCTACTATCTGCAATATGAGGATAGAGAGTTTCAGGACATCCTGGGCGGCTTTCGGTTGGGGCGATTGGAGCGCGGCCGGGCGATGGTGGAGCGGTTGGCGGAATTGGGGCTGCCGGTGGAGTGGGAGCGGGTGCAGGAAATTGCCGGGGAGGGGGCGGTAGGCCGCCCGCATATTGCCCTGGCTTTGGTGGAACAGGGTTATTTCAAGGAGCCGAAGGAGGCTTTTGCGGAGTACTTGGGCAACCGGGGGCTGGCGTATGTGGAGCGGCGCAAGATGACGCCGGAGCAGGCGGTGGCAATGCTGGCTAAAGTTGGGGCGCCGGCGGTACTGGCCCATCCCTATACCCTGGCCGGGCCGGAGAAGCTGGAGCCGCGGCTAATGGAGTTGAAGGCGGCGGGTTTGGCTGGTATGGAGGTGCATTACGCCGAATATAACCGGGAGCAGGTAGCGCATTTGCGGGAAATTGCCCGGCGTCTGGATTTGGTGCCTTGCGGCGGCAGTGATTATCACGCTTTGGGCAACAGCGGGGAGCGTCTGCCCGGGACGGATGGGCCGCCGATGGAGTCGGTGGAGCGGTTGGCGGAATTGGCCGGCAAACTGGCGGCGGCGCGGGCCGGTTAGCGGCGGCGCGGCGATGGCTTGGGAACTGGCGGGGCTTTACCTCTATTCCTATTTGATCGGGGCGATGCCGACGACGTATCTGTTGGCGCGGCTGGGTCGGGGGATTGACCTGCGGGAGTATGGCAGCGGGAATGTGGGCGGGTCGAATTTGCTGCGGCAGATGGGGCGGAAGTGGCTGATTCCCGCCTTGGCGCTGGATTTCGGCTTTAAGGGGGTGTCGCCGTCACTGTTGGCTTTTTACCTGCTGCCGGCGGGGACGCCGTGGCCGCTGCTATTGGCGGCGCCGCTGCTGGCGTTGGCGGGCAACAACTGGTCGGTGTTTCTGCGGTTGCAAGGCGGGCGGGGGATTTTGGTGGTGTGCGGGATGCTGCTGTCGCTGATACCGCTGCTGTTTGCGGTGGCGTTGGCTTTGTATCTGGTAGGCTGGCGGACAACGCGCAGTTCCGGGGTTTGGGTGCTGATTGCGCTCTGCCTGCTGCCTTTACTGGCGTTGCTGCCGGTGCCGTTGCTGGCGGCGGGCTGGCCGGAGCTGTTGGCGTATCTGACGGGCGGGGCATTGCCGGCTGCGGCGGCCGGGCCGGCGGTGGCTAGTTGGTATTGTCTGGCGATTCTGGCGGTGGTGGTGGTGAAACGGCTGGTGTCTAACTCGCTGGCGTTTCCGGAGGGTTTGCCGCGGCGGCGGGCGTTGTTCAACCGGCTGTTCCGGGACCGGGATGTGGATGACCGGGAGGACTGGCTGGCACGGGCGCCGGGCGGGTCTTAAAGGAAAGATTGGAGAGGGAAGTAATGGCAATGGAACCGCCGGAATCGGCCGGGGCCGCTGCGGGCAAGGCGGCGGCGACCTGTTACTGGCATCCGGAGATGGAGACGGGGTTGTCGTGCAGTCGCTGCGGCAAGAATATCTGCACTAACTGCCTGGTGCAGGCTCCGGTGGGTATCCGCTGCCGGGAGTGCGGGCGGGCGCAGCCGATGCCGACTTATGATGTGCAGAGGACGCATTATGTCCGCGGGGTGGCGGCCGCCATCGCGTTGGCAATCGGCGGGGGGGCGCTTTGGGCGGTTCTGGATGTGGTAGCCCTTGGGCTGGGGGCATTGGGCCTGATTTCCAGTATGCTGGCGGTGCCCTTTGGCTATGCTGTCGGGGACATTATCAGCCGGTCGGTCAACCGCAAGCGCAATGTGACGCTTTCCTACATCGCCGCCTTGACGGTTATCGCCGGCTTTCTGCTCGGCCGGCTAATCCACATTGTCATCGGCTCCGGAGTCGGTTTCGATTTTATGTGGACGATCCTTTTTGTGGCCGGCGGCTGTTACCTGGCATGGCAGCGGCTGCGGCATTAGCCGGCGGTGCTTTCCGTCCACAACCGGTTTACGGTGGCGGTGATTACGGAGTAGTCGAAGCCGCGGCGTTGCAGCAGACCGCTCACTTTGCGGCGGAATTGTTCGGCATCGACGCCTTTGGCCAGCAGGCGGGCGGCCGGTTTGGCGGCGGCTTTGTAGGCATTGGCCGGGGCGTCAAAGCCTGCTAACGCTTCTGCGATAACTTCCCGGTCAACCCCCAACTGACGGAGTTCCTGCTGCAAGGCGCGCTGGCCGCGAGGTTTGCGCTGCTCCCGGCCGTGCCGCCAGAGTTGGGCAAAGGCGGCATCATCCAGATAGTTATGCTCTTGCAGGAATTGGATTACCCGGTCAATGACCGGGGGCGGCCACTGGCGGGCCAAGCGGCGGCGCACTTCGGCAACACTGCGGGGGCGGTAGGCGATGAAGCGCAGGGCGGCGTTCAGGGCATCGGGATACTGGGTTTGAGGGTCGGCGGCGTCGAGCATTGACAGCCTCGGATCAGGATGAAAGGGCGGAATAAAGGGATGCCGGGTTGGCCGGTTTCTGATTTATTCCCGCCCCTTTATTTCTTGGATGGTTTCCGGGGCTATTCCGAGCCGGCTTGGTTATTCAGCCGGGCCAGGATGTCGTCGGCGGATTCCGGGGACGGGTCGGGCGGCGGCTCCGGCTGGCCGGCGATTTTGCTGCGGACGCGGGCTTCGATGGATTCGGCGATTTCCGGGTGCTGGGCGAGGAAGTCTTTGGAGTTTTCGCGGCCCTGCCCGAGGCGGGTTTCGCCGTAGGAGTAGAAGGCGCCGGACTTTTTGAGGATACCCTCGTTGACGCCAAGTTCGAGGAGGTCGCCCATTTTGCTGATGCCGCGGTTAAACATAATGTCGAATTCGGTAACCCGGAAGGGGGCGGCGACTTTGTTTTTGACCACCCGCGCCCGCACCCGGCTGCCGATAATTTCGGAGCCCTGCTTGATGGATTCGGTGCGGCGGAGGTCGATGCGTACGGAGCTGTAGAATTTGAGGGCGCGGCCGCCGGGGGTGACTTCGGGGCTGCCGTAGCTGATGCCGATTTTTTCGCGGAGCTGGTTGATGAAAACTACGGCAGTGCGGGAGTGGTGGATGGTGGAGGTGAGTTTGCGGAGGGCTTGGGACATCAGGCGGGCTTGCAAGCCGACATGAGTATCCCCCATATCCCCTTCGATTTCGGCTTGCGGCACCAGGGCGGCCACGCTGTCCACCACGATGGTATCCACGGCGCCGCTGCGAACCAACTGCTCAGTGATGTCAAGGGCCTGCTCGCCGCTGTCGGGCTGGGAGATGAGCAAGTCCTGCAAGTCGAGGCCGCAGTTGGTGGCGTAGGCGGGGTCGAAGGCGTGTTCGGCGTCCACATAGGCGGCGATGCCGCCGGCTTTCTGGGTTTCAGCCATAATGTGGATGGCGAGGGTGGACTTGCCGGCGGATTCGGAGCCATAGACTTCGGTGACGCGGCCGCGGGGGACGCCTCCGGCGCCGAGGGCGATGTCGAGGGCCAAGGAGCCGGTGGGGATAACTTCGGTGCTGAGCCGTTGGGCGGCTTCCTCGCCGAGGCGCATCACCGCGCCTTTGCCGTGGTCTTTCTCGATGCGGCCGAGGGCGATTTCGAGGGCCGCCAGTTTGTCCTGTTTCCCGTCAGTAGGCATAATTTATCCTCTCCTTGCGTTTATGCCTTCAGGCTAACATAGCCGGCCGGGGCAGCGCAAGGGGGTAAGCGTCACAAATTGAAAATTTGTTCAGGATTGATTCCGGGCGGGGCGCACGGCCCCAAGGGGCTAGAAGTCTCAATAGCCGCCCTTGTAGCCGATGGTGACTTCGCCGTTGTTGACGATGACCGGGGTTATCCGCTCCCCGTTGGTCAGTTCCAACAGGGCGGGAATCATGTCCGGCTGTTTTGCCAGGTCAATCTCGGTGTAAGCCGTCTTGCTGCGGCGGTAGTCCATTTTGGCGGCGGCGGAAAAGGAGCAGTCGGGGTGGGTGTAGATGGTGATGTTGGGGGCGGTTTCGGTGGTCATGGCAAGCTCCGGGGACATAAGGTTGGGGTCTGGTCGCACTGCGTATTGTAGGGGATTGGGGCGGATTATTCAATGGCGGGTGGTGGGGCGGGATTTTCAACGCCGGCCGAAAGCTGCCATTCCCAACACGCGTTGGTTCGGGTTGAAATCGGGAAAACCGCCGCGCCGTCGTCCCCCCACCTAATCCCCATACTCAAAATACGCCGCCCCAATCAACCCATGCAGCTCCCGGCAATAACCCCCCACCTGCTCCAAAAACTCCGCCGCATCCTCCCGATCCGGCCAGTCATAGTTAATCAACGCCGCCGCCCGTCCGGCCAGCCGCCGCGCCGCCGCGCTCGCCCGCGCCTCCAATCCCGTACCCAACGCCGCCAACTCCGCCCCGGCCAACTCCACCGACCGAATCAGCGAAGTCGGCAGCAGCCCGTCCGCCACCAGTAAATCCAGCGCCGGCCCCGGCATCACCTCTACGCTGTGCCGCCGATTATACGCCTCCAGCGCATGGCAAACCCGCAGCAAACTGCTCCAGTCCGCATCCGCATCCTCCGGCGTCGCCGACTCCGCCGCCAATTGCGTCAGCAGCAGCGAATCGGTGAACTGCGCCCGCTCCAACGCCCGCCCCAACTGCATAAAACTCCACCCCTCATCCCGGTACATCGTCGCCGCGGCCACCCCGGTAAAAGTGTCAATCTCCGCCGCCGTCTCCGCATAGAAACTCTCCGGCGACGTCGTCCAAATGTCCATCAAATCCAGCGGCTGCAACCGCAGATACGCCAGATTCAACCGCGTCCACATCTCCGCGCTGATGCAGTGCCGCATCTGCCGCGCATTCTCCCGTCCCGCCTGAAAACAGCTCCACACCGACGCCGGATTGCCCCGGTCAAAGGTCAAATCGTCGGCCAGCGTAAAGGAGTCCGCCAGGGTGAACTCATCGCTGTCCGGCAGCTCCAACGCGCCGCCCGGCGGCCGCCGGCCGATGCTGTCATAGATGCGGTTCCAGCCGAAATAAATCTCCCGCCCCGGCCGATCCACCAACGCCTGCGCCTGCAACCCCAGCAGCAGGCACAGCCAATGCGCCCGCTCCAGATAGCGCCCCATCCAGTATAGCCCCTGCGCGCTCCGGGAAAGCATACCCTCTAGTCCTCCAGAACCCAGAAATCCTTGCCGCCGCCGCCCTGACTCGAATTCACCACCAGACTGCCCCGCCGCAACGCCACCCGGCAGAACGCCCCCGGCACAATCCGCGTCTGCTGCCCGTGCAGAATGAACGGCCGCAAATCCACATGACGCGGCTCAAACGCCCCCTCAATCAGGCACGGCGCCCGGGACAACGCCAAAGTCGGCTGCGAAATGAAATTCGCCGGATCCTCCCGAATCTCCCGGGCGTAATCCTCCCGCTCCTCCGCCGTCGAATGCGGGCCAATCAGCATACCATACCCCCCGGAACCGCCCACCTGCTTCACCACCAGCTTCTCCAGGTTGTCCAGCGTATATTCCAAATCCCGCGGCCGCCGGCACAGATAAGTCTCCACATTCGCCAGCAGCGGCTCCTCCCCCAAGTAGTATCGCACCATATCCGGCACATAGGCATAGACGCTCTTGTCATCCGCCACCCCGGTACCCGGCGCGTTAATCAGCGTCACATTCCCCTCCTTCACCGCCCGAATCAGCCCCGGCACCCCCAGCATCGAATCCGGCCGAAACACCTCCGGATCGATAAAATCATCATCCACCCGCCGGTACACCACATCCACCCGCCGCAAGCCCGCCGTCGTCCGCATATAGAGAAAATCATCCTTGACCAGCAAATCCTGCCCTTCGACCAGTTCCGCCCCCAACTCGTGCGCCAGGAACATATGCTCGTAAAAGGCCGAATTAAAAACCCCCGGCGTCAGCAGCGCAATCGACGGCTCCGGATTCGCCCGCGGCGCCAACTCCCGCAGCGTCTCCAGCAGCGCCCGCCCGTAATGATCCACCTCCCGCACCCGGGAACTGCGGTACAACCGCCGCAGACTGGCTTTCGCCGCCTTCCGGTTCGCCAGCATATAGGAAACCCCGGACGGCACCCGCAGATTATCCTCCAGCACCCGGAACCCATCATTAGTCCGAATCAAATCCGTCCCGCAGATGCCCACCCAAGTGCCGTGCGGCGCCACAAAATCCCGCATCTCCCACCGGTATTGGGGACAGCCCCGCACCACATCCTCCGGTATCACCCCGTCGGCAATGATGCGCCCCCCAGCGTAAATATCCGCCAGAAACCGGTTCAACGCCTTCAGCCGCTGCGTCAACCCGGCGTCCAACTGCGCCCACTCCCCGGCGGCCATCAGCCGCGGCAGGCAGTCAATGGGGATAATCCGCTCGCTGGCCTCCTCATCCCCATACACCGTAAAGGTAATCCCCTCGTTGGAAAACGAGCGGGTAACCCGTTCCTGAATGTTCCCCAACTCCTCCGCCGTCAGCTGCGCCAGCGTATCGTACAACGGCTGGCAATGCCCCCACGGCGTCCCGTCGGCCCGGAACATCTCATCATAAAAAACCGTGTCGTGCTGATACCGGTCAAAATCCATACTGCAACCTCAATCCCTCAGGCGCGGCAATTCCCGCCTATACTACCACACCTGGTCAAGGGCTGTTTAGCGCGCCCCCGGCCTTCGCGGGAAAACGGGAATGGTCGCAAGTGTTATAATAGCCGCCAACAATTGCCGGCGGCCCCTTTCCCAAAGCCGGCGATTTACGGCGTAACCGGGCGCAAAGAGGTAACGGGCTTATGCGGTTAGCGTTTATCGGCGGCGGGACTATGGCAGAGGCGATCCTGGGCGGGTTGCTGGATGCCGGCTTGGCCGCGCCGTCCGCCGTTGCCATCGGGGAGCCGGTGGCCCGGCGGCGGGAGTATCTGGCCGACAAATACGGCATTACGGCGGATGGGGACAACCGGAAAGTCATCCGGGACGCCGATTTGGTGGTCTTGGCAATCAAGCCGCAGGATTTGCCGGCGGTGTTCGAGCAGTTGGGCGGCAAGTTGGATGCCAAGCAGTCGGTTTTGTCCATCATTGCCGGGGCTAAATTATCCACCCTGGCCGAGGGGCTGCAACACGCTGCCATCATCCGGGTAATGCCTAACACGCCGGCGCAAATCGGCTGCGGAATGACGATGTGGACTTGCGCTGAGGCGGTGCCGGCCGCCCATCGGGAACTGACCGGGCAAATCCTGTCCACCGTGGGCGCGGAAATCTATGCCGCCGAGGAGAAGTATCTGGATATGGCAACGGCGTTGAGCGCCAGCGGGCCGGCCTATGTTTTCCGGTTCGTCGAAGCCTTGATTGACGCCGGCGTCTATGTGGGCTTGCCGCGGGAGATGGCGCGGACGCTGGCGTTGCAAACGGTTTTCGGCAGCGTGAAACTGGTGATGGAGACCGGCCAGCATCCGGGGCAGTTGAAGGATATGGTAGTGTCGCCCGGCGGCACTACCGCCGAGGGACTGCAAGCCCTGGAGCAGGGCGGTATGCCGGCGGCGGTAGTGGCGGCGGTTAAGGCGGCCTATGAAAAATCCATTCGGCTGGGCCAAGGTTAAAGGAGGCGTCCCCGGAAATGGCGGAACTGGTTAACCTGCTTTTTACCCTGATTTCCCTGACCATCCTGTCCCGGATAATCCTGACTCTGGTCTTGTCCTTTATGGCTAATGACCCGCCGCCGGGGTTGGTCAACATTACTCAGGTTCTGGTGCAGTTGACCGAGCCGATTCTGGCGCCCATCCGCCGGATACTGCCCAACTTCGGGATGCTGGATTTTAGTCCGCTGGTGGCGATTCTACTGCTGGCATTGATCCGGGAGATTCTCATGAGAGCATTATAACCGGGGTTGGGGGATGAAACCTTGACACCGCCGGCGCAGCAGCAGCAACCGGGGCCGCCGGGTCAAAATGCGGCGGCCGATGCCGCGATCCTGCGGCAAGCGTTGCAAGGGGAATGGCCGGCGTTACGCCCGGGAGCGCAGCCGGCGTTAGTGCTGCTTTGCGGCCTGCCGGGAACCGGCAAATCCTACTTCGCCGCCGCCCTGGCGCGGCGAGTTCCTTTGGCGGTGTTGAGCAGCGACCAACTCCGCAAGATTTTAGTTCCGCAACCGCGCTACAGCCGGGGGGAGCACCGGCGGGTTTTCGCCGCCGCCCATCTATTGCTGGAGCAGCTGCTGACGGCTGGCTACCAAGCGGTCTTTGACGCGACCAACTTGACGGAGCGGACGCGGCAGCCCTTGTACGCCATTGCGGAAAGGGCCGGGGCGGAGCTAATCATCCTCGAGTTCACCGCGCCGGAGCCGGTAGTGCGGCAACGGCTGGAGCGGCGGGCGGCTGGAGCGCCGGCGGCCGGCGGCTACGCCGACTATTCCGATGCTGATTGGCGGATTTACTGCCGGATGCGGGAAGGCGGCGACCCCATCGACCGCCCGGTTTACCGGGTTGATTCCACCGGTGACATCACGCCTATTGTGGACGAAGTAGCCCGCCGCTTTGCCGGCTAACCGCCGCGCAAGTCCGGCACGAAGGGGACGCTGATAATGCCCAGCAGTCCCAATAGGACCACAATCAGGAGTATCCAGACCACGCAGCCGATGGCGGCGCGAAAGGGCGACAGCAGCAGGTTGAACAGGGCGCGAAAGGGTGAAAGCAAGCAGCCAATCATTGTTACCTCAATATCCTGATGTTACCGGAAAAGGGCAGCCCCGGCAACTGCTATCTCCTATTGCTCCAGCCACGCCGCGGCCCAATAGTGGTATTCCCCCAAGGCCGTATTGGGGTAGAAGTTTTTCAAGTTCCAGTTAAAGACCCAGCGGTAGGAGCCGGTTACCGGGCTGAACATATAGCCCTGCTCGAGGATGCGCCGCTGCACCTCCCGCAGCAGTTCCTGCCGCCGTTCCGGGTTCAGTTCCGCCGCCTGCCGCTCAATCAGCGCATCCAGTTTCCCATCCTGATGACCGGCTACATTCCCCGGCCCCCGGCTGTGCAGCAGGGCGTACAAGTAGCCGTTGGTAGTGGGATGCGGCGGCAGCGGCCCCAAGGCCAGTTGATAATCCCGCTGCGCGCCGAAAAGCAGTTCCGGCATTGCGGCCGCCGGTACCAGTCGCAAAGCCGGGTCAAAGCCCACGGCCCGCAAATCGTCGGTTACGCCCTGCGCCAAGGCCCGGTAATCCGGACCCAAATCGGCAACGGCTAGTTCAATCGGCAAGGGATTATAGATGCCGTTGGCGGCCAGAAGATCCCGGGCCGCGCTGGGCGATGCCAGATAGTCGGCGTCCATTTCCGCCCGGCTTAACCGCCAGTCCGGGCCGGGCAAGGGGATACCCACGCCAACATCACCCTGTCCGTCCCAAGTCAAATCCACATACTCCCAAGGGTCAACCGCCTTGAACACCGCCCGCCGCAAATCCGGGTTGTCCAGGGGATAAGCGCGGGTGTTCACGGTCAGGGCAACGCCGATTTCGGGCTGCTGGGAGATCCGGGCGTTGAACTTTACATTGCTGTCGCGCAGGGTTTTCCAGTCGGTGGGCGTGGCCGCGGCCACATCGACCAGTTCGGCTTGAAACAGGGCAATGCGCCGCCGGTTCAACCCGGCGCTGCCCTCGGGACTTTTGACCGCCTTAATCGTCAACGCATCCAGATAAGGCAGTTCCGGGACAAAGTAATCGGCGTTGCGGTGGAAGCGGCCGCCGCCGGCCGCGTCTTGTTCCCAGACCCAGGGGCCGCTGCCGATGACCGGGGCTTGTTTCAAGTCACCATACTGGTCAACCACTTCCGGGGCGATGATTTTGCTGTGGCCGTCGGCTAGAGCCAGCAAGGCGTCGCTGTCCAGAAAGTCCAGGCTGACCCGCAAGGTATGGTCGTCAATGGCGGTGATTTCGCCAATGCCGCGGTCGGCAAAGCGGGCGGCGCCGGGCCAGCCGGGCGTCCGCAGCCGGGCATAGCTGTAAGCCAAATCGTCAGCCGTCAATTCCCGCCCATGTACCGGGTAAAGGTTATGCCAGTGGATGCCGGGACGCAGCTTGAACTCGTACTCCCAATCGGCAGTCAACTCCCAGCTTTGGCACAAATCGCACTCCAGGGCAAAGCCGGCGGCCGAATGTTCCGGGCCGTAGCTGACCCGCAGCAAACGGCTGTACGCTAGTCCCGGCCCCGGGGCGGCCAGAGTTTCCTGATATTCCTGATGCAAGTCCCGGTGCGGCGTTTCCGCCATAACCGCCACGGTCAAAGCACCGCCGCGCCGCCCGTCCCGGTCGGATGCCGTAGCCGCCGGCGGTGCTACCGGGGATGGTGCCGCTTGCGGCCGGCTGTGGTCCGGGACGGTAACGGTGGCCGGGGCGGCTATAGCATCCGCCGCCTTTGCTATTGCCGGGGCGGTTGCCGGCGTAGCGGGCGCCGCCGGCAATTCGCCCGGTTGGTCGGCAGAGCAGCCGGCCAGTGCCAATAGCAGCAAACCGCAAATTGAAACTTTCAGGAAACCGAACCAGCCCATTGTGCGCCTCTCCCGAACCCCGCCGGAAAGTAGTTTCCCGTACTGTAACCGAAACCCGCCCGGGTCTGCCCTTTAATTCCGGAGCGGGATACAGGGATTTTTAGGGACTAACCCGCCCTTACTGCCGCGCCGCCTTTTGTGGTAATCTATAGCCCGGTCAGTCCGATACCTAACCGATTGCCGGCCGGCGAATTTGTTGCCGGGCGAATTTTGGCAGCAGCTATGTCCCAATCGCAGTTTTCTGATGTAGCCTTTGACGGGTTGTATGGCGACGCCATTATGGAGCATTTTCGCCATCCCCGCGGCCGGGCGCCATTGCCGGCCGCCGATTGGCAAGCCCACGAGTTCAATCCCTTTTGCGGGGATGAAGTAACCCTACAAGTCCAGCTGGATAGCGCGGGCCGGGTAGCCGCCGTATGCTCCCAATCTCAGGGCTGTTCCATCATTCAAGCGTCAGCGTCGATGCTGGCGGCAGTGATGACCGGCAAATCGGCGGCGGAATTGACGGCGCTGTCCCAACGCTTTCGGGAATTGATGCGGGGCGAAACCCTGTCGCCGGCGGATTTGGCGCAACTGCAAGACTTGGCCGCCTTGCAGGTCGTCCGCCAATACCCGGTGCGGGTTAAGTGCGCCCTGCTGCCCTGGACGGCATTGGAGGTGGGCTTGACAAAGATGGGACGGAGCGGCGGTTAGGAATTGACGCTTACCATTCCGTATTGGCCGGGCGGGCCATCAGTTGGGCTACGGCTTCTTGGGGCGGCAGTTTCTCGAACAGCACCCGGTAGGTGGCTTGGGCGATGGGCATTTCCACCTCGAGGGCGGCGGCCAGGCGCAGGGCGGCGTTGGTGGCGTTCACCCCCTCGACCACATTCTGCATACTATCGCGGATTTCCAGCCAACTGCGGCCGCGGCCCAACTGCTCGCCCACATAGCGGTTGCGGCTTAACGGGCTGTAGCAGGTTGCCACTAAATCGCCCAAGCCAGCCAAGCCGGCAAAGGTGGCGGGACTGGCCCCGGCGGCCACGCCGAGGCGGGTCATTTCCGCCAAACCCCGGCTGATAAAAGTGGATTTGCTGTTGGCGCCCAACTCCAGCCCGTCGGCAATCCCCGCGCCCAGGGCAATGATATTTTTCAGTGTCCCGCCCAACTCGACGCCGACCACATCGTCGCTGGTATAGACCCGGAAAGAGGGGGAAAGCAGCAGTTCCTGGACATAGGCGGTAGCGGCGGCGTCCATGCCGGCTACCACCGTAGCCGCCGGCTTTTCCGCGGCGATTTCCCGGGCCAGGTTGGGGCCGGACAAAACGCAGATGCGGCGATGGCGGGATGGCGGCAGTTCCTCGGTCAGGATTTGGCTCATCCGTTGACCGCCGGGCAATTCCAAACCCTTGGCGGCGCTGAGCAGAACGGCCTCCGGGGAAAGATGGGCGGCAATCTGCTGCAAGTTGCGGCGGAAGTGGTCCGAAGGCACCGCCAAGATGACCAAGCCGGCCGGGGGAATGGCCGCGGCCGGGTCGGCGGAGACAGCCAAGTCGGAGGGAAAGGGCAAATTGGGGAGAAACCGGCGGTTTTCCCGGTCGCGATCCAACCGCCCGGCTTCGGCGGTGGTGCGCGCCAGCAGCGTAACCGGGATGCGGCGGCGCGCCAGAACAATCCCCAGGGTAGTCCCCCAGGTAGTGGCGCCGATTATGGCGGTGGTGGGGTTCAACGGGTTTCACACCTTTGCCAGGTTTGCTATGGGGCTTGCCGGGCAAGCGTTGCCAGTCCCAAATCAGGGCTTGGTGAAAAGGCTGGTTTCCGCATCCCAATTGACGCGACCTTGCCCCACCAAGCCGCCCAAAATGGAATAGGTCAAGTAGTTCCGCTGCCGCCCCCGAAAATCGGAACGCAAGTCAAGGGCATCGGCTATCTCTACATTCCTCAGCCCGCCGGGATTGGCGTCAAGGAGTTCCAGGATAGCGTTTTCGATTTGGCCCAACCCGGCTTGGGCCAGCTCCTCCGCAGTGGAATAGGGATAGCGGAGAGTGAACAACTTGGTTTCCGAGTTCCAAAGGACTTTTCCTTGGGACAGCAAGCCGCCCAGCACTGAGTAGGTCAGGAAGTCCCGTTGACGCCCGGGGAAGTCGGAGCGCAAGGCAAGCTCGCGGGCAATGTCCACATTCCGCAATCCTTGGGGATTGGCGTCCAGCAGGCGCAAGATGGAATCCTCAACCTGCCGCAGTCCATCCCGGGCCAAGTCTTGCGGGTTGGCGTCGGGGTTCATATTTCACCTCGCTACCAAGGGGTGGGTAGCAATGTGCCGCTCTACGCACCGGTAGCAGGTAATGTCATCGCAGTCGTCGGCTTGACACGCCTCACTGCAATAATCGCAACTCGCCCGCCCGCAAGATAGGCAAGAGTAATCGTACTGTGGTTCAAGCTCCCGGTTGCAATGGTAGCATACCGGCCCATCCGTAGCGTCAGACGAGATATGTTGAATCAGCATAAACCACTCCTTGCCCCTTTCTATACCATCATTGACCGGTTCAAGTCAACGGCGTCCGGTCCTAGTTAAGGCAATCGTATATCCGGGCGTACTGTCAGCGATGTCATTCCGAGGCGACAGCCGAGGAATCTAAAAATCTTGGGAGGAATCAAGGGCGGGCTTTTTAGATTCCTCCCTGCGGTCGGAATGACAGAGGTAGGTAGGTTGACGATTTTTGACTTACTTCAGGGCTGGCCGGTACTTTTGCCGGCTACCCCCCCTTACTCCACCCCCGCCGCCCGCTGGCCGATGCGCCGCTCCGTTCCTTGCGCAATTCGCTGGATGTTGTCCCGGTGCTGCCAGATGATTACCGCGCCGCCGAGCAGCCCATACACCAGATAGGGCAGGGGGGTTATCCCGAAGGCGTTGTAGCCCAAGCCCAACAGACTGCCGTAAAGCAGGTAGCCGTTGGGGGTTAGTCCTTGCAGCAACGCCAGTAGGGCTAGGGCGGCCCCGGCGGCCACTACGCCCAGGATTGACCCCAGGGAAAGGTAGCGGCTGATGAGGCAGGTGGGGATGAATACCAGTACGCCAACCAAGGCTGCCAGAGGGGACATTACCGCCAGACCGCCCAAGCCGGGGGCGATGCCGCGGCCGCCGCGAAAGCCCAGAAAGACCGGCCAGTTGTGCCCGGCCAATGCCAGCAAGCCGGCGGTTACTTCGGCCAAGGCGTCGCCGACCAAGGCGCGGGCCAGCAGCACGGCGGCAATGCCTTTGGCTAAATCGAGCAGCAGCACCAAGCCGGCGATGCGGAAACCGGCAGTGCGCAGGGCGTTGGATACGCCGGTGCGGCCGCTACCGTATTCCCGAATGTCAATGCCCCGCCGCAGGTACAGGGCGACATAGCCCCAAGGCAGCGCGCCAATCAGATAAGCCAAGGGCAGTAGGAGGGCGTATTGGGCGGCCGGCGGCCCGGCGCGCAGGGTGAGCAGGACGGCGGCGGATGCGCCAGCCAGCAAGGGCAGGGCGGCCAAGGTTGCCAGAGCGGGCCAGGTCAATGACCGGTTCATCGGCGGCGAAACACCAGTTTAAGATGGGTATGGTCGAAACGGAACTTGTCGCGCAGGCGGTTCTCCAAGTAACGCTGATAGGTAAAGTGTACCAGTCGGGGATTGTTGACGGTAAAGAGAAATGTGGGCGGATTTACGCCAACTTGATTGACCCGGTTAATCCGCAGGAACTCGCCGCGGCGGATGCCTTTGCCCTTGACCGGCGGCGGGGTGTGGTCGGTCAACGCCTCGGCTAACAGATACTGCAAATCGCGCCCCGGTATCCAGCGCATCCGTTCCTGCCACAGCTCTAAAGCGGTGTTCAGCACCGCCGCGATGCCTTGCCGGTGTAGCGCTGAGGTAAAGCAGATGGGGACATAGGGCATAAAGTGGAGCCGTTCCTGCACCCGGGCGATGGCTTCCTCCCGGGCGTAGCGGCGGTTTTCCGGCATCAAATCCCACTTGTTGACGACGACGATGACGCCCCGGCCCATTTCCCAAGCCAAGCCGGCGATATGGGCGTCCTGAGCGGTAGCCAGTTCGGCGGCGTCAGTAACCAGCAGGGCGATGTCGCTGCGGTTGACGGCGTTGACGGCGCGGAGGACGCTGTATTTTTCGATGCCAGGTTTGACTTGGCCGGGGCGGCGGATGCCGGCGGTGTCAATCAAGGTCAAGGGGCGTTCCCGGTAGGTCATTGCAGTGTCGAGGGCGTCGCGGGTGGTGCCGGCGACCGGGCTGACGATGGCCCGTTCCGCGCCGAGGATGGCGTTGAGCAGCATTGACTTGCCCACATTGGTGCGGCCGACGATGGCGAGGCGCATTTCCTGGGCGGCGGCCGGCGGCCGCGGCGCAACGGCCGGGGCGTCAATCCCGTCATCCGGAATACGGTCGCCGGATAAATCGGCAAGGGCATCGGCACCGTCGGCAAGGTCAAATTCCGGGTGGTATGCCGGGGGCGGCAGGTGGAAAGTAACCCGCGCCATCAGGTCATAGATGCCGTAGTTGTGGTAGGCACTAATCATCACCGATTCCGCCAGTCCCAACTGGTAGAATTCGGCGGCGGCGGATTCCCGGGCGTCGTTGTCGATTTTGTTGACGGCGAGGATGACCGGCTTGTGGGCGCGGCGGAGGCGGTCGGCGATTTCGTAGTCGGTGGGGGTGAGGCCGGCGGCGGCGTCCGCAACGAATATGATGACATCGGCTTCGCCCATCGCCATATCGGCCTGTTCCTGCACCATAGCGCGGATATGGCCTTCCGGGTCGGCTTCCAAGCCGCCGGTGTCCACCAGGATAAAACGGTAGTCGTCCCAAGCGGCTTCGGCAATCAGGCGGTCGCGGGTGGTGCCGGCGACATTGGAAACGATGGCCTGGCGGCGGGCGAGGATGCGATTAAAGAGGGAGGATTTGCCCACGTTGGGCTGCCCGACCACGGCCACGATGGGCAGGGGGCGGGCGGTTTCCGGGCTGGCCGGGGCGTCAATTTCGGTGGAGGGGAGCATAGCATTTCCTGGGCGGGCGGCTAATCGGATACGGCTTTGGGCCGGTTGTCGTCGCGGCGGTTAATCAGGAATTCCCGGAGTTGGGCGGCGGTGGCGTCCGGGTGTTCCTCGAAGAACTTCTCGACTTTATCCCGGATTTCGGCGCGGCCTTTAGCGCAGCCGGCTTTGAGTCCGGCTTCATAGCGTTTCTTGTAATAGGCTTCGGCAGTCCACACCATTTTGACTACCTCCGGGGTAAGTTGGGGACGGCAAGTCCGGTCTTGCCGGGTCGGTTACTCGGACTTGCCGCTATGCCCGTTGTCGCTTCCGTTGTGCAGGTACTCTTTCACCTGCTCCAAAGTCAGCTCCGGGTGTTCCTCGAGGAGTTTCAGGATTTCGGCTTTCGTACGGGCTTCGCCGATTTGGATGCCGCGGATTTCGCCGATTTCCTCGCCCACATCTTGGCCGGCTTGGAAGCGTTTGTTGAGGAAGGTTTCAGCCAACACTTTGACCACCTCCGGGGAGTAGATGAAAATGGTAATCAGGATGGCGGCGGTGGCGGCGCCGCTGGTGATGATTTCCTGGGTGGGATTATACCAGTGCTGCCCGCTCCAGTTTTTGACGGTCAAGACCAGCCAGGCGTTGGCGGCCAGGGATAGGATGCCGATGAGGGTGGCGGTCAGGAGTTTCCAAGCGCCCCCAAGCCGTTGCAGGAAGGCTTTGACTTTTCTCATTGTATCACTTTTGGGGGATGGCGGGCAGATGGTACGGGTTTCCGTTCAGGGTCTTTTAATTGTTTCCGATACGGGGGATAATAAGGGAGACATTAGAGAAAAGGGAGGTGTCAACCATGTCGGAAAAGTTGGCGTTGTCCTTGCGGGAAGTCTTGGCCCAAGTTCCGGATCCCCGTAAAGCCCGGGGGCGGCGGCATCCCTTGGCGGCCATTCTGGCTTTGGCGGTGTGCGCCATGCTGGGCGATGGTCGCAGCCTGTATGCTATGGCCCAGTGGGGGCGGGAGCACCCGGAGTTGGCCCAAGCCTTGGGCTTTACCCGGGAGCAGACCCCTTGCGTGGCGACCTTGCATCATGTTTTCCGGCGGTTGGATGTGGCGGCTTTTGAGGCGGCGTTAAGCCAGTGGGCCTTGGCGGCCTTGCCGGCCTGGGCGGCGGCGCTGGCGGTGGACGGCAAGGTGCTGGCGGTGGACGGCAAGGCGCTGGCGGTGGACGGCAAGGCGCTGCGGGGCTTGCACGGGGATGAACTGCCCGGGGTGCGGTTGGTAGCCGCCTACGCCGTGCCAGCCGGCTTGGTGGTCGGGCAAAAGGGGGGTCAGGGGGCAGCCCAAATCCAGTGAACTGGGGGTGGGACGGGAATTGCTGGCCGAATTGGACTTGCCGGGGAAAGTGGTTACCGGGGACGCCCTGTATGCCCAACGGGACTTGAGCCGGGACATCGTAGCCCAAGGCGGGGATTATCTCTGGATGCTGAAGGGCAATCAGCCGACTACCTTGGACGCGGTGGAGCTGCTGTTTAAGGAGCCGCCCTTTGGGGCAGCCTTCCCGGCGGCGTGGCAAGCCAGCCGCCACGGCGGGCGTAAAGAGCAACGGTGGCTGCGGACTTCCACCGCCTTGACGGATTACTTGGATTGGCCCGGGTTGCAGCAGGTCTGCTGCCTGGAGCGTACCCGCACGGAACGGGGAACAACAACGGTGGAGACGGCTTACGCCATCACCAGTTTATCCCCGGAGCAGGCGGCCCCGGCGCGGCTGCTGGAATTGTGGCGGGGGCATTGGGGCATTGCGAACCGGCTGCATTGGGTGCGGGATGTAACTTTTGGCGAGGATCGCTGCCGGGTCCGGAGCGGAGCGGCGCCGCCGGTGTTGGCGGCTTTACGCAACCTGGTCAGCGGCTTGCTGCGTTTAGCCGGCCATAGCAACATAGCCGCTGCTTTGCGGCATTACGGCTGGCGGGCCGAGGATGCTTTGCGACTCCTGGATTCCCCCCGCGCTGACAATTAAAAGACCCTGGGTTTCCGTTGGCGGGGTTTTAACGGGCGGTCAGGAGGTATTCGAGGAGGGCTTGCTGGGCCGGCTTGCGGTTGTGGGCTTGGACGTAGGCGATGGATTGGGGATGGTCGAGCATACCGGGGGGGACTTCCTCGCCGTAGTGGGCGGGCATATCGTGCATAAATTGGGCAGTGGGTTTGGCTTGGGCAAGGAGGGCCGGGTCGACGGTGTAGCCTTGGAAGGCTTCGAGGCGGAGGCCGCGCTCGGCTTCGTCGCCCATACTGGTCCAGACATCGGTATAGACAAAGTCGGCGTTGGGGACGGCGGCGGTGGGGTCGGTCAGGGATTGGATGGAGTCGGGGCCGCCGCTGGCCCGGGCTTGTTGCAGGGTGGCGGCGTCGAGTTGGTAGCCGGGCGGGGATGCGATGCTGAAAGTCATCCCCATTGCCGGCAAAGCGAGGCAGAGGCTGCGGGCGACATTGTTGCCATCGCCGATATAAGCCAGTTTGCGGCCGGGCAATTCGACTTGATGTTCGACAATGGTGACCAGGTCGGCGATTATTTGGCAGGGGTGTTCCCAGTCGGAGAGGGCGTTGACTACCGGGACGGTTGCGTAGTGGGCCAGTTCCGGCAAAGCGCGGTGGGAGTTGACGCGGGCGACGATGCAGTCCACATAGCCGGAGAGGACGCGGGCGACATCGGCGGCCGGTTCGCGGATGCCCAAGCCGACTTCGTCGGGGCCGAGATAGACCGGATAGCCGCCGAGTTGGTGGATGCCGACCATAAAGCTGGTTTTGGTGCGGAGGGAGGGTTTCTCAAATAGCAGGGCGACGCTTTTGCCGCGCAGGGCGGGGACGGCGGCCGGTTCGGTGAGGGCTTTGAGTTCGATGGCCCGTTGGATAATGCGCCGGGTTTCGTCCGGGGAGAGGTCGGTAACGGAAAGGAAATGGCGGTTAGTTGGCATTATATTGCGGCCTCCGGGAATGGGGGAATGATATAGGATAAAGAGGACGGGTTCAAGGCGGGGGGAGTTGCCGGCGAGGATTTTGGATTCCGGCGGGTGGAGAGATGCCGGTTTTGGCGGAAACCGCGGCCGCGGTTTCCGCCTTGTCGGGAGAAGGGTTGGCAGGTCTGGCCATGTGGGTTGCTACGCCGATTGGATACCTTGCTGCACATCTCGGTAATGCCCGACCAGATTGCCGATTACGGTTGCGCTACCTTATAGTGGCTACTGGCGCCGGTTGGTATGGTTGCCATGCCGGCGGGTTGGCCCGGTGTTGCGACCGCGGTTGACCGTTCTCCAGTCAACCTGGGTTGCTCCGACTCCTTTGGGCTGGGGCGCGGTTGGTACGGCTGGTGGGATTTGCCGTTGGCCGCTGCTCCGGGTGGGGAATGCGGGGCCTTAGGCCGTTCCCCGGGGGTAGGAGTGTTAAAGGCGTCCGGCGGTTGTTTAGGCTGCCGGGGCCCACAGCGCCCTGTGTGGAGCGATATTAAGTTTTACGGTAAGCTTAGCGTAAAGAACCCGGCGTCCCGGGGTCAGGTCAACCTTGACGGTTTTTATTATGGGGGATGGTTTTCAGTATGTCAATAGTATTTCGGGATGAATTTTCGGGAATTGGGAGATTGGATTTTTGAAGTTACGGCGGGGGAACTTTTGTAAAAGTTCCCCCGCGCCCCCTCAAAACTTTTGGGGTTTAGGGGGATGACATCGGGGGTAGGGGCGGTTTGCCGTTTCTGTCCGGTTGGTGATATGCTTGGGGGACAGGCGGGAGCATTGGGGGCGTTGGTGCGCGGTTGCAATGACGGTTCGGGGCGGCGGCGGATTCTAGGGTCGGCGGTGGTCGGGCTGCTGCTGGCGATGGCCGGTTGGGGCGGGTGCGTTGGGGTCGATTACCCGGCCGGCGGTGCTGCGCCAACGCCGTTGCCGGTTACGCCGCCGGCCGCTGAAATTACGCCCATCCCGACCCGGGCGGCGGCGGCCGCGATCCCGGAAATTACCCCGCCGACTGTTGAGAGTAGCCCGGTGAGCGTTGACCGCATTGCTTATATCGGCCCCTATGGGGATTTGTTCACCGTCAAGCCGGATGGCACGGAAGTTCGGCGGTTGACCGGCAGCGGCGCGGCCGCGGCTGCCGGCGGCGGCCCGGCCGGCGCTTATCTGGCGCAACCGCTGGATTTGTCGGAAAGCTGGGCTTGGCCGACCTGGTCGCCGGATGGGACGCGTTTGGCGGTGTCCCGGGTGCAGGTTAGCGACAGCCGTTCCCTGCGGGTGTCGGTATATATCCTTGATGCCCAAGGGGTGCGCAGTCGGATGGTCTATGAAAATGATACTCCGGCGTTCATTGCCGATGGCGCGCCGCATTATCTTTACTGGTCACCGGATGGGGAATATCTATCCTTTCTGGCGGCGACGCGGCAGGGGCTGACGCTGTTTATAGTGAACCCGGATACGGCCCAAGGGGCGATTGCGTTGGAACGGGGGGCGCCGCTCTATTACAGTTGGGGCGGCGACAGTCAATCGCTGCTGCTGCATTCCCGGGCGGCGGTGAAACTGCTGCGGCCGCCTTTTGCTGCGGATACGGCTTATCGGTTGGTAGATGCGGCGGGATTTCGGACGCCGGCTTTGTCCCCGGACGGGCGGTTATGGGCCGTGGCGGTTTCGGGAAACCGGGGCGGGACGCTGTATCTGGGGGAGCGGGATAACCCGGCGGCCGCGCCGCAAGCGGTGCTGTCGGTGGGGCCGGCGGCGGCCTTTATGTGGTCGCCGGACGGGCAAATGCTGGCGGTGGCGGATCAGCCGGATGCCGGCGGGGGCGTTTTCGAGCGGCTGCAATTGGCAACGGCGGAGGGCAAGGTACATACTTTGGCCACGGAGCCGCTGCTGGCTTTTTACTGGTCGCCGGATGGGCAGCGGCTGGCGTGGGTAGCGTTGGATGCGGCGGAGCAAGTCTTTGTCTGGAAAGTAGCGGCAATAGATGAGTTGACCGGCGCGGCCGGGGCAGCGGCCGGGCGGGAGTTGTTGCGGTTTCGGCCCAGCGGCGAGGTCTTTACGATGTTGAGTTTCTTTGACCAGTACGCCTATTCCCATTCGCCCTGGTCGCCGGATGGGACGCGGTTGGTAACGGCGGGCAGTACCGGGCCGGTGGCGGAGCGGCGCAACGGGGAGGCCGCAGCCGGGGCGCGGGTTTATGTGCTGGATGCGGTGGGGGATGCGCCGCCGCGGGAAATAGCCCAAGGCGGGATGGCGGTGTGGTCGTGGAATTAGGGGCGGGGGCAATTGGGAATTAGGGATTAAGAGTTGAGGATGGGGCTTTTCCGACTATTGACGGTTATGGGGTTGCTGCTGTTGTTGGCGGGGTGTAGCGGTGGCGCCGGGGCTACGAATACACCCGCTCCGACGCCAACACCGACGCCGGTTCCCGACCCGGCGGCGATTTTGGCCCGGGCGGCGGAACGGGTTGCGGCGGCGGAGTCGCTGGCTTTTGCATTGGAACATCCGGCGGGAAGTACGCAGCTGTCCCCCGGGCTGCTGCTGACCCGGGCCTCGGGAGTTGCCAACCAGCCCGACCGGTTCTACATCAAGTTGGAACTGGAAACCGCCGGGTCTTTTGTGGAGCTGGAAGTTATCGGCATTGGCGATAAAACATGGATGACCAACTTGTTCAGCGGTCAGTGGGAAGCCGTGCCGCCGGCGGCGGTTCCGGTGCGTTTTGACAATGCCGGGCAAGGGTTTGCGGAAATTGTTGCCGGGGTGGAAAATCCGCAACTGGCTGGTACGGAACGGGTTGAGGATGGGGATGGCGGCAGTTATGACGCTTGGCGCATACAAGGGACGATGCCGGGCGCGGCTTTGGCCGCGGCTTTGCCGGGTACGACGCTGGCGGCGGCGGCAATTCCGGTAACGGTGTGGGCGGACCAAGGGGAAACCCGGCTGCCGCGGCTGGAATTGCGCGGCCCGCTGGTGGCTGGGGATTTGCCGGAAGTGGCGCGGGTATTGACCTTGGAGTTGCGGGAGCCGGCGGCGGAGATTGTTGCGCCGGGGGGTGGGTAGGTAAGGCTGGTTTAGCCGGGTCTGCGCCTACTTGCTCGGGGGCGTCCATAGCATAATTGACACTTCTATTCCCCCAACCTATACTCCCCACCATAAAACCCCGGGCAACGCCCCTTGCCGTTATAATCGACCGGCAAGCCGCAACAATCAGGAGCCGCCGCTATGACTGTTTCCGAATCGTTTGCTGAATTGACGCCTTTGGAGTATCTGGCGGCCGCCGATAAGGAATGGGCTACCGGGCATCATCAGGAAGCCGCTGCCCTGTTGTGGAAAGCTACCAAGGCCACTTTTATTGGCTTGGCCCGGGAGCGGGGGCTGGAGTATGACGAGTATTTGATTGACTTGGCGAAGGCGTTGGAGGGGGAGGGCAAGGTAGCCAAGTTCTATTACCGGGGCGCTTTGGTGACCGGGGAGTTGTTGCGCGACCATTCCGAAATGGATGCGCTGCGCGGCTGCGAACTGGAAAGCGCCGTTGCGGATGCCCGGGAGTTCGTGCTGGGCCGCTACGGCAAAAATGATTAGCCCGGGACGGGAAAAGGCGGCTTTTCACGAAACCCGGGCGCGGAATTACCGGCGTCAAGCCCAGTTGCTGCTGGAGAGGGACAATGATCCGGACTCGGCCGGCGCACTCCTGTATGAATCGGCAAAGCAGTGCATCAACGCCTTGGCTAATCAGCAGGGGCTTGACCCCTTATCCACCGACGCCAAGTATAACTTTCTCCGCAGCATTACTGCCGGGGAGCCGGGCATTCCCTACTTGATTCAATGCTGGCGGGCTGCCGACCGGCTCCATATCAACGCTGACCGGGGACATCTGGCCGCGTCGCAGTTCCGGGAATACTGGGCCCGGGCGCAGGATTTTATCGAGGCTATGTTGGGGCTTTACGCCGGGCGGGGGTAGCGGGGGCGGGTTGCCTTTAATTCACCATCCTTGTCAACATTGACACCCTTATTCCCCCAACCTATACTGCACACTACATAAACCCCGGCGCGCTACCGATTAGCAGGAGGGCGGCTGTTATGACTGTTTCCCAACCGCAAACCCGGCCGGATGGCGGCGATGCCATTCTGGAAGCCTTTCGCAACTTGGGCATCGACTATATTATTTCCTCGCCCGGTTCGGAGTGGGCGCCGGTGTGGGAGGCTTTGGCGCGGCAGAAAATCAACGAGACGCCCGGGCCGACTTATATTAACTGCTGGCACGAGACGCTGGCGGTGGATCTGGCGTTGGGCTATACGCGGGTTACCGGGCGGATGCAGGCGGTGCTGCTGCACGCCGGCGTGGGGCTGCTGCAAGGGGGCGTGGGGATTCACGGGGCTTGGCTGGGCGAAGCGCCGATGCTGGTTTGCTCCGGGGAAGCCATCAGCTACGGGGAAAACCCGGAGTTGGATCCGCAAGGGCAGTGGTATCGCAATCTCAGCGTAGTCGGCGGGCCGAACCGCTTTGTGGAGCCTTTTACCAAGTGGAGCGGGCAGGCGACGAGTCCGCATACGCTCTATGAGCAGCTGGTGCGGGCCGGGGAGATGGCGCAGAGGGTGCCTAAAGGGCCGGCGTTTCTGGATGTTCCCATTGAGACGATGATTCAGCCGTGGGCGGCGCCGGAGAAAATCCGCCCGGTTCCAGTTGCGCCCAAGACCCGGCCGGCGGATGCGGACTTGGAACGCTTGGCCGCCCGCATCGCGGCAAGTCAAAGGCCGCTGATTATTGCGGAGGGTTCGGGGCAGGAAGTGGCCGGGTTTGACGCTCTGGTTCAGTTGGCGGATTTGATGGCGATTCCGGTGATTGAAAGCGCGTCCACTTACGCCAACTTTCCGAAAAGCCATCCCCTTTATTTGGGGGCTAACCCGGAGCCGCTGATGCACCAGGCGGATTTGGTGTTGCTGCTGGGGAGCCGGTCGCCGTGGTATCCGCCTAACGCCGGGCCAGCCCAGGCGACGGTCATTGCTTTGGGGGAGAATCCGCTGAAGGGGCAGATGGCTTATCAGAATTTGCTGGCGGATGGCTATGTCGAGGGGGATTTGACGCTGACTTTGCAATTGCTGACGGCCGCGCTGGAAAGCAGCGGCGCAGCCAGCGGCCGCCACGCCGCTAAAATTGCGGAACGGCGGAATTACTGGACGGGAGAGCATAATCGGCAGCAGGAAAGCCGGCAGGCGGCGGAAGCGGCGGCGCGTTCCCGGCAGCCCATCGACCCGGTTTGGCTGTGCACCGCGGTCAGCGAAGCGATGCCGGAGGATGCGGTCTTTGTCGAGGAGGTTACTTCGCACCGGGGGCAGGTGATGCGTCATGTGCAGTGGGATCGGCCGCAAAGTTACTTTCATCCCAACGGCGGCTTGGGTCAGGGTTTAGGGCTGGCTTTGGGGGTGAAGCTGGCGATGCCGAACCGCCCGGTGGTGGCGCTGATGGGCGATGGGGGGTTTCTCTATAATCCGGTGACGCAGAGTTTCGGAGTGGCCGGGGAAGCCAATTTGCCTTTTCTGACGGTGATTTTCAACAACGGCAACTATGAGGCGATGCGGCGCAATCACTTGCACTATTACCCGGAAGGCACCGCCGCCCAATCGGATTTGTGGCACGGCGTCCATATTCCCGGGCCGGATTATGCCCAACTGGTAGCGCCTTTTGGCGGCTATGGGGTGCGGGTTACGGACCCGGAGCAGCTGGTGCCGGCTTTGCAAGACGCCTTGGCGGCCGTTCAGGAAGGGCGGATTGCTTTGGTGGATGTGGTTTTGTCGGTCTAAACAAAGGGGGAAAAACCAGCCCGGTCGGTGTGTTATAATGCTGCTTGCAATTTTTGCGGCGGCATCATTTTAACATTCGGGCGGCGCTTTCATTATGCTTGAGGGTATCTTTCAACCGGGGCTCCTGCTATCCCT
Organism: Dehalococcoidia bacterium; assembly: GCA_965243185.1. Taxonomy (GTDB): domain Bacteria; phylum Chloroflexota; class Dehalococcoidia; order Lucifugimonadales; family UBA3495; genus CBDBCU01. The sequence goes on along the minus strand of OZ251531.1, from coordinate 2,321,519 downwards.
GTTTCAAGCCGGGGAGGGCGAAATCCTTGACCTGGTGGTCAAGCTGCTGATCCAGTTGGCGGTGATTTTGTTCGCGGCCAAGGTGGCCGGGGAACTGGCGACGCGGTTTCTCAAAATTCCCTCGGTACTGGCCGAGCTGGGCGTGGGCATCCTGATTGGCCCCTATATCTTGGGGGGAATATCCCTTTTCGGGTGGGCGGCGCTGTTTCCCGGGGGCTATGTGGATCCGGTATATGGGCCGATGTCCCTGTTTGGCCTGACCATCCCGTTTATTCATACGGTACAGGATGGGGTTTCGGTTACCGGCATACCGGTGAGCAACCAACTCTATGCGCTGGCGCAAATCGGCTCCATCGTTCTGCTGTTTTCCATCGGGCTGGAGACGAACCTGCGGCAGTTTCTGCGCTATGCCGGGCCGGCGACGGCGGTAGCCTTGGGCGGGGTAATTCTGCCCTTTGCCCTGGGGTCGGGGGCTACGGTGATGTTTGGCTTTGCCGGGCCGGAGGGCATTTTTTCGCCGGAAGCCCTGTTTATGGGGGCCATTCTGACGGCTACCTCGGTGGGCATTACGGCGCGGGTGCTGGCGGACCTGAACAGCCTGGACAATCCGGAGGGGGTTACGATTATCGCCGCCGCCGTGGTGGACGATGTGCTGGGTATCCTGATTTTGACGGTGGTTATCGGCATCAGCGTGGCGGAGGCGGAAACCGGCACCTTTACCTGGGGCAGCTTGGGCTGGATTAGTTTTAAGGCTATCGGGTTCTGGCTGGGGTTGACCGGCATCGGGATTCTGGTGGCGCCCTACATTGAGCGGATGGTGCGGCATTTCCGCACGCCGGGGTCGGGGCTGGTGTTTGCGCTGGCTTTGGCGTTGTTGGCGGCCGGGTTGGCGGAGGTGTTTGGACTGGCTTTTATCATCGGGGCTTTTTCGGTGGGCTTGGCTTTGTCCAGCACCCGGATGGGGGAGCAGGTCGAGGAAGCGATGACCAGTATTCTGGACTTCTTGGTGCCGGTGTTCTTTGTGGTGATGGGGATGCTGGTGGACATTGGGGCGATGCAGAATGCCATCGTGTTCGGGCTGGTGATTTCGATATTGGCGATAGTGTCCAAAGTGGTGGGTTCCGGCGGGCCGGCGTTGGTCAGCGGATTTAACCTGCGCGGCGGAGCGCGGATCGGCGTGGGGATGATGCCCCGGGGCGAAGTGGCGTTGATTATCGCCGGGGTGGGGTTGACGGAGGGGATTATCGGGCATGACCTGTTCGGGGTGAGCATTATGATGACGGTGCTGACGACACTGTTGGCGCCGATATTGCTGGTGCCGCTGTTCAGCAAGGGCGGGGCTGGCACCAAGGCCAAGGGGGAGCTTACTCAGGAAAGCGGCGCGGCGGCGGACGATTAGGCGGCCGGCGGGAGTCCCCGGCGCTGAACTACGATAAACCGCGCTAAACCACGACGAACCGGGAAAAGGGCAAAGGAGACGGCGGCGTTATGATTGGCGTTCTGACGCACCATTGGGCCAAGGCGGACAAGGTAGCGGAAGCCCGGAAACTGCTGGACGGCAACGGGCTGGCGCAGAGCAAAGCCCCGGGGTTCGGCAGCCGGGAGACGCTTTATTCCCTGGCGGAGCCGGGCAAGATTACCACTTTGGTGACTTGGGAAAGCAACGAGATTTATGATGCGTGGCGGGCCAGTCCGGAGCGGGCGGTGGCCATGGCCGGGGCTGAGGAGTTGTGGGCGCAACCGCCGCATTCGGAACGGTTTGAGGTGGCGTAGATTACGATTTTAGCCGGTTCGAGCCGGTTTTAGCCAATCCGCGCCAATACCCGCCGATTTCCGCGCCGGAGCGGGAAGGATGGCGGTTTGACGGGTTATTGATGATTATTCCCTTACCGGGCTCCTTAGGCTGGGATGGGGCCGGATTCCGGCGGCGTTAAGCTGATGCCCGATTTTGTTCCGGCTAAACTGGCGGTGGTTGGACGCTCGCCCCGGGCGGCGGTGCGCGTGCTGACCGCCGCCAGTCCTTTTGTGGTTTGCTTAATCCTGCTGCTGACCGGCGGGCCGCTGCTGGATGATTACGGGGTGCATTTTGACCAGGTGGTGGAGCGGCGGTTGACGCGGGCCACGGTGGATTATGTTTTGCGGGTTAATGATGACCTGCTGCGGGAGGATGGCGGCGGCGCCGGCATTGACCGCTATTATGGGGTGGCTTTCTTTGGGCTGCTGGAGCTGGTGGAGCGGGGGTTGGGGCTGAGGGATGAGCGCAGTATTCCGTTAAGCCGGCATTTTTTGACGCACCTTTTCTTTCTGGCGGCGGGGCTTTGCTGCTACCGGCTGGTTTGGCATTTGTTCGGCAGCCGGGGGTTGGCAATGCTGGCAATGCTGCTGTTTCTATTTCATCCCCGGTTGTATGCCCATTCCTTTTTTAACACCAAGGATTTGCCATTTTTAAGTATGTTTATGGTAGCCCTGTATCTGGCGGAGCGGGCTTGGCGGCGGGATACCTGGGGGGCGTTTCTGCTGGGCGGCGTTGCGGTGGGGCTGCTGACCAATATACGGGTTATTGGGGTAATGCTGCTGCCGGCGGCGCTGGCATTGCGGGGGATGGACTTGTTTTATGCCGGAGGCACAACGCGGCGGAAGCATATTTTGGCAACTGGCGGGGTCTTTGCGGCGGCGGCCGGGCTGACGCTGTACGCGACCTGGCCCTTTCTGTGGAGCGACCCGGTGGGCAATTTTATAGCAGCCGGGCGGGTGATGGCGCAGTTTCCTTACTTCCCCTATACGAATCTGCAACTGTTTCAAGGGCAGTTCTGGCGGCCGGATGAATTGCCCTGGCGGTATGTGCCGGTGTGGGCGGTTATATCCACCCCGCCGGCGGTACTGTTGCTGGGCATTATCGGGGCGGCGGCGGTTGCCGGGTTGGGGATAGTGCGGCCGCGGGCGGTCTGGGGCAATACCCGGCTGCGTTTCGGGCTGCTGCTGCTGGCCGGCGTGGCTCTGCCGGTGGCAGCGGTGGCATTGCTGGGCGCAACGCTATATACCGGCTGGCGGCAAATGTTTTTTATCTATGCGCCCTTTGGATTGCTGGCGGCGTATGGCATTGGCTGGTTGCTGGCGGCGTATAAAGGATGGCCGGCGCGGGCGGCGGTGTATGGGTTGGCGGGATTGGGGGTTGGCTTGGCGGCTTGGCAGATGGTTCAGTTACACCCTTATGGGGAGATGTATTTTAACTTTCTGGCGGATCGGGCAAGCCCGGAGGGGCTGCGCGGTCAGTACGATTTGCCCTACAGCCGGGCGTCGTTGATGGCGGGGTACCGGTATGCGCTGCGGGAAAATCCGGGGGCCGTAATCAACTTGGGCGGGGAGCGGACGGAGAGTTGGGGAATGCTGCGGGCTGAGGAGCGGCGGCGGATCGGGTTTGATGGGTCTCAAGACCCGGATTATTACATTATTCCGGTACACCGCAGCTACTCTGCTAGCGGGCGGCCGCGGGAGGTTTTTCCGCCGGCGGTGTATCGGGAAAGGCGATACAATAATACGGCGCTGACGGTGGCGACGCCGGATTTGGCGCGGGTGGATGCGGCTACTGTTGCGGGCTATCGGGAGCTGTATCGGGCGGCGACAGCCGGGGAGCCACTGCTGCGGGCGGATTTTGACGCTTACCGCTACGGGGGGCGGCTGGTTCTGGTTAAGGAACGGTGCCAACCGGGGGATTTGGCGGCGCCGTTTCGAGCGGATATTTACCCGGCGGATAGCAAAGAATTGCCGTCCGGGCGGCAGGCGGCCGGGTTCAGCGGCAGCGGGGAGATTTGGGGCGTGAAGTTCGACGGGAAGTGTTTGGCGGCGGCGGCATTGCCGGATTATGCCATGTCCCGAATCCGGGTTTATCAGGTCAAGGAGGGGACGGTGGCTTGGGAAGGGGATTATTATTCGGGAGGGTATGCGGCGGATTTTCGGGAAAGGTATGCGGCGGCAGTGGCGGGACGGCCGGCGGCGCGGGCGGCTTTTGACTTGTATCTGGGGGATAAGTCGATAGTATATCTCAAGGAGCCGTGCGAAGCGGCGGATACGCAAGACCGGTTCTTTCTGCACATTGTACCGGCTAGTCGGGAGGATTTGCCGGCGGCGCGGCGGGCGGCAGGGTTTGACAACCGGGATTTTGCGTTTGAGGAGCGCGGGGTGCGGTTGGAAGGGAAGTGTCTGGCGGTGGCGGCTTTGCCGGACTACCGGGTAAGCGGTATCCGCACCGGCCAGTTTGTCGGGGGACAAGGCAATAGCTGGCAGGTGGAGTTGGCGGTGGGGGAGTAGAGGTGGGGGAGGGCGGTGTTTCCGGTTGCCGGTCAGGGTGGAAAGTCTTTCATTCTCGGGAGGTTTTTTGATGTCAGCTATTTTGGAGCGGCTGGTTGAATTGGGTTACGAACTACCGGCGGCGCCGGAGCCGGCGGGGAATTATCTGCCGGCGGTTCGCAGCGGCAATTTGCTGTGGCTGGCCGGGGTGGGTTCGCGCACTGCCGGCGGCGAGCGGATTGCCGGCAAGGTGGGGGCGGATTTGACTATTGAACAGGGTTACATCGCCGCCCGGTGGTGCGCCCTGAATTTGCTGGCGCGGATGCAGGCGGAGTTGGGCGATTTGGATCAGGTAGGCCGCATCCTGAAAGTGGTCGGGTTCGTCAACAGCGCGCCGGATTTTTACGGGCAGGCGCAAGTGGTGGACGGGGCTTCCGACTTGTTTGTTGCGCTGTTCGGGGATGCCGGCCGCCATGCCCGTTCCGCGCCGGGGATGGCGGCTCTGCCGGGGAACATTGCGGTGATTGTCGAGGCGGTGGTGGAAGTAGCCGATTGCTAATCGCTGACCGCTAACCGCCCCGTTTGACCTCAATATCAGCCAGGTTTTCGACGAAGTGGAGGATGGCCGAGTGGTCGGCTTCCTGGTCGCCGGCGTTGACCAGCGCGCCGAGGATTTGCTGTACCAGGGCGGTGGCCGGCAAGGGTACATTCAGTTCCTGGGCGGCTTGCAAGACATTCCGCAGGTCTTTCTGGTGGAGGCGGATGCGGAAACCGGCTTGAAAGTTGCGGTCGAGCATCATGGGGGCTTTGGCTTCCATTACGGCGCTGCCGGCCAAGCCGCCGCGGATGGCGTGAAATACTTTTTCGGGGTCGACGCCGGCTTTTTGGGCCAGGACGAGGGCTTCGCTGAGGGCGGTAATGTTGAGGGCGACGATAATCTGGTTAGCCAATTTGGTGGTGTTGCCGGCGCCAATGTCGCCGGTCAGGTTGACGGTGCCGCCGACTACGTCGAGGATGGCGCGGCACTGGTCGAAGATTTCTTGCTTGCCGCCGACCATAATGGCGAGGGTGCCGGCGATGGCGCCGGGTTCGCCGCCGCTGACCGGGGCGTCGAGCATTTCCACGCCCTGGCGTTGACATTCGGAGGCGATTTTCTGGGACATCAGGGGGGAAATGGAGCTCATATCGATGATGATGGAGCCGGGTTTGGCGCCCTCGAGGACGCCGTTGGGACCAAGGATGGCGCGTTCGGAGTCGGCGGAGTCGGGGAGCATCGTGATGATTTTGTCGGTGGCAGCGGCGACGGCGGAGCTGGAGGAAGCGGGGGTAGCGCCCTCGGTAGCCAGTTCCTCGACCGGTTCGCCGATGATGTCGTAGACGGTGAGGTCGTAGCCGGCTTGCATCAAGTTGCGGGCCATGGGTTTTCCCATAATGCCCAAGCCGACGAACCCAATCTGTTCGGCCATAGTTCATCTCCCGAAAGGGGCGGCATAAGAGCCGCCAGTGTAGCGGGGTAACTTTACCACAGAAGGGGCGGGGATGCCAGGTTTTCAGGAAGCGCGATGGCGATTGCCTTGACTCTACTGCCAAATCGGGTTGGCAAAGTTGGGGTGGTTGGGTTAAACTGCATTGCCAGATTGAGCGGGGGCGACAGGGTTTTGACCAGTATCCGGGTAAAGGTCGGGGAACAGTGGTATTCGGTGGAAGTGGGGGATTTGAGCCGTACGCCGGTGGAGGCACGGGTGGACGGGGAGATTTACTATGTGGAGGTGGAAGCACCGGAGCCGCCGGCTACGCCAGCCCGGTCAAGGCGGGGGCGTCGGCCGCCGAGTCGGACGCTGCCGCCAGCGTTTCCGCGGGGGGGGACGCCGGTAGGTTCTTTTGACCTGTCGGATGCGGTATTGCGGTCGCCGATGCCGGGACGGGTTATTGCGATTCGGGTGCGGCCGGGCGACCGGGTGGCGGCCGGGGATGAGGTGTGCGTGGTGGAGGCGATGAAAATGGAGCAGAGTATCCGGGCGGCCCGGGATGGGGTGGTGAAGGAAATTTATGTGCAGCCGATGGATTCGGTGAGCGCGAATGATGCGCTGATTGAGTTGGAGTAGGTAGATGCCGCAGGATTATATCTATGTCAAGGGGGCGCGGGAGCATAACCTTAAAAATGTCGAAGTGACCATCCCCCGGGATAAGCTGGTGGTGATTACCGGGGTATCGGGTTCCGGCAAAAGCTCCCTGGCTTTTGACACCATTTACGCCGAGGGGCAGCGGCGCTATGTGGAGTCGCTGTCGGCGTATGCGCGCCAGTTTCTGGGGCGGATGGACAAGCCGGATGTGGACTACATCGAGGGGCTGTCGCCGGCGATTTCCATTGACCAGAAGGGGGTATCGCATAACCCCCGCTCCACGGTTGGCACGGTTACGGAAATCTATGACTACCTGCGGTTGCTGTTTGCGCGGGTGGGGGTGCCGCATTGCCCTAAATGCGATCGGCCGGTGGAGCGGCAAACGGTGCAGCAGATTGTGGATGCGCTGCTGGCGCTGCCGGAGGATAGCCGGGTAACTTTGCTGGCGCCCAAGGTGCGGCGGAAAAAGGGGGAGCATAAGGAGGTGTTCGAGGCGGCGCGGAAGGCGGGGTTTGTGCGGGCGCGGGTGAACGGGGAGACGCTGCTGCTGGAGGAAACGGACAACCTGAACCTAAATAAGCAGAAGTGGCATTACATCGAACTGGTGATTGACCGGCTCATCGTGCGGGCGGATACGGAACAGAGCCGGGTGGCGGAGTCGGTGGAGACGGCGCTGCGGGAAGGGGATGGGGTGCTGCAAGCCTTGCGGCAATCGCCGGAAGCCGGCGGGAAAGAGGAGGAACTGGTCTTTTCGGAGCAGTTTGCCTGCGTCCGCTGCGGCATCAGCCTGCCGGAGATTGAGCCGCGCACTTTCAGCTTTAACAGTCCGCACGGGGCTTGTCCGCAATGCACCGGGCTGGGTTTCAAGCTGGAAGTGGATCCCAATCTGGTTATCCCCAACAAGAACCTGTCGCTGGTGGACGGGGCGATCGTGGCTTGGGCCAAGTCGGGGACGATGCCGGGCTGGTATTCAAGTATGGTGGAGTCGGTGGGGCGGGCTTACGGGTTTTCGCCGCAGACGCCGGTTAAAGACTTGGAAGCGGAGCAGTTGGAGGTGATTCTTTACGGGAGCAAGAGCCGTAAAATCAACATTCGGCACCGTACGCACAACGGGCGGGTCTATAACTGGGAAACGCGGTTTGAGGGGATTATAACTACCTTGGAGCGGCGGTATCGGGAGACGGAGTCGGAGCATAGCCGGCAGGAAATTGAGCGGTATATGACGGCGCGGCCGTGCCAGGGCTGCGACGGGCGGCGGCTGAAGCCGGAGGCGTTGGGCGTCCGGGTGTGCGGTTTGGGGATTATGGAAGTGACGGCGATGAATATCGGGCAGGGGCTGGAGTGGGTGCGGGCGATTGACCCGGATGCGCCGGGGCCGCATAGCGGCGAAACCTTGTCCCGGCGCAACAAAGCCATCGCCAACCAGATACTGAAGGAGATTGAGAGTCGCCTGCATTTTCTGGACGGCATCGGCTTGGATTATGTGACGATGAACCGCACGGCGCGGACGCTGTCCGGGGGGGAAGCGCAGCGGGTGCGGCTGGCGACGCAAATCGGTTCCGGGTTGACCGGGGTGCTGTATGTGTGCGATGAGCCGACGGTGGGGCTGCATCCCCACGATGACCATCGGCTAATCAATACGCTGACCCGGCTGCGGGATATGGGCAACACGGTTATTGTCGTCGAACACGATGAGGCGATGATGCGGGCGGCGGATCATATCGTCGATTTGGGGCCGGGAGCCGGGGAACATGGCGGGCATATCGTGGCGACCGGGGATATTGGGGAAGTGATGGATAATCCCGGTTCTTTGACCGGGCGGTACTTGAGCGGGGACAAGCGGATACCGCTGCCGGAGCAGCGGCGGCCGGGGAATGGGGGCTTTATCACGGTGTCCGGGGCGCGGGAGAATAACCTGAAGGAGGTCAGCGTTGCGCTGCCTTTGGGGACGCTGACCTGCGTAACCGGGGTATCGGGTTCGGGGAAAAGCACGCTGATTTATGATGTGCTTTACAAGAAACTGGCGCAGGTGCTGAACCGGGCGCGGGACTATCCCGGGGCGCATAAGGAAGTCACCGGGATTGAGAACATTGACAAGGTGGTCAACATTGACCAGTCGCCGATTGGGCGGACGCCGCGGAGCAATCCGGCGACTTACACCGGGGCTTTTACGCCGATCCGGGAGCTGTTCGCGTCTTTGCCGGAGGCCAAGGTGCGGGGTTACAAGCCGGGGCGGTTTTCCTTTAATGTGAAGGGCGGCCGCTGCGAAGCCTGCCAGGGGGAGGGCTATAACCAGATTGAGATGCAGTTTCTGCCGGATGTGACGGTGCCGTGCGAAATCTGCCAGGGGCGGCGTTACAATCGGGAGGCGTTGGAGGTGACGCTGCGGGAGCAGAGCATTGCCGATGTGCTGGATATGACCGTGGACCAGGCGTTGGAGTTTTTCTGGAACTTTCCGCGGATTCGGCCCAAGCTGGAGACTTTGCGGGATGTGGGCTTGGGTTATATCCGTTTGGGGCAGCCGGCGACGACGCTGTCCGGGGGGGAAGCGCAGCGGGTTAAGCTGGCGACGGAACTGGCGAAGCGGGCGACCGGCAAGACGCTGTATCTGATGGATGAACCGACGACGGGTTTGTCTTTTGAGGATTGCGCCGCGCTGCTGCGGGTGCTGCACCGTTTGGTGGACAACCGCAATACGGTGGCGCTGATTGAGCATAACCTGGATTTGATTAAAAACGCCGATTGGATTGTGGATTTGGGGCCGGGAGCCGGCGACCGGGGCGGGCAGCTGATTGCCTGCGGTACGCCGGAGGAGTTGGCGCAACGCCCGGAGTCGCACACCGGCCGCTACTTGCGGCCGTTGCTGGGGCTGCCGGCGGTGGCGCCGGCTGCGGTGGCGGTTAATGGGGTGCGGGAGGTGGTGGCGGCGGGGGATGGGTAGGGGGATTGGGGGGTCGGTGATTCCGGGTTTTGCAACTATCGCGCATTTTAAGGGAGTTTGGCGATGGCGACGCGGGAATGGGAAAGCACCTTGAACATTCGGCTGGCGGCGGCGCTGCGCGGCTGGGGCTTGGACGCCCGGCCGGAGGTTATTCATCCCGGCAACCGGCGCATTGACGTGGAAGTGCATATCGGCCCGGCGCTGATTGCGGTGGAAGCGGAACACGGCCAGTCTCCGGGCAAGCGGGCCGAAGCGATTCGGGATGCTGATGCCCGGCTGGAGCAAGGGTTCGCGCAGTGCGCGGTGGCGGTGTGCTATCCCGACGGGACTACGGAGGGGTCGCTGCCGGATACGCGGGTGATTTGGACGGTGCGGGATGGGAGCGGCAGCGCGCCCAATTGGGTTGAGGGCAACATTGAGCGGTTGGCGGCGGTCGTCCGCCTGGCTCCGGCGCAGTTGGGCAATCCGGACTATGTGGCGGCTGCCCTTTCCAGCAGTTTGGACGGGGCGGTGCGGCGGCTCAGCGAAAGCCAGAAACAGGAATTGGCCCGGGCTATTGACCTGCCGCGGCAGACGAAAAACAAGCGGCCGACGCCGCATCCTTGGGATGCGCCGGCCAAGCGGGCTTTGCTGGTGGTGGCTACCGCCGTGATGTTTCATTCCCGGCTAGACAGCCATCGCAACGAACTGCGCCCGGAAGTGGATAACCGCACCGGCCAGCCCTATGCCGGGCCTTGGCCGCCGGCGATGGCGCAGCAATGCGCTGATGCTGATGACCCGGTGGGGGCTTTTGGCGACGCCTGGAATCTGATTCTGGCGTTGGACTACAAGCCGATTTTTGAGACGGGACGGGCGGCATTGCTGTCTTGTCCGCGGAGTCCGGCTTTTACCGCCGCCGTCCGGGACACTGCGGGGGCGGCGCTGGCGGCGACCGGGGATGTGGCCGGATTTCGGCATGACCTGCTGGGGCGCATTTTCCATACGGTTCTGGATACGGCCCGCTATGACGGTTCTTTTTACACCACTACGCCGGCGGCTACTTTGCTGGCTACTTTGGCGATTACCGAGGCGATGTGCGATTGGTCGGATCCGGCGGCGGTTGCTGGCCTGCGGATTACGGACCCGGCTTGCGGCACGGGAACTTTGCTGATGGCGGCGGCGGAACGCATCCGGGATCTTAACCCGCGCTTGCGGGATGACCCGGCTCTGGCGGCGGCACTGATTGAGCAGGTGCTGGCTGGCTATGATGTGAACTTGACGGCAACCCACATGGCGGCGGCTACTTTGGGTTTGCTGTCGCCGACTACCCAATTCCAGAAAATGAAAATCTGGCGCAGCCTGTTGGGGTTGGATGCGGATGGCGTAGCGCATTTGGGTTCTTTGGAATTTCTGGACCAGAAGCCGATGCTGATGCCTTGGCCTAACGGGGCGTCCAAGGCAACCCACGTCAACGGCGATGCGGCGGCAGCGATGGCGGAGCCGGCGGATGTAGTGCTGATGAACCCGCCCTTTACCCGGGACAGCCTGCGGCATGACCAGTTCAGCCGGGAGGATGAAAAGAAACTTAAAGACCGGGAAAAGGAGTTGTTTTCCAACAAGCCGGTGCGCTTATCCCACAACGGCGGGGCTTTCCTGTATCTGTCGGACTTCCTGACCAAGCGGGATACCGGGGTTATCGGCGTGGTTTTGCCGTTAGTGGGCGCAACCAACTTCTCCACTTTGGAGATACGCCAACACCTGGCAAGCAATTACCATATCGAGACCATCGTGACCTCTCACGACCCGGGGCGTATCTATTTCTCCGAAAATACTACTATCGGGGAGATGCTGCTGATTTGCCGGCGTTGGCCGGCGGGAGGGGGGGCAAAGCCGCCGACCCGGGTGGTTAATCTGGCAAGAAATCCGGCTACGCCGGCGGATGCCTATAGCGTAGCGGCGGCCATTGCGGCCGGCACTGTAGCTAGGCAGTCTTACGGCACGGTGCAGGAATGGCCGGAGGGCCGGGTTGCCGCCGGGAATTGGGGCGCGGTGCAGTTTTTGGCCCCGGACTTGTGCGAAAATTTCGTCGCCCTGACGCGCAGTGAGTTTTTCCCGACTTTACCGCTGGGGCAAGTTTCTAACATCGGCCCGGCCGGGGAAGGGATAAGGGGCGGCTTTGACCGCTCTACTATGCCGGCGGCCGGGGGAATGTTTGCCCTCTGGTACCACAAGACGGATGTTACCCAGAGTATGGCGGCCAAGCCGGACACCTTTATTGTCGCCAAAGAGGGAAAGGAACAGCGAGCAAATAATCTGTGGGAACATCGGGGACGGATGATGCTGGTCTCCCGGGCCCGCTTGAATACGGTTAGGGCTTTCACCGTCCGGTTGGAGGAGCGGGGGCTTGGTTCCCTTTGGGTACCGTGCAAACTTACCGCCCCGGTCGTGGATGAAATTACCGACGAAAAGGCGGTTTGCGTATATCTCAACTCGTCGATGGGCATTTTTGCTTGGCTGGGCAACCGCACCAACAAGATACCGTCTTACCCGCAGTTTTCCATCGACGATATGCGGAAACTGCCGGCGCCGGATTTTGCCGCCATTGGGCAGGAAGCGGTAACCGGGTTGGCGGCGGCTTATGATGAGTATGCCGATGCGGTGCTGTTGCCGCTGCCGCAGTTGAATGGCTGCCCGGCGCGGCAAGGGTTGGATGCGGCGGTTATTGCCGCCTTGGGGTTGGACGGGGAGTTGGTGGCCAATATCCGCCGGCAGTTGGCGATGGAGCCGTCGGTGACCGGGCAGCGGTATGCCGGGTTTGAGGGGTAGGGGGTTGGCTGGGATTAGGGAATTATATACTATTTTACCCAACAAACTTGAAGTTTGGCTTTTACAGCAAGCCGGACAAAGCCGGTGGGTAAAAAGGTATATAATTCCCCAACTTTTGGGGTTGCTCCGGCGCGGAAAATTGAAAGATCATAAACCCGCCGCAAAAGGCAGTTGCCTTATCCCGATAATCGTTGTATAATGCCATCAGTGTGCCCCGGTCGTCTAGCCAGGTTAGGACGCCACCCTTTCAAGGTGGAGATCATGGGATCGAAGCCCATCCGGGGTACCAACCTCACCCTTTCCGCCCCCGCCGCGATTTGCTTTCAACCGGCCCCGCCGTTCCTGAACTTGTTGCCGGCTCTGAACCCGCCCGTCCGATGAATGAAACGCCGCCGGCCCCTACCGCGCCTTTGCCCCAATGGGCCCGGGGACGCCGGGAACGCCCCTTCTTTACCCGCCAACGCCTGATTGCCGGCGGCATTCTGTTCCTGCTCTTGGCCTTTATCCTCTGGCTGAACTATCCCTTTCTGCCGGACTTCCGGGTTTTGCTCTTTAACCGGCCGGTTACTCAGCTATCCTCCGATTCCGCGCCTGGTCAGTGGGCGATGGACGGCGGCGACTTGGCTCAAACCAAAGCGGTACCGGCCCGGGACGCCGCCGGAGAACCCTTAACCGGCCAAATCTTATGGTCGGTACCCTTGGGGCAAAATACCCGTTCCGGCCCCATTGTCCACAACGGGCGCGTCTATCTCGGCGGCCACTTTCAGGTTTCCGCCCTGGACGCCGCTACCGGCGCCCCCATCTGGCAGCAACCGACCACCGGCCCGGCGCAGGGTTCTCTGGCCGCCGCCGGGGATTATCTCTATATCGGACTGCAAGACCACCGCCTCCACGCCTTGGATGCTGCTGCCGGGCAAAGCCTGTGGCATTTCAAGGCTCAGGATGCCATCACCGCCGCCCCGGTTGTGCATCAAGGCATCGTCTATTTCGGTTCTTGGGACGGCAACCAATACGCCCTTGACGCCGCTACTGGCGCACCAATCTGGACTTACCCGGCTACCGGCGTCATCGGCATTCATCCCGCTCTCCACGACGGCATCCTGGCTTTGGGCGACCGCAACGGCCGATTCCATATTCTCGATGCCCGTACCGGCCAGAACCGATTGACTTTCCGCACCCCGAAATCTGCTACCGCCGCCCCGGTTATCGCCCACAACCTGGTTTATTTCCCGGCCGGCGGTCGGCTTTATGCCCTCGACGCCACGGCCAAGGAAATTCCCGGTCAGTACCAGTTCAAGCGGGTCTGGGCCCAACTCTGGCTCTGGAAAATCCCCGGCATTCCCCGCCCGGCAACGCAGCAGGGCGGCCGCTGGCGTTTCAACCCGGATGGCGAGGACTCCCGCATTGTGGCCGCCCCGGCCGCCGGTGCCGGCCGCTTGTACCTCGGCGACTTGCGCGGGCGGCTCTATGTCCTCGATGCTCTTACCGGCAAGGAATTGCGCCGTTCCCAACTCGACGGCGGCCTCTACGCCCCGCCCTTGATTGTCGGCAAGCGGGTCTATGCCGCTACCCAGAACGGCTACCTCTATGCCCTGGACGCCGCCACCGGGCAAATCCACTGGCAGCTCGACCTCAACGCCCCGGTCAATCAGCCCATGGCCTACGCCGCCGGCATCCTCTACATTCGCACTTCCAACGGCGTCCTGCACGCGGTAAAATAAGGCAGCCTTCCCCAACCCCAACAAAAGGAGCAGCAACGATGGCTGGCGACAAGGAAACCTACCAAATCGACCTGAATCCCGACCAGATGGCTTTTGTCCAATCCGCCGCCGAAAAATACGGCTTGCCGGACGCGGACAAAGCCCTCCGGGTAATTATGGATTACCTGATGACCAACCCGGAGGTTCACGACGCCGTGTTCAGCGAACCCCGCTGCCTCCGCTGCGGCTAGAGAATGCCCGGCATCCCGCCATTGACCGTTATTCCCGTAAAAATGGGAATCCGGAAAGTTCGACCATGGGCAGATTCTACCCGTGCCGAAGCCTCCGGATTCCCTTAACCCGGGAGTGACGGCTTTCCCAACCGCCTACCCCGAACCCAGCAAACTCTTTACCCCCCGCAGGGCCAGGTAATACCCATAGACCCCGAACCCGTACACCGAACCCCGGCAGACCGGCTGCACCGCCGATACTGCGCCCCGGGCCGTCGGGTTCGAGGCGTGTACCTCAATCACCGGAAACCCTACCTGCGCGATGGCCGCCCGCAGCACTCCGTTCAGGGTGGTATAGCCCGCCGGGTTAATCACCGCCGCCGCCACGCCCTCCTCAAAGCCGGCGTACAGAGCATTGGCGACTTCCCCCTCCACATTGGAATGCACAAACTCCACTTCCAGCCCCAACTCCGCCGCATAGCCGGCCACCCGCTCGTTAATCTCCGTCAAAGTCAGCGGGCCGAAAATCTCCACCTGCGTCTTGCCGCGCATATTCATCCCCGCCCCCTGAATCACCAGAACCTTGCTCATAATGCCCTCCTCAAACCTTTTGCTTGACTGCTTGCTTGACGGTCGGACCGCTCCTCAGCATAACCCCGGAGCAGACTTGGAGCAAATTGCCCGCTACCGTTAGGGGAATCTCCCGGTCCACAAGTTGCCCTCGGGGGTGAACTGTCCCGTCGCCAAGCCCGCTATTCCATAGTCCGGCAGCTCTACCACCGCCAGACAGCGTTGCCCTACCCGTTCCCCCCGCTCGGCAAAATCGAAGTCCAGATTATCCATCCCGTACTGCTGCCGTTCTACGGCCAAGTCCGCCGTCCGCTCCGGGAAAATATGCAGGAAAAACCGGCCTATGGTGTCCCCTTCCGCGCAACTTTCCTTAACATACAGCAGCCAGTTCGCATTGCGATACACTTCCCACTGGGCGCGGATAACCAGTTCCGCGCCCGGGAGCAAGTTAGCCGCCACATGGCTCAAGTCCACAATATCCTCGGCCAGCCAAATTGTCCCGTCAGCGTTGAACTGCCCGGTATTAAAGCTGAGGATGGGATATTCCGGCAGTTCAGCCATGGCCAGGCAGCGGTCTCCGGCCCGTGCGCCCCGCCACGCAAAGGCGAAATCCCGGTTATCCATACCGTGCTGCCGGCGGCTTTCCGGCAAATCCTGCGTCCGCACCGGAAAGATGTGCAGCATAAACCGGGCGGTGGTATCCGCTTCGGCGCAACCCTCTTTAACATACAGCAGCCGATTTCCGTTGCGGTAAAGGTCCCACTCGGCGTTGGCGACCAACTCCGCCGCCGGCAACAGTTCCTCAATAGCCGAGGTCAGGTCAAAAATTGCTTCCCCTTCCCAAATCCGGCCTTGCCCGGCAGCGGACTGGCCGGTTCTAATTCCCGCCAGGGTATATTTCGGCAGGTCGCGCAGCGCCACGCACAATCCTTCGCGGATCCACCCGTAGTCCCGGAACTGGAAATCCCGATTGTCCGTCCCAAACTCCTGTCGGCTTTCGGGCAGGTTCGTCTGCTCGAAAGGCACGATATGCAGAAAAACCTTGTGATTAGTCTCCGCCATATTGCACGGCTCCTGAATATACACCAACCGGTTCCCCAGTCGGTACACCGCATAGTCGGAGCGGATAATCAACTCCCCTTGCTCTTGCACCGCCCGGGCCAAGGCCGGATAGTCGCTGCCGCGATAGAGAAACACCCACCGATTTTCCGGGGTCAACAGGGCCGGCCCGGCCACCGGCAGGCTGGAAACCGTATAGTCGGAAGCAAAATCAGGATGCTGGTTGCCGCGCTTATGATCCAGAACCCGCCCCGACAAGTAGAAATCGGCCATGTGAAAATTCTTGGCAAAAATGTTTGACGGCGACTCCACCCGCGATTCCGGTATAAAGATGCGGTCGCCGCCGGCGGTTGCCGCCCGGATGACCGTCAAATCGGCGGCTATTTCCCGCTGCCGCTGCGCCCGCTCGCCCGCGTCGCCCACTTTCCCCATTTCGTAAGCGGAAAGCCCGAATATGGACAAGGCCGCCAGCGCAACTGCCGGCGGCACTGCCGCCAAGTAGCGGCTGCTCCCCAACCGACTTAATCCCTGGAGCGCCAGCCCGAAAAATACCAGCGGTATCCCAATATGAAATAGCGACTCAAAGTCGTGAATCCCGGCCGACCCGCGCACCGGCAAAACCCAAGCCCACCCGCTCAGCAGCAAAGCCGCGGTCAGAATTTTCTCCCGGGCCAGAGCCAATAGCAGCAGGCTGCCGCCGAATACGGCGCCGCCGCCCAGGACAAATCCTAACGCGTAGGGGTAGCGCAGCGCCGCCGCATAATCCCACTCCAGCCACTGGACTAGCTGAAAGGGGACGGACAGCACCCCGATACGGGAGAGTTGCCCCATCAGGAATGGCGGCCACGCCAATAGCTGGGATTGCGCCGCATAAACCTCGGCATCGGCCCGCAGCCGGTTCAGCATTGAGGCTACGGAAGGCAGTTCGGTCAGTCCTTTCGCTCCGTTGAGCGCAAAATACTCCCCGGCAATGTTAAACCCCATCACCAGTCCGCAGCCCAGCAGGGCGATTATCCCCAAGGTTGTATAGCGGCTGGACAACAGTGCCCAGGCAGCCGTACCCAACCGTCCCGCCGTAAATCCCGGCCCCGGCGCAACAGATGTCCGGTAAGAACGATACCCGACTCGCGCCAAGCCCAGCAGGATGAATACCAGCAATAATGCCATCCCTTGCCAGCCCAGCAGCAGACCAATCCCCCCCTTGACCAGCAGCTGCCGGAACCGCCCTTCTTGTTCCCAAAGGACTATTCCGTGAAAGGTCAGCAGCACTCCGAACAAGCCGGCGCCATAGCTGGACACCATATCGTTGTAATACAGCCCGTAATAGGAGGCAAAAGCCAAGGCCGTAGCCGCCAATGCGCTCCAGCGGTGGGCCAGCAAGCGGTAAAGGGATAGAAAAGCCAAGGCCGCCGCCGCGCTGAAAAAAGCCAGCATCAGCAGCCGCGCCGCATATATTTGCGCCGGGAAATTATCGGGAAAGGGCAGCAAAGCCAGCTTGACCAGCCCATAGCTCCCCACTGGAAAACGACTGTAAGGCGTATAAGCCAAGGAGTCGTCGCTGCCCGGGTATTGCCGCACAAAGAGCAAAAAATTATGCGCCGGCGACAGGTTGGCCGCCAACGCCAAATGCTGCCCGGAGAGGAAGTTATGATGCCCCATCCGGTAAAACTGTCCCCGCTCGCCGCCGAAAAGGAAAGCCGTGGTCAAGGCCGCCAGTAGCAGCAACAGCGGCAGCGCCGCCGGGTGCCGTCCGTCCCACCGCAAAGCCGCGGCGGCTCTATTCCGTCCGCCGCCGCGAATCCGCTGACTCCATCCCGCCCGCGGCGGCGGCGAACTTCCCGCGTAATCAGCTCTTTCCATAAATCAAACAAAAACCGGCCCGCCCGTTGCGCCCCAATTCCCTGACTTGGGCCGGCTGAAAAATCAAATTGCCCGGAATTCAGGATTATACAGTAACCTCCTACTTGGGTAAAGTGTGCCGCTCCCGTATCGGTAGGGCTATTGCAGATACCTGGCGACTTACTTGCCGTCCTTTTCCCGAAAGGGGGAATGCCGATTTCTATTGGGTGAACAAGTATCTAATTCTTGAATAAAATGCTACACTTAACCCCAAATCCATCGGGGGTAAGGGCTGGGCAATGAACTACATCCACATCCAGGATAAACCCGACCGGCAGTTTGAGCAGCTGATTATGGCTTTTGCCGGCTGGCCGGACGCCGGGGAAAGCGCCACCGCCGCCATCCAATACTTGATGCGGCGGCTGGATGCGGTTCAGTTTGCCGCCATCGACCCGGAGGAGTTTTACGATTTTACCCAGGAACGGCCGCGCTCCAGCCGCACCCGGGACGGCCGGCGGCGGGTGCGCTGGCCGGCTAATGAATTTTCCTGGTGGGCGGCCGGGGATCAGGGCGCGCTCTTTTTCGTGGGCATTGAGCCTAACTTGAAGTGGCGCACCTTTTCGGAAACCATTGCCGGCTTGGCCCGGGCAATGGGGGTTAAAACCGTCATTCAGGTGGGCGCGCTGCTGGATGCCGTGCCGCACACCCGGGAAATCCGCTTGACCGGCTCCTCGACCCGGCCGGAATTGCAGGAAGCCCTGGACTCGGCCCGCATCGGCACTTCCAACTACCAGGGGCCGACCGGCATCAGTACGGCGGTGCTGGAGACCTGCACCAAGCAAGGGATGAGCTACTCATCCCTGTGGGGACATACGCCGCATTATCTCCACGCCGCGCCCAACTATCGGGTCAGCTACACCTTGGCCCGCACACTGAGCCGCCTGCTGGACTTGCCGGCGGATTTGTGCGAATTGCGGGCAGCGGCGGAAAGTTTTGACCGGGAAGTAACCCAAGCGGTGGGGCAGGATGACCAGTTGGCGGAGTATGTGCGGAAACTCGAAGACCGCTATGACGAAGCCACTACCGACCGCGGCATTCCCGACCCGGCGGAAGTGGTGCGGGAATTGGAGCAGTTTCTCCGCGCGGAGCAGCGGCGCAACCCGGGGCCGTCGAACTAACCTGGCCGCCGGGTAGTTAGGTAACCCGGCCGGCGCCGACCGCATAATGGCGTCAAAAGCAGTAACCGGCAAAGCTAAAGCGGCAACTCCGGCCCGGCGGCGCCAGAGCGGCCGCCAACCGACGCCGCCCTCCATTGCCATCCCCGATGCCATTGGGCTGCTGACGGACGCCTACGGTCCCTTTCCCCAGGAACCGCGTCTTGACCCCATCCACGAACTGACCTTTACTATCCTGTCCCAGCACACTTCCGACACCAATTCGGAGCGCGCCTTTCGCAGTTTGATGCAGCGTTTCGGCGACTTGGCGGCCGTGGCCGCCGCCCCGGTCGCCGACATTGAATCCGCCATCAGCCGCGGCGGGCTGGCTAAAGTCAAAGCCCCCCGCATCAAGGAAGTGCTGACCAAAGTTCTGGAGCTGAACGGCGGTTCGCTGGATTTGTCCTTTCTGCGGGAAATGCCCTTGCCGGAAGCCAAAGCCTGGCTGCGGCAGCTGCCGGGCATCGGCCCCAAGTCCACCGGCATCATCCTCAGCTTTTCCTTGGGAATGCCGGCGATGGCTATCGATACACATATTTACCGGGTTTGCCAGCGGTTGGGGTTGATTGGGCCGAAAGTTACGGCGGATAAGGCCCATGACCTGCTCGAAGCCGCCGTAGCCCCGGAGCAGGTCTATCCCTTTCACGCCGCCTTTATCAATCACGGGCGGCGGGTCTGCAAAGCGCAGCGTCCATTGTGCCACGAATGTATCGTAGCCCACGGCTGCCCGGCCCGGGAGCAATTACAGCAAGCGGCGGCAGTCGCGGACATTACCGCCAAGCCGCGCCGCCCGGCCCGGGGCAAGGCGGCGGCTACCGTGCCGCACGCCTACCCGGAAGCTGGGGAGTAGGCGGAGATTTTACAACTCCCGCCCCTTCCCGCGAAGCCCGGCGGCGGCGCCGTATCCGGTTGACAACCTAACCCGCTATCCCTGACAATGCCCGGTATCATCCAGCCGTTGCCCCTTAAAGAACCCGGCACATTGCCCCCCAAAACCTACAAACCTGAACCCCGGAACCTACAAAAAGGAAACGCTACAAAATGCGGAGTATCGACATCCACGCCCACATTACCCCGGAGAATTGCCTCAGCGCCATGCGCCGGGGTCAAGGCTACTACGCCCTCAGCCGCCAATCCGTCGCCGCCCGCTTTGCCGACTACACCCCCCGGGGTATGTGGTCGCCGGAGGAGCGCATCAAGGATATGGATTCCCTAGGGGTGGATATTCACATTTTGTCCACCCACTCCTTTCTCTACTGCTACGACGGGGATTTGGATACCGTGGTGGCGATGGACCGGGAGTGCAACGATTATGTGGCCGGGTTGACCCGCCAATATCCCGACCGCTTTGCCGGGCTGGCTAACCTGCCGATGCAGGATGTCGCCGCCTCCGTCGCCGAACTCGAGCGTTCTGTAGTGGACTTGGGGCTGAAGGGCGCGATGATTGGCGATAATGTCAACGGCAAGACTTATGATGACCCGGAATTCTTTCCCCTCTGGGCCGCCGCCGAACAGTTGGGGGCGGTAATGCTGATTCATCAGGATGGGCCGACGGTGGTCAGCCCCCGCAATCGCAAGTATCATCTGTCGAACACCATCGGCAACTTGGCGGATCGGGCGGTTACTTTTGCCAGTTTTGTCTTTGGCGGGGTGATGGATAAGTATCCGGATTTGCGGGTGTGCCTGTGCCACGGCGGGGGTTATACCTGCTACGGCATTGGGCGGATGGATCGGGGCTGGCAGGTGCGTTCCGAGGCGCGGGTGAACATTCCGCAGCCGCCGAGTGCCTACTTGCGGAAGTTTTACTATGACTGCCTGACCCACAGCGAGGCGGATTTGCGCTACCTGATTGACTGCGTGGGCGTGGAGCGGGTGGTGTTCGGCACCGATTGGCCGGCGGATATGCAAATTGACTGGCCGGTGTCCTGGGTGCTGGGACTGGAAAGTTTGAGCCGGGAGGAAAAGGAGGCGATCCTCTGGCGCAATCTCGAATCACTGTTGAACCTTTAGCGGCGCCCAAGGCATCAGGAATTAATCCCTTGGTGTGAAATAGCCGTCAATAGGGGCAAGTAATTGCTGTAGCCGAGTTGGGGATTCGCCAAATTCCCAAAGGAAGTGCAGCGCTTTCTGGCGGCGGCCGCGACCCGGCAGCAGCCCGGGCCTTGGGCGGCGGACTTGATGCTGTTCACCCCCTATTGCACGAGCAGACGGTTGCTGTTCTAGGGCGTGTCCACCCCAATTGTCGACGCCCCGGATACCCAACCCCCCTACGTCATTCCGACCAATCCCCGACCTGTGTCATTCCCACGAAAGTGGGAATCCAGAAATGCCCGCCCTTGATTCCTCCCAATCCCTCGGAACGACCCGGACGACTGACTGCGCTACCCCAATCGTTAGCGTGAACCCGCCCTAACCCGTCCCCCCAAAACCCCATCCCCCCATTGACAAAATCCCGCCCCATCCCTTACCATATTGGTACCATCCTTTAGCAAGGAGTTGCCGTTATGAACCGCATTTTCGTAGCCGTCCTTGCCCTTTCCCTGCTGATTCTTGCCGCCGGCTCCGCCGCCCAAGCCGCTCCCCGCTCTATCCCTTGGGACTGCTCTGATTGGCAAGAGTCCCCGGCCGTTGCCGACGCCGACGATGCCCGCGTCTCCATGATCCTCGAATCCCTCGCCGCCAACCGCGGCAAATCCATCTACTGCGCCATCGACCAGTCCGACACTTGGACCAAAGCCGAAACTTGGGCTGCCGGCCGCGACCGCAATGAGCGGGACGACACCGTCTATTTCGGCGAAAGCGGCAACTTCCGCGGCTTTCTATCCGCCCAAGAGGGCTACCTGACGGATGGCGAATCCGGCGTTACCGGCGTCAGCCGCGAGCTCATCTTTGAATTCCCCCGGGAGGAACGCCGCCGCCGCTGGCGCACCATCGTAACCGACCGGCTCCAAGTTGCCCCCGATAACCGCAACTGTTACTCCCTTGACGGCGGCGTCAATTACTGGCCCGGCCCTACCTATACCGCGGGCTGCCGTCAGCTTGTAGCTCCCTTCGGCCCCTATACCGGTTATGAACTTACTGGCAATAATGACGTTAGTAACCAGGCCCACTGGCCGCATCTGGCCCGCACCGCCTATAATAACGACTCCTCCATCCCCGCCGTTGACTGGGCTGCCTTGGCCCGCGACGCCGCCACTGCTTACTGCGCGAACGCGGGCTACCAGCGCGTCCGCAATGTCGTCGCCACCGACCCGCCTCTCTCGACAACGGCAAACACTGCCTGGGTCTATCAGCGCGACACCAACGAAGCGCCTCCTAATCAATCCCGGCACCGCGCCGCCCCGGTCAACTCCTGGTCTGCCACCTGCCAAAACACCAAACGCGTCCGCCGTTAACCCCCAGACCGGCCCAACCCGCTAACCCGCCAGCGCACCCCGGGGCGGGCATCCCCCCGCCCGCCCCGTGTCCTTTCCTCTCTTTTACCCATGTCATTCCGAGGCGCAGCCGAGGAATCTAAAATGCCCGTCTTAAACCCCTCTCTCAAAACCCGCAACCATCCCCAAAACCCAAAAGTTTTGAGGGGGTGCGGGGGAACTTTTACAAAAGTTCCCCCGCCGTCTCCCCAAAATCCAATTTACAAATTACCGAAAATTCATCCAAATCACCCCTTGACAACCACCATTCCCACCCCCATAATAAGAATCGCAAGGTCAGACCTAGCCCCGGGACGCCGGGTCTCAAAACGATACGCTAGCTTACCGTGAAATATAGCTCACAGCGCGCTGTGGACGCCCTCGGCCACCGGCCGTCAAGCGTCCCGCTCCTACCCCCGGGGAACCGGCCCAGGAATCCGTACTTCCCCAACCGGAGCAGTGGAAAACGGCAAATCCCACCCGCCGCCAAACCGCCGCCCCTTCCTTACAGGAGCTGGAGTTACAGGTTGACTGGAGGTCGGTCAACCAACGGTAGCTGGACTGGGCCAAAACGCCGGCATGGCAACCATACCAACCGGCGCCAGTAGCCAACTCAAGGTCCGTTACCGGACGGCGAATCTGGTCGGGCAAAGCCGACATGACCAGCGAGGAGAGCAATCGGTGTTTCGCAACCCGCATGGCCAGATTTGCCAACCGCCTCCCGCACGGGCGGAACTCCCGGCCAGGGGTTCCGCCCCCCAGCGAATTATCCCCTAGCAATGGCAAAACCAAAACCCCAACCCGCCGGGGCGGCCAAAAGCCGCCGCCCCGGCCATAACCCGTACTTGCCCGCGCTATGTCATTCCGACCAAAGGGAGGAATCTAAAATGCCCGCCCCCAATACCCCGCCCGCCGACTCCCCCCAATCCCTAACTCTCAACCCTCCCTTCCCGCCGCCGCGTCCGCCCCGTCGCCAGCGGCGTCAACAGCAATGCCGGCACTAGCAGCAGCAGCCCGGCCGCCGCATTCACCGATATGGCCCAAGCCGTGCTGAACAGACTGGCCATAATCCCGATTTCCAATCCGCCCAACGGCGTCCCGATCCCGATACACACGCTCATCAATCCTACCATCCGCCCCCGCATCTCCGGCGGCGCCGCCAGCATCGTTATCGTGCTTTGCATCGTCCCGAACCCCGCTTGCCCGATACCCCCCAACACCAGCAGCCCGAACGCCAGCAGATACCACGGCGCCCACACAAACCCAATCGCCATCAGCAGCACCACACTGGAGCCGATAATAAACACCAGCCCATGCCGCTCCAGATTCCGGGTCAACGCCATCGTCGCCGCCCCGGTCAATTGCCCAATGCCCTCCGCCGCCACCAGCAATCCCACCAAAGTTGCCCCTACGCCCAAATTGTTCGCCCCGATGTCCGGGATGAACTGCTGCATCGGAAAAGCCAGCGCATTCATCACAATGGTCACATACAGCATCCCCCACAGCAGCGGCGTCCCCAGGGCATAGCGCACCCCGTCTCCCAAACTTCGCCACAGCGGCTCCACCCGCCCGGCGGCCCGCGGCGGCTTCGGCGGTATCCGCAGCCGGGTCAGCAGCGCCAAATCCGCCAAATGCACCGCCACAATCAGCCCGGCCGCCCCCACAAATCCCGCCCGTTCCACCGCATCCGCCCCCAGCCAGGGCAGCAGCAGCCCCCCGGAGGCGTCAATCATAATCCCGCCCAGCAGCGGCCCCAGCATCTTGCCGCTGGTATTGCTGATCGTATCCAGCGACAGCGCGTTGACCAGCCGCCGCTCCCCCACAATATCCAAAATCGCCGTCCGCCGCGACGGATCCTCCAACGCCTTGGTCGCCCCCTGCATAAACACCGCCGCATACACGTGCCAGGCGGCGATAGCGTCCGTAGCCAACAGCGCCAGCAGCGTCACTGCAATGCCGGTGTTAATCAGCTGCCCCGCCGCCAGAATCCGCCATCGGTTGAACCGGTCCGCCACCAGCCCGGTGAACAGCGACAGAAAGGGGCGCGGCAGGTTGTTGAACACCAGCACCAAGCCCAACTGAAAGGGCGACTGGGTAGCTTGCAGGATGAGCCAACTCAATACCAGCAGCTCCATCCGGCGGGAAATCTCCCGCAGGCTGCCCACATACCAGATGACCCGAAAGTCCCGGTCTTGCAGCACCGCAAAAACCGGCGCGCCGCCCCGCAGTCGCAAAGTTACCCGCCTCCCCGCTAAAGATGCCCCATTCTAACCGATTCTTGCCCCGCCCGTTGTACCGACCCCAACATCCCGGAGAGCCGCCATTATTCGCCTTGACTAATCCTAATAATTAGGGCATACTTATTACGCCGCAACATTGCCACGAAACCCTATCCCGCCCGTCAAAGGAAACAAGCCTTATGCTGACCTTTATCCGCCGCCCTCGTCGCCCGGGCCGCCGCATCCTTTTCCCGGCCGCCCTCGGCCTAACCCTGCTCCTCCTGACCGCCGCCCTGGCTTGCGGCCCGGCCGCCCCGACCAGCCCGGAACCCGCCGGCAGCAATACCGCCCCGGCCGCCGACCAGTCCCCGGTCACCAAAAAAGCCGTAGTGGAATCCCTCACCGCCCAGGTCATCCTCCCCCGCTACCAAGCGGCCGCCGCCGCTATGCAGGAACTGGACGCCGCCGCTCAAACCCTCTGCGCCGCCCCCGATACCGCCGCCTTGACCGCCGCCCGGCAAGCCTGGCGCGATGCCCGCGCCGCTTGGCAGCAAACCGCCCCGATCCGCTTCGGCCCGGTAATGACCCGCAAATCCCTCGGCTTGGTGGACTGGCCCGCCGCCCCCGCCGCCGAACTTGACGCTATGCTGACCCGCCGCCAATCCCTCACCCCCAACGACGTCCTCGAATTCCTCCCCTCCGACCGCCGCGGCCTCGGCGCCATGGAACATCTCCTCTTCGGAGCGGACGCCGCAACCTTGGCCGCCCTTGCCGACCCCGCAACCTTGCGCTGCGCCTACCTGACCGCCCTGACCCAAACCGCCGCCGCCGAAGTCGCCGCCGTCCGCGACGAATGGGTTAGTGGCAGTCCCGACTCCGGCCCCTACCAAGCCGTCTTTGACGGCACCGCCGCCAGTTCCCTCCACGAAAGCGCCGCCCTGGCCGACTTCGTCGGCTCCATCGTTTTCCTCACCCAGCGTCTGGCTCGGATGCAGTTGGCCCCGGCGTTGGGAATGGATGGCGTAACTCCCGACCCGGCCGCCCTGGCCGCCGGCCCCGCCGCCAACGCCGTCGCCGAATTAACCCTCCAGGTTCAAGCAATACAAGCCGTCTATTCCGGGGACGGGCAATTGGGCTTGACCCATCTGGTTCGTCAGCTATCCCCGGAAGTTGACCAGCAAACCATCGCCGCCCTTGACGCCGCCATCACCGCCCTGGCCAACCTCGCGGAACCCTTGCCGGAAACTATCCTAGCCAACCCGGCCCCGTCCCAAGACGCCTTTGACCGCCTTATCACCGTCCAGCGGCTTTTTAACGCCGACATCGCCAGCCTGCTCAATGTATCCATCGGCTTCAGCGACCAGGACGGCGACAGCTAGGGATACGCCGCCGCTTCCTCCCAAGTCAGCAGCCAATCCTTGGGCCCAATCCCCGGCTGCTCCCGGGCCAAATCCACCGTCGGATTCACCAATCGCCGGCTTGGATACCCGTTAAAAGCCACATAGACATCGGCATAAACTGCCACCGCCCCCCAACCCCGCCGCTCAAAATCGGCGGCAATAATCTGCGCCGTGTCCAGAATCAAATCCGGCTGATGCGCCATCCGTTCCCACTGTCCCGGCGTCAGATACTCCCCGGACGCCCCCACCAGCCAGCGGCCGCCGCCGGCTTGCTGCACCCGAAACTGCGCGAACCCCGCCTTCTCCGACAGCAGCACCCGCCAAGCCAACCGATACCCCTCCTCATTCCACCGCACATTGCCCGGATAAGCGTAGTGCCGCAGCGGCAGCGCCACCTGTACCAATGCAAACAGCAGCAACCCGGCCGCCGCCCACCGCATCCGGTTTGACACCCGGAACTTGGCCGCCGCCGGCTTTGCCACGGCGGCCGCAACCGCCGCATTGCCGCTTGCCGCTGCGACCCCTTGCCGCAAAATCCGCCGTTCCCTTACCCAACGC
The DNA here is from genome assembly GCA_965243185.1 of Dehalococcoidia bacterium. Classification (GTDB taxonomy): domain Bacteria; phylum Chloroflexota; class Dehalococcoidia; order Lucifugimonadales; family UBA3495; genus CBDBCU01. The sequence goes on along the minus strand of OZ251531.1, from coordinate 2,295,161 downwards.
CAAAGCCGCCGCGGCCAATCCGGCGCAAAAAACAGCGTCGTCCCCCAGATCATCACCCACGGAAACACCCCGATGGGAAACAGCAGCCAAGTCAATATATGGAAAACAACGACCACGCCCCAAGCCGGCAGCCGGGTGCGCCGCCCCAGCAGCCAGAATACTATCGTCAAGTCAAAAATCAGCCCGGCCCAACTGAACAGATACGCCGGCCACAACTCCCCCGTCCCCAATGCCAGCGCCGGCAAATCCCCGTTCTGATGCAGCCAAATCCGCAGCGGCCGCCCTTCCCACAGCCAATCCGGGTTCAGCTTGGCAATCCCGGCAAAGAGATACACCGCCGCCAGTTGCCCCCGCAAAACTCCCAGCGTCCACGCCGGCGCCGTCCCATCCCCCGGCTTTCCCTTGCCCCGGGCGTCCAACGCCGCCGTGCGGTGCAGCGGCATAAAAATAATCAGCAAACTCAGCAGGCTGACCAGATAGTAATGGTTCAGGTAATTAGTCTTATCCAGCAGCTCGACATAGGTAAAAGCCAGAAAATAGAGGACGGCGCACGTCCGATACTTATACCCCAGCGCAATCCCCAGGCTGCACAGCCCCATCAACCCGAAATGCAGATACATCCCCCAACCGGGCCACGGCTGTACCCACCCCAAACCCCAATAAGTAAAGTGATACTCCGGCGCAATATACAGGGCATCAATCCACCCGTAAGCAAAAAACCGGACAACTCCCAACAGCCCCAGCAGCCCGAACCCCACCCGAAACGCCGCCAACCCCGCCCCATCCACCGGCCGCCCCCCGGCGGCAATGGCCCGGTCGAGGGCTTTGACCGCGCGCTTTGGCATACTGCTACAGCAAGCCAAAGAAACGGCGAGGCGGACGGACACGCCGGCTTAAAAACTGCTCCAGCACATCCCGCTTCAGCACAATCTGGTCGGACACGCTGGCGGTGTCATCCAGAATCCAATCGGGAATATCCGCTTTGGTACTGCGGGCGGCCATCATCTCAATTCCGATGGCGATGTGGTTGCCGGAAAGTGTCCAGTTGCCGACGGCCGGCCGCCGCTCTTTAGTGTATTTATCGCGATGCAGCAGGTTCTCCAGCACCAAACGGGGCCGCTCAAAGGCCCGGCTCTGATACTGTTCCAGCGTCATCGGCTCGCACCAAACCGGCATTTTAGCCCCGGCCGGCAAGTTTTCCCGGAACAACTGGCACAGGACGCTTGAGGATAATTCCAGCATATCCAGCCCGTCGTAATCCGCCGGGGACAAAGTATCCATTTTCGCTATAACTCGGCGCAGGTATTCCCGATAAAGGTTGGTGGTCAGCCGTTCCCGGATGTCGGCAACCGACCTTTGCAAACTGCGGCGGGAAGTAGGATTGTCGCCGGGTAGCGAAGTGCGGGTGTAAATCATCAGGCAGCGTTTTACAATTTCCGGCGGGAAATTGCGCGCCTCGGCGTTCATCGACAGGGCAAAGCAGGGATACTCCTGGTCGGGAATGAAATCGTTTTTGATGATTTCCGGGGCGTTGCGGTTGAAACGCTCCCGGGTAACATCATCAAATACCACCGGAAAACGCCGGTAATCCCGCTGCAAGCCCCGGAGAATGGTACGGGTAAAGCAAGAGGTCTCGACAATGTGGGGATAGCCGAACATTGCGGCCATCAGGGTCTCAATCAGGCTGCTTTTCCCGCAATTGCTCTGCCCGTACAAGATGGCGAACATTGGCTGGTCAAAGCTGTAAATGTTCTGCCGCAGGGCTTTGTTCCGCAAGTCGCACAACAGCGGAGACAGGTAAAACCAGCAGGCAAAAGTGAAGTAATCCCGCTGGAGACGAGGGACATCGCCGACGAACCCGTTTTCGTAGTTGCCAAAGAACTCCAGCAAAGCCGCCACATCATTGCGGATACCGTCCGGGTCGGCTATCAAGCTTATCTCATTGCCCGACAGGTTAAATTGACCGTCGGCGAAAGACAGCCAAGTTTTGGGGCCGGCATCCTCATCCCCTTGGCGGGCGGTTACAATCCGAGTCATCTGCTTGACGATACGGGAGTTCACCGGCAAATAGCCGTTGCGGTTGGGGCGTTGGTCGGCCAGGGCTTTGTTAAAGACCGGTTTAATTCGTTCTACCTCGTGGATGACTTGGGGCAGGCTGTAATCTGCCTCCTCCTCTTGGGACGCCGGCACATAAACCGTTATCCCCTCCGGTTTGGCTTCGGCCTCCTGCAAAGCCGGGGTTTCCTCGATGGGTATTAACTCCGCCTTAACCGGCTTTTCCCGCAACGGCAGGTAACTGGTGGCAATATCCCGGATAGCAGTGTATTGCCTGAAGTAATGATTCCAAGCCGTTTCATCATCGTCAAAAACGATAAGGGTTTCCGCTTGCCGGCCGGAGAAAGCGGTTTCCGACAGGTTGGCGGAGCCGACGATAACCCGCCGGCGACCCTCGTTTTCCAGGAGGTAAATCTTGGCGTGGGCCACAATATCCTTGACCACATAAAAGCGGGCCGTTTTGGCTATAGCCCGGTCGTAGATGATGCGACGCCGTTCCTCGGAAAGACCCTTGACGCCAACAAAGCCCTGATTCAATTTGGCGTCAACCACCTGCTGGAAAGCCAGCACATTGGCGGCGTCTCGGGACAGCACCCCGTTATGCCCAAAGACGCACTCAAAATCGGTATAGTCGAAATCCCGCAGCAATCCCAAAACCATCGGGATGCTGGAGGTATAGGTCAAGGCCCGCAGTGAGGAGAAGCCGGCAAACAAGCCGAGGTCAAACTTTTCTGCCCGCTCCGCCCGGGCAAACACCACATCCAAACTTTGGCTACGGCTACGGGATTCCGGGTCATCAAAGGCAAATCCACTTTGCTGGGTCATTTCCTTGCCGCCATTACTAAAACTATGGGGAATAGTATGGCATAAATCGGGTTTCTACAAGTTGAATCGAGATATTTCCCCCAAACCCCGCTATAATGCCCCTACAAAACCTCAAATCCTTCAGGAGTCCCCCCTAATGGAGCGGCAGCCCCTGAGCCGCCGCCCGCCCCCCGCCAATTGACGCTCCCGCCCTATGCCGTATAATTGCCGGGATTTGCCCCATTCCCGATACCGGCGGCCCGGCGGACGGCGGACTGATGCCCCTGCTGATTAACTATCTGGCGCAACGGCTGCCCTTTTACTACGGCTGGGTTATCCTGGGGACCGCCGGCAGCAGTATGTTTGTCCGCAATGCGGCCGGCAGTCTGACCTTTGCCGTCTTTGTCCCGCTGATTGCCGCCGATACCGGATGGAGCCGGGCCTTGATTGGCGGCGCGGCGGCTTTGGGCGGCCTGTTGGCAACCGGGGCATCGCCGCCCACCGGTTGGGCCATTGACCGCTACGGCGCCCGTCCCGTGCTGGTGGGCTCGCTGCTGATTATCGGCCTTTCCACCATTGCCCTGGCTTGGCTGTCCCTGCATATCGCCCTCTTTTACGCCGCCATGGCCGTGGGGCGGATAATGTTCAGCAGTCCCTTGAATGTGGGAGCGGCTACTTTGGTGGGACGCTGGTTCATTCGGCAGCGGGGGCGGGCTACCGGTTTATTATTCCTGTCCCACTCCGGCGGGATGGTAGTTTTCCCCTTGGTCGCTACCGGGGTCAGCGCGGCCTACGGCTGGGAAACGGCGTGGATTGTGCTGGGCTTGCTGGTGTACGCCATTGCCCTGGCTCCGGCGGCGCTGCTGATTGCCCAACAGCCGGAGGATGTGGGCTTGCTGCCAGACGGCGACCCGCCGGCCGCCCCGGATGCCGGGGACAAAGCTACTGGCAGCAACGATAGCGGGAACCGGATGATCGCGGTCAATACGCCGCCGGAACTCCCGTGGGACACCCGCTCCGCCCTGCGGACGCCGGCTTTATGGATCCTGTCCCTCGGCACCGGCTTTCTGTTCCTGCTCCAATCCGGCACCAATCTTTATCAAGCCGACCTGCTCTATTCCAAAGGCATCGACCTGACCGTGGCCCAGTACAGTATCGTAGTCAACGCCATTGGCACCGGCTTGGGCAGCCTGCTCTGGGGGCGGATTGTGGAAAAGCTGCCGGTCTCCTACACCTACGCCGCCGTGGCCCTGGTAATGGCCGTGGCCGTAGCAATGTTTGCGCTAGTGAATGCGGCATTGCCGGCTTACCTGGCGGCCGGGCTGTTCGGCATAGCGGTCGCCGGCATCTTAGTGGTGCCGGCAGTAGCCTACGCCAACTTTTTCGGACGGGAATCTTTGGGGCGCATCCGCGGCGTCACCGAACCCTTTACCTCCTTGGGGCAAGCCATTGGCGCGGTAGCCTCCGGGTTAATTTTCCAGTGGGCTGACGGTTCCTATACCGGGGCCTTTGCCGCTTACACGGTTTTGGCGGTAATCACGGCCGGCGCGCTGCTACTGGTGCGGCGGCCGCGGCATCCCCGGCAACTTGATTAAGGCGGTGGGATATAATGCACCGAAACCATGCCTTGTGGCTGGGCTTGCCGCTGCTGCTGATTGCGGTCTTTGCCCTGACCCGCGCCCGGCTGGGCAGCCAAGCCGGCGCACTACTGCTGGCGGCCATCATCATCATTCTGGTAGTGATTTTCGTAATGCGGTTCCGCAAAACCTTTCGGGACTGACCGCAAGTACGGGGAACGCCCCGGCGGCTACCATCGCCGCCGCGACGGCCCAATTATCCACAAAAAGGAGTAGTGACTATGCCCGAACTAACTGCCTTGTCCGCGTCGGTAGGCGCATTGCTGAAAGAAACCGGGGGAACTTTAGCCGTATCCGAGTCGGCTTGCGGCGGGTTGATTTCCGCCGCCCTGGTCGCCGTGCCGGGGGCGTCCGCCTACTATGTGGGCGGCTCGGTAGTCTATACCCGTACCGCCCACCGGGGACTGCTGGATGTGCCGGATGCCGCGATGGAGGGACTGCGCGCCAGCAGTGAACCCTACGCCCAGCTGAACGCCCGCACCCTCCGGGAAAAACTGGATACCACTTGGGCGGTGAGTGAAACCGGGGCCAGCGGCCCCACCGGCAACCGCTACGGCGACGCCGCCGGCCACGCCTGCATCGCCGTAGCCGGCCCGGTCGAAAAGGTCATCACCCTGGAAACCGGCAGCCCCGACCGGGAAGCCAATATGTGGACTTTCGCCCAAGCCGCCCTCGACTTGCTGGAGCAGTGCATCCGGGAGGCGGGATAGATTAAACCGGGACAGGCCGGATATGCGGGATTCGTTGCCCCCCTTCCCCCCGCAATATAAACCGGGCTTGCCGCATACTCTCTTTGCGGCAAGCCCGGCTTATCTGTAGCCGGTGAAAGAACGCCCGGCTAATCGGCGCTAACTTCCTCCAAAACCAGCGGCTTGGCTACCCCGCCATTCTCGTGCAGCCAGTCTTTCGCCGCCTCGTGGAGCATATCCGCGAAAATCTCCAGCCGATTCCCGTCCGGGTCAAAGAAATAGACGCTCTGGCTCATCACATGATCCAGCGTCCCGTCAATCTCCACCCCGCGGGCCTTGAGCCGGCCGTACAGCTCCCGCAGCTCCTCCGGCCCGCCCTCAATCTCCAGAGCGATATGGTTCAAGCCCAAGTGGTTCTTTTCCAGCCGCTCCGCCGGCTCCCGGTAGGGGAAAAGGGCAATGTCGTGGTGTTCCGCGCCAAAGGACAGAAAAGCCATATCCCGCTCCCGGTTATAGCTCACCACCTCCATCCCCAGCACATCGGTATAAAAGTCCACCGACGCCGAAACATCCCGGCAGTTCAGGACAATGTGCTGCAAGCGGTTGATGCGCGCCATAGGTACACCTCCCCAATTAAGGTTAGCGCAATTGTAGCAATTCTAATCAAATATGGTCAAGTATGTCCCCGACCAGGCAGTAGCTCAGTTTGCGCCCCGGCTCCCGGTTGAAACCGCCGCCAACGGAGCCGCCGCCCGCCAATTCCCCCCATTTGACGCCCCTTTCCTTTAGTAGTATCCTTGTCCCCATGGCAGCGCAGGAAGGGCAATACCAGGTCATCCGGGAACGGAATGTTATGGTGCCAATGCGGGACGGTACCCGCCTGGCTACCGATATTTTCCGTCCCGACGCCCCCGGCCGCTTTCCCGTCCTGGTCAACCGCGGCCCCTACGGCAAAGACGACTATGTCGCCAGCCCCGACCATTCCGTCTGGTTCTTTCCCACCCACGGCTATGTCGTCCTCAGCCAGGATTGCCGCGCCCGTTTCCACTCCGAAGGCGACTACTACAACCCCCTATTTCAAGAAGTCCAGGACGGCTACGACACCGTGGCATGGGCCGCCCGCCAGCCCTGGAGCAACGGACGCGTCGGCACTACCGGCCAATCCTACCTCGGCGCGACCCAATACACCCTCGCCACCAACAATCCCCTGCCGCCGGCCTTGCAGGTTATGGCCCCGGTTTCCGCCTCCTCCGACTTTCACCAAAGCTGGGTCTATCACACCGGCGGCGCAATGGAATGGGGTTGGATGGTACCCTACGCTATCCACAAAGGCCGCAACACCCTGGAACGGCTGGGGCGTCAAGACCTCCTGGCGCAAATGGATGAATATGTCCTGGAGCCGGGCAACTTCGGCCGCCCCCTCAAAGACGAATGGTACCGCCACTTGCCCCTGCAAGACTGGATTGGCCGCCTTCAGGAAACCGCCCCCTATTTCCGCGAATACTTCGCGCAGGAACTAGACGGCCCCTACTGGTGGCGGCTGAACCTGCTCCGCAACCTCGCCGGCATCAAAATCCCGATGTTCCATGTCAGTTCCTGGTACGACATCTTTCTCGAGGGCGCATTGAACGCCTACACCGCCATCTCGGAGCGCGGCGGCAATGCCCTGGCCCGCCGCAGTCAAAAACTCCTCGTCGGCCCCTGGGCCCACATCCGCCCCTACACCCGGGCCACTTCCGGCGATACCGGGGACATCGACTTTGGCCCTAATGCCGCCATCGAACTCCACGACCAGCTCCGCCGCTGGTTCGACTACTGGCTCAAAGACACCGACACCGGCATTATGGACGAACCGCCGGTATCCCTCTTTGTAATGGGCGAAAATCAATGGCGGTACGAACAAGAATGGCCGCCGGCCCGCATCCACTACACCCGTTGGTACTTCCACTCCGGCGGCGCCGCCAATACTCTCAACGGCGATGGCGGCCTCTCCCCCGTCCCGCCGGCGACGGATGAACCGCCCGACGCCTATACTTATGACCCGGCTGACCCTGCGCCTACTTTGCGCGGCAATACCCTGATGCTGCCCCACGGCGTCGCCGACCAGCGGCCGGTCGAAAACCGCCCCGATGTGCTGGTCTATACTTCCGAACCGCTGGAACGGGATTTGGAAATCACCGGCCCCATTCAGGTCTATCTCTACGCCGCCAGCAGCGCCATTGATACCGACTTCACCGCCAAACTGGTCGTAGTGCGTCCCGATGGCTACGCCCAAAACTTGCAGGATGGCATCATCCGCGCCCGCTACCGCACTTCCGCCCGCGCGCCGGCTTTCATCACCCCGGGCCAGGTCTATGAATACGCCATTGACCTGTGGGCTACCAGCTACCTCTGTAAAGCCGGCCACCGCCTGCGGGTGGAAATTTCCAGCAGCAACTTCCCCCGCTTCGACCGCAATCCCAACACCGGCGCGCCCCTCGGCGTCGACGCCCGCTTGGAAACCGCCCGGCAAACTGTCCACCACACCGCCGCCCATCCGTCCCATATCCTTTTGCCGGTAATCCCCCGCTAAGCCCGGCAACTAACTTGAACCCCGCCGCAAATTAACCGCCCCCGGAGGTTTCACCCATGACCAGCAGCGGCCAGCGCATCTTTACCGACCACCAGCGCGACTTGCTCACCGCCGCCCTCAACCGCATCATCCCGGCCCAGGATAAATTTCCCGGCGCCGGCGATATTGACGGCGCCGCTTGGGTCGAGCAAGCCGTCATTGAACGCGCCGCCGCCGATCAAGCCGCCGGCCGCACTCCCGACTTGCGCCGGCTCTTTACCGAAGGCTTGGCTCAACTGGAAATCGCCGCCGCCCAACGCGGCAGCGCCGCCTTTGCCCAACTCTCCCCGGAACATCAGGATGATGCCCTGCGCCAAGTCGAGACCGAACATCCCGACTTTTTCAACGCCCTGGTGCGCCAGTGCTACAACAGCTACTACACCAACCCGGACATCTTCGACCTGATTGGCTATGCCATCCCCTCGCCGCAGGATTACCAACCCTTGCCCTTTGACGAGCGGCTCCTCGAACCCCAACGGCGGCGGGGGCAAATGTGGCGGCCGGTTTAGGGCCGCGTCCCGGAACTCTTATCAGGGGGTAAAAGGCTATGCTGCGCGTGGACCTGAACCGTCAGTTGGAACATCTGCAAACCGAAGTGGTGCTGCTGGCCGATATGGTCAACAAAGCCATCATCCGCGCTGTGGATGCCCTGAAAGACCGGGACTTGGCTGAATCCCAACAGCTGATTGCCGAGGATGACCACATCGACCGCAAGCGGTACGAAATCGAGGACTTGTGCGTTGACCTTATCGCCACCCAGCAGCCCATGGCCGGTGACCTGCGCGCCATCATCGCCCTGCTCCACATCACCGTGGAACTGGAGCGGATGGGCGACTACGCCGAGGGCATCGCCAAAATCAGCCTGCGGATGGGCAACGACCCGCCCCTGAAACCCTTAATTGACATTCCCCGGATGGCTGCCAAATCCTCCGAAATGCTGCAAGACAGCCTGACCGCCTTGACCGAGCGGGATGAAAGCCGCGCCAACAAAGTTCTCGACGACGATGACGAAGTGGACGCCCTGTACGACCAGGTCTATCGGGAACTGCTGCTCTATATGCTCCAGGATCCGCAAAGCATCCAGCGCGCCACCTACCTGCTTTGGGCGGCCCACGACCTCGAACGCATCGCCGACCGGGCCACCAACATTGCCGAGCGGGTCATCTACCTCGTAACCGGCCGGATGCGCAAAGAAAAGCGGTCGGTCTATTAACTCCGCCGCGCTGCCCCCGCCAAAAAGCCGTCCCCCCGTAGCCGCCGCTGCGAGTATAGAGCTTTAAATAGGAGATTAGTTATGCCTGGAATCTGGACTAATACCGGTGACGGTTGGGAAGTAGGCAAGCCGCAGCGGTTTCAGGATGAAGCCACACTGCACCGCCTGATACACCAGAACCCGCACATCCTGCCCTTGGCCGGCTCTCCCCGCTTGGTGGTCTTAGGTAGCGAGGTTCAGTTGGGCAATGGGTACGCTGACATCCTGGCGGTTGAACCCTCTGGACGGCCGGCAATCATCGAGGTGAAACTCGCCAGCAACTCGGAAGCGCGGCGAGCCATCGTAGCCCAGGTTATTGCCTATGCCGCCTTTCTCCGGGGGTTAAGCATTGAGGGTCTTGAACAGGGACCGCTCAGCCGGCATCTGGCAAATGCCGGCTACGAGTCCATTTTGAATGCGGTAAAGGTACAAGACCAAGATGGGGCGGTGAACGCCGATGCTTTTACCGCCGCCTTGCAAGGCTACCTGAACCAAGGCAACTTTCGGTTGGTACTAGCCTTGGACGACATTTCTGAGGAGTTGGAACGGATTGTTGCCTACTTGGACGCCATAACCGTGCAAGCCCTTACCGTTGATCTGATTACGCTCCAAGTGTATGAGGTTAATGGAGCGCAGGTAGCTTTGCCCCAACGCGTCTCTCTCGACCCCGTTGCGCCAAGTCCGGCTGTACCGGTAGGTTCGATTACTGCAAAACCCGCCCCCCCTAAACCCGTCCGTACGGATGGCTCTTTTGCCTTCCGCGCTTCAATCGAAAACGCTCCCGCAGAAGCGCGGGAGGTTTTCGAGGAACTGATTGCGTGGGCAGAAAAGGTGGGGGATATACCTAACGTCCGATTATTCACTACCAGCGGGGCCACTCAGACCACTCTTAAACCTGCAATAAAGCCAGACGACGTAGGACTGGTAACCATCTACAATTCCAATCTCCGGCCTTTCTGCGGTTTTACTAAAACGGTGTTTGACCGGTTGGCTCCTGAATCCATAGACGCAGTAGAGCGGGCTATTTCGCCCGACAAAATCGGTAAGGGCAACTGGACTCCCAACATTACCCCTGAACTACTCGAAGCACTGACAGCGGCTTATCAAGAGGCGGCCGGGGTGTAGTGTTTGGCATTTCATCACTCCCGAAGTCCCCCACGTATACCGAAACATCTGGTTATAGTGCTGTCCGAATCCCCCGGCATCCCGGAGGAACTATGCCCACCCCCCACCGCCATCCAGCAAGCACTGAACCAAGCCATCCCCGGCAGCAACAGCAGCGCCGCCGCTACCGCAACGGCGGCGACTGCCGCCACCAGCACCAAGCTAATCAATCCGCCAAACCCCTTTGCCGTCATACCATCGACCTCCCTTTTCCGCAACCAACTGCCGGTAGTTTTGCGCTTATCGTAAAAGACAACTATTACCGCAGCGTTACCGAATAGCGCAACAACCCGCTGCCGCAAAGAAACCCGGCATATTTTATGTCACTAGCGTATAATCCCCTTATGGGAACTTTTTATGTTGTCGGCACTCCCATTGGCAACTTGGGGGACATTACCGTCCGGGCGGCGCGCATTTTGTCGGAAGTGGACTTGATTGCCGCCGAGGATACCCGGATAACCCGCCGCCTGCTGAACCACTTGGGCTTGCGGACGCCGCTGGTCAGTTGTAACCAGCATAATTGGCAATCCCGCCTGCCATCGTTACGGCAAGCCCTGGCATCCGGGGATGTGGCGCTGGTTACTGACGCCGGGATGCCGGCGGTCAGCGACCCGGGTTCGGAAGTAGCGGCGCAAGTGGCGGCGGCCGGCTTTCCGCTCGAGGTCATCCCCGGCCCGTCGGCGGTTACGGCGGCTCTGGCTGTCGCCGGTCTGCCGGCCGATTCCTTTCTATTCCTGGGCTTTCTGCCACGGCGGCGACAGGAACGACAAGCGGCTTTGTCCGCAATAGCCGCCTTGCCCTACACCCTGGTCATCTTTGAGGCGCCGCACCGCCTGCGGCCGGCTCTCGAGGATTTGCGCTCAACCCTGGGCGACCGGCAAATTGCGGTGTGCCGAGAATTGACTAAATTGCACGAGGAAGTCCACCGCAGCAGCATAGCCGCGGCCTTGGAGCATTTTACCAATCCCCGGGGCGAGTTTGTTCTGGTAGTAGCCGGCGGCGCCGCCGGCAAAGCTGCTGACGCCCCGGAGGAGCTGGTGGCGGACAAGATTGCGGCGGCCCGGGAGCAATTGATGAAAAACATTCAAGAGGGTATGCGGGCAAGGGCGGCCGTGGCCGCCGTAACTGCCGCTACCGGCTTGCCCCGCCGGGAAGTGTACCGCCTTTGGCTGGAGTTAAGAGCCGGCGGCGGGCGGGAGGCTTCCTAATTCCCCACGGCGAACTCGGTTTCCCACAAGCGTTCCCCGCCAATGACAAACTGCCCGGTGCGGATGCCTGCGATGGGATAGTCGGGCAAGCGGATAGTAGCCAGGCACTTGTCGTCAAACTGCGCCCCCCGTTGGGCAAAGTCAAAATCATAGTTGTCAGTGCCGTGCTGCTGCCGCGCCGCCGGCAAGTCCGCTACATCCTCCGGCAGCAGGTGCAGAAAGAAACGATTTGCCGTGTCCCCCGGCTGGCACTGCTCTTTGACATAGTGCAGTTGATTGTCCCGCCGATACAGGTTAAAGGCGGCGCGGTGCACCGGTGCGCCGGCTACAATGGATGGATATGCGGCGCGGTACAAGGGCGTGTTGTCCACCGGGAAACGGACTCGCCAGATTTCCCCTTGCCCGGTTTCAATTTCGGCTAGGGGGTAGTCCGGCAGCGGCACCACCACCAAGCAATCATCCTCCATCTGGACGCCGCGCACGCCAAAGGTAAAGTCCCGATTGGCGAAGCCGTGTTGCCGCTCCGGAACGGGCAAATCTCCCGAGTGAACGGGAAAGAGATGCAAACTGAACCGAATATCTTTTGCCAAGGAGTCGCAAGGGGATTGAGTATAGATTAACTGCCGGTTGTGGATATGCAGGTCGAATTCGGCCCGGGCCGCCGGTTCCCGGGATTCCAATGCCTGCCCCAGCTGCCGGTAGTAACTGCCGGCGGCGTAATCCGGGTTCACCAGGAACAGTACGCCGTCAGACATTTCCGCTATCGGCTCCAACCCCGGCAACGCCCTCAAGTCGGCAGATTGGTAATTGTAAAGGCGGTTGCGCGGCCGGTCAAAGAGCCAGGCTACATAACTCCCGGCGGGAGCCGTCGCAACCTGCCAGCGCATACGGTCTAGGTCCCGGACCAAATTACGATAAGGTTGTAGCTGTCCCGTGGTGTAGATATAGACCGGCGGCTGTAAATTACTGAACGCGGGGCCGGCAACTGCATTTTCCCGCAGGTACTGTAGAGTTTCAGAGTTGGCCCAACGGGGATTGCTGAAAGCGCCGCTGCCCGGAGCATTGGGCAAGGCGGCGTTGGACAGCTTTATAGCCTGCCAACTCAGTACCGCGCTGTGCGCCAGCCAAGCTGAAATTATCGCTATAGCGATTAGCGGAATAATCGTCAGTAGAATCCTCCGGGCCGGCCAGCCGGCGCCGGATTTCTCTTGGGACGCCGCGGCCGCATTCCGCCGCAACTCTCCTATGTAGCCCAGGAAACGGTCCAGGACGAACAAGCCAACCAGCAGCAAGACCGGCCACAATGGTCGCAAATGCCTGGCTTGAACGCCGCCCCAAGTAGTTCCCAGCAATACGGCAACCGCGTACAAAGCGAGGTAGGCCAGTACAAAGCCGCCAAAGATATAAAAGGGACGCCAAACAATCCCTTGCCCTCCTTTCCTAATCTCCCGGATTAAGGTATAACCTACCGCTACCCCCAAGATAATCACCCCCCCCCCCAGAGCTGCCGGCGGAATAAGTTGAGCGGCGGGCGACGCCGGATTAAGGAATATCCAGTGGTGCAGAACTGTGAAAATGCCTTCCAAAATATCCGGCCAGGAATGGGTGAGATAAGTTCTACTGCCGGAAACATCGCCGGTCGCCAGCAAGTTCCGCAGCATCCACAGGGCCATCGGCGCCGCGGCTAACGGCAAGTATAGGGAAATGCTTTTCAGCTTCTCCGGCAGAGTTGCCCCGCTCCGGAAAATCAGCAAAACCAGCACGGCCGCCGGCAGCGCAATTCCCATATAGCGGGTCAGCAATGACAGGCCGGTGAGGGCCCCGAGCCAAATCAGGGTTGAGCTTTTGCCGGTATCCAGAAACCGGTCGGTCTGGATTAACGCAAGGACGGTCAGCAGGCTGAACAGCGGCTCCGAATAGGCGTGGGACGCCGTCCAGGTCAGAGGAATGGAAAATGCGAGGGCCAAGCAGCCGACCACTACCAGAAGGGTGGACTGGAGCCGTTGTCGCAGGTAGCCGCCGGCAGCGTATATAGTTAATCCGAAAATAGCCGCGTTGACCGGGCCGGCCGCCGCGTAAGGGTCGATGATGAGCAAGCCGGCGGCGGCTAATAGCAGCGGGTAAAGGGGGGGTTGCACCGAATAAGTATGTCCGTCAAAACCGGTAAAACCGGCCCCGTCGGCCAAATTACGCGCCACGGAGATGTAATAGACCGGGTCCCAATCCAGCCCGACGCCGTAGCTGATTTGCCGAGCCAGCACCAAGCCGGCGCCCAGCAGAGACAGCGCAGTCAGCAATAGAGTAAAAGGTCGCGGTCGGCAATGGGCAAGCCAACCAGCGGCGCCGGACAATGTAACCATCGGACGAGTCATAGCGGAATTATACCACCCCTAACCAATCGAACCTTGAAATACCCGGCCCGGCTACAAACCTCACACTCTACCGCGCTACCGGCAGAAATGCTTCCCAAAATCGCTCGCCCCCGATAACAAACTGGCCGGTGCGGATTTCATGCACCGGGTAGTCGGGCAAAGTTACCCGCGCCAGGCATTTGCCGTCAAACCGCTCCCCCCGTTGGGCAAAGTCAAAATCCCGGTTGTCCGTGCCGTGCTGCTGCCGTTCCAAGGGCAGGTCGGCGACATTCACCGGCACGAAGTGCAGAAAGAAGCGAGCTGCTGTGTCCGCCGGAAGGCAGGGATCCTTGAGGTAATACAGCCGGTCATTCTGTAGATACAGGTCGAAAACAGCGCGGCGCAACGGTTCGCCGTCCGCGATAAAGGGGTAAGCGTCCCGGTATTCATCGGTATAATCCACCGGGAACCGGGTGCGCTGCTTGCTGCCCCGGCCGGTCCTGATTTCGGTAATATGGTAATCGGGCAACGGAACCGTGATTAAGCACTTGCCGTCAAACAAAGTGCCGTAATCGTCGAAGTTAAAATCCAAGTTATCAAAGCCGTATCGCCACCGTTCCATCGGCAGGGCAAACTTGTCCCGCGTATTCAGATGCAGGGCGAACCGGCCGGCCGTATCCTCCCGAGCGCACGGTTCCTTCAAGTAAGTCAAGGCATTGCCTCGCAGGTACAAGTCAAACTCGCCGCGGGCGGTCGGCTCCCCGGATACCAGAGAACCGTATTGCCCCGTGTAGCCGGCCCGGTCATAAAGAAACATCCGCTTGTTCCCCGGCGTCAGTAGCGCCGGCCCCGGCTCCCGCCGGCCGGTGATAACGAAATCGGCCCGGTCATAGTTGCTTTCTTGATGGGCAAAGAGTATGACACTGCCGGACAAGTAGTAATGTATTCCCTCTCGGACGCCGGCGAACCGTTTCAGGGTTTCCAATGCCTGAGGCACAGCCACAAAAACCACTTTCCCCGGCGTCAGTTCCCGGATGACCTCAAAATCAGACACGACTTCGGCGTGAAACTCGGCAAAGGCCGGGTCATAGTAGGAGTCCTTGACCTGATAAGCCGACAGGATAAAAAGGGCCGCCGCAATTATCGCCAATCCCGCCGCGGCCCCATTCGCCAGCCCCGGCACAATACGGCTGCGGAGCTGCCGGCACAGGCGACCCAGCCCGACGCTGAACAAGACCAGCGGGATGCCGATATAGAATATGCCCTCGAAGGGGTGAAAGGCGACAAGATTGCGCATCGCCACCGCCCACAGGACACCGAACAGGGCCAGGGTCGCCAGCAGCATCCGTTGGCCTCCCCAGAGCAAGGCGCCCAGGCAGCCGCCGACCACCAGAATAAAGATGCCCACCGATTGCCAAGGCAACGGCATTGAAGGCCGGTGTCCCAGCAAATCCAGCCAGTCGGCCAAGGCATACGGGAAAGACATCAGGTTGATCCGATATAGCTGCTCCTCCAGATAATTGGGCCAGGACAGGCTGGAGGTATAGGCGATGTTGCGCTCAGCATCGGCGCCGAAGCGGAACAAGGCAGATCGGACGGTGGGGAGGTCATTGAAAGCGCGTTTCCCATTATAGGAAAGGTATTCATTCCCCAGGTTAAAGGCAAGCAGCCCCATCCCGAACAGCAGTGTAACTACGCCCAACAGCAAGTAGCGGCTCCGGAGCAACCGACCAGCCCGTTCTTTAAGAGGGTGCAGCGGAGATGGCGACGGCGGGACAATGTCAGCGTCAACTGGGACGAGGCGGCGGGAAAACAATTGCCTAGCCAGTCCAAGAGTAATAAACGACAGCAGCAGCGCATATACGTGCCAGCCCAGCAACAAGGCAAAGCAGGACTTGACCAGCAGTTGACGGAACCGTCCCTCTTGCTCAAAAACGACCATCCCGTGAAAGGCAAGCATTATTCCGAATAAATGAAACATCGCCTCGCCTACCATAGTGTTGAAAAACAGCGTCGGGTAGGCGGCAAAGGGCAGTAGAGTAGCGGCGAGGGCAACCCATCCATCGCCGACGATGCGGGATAAGGACAGCCAAGCTAGGATGACGGCGGCGGCGAAAAAGACCAACATCAGTAGCCGGGCGGCGTAGATTTGCGCCGTCAGGGAATCGTCAAAGGGGAGGATTGCCAGCTTAATCAACGCATAGCCGCCGATGGGATAACGGCTATACGGTTCATAAGCCAACCGTCCCCCATCATCCAGCGTCTGCCGGTAGAATAGCAGAAAATTATGTTGTGGGGAAAGGTTCGCGGCTTGGGTCAGGCTGCTGGCGGAAGTAGAGTCGTAGTGCCGCATCAGGTAGCTGCGCCCCTCGCCAAAAATGAACGCCGCCGGCAGAGCCAACAGCAACAAAAGCAGGGGAAGCAGGGACACGGGGTCAGTGGGCTTGAGCAAGGCGCGCCATCGTTGCAGCATAGCAGGATTATAACACACTTAGCCGGTCAAACCTCGAATAACAATTGGCCCGGCTAAAACCTGCGCCTTACCGCGACACCGGCAAGTAGGCTTCCCAAAACCGCTCACCCCCGATAACGAACTGGCCGGTGCGGATTTCCTGCACCGGGTAGTCGGGCAGAGCTGCCCGGGCCAGGCATTTGCCGTCAAACAGCTCCCCCCGTTGGGCAAAGTCAAAATCCCGGTTGTCTGTGCCGTACTGCTGCCGTTCCAGGGGTAGGTCGGCAACATTCACCGGCACGAAGTGCAGAAAGAAGCGGGCCGCCGTGTCCGCTAGAGCGCAGGGCTCCTTGAGGTAATACAGCCGTTCATCCTGTAAATACAAGTCAAAGACGGAGCTGGCCACGGGTTTGCCGCGGGTCAGTTCCTGCCAGGTCGCTTGACGGCGTTCAGCTAGTCCCAGCGGCAGACGGACCCGCCACCGGTCGCCCTGGCCGGTGCGGATTTCGTCAATGGGATAATCCGGCAGGGGAACCGTCGCCAAGCATACTCCGTCCAGTCTCGCGCCATTGCGGTAGAAATAGAAGTCCCGATTGTCAAAGCGATACTGACGCCGTTCAGGGTGCAAGTCGGATTGGTTAGTGGGGATGATGTGCAAAGAAAATTTGGTCTCAGTATCCGCCGGGCGGCATTGCTCCTTCAGATAATGCAGGGTCTGCTCCCGCAGGTACAGGTCAAAATCAGCGCGAGCATCCGGATGGTCGGCGGCTAGGGACTGATAAACTGCTTGGGTGGTCTGCCGGTACTCGGCTGCCAGGTCGGTATAAGGGCGGCTCGGCTCGGTCGGCTCCGCTGCCATCAGGGTGTTGCCATACGCTTGAACGACGCACTTGGCCGTGGCCGGCAATTCCCGTTGCCAGCCGCCGGCGTAATAACCGGGCAGCGCAAAACCGACATTTTCACCGCGAATAAATATCCGCTGCCGGTCGGCCAGCGGCAGGATTTCCCGGTTTCGCTTCAAGTCGTTTCGCCCCAGCCCTTCCAAATAGAGCGGCAAATCCGGGTATTCCTTCAACAAACATTCCAGGCTTGCCCGGTAGGACAGCCCCCAATAGTCCAAATCGTACCGGGAGCGCAGATATTCCGGGGTTGTACGGTCCACCAGCAAGTTGAAATAGACTTGCTGGCTGGGGTGCAGTTGCACCATCTGCAGGACGACCAGAGCCAAGCCGACGCCGCCCAAGCCATAGACGCCGGTTCGCAGAGCTTTACGGTTTAAGTTGGCCACCAGCCAACTTATTCCAAACACCGCCAGCAGGCATAGGGGGGCATAGAGAAAAAATACCAACCGCCAGCCGTTGTGAACGGAGGAACCAGCTAGGGCAATCGCCAGCACCGGCAACGCGCCGCCGGCCAGCAAGAGGAAGCCAAAGCGCAAGTCGCCGTTGCGGAAAATCGCAAGGGGACTACTGATGCCGCGCGCTAGAACAGCCGCCGCTCCAATCAGTGCTGTCAGCAGGACAACCGGAGGGGTGGTAATGGCAATCCAAACCGGGAGGTAACGGGGCGGGGCTTCCGTAGAAAGGATAAGCTCGCCTTGGAATACCTGCCCTATAATCGCGGGAAATTGGAAAAGCGCCGTAAGTATCCGCGCTATTGATGAGGGGTCGCGCCAAAGATACGGGGTGGCGACATAATAAGCCAAGCCGCCCGCCAGTAAAAACAACCCAGCGGTCAGCAAAACGCGGCGGCGTTCTACTACCCCGGCAGCAAAGAGTAAATCCCAACCCCGCATTGCGATAACGGCGACGAGCAGTATCAATCCCATAATCCGAGCGGTGGTCAATAGCCCCACTGCCACACCGCAAAGCACAAAGGCTCCAACCGTGTCTTTCCGGAAGGCCCGGTGTATCAGAAACAGGGCAATCATAAACATACTGACGAAGGGCAAATCTTTGGAGTTAAAGAAAGAATGGGCGTACAGCCGGGGGTGCAGCAGAAACAGCAGCAAGGCCAGCAACGCCAGCAGCCGATTATTGAATAATCGGTACACCAGCAGGTAGCAGAAAAAGCCGCCAATAATAAAGAAAAAGTGCAACAGAATGTGGCGGCTGAGGTGGATTTGGCGAGTATCCTCTAATCTCAAGACGCGCTCAACCAGCAACAAGGGCAACTCAACTGTAGCCCCATAAGCTCTGGTCACAGTTTCCCAGTTAAAAGCTTCGTCTCGGGTAAACGGCAACGCGCCGCCTTGCCGAATAATGTTCAGGTTTCTAATGGCAACGTTACGCTGCGCCCATTCGTCCACGGACACCCCGTAATCGTCGACCAAAGCCGCGCCGGCCAGTGCAAACATAGCGCAGACTAACCAAGCCCAACCGCGGGTTGGCAGCAAGTTAAGCGCAGCCCGGCAGAAGTCTGCGACCGGTTGGGGCAAGGATGGCAGCATAGTGCCGCATTATAACACACCCCCTATGCCCGGCCTTGCCTCCCGCCGCTGACCGGATTCTACCGACATCGCTATCCGGGACAGGAAACCAGCGCCGCCCGCCCTTGCCTAAAACCCGCCGTCAAGGTAATCTGTAGGGCAAAACCGGGGCCGATTATCCCCCCACCGCAAAAGGAGAAGTTATGCCCAACCTGAACGGAGGCCATCTTTTCATCCGCTGTCTGAAACAGGAAGGCGTCAAGCGGGTGTTCACCATCGTCGGCGATACCATCCTGCCCCTGGTGGACGCGGCGGCCGACGAAGGCATCGAGTTCATCGACACCCGCCACGAAGGGGCGGCGATGCATATGGCTGACGGCTACGCCCGCATCACCGGAGAGCCGGCCGTGGCAATGTTCACCGGCGGCCCCGGCTTTTCCAACGCCATCTCCGGCTTGCCGGCCATTTACACCTCGGAAAGCCCGGTCATCTTTGTCGCCGGCTGCGCCGAACTGCCGGAAAAGGGTATGACCACCTTTCAGGAAGTGGACCAGGTAGGGATGACCGCCCCGGTCACCAAAGGCTCCTGGCTGATTCACGACCGCAAGCGCATCCCGGAGTTTATCGCCACCGCCTTTCGCACCGCAATGTCCGGCCGCCCTGGCCCGGTGCATCTCACCCTGCCCATCGACATCCAGGACCAGCCCATCGCCGAGGAGGAACTGCCGCCCTACCTGCCGCAGGAATACCGCAATATGGGCAAAGCTCAAGGCGACCCGACCCTGATTCAGCAAGCCGCCGACCTGCTGCGGCAAGCCCGGCGGCCGGTCATCATCGTCGGCAACCCGGCCCGCTACACCGCTACCCAAGAGCAGTTGACCGCCCTGGTCGAAGCCACCGGCATACCGGCTTTTACTGTGGAGCAAGCCCGGGGGATGATTGATGACGAACATCCCCTCTGTTTCGGCTACGCTGACGGCGCGCTGAATGGCGCGGCCCGCCGGTTCCGGGAGGCGGATGTGGTACTGCTGCTGGGCAAGCGGTTAGACCATCGCTATCGCTACGGTCAGATTTTCAGCCCGGATGCCCAGCTGATCCAAGCCGACCCGGCCCCGGCGGAAATCGGCCGCAACCGGGGCGTAGCCGTCGGCTTGTTGGGCGATTTGGGGGCCATTGCCGAACAGCTGACCGCGGCCGCCGGGCGCGGCGGCAAGTCCGATCTATCCCCTTGGGTAGCCCAACTGAACCAGGACCGGGCGGCCTGGCTCGAGCAGATGCGCGCCAACGCCACCGGCGCGGAACCGATGCACCCGGTCGATGTGTTCACCGGCATTGAGCCGCTGATTGACGATGATACTTTCATCATCCTGGACGGCGGCGACTATGTGCAGTGGGGTCGTTCCTATTTCAGCGCCCGTAAGCCGGGGCGATTCCTGCGTTTGGGGCCGTTGGGACACTTGGGCGGCGGCATCCCCTACGGAATGGCGGCCAAGTTGGCCCACCCGGAAAGCAAGGTACTGGTGTTCTGCGGCGACGGTTCCTTTGGCTTTTACCCGATGGAATACGATACCTGCATCCGCCACAACCTGCCCATCACCACCGTAATGGGCAACGATGCCACTTGGGGCATTGACAAGACCTTTCAAGTGGCGTATTACGGGCGGGCAGTAGGCACTGACCTGCGCTTTATCCGCTACGACCAGGTAGTCGCTGCAATCGGCGGCTATGCCGAATATGTGGAAAAGCCGGCCGAAGTAGCCCCAGCGGTGGAACGGGCCATCAACTCCGGCCGCCCGTCTCTGGTCAATGTGGTCGTCCGCTCCGGGGCCAGCCCCCTGGCCGCGGCGATGATTAACCGGCGCACGGGCGGGTAGAGGTCGAGCGTCCATCCAAACCGTCCCGTCCCGTAAAAATCCGCCCATTCCGCATACTGTTGCGGAATGGGCCGGGTTGCCTTTACCGGCAATCTGTTATAATCAACTCAACCCGCCCGATAATCAGCCGGCCGGTTGAGGAAGTGGTCTTATGCGGACTTTCCTGCAAAAGTTCATCATCCTGTTGGTAGTTGCCCTTATTGCCCTGTGCTGGATGCTGGTGCTGGGGCATCAATTGAATTGGGGTGCGCTGAATGTCGAGCAGTACCCCTCCCTGAAGGATTCGCTGTACGGCGCCTACACCGTAGTTGCTCTGTCCATCGGCGTTACCGGCGCTGGCTTGTTGCTGGCGGTGTTCAAGAAGGAGCCGTAAGCGTGGGCGACTTGTTCCGGCGTTTCTACGATGGAATGCGGCTGACTTTCCCGGACATTGGCACTTCTTGTCTGGGGATAGCGGCCTTATTCTTTGTGCGGTCAGTTCCGACTATGCCCTCCTTCGGCTTTAACTACTGGCTGTTGGGGATTAGCTTGGCATTTTTCCTGTCCGGCTTGTTTCTGCGGGCGTTTTACCGGGAATAGCGGATACTGCGGTGACCGCTTGCGCCCTTTGCCGCCGGCTCCGGCACCCCCCTCGTCCGCCGCTTTTTGACACTTTAGTAGCAGAGGAAATCCATCTTGCGAAGGCGGTGGGGCGGTGGTATGGTTCTTGGCACAGCGGGACTCGAACCGGGCCGCCAGCCATTACTAAAACTAGCCGCCACAGGAGAAAGTCAATGGACTACCGCCCGAGAGCCAACGGAACTTCCTGCGCCACCTGCGGCCGGGAACAGGAACCGGGTACGCCCTTCTGCTCCAACTGCGGAGCGTCATCTCCCGGCGGCGGCCCGGGCTATGTCCCGGGGCTGCCTGACCTGGTCGACGGCGAGTATATGGGCTTCTGGATTCGGGTTGCGGCAGCCTTGATTGACGCTATCCTGCTTAGCGTCACTTCCCTGTTGCTCCTGTTGTTGTGGTTCACGTTGCTGGGAGGAATTTTTACATCTTTCGGTTCGGTCGGTATCGGTCTGGGCGTGGCATTCTTGATCATCTTGATCGCCAGCCCTTGGATTTACCATGTCGCTTTCATCACGACTAAGGGTCAGACCCCCGGTAAAATGGCTGTGGGCATCCAAGTAGTGAACCGGGGCGGCAATACCCCGAGATTCGGCTCGGTTCTGCTGCGGGAAACCGTCGGCAAGTTCCTTTCCAACATCGCCTTGTACTTGGGCTACTTGTGGGTCGGCTGGGACAAGGAAAAGCGGGGCTGGCACGACCACATCGGCGGCACTTATGTGGTGCGGAAACGGCGGGAGTAGTCAGGCTTTCCGCGGGCATATAATTCCCTTTCTGAAACAGTGCCCCCTTGACCGCCATCTTTTGACACTCTTACCCGCCCCTGCTACAATTCCGCCGATGCCTGCCGAAAGGAAGCCCCCATGTCCCTCCTGGTAACCGGCGCCGCCGGCTTTATCGGCCAGCACCTGGTAAATGCCCTGCGGGCGGGCGGTCAGTCGGTTATTGCCCTCGACCGCCGCCCCGGCGGGGATTGGCAACTGGATTTGACCCAAGCCGCCATCGCCGATTTTGATGGAATGGGGCCGGTCGAACAGATTTATCATCTGGCTTGTCCGGCTTCCCCGGTTGAATATAGCCGCGACCCCCTCGACACTTTCAACGCCGCCGTATTCGGCACCCGGCTGCTGACCGAGTTAGCCGACCGCAAGCAAGCCCGCCTGCTGCTGGCTTCCACTTCGGAGATTTACGGCGACCCTTTGGAGCATCCGCAGCGGGAGGATTATTGGGGCAATGTGGACTGCCGTGGCCCCCGGGCCTGCTACGACGAAGGCAAGCGGGCCGCCGAAACGCTGCTTACCCTGGTTTCCCACCGCATTGAAACCCGCACCGCCCGCATTTTCAACACCTACGGGCCGGGGATGCGGCTGGATGACGGGCGGGTCATTCCCGCCTTTATGGATGCCTTGGTCAAAGGCCAACCCCTGCCGCTGGTGCCGCCTGGTACGCAAACCCGCTCCTTCTGCTACATTTCTGACTTGGTACGCGGGCTGATTAAGCTGATGAACTCGGAAGTAAGCGAACCGGTCAACCTGGGCAATCCCGCCGAACTGACCATCTTGGAACTGGTAGCCCGGCTCCAGGAAGTAACCGGCATAACGGCGGAAATTGCTTGGCTGCCGCCCCGGGCCGGCGAACCTCGACAGCGCCGCCCGGACATCCGCCGGGCTAAACAATGCCTGGACTGGCAGCCGGAAGTGGATTTGCGCGCCGGTTTGACGGCAACCTGGCAGTGGGTACAGGAACAAACGAAATCAACAAAGGAGTAAAAACAATGCCCGAACTACCGGAAATGGAAAGCTCCATTGCCCTGCTGCGCCACGAATCCGCCTTTCTGAGCGGGGCGCTGTCGGTTATTCCTGCGGACTGGTGGACGCGGGAAAGCGCCTGCACCGACTGGACTATCTCCGATGTGGTCGCCCATTTGACCCAGGGCGCGGACGGCGCGGCGGTAGCTTTGACCCGGGCTAAAGCCGGCGACCCCAGCCCGCCGCCGGGGCAGCGGCTCCTTGACGCCGGGGAGCGGGCCTCCCAAATGACGGCGGAACGGGCCATTGCCTACCGGGGCGAGCAGACGCCCCGGGAACTGCTGGCGGCCTATGATGCCGCCTCCGGCCGCTTGGCGGCCGCCGCCGGCGCGCTGCAAGGGGAGGATTGGGGAAAGCCCTCTTTCCACCGCCGCGGCATCATTCCCGTCCACGAAAACATCGCCCGCCGCATTCAGGAAATCGCCATTCACGGCTGGGACTTGCGTTCTGCCCTCGACCCGGCGGCGGAAATCTCCGAGGGGGCGGCCGCCGCCATAATGTCCCTGACCCACCGTTGGCTGAACGCCTGCTTTACCCCGGTGGCAGAATCGGCCCGTTTCCGCTTTGAGGTTTCCGGGTCTGCCGCCCGCCGCCAAGATGTGGTCTTGGCTGGGGATAGTTTCACCATTGAGGACGCAGCAGATACGCCGGCCGATGTAACCTTTCGCGGCAACGCCAGCGCCTATGTGCTGCTGACCTACGGCCGCCTCGACCTCAGCGGCGGCGCGCCGGCCACCGCCCAACTGGAAATTGACGGCCCGCTGGAAAAAGCCTTGCTCTTTACCACCGCCTTTGCCGGGTATTAGCGGAGCGGCGGTCAGCAAATAACCCGGATGGCGCGGAAGCGGCGCCGGGAAATAATGATGCCGGGGCGGGCAACTTCACCGGCCCCGGTTTTCCTTAGGGGGCAACCAGTTAAGGGGCAGTGATGGTTGCCGATGCCATACGCACGATGTCGTTAGGGTCGCAGGGCAGTACACTGCCGGTCTGCCGACACTCGAACTAACGTTGCTCTGGCCGGAAACTCCGAATAGGCTCCCCGCATATCATGTGGCAACTCCAGTTCCAGCACTTTGCCGCCGTACAACCGGTTCCTGATTTCTACGCCTTTATACGGCAGAACGCCCTCCAGGAAAGGATTACATCAGCGTCGCCGAACTTTTGGAAAGTGACCTCGGAGCTTACCGGCCGCAGAGCGGCGGCAATCCGGTCAACCCGCTCCAACATCAAGCTGATAGCCCGATTGTCAAACCCGTCATCCGCCATCAGGTTAAAGACGATTACCCGCTGGGTCTGACCATAGCGGTAAAGCCGGCCGGCCCTTTGCACCAAGCGGCTGGGGTTCCACGGCAAGTCATAGTTGACCAGCACATGGCAATTTTGGTGCAGGTTAATGCCCTCGCCGCTTCTCGCCCAAGGACATACCGCCGTTAATCTGGACTACCGGGTGTTGGGGGTAACGCTCTTTAAGTGCCTGAATTAGATACTCCTGTACGATAAGCCCCGGCTGAAACCGCAGCGTAGGTTGGTAACAGGGGGCCAGTCATTGACTCTTTCCCGGCCCCAACTGGTGTTGACCGGCACTTGCTACCTCTCGATTTTGCGACTGAGGACTATGCCAACGGTTCCCTCGTGCCGTTCGCAATGGGTTACAAAACAACCCGGCACCGGAATTAGAATATCCGGCATTTGGGCTGAGGTCATACCGTTTAGTATGGATGCCCGCCATTCCGGTTACGGCCGGGATGGCGGTGTTTTTCGGCCGGTTGTTGGGGGAAAGGGGATGGGGAGAAATTGCAAAGCGGTATTGGCGGAACCCCTGGGTACCTAGGGGTTCCGCCCGTCGCGGAAGGTGGTTGGCAGGCTGGTCATTTGGGTTGCTACGCCGGTTGGATACCTTGCTGCACATTCCGGTAATGCCCGACCAGACTGCCGATTACGGCAGCTGTACCTTGAATTGGCTACTGACGCCGGTTGGTATGGTGGCCATTCCGGCGGGTTGGCCCAGTCCGGCTACCGTTGGTTGACCACGCTCCAGTCAACCCTAAGCTCGAACTCCTATCAGGATGGGGCGGCGGTTTGGCGGCGATTGGGATTTGCCGTTTTCCGTTCGCTCCGGTTGGGGAATACGGGTTCCTGGGCCGTTTTCCCCGGGGGAGGAGTTGAGGCGGCCGCGTTGCCGGTTAGGGCTGGGCGGACGCCCACAGCGCGCTGTGGCGGTAAAGCAACGGTAAGCTAGCGAATCGTTTAAGTCCCTGCGTCCAGGGGCCGGGTCTGACCTCGACGGGTATTATTATGGGGGGTGGATTTGTAGTTGTCAAGGGGGTTTGAGACGGATTTTCGGATTAGTTTTTGGGATTGGGGGTTCTGGATTCCCACTTTCGTGGGAATGACGGTGAGAGGGTGGGGATGACGGTTGTCAGCCGGGGAGACGGCGGGGGAACTTTTGTAAAAGTTCCCCCGCACCCCCTCAAAACTTTTGGAGTTTGGGGGATGGTGCGGGTCTTTTAGTTCCGGCAATTCAGGAAAATCGGCGGCCGGCCCCTGGACAAAGGATTGCCCTCCGGCTAGGATTATATTGATTTTCTCCCCGCCCGCATGGACTTGGCTTTAGTCAAGACACCCCGGGCGGGTGTACTTTTATGCGTACCATCGTATTTATTGACGGGCAAAACCAAAGAGAGTTAGCCGGCCTTGATTCCTTTAATCGGGGCCGGTTTTGCTGTTGGGGGAGGGCGCGGCGGCGGCTAGGGGGCGGCGTCCCAACTTACGGCTTGGGCGATGGTCAGTTTGATTACCGGGTTGGCGGCGATGGCCATGGTTCGGTATTGGGGGTATTTTTGTTGGAGGCGGCGGAGGGCGGTTTGACGCTCCGGGTCAGCGGGGTCGGTCAGCAGTTGGGCCGGGCCGCTGAGGAGCAGATACCAGAGCTGCCGCCAGTCGGCATTGTAGTGGTCGATGAGGAAGGCGGCCTGGGGGTTGGCGAGGATGTTGCGGACGCGGCGGAGGCGGGTCAAGGGGGCGCGTTTGGGTTTTTGGTCTAGTACGGAATAGAGGCGGGCGCCGGCGGCGGGGTGGGCCAGGGCGAAGCAGACCGGAATGATATGGGGGGCGGCGTCCGGGCCGGCGGTGGCGAGGCGGCCGACCGGAGCGGCGTTGAGGCGTTGGATTTGCCGGGGGGTGAGGTTCATTCAGAGGTCGGGGGCGAAGGCGAGGGGGTCTTCGAGGAATTCGACATTTTCGAGGGCATCGCGGGCGGCGTCGGCGATAGCGGCGTCGCCGTCTTTGAGGCAGCGGAGGAGGGCGCGTTTGGCAAGGATGCCGCCGATTTTGCCGAGGGCGGCGAGGCTGGCCATTTGCACTTGGTCATCCTCATCCTGGAGCAGGCAAATGAGGTGGGGGACGACGGTTTCGTCGCCGAGTTCGCCGCAGGCGTTGGCGGTTTCGTAGCGGAGGGCGGGTTCGCAGTTTTGGAGTTCTTTGATGAGCAAGGGCAGCCAGACGGATTCGCCGGTGCGGCCCATGGCGTAGATGGAGCTGGATTTGAGTTTGAGGTCGGGGCTGGCGTAGGCTTGGGACAAGTAGTCGTGGATGTCGGGGGTGTTGAAGGGGGCGATGGCTTCGAGACTGCGGCGGCGGACTTCGGGATTTTCGGCGGGGTTGTCGAGGATGGCGCGGAGGTGGTCGCGGACGCAGCCGGCGTCTTTGGGGAGGAGGACGCCTTCTTGGGCCAGGGCGGCGAATTTGCCGAGGGCGGCGGCGGCAGCGGCGCGGATTGGGGGGCTTTTGTCGGAGTTGAGGATTTGGAGGAGGCCGGGGATGACGGAGCGGTCGTCGTGTTCCCAGAGGCCGGCGATGGCTTGTTCGAGGACGGGTTCGTCCTGGTCTTTGAGGCACATCTTAAAGACGGCGCCGAAGTCGAGTTCGGGGTTGTCCTCGGCCAGTTCGACCATGGCGGCGATGATGGCGCGGCGGCGGTCCCGGGGCATTCGGAACCAAGCGCGGGCAAAGATGCCTAACTCGGCGGGGGAGAGGTCGGAGACTTCGATGAAGTCGGAGTTGCCGAGGGGTTGGGCCGGGTCGGCGAGGGTGTCGAGGAAGCGTTCGAGAGACATAGTTCCGGCTCGCTTGGGGGCCGCGCGGCGGAAATTAGCGGGATGCCGGGCGGCGGGTTAGGTTCGGGTCGGGACTGGTTTTGCAAGGGATAGCCGGGGTATAGAATATAACATAATGGGATTTGTCAATAAGGGCAGGAAGGGCGATTTTGGGCGATTTTTTGGGGACGGGAGGCAAATGGGGGATGGGGGATTAAAGGCTGGGCGGGAAATAGAGGGGGGAAAGACCTTTCTAATTCAGGGGGTAGCTGTCAACAACTTGAAAGCGCAAATCGGCCGCCCAGCGGCCGTGGCTCCAGTCATCGCCGGCGGCCGCGGATTCAAAACGGAGGAGGGTCAGCTGGCCCAGGCGGGCGTAGCGGGGGAGCAGCAGTTCCCGCAGGACGGCTTGGGCAAAATCGGCGGCGGCGGCAAAGACGGGTTCCGGCAGGTTGGCATACTGCATTAAGGGCAGGCGGAGGGGCGGATTGTCCGGGTCGATTGCCGGCAAAGGGGGCAACTGGTCAATTGGTCGCAGCTGCTCAATAACTCCCTGCCGCAGGAGGTTGACCGGCCATTGGGCGGGCGGCTGATAGGTTTCTTTGGCGGCAAAGTCCAGGTAGAGGTGCCCGGCGGCGGCGTTCAATTCCCATACCGGCAACAAGGCGCGGCGGTGGTAGCGCACGAAATCCGGCACCGCCGCTTGCAGCCCGGTCGAAACCGCCGCGACTTTATCCTCCGGGAGGGCAAAATAGTCCACCAGGGGCAGGTGTATCGGGTGCATTTCCGCCGCCCAGCTGGCGTACTGGCCGCAGATTAGCTGCCGGGCCTGATAAGCCCGGACGGTGAAACGGGATTCGGGAATAACGGATATGCTGTAGCGGACGGACACGTTTGACCTCCGGGGGCTGGAGTAAGGGGATTGTAGGGTTGATGCTGGCGGGTGTCAAACAGGATGCGGCTCCGGTTATTGGTGGCAAGGTTGGTTAAAAGGGTTTGTTTGCGTTCAGCGATTTCCCGGCCGGCAGCAAGTTCAAGGCGAGGGGGAAACTGCTGAAAACCGATAGGCCAAAAGTATGGGAAAATCATCGCCAATTACCGGTTTGACTTTTCCCGAATCCAGTGGTAATATGCCTTGCGCTTGGTGAGCGGGATGGTTTGGTGGCTGGTTGCCCTGCGCCTGACCGGATTGGGCTGGTATGTGGCCCTCTGTATTGTCGCGGGCATTCTAATCGGTATCGGCCTCGATAGGGTTGCCGGGACTTCGCCCTGGCTGCTATTGGTCGGGGTAGTCTTGGGCAGCGTTGCCGCCTTTTGGGGCGTGTATAAGATGATACTGCCGGTACTGTACGGGCGGAAAGGCCCGGCGGAGCCGGCAGGAAAAGGGAGCGACAAGTAGTGCCTTCGGGGGCCGGAGCTAAAAGGTTTGCGTTGCTGGCCGGCGTGGTTATGCTGGCGCTGTTGATTGCCGGATTCGTGGTCGGGGCCATCGGTTCTACGATGTTCGGGCTGGAGCGGCCGTTTTTGGCGCAGCCGGAGATTCATTTGCCGCCGCAGCCGGTCTTTCCCTTTTCCGCCGTCAAAAGCAGCCTCGGCTATGCGGATACCCAATACCCCGAGGCGGAAAAACCCGCCGCCGAACACGCTACCGCCGCCGTGGACGCCGAACAGCACCCGGCCGATGCCGGGGAACATGACGAACACGGGGCGGAGGAACACCACTTCACCCCCCTCGGCGTTACCCAATTCGCCGTTACCAACACCCTGCTCTCCGCTTGGGTGGCCAGCATCGTCATTGTCCTGTTCTTTGTCCTGGGGCGCGCAAACGGGCGATGGTGCCGGGACGCTTTCAGTCGTTGGTCGAAAGTATCTTTGAGGGGGTGCTGAACTTTGCGGCCAGTGTGCTAGGGCGGGAGATGGCGCGCAAAGCCTTTCCGGTAGTGGCAACGATATTTTTCTTTGTGCTGTTCAACGCCTGGATTGCGCTGTTTCTGGTGCCGCTGTACCAAGCGGTGGGCTTTGGCAGCGGCGGCTGGTGGGACTTTCAGCTGAAAGCCCATCTGATTCGGCCGGCCGGCACCGATGTTAATATGCCCCTGGCTTTGGCTCTGGTGTCTTTCGTTTTTGTCGAGTATTGGGGCATCCGGGTATTGGGCTTGGGCTATTTCAAGAAGTTCTTTGCCTTTGGCAACCTGCTGCGGCTGCGGCCGAGCGGTCTTATTGACGCCTTCGTCGGCATCCTGGAACTCATCAGCGAACTGGTGCGGATTGTCAGTTTTACCTTCCGCTTGTTCGGCAATATGACCGCCGGGGAAATCCTGGTAGTGATGATTACTTTCCTGGTGCCGTTCGTCGCCAATGTCTTTGTATTCGGCCTCGAGCTGCTGGTGGGGCTGATTCAGGCGGTAATCTTTGCCGGCTTGACCCTGGTATTCCTGTCCCTGGCGGTGCATCACGAGGAGCATTAGATTCCGCTATAATCCGGTAAAATCGGGAACAACGCGATTAACCGGGACGGTCCACTAACCTAGAGGGTTACTCACGGCGGTTAACGGGACGGGCTGCGGCCCGGAACCCGGAACCCAACACATAAGGGAGGACTCGGACAAATGGCAGCACTGGAGCTACTACCCCTTCTCTTGCAGCTGGAGCCGCAAGCGGCCAAGTTTCTGGGCGCCGGCTTGGCGATTGCCATCGGCGTTATTGGGCCGGGCATCGGCATCGGCATACTGGGCGCCGGCGCGATGGGCGCCATCGGCCGCAACCCGGAGGCGGCCGGTTCCATCACCACCAATATGATCCTGGCGATTGCCTTCGCCGAGGCTCTGGGGATTTACTCCCTTATCGTCGCGGTAATCCTGCTGTTCGTGGTCTAGCGTTATGGTTGAACTCGGAATCAACCTGCCCCTGCTCATTGCCTACCTGATTACCTTCGTAATCCTGTTGGCAATCCTCTACCAGTTCGCCTACAAGCCGCTGATGGCGGCGATGGATCAGCGCACGGCCCGCATCCAGGAGGGTCTGTCGGCGGCCGAACAGGCCCGGGCGGAGGCCGCCACTTCCCAAGCCGCCGTCGAGGAGCAGTTGAACGAAGCCCGGCGGGAGGGGCAGCGGCTCCTCGACCAGGCCCGGGAGGCGGCGCAGCGTTACCGGGAGGGTGAAATGGAACGGGCCCGGCAGGAAGCCGAAGCCTTTGCCGAGCGGGCCCGGGCCGACATCCAACGGGAACGGGACGCCGCCCTCGAGGAACTGCGCGCCGGTTTCGGCGACTTGGCCATTACCGCCGCCGAGCGGGTTATTCAGCGTTCCCTCGACCGGCAAGCCCACGAGGAGCTGATTGCCCAGGTACTCCAGGAAGGCGAAAGCCTGCGGCGGGGGTAGGCAGCGATGGCTAAACAAGTGGCCGGCAGCCGCTACGCCCAAGCCCTGTTTGAGTTGGCGGTGCAGCAGGATCAGGCGGAGCCGTGGGCGGCGGAGCTGGACTTTATGGCGGCGGCTTTGCAGGATGGCGAGTTTAACGCCTTCCTGAAACACGCCGAGGTGCCGCTGGAGCGGAAAATCGCCGCTCTGGCCGCGGTGCTGCCGGAAGTCGACCCCCTGGTGCGGAACCTGGGCGCGCTGCTGATTACCCGCAACGCCGTGGACACCGTCGGGGATGTGGCAATCGGCTACCGCCGCCGCCTTGACGCCCGCCTGGACCGTCAGCAGGTCGCCGTTACCACCGCCGTGGAATTGAACGACGAGGAAACGGAGCAAGTCCGTCAATTCGTCGCCGGCCTCATCCGCAAGGAAGTGGCGCTGACCGCCCGGGTTGACCCGGCTATCCTCGGCGGCATCATCATTCAGATTGGCGACCGGCTCCTCGACGGCAGCGCCCGGGCTAAACTGGAAGGACTGCGGAAACAACTGCGAACTGAGGCGGCAGCCTGAAGTTCCGGGGTTAACTTTGGCTGGGGCCGGCATCCCCCTTATCCGGCAATTAGGTTTGCCGGCGGGCGGCAAGCGGCCGAAGCCGGGGGAAACCCGGAGAGTCTGAAATCGTAAGGAGAATGCTCCATGGCCATCAGGGGTCAGGAAATCGTTTCGTTAATCCGACGCCAGATTGAGGAGTTTGGCGGCGACTTGAGCCTGGTCGATGTCGGCACTGTGGTGCAGGTTGGCGACGGCATTGCCAGCATTCAGGGACTGCAAGGCGTCCGCTCCAACGAACTGCTGGACTTCGGCAATGACATTATGGGGCTGGCTCTCAACCTCGAGTCCGACATCGTGGGCGCGGCCATCCTCGGCGACGCCAACGCCGTCAAGGAAGGCCATCAGGTCCGCTCCACCGGCCAGATTATCGAGATTCCGGTGGGGGATGCCCTTATTGGCCGGGTCGTCGACCCGATGGGGCGGCCGCTCGACGGCAAGGGGCCGATTAACACCACGACCACCCGCCCGGTGGAACAGACCGCCCCCAATGTGGTGGTGCGGCAATCGGTCGATACTCCGGTGCAGACCGGCATTAAGGCCATTGACGCAATGATTCCCATTGGCCGGGGGCAGCGGGAACTGATTATCGGCGACCGCTCTACCGGCAAAACCGCCATTGCCCTCGACACCATCATTAACCAGCGCGGCGGCGACCTGATTTGCGTCTATGTCGCGGTCGGGCAGAAGCAGGGCAAGGTTTCCCAGGTAGTGGGCATCCTCGAGGAAAACGACGCGATGGCGCATACCATCGTCGTCAACGCCGGGGCGGCCGACTCCGCGCCCCTGCAATTCATCGCTCCCTACGCCGGCTGCGCCATGGCTGAGGAGTTTATGGCGCAGGGTAGGGATGTGCTGGTGGTCTATGATGACTTGACCAAGCACGCCTGGGCTTACCGGCAGATGTCCCTGTTGCTGCGCCGGCCGGCCGGCCGGGAAGCCTACCCGGGGGATGTTTTCTACCTGCACAGCCGCCTGCTCGAGCGGGCCGCCCGTCTCGACGCTGAACACGGCGGCGGCTCGATTACCGCTCTGCCTATCATCGAAACCCAGGCCGGCGATGTTTCCGCCTACATTCCCACTAATGTCATCTCTATCACCGACGGGCAGATTTACCTCGAGCCGGAACTGTTCAATATCGGCGTCCGGCCGGCGGTGAATGTGGGTTTGTCCGTCTCCCGGGTGGGCGGCGCCGCCCAAACCCGCGCCATTCGTCAAGTGGCCGGCCGGTTGCGCCTGGACTTGGCCCAATACCGGGAACTAGCCAGCTTTGCCCAATTCGGCACTTCTGACCTGGACGCGGCCACCCGGGCCCAGTTGGCCCGCGGCCAGCTTTCCACCGAAGTGCTGAAACAGCCCCAGTACCAGCCCCTGCGACTGGAGCAGGAAGTGATGATTCTCTATGCGGTCAACGCCGGCTTGACCGACGAAGTGCCGCTGGAGCGGGTGAACGCCTTTGAGCGGGAGCTGTTAAGCTACCTCGAGACCACCCACCCGGAAATCGGGCAGAGCATTGCCGACAGCGGCCGTCTCGAGGATGAGGTCTCCGCCCAGTTGACCCAAGCGATCAACAATTTCAAGGCTACTTTCAGCTAACCCCAAACCTGAACCGGGAAAAACAGGATGCCTAGCGTAAGGGACATCAGGCGGCGAATCCGCAGCGTGGAAAACACCGGCAAGGTAACTAACGCCATGTCGTTGATTGCCGCCTCAAAAATGCGGCGGGCCCAGAATGCCACCGTCCAGGGCCGGCCCTACGCCCAAAAAATTCACGAAGTAATCGCGCACCTGGCGGCGCAGCCCCGGGATGATGGCACTTTGCATCCCCTCCTCGCCGCCCGCCCGGTGCATCGGGTCGGCTTGCTGGTTATCACTCCCGACCGGGGCTTGGCGGGCGGGATGCACTCCGCCATCAACCGCCGCGCCGCCCAGTTCATCCTCGAACAGACCGCCCCGGTACGCAGCATTGCCCTGGGCCGCAAGGGCCGCGACTTTATGGCCCGCTACAGCCAGGATTTGCTCGCCGTCTTTACCGACTTGGGCGACCGGCCGGTGGTCGAGGACACCCTGCCCATTTCCCGAATGATTATCGACCAGTTCACCGCCGGGGAAATGGACGAAGTGTATCTCGGCTATACCCGCTTTGCCTCCACCGTGTCCCAAGTGCCGACGGTGGAAAAGCTGCTGCCGGTCGAACCCAGCGAACTCGCCGCATCCGACCGTTCCGGCTACATCTACGAACCGGATTCCCTGACGGTCTTGGGGGAATTGCTGCCGCAATTCGTCGATATGCAGGTCTATCACGCCCTGCTCGAATCCATTGCCAGCGAGCAGTCGGCCCGGATGGTGGCAATGCGGAACGCTACCGACAACGCCAAATCTCTGGCCGGCGATTTGACCCTGGTAATGAACAAACTGCGACAGGACAGCATCACCAACGAACTGCTCGACCTGGTCGGCGGGCAGATTGCCCTCGAAGGATAAGCCTTAACCAACCGGTTTCCAATCGGCGGATTCCGCCGTCAAAAGCGACCGTGGGAGGTCAAAAAGAATATGGCCGGACAAATCGTGCAGGTAATCGGCACCGTGGTGGATGTCGAGTTTCCCCCGGAGCAGTTGCCCAATCTGTTCGACGCCCTCGAGTTGGACAACAACGGCGAACGGCTGGTGCTGGAAGTCCAGCAGCATATCGGCAACAACTGGGCCCGCTGTCTGGCTTTGGGTTCCACGGATGGCTTGGCCCGGGGTACTGAAGTCAACGACACCGGCCGGAAAGTATCGGTGCCGGTGGGCCCGGAAACTTTGGGGCGGCTGTTTGATGTCACCGGTACGCCCCTGGACAACTTGGGCGCGGTCGAAGCCGGCCAGCATTGGCCCATCCACCGGCCGGCCCCGGCTTTTGACGACCAGAACCCGGAAATCGAGATTCTGGAAACCGGCATCAAGGTCTTTGACCTGATTACCCCCTTCCCCAAGGGCGGCAAGGTTGGCGCTTACGGCGGCGCCGGCGTGGGTAAAACCGTCATCATTCAGGAACTCATCCGCAACATTGGCGCCGTTCATCAGGGCGTATCGGTCTTTGCCGGCGTGGGGGAGCGTTCCCGGGAAGGCAACGACCTGTGGCACGAAATGCAGGACTCCGGCGTCCTCGACAGCACGGTGCTGGTGTTTGGGCAGATGAACGAAACCCCCGGCGTCCGCGCCCGCATCGGCTTGACCGGCTTGACGATGGCGGAGTATTTCCGCGAGGAGCAGCATCAGGACGTGCTGCTCTTTATCGACAACATCTATCGCTACATTCTGGCGGGTATGGAAGTCTCCGCGCTGTTGGGACGGATGCCCTCGGCAGTGGGCTACCAACCGACGCTGAGTACGGAGATGGGCGCGCTGCAAGAGCGGATTACTTCGACCAAATCCGGCTCCATTACCTCTTTCCAAGCCATATATGTGCCGGCGGATGACTACACCGACCCCGGCATTGTAACGACTTTCGGGCATTTGGACGCGGTGGTGTCCCTGGAGCGGTCCCTGGCGGCGCAGGGTCTCTATCCCGCCGTCGACCCCTTGGCCTCCTTTGCCCGCATCCTGGAGCCGCGCATTGTTGGCGATGAACACTACCAGGCGGCCCGCGGCGTCCAGCAGGTCTTGCAGCGGTACCGGGACTTGCAGGACATCATCGCCATCCTCGGCATCGAGGAACTGTCCGAGGAGGATCGGCAAGCCGTATTCCGCGCCCGCAAAATTCAGCGTTTCCTGACCCAGCCCTTCTTTGTGGCGGAGGCGTTCACTAACCAGCCCGGCAAATATGTGCCGTTGCGGGAAACCGTGCGCGGCTTTACTGAAATCCTTGCCGGCCAGCACGACGACCTCCCGGAGCAGGCTTTCTATATGGTCGGCACCATCGACGAAGCCATTGAACGGGCGGAACAGATGGCGGGGGCGGCGGCGTAAGCGGGTATTGACATCCCTTTACGGGGATGCAATAATGGCAAACAAAAGTTCTATCAGGTTTGTCGTATGCCCAACTGCTGTTGTTTCCACTCCTACGAACTCACGCCGGTGTCCGGGCAAGATTACCGGTTGCAGTTGCGGCTGGAAGGGCATGGCAACTTGGAGGAGGTAGTAAAGCGGTCTGGCTTGGCTTCGGCGATGTCTCAAGTCGACTTTCTCGACCCTGCGTTTATTCTGGAGGGGGTCAGGGAACCGGATACGCTGTTCAGGTTCTTTGACCTGCTTAAACATAGGGTAATTATTGACCTGTCGCCAGAGCTGGATGAGTGCTATGCTCTCGGTCCCTACAGTTTGTTTGAGGGTGAACGGAGAAGCACCTCCTCGTGGGGCAATGCGGTCAATCAGGCGAAGTATTGGCGCAACTCGTCTGCGAGTTCTTATTGCCTAACTCGTATTGAGGATTTCATAGAGGGACATCTACCGATCAGGACGGTTAACGCTATTATCTCCGCTCCCAAAAGCGACCCTGGTACTCCAGACTTGGTTGGCAAGTGGGCGCAAGAGATTGCCCGCAACCGGGGTTGGCGTCGGATAAGCAGTTACAAGACCCGAGTAACTGGCCCGCAAAAAGACTGGAACGAAGGAGAAAACGAAACCGACTTAACCAACCGAATTGCCCATAGCGTAGGGGTGTCCGAGATAACCGGCGGTGAGCGGGTTCTTATTCTGGACGACACAATCCGCTCAGGAGGGACGCTGAAGGAAATAGCGCGGGCGTTACGAGAAGCTGGCGCGAGGGAAGTTTACGGTCTGTCTGTTGCCAAAGACGCCAAATTCACTAATGGGGGCGTCGGCCTGAATAAGGAGCGATGGGAATGAAAATGCAATACATTGCCATTCCCCCTACCAACCCCAGTTACCCGGAGCGGCTGCGGGGCGTCCTTGGCAGCGTAACCCTGTACGCCATCGGAAACATCGACCTGTTGACCCAGCCCGGGGTTGGCATTTGCGGCTCCCGGGCGGCTTCTGCCGAGGCCCACGAATGGGCATTCCGGTTTGGCAACGAGGCAGCCAAACGCGGCCTGTTAGTAGTCAGCGGGTACGCCCGCGGCGTTGACCGGCAAGCCCATAAAGGCGCATTGGCTGCCGGGGGAAGCACTATCGCGGTGCTTCCCGAGGGCATTGCGGGGTTCTCCATCCGGCGGGAGTTGGCGAGTCTTGTGGAGATGGACAGTAATTTTCTGGCTATCTCTATGTTTGAGCCGGAGGCGACTTGGCAGTCTTGGCGGGCAATGACCCGCAACAAGCTGATTGTGGGCTTGTCCACGGGCTTGTTCGTGGTGGAAGCCCAAGAAACCGGTGGAACCATCAACGCCGCAATGGAGTGCGTAAAGCAGGGCAAGCCCCTGTGGGCGGTCTCTTACTCGAAGCTGACCCCAGAAAGAGAGGGAAATCATCAGTTGCTGTTGCAGGAAGCGGCATTGCCGCTCAAGAAAATGAGCGACGTAAAGTTGGCCTTGGATGCAGCAGCCGCCCCAGCGACGGAAGCGGTCAAGCAGCTAGTTTTAGAAGTAGCGGGAGTTTAAGCTATGCCCATGCAACTCGAAATCATCACCGCCGAGCGCCAGGTCTTTGCCGACCAGGTGGACAGCGTCGTCGCCCCCGGCATCGGCGGCCAGTTGGGCATCCTGCCCCGCCACGCCCCCCTGATGACCGCCTTGCAGCCCGGCGAAGTTATGATTCGCAAAGACGGCGAACCTTCCTACCTCGCCGTTACCGGCGGCTTTATGGAAGTGCTGGCCAACAAAGTAACCATCCTTGCCGCCGCCTGCGAGTATTCCCAAGAAATCAACGAGGAACGCGCCCAAACCGCCATGACCCGCGCCCAGGAACGACTGCAAACCCATGCCACCGACCTGGAACTGGAACGCGCCGCCGCCGCTGTCCGCCGCGCCCAAGTTCGCCTCAACATCGTCCGCCGCCGCCGCGCCCGGGGCGATATGCGCTCCACTTTGGGGGAACCTTAGTAAAGGGCGGCCGGGTCTGAAATTTCACCGGAAACTCCCGCCGCCCTTCCGGGTCATTCCGCGGTTGCGCCGCGGAATCTAAAAATTCTTACCCGAAATCCCTACGGCACTCCCACAATTGTTATTCTCTTGCCAACGGGATTCCGGCACCCTCAAATCCCGTCTATCCGGTAGAATAATGCCAATAATCCCCAGGGAGCAGCCCCCTTATGACCGTATTCCGTCCCTTCCGCGGCCTTCGCTACCATCCGCCGGCCCTCGGCGGCCCCCTTGACGCCGTCCTTTGCCCCCCCTACGATATGATTGGCCCCGAACTCAAAGCCGTCTTGCAACGGCGCAGCCCCTACAACGCCGTACACCTCGAAGGCGGCGAACAGCCCGACCCGGTGAACCCGGCTGCCGGCTACCAGCAGGCCGCCGACCTCTTTCAGCAGTGGCAAACCGCCGGCATCCTCCGCCGCGACGGACAGCCCGCCTTTTACCTGATGCGCCATTCCTACCGGCATCAGGGACAGGAACGGGCCCAGTTGGGACTATTTGGCGCGGTGCTGGTCGAGGATTACGATGGCGGCTCCGTGCTGCCCCACGAATTCACCCGGGAGCCGGCAGTCCTTGACCGGGTAGACTTGCTGCAAGCCGCGCAAACCCAGTTCAGCCCCCTGATGACCCTCTATCGCGATTCTGCCGGGGAACTCCGCCATATCTTTGACCAGGTAATGGCAGCGCCCCCGGACTTGGAAACGCTGCCGATCCCGGACAGCAATATCGGAGCGCTTGCCCTGTGGCCGATTGCTGACCCGGCCGCGCAGCAGGCCATCACCGACTTTTTCGCCGCCCGCCCGGTCTTTCTTGCCGACGGTCATCATCGCTACGAGGCCGCCCGCCGCTACCGTCAAGGCCAGGAACAAGCCGCCAACGCCGCCAGCCCGGACGCCGCCCATAACTATGTAATGATGTCCCTTACCGAGTTTGACGACCCCGGCTTGCTCTTGCTCCCCTACCACAAACTTATCGGCGGCCTTTCCCCGGAGCAACTGACCGCCTTGCCGCAGCGATTGCTGGAGCTGTTCGACCCGGAACCCCTCGACCCGACCATCAGCCCGGCGCAATTGGCTCAGCAGGTCATTGACCGCGGCCCGGGCCGGCATACCGTCGGGATCCTCGGCCCCGGCGACACTCCGCCGCAGCTATTGACCCTTAAACCGGAAATTGACTGGCAACGCTGGGGCAGCTTGGCGGTCTCTACGGCTTGGCTGTTGGATGAACAGGTTATTCAGCCCCTTCTAGGTGATACCGCCCAATATGTGGACTACAGCCACGACCCGGCCCAAGCGGCCCAACTGATTGCCGCCGGCCGCCGGCAAATAGCATTTCTGCTCAAACCCTTTCCTATGGACGCCTTTGAATCCATCGTCAGCGGCGGCCAGCGGCTCCCTTCCAAATCCACCTTCTTTTACCCCAAACTCCCTACCGGCTTGCTCCTCCACCGCCTCGACGGAGCCTTGTAACCGCTTGGGGCAAGACCGGCCGCACAAGCCCGATGGCGCCGGGCAATCCCTTATCAAAACCGACCGGTTCGGGCCAAGGGGAAAGAGGGGAAGTACCGGCTGCTACCCGCCCTGCAAATACGCCAACGCCCGCCCTTCCGCTTCCGCGGTCAGTTGCCCGATGTCGGTCAGCCGTTCCTCCCGGTTGGGGCGCAGGAACAGGAACGCGACTTCCTTTACTGCTTTCCCCGTCGCCCGCTCCACGGCCAAAGCGTAGGTGCCGCCCTGCAACCGGTAACGTTGCAGCGTCTCCCCGGTTTCCGCCGCGTCAATATCGTCCGTCTTGTAATCGACCACGGCCAACCCGCCCTCGGTTTCATAGAGCAGGTCGATAAAGCCCTCGACCAGCCCGTCGCCCAAAGGCGCGGCTACCGGCACTTCCCGCCAGTACCGCCCGGACGCCACCGCCCGCCGCACTGCCGGGCTATCTAAAGCTACTTGGACCAAGTCAATAATTTCCTGCCGCCGCCCCGGGATATTCTCCCCGGCGGCTTGGGCTTGGGCCGTTTCCGCTAATCCTTCCCCGGTCGCCAGGTCAATGGTTTGTAGGACGGCGTGTACCGCCCGCCCGATTGAAGTTCCGCCGCGCCCCCGCCGCCACGGTTCGGTTTCAGCCGCCGTTTCGGCCGCTTCCTCTTTAGCCACCCGGGCCAGGGTAGTGGCCGCTACGGAAATCGGCCGGCTCTGCGCCCGGATTAGTTTCGCCCGTTCTTGACGCCACCGCTCCCGCTGCCCCATAAAATCCCTTGCCGTTTCCGGCGTTGCCGGGGCCGCCGCCGCTAACAATTCGGCCGCCGCTGGGTCGAGGGGCGGCGCGTCAATCCTTTCCCACATTCCCGTTCCATCATCGCTTTCCAGCAAGGCGGCGATTTGCCGGGCCGGGCAATCCCGCCCTTCCTCCCGGTGGTACATATTCACCACCAGATGCTCTTTGGCCCGGGTTGCCGCTACATAGAGCAGCCGTACCGCTTCATCCGCGCCAAGCTGCCCTTCCCGTTCCCGTAGTTCGGCATAGCCCGGCGTCTCAAAAACCTGACTGCCGCTGCCCATCCGAACCTCGACTTGCCCCCGTTCCCGGTCCACCAATACGGTCTCAGTGCGGTTCGGACTGCCCGAATCCAACCCGGTCAGAATCACTATCGGAAACTCCAGCCCCTTGGCTCCGTGGACCGTCATCACCCGCACCGCTTCCTCTTGCTCCTCGGGAACCGGCGTTTCAGTAACCCGCGCATTTTCCGCCGCTTGCTGTTCCGCCCAACTCAAAAACTCCCTCAGGGAACCGCCGCCGGCTTCGGTAAAGGCCCGCGTCTGGTTAATCATAAACCGATACCGCCGCCACTGCTGCCGCGGCCGTTGCTGTTCCAACGCCGCCGCCATCAGCTGCCGCTCCCGGATAAACCGCTCCATCAGCAAAGCCGGCGATTCCTCCAGCCGGGCGTAGTGATACCCTTTCAATTCGCGCAAACCCTGACTGGCCGGCCCGGCCGCCGCCGCTGTCGGCAGTTCGGCCAGATAGTCAAAACTGCCGCCCGCCTGTACCAACTCCAGCAGGGAAATATCGGAACAGCCGAAGGCCGGCGAGCGCAGCGCCGCCGCAATGGCTACTTGATTCGCCGGGTCGTCAATGGCCCGCAGGCAGTTCAGCAAATCCCGCACTTCCTGGGTGTCAAAAATCAGCGACGAACCCTCCAGCCGATACGGTAGGTCAGCGTCATCCAACGCCTGCTCCAACTCCCGCAGGGAAGTCCGCCGCGGCATCAGGATGCACACATCGGAAAAGCCGGCGTCCCGGTACTGTTCCCCGGCAGCGGCCGTATCCCGCACTGGCCAGCCTTCCCCCGGAATGCCGGACAGCAGGCTGGCCACTGCTTCCGCGCCTTCCCGCCGTACTGCATTAACATTTTCGTCAATGCCGGCGCCCAGCCGCCACACTCCCGGCTTCTGGAGATGTTCCGACGCCCCGTCCCAGCGGTGGATTAAGTCCACATACTGGGCTTGCTCCGGGCTGCCTTGCCTCATCCACTGCTCAAAGAGTCGGTTGACCCAAGCGATAACCGGCCGCTGGGAGCGGAAGTTTTGGGTCAGTTGCAGAGTTTCCCCGCCCATTCGTTGCCGCAGCCGGTTCATCTGCCGCACATCGGCCCGCCGAAACCGATAGATGGACTGTTTCGGGTCGCCCACGACGAACAGTTTGCCGGCTTCCGGGGTAATCGCTTCCCACTCTTGGGGACGCCCGGCGGCCGCTATCCCCGGCGTAACCGCTTCGGCCAGAAACATTGCGATTTCCGCTTGGATGGGATCCGTATCCTGCACTTCGTCAATCAGCAGATGGGAAAACCGCCCCCGAAAGTAATCCCGGGCTGCCAGGTTGTCCCGCAGCAAATCCCGCGCCCAAATCAGCAGGTCATTATATTCCGCCTTGCCCGCCGCCTTCCGTTGCGCCGCGTAGTCCAGAACGAAAGTCCGCAGTTCCCGCAGCAGTAGCAACAGGGATTGGCGTCGGGCCGCGGCCAATTCATCATTGGCGGCAGCTTGCAGTTCTTTAAGCCGGTCTTTCAGCAGTTTGCAAGCGTTGCCGCCCGATTTAGGGTCGTTATCCCAATCCCCTTGCCGGCCGCGGCCGCAGGACAGCCGCACTTTTTGCAGCAGCCGATAGCTTTCCGCCGCCGTGGGGTTCATCCCGTCCAGGCGGCGGCCG
The DNA here is from genome assembly GCA_965243185.1 of Dehalococcoidia bacterium. Classification (GTDB taxonomy): domain Bacteria; phylum Chloroflexota; class Dehalococcoidia; order Lucifugimonadales; family UBA3495; genus CBDBCU01. The sequence continues at coordinate 2,253,930 of OZ251531.1, read as the reverse complement.
GCGGCAATTACCCCCTGCGTATGCTGATACAGGGCATCCTCCGCGCCCAACCGGGAGTAACCGCACAGCCGCGCCAGTTCATCCGCTTCCGCCGCCAGTTGACCGGCTACCGGATTTGCCGGCTCCTTATCCTCGGAGTCCTCTCCATCCTCAAAATCCGTCTGTTCCACGATGTCATAATTCTGGTGAAAGGCGACGGCTACCTCCCGCAATCGCGTCAGGTTCAATCCCAAAGACAAAGCCATAGTCAGCGGTACCTGTAACTCCTCCCTTTCCAACGCCGTATCCAGCCAATCCCGCCACGCCCGGTCAAAATCCAACTGGCTGACAATGGGGTCGGCAATCTGAAAGGCAATGGGCAGCCCGGCTTCCAGCGGCCGCTCCCGCAGCAGGCCGCCGGCGAAACTGTGCAAAGTCTGAAAGGATGCCTGATCCAGGTCGGCTAATCCCCGCTCGCACCGTTCCCGTTCAAGGTCGCGCAACGCCGAATCCGGCGCCGCCGACTCCTCTAATCGTTCCCGGATTTTGTCGCGCAGTTCCGCCGCCGCCGCTTCGGTAAAGGTAATGGCCGCTACCCGATCCAAGGTAGTTGCGCCGCTGGAAACCAGGTTTGCCACTCGACCCACCAAGCTGGTGGTTTTGCCGGTGCCAGCGCCGGCTTCGACAAAAAGGGTATCGCCCAACCCGTGCAAGATCCGCTGCCGGGCGGCGTCATCCTGCGGCGTAAATGCGCTGGTCATTCCTCAGACTCCTCCTCAGCCAATTCCAGATAGCCGGCCAGGGCCCGCTGATTTTCCCGGCGGCCTTTCAGCCGTTCCCACAGGTTCACCCGCCGCGCCGGACACAGGGCGTCAAAATCGCAGTAATGGCAGTTCTTGCCGTTGGACTTGCCCAAGAAACTGTTGAAATCCCACGGCCCCGGATTAGCCGGAAACACGCCGCCCCGAATCCCGGAGACGATGGCGGCGATGCCTTCCTCAAACCGTTCCTGCACCGCCGCATCCTCCATACGCACCGGCTCCTCGGGTATCAGCTTGAACCCGCCCCGGCTGCTCACGAACCAGTACGCCGCCCGCACCTGCACTTCCGCGCCCAAAGCCTGCTGCGCCGCCAGTCCGTAAATGCCCAACTGCAATCGCCGCCCCTTATCAATGGCATCCTCCTCCAAACCGGCGTACCGACTGGCGCCCCCGCTCTTGTAGTCCAGCACCAAAGCCGCCCGCCCGTCTGCCGACCGGTCAACCCGGTCAATCACGCCCCGGAACCGTATTTCCGTCCCGTCCCGCAGCCGATAGACCGCCGCCGCCCAGCTATCGGCGGCGTTGTCGCCGTCAATGCCGAACCGCGCTTCCTCCCGCGCCGGCGACAAGCCGAACCGTTCCCGCACATACGTATCCGCTTCGAGAAATGCCGTCAAATCATCCCGAATATCCGCTTGGGACATTCGCCACAGCAGCGTCCGTCCGGTAATGCCCCGGCTTTCCGCTTCCTGGAACGCCCTTTCCGCAATTTCCTGCAAAACCCCGGCGTCCGCATCCGTCCACCCTTGCCCCGGCGGCGGCACCGTTCCCCGCTCCCGGGCTTGCCCGATAAACTGCTCCAGGATTTCGTGGATCAGCGAACCCTGCTCCAAGGCCGATATGCGGTAGATGTCCTCCGGGCTGTCCTGCGCGCTCAACCGCAGTTGCTGCCCCAGAAAGTAGCTGAAGGGGCAGTTGGACCACTTTTCCAAGCCGGTCGGCGAAAGCACTTGTCCGCTCAACCCGCCGGCCAATCCCGACGGGCCGGCGGCCCCAGCCAAGTTGCCGTTCCATTCCGAAAAGTAGGAGCCGTAATAGGGATTGTAGCGGCTCCGACCTACTTGCAGCGCGCCGGCCAGGATGCCCTCTTTAGCCAGGGGATGCTGCCGAATGCCGCCGCTCCGTTCCCGGCAATCCCACAAACTTGCCAGGTCATAATCGTGCTGGTCGGCCGCCGCCAAACCCGCGATGCTGCCAAATTCCTGTTCCGGGGAACCGATGGCGGTCAGCCACTCCTTTTGATTGACCAGGGATTTCAGGGTGGAACTCCGCACCGCTTTCCCTTCCAGCCGCGTTGCCTGTTCCAGAAACCACCGGGACGGGTAGTTGCCCCGGGAACCGCCGGCGTCGGCCAAGGGATAGGAAAGGGTTTGCAGCGGCGCCGCCGCCAGGGCCGCCATAAAGTTGTGCCGCTCATCGGCTAACCGTTCCGACCGGGATGGCCGCCAACCAGCGCCCACTTCAGCCGGTTTTTCCGACTCCGGCAGCAGCGGCGATTCCCGTAGTGGCGGCGGAAACGCCCCCTCGACCATTCCGACCAGATGTACCGCGTCAAAGGACATTCCGGCCGCTTGGCTTAACGGCGCAACAAAGACCCCTTGCCCCGTTGCCCCCAAGCGTCCCGGCGTTCCGGCCAAGGCTTCATCCAGAGTCTCCCGGAACCGGTCAGACCCGATACCGCCGGTCTCCAGTTGATCCAGTTCGGCCAGGCTTGCTACTACTTCGCCAATCCGTTCCCGGTTTTGCGCTTCGGCATCGGACAGGGTAGCCGCCGCCCCGTAGCGTTCCAGCAGTTTCCTGACCCACTGAGCAAACTCGCCCCACGAACTGCCCTCGGCTGGCGGCATCAACGCCGCCGCCAACCCGGTAATAAACCCGCGCAGTTGTCCGGCGGCCCGGCTTTCCGCCGCCATCAATTCCGCCTTGGCCTCGGACACTTCCCCCTGCGCAGCTAAACGTTCCGCTTGCCGCGCCCGGTCACTAGCCAACCGGCTCAGCTTATCCTGCCACTGCGCCAAGCCCCGGACGATGCCGGCTTGCTTGGATATATTGTCCCACTGGCTGGGGTTAAAATCCGCCGCTAACCCGCCCGGAAAGCGCACCGGGCAAGCGGTCAGCCACGCCGTAACTTCCTCCCGGGGCAGTTCCCGCCCTTGCGCCGCCCGGACGCCTTGCGCCAAGTTGACCAAGCCGGTCAGCGTCCGCCCCGGCCCGGTTTGCGTCAGCGGCGTCGTATTTGGCCCGGCTGCCGGCAGACCGGCTAATGCCAACTCCTCCGGTATCAGCGCGCCGTAGAAAGTCTGCCGATACAGAACCGCGATCCGGTGCAGCGGCGTACCGCTGCTGATCTGGCGGAAAATGTTGCGGATAACCCACCGTATTTCCTGATGGGCGTCTTGGGCTACCAGCAGCCGCATCCCGGAAACCCGGTCGGCGGGCGGCGCATTTCCATCCCTACTTGACCCAACCTCAGCATAAACCGTCGGCGTCCCCAAAGCGCCGGTCAATCGTTCCGCGATTTCCCGCGCCGCCCGGTCGCCTTCGTCATCGCCCACCAGCGGCAAAAAAACGGCGCATTTACCGGCGGCCGCTAACGATTCAATAAGCTCCTGCTGCCCCGCCGTAATCCGCCGCAGTTGAAAGAAAATCACCAATCCCAAGTCGGTCAGGGCGTTGCCCTGTCCGCCGGTTCTTACCCCGTACGCCGCCGCCTGCGCCAAATCCTCGGCCTCGGTGTAGTAACCGGCCGTAAGCTCCCGAAAGGCGGTCTCAATCTGCAATATCTCCCGGCTCAACTGGCTGCCGCGCCCTTGCCACGCCGTCTTTTCCGCCGGGGAGAGCTGCGCCAGTTCCCGTATCGCCGCCTTTAGCGTCCGGTGCGTAGCGGGATGGTAGCCTTTTTCCCGCAGCAAGCCGTCCGTCTGGCTCACCGCCTGCCGTAGGGCTTGGCTTTCCACTAGCGGCGTCAGCGGCCGCAATCCCCGCGCCGCCAGCCGCGGCCCACCCAACAAATCGGCCAACCGATGCGGATGCACAAATCCCACATTAGCCAACCCGCCGCGCCCCAACTCCCGCCGCAAGGCCAGGTTGGCGTAAGTCGATGGCCCGACCACGGTAACCGGCGCCAAGGGGTCATCCCCTTGTATGGCCCGGACATAAGATCCCAAGGCCGCCGCGGCCGCTGGCCCGGCCGGGCAGAAAAAGAGACGATTTGCTCCATCTCCGTCCATCAATAGCTCCTTGCCGCCCGGCGGCCGCTGTGCCTTAATCCCCGCGATGTCTCCATTTGCTTTCAGAGCATTTTTAGTTAAGGCAGATTTTACCGCGCAACCGGGCTTGGTATTGCAAAGCAACAATCTGCGTTCAACTTTACGATTTTGTCGTTAAGTTGAATATGCCCTAAAAGCAAACGGAATCCACTCCGAAACGCATAAAATAGCCGGCTCTAAAGCTGGCTAATAAATATAGATTATCTGGCAATTCCGGTCAATGCCGCCACGATTCGTGTGTTCTCAACACGGGCTGGCACTGCTAAAAACGGACTTGTCGGAGCCGAAGCAGTGTCAGAGAATCAATAGGAATCCCCTTCTTGGTCGGGGCGATTTTTCCCTGTTTTAACTTATGCCAACCCGTGTTGAGAATACCAGTTGCCCGGGGTGATGCACAAGTTGGGCGGGTGTGCTAGAATGGCGGGGCGCAAGGGCTTTTCCAAGCCGGAGGGTTCAGGGAAAGGCCGGAGTAGTAGATATTGACCCGGTGCTACCAAGGCCATCGGGTGGGCAAAAGCCGATTGGGGCAGGGGCGATGATTAAAGCCGTATTTTTCGACTTCTACAATACGCTGGCGCGGTTCTGGCCGCCGTTGGATCAGATTCAGCAGGCGGCGTGCCGGGAGTTGGGGCTGAAGGTGGATGCCGAGGGCATTAAGTACGGCTATGCGGTGGCGGATGTGTATTTTAACCGGGAGAATGAGGTTAAGCCGCTGGCGGAGCGGAGCGCGGCGGAGCGGCTGGCTTTTTTCGCCCGCTATGAGCAAATCCTGCTGGAGAAGGCGGGGTTGGCGGTGTCGCGGGATTTGGCGCGGCAAATCTGGGAAATTGCCATTAGCGTTCCCAAGGATTTTGCGGCCTTTCCGGATGCGCGGCCGGCGTTGGCGCGGCTGCGGGATCAGGGCTACCGGCTGGGGGTTATCACCAACCTGCGGCGGGATATGGATGAGCTTTGCGACCGGATGGGGTTGGCGCCGTATCTGGATTTTTGTTTGACGGCGGCGGAGGCGGGGGTGGAGAAGCCGGCGGCGGAGTTTTTTGCGGCGGCGCTGGCCCGGGTGGATGCGCTGCCGGGCGAGGCGGTGCATATCGGCGATCAGCCGCGTTCGGATGTGTTGGGGGCGCGTTCCGCCGGGATTTATCCGGTGCTGCTGGATCGGGGCGGATGGCAGCGGGAGGTGACAGATTGCGTCCGGATAGCGGGTTTGGATGAGTTGGATGGGCTGCTGGCGGCGGCGCCGGGGTCGTTGATGCCGCCACAAGGGAAGGGGATGGCGGCGGAGTATTCCTATGGGGAGCAGGCGGCGGAGTAGGGGGGCTGATTCAATTCACCAGGGGCCGGGAGTTTTACCGAGGATTGCTCGCGCCGGGCGGGTAAGTCCGGTTGAACAGGAGGTTGGTTATGGAGGAAGCGGCGCAGGGGATGGCGGCGGGGGGCAAGGGGACGGAGCCGGTGCGGGTTATCGTCTGGTATGACTATATTTGACCCTGGTGCTATGTCGGCCTGGAGCGGGTTGACAAGTTGGGTCAGGATTACAACATCGCCGTGGAGGGGCGGGCTTATCTGTTGCGGCCGGATACGCCGCAGGAGGGTTTGCAGCGGCAGCCGCGGGCCGGGGAAACGGCGGAGGAATTGGCGGAACCGATTCGGTCGCAGGTGCGGGAGGCCGGATTGATTATGCGGCCGCCGGCGGTTACGCCGAATACGCTGTATGCGCTGGAAGCGACGGAGTATGCCCAGCAGCAGGGGAAGTTTCTGGAGTTTCATCACGCCGCCTATAAAGCCTATTGGGAGGAAGGGCTGGATTTGGGGCAGCCGGCGGCGTTGGCGGAGGTGGCGCGGGCGGTATCGCTGAATGCCGAGGAGCTGCTGGAGCATTTGGCGGCGCATACCTATTCGGGGGTGGTGATGCAGCAGTATCAGGAGGCGTTGCAGTACGGGATCCGGGGGATTCCGACCTTTGTGGTGGGGAATTTGATGTTCACCGGGGCGCATCCATACGATATTTTCCGGTCGGCGATGCGGCAGTATTTGCAGGGGGAGTAGGGGGCTGGCGGCGGGAAAATTGGTTGAACCGCCTATTTTCCTGTGGTAACATTCCGGCGGGGTTACGGGGCGGGGCGATAGTCAGGCGCAGAGTATTTAGGCAGAGGTCAGGTTCCCGGCAGATGGATGGGCTGAAGGAACGGAGCAGCCGGGCGGTGGCGCGGCAGCCGCAACGGACGATTACGATTCTGTCGTCGCTGCTGGCGGTGGAGGATGAATTGGGGTATATCCCCAAGGAAGCGGTGGCGGCGGTGGCGGAGTTCAACCAGGCTACGGTCAATGATGTTTGGGCGGTGGTGTCCTTTTATCCCAATTTTCGCACGACGCCGCCTTGCGAGCAGCGGATTGAGGTCTGCTGGGGGCCGTCGTGCCATTTGGTTGGGGCAATGCCGGTGATTGCGGCGACGCTGGCGGCGGCCGGGTTGGAGGAGGAAGGCGATACCCCGGACGGGCGGCTGTCGGTGCGGTACAATACCTGCTTGGGGGCCTGCGCCCTGGCGCCGGTGATGTCGGTTAATCATCATTTAGTCGGCCGGCTTTCGCCGGAGGAAGCGGGCCGCCGGGTGACCCAAGCCTTGGGTCAGTCTCCGGAGTAAAGTTCGGTATGTTCCCCACTTTTGAGGAAATCCAGGCCGCCGCGGCCAGCCGCTGGACGGAGTTGACGGCCGGCGGGCGGCCGTGGCTGCGGGTGGGGACGGCGTTGTGCGGGCAGGCGGCGGGAGCGGAGGAAGCGGCGGCGGCGCTGGAGACGGCGTTGGCAAGGCGGGGTTTGGATGCGGTGGTGAGTCGGGTGGGCTGCTTGGGGCTGTGCTTTGCGGAGCCGTTGGTGGAGGTGGCCGTGCCGGGGCAGGCGCGGGTTTTTTACGGGAAGGTCAGCCCGGAATTGGCCGAGGAAATTGTGGCGTCCCATATTGTCGGGGGCGTACCGGTAGCGGCGGCTGCGTTGGGCTGCATTTATCCCGAGGGGGATGACAGCGGCGGCATTGGGCTGCCGGACTTGAACCGGCATCCGATGCGGGTTAAGGAGCAGCGGATTGCTTTGCGGAATGCCGGGCAGATTGACCCGCTGGATATTTACCAGTATGTGGCTAACGGGGGTTACGCGGCTTTGCAGCAGGCGTTGACGGCAATGACGCCGGAGGGGGTAAGGGAGGAGGTTACGGCGTCGGGGCTGCGGGGGCGCGGCGGCGCGGCCTTTGCCACCGGGGTTAAGTGGAAGTTTCTGGCGGATAACGGGGCGGCGGACAAGTATATTCTGTGCAACTGCGAGGAGGGCGACCCGGGGGCGTTTAACGATAAGGGGATTTTGGAGAGCGACCCGCATACGGTAGTGGAGGGGATGATACTGGCCGGGTACGCTACCGGGGCCAACTACGGGTATATTTTCATTCGGCACGGGCACGATGGGCCGATTGAGCGGGCCAAGGCGGCGGTGGCGCAAGCCTACGAGTTGGGACTACTGGGGGCGGATATTCTGGGGTCGGGGTTCCAGTTTGACCTGGAGGTGGCTTTAACCGGGGATTCCTATGTTGCCGGGGAGGAAACGGCGTTGATGGAGGCCATTGAGGGGAAGCGGTCGATGCCGCGGTACCGGCCGCCGTTTCCGGCGCAAGTGGGAGTTTTCGGGAAGCCGACCAATATCAACAATGTCAAAACTTTGGCGTATGTGCCGGAGATTATCGCCAAGGGCGGAGAGTGGTTTGCGGGCATCGGCCACGAGCGCAGCACCGGGACGGTGATTTTGTGCCTGAGCGGGGCGTTGAATTATACCGGAATGGTGGAGCTGCCGATGGGGTTGAACCTGCAAGAGGTGCTGTATGAAATTGCCGGGGGGCCGCCGGCGGGCCGGAAGTTGAAGTTTATTCAGACCGGGGGGCCGTTGGGGGGCGTGCTGGGGATCGATGCGGCGGATTTGCTGCTGGATTTTGAGGTGTTTCGCAATGCCGGGGCGATTTTGGGTTCCGGGGGGATAATCGCCGCGGGGGATGATGCCTGCGTGGTGGATTTGACGCGGGTATTGATTGCCTTTTGCCAGTACGAGTCCTGCGGCAAGTGCTTTCCCTGTCGGATGGGGATGAGTCATCTGCTGGAGGCGTTGGAGCGGATTGGACGGCTGGAGGGCGGCCCGGAGGATTTGGATTTGATGCGGTCGGTGGGGTTGAATATGCAAGCCGGTTCGCTGTGCGGGCATGGGCAATTGGGGTTCAGCCCGGTGGCGTCGGCGCTGCGGTATTTTCCCGAGGAGTTTGCGGCGCATATTGAGGAGAAGCGGTGTCCGACCGGCCGGTGCGGGGAGCCGCATTTTACGCCGCGGCTGAGCCGGCGGTAGTTGACGATTAGCAGCAGCATTGGGCAAGGGCTGCGCGAGGATTGAATGGCTGAGGAAATTACCATCGCCATTGACGGGGTGGAGATAACTACGGAACGGGGCAAAATGGTCCTGGAAGCGGCCATTGACGCCGGCATCTATGTTCCGTATCTGTGCTACCATCCGGGGATGGAGCCGTACGCGGCCTGCCGAATGTGCGTGGTGGCGGTCGAAGGCGGGCGGGGCTTTCCGGCGGCCTGCACTTTGCCGGCGGCGGACGGGATGCGAATTCGCAGCGAGACGCGGGATGTGAACGAACTGCGGCGGTCGGTAATGCAGATGCTGATTGCGGAACATCCCAACGGCTGCCTGACCTGCCATCGGATTGACATTTGCGGGCCGCAGGATATTTGCCTGCGTCATGTGGCGGTGAATGACCGCTGCGTTACCTGTCCCAAGAATGAGCGGTGCGAGTTCAAGGATACGGTGCGCTATCTGGGGATGGAGCTGGAGTCGCCGCTGAACTATAAATACAAGCAGATTCCGCTGGAAGTGGCGGATCCCTTTTATGACCGGGACTATAACCTGTGCATCACCTGCGGGCGGTGCGTGCGGGCGTGTGAGGAAATCCGGGGGGATGACGCTATTTGTTTCACCGAACGGTCGGGCAAGGCGTTGGTGGGGACTTCTTTCGGGTCATCGCTACTGGAGTCGGGGTGCGAGTTTTGCGGGGCGTGTATTGATGTCTGCCCGGTAGGGGCGTTGGTGGAGCGGGAACACAAGTGGGAAAAGGCGCGGCGGGTGGAACGGACGATTTGCCCGCACTGCCCGGTGGGCTGTCAGCTGAATTTGGAGCTGAACGGGGACGGGCAGCTGATTCGGGTGGTGCCGGAATATAATTCGCCCGCCAACCGGGGGCAAGGGTGTTTCAAGGGGAAGTTCGGGTTGGAGTTTATTAACCGGGGCGACCGGTTGCAGACGCCGCTGCTACGGCGGGAGGGGCAACTGACGGAATGCAGCTGGGAGGAGGCGTTGGACTACATTGCCCAACGGCTGGCCGAGTACCGGGGAGCGGCTTTCGGGCTGTTGGCAGCGCCCAACGGGACTACGGAGGAGCATTACCTGGCGCAGAAGTTGGCGCGGGTGGCGATGCAGTCCAACAATGTGGACTTGACTTCCAACTTGCAGCCGGAATTGACCGGGGGGTTGGAGCAAGCCTTGGGTTACCGGTGGGCGACCAATCCGATTTGGGATTTGGAGCGGGCCGGGGCGATTTTGGTGTTCAACAGCAACCTGACCGAGGACAACAATGTGGTGGGGGTGCCGATAAAGCGGGCGGTGAAAGCCGGGGCGAAGCTGATAGTTATTGACCCCCGGGAGGTAGAGCTGACCCGCTACGCCGCCTGCTGGCTGCGGCCGATTCCCGGCACGGAGTTGCTGCTACTGGGGGGATTACTGCGGGAAGTGGTGGAGCAGGGGCGGGTCGATAAGGAATGGGTGGAGCAGCGGTGCGAGGATCCGGCTACGCTGTATTACTACCTGAACAACCTGGATCTGGAGGAAATCGCCGCCATTACCGGAGTGGGGCGGGCGGAAATGGCCCGGGCGGCCGAGTTTTTCGGGGAGGCGGATAAGGCCGCGGTTTGCTATTCGCTGGACAACATCGACCCGGATTTGCAGCGGGATTGCGTCAACGCTTTGGTGAACCTGGCGTTACTGACCGGGAATGTGGGCAAGGCGGGGGCAGGGATTTATCCGCTGCCGCAAGGAACTAATGAAGCGGGCGCGGTGGATGTGGGCTGCGTTCACGACCTACTGCCGGGAGTGAAACCCGGGCGGGGGGAACGTCCGGCGCGGCAGGAACTGGAGGAACGGTGGGGCTGCGCTTTGCCAACGGAGGCCGGTTTGGGCTTGCCGCAAATGGCGGCGGCGGCGCGGCAAGGGACGGTCAAGGCAATGCTGCTGGTGGGAGACAGCTATAACCTGGTGAACGGCCGCTTGGGGGACGGGTTGGCGGCATTGCAGAACCTGGAGTTTCTGGTGGTGATGGATACTTTCCTGAGCCGGCCGGCGCAACTGGCGGAGGTAGTTTTGCCGCGGGTATCCTTTGCGGAAAAGGATGGGACTTATACCAATTTGGAGCGACGGGTGCAGCGGGTGCGGCCGGTGTTTCAGCCGCAAAGCGGCAACGCTAAACCGGAGCAGTGGGTGTTTTGCCAGTTGGGGCAACGGTTGGGCGCGGCCGGCTTTGACTATCCGGATGCCGGGGCGGTGATGGATGAAATCGCGGAAGTGGTTCCCAATTATGCCGGAATATCCTATGCCCGGTTGGAAAAGGAAACGGGGTTGACTTTGCGGAGCGGGTTGGAAAGTCCGCAGCCGACACAGTTGCTTTATGTCAGCAAGGAGCAGCGGGGGCTACAGTGGCCGGCGGGGGAAAGCGGCGGCGGGACGGCGATTCTGTACCAGGATGGTTTTCCCGGGGGCAAGGCGGATTGGCTGATTCCGCAATTCCGGGCGGCGCTGGCCGCGGCGGATGTGGATGGGGATTATCCGGCGCGGTTTGTGCCGGGGCGGGTGCTGCTGCAACGGGATCGGGATACCCGGGTGACGGCGGATGGGCCGGGCGGTAGCAACCGCATTGAACGGGAGGAAGTGGTGGAGTTGAACCCGGAGGATGCGGCCGCGTGGGGCATTGTCGAGGGGGATACAGTGGAAGTGCAGACGCCGGGAGGACGGCTGGCCGGGCAAGCGCGGCTGGATTCGGCGCGGCCGAGGGGGACGGTGGCGGCGACGATTCTGTTCGGGCAACTGGCGGTGGATTTGCAGAATTCGACGGAGCCGGATCCGATGTCCCGGGTGCCGGGGTTGGATATTTTGCCGGCGCGGGTGGTGAAAGTGGCGGCGGAGGGCGGTAACGGGGATTAGGGTATTGCGAGCCGGCGGGGACGGATTGACCGGAGGGTAGTTCGGAGACGGCGGTTTAGTTTCGGACGGTTTGGGAAACGTTCGGGGTGAATTGTCCCCGGCAATCCCTGGAAAATTAGTTGAAGCGAGGTAAAGATGACCACCAGCAGCGATAGGGCGGCGGCCCCGGGGCGGCCGCAATACCGCACGGACCAGCTGCCGCAAGCCGAACTGGTTGAACGGCGGGACATCACCGAGGAGTTGATGGTGATGAAGCTGGCGCCGCAGGAGGGGCCGTTCAAGTTCAAGCCGGGGCAGTATTGCACCCTGGGCAAAGAGGGAGTGGAACGGGCCTATTCCATCGTGTCCGCGCCGTACGAGGAGACGCTGGAGATTTTCGTGGAGTTGGTGCCGGAGGGGGGGTTGACGCCCAAGATGTGGCAAATGGCGGTGGGGGATACAATGTCCATCCGGCCGCGGCCCAAGGGGATTTTTACCCTGAACGAAAAGGTACATCATCATTTGATGCTGGCCACGGTGACCGGGGTGGGGCCGTACTTGAGCATCATCCGGGAGTATCTGCATCAGGGCGGGACGGGCCACTATTTTTATGTGCTGCTGGGCGCCAGTTATCAGGATGAGCTGACCTATGACCGGGAGTTGGCGGCACTGGCGGCGCAGTATCCGGATTTTATCAAGTTTGTGCCGGCGGTGAGTCGTCCTAATGAGGAGCGCAACGCCGGGTGGGCCGGGGCAACGGGACGGCTCAACAATCTGGTGGAGCATTACCTGGCCGAGTTTGACCTGCCGCCAGAGGATACGATGGTCTATACCTGCGGGCATCCGGGGATGATTGCCGGGGTGAAGGAAATAGTTACGCCGCAGGGTTGGCAGTTCCGGGAGGAACGGTTCTGGAAAGAGTAGGGCCGCTTTGCCCTTGGTAAGGGTACGCCGGTTAGGGTAGAATGGCAGCGCTGCCCTAACCGGTTTTCTTTGGTATGCGGGGTATTTGCCCGGCGTGAGTCGGAGAGACCTGGCAACCGGATCCGGGCAAAGGGGATATTTGTTCAGAGCGGGAAGGGTTCGGTGGGCTGATGGTTACGCCGGTACGCCGCCAGTATCTAAAAATCAAACATTCCTATCCGGACGCGTTGGTGCTGTTCCGGATGGGGGATTTTTACGAAACTTTTGACGATGACGCGCATTTGGCGGCGCGGGAGTTGGAGATTGCGCTCACTTCGCGCCGCTTGGGCAAGAGCCTGAAAGTGCCAATGGCCGGGATCCCGGCGGTGGCGCTGGAGTCGTACTTGGCGCGGCTGATCAAGAAGGGGCATAAGGTAGCCATCTGCGAACAGCTGTCGGACCCGGCGGCATCCCGAGGATTGGTGGAGCGGGATGTGGTGCGGGTGGTTACGCCGGGCACAGTGGTAGAGACGGGGCTGCTGGAGCAGAAAGCCAACAACTACTTGGCGGCGGTAGTAGTGGATGAGGCGGCGGCGGGGCTGGCTTATGTGGACATTACCACTGGGGAGTTTGCGGCAACACAACTGGCGGTGGAGCGACTATTGCCGGAGTTGGAGCGGATTGGGCCGGCGGAAGTTCTGATCGCGGCGGCCGATACGCCGCCGGCATGGTTGGGGGCCGGCAACGGCCACGGATACGGCTCCGGTTCCGTAGAGGATGGCGGAGAGGGCGTTGACCGGTCGGGCTATTCCTTGACCCGGCTGAACCCGGCTACTTTTGACTGGGACATCGCCCGGGATGCGCTGCTGTCCCACTATGACATTCGCTCTTTGGAAGCCTTTGGGTGCGCCGATTTGCCGTTGGCGACGCGGGCGGCCGGGGCGATTGTGGATTACTTGGGGCAGACTTACAAGGCGGCCAAGCCCCGGCTGGCGGCGTTGGGGGTTTATTCCACGGCGGCTTATATGACGCTGGATGCGCAAACCCGGCGCAATCTGGAGTTGTTTGCAGCCGGGCGGTGGGAAAGCCGGCAGTTTTCGCTGCTGGCGGCGTTGGATGATACCCGGACGGCGATGGGCGGGCGTCTGCTGCGGCGATGGCTGGGGCAGCCGCTGCTGGAGACCGGGGAGTTGGAGCAGCGGCTGGATGCGGTGGAGCATTTTTTCGCCGACGCTTTCCGCCGCAGCGATGCCCGCAGTCTGTTGGGCAACATTGCCGATTTGGAGCGGATACTGGGGCGGGTGCAAGCCGGCACGGCGATGCCCCGGGACTTGACGGCGTTGAAAGCGGGGCTGGCGGCGGCGGAGTCGCTGGCGGCTACTTTGGCAAGAGAGGATGGGGCGGCGGAGTCGGTGGCTTGGCTGGCGCGGCAGTTGGGGCCGGTGCCAGCGGCGGCGGCGCTGATTGAGGAATCTATCGCCGCGGAACCGACGGGGATTGTGGGGGAAGGCAAGGTTATCCGGGAAGGCTTTTCCCCGGAACTGGATGAATTGAAAGCGGCCGGGCGGGATGCCCGGGGTTTTATCGCCGGGTTGGAAAGCCGGGAACGGCAACGCACCGGCATCCGCAACCTGCGGGTAGGCTACAATCAGATTTTCGGGTATTACATCGAGATCAGCAAAGCCAACCTGCGGCAGGCGCCGCCGGATTATATCCGCCGGCAGACTTTGACTAACGGGGAACGGTTCATCGTCCCGGAGTTGAAAGAGTACGAGTCGCTGGTGCTACATTCGCAGGAACGGATTCAGGAATTGGAGCGATCGCTGTTTCGGCAGGTGTGCAGCCAGTTGGGGGGATATGCGGAGCCAATCGGGCGGTTAGCGGCCGGGATTGCGGCTTTGGATGTGTTCGCGGCCCTGGCTGAAGTAGCAGTGCGGTACGACTATGTGCGGCCGAAGCTGAACGGTGGGGATGCCATCAGTATCAAGGACGGGCGGCATCCGGTAGTGGAGCGGACGCTGGGGGCGGGGGCTTATGTGCCTAACGATTTGCAGATTGCCAATGGCGCGGCGCGGGTGATTGTGCTGACCGGGCCGAATATGGCGGGGAAGTCCACCTATATACGGCAAGCGGCGATTATCGTTTTGATGGCGCAAATCGGGAGCTTTGTGCCGGCGGCGGCGGCGGAAATCGGGTTAGTGGATCGGATTTTTACGCGGGTGGGGTTGCAGGATGATTTGACCACCGGGCAGTCCACTTTTATGGTGGAGATGGTGGAAACGGCGGCGATATTGAACCAAGCCACGCCGCGGTCGCTGGTGGTGCTGGATGAAATCGGGCGCGGCACTAGCACTTATGACGGGTTGTCAATTGCCCGGGCGGTGATTGAACATCTGCATAATGACCCGCGTTTGGGCTGCAAGTCGCTGTTTGCCACGCACTACCACGAATTGACGGAGTTGGCGCAGACTTTGCCGGGCGTCCGCAACTACAGCGTGGCAGTGGCCGAGGAGGAGGGGCGGGTAGTGTTTCTGCATCGGATTGTGCCGGGGGGAGCCGACCGCAGTTACGGGGTTCATGTGGCGCAACTGGCCGGGCTGCCGCGGGCGGTAGTGAGCCGGGCGTGGGAGGCGTTGGCGGAACTGGAGCAGGGCGCGGCATCGAGCCGGGCCGGCGGCAAGGGCCGGCGGTCGGGGCAGGAGGCGGCTATCGCGCAAATGCCGTTGTTTCAGCCGGAGGAGCCGCTGCGGGATGCGGTGCTGGACTTGGATATTCCCAACTTGACGCCGCTGGAGGCGATTAACAAGTTGTATGAGTTGCAGGAGCGGGCGCGCAATGGGAGCAAGGGTTAGCGCGGGTTCAGCCGGCAAGGATTTCGGCATAAACCGCGCTGGTAATGCCTTTTAATTCCCCGACGACCGGGGCTAGAATAGGGCGGAATTGGCGGCGGGCCGGGGGATACCGATAGTTAGCCAAGCCGCCGGGAGGGACGCTTTGGGGGAACAAGCAACTTTTTACTGGTGGCCGCGTTGAAGTTCCTGCCGCAAGGCGAGAGAGTTGCTCTTGCAGAAGGGGATCGCGGTGGCGGAACGGGATTATTTCAAGGAGCCGCTGCGGCCGGAGGAGTTGGAGGAACTGGCGGGATTGGCGCCGCTGTCGGAGCTGTTTGCGTGGCGGAGTCCTAGCCTGAATCAGCTGGGGTTGGCCGGGCAGGAGCTGGCCGATGCGGAGCTGCGTCGGCTGATTCTGGAGGAGCCGCGCTTGCTGCGGCGGCCGATAACCCGGCTGGGCGACCGGCTGATTATCGGGGCGAACCTGAAGGCACTGGCGGCGGCGTTGGAGTAGCGGGTCTAGCCGGTTATTGCTACTACCGCTTAAACCGGTCATTGCCGAGAGCCGAGAAAGGGGGAATCCGGAAGTTGCGGGGACGCTGGATTCCCCTTTCGTGGGAAGGACGAGTCGCGGTTCGGCAAAAAAGACGGAGAAAATTGCAATGATTCTATTGTTGACATATTAACGGTTATGATATTCTTTTAGCCGATTTTTACCGTCGGGGGGACTTTAGTCGGACGATGAAGATATTCTTTGATGTGGACTACACCATCCTGGGGCTGGACGACACGCTGCGGCCCGGCACCAAGGAGACCTTTCAGAAGCTGCTGGAAGACCAGCACGAAATCTACATCTGGTCGGGGATGGGGGAACGGTGGGAGGTGGTGGAGAAGCATCACCTGAACCCGTTCATCAGCGGGGTGTACGAGAAGCCGACGCACCACTTTCACGAGCGGCTGGAGGAGCTGCGGATTCCCTTTGAGCCGGAGTTCGTGATTGACGATTACCCGGAGGTAGTAGCGGCCTTTGGGGGGGCGTGGGTGCCGCCGTACTTTTTTGCGCGGAATGTGGACCAGCAGATGGCCCGGGTCTATCAAATCGTCTGCGATTTTGCCACGGCAGGGACTTCCGAGGATAAGCAGTATCGGGCGAAAGGCACCGTGCTGCCGTTGTGGTAGGCGTTTGCCGGCCGGGGTTTGCTGATGCCGATCAGACTGCTGTCCCCGGAATTGGCGGCGCAGATTGCGGCCGGCGAGGTAGTGGAACGGCCGGCGTCGGTGGTCAAGGAGTTGGTGGAGAATGCCATTGACGCCGGGGCTGGTCGCATCAGCGTGGAAATCCGGGGCGGCGGGATTGAGCGCATCCGGGTGGTGGATGACGGTTCGGGTATCCCGCCGGATGAAGTCGCGCTGGCGTTTCAGCATCACGCTACCAGCAAGCTGAGCGGGCCGGAGCAGTTGGACGCTATCGGCACTTTGGGCTTTCGCGGTGAAGCCCTGCCCAGTATCGCCGCCGTTTCCCGAATGACTTTGACCACCCGGCCGGCGGCTGCCGACCGGTGCTATTGCATTGATTTCGTCTGGGGCAAGCTGCTGAAGGAAGGGGCGGAAGGCGGGCCGCCGGGAACGGCGGTGACGGTGGCGGATTTGTTCGGCAATCTGCCAGCCCGGCGGAAGTTTCTGAAATCGGCTAATGCTGAGGGCGGCCGCGTCCACGAGCTGGTTTCCCGCTATGCGCTGGCGTACCCGGAAATCGCTTTCCGCTTGACATTGGGCGACCGGCAAGCCTTAGCCACGCCGGGCAGCGGGCGGCCGGCGGAGGTTTTACTGGCGGTGTATGGGGCGGAAGCGGCGGCGGCAATGCTGGAAGTCGCCGGGCAAGACCCAGAGACCGGCTATCGGGTTGCGGGGTTTGCCGGCGCGCCCAACCTGCACCGGGCGAACCGCACTTATATGACCTTTTTCGTCAACCGGCGGTGGATACAGAGCCGGCTGCTGTCCTTTGCCTTGGAGGAAGCCTATCACGGTTTGCTGCCGGAAAAGCGTTACCCCTTGGCGGCGCTGAACTTGACGCTGCCTTATGATGCGGTGGATGTGAATTCGCACCCGGCAAAGCGGGAGGTGCGGTTTCATCAGGAGGGGAAAGTATATGCGGCACTGCAACGAGCGGCCCGGGCGGCGTTGGTCGCGGCCGCGCCGGTGCGGGATATTAGCGGGCCGGTGCGGACTATCGGGGCGGGCGGCAATTCCGGGACTCCGGGGTTTTTCCGCAGTCCTTTTGACGCGCGCAGTCCGGGCAATGCGGCAATTAGCAGGGACGCCAGGGCCGGGGAGGACGGCGCCGGGCCGGTAGGGGCCGCCTTGACGCCGCAGCAGGCTTTGCCGGCTTTGCGGGTGGTGGGACAGGTGCGGTTGACTTATATTGTGGCGGAAAGCCCGGACGGGATGTATCTGGTGGATCAGCACGCAGCCCACGAGCGGGTTTTGTTTGACCGCATTGTGCAGGGGACAGCGCAGCGGGAGGTTCAGGCGCAGCCGCTGCTGTCGCCGGCAGTGGTGGAGTTGACGCCGGGGCAGTTGGAGACGCTGGAAGGCAGCCGGGAGTTCCTGCAAACCTACGGATTTGAGGTGGAACCGTTTGGCGGGGGCAACAGCTACCTGCTGCGGGCAATGCCGGCGATGCTGACCACGCAAGACCCGGCGCGGTCGCTGCGGGATGTGCTGGATTTGGCGGCCTTTGAGGGATTGCTGAAGGAGCGGGAGGATATACTGGCGGCGTCCGTGGCCTGCCACAGCGCCATCCGGGCCGGCCAATCGTTGACCGATGCGGAAATGCGCGCCCTGCTGGAACAACTGGAGGTTACGGACAATCCCCATACCTGCCCCCACGGACGGCCGACGCTGCTGCATTTCAGTTCCTATCAGATGGAGCGGGAGTTCGGGCGGCGGTAGAAAATCAGCGGGGCGGGAGGCTGTAAAGGGATGGGGAGGCCGGCAGTACTGCCGGCCGCTTTTCATTTTACCGGGAATGGTGGGCGGGCAATGGCCGCCCGGTTTTAACCCTGGCGGCGGGGATCGCTGCGCGGGTCTTGGATCGGGTGAAAAATGGAGTCGGGGCCGGGGAAGTCTTTAGCCATGGCCGGGTCGGGTTGGCGGCCGCGGCGCAGCAAGCCGGCGGAAAGGAGGGTTACGGCGGCGGCGCCGATGCCGAGTCCCGCCAGGAAACGGCGGCGGCTCTGCCCGTTGTTGGCAACGGTTGCGGTGTTCTTTTTCAGCACGGGTAGCTCTCCCTGGTTCGAGTTACGATGTTGGGGGGTATTATACCAGCCGGGAAGGGGTAATGCACCGGTCAGCGGCGGTGGCAAACTCCGTTGGTTTGCCCGGGTTTGCCGGCCGATTGCTTTTCTAGCCGACGCCGTTATCGGCCAACACCATTTGGGCTACTTCCCGGCCCATTTTCACGGAGTAGTTGGTGCCGCGGTCCTCGGGGTAGATTTGGGTGGTGTTGGCGAGGTAGAGGTTTTTGTAGTGCGTGCGGTGGTCGGGCATTTGGCGGCCGTAGTTGATGCCGATGATGGGCTGCGCGCCGTCCACCTTGTGATGGTAGTATTCCTGAATCCAGGAACGGTGAAAGGCCGGGTTGATTTTTTGCAGGTGGGGGACGAATTCGTCCAGCAGTTCCTCCGGGGTTTTGCGGTAGAGGTCGCTATCCCGGGGGGTGTAGTTGGTCAAGTAGAGGATATGGCGGCCGCCGTAGAGGGATTGGTCAATCATATTGGTGTGTTCAATGATGCCGACAAAAGGCAAGGTGCGGTCGGCTACATTGAGCCAATACTTTGCCGACAGGGGGCGGTCCAGGGTCAGAATCAGCAGCACCGCCGACAGGTAGCGGACGCTTTCCAGTTGCTGCCGGTAGGCGTCAGGCAAGGGCGGTGCCAGTCGGGTAAAGATGTAGGAGGGGGTGGTGGCAATGACGGCGTCATAGTTGCGGATTTCGGGTTCTTGACCGTATAACTGCACTTCCAAGCCGGTTGCCGCGCCATTGTCAGCGGCGGCGATGCGGTGGACGCGGGCGGAGATATGCACATTGCCGCCCAACTCGACAACCCGCGCGCCCAAGCGGTCAAAGACTTCGCCGAAACTGCCCATCGGGTAGCCCAAGCGTTCCTTTTGCAGCCCCTTCTCCCGGGAGGCCACCCGCAGATAGATTTTGCCCCAAATCCAGGTCATACTGATTTGGTCGTAGTATTCGCCGAACTTACCGCGGAGCAACGGCTCCCAAATAGTGCGGTAGGTCGCCGCGCCCAAATGTTGGGTTAGCCATTCCTGGGCGGTGATGCCCTCGAACTTCTGCCAGTTGCGGGTTTTTTGCAAAGCGAAAGTCCACAAGCCCAGGCGGATGCGTTGGGCCAGCGACAGGGGCTTGAAGCGCAGCAAGTCCATGGGGGTGGAAAAGTCCCAGATGCGGCCGCTGTGGTACAAGCCGACTTTGGACTCCAGCCACGCCAACTTATCCCCCAAGCCCAATTCGTGAATCAGGTCGGTAATGGCGGTGTCGCTGACAAAGAGATGGTGATAGCCGCGTTCCAACTGGCCGCCGCCGACCTCGAAAGTGGATGCCTGGCCGCCGAGGAAAGGGGCGGCCTCAAAGACTTCGGCGTAGTGGCCTTGTTTGGTCAGTTCGTAGGCGGCGGCCAAGCCGGCCGCGCCGCCGCCGATAATTCCGACACGCATCGGCTACACCCCCCGGGCCGGTTGGGATGGTTCGACCGGGTCGGCGTATTCGGCGGGGACGGTCAGCTGTTTCAGGGAAAGGTTATGCTTGAGCATCAGAGCCAAGCCCGCCAAGTTGACCGGCAGCCAGAGGGCGACCAGATGGGCGACCAGGGCGTAGCTGAGGGCTACTTCCGGGGGAACGCCCAACACTACCAAGGTCAGCTGGGAGATCAGCTCGAAGGGGCCAATGCCGCCAATGGCAAAGGGAAAGGCGGAGGCCAGGTTGGAAGTAGCCGTTACCAGAACGATGGCAAAGACAAAGGCAATGGCGCTGTCAAAGTGGCCCTGGATGTTAAAGGAGTAGGCAATGGTCAGATAGACGGCAGCCTCGCCCAACCAGACCGGCAAAGTCCGCAGGGCCAGCATAAAATGCTGTTTGGGCGTGGACAGGATAGTCAAACCCTCGATAAAGCTGTGGATGAGTTCGCGGGCTTGGGCGCGGAACCGGGCCGGCAGCAAGTCGGACAGCCGGTAAAGCAGCCGGGCCGCGCCGGGAGCGACAGCCAGCAGAGTAACCACCACAAAACCGGAGAAAAATACGGCGGCCACGCCAACGGCGGTGATGACGATGGCGCTCCGGGAAAAATCGCCGATGCCGGTGAACTCGCCGGCCAGCAGCAAGAGCAGCACCGATAGGGCGGCCAAGGCCAGCAGGGTAAGTCCGTCATAGACCCGCTCCACGCCGATGGTCGCCAATGCCGCGCTGCCGCTGAACCGCTCCCGCTGGGCCAAGTAGTAGGCGCGGATTAGTTCTCCCATGTGAGCCGGCAGCACATTGTTGCCGGCGTGGCCGATAACCACTACCGGATAGAGGCGGCGGAGGGGGATGGCGCGGAGGGGGGACAGTACATACTGCCAGCGGGCCGAGCGGATAAAGACCGCGATAAAGTAGATGACGGCGGCGGGAATGGCGTAACGGTAATCGGCCGCCTGCATTACCTGCCATAGTTTGGCCCCGTCAATGGACAGCAACAGGAACAGGATGAACAGGGCGCTTACGCCGATGCCGACCCAAAGCCGCCAGTTGTTGATGCTCAATTAGACCGTCCTTGAAACCGTTGGATTCTTGATAGATTGGCCCGGGTTGCGGCGCTTCAGGACGCCCGGGCAACACCGGGCAGCGCGCCGCGCCACTGGATATTATACACTGCCCAAGGCGGGTATGCCGATACCGGAAAAGGGCTATTTGGGCAGGTAAGTGTAGTATTCGGCAGCGAACCAGTCCGAGTTAAGCTCCCGGAACAGCAAATAGTTCAGGGCTTGATGCCACAAGTCCCGGTTCGTGGCCGCCCCCCGGAAAAAATCCAGGTCTTTGCTCAACTCCGCGCCCGGCCCTTCGGCTTGCCGGTTTTCACCGGGGCGGCGGTAGCTCTCCGGGAACCAAAGCAAGCTGCGCTTGGGCCCCTCCTGCCGGTAGTGGGGCGGCATACTCCCGCCACGGTAGCGGTGGGCATCCGTCAGCAGCAAGGCGGCGGCTTGGGTATCCGCCGCTACCGGTTCGCAGCCGCCGTTGTCCTCAGCCTTGAAACAGGCAAAGCGCAGTTTATCCTCCGCTTTCCAGTGGCGGGCGTACCACTGAAAGGGAAACCACAGGTCGTAGTCCACGACTACCGGATTGTCGGCTAAAGCCGCCGGGTCGGGGCCGTCAATTACCTGCTGAGCCAGGATTTGATAAGTTTCCGTCAAATCGGCGCCGCCTTGGGCATAAACCAGAATTTCCACATTGGAGTCGTCATAGGTATAGGCAGCGCGCCCGGCGGTGAAACCGGTAAATACCAGCAGCAAGGCGGCTATCCCCAACCCGGCTAACGCCGCGCCGCCACTCCCGGTACGCCGGATTAGCCAAGCCGCCGCCAAGGCCAACAGCGCCGCGCCGGCCGAAACGCTGCCGTGCGTCAGGGAAAAGGGAATGTCCGGGTCGGCAAAAGTCAGCAAGCCGTACAGGATGCCGGCCATAACCAGCGTCGGTAAGAACAGCAGCAGAAACCGGCCTTGTGCCAAAATCCGCCGCCATTCCCCTTGTTCAATCCATTCCCCCAAAAGTTTGCCGGCCAGAAAAATAAACGGCAGAGTGATATTCACCAGCAGCCAAGGCATCTTTTCACTGGCAATAGTGTAAGCCAGCAGGTTGACTCCGGCCCACAAGGTCAGGGCAATGCCGAACCCGTCCCGCCGTTTGATAAAGACCAAGGCGGCGATAACGCCGAAAACCACCGGCAGCAGTTCATACACCGACAAGCCAACAAAATAGTAGTACCAGGGCTGATTGCCCCGGGCTACATCCTGCTGGGCAATCCAGTAGCCCATCCCTTGCCAACTGCCGCTGAACAAGCCGGCCCAGTTGGTGTAAAGGGTAGTGTAAAGAGCCGTCCAAATCAGGTAAAAAAGGGCGGCGCAAGTCAACCAGACCCCGCCCTTCCAGCGCAAACCGACAATCAGGGAAAGCAAGGCTGTTGTCGCCAGAATCCCGCCGGCTACGATGAAATTGACCGGAATGGCGTTGTCCGGGGCGGCTACCGGCACGCCGTCCGGCAAGACCGCCCGCAACAGAGCATCCAAATCCACCACCGGCAGCAGCAAGGCAACATAAGCCACCGCCGCCAGAAAAGGCACAGCCAAGAGCAGCAAGCCCCGTTTCCAGGGGTAGCGCAGATAAATCAATGCCCCTACGCACAAGGCGGCAATGCTGCCCGCCACTATCCAGTCGCTGTTGCCGCCGGCGGGACGGAGCAGCAGCAACGCCCCGGCGTCCACCATTGCCACCGGTATGCCGATGCCGGCTAAACGGCGCGGCCAGTCGCTAGAGTACCGCCAAGCCGAACGGAACCAGAAAGCAAGGAAAGGTAGCAAAACCAGCCAGTGCAGCCATTGGGGCGCGGAAAACAGAGGCAGCGGCACAAAAGGCGCTTCCCACTGCGGCGCGCCGACAATGCCATTGACCGCCCCATCCCGGTTAGCCAAAGTCAGCCCCAGCCAATCCTGAAAGACGGCAAAGCCGGCCGACCATTGCGGCAAAGTCAAGGTCAACAGTAGCAGCAGAAACCCGCCGGCCCCGGCAGCCCAAGAAAGGCGGTCGTGGTCGCCGTCCCGCACCCACCGCAACATAGCGGTCAGAGCGGTTAGAAAAGCAATGCCGCCGAACACCAGGGTAATAATATAGGCCGTTTCCTTGGCGGCAAACATCAGAGCCAACACCACGGCCGCCAAGTAAAGATACCGGTTCTGTCTTTCCCTGAAGTAACGCCACATCAGGATGAACAGGGCGGCCGCCAGAAAAGCCATCAGTATGTCGTTGCGCCCGAAACGGCTGAAGTAGAGCAGAGCCGGGGATATTGCCAGCATTACGCCGGTCAGCAATGCGCCGCTTTGCCCCAGTTGCCGCCGCAGGAACCAAGGCAATCCCACCAACGCCGTTCCAAACAGCGCGTAGCCCAGGCGGGCCACGAAGTCAGTATCGCCCAACAAGAGCAGTAGCAGGGCGGTCAGTTCAATCTGAAAGGGGCCGTGCATCCACGGGGAGTGAATATACTCCTCGAAATTGGCAAGCTGCCAAGCGTAGTAGAGATGAATCGCCTCATCGTAGTGCATCGTGCGCCCGGTCAATTCCCACAGGCGCAGCAGCAAGGCGGCGGCAAGTAGCAGGATAAAGCCAACTTCGCACCAGCCGGGCCGCCAATGGCGGATGTAGTTCAGCAGCCGGGACGGCCCGGTAGGCGGGCCAGGGGATACCGCCCGGCCTTGCTCAGCCGCCGGGCAATCCGACGCCGCTGTTTCGGAATGGTATGGGACTGAATCACTCAAAACCGATAACCCGCTCGTAGATGACTACGCCCTCCTGCTGGAAAGGGATTTGCAGCCAGCCGCCGAAATCGGGCAATGCGCTGACGCCGTAGCTGGCCCGCTCCCGGCTGCCTAAATAGATGTAGCGGATATTATACTTTTCCAGCAACGGGCGCACGACCGCCGGGTCTTGGCTCTGGTAAATTTGGGCTACCTCCTCTGCCCGCCCGTCGAACAGTTCACTGCCGCCCCGCCACTGCTGTTCGTGGCCCGGCCAACCCAGAACGGTCGGCAAGCCGGTAGCGGCGGAAACCCGCCCGTAAGCGGAATAGGCATCGCCCACCGCTTCGACCATCCGCCCATACTCGGCCTCGTCCCGCAGCCATTGGATGGCGGCGTACTCTCCCGGATCCGTATCCCGGATATATGCCAAGCCGTCCAGCGTGTTATCCCGGAAGGTGTGCCGTTCCTGAAACCAGCCGGTACGCTCCAGAGCCGCCCCCACCGGATAGTAAAGGGACGCCGCCACTAACGCCGCCGCTAATACCAGCCAAGCGTAGTTGCCGGCAGTAGCCCAATCGTTCCGGGAAGCCCGGTGGGCATACCAGTAATAAAGTCCGAAAGCCCCGGCTATGCCCAGCAGCAGCCACGCCTGATAGTAAAGCTTGAAAACAGTATTCATTCGGTTGCCAAAGAAATCGACCAGATAGAACAACTCGGCGATAGCCAGCAGGTAGGCGGCGGCGGACAGCAGCAGCAGCGGAAAAGCCATCGCCATCTCCTGCCGCCGGGCTGCCCGTTGCAGCGCGCAGTAGCCGGCCAATCCGGCCACCGCCAGCAAAGGCAAAGTCAACACCAGCCGACCGGCCGCCGTGGCCAAAGCGGCGTTCAAGTCCCCGGTAATCACCCCCCAAGCCAATGCCATCCCCAGCCACAGCAAAATCGGCAGCAAAGCCACCGCCAGCATCAGCACTATGGACGGACTTTCATTAGGCCCGGGTTTCGACACTCCCGGCAGCTGCCGCAGCAGAAAGGAAACCCCGATAAGAAAGGGCAAGCCAATCACGATAAGGAAGTGCAGCAGCCCGGTGCCCGGCCCCAACACCGGCAGAACGCCGGAGGCTTGGCTGTCCAGCGTCAAATAAAAAGGCAGAAAGAGGATAACGGCTGCCAAAAGCAGGGGCGTCATTAGCAGCGCGGCGTTCCCGGCAGCTTGGCCCAGGGCGGCTTTGCCCCGGTTGAAACGCAGGCTGAACACCCGGGAAGGTTCGTTCATTGCGCTGCCATAGATTTTGACCAGCAGCAACGCGCCGAAAAGCAAGGCGTAAATGGGAAAATCCCAAATGTTGATGAATGCCAACGCGCCCAGCAGCAGAGCAATCGCCCCAGCCGTTACCGGATTTTCCCGCAGCCAGCCCCAGCGCAAAGGCCCCGGTGTTACAAACAGGTTCAACCCCAAGCTCAAAGTCAATAATAGGAAAGGCAAGCTCAAAACATGAGGATGCAGGTCGCCGAGGAGGAAGCTGAAAAATGAAAACTCGGTAATGGTGTAGTCCAGGCTTTGCCCGTCCACTACGGTGTCAATAACCCGGGTCGCCCGCCACCACCACCAGTTATCCTGCGGAAAGAAGCCACCGGCCGCGCCGCCCTCCAACCCCTTAATGCCCACCCATTGCCAGAACTCCGGGCCGCCCAAGCCGCGCAGCTGCATAAACTCGAAAACCCCCTCGAGATTGCCGATTAGCACAATCAGCAGGGGGGCGGTCAACCCGAACCCGACCGCAAACCTCCGACCGCCGCCCGCCAAGCGTATCAAGTTTCCGGTCAAGCCAAAGGCCGCCATTCCCACCAAGCCGGGCGAAGTAGCCCAAGCCAGGTTGTAGCCCACATTGGAGGCAAAGCCGACCATTTGCAGCAACTGCATCGGCATCGCCAGCATAAAGTGGCCGAAGTAGTAGTAGCTGATGGAATGGCCGGCCAACCAGGGGTCTTGCGGAGGAAAGGCAGGGCTTTGCAAGACGGCGTTGATAAAGGCAAAGTCCATCGGCTTTTCGGTGTGGTTAATGGCTGGAAAGTCGGAAATCAGCAGCGACCAGACCAGAAATAGCAGCAGGAACAGCCCTTCGGCCACGGCTAAAATCCGCCATTGGGATTGAACAAACGGCACTATTGCAGCGCGGTTTCGGTAAAACAGCCAGCCGGACAGGGCCGCGCCCAGCAGGAATACGAACAGCGCGGTTGCCGGAGCGTTGGGAATGATGCGGGACAAGCCCAGAAGCCACAAGGGAAAGGCAAAGAGCAGCAAGCCCAGCGGCTTGGCCACGCTAAAACCCCGGTCGGGCAGCCGTCCCAACAACAGGTAAGCCGGGGGAAAGGCCAGCAAGCCCAACACCTCAATCAGCAGCAGCCAGACAATCAGGTCCATCACAGCCTATCCCATTGGCGCTAGTGCCAACTTGAACTCCCGGCACAAAAGCCGCCGCTCAGGAAACCGGAGCCAGCAGGGCATCAACGAACTGTCCCGGTTCAAAAGTCGCCAAATCGTCCAGAGCCTCCCCGGTGCCGATGAACAGGATGGGTACTTGCAGTTCCTGCTTAATCGCCAAGGCAATCCCGCCGCGGGCCGTGCCGTCCAGCTTTGCCAGAAAAATGCCGGTGCAGCCCACCGCTTCTTGAAAAGCCTTGGCCTGGCTCAAACCGTTCAGTCCGGTGGTAGCGTCGAGGGTGAGGATAACTTGATGGGGGGCAGTTTCATCGAGCCGGTTGATAACCCGGCGCACCTTTTGCAGTTCCGCCATCAGGTTGGCGCGGGTATGCAGCCGGCCGGCCGTATCCACAATCAGCACATCCGCCCCGCGGGCTTTGCCGGCATGGTAAGCGTCATAAGCCACGGCCCCCGGGTCGGCGCCGGGCTGATGGCTGATTACCGCTACCCCGGCTCGCTCGCCCAGGATTTCCAGCTGCTCCTCGGCGGCCGCCCGGAAAGTGTCGGCCGCGCCGAGGATAACCTTTTTGCCCTCCTGCTGAAAGTGATAGGCCAGCTTGGCGATGCTGGTCGTTTTGCCCACGCCGTTGACGCCCACCATCAGGATGACATAAGGCGCTGCCGGATTGGGGGCGTCCAGCCAAGCCGCCGGATCCACGCCGGCTTCCAAGTCCCTAATCAGGATTTCCTTCAAGCGGGCAAAGACAGCGTCCGCATCGGTAATCTGCTCAGCCTGCACCTGGCCTTTCAGGTCGGCGATAATCCGCAGGGAAGTATCAACACCCACATCCGCGGAAATCAGGATTTCCTCGAGTTCCTCCCAAACCGCTTCATCCAGTTTAGCGGAGCGGAGAAGGGACTGGATGCGGCCGAACCACTGATTACGGCTCCGTTGGGTAGCTTGGGCGGTGCGTTCTTGATTGGCGTCCCGGTTGCGTCGAAAGAAGGAGAGCATAATCCTGCGCTGCGGTTTGACTGATTTTTCCCGGAATTGCCCCGGTGTTCCGTGGCCTTGGCTGCGGTTTTGCGGTTAGTTGGGGCGGCGGCCGGCCTATCCGGGGACGGGCCGTATTGGGCTAAAGCGTCCCGGGCGGCGGCGCGCTCGGCTTCGGCTTTTTTTGCGCCGCTGCCTTTCCCCAAGGTTTGTCCGTCCACCGTAACCGCCACGGTAAAAACCGGCTGATGGCCGGGGCCGTCCATGGCTAATACCTGGTAGCGGGGCGTAGCCCGGCCTTGGGCTTGCAGAGTTTCCTGCAACAGAGACTTGGGGTTTTCCGGAGTTTGTCCCCCGCTACAGTAGGCCGACAGTTCCGGCTCCAGAGCCTGCATAATGAACTGACGGGCGGCGTCATAGCCCCGGTCGAGATAGACCGCCGCCACCATTGCCTCAAAGACTTCCTCGAGGATGGAATCCCGTTGCGGGCCGCCGCTGCTCCGTTCCCCCCGGCCCAAGGCAATATAATCGCCCAAGTCCAGACGGCGGGCGGCTTGCGCTAGGCTTTCCCGGCAAACCAGGGCCGCCCGGCCCTTCGTCAATGTCCCCTCATCCTCTTGGGGCAGGCTGCGGTAAAGCTCGTTGGAAATCACCAGTTCCAGAACGGCGTCCCCCAGGAACTCCATCCGCTCGTAGGAATCGAGAGCGGAGCCGCCCTGTTCGTTAAGATAAGAGCGGTGCACCAGGGCTTGCCGCAGCAAGCCCTGGTCGCGGAAACTCAGCCCCAGCCGGGATTCCAGTTCCTTAATGGTCTGCCGGTCGCGGGACAAAGCCAAGCCTGCCGTCCGTGCCTAGATGATGCCGTGCGGCCACGGCGGCGAGGGGCGCTTGACCTCGCCCACGTGCTGGGCGTCGGTAATCACCCGGGTCAGCGATTCGTAAATCTCGCCCGCCTGTTCCGCCGGGGGGATGTGCATCTTGACAAAGGCCGTGCTGCCGTTGGGGAAAACATAGGTCGGCACGCCAAAAGCCCCGTATTCCTCGACGGCGGTAGTATGGCTTTCCCCAATCTCCCGCAGCAGGTCGGGGTCGGCCAAATCCTCCCGGAACCGGGCCGCGTCGATGCCGGAGTTGGCTAGGGCTTCCTCCATCACCGCCGGGTCGGTGAGACTGCGCCGCTCCTCATGGCGCAGTTTCAGCAGGGCCATAAAGAACGACTCGAAGGCTTCCTTGCCCTGCCGCTTGGCCGCCAAGCCGGCCCGGTGGGAAAGCAAGGTCTGGTCCGAGCCGTCCAAGGCCCCGGGCAGTTCCCAGAACTTGACCGAAGTCTCCCCTTCGGCCAGCTTGTTGTCGCTGTTGACCTGCTCCAAAGAGAAGGGCTGCCAGTCGACCGTGATGTCCTGTCCGGTGGTTTCGCGCACCTTCGCCAGCCACATGGCGGCGTTATACACGAAGGGTCAACGGAAGTCGTAGTAGGTTCGGAAATCGGCTTCGGGCGTAGTCATCAGCGTCACCTCCTACAGAAGTTAGGGGCATTGTAGCACATCCCCAAGAATTAGCCAACCGGCTTTGGGGCAGCCGGATTCAAGAGTTAGCGATCGTCCATTATGCTATAATGCCGCTGCAATGACGACTCTGCTTGCTGACGGCAAATCCGCCGGGATAACAATAGACACGGTTGCCGCTGGCTTGAATGACGGCGGCCTTGCCCTGCTGAATGCGCTGCGGCGGCTGGCGGCGGCCGTTGCCGTGCCGGTTTATCTGGTAGGCGGGCCGGTGCGGGATTTGCTCTTGGGCGGGCCGGGGCAAGACCTAGATTTTGCGGTGGAGGGAGACACGCCCGCCTTAGCCCGGTGGTTGGCGACAGAATTGGGCGGCCGGGCGGTTATTCATTCCCGCTTTGGCACGGCTACCGTTACCGCCGCCAATATGCGAGTGGACTTAGTCACCGCCCGCCGGGAAGTTTATCCCCGGCCGGGCAGCCTGCCGCAAGTGTTTCCGGGTACGATTCACGATGACTTGGCCCGGCGGGACTTTTCGGTCAACGCGATGGCGCTACCCTTGGCCGGGGCTAACCAGCAGTTACTGGCTCCAGCCGGCTGGGTTGCGGACCTGAACCGGGGAATCATCCGCATCCTGCACCCCGCCAGCTTTGTCGATGACCCGACCCGGCTGCTGCGAGCGGCGCGTTATGAGCAGCGGTTGGGGTTTGCGCTGGAAAGGGATACGGAAAGCCGGCTGCGAGCTGCGGTAGCCCAAGGCTGTCTTAACACGGTCAGCGGTGACCGGCTGCGGCACGAATTGGCGCGGATGTTTGCGGAAACCCGGCCGGGGCCGCCATTGCTGCGGGCGTTAGAACTGGGTATCCTGCCGGCCATTCATCCCGACTGGGGGCGGGTTGATTATCTGCAACGGTGGGCGGAAAGCGGGCCGGAGATAATCGAGGAAACGAGTTTGAGCAACCCTTGCCGGGAATTGACTTGGCTGGCGGCTTTGGCTTATCCCCTATCGGCCGGCGCTGGGGAAGGGCTGATTAGCCGGCTGAATATGCCCAAAGCGTGGGCGGCGGTAGTAAGAGATATCATCAGTTTGCGGCGTCAGGAAGGAGTTATCGCTGACCCGGCTTTGCCCCCGTCCCGGTTGTGCGGTTTGTTGGAGGGCGTAAGTTTGGCGGCGGTGGCGGTAGTGTCCAAGTTGACCGATTCCCCGGCGGTCAGCCGGGATTTGCGCCGCTATCTGGTCGAGTTGCGGCACCTCAAGCCGTCATTGCGGGGGGATGATTTGCTGGCAATGGGCGTACCGCCCGGCCCGGCGGTGGGGGCCGCCCTGGCACAACTTCGGGCGGCGTGGCAGGATGGCCGGGTTTGGGATGCCGCCGGGGAAAGGCGGCGGGTTGCGGGGTGGCTGGCGGCAAATAATTTTATGGAGTAGGGAGGGTTGGCGGCGTTATGCTTGAGGAGCTGGATCGGGAGTCCTGCGTTATCTGCAACGGCGCGCTGGACGGCATCAATCAGACCGCCTGCCAAATGTGCGGCGGCAAGTTTCACCGCCCTTGGAGTCAGGACAGCGATCTTCCCCAATGCGGCCGTATCGGCAGCCACGAGGAAGCCCTGGCTATCGTCTTTCTCTGCAACGATTGCGGCGAAGGGCGGCGGTTGTAAGTGGGGATTGTTTCCGACCCGGGCATCATCCATCATACTGGGGGAGCGGCAGTTTATGCAGGCAGTTTATATTGAGGCCCACGGCGGGCCGGAGACGCTGATTTATGGGGAGCGGCCGGAGCCGGCGCCGCAAGCCGGGGAAGTGAAGTTGAAAGTGCAGGCGGCGGCGCTGAACCGCCTTGACCTTTATACCCGGGCCGGCGGCCGGGGATTGCGGCGGGAGTTTCCGCCGCCGTTGATTCTGGGCGGCGATTGCGCCGGAGATGTGGTACAGGTGGGGTCCGGAGTGGACACCTTGCAAGTGGGCGACCGGGTGGTAGTCAACCCGCGCATCAGCTGCAATGCGTGTCCCCGGTGTATGGCCGGGCGCGATGATTTGTGCCCGGCGTCCCGGTTTATGGGCAGCGCGTCCGATGGCAGTTACGCCGAGTTTGTGGCCGTTCCCGCGGTCAACGCCCATCGCATTGCCGACACGGTTTCTTACGAGGAAGCGGCGGCCGTGCCGACAACCTTTCTGCCGGTGTGGAATATGATGGTGCGGCGGGCGCGGTTGCAGCCTTGGGAGACGGTATTAGTCCTGTCGGCATCGGCCGGCGTTGGCACGGCAGCCATTCAGGTGGCTAAAAATGTGGTCGGGGCGCAGGTTATCGCCACTACCAGCAGCCCGGACAAGGCCGCCAAGGCCCGGGAGTTGGGCGCGGATGAGGTTATTAACTACAAAGAGGAGGATATTGCCGAGCGGGTCAAGGCGTTGACCGGAGGCGCGGGAGTGGATGTGCTGGTGGATCATGTAGGGGCGGAGTTTTTCAGCGCGGCCTTTAATTCCCTGCGGCCGGGCGGGCGTTACACCATTTGCGGGGCGACCACCGGACTGCGGGCAGAGCTGCATCTGGGGCTGCTGTTCACCCGGCAGATTGAGATTTACGGCACTTTTATGGGCAGCAAGGAGGATATGCGGCAGATTGTGGCGATGCTGAACCGGGGCATCATCCGCCCGGCAATTCATCAAGTATATCCGCTGCCGGTAGCGGCCGAGGCGCATCGGGTAATGGAGGATGCGAACTTTTTCGGGAAGTTGATATTGCGGCCTTAGGAATAGCGGCCGGTTACTTGGCTTCCGGGGGATGTTCCGGCGGGCGATGGCGAATACCATCGCGGATAATCCGGAGGTCGGCGATAGTTTCCCGGATAGTGCTACCGAAAAGTCCGCTGAATATGTGCTTCCAATCGGGCTTATGCGCGCTTTGGTCGGATGCAGCAATGGCAGTTTGACGCTTTCCGCGAATCGCCCGGATGTCGGCAATGGTCTCCCGGATGTTGCTACCGAAAAGCCCGCTGAGGAAGCGTTTCCAGCTGAACTTGTCGGGGGACTGGTCAGTATTGCGGTCAGAAACTGCCATATTCCAAACCTTGCCCCTTTTCTTGCGCCTATTATAGCACATTGCCGGGAGGAGGCGGGATGGGCAATGCACTGCGTCGGTAAGGAATCCGCTAGTTCCGCACCGGCCTTTCCTCGTAAAACAGGAACTGCCCGGCATAGCCGGCGTAGCGGCCAAAGTGATTTTGCGCCCAATCCCGGAGTTTGGCGTCAGACGGCGTTTTTACTCTTGGGAAGTAGTAATCAGACAAGGCTCGGCCGATGTGCCGGTCAATCGGAAATGCTTCAGGTTTATCCAGTGAAAACAGCAGCACACAGTCGGCAACTTTATCGCCGACCCCATAACACTGCTTTAACCGTTGCTTGGCTGGTTCATAATCCAACTTTGCCAAGCTATCCAAGTCCAGCCGCTCGCCCGCAACTTCCCGAGCCGCTCCTGATACGCTCACGGCGTATCGCTTGAATCCGACCAGCACTTGGGAAATTTCGTCTTGGCTTACTTCTGCCAGTTGCCGCGGCGTAGGAAATGCCGACATTCCCGGTACGATACGGTCGCCGAATTGGTCGGCCAACGCCTTAACATTCCTTTCAATGCGGGGTATCGGCGATTGGGCGGACAGGATGTATGATACCAAACACTCCCACGGCTCTTGCCGCAAAATCCGCAAACCCCGGTATTTCGCGACCAGTTCCGCAATTTTCCCGTCCCTCTTACTGAGATCGACATAGATGGCGGTAATATCCTCATCCAACCGCAGGTAATCGCTGATGATGGCCGCGGCCTTGGCGTCCGGGCCGGGGGCGGCTTGAAACTCCAGCAGCCCGTCGCGGACCTTGCGGATTTGGATGAACTGGCCGCGCACTACGCCGCTGAACCAGCCATCGGCGGCGGCTTTCCAGCGAAAGGCTTGCCCCATCCGCAGGGATATGTTCAAGTCCAGCGGCTGGCCGGCGTCATATTCCAGTTCCATAGCAACCCCGCGCCTGCCCTAAAACTGCCCCATCCGGATGCCGTGAAAGAGAAACTGCCCGGCATAGCCGGCGTATGGGCCAAAGTGTTCCTGAAACAGTTCGGTCCAGTCGGGCAGTTCCTCCTGTTCCGGGGGCTCCTGGCCGGGGAAGTATTTTTCCGCCAAAGCCCGGGCCGCCGTCCGGTCGATGGGGAAAGCCTCGAACTTGTCGAGGGAAAAGAGCAGGACGGCGTCGGCGATTTGGGGGTTGACGCCGGGGTAGCGGAGCAGGCGGTTTTTGGCGTGGATGTAAGGAATATCCCCCAAAGCGTACAAGTCCAGAGAACCGTCGGCTACCACTTGGGCGGCCTGGTAAAGATGGGTCGCCCGCTCCGGCCCCAGATGCGCCCGCTCCAGACCCTCCGGGCCGGCTTCAAGCAGCCGCTCCGGAGTGGGAAAGGAATAGCGGGTTTCGCTGTCCAGGGATATAGCGTTGCCCAGGGTTTCCGACAGCCGCTCGACAATTTGACTGACTTGGGCCACGCTGTTGTCCGGGGAACACAGGTGAGCAATCAGACACTCCCAGGGTTCCTGCCGCAGCAGCCGCATTCCCCAGTATTCCCGCACCATCATCTCCACCCGCCAGTCGTGGCAGATTTCCGCATAAATGGCGGCTACATCGTCCCCCATTCGGAAGTAGTTTTGCAGGTGGTATTGGGTCATTCCTTCGGGCAGGGTGCTGCGGAATTCGATGCCCAGATCGGTCTGGCGTATTCTGATCAGGTTGCCCTGCACTACGCCGGAGAACCAGCTATCCGGGGTATCCTTTTCCCGAGCCCAGCGGAAAGCCTGGCCGCTGAACAGGGTGAATTCCAAGTCGAAGGGTTGGCCGCGGGTATCCAGTTCCATTAGGTCTATCCTCCCGATTCCCGGTACGCTGCCGGGGATTCCACCGTTTGTTTTTCCAGACGCCGCCCGTGAAAGAGGTACTGCTGGGCGTAGCCGGCGTAGGGGCCGAAGTAGCTTTGCGCCCAAGCCAACAGTTCCCGGTCCGGGGGCGTCTTTTGACCGGGGAAGTACCATTCGCCCAAAGCCCGCCGCACCCAGACATCGATGGGAAAGGCTTCCAACTTTTCCAGAGAAAAGACGGCGATGCAATCGGCGATTTTGCTGCCGATGCCGTAACACTCGAGCAAGCGTTCTTTAGCCGGGGCATAAGGCAGGCGTACTAGGGCGTTCAAGTCCAAGTCGCCGCTGGCTACTTCCTGAGCCGCCCGGTCCACATAGGGAGCGCGAAACCCCAGCCCCAAGCGGCGCAATTCCGCTTCCCCGGCGGCCGCCAAGTCAGCCGGCCTAGGAAAAGCATAGCGACGGATGCCCTTCAGGTCAATGGGGTCGCCGCAAGCCCCGGCGATATTTTCCAATACCTGATGGATGCGCTTGATGTTGGAATTGGCGGAGCAGATGTAGGCCACCAGACACTCCCACGGCTCTTGCCGTAGAATCCGCAAGCCGGGGTAGCGGTCTGCCATCGCCGCCACCCGTTCATCCTGGCAGATTTGGGCGTGGATGCTGTCGAGGTCATCATCCATACGGAAGTAGCTTTGCAGCAGCGGGATAACGGCTGCCTCCGGCCAGGGGGCAGAATGGAACTCCATTCGTTGGGGAGTAATTTGGCGGATGCGGATGAAGTTGCCGCGGAGGACGCCAGAGTACCAGATTATCCCGCTTTCCGCCAGTTCCGTTTCCGGGTTTTCGTCCGGCGTTTCCGGCCGCCAACGATGGGCTTGCCCGCCCAGCAAGCTGGCTTCCAGGTCCACGGGGCGGTCAACGATTAGCTCCACCATCAGCCCCGGCCGCCGCCGCGATTATCCCGGGTTACCCAGCGGCCCGCCAACTCCCCGAGGCTGGACAAGCTGACCGGGTGCTGGGTGCAGTCCGGGATGGATTGAAAGAAAGTCCGCCCGTAGCCCTGGCTGACGATGCGCTGATCCAGCACCACTACCACGCCGCTGTCGCTCTTGCTGCGGATTAGCCGCCCCATCCCCTGCCGAAAGCGCAGTACCGCCAACGGCACGGAGTATTCGTTAAAGGCGTTGCGTTCGTACAATTCGGAGCGGGCGGCAACTATCGGGTTGGTCGGCACCGGAAAGGGCAGTCGGGTGATGACCAGAGCTTTCAGGATGCCGGGGAAATCCACCCCTTCCCAAAAGCTGTTAGTACCAATCAGCACCGTCGGAATGTCTTTGTCGTGATTATCGGCAAAACGGCGGCCAATCTGCTGGGCGGAACCGTCGATATTCTGAGCCAACAGCTCGATGCCGGCGGCTTTCAGGGGTTCCCGGATGCGCCGTTCCACATTGCGGAGGGTGTTGTGGGAAGTGAACAGAGCCATCGTACGCCCGGACAGGGTTTTGCCCAAGTCAACCAGGGCGCGGGATAGATCCCGGGGATATTCGGGATGATTGGGCGCGGAAGTATCCTCCGGGGTCAGCAGCAGGGCGGCCCGCTTGTAGTCAAAAGGCGAACCTACTTTCAGCTGATTGGTTTCAGCGGACGGCAGTCCCAAGCGATGCAAGGGAAAGTCAAAACTATCACTGACGGTCAGGGTGGCGCTGGTCAGAACTACGCTTTCCTTTTTGGAGTAGAGCCGTTCGTACAGGATGGGGCCAACTTCCAGCGGCGCCGAGTGAAAAGCTATCTCGCTTTTGCCCTGGTCGCGGCGCAACCAGTGGATGTCGGCGGCATCATCCCGGCCGATAATGGCCGCTAACTGGCCTTTCAGTTCCTCGAGGCGGCTCTGCACATTGCCGGATTCCAGGGTCAAGCCGGCCTGCTCTTTGGCTTGGGGAATGGGGTTGTTTTCCAGAAAGTCCGCCAAGTCTGCCAGGATTTGGCTGAGGTTATGCAAGCCCACATCCACCTTTTCCCAAACCAGAGTCAAGTCAGCCCAACTGCGCTGACTGCGGTGCTGCGGCTGGAGCCGCAGTTCCTCATTTTTGCTGCGCTGGGCGTTGAAAAAAACTTCCGTAGCCACCCACAGGTTAGCCCAATTGTCCCGCAGCGGCGGCAATAGGGCTTCCCCATCACCAATCAGCCGCTCCCCTTGCTGCCGCCGGGTGGAATCCAGTCCCTCGACGCCCAAGGCCAGCCGCACCTCCCGGGTCAAGCGGGTCAGGGCTTCGACTTCCTCATTCAGCCGCTCCGGGGCTATCTCAAAGCTGAATTCATTGGTGGCGGCATCCTCGAGGTTGTGGGCTTCGTCGATGATGACGCGCTGGTAGTCGGGGATGATACTGCCGCCGCGCATCAGGTCGGACAGCAGCAAGGCGTGGTTGACCACGACAATATGGGCTTGCTCGGCCCGTTCCCGGGAGCTGCGGACGAAACAGGGGCCGGCGCCGTTGAGCAGATTGGGGCAGCGGATGCGTTCCCCGGCGGATACCTTGTTCCAGTTGCCGGCATCCCGCCCCAGGTTCAAGTCGCTGCGATCGCCATCGGCAGTTCCAGCATCTTGCAGCCAAACCGCCGTTTTGCTGAGCAAGCGGGCTTCCGCCGGGTCCAAAGCATCGCCATTAGCAAGATAATTCCAACGGCTCAGGCACAGATAATTAGCCCGCCCCTTCAGCAAGGCGTATTTAATCGAACCCGGCTCGACAACCCCGGCTTCCTCTAAAACCTGATTCAGTGCGGGAATATCCTTGTTAATCAACTGCTCCTGCAAGTTGATGGTGTTGGTGGAAATGACCACCCGTTGATTGCGGGAAAGGGCAAAGAGGGCCGCCGGCAGCAGGTAAGCCATTGACTTGCCCACACCGGTGCCGCCCTCGACCATCAGATGCTGCCCCTGGTAGATGGCTTGGGCTACGGCGGCCAGCATTTCGGACTGCTGCGGCCGCTGCTCGAAATTGGGAAAGGTTTTAGCAAAGGGGCCGTCCGGGCCCATCAAGCCGGCGGCCTTGGCTTCATCCAGATGGAGCAAAGTATTATCGTAGCGGCGGCGTTCCGGCTGCCCAACTTTGGCGGCCAAGCTGTGCAGTTTCAGCCCGGCGGCCTCAAACAGGGCCGGGCCGCCATTACGGCCGTTGCCGCTTTCCAATCCGGTCAGCAAGTCGGCGACGCGCCAGTTGCTGCGGCGGGCCAGCTGCTGCACCCACGCCAGCAAGCCCGGCTCCAGTTCGCCCGCCCGGCGCAGCAGCAGCAGAAACAGTTGGCGGGCGGCGTCAGCATCGTCAATGGCTTGGTGCGCCTTGGCGCTGGAAAGGTCAAACTGACGGATGAAGGATTGCAAGTTGTAT
This sequence comes from Dehalococcoidia bacterium, assembly GCA_965243185.1. Taxonomy (GTDB): domain Bacteria; phylum Chloroflexota; class Dehalococcoidia; order Lucifugimonadales; family UBA3495; genus CBDBCU01. The sequence goes on along the minus strand of OZ251531.1, from coordinate 2,217,104 downwards.
TCCGGGTTGCGCGGCAACAGAAAGTAAGCCAAATCCCAAGTATCGTAGCTGGGATTAGCCAGAGACAGCCCCTCGACTTCCAGAAATTTCAGGTCAAAGCTGATGTTGTGGCCGATGATGGGATGGCCTTCGATAAAGCTCTCCAAGTCATAGCTGACCGAGGAGAAGTGGGGGGCGCGCCGCACTTGGTCGGGGCGGATGCCGGTCAAGCGTTGGATAAAGTCGGGGATGTCTTTGCCGGGGTTGACAAAGGTATCAAAGCGGTCGATAACCCGGTCGCCTTGAAACTTGACTGCCCCAATCTGGATAACTTTATCCCCCCGGTCGGCGTTCAACCCGGTAGTTTCCAAGTCCAGGGCAACAAAAGTCCGCTCCAAGGCGGAAGTTGCCGGGAATTGCAGACCGAGGGACATCACAGCAGACCTTTCCAGTTAATTCACTAATCGGGGGCGGAATAGCCAAGGGATGGCAAAGACTTGACCGGGTTTCCCCAGGCCGGGGCTGATGGTTTCGGGCTATCCAGTGTAGGGGCGCAGTTGGCCGGCGCGCAAGCCCACCGCCGGGAAAAAGCCGCCGGCGCGCAGGGCGGTGATAAACTCATCCTGGGTATGGATTTCATCGGCAAAGGCGGTAACATAGCGGCCCAAACCGTGGACGGAATGGGCATCGCTACCGCCGGTGACCGGCAACCCCAACTTGCTGGCAACGGCCATCGCAAAGGCATTTTCCTCGTCGGCGGTGCCGCCGTTGACGACTTCGACGGCATCAGCCAGCTGGAATACCGGATGCGTCAAGGCATCCTCCGGCAGTTGGGGCAAGGGTTCGTTAGGCAAAGAGCGGTAGAGATAGGGGCGTTCCCGCATATGCTTGCCCAAGACGCCGCGAAAGGGATGGGCGCTGACTACAAATCCGCCGGCGGCCCGAGCTGCCCGGCACAGTTCGGCGGCCTTGTGAAAGCCGGATTGGTACTGGTCCAGCCCGAAAGCCAGCATATGCCCCATGTCGGTATCGGCTTCCATCGCCCGCACCAGGACGACATTATGTTGGGCGGCGAACCGCTCGAATTCGTGGCGATCCCAAGGGCCGCTGTGTTCGGTAATGCACAAGCCGCGCAAGCCCAGCCGTTCCGCTTCGAGAATCAAATCCTCGGGAGAGAGGCTGCTGTCGGCGCTGCCCTTGGTGGTGTGGATATGGAGGTCAAAGATGCGAGCCATTTGGGAATGATTTTAGCGGGTCAAGGGCGGGTAGTCAAGGACGGCGGCGGCAGGGTTCCGTTCTGTTTTAGCAGTTAGTCAACTTTACGATATTAGCGAAAAGTTAAAAACTGCTAAAACGAAACGGAACCGGCGGCAGGGTATTCTCAACACGGGTTGGCACTGCTAAAAACGGCCTTGTCGGAGCCAAAGCAGCACCAGCGAATCAATAGGAATCCCTTTCTTGGTCGGGGCGACTTTTCCTTGTTTTACCTCACGCCAACCCGTGTTGAGAATACCAATTATACCAATATAATTAGGATGCAATTGCCTTGGCGTTGCTCCCGGCAGGGAATGGCAGCGGCCGGCGGGCGGTGGTAAGATACCGGGCGATTCAGTCTGCCGGCTGCGGCGGGCGCAAGGGGGATTGCAATGGCGTCAATACGGGTGGCAATCAACGGGGCAACCGGGAAAATGGGGATGGAAACAGTGGCCGCCCTGGGCCGGGAGGAGGATTTGGTTCTGGTGGGCGGGGTCTGCCGCCGGGAACGGGGCGATGGGCTGGCTTTGCCTGATGGCGGGGAAGTTCCGTTGTCCACCAACTTGGAGCAGGTACTGGAGCAGACCGGCCCGGGGGTTCTGGTGGATTTTACCAATGCCGCCGTTGCGATGGCGGCGGCGCCGGTGGCCGCGGCCCGGGGGGTCAACCTGGTGTTGGGGGTCAGCGGACTGACGGACGCCGATTTGGCCCGACTGGACGCTTTGGCCAAGGAACGGGGCATTGGGGTTATCGTCGCGCCCAACTTTGCCTTGGGGGCGGTTATCCTGAAAAAACTGGTCGAGCAGGCGGCGCCGTTTTTCGACTATGTGGACATTGTGGAAGCCCATCATGAAGCCAAGATTGACGCGCCTTCCGGATTTGCGATGGCTTTGGCCAAGGGCATCGGCGACCAGCGCAGTTTTACCCGCAACTACCCGGAACGGGAGAATTTGCCGGATACGCGGGGCGGGGAGTATAACGGCGTAACTATCCACAGCATCCGAATGCCCGGCCGCAGCGCGCATCACGAGGTTATTATGGGGGCTGCCGGGCAGACAATAGCCCTGCGCCACGACACTTTGAGCCGGGACTGCTATATGCCGGGGGTGATGCGCTGTATTCGGGAAGTGGTGAAAAAGCCGGGGTTGGCGGTGGGCTTGGAGAACATTTTGGGGCTGTAGGCGGGCCGGTTGGGGTTATTCCGGTGAAGGGGGAAACCCGGAATAGCGGCCGGCTGCCTCCTCCCGCAAAAAACGGGAATTCCAGTAACCTCTAAAAATCCTCAATGGTTCCGTTCTGTTGTAGCAGTTTTCAGGTTTTCGCTAATGTCGTAAAACTGAAAATCACCCATAACAGAACGAAACCGAGCCGGGCAAACAAAAAACCTTGCCTACTCCTTGCCCGGTGTGTTATACTGCCGGCAGTGTCGGGGCGTGGCGCAGCCCGGGAGCGCACTTGCATGGGGTGCAAGGGGTCGCCGGTTCGAATCCGGCCGCCCCGACCAGTTACCACAGAGTCCACTAATGCCGACTGTAAAGGTTCGTTACGCCATCCGTATCGTCGAAGCGGATGGCTGGTACTTAGTCCGAATACGGGGCAGCCACCGCCAGTTCAAGCATCCGGTCAAGACGGGAAAGGTAACTATTCCCGGCAAGCCGGGGGATGATTTGTTGGCGCGGGACTGGTCCAGCATCCTCAGCCAGGCCAAGTTGAAGTGATGAGAGAAATGAAGTACGTTATCATCCTTGAACCCGCCCCGAACAACTGGTGCGCGTTCTCCCCGGATGTGCTTGGCTGTGTCTCGACCGGGGCCACGCCGCAGGAAACTCTGTCCAACTTTTTGGAAGCCCTGGAGTTTCATCTGGAGGGTTTGCTCGAGGATGGCGATCCGATCCCGCCGGAACACGTCGATTCTCCGGAGGATATCGAACCTTACGCCGATAAGGGCGTATTTTTCCCGTGGGGGCCGCGGCCGCCGGAGCCGGTAGAGGAACTGACCGCTGCTGAAACGGCGGCGGTCTGACCCGCGCCGTTCAGGAAGTCAGCACAATCCGTCCCAGCGGCGGGTTTTCCCGCAGGCGAGCCAGGGCTTGCTCGGCTTGTTGCCGGGGGTAAAGTTCCGAAACTACCGGCTTTAACTGGCCCCGTTCCACCAACCGCGCCACCTCTACCACATCCTGCAAGGTCGAGGCCCGCGCGCCGAGGATGCTCCACTGCCCATAAATCAGGTCGGCGGTGTCCACAGCCAAGGGGATACCGTAGTTATAGCCCAAAACGACTAGGCGGCCGCCCAGTTTGAGGCAGCCGATACTTTGCGGCAATACGGCGGCTACGGCGTTGCCGCCCACCGTTTCCACTACCACATCCGCGCCCATCCCGCCGGTCAGTTCCTTGACCCGCTGCGGCAAATCCTGCTCCCGGCTGTTGATGATAGCCGCCGGGTCGAACGCGGCGGCGCCGTCCAGTTTGTCCGGGGCGACATCGGCGGCGATAACCTGCGCGCCCAGCAGCCCGGCAACCTGTATGGCATGGATGCCCAAACCACCAACGCCGATGATTGCGACCGTTTCCCCAGCCTGCACTTTAGCCCGGTAAGTGAGGGCGTGATAGACGCTGGCAATGGCGTCGGGGATGATGGCGGCCGCATCCCAAGGAACTTCCGGCGAAATCTTGACGGCATTGCGGCCAGCCACCCGCATATATTCGCCAAAACCGCCGTTCAGCTCAAAGCCGGTGCGGGGCGCGTCCGAGCAGTAATTTTCCAGTCCCCGGCGGCAGTAGTCGCAAAATCCGCAGCTTTCGGTGGGATAGACGGTGATATGGTCGCCGGGTTGCAGTCCCGGGGTCGCCGCGCCTACTGCTACCACTTCGCCGGCGGCTTCGTGGCCGGGGATGTGCGGCAGGGTAACCGTCGGCACCAGTCCGCCGGCGATTTTCAGGTCGGTAGCGCACAAGCCGTTGGCGACCACCCGGATCAGCACATCCCGGGGGCCGATTTCCGGCTCCGGGACTTCCTGCCAGGACAGGGGGCTGCCGAACTGCTCCAGCGTCATAGCTTTCATAAGGGTTTGTTTCCTTTTCTGGCTAGGGATGGGGTAGCGCAAACGGGGCAACTAGAGTTATTCCGCAGAGGTTTCCGGCCCGTGCCGCCGCATCAGGTTGTTGACCGGCAGCAGTTTCTTGCCGATGGGGTCAACGCCCAGATTGAGATTTTCCAGGGTAGTTGCGCCGATGCTTGCGCCTACTGCTTCGGGCGCAAAGACTACTTGCACCAGGGCTTGGTCGCCATTGTACCGCACCCAAGCAAATCCGGTCGGATATTCCACAATCCGGCCGTCGGCCAACTCGAAGCGGCGGCTGCGCTCCGGGGTTATCGACAAGCGGTTCAGCAAGCTTTCCGGCATAGTGGTGTGGGTGCTGTCGGTATCCACCAAGGCATTGACGGCTACAAATTCGCGCCGGTTCAAGCCGCCGATTTCCACATCGACATAGAAAGTTCCCATAACATCCCCGCCATTCCAACAAATTGGGTTGAAAGCATTGTAGGGTATGGGGCGGTTAGGGGCAAGGGGCGGACAGTGGGCGTGGAAATTATGCGGTTGGAGGCGGTTTTGCAGTGGGGCAAGACTTGGAGATTTGGTAAAACTTGGCGAAATCCTGCTTTGCGTTTAGGGCGGGATGGTGGCATAATGGGCGGCAATATATTCAGATTTTGACCGATGGGTGAAGGGAAAGATGAGAGTTTCGTGTCTGCAAGAGAACTTGAGCCGCGGCTTGTCCATTGTAGGGCGGGCGGTGGCGAGCCGCGCTACCCTGCCGGTTACGCAGAATGTGCTGCTGCAAACCGACCGCTCGATGCTGAAGCTGTCGGCGACGAACCTGGAAATCGCCATTACGACCTGGATTGGGGCGATGATTGAGGAGGAGGGTGCCATTACGGTGCCGGCGCGCCTGCTGTCGGAGTTTGTCAACTCCCTGCCCAGCGACCGGGTGGATTTGACGGTGGAGGAGAACAGCAGCATTCTCCATTTCGTCTGCGGTCGGGATAGTTCCCGGATCCACGGGGTATCAGCCAGCGAGTTTCCGCCGGTGCCGCGGGTGGAGGAAGGGGTGGCGGCGCGCATTGACGCGCAGCAGTTCAAGGCGGCCATCGGACGGGTATCCTTTGCCGCCGCCAGTGAGGAATCGCGTCCGGTGCTGACCGGGATTGAGGCGAAGCTCAGCGGCGATCGCTATACGCTGGCGGCGGCGGACGGGTTCCGGCTGGCGGTGCAGCACGGCACGCTGAACGATGCGGTGGAGGAGGAAATCGGGGTCATCATCCCGGCGCGGACGATGATGGAACTGAGCCGGCTGCTGTCGGATCAGGACGATACGGTGGAGATAATGATGGTGCCGGCGCGCAGCCAGATTATGTTCAAGAGCGGCGGTATCGAGGTGGTTTCCCAGCTGGTGCAGGGGACTTTCCCCAACTACGAGCAGCTGATACCGCAGAAGTACGATACCCGCAGCATTTTTGATTCGCAGCGGCTGCTGCGGGTAACGCGGTCGGCGGCGATTTTTGCGCGGGATGGGAGCAACATCATCCGGCTGCAAATGGCGCCGAAGGGGGAGGATGAGGAGGAGAATGCGGCGCCGGGGCGGGCGACGATTTCGGCCCGTTCGGAGGAGGTGGGGGAGAGTCGGTCGGAGTTGGATATGATGGAGATTGAGGGGGAGGAGGCGAAAATCGCCTTTAACAGCCGCTACCTGCAAGAGGTGCTGGCGGTGCTGGAGCGGGGGAGTGTGGCGTTGGAGACTACTTCGTCCTCGAGTCCGGGGGTGTTCAAGCCGACGGATGATGAGAATTATGTTCATGTGGTGATGCCGATGTTCGTCCAGTGGTAGGCGGGGCGAGACGGCGGCCGGTTCAGGCCGGTGAGTTGGGGCGGGTTCCGCGGAACCCGCCCCTTTTTGCGGGGTTGGAGTACGGGATAGGGCCGGGGCGGCGCCTCCTGGGCTGCCCCGGCGGGTTGAGTTTAGTATTTATCAGCATTGGGGTAGTAGTTCGCGGGGGCGGAACCGCTGGCCGGAAGTTCCGCCCTTGCGGGAGGGGGTTGGCAAAGGGGCCATTGGGTTGCCTGCGTCAGGGGGAACATCGGCGTACATCCAGCACGACGTTGCCCGACCCAATTGCCGGACGGGAACTAGACCTTGGGGTGGCTACTGCCGCCGGATGGTATGGTTGCCACTACCGGCGGGTTGGCCCAGTCCAGCTACCGGGGTTGACCGCACCTCCAGTCAACCTGTTAACTCCAGCTCCTGTAGGGAAGGGGCGGCGGTTTGGCGGCTAGTGGGATTTGCCGTTTTCCGCGGCTCCGGTGGGGGAAGTACGGGGCCTTAGTCCGTTTCCCCGGGGGTAGGAGCGGGGACGCTTGACGGCCGCGGGGGCCGGGGGCGTCCACAGCGCGCTGTGAGCTGTATTTCACGGTAAGCTAGCGTATCGTTTTGAGACCCGGCGTCCCGGGGCTAGGTCAGACCTCGCAGTTATAAGTATGGGGGATGGATTTGATGATGTCAAGGGGGTTTAAGACGGAATTTCGGGTAATTTTCAGGAATGGGGATTTCTGGATTCCCGCTTGCGCGGGAATGACGGTGGGGAGGGTGGGAATGATGGTTGCCGGAGGATGGGGATACGGCGGGCGAATGACGGTTTGATGGTGGGGGATACGGCGGGGGAACTTTTGTAAAAGTTCCCCCGCACCCCCTCAAAACTTTCGGGGGTTTAGGTGAGTTTTTAAGGGCTACGGTTCTGGATTCCCACTTTCGTGGGAATGACGGTAGGGAAAAGAGGGAGTGTTTGGATTTTGGGGCGGGCTGGTTGGGGTTGACAGGGGGCTGGGGGTGTGCAACGGTAGTTATATGGGTTGAATTGAAGGCTCCTAAAGGGGGCGGCGCAGGAGGGTCGAATGCGGAGGATACGGCGATTTCGTTATGCCATTGCCCTGGGGCTGGCCATGGTCGGGATGCTGGCGGTGGGGGCAATGGCTTGGGTCGGGGATTACGGGCGGGAAGCGGAAGCGTTGGACTGGTCGATTATCGTCACCGACAATGAGATAACTTCGGCGGCGGTCAACGGGGATGCGTACCAAGTCGGGGAGACGGTCAGGGTAACGGTGACTTTCAACGAGCCGGTGCGGGTGGTGCCGACGACGCCGCCGCACGAGGAAATCCAGTGGCCGGAACTGGAGATTGAGATTGGGGATAGGAACCGGCGGGCGGGGTACAGCGATCAGTCGATCAATGCCAACGGGCATACAGAGCATCACTGGGCTTATACGGTAGTGGCGGCGGATCGGGATGTGGACGGCATCAGTATGCGGAAGGATGCCATTAAAGCGCCGCACGCGGTTTTTGTCGGGAACCGGTATAACGGTTCGGGGAACATTGACGACTACACGGTGGCGACGGAGCTGGATCGTTCGATATATGACCCTTTGGTACACCGGGTCGGGAGCGAGCTGCCGCTGTTGCCGCCGGAGAATTTTGATGTTTCCTACCGGTTTAACGGGGTGGATTTGACTTGGGATGCGCGCCACGGGGCGACGAAGTATGTTATCTACCGGGCGCGGCCGGATGCGCTGCATCATACCTATCAGCGGATATATACGGTTGTGGGCGGGGGCGGAACCGGCTGGCGGGATACGGATGTGATACGGGGGCGGCCGTATGCTTATAAAATCGCTACGGTCAGCCGGAATGGCACCGGGCCGCAGTCGCGGCCGTTGGCGATTACTTTGCCGCCGCCTTAGTCGGCGGCAAGCGGCTGGGGGATGGTAGCGGGGGCGAAGGGGGGTTCGCCCCTGCTGTTTGTTGGGGGGAAGGGGCGAGGTCAGGTTTCCGGATTAGCGTTGGGACGAGGGGGGATTGGGGGTATAATGGGGGTATGATTGTTGATGGGCATTGCCATATTTTGCCGGGGAGTTTTGCGGGCCGTTGGCGGGAGTTGGCGGGGCGGGACGCTACTTTTGCGGAGTTGTTTCCGCAGGAGGGGGGGCGGATGGCGACGGCGGAGGAGCTGCTGGCGGCGATGGCGCGGGATGGGGTGGAACATTCGGTAGCGGTGGGGTTCGGATGGACGGACCGGGCAGTGGCGCGGGAATCTAATGATTATAACATTCGGGCGGCGGCGGAGTATCCGGAGCGGTTGACCGGGTTTTGCGCGGTCAATCCGGCGTGGGGGGATGCGGCGCTAGGGGAGGTGGAGCGGTGCGCGGCGGCCGGTTTGCGGGGCATCGGGGAGCTGCATCCGGATATGCAGGGGTTTGACATTGGGGACGCCGGCGTGATGGGGCCGCTGATGGAATTGGCGCGGGAGTTGGGGCTGCCGGTGTTGGTGCATTGTTCGGAGCCGGTGGGACATCAGTATCCGGGGAAGGGACGGACGACGCCGGATAAGGTGTATCGGTTTATCCGCAACTTTCCGGAGAATATCATAATCGGCGCGCATTGGGGCGGGGGATTGGCTTTTTATGGGCTGATGCCGGAGCTGCCGGGGGAGTTGGCGCAGGTTTATTTCGATACGGCGGCGTCGCCTTTTTTGTATCGGCCGGAGGTGTTTGCGGTGGCGGCGCAGACGATGGGGGCGGAGCGGATACTGCTGGGGAGCGATTATCCGCTGCTGCGGCCGGGGCGGGTGCTGGCGGAGGTGGAAGGGTGCGGGTTGGATGCCGAGAGCAAGGCGGCGATATTGGGGGGGAATGCGGCGCGGCTGCTGGGATTGGGGGAGGGTCGGGGGGTAGGATTGGGTTTGCTTTGGCATCGGTGAGGCAGCCTTATAGTCGCTACAACCCCGCCAGCAAATCCCCTTCCGGGCCGACCCTTTCCGGCAGCGCCAGCGTATAGTATTCCTTGCCCATAATTTCCCGCATCATTTCCGCCGGCAGTTGGGCAAAGGGGCCGTTGGGGTCAATCTGGGTGCGGTGGCAGTTCAGCGACTCTATCTTAATGTCCACCCACGCGCTCAACTCCAGCACAGTGGTAACTTCATCATCCGGCGTCCCCACCGACTCAATATCCTGGCTGGCAAAGGGCGGCGTAATGTCCAACTCTACCATCTTGCGCCACATCCGCTGAAAGTTGCTCCGGGGAAAGCAGACATAGTAAAGCCGGGGCGGCCGCCCGTCCCCGCTTACGCCTTCCGCAAGGGCTTGCCGATAGGCCGCCGTGGTGTGCCGGCACATTGCCCGATGGTCGGGATGACCATAGCCCCCGGACGGGTCATGGGTAATTACGATGTGCGGCTGCCGTTCCCGGATAATTTCCAGCAACTGACCGGCTACCCGCTCCGGGGCGGCTTGATGCAGGGAATCGGGATGATTGTTGTCCTCCGTGCCAACCATCCCGGAATCCCGATAGTTGAGCAAACGCACATCGGCTACGCCGGTTACGGCCATGGCCCGCCGCAGCTCCTCTGGCCGCACCTGGTACAAGTTGTCCGGCGTCGCCAATGCCGGGTCGCTGATTTCGCCCACATCGCCATTGGTGGCGCAAACCAGCGTAACTTGCGCCCCCCGGGCCGTCAGCATTGCCAAAGTCCCGCCGCTGCCAAACCCCTCATCATCCGGATGGGCAAAGGCGGCCAATACCGACAAGGGGGACAAATCCCGGGCAACTGTAGGCATAAACTTTCAACTCCTTACGAATGTCAATACCGCCGCCCGGCGGTTCACCGCTCCAAAATCACATTGCCCCAAGGGTCAACCGTGCCGCCCCAACCCGGCGGGACTACTATGGTGGTGTCCAGTTGCAGCAGCAGAGCCGGGCCGACGATGTGGTGGCCGGAATGGAGCAGTTCTCGGTCATACAAGGCGGTAGGCAGCGGCCCTTCCCGGAACACCACTTCCGCTCTTTCCAGCAGGGCATCCGACGCGTCGGGCGGGCCGGGCGGTTCCGGGGTAATGGACGGCTTGGGCATTGCCAATTCCAACTTCAGCCGCAGGTTGACGATTTCCACGGCATTGCCCCGGTCGGCATAGCCGAAACGCTGCAAATGGGCTTGGTAAAAGCTGTTGGCAATGGCGCGGCGCAGATTGTCCCGCCGCCCGGCCGCCGGGTAGTCAATAGTCAGCTCAAAGGACTGGCCGACATAGCGGGCGTCGAGAAAGCGGCGGCCGGTCATCCTTTCCGCCGGCAGTCCTTCCCGCCCGAGTTCCGCCCGGGCTTGGCTTTCCATCCCGTGAAATTCCTCCTCCAACCGCGCCCGGTCCATATCATCCCCCCGCAGCATCACCGTGCGGGAATAATCCTTGACCACATCGGCAATGGCTACGCCTAATGCCGACAGGATGCCGGGATGGGGCGGCAGCAGCACCCGGGGGATGCCCAGTTCCGCCGCCAGTTCGCAGCTGTGCATCGGCCCGGCGCCGCCGAAGGGCGCCAGAGTAAAGCGGCGGGGATCATAGCCCCGTTCCAGGGATATGGTGCGGATGGCCCGTTCCATATTGGCGTTGACCACCCGGATAATGCCTAGAGCGGTATCCCTTGCCGTAGCCCCGATTTGCTCCGCTAACCCGGTCAGCAGCCGCTCCGCCCGTTCCTGATCCAATGTCAGCCGGCCGCCGAGGAATTGGGCCGGGCGCAGGCGGCCCAGCAGCAGGTTGGCGTCAGTGACCGTTATCTGGTCGCCCTGGCCGTAGCAAGCCGGGCCCGGGTCAGCGCCGGCGGATTCCGGCCCGACCACCAGCGCGCCGCCGGCATCGACCCGGGCAATGGAGCCGCCGCCGGCCCCGACGGTGTGTATTTCAATCATCGGAACGCTGATTGGATAGCCGCCGAGGGTAGCGGCGGTAGTTTCCTTAATGCGCCCGGGGCAAAGGGAAACATCGGTCGAAGTGCCGCCCATATCCAGCGTAATCAAATCCGGATAGCCGGCTTGCACCCCGGTGTGGAATGCGCCCACCACGCCGCCAGCCGGGCCGCTGAGAATCGTCCGCACCGGCTGCGCCGCCGCCAATTGCGCCGTAATGCTGCCCCCGGAGGATTGCATAATCCGCAGCCCGCCGCCTAAAGACTCCGCCAGTTCCGCCAGGTAGCGGGCCATTGCCGGCCCGACATAGGAATTGACTACCACGGTGCTGGTGCGTTCATACTCCCGAAACTCCGGAATGACCTGGCTGGAAATGGAAATAAAAGGCGGGTTGGGCATAGCGGCCAAGGCATCCCGCACCAATTCCTCGTGCCGGGAGTTCAGGAAAGAGAACAGGAAAGACACCGCTACCCCATCCACTTGCGCCTCCCGAATCAGCGACACCAGGGCGGCCACGGCCGCCGGGGTTAAATCCTCGAGGATAGCCCCGTTGTAGTCCACCCGTTCCGGCAAGCCGAAGCGCAGTTCCCACGGGGACAAAGCCGGCGGGCGTTCCAGCTGCAAATCGTACAAATCAGCGCGGCTTTGCCGTCCGATTTCCAGCACATCCTCAAAGCCGAGGGTCGTAACCAGAGCGGTACGGCCGCCCTTGCCCTCGAGCAGGGTGTTGGTGGCAATGGTGGAGCCGTGGACATATTCGGCGGGGCCGGCGTCAATTTCGGCAATGCCCTGCCGCACTCCGGCGGCGGGATTGGCTGGCGTCGAGGGCAGCTTATGGACGGACAGCCGCCCCTCTTGCAGGATAGCAATGTCGGTAAAAGTGCCGCCGACGTCAATGCCGATGATGGTGTTGGTCATAGTTTCCTTTAGTTTTGACGGGATGAAAGGGAGGCTGGTTTTAAGCCGCCCGATTCAGCCGTCATTTCGCAAGGATTCCAGAGTGTCCCTGTAACACCGGTAAGCGTCATCCGAAAAGCATACGAAATACGCGGTTTCCGGCAATGTCCCCGACGCCAGAAAGTTCAGCGTTTCCCGCAGCGCAATGCCGGTAGCCCGCGCCAAAGGAAAGGCATAAATCCCGGTGCTAATGGCCGGGAAAGCGATGGTCTTAACGCCATACTCTACTGCCAGGGAAAGGGAGTTGCGATAGCACCGGGACAGGAGTTCATCCTCGTTGTTGCCGCCGTCTTTCCACACCGGGCCGACGGTATGGATTACCCACTGGGCCGGCAGGTTATAGCCCCGGGTAATTTTGGCTTCCCCAGTGGGGCAACCGCCCAAGCCCCGGCATTCATCCAACAGTTTCGGGCCGGCGGCGGTGTGGATAGCGCCGTCCACACCGAGGCCGCCCAACAGAGATTCGTTGGCGGCGTTGACGATGGCGTCCACGGCCAGCCGGGTAATATCTCCTTGGACTATGCAAATCCGTTCCGACATACTCTAATCCCTCAGCGCAATCCGCAGCCGCTTGTTTCGGTAGGCGACGATGGTGTTGGTCATAGCAGCGTCCGGTTGTTTGGTTTCAGCAGTATATCACCTTATGGCTGTAGAGGGGCGTTGAGGATGGGGAGCGGCGGCGATGGCCCGGGCCGGGACTAATTCAGCGCCGCGGACCATAACTCTCCCTGACTTGGTACATACTGCCCGGTTCTGATTTCCGCGATGGGGTAGTCGGGCAGGGGTACTGTAGCTAGGCAACGGCCGGCGAAGTGGGAGCCGAAGGTGGCAAAGTCAAAGTCTCGATTCTCAAACCCGCGCGGCCGCCATTCCGGTGCCAGGTCATCCGGGTCCACCGGAATTATATGGAGGAAAAACTGGGCCGCCGTGTCTCCGGCCGCGCAGGATTCCCGCACATAGTGCAATTTGTTGCCTTGTCGGTACAAGGCAAAATAGCCTGAGGCGGTGGGTTGGCGGGCGGACAAACGGGCGTAAGTTGCCCGGCGTTCCGGCGTTAGGTCCACCGGAAACCGGGTAGTCCACTGACCTGCCTGGCCGGTGGCAATTTCAGCAATGGGGTAGTCGGGCAGGGGAACAACCGCGAAGCAGTCTCCGCCGGGACGGATGCCGTGCTTCCAAAAGTTGAAGTCGGCATTGGCGAAACCGAGGGATTGGCTTTCCGGCGCTAAGGAAGTTGCCACCACCGGATAAATATGGAGAAAGAAATGCGCGGCTGCATCCTCCGGGGTGCAAGTCGGCTTGAAATAAAGCAAATTGCTTTCGCCGGAACGGCTCAAGAAGCGGCGGACGCTGAACTGGCCGGGGGCGGCGGTTGCAGGGTATTCCGTCCGCAGTTCCGACAAGGCGGCGGTCAGTCCGGGCCGCCGGAAACTGTATAGCTCCTCCCATAGGGGGAGTCCGCCGGTTTCGGGTTCATACTGACCAAGGAGGAGGTTTTCGCCGGTTTCCGGCAACTGAAGGACTGCCAGGCATTGCTCGCCCGCGCCGCTACGCAGCCGTACCCCGGAGTTAATGCTGGAATCACCCTCTAATCTCCGGTGGAAGTAGCTGGGGCGGGGGGCGTTGGCCCGGTAAATCTTGGCCCGGAAAATGCCGGACAAGGCACCGGGCGGACAATTCTCTTTAACGAAGGTCAAAGTTCGACCATTGAGGTACACATCATACTGGTCCCGGATTATTGGCGCGCCGCCGGCTACGGCCTGCTGATAAAGCTCTTGGTACGCAGCCACGGCGGCGGCCGGGAGGCGGGCGGTATCGGTGGTTTTTACGATAACCAGGGTGTTGTTGTAGATTTGCACGGCGTAGGGGCGGTTAAAGGCGGTGTCCGGTTGGCGTACCAGATACGGGTTAATCAGGGTGAAATAGTCCGGGTCGCGCCCGGCCGCTGGGGAAGCGCCGCCGGCAGCGCCGGCGCTCAAATAGACCGGGGCGTTCAGCTTGCTATCGCGCAGGTGCTCGGGGGCATCGCCGCGGAGTTTCAGGCGGTGCTGCATATCGTACTGGGTTCGCAGGTACTCCGGGACGGCTCGAGCTACCAGACTGTTGTAATAGTATTCATGCCAGGGATACAGCTGCAAGATTTGCAGAACGGTCAGGAGGATGCCTAGTCCGGTCAGTCCGTACACTCCGCCGCGCCAAATCTTTCCCGGCCGCGCCAAAGAAAGCCAAGCCAGCCCCCATACGGCCAACAGGCAGAAGGGGGCATAGATAAAGAACAGATGCCGCCAACCATCGTAAAGGCTTGACCCCAAAAGAATCACCGCCGCTACCGGCAGGATAAAAGCGGCCAGCAAGAGAAAAGGGAAGCGCAAGGGAGTGTTGTGAAAAATGGCGCGCGGCTGGGCAATGCCGCGACAAATCACCGCTATTGCGCCGGTAAAGCCCAGCAATAGAACCGGCAGCGGCGTGGTGATGCCAAACCAAACCGGTATATAATCCGCGGGCAATGCCGCCCAGGAAACCCATTCCCCCCGGAATAGAAAAGTACGGTAGCGGGCGTTTTGGGCCAGCCACGCCCAGCCTTCGAGGAAGTTTCCGATCGGGTTGCTCCACAAGTAAGGCCAAGTAGCGTACAAGGCCAGAATTGAAACCAGGGCGAAGGCTCCGGCGGTCAACAAGATAGGTTTCCGCCGGGGCCAACTTCCGGCAGAGAACAGGTCAATTCCGCGGAGGGTCAACACCGCCGGAAACAGCATTGCGCCCATAATCCGCACATTGGTCAGCAGCCCTACGCCGATACCGCACAGGATAAATGCCCGGGCAGTATCCCGCCGCAAGGCGCGCTCCAGCAGATAGAGGGCAATCATAAAGCCGCTGAGCAAGGGCAGATCTTTGCTGTTAATGAAGGAGTGGGCGTAGATCCGGGGGTGCAGTAGGAAAAGGAGCAATGCAAAGATTGCCAGCAGCCGATTGTTGAACAGCTGATAAACCAGCCGGTAGCAAAAGAACCCGGCAACGATAAAGAGGAGATGGGTCAGGAGATAACGGAGGAGTTTGATGGCGCGAATATCCTCCAGTCCCAAGGCCCGCTCGGCCAGCAGCAAGGGAAGCTCAAAGGCCACGCCGTAAAACCAATAATAATAATTGCCCGGCCGGTCGTCTTTCCCCAAAACATTGTCAATCGTAAAACCCGCGGTTTGGCGTTGAATATACAGGTCGACGCCGTCCGTATCCACGTCAACCGCAACCAAGCCGACCAGGAGAAAGAGGGCGCAGATAAACAAGGGGATGCCGGCGGTCAGATGGCTGACCGTTGCCCCGCGCCATCGAAAGGGTTGCGGGATTAGGAAGGAAGGTAAGGGCAGACTAGCCACAATGTTAGCTAATCCGCCAGAGCAATCCGCAGCCGCTTGTTGATGCGGCCTTTGCTTTCGTGGCCGACTACCTGGATTGTTCCTACTTCCGCAGTGTTAGCCACGTGGGTTCCCCCGTCAGCCTGCAAATCCAGTCCGCTGATGTCAATGGTGCGGATTTCCTGGATGTTGGCCGGCAGGAGGTTTATCTTGGTGCGGATGAGGTCAGGAATTTGTTCCGCTGCGGCCCGGGTCAAGTTGCCGACGGCGATGGGACGGGCGGCGGCTACTTCCGCATTGGCTCGCTCCTCTACTTCCCGGGCGAAGTCGGCACTCATCTGTTCCAGCTCGAAATCCATCCGCGCTGCGCCGGGGCGCATATCGCCGCCGGTGACCTTGGCGCCATAGTCGCGCCAGACTACGCCGCAAAGGATGTGCAGGGCGGTATGGGTTCGCATCAGGCGGTAGCGGTGTTCCCAATCGATGCGGCCGGTGATGGCCGCGCCCGAGGCCGGCAAGTCGCCGTTGATGTAGTGGATGATTTTGCCGTCAGCGCGGCCGATTTTGCTGACGGGATACTCCGCGCTACCGGCGACGAGCGTCCCCACATCGCAGGGCTGTCCGCCGCCGCCAGTGTAAAAGGCGGTGCGGTCGAGTTCCACGCCTTCCGGGGTGACGGCGGTAACGGTGGCGGTGAATTCCCGCAAGTAGGCGTCGGAATGAAAGAGCAGTTCGGTCATAAAATCTCCCGGGTGTCAGTAGTCAGATTTTTACCGGGCAAGCCGGGCGTCTATTATAGCAAATATAGCAAACTTGCCCGGGCTTTTTTGTTGTAACGAGCAAAGTTCCGAACTGGTCAAACTCTCCGGCGGCGATGATTGGGGCGGCAGCCGCTATTAAAATCGTCATTCCCGTTGGTACGGGAATGACGATTTTAGACTGGGTCAGGTAAAGGCGGCCGCGGGCGGCACTAGCCGGCCGAGGGGGCGGGTTAGCGGGCGTTCCAGAGTTGGGCGCGCTGGATGAAAACGGTGGGGTCGGCCAGCCAGTGGGAGTAGCCGAGGCGGCGGTTGTCGGTGAGCCAGTTAATCCGCTGGTTGAGGCAGGTTAGCAGGGCGGTGTTGTCGGCGGCGACGGTGAAGCCGCCGTTTTCGATCTGGGGGTCGAGGGCGGTAACGGCAAAGTTCCAGTCGGGGTTTTGGGCCGCTTCCTGATTGCCAATTTCGCCGCGGGCCAGGGCGTCGACAGTGCCGTTAGCCAGGGCGGCGAGCAGTTCGGCTTCGCCCAGATGGTCGCCCAAATAGATAATGGTCGGCTGGTCGGCAGTGGGCGGGTAAAGGGCGGTGCGGCCCTGCATATTGGCGGTGACCCGGGCGGAGGTGATGGTGTAGTCGGGGCTGCCATCGGCGGTTACGGTACCGTTGGGGGTGTCCACCCGGACGCCGCTAAGCAGCGCGCCTTGGGTGTCAACCAAGCCCAGTAGCTGCAACAAGCGGTGTTCTCCGGTGGTGGCGGCCAAGACGCCGACTTTCATCGCCCCGGTCAGGTCGGAGTGGGTAGTGATGCGGTCAGCATCCTCCGTCCGCACCAGCAGGGACTGGCGGAAGTGGACATGGCCGTCGGTAAAGGCAATCTGCAAGTTGCCATCAGCGTCCCGGGTGCGGGCGTCCAAAATAGTGATGCCGCCGCTAATCAGGTCGAAATCCGGGGTGGCAGATTTAAGCCAGATGCCATCCCACGCATCTATGGCGGTGCGGGAAAGGGTAATGCGGGGGCCGTTCATGGCGGACAGGGCGTTGAGCAAGTCGGCTTCGTAGCCCTGCTGGGTGTTGAAAGCGGCGGCGTTGGGGTCGCTGTCGGCGCTGTTGCTGAGGGGGTCGAAAAAGGCGTAGAAACCGACGTTGAGGGTCATATCTTGGGCGCCGCAAGCGGGGATGCTGGCGTTGACCCGGGCGGTGAGGGCGGCCAGTTGGCGCTCGAGTTGGGCGATAATGGCTTCGTCGGTCAGGATCCGGCTGAGCAGGGCGTCGATTTGTTCCTGCTCGGCTTCGATGAGGGCGAGCTCGGCGGCGACTTCCCGCTGCAACTCGGCGATGGCGTCCTCGTCCACCTGAAGGCGTTCGAGAATCGCGTTGATTTGTTCGTGGTCGGCGTGGATGGCGGCTTGTTCGGCGTCGACATCCTTGCGGAGTTCGGCGATGGCGTCCTCGTCAACTTGGATGCGGTCGAGCAGGGCGTCGATTTGTTCCTGCTCGGCTTCGATGAGGGCTAGTTCGGCATCGACGTCCTTACGGAGTTCGGCAATTTCGTCCTCGTCCAGTTGGATGCGGTCGATGAGCTGGTTGATTTGTTCGTGGTCGGCGTGGATGGTTTGCTGGTCGGCGGCGATTTCCTGCCGCAGTTCGGCAATGGCGGCGGCGTTGGCAGTGCTACGCTGTTCGAGGCCGCTGAGGTCAGGGGCCGAGCAGGCGGCCAAGGCCAGGGTAAGGAGAACGGCGGCCAGCAGAGCCGGGAAAAGGCGGGGGATAACAGGCTTTCGCATAGGGGACGCTCCTGATAGGCAGGTTTTACGGCGGGCGGCGGGGCAACTTGACGCCCCGGCTGATTTATACCATAATCCAGCATTGCTAACCGGTCAAGGGACTGGGGAGAATGGGTTCCGGGCTTTTTAATGGTTCGTACCGAGGCTGGTATTCCCGGGCAACGCGCTACATTGCTTCTTGACAAAGGGCGGGACGGTTATAGACTACCCGGGCAGTTGAACAAAGGCATCTAGATTCCCATTTTCGTGGGAAGGACGGTCTCGATAGGCGATAGCCCGGAGTGCCAGCCATTTTGAGGGAGCGGATGGCCGCCCGATTAGACCAGTTTTATACCAACCCGGAATTGGCCCGCCGGTATGCCGGTCAAGTGCTGGACGCCTACGGGCCGGCTACCGACTGTTTCGTGGAGCCGGCGGCCGGGGCCGGGGCTTTTGTGCAGCCGCTGCGGGCGGCCGGCAAGCCGATTATCGCGGTGGACCTTGCGCCGCTGGCGGCAGATATTCGGCAAGCGGACTTTCTGCGGGATGACCTGGGGCCGGTCAAGGGCAAAATCGCGGTGGTGGGCAACCCGCCCTTTGGCAAGAATTCGTCCCTGGCGGTCAAGTTTTTTAACCGGGCGGCGGAACGGGCTGACACCATCGCTTTTATTGTGCCGCGCACTTTCCGCAAACATTCGGTTCAGCGCCGCTTGAATCCCTGGTTTGCGCTGGTGGTGGATGAGGATGTGCCGGATAAGGCTTTTGTCAAAGATGGCAGTCCTTATGATGTGCCGTGCGCCTGGCAGATTTGGGAACGGCGCGCCGTCTGCCGGCGGGATGAGGATACGCCGGATGTGTCGCACCTGATTCGCTATGTGGCAGACCCGGGAGAGGGCGAGTTCGCGATGCGCCGGGTGGGGTTTTACGCCGGGCAGGTGAAAGAGCCGCCGGAGTGGCGGCTGACTGACCTTTCGCCGAGTACCCACTATTTCCTGCAAAGTGTCCGGGCTGATGCCCGGCAGTTGCTCCGCAGCATTGATTGGCGGGAGGTTTGCCGGGCTACGGCCGGCTCCCGCTCCTTGTCCAAGCACGAGGTGGCGGTAAAGATAGCGGCGGCGGCGCGGAATGCCCCGGATTAACTTTCGGATGGGCCACCAGTACGAAATTGACTGGCGGGGCAAGTTAGTTTCCCCAGCCCGGTAATTGCCGGCAGTAGGGTACAGCAATGGCGGCGAAATAGACTCCCATCCTTTTTCAGGGGGACTTCATTGACCATCCCCAACTTTGAGAACCGCACCCTGTTTCAGGGGGACAACTTGCCTTTCTTGCAAGGGTTGAACAGCGCAACGGTGGATTTGATTGCCACGGACCCGCCGTTCAACAAAAGCAAGGATTTTCACGCTACGCCGAACAGCCTGGCCGCCGGGGCCCGGTTCACCGACCGCTGGCGGTGGGATACGGATGTGCAGCCGGAATGGGTGGACGCCATCCAGGACGATTGGCCCAGGGCGTGGTGGGTTATCCAGTCGGCCCGGGAATCCTTTGGGCAAGATATGGCGGCCTTTCTGTGCTGGCTAGGGGTGCGGCTGATGGAATGCCATCGTATCTTAAAGCCGACCGGCAGCCTTTACCTGCACATCGACCATACGGCCCACGCCTACGCCAAGGCATTGCTGGACGCCATCTTTGGGCGGGACAACTTCAGGAACGAAATCGCTTGGTGTTACCGTACCGGTGGGGCCAGCAAGCGGACTTTTGCCCGCAAGCACGACAACATCCTGTTCTACTCCAAGTCGGATGATTACCGGTTCGACTTGCCGCTAGACAAATCCTATCTGACCGGTCAAATGGGGCATCGGGTCAGCGATGAAACCTTTAGCGACGAGTGGGGGGTGTATCAGAATATCCGCTTTTCCGCTACGCTGATTAAGCTTTATAAGGATGAACGGGGCTATTTTACCCTGGCTGGCTGCCGGGATTACTGGAATATCGACGCGGTAGGGCGCACCAGTCGGGAACGCACCGGCTACCCCACGCAAAAGCCGCTGGCCCTGTACGAGCGGATAATCCAAGCGTCAAGCAATCCCGGGGACTTTGTGCTGGATCCCTTTTGCGGCTGCGCTACTACCCCGGTAGCGGCGGAAAGCCTCGGCCGGCAATGGATTGGGATGGATATTTGGCCCGGCGCCCACGGTATCGTCATTGACCGCCTTAATGCGGCAAAGCAGCTCTGGCGGCCGGAGGATGTTAAACTGGCAACGACGCCGCCGGAACGGACGGATGATGCGGATAGGGCGGCTCCGCATTTGCAGCAGATTGAGCGGCGGCGGGAACGGCGGCCGCTGTTCAGCAAACCTGAAATGAAGGCCATCTTGATTAAGCAATGGGGCGCGGTATGTTGGGGCTGCGGGTTCGAGCCGCCCAATGGCGACGACCGGCATTTTGACCTGGATCATAACCTGCCCAAAGCCGGCGGCGGGACTAACGACCTGGACAACCGGGCCATTCTCTGCCGTCCCTGCAACGGCCGCAAAAGCAATACCCTGACCCTGGACGGGCTGCGGCGGGCAAATCGGCGGGATGGCTATTGGTACGGCAGTCCGCCCATCGACCAGCGCATACCGCTGCGCCTGGCGGTGGCGTGGGCGCGGGATTATTTGGAAAGCCAAGCCCGGCAAAGGCAGTTAGCCGGCGGCGGGTAATCCCAACCCGGGCCCGGGGCAAGGGATAGAATCACTCTGTACGGCAAAACAAAGGAAACCGCGAGAATTCAGCAGGAGGGAAAATGGCGCGCGTTACCGGCAGTCACCTGATTTCCAAAGCGCTCAAGTTGGAGGGCGTGGATAACATTTTTACCCTGGCCGGCGACCATGTGCTGCCGGTTCTGGATGTGATGGCCGATGGGGATTTTCGGTTCATTGACACCCGGCACGAACAGGCGGCGGTGCACATGGCCGATGCGTGGGGGCGGATTACCGGGCAGTTGGGGGTGTGTATGTACACGACGCCCGGCTTTGCCAACGCGGTGCCGGGGCTGGCTAACGCTATGCACAGCGAAAGCCCGCTGCTGTCGATTGCCGGCTGCGCCGATTTGTCGGAGTTGGGCCGGGGGGCGATGCAGGAAATCGACCAGGTGGGGATGGCGGCGCCGACGGCTAAAGAGTCGCTGCTGATATATGATGCCCGGCGCATCCCGGATACCATCGCGCGGGCGGTGCGGCGGGCGTACAGCGGTCGCCGGGGGCCGGTGCATCTGACCATTCCTACAGATGTGCAGGAGCAGGAGGTGGAGGAGGCGGAGGTGGCATTTTTTAACCCGGATGAGTACCGGGCGGGGGAGGCGATACTGGCGCCGGCGGAGTTGGTGCGGCAAGCGGTGGAGTTGCTGCGGCAGGCGCAGCGGCCTTTTGTCATCGCCGGGGAGGCGGCCGGCTATACGCAGGAAGGGCAGGCGTTGCAGCGGTTTGCGGAAACGACGCGGGCGCCGGTGCTGACCGAGGGACAGGCGCGGGGATTGGTGCCGGATGATCACCCTTACGGGTTCGGGTTTTTTGAGCGGGGATTGAACCGGGCGGCGTCGAAATTGCGGGAGGCGGATGTGGTGGTTCTGTTGGGGCGGAAGCAGGATTATACCATCGGGTTCTGCCGGCCGCCGAATGTGGCGGCGGACGCTAAAATCATTCAGATTGACCCGGCAGCGGCGGAAATCGGGCGCAACCGGGGCGTGGCCGTGGGCATTGTGGGGGAGGTGAGCAGCGTATTGGAGCAGTTGACGGCGGAGGCGTCCCGCTACAGCTGGTCGGATTTGCCGTGGCTGGAGGAGCTGCGGGCGGCCCGGGCGGCGCAAGGGGAATGGGCCGAGGGTCTGGCGGTTCCGGATACGCCGATGCACGGGATGTTCGTCCACAAGACGCTGGCGGCGATGCTGCGGCCGGAGGACTTTTTGTCCTTTGACGGCGGGGATTTCTGCCATTTTGGGCGGGCGTTGCTGCCGGCGCAAATGCCCAAGCGGTGGTCGTATGTGTCGAGCTTGGGAATGCTGGGATCGTCGCTGCCGTCGGCGTTGGCGGCGCAGGTGGCTTATCCGGAGTCCCGGGTGATTAACCTGACCGGGGACGGGGCTTTTGGGTTTAACGGGATGGAGTTTGACACGGCGGTGCGGCACGGGTTGAATGTGATTACTATTATGGGCAACGATGCGGCGTGGGGGATTGACCGGCAGATCCAGTTGGGGTTGTACGGGCGGCCGGTGGCTACGGATTTGCTCCCGACGCGGTACGACCTGGTGGTACAGGGTTTGGGCGGTCACGGGGAGTTGGTGGAACGGCCGGAGGAGTTACAACCGGCTTTGGAGCGGGCGTTTGCGGCTAATAAGCCGGCGTTGGTGAATGTGGCAGTGCAGCGGGCAATCAGTCCGCGGGCGGAGGCGGCAATCGCGCGGCGGCAGGCGGTGATGGGAGGGTAAGCGGTTTTCCCGGCGGGTGTGGTATAATCCGCCAAAATCCCGGCGCGTCCTTGACAGCAACGGACTTTGAGGACGCGCCGTAGCAACCGGGGAGCAGCGGCAGTGCTGACGGTAGCGGCGAAAGACTTTGGCCCGATTGTTGAGGGGACGGTGGAACTGCGCCCCTTGACGGTGTTCGTTGGACCGAGCAACACGGGGAAGTCTTATCTGGCGACGCTGATTTATGCGTTGATGGGATTGCGACGGGGAGCCGAATACGGACAGTATGCCATTTCCTTTACGGAGTCTGATTTGGAGCGCATCCCTGCGGTTAAGGAAGCTGTCAGGAAGTGGGCGCCGCGAGTCAGCGCTGAAAATTCCTATACTTTCAGCATTCGGGTGCCTTTCAACCAAGCGCCGGCAGAGGTGCGGGAGCTGGCGGAATCCATAGTAGAAGGCGGGCTGCTATCCGCTACTGCTTGGCTCAATGATGAATTGCGGCGTTATTACGGCGAAATCTCTACCCTGCTGCGGAACACCGCAGACGCCCAACTCGGCATAGACCTGTCTAAAAACCGTCTGTCGATTAGACTATCCCTTGGCGGCGGGGATAACTCTAATCAATTAGAGTTGTTTCAGAAAGATTTCGACTTAGCGGGGTCTGTGGTTCAGGTTGATACCGACTTGAAGCGGGAGTTGCGTCGTTCCCGAGCCAGTAACCGGCATACAAGCCGCTCCTTGGAAAGGGCGCATGATTTCTTTTTGTCCACGTTAGCCCGAGACACGTGGAACCATACCTTTGCGGATTTCCCAGATAGAAGCTATTATCTCCCGGCAGCCCGTTCCGGGATTGCTCAGGGGCATAAAATCATTGCCAGTACCTTAGTGCGCCAGTCACCCTTCGCGGCGATACGGCCTCTGGAAGTTCCGGTATTTTCCGGGGTTATTGCCGACTTTATGGGGCATTTGCTCACGATGGGGCAAGCCGGACGGGGGAAACGGCCCGAGGCATTGCAAGGGGCAACGGATTTTCTGGAGCAACGGGTAATTGGGGGCAAAGTCAACCTGGAGGAAGCGGAGCTGCCTTATCCGGAGATTTACTACGAAACTGCTGCGGGGAAGTTTCTTTTGCGGCAGACTTCCGCGATGGTGTCGGAGCTGGCGCCGCTGATCCTGTTCCTGAAGTATCTGGTGCGGCCGGGGGATTTGCTGATTTTGGAGGAGCCGGAGTCGCATTTGCATCCGGCCAGTCAGCGGCGGATGGCGCAGGGCATTGTGCGGTTGGTGAACGCCGGGGTACGGGTGCTGATTACTACCCACAGCGATTATTTTGTGGGGCAGCTGAATAATTTGCTGCGTATCAGCTACGCCAGCGACCGTTGGCTGAAACGGGAGGGTTTTGCGCGGGCGGATTGCCTGAAGCATAACGACGTAGGCGCTTACGCCTTTCTTTGGGATGAGGACGCGGGAGGGAGTCGGGTAAATGAATTGACCATCCACCCGGACACAGGCATTGATGACGCCGAGTTCGGCAAGGTGGCTAATGCTTTGTACGAAGAGGCCATCCAAGTGGAAAGGATTCGGCCGCGATGACGATGGCTCAATTCCTTACTTCCCTACGGGCGGCGCACCAAGATGGTTGCCTGACCACTAATTGTCGGGACGCGGGTTGCTCCGTAAATCTTGTTGCCATTCGTCAGGATGCGTTGGCAATAATCCACGGCGAAAGCTACCGGGCCCGGCACGGCGACGCCACCAAGAAAATAGCCGACCGCATCATATTTGCGAACTTGTCGCGCCGCGTGGTAGCCGTCATTGAGCTCAAGGGCGGCAACTCTATCCGCAAGCGTCAGATAAGAGACGCAGTTGAGCAAATCCGGATGGGAGTGCAAATCGTCGAGAATCTCCTAACCGGAAGGAAAGTTGACAAATTGTGCCTTTTCTTGGCTTATAGTGGTCGTATGTCCACCCAAGACGCGAACTACCTGAGAAACAATAAGGTTCAGTTTCGCGGCGTGCCGGTAACTGTCGTCCGAGTCGATTGCGGCTCCTCGCTAACCGCTATTACCGACCGTTATGGATACCTGATCCCTTAATAATCCAGCAAAAGGAGGCACTCTAATGCCCAGTTCTCCGCATAGTATCAGCTACGAAGCCTACCGCCCGGTGGTTATGGGGCGGCGGGGGATGGTTTGTTCCGGGCATCCGTTGGCGTCACAAGCCGGGGTTGGCTTGCTGCAACGGGGGGGCAACTTTGCCGATGCGGCGCTGGCTACGGCGGCGGCGCTGAATGTGGTGGAGCCGCTGATGTCGGGCGTCGGTGGGGACGGCTTTATTATGGTCTATCGCCAGGACGCCGACCGGGTGGAGGTGTGCAACGGCACCGGGGCCGCGCCTTATGCCGCTACCCGGGAACGCTACTGGCCGGAGGGGATCCCGCAGAAGGGGATTTTGTCGGTGTCGGTGCCCGGTCTGGTCAACATCTGGCTGGAGGTTCACGAAAGGTACGGTGTACGCTCTTTAGCCGAATGTCTGGAGCCGGCTATTGACCTGGCGGAGAACGGGTTTCCGGTTAGCCATGTCCTCGCCCGGGCCATTGCCGCCGATGCGCTGCTGTGCCAATTTCCCACATCGCAAGGGGTGTTCGCGCCGGGCGGGCGGCCGTTGCAGCCGGGGGAAATGTGCTATCAGCGGGATTTGGCGCGCACCTTTCAAGCCATTGTGGACGGCGGGCGGGACGCCTTTTATCGGGGGGAAATCGCCCGGGCTATGGTTCGGTTCAGCGAGGAGCAGGGCGGTATCCTGGCAATGGCGGATTTGGCGGACTGCCAAGCCCGGTGGCAGGAACCCATTGCCACTACTTATCGGGGGCATACGGTTTATGAAGCGCCGCCCAATTCCAGCGGCCATATCCTGCTCCAGGAATTGAACATTATGGAGCAGTTTGACTTGCCGGGGCTGGGCTGCAATACCGCCGAAAGTATCCATTTGATGGTGGAAGCCAAGAAGCTGGCGTTCAGCGACCGGGAAGCCTATGTTGCCGACCCGGATTATGTGGATGTGCCGCTGGAGGGTTTGCTGAGCAAGGAGTACGGGCGGGAGCGGGCCGGGCTGATTGACTCGGAGCGGGCGGCGGCGGCAGTGACGGCGGGCAATCCCTGGCGGTATCAGCCGGGGCCGCGCAAAGGGGGGGCGGGCAAGGTGGGGGCGGGTCAGGAACGGGAGGATACGACTTGCTTTGTGGTGGCGGACGGGGCGGGCAATGCCATCTGCCAGTTGCAGAGTATTCAGAGCGCGTGGGGTTCGAGTTTGATTGCCGGGGACACCGGGATTCTGCTGAACAATCGGATGACTTACTGGCATCTGGAGGCGGACCATATCGATTGCTTGCAGCCGGGAAAGCGGGTGCGGCATACGATGAACCCGGTGATGGTGTTCCGGGGCGGGCCGGCCGGCGGCAACGGGACGGGGCGGCAGCTGGCGTTGGTCTGCGGGACGCCGGGGGCGGATACGCAGGTGCAGACTAATTTGCAGGTAATCAGCCATGTGCTGGACTTTGGAATGACGGTGGCCGAGGCGGTGGAAGCGCCGCGGTGGCGCAATACCCACAGTCCGACGGAGTCGAACTATCCGCATACCTGCCCGGATGAATTGCTGGTGGAGTCCCGGTTCAACCCGGAGACGCTGGAGGGTTTGCGGCGGCGGGGGCATCAGTTGAATATGCTGGGTGGCTGGGAAGCGGCGGGCAGCGAGATGATGATTCAGGTGGACCCGGCGACGGGGGCGCTGCACGGGGCGGCGGATCCGCGGCGGGATGGGTATGCGGTGGGGTGGTAGGGGGGAAATAGTGTGCTATAATTCAGTCAAATCCATCAGGAGGGCGTAAAGGCTATGGCGCAATCGGTGGTTTCCCCTGCCGAGGAATTAGAGGAAGTAGAGGGCATCGGCGGCAGCGAGGACGAGTCCCTAGGGGAATACCCCCTGGATACTATGCTCATTCGGAACGAGAACCGTACCGTTGACGGCATCCTGCGCCGGATCGAGCAGGGTATGTACGTAATGGACCCGGACTTTCAGCGGGATTTCATTTGGCCCGAGGTCAAGCAGAGCAAGCTGATAGAGTCCGTGCTGATGCGGATACCCTTGCCCGTCTTTTACATCGCGGAAAACCCTGACGGTCGGATGGTCGTGGTGGACGGCTTGCAACGGTTGTCCACCTTTAAGAACTTCGTGAAAGACGGGTTGCGCCTCCGGTTGCCTAAGCAACCCGAACTGGACGGAAAGCGGTTCGCCGACCTTTCGCCCAAGTTGCGGAATCGGGTCGAGGACTGCAACTTGACCCTTTACATCATCGACGCCAAGGCGCCGGAACGGGCGCGGATGGATATATTCGAGCGGGTGAACGGCGGCACACCCCTGACCCGCCAGCAGATGCGTAATTGTCTCTATATGGGGCCGGCTACCCGATTCCTGAAAGAGGAAGCGGTCAACCCCTTGTTCATCGAGGCCACCGGCCGCAGTTTGAACGCAGGAGCTATGCGGGACCGGGAATTTGTCAATCGTTTCTGCAGTTTCCAGCTTTTCCCCTTGGCTGATTACCGGGGAGATATGGACGATTTTCTGGGGAAAACCCTCAAGGAGATGAATCGGCGCAAAGAGCCGGAACTGGAAACCCTCTCTGCGCGGTTGCGCCGCGGCCTGGCTAACAACCTCAAGGTGTTCGGCAACCACGCTTTCCGAAAGCATTTCGAGGGACAAGAATATCGTAATACCATCAACGCTTCCCTGTGGGATGTTATGCTCACCGGCTTGGCTCGATACGAGGAGAGCCAAGTAGCCGCTCGGGCGGATGAGCTGAGAGAGTCTTTTTACCGGTTGCTGAACGTCCCGGACTTTGAAGACGCCATTACCTACGGCACCAACCAAGTGAAGCGAGTGCGGCAGCGGTTTGAATCTGCTGAGGAGATGTTCCGGGGGGTTTTTGGTGCTTACCCAGATTAACCTCACGAACTTCAAGTGCTTCGAACTGCTCAGGCTCCCCTTGGGAGAGCTGACGCTGCTGTCCGGCGCTAACGCCTCGGGCAAGTCCTCCATCCTGCAAGCCCTGGTCTTGCTGCACCAGACCTTTCGCGACAACCGCTGGTCGCCGCGCCTGATGCTCAACGGTTCCGTAGCCAACCTGGGTGCCGTAACGGATGTTATGGACCAAGTGCATGGCTCGGACAGCTTGGGCATCGGTCTGATTGACGAAGCCGTAGGCTGTGAATGGTCTTTCTCCGGCGGCCGGCGGGATATGTCGCTGGCGGTAGCTCAAGTAACCGTGGGCGGTGAAACCTACGACAACCCCACAGCTGATGCGCTCCGGTATCTGCTGCCCATCGGGGCGGTCAACGACGCCGCTTTACGGCTCGCATTGCGATTGCAAAACCTGACTTACATCACGGCGGAGCGCGAGGGGCCGCGGGATATTTATACCTTGGTGGATGAAGCCGTGAGTGCCGTTGGCCCCACCGGAGAGAACGCCGCCAGCGTATTGTACCAAGGACTGGGGGAGCGGATTGTTGCGGAACGGGTACTGTCCGGGGTGGTACCTACATTGTTGCCGCAAGTAGAGGCCCGCTTGGGCGCTTTCTTTCCCGGTTGCGCCTTGCAGGTGCAGCAAGTGCCTAATGTCAACGCCGTAACCCTGGGGATACGGATTTCTCCGGATACGAACTTTCTGCGCCCCATTCACTGCGGATTCGGAATTACCCAAGTCCTGCCAATTATAGTAGCCGCCTTGTCAGTCTCTAAAGGCAGCATCCTTTTGATTGAAAACCCGGAAGTTCATCTGCACCCTTCCGGTCAGGCGCTTATGGGGCAATTCCTAGCCGAAGTAGCACACGCCGGCGTCCAGGTAATCGTGGAAACCCATAGCGACCATATTCTTAACGGCATTCGTCGAGCCGTAAAATCTGAGCAGTTGCCCGCGGAGGAGGTGGCAATTCATTTCCTGCAACCCCGGTCGGAGGATTCGCCCCAAGTGTTAAGCCCGATCCTGGACAGTTCCGGGAACATCGATGTTTGGCCGGAAGGGTTTTTCGACCAGTTCGACAAGGATCTGGACTACTTTGCCGGGTGGGGTGAATAGATGGACTTGCTGCTCAACGACCTGTCCATTCACCAGCAGTTTCCGAGCCTTGCCGAGTTTCGGGAAGCGATCCGCCGCATTGTAGCGATGCGTGAGAGCGCATCCCGGTTGGGCCGCCGGCTATACTGCCACCGCAACATAGTGAACTGTCGCATTGACGCGTCAACCACGGTGTTCGCCGCTCTCCAAACCTTTACCCAAGACGAAAAGAGGTCTTTACTGACGTGGCTCACGAAACACGGTCCCTTCTGGGAGGATGCTCCGGAACATTCCCCCGGCCTTTCTCTGAAGGTCGACGGTGAGGTAGTTACGGAGACTGCGGTCGGCGAGGCGGCTTATTGCTCTGCCTTTGGAATTGACCGCCGGCTGGTGAGCTTTGCCCCATCCCAATGGGAGCGTTCTCCTGTAACCGTAACTATGTCGGACAACGGCGAAACCGGCATCCCGGTCAAGAACTATTGGTCGCAGTCGGATTTGGAGACTGCGCTACAAGCGGCAGAGCCGCCGATCAGCGATTGGGGCCGGTTGGAAGCGGTCTGCCGGGCAAAATTCCAACTGTTGCATTTCTCGGCGGATTGCTTTCGGCATCTGGCAGGTCAGCCCTTCGTTCCCGGGGCGGCCGACCGCATTATCAGCCGTTTGGAAATTCTGGACCGACTGATGGGGGCGGTGGACGATCAAAGTCAGCGTACTTCCGAGAGAAACCGGCTGATCCGGGACCATTTTACCGGAGAAAGGGCGTGGTTTTCCGACTCGTCAGCTACTGAAAAGCGCGATTTCCGGCGGGAACTCACTTTTAATCACCCGGGGCGGCCCGGAGATTCTCTGTTCTGTCCTTGGCATGGCAAGGTGAGTAATCCGCCTTTCCGAATCCACTTTCCTTGGCCGGTGCCTGCTGGTGAACCACTATACGTAGTATATGTCGGCTTAAAAATAACTCGCCGTTAGATTGGTTGCCGAAGCATACCAGTACGGCTCCCCGCGGGCGTACTCTGTATTTTAGCAACGGCCGGGCGTGTTATAATGGGGGCAACGGGAGGAGGTGGGGTGCCGCAATATCCACAGATTTTTAACCTTCGACCGCGCCCTGATACCAGTCCAAAATTTCGCTCCCGGTCATAAAGGCTACTCCCTCGAAGCGGCTGAGGTAGTCGAAAATCTCGGCGTAGTAGCGGATGCGGTGGGCGGCTCCGGTGATGTAGGGATGGGT
Source organism: Dehalococcoidia bacterium (assembly GCA_965243185.1). Taxonomy (GTDB): domain Bacteria; phylum Chloroflexota; class Dehalococcoidia; order Lucifugimonadales; family UBA3495; genus CBDBCU01. Next base: position 2,187,469 of record OZ251531.1, on the reverse strand, counting down.
GGAAACGCACATTATACGCGCGCTTTCCGCGCCCTCGGCGTACAGGGTGTCGAACTGGTCTTTGGCCCGGTCAAACAACTCCGGGGAACGGTGGTGCTGCACCAGATAGACCGGAATATCGTTAAGCTCCACGGTGTAGGGGATGGAAATCAGATTGCCGCTTTTCACCTTTAGCGGATAGGGCTGGTCGTCATTGCACCAGTCGCAGCAGTATTCGATGCCCTCCTCCGCCAAGATGTCCGGGGTGTCAAAGGTTTCCGCCAGTCCCGGCCCCATCCAGCCCCGGGGCGCGCTACCGCTGAACTCCCGGATGGTTTCAATGGTGCGGCGGATGGCGGCCCGCTCGTCCGGCTCTTTGTTGATGACCCGTTGGATGTAGCTGTGGCCCATCAGTTCCCAACCAGAGTCCAGACACGCCTGCACCAGCTGGGGGTAGCTGTGGCAGACCGAGGCGTTCAGGCTGACCGTGGCCCGGATGCCGCGGGCGTCCAGAACCCGTTTCAGCCGCCAGAAGCCGACCCGCAAGCCGTAGTCAAACCAGCCAAAGTTAGGCACATCCGGGATAACCGACACCCCTTGCGGCGTGGGCAGTACCGTGCGGGCCATGGGTTCGTTAAGGTCCCACTCCTCGACATTGATGACCGGCCAGACTGCTACCCGGGCGTTGCCGGGCAGGCGCAGCGGCGGGCGGTGAAAGATGGGCGAATAATCGGCGCGGGGATTAGCCATAAGTTCCTCCCGGCAAAGCAACGGAATCAGGGGTAGCGGATAGGGGGCTTAAAGTTGCGCTGATTTTACACCGGCGGCCAAGGTGGGGCAAGGGGATGATTGATGGAAGGGGTTGCGTTTCGGCCAGATAGCGTTGCATTTTAGGTGGTTTGGTTGAGCAAGCCCCGGGTTTGCAGCAAAGCCAGCAGGTTATGCTCTGACCAGACCGTCCCCAATCGCTCCCGCCGGCGCAACTCCCGATTGTAGCGTTCCAGGCGGGAAGTAGTCCGGTAGGCAACCTCTCCCGTAGTCCAATACTGCCGGCCGGCGGTCAATGCCTTGTCCAGCCAGTAAGCGGCGGCGCCCTCGGTCAACTCCATTATTTGACGGGCATAGCTCTGGGCCGCCGCCGCGCTGTCAGTCAACAGCAGTTGCCGGGCGGCGGCCAAGCCGGCCTTCCCGATATTCCGTCCATATTCCCGCAGCAGGTGAAAGATACACAGCTGATGCGGCGCCGCCCGGCCGTACACCCACTGGATGCCGGCCGCAATGGCCCGGTCGCCGTCGCTGACCAGATGTCGGGGTGGCGCGGCTCCGGACTGCTCGGCCAACTCCAGGGCCGCCGCCCAAGGCCCGAAAGTCGCCAAGACCGCCCCGGTTTCGTCCCGGATTACCTTCAATTCCTGAGCGCCCTGCCGGGTGCGCGTCCATAAACCATCCAGTTCCCACACTGCCCCCGGCAACCGGGGCCGGGTCAAGGCCAACCGCCGCAGCCAGCGACACAAGGTGCTTTTGACACAACCCACCCACTGCCCCGCTTGGGCGTAACTCAAACCCTGGGCCGCCAGGCTCAAAGCCCGGTCCCGAGTTTTTTTGAGAACCGTTGGTAACGAACCTCCGGCCCCAGCAGCGCCGCGCCGCCCGCCAGTTGGCGACATTGCCCACAACGAAACACCGGAACCGCTATCCGGATGGGCCCATAGGACGTGACAATGGTGCGCTCATAGCGATGGTGGCGGTGCATCGCCAGAGCGCACTGAGCACATCGGGGCTGATAATGATCCAGGGCTTGTTGCAGCTTCGCCTGCAACTGGAGCGGAATTTCCTGCTCCAGTTGGGTCTCCAAATCGTCCAGCAATCCCATGACAGCGCACCTCCCGTCAACCAGCAAGGCCGGCCTTTTCCCCATTCTACAACTAAACCACCTAAATCGGAACGCTATCTTTCGGCCATTGGCCGTTGACACCGGTACCATTTCCCTGCCATAATGCCCCCGGTTCCCGATGGCGGGAAACTACGAATTTAATAGGCGAGGCGCACGATGCCGGCCGGGACTTTTTACGATGTGCTTACCGAATTGGCGGCCGGGGCGGAAAGCCTGGCGGCGAAGGGGCGCAGCTTTGAGCTGCTGGTCAAAGCCTTTCTGGAGCAGGACAAGACCCAGTTCCAGCGGTTCCGCCGGGTTTGGCTGTGGGCGGACTGGCCCGGCAACGGCGGTCGCCACGATACCGGCATTGACCTGGTGGCGGAGGAGCGGGAAACCGGCAGCCTGGTAGCCATCCAGTGCAAGTTTTACCTGCCCGGCAGCAGCATCGGGTTGGCGGAGGTCAACAAGTTTCTGACCGCTTACGGCACTACCGAGTTTGCCGGCGGCATTTTCGTGTCCACTACCGACCAGTGGACGGGGAATGCGGAGCAAGCCCTGGTGAACCGGGACAAGCCGGTGCAGCGGTGGGGGCCGGAAGTTTTTGAGGCATCCTCGATTGATTGGGGGAGCTTTGACCTGAACCGGCCGGCCTACCTGACCCTCCGCCCGGCTAAAGCCCTGCGTGATTATCAGGAGACGGCCAAGGCCGATACGCTGGCCGGGTTTAAGGAACACGACCGGGGCAAGCTGATTATGGCTTGCGGTGCCGGCAAAACCCTGACTGCCCTCCGCATCGCCGAGGATTTGGTCGGCGCCGGCGGCTCCGTCCTGTTCCTCACCCCGTCCATTTCTCTGCTGTCCCAATCCCTCAACGATTGGACTAACGACGCCGTGCTGTCGCTGCAAGCCTTTGCCGTCTGCTCCGACATCCGCGCCGGCAAAAGCAATTCCCGCAACGACGACGATGCGGATATTGCCCCCTACGACCTGACCGAAACCCCGTCCACCGACCCGGCCCAACTGGCCCGCCGCTGGCAAGCCGCCCAAAGTTCCGCCGCCGGCAAAATGACGGTGGTCTTTTCCACTTACCAGTCGTTGAATGTGATTGCTGAGGCCCAGCAGCTGGGCTTGCCGCAATTTGACCTGATTATCTGCGATGAAGCCCACCGCACTACCGGCGTCAGTCTGGTGGGCAAGGAGGAATCCAACTTCCGCCAAGTCCACAGCAATGCCTTTGTCGCCGGGAAAAAGCGGTTGTATATGACTGCTACTCCCCGCATTTTCGGCGACCGGGCCAAGCGGCAAGCCAGCGAAAGCAACCTCACTACCGCCCTGGCCTCGATGGATGATGAAAAACTGTACGGCCCGGAGTTTCATCGTTTGAGCTTTGGGCAAGCCGCCGAAATGGGCATCCTGACCCCCTACAAAGTGGTCATCCTGAATGTGGATTTGGTAGAGGAAGTGGGCATTGACCTGGACGACCTGATTTCCGACGACAAGAGCGGCGTCAATATGGACAACGGGGCGCGGATGGTGGGCAGCTGGAATGGCTTGGGCAAACGCGCCGCCCGGGGGGCGGACTTCAGCGCCGACCCGGCGCCGGCCAAACGGGCCGTGGCGTTCAGCAACACCATCCGTCAATCGGAAAACTTCACCAAGGCTTTCCCCATCGTTATCGACCGCTGCCTGGACAAGGCCGGGGCGCAAAACACCCTGCGCTGCCAGGTGCAGCACGTCGACGGGACGCAGAACGCGGTAGAGCGGGGCAATCATCTGGCTTGGCTGCGCCAGGAACCGGAGCCGGGGGTTTGCAAGGTGCTGTCCAACGCCCGCTGCCTGACCGAGGGCGTGGATGTGCCGGCGTTGGATGCCATTCTTTTTATGGAGCCGCGCAAATCGGATATTGATGTGGTGCAGGCGGTGGGGCGGGTGATGCGGCAATCCCCCGGCAAGGAATACGGCTACATCATCCTGCCCATTGCCCACGCCCCGGACGCCACGCCGGAGCAAACCCTCAGCAGCAGCGCCTATAAAGCGGTCTGGCAGGTCATTAACGCCATCGCCGCCCACGATGACCGGTTCGAGGCGGTCATCAACCAACTGGCTTTGACCGCCAAGGCTCGGGAACGGGAGCGCAAAGCCCCGGACTATTCCCAAGAAACCGACATGGGTACGATTCCCGGCGGCGAGGAAACCCTTACTGAGGAGGAACAAGCCTTCCAGACGATGCTCCAATTCGACGGCTCCGCGGAGCTGCGCGACGCCGTCCTGGCCCGGGTGGTGGACAAGTATTCCGACCCCGGCTATTGGGAAAAGTGGGCGGTCAACATTCGGGAAATCGCCGCCCGCCACGAAGCCCGCATCCGCGCTTTGCTGAATAACCCGGCATCCGGCGTCCGCCCCATCTTTGACCAGTTCCTGGCCGGCATCCGCAACAACCTGAACGATGGCATTGCCGAAGCCGACGCCATCGGGATGCTGTCCCAGCACCTGATTACCAAGCCGGTCTTTGACGCCCTGTTTGTGGATTATGACTTTGCCGGCCATAACCCGGTGTCCCGGGCGATGCAAGCCACTATCGAATCCTTGCAGGAGCGGGGGCTGGAAAAGGAGACGGAGGGGCTGGAAAACTTTTACCGGGATGTGCGGATCCGCGCCCGCGGCATCACCAGCGCCGCCGGCAAACAGCAAATCGTCGCCGAACTGTACGAACGGTTCCTGAAACTGGCCCTGCCCCGGGCCGCCCAAAGCCTGGGCATTGTCTATACCCCGATGCCGGTGGTAGATTACATTATCCGCAGCGTCGAGGATGTGCTGAACCGGGAGTTTAACCGGTCGGTCAGCGACCCGGGCGTCCACATCATCGATCCCTTTGTCGGCACCGGAACCTTTATGACCCGCCTGCTGCAAAGCGGCCTGATTAAGCCGGAGGATTTGCCCCGCAAGTACGCCGCGGAACTGCACGCCAACGACATTATGCCGCTGGCTTACTACATCGCCGCCATCAACATCGAAGCCACCTACCACGACGCGGCCGCAGCCGCCGGATACCAGCCTTTCCCGGGCATCGTATTCACCGACACTTTCCAGTCTTACGAACCGGATGACTCGATGGACGCCGTGTTGTTTCCCCGCAACAATGAGCGGATTGAGCGGCAGAAGGGGTTGGACATCCGGGTCGTCTTGGGCAACCCGCCCTGGTCGATCGGCCAGTCCAGCGAAAACGACGACAATAAAAACCGGGTCTATCCCCATTTGCGGCAGCGCATTAGCGACACTTATGTCAAGCAATCCGACGCCAAGCTGCAAAGGAGTCTGTACGATACCTATGTTCAAGCCATTCGCTGGGCCTCAGACCAAGTCCAGAAAAGTGAAAAGGGCGGCATTGTCGCCTTTGTAACCAATGGCGGGTTCATCTCCAGCAACTCCGCCGACGGTCTCCGCAAAACCTTGGCCAAGGAGTTCCATTCCGTTTATTGCTTTGACTTGCGGGGCGACCAGCGCACCGCCGGGGAGAAATCCCGGCAAGAGGGTGGTAAAGTGTTCGGCGGCAACAGCCGGGCGTCAGTAGCCATCCTGTTGCTGGTGAAAAAGCCGGGAGATTCGCCCGGCACCACTATCCACTACCGGGACATTGGCGATTACCTCTCCCGGGAGCGGAAGCTGGAAACCCTGACCGGCTCCCGGTTGGACGAAACTGACTGGCAGGTCATCACCCCCAACGAACATGGCGACTGGATTAACCAGCGCACCCCTGAGTTCGACAACCTGGTTCCCCTTTATGGAGAGGGCGGGATTTTCACGCTGAACAGCCTTGGCATCGTTACCAACCGCGACGCCTGGTGCTACAACTTTAGCAAAGAGAAGGTCACCGAGAACACCCGGTCAATGATGGAGTTTTTTAACAGCCAAGGCCAGACGGACAGCCCCGACCTTGACCCGACCAAGTTCAGTTGGACTCGAAAGACCTTGAGACTGGCAAAGAACGGAATACCGTTGACGCACGACGCAGAGCGCGTTGTGCCAAGTGCCTACCGGCCGTTCAGCCGGCTGAACGCTTACTTCGCCAAAAACGCTAACGAGGAAGTGTATCAGCAGGAGCGGATATACCCGGCTGCTGATAGCGACAATATCGGCATAGCCGTCAGCGAGAAAGATAAGAGTCAACCCTTGTCTTGTATTATGACTGACATATTGCCCAACCTGTCCACACTGGGAACTACCAGCCAGTACCTACCCCGTTACCGTTTTACGTCCGGGAACGGAGACTCGCTACAACAGATGGACGGAGCGGCGGAGTTGGAGCGGGTCAGCAACATCAATCCGGCGGCTTTGGCCCAGTTCCGGGAGCATTACGGGGCGGCGGACATTAGCGAGGATGACCTGTTCTACTATGTCTATGGGGTATTGCATTCGCCGCAGTATCGGGAAACCTTTGCCGATGACCTGTCGAAGGTAGCGGCGCGCATCCCGATGGCGGCCACGGTCGCGGACTTCCACGCCTTTTCCCAAGCCGGGCGGGAATTGGCGGAGTTGCACATCAACTACGAAACGGTCGAACCCTATGACCTGGTGGAAACCCCGGCCGCCGACTGGAAAGCCGACGCCGCGGACGCCTACCGGGTAACGAAAATGAGCTATGCCGGCAAGGGCGGCGCGGACAAAAGTACCATCCTTTACAACGCCGGCATCACCCTGAGCGGCATCCCGGAAAAGGCGCATTTGTACCGGCTAGGTTCCCGGTCGGCCTTGGACTGGCTCCTCGACCGCTACCTGGTCAAAACCGACAAAGCCAGCGGCATCGTCAACGACCCCAACGACTGGGCAAAAGAGGCGGGCAACCCGCGCTACATTCTGGACCTGGTGAAACGGGTTACTGCGGTCAGCGTCCAGACGGTGGACATTGTGGCCGGGCTGCCGGGGTTGGAGTTGTAGGCGTGGGGGGGATGGGGGCGGTTAGGCCGCGGGGACGGTTAGGGCCGGGAGCAGGTCGCGGATGCGGCGGAGGTTTTCCAGGTTGTTGACGGTTCCGATTACCGTTTCAGTGCGGGCGGCGCCCAAGACCGGGGTCAGCAAGTCCCGGGCTTTGGCGTTGACATCAGCGGTGGACATGGGGTTTTCCTTGGTGCCGTAGGCGTGGGGGGTGAAGTGTTCGACAACGCGGCCATCGGTCAGGGTGGCAACTACGCGGCCGCTGCGGGGGGCGGCCGGGTTCATCAGTTCGTCGTCGGGGATTAGCGCAACCCGTTCCTTGACGGCCAAAGTTGCCGGGGCGGACATTCGGGCGTAGTCGTGGGTGGAGGCAAAGGTAACGGCGCCATCCATCAGGGCAACGGCAATCATATGCTGGCAGTTGACATCGGGCATGGCCCGGTCGTTGACTACGCCGGCGCCGTCCCGAGGCAGGCGAACTTCGATGGCCGCCGTATTCTCCGGCGTCAGCTGATGGGCCCGTTGCAGGGTAAAGAAAGCGTCGAGGGCGGCCTGGATGGGGTAGCCTACCGAGTAGGGTTTGATGGCGGTTTCAGTAACAAAAAAGCGTTCGCCCAAGCCGGCGGTCATTGCCCCGGGTTGGGGTTCCGGAGAGAGGGCTTGCAACACGTTGTGTTCCCCCTCGAAAATATCCCATACGCCGGTAAAGCCGGCTTGAGCCATCAGGGCGGCGGTAACGCCGTTGCGCGCGCCCATCCCGGAAAAGTCGAAAGCCTTTTCGATATGCTCGGCATCGCGAACCCAACTCCAGATGCCGGAGACCTGCTGGGCGGCGTAGGAGAGGGCGTAGCGCATTCCGGATTCGTCGAGTTTGGCGAGGGATGCGGCGGCGGCGACACTGCCCATAGTGGAACTGGTGCCTTCGGCGCTGCGGTGGCCGCCGCGCACTAAATCCGGCTCCAGGGCCAGCAGGAACCGGCAGCAGAGGTCGTAGCCGAGGGCGACGGCGCGCAATAGTTCCGGGCCGCTGCTGTTTCCCCGTTCAGCCATGGCCAGAGCGGCCGGCACTACCGAACAGCCGGGATGGGCTTTGGTGACCGGCTCGAAGTCGTCGGTTTCGTCGGCGTGGCCGAACATTCCGTTGACCAGGGCAGCGATGACCGCGGAACTTTTCAGGTCGGTAGCGAGGATGGAGGCTTCGGGGAGGCCGCGGTGCGGCAGGCGGCTGCCCCAATGGCGGCGGGACGCGATGAAGTCCTCCGGGACGCCGCCCTGCATTTGGGCGAACTGGATGGCTTTTTCGCCCGGCTTCAGTTGGGACCCGGATACGGCCGCCGCCAGGGAGTCGAGGATGCGGTGCTTGGCGGCTTGGGTCACGGCCGGGGGCAAGGGATGGTTGCGGGCCGCCGCCATATAGCGGGCGAGCTGGCCGGTAAGGTCGGATGAGGTCATTGGTCTATTCCCTTTTTTAGATGAACTCCCGAATATCTCGGATGTCCCGCTGGGCCGGCGGCTCGAGGATATAGTCGCCCATTGGGGACTACTCGACGCCCTGGTATTGGGTTGCCGACATTTCCGCGCGCAATTGGGCAAAAAACTCCTTCCCGGAAATCGCCGGGCCGGGGTCATCCCGCCCCGCTTGAACCGCCCGGCGCAGCTTTTCCAGTTTTTCCTCCGCCGAGTCGTTCCAGCCGTCGAACAGCCACAGGGCTTGAACGATAACTTCGGTGGGCGAATGATACTCCCCGGATTCAATGTTCCGGGTGATAATATCCGCCACTTCCGCCGGCAGGTTAATCTCCATTACTACGCCTCGCATTTGCGGATTTTGTCCGTAACCTAGCTATAACTGCTTCCCCCGGCTCAAATGGCCCGGCCAGCCCGGACTGAACCGCCCGGCGCAGCTTTTCCAGTTTTTCCTCCGCCGAGTCGTTCCAGCCGTCAAATAGCCACAGGGCTTGAACGATAACTTCGGTGGGCGAATGATACTCCCCGGATTCGATGTTCCGGGTGATAATCTCCGCCACTTCCGCCGGCAGGTTAATTTCCATTACTACGCCTCGCATTTGCGGATTTTGTCCGTAACCTAGCTATAACTGCTTCCCCCGGCTCAAATGGCCCGGCCAGCCCGGACTGAACCGCCCGGCGCAGCTTTTCCAGTTTTTCCTCCGCCGAGTCGTTCCAGCCGTCAAATAGCCACAGGGCTTGAACGATAACTTCGGTGGGCGAATGATACTCCCCGGATTCGATGTTCCGGGTGATAATCTCCGCCACTTCCGCCGGCAGGTTAATTTCCATTGTCGCCCCCTTCGCTACCGGTTAGTATTCCCCCATACCCCGGCTGATGACCAATATACGGTCGCGGCGGGCCAAGTCTTGCTCTACCGAAATCTCCGCTTCCGGGAACAACTGCCCGGCCCGTTCTTTCACTGCCGGAACCTGCTCAGGGTCCAACTCCAGCAAAATTATCCCATGTTCCTTCAGCTTGCCCGTCCCCTGGGCTTGGGTCAGCAGACGGTAGATTAAATCCAACCCTTCCGGCCCGCCGTCCAAAGCCGACCGCGGCTCCCAGCGCACTTCCGGCTGTAATGTAGCTATGCGCTCCGTAGGAATATAGGGCAAGTTCGCCAAAATCAAATCCACCGGCTCCGGTAGCGGTTCCAGCAAATCCCCCTTGCCCAAGCTGATGCGGTCGCCCACATTATGGGCGCGGATATTATAAGCCGCCACATCCAGCACGGCGTCGGCATTGTCCAGGGCATAAATGCGGGCCGCCGGCAAGTGCAGCGCCAGGTTAATCGCAATGGCCCCGGTACCGGTGCCTACATCCGCAATCACCAAATCCGGCGTCTCCATCCCCATCAATGCCATAAACAGGGCGTGTTCGACCAGACCCTCGGTTTCCGGGCGGGGAATCAGCACATCCGGGTTCACCAGCAGGTTAACCCCGTAAAACTCCTTGTATTGCAGGATGTAAGCCAGCGGCTCCCGCTTCAACCGCCGCTCCATAATGCCGGCCAAAGCCTGCTCCTGCTGCGGCGAAACCACCATTTCCTGCTGGGCGAAAAGGTCTTGCCGCGGCATCCGCAGCACATTCATCAGCATCACCTCCGCCTCCAGACGGGCGTCCGGAATGTGGCAAGCCTCCAGAGTGCGGTGGGTCTGCTGAACTACTTCGCGCAGAATAGCCATAGCGGGCGGCCCGGCCGGGTCAGGCCGTTACCCCTTCCAGCAATTTGCCTTGCTCCCAAGTTATCAGCGAGTCGATAATTTCCCGCAAACCATCCCCGTCCATCACCCGGGGGATGCCGTGGAAACTGGTCAAAATCCGGTGGTCGGTAATGCGGTCCTGGGGATAGTTATAAGTGCGGATTTTCTCCGAGCGTTCCGCCGAACCCACCTGCGCCCGGCGATTCTCCGAAATCGCCGCATCGTGACGTTCCTGCTCCGCCGCAAACAGCCGGGCCCGCAGCATCGCCATCGCTTTTTGCCGGTTCTTGTATTGGGAACGCTCATCCTGGCAAGTAACCACCAGTCCGGTGGGTTCGTGGACAATGCGGACGGCGGTGGCTACTTTGTTCACATTCTGCCCGCCGTGGCCGCCGGCGTGGAAAATGTCAATCCGCAGTTCATCCGGGTTCACTTTCACCTCTACATCGTCAGCCTGCGGCAGCACGGCCACGGTGGCCGTGGAGGTATGGATACGCCCTTGCGCTTCCGTCTCCGGCACCCGTTGTACCCGGTGGACGCCCCGCTCGTACTTCAGCCGGCTGAACGCCCCCTTGCCCTGAATCTCAAACACTATCTTATGGAACCCGCCCAAATCCGACGGGTTGGAATCCATCACATCCACCCGCCAGTTTTGCAGTTGGGCGTAGCGGTGATAGAGCCGGTACAAATCACTGGCGAACAGCCCCGCTTCCTGCCCGCCGGTGCCGGCCCGCACCTCCACGATGACATCCCGCTCGTCGTTGGGGTCTTTGGGCAGCAACGCCACCCGCAGGGACTGGGCCAGCCGTTCCAGTTGCCCCTCCGCGCCTTCCAGTTCCTCCCGGGCCAGCTGTACGATTTCCGGGTCGCCGCCTTCGGAAACCAAGGCTTTCAAGTCCGCCTGTTCCCGCAGCAGGGACTGCCGCCGCCGGCTGATTGCCACCAAATCCTCCAGCCCGGCCCGTTCCTTGGCCAAAGCCTGGATTTGCTCAAAGTTGGCGGCCACTTCCGGCCGGCCCATCTCCTCTTCGATTTCCCGGTTGCGGCGGACTACGGCGTCCAGCCGGTCAAATATGGAACTCATAACCGTCCCTGTCAGTCATCTTTGGGGAAAAATCGGGGCAAATGTAATCAGGAAACCCGCTAAAGGTATCCCGATTGCCGTACCTTAACTATCTTATACCAATCGCCGCCGGGCAACAAGGGGGAATCGGCGGGCAATTATCAATCCGCCCGCCTTTACCCCCGTGAACAGTCATCCTCCTGGCTGAAAGCGATTTTGCGCCCGGAAACGACCGGCGGCGCAATGGAAATCCGGGATAATCCCCCCGGCGCCGCCAACAAAAACACCCCGACCGCCTACTCCGTTTCCAGCCAGTCAACATCGCCGCACAAATCGGCGGCGTGGCTCTTGGACATGAACACCTGATAGCGGCGGCGGGCCTCGCCGATGGTAGTATCCGCCCCGCCGTGGCCGGGATAAACGGCAGTATCATCCGGCAGCGGCAGCAGCTTGCTGTCGATGCTCGCCAGCAGCTGCCGCAAGGCTTCCGGGCTACGCGTCCTCCCCGGCCCGCCCGGGAACAGGGTATCCCCGGTAAAGATATGCTGGCCCAACAGATAGCAGGCCGCCCCCTCCGTATGTCCCGGCGTATCCAGCACCAGGATTTCCTGATTCCCGAACCGCACCACATCGCCATCCCGCAGCTCCCGCTCCGGCGGCCGCGGCATCCCGTCCACATCATTCACTCCTACCGCTACCGGCGCGCCCACCGCTCCGGTAATTTCCGCAAAGCCCAGCAGGTGGTCCTGGTGCTTATGGGTAATCAGGATGGCCTTCACCGCCACATCGCCCAAAGCGTTCAGCAGCTTCTCCGGCTCGGCCGGCGTGTCGATAATCACCCCTTCGTTGGTCTCCGGGCACACCACGATATACCCGTTGTTATCGTAGGGGCCCATATTGATTTTGGAAATGCGGATTTCGCCGTCATAGTGCAGGGACATAACAAACCTCTCCGCCAGTGTTGGGATGGGGCATTGCCCGTGGCCCGCCATTCTACCAAAGGTTGAGATTTGCGGCTACCATCAATTTCAAGCCGCGCCCGTCAATCGGCTGCGCCCGCTCGCCATAATGCCCCTGCCAACGGGAATCCAGAGTCCTCAAATACCAAGTCAATCGCATATAGAAATCGTCATTCCCACGAAAGTGGGAATCCAGAGCCCCCGCCTTTCCGGATGCCCGTTTTCACGAAAATGACGATAAATAAATCGCTAAGTTATGCAATAATCCTGCTCGAAATACCCTATTCCCCCGTTCATCCCGGTTTAACTCGTCCCTGATTATTAATTCCTAATTCTCAATTCTTAATTGACAACCCCGTCCCCCGCTTGACAACCGCCAAATCCCCAAGTTACGGTTCCTTTAACTGAACCCGTAATTGAACCGGTTCCGTAATAACCCGTTGGCCGCCCGGCTCAGCACAATTTTTGACCGGGCGGCCAACGGCAAGGGAGGAAACCGCACTATGCCGTTACACCAACTTTTGCCCCTGTTCTCCCCCATCAGCCGCCGCCTTTTGCCTGCCCTATCCCTGCTGGCCGTGCTGGCGGCTCTGGCTTTGGCCGTAGCCTTACCGCTGCTGACCCCGCCGCCGACTTGGGCCCAGGCGGAGCCGACCCCGGCGCCCAATCCGGCCCAATCCGACTCGCCCACCGCTACCCCGGTTCCCCGCGTCGATTACGACACCGACGATGACGCCCTCATCGAGGTCAATAGCCTGCTGCAACTCGACGCCATCCGCTTCGACCTGGACGGCAACGGCGTAGCCGACGCCCCTAAAGGGAGCAGAGGCCCGGACAAAGGCCCCAATGACACCGAGCAGTCCCCCAATGGCCGCCGCTACCGGGCTGCCTTCCCCGACGCCGCCGACAATATGGGCTGTCCCAGCAGCGGCTGCGCCGGCTACGAACTTACCGCCAACCTCACCTTTGACACCGACGGCGACAACGATGTCGATATAAATGACGGCGAGATCTACTGGAATAACGGTGCCGGCTGGACGCCCATCGGCAGCGCCGAAGCCTACTTTAACGCCGATTTTAACGGCAACTTCCACACCATTTCCCGCCTGTTCGCCAACAACGGGAACACCAATGCCATCGGCTTGTTCGGCGTCTCCAGTGGCGAAATCCAGAAACTGTACCTGACGAATGTCAACATCGCCGGCTCCGCTCCCGCCCAAGCCGTCGGCGGACTGGTCGGTTACAACGACAGCGGCGAAATCCGCATCGTCGAGGTCAACGGGCAGGTCAGCGCCGCCGGGGCCAACGCCGATGTCGGCGGCCTCGTCGGCCGCAGCAACCGCGGTTTCATTCATCGCGGCGCGGCCGAAGTTGCCGTCAGCGCCTCCGGCTACAAAGCCAGCGCCGGCGGCCTCGTCGGCGCCAGCAACCGGAGCGACATCCAGGACAGTTACGCCGAGGGCGCCGTTTCGGTCAGCAACCGCGCCTACGCCGGCGGCCTCGTCGGTTACAACAACCGGGGAACGGTCACCACCAGTTCCGCCAGCGGCCCTGTTGACGGCTCCCGCGCCGGCGAATACATCCGCCTCGGCGGCTTGGTCGGCTACAGCAAGTACGGCATCATCGCGGAAGGCTACGCCAGCGGCCCCGTAACCGCCAACGGCAGCTCCGCCATTGCCGGCGGCCTCGTCTCCGTTGTTGACTGGGCCACCATCGCCGCCTGCTATGCCAGCGGCGCCGTATCCGCCACCGGAACCGAACCCTCCGTTGCCGGCGGACTGGTCGGCTACTTCCTGGGCGACGAAAACCTCGGCGGCCGCATCGAAGCCAGCTACGCCCGCAGTCGGGTTTCCCAAAACGCCCCCACCTCAGAAATCTTTGTCCCCGGCGGGCTGGTCGGCCTCTACTTGGGGGGCGATGTTATCAACAGCTATTGGGACACCGAAGCCAGCGGCCAGTCGGACAGCGGCGCCGGCATCGGCAAAACCACCGCCGAGCTGCAAGCCGAAGTAACCTACTCGGGTATTTACGACGACTGGGATTTGGACTTCGACGGCGACGGCGAAGCCGATAACCCTTGGAAGTTCCCTCAGTCCCAATACCCCGACACCCGCCGCACCGCCCCGGTCAACTAGCCGCAACCCCCGGTCAAAAAGCGCAGTGGGGACGGTTAAGCAACCGTCCCCTTTGCTTTTGCCCAATGGCTCCCTTTAGCGGTGGAATATATATGCTTCAGCCGTTGACCTTCTCCCCCATCCCTGCCATAATCGCACCGGCAAAACCCGCAGCTACCCCATCCTGACCCCAAGGAGGCGCGCCTTGACTACTGCTAATCCCATCGTTGGCGCCGGCCAATACACCTACGAAATGCACACCCATTGGGCCAAACTTCCCGCCGGCTGGGCCATGCCCGCCGCCGCCGTTTATGGCGATTCCCAAGACCGGGTCTATTGTTTCAACCGCGACCCCGACCATCCCATCGTCATCTTTGACCGGGAGGGCAACTACCTGAACTCCTGGGGCGCGGGAATGTTCAGCTTTCCCCACGCCATCATCATCGACCCGGACGACAACGTCTGGCTGGTCGAGCGCAACGACGGCCAGATTATGAAGTTCACCGCGGACGGGCAGCTGCTGATGACCATTGGTGTCAAGGGCTACCGCTCCGACACCGGCGTGGATAATACCGTCATCAGTTCCAACGCTTGGCCCGATGTGGTGCGCGGCGCGGAGCCGTTCAACCTGCCGGCCGGCATTGCCGTCAACGCCGCCGGGGAAATCTTTATCGCTGACGGCTACGCCAATGCCCGCGTCCACCACTTTACCCCGGAGGGTCAACTCATCAAATCCTGGGGCGGGCCCGGTTCCGGCCCCGGCCAGTTCAACCTGCCGCACGGCGCATGGATTGACCGCAAAGCCCGCCTGCTGATTGCCGACCGGGAAAATGACCGCATCCAGGTTTTCGACCAGGATGGCAGCCACCTCACCGACTTTCCCACCAAGCTGATTGGCCCGGCCGTAATGTATGTGGACGATGATGATATTGTCTATGTCGCCGAACACAACGGCGGCTTGGTCAGCATTCTCAACCTCGAGGGTGAACTTCTGGCCCAATGGGGTTCGATGACCCACCGCTCCTGTCACGGCATCTGGGTTGACTCCCACAAAGACCTTTATGTCGTCGAACCTTACGAGGGCAGCCAGGGGCGCACTGTAGTAAAATTCGTCCGCCAGTCCTGACGGCTCGGCTTGCGCTGCCGCTGCCCGGATTTGGGTCTGTAGTCGGCGGTTTTCCGATCATCCGGACTTTGTCGAAGGATGATGCGGAAAACCGCCTAATGTTGCGTCAATCCGGCAAGAGGCCGCGCATTAGGTTATTCCTACCGACCCGGCCCTATGCTATTCTGAGTATAGCCATGGAATCCCGGGTAGGGAGACACCCTAATCCGCACTTCCGGCGCCATCTAATAAGAGGGGGCGTTCGCAATGTGGTATATTAACGGCAACAGAGCCGGGACTTGGCAACCCGGCGGGTTCAGGGAGGGCTATGGATGAAATTAGTTACTTATAACACGGGAACGGGGCCGCGCTGCGGCGTGTGGCAGGGGGAGCAGGTGGTGGAGGTCAGCGGGTTGCTGGGCACGGGGCCGCCGCTGCGGGATGTGCAGGCGTTGCTGGAAACCGGGGCTGACGCTTTGGCCCGGGTACAAGAGGCTTTGGCCGGCAAGGTCAACGCTCCGGTTTTTGAGGCGGCGGAGGTGCGGATTCAGTCCCCGATCCTGCGGCCGCCGACCATCCGGGACTTTATGATTTTTGAGGAACACGCGACCCAGCAAGGCACCCGGGAGCGGGAGGAAGCGTGGTATCGGATGCCGATTTTCTACTTTTCCAATCCGCTGTGCGTGTATGGGCCGGAGGATACTATTCCCTACCCGGCGGCGGCGGAAATGCTGGACTATGAGCTGGAAATTGCTTGCGTCATCGGCAAAGAGGGTGTCAATGTGGCCGCGGCGGAGGCGCTGGATTACATTGCCGGGTTCTGCATTTTCAACGATTGGAGCTGCCGGGATTTGCAGCGGGATGAAAGCACGGTAGGGTTGGGGCCGGCCAAGGGCAAGGATGCCGCCTCGTCGCTGGGGCCTTGCCTGGTAACAACCGACGAACTGCTGCCTTACCTGAAGGACGGGCGTTTGGGGGTGAAGTGTTCGGCGCGGGTCAACGGCGTGACTTGGGTGGAGGACAGCGATGGGGGGTTGTCGTGGCACACTTGGGGGGCGATGGTGGAGCGGGCGGCCCGGGACAGCCGCATTGTTCCGGGGGATGTGCTGGGCTGCGGCACGGTGGGCGGCGGTTCCATTGGCGAGGCGATTCGCAAGGGCTACCCGGCGCGTTTCCTGCAACCGGGGGATGTAGTGGAGCATGAGGTGGAGGGCATTGGCGTTCTCCGCAACACTATTGGCCCGAAAGGGGACATCCCGGCGGGCTATCGCTACCGGGCTAAGACGCAGCCGCGGTTGCCGGAGGCGGGGAGCGCGGCGGGGTATGTGTATGAGCTGAGGGGGTAAAAGTCCGTTCCCGGCATCTCCCAATTAAGCAGCCTTGCAAGCACAAGACGCCGGGAACCTAGCGCGGGTTCACGCTAACGATTAGGTGTCACGGTCAATCGGCCAAGTTATTCCGAGGAATAGCGAGGGGTCTAAAGGCATCGAGAGGAACAAGGGCAGGCATTTTAGATTCCTCCCTTTGGTCGGAATGACATAGCAGCTGGTTGGAATGACATAGCTATAGCGTCGGTTATCCGGGGCGTCAATAATTAGTGGGAACACGCCCTATCCCAAATATAAGGAGTTAGGTATGCCGAACCGGAAAGGAACCGGGTTGCTGATGGTGTGGGCGGAGGTGCCGGCGGATAAGGAAGGCGACTTTAACGCCTGGTATAACGAGGAACACATCCCGGAGCTGCTGGCGATTCCTGGGGTGCTGAACGCCGCCCGGTATGAGGCGGTCAAGAGCGGGCCGAAGCATCTGGCTTGCTACGAACTGGAAAGCCCGGCGGTGGTGGAGACGGCGGCGTTTAAGAACCGGCCGCGTTCCGAGTGGGCGAACCGGGCTTCGGGGCCGGCGATTGCCACGACCCTAATCAGCAATGTTTATCAGATGATTCACCCGGCGGAGTTGACGGCGGAGATTGCCGGGAGCGATATGGCGCCGGCGCTGCAAATCGGGCGGATGGATGCGGTGCCGGAACACGAAGCCGAGTGGAATCACTGGTACAGTACCATTTATGTTCCCAACTACGAAAAGGTGCCGGGGGTGATTCGGGGCCGCCGCTACCGGACGGTACGGGGCGCGCCGGGCTACGCTACGGTGTACGAGTTTGAGCGTCCGCAGGTTTCGGAGAGCGCGGAGTGGGAGGCGCAGCGGGAAGCGGATCCGTCGAACCCGCGGGCGCGGACGATGATGATACACGCGCCGGGGTCGCCGGGGGTGTGGGTTAAGACTTTTCAGGGGTAGGGGTAGGCAGGCCGGGCAAATCCATAACAAGAGAGGTGCTGGCTATGTCGCAATTCCAATACCTGCTATCCAAAGTGTCCATTGGCATCTTGTTTGTCAGCACCGTGACGTTGACGGCGGCCTGCGCCGCGCCGGTTCCTACTGCCACGCCGTCCCCAACCGCTACCCCCGTTCCGACCGCCACACCGCCCCCCACTGCCACGCTGGTTCCGACTGCCACGCCCGCAGTAAAATGGGGGATGCAAAATGTCCCCGTTCTTATAGCAGATTTGCCGGAACGCCCCCGGAGCGGACGGGTGCTTATCCTCCAAGGTTGCTATGCTGGTCGCGTAACACCTTGGGATAGCGCGGATGAAGAGCATATCATCTTGCTTACCACCGTGGATGGATTAGCTAGGATGGCTAGTCACCCGACGAAGAAATATGCTGGGTTAGCCTATAGCAAGAGTCAAGGACAGCCGTTCCGGGACGGTTGTTATAATATGGGCGTCAGGTTTAAGGGCTATCGGGAGGCTATGGTAATGGATAGGAACAACTACTATGGCGTCCCGAAAATGAGCCGAATCTCTTTCCACGCCTACGAGTTGGTAGCCCCGGGCTCGTTTGAACCGGTCAACTGACGCCGGCTAATCCATTCAGACGGCGGCGTCTTATGTGCCCAACTACGAAAAGGTGCCGGGGGTTATTCGGGGCCGCCGCTACCGGACGATGCGGGGCGCGCCGGGCTACGCTACGGTGTACGAGTTTGAGCATCCGCAGGTTTCGGAGAGCGCGGAGTGGGAGGCGCAACGGGAGGCGGATCCGTCGAACCCGCGGGCGCGGACGATGATGATACACGCGCCGGGGTCGCCGGGGGTGTGGGTTAAGACTTTTCAGGGGTAGGGGAAGGCAGGCCGGGATTATCCGGATAAACCGGCTGTCCCCGGTAAAATCGCCGCCGAAAATCTGCTAGAATGGTATTGTTGAAAACGATGCCGGCAGAGGTTAGCGGCCGGTGATCAGGATGGCTGACTTGAAACTTTTGCCCTTTTCCCTGCTGCTGTCTTTAGTGCTGCTGCTGACGCCGCTGTTGGCGGCTCCGGTGGCGGCGCAAGGAGGCGGGTCGGACCCGAAGCTGCTGGTTAACCGGGTTACGGCCGGGGGTTATGATTTGGCGGTGGCCGGGGAAGCGTCGAATTTGTCGTTGGGCAGCGCGCAGTTCAGCGTTACGGTGCGGGACGCCGATAACGGGCAATCGATAACCGATGCCCGGGTGCAAATTCGCACCCGGCATTTGCGCCACGGGGAAACCGGCTGGGCTACTGCGCTGAGTGTACCGGCGCGGCCGGAGGAGTACCGGGCGCGAATGAAGCTGGAATATCCCGGGCCATGGCAGGTCAGCGTGGAGGTGGACGGGCCGCTGGGACGGGTGGGAACGGAGGTGGGGTCGGTGACGGTGCCGGAACCCAGGCAGTATGTGGTCGGTACACTGGTGTTTGCCGGGGTCAGCGTGGTGTTGCTGATGATAACCGGCTATTTGGTGTGGAGTATCCGCCGGTCGCAACGGCGGCGGGAGGCGGCTAATGCCGGCTGACTGCACTATCCCGGCGGCTCATAAGGGTTTGTTCGGCAATTCCCGGAGGTCAGTTTGGCGGTGGCTGCTGCCGGCTTTGGTTTTAATCGGGGCGGGGCATTTTTTGACGGGGATTCCGACGGTTTATGCCCATGGCGGCGTGGCGCCGGGGGATAACCTTTGGGCGGCGTGGAATACGACCAATCCCCTGCCTACTCTGCTGCTGTTTCTGGCGGCTTTGCTTTATGTCAACGGGCTGGGGAATTGGGACAAGCCCAGCCATCCGATCAACGGCTGGCAAAAGGCTTCGTTTTTTGCCGGGCTGCTGGTGATATTCCTGGCTCTGCAATCGCCCATTGACCCGCTGGCGGAGCATTACTTTTTTGTCCACCAAGTACAACATCTGATACTGCGGATGGTGGGGCCGCTGCTGGTGCTGCTGGGTGCGCCGTTGACGCCAATGCTGCGGGGACTGCCGCTGTGGGTGCGGCAAGGCGGCGTGCGGGCGGTGGTGCGGCAACCTTGGGCGCGGCAAGCCTACCACTATTTGACCAACCCGGTGGCGGCGGTAGGGATATTTATGTTCGCGCTTTACTTCTGGCAGGTTCCGGGGCTGCATGATTTGGCGGTAAGAAACGATTATGTCCACGAAGTAATGCACGGGACGATGCTTTTTTCCGGGTTCCTGTTCTGGTGGCTGGTTATTGACCCCAAACCGCACCGGTCGCGGCTGCACTACGGGCTGCGGGTGCTGTATCTGGGATTGATTGTCCTGCCGAACACGGTTTTGGGGGCGGGAATAACCTTTGCGCGGGGACTGCTGTATCAAGCCTATTCGGAAGTGGAGCAGCCGGTTTTTCTGGATGCGCTGGTGGATCAGCAGTTGGGCGGTTTGTTCCTGTGGGTAGTGGGGGATATGATGAGCATAATCGCCGCCGGCATTGTGATGATAATGTGGTATCAGCGGGAGCAGGAAAAGGAGCGGCTGGAAGCGGCGGGGAGTTAGGAACGGCGGCGATTTCAGCTTTGCCGAGGGGAGAATGAACTGGGTCGGCGTGTTGTTCTGGCTGATTCCCCGGCGGCTGCGGGCGTCGTGGGTTTTTCTGGCGATTACCGGGTTTGGGGTACTGGCGGCGGTAACGGTGCTGGCGGTGGGCGCGCTGTATTCGCGGGCGTTGGCGGAGGGCGGGCTGCGGCACAGTTTGGCGACGGCGGATCCGGTGAGCTTGAATATCCAAATTGTGGCGCAAAACCGGCCGCTGGGGCCGGCGGATTACCAAAGTCTGCGGCGGACGGTTGAGGAAACGGCGCAAGAGCGGCTGGGCTTTATGCTGCGGGATAAGCAGCGGTTCGGGCGCACACAAGCGGACTGGCCGGTTACGGCGGAACCGGTGGAACCTTCGCCTTTTCTGGGCGGCGTAACCGGCCGCCCGTTCTTTTTGACCGGATTTCAGGAACATTCCCGGTTGGTGGCCGGCCGTTGGCCCAAGGCAGAACCGGGGACGGATGCAGCCGGCCGGTTGCGGCTGGAAGTGGCGGTGGGGGAAAAGACGGCGGGGGCGATGTTGTGGGAAGTGGGGTCGGAAGCGGTGATTTTGCCCTATCCATCGGATTTGTTTGAGCAAATCAGCATTGCCATAGTGGGCATTGTCGAACCGGTTAATCCGGAGGCCGAGTATTGGATGGGGTTTCCTACCTATTTTTCGCCCCGGGAATATGGGGATGTGATACTGATGCCGCTCTATGTGCCGGAGGCGGCTTTTTTTGACGGGTTGGGCGCGCGCTACCCAACGCTGGTGGGGGATTACGGTTGGCATCTGTATCTGGATACCGGGGTTTTGACCGGGGATAAGGTGGCGTCCACCCGGGAAGCCATCAACGGGTTGGAGACGGACATCAACAAGAAAGTTCCGCGCTCTTTGACTTTGACCCGGCTGGAGAATAGCCGCGGTACCGGGCTGTTGGCGACTTATCAGCACGATTTGACCCGGGCCCGGGTGCCAATTTACCTGTTCATATCGCTGGTGGTAGTGGTAATTCTATACTTTCTGGCTTTGGCGGCCGGGCTGCTGGCGCAGAGCCGCAGCGGGGAAGCCGGGTTGCTGCGGAGCCGGGGAGCGGGCGCGGCGCAGGTGGGAGGCGTGATTACTATGGGCGAAGCACTGCTGACGCTGGCGGCGGTACTGGTTGGCCCATTCCTGGCATTGCTGATTTTCCGGGGGCTGCTGCAAGGGGCCGTGGATCCTTGGGGCGGGCTAAATCCGGACACCGTCGGGTTGGGTTGGGATATGTTTCTGCTGGGCGGGACGGGCGGGCTGTTGAGTTTAGCCGTGCTGGTGCTGTCCAACGCCGCCTTGGCCCGGCGGGGGCTGCTGGATTTTCTGCGGGAACGGGCGCGGCCGCCGAGTTTGCCTTGGGTACAGAGGTACTATTTGGACTTGCTGGTGGTGCTACTGCTGGCTTTGGTCTGGTGGCAGGTGGAACGGCGCGGCGGGTTTCTGGAGCAGACTTTGACCGGGCGGGAGGCGGCGTTGGACTGGTCGCTACTGCTGACGCCGGCGTTGGCGTTGCTGGCGGCGGCGGTCTTGTTGCTGCGGATAATGCCTTGGCTACTGCGGGGAATGGCTTGGCTGGCACGGCGGGCGGCGCCGGCTTGGGTATCCTTTGCCTTGACGCGGATGGGGCGGGAGCCGCTGCCCTATGGCGCATTGGCGGTTATGCTGCTGCTGGCGGCCGCTTTGGGGGTGTTCGGGGCGTCTTTTCAATCTACTTTGGCGCGGAGTCAAGGGGAGCAAGCATTGTACCGGGCCGGCGGCGATTTGGTGGTCAATGTGGTTGCTCCTACTACGGATACGGGGGACAACCTGAAGGCGCTGGTGGATGTCCGGGCGTTGAGTCCGGTAATGCGGGAGGGCGTAACGCTACTGGACGGGCAACCGGGGGATGCGGCACTGCTGCTGGCGGTGGATCCGGCGACTTTCCCGGAAACGGCGTGGTTTCGGGAGGATTTTGCGCCGCCGGGGAAGGATTTGGCGGAATTGCTGACGCCGCTACGCCGAGGGGAGTCCGGCTTACCGGATTTGAGCGGTACGAAGGCCGCCGGGGTGTCGATACCGGAAGGGGCGGAACGGGTGGGCGTTTGGGTCAACACCGAAGCTTTGGGCGGCAGTATCGTAACCCAAAGCCTGCGGTTGCAGCTACGGGTTGCCGATGCCGGGGGAAGTTACATTAACCTAGATTTGGGCGATGTTGATTTGGCGGGCCGGGGCGTGGGGTTTCCGCCGGGGGCGGCGCCGGCGGCGGATACCGGGGCCGGATGGAGTTATTTTGCCGCCGATTTGCCTCTCGATAAGACGTGGTTGGAGCCGCCGTTCCGCGCGGTGGCGATGTATTTCGTGGGCAAGTCTTTGTATCGGATGCCGCCGGGCGTCATTTATCTGGATGATTTGACGGCGGAACCGGGGCCGGCGGGGAGCCGGGAAGGAACGGTAATTGAGGGTTTTGAGGAACCGGGGCGTTGGACAGCGATGCCGCACGATGGGGAAAGCGCGGATACGATTGAAATCGGCAGCCAAGCCGGGCGCAATGGGGGCAACGGGCTGGCTTTCGGCTGGCAAGATCCTATATTGCGGGCGCCGCGGGGGATACTGATACCGCCCGACCCGTTTCCATTGCCGGCGATCGGCGGGCCGGGACTTAACATCGGGCAACAGCTACGGCTGGATACCGGCAGTCAATTGGTGCCGGTGGTTGTGGCGGATAAAGCCGATTACTTTCCGACTACCGGCGGCAGCGGCAGTAAGCCTTTTTTGATAATGTCGCTGGATTCCTTTGACGCTTACACTAGCCGGCTGCCGGAGGGGATCCGACGGCCGCCCCGGGAGTATTGGCTGGCGTTGGAGGAGGACGCTAACCGGGAGCAGGTTAGCCGGGCGGCGCGGGAAGCCACTTCGGTATCGGCGACGCTCCGGGACCGAGCGGAATTGCTGGACCGGGCGCGGCGTAATCCGTTGGCCGGCGGCGGGTGGGACGGGCTGACTTTGTTGAGTTTGGGCGCGCTGGCGGTGGCGGCAACTTTGGCTTTGGGGGCGCACGCTTTGGCGGCGGTGCGGGCCGGGCGGGTGGAGTTGACGGTGGCCCGGGCTTTGGGCTTTTCCCGGGGGCAACTGGCCGGCGCGCTGATATTAGAGCGGCTGGTGGCGGCGGTCATCGGGTTAGCGGTTGGCGCAGGGGTGGGGAGTTTGCTGAGCCGTTGGACGCTGGGTTTGTTGGGACAAACAGCCGGGGGGCGGCCGATAGTTCCGCCGCCGGCTTTGACGACGCAGGACTGGATAGTCGGGGCAACGCTGCTGAGCTTGACGGCGGCGGCGCTGCTGGCGATAGCTTTGGCGGTGGCGGCCGCGGGGCGACTGCGGGCGGCGGATATACTGCGCGGCGGGGAGTAGCGGGAACGATGTCCTTTCTGCAACTGGCTTACAGCATTGCCCGGCGGCGAATTGCGGCGGCGTGGCGGCTGGAATTGGTCTTGTTCCTGGGCATTTTGCTGTCGGTGGCGATTCTGTCGGGGAGCGTGGTGTTTTCCGATTTGCTGGCGGAGGCGGCTTTGCGGCGGGAGTTGCAGGAAGCGCCGGCGGAGGAAGTGAATTTCTGGGTACGCATCTATCATCACTTGGAGGAGCCGGCTACGGCCGCGCGGCGGGATTCGGTTTATCAATCGGCGGTTGACTTTGTCGAGGAGCGAGTCAATCGTCCGTTCCGTCCTTATCTGGAGGGGGAGGCGCGGCTGCTGGAAACGGCTACATTTTTCTTTGGCGGCGCAGCCCGGTTTGATTTGCCCAACGAGACGCGGCCGCGGGGGCGGGTTCAGTATATGACCGGGTTGTTTGGGGAGAACCGTAGTCAACTGGTTGCCGGCCAGTGGCCGGGGGAAGCGGCGGCGAATGTCGGGGGCGGGGCTATGCCGGTTCTGGAAGTGGCTATCGACACTGGCGGGGCCGAGTTGTTGGAGTTGGCGGTGGGGGAGGAACTGGATTTGCTGCCAACCTCCGGGACGCTGAATCAGCAGGCAACCCGGGCGCAGGTGGTGGGGATGTTTGACCGGGTGAATCCGGAGGACGACTTCTGGCACGGGCGGGAACGGAATTTCAGCCATCATAATGACCAGTGGGCTACCGTGCCGCTTTTTACGACCGAGGCGGCAATTCTGGAGCAAATAGCGGCTACTTATCCGGGGCTTTACGCCAATGCCACCTGGATTTTCGACTTGAACCGGCAAGGCGTCCGGGCCGGGGATACGGCGGCGTTGAAAACCGCGCTGCGCCGCACCCGCAATGACATCGCCGCCAATCTGGAAAACTCTACTGTGGACATCAAACTGGAGCGGCTGCTGGATCGTTATTCGGAGCAGCTGACCCTGTCCCGCATACCCCTGTTTTTGATGGTCTTTCTGGTGGTGGGCATATTAGCCTACTATCTGGCGTTGGTTTCGGGGTTAACGGTGCGCGCCCGCAGCGGGGAAATTGCGTTGCTGAAAAGCCGGGGGGCTACTACCGGGCAGGTGGGCTTGCTGATACTGGTCGAGGGGTTGGTGTTAGCAGCGCCGGCGGTGGCGGTGGGGACGCTGCTGGCGCCGCTGGCGGCCGGTTTGCTGGGGGGATTGTTTTTTGACTTGGAGGTCGCTGGCGGGCTAATCAGCTTGTCGTACCGGGCGTTTCTGTTAGGAGCGGGCGGCGCGCTGCTGGCGGTGCTGGTGCTTACCTTGTCCACTTTGGCGGCGGCACGGCAAAGCATAGTGGAGTTTCGGCAAGCCGGGGCGCGGCCGCCGCAAAGGCCGTGGTTTCACCGCTACTATCTGGATTTGCTGCTGCTGGGGCTTATCGGGCTGTTGGGGTGGCAAATCCAAAGCCGGGATACTTTTCTGCTGCGGCCGGCGGGGGCTGGGGAGTTGGAAATTGACTTTACCCTGCTGTTAAGCCCGGCTTTGGGGTTGGTGGCTTTGGGGCTGCTGACGCTGCGCTTTTTCCCGTTGGCGATGGCTTTGCTGGCGCGGATAGCGGAGCCGGTGGGGCCGGTGTGGCTGGTACAAGGCTTGCGGCGGGTGGGACGGGATCCCATTGCGCCGGGCAGCCTGGTGGCGCTGCTGATGCTGGCAACGGCGTTGGGGGTAATCGGCAGCGCATTCACGGCAACTTTGCAGCGGAGTCAGGAGGAGCAAGCCCGCTATCAAGTGGGGGCTGACCTGCGGATTAAGCACAGCGGCGACCGCAATCCGGTGATGGATTATGGATTGGCGGAATTGGCGGCGGATGAGAATCAACTGTCAGGCGTAGCGGAAGGGCTGCGCGGCAGCGGGGCATTGCTGACGCAGGGCATCAGCAGCACGCGCCTGTCGGTACTGGCGGTGGATGCGGAGAACTTTGATACGGCGGCCTGGTTTCGCGCCGATTTTGCCGGCGGGCAGTCGCTGGGGGAATTGATGGATGCCTTGAGGCCGGATGCCGGCAAGGCGGCGGAGGATTACGGGATTGCTTTGCCCCGGGAGGCTACCGGCTTGGCGGTGTGGGCTAATCCGGGGCGGCCCGGTTCCCGGTTGGTGGTGTTGGCCCGGCTGCGGGATAGCCGGGGTTATCACTTTGACGCTTTTCTGGGGGAGCCGGATGCCTTGGGTTGGCAGCGGCTGTCCGGGGAGTTGACGCCAATGCGCCGCCGCGGCAATGCGCCGCCGCCGGAAGTAAGGCCGCCCTTTACTTTGCTGAACCTGCAAGTGGGCAGCCGGTTCGGGTTGAATGAGCCGGGCATCCTGTTTCTAGATGAACTGGCGGCGGTAACGCCCGGCGGGGAGCGGGTGATTGCGGATTTGCAGTCTTTGGAGAATTGGGCGGTTATTGAGGATTATGCCCGCCCCGGCTTGTATGCGCTGGAGACGAGCGCGGCGGTGGCTCAGGTGGAGGGACGGGTGGCGGCGGCTTTCAGTTGGGCGCCCGGCGGCATTGGCTTGCGGGGGATTCGCCCCGGGCCGGCGGATGCGGCGGTTCCGGTTATCGTGTCCCCGGAGGCGCTGGAAATTGGGGATGCCGGCATTGGCGATACGCTGACTTTGAGCGTTGCCAACTTTGCCCTGCCGGTGCGGGTGGCGGCGGTAGCGGATTATTTTCCGACCTTGGATCCGCGGGAGCAGCCCTTTATTGTTATGGACGGGGCGGCTTTTGCCGGATATGCCAACCGGCACGGACGGCGGGTCGCCGGCGGGCCGGATGAGGTGTGGGCTGCTTTGGTGGAGGGGGCGGATGGCGCGGCGGCCTTGGCTGATTTGTCCGCAACTTTAGCCGATAGAGGGTTGGAAGTCGAGGAAACGCGGCAGGCGGCGGCGGAGATACGGCGGCGGGTGGCCCGGCCGTTGGCTAACGCCAGTTGGGGCGGGCTGCTGGCGTTGATGTTTCTGGCGTTGACTGTAGCCAGCGCATCCGGGGTAGCGCTGTTTTCCTATGTGGATACCGGGGAGCGGCGCACCGAGTTTGCCTTGCTACGGACGATGGGTTCGTCGGCACGGCAGCTTAATGGTATGGTATGGTTTAACCTGCTGCTAATCGTAGTTTGCGGCGTGGGGCTAGGCACTTGGGCGGGACAGCAAATCGGCGCGGCTTTGCTGCCGGTGCTGGAAGTGGCGGAGGGCGGGATGCGGGTTACGCCGCCGATGGTACTGCAAACCAACGGGCTGACCTTGCTGACGGCATACTTGGCACTGGCCGCCGTAGCGGTAGGCAACGGGATTTGGCTGGCGTGGTTCACGGCCCGGCTGGAAGTGCAGCAGGTACTGCGGGCCGGGGAAGGGGTTCAGGGTTAGCAGCGGCAAACAACCGGGTACAGTCAGGATGCAAGGGTTAGTCGATTCCGGTTTTGGCTACGGATTTGACACCAAATTTGCGTTGGCAGAGGCAGCGATGGCATTGGTTGAGGGCGGCGTTGCGCCCTATGTGGAGTGCAGCGACCTGTTCAAGATTTTCAAGCCGGCGGACTTGGAAGTGGTGGCGTTGCGCGGCGTTGACCTGGAAATTGCCCGGGGGGAGCTTACCGCTATCGTGGGGGCCAGCGGCAGCGGCAAAACTACCCTGCTGAACATTCTGGCCGGCTTGGAGCGGCCCTCGGCCGGGCAGGTGCGGGTGGGCGAGCGGGATTTGCTGGACATTTCGGACCGGGAACTGGTGCTGTACCGGCGGCAAGAGGTGGGTTTTGTCTGGCAAGCGACTTCCCGCAACCTGATGCCGTGGCTTACGGTGCGGGATAACATTGAGCTGCCGATGGCGATTGCGAAGGTCAGCCGCGCCCAACGGCGGCAGCGCAGCGGGGAGTTGCTGGCCGCTTTGCAAATGGAGGATAAGGGGAATCGTTTTCCGGCGCAACTATCCGGCGGGGAACAGCAACGGGCGGCCATTGGGGTGGCTTTGGCGAACCGGCCGCCGCTGCTGCTGGCGGATGAACCGACCGGGGAACTGGATACGCAGATGGCCGGGGAGATTTTCCGGCTGTTGGGGGCGATGAACCGGGATTTGGGGGTAACGGTAGTGGTAGTTACCCACTATCCCGGGGTAGCCGAGTATGTCAACCGGGTGGTACATATACGGGACGGGCGCATCAGTTCGGAGAGTTTCCGGCAGTCCACCTTTCGGCGGGAGGGGGATACGGTGCAGCAGGAGTATCTGGTGGTGGACCGGGCGGGGCGGCTGCAACTGCCGCGGGAGTATGTGGAGCAGCTGCGCCGCCGGGGATTGGTCGGTTTGGCGGCGGCGGATTTGACGGAGGGGCAGGTTACGCTGAAACCGGCGGGCGGGCCAGCGGGGTCGGCGGTACCGGCCGTAGCGTCGCCGGCCGACTTGGATAGGGAAACGGCTACGGATCCGCATCAGCAGTTTCGCCGTCCCGTCCCGCCGCCGGAGGGGGAGTAGGTAAGTTATGGCAACATTGCAACCAGTCCCAAGCGGCGGCGCGGCGGTTGCTCCGGCCGGGGCGGCTATCCTGTCGGCGCGGGGGCTGACTAGGGTATTTGGGGCCGGAGCGGCGGCGGTCAGGGCGGTCAATGGCGTTGACCTGGATATTGGGCCCGGGGAGTTTTTGGCGGTGCTGGGGCGTTCCGGTTCGGGCAAGACTACTTTGCTGAACCTGCTGGCGGGATTGGATCAGCCTACGGCCGGGGCGGTGTATTTTGAGGGGCGCAATCTGGCGGAGCTGACGGAGGGGCAGTTGGTGGAGCTGCGGCGCAATCGGATTGGCTTTGTGTTTCAATCTTTCGGGCTGATACCGCTGCTGTCGGCGTATGAGAATGTGGAGCTGCCGCTGCATATTGGCGGGACGGCTTGGCGGGAGCGGCGGCAGCGGGCGGCGCAGGCGTTGGAGTTGGTGGGTTTGGGGTCGCGGATGGGGCATCGGCCGTACGAGCTGTCCGGCGGGGAGCAGCAGCGGGTGGCTATTGCGCGGGCTTTGGTAACGAATCCGGCGGCGCTTTTTGCGGATGAACCGACCGGGGAACTGGACAGCGCTACCGGACAAGCTATCGCTACTATTCTGCGGGATATTGCCAAGGAACGGGGGGTAACGGTCATTGCCGCTACGCATGATTTGGCGTTGGCGGGGATGAGCAGCCGCGCGGTGGCAATGGCGGATGGGGCGTTGACGGATAATCCGGCGGGCTGAAAGGGTCGCAAGGTCTTTTAAGGGTCAGGGCAAAGGGAAATCCGGGAAGGGCAAAGCGGCCGTTCTGTTGCCGGGAGGGATATAACAAGCCGCGATGGAACTGAATTCGAGGTGCGATGGAGGTGAATTCAAACCGCGATGGAACTGAAATTAAGCCGCGATGGAGGTGAAATCGAACCGCGATGGAACTGAATTCAAACCGCGAGCAAGGGTATTGCGAGGGTAGGCGGAGAATTGGGACGCCGGTAATTGGCGCCGCGGGAGGGCTTTTGTTTGGGGCAAAAACCGTCAGTCCCCGGCCTTTCTGGGTTCCCACTTTCGTGGGAAGGACGGTTAAAGCCGGGGTAAGGACGGTTAAGGCCGGGGCAGGATGGTTAAGGGTTTCCGGGAGATACTAGCCGCGGCCGGGTGGGGGTTAGCGGCGGACGCGGCGGCGGACGTCTTTTTCGCAGGTGGCGGTCCAAGTGTTGACTTGGGCGGCGCGGTGCTTGCTTGAGGTGGCACTGGGCATTTCGCGCTCATAGACCCAGTCGTGGTTGCCGGAGAGGGTCCCGGCGGCGACCTCTACGGCGCGCTGCCAGCCCTGGGCCACGCAGTAATCGGTGGCGGCGGTTTGGGCCTGGGCGGCCCAATTGACGGAGGGACTGCCATAAACGAACCGGGCGGTCGAAGGCCATTGGGAGGCCGCCGTGCGGTCATTCAGCCCAATCTGAATAGGATTTTGATTGTAGTCGCCCCAGGGAGACAGGGCGCGGCGGCAGCCGTCGGCGTAGGGGTAGCCGCCATTGTGATTGGGGAATCGGCCGGCATTACTAAAGGGGTAACAGTTGCGGGTGTCGTGGGGGATCGGGTCGGAGGATTCGGTTACGATGATGTATTTGTAGCGGCGGCGTTTCTTGGGTTCCCGGGGGAACTCAAAGATGAGGTCGCGGGAGACGCCGGTTACGCCGGATTCGCCGTCGGTGAGGTAGCCCTCCTGGGCGGAGAGGAAGCCGCGGAAGTTGCCGCTTTGGCCGAAGTAGACGGTGTCGTCGCGTTCGTTGCGGTCGCGGCCGGCTTCCCAGGTTTCGGTTTTGGTCCAGGTGTCGGATTGGTCGATGGCGCAGTAGATGGCTTTGCCGCGGTTGGCGGCGAGGGATTCGAGGATCAGCGAGACGCGGGGGTCGGCGGCGTCGGCAACGGCGGGGGATTCTTGCCAGTCGTCGCAGTTCCAGGGGATGGAGCGTTGGGCGGCTTGGGCCGTAGGGTCGGGGCTGGAGGCGACGGTTAGGAGGAGGATGCAGGCGGCGAGGGTGAGGGCGGAGATGAGGAAGCGATGCACGGGGATACCTCCGGGAATGGGTGAGTTTATGCTGGGTTAATGGCGGCATAAATAATAAGAAAGGGCGGGTTTCCTGTCTTGACAGGAAACCCGCCCTTTTTGAAATTGGGGGGTGGGGAATCGGGAATTAAAAATTGAGAATTAGGAATTAAGAATTTTGGGGGATGGGGGGGGGGGTTAAGGGCGGGGGTTCTGGATTCCCACTTTCGTGGGAATGACGGTGGGGGGCGGGAAGGACGGTGGGCATTAGGGGGAGGACGGTTTGCGGGATGGGGAGACGGCGGGGGAACTGTCACATAAAGTTCCCCCGCGCCCCCTCAAAACTTTTGGAGTTTGTTGGGGATTTTTTGGGGGCGGGGCGGTGTAGTATTATTGAGGGCGGGTTGCGGTGGGGGGCGGCGATGGGGATATAAAGGGCTTGGAGGTGTTTGGATGTCGGTTGAGGATGCGGCGGCGGCGATTCGGTCGGAACGGTATGCCGCCAATGCGGAGATTCTGGTGGAGCGGTATGCCGCTAATCCGGCGGTGGTTACGATTACCTTGAATCGGCCGCGGCAGCGGAATGCCATCAGTTACGGGATGTGGGGGGAGTTGGCGGATTGCTTGGGGGAGTTGGATGGGGATCGGTCGGCGCGGTGCGTGGTGATTACCGGGGCCGGGGATGCGGCCTTTTCGGCGGGGGCGGATATTGCCGATTTTGACCGGTATCGGGCGGATTCGGCGAAGGGACGGGTTTATAACGCTGCGGTGGATCGGCTGCTGGCCACGGTGGCGGAGATGGCTACGCCGACGATAGCGATGATTCGGGGTTTTGCGGCGGGCGGGGGCTGCGAGTTGGCGGTGGCGGCGGATTTGCGGCTGGCCGCGGCGGGGAGTCGGCTGGGGATTCCGGCGGCGCGGCTGGGGATCAGCATTGGGCATCGGGAGATGCAGGGGCTGGTTAATTTGGTGGGGAAGGGGAATGCGCTGTATATTCTGCTGTCGGGGCGGCTGCTGGAGGCGGAGGAGGCGCTGCGGATGGGGTTGGTTAATCAGGTAACGCCGGCGGAGGAGTTGGCGGGCGTTACTTATGAGTTGGCGGGGGAAATTGCGGCGTTGGCGCCGTTGTCGCACGCGGCGAACAAGGGCGTTTTGCGGCAGGTGCTGGCCAAGCCGGCGTTGGATACGCTGACGCGGGAGGAGGCGGATTTGCCGTTGACGCAGTTTGATACGCGGGATTATCAGGAGGGGTATCGGGCGTTTCTGGAGAAGCGGGCGCCGCGGTTTGTGGGGGAGTAGGGGCGGCGGCGGGGGCGGCCCAACGGTGGATGGCGGAGTTGGAAACTGGCCCGGGCCGGCGTGGCGGCCGGGGGGATAGGGAGGAGTCTAGGTGTTCACGCTAATTGCCGCCCCATCTTACCCCAAAACGCCCCCAAGGCAATCGGGGAGTCTAACACCGATAAGGTGAGTGTTTTGGGACGGCGCGTCTGCGCCGGCGCTGCGGGCCGGCGGCTAAAAGCAGTCAGCGCGGCGGGTTTTTGCGTCCGGTGGTCAGTTTGTTCCGCACTTCCCGCCGGACCCGGGCGGCCAGTATATCGTTATATTCAGCCAGAAAGTCGGCTACGGCCGGCGGGTCGTAATTTACCACTGCTCGTAAAGCCCAGGATATTGCCTTGACCACCAGATCATCCCGGTCGGCAGCCAACCGGCGGCAGACGGCCAGGGTACGAGGTAGGTCGCCGCGGCCGCCTCTAGCCCGGTTGTTCAAGGCTACCGTACTGACCAATGCGGCACGCCGCCACCACAAGTTGGAGGATTCAGCCCAACGGTGAATAGCGGCGTCAGAAACTTGCCCCTGCCGCCACGCCGGCCCGGAGAGATAGAGGGCAAAGGAGTCCACTGAATCCCAAGTATTCAGGGTTTCGCCCAATTCCTCGAGAATTTCCCAGTCCAGCCGCGCCATTGCTGCCGGGTGATAATGGATCAGCTCAAAGGCAGCCCAGCGCAAATCGGGCGCGTCGAGGCCGGCGGTGGAACGGGCGATGATGGCCCGGGACAAGTCCAGAACTGCCTCGGGAGCGGCGGCTTTGATTTGCTGGGATAGGTCGCGGCGCAAGGGGCGCACCGCCGGCACGGTTAAGCACGGGAGGGCGGCGACTTGGGCAAAGAGCTGGTTGGCGGCGGCCGGGTATTCCGGGGGCGTCAGTTCGGGGGACGGTTCGGGAGTGGGCATAGCGGTGGCTCCTGATGGTTGTGGGTTGCGGGTCGATTATAGCGGAAATGGGCGTTGCGACGGGGTTTTGTGGTGGGGAGTATAGGTTGGGGAGGGGATTAAGGGCAACCGGGGGGCTATCCCGGCCCGTTGCTGTTGCCCCGTTGCTGTTGCCACCGACCGGTGGAGTAACCCAGTATGGCTCCTACCGCTCCCTTGACCATCATATCGCCCAACCCGAGCAGAACGGTATGGGCTCGGGTCAGTTCGGCCGCCGGCACCGTCGCCGTCCAGATAACCATACCACAGCCCAGAAAGACCAGGGCAAAAAAGGCCAGGAGCGGCGAAAACCCGTTGTAGTTTCCGCCCATTATTGTCCCGTCTCCGGCGAAATGTCCCCGGAGGAGGTCCGGTACTCCGGCTCCAAAGTGCGCTTTGCCGGTTTGCCGCGGCGGCGCGCATACAGCGGCAGGGCCAGGCTGAGCAGCAGCAAAAGGGCGCCAACTACCATCAGCGCAATTCCGAAAGCGGGGGGAAAGATGCCCATAACTTGGCCTCCTGACTTTGGCGGTGGGTTCATCCGCTACTATTCTAGCACAGATGGCGGCGGGGAGCGTCGGCAAATCTGGCTTGTGCTATACTGCCAGGCAGATATTGACCAGCCGGGTTGCCGGCAGGCGGGAGGTGAAAAGATGAACCGGGGCGTTGCGCGGCGCTCGCTATGGACTGGGGCGATGGCGGTCGGCGGGGTTATTATACTGCCGGCCTTTATCGGGGTGCTGGTGGCTGACGCCTATGGCAGTTGGTGGGGCGGCGGCTTTGCCGGGGTGATTGTGGCGGTGAGTATGGCAATGGTTTTACGCTGCCGGTGGAACCGGGGTTAAATACTTTCGCCGGCGGGGGGTGGGGGAAAGGGGCGCGGGATGTTACAGAAAATTAACATTGCCGCTATTTTTTGGTAATACTTTGCCCGCATAATGCCTGTTAGTAGTTAATCGGGCGAGAGTTTTAGCGGGAGGGTTTGAGTTATGGAGATTTTGATTGCCGGGGGCGTTTTTGCGGGGTTGTTCGGGCTTTGGGTGGTTTTGCCGCGGTTGTTGCTTAAGAAGTAGGCGTTGGCGGGGCGGCTTTCGGCTCCGGGGGGAGTTGCGGCTCCGGGGGATGAGGTGGCCGCAGTTGGGGCCGCCGGTTACGCCGGGATGGGATAATCTTGGGCGGTCAGCGTCCCCGGCCGGTCTGGATTCGCTAAATTCACAAAGGAAGTGCAACACTTTCTGGCGGAGGCGCTGCAATGGGAACTCGGTATCAACAGCTTACCTTGGCAGAGCGGTGTGAACTGGCCCGACTACAAGCCGCGGGCTGCTCCTACCGCCAAATCGCGGCAGCTTTGGATCGCGCGCCATCAACCATTACTCGGGAGGTGAAACGCAACGGCAGCTCCCGACAGCGGGGCGATCAGCCGGCTTATGCTGACCAGCAAGCCCGGGCTCGGCGGTGGCAAGGCTCCAAGTTGGAACGGGACGCCGCTTTGCGGGAGTGGGTGTTGGCCCGGCTCAAAGCCGGGTGGTCGCCGCAGCAGGTATGCGGTCGCTTGAAACGGGAGATGGGTCGGACGATTTTGTCCCACGAGACCATCTACCGGTTCATTGATGCCCAAATCCGGCGGGGCAAGGCGTATGACTGGCGGCATTACTTGCCGCAGGGCAAAACCCGCCGGGGTCGGAGCAAGCGGGGGCAGGCTGGCAGTCGCATTCCCTACCGGCAGGGACTGGACGCCCGGCCGGCGGCGGCCGCGACCCGGCAGACGCCCGGGCATTGGGAAGCGGACTTGATGCTGTTCAGCGCCTACGGGCAAGCCGCCCTAGTATTGGAGGAGCGCTATTCCCGGTTGCTGGTGGCCTTGCGACTGCCGCAAGGCAAGCTGGCGGAACCCATCGCCACGGTCATCGGCCAGGTGCTGAATGTGCTGCCGGACGAGTGGCGGCAGACGGTGACCTTTGACAATGGGGCCGAGTTCGCCCGCCACTATCGGCTGCACGAGCAGGGGATTGCCACCTATTTCTGCGACACCCATTCGCCGTGGCAGAAGGGCGGAGTGGAGAATGCCATCGGGCGGCTGCGGCGGACGCTGCCGCGACGGACGGATTTGGCGACTTTGCCGGAGGAGTTGTTAATTGAGCGGGTGCGGGCGTACAATAATACGCCCCGGCAGTGCTTGGGGTATCAGACCCCGGCGGAGGTTTTGGCCCGGGATGTGTTGCGCTTGAACTGTGAATGTACATTCCCACTTTCGTGGGAATGACGGTAAGAGGGCGGGAAGGACGGTTTCGATAGGCCGGGATGTAACAAAGAATTAACACGTTGGCAAATTGTTGGTAACACTTGGGCGGGATACTGGGGGCAGTATCCAGTTTGAGGAGCGAAAGGAAGTTATGGAAATCATCGCCGCCGGCGCCGTTTTTGCGACTTTGTTCAGCCTTTGGGTGGTGCTGCCCCGGGTGTTTATCAAGAAGTAGGCGCAGCCCGGCAAGCTGCCGTTCCCGGGTCTAATCCCAATCCTTGGCCTGACGGTCGGATTGCGTTGCTTTGCGGCAAGGAGTCCATACTCGGAAAGTTTTTCGGGGTATGGACTGTTGCTTTGTCTGATGCCGGGGGTAAAAGCGGATTTCCGGTCGTCAAACCTTTTCTTTAGTTCCCTTTTCCCTTTCGTCGGCCCGCGCAACTGCATTAAGGGGGAGACAGCAAGCGATGAATAGCGGAGATACGGCGTGGATCTTGGCATCGGCGGCGTTGGTGCTGCTGATGACGCCGGGGCTGGCGTTCTTTTACGGCGGGCTGGTGCGGCGCAAGAATGTCAACGCTACGATTATGCATTCCCTGACCTGTATGGGGATTGCCGGGGTGGTGTGGGTGCTGTGGGGCTATACGCTGGCGTTCAGCGACCGGGGGATGGTGAGCTTGGGCGGGGTGGGTACGCTGTTTGGCAATCTCCAGTGGTTCGGGCTGGCGGGGGTGAGCGCGACGGAGCCGGGGCCGTATGCGGATAACATTCCGCATCAGGCGTTTATGGTGTTTCAGGGGATGTTCGCCATAATTACGCCGGCGTTGATTACCGGGGCGTTTGCGGAGCGGATTAAGTTCAGCGCGTTCATCCTGTTCACGGTGCTGTGGCTGACGCTGGTTTATGCGCCGATAACGCATTGGGTTTGGGGCGGGGGTTGGCTGGGCAACTTGGGGCCGCTGGATTTTGCCGGCGGGACGGTGGTTCATATTAACTCGGGCATTGCGGCGTTGGCGGCGGCGCTGATTATCGGGCGGCGGCTGGGGTTTCCGGAGCAGCCGATGCCGGCGCATAATGTGCCGATGGTGGTTTTGGGGGCCGGGCTGCTGTGGTTTGGGTGGTTTGGGTTTAACGCCGGGTCGGCTTTGGCGGCGGACGGGACGGCGGTTAATGCCTTTGTGGTTACGAACACGGCGGCGGCGGCGGGGATTTTGGGCTGGATTGGGATGTCGTGGTTTTTTGTTAAGAAGCCGAGCATTATCGGGGCGGCGTCCGGAGCGGTGGCCGGGCTGGTGGCGATTACGCCGGCGGCGGGTTTTGTGGGGCCGGTGCCGGCGATTATCATTGGCGGTGTGGCCGGGGTTATCTGCTATTGGGCGGTGGAGACGGTGCTGAAGCTGAAGGTGGATGATGCGCTGGCGGTGTGGGGGGTGCATGGGATGGGCGGCACTTGGGGGGCGTTGGCGACGGGCATTTTTGTGGGCGTCGGGTTTGGGGAGTTGGCGGAGGGCGTTACCCGGATGCAGCAGATTGGGGTGCAAGCACTGAGCATTATTGCGACGGCGGCTTGGTCGTTCATTCTGTCGGCGCTGATTTTGCTGGCGCTGAAATATACTATCGGGCTGCGGGTGCCGCATCAGGAGGAGGAAATCGGGACGGATATTACGCAGCATGGGGAGCAGGCTTATACGCCGTGACTGGGGGCTGGGGGTGGTTTTGGGGCGGGGAAGTTGACATATTCCGCCCAAGCCATTACAATCCCAATGTCTGGAGCAAGCAAACGAGAACGAAGGCCGTAAGGCATTGCCCGGCGGGTGCTTGTACCGCCTGCCGGGCAAATTTTTTTAGGGAGGTACCAATGGCAACTACCGAGGAAACTATCGCTTTGTGCATGGATGCTCTCCGTCCCAACGGAGACCCTGACGCCCGCAAAGTCCTGATGAACCAGATGATTACGGACAGCAACAACCCGGTCATCATCGCCGCCGTAATGAACTTTGTCTATGGCATCTGCGACAGGAACCCCAGCGGCTATATGCCTAACCGAATACCCGGGGACTAGGGCTACCACCCAGTTTCCACAACCTCAAAGGAGGAGTCATCGAATGAACACCACTATTCCCAACTTCATAACGCCTGAAAGGTCGAAAGCAGCCTTCCTCGTCGGGCTAATCGTTCTCCAACACCCTCAAGACCCCAAAAAGGTCAAAAACTTGCCGGACAACGCTCCGCCTGAACTCCAGCAACTCTGGATGGACATGGCGGTGGATTCCTATGAACAACATAGGGAAATCAGGTACGGCGTATTCCACGCCGTCGCCACCTACCTTGACCCTAACGGTACCATCCATTACATCAAACAAAAGGGTGCCAAGCGGGAGACCGTATCATTAAAGGAGTTGGAATACCTTTACCACGCGATAGAGCTGCGCTTCCGCTCCGACTTGGGGGAGCATTGGGAACACCAGCCGGACGGTAGCATCTCGGTTCCCTTTATGGTCCAATTCCTCCC
Organism: Dehalococcoidia bacterium; assembly: GCA_965243185.1. GTDB lineage: Bacteria > Chloroflexota > Dehalococcoidia > Lucifugimonadales > UBA3495 > CBDBCU01. The sequence continues at coordinate 2,150,392 of OZ251531.1, read as the reverse complement.
GTTTGACCCCAAGCTCGTAGGGTTGGACGAGGAGCCGGCCTACACCCCCCTGCCTAAACAGGAGTAACCCCTAATGGGTATGCCCAACTTTGAGAACCGGACTTTGTTTAAGGGGGATAACCTGCCCTTTTTGCAGGGGCTGAATTCGGAGTCGGTGGATTTGATTGCTACGGATCCGCCGTTTAATAAGAGCCGGGATTTTCATGCAACGCCGGATTCGCTGGCGGCGGGGGCCAAGTTCACGGACCGGTGGCGGTGGGAGGATGATGTACAGCCGGAGTGGGTGGACGCCATTCAGGATGATTGGCCGAAGGCGTGGTGGGCGATTCAAGCGGCGCGGGAGACTTACGGGCCGGATATGGCGGCGTTCCTGTGCTGGCTGGGGGTGCGGCTGATGGAGTGTCAGCGCGTACTGAAGCCGACCGGCAGTATTTACCTGCATATTGACGATACGGCGCAAGCCTACGCCAAGGGCTTGCTGGACGCTATCTTTGGGCGGGATAATTTCCGCAATGAGATAGTTTGGCTGCGGCGGCAGGAAAGGCATAACTTGGCGCGGAAAAAGATGGGACGGGCGCACGAGACCATATATTGGTACGCCAAGTCCCCGGCCGCCGGTTACAACATTCAATATACGCCGCTTTCCGAGGAGTATATTGAAGCGGGGTATGACAAGGTGGATGAGCGGGGGCGGTATCAGACTTTCCCTTGCACTAATGAAACCGGGGGCAATAAGCCCTACGAGTTCCGGGGGATTACCCGGGCTTGGCGGTTCTCGAGGGAACACATGGAGGAGCTTTATCAACAGGGATTGTTGGTACAGGCGACGCCGCGCTCGCCTTTCCGCTATAAGAAGTATTTGGCGGATGCGGAAGGGGTGAAGCTGCAAGATCTTTGGGTGGATATACCGGCGGCCCGGGGGAAGGAACGGACGGGCTACCCGACGCAGAAGCCGTTGGCTTTGTACGAGCGGATAATCCGGGCGTCGAGCAATCCCGGGGACTTTGTATTGGATCCCTTTTGCGGATGCGCGACGACGCCGGTGGCGGCGGAACGGTTGGGGCGGCAGTGGATCGGGATGGATTTGTGGGAGGGCTGCCACGACATTATCATTGACCGGCTTAATGGGGAAAAGCAGATTTGGCGGCCGGAGGATGTGCGGCTGGTAACGGCGCCGCCGGAACGGACGGACGAGGCGGATAAGGCCGCCCCGCATTTGCAACAAATTGAGCTGCGGCAAGACCGGCGGCCGCGGTTCACTAAAGACCAGATGAAAGCCATCCTGATTAGGCAGTGGGGCGCCATCTGCTGGGGGTGCGGGTTTGAGCCGCCCAAAACTACCAACCGGGAGCAGGCGGTGGACAGCCGCCATTTCGACCTGGACCATATCGACCCAAAGGCCGAGGGCGGTTCCAATGAACTGGACAATCGGGCGATTCTGTGCCGGCCCTGCAATGGGCGCAAGGGGGATCGGATGACGCTGACGGCGTTGCGCCGCGCCAACAAGCGGGATGGGTTTTGGTATGGCAATCCGCCGATTGACCAGCGCATTGACATTCGCACGGCCCGGCAATGGGCGCGGGATTATTTGGCGGAGGCCGCGGGGGAAGGGGGCGGCGGCGGGGGTGATGATTAGGGCGGAGTTAGGGGAGTTGCGGTTCTGGATTCCCACTTTCGTGGGAATGACGGTTCCTATTGGCTGGGGCGGTGATACAATGATGCCGGTTGACCGGAATCTCCTTGCTGACGAGGAGTAGCGCCGAATGGGTATGCCTAACTTTGAGAACCGAACCTTGTTTAAGGGGGATAACCTGCCCTTTTTGCAGGGGCTGAATTCGGAGTCGGTGGATTTGATTGCTACGGATCCGCCGTTTAACAAGGGGAAGGATTTTCACGCTACGCCGGATTCTTTGGCGGCGGGGGCCAAGTTTCACGACCGGTGGACCTGGGAACGGGACACCCACGAGGATTGGATTGACGCCATTGCCGATTATGGGGATAAGACCGTCCACCGCTTTATCCGAATGCTGCGGGAGACCGGCAAAGAGGATATGGCGGCGTTTCTTTGTTTCCTCGGGGTTCGGCTGATGGAGTGTCAGCGCATCCTGAAACCGACCGGTTCTCTTTACCTGCACATCGACCACACGGCCCACGCTTACGCCAAGGTTCTGATGGACGGCATCTTTGGGCGGGAGAAGTTCCGGAATGAAATTGTTTGGGCTTATACCGGCCCCGGCAGTCCGGGGATGCGGCAGTTTAACCGCAAGCATGACACGGTGCTTTGGTATAACAAGGGGGAGAGGTGGGTTTTCAACCGGGATCAGGTGCGCTTGCCGTATAAGGATGGCAAACCGCATACCGGGGGTTTTACGCATCAGAGCGGGGCAAAGGCGGGAACAAATATGGATCAGGCGGTGGCCGACAGCTACCAAAAGGGGAAAGTCCCGGAGGATTGGTGGTCGGACATTGCCATAGCCAAGCGGTCGTCAAAGGAAAATACCGGCTACCCGACGCAGAAGCCCTTGGCGTTGTACGAGCGGATTATCAAGGCAAGCAGTAACCCCGGCGACTTTGTCCTAGACCCGTTCTGCGGGTGCGCGACGACGCCGGTGGCGGCCGAGCGGTTGGGCCGCCGCTGGATTGGGATGGATTTGTGGGAGGGCTGCCATCAAATCATCATCGACCGGCTGAACCAGGGGCAGCAGATTTGGCAACCGGGCCACGTCCGGCTGGTGACTAACCCGCTGGAACTGGAACGAACTGATGATGCGGAAACGGCCGCGCCGCAGCTCCCGCAGCTGGAACGGCGGCGCAATCGGCGGCCCCGGTTCAGCCGGCAGGAAATGTTTGACATTCTGCTCGAGCAATGGGGGGAAATTTGCTGGGGGTGCGGGTTTGAGCCGCCGCATACGGACTTTTTTGACTTGGATCACATCCATCCTAAATCGGAAGGGGGTGAGGATGAACTGGACAATCGGGCGATCCTTTGCGGGCCGTGCAATCGGGAGAAAAGCAATCGGCTGACCTTGACCCAGCTGCGGGCTAAAAATAAGCGGGAAGGTCGCTGGTATGCCCGTAACCCGGATATTGAGGCCCGGATACCGGTCAGGCTGGCGGTCGAGTGGGCGCGGGAGTATCTGCGGAAGGCCGCGGCGGGGGGGGGGGGGGGGGATGATTAGGGCGGTTCAAGCCGGCCTCAAATCCCTAATTCCCGATTCTCCATATCCCGATTTCCCCAAAACCGGCAGCGCCGCCGCTAGGAAATTCCCGCCCCCTGTGCTATCCTTAATCCCGGCAAACTTGCCTACCCTCCCGCCGTGAGGTAGCAATTATGAACGCCCTGAAAATGCTCTTTGCCGTCATCCTCGGCTTTTGCGCCATCGCCGTAGCGGCCCAGTATATCCTTACCCCCCTCTACGCCAACCTCGGCTCCGCCGCCATCGTCGTCTGGTACTACCTGGACATCCTGATGGCTATTTCCCTGATTATCGCCCTCGCCTTCCAGTTGCAAGCCAAGCGCGCCGCCGACGCTCAAGACCACGACAGCCCTAACCTCAGCCGCGCCCGTCTCGAAGCCAACGCCCTCTTTTATGCCACACTGATTGTTGCTCTCTGGTTTTTCCGCAACTGGTTCGACCTGCTCACTTCCACCCCCTTGGGCAATCAGTCCATCCCCACGCAAGTAGTCTGGGACTTGGTGGACGGCTTTCTCCCCATCGTCCTGGGCATCACCGCCGGCCGCCTCTGGCGCAGTTCCGCCCCCGCTACCGACCGGGAATAAGGCCGCCGCCGTTCCGCCCTTTCCGCCCATTCGGAAACCATTGCCGTACGCCCCGGCAATCCAGGAGGGGATATGGACCATCTGAACAAACCGGTCGGCATCCTGCTGGCTCTGCTGGCCCTGGCTGTAGCCGTCAACACTATGGCTTGGGAGTTTTACAGCGACATCCTGCCCAACCCCGGCGTAACTTGGGACATCCTCAACTGGTTTATGGCCGCCGGCGTCCTCATCGCCCTGGCTTGCCAATGGCGGGACAAGCGGCGGCTCGACCAAGCCGACGCCGGCAGCAACCGCGTCCACTACCCCTACCTGGCTGCCAATATGCTGCTCTTTGCCACCATCCTCTTGGCCATCTGGTTTTTCCGCAACTTCCTGGCTAACCTGACTGATGGGGAAATTGAACGCCACTTCCTGGTTTGGCAGCTGGTCAACGCCCTGTTCGTAGTAGTCCTGGCTGCCACCGCCGCCCGCCTGCTCCGCCGCCCTGCTACTACGGACACCGCCGAATAGCTCCGGGCCATAACCCCTTAATCAATAATCAGTCCCCCACTTGGCTAAAACCCGCCTTTTGCTTTATAGTATGCAGCGCAAGGAGGGCGGGTGAGCGAGCAGAAACTTACTCCGGGGCAGCGCATTACCCTGTCGCTGGCGTCTTGGGGACGCTTGGGCGCGGCCATGGGCTGCTACAAGGGGCAGGACATTTTCGTATTGGGCGGCATTCCCGGCGAGCGGGTAGTGGCCGAGGTGATCCGGGCGCGCCGCAACTATGCGGCCGCCCAAGTGGTCGAGCTGCTGCAATCCTCTCCGGATCGGGTGACGCCGCCCTGCGGCTACTATGGCGCGTGTACCGGCTGTCAGTGGCAGCATCTGGACTATGCCGCCCAAACGCGAGCCAAGGAGGATAAGGTAACTGACGCGCTGGCCCGGGTTGGCGGGTTTTACAACGCTCCGGTCGGGCCTATCATGCCCTCGCCGCAGCAGTACGGCTATCGCAATCACGCCCGCTTTACCGTGGGACGGGCGGGCGGCGACTTGGGCTTTGTCAACCGGGAAACCCGCCGTTTCGTCCGCATCGACCGCTGTATGCTGATGCACGAGGGCATCAACGCTTTGCTGGCGGAACTGCAAGACCGCTGCGGGGAAACGACCCAACTGGCCATTCGCGCCGGGCGGGAAACCGGGGATTTTCTGGTGCAGCCGCCGTTGAAAAACCCGGCTATTGCTATTGCCACCGGCCAGAAACGCTATCGGGAATCGGTAGCCGGCCGCCAGTTTCTGGTGGCATCGCCCTCTTTTTTTCAGGTCAATACCGAGCAGGCGGCTCGGCTGGTCGATGCGGTGCGGGCTGCCTTGAACTTGCAAGGGACGGAAACTTTGCTGGACGCCTATACCGGCGTGGGGGCTTTTGCCATCCTGCTGGCGCCCTACGCCAAGAAAGTGTACGCTGTCGAGGAATCCGCCGCCGCCGTTGCCGACGCCCGGGAAAACGCCGCCGGTCTGGATAATGTGGAGTTTCTGCTGGGCAAAACTGAGGAGGTCTTGGCTGATTTGCCGGAGCCGCCGGATGCGGTAATCCTCGACCCGCCCCGGGCCGGCTGCCAACCGGCCGCTTTGCAGGGTATCATCAAACTGGCGCCGCCGCGGCTGGTCTATGTTTCCTGCGACCCGGAAACCTTGGCCCGGGACTTGAAAATCCTTTGCAACGGCGGCTATGCCCTCGACCAAATCCGCCCGTTGGATATGTTTCCTCAAACCCATCATGTGGAATGCGTCGCCGCACTGACCCGGAACCCGGCGGCCAGTGCTGCCCCGCTGCTGTTGGCGTCAACCTCGCCGCGGCGGCGGGAACTGCTGTCCCAATTGGGATTGCATTTCCGCGTCATTCCCTCGAACGCCCCGGAGGAACCGCTGCCGGGGGAAACGCCGGCGGCAATGACGCAGCGGCTGTCCCAAGACAAAGCCGGCGCCGTGGCCGCCGGCTTGGCGGCCGGCTATGTTATCGGGGCGGACAGCACGGTGGTTTTGGACGGGCAATCTATGGGCAAACCGGCGGATGCCGATGATGCCCGCCAAATGCTGCGGGACTTGCGCGGCCGCCGCCATCAAGTAACTACCGGCTTGACGGTCATTGACGCCGCTAGCGGCAATTCTTTGACCGACTGTCTGACCGGAGAAGTCCAGATGCGGGATTTTTCCGATGCCGAAATGGAGACTTCCATTGCCTCCGGGATGCCGATGGACAAGGCCGGGGCGTATGCCATTCAGGATGGGGAGTTTCGCCCGGCGCAACTGCTGGCCGGCTGCTATACCAATGTAGTGGGCTTGCCCCTGTGCCGGCTGACGGCAATGCTCCGGGAATTGGGCTATTCCCTACCGGCGGATTTGCCCCTGGCGGTGGGCGTGGAGTGTCAGACCGACTGCCCCTTGCGGGAGGGCAAAGGAGGGCGGCGGTGAACTTCTTTGGGGTCGGCTTTCTGGAGTTGACGGTTATTTTTCTGGTGGCGTTTCTGGTGATGGGGCCGGGCAAGTCCATTGAAATGGCGCGCACTGCCGGCAAACTGCTGGGCGAATTGCGGCGGACGCTGAACGAAATGACCGCCGCCGCCAACTTAAACCCGGAAAATTCCGGCGGCCATACCCCATCAGCTAACCAACCGGCGGCGCCGCCAGCCAATACACCGGCCGCCCCCAAAGAACCGCCGCCGCCCCCCGGCGCAGTGCCGACCACCGGCCCCGGAGACGGGAATGAGCAGCAACCGTGAATTGACCCTGCTGGAGCATCTCAGCGAGCTGCGCCGCCGGGTGTTTATCTGCTTGGCCGCTCTGCTCCTGGGGGCGATGGTTGCCTTTTATTTCTGGACGGACTTGCTGGAACTGCTCAAGTGGCCGGCCCGGGAACTTATCGCCGCCGGCATCGTTACCCCCATTGTTACCCAAGTAACGGAGCGGCTGTCCACGGCGGTTAAAATCTCGATGGTCAGCGGTCTTGCCTTGGCTCTGCCGGTCATCCTTTACCAAATCATCCGCTTTGTCGCCCCCGGTCTGCATCCCGCCGAGCGCAAATATCTCTTTCTGCTGCTGCCCGGCGCGCTGCTGGCATTTATTGCCGGCGTTGCCTTTGCCTACTTCATCCTGACCCCCCGCGCCTTGCCTTTCCTGCTGACCTTCGGCGGGGATGTAGCCGATTCGCAGGTACGCATCAGCAGCCTGGTGGATGTAATGCTGCGGCTGCTGTTCTGGATGGGGGCGGCTTTTGAGACGCCGGTGGTGATGTATCTGCTGGCGCAGTTGGGACTGGTTACTTCCCGAATGTTCCGCCGGTTTCGCAAGTATTGGATAGTGGTATCCTTTGCCTTGGGGGCTTTCATCACGCCGACTTTTGACCCGCTGAACCAGACCCTGGCCGCCCTGCCGCTGTTGGCTTTGTACGAAGTAGGCATTGCCTTGGCGTGGCTGGCCGGCCGCGCCCGGCGGCGGAGCCGTCAGGAAATAATCCCCCTTTCCGACAGCAACCAGACGGGGTAGGGCGGCGGGCAATAGAAAAGGGATGGCTAAGGCAGCCATCCCTGTAGCGCAACGGGATAGGTGGGACGCCGGGCGGACTAGCCAGCGTCGTCATCATACCGCTTGGCGGTTTCCGCCTTGCTGCCGGACGGTTTAGCCGGCCCGGCGGAGCTGACTTCGTCCTCGCCGGTAACCGAACTCTTGAAAGTGCGGATACCCTTGCCCAAGGAAGCGCCAATTTCCGGTAGCCGCTTGGCGCCGAAAATCAGCAGGATAATCAGCAAGACGATCAATATCTGGGGCAACCCAATCGGCCCGAAACCCATTTTGCCTCCTGAAAATGCGGCCCAACGGCGCAACCTGTGGGCTAATGATAACAGATAATTTTGGGGAATGCAAATGCTTTGGCGGTTGCCGATAGCGTTGCATTTTAGGTGGTTTGGTTGAGCAAGCCCCGGGTTTGTAGCAAAGCCAACAGGTTATGCTCTGACCAGACCGTCCCCAATCGCTCCCGCCGGCGCAACTCCCGATTGTAGCGTTCCAGGCGGGAAGTAGTCCGGTAGGCGACCGCTCCCGTAGTCCAATACTGCCGACCGGCGAGCAACGCCTTGTCCAGCCAGTAAGCGGCGGCGCCCTCGGTCAACTCCATTATTTGACGGGCATAGCTCTGGGCCGCCGCCGCGCTGTCAGTCAACAGCAGTTGCCGGGCGGCGGCCAAGCCGGATTTCCCGATATTCCGTCCATATTCCCGCAGCAGGTGAAAGATGCACAGCTGATGCGGCGCCGCCCGGCCGTACACCCCCTGGATGCCGGCCGCAATGGCCCGGTCGCCGTCGCTGACCAGATGTCGGGGTGGCGCCGCCCCGGACTGCTCGGCCCGCGCCAAGACCGCCGCCCAAGGCCCGAAAGTCGCCAAGACCGCCCCGGTTTCGTCCCGGATTACCTTCAATTCCTGAGCGCCCTGCCGGGTGCGCGTCCACAAACCATCCAGTTCCCACACTGCCCCCGGCAACCGGGGCCGGGTCAAGGCCAACCGCCGCAGCCAGCGACACAAGGTGCTTTTGACACAACCCACCCACTGCCCCGCTTGGGCATAACTCAAACCCTGGGCCGCCAAGCTCAAAGCCATGTCCCGAGTTTTTTTGAGAACCGTTGGTAACGAACTTCCGGCCCCAGCAGCGCCGCGCCGCCCGCCAGTTGGCGACATTGCCCACAACGAAACACCGGAACCGCTACCCGGATGGGACCATAGGACGTGACAATGGTGCGCTCATAGCGATGATGGCGGTGCATCGCCAGAGCGCACTGAGCACATCGGGGCTGATAATGATCCAGGGCTTGTTGCAGCTTCGCCTGCAACTGGAGCGGAATTTCCTGCTCCAGTTGGGTCTCCAAATCGTCCAGCAATCCCATGACAGCGCACCTCCCGTCAACCAGCAAGGCCGGCCTTTTCCCCATTCTACAACTAAACCACCTAAATCGGAACGCTATCGCGGTTGCCGCCCCGGTTGACATCCGCCCCACGCCGTAGGATAATTGCCGGCGCACCTTGCCGGATTCCATAATAACCCTTTGCCCGCAAGGATTAAGTATCCGGCGGCAACTGCCGATGACGGCAAATCGGAAAATTAAAACAGGCAGGTACTATGACTATAAAGCCGGCGGTAACCCTTGGCCCTCGTTTCTACGTAGCAATTTTGGCGGCTTTAGCGGTGGCCGTCCTGGCTCTCCTTCCCGCGCTGATCTACGCCGCGGCGCCTAATCAGGCGTCGCCGCCCCAAGTCTTTATCGGCGCGGTGACCATCAACGGGCAGCCGGCGCCCCAGGGAACGGAAATCGCCGCCCTGATTGACGGCGTTTCCGTAGCCACGGCTGAGGTTAATGATGAGGGGAATTATTCCCTTACGGTAGCGGACCAGTCCGCGGGCGCCACGGTAACCTTTACCGTCAACGGGCAGGCAGTGGCGCCGACCGGGACCATTGAAGTGGGCGGATTGGCAACTTTGGCCCTGTCCCTCACCACAGACGCCGCGCCGACCCCGGAGCCGACGGCTACGCCCGATCCGGCGGCAACCCCGGAAGCTACTGCCGAACCGACGGCCACGCCGGAACCAGCGGCAACCCCGGCGGCTACCGTCGAGCCGACGGCCGCGCCGGCCCCGGAGCCCACAGCGGTGCCGACGGCTTTGCCCACTCCGACGCCGACACCGGTGCCGCCGCCGACCGCGGTGCCGCCGACTTTCCCCAATGTCAACGAAGCCTTCCGCATCGGCCCCACGGTGCGCCTGCGCCCGGTCAATGACCTGATTAACGCCGAGCAGGACGGCTTGGTTGAAGTGCTGTTCCGCAATCCGCAGTTGAATGACGCCACTATGGTGGTGGACTTGACGGTCTTTATCCCCAGCGGGTTCCATATCTATGGCGAAGGGATGGCTACCGATGTGGCCGCCGGGGCCGCCAGCGGCACTTACGAGGTGCCGCCGGGACAAAGCCGCACCGTTTTTCTCAACCTGAAAGCGGAGAAAGTCGGGCGTTCCACCCTCCAGTTCAGCGGCCTTTATTGGCCCAAGGGCAACAAAGACCTGTTCAACCCCATTTCCCTGACCCATCCTTTCGAGGTAATCCACCCCTCGGCGGATCCCTACGCTCCGCCGGCCGCGCCGGCCCCGACTCAAGCCCCGCCGCCTCCGGCCGCGCCTACCGCTGTGCCGCAAGTAGTGGTTGCGCAGCCGGCCGCCCCGGCCGCCCCCGCTGCGCCGCCGGCCGCCGCCGCACCGCCAGCCAACACTCCGGGGGTAGGCGTTTCCTGCAACGCCCCGGCCGCGCCCGGTCAAGTTGACCCGACCGCCGGCCTCGCCGATGGCGCTCTGTTGCTGCTGCCCCTGCTGGGCTTGGCCGGAATGGTGTTGGCGCGCGGCCGCCGCCGTCCCTAGCCCTTTCCCCTGTCTGGAACCGGCCGGCCCAATACTGCGGCCGGCCGGAAATCCCCGGTCGGATGCCCGATGAAACCGTCTTTCTTGACTATTCCAATCCTCTTTGCGTTGCTGCTGGCCGGAGCTTTTTTCCTGCCGGATCAGCCCCGGCCGGTTCAAGCCAGCCCCGGCCTCAGTGAGTATGCCAATCTGCTGGCCTTTTACCGCGACACCGGCGGCCGCACCCATTGGCGTCCCGAATGTCGCCGGGAGTGGCAGAACGAACGGGCCGAGCTGCGCCCCGGCGAGTCCGCCGCCGACTACCCGTCCAGCGTATTAACCCTGAGCGGCGGCCAAGCTGTCGCCATCCGCCTCCGCGACTGCGGCCTTACCGGCCGAATCCCCACGGCGTTGACCCAGCTGACCGGGCTAAGGATCCTGGACTTGTCGGACAACGACCTCAGCGGCCCCATCCCTCCGGAGATTGAAAACCTGGGCAAACTGACCACCCTGGACTTCTCCGGCAACAAACTTAACGGTGAAATACCCGGCCAGATGGGCCACATCCCCAACCTGGAACGGCTCCGCCTGAACAACAATCGGCTGCACGGCGAACTGCCCATCCAACTGGGCAACCTAATCCAGCTGGTGGAGCTGAACGTTACCCGCAATCACCTGACCGGAGTCGTCCCCCCAACCTTCCGGAACCTGTTCACCATCGAAGCCATCTATCTGCAAAACAGCCGCGGCGGCAACGAATTATACGGCTGCATCGACATCGAACCCAAAAACTCCGATGCCGGCGTCCCCTACTGCCAGAACGGGAACATTCCCACGCCGGTACCAACCCGGGTACCGTTTCCCACGCCCACTTACACCCCGGTGCCAACCTACACGCCCCGGCCGACTTTCACGCCGGTACCGACCTGGACGCCGGTACCCACGGCAACCCCCGAAATTCTGCCAGTAGTGAACCTGACCGCCACGCGCCGGGAAATTCCCTTTGGCGAACCGGTGGAATTAAACTTAACCCTGATCAATCACACTATGCGGTTCCGAACCTTTACCGTAACCTTGAAGGCCCCCACCGGCGTAACCCTCGCTGATGAAACCGATGATGAAACCAAAAATTGCAGCAGCAATCTGTGTACCTATCGGGGAGAAACGGAGTCCGGCGATCTACGCTCTTTTCGTCTGCAAGCCCGGGTCAGCGAACCGGGGGAATTGACGATTACCGGGGAAGCGGTCTGGTACTCGGGGGAAACCCGGGAAAATCCCCTCAAGATTCCCCTATCTGCAACGGCCACGGTGCAGCCGGGGCAAGACCCGGTTATTAACCTGCACGCCACGCAGACGCAAGATGTACGAGTAGGGGATGATGTATCCCTCACCCTTACCGCGCAAAACCCCTTGGGGCGGCCGGCGATGCAATTGACTTTGATTCTGCCGGCGCCGAAGGGATGGCATATAAAACAATTGGAGGCCGTCGAGACCTGCAACAACAGCCAGTGCAGTGCCGACTACACGGTGGAACCGGGAAAAGTGCGGCATATCTCCTTTGTTATGGCGCCCAACCAGACGGGCCCGGCCACTGTGGTTGCCGATATTATATGGAATTTCGAGAACGACCCGTTAAACACCCAAAAGGAGCAGAGAACTCTGGAGGTAACGGCCGGCCCCAGGCCCACCCTACCACCGCCCACCCCATCCCCGGTACCGGTACCAACACCACCGCCGGCTACAGTTGCGCCGGAAACGGCGGATAATTCGGAGCCGCCCACTGCTATGACGCCGCCAGCAGCAGCGGCAACTGAGCTCCCGACTGCAACGGCGGCGGCAACAACCCCGGCGGCAACCCCGACGTCCGCGCCGGAAGTAGTGGTAACGACGCCGGTCGGCAGCGGCGGCGGTAGCTGCAATGCCGCCTTGCCCGGCAATACCGGCGATACCGGAATCAGCGGCGATATGGCTCTGCTGGGCTTGTCTTTATTGGGGCTAATCGGCTGGGCGGGACGCCGCCGCAAAGCTTAACCCCGCATACAAAAAGCCGGGGCGGGTCTGCTAACCCGCCCCGTCTTTTTACCGTTGCATCGCCGGCCGCCCGGCTGCTGCCAACCGCCGCTTACAGCGACACCCACCGCCGTTTGCCGTCCTCGGTAACTACCTTGCCGATTTGTTGGCCCGGCGGGAAATGGCCGGCGGCGACAATCCAATCCTCTTTTTCCGCCTTGTCCAGCAAGGCCGCCCGGTTGGCGTGGCTTTGCGCCTTGTCATAGTCCACTCCGGCGCACCAGCCGGGTTCGGACACTTGGGCGATGTTGTGCAGCAAGTCGCCCACGAGCATTGCCTTTTGCCCGCCGGAGTTCACCAGCACCACCTGATGGCCGGGGGTGTGGCCGGCGGCCGGCAGGGTGGAAATGCCCTCGGTTACGGCGTACTCGCCCTCGACAATCTGCTGCAAGCGCAGGCGGCGCAGCGGCATAATCTGCTGCTGCACATGGGGGTTCTCCGCCAGAATGTGCGGCTGGCTGTAGTAGTCGAAATCATCCTTGGGGATGATGTAGCGGGCCCGGCGGAAATTGGGCGCCGGCATCCCGCCGGAGTAGCGCAGGTTCCAGCCCACATGGTCGGCGTGGAGATGGGTATGCACCACATAGTTGACCTGGTCCGACGGGGAGACATTGGTGTTGTGGATGTCCACATTGGGCGGCAGCATAATGGGGCGCAGTTCCTCGTACAGATTGCCGGTGAGGTTGCCCCGGCTGGGATGCGGCCCCGGCCCCATTCCGGTGTCGACCAGCACTACCTGATTTTCCGACCGCACCACAAAGACGCCGTAGTAAAGCTGCAACTGGCCGTTTTCCAGGACCTCCGGATACTCGGCCCAAGCGCTTTCCGGCACTTCCGGGAACATGGCGGCCGGGGGCCGCGGCGGCGGCACCATATCAATGACCGCCGTAACTTCGTAATCGCCGATGGTAACTTTCTCTGCCATAAGTTGGCTACCCTCCTCTGTGTCGATTGCCGCGCGGTCGGCGGCCGGTTAATTCGGCTAACCGGGAGACTTTGCGGCTTATTATAGTTCCGGCCGGGCGGTCGTAAAGCCGCCCTAATACTGAATCAGCGAGAACAGGTCATAACCGCCCAGGGCTTTCCGTCCCTCGAGAAACTCCAGTTCAATGACCACGCCGATGGCGGCGGTTTGGCCGCCGGCCCGCTCGATTAGCCCGGCGGCGGCGGCCAGAGTGCCGCCGGTCGCCAGCAGGTCGTCCAGCAGCAACGCCCGGTCGCCCGGGTTGAGGTCATCTCCCTGCATTTCCAGAGTGTTGACGCCATACTCCAAAGCGTAGTCGGCGGACAGGGTGCTGCCGGGCAGTTTCCCCGGCTTGCGAATCAGCGCCAGGGGTTTATCCAATTGGGCGGCCAGCGGCGCGCCAAAGATAAAGCCCCGGGATTCGATGGCGGCCACGGCATCCAGTTGATAATCCTGACACCGCTCGGCCAGTTGGTCAATGGAATAACGAAAGGCCGCGGCGTTCCGCAGCAAAGGGGTAATGTCCCGAAACAAAATCCCCGGCTGGGGAAAGTCCGGGATGTCCCGAATGTAATCCTTCAAGTTCATTGGCAAGAATGTCCCCGGCAGCAAAAGGTAGGGATGGGACGGCGGCGCTGCGGCCACAACGCCGCCGCCCGCTTAAAATCCGCCGGTTAGTGTAGTTGACGGCGGGGGCGGCGTCAAGTTTTGGCGGCCGGGTTAGAGCGGCTACTCCGCCCTAGGCCGCCGGCTTGTTCACTACTTCCGGGTCGATTTTGCGGCGGAGGAAGCGGCCGGTATTGTGGCCGGTGCGGAGGCGGCCGTTTTCGACGGCGACCATTCCCCGCAGGATGGTCATTACCGGCCAGCCCTCGACTTCGTAGCCCTCCCAAATGCTGTAGTCGGAGATGTGAAAGTCATCAATGGTCAGCGGGCGTTTGATGGTGGGGTCAATCAGCACGAGGTCGGCGTCGCTGCCGGGGGCGATGACGCCCTTGCGGGGGTAAAGACCCATAATTTTGGCGGCGTTGGCCGAGGTTACATCGACGAACCGCTGCAAGGACATTCCCCGCTTGGACACCCCCTCGCTGTAGGTGATGCCGAGGCGGGTTTCGATGCCGTTGTGACCGCCGGTGACATCCGTTACCTGGCGGCCGGCGATTTTCACATCCCAAGTAGTGCAGTATTCGTCGGTCGCCATAGTGCTGAGGCCGCCGCGGACGATGCCGTCCCACAGGGCGCGGCGGTCCGTTTCCGACTTGAGGGAGGGATAGGTATGATATTTCATACCGTTCTCCTCCTGGTAGTTGTCGGCGTTAAAGCAGCAGTAGTTGTGCAGGGTTTCGCCATACACCGGGCGGCCGTTGGCCCGGGCTTCCTGAACGGCGGTCAAGCCTTGGCCGGCGCTGACATGGACGAAATAGACCGGGGAGCCAGTCCACTCGGCGACCCGCAGCACCCGGCGGAAGGAAACATCCTCGGATTCGTTGCTGTGGACCAGGTGCATATTCCACCACTCGGTCTGTTCCGCGGCAATCAGTTTCTGGTACATATGCTGCACCATATCGTCGTCCTCGGCGTGAACCAGGAGCATTGCGCCGTGCCGCTGGATGCGCTCCATCAGGTCGTGGAGATGGCCCATCCGCACCATCCGGGGTTCGCCGGCCATACTGGGGGGGCGAATGTTGGTGGTGAAAATTTTGACGCTGGCAAAGCCGTCCTGGATGTGTTCGTTAAGCTGGCCGAGGGTGTGGTCGGAGATGTCGCCGAGGAGCATCAAGTGGTGGGAATAGTCGGCGTAGGAATTGCCCTGCCAAACGGCGGTGCGTTCCTGAATGGCCTGGCTGATGTCAATGCCGGGGTACTGGATGGCAAAGTCAAGGATGGTGGTGGTGCCGCCAAAGACGGCGGCGCGGCTGACTTCCTCCGGGGGGGCGGTTTTGAGGTCGCCGTGGCCCATAATGGGGGCGTGGATATGGGCGTGGGGTTCGATACCGCCGGGGACGACTACCTTGCCGCTGGCGTCGAGGATGCGGGCGGCTTCGTCGGTCAGGGTATGGTGTTCGGCGACGGCGACGATTTTTTCGCCGCGGATGCCGATGTCCCAATTGCCGACGCCCCAGGGGGTAACAACCTGTCCGCTGCGGATAATCAAGTCAAACATAGCTTAACCCTCCGGTGGTAAGTTGGGGGTGCGCTGGGGGGACGCTTTTTCAGCTGCTGATGGCGGCGATTAGCGGTTGGAGCAGCAGGGCGACAATAATGCCGGTTCCGGTAGCCGCGCCCAAGTA
This sequence comes from Dehalococcoidia bacterium, assembly GCA_965243185.1. Lineage (GTDB taxonomy): Bacteria > Chloroflexota > Dehalococcoidia > Lucifugimonadales > UBA3495 > CBDBCU01. The sequence continues at coordinate 2,134,870 of OZ251531.1, read as the reverse complement.
AAAGAGGCGGTCAATGCGGCGGTTGGTTTCGCGATTAGTTTCGCGGACGGCGACGATCAAGTCCTCGACAACGGCCGTCAGCGCATCGACTTTGGACTCCAAGCGGGCTTCGGTGTGGTCGGATTCGGTGGTGGTGGTCATAAGTTGCAGTTCCTATAGCCGGTATAGGGTTGATTGTAACGGATAAGGCTGCTTGGGGGCAAGGCGGTAGATGATAGCGGCGGACTCTGGATTCCCGTTGACACGGGAAGGACGATTCAGGGCATTGTCGCTCTAATCCCCGGCGGCCGCCGTTCCGGGCCGGGCCGGGGCGCTGCGGTATTCCTCGGGGAGGGCGTCCTCCCAGTTGGGGAGTTGGCGGCGGGAAGTGCGGGGCAGCAGCAGGATGGATAGAACGCCGATGGAACTGAACAGCAGGGAGGCCGCAATGGTGGCGGTAAAGTTGCCGGAGGCCAGGAAGTCGGGGTAGCTGATGCCGCGGGAAAGGTCGGGCAGCCAGCCGCCGATTAACGAATTAGCCAGGGCCGCCGGGTAGGTTATGCCCTCGGAGAAGTCGCGCAGCCAGCCGCCGATAAAGGAGCCGGATGCCATCCCGAAGCCGGCGCCCATCATCTGAAATCCGTAGGTGGTGCCAATGGGGGCGTTGCCGTAATACTGGCGGTTGATGATGGGAAAGGCGGTCATTTCGCCGCCAAAGCCGATGCCGAACAGGATGGCAAAGAGATAGAACATCCAGGCGGTATCGGCAAAGAAAAGCAGGAATACCGGGGCTACCTGCAAAAAGAAGCAGACGCCCATCACGCCTTTGCTACCCAAGTGGTCGGCCAGGATGGGGACGGCAAAGCGGGTCAGGGTGCTGGTCATGGTCAGGGCGATAAAGACGCCGGCCGCCAAGCCCCGGGAGACGCCGGCGGCCTCGGCCATAGCGACGATAAAGACCATAACGATAGCGTGGCCGGCGCAGCCCCAATAGTGGATGCCGATCAGATTCCAGAAGGCGGCGGTACGCAGCACTTGGCGGAGAAAGATTTTGGCGCGGAATTGGGCGGGAGCGCCGCTTTGCAGGCGGCGCACCGGGGTAGCGGCATCGGCGCCGAGGGGGCGGGCGTTAATATCAGCCGGTTCGTTGTAAAAGAGGCGGATGAGCAATAGCAGCAGCAGGCCGCCGCCGATACCGGGAATCCAGAAGGCGGCGCGGAGGCCGGTTTCGCCGCCGCCGAACAGGGCGATAATCAGCAGGATGATGGGGACGGCGACCAAGGGCCCCAAGCCTTGGGAGGCTTGCAGGATGCCCATACCGACGCCGAGGCGGCGGTGAAACCATTGGGTAACGGCGGCGGTCAGCGGCACTTGAAAGATGCCCATTGATGCGCTGAGGATGATGCCGAAGTAGAGGTAAAAGAGGAGCCAGTGGTTGACGAAGCCGGTCAGGACCATTCCGACGGTAAAGAGGATGGCGCCGACGGTCATCGCCACGCGGACGCCATAGCGGTCGCCGAGCCAGCCGGCGGGAGCGCCGAAAATGCCGGAGACGACCCACTGGAGGGCGAAGGCGCCGCCGACGATGCCGTAGCTCCAGCCGAAGGTTTCGACGAGGCGGGGGATGAGGATGCTGGAGGAGGTGCGGAAGCTGGAGGAGCTGAGGCGCATCAGGGCGGCGACGATGACGATAACCCAAGCGTAGTGGATGGGGCGGCCGCCGAGGGCTAACTGGAACGGGTGGAGATTGAGGTGGGGCAAAGGGCCCTCCGAGCGCCGGTTTGATGCGGGGGTTGGGGGATTATAGCATAGAATTGGGATTTAAGGATTGGGGGGATGCCGGTTTTGGCGGAAACCGCGGCCGCGGTTTCCGCCTTGTCGGGAGAAGGGTTGGCAAGTCTGGCCTAGTGGGTTGCCAAACACCGGTTGGTCAGCTGGCTACATCATGCCGGCTTTGCCCGACCAGATTGCCGATTACGGTGGCGCGACCTTGGGGTGGCTACTAATGCCGGTTGGTATGGTTGCCATGCCGGCGGGTTGGCCCAGTCTTGCGACCGCGGTTGACCGTTCTCCAGTCAACCTGGGTTGCTCCGACTCCTGTAGGCTGGGGCTACGGTTTATGCGGCTAGTGGGATTTGCCGTTGGCCGCTGCTCCTGGTGGGGAATGCGGGGCCTTAGGCCGTTCCCCGGGGAGGAGTGTTTAAGGCGTCCGGCGGCTTGTTTAGGGCCGGCCGGGGCCCACAGCGCGCTGTGTGGAGCGGTATTAAGTTTTACGGTAAGCTTAGCGTAAAGAACCCGGCGTCCCGGGGTCAGGTCAACCTTGACGGGTTTTATTATGGGGAGTGTTTCAAGTATTGTCAATAGTATTTCGGGATGAATTTTCGGTAATTGGGAAATTGGTTTTGAGCCGCCGGCGGGCGGGAGCGGTTTATCCGGGAGGCGTTGCAGGATGAGGGGAAAACTATTATATTAAGCCGAGAGTTTCTATTGCTTAATGGAGTTACGGGGTAATTATGGTCGTTGCATTGCGGGATTTGATTCCCGAACGGGAACCGGCGGTAGTGGCCGAGGGGTTTGAGTTCACCGAGGGGCCGGTGTGGCATCCGGAGGGCTATTTGCTGTTCAGCGATATTCCCGCCGATACCATCTACCGCTATGTTCCGGGCGGCCGCCCGGAGCCGTATATCACGCCCAGCCGTAACGCCAACGGGCTGACCTGCGACCGGCAAGGGCGGCTTTTGGCTTGCGAACACGGCGGGCGGCAGGTGTCGCGGATGGATGACTCCGGCGCAATGCGCGGCTTGGTCAGCCACTACGATGGCAAGCGGCTGAACAGCCCCAACGATTTGGTCGTTCATTCCGGGGGCAGCATTTTCTTTACCGACCCGCCCTATGGCATCGACCCGGAACCGGGGGAACTGGGCTTTAACGGCGTCTATCGTCTGGATCCGGATGGCGCCGTTACTCTGCTGAACCGCACAATGGATCGGCCCAACGGCTTGGCTTTTTCCCTAGACGAATCCATTCTGTATGTGGATGATTCCCGCAACCGCAATGTGCTGGCTTTCCCGGTCAACGCCGATTGGTCTCTGGGCGAACCGACGGTTCTGGCGGCTATGGATACGGCGGAACGGGGCGGCCCGGACGGGATGAAACTGGATAGTCAAGGCAATTTGTATGTTACCGGCCCCGGCGGCCTGTGGGTAGTTACGCCGGCCGGGGAGCATTTGGGGACGATTGTATTCCCCCAATTGCCGGCTAACCTGTGCTTTGGCGGCCCGGATTATCGGACGCTGTATGTTACGGCGCGGACGGGGCTTTACAGCCTAGCGGTAAATGTGGCGGGAATGGCGGTGTTTTAGGGAACAACCCACCCAAGCTATATTATCCCGGCTTGGTGATGTCATTCCGACTTGGCGATGTCATCCCGAGCCTAGCCGAGGAATCTGCTAACCACAAAGTCAACTCATTCGGAACTGGTCAAAACCTCGGCAGCGTAGTATAGTTGCCGGTAACCAATAACGGAGGGCAAGCCAATGGGCATCCTCGGCATCGAAAACCGTACGGAGAACTGGAAAACCGTCCAACACTTTCACGGGTTGTCCAACGATGCCAAAGTTCGCCTTGTTCAGAAGTTGGGAGAACCTGCTGAGACTCCGGCTGATAAAATCAGCCTCGAGCTGTTCTGGAAAGGGGTTCGGGATTATGTCCACACCGCCGCAGATAAACCCGGCCCTGAAAAAGTGGCGGAAGTCTATAAATGCCACTTCTCCGACCTGCGCCAGAAGGTTATGGATTTCCGCGCAAAGAAGCCCCCGCACAATTTTCAGCCCCTGAAAGACCACAATTACTCGGTGGCTGACGAAAACCAAGATGCCCTTTGCCGGAATCTCCAAAACACTGAAATTGACATCGTGCTGGAAACGCCGAGCCGTCTTTTCATCGGGGAAGCCAAGCACGAGAGCAATTTCGGTGGTGAGGGTAAGCTAATCTTGGTACACCAGCTTATTCGCCAGTATGTAACGGCAAAAGTCTTGATTGGTCTTACCTGCAAAACCAAGACCTTAGTTCCCTTCATCGTGGTGGATAAGGAAAACCTTACCAGTGCCAAGGATACCGCTCAAGTCAGGTTTATGATTGCTCAAGGTTGGCTAGAACGGTGCAATGTCCTGTCTTGGGATAACATCAAAATCTTGGCTGGCTAACCCTACCCTTTAACCGCCCGAAAAATAAAGCAGGGCCAGGCAAAGCTGATGTCCGCGCCGTCAGCGGTTTCCGCAATCAGGAAAGCGGCTTTGGCTTGCGGTGTGGCGTTCCGAAAATCCCGGCGCAGGGCGGCGACTTCCGCCGCCGGCGTAGCGGTGCGCGCTACCCAATCATTAAAAGTCATATAGGTAGCCGTCAACTCCCGCTCCACAATCCGCAGCCCGCGCGCGGCCAGCATACCCTCCAATACCGACACCTTGCGGTTTTCAATGTGGCTGTAGTCCCGCCGCAGCTCCACATCGTTAAACCACTGATACAGGTCCTCATCCTCCGGGGAAACGGAATCGGCCATTACCAGCGCGCCGCCGGGTTTCAATACCCGGCGTATTTCGTCAAAGGCCGCCGCCAGGTCGCTGAAATGATGCCCGGCGGCCCGGCAGGTAATCAGGTCAATGGAATCCGATGCGATGGGCAGGGCTTCGGCCCGGTTTTGCAGCGGCATTATGTTGGACAGCTGCCGCTCTTGACCGATACGGCGGGTTTCCCGCAGCATTGGCAAGGTTAAATCCGACGCCACCACCCGGCGGGCGTTGGCGGCGATGGCAAAGGCGGTAAAGCCGGTTCCGGTACCCAAGTCGATAACCCACTCATTGCCCGCCGCCGGCGCAAACCGCTGCACCACATCCAAACGGTGGTCGCCGGCGTGAACCTGACTTTGGGCATACTGCGGCGCTTGCGCCCCGAACATCCGCTGCGCCGCGCTGCCGGCATCATTCTGCTGCGTCATCCTTTTGCCTCAACTGCGGGGTATTTGGCAGCCATTGTAGGGGTAAAGGGGCGGTTCAGCAACCCGGCGCGCCGGGTTGGACAGGGCTATTGCATATACCTGGCGGCTTGCTTGGCGGCATTTCCGGGAAAAGGGGAATGAGCATTCACAGTTCAAGCGCAACACTTCCCGGGCCAAAACTTCCGCCGGGGTTTGATACCCCAAACACTGCCGGGGCGTATTATTGTACGCCCGCACCCGCGCGATTAACAACTCCTCCGGCAAAGTCGCCAAATCCGTCCGCCGCGGCAGCGTCCGCCGCAGTCGCCCGATGGCATTCTCCACCCCGCCCTTCTGCCACGGCGAATGAGTGTCGCAAAAGTAGGTGGCAATCCCCTGCTCGTGTAGCCGATAGTGGCGGGCGAACTCGGCCCCGTTGTCAAAGGTCACCGTCTGCCGCCACTCCGCTGGCAGCACATTCAGCACTTGGCCGATGACCGCAGCGATGGGTTCCGCCGCCTTGCCCTGGGGCAGGCGCAAGGCCACCAGCAAGCAGGAGCGGCGTTCCTCCAATACTAGGGCGGCTTGCCCGTAGGCGCTGAACAGCATCAAGTCCGCTTCCCAATGCCCGGGCGTCTGCCGGGTCGCGGCCGCCGCCGGCCGGGCGTCCAGTCCCTGCCGGTAGGGAATGCGACTGCCAGCCTGCCCCCGCTTGCTCCGCCCCCGGCGGGTTTTGCCCTGCGGCAAGTAATGCCGCCAGTCATACGCCTTGCCCCGCCGGATTTGGGCATCAATGAACCGGTAGATGGTCTCGTAGGACAACACCGTCCGACCCATCTCCCGTTTCAAGCGACCGCATACCTGCTGCGGCGACCACCCGGCTTTGAGCCGGGCCAACACCCACTCCCGCAAAGCGGCGTCCCGTTCCAACTTGGAGCCTTGCCACCGCCGAGCCCGGGCTTGCTGGTCAGCATAAGCCGGCTGATCGCCCCGCTGTCGGGAGCTGCCGTTGCGTTTCACCTCCCGAGTAATGGTTGATGGCGCGCGATCCAAAGCTGCCGCGATTTGGCGGTAGGAGCAGCCCTGGGCTTGTAATCGGGCCAGTTCACACCGCTCTGCCAAGGTAAGCTGTTGATACCGAGTTCCCATAGCAACACCTCCGCCAGAAAGTGTTGCCCTTCCTTTGTGAATTTAGCGAATCCAGAACCCTCTATTACTGAAAATTAACTGAAAATCCGTCTTAAAACCTCTTGACATCATCAAATCCATCCCCCATACTTATAACTGCGAGGTCAGACCTAGCCCCGGGACGCCGGGTCTCAAAACGATACGCTAGCTTACCGTGAAATATAGCTCACAGCGCGCTGTGGACGCCTCCGGCCCCCGCGGCCGTCAAGCGTCCCGCTCCTAACCCCCGGGGAACCGGCATAGGAACCCGTAATTCCCCCACCGGAGCCGCGGAAAACGGCAAATCCCAACCGCCGCCAAACCGCTACCCCTTCCCTACAGGAGCTGGAGTTAACAGGTTGACTGGAGGTGCGGTCAACCCCGGTAGCTGGACTGGGCCAAAACGCCGGCAGTGGCAACCATACCCAGCGGCGTTAGTAGCCAACTCAAGGTCTAGTTTGCCGCCAGGCAATTGGGTCGGGAAACTCCGAGAGGAGCAAGCCAGGATACCCCTCGGAGCAGGCAACCCAATGGCCCCTTTGCCAACCCCCTCCCGCAAGGGCGGAACCTCCGGCCAGAAGTTCCGCCCCGGCGCCCCCTACCCCAACGCTGAATATAAATGCTAAACTCACCCGCCGGGGCAGCCAGGAGGCGCCGCCCCGGCAATACCCCGTACTAAAGCGCCCCCTTGCCATCAATCTTGCCCCCGGGAATTGACGCCGCCCGCCCCTACCCTTTCCCCGCCAAATGGTGTAAAATAGCCGCAAAACTACCCCGAGGAGGGTTCATCCCAATGTCCGACCATAACGACATTCAACTAATGGCGCACCTGATGCGCCGGGCCGGGTTTGGCGCATCCTATCCGGAACTGGAACGGCGCGCCGCCCAAGGCTACGCCGCCACCGTCGCCGAACTGCTGCATCCGGAAGCCCAGCCCGACCTGGATCTGGATGTGATGCAGCGTTATATGGGCTGGCGGGATATGGGCTATCTGGCCGCCAACCAGGGCTGCTGGACTTACCGGATGGTCAATTCGCCGCGCCAGTTGCAGGAAAAGCTGTGCCTGTTCTGGCACGGGATTTTCTGCGTCGGCGACTCCAAGATTATGGCGCCGCACAACATCCTGTCCCAACTGGACAAGTTCCGCAGCCACGGCCTGGGGCGGTTTGAGGATTTGCTGCTGGCCATGGCTACCGACCCGGCAATGCTCTACTACCTCGACAACCAGCTTTCCCACAAGGACGCGGTCAACGAAAACTGGGGACGGGAATTGCTCGAGCTGTTCAGTATGGGCGTTGGCATGGATGGGCAACCCAACTATACCGAGGGGGATGTGCAAGCCTGCGCCCAGGCTTTTACCGGCTGGACGGTGGCTAACGGGATGCCGCGCTATCCCTATGGCCGCTATTTCAACCAGTTTCTCTATAACCGCCTCGACCATAATGACGGCGAAAAAACCTTCCTCGGCGAAACCGGCAATTTCAACGGGCAGGATATTATCGCCATCATTGCCCGCCAGCCGGCGACCGCCCGTTTCGTGGCCCGGCATCTCTACGATTTCTTTGTGGCGGATGAGCCGCCGGTGCCGGCTTGGGCGGATACGCCGCCGCGGGATCCGGCGGCCATTCAGATGCTGGAGGCGGAATACTTCCGCTCCGGCGGGGAAATTCGCGCGCTGCTGAGCGTTCTGTTCAATGCCGACTTTTTCAAGAATGCCCGTTTTGCCAAGGTGAAAAGCCCGGCCGAACTGGTATGCAGCACCCTCCGCTTTATGGGCGATTTCACCCGCCCCAAGCCCCGGATGTACGATATGGCCCTGGAAATTCGCTATATGGGGCAGGATTTGATGAACCCGCCGACGGTGGAGGGTTGGCACACCGGCAAGGAGTGGATTGACAGCGGCACTTTGGTCGAGCGGGTCAACTACGCCGCCGGGGAGATGGGGCGGACGGCGGCACCGGGCGTCCAATCCACCGTCCGCCGTTTTGCTGACGCCGCCCCTACCGTATCGGCTCAAGGTCTGCTCGACGGTTGCTTGGAAATGCTTGGCGGCTATCAATTGCTGCCGGAAACCCGCGATTTGTTCCTGAGCCACTTGGGGGCGGAGGCTGAGTTTGCCACGGCGGCCGCCGCTTTCCCCAGCCAGGTCGGGCAAATGCTGCAACTGATTGTGTCCACGCAGGAGTACCAGTTCGCCTAGCCGGAACGGGCGTCAGCAGTCGAGGAAAGCTGCCCATGGGCAAGTTGGACGGCAAAGTAGCGGTAGTAACCGGAGCCAGTCGGGGCATTGGCGCGGCTATTGCCGCCCGCTTTGCCGGGGAAGGGGCGCAGGTAGTTTGCGCCGCCCGCACTTTGCAGGAGGGTGACCATCCTCTGGCAGGTTCCCTGGAAAAGACCGTTGCCGATATTCAGGCGGCCGGCGGCATTGCTACGGCGATAGCGGTCAACCTGGCCCAACCGGCCGAGTGCCAACGGCTGCTCCTGGAAACCCGCGATACTTACGGCCCGGTGGATGTGCTGGTCAACAACGCCGCCCTGACCTACTTTATCCCGGTCAAGGATTTTCCGGTCAATCGCTGGCTGCGTTCCTGGGAAGTGAACTTTCACGCCCCCTTTATCCTCAGCCAGGCGGCTTTGGAGCAGATGATTCCCCGGGGCGCCGGCTGCATTGTCAACATATCCTCCGGGGCCGCCGTTGGCCCCGGGCGCGGCCCTTATCCGGAAGGCGGCGGCATCAGCGGCGCTACCTGCTACGGCGCGGAAAAGGCCGCCCTCGAGCGGTTCACCCAGGGGCTGGCCAGCGAAGTTTATGCTTACGGCATTGCCGTTTCCTGCGTTGCCCCTTCGCTGGTGGTGCCGACGCCGGGGACGGTGTACCATAACCTGGTCAGCGGGATGGATGACCCTAATGGAGAACCGCCGGGTTTGATGGCGGATGCCGCTTTGCTACTGGCTACGGAGCCGTTGGATAAAGTAACCGGCCGGGTAACTTACAGCCAGCAGATTTTGCAGGAATTTGGTTGGCTGACCAACGCCCGCGGCCGGGGGGCGACTTTGCCGGGAACGGGGTATAGTGAGATTTAGCCGGCGAAATTTGACTATTCCCGACCGGGTGTGGTAATCTGGTGAGCGGCAGAAACTTCAGCGAGACCAGGCCCTCTGCAAATAAAAAGGGAGTGTTGCCTTATGGAAGTTACCCCGCTGGCGATTGAAAAGCTCAAGGAGGTCATTGAGCAGGAGGAGGACGGCACGACCAATTCCCTGCGGGTCATTGCGATGCCCTCCGGGGCGGGCCTCCAGTATATGCTCACGATGGAAAAGGAGACCCAGACCGACGACACCGTGCTGAGCCGGGACGGGTTGAGTTTTCTGATGGACTCGGACAGCGCGCCTTTCCTGGAGGAGGCTACCATCGACTATGTCGAGGAGTTTGGCGGGCAGGTGGGGTTTGTCATCAACAACCCGATGTTCGCCAGCGGCGGCGGTTGCGGTGGTGGTGGCTGCGGCGGGGGTTGCGGTTGCGGCAGTGGGGGCTGCGGGAGTCATTAGTCAGCTCAAGCCCCGGCATTTTGCCGCCGGAGGCCGCGCCAATGCAGTAAAGAGAGCCGGGGACTTTACCATAAGTCCCCGGCTTTTGGGGTGCCGGCAATGCCCGGGTTAGCCTAATCCAAGGCGTTTTTACAAACCGGTATCCCTTGATTAGATTACAGTCAACTTGTCCCCCTACCGCAGCACCCGCTCATCCCCTACCCGCCGGGTTATCCGTTGCTGGTCCAGATACTCCAGCAACGGCAGGATGTATTTGCGGCTGGTGTCAAACATTGTGCGGGCGTCGGCTACGGTAATGCTCCCTTCCCGCTCCAGATGCGCCACTATCCGCTCCATCATTTCCCGGTACGCCGCCGCCGCAAACACTACCGACTCGTTCACCTTTACCACCTCTCCCCGGTCCACCAATACCCCCAACAGTTCGGCGTCCGGATGCCGCTCCGTGGGCGGCGCGTAGGGGCTTTCCTCCAAGGCTTGCCGGTAATCCGCCGCCTGCCGTTCCTGTTCCGGGTTCAGTGTAACTTGATGGTCGGGATGGCGCAGGTACGGGTTATCCTCGACCAGTATGCCCTCGGCCACCAATTGGGCCAGGGCTTTCAGATAGACAGCTTGGGACAATCCGGTACGGCTGCGGATTTCTTGGGTCGGCGCGCCCCGCCGCAGGGGATGGCGATGGTGATAGGCTTGCAGGGCCGCGCTGACTTTTCCTTTCAGGATGTTCCAACCCTGCGCCGAATAGACCACCGCATCATTTTCCGCGCCCAACTGTCCCAGCGTTACCAGTTCGCCGGCCGCCGCCAACGCCGCAGCTCGCTCCAGCGCCTCCTCCGTTGACAGATTGGAGCGTTGCGCCAAAGTCCGCACATCGCACGGCCCCCACTGGTCGGCCACGCTGAAAATAACATCCTCACCGCTGCCTTCGTCCAACAGCATCAACTGCTCAATGGTTTCCTGATGAAACCGCCGATGCCGCCGCCGGGGATTGGGATTGACTACCTGCCCGCCGCCCAAAGTATCCTCGGCGGAGCGCAGCACAAAATAATCTCCCTTGACCATTGGTACCGGGTCGTCGAGCAGCAACTGAATCCAGCCGGCATCGCCCGGGGCCAACCGCTCGGCGTCCAGCAGCCGCACCCGCGCCTCGGTTTCGCTGGTAAAAAGGTGAAAGGTGATGCCGGCGTTGTGCCGCAGCGGATGCGGCGCGCCCTTGACCATCCGCAGCCGGGCGTCCAGCCGCCGGGTGGAGTTCAGCCAACCGGGGATAGTAACTACCTCGCCCCGCTGCACTTCGGCCCGGGCAATGCCCGACAGGTTCACCGCCAAGCGGACGCCCGGGTCGCTCTGCTCCACCCGTTCCTTGTGGCTCTGCAAGCCCCGAATACGGCCGCGCATCCCGGAGGGAGACAGTTCCACCTCTTGCCCCACCGCCAGCAGCCCGTCAATCAGCGTGCCGGTAACTACGGTGCCGAATCCCGATATGGAAAAGCAGCGGTCAACTGGCAGGCGGGGGCGGCCCAAATCCAGCCGCGGCCCGGTCTGATCCAGAATCCGGTCGATTCCCTCTTTCAGTTCCGCCAGTCCCGCCCCGCTGTAAGCCGATACCCCCAGCATCGGGCAGCCGGCAAAGGCAGTGCCGGCTACCGCATCCTCCACCTCCGCCTTGACCAGTTCCACCAGTTCATCCTCCACCAGGTCGGTCTTGGTAATGACCACCAGCCCCTGCTTGATGCGGAGAATGTCCAGTATGGCTAGATGTTCCCGGGTCTGCTGCATCACGCTTTCGTCGGCGGCGACGATAAGCAAAGCCAAGTCAATAGCCCCGACCCCGGCCAGCATATTCTTGATAAACCGCTCGTGGCCCGGCACATCGACGATACTGACCTCCCGGCCGCTGGGCAAAGTCATCCAGGCAAAGCCCAAGTCCACCGTCATCTCCCGTTCCTTCTCCTCGGGCAGACGATCCGGGTCAATATCGGTCAACGCCTTGACCAGCGTCGATTTGCCGTGATCCACATGGCCGGCCGTGCCAATAACATACATCAGCAGTCCACTCCCGGCAGGGGATGGGGATAGGGATAGAGATAAGGGTAGAGCCTACAGATATTCTACCTCATTCCGCATTTCCTCCATAGCAAGTACCTGGCAAGCCAGCGCAACAGCGTTGACGGCTTGCCCGATGGAATACTTATGCGGGTGATGGTAGAGGATGCCCAAATGCGGAATGCCTTCGGAGTTCAGCCGCAGGAAATCGTCATCATAGGTATAGATGACCCGTTCCAGCTGACGCGCGGCTATCAGAATCACCGGGTCGCCGGCAGTCCGCAGACCGGCTTGTCGAATGCTCATCGCGTCAATCCCCTGACGCTCCAGCCCCCGATAATCCGGTGCGATATATGCTCGTCGCAAAGGATGGACAACGGCATCAGATCAGGCCGGCTTCCCGCATCCGGCGCTCCCGCTGCTCCCGCTCCATCCGCTCCGCAAACTCCAAGCCCTCCCGGATGTCCCGCTCGATTTCCTCCTGGTGGTCATAGTAGTAGGACAAGGCGGCGTGGATTTTGGCCCGGCTGATGTGCGGATGCGCCGCGCAAATCTCATCCACACTCCAGCCCATGTGCGTATGCTCCAAGGCGATATGCTGCACCTTGATGCGGGAGCCGTCAATTCGGGGTTTCCCCCAGCAAGTCTCCGGCGAACTGACGATGTAGTTGGTCTGAAGGTTGGTGGTGGTCGTTGTCATCGCTGATGCCTCCGGCCGCCGGCGTGTTGCCGGCCGTTTCTCTCCAATTCCTCCATAATCGCCCCCCTTTCCTGATGTCAAACTCTCCTGGCTGAAGTATATCATATAGCCGACCGGAACTTTACACCCCCGCCATCTTTAACCCGGAGCGACCGCCCCCAAAATGAACCTCCATCAAACCCTCCAACAACTCGAAAGCCTCGGCACGGAACAGAACCGCAAAGTCTATCGGCGGCACGGCATTAGCGACAATTTGTACGGCGTCAGCTACGCCCACCAGCGCAAACTAGCCAAAACCATCCGGCGCAACCATTCCTTGGCTTTGGAATTGTGGGGCAGCGGCAACCACGACGCCCGCATCCTGGCTACCTTTGTTGCCGACCCCTCCCTAGCCGATGACGCTCTGCTCGAATCTTGGGCTGCCGACCTCGACAGCTATGTGCTGACCGACGCCTTGGCCGCCTTTGCCGGCAAAACCGCCCGGTGTCAGGACAAAGCGGAACAGTGGCGCAACGCCGCCGGGGAATGGCACGGCCGCGCCGGCTGGCACCTAGTATCCCATCTGGCAATGCAAAACCCCGACTTGCCCGATGCCTGGTTTAGTGACCACCTGGACACCATCGAACGGGAAATCCACATCCGCCAAAACCGGGTGCGGGACGCAATGAACAACGCCCTTATCGCCATCGGCATCCGCAACCCGACTCTGGAATCGCTGGCTCTGGCCGCCGCCGCCCGCATCGGCAAAGTCGAGGTCGACCACGGTCAAACCGGCTGCAAAACCCCGGACGCCGCCGCCTACATCCAACGCACCTTGGCCCGCCGCCGTCAAAAGTCCAGCCGATAAACCCATATCCCCAACGCCAAAACGCCGGCATTCTCAACACGTGTTGGCGTGAGGTAAAATAGGGGAAATTGCCTTGACCGAGGAGCGGAATTATGTCCCAACGGGCTTATCGCCACGACTTGCGCTGCCCCCATTGCAGCTCCAACTGGATGCCCAAATACGGCGCTTCCCGGGGGAAGCAGACCTATCGCTGTGGCCACTGCAAGCATCGCCACACCCCGGAGGGCAACCGCCACTACTATTCGAAGCAGGTGAAAAGCCAAGCCGTGCGGATGTATCTGGAAGGCAGCAGCAGCTCGGCCATCGGGCGGGTGCTCAAGGTGCGGCTGGAGACGGTCTATTCCTGGATTCAAAAAAAGCCGCGGCGGCTCGGGAGACCTTGAGCCGGGCGCGGGAGCAGCAAGCGGCCTGGCGGCCGGCCGGGGTTAAGGCCGTAGTCATTTCCCTGGATGAGGCGTGGACTTACCTGGGCTGCCGCAAGGGGGAGCAGCGGCAATCCCTGGGGATTGGGACGGCGGTAGTGGTGGAAAGCGACGGGCGGTGGTGGCGGGATTTTGAGGTGGGGGGACGGGATACGGAGACTTTCCTGCGGTTGCTGGCGCGGCTGCCGGAGACGGCCAAATACAGCACGGACCGCTACTAGGTGTATAATTGGCTGCCGCCGGACCGCCATGTGGCAAGGAAAGGGCGGGAAGCCAACCGGAATGAAGGGCTGCATTCGGTCTTGCGGGGGAAGCTGAACCGGCTGGTGCAGCGGACTAAGGGATACACCAAGCAAGCGGAAATGCTGGTTGGTTCCTTGGCTCTGCTGTGGCTCCAGCAAGGCTGGATTTAGCCACGCCAACACGTGTTGAGAATACCAAAACCCGGCGCTTATGGCTAGACGGCCGCGCCGGTGTTAGAATAACCGGCAAAGGAGCTGATTATGCCGGTCAAAAAAGCCGTTATTCCCGCCGCCGGGCTAGGCACCCGCTTTCTCCCGGTTACCAAATCCCTGCCCAAAGAACTGCTGCCTATCCTCGACCAGCCCATGCTCCAGTATGTGGTCGCGGAGGCGGCCGCCGCCGGCATTGAGGAAGTGATTATCGTTACTTCCCGGGGCAAAGAATCCATTGCCGCCTACTTTCAACCCCATCCCGAACTGGAGCGGCGGCTTACTGAAACCGGGGAAACCGACTTGTTGGCGAAAATCCAACAAGCCGCCGCCCTGGCCCAAGTTTCCTTCGTCATTCAAGAGCAGCCCTTGGGCTTGGGCCACGCCGTTTTGACCGCGCGGGATGCCGTGGGGGACAATCCCTTTGTCGTAATCCTGCCCGACGACATTATCGACCACACCCCGGGGGCAATTGCCCAGATGCTGGCGGCGGCCCCCCCGGATGCCGGCGGCGTAGTGGCGGTAGAGCCGGCCCCTTGGGAAGTCATCCATAACTATGGCGTGGTGGACGCCGCCCCTATCAGTGAACGCCTCTATCAGGTCAACCGACTGGTGGAAAAGCCGCCCCGTTCCGAAGCCCCCTCCAATTTGACTATCGTGGGCCGATACATCCTACCCCCGGCGATTTTCGACTGCTTGGAGCGTACCCCGCCGGGAGCCAAGGGCGAAATTCAGTTAACCGACGGCATCAGCCTTTTGTTGGCAAGCCAACCAGTTTATGCCTACGAATTTGAGGGTATCCGCTATGATGGCGGCAATCCCATCGGCTTGCTGCGGGCCGCCCTGGAGTTCGGATTAAGCCGGGCGGATACCCGGGACGCCATCAAAAATCTGCTGAAAAACCTGCCGCTAGACTAACCCCCGGCAGTAGAGGGAATCCGGCAATGGCAAGCAGCGACCAATCCCACAGGCAGCGTACCGGCATCCTTTCCCGCCGGGCTGCGGAACGCGCCGCCGCCGGACTACTTATCCTTTACGTGGTAGCCGTCATTGCAGCAGTGGCGGCCCGGGTGGCCAGCGGCGCGGACGGGGCCAATCCCGTAGCCCAAATTTCCGCCAACTATTTGCCCTATGTAATCAACCAGTCCGCCAACCTGATGGCCGCCCTGATCCTGATTGCCTTGGCCGCCGTTCTTTACCAGCTTTTCCGCCCCTTGGCCGCAAACCTGGCCCTGCTGACCGCCCTGATGCTGCTGGGCGCGGCGGTCTTTGCCGGCTTGGGCGGCATCGCCGGGCTGACCATCGCCCAATCCGCAGAAAGTTACCCCGCCATTGAACCCTGGCGCGCCTTGGCTGGCAAGGTCAGTTTCACCTTTGCCGGGTTGGGGTTGTTGGCCTTGGCCGGGCTGATTGCTTGGCGCGGAACGCCTTGCCGGTGGCTGGGAATGTGGGGCTTGCCGGTGGGGATACTGATGTTTTTCATCTGGTATGATAATGCCGCCTTGCTGCACCGCTTGAGCGGCGGCCTCTATCTGCTCTGGCTTGCCGCATTTGCCGGTTGGCTGCTGTTCCGGGGAACGGCTAATCCTAATGTCGAGGGAAACAATGCTTAACATATTGCTGGTACTGCATATCCTGGCGGCGGCAACGCTGATGGGACATTTGACCACGGCCGCTTTCTGGAAAAAGCGCGCCGACCGTTCGGGCAATTTGGAACAGATTGCCGCCAACGCCCAAGCCCTCGGCCGTGCCGACTTTACCTTTACCGCGCCGTCCCTGGCCATTCTGCTGATTACCGGCATCTGGATGGGCGGGTTGACCGGTTGGCAGCGGTTTCAGGAGCCGTGGTTGGCGATTTCCTTCCTGCTCCTGATCGTCATCGTCATCCTCTGGTTGGCGGTACTGTTCCCCTTGCACCGGCGATTGGCCCGCCAAGCTCAGGAAGGCATTGCCGCCGGCAGCCTGCCCGCCGCCTACCGGCGCAGCAGCAAGATTTGGGAGGGCGTCAACGGCATTGCCACCCTGCTGCCGCTAATCATCCTGATCCTGATGGTGTTCAAGCCCTGAATTTCCCATCCCCGGAGGGCCGCCTGATGACCCAACCGAAAGCCCAACTGCTGGCTCAAATCCCGGAAATCCGCGCCGAACTAATGGCGATCCTGGAAGGGATGGACTACTGCCTCGACTGGCGGCCCGACCCGGAAAGCTGGTCGGTCCGGGAAGTAATCAGCCATCTGCTGAACACCCCGCCCGGCGGCGTGCCGGCGGTGTTCCGGGGCGTAATGGACGGCAGCGTAACCGAGTTTGACCTGTGGGCCGACCAGCCTTATCTGACCCCGCAAATGCAGGAATGGGGACTTGCCGAGTTGCGGGCGGCCCTGGAAAGCTACTTTGCCGAACTGACCGCCGCCCTGGAATCCGTTACCGAGGAATCCCTGTCCGCCGCCACGGTAATGGTGCATCAGCGCAACCGTCATTGGGATGAACCCCGACCGGCGCAATGGCTGCCGGAACGCCTCTTTGCCGGCCACTGGCGGGAACACCTGGCCCAACTGCGGGAACTGCGGGATACCTTGGGGGTGTGAGGGGGAAGTTTGCAGTCTCCCCCTAACTCTCCTTCCCAATCCCCAGCAGGCTGAGGAACGCCTCCTGCGGCACCTCGACCCGGCCCACGCTTTTCATCCGTTTCTTGCCCTCTTTCTGCTTTTCCAGCAGCTTGCGCTTGCGGGTAATGTCGCCGCCGTAGCACTTGGCCAGCACATCCTTCCGCATCGCCCGCACCGTCTCCCGGGCAATAATGCGGCTGCCAATGGCTGCTTGGATTGGCACCTCAAACAGCTGCCGGGGAATGGTCGTCCGCAGCTTTTCCACCAAAGACCGCCCGTGCGCCACCGCCAAATCCCGGTGGACAATCATTGACAACGCCTCCACCGGTAGATGGTTAATCAGGATGTCCACCCGGCTTAACGGCGCCGCCCGGTAGCCCTCAAAGCTGTAGTCCAAAGAGGCGTAACCTTGAGTGCGCGACTTCAACTGATTGTAGAAATCCGCCAGCATCTCCGACAGGGGCATCGTATATTCCATTACCACCCGGGTTTGCTCATCCCCGGAGGTATCGGCGCTGCCGCCCTTGCGCACCGGCATCCCCTGAATATACTCCATCCGCTTGAACTCGGCCCGGCGGGCGTGCATTAACTCCATCACCGCCCCCACATGGCGGTTGGGCGCAACGATGGTCAACCCCAATACCGGCTCCTGGATTTCCTTGATTTCGTGCGGCTGCGGCAGTTTCGAGGGATTGTCCACCCGCAACGAACTGCCATCGGTCTGAATTACCTGATAAGCCACGCTGGGGGCGGTGACAATCAAATCCAGGTTATACTCCCGCTCCAGCCGTTCCTGAATAATTTCCAGGTGCATCAGCCCCAAGAAACCGCAGCGAAAGCCGAACCCCAAAGCGCCGCTGCTTTCCGGCTCCATCGTCAAAGAGGCGTCATTCAACCGCAGCTTGTCCAGGGCGGCCCGCAAGCTACCGTATTCCTCCCCGTCCGAGGGGTACAAGCCGGCAAAGACCATCGACTTCAATTCCACATAGCCGGACAGGGATTCCGCCGCCGGCCGGCCGCTGCTGGTCAGGGTATCGCCAACGCTGCACTCCTGCACATCCTTGAACCCGGTAGCCACATAGCCCACTTGCCCGGTAGTCAGGGCGTCCACCGGCGTGGGAAAGGGCGCAAACACCCCCACCTCGACAATCTCCGCCGTCTTGCCCGAGGACATCACCATTATTTTGTCGCTGCGGGATACCTGCCCATCCTCGACCCGCACATGGGCGATAATGCCTTTGTAGGAGTTATAAACCGAGTCAAAGACCAGGGCGCGCAAGGGATCCGCGGTTTTGCCCCCGGGCGGCTTAAAACGCTCTACCACCGCATCGAGAATATCGTTAGCTCCGGTGCCTTCCTTGGCCGATACAAAGAGAATTTCGTCATCCCGGAAGCCGAAAACCTGCTTCAGTTCCCCGGCTACCCGTTCCGGCTCCGCCTGCGGCAAATCCACCTTGTTGACCACCGGAATCAATTCCAAGTCATACTCCATCGCCAGCAGCGTATTGGCAATGGTCTGGGCTTCAATGCCCTGGCTGGCGTCCACCACCAGCAGTGCCCCCTCGCAGGCCGCCAAGGCGCGGGAAACTTCGTAGCTAAAATCCACATGACCCGGCGTGTCAATCAGGTTCAGCCGGTAGGCGCGGCCGTCCCGGTCTTGGTGCTGCATCGCCACCGCCTTGCCCTTGATGGTAATGCCCCGCTCCCGTTCCAGCTCCATCTGGTCCATAAACTGGGCTTTCATTTCCTGCGGCCGGACGGTGCCGGTAATCTCCAGAAAACGATCGGCCAGCGTGGACTTCCCGTGGTCAATATGGGCGATGATGCAAAAGTTGCGGATAAGTTCAGGATTCATAACGGCTACTATGGTAACACGGCGGGGCAAGGGTAACAAGGCAATCAAAGCCGGGGTTCCGTTTGCTTTTAGGGCATTTTTGCTTTAGGCGGATTTTACCGCTTGCGCCGCGCTATCTTTGGGACACGCTGACTCCGGCTGCGGTTTTTCCCGCCTAGTACCATTGCGCTCACAGGTTCCCCCTTTTTGCCTGCCGTCACTGTCGGGGGAATAGCGGGCTTTGGCGCGGTTCGGCGAGTAGTGGGGCGGTAAGAATGTGCCACCTCGACAGCCGTATCATCGGGGAATTCCCGCCGTTGCAAGGCGGACAGGTCGATGCCGCGGGGTTCAGGAACCGACGCGGCGTTTCCCCCGTCCATTGGCGAACTAGGCGAGGGCGGCACCGCTGGTGGAGCGGAACCGCCGTTGTCATCGTCATCATCGGGAGACTGTTGGCTCGGAAACTCCCACCGCTTTGTTACCCCGGTGCGAAACAAGTTGTCCCGATAGCGTTTCTTTTCGGGTTGGGACAACTTGCTGTACTCGTCCCACCGCCCCTCCAGATGCAACAAGCGTTCTTGGTCTTCCCGAAGCCGGGGGGTGTAGTCGCTGTACCCCTTCTCCCGATACTCGTCCAACTGCCGGATGAAATTGGCCGCCATCCCTTGGGCTTCTTTGATGGCCTGCCAGCCCAGTTCATTTTGGCGGAAGTTGTTGTGCATAACCAGACCCCGGTCATACGGCGACATCCATTCCGCGAGTTTCCCCTCAAAATACTCGTCCCTTTCCTCGCGGGACATCGACCGGGTATCCGCCGCCGCTTCCGCAAGTTCATTCCCGATTTGCCGGGCAATGAGTTGCTTATAGAAGCGGGAGTCGTGCCGCCAGCCCCGCAGCTCTCCCACCGAGGAAAGCGCATACCCGATAGAAGCCCAGACCTTTTCCGAGGCTTGCAGCCGGTTGCCCTTGCCAATCTCGATGGCGGTATGCTGCTGAAACCGCTTGCTTATCCGGTCGAGGGCTTGCGGGCTGTTATCCCCCGTATCCGGCAACGGAATGTCCGGCACTTCCATTTCCCTGACCATCGGTCACCTCAACAAAGTTAATTGCCCGGCAAGTGGAGCAATCACCCGCCGGGCAATGCCTTGCGGCCTGTAGGATGTCTGACTGCTCCAGACAGACCTAGATTATACTATCGGCAAAGCCTTGTCAATCCTTTTACGGCATTTTCCAAATTTGCCCAATGCGCTTGACACGGCAGCGGTTAGGCTTTATCCTGTCAGCGTCAAGGTATGAGATTGACACCGCAGATTGCCCGTCAAGGGAGTCCCCGGTCGGATGCTCATACCATCCTGCCGGGGATTTTAACTTTATCGGAGGAAGTTATGGCTAACGACAGCCATCTGCCGGTCGTTGCGGAAGGCCAGCTCGAAATCAACGCGTTCAAGGGGAAGGAAATCCGCAAGGTTCTCCATAATAACGAATGGCACCTCTCGATGGTGGATGTCATCCGGGCGATAGTGGAAACGCCTTCCCCTCGCCGGTATTGGAGCGACCTGAAAGTCCGGCTGGTCAAAGAAGAGACCGGTGATGAACTGTACGAAAAAATCGTACAGTTGAAAATGCCCACCCCGGACGGGAAAGAGCGTCTTACCGACGCGGCTGACACCGAGACCGTGTTTCGGATTGTCCAGTCGATTCCCTCGAAGAAAGCCGAACCCTTTAAGCGGTGGTTGGCGAAGGTCGGCTACGAGCGGATACTGGAGTTCCAGAACCCCGACATCGCCATCAAGCGGGCGGTGATGGATTACAAAATTCGGGGGTATTCTGACGAGTGGATACAATCGCGGGTGCGCTCCATTCTGGTCAGGAACGAGTTGACCGGCGAATGGGCCCAGCGCGGGGTGGAGGGAAAGGAGTACGGTGTCCTGACCAATGTCATCCACGAGGAAACCTTTGGGTTGGGTGTTGCGCCCCACCAGAGTTACAAAGGGTTGAAGAAGTCCCATAACTTGCGTGACCACATGACTGACGTGGAACTTCTTTTCACTGCTTTGGGTGAGAAGTCCACGGTCAATATCGCGGTCGCCAATGACGCTCAAGGTTTCCACCAGAACAAAACCGCCGCCACGGCGGGCGGTAAAATTGCCGGCGGAGCCCGGCAGAACTTGGAGAAGGAAACGAACCAACGCGTGGTCTCGCGCACTAATCACTTGCCGGATAAAGGCGACCAACGCCGGCTGAAGTCCTGACCTTGTGAAGGGGTAGCAAGCGATGGCACTCCCCAACTTTGAGAACCGCACCCTGTATCAGGGGGACAACCTGCCCTTCCTGCAAGGGTTGAACAGCGCAACGGTGGACTTGATTGCCACCGACCCGCCGTTTAACAAAAGCCGGGATTTTCACGCCACCCCCAACAGTCTGGCGTCCGGCGCCAAGTTCACCGACCGCTGGCGGTGGGATACGGATGTGCAGCCGGAATGGATTGACGCCATCCAGGACGATTGGCCCAAGGCGTGGTGGGTCATCCAAGCGGCGCGGGAATCCTTCGGGCAAGATATGGCGGCGTTCCTGTGCTGGCTGGGGGTGCGGCTGATGGAATGTCATCGCATCCTCAAACCCACCGGCAGTCTTTACCTGCATATCGACCACACTGCCCACGCCTACGCCAAGGCATTGCTGGACGCTATCTTTGGGCGGGGCAACTTCAGGAATGAGATTGTCTGGCATTACAACACCGGCGGGGCCAGCAAAAGGCATTTCTCCCGGAAACACGAGACCTTGTTGTATTACGCCAAGTCCAAGTCCTTCGTGTTCAACGCCCAGCGCGAGGAGTATCGGGAGGAAAAGACCGACCACTTTACGGAGATTGACGCCGATGGCCGGGCTTACCGTATCCGCTCCATCGGGGGTAAGGACTACAAGTATTACAAAGATGATGGGCGGTATTGCCACGATGTTTGGGACATTGACGCCATCAACGCCTTTGCCAATGAGCGAACCGGCTACCCTACCCAGAAGCCCTTGGCCTTGCTTGAACGGGTAATCCGAGCGTCCAGCAACTAGGGCGATATGGTGCTTGACCCCTTTTGCGGATGCGCTACCACGCCGGTAGCGGCGGAACGGTTGGGGCGGCAATGGGTAGGGATGGACTTGTGGGCTGGAGCGCACCGCATCGTCGTTTCCCGGCTGCGGCAGGAAAAGCAAATCTGGCGGCCGGAGCAAGTCAAACTGATAACGGTCCCCCCCCCCCCCGAACCGATGACGCCGAGCCAGCAGCCCCTTACCTGCAACAGATTGAGCGGGGCAAAGAACGGCGTCCGTTATTCAGCAAGGAACGGATGATGGAGATTCTGATTGGGCAATGGGGGGCGGTATGTTGGGGGTGTGGGTTTGAGCCGCCCAATCGGGATGACCGGCATTTTGACCTTGACCACATTGACCCCAAATCCGAGGGCGGGCATAACGACCTGGACAACCGGGCGGTGCTGTGCCGACCTTGCAATGGGCGGAAGGGCAATCGGATGACGCTTACCGCATTGCGGCAGGCTAATCGGCGGGATGGCTATTGGTATGGCAGCCCCCCCATTGACCAGCGCATTGTGATACGCTTTGCCCGGGAATGGGCGCGGGGCTATTTGGAACAGCAGGCAAGGCAAGCCGGCTTTGCTGTTTCCGCTGATTAGGGGGAGAGATGGCAGAGTTCACCAAGAAGGAGGACAAGTTGGATTATCCGAAGGATGTTGGCAGCCGGTTGTATCGGTTGCTCGATTTCTGCGCCGTTAACCCCATTATGTCCCTGACCCAGCTCTCTGAAGGTGGGGATTGGGGGTATGAATTGACCATAGCCCTTAACGATGGCCTTTTGACGGAGCAGTACGTCGTGACGTCGGAAGGGTATCGGTTTATGGCTGAATGGGAAGGCCGGCACTGGGAGTGGTTGCGGAACAATCGGAGTGAGATAATCGCTACCGGTGCATTCCTCGTCGCTCTGATTGCCTTGGTGAAAAGTTTCCTGTAGGTTTTACTTATGGCGGAGTTCACCAAGACCACCACCGAGACCATCACCGTAACCTGCCCCCATTGCGGTTGCGACCGGGTAGCCAAGAACGGCAAGCAGTCCGGGCAACAGCGTTACCGTTGCGGGGATTGCCATAAGAAATTCCGGCACAACGGGATGGCGCCGGGACACCGGGTACCGTCAGAACAAATCGGTCTGGCGATACGGCTGTTTTACTCCGGGATGTCTTACAAGCAAATCGGGGAAGCGATGGCCGATGCCTTTGACATTCCCGAACCCTCCAAGGCCACCCTGTACGAATGGGTCAGGGATTACACCGACCGGGCCACAGCGGCGATGGCGAACTACCCGGCGCATACCGGCCCGGAGTGGGTAGCGGACGAGATGATGGTGGATGTGGGCGGGGTAAAGATGTGGAACTGGAATGTGATGGATTCGGAAACCCGCTATGTGCTGGCGTCGCACTTGGCCAAGGAGCGGAACGCCAAGCAAGCGGAAATCGTCATCGGTAAGGCAATTAAGGCCGCCGCTGAACCGCCTAAATCCATCAAGACGGACAAACTGCGTTCCTACACGGCGGCGATGGAAATGGAGTTCCCGGACATTCAGCATATCCAGAGCCAGGGCATAAGGGCGGAGATAAACAACAACAGGTCAGAGCGATTGCAAGGGACTTACCGGCAACGGGTAAAGACCTTGCGAGGCTTGGATAGTCTGGAAACAGGGCAAAGGTATCTGGATGGTTGGACGCTGACCTACAACCTGTTCCGGGAACACGAGTCGCTGGGCTTTGATACGCCGGCGCAACGGGCGCGGGTGAACGCCCCTTTTACCGAATGGGAGGATGTGGTGGCAAGCCGGGGCGGGATTAGGCAGTTGAAGCGCAGAGAGTTGCCGGAACTGAAAGCGGCCCCGGAAATAAAGCGGGTGAAAAGAGAGCAGGGAAAGCCTGTCCGCCGCCGGGAGCCTAAAGCAGATTGGAAATTGCCGAAGTCGGGGGCGGCGACAAATGGCAAGCCCAGCCGGGTTGCGCGAGTGCCTAAAATCGCCCCTCGGCGGCGGTAAAATCCGTCTAAAGCAAAAATGCCCTAAAAGCAAACGGAACCAAAGCCGGGTAATCGCATATAAAACCGCCTTGCCCTTTTTTCAGTATGCGCTTGGCTTGGTACGACCTGCTATAATGGAACTATCACCACTAGAGGGAATTGCTATGACCATCCGTAACGGGATGCGCCCGGTGCATCCCGGGGAGATACTGGCCGAGGAGTTGCAGGAACTTGGTATGTCGGCCAACTCCTTGGCTAAAGCCTTGTCCGTACCCACCCACCAAATTGCCGCCATCCTGAAAGAGCAACAGGGCATCACCGCCGACACCGCCCTGCGCCTGTCCCGCTACTTCGGCACCACGCCTCAGTTCTGGCTGAACCTGCAAAAGAGCTATGAATTGCGCTTGACCGAAATCGAGTCCGGCCAGCAAATTGCCGCAGCGGTGCAACCTTTAGCCGGCGTAGCGCGCCAATCCTGAAACACAAAAAGGGGCGGGTTCAACCGAACCCGCCCCTCTAACCGTACCTGACTAACCCCGGCTATAAGAGCCATACCCCGGCGACTGAATGCAGGCCGCCCAATGATCCGGTTCCACTTCCCGCAGTTCCGGCAGCACCTGCGGGCAATCATCCATCACCACCGGGCAGCGCGGGTGAAACACGCAGCCGCTCGGCGGGTTCAACGGCGACGGCACCTCGCCGCTCAGCAGGATGCGCTCCCGCTGCGCGTCAATCACCGGGTCGGGAATCGGCACCGCCGACAGCAGTGCCCGCGTGTAGGGATGCAGCGGGTTCTGGTAAATTTCGTTGCGGTCGGCAATCTCTACCATGTGGCCCAAATACATCACCGCCACCCGGTTGCTGATATGCCGCACCACTGAAAGGTCGTGGGCAATGAACAGGTAAGTCAGGTCGAACCGCTCCTGCAAATCCTCCAGCAGGTTGATGACCTGCGCCTGAATCGACACATCCAGCGCCGACACCGGCTCGTCGCAGACGATAAAGGAGGGGTCAACCGACAAGGCCCGGGCCACGCCAATGCGCTGCCGCTGCCCGCCGCTGAACTCGTGGGGAAACCGGTCGGCCATATAGGGATTCAACCCCACATTTTGCAGCAATTCCGCTACCCGCTCCCGGTACTCCTCTTTGCTGTTGACTAGTCCGTGGACAATCAGCGGCTCCCCGATAATGTTGCCCGCCGTCATCCGGGGGTTCAGCGAGCTGTAGGGGTCTTGAAAGACCACCTGCATCTGCCGCCGCATCACCCGCATATTCCGGGTGGACAGCCCGGTCAGTTCTTGCCCGTCAAAAACCACCTGCCCGCTGGTGGGGCGGTACAACTGAAGGATGCAGCGGCCGGTAGTGGTTTTGCCGCAGCCGCTTTCCCCCACCAGTCCCAAAGTTTCCCCCCGGCGGACAAAGAAACTCACATCGTCCACCGCCTTGATTTGGGCCACCGCGCGCTGAAAGATAATCCCCGCGGTAACCGGGAAATACATCTTGAGATTCTTGACCTCCAGCAGAATGTCGCCGGTCTGGGCCGTGCCGTTGGTCTGCGTCCCGGTTTGGGTCATCGTGGTCATACTATAATCCTCTCCCCGGCGGGTTTTCCCCGATTGTGCCGGTCTATTCGGCCGCCGCCGTTTCCGCAGCGGCCCCGGCCCCATTAGCCGCGGCGCTGTCATCCACCAGAAAGTCCAACGCCGACGGGCCCAGTTCATCGGAACGCCAGCAGGCCGCCCAGTGGCCTTCGTTCATCAGCATCAAAGGCGGAGTTTCGACGGCGCACTTGTCCACCGCCCAGCGGCAGCGATCCCGGAAGGCGCAGCCCGGCGGCACATTGATCAAGTCCGGCGGCTGCCCCTCAATGGGATCCAGCTTGGCCCGCCGCGGCAAGTCCAGCCGCGGCACCGACTTGAGCAGCCCCACCGTGTAGGGATGGCGCGGATTGCTATAAACTTCCCGGGCCGTCCCCCGCTCGATGATTTTCCCGGCGTACATAATGTTCATCCGGTCGGCGTAGCGGGCCACTACCCCCAGGTTATGGGTGATCACGATTAAGGACACCCCGAACTCGCTGGTCAGGTTTTTCATCAACTCCAGAATCTGGGCTTGAATCGTCACATCCAGGGCGGTGGTCGGCTCGTCGGCGATAATCAGCTTGGGATTGCAGCTCAAGGCCATGGCAATCATCACCCGCTGCCGCATCCCGCCGCTGAACTGATGGGGATACTGACGCACTCGCCGCTCCGGGTCGGGAATACCCACCCGCGACAGCAAGTCCACCGATTCCGTGCGCGCCTGATCCCGGCTCATTCCCTTGTGCAGTTGCAGGGTTTCACTGAGCTGACGCTCCAGGGTCAGCACCGGGTTCAGGGAAGTCATCGGCTCCTGAAAGACCATGGACATTTTGGCGCCCCGGATGCGGCGCATATCGTCCATATCCACTTTCAGGATGTCCTCCCCCTCAAAGAGCAGTTCCCCCTCCACGATTTTCCCCGGCGGGTCGGGAATGAGCCGCATCAGCGACAGGGCGCTGACGCTTTTGCCGCAGCCGCTTTCTCCCACCAGACCCAGGGTTTCCCCCTCCTCGACTTCGTAGGAAACCCCGTCCACCGCCTTGACCACCCCCTCAAAGGTGTAGAAGTGGGTTCGCAGGTCTTTGACTTCCAGCAGAGTAGCCACCGAGCCTCCCCCCGGCAGGCCGATTCCGCCGCTAACGGCGGCCGCCGGCCGGCTTGCGTATTATGGGCAACTAACCGTATTGCGGTCGAAAATGACTTCCTCGTTCTCGATGGTGGGGAAGGGGAGACTCGAACTCCCACGCTTTACAGCACATGATCCTAAATCATGCTCGTCTGCCAATTTCGACACTTCCCCGGAGTTAGTTTGACCCCGGTTAATCTCCTTGGAAATGATTTGGTGACCCGCCTCGGGGTCGAACCGAGAACCTACGGATTAAGAGTCCGTTGCTCTGCCAGTTGAGCTAGCGGGCCGCCGCAAATCGTCCTCCCCACTGCGGTCAGCGTAAAGGTTGCAACATAGTAGCGATATTTTCCCGCCCTTGTCAATAGATTGACCGGATTGAGATTTTCCCGGCTTGCCGCCTAAACCCCGTAATTCAGCCGGTCAATCAATTCCGGCGGCAAGCCGGCTTGCCGCATCCTGTCCTGAGTATCTGCAATATCATAACTGACCCGCCGCGGCGCCACCGTCCCCGCCGCAGCATCATACACCGCATAAGCGGCCCGGCAGTCATAATCCCGGGGCTGCCCTACGCTGCCCGGGTTGATTATCCGCCGCCGTTCATCTAACGGATAGACCGTATTCTCAGCAAATTCTACGAACTCCGGCCCGTCCCGGTTTCCCACACAGCTAAAGGGCAAGTGGGAATGTCCCACCAGGCAATAGGGCGTAGTCAGCCGGGCAAAAGTAGCAGCGGCGGCCGCCGGGCTTAACAGATACTCCCGCAACGGCGCCCGCAAACTGCCGTGAACCAGGGTAAAAGCCCCGGCTGTCACCGTCAACGGCAAATCGGAAAGAAAAGCCCGCTCCGCCCGGGAAAGCTGCTCCGCCGTCCATAACGCCGCCGCGGCCGCATTGGGGTTAAAATCGGCGGCCGCATCCGGATACAGCGCGGCGTGGTCGTGATTGCCGGCTACTGCCGTTAAGGGATACCCGCGCAGCAACTCCAGACACGCCCCCGGCTCCGGCCCATAGCCTACCATATCGCCCAAGCACCACACGGCGTCAAACCCGCCCCGGGCCGCCGCATCGGCCAGGACCGCCGCCAAAGCCGCCCGGTTGGAATGAATATCCGACACAATCAAAGCCCGCAAAACCGCCCCCGCGCTAAACCGGTATCCCTGAATTCCTTAACAGGATATACCTAACTACCGCGAATGGAAACACTAAACCCCATCCGGTTTCCCGGCGGCGCGCCGCTATTGACATCCATAGCCGGAGCATTACTATAGGGGAAAATTGCGGCGCTGGATGGGAATGCGGCGCAGAGGTTTTGGGGTTGGGTGCGGGGACGGCGACGGGGGCTAAATTTGAGCGGGAGAACTGATACGCCGGTTCCCGCTGCTTCGGACGCACAGTGATTTTACTCGGCCAACTCCCTTTGCCGAGCTTGCCTTTCCAGATAATCTCGCGCCCAAGCCACCGCCAACTTTAACGGTATACGCTGGTCGATGGGCGGACTGCCGTACCAATAGCCATCCCGCCGATTCGCTCGCCGCAGCCCGTCCAGGGTCAGCGTATTGCTTTTGCGGCCATTGCAGGGACGGCAGAGTATCGCCCGGTTGTCCAGGTCGTTAGTCCCGCCGCTGGCCTTGGGCAAGTTATGGTCCAGGTCAAAATGCCGGTCATCGCTGTTGGGCGGCTCAAATCCGCAACCCCAACATACCGCGCCCCATTTCTCAATCAGGATTGCTTTCATCTGTTCCTTGCTGAACAGCGGCCGCCGTTCCCGCCGCCGCTCAATCTGCTGCAAATGCGGGGCCGCCATATCCGCATCATCCGTCCGTTCCGGCGGTATAGTTACCAGCCGCACATCCTCCGGCCGCCAGATCTGCTTTGCCGCATTAAGTCGGTCGATGATGATACCGTGGCAGCCCTCCCACAAATCCATCCCAATCCATTGCCGGCCCAAGCTTTCCGCCGCTACCGGGGTCGTCGCGCAACCGCAAAAAGGATCCGGCACCATATCGCCGGGATTGCTCGACGCCCGGATTATCCGCTCGTACAAGGCAAGCGGCTTCTGCGTGGGGTAGCCGGTGCGTTCTTTGGCCGTGGCGGCCAGGATGGGAACTTCGAGCACATTCCCCGCTTTTTTGCCTTGGGGATAGGTCTTGCCATAATAGATGGTGCCGTCAGCCCGCCGCCGCTTAATCAAGGCATACCTTTCCCCCTTTTCATCCACCTGATTATACCGGGCCAACCGATCGTCTTTATATTCGGCATAGGTGTCGTTCCAGACAACGGCCCCGCCCTTGCTGTAGTAAAGCAGGGTTTCGTGTTCCATTTGCCAGTTGCCTTGTTTAGGGGTTCCCCGGTAGCCCTTATACCAAATCAGCTCATTCCGAAACTGCTCCTTGCCAAAGATAGCGTCCAGCAACGCCTTGGTGTAAGCGTGGGCCGTGTGGTCAATGTGCAGGTAAAGGCTGCCGGTCGGCTTTAAGATACGATAGCACTCCATCAGCCGAACCCCCAGCCAGCACAGAAAGGCCGCCATATCCGGCCCATAAGTTTCCCGGGCCGACTGGATAACCCACCACGCCTTGGGGTTATCATCTTGAATAGCGTCAACCCACCACTCATGCACATCCGTATCCCACCGCCAGCGGTCGGTGAACCTTGACCCGGCGGCCAAGCTGTTCGGCGTGGCGTGAAAATCCTTGCTCTTGTTGAACGGCGGATCGGTGGCAATCAAATCCACCGTCGCGCTGTTCAACCCTTGCAGGAAAGGCAGGTTGTCCCCCTGAAACAGGGTGCGGTTCTCAAAGTTGGGGAGATTCATCGCTTACTGCCCCTTTACTTCCCGATAGCGCATAAAGGCATCCCATTGCCCTTGTCAAGCAGCAACTGCGTAACTACTATATCATAGCCGGCGGGTTCATTTCAGGATGTGTACCCTGAAATAGAAAGGAACCCAATCCTTAATCGTATTGACATCCCTAGCCGCCGTGCTACTATGGGGGAAACTGAGTTGCCAGCGGCGTTGGCGGGATTGCCGGACGCCGGCGGGGGGATTGCTATGGAACTGAACCGGGATACGCTGCTGAACCTGTACCGCACTATGACTACCATTCGGCACTTTGAGGAACGGGGCATCCCGGAAACCGGGCAGCGGGGTATGTCCGGGTCGGTTCATTCCTCGGCGGGGCAGGAAGCGGTGCCGACCGGGGTCTGCGCCCATTTGACGGTGGACGATTACATCGGCAGCACCCACCGGGGGCATGGCCACTGCATCGCCAAGGGGGTTGCCCCCAAGCTGATGATGGCCGAGCTGTTCGGACGGGCGACCGGGCCGAACAAGGGCAAGGGCGGGTCGATGCACATTGCCGATATGAGCAAGGGAATGCTGGGGACTAACGGCGTGGTGGCGGCCAGTATCCCGTTGGCCGTGGGCGCGGCCCTGACTTCCAAGCTGCAGAACTTGGGACGGGTAGCGGTGGCTTTCTTTGGCGATGGCGGGGCTAACCAAGGCGTCCTGCACGAGTGTATGAACCTGGCCTCGGTGTGGAAACTGCCGGTGATTTTCTGCTGCGAAAATAACGGCTATGCCGAGTCCACGCCGGTGGAATATGCCTTGTCCACGGCGCGGGTGGCCGACCGGGCGGCCGGCTACGATATGCCGGGCGTCCATGTGGACGGGATGGATGTATTCGAGGTTTTCGAGGCGGCGGGGCAAGCGGTGCAGCGGGCCCGGGCCGGGTTGGGGCCGACGCTGCTGGAATGCCGCACTTACCGGTACTACGGCCACACCGTCTTTGATAATCCGCTGAGCTACCGCACTCAGGAGGAGCAGGATTACTGGCGCGGCCGGGATCCGCTGAAGGTGTTTCGGGAAAAGACGTTGCCCGGCGGCTTGGTGGCTGCCGATGAACTGGACTTTATGGACCTGGAAGCCCAGGAGCTGATGGAGGAAGCCATCCGCTTTGCCGATGAAAGCCCGCTGCCGGAGCCGGCGGAGCTGTATGACGATGTGTATGTGGACTACCCGGTGGCTATGATGCGGCGGGGCATCAACCTGGAAGTCTAGCCCATTCTTTAACCATCATTCCCGCGAAACCGGGGATCCACGGGTCATTGTCAAGAAAAATCATTCTGCCTGCGGGACTTTCTGGATTCCCGTTTTCACGGGAATGACGGTATTCTTTAACTAGAGGTACGGAATATGACCACGACGGCGATGCTGCCGGCTACCGACCGGGAACTGCGGTATCGGGAAGCCATCAACGAAGCCCTGCGCCAGGAAATGGAGCGGGATGAAACGGTCATCATTATGGGCGAGGAAATCGCCGGCGGCGCCGGGCGGGAACATCTGGGCATCGTGGACGCTTGGGGCGGGCCGTTCCGCACTACGGTAGGGCTGATTCAGCAGTTCGGCAATCAGCGGGTGCTGGATACGCCGCTGTCGGAAGCGGCCTTCGTAGGTACGGCCATTGGCGCGGCGTCCACCGGGATGCGGGCCGTGGCCGAGTTGATGTTCGTGGACTTTGTGGGCGTCTGTATGGATCAGCTGCTGAACAACGCCGCCAAGATGCGGTATATGTTCGGCGGGCAGGTAAAAGTGCCTTTTACCCTGCTGACCCGCATCGGGGCCGGGTTTGGCAGCGCCGCCCAACATTCGGAGTCTTTCTACTCCATTTTCAGCCACATTCCCGGCCTCAAGGGGGTAGCTCCGTCCGACCCTTACACGGCCAAGGGGCTGCTGACGGCGGCGATTCGGGATGATGACCCGGTGGTCTATTTTGAGCATAAGGGATTGTACGGCAACACCGGCGCCGTGCCGGAGGAACCGTACGCTCTGCCCTTGGGCAAGGCGCGCACCATCCGCCCGGGTTCCGATTTGACGCTGGTGGGCATTTCCAAGATGACTTGGGTTTGCGCTGACGCCGCGGCGGAACTGGCGCAGCAGGGGATTGATGCGGAAGTGGTGGATTTGCTGAGCGTTTCGCCCATTGACTACGACCTGATTATCGATTCGGTGCGGCGGACGCACCGGTTGGTGGTGGTGGATGAGGATACGCCGGTGTGCAGCCTGGCGTCGGATATTTGCGCGCGGGTAGCCGAGGAAGCCTTTGACTACTTGGACGCCCCGCCCTCCCGGGTAACGGCGCCGCATACGCCGGTGCCGTACAGCCGCCCGCTGGAGGATACCTACCTGCCGAATGCGGCGCGGGTGGTGAGGACGGCGCAGGGGTTGGTGGGGTAGGTTAAGTTAGCGCCGTCTTACCACGCTGGAGTAGCCAGATGATTACCTCGGTAGAAGCCCTTAACTATCGTTGCCTGCGGTATGTGCAAAGGCCGTTGAAGCCTTTTCATGTGCTGGTCGGCCCCAACGCGTCGGGCAAAACGACCTTTCTGGATGTTATCGGGTTTCTCCAAGATCTGGTACTATATGGAGACTTGGCGGATGCGGTAGAGGAGCGCACTCCTAATCCGCGGGAATTGTTCTTTCAAGGACAAGGGGGGCGGCTTGAACTGGCGGTAGAGGCGCAAATTCCCGACAACTTGCGAGAACTAACCTTTCGGCCTGACTTGGATACCATTCGGTATCAGGTAGCGCTGGATGACGAGGGCGACCAAGGTCAGTTTGAGCTTAAAGCCGAGACCTTGTTGCTGCAAAAGGCGACGAAGTCAATCCCGGCGCAGCCGGCTATTTTCCCGATGCCGCCGCTACCGCCGAATTCCCTGCAAGCTGGCATTCACGGCTCGCACAACAAGGTGGTGCTGAACAAGCTGCCGGGCGGCAACGATAATTTCTACAGCGAAACCTATCGGCGTTCGGCCGGTGGCTGGGTGCCAGCCATTAAACTGGGGCCGCGGCGGTCGGCCTTGGGCAATCTGCCTGAGGACAAGGATAACTTTCCGGTAGCTACTTGGTTTCGGGATTATCTGACCGTCGGGGTGCAGCAGTTTTTTCTCAACAGCCGTGCCATCCGTCGCCCCAGCCCGCCGACCCGGATTGGAGAGTTCTGGCCCGACGGTTCCAACTTACCTTGGGTAGTTTCACGCCTGCGGCGGGAGAATCCGAAACAGCACAAAGCCTGGATAGCGCATCTCCAAACAGCGTTGCGGGACTTGACCGACATCACCACTGTGGAACGGCCCGAGGATCGGCATTGCTATATGGTGTATCAGTATGCCGGGGGGATGAATGTTCCATCCTGGTTGGTGTCTGACGGGACGCTACGGCTGACCGCGTTGACCCTGCCGGCTTACCTGACCGACTACCGTGGCATCTACCTTATTGAGGAGCCGGAAAACGGCATCCATCCCTCGGCAGTGGCGACGGCTTACGATTCGCTGTCCTCGATGTATAACTCCCAAGTGCTGCTGGCGACTCATTCGCCGGTAGTGCTGAACACGGCTCGGGCGGATGATGTGCTGTGTTTTGCCAAGTCGGATGATGGCGCAACGGATATTGTTCTGGGGTCGGAGCATCCCATGCTCCGGGATTGGCAGGGGCAAGTTGACTTGGGAACATTGCTGGCATCGGGAGTTTTGGGGTGAGCGAGAAAGACTTGATTATCCTTGCCGCGGACAAGGATATGGAAAATGCCTTGCGCGGATTGTTGCCCCGTCATCAGTCCTTGAGCATCCGGGCAATAACAGTGGACATCTTTGTTGATTCGCAGCACGACCCGGCCTGCGCCCAACGCGGTGTCAGTTTTCTGTCGATTTTCTCCCAGCAGTATCGCCACGGTCTGCTGATATTCGACCATCAGGGGAGCGGGCAAGAGATAATCCATCCGAGGGCGTTGCAGGAGCGACTTAACCATGATTTTGCGGGTTCGTCCTGGGGAGAACGAGCGCAGGCAATCGTCCTGTCCCCGGAGTTGGAGGCGTGGGTCTGGAGCAACTCTCCTCACATTGAGGATATAGTTGGCTGGCGCGACCAATCAATTTCCCTTAAAGATTGGTTGACCGAGCAAGGTTTGCTGAAGGAAGGGGAGGGGAAACCGGCGCGCCCTAAAGAAGCATTTCAAGCGGCTTTGTATCAAGCGCAGACCCGGCGCAGCGCATCCCTATACCGACAGTTGGCGGAAAAAGTTTCCTTTCAGCGTTGCCAGGATGCGGCATTTCTGGAACTGCGAGCTATACTCAGTAAGTGGTTTCCTGCTGAATAGCACATCAGGTTGACGGCGCGGATTATTTCTGTGCCACAAATTCCCTCGTCCAAAACCCCTTGACATCTCCCCTTTCCGGCGCGATTATCGCGCGCGTTTTGATCCCTTACGATGAACATATAAGTCCCCCCCCCCCCCCCCCCCCCCCCCCCCGACTCGGGTAGGGGTAAAACCCGTACTTCCCCGTTCGGGTCGGCGGGACGGCAGGGTCACGATTCGTCGCCTTTCTACGCCGGCCGCCTTTATGATGACTTGCCGGCCGCCAAGCCCGGCAAGTATTGGGAAAATCCCCTACCGGACAATGTTGTAAATACCATCCTGCCCCATTCGGCGGAGGGGATGGACGCGCTGCCGGATGCCTGCGTCCACCTGATGGTTACTTCGCCGCCCTACAATGTGGGCAAGGAATATGACGCCGACCTGACTTTGGCGGAGTATCGCGGCTTTATCCGCCGGACGATGGCCGAGGTGTACCGCGTTCTGGTGCCCGGCGGTCGGGTCTGTTTCAACATCGCCAACTTGGGCCGCCGCCCCTACTTGCCCCTGCATCGCTACCTAATCGAGGATTTTCTCGACTTGGGCTTTCTGATGCGGGGGGAAATTATTTGGGACAAGGGCAACAGCGCGGCGGCCTCGACAGCTTGGGGCAGCTGGCAATCGCCCTCCAATCCCACGCTGCGGGATATTCACGAATATATCCTGATTTTCAGCAAAGACTCTTGGCAGCGGCCCAAGCTGCCCGACCGGGAATCCACCATCAGCCGGGAGGATTTTCTGGAATGTACCAAGAGTATGTGGCAGTTCGCGCCGGCGTCGGCCCGCCGCATCGGCCATCCCGCGCCCTTTCCGGAGGAGCTGCCGCGTCGCTGCATTGAACTTTATACCTATCGCGAGGAGGTAGTTTTAGACCCCTTTATGGGCAGCGGCACCACCGCCCTGGCTGCGCTGAAAGCGGGGCGGCGGTTTGTCGGGTATGAGGTTGCCGAGGAATATCTTGCCCTAGCGTACCGGCGGTTGTCGGATGCGCCCCAACTCTTTGCCCACAGCGAAGGGGATGGCCGGGTGATTGCGGAGGTGCGGAATGGCTGCTATGCGGTATGACGGCATTGCTCAAGTCAACTACACTACTTTCTTGGGCGGCGAGTTGAACAACAATACGCTGCGGCATTATTTCGACGGCTGCTTTCAGCAAGCCATCGAGGACGCCGGTTGCTACCCGGCTTGGGCGTGTATTGCTTGCCTGAAAGAGGGAAATCAGTCAGCCAGTTTTGGCAATCAGCCCTCCCGGTGTCCGGTGTGCAACTCGGACAAGGTTTTTGCCATTGCCACTTTCCAGAGCCGCGCTCCGGTGGTAGGAAATGCTTTCGAGAGCGCGGTAAGGCATCTGTTGACCACCCGGTTCGAGTTGCCGGCGGCGCCTACGCCGGGCAACACTGTTACCCACGACATCGAGGTTACTCCCAAGGTTGCCATTGAAACCAAGGGGTCGCCGCGGCGTCTGCAAAACCCCGATAAGAGCATTACCAACATCGCCCGGCCCGGGTTGGAGCGTTCCGACACTTGGAAAAAGGCGCAGGCTAACGCCAGAAATTTCCGCCGCCAGAATAAGGATACGCCCTTTTACATTGTATCCAACGCCGTTCCGTCCCAACTGGTCGGCTACCGTAGCGACGATGTTACCGGCATTTTTAACATTGTCCAAGCCAATCGGCTCAATTCCTTGGTTGCGGAAATCCGGGCGGCGATTTAAGCCGATTCAAACCTTGAGATACGCCGGATCGAGAAATACTCCGGTATATCCTGCCTGACCCGGTTTGAATCCCCCCTACCCCGCCCGCAGGAATGTCAGCAGCTCCGCGTTAAAGGCGTCCGGGCCTTCGATTTGGGGGATGTGGCCGAGGCCGGGGAGAATTACCTGGCGGGCATTGACGATGTTGTTGTGCAGCAGTTCCGCGCCCTCCCGCAGCGTATCCAACTCGCCGTACAGTACCAGGGTGGCGGTGGCTTTAATCAGGGGCAGCCGGGACAGGATGTCGTAGTAAGCCAGGGACTGATGCAGGTTCCGCACCCATTCCCCGGCTTGCCGGCGGGTTTCGTTGGTGGCGTCGAGCCATTCTTGCCGGGGGTTGGCGAAGGTGGCGCGCTGCTGCAACTGCTCCAGGGTGCGCGGCCGCGTCAAGCCGTTTTCGTCATAGTCGGCGGCGGTGTCGGCGATCCGCTGCTGGCCGCCCCAAGGATTCCACAGGGGGCAGCCGACCAGAGCCAGTTTGTCCACCCGCTCCGGGTAGCTGGCGGCCATTTCGGCGGCCAAGCAAGCCCCGACCGAGTTGCCGACATAGTGGCCGCGGTGGATGTTCAGCACTTGGCAGGCGTCATCCAGGGCGCGGGCGTAGTCGGGAATATTGAAATGGCGGGTGGGCTTGTCGGAAGCGCCGTGGCCGAGCATATCGAAGGCGTAGCAGGTGTAGTCCTGGCTGAGGGCGTCAAGGACGGTGTGCCAAGCCCAAGTGGAAGTGCCGAGGGGATGCAGCATTACCAGGGGAAAGCCGCTGCCCTGCTTGCGGTAGTGCATATTCCCTTCGCGGGTGGGGACGGTGTCGGTCAAGTCGCGGCGGACGAACATAGAAACAACCTCCTTGGGCTGGGGGGAACGGGATGGCAAAGGTTTTCCCTATCCTAGCGGTTAGGGGCTGCGGTGTCAATTTTGTTGGCGGCGGAAACGGTGCCCGGTGCCACTGGGGGTTTGACCGGGGTTGATGGGGCCGGGGGATATAACTAGCTGCGATGCAACCGGGAACGAGCCGCGATGGAACTGAAAACAAACCGCGATGGAACCGGAAACGAGCTGCGATTAAGGCTAGGGAGAGACGGGCGGCGATGCCGATGGGGATGTTTTGGGAGCGTTTTTCGGGGGAGAGGGGGGATAGTGGCGGACGCGGAGACGGCGGTAATGCCGGGGGCGGAGGCGGCGGGCCGGGGCAAGGGGACGGGCGGGAGTGGGGGACGGCGGGGGAACTGTCACATAAAGTTCCCCCGCACCCCCTCAAAACTTTTGGGGTTGGGGGTGGGGGTGGTTGCGGGTTTTGTGGATTCGCTAAATTCACAAAGGAAGGGCAACACTTTCTGGCGGAGGTGTTGCTATGGGAACCCGGTATCAACAGCTTACCCGGGAAGAGCGGTGTGAACTGGCCCGATTACAAGCCCAGGGCTGCTCCTACCGCCAAATCGCGGCAGCTTTGGATCGCGCGCCATCAACCATTACTCGGGAGGTGAAGCGCAACGGCATTTCCCGGCGGCGCGGCTATCAGCCGGTTTATGCCGACCAGCAAGCCCGGGCTCGGCGGTGGCAAGGCGCCAAGCTGGAACGGGATGCGGACTTGCGGGAGTGGGTGCTGGCCCGGCTCAAAGCCGGGTGGTCGCCGCAGCAGGTATGCGGTCGCTTGAAACGGGAGACGGGCCGGACGATTTTGTCCCACGAGACCATCTAGCGGTTCATCGACGCCCAAATCCGGCGGGGGAAGGCGTATGACTGGCGGCATTACTTGCCCCAAGGCAAAATCCGCCGGGGGCGGCACAAGCGGGGGCAGCCCGGCAGTCGGATTCCCTACCGGCAGGAGCTGGAAGCCCGGCCGGCGGCGGCCGCGACCCGGCAGACGCCCGGGCATTGGGAGGCCGACTTGATGCTGTTCAGTGCCTACGGGCAAGCCGTCCTGGTGCTGGCGGAACGCTATTCCCGCTTGCTGGTGGCCTTGCGCCTGCCCCAAGTCAAGGCGTCCGAACCCATCGCTGCGGTCATCGGCCAGGTGCTGAATGGGCTGCCGGAGGAGGGGCGGCAGTCGGTGACCTTTGACAACGGGGCCGAGTTCGCCCGCCATCACCGGCTGCACGAGCCGGGAATTGCCACCTGCTTTTGCGGCATTCATTCGCCGTGGCAGAAGGGCGGGGTGGAGAATGCCATCGGGCGATTGCGGCGGACGCTGCCGCGACGGACGGATTTGGCGACTTTGCCGGAGGCGGCGCTAATTGCGCGGGTGCGGGCGTACAATAATACGCCCCGGCAGTGCTTGGGGTATCAGACCCTGGCGGAAGTTTTTGCCCGGGAAGTGTTGCGCTTGAACTGTGAATGCTCAGTCCTTTTACCGCACCGGGTCACTGATTTTCGGCGGCGGTCAAGTGGTATTGCCGATGCTGCTGACGGAAGTAGTGGACACCGGCCGGGTTACGGAGCAGCAGTTTCTGGACGGCTTTGCCTTGATGCTGGCGTTGCCCGGGCTGATGTTCAGTTTCAGCACCTACTTGGGTGCCATTGCCGGCGGAGCGCCGGGATTGCTGTTGGCGTTAGTAGGTTTATTCCTGCCGGGGGTGCTGGTTATCTACGCCGTGCTGCCCTTTTGGGAGCGGGTGCGGCGCTATCCCTGGATGCGGATTGCGCTGGTCGGTGTCAACGCTACGGCGGTCGGTCTGGTGGTGGGCGTGGTGTTTCTGCTGTGGGCGCGCGCGGCTCCTGGCCCGGGCGGCGCGGTTATTGCCTTGCTCTCTTTTGGAGCGGTGGCTTACTACCGCATACCGGCTCCGGCGGTAATCGTGGCCGCCGGAGTTTTGGGCGGGCTGTTCGGACTGATCGGGCTGGAGGGGATGCTGTAATTCGGTTCGGGGTAATCTTTTTGGACCTACAGCATTGCCCCTTGGCTACCCGGCAAACTCGACGCCTACGCCTACTATTTCCAACTGCATGGCCCGCACCTCCGGGGCGCCGGGCGGGAAAGTTACGCCGATGGTTACATTCAGTCCCTGCTGGGCCTCCGGGGTGCCGGGTACGGCAAAGCGGGCGGACAAGTGGTCGCCCTGCAAGCCGAGGTCGGTATGTTCGGCAATGCGCTTTTCCCCGTCGTACAGGATTACCTCGTGGACTACGGCGTAGGGGCGGGTGCGGAAACTGACCAGGACCGCCTCGACCCGCACGCCTTCGCCGTTGCATTGGGTCATGGTGGCAATGGGAAAGTGCAGCCAGGTGTTTTGCCCGGCGGTGCCCTCGATGCGGACAAAGGGGCCGGTATGCCGCACCGAAGTAATGCGGTTGGGGTATTCCACCTGCATACTGGCCCCGTGAACCCAGGTGGTGAACTTGTTATCGGCCATTTTCAACCGTTCCTTTCGCGGCCGGCCCGGCCGCGTTCTGCCGTGGTAGGGGTGCGTTTTGGGGAGAATTATAGCCGGTAACGGCCATCAGGTATAGTTTTTCCCAATTTTGCCTGGGAAAATAGTGATTATTCCTATTGCATATATGCCGACCCTGTGGGATACTGGAATCAGGAACCGCCGAGCGTGGCGATGGTATTCAGCTACCTAATCTGGAAAAGAGAGGTGAGAGTATGAATTCGTTGCGTGTTCCCCTGATTGTGCTGGCGGTGGTGTACGCCCTGCTGGCCGCCTTGGGCTTGGCGATAAGCACCTTTGCCGATGGCGGGTTGTGGGAACGGCTTCCCATCGTGCTGTTCCACCCCCTGGCGGCCGTAGCCCTCCTTTGGCTGCTCTTTACGGCGCGGCCGACGCCCAAACTGGCCGGCATTGCCTTGGCGTTGCTGCTGTTGGGCATCGTCGGCAGCCTCGCCGTCAGCGGCGCAGTCTTGGGCGGATTGATTAAGGGCGATTGGTGGCTGCCGTTGGTTTGGGCGATTGTCCCGCTGCTCAGCCTGCCTTATGTCATCAACATTTTGGGCGGCCGGCGGGAGGATGCTCCGCGTTTTGCGGCGTAGCGGCAAAGCTCCCCGACCGCCGGGCGGTCGGGGAAACTTCAGCAAAGGGAACGGCGGGTCGAGAAAAGAAACTCGGCCCGCCGGGTTTTTAGGCTAAAATGCCCCCGCTGACACTGCTACCCTGGAGGTTTCCGGCGTGGCCGATAGTTATGACCTGATGATCGTAGGCGGCGGCTTGGCCGGGATGACGGCGGGGCTGTACGCCGCCCGTTACGGCTTGTCCACCGGCTTGGTCGAGCGGATGATGGGCGGGGCGCAGATTATCAATGTCGAGCGGATTGATAACTTTCCCGGCTTTCCCGAGGGCATTGCCGGGGCGGAATTGGGGCCGGTGGTGCAGGAGCAAGCGATGGCTGCCGGGGTCGAGTTTTTGATGGATGAGGTCACCGGGATTGTCCGGGAGGGCGGCCCCGGTTCCGATTTTCGGGTGGACGCGGATGGCGGCCGCTACCATGCCAAAGCGGTTATCATCGCTACCGGCTCCCGGCTGCGGTCGGCGGGCATTCCGGGAGAGGAACGGCTGTGGGGCCGGGGCGTGTCCCACTGCGCTACCTGCGACGGGCCGTTGGTTATGGGGCAAATCGTGGGCGTGGTCGGCGGCGGCGATGCGGCGGCCGATGAGGCGTTGACTTTGACCGAATATGCCGACCGGGTGCTGCTTTTTCATCGCCGGGAGGAACTGCGGGCGCAGCAAACTTTGCAAACCCGGCTGGCGGAAAACCCCAAAGTTGAGATTGTCCGCAATACCCGGGTGATGGAGATTTGCGGGACGGATACGGTGTCCGGGGTGAAATTGCATAACGCCGCCACCGGGCAAGAGGATGCTGTGGATTTGGCTGGCGTCTTTATCTATGTGGGACTGGAACCCAACTCGGAACTGGCCCGGGGCTTGGTCGAACCCGACCGGGGCGGCCATATTCCGGTGAACTTGTGGATGGAGACGGCAACGGCGGGCTTGTACGCCGCCGGGGATGTGCGGCAACATTCGGCGGCGCAACTGGTAACTTCTGCCGGGGATGGGGCTACGGCGGCGATAGCGGCTTACCGCTATTTGCGGGGGAAGTAGGTAGGGGGGCGATGGAAAGCGAGACGGTGAAGTTGGCGGGATTGACTTTGCCCGGCTGGATGATAGGGTCGGATTTGCGGCAGGCCGGCAAGCGTATCCTGTGGGGCGGCGTGACCGGGTTAGCGCTTGCCGGTATGCTGTCGGTGGCGGTAACGACAACCTATTTCGGAGACCCGGCAGTTACCGGGCTTGTCCAACCCACCTTGGGGCAATTCTTGTATGTGCTGCTGGAGTCGGGTTTGATAGCGGCACTATCCATAGGCGTCTTGAAACGCTTTCGCTTGGCGGCGGCGGCGTTGCTGGCTTACCACTTGGTCAGTAAGGCGGCCTTGTTCGGTCTGGCAATCTTTGGCTTGGCGCCGGGCAATCTGAATCCCTATTCTATGACTATTTACCTGCTGATACCGGGGTATCTGTTCCTGCAAGGGCTGCGCGGCGTATTGACCTGGCACTATTTGACGCACCCGGTTTATCCGGCGGCCGGAGTTGACTGGGCGGATGGGAAGTAGGGCGGAACAAGTCAGTTCAGACTTCCCGCATCAAGGCCCTAAATCCTGCTTGGATAAAATGATGGTCCTCAGCCAAAGCGGACTGAATGCCCAAGTCCTGCATAATCAGAAAGCTAGCGCAGTCGGTAAGGCTCCACCGCTGGTCGAGGCGAGTTCCGTATAGCTCTAACGCCTTTCCAAACTGCTCGGTGGACGTCGGCACAATGTCCACATCGGGGTTGCTTTCCAGTTTCTTTACCGTGTTCACCGCCAGCCGGCGACTTCCGTAACCACCGCCGGACACAGCCGCTAGAAACTCCACCAGCACCAACTCGCTGGTGATTATCCGGCAAGAACGAAACCGCTCGCCGGCCAGACGGGCCTTTTGGTACAAGCCGTCTCTGGGGTTCAAAAGAGCAACCCAATAGCCGGTATCGGCAAAGACTGCCTGATTGCCGGGAGTCATATTTCCCTTTTGGGGTGGCCGTAGAGGTAATGTGCCAGGTTCGCCGCCAAGTCCGTAGGCCACACTTCCGCCACTTCTTGCCCGTCCGGGGAATTGCGGAGTTCCTCGAACACTTCCAAGATGTGCTGCTCCGCTTTACTATCCGGCGGCGGGTCGGAAGCGGCATCCGCTCCCCCCTCTTTCGGAAACCCGTAAAGGTAATGCTTGTAGTTGGCCGCAAAGTCTGCCGGCGGTTGTTCCTCCTCCGGTACCGGATACTCCGCGTTAAGCTCGTCGAACATTTCCAGGATATGCTGCCCTACGTCGACCGCCGGCTCCTCCGGCACCGGATATTCCGCGTTAAGCTCATCGAACAGTTCCTCTATGTCGAGCGCCAGCTCCTCATCCAAGTCCGGATACTTCTCCCGAATTTCATCCGCCATCTTGAATATCCGCGCCAAAACATCGTCCGGCGGGTCTTGGGACACCAGCGCATCCGGGTCTGCTCCCGGCTCCGTTATCTGCAATTGATTTGCCCGCCGGATGTGCCGCAGCGCTCCCTCATCATCAAACTCACCGTCACCCTTGACCCCCAAATGGCTCCACTGGTGCAGATGAAAAGCCTCGGTAACAACCTCTGCGTAGTCGGCCGCAAACTCCCCGCTGACGACCGTCCCATCCGCCAGCCGCAAACGGAAAACGCCGCCGCCGTCATCCCGCAATTCTACCGCCCGCACTTCGCCTACTACCTTAACTTCGGCTACCCGGGTTTCCATAGCATTACTCCCCTGATGCGCCGCCGCGGCCGGGCGGCGGCGGCCGGCCTAACCCCCGCTGCGGCTTTTCATCAGGGGCATTACCCCCTCGGCAAACCGCGTCAACTGCTCCTTGAACACCGCCGCCGGCATCCCCATCACCGCGCCCAGGTTCACCCGCTCCACGCCCGGGTACTTATCCTCCACCCGCATCAAATGCTCCGCCACCTGCTCCGCCGAACCGCAGAGCCACGCCTTGCTGGCCGCCGCCTCCGCCAAAGTCGGCAAAGCCACCTCCGCCGTCCGTCCCGGCCGGGCTACCGTGTCAATCTGCTCCTGACTCAACCGCATCAAGCCCAGCGGCGCGGCAAACTTCATCGCCTCCTCAAAATAGGGGCGGGCCTGCTCAATGGCTTGCTCCTCGGTGTCGGCGATAAAGAACCGATAGCCCAAAGCCACATCCTCGCCCAAGGCCAATTCCCGCCCGTGGGCCGCCGCCGCCTGCTGATACAACGCCAATCGCTCCTCCAAAGCCGGCTCCGGCGTGTTGGCAATCAACGCCTTAATCCCCATCCGTCCCATAAAGTCAATGCCCTTGGGATTGCCGCTGACCAACGGCTGCCAGATTTCCACCGGCTGGCGCAGCGGCCGCGGCACCAGGCTTAACCGCTCCAGCTGATAACCCCGATACGGCACATCGGCCGGAAACTGGTAGTGCTTGCCCTGATGGGAAAAAGATTCCTCGGTAAAGGCTTTGACCAGCACCTCGACCTGTTCCTCGAACAGCTCCCGGTTGGCGTCGCCGTCCAACATCGGCGCGGCAAAGGTCTCCACCTCCCGGGTATGGTAGCCCCGGCCTACGCCGAAAATCACCCGCCCACCGGTCAGAATATCCGCCATCGCGTAATCCTCGGCCAGCCGCAGCGGATGCCACATGGGGGTAATGTTGAACCCGCAGCCGTACTTGAGCCGCTCCGTGTGCGTCGCCAGATACAGGCTCAGCATCAGCAGGTTGGGGATGCACTCATACCCCTCGGTCTGGAAATGGTGTTCCGCCATCCAGAACTCATCGTAGCCCAAGCTCTCCAGGTGGCGGGAAAAGTCCAAAGCCCAGTCAAAAGCCTGAGCCAGGGTTTCGTTGGGATAGTTGCGGTCATTGGCCGGGGTGCCGTCAAAACCCAAGTGGTCATCCACGATATGCCCGGCATAGGAAGCGCTGAAACTGGTGAACATTGCAAATCCTCGGTTAAGATGTGCGGGTTAGGGGTATCATCCGGGGGCAATTATAATGGCTGCCCCTGAAATCGGCAATGTTTTGGCGTCACCGGGTCAGCCCACCAAACCAGGAATCCACGCAATCCGGCGTCCGTCCCGTTTCCCGCAGCTGCCGCATCGCTTCCGACACCGCCGCGTCAGTAATGGCCGCCAACACCCGGGGCGCCGGCGTCAATGCCCGGTTCAAGTCATTCGGCTCGAACTTGTCCAGCGCGTCGCCATATTTACGTATGGACAGCGATACCAGTTCCCGGCCCGGACGGGAATGGAAATAGAGAAACAGCCGGTCAATGTAATCCTCTCCCGACCGGTGCGGCTGGAATCCGTGAAAGCAAGTCAGGTTCAAGGCGTCCGAGGTGTTCCGGACAATCTTGTACCCGCCCCGGGAAAATACGCCCAAGAGCAGCGGAGCGGGCCGGCGAGTTTCGTTTTTGTACCAAGGTTGGCGGTTACGGGTAATGTAGCCCTGATGAAAGCCCTGCCGCTCCCCGGATTGAACGTAACGCTCTGCCGCCGCCGAAAGGTTGCCATTGACATTAAACAGCAGCATCCGCGCATCCAATTTCACTAGATTGGCGTAATCCGCCGCCGTGAAAAATGGCTTCTGAATCTGTACGCTTTTGGTGATAGCCGGTGCCACTTCCCCGGCGTCCAGCCCCAGGGCTTGGGCTTCCGAGGGGCGCAGGGCAAAGAACCGGTTGGCTCCGGTGGCAATCCCCCGGCTGAAATGCCCATAATACTCTACCGGAACGGTATTGGCATAATCCGGCGTCAACCGGGCGGCGTCAAAGTAAGGCAGCCACTTCTCTCGCGCCGCCAGCTGACCATAAGGAATTTCGGCAACCGGTACCCGCTCCAGCAGGCAATCCAAATCTTGAATCGATGCCGCCGTATAGAACTTAACCCCGGAGAATTCAGCGGCCTTATCGTAAAGAATGATGCCCAAGGAAGTAATGGCATCGGGAATCACCTCCCTTTCGCAGTCCAGCCGAATCAAGGCAGCC
Source organism: Dehalococcoidia bacterium (assembly GCA_965243185.1). Classification (GTDB taxonomy): domain Bacteria; phylum Chloroflexota; class Dehalococcoidia; order Lucifugimonadales; family UBA3495; genus CBDBCU01. The sequence continues at coordinate 2,090,583 of OZ251531.1, read as the reverse complement.
AGATGACGCCCCACCGTCAACTGCTCCTTAACTACCGATCCGTACCCGGTATTCAGAAACTCCAGCGGCATAATGTAGGCCAGCCGCCCGCCAGTATCCAACTCCGACAAGGACTTGAGCAGGAAAGCCGACGCCGTGTTAATGTAGCCGGGCAGCTTGAGGTTCAGCCGCCGCGCAAACTGCTCAAAAACTTGGGGGCGGTTCGGAAACCGCTGAAAGCGCATATAAGGCGGGTTGCAAACAATGCCGCCATACTGCCGGCCCCAAGCCAGCAGGTAATCCTCCCTCCGCACTGCCGCTTGCCCGCCGGGCTTTGCCGCAGCCCAATAATCAAGAATCCGCCCGTCCGCCTCGCTGCCGGCAAAGGCAATCCCCGAATCCGCCGGCAAAACTTCCCGAAACACCCCCAACCCAAAAGCCGGGTCATACATATCGCCCTTACCGGAGGCCGCTACCCACTGCGCCATAAACCGGGCCACTTGGGGATGAGTAAAAAACTGCCCCCAAGCCTTGCGGTGGTCGCTGCCCACGGTTTCCAGATAGCCGGATTCAAGAGACGGCATTGGCAATCTCCCGTTCGAAAATTTCCGCATCCAGATAGCCCCGGCCGCCCTGAAAGGTTACATAGAACAGCAGGCGGCCCCGCTCCAGCTCTTTCATTGCCGACCGGTGTTCCGGCAGATCAATTCTGCTCAAAACTTCCCGGCCAACCTGAACATTGACCTTGATGGTCGTCTTGCCCTGATTCTTGACATCCCGCTCTACCGAAAAGGAAATTTCCTCGTTGGCGGGATTAGCGGTTAATTCCAGAATTTCCCGAAAGGGTATGACATAGGCTTTGTCAAAGAAAACTTGGAGATAGTAGTGGGGTACGCCAAACTGCTGAATCCAGCGGTTGACCAGGGCAATATCCTCCAGCTTGGGGGTTATGCTGAGATAGTCCCGCCGGTGCAGAACCTTGATTTGAGCTTTCAACTCTTTCAAGTAGCCGCTCAACTCCGTCAAGGTTTGGGATGACGCCCAACTCCTGGCCCGGAAATCCAGTTCGCGAAAAGTATCGGCCGCCGCCCCTTCAATTAACTGGTACAATGCCGGACTCTTTTCTTGCAAAGCTGCGGCATAAGGCTCCTGCAAGATAAGCCCCCGCAGCCGGGCGCACTCCCCTTCCGCCTGCCGCGTTCTCTGGGCGATAAAAGCGGCGTAGCGGTCCGACAAAAAGCTGCTGGAGCGAACTTCAATAGCGGCTATGGCCGATTGAACGAACTCCGGTCGTTCCAAGTCGTAATCCCCGGCATCGGAAAGGTCAGACCGCCGAAATACCAACAGGTCGGGCTTTTTGCCGATGGAGTTCAATTCCTCTTGATACGCCGCAAAGAAATCGGGAAAGCCGGGGTCACCGGCGGCCAAGGTATCATCCCGCCCATATTTCAGGGCGCGATACTCCGTCGAGTGCTGGTTGATGGCGTTGAAAACAATTTCCTCGGCCCAATCGCCTTGTCCCTTGTTGATCAGAAACTCCGAACTGGCAAGGGTTGGCAAACGCCCACTGACTTCCACATCTGTATCGATGTCAAAAGGCGACTCGGCGATGAGCCGGCTGATGGTATCCCGGTAGGATTCATCCATTCCGTTGTTCTCCCCAATGATTCAGCGCTGGCTTTCGCAGATGGACTTCTCAATTATACTCCCACAAATCATACCCCAAAAACTCCCGCCCCGCCAACTGTGCCGCTGTCAACACCGAATAACTCCCCGCCGCCGGGTCTAATATCACATCCCCCGGGGCCGTTACCGCCGCAATCAATGCCGCTTGCAAGTTGACCGGTTTAGGATGGGTGCCGGCTTGTTGCGGCATCGCAGCGGCAACGGCTACCTACCGGTAGCTACTTTGCCCAGGAAATCGGCGGCGGCCCGGCTGAGCCAGGGGTTGAAAGAGGTCATCAGGAACTTGACGCCTTTGCTTACATAGTCGGCGGCGTTGGCGTCGTTGACCAGGGTGCCGGCGGTGCGGCCCGAAGCTACGATGCGGGCGATGGCGGCGTCAATGGCCGCCTGCACTTCGGGATGGCCGGGATTGCCCAGGTGTCCCATAGTCTGGGCCAAGTCCGAGGGGGCGACAAAGAAAACATCAATGTCATCCACGCGGAGGATTTCGTCGAGGTTTTGCAGAGCCGACACTTCCTCGAGGAGGACGATAACCATACTCTGGTCGTTGGCGGCGGCGAAGTAATCGGGGACGCCGTAGGATTGGCGGCCGCCGAACATTCCCCGGTAGCCCAAGGGGGCGTATTTGGCGGATTGGGCGGCTTGTTCGGCGGCAGCTCGGCTGTTGATGTGGGGAACGACGATGCCCATTGAACCCCGGTCAAGGGTGCGGGTAATGAGCCAGGGTTCGTTGGCGTTGACGCGGGTGATGGGAGTAACGCCCCACAGGTCGGCGGCGCGGGTCATATCGCCCAGCTGCTCCCAGGTAACGCCGCCGTGTTCGCACTCCAGCCACACGCCGTCAAAGCCCAGCGGCCCCAGAAAATCGACTATTTCGCTGGAAAGGATGCCGGAGATGGTAACGGTAACCTGCCCGGCAGCCAGTTTTTCCTTAACCCGGTTGGGACGGATGGAGGGCATTGGGATACCTCGCTTTAAGGAGGATTTGGAAAAGGAGAGTTACGGGTTGGCAAGAACCATATCCCGCAAGTTTGCCATCGGCAACAAGTCAGGCACCCGGCGGGCGTATGCTGGAGACGGGAATCTGGTGTTCAAGGGCGGCAAACCTTCACTGTATCCTGCCAAAACCAAATGTCCCTCAGTGATAAAGAAAACCTGCACGTACAAGTCCGCAGGTTTCTTACCAGAAGACTCCATCTGCTGCTGATTTATCAGTAGGTTACGGGACGGAATCGCAGATAGTTGGACGAGCTGAGTGGCATACACCTTTAGTCGACGCTTTGACCGGCAACGGTGAGGTCGTACCCCTCGTCGAAGCAGCCCAAAGTGGTATGCAGGCATACCTTGTCCCTTACCCGATGAGACCTGACCGCAGGCGGCAAATTTCCGTACCTTTCTTGTAAGGCATCGTGCAGGTACTGGAACACGGCTAACTCGCCAAGGATGCCGCGTTTGATGGTCTGGACGTGTTCAGGACCGTAATTGCCGAAAACCTGCCGGTCATGCCCGGGGTACTCGAACAGGATACGCCGCTCGGCGAACCACTGGGCTGTGGTGTCAAGCTCGGCGGAAATCGGCATTTGGATGAAAGCATCCGGGTTAGGCATTTTGCACCTCTTAACGGCCGGCTAGGGAAAGTTTCTCCTCGATGACTGGCGCGTAGTTATGGTAGATTTCGTAGCCGACGTACTTGCGGCCAAGTTCTTTGGCAACTTTTAGAGTAGTACCAGAGCCAGCAAAGGGGTCTAACACCAAGTCTCCTACATAAGAGAACATACGGATGCAACGCCGGGCAATTTCTTCGGGCATAATGGCCGGGTGTTTGCCCCAAGCGACATCTGCCTTGTTGGGACCGGGAAGCGTCCACACCTGCTGGGTGTATTCAACCCACTCTGTCTCGGATAGGGCGCTGATCTGCTTTACTTCTTGGGAAACTTTGGACGGTTTGCCCTCTTTGACAAATACGCCGACGAACTCGGCGGTGTTCTGGGCGTACAAGTTGCGGGGATAGGGATAGCTCCCGAACATCAACCGCTTAGTTCCGTTGACCCGGTTCCAAATATAAATATCCAGCAGGTTTATGCTGGATATGTTTTCCAAGATGGAGTTTTCAATATCGGCATAGATATTGAAAATGTGCCGGGTGTGGTGCGTGGAAATCTCCTTTTTAGGGATGGGCATTAACGGGGCGTTGATGGCCAATTTCCCATTGGGCTTGAGTACCCTGACGCACTCTTGCCAAGTGCGAAGCATTGCTTGGATATAGGGACGGTAGTCCGGAATGGAGCCGTAATCCTCAGGAAGACGCGCGGAGTGAAACCCGTTCTGGTGGCCGTTCTGGGTATAGTCTTTTATGTGGTAATAAGGCGGAGAGGTGACAATCAAGTCTACCGTGGCCGTCTTCACCTCGGCCATCGTTGCCGAAGACCGGTAAAAGACTTGGTTCTCAACTTCGGCCAGAGCCAAAGAACCGTCCTCAGGGGTTGTAAAAGTTGCCCCCCTCACTTCCTCCACGCCATCCCTCGGAAAAAATGGCTGGCTTGCAAAGTCAGGGTTGGTCAACTTGCTCCCCCTTATCCAGTAGTGAATGGGGGGAATGATATACCCTGTTGCGAAAGTTGACAAGTTTTATCGCTTTTTACATCCGAAAACTTGCTTTTATGTTAAACGAAGGGGTTTTAGCTTTATGTATAGGTATCCCTACCCCTTCTCCTGATACCCCCGCGGGGTGACCATTTTGCCGTGGTGGGTGTAGGTGGTGGAGTTGCCGATGATTACGGTGGTGAACATATCCACTTCGGCGGCGCGGTCTGCGAGGTCTTGCAGGGTGGTGAGGGTGGTTTGCTGGTTGGGGCGGTAGGCGGCCCGCACCAAGCCGACCGGGGTTTGCGGCGGGCGATGGTCGAGCAGGATACGGCGGGCTTCGAGCAGCTGCCAGTCCCGGCGTTGGCTGCGGGGGTTGTAGAGGGCTACGACAAAATCGCCGAGGGCTGCGGCGGCCAAGCGGCGGCGGATGGTGTCCCAAGGGGTCAACAGGTCGCTGAGGCTGATGGCGCAAAAGTCCTGCATCAGGGGGGAACCGAGGAGGGCGGCGGCCGCTTGCAGGGCGGAGACGCCGGGGATGGTGACTACCGGGGGATTTTCGCCGTCCCAGCCGGCGGCGGTGAGAACACGAAACAGTGGGCCAGCCATTCCATAAACGCCGGCATCCCCGGAGGAAACTACCGCTACCGCCTTGCCGCCCTTAGCCAAGTCCACCGCCCGTTGCGCCCGCTCCAGTTCCTGGCCCAGTTCCATAGCCACTACTTCTTTGCCGGCGGTAAGGGCGGCAATCGGCTCGAGATAGCCGCGGAAGCCGATGATGACCTCGGCATTGAGCAGAGCGTCGACGGCGGCCGGGGTCAGGAGTTCGGCGGCTCCGGGGCCTAATCCGACCAGAAAGATTTTGCCGTTGGGGGTGTCGGTCATTGGCGGGTTTCCTGATTAAGTGGGATGGGTTTCGTAAGGGATGCGGGCTACCGCGAGGGTTGCCCGGTCGGTTTTTTGACGGGGTAGGACCAGTTCCTGACTGCCGGCGGTCAAGAGGGCGGCCGGTTCGGCAACGCCCCAAAGGCCCAGCAAGCGATGGGCGGCGGCGGATTGGTTCAAGCCGGCATTAGGCAAATCGGCAAAGACTTGGTTCAGCCGCTCTGCCGAGTAGGTTTGCAACGGTACTCCGTACTCCGCCGCTAGTTCGATGATGCCGGGTTCATCGGCTTTGAGGTCGGCGGTGGCGATGGCGGCGATGCTATCCTCCCACAGCCCGAACCGGTGGAAAGTATTGCCCACAAAATCGAACAGGTAGTCAAGGCACACGTCCCGGCGGCAGCCAACTCCGACTACCAAGCTAGGGGGACGATAGACCACCATATTGCGGGGACGCTGGGGATTAGATTCACTGCCCCTTACCTCAATATCCCATTCAATTACCCCCGGTTCGGGGTCGGGAAGCCAGCGGTCGGTTATCACCAGATAGGCCGCGCTGGGGGATTGGCTCAAGGATTCCAGGGTGGGATATACGGTAAGGTTAGCCGGCCAAGGTTGGTTGGCCGGCCACCAATTGCGTTGGCCGGCATCCTGATAGACCCCGACCGGTTCGCCGTTGACTACAGCGGCGCTGACCCGGGTTATCGTTTCGTTGGCGGCCTCGATTTTCCAGCCGAAATCCAAGCCGAGCAAATCTACCGCCAAGGTGTCGAGGGCGTGGGATGCCGAGGTGATAACCGGGGTTGCCCCCAAGATAGCGGCCACTTCCCGGGTCAGGGCATCGCCGCCGCCGATATGCCCGGAAAGGAGGCTGACGGCAAAACGGCCGGCGTCATCGACGCAGACCACAGCCGGGTCGGTGTGCTTATGCTGCATTACCGGCGCCAAGAGCCGCACTGCTACGCCCACGGGCATAAAGAGGATGAGGCGGCGGTTTTCCGTAAAGAGCCGTTGCAAGACCGGGCGGAGGGGACGGTCATAGAGCCGTATAGCGGCAGCCGCCGGGTCGGTGGGGGCAAAGCGGCGGTCCAGGTAGAGGCGGGGGTTTCCGGGCAAGCGGCGGCGCAAGTCCTGAGCCAGCCGGGAGCCGCTGCGGGACAGAGCGACGATAGAAGTATCCGGCGCAACGCCCGGGGCGGTGTTCGGGAAAGCGGCGGACATCGGGCGGCTCCGCTAGTCGGCAGCGGTGGGCGTTCCGGCTTGGGCGCGGCGGAACAGGTGGGTATAGCTGCCGGAATAGAGGTGGGAAGTGGCGAATTGGCTGTTAGCGGCGGCCGGGTCGCGCAGGGCCGGGTCAATGGCTTGGCCGACAAAGACCAGGGCTTGGCGGTTGATTTTGGCTTCCCGGACTAGGGCGGCGATGTTAGCGAGGTCGCCGCGGATTATTTTTTCATCATCCCAACCGACCCGATAGACTACGGCGGCCGGGGTTTTAAGGGGATAGCCGGCGGCGGTGAGTTCCCGGACGATTTGGGGCATACGGGTAACGCCGAGGAAAATAACCAGGGTGCAGTTGTGGGCGGCCAAGTCTTGCAGCTGCTCTTTTGGCGGCATTGCAATGCGGCCCTGGGCGCGGGTCATTATCACGGTTTGGGAGATTTCCGGCACGGTGAGTTCGGCTTTGAGTTTGGCGGCGGCGGCAAAGGCGGCGCTGACGCCGGGGATGATTTCGTAATCCACCCCTTCCCGTTCGAGGATCCGCATCTGCTCGAGGATAGCCCCGTACAGGGCCGGGTCGCCGCTCTGGATGCGGGCTACGGTTTGACCGGTGGCGACGGCTTGCAGCGTAACCGCCATAATTTCGTCCAGGGTCATATCGCGGCTGCCGTGAACGGCGGCGTCGGGCCGGGCAAAGGCGACGATGTCCGGGTGAACGAGGGAATCGGCGTAGATGACCACATCGGCGGCGGCGATAAGCCGCTGCGCCTTGAGGGTCAGCAGTTCCGGGTCGCCGGGGCCGCCGCCGATGAAATAGACTTTGCCGTGCGCCATTTTTTCACCTTTTGATGATGAGTAGAGAAAAGTAGTCCAAGTCCTCCGCGGTCAACTGCCGCAAGTCCTGAACCACCTGCTCCCGGGCGGTAGTAGCGCGGCGGACATAGATGCCCTTGCCCGCCAAGCCGAGGCTTTCGAGGTTAGCCAAGGCGTCGAGCAGGACGCGGTTGACTTTCATCAGGACAATGGTGTCGTAGTTGGCGATGGCTTCGCGGAGGTCGTCGATGCCGTACACCGCCGGGAGGATGGCCAGCCGCTGGCCGTGGGTGACCAAGGGGACGCGGGCGCGGGCGGCGGCGGCCATTACCGAGGAAACGCCGGGGATGATTTCAACGGCGATTTCCGGGTAGTTGGTCTTAATGCTTTCCAGCACATAGGAAAAGGTGCTGAACAGCATCGGGTCGCCTTCGGTGATAAAGGCGGCATCCTGGCCCTGTTGCAGGCGGCCGGCCAAAGTTGCGGCGGCCGTTTCCCAAACATCGGCGGCCGCGTCGGCGTCATCGGTAGGAAAGGCAAAGCGCAGGATTTCCTGCCGGTCGGTGTCGATGAAAGAGCGGGCAATGGAGAGGGCGAAGCTGTCGGCGCTGGCGTCGGCTTGGGGGACGCAGACCAGGGGGACGCTTTGCAGTACCCGTTGGGCTTTGAGCGTAACCAATTCCGGGTCGCCGGGGCCGACGCCGACGCCGTAGAGACGACCGTAATTCAGCGGGCGGGCGGCGCTGCTCATAGTTGCTAATCCTCCGGGGTAGCGGCGCGGCAGGCAGTTACTACAAAGACCGGGTTCAGTCCCGCAAAGCGCAATGCGCCATCAGGCATTTCCTGCCCCCGGGCGGTGGTGACCATAGTAACATCAACTTGGAAACCCGATTCCTTAAAATACCGCCGGGTTTCGTTAGTCCGCTCGAGAGCCGCTAGATTTACGACGATACGGCCGCCGGGGTTCAATCGTTGGGCGGCGGTATCCAGGATGGCGGGCAATTGGCCGCCGCTGCCGCCAATAAATACGGCGTCCGGGTCGGGTAAGGCCGCCAACACCTCCGGGGCGGCGCCGGGGACGATTTGGACATTGCCCGGACTATAGGCAACTACATTGCTCTGCAACAGTTCCAAGCCGGCAACATCCCGTTCAACAGCATACACCATACCGCGATGGGCAAGGATAGCCGCCTCGACCGACATGGCCCCGGTGCCGGCCCCAATGTCCCAAACAATGCTGCCCGGCCGCAAGCCCAAGGAGTAGAGGCTGACCGCGCGCACTTCCCGCTTGGTGATTTGACCGCGCAAGGGCCGCCGCTGCTCAAAGGCATCATCAGGCAGACCCCAAGGGCGGGCGGCGGATTCCGTTTGCGGCCCGGCCGCTCCGGCCGGGATTGCAGGGGCGACAGTAACGGCCGGCGGCTTAACCATTTTGCCCCAGCTCCGCGCCGGCCGCCAAGGGGACGCCGGCGGCGTCAGTCGAGGCATAGCCCAGCAAAGTTCCGTCAAAGTCGAAACAGAGGGCATCGACAATCAGCGTGTCAGCGTCAGCCCCCAAATGCTTGCGGCTGGCCGCGCAGACCATCGCGCACATCAGGGGAAAGACGGAGAGCAAATCGTTGGCTTGGGCGATTTCCTGAAAGTGGCGGGCGCTGCTGGCTTGCCGCATTTCCGCTTGCACCGCCTCCGTGGCGCCGCATTGGGCGGCCAGTTCCGCCAGAAAATTGGTATCCACTTGATTGCCGGCCACATGGGTAACAAAGTAGCCCATGGCCATTTTGGAAAACTTGCCGACCATTCCGACATGGGCGGCGCGGCGGACTTTCCGCATTACGCAGCGTTTCATAGCGGGGCCGCTGAAAATGCCGGCTTCGATGTAAGCCATATCGGGCAAGTCGAGGCAGCGGCGGGCGTATTCCTCGCTGCGAGTGCCGGTGGACAAGACCAGATGGGACAGGTCGTTGGCCGCCGCCACATCAATAGCCAGGTGAACGCTGGCGCGCCAAGCGGCGGTGGAAAAGGGCTGCACTACGCCGGTGCTGCCCAGGATAGAAATACCGCCCAACACGCCCAAGCGGGAGTTGGTAGTTTTGGCGGCGATGGCCGCTCCATCCGGGACGGACAACTGAACAACAAAGCCGCTGTCGGCAGCCAAGCCTTGAGCCGCGGCGGCCGCGGCTACGGAGTCGGTAATCATCCGCCGGGGGACGCGGGTAACGGCCGGTTCGCCGACCGGAATGCCGGTGCCGGGGCGGGTTACGGTACCGACACCGTCGCCGCCGGTGATGCGAACGCCCTCAATTGCCGTGGGGTCTTGCCGCACCGTGGCGCAAATTTCAGCGCCGTGGGTGACATCCGGGTCATCGCCGCCATCCTTGATAATCGAACAGGTTACGGCGTCCCGGTCAGCCGCCCACTGGCAACGGTGGACGGCAAAGGCAACATCCTGACCTACCGGCAAATGGATGGTGACTTCGGTTACCGGGCGGCCGGTAAGGAGGGCCAAGGTAGCGGCCTTGGCGGCGGCGGCGGCGCAGGAGCCGGTAGTGTAGCCGGTGCGGAGCTGCCGCCGTTTGACCGTCTGGCGGCTGTAGTCGCTTTCCGGCCGGCCGGTAGTTTCCGGTTCCCGGTGGTCAGTCATAAGTTTGGCCTCAGGAGCGGGCGGCCCGGTTTTGGATTTCCCGGATGCGGTCGGCGGCGACAGCGACGAGGCGGTCGTCGACGCCCAAGGGCGGCGCAACGGCCATAGTTACGCCGGGGTATTGGGTTTGGAGCTTGTCCATCGTCCCCAGCACATTGCGGGTTAAAATCAGTCCGGGGAAAAAGATATACGGCACACCGATTATAGCGGATACGCCCCGCTCCGCGACTAGCCGGGCGGCGGCGAATTCCATAGTGGGGTCGCCGTAGTGGGATTGGGCTACATCCACAGCATAGCCCGTACCGAGGCGGTTTTCCACCATCCGCCCCAACTCGGCAAGCCACTGGCAATCATCGTATTGGGTACGGGTGCCGGCTTTGACCAACAGGATGCCGACCTTCCGGCCGGGAGCAGGCAACGGGGCGGCGGTGCCCAAATCGCCGATACGCTCCACTACCAAGTCAGCGATACGGGCATCAGCCCCCAAGCCGTCAGCCAGATGGAGTTGAACTTTGGGGAGCCGGGCGCGCACTTCGTCCAGCATTTCATCCATTTCAATGGTAGCGTGCTTGCCATTGCCCAGCAGATAAGGCATTACTACTACATTGCCCACGCCCTGCGCCGACAGCAAGCGCACCGCTTCCTCCGGATGGGGTTCAATGAACTCCAGACAGGAAAGCAGCACCGGCGGCCGCTCCGCAGTAGCCGGGGATTCCAAAGCGGCCGGCAAGCGGCGGGCGATTTCCCCCAAGCCTTGGGGAGTGCTGGGGCAATGGCGGCACCACGCCGGCCAGTCCGGGGATTCCGGGCCGGCAGCGGCGGCCATCCGCCAAGCGCAGGAACATTCCCGAGGGCTGGCGCCGCGCTGGCTACCGTGACCCAAGAGGATGACGCCCCAAGTCGTGGCCGCAGTTGCGGCGGCGACCGGCGGGGCGGCCGGTTGGCTGGTTGGCGGATTAAGTGCGCTCACTGAGCCTCCGGTGCGGCTGTTTCTCCAGACAGTTCGAGCAAAGCGTTGACTGTGGCGGCGGCGGCGGAACTGCCGCCCCGCCGGCCCAGGATGGTGATGTAAGGGATGGCGCGGCGGGTCAGTTCGTCTTTGGATTCGGCGCAGGCGACAAAGCCCACCGGCATACCGATAATCAGCGCCGGGATTACCGCTCCATCATCTATTAAATCGAGTAGAGCCAGCAGCGCGGTGGGGGCATTACCGATAGCCACTACCGCGCCGTTGCTGTGGGGGGCTAGTTCGCGGATGGCGGCGACGGAGCGGGTGGTATTTTCCTGTTGCGCCCGGGCCGCTACTGCCGGAACATCAATCAAGCAGCGGGTAGTTACGCCGCGGCGGCTCAGTAGAGCTTTGGATATACCCATTTCCACCATTCGGACATCGGTAATTACTGCGGCGCCGGCTTGCAGGGCCGCAATGCCCTGCGCCAAGGCGTCCGGGCTGAACTTCACCGCCGGGGCGATAGCCGGGTCGCCCTCAGCGCGCACAATGCGGCAAAGGGTGTAATGCTCCCGGGTCGGCAAGTTCAACCCCGGGGGTAAGTCTGCCTGAACCATTTTCAGGCTTTCCCGGTCAATGGCCTCGGGCAACAGGGCGTATTTTTCAACCAGCGACATAGGGCTATTGTAACCGCCAAAGCAGGATTGGGCAAATCGGCGTTGGCGGCCGCGATGCCGCTACTAGCCGACTACTACATTAACCAAGCGGCCGGGGACATAGATAGCCTTGTTAACCGTCTTGCCCTCGGTATAAGGCTGCACCTTGACGCTGGACAAGGCCAGCTCCCGGGCTGCCGGCTCGTCAATATCCGCCGGGGCCTCAATCCGGTCCCGCACCCGCCCGTTGACCTGCACTACCAGGGTTATGGTGTCGGCGGCCGCCAGGGCATCGTCCCACTCCGGGAACCGCTGCTGATGGATGCTGTAGGGATGGCCGGCCCGTTCCCACAATTCCTCAGCGATATGCGGCGCAATGGGGGCCAAAATCAGCAGAAACTTCGCGACGCACTCCCGCCAGGTCGCCGGGTCAACGCTGCCCTCGGCCCACACCTTGCTCAAGTGATTTGCCAGTTCCATCAATGCGGCGATGGCGGTGTTGAACTTGAACTTGTCCAGGTCGTGGTAGCACTTGCGGACCGTCTGATGCAGAATCCGCAGGGTATCCCGCACCGCTTGCGGGTCGGCGGCCGCGGCCGGCAAGTCTTGCGGATTCCGCTCCAGCAGCCCCCAGACCCGGTTAAGCCACCGCGCCACGCCGTTAATCCCCACATCGCTCCAGGGGCCGCCCTGGTCCCAAGGGCCAATGAACATCAGGAAACAGCGCACCGCGTCGGCGCCCATCAGTCCCACAACATCATCCGGGTTGACCACATTGCCCCGGCTCTTGCTCATCTTTTCGTGGTCGGCGCCCAGAATTACCCCTTGATTGAACAGGCGCAAAAAGGGTTCGTCAAAATCCACCAGCCCCATATCCCGCATCGCTTTGATGAAAAAGCGGGAATAGAGCAGATGCAGCACGGCGTGTTCCGCGCCCCCGGTGTATTGATCCACCGGCAGCCACTTTTTCAGCAGCTCCGGGTCAAAGGGGCCGCCGTCGTACTTGGGGCTGACATAGCGCAGCAGGTACCAGGACGAATCGATAAAAGTGTCCATCGTGTCCGTTTCCCGCCGGGCCGGCCCGCCGCATTGGGGACAGTCCACATTGAGAAAAGCCGGATGACTGGTCAGCGGCGACTCGCCGGTCGGCTTGAACTCTGCATCCTCCGGCAGCAGCACCGGCAAATCCTGTTCCGGCACCGGCACAATGCCGCAGCGGTCGCAGTAAATCATCGGAATGGGCGTCCCCCAATACCGTTGCCGGGAAATCAGCCAATCCCGCAGCCGGTAAGAAGTTGCCCGCCGGCCCCAGCCGTTCTTTTCAATGTCGTCGGCAATAGCCGCCTTGCCCTCATCATCGGTCATCCCGTCATACTTGCCGGAGTTGGTCATAAAGCCTTCGCCCAAGTACGCCGCCGCCGGTGCGCTGCCATCCCACTCGATCGGCGCAATCACCGTGCGTACCGGCAGACCGTACTTGCGGGCAAAGGCCAAGTCCCGGTCGTCGTGGGCCGGCACGCCCATAACTGCGCCGGTGCCGTAGGTAGTCAGCACATAGTCGGCGGTGAAAATGGGAATCCGCTCCCCGTTCAGCCGGTTGACGGCGTAGGAACCCAGCGGTACCCCGGTTTTTTCCTTCTCCGTGGACATCCGCTCAATTTCCGAAGTCCGCCGGGCTTGGCTGACATATTCATCGACGGCCGCCCGTTGCCCCTCGGCAGTCAAGGCCGGCACCAAGGGATGCTCCGGGGCCAGTACCAGGAAAGTTACGCCAAAGATGGTGTCAATGCGGGTGGTAAAGGTGCGGATTTCGTCGACGCCCACCTGATTATGGGCAAGGTCAAAGCTGACCTCGACGCCCTGGCTGCGCCCTACCCAGTTGCGCTGCATCATCAGGATTTTCTCCGGCCATTCCACCAGCGTGGAAAAGTCCAGGAGTTCATCGGCGTAGTCGGTGATTTTCAGAAACCACTGCTCCAAATCCCGCCGGGTAACTACCGCGCCGCAGCGTTCACAGCCGCCGTTGACCACCTGCTCGTTAGCCAGCACCGTTTGGCAGGAGGGACACCAGACTACCGGGGCATTGGCTCGGTAAGCCAGCCCCTGCTCGTAAAACTTCAGAAAGAACCACTGATTCCACCGATAGTATTCGGGCAGGCAGCAAATCAGCTCCCGGTTCCAGTCATAAATCGCCCCGATGGAACGGAGCTGCCCCCGCATATTCTCGATGTTGCTCATGGTCCAGGTATAGGGGTGAATGCCCCGGCTGATGGCGGCGTTTTCCGCCGGCAGGCCAAAGGCGTCAAAGCCGATGGGATGCAGCACATTGTAGCCCTGCATCCGCCGAAAGCGGGCGTGGCAGTCGGAGGGCGCCATCGCATACCAATGGCCGATATGCAGGTCGCCGGAAGGATACGGGTACATCGTCAGGTCATACCACTTTGGCCGGCCATTGTCCTCCGGCACCCGATACAGGTCATCCTGAGCCCAGCGTTCCTGCCACTTGCGGTCAATTTCCACCGGGTCGAACCGCAGTTCCACCGGCCGGGGCGGCGTAGTCATAATCCGTTCACCTCAAACCCGCAGGCATTTCCCCCTATATTAGCACAAACCGCCCGGCCGCGGGGCAAGGGCAAACCCGCCGGAAAAGTGTTACAATGCTGCCGGACTAAGCCAAACCCCACCGTCGAGGCGTTCCTGATGCCCAACACCCTCTACTACGGCGACAACCTGCAAGTGATGCGGGAACATATTGCCGACCAGTCGGTGGACTTGGTCTATCTCGACCCGCCCTTTAACTCCAATGCCTCTTACAATGTCCTGTTCCGGGAAAAGTCCGGCGAGGATTCCCCGGCCCAAATCCGCGCCTTTAACGACACCTGGCACTGGACGCAGGAGGCGGAACGCACTTTCGAGTCGGAAATCCTGCTGAACCCGAACACGCCCACGGCGGTCAAGGATATGATGGCCGCCTTTCGCCAGTTTCTGGGCCGCAGCGATATGCTGGCTTATCTGGTGATGATGACGCCGCGGCTGGTCGAGTTGCGCCGCGTCTTGAAACCGACCGGCAGTTTGTACCTGCACTGCGACCCGACAGCCGGGCATTACCTGCGGCTGTTGCTGGATTCGGTGTTCAGCCCCGTAAATTTCCGCAGTGAGATTCCTTGGAAACGAACCAGCGCGCACAGCGATACCCGGCAAGGGCGTCGCCAGCACGGCCGCATCCACGACAACTTGCTCTTTTACACCAAGGGCAACCGTTGGACCTGGAATCCCATTTACACGCCCTACGACCAGGAATACGCCGATACTTTTTATCAATACATTGATCCGGATACGGGTCGGCGTTATACCTTGGATAATATAACCGGCCCCGGCGGAGCCAGAAAAGGGAATCCGTCTTATGAAGTGATGGGTGTTACCCGTTACTGGCGGTATAGTCAGGAAACTATGCAGGAGCTTATCGCCGCCGGGCGGATAGTACAGACCCGCCCGGGGACTGTGCCTCGGTATAAGCGGTATCTGGATGAAATGCCGGGTGTACCGTTGCAGGATTTTTGGGATGATATACGCCCGTTGGCGGCCCGCTCCCGGGAACGCTTGGGCTACCCCACCCAGAAGCCGCAAGCCCTGCTCGAACGCATCATTACCACCAGCAGCAATCCGGGCGATGTGGTTCTCGACCCCTTCTGCGGCTGCGGTACCGCCGTAGCCGCCGCCGAAAATCTGGGCCGCCAATGGTTGGGCATCGACATCACCCACCTGGCCGTCGCCCTGATGAAAAGCCGCATCAAAACCTCTTTCAACCTCGACCCCGGAGCTGACTACGCCATAGTCGGCGAACCCCTGGATGTAGGCAGCGCCCGGGCCTTGTGGACGCAAGACCCCTACCAGTTCCAGTATTGGGCCGTCTCCCTGCTCGAAGCCCAGCCGCAAGGCGAGCAGCGGCGCGGCGCCGACCGGGGCATTGACGGCGTAATCTACTTTGTGGACGGCCCCCGCCGGACGCCGCAGCGCATTATCATTCAGGTCAAAGGCGGCCGGGTATCCTCGCCGCAAATCCGCGACTTGGCCGGGGTAGTGGAACGGGAAAGAGCGGCTCTGGGCTTGTTCATCTCCCTCGAAGCGCCAACTCGGGATATGCTGACCGAAGCGGCGGCCGGCGGTTTCTACCACTCCGACCTGTGGCAGCGGGACTTTCCGAAACTGCAAATCCGTACCATTGCCGACCTGCTGGCCGGACGCTCCTTTGACCTGCCGCCGCGCCAGCCGGCCTACCAACCGGCGGAACGGACGCGGCCGGCGCAAGGGGAACAGGGGGCAATGCGCGAGTTGGGCGGACATTACCGGGCCGCATCCTGATGGGGCGGCCCGGGCCGTCTTGCCCGGCCAACCCATTACGCTAACCTCGGTAACCTCGGTTTCGACCGTTCCCCCGAGGGTTTGAGCGTATTTGCGGGGCTAGAGCGGGGCGCGGGTGTTGCGGACAGTTAGCCAACTGTGTAACTCCGATGGCATTTATGCTATCATAGCCCCAAACTAGCCCGCAGGAGGCCAACTCCAATGCAAATCGTACGCGTCTATGCCGGCGATGACGGCGAATCTCACTTCGAAGACCTGACCGTCGACCAGTTCGAGTCCATCATCAACAACATTGGCTCCGGCCCCATTACCTTGACCCGCCGGCAGCCGCCGTATCTCCAGGATTTCCACCAGGCGCCGCGGCGGCAGTATGTGATTGCGCTGTCCGGGGCGGCGGAGTATGAGACGGCGGACGGGAGCGTGCGGCGGCTGTATCCGGGAGATGTGCTGGTGGCGGAGGATGTGACCGGCCATGGTCACATTGCCCGCAGCGTTGATGACCAGTACCGGGTATCCTTTGCCGTCCCCTTGGCCGACCCGGACTAGCCGGGATGCCTCCGGCCCAAGTCCATACCGTCCGACCCGCGCCACTATACCTTCATTCCCGCTTGTGCGGGAATCCAGAAACCCGAAATCCGGTAAATCCCGGTTAAACTCAGGAGACCCGCCCAAAATGGAAAACGCCGAATTCGCCCAGCGTCTCCAGGCCAAAATTGAGCGGTTGACCGAGCGCGCCATTGACCTGGAAATCGACCATAACGAACCCAATCAACTGCAAATCGAACTTGACCCGGAAATCCCCCGGGTCATCGTGGGCTACAACATCTACGAATACTCCGGCTTTGCCCGGATGTGCGTTGAATACTCGGTAGCCTCCATTCGGGAGCAGCGCAACATTGAACCGCTGGAGTTTCACCTGCTGCTCGCCCGCAACTAACCAAGCCCGCGCCTACCGCCATTATTCCCGGGCCTTTATACCGCTCTCCCGGGCCCTCGCTACTGCCATTCCCGGGCCTTTACACCGTCATTTGTACGGGAATGACGGTTTTTTATATGATAGCCCCGGATTCTCCTTGGCGGCCCTAACCGACGAACCATCCACTCTCGTATCAGCCGGGCCCCGGATTCCAGTCTTTGGGTATAGACTGACTACCTATTGGAGATAGTTGCCAAGGAAAGCTGATAACTTGTTGTCCCGGTTCTACGCCGTTGTCAACAAATGTTGCGAGCGGCAAAACTTGGGGCGGGTTGCTAACCCGCCCCGGTTTTGCTGTTGTTGATGGGGTGTATCGGCAACCGGGACTAGCTAGTCCCGGTCTCTTTTCCGTTTTCCCCGTTTTTGGGGTGCAGGTGCAGGCGTTGGATCCGGCGGCCGCGTACCGCCGTTATTACAATGCTCAACTGCTCGGTTTCCACCTGGTCGCCGATTTCGGGCATTCGGCCCAGGGTAGTATAGACATAGCCGCCGATGGTGTCGGCATCCTCATTGTCCAGGTGGATACCGAATAACTCCTCGACTACATCGGTGGTAACGCCGGCGCTGACCAGAGCGGAACCGTCGAGCTGGGGCGCAACTTCCGGCTCCTCGCTGCTGGAAAATTCGTCCTCAATTTCCCCAACGATTTCCTCGAGCAAGTCCTCCATAGTAATCAGCCCTTCGGTGCCGCCGTACTCGTCGACGACGATAGCCATTTGGACGGCTTTTTGCTGAATTTCCTCGAGCAGGTCGTCGAGCCGTTTGTTTTCCGGGATGAAATAAGCCGGATGTATCTGCACTTCGCGCAGGGTCATCTGCTCCAAGTTGGCATTGGAGAAATGTTTGAGAAGTTCGAGGGAGTGGACAATGCCGATGATATGGTCGATGGATTCCGCGTACACCGGAATGCGGGTGTGGCCGCTTTGGATGATGGGGTTCACGGCTTCCCGGAGGGGGGTGTTGACTTCCAGGGCGACCATATCGAGGCGGGGAATCATTATTTCGTGGGCGGTGGTGTCGTCGAGGCGGATGATGGAACGGAGCATCGCCCGGTCGCGGTGGTCGAGGTTTTCCAATTCCGCTTCGGTGATTTCGAGGTTTTCCGGCGGAGTTTCAAGGGCGGCCGCACTGCCGTTGCCGTTGGGCGGGTCGGACGCGGCCGGGCGTCTAGCTTGTCCGTTGCCCCGGCGGAGCAGGGCCAGAGCGGGACGGGAACAGGCCGCGGCCAAGGCCGGGCGGCGTTGGGCCAGCAGGGCAGCCAAGCGGTGAATAATGGTCAGCCCGACCAGCAGGGCCAGGGCAAGGATTAACCGGTAGCCCCCGGTCAAGCCGGGAAGGTCTTGCGCCAAATAAAAGCCGGCAATGGCCAAGGCAATGACACAAGCGTATTTAAGGGGAGCGAGGATATACCTAGCCCGTTGGGTCGGCGCGCCTTCCCGCAGCAACCCCCCGCCGTTGCCGCCGGCGTTTTCCGCCAAGCACAGCCAAGCGAACAGGGTCAGGAACCCGATGAAGGTTAATAATGGCGGTAAACTGTCAGTATCCAATGGTTATCGCTGGTTGCCAAGGTCAGGTTTTCCGGTCGGGCCGGGGTTTCTTTTCCCTTATTGTAGCAGGGACACCGACCCCGAGTAAAGCGGCCGGGATGTCTTTAGTTACGACTGTTCCGGCGCCGGTGGCGGCGTCGGGGCCGACGGTTACCGGGGCCACTAACATTGTATCACACCCGATAAAGGCGCGGTCGCCAATGGTGGTGGGCTGCTTGTCCTGGCCGTCGAAGTTGCAGGTGACCGTGCCGGCGCCGATGTTGACTTGCGCGCCAATATCAGCGTCGCCGAGGTAGCAGAAATGGCCGGCCAGAGTGCCGGGGCCGATGTTGCTATCCTTGACTTCGACAAAATTGCCGAGGTGGACGCCGGCGGCGATGCGGGAGCCGGGACGGAGATGGCTGAAGGGGCCGAGGTCGGAATCGACTTCCATAACGGAATCCTCGACCATTGACACGGCGATGCGGCAGCGGTCGCCGATTTGGGAATTTTGGATTACCGAGTTGGGGCCGATTACGCAGTCGGCGCCGATGTGGGTATTGCCCAACAATATAGTATTGGGGCGAATGATGGTGTCGATGCCGATGGATACGGCGGCGTCAATGAAAGTGGATGCCGGGTCCTGGATAGTGACGCCGGCGCGCATCCAGTGGCGGCAAAGCTGGTCGCGGCGGATGGTTTCGACCATTGCCAACTGCTCGCGGTCGTTGACGCCAAAGATTCCCTCGGGGTCATCGCTGGGGATGGCGGCGATGGGATTGCCTTGCCGGGCGGCGAGGGCAACCAGGTCGGTGATGTATTTTTCGCCGTTGGCACGGGTGGGCAAACGGTCCAGGGTAGTTGCCAGCCAGTCCCGGTTGCAACAATAGACGCCGGCGTTGACTTCGGCCGGGTGAAAGCCGGTTCTTTCCTCCTCAGTCGCTTCGACGATGTCAATGATTTGTCCGGCGTCGTTGCGGAGGATACGGCCCAAGTCAGGGGACAGCATATCGGGAGCTGCGAGGAGGGTCATAGCGTGGTCTTGGGCGAGGTGCTGCGCGGTCAACTGGCGCACCGATTCGGGCCGCAGCAGGGGCGAATCGCTGCCCAGCACAATCAGCCGCTGCGCCGAGCTGTCCAGAGCAGCGACGGCGCGGGCGGCGGCATCGCCGGTGCCCAAGGGAGACGGTTGGGTTACATACTCCACCGCGTCCCCCAACAGTTCGCGGATGGGTTCGGCGTTGGCCGGGGAGACCACGACCAGGATAGGGTTGACGCCCAAGGTTTGCAGGAGTTCCACCGGGTAGCGGATGAGTTCCTTGCCGCAGACTTGATGCAAGGGCTTGGGGCGGCGGGAGTTCATCCGGCGCCCGGCGCCGGCGGCCATAATGATTCCAGCCCATTGCTGCATATCCATAGGGGCAACTCCTTTCGCTGCCGGCATTTGACAGACTTATATGGTCAAGGCAAAATGGGGCGGCCCCGCCCGGTTATTGGCGTCAATTATACCATATTCGGCGGGCGTGGAGGCGTTTTATGGCAGACCTTACTGACGGGGATATTCGGGCTCTGGCCCAAGCGTCCGGGGTGGACCTTCCGCCGGAGCTGCTGGCGGAAGTGGGCTACAGCTTGAACGGGGTTCTGGAGGCGTTGGAGCAGGCAGCGGCGGCAATGCCCGGGTTGGCGGATGTGGAACCGCTGCCGATTATCCTGCCGCCGCCGGCTAACCAGTCCTAGAGGAGGGTAACGGTTATGGACAAGCAGGAAATTCCTTTCCTGACGGTTACGGAACTGGCGCCGCTGCTGGAAAGCCGGGAAGTGTCCCCGGTGGTGGCGACGGAGGCGTATCTGGAGCGGATTGACCGGGTGGACGGTCAGCTTAATTCCTACATTACCGTTTGCCGGGAGGAAGCCCGGGCGGCGGCGCAGGAAGCGGAAGGAGAAATCGCGGCGGGCCGGTATCGGGGGCCGCTGCACGGCGTACCGGTGGCGGTGAAAGACCAGTTGGACAGCCAGGGCATCCGCACTACCGGCGGCTCGACGATTTTGGCGGACCACATTCCCGACCGGGACGCTACGGTCATTGCCAAGTTGAAAGAAGCCGGGGCTATTATGCTGGGCAAGCTGAATATGAGCGAGTTTGCCAGCGGCGACTCATTTCATCATCCCTACGGCCGTCCGCGGAATCCGTGGGACTTGGAACGGAATCCGGGGACTTCGAGCAGCGGCTCCGGGGCGGCGACGGCGGCGGCCTTGTGCGCTACTTCGATTGGGGAGGATACCGGCGGGTCGATCCGGGGGCCGGCGGCTTTTTGCGGGCTGGTGGGGACAAGGCCGACTTGGGGGCGGGTGAGCCGTTACGGGATGCAGGGGGCGTGCTGGTCGATGGATACGGCGGGGCCGATTTCCCGCACGGTGACGGACTGCGCGCTGACGCTGCAAGCCATTGCCGGCTATGACCCGAAGGATCCCTATACTTGGGAGGATCCGGTTCCCGACTACGCCGCCGGGCTGGACGGGGACATTCGGGGGCTGAAAGTGGGGGTAGTAAAGGAACGGGTCTATAGCGAGGTGGTGGACGCCGATGTGGGGGAAGCGGTGATTGCCGCTATTGCCCGGTTGGGAGATTTGGGGGCGGAGATTGTGGAGGTTTCCCTGCCGTTGCTGGTACATTCGGCGGCGGTGTCGAGCGCGCTGATTATGGTAGAGGCGGCGACGCTGCACCGGGACTATATCGCCCAACGCCTTAACGATTACGAATACAACAATCGGGTGCGGCTGCTGGCCGGCAGTATTTTCCCGGCGCAAGCCTACCGCCGGGCGCAGCAGCTGCGGCATTTGCTGCGGCAGGAAATCCTGGACGCCCTGCAAGGGGTGGATGTGCTGGCGATGCCGACTTCCTCGATACCGGCGTCGCTGATACCGGCGCAAGCCGGCATCGGCAGCAAGCAGGAAGTTTTGGACGGCTATGCCGGGCGGCGGAGTTTCACCAGTCCGTACAACCTGGCCGGCGTCCCGGCGTTGTCGCTGCCTTGCGGGTTCACTGGCGGGGCGAAGCCGCTGCCGATTGGGTTGCAGCTGGCGGGCCGGCCGCTGGAGGAGGGGACGGTGTTTAAGGCGGCATACGCCTATGAGCAGGGGACGGAGTGGCATAAGCGGCGGGCGGATATTTAGGTTGCATAGGGCTGGGTTTTCGGTATATTTACCTAAATCCCGGCCTGGCAATTTGGAGGTTGTATCGTGGATTGCGTTACCTTTGGGGATACCCTTGCCAACATTATCCAGGGCCAAAGTCCCATCTTGGGAAACCTTGACGAGCGGGCAGTGGAGATTGCGGTGGTTCTACCCCTGTTGAGTCGGGTTGGGTGGGATACCGGAAACATGGCCGAGGTTTATCCGCAGTCGAAGGTCGATGCCGGGCTCAAGAAAGTTGACTATGCCCTCCAAGTTGATGGCGTGGCGCGAGTTCTGGCTGAGGTCAAAAGCTGGAACCGCCCTTTGTAAGAAGCTGAGGAGAATCAACTTGCCGGTTACTGCCATCAAGCCAAGCCCAAGTTGGCGGTACTGACCAGTGGCAGCCGGTGGATGTTCTATTTGCCGCCGACGCAGCGCAAAGATGCCAAGCTCAGAATGTTCTTGGACTTTGACATCACTTCTCTTGACCAGACCGAAGTTCAGGAGAACTTTGAGAGGTTCTTGGCACGGGAAAAATTTTCCACTAAATCCTCCGCCGCTAAAGTTGTCGGGGAAGCCAAGAGGCGGCTTGAGGAAATCGAGGGTACTGAGAAAGCGTTTCGGAGGATGACCGAGGCGTGGGATAGTCTGACCGAGAATCCCCAGCCGCTGCTCGCGTTTATTGAAGCGATTACTGACCCTCATCCTAGTGAGGAGCAGGTTGAACAATTCTTGGAGTCAGTGGGAGTATCGTCTTTGGTGCATAAGGTGCCGACTACGAGGCCAAACGGTCCCCCTCCCCCTAATCCTTACTCCTTTACTTTTCGAGAGGAGAGCGAGATATTGGTAAAGTCCGAGTGGGGGCGTTTGTTGGT
This sequence comes from Dehalococcoidia bacterium, assembly GCA_965243185.1. Classification (GTDB taxonomy): domain Bacteria; phylum Chloroflexota; class Dehalococcoidia; order Lucifugimonadales; family UBA3495; genus CBDBCU01. Next base: position 2,068,263 of record OZ251531.1, on the reverse strand, counting down.
GGAGCTTTGCTTGCTGATTCACAAAGACCACCCCGACAAGTTCAGCCAGACGCTCTTGGAGATGGGCAATTGGTTTACGGAATCTCCGCCGGCATCCGGGAATTGGCCCAAGCGGATAGGCGACACGGGAATCTATGCCCGATTCGGTGACGGGAACGACATCAGGAACCGTTGCACGGTCTTGTTGGAAAAATTCGGGTATCCTTCGCCTGTTCTGACCATCAAGTTGAACAATGGCGAAGTGATTACTTTGTAGCCCGGTCGGACGAGGGATAAACAGGGCGGGAGCCGGTTTTACAGCCGGCCCCTCAGCAACCACTACAGGAGCAGAAATCCCATGGCCCAAAAACCCTACATCGATTTCAACCAGGCCCAAGCCGCGATGCAAGCCGTCATCGCCGAAGTAACCAAGCCCGGCGGCCTGCCGGTCGCCATTGCCATCGTTGACGACGCCGGCAATATGGTCGCCTACGCCCAGATGGACAATGTGCGCCTTTACGCCCGCCGCCACGCCTTCCGCAAAGCCTACACCGCCGCCGTGATGGGAATGGACACCGGCCCCCACGGCGAACAACTGAAAGAGCGCGGCCGCACCGTCAGCGACTACGGCGACCCCAACCTGACCCCGGGTATCGGCGGCGTCGTGGTGCGCGGCTCCGACGGCGTCATTATGGGCGGTATCGGCGTCGGCGGCTGGCCCGGGATGAGGAACTGGCCCAAATCGGCTTGGCGGCGATGAACCTTCAGTAGGGCAGCGGTTCCGGCCGCAAGGTGCCGGTCGATCCGCCGTTTGTTGCCGCCGCCCGTCCGCTTACCCCGGCCCGGTCAGTCGGGCCACGCCGCGCATGGTCGGGCCGCCGTTACTCATCCGCTTGGCTTGCATCGGCTGCCCCTTGCCGCAGTTGGGAATGGGGTTCACCCGCAGGTCGTTGCCCACGGCGTCGATCGACTGGAAATAGTTGCGGGAATCGGCGGTTATCCCCCCATCCCGATACAGCCGGCCCAATTGCCCATTTTTGATTTCATACACCTTTACCGCCGTGATGCGGAAGTTTTCCCGGGATTCGGCAATGGACGGGGTGCGGTGGCCGGCAATGTAATAGCCGGAATCCACTTCGGCAGTGATGTCCTCCGGGCGGCGGTCGCCCGGCGCGAAAACCGTATTAGTCATCCGAATCAGGGGAATCAAGTGGGCTTCTGTAGCCCGGGCTGACCCGTTGGGCGTTGCTCCGATGATAGCGGCGGTCTGGCGGTTGTTCAGCAGTTCCTCCAGCGTCCCGTCCCGGATGATGTAAGCCCGGCGGGCCGGCGTTCCTTCGTGGTCATACCGGAAAGAGCCGTAGCCTTCCATTAACGGGTCGGAAAAGGCATTGACCAACGGCGACGCTATCGGCCGCCCCAACTGATTCTCCCGCAAGTTTTTCAGAAACCAGGAACGGCCGGCATACGCCGTTTCATACTTCAACGCCCGGTCCAGTTCCGCCGGATGTCCGACTACTTCGTGAACCAAGAGGGTGTTAAAGTGGGGGTCAGTTACTACCGTAACTTCCTTATCCGGCGGTTGCAGCGGCGGGGCGGCGGCTACTGATGCGGTATCGGCCGCCAACCGGCCGCAGAAATCAACATAGTTGGGCAGGATAATCGGGCCGTTGGCATAGCCCTCGGTCAGGATTTCCCAACCGCGCTGATGCCCGGTAAAGTCATACAGCTCAAAGTTGCCCTGTTCCCCCGCGCCAATGGCCAGGACAAAACCCTCGGTCTGAGCAAAGCTCTGGTCAAGATCCGCCCCGTCAGAACTGATAAACAGTTCCCGGGTCAAGCTGGTACTGACCGCGGCTGTGGCGTAGCGGATGACGCCGCCTTGCCATTGGGCCGCCTTGCAACCCGCCACCGCCATCCGGACCACTTCAGACAGGGGGACACTGCGCGGGTCAACGTGATAGAGGGCGGGAACGGAGTCCTGCACTGGCAGTACCGGGGCTAAATCCGTGGCGGCCAGACGGTTGGCAATGCCGGGGAAACGGCTTTTGGCTTGCGCTTTTTGCCGGGCATTGGCTTGGGCCCGACCGTGAGCTTGCCGGATGCCATCCCAAACCACCCCCTCAATGTCAGCGGCGTCGGCAACGCCCAGTATCCGGCCATAGTAGCCGGCGGCGGGATAGCGGCCGCCGGCAATAACCCGCACCCCAAAGTCAAAGGCGACATCCTCGCTGCTGGCCCGTTCACTGCCATTCTCAGCGGATGCCCCCTTTTCCTCCCGCACTTGCAGCCGCAGGTCGCAGTAGCGCAAGCCGGGCAGCCGCTTGGCCCGCTCCGCCGTCACGGCGCGCAGGTTGGGGCGCATCCGCTCCAAGGATTCGATGGTGATGGAGTTGGGCATAGCGGAGGTTGCCTCGAGACGGGGGTCAGGGCTGTTCCGGCCGCAGGAAGTGGGTGAAAAGGTCTTTCAGCAGGGAAAGCTCAGCCGCCAAACGGGCTTGCCCTCCTTCCAAACCCCGGATCCGTTCGTCCAAAGCGGCAAACTGTTCTTTGACTTCTCCAAACCGCTGATTGGTTTGGTCCTCCTGCCGCTCGAATAGCCGCTTGGTTTCGGCCTCTTGCCGCTCGAACTGCCGCTTGGTTTCGCCTTCCTGCCACTCGAATTGCCGCTTGGTTTCGCCTTCCTGTCGCTCGAATTGCCGCTTGGTTTCGCCTTCTTGGCTCTCAAAACGTTGGTTGGTCTCGGCCCGCATCTGAGCCATTTCCCGCTTCAGCTCGGTTTCCAACCGGTCAATCCGCGCTTCGGTCCGTTTTTCCGAGCGAATATGCAGCGTTACCACCAGCGCCGCTAGGGAAACCCCTACAGCCAGTATGGTAATGCCCAAGCCGATGAAACCGGTCAGCAACGGGGTCAGCTCCGGCGTCATAAAGTTCTCCTTAACTTGGATGGGACGGCAAGGGAATGCCTTATAGCCGACGGGATGCCGGCTATAAACTGCCGCCTATTCCCGTTCCCGTTGCAGGAAGTGAGTGAAAAAGTCTTTCAGCAAGGAAAGCTCGGCGGCCAGACGGGACTGTCCCCGTTCTAGGCCACGAACCCGCTCGTCCATAGCGGTGAACTGTTCTTTAGTTTCCGCCCGAAACAGTTGAATTTCCCGGGTAACCCGATCTTCCAGCCGGTCAAGGCGCTGGTTGGTGCGCTTTTCCGACTGTAGCATCAGAGTTACCAGCAGCCCGGCTATCGAAATCTGGACGGTAAGCAGGGTGATGCCGACGCCGATTATTGCAATCAGTTCGGGGGACATAAGGCTGTCTCCTACCCTTACCCTTGCTCCGCCTGCCAAGCCCCGGCTACGGCTTGGGCTACCGCCGGCACTACCGCCCCGTCCAGCGACCAAGGGATGATGTGTTCCGGTGTCGGTTCAGCCACCAAGCCGGCTAGAGCTTCCGCGGCCGCCAGTTTCATCCGGGTAGTGATGCGCGGCGCCCGTGCGTCCAGCGCGCCCCGAAACACGCCGGGGAAAGCCAGGCTGTTGTTAATCTGATTGGGGAAGTCGCTGCGGCCGGTGCCGACCACCCGGGCCCCGGCGGCGGCCGCCGCATCCGGCCAGATTTCCGGCGTGGGATTGGCGGCGGCCAGCACCACCGCATCCCGCGCCATACTCCGCACCATATCTTGGCTGACCGTATCCCCCACCGACAGCCCGATAAACACATCCGCACTCTGCAACGCCGCGTCCAGTCCCCCGGACACATTCTCCGGGTTGGTAATGTCCAGCATCTCCCGCTTGACCGAAGTCAGGTCGCTGCGGCCGCGGTGAATAATCCCCCGGCTGTCCACCAGAATGATATTCTTGGCGCCGTAGTCCACCAGTAGCTTGGTCGAGGCAATGCCGCCGGCACCGGCCCCGGAAAAGACGATTTTCACTTCCTCCATACGCTTGCCCACCACCAGCAGGGCGTTGATGAGCGACGCCAGAACCACTATGGAAGTGCCGTGCTGGTCGTCGTGAAAGACCGGTATGCCGAGGTCTTGCAGGCTTTCTTCAATCTCAAAGCAGCGCGGCGCGGCAATATCCTCGAGGTTGATGCCGCCAAAAGAGGGCGCCAAGTTGCGGACGGTCTGAATTATCGACGCATTATCCTGCGTCCCCAAGCAGATGGGAAAAGCGTCAATGTCAGCCAGCCCCTTGAACAGGATGGACTTGCCCTCCATCACCGCCATAGCCGCCTCCGGCCCTACATTGCCCAAGCCCAGCACGGCGGAGCCGTCAGACACTACGGCCACGGTGTTGCCGCGGTTGGTCAAGGCAAAACTTTCCGCCAGGTCGTGGTGAATTGCCATACTCACCGCCGCCACGCCCGGCGTATAGGCTATGGACAGCTCCTCCATAGTCTCCACCTTCATTTTCGGAGCGATGCTGACTTTGCCCCGGCTGGCCCGGTGGCGGCTGATTGCTTCTGCGCCGTAGTCCATCATATCTCCCTTGGGACATTCCGCCGGCGGGGGAATGTCGGTATCAGTATCATTATAGCGGCGACCGGGCCGCCGGGTGGCTGCCCTGCCAGAATAATTATAAACCCGATGGCAAGGGTTTAGGGATTGACACCGGTTTTCGACGCCGGGGCTTGACTGCTGATGCGGCTTCGCGATTTCCTCGGCTACGCTCGGAGCGACCTACCGAAGTGAGCATTACCTACCGGGGTAGAAATTACATAGTTCGGTAGGATTGCACCCTTTAATGGGGTATGTCCTGGACGGAGCGTCGGCGCAGCACCCGCCGATTCCACCAGACAATCAGCGGCGTAATAACGATAGTCGGCAATATCCAGGGCAGCCAGGGCGCGGCCGCCAATTGCACATTCACCACCAGTACGGCGGTTATAGTAGCAATAGTACCCGCCAGCATATTCGTCAAGTGCCGGGCAATGCGCCGGGGCCCGGGCGGCCGTTGCCGCCGGTAAAACAAGCCATCCACCGTAGCCAACCCCAAGGCAATAAACCCGAACAAGGTCATCGTTATCCATTGGGAATTGCCAGCGGCCGCCAGGATGACCGCATAGCCGGCCATTCCCAAGCCGGTCAGGCTCATTGCCATCACCGCCAGCCAGTCCACCGGCTGCGGCCGCCCCCGCCGATTGCGGGCGAAACGCCAGCCGGCAAAGACCATATAAAAGCTGAACACCGCAATGAACAGCAGAAATGTATCCGCGCCCAAGGCCGCCAGCGGCAGGGCAGTAAGGAAAACGCCAGTCATGGCCAGAGCGTACACCCGGCCAGCGCGGATGTGATTAGTCCCGCCCTTGGCCGTAACCAGAGCCAATACCGCCGTCAACAGGGCTATGGAACCGGCCGCGATGTGCAGGATGAGCAGTACCTGGCGCAGGGCCTCCATAATTTCCTCGCTAGTCGCGGCTGGCCCGGTAGGACAGTTGCGCTATACCGGCCGGGTAAGCCCGGCAACCGGTCAAGGTCAAACCCCGCTGCGGCGTATCCGGCGGGAAAAGGGGAATGCCGGCGCCCAGGACGACCGGCAGGATAAACAGTTCAATACGGTCAATCAAATCCTGCCGCAGAAACTCCTGCACCAGTTGCCCGCCGCCGACCAGCCAGATATTTTTGTCCTGGGACGCTTTCAACTGCGCCACCAGGCCGGGAATATCCGCGCCGTCCACAAACTGGGCGTGTTCATCCCGTTCCCCGGCCCGGCTGCGGGAAAAGACATAGCCCGCAGTACCGGGATAGGGATAATCCCCGCCAAAGGATAGTATCTGCTCGTAGGTAACGCGGCCCATCAGCACCACGCCCACGCCGGCAATGAACTCGGCATAGCCGTAATCCTCGGCCGGGCTGCCCCCGGTTTCCGGGGACGGCGGCAGCCAATCCACGGAGCCGTCGGGACGGGCAATGTAGCCATCCACACTAGCGGCGATGTAGAGGATTACTTCAGGCATCACGGTCAGCCCGCCCGCCGGTCCCGCCGCAGAACCACGGTATCGCAAATCAGGTCGTGCAGGCCGCGCTTGTCTTGCCGCAAGGCTATCATCATGATTATTGCCAGAAAGACTAAACCCAGGGTAATGATAGCAAAGTTGGCAAGCAAGACCTTCAGCAAGTGGCGGGCCAAGGCCCGGCCCCAGCCAACCCGGGAGCCGTCAGTACGCACTACATACATCCCGACAAGACGCTTGCCCACGGTGGCGGCGTACAAGGTGATAAGGGCGGTCTCATAAACCAGAGCCAAGGAAAAATTCAGCAGTTGCAGCCACTGGAACCCCGGCGGGGGATCAAACAACTCGTCCGTCCCGGCCGGCAACGGCAGCCCCAACAATATCCAGATCAGCACAAGCGGCACGGGGATAATCAAGGCGTCAATGATGTAGGCAAGAGACCGTAAAACGGTGTATAGGAGAGCCGGCCGCCGCAACCCGCCGGGACGGGCGGCGGCAAAGGGGTAAGACGAGCCGGCGTCCGGGGCGGCGTAAGGATGAAAAGGTGCCGCCGGGGTTTCCGGAGCCGCCGCCGGCTCAGCCGCCGCCGCCGACAAATCCGCGCCGCAGCGGCCGCAAAAGCGATTGCCGGGGTTATAGGGCGTCTGGCAAGCCGGGCAGTTCATTGTCGCTCCGGGTCGGAAGTTCCTACCGGGTAACCGCTCCCTCAGCGGCGGAAGTTACCAGTTTGGCGTACTTTGCCAGTACGCCGCTGGTATATTTCGGCGGCAGTGGCTGCCAAGCGGCGCGGCGGTCGGTCAGCTGTTCCTCAGTCAACCGCGCATTCAAGCCTCGGTTGGGAATGTCCAGCGTAACGATGTCCCCCTCTTGCAGCAGTCCGATGGGGCCGCCCACCGCCGCCTCCGGAGCCACATGACCCACCATCGGCCCGTGCGACGCCCCGGAAAAGCGGCCGTCGGTAATCAGCGCCACGGAATCGCCCAAGCCCTGGCCGATCAGGGCGCCGGTCACCGCCAGCATTTCCCGCATTCCCGGCCCGCCCTTGGGGCCTTCGTAGCGGATAATCACAATATCCCCCGGATTTATCGCGCCCTCCTGAATGGCATTGAAAGCCGGTTCCTCCTGGTCGAAAACCCGCGCCGGCCCTTGATAGACCTTTTCCTGATGGCCGGCTACTTTGATAACCGCGCCATCCGGGGCCAAATTGCCGCGCAGGATAGCCAAGCCGCCGGTGGCGCTGCGCGGGTTTTCCGGCTGTCCGATAATGGGCTGGTCGTCAATAACCGGCATTGCCGCCACATTTTCCGCCAGTGTCTTGCCGGTAACCGTCATAGTGCTGCCCTCCAGCAAGCCGGCCCGCAGCAGCCGTTGCAGCGGCAAAGCCATCCCCCCGTAGCGGTGCAAGTCCGCCATCACATAGCGGCCGCCGGGTTTCATATCGGCAATATAAGGAGTGCTGCGGCTGATGCGGTCAAAATCATCCAGGGTCAGGTCAACGCCGGCCTCGTAAGCAATCGCCATCAAATGCAGCACGGCATTAGTGGAGCCGCCCAAAGCCAGCACCACGGTAATCGCATTCTCAAAAGCCCGCCGCGTCAGCAAATCCCGGGGACGAATATCCTCCTCCAGTAGCCGCAGGATCGCCCGGCCGGCTTGGCGCGCCTCCTCCACTTTGTTGGGATCGACAGCGGGCAAAGAGGCGTCGCCGGGCAGGGACAAGCCCAGCACCTCAATGGCGGTGGACATCGTGTTGGCGGTGAAAAGGCCGGCGCAGGAACCTTCCCCGGGGCAAGCCACGCACTCCAAAGCCGTCAATTCCTCCCGGCTGATGCTCCCCTTGCCGTAAGCCCCCACCGCCTCGAACACATCCTGAATGTTCACATCCCGCCCCTGAAACTGCCCCGGCAAAATAGAACCGCCATAGATGAATAGGGACGGCACATTAAGCCGGGCAATCGCCATCATACAGCCGGGCATATTCTTGTCGCAACCGGCAATGGTAATCAGCCCGTCCATCCGCTCCCCGAAAGTTACCACCTCAATGGAATCGGCGATAACTTCCCGGCTGACCAAAGAGGCTTTCATCCCTTCGGTGCCCATCGAAATCCCATCGCTGATGGTGATGGTGCCGAACTCGAAGGGCGTCCCGTCGGCGTCCTGGATACCGGCTTTGGCGGCGGCGGCAAAACGGGACAGGTGGACATTGCAAGGGGTTACATCGCTGGCCAAGTTGGCAATGGCGACAAAGGGCTTATCCAGATCATCATCGGTCAGCCCCATCGCCCGCAGCATCGCCCGGGCCGGAGCGCGCTCCGCCCCCTGCGTAACATCCTTGCTGCGGTGTTTCATCCGGGCCAAAGTAGCGGCATCCCGGTCAATAGCGGTAATCGTCACGGCGGCCAGCCTCCTGCTAATCCTGCTTTCCAGTGGCCGCCATTATAATGCGGAAAATCAGCCGGGGCAAGACCGGGCGGCCGGGGGCGCTGTTTCCGAAACTGTTGGGGGTTTGCCAAATGCCGGGTTGGTACATCAACATTCGCCGGTCTATTTCAGAACCCCGCCCAACACCGCCCTAAAGTCAGCCGCCCCGGCGGCACTTTTCAGCCCCCAGGTCAACCGATAGCGGGGTTTAATCCGTCCGAACCTTCCCTTCAACCAATTAGCGCTATTGGGTACTCCGGGTTCTCTTAATCCGCACCTGCACCGCCGGCAAGCACCGCCGCACCGCCCGTCCCAACCGCTGCGCCTCCCGCCAACTGGTGACGTGGGCCACCGAATAGCCCAGCAGACCCGCCATTACCTCAATACCCCGGCGGCTCAAGCCCAAGGCATACCACATCCCCGGCAGGGCGGTAAAGGGTTGGCTGCGCCGGCCCCGGCCTACTCCCGGCGTCCGGGCTGTGATGGTTTTAGCGCAGTCGACGCCCCGATAGCGTTGGGTTCGGACGGATTTCATCCGCACATCGGTCAAAGCGCCCTGCCGCCGCCCGCCCCCTTTCTGCCAAGTTTGACCGCCACAACCGGAACATCGCTCCGGCGGGACAGGCTGGGTCGGGACCCGTACTTGGCTAGTTTTAAGATAAGCATCGGCTGAACCATCCGGAGAACTGATTTGGGTTTAATCCATTCTACGGTAGTTTAGCTTTTTTACAATCCGCTCCTTATCAACACTTTCTGAAACAGTGCCGCCAACCCCATCGCCAATGGAAATCCGGAACTCCCCCCGCTTCACCCTCAACATTCCTGCTATATAATGAAAGTTACCCCATCGAACGCCCTTTTGTATCGGTACCAGACCGCGGCCGGTATATAATTCCCCCATTAAAGACCATACTGGCCAACGCGGCCGGTTGCGCCGCCGCCCCATACCGGTTAGACTAGCCCAATAAAATAACTGCTGCCGGAATAATTATGCGCCCCAAAGTTTTCATCGACGGACATATCGGCACCACCGGCCTGCGGATTCACCAGTGGATGGCCGGCCGGGAGGATGTGGTGCTGCTGACTTTGCCCCCGGAACTGCGCCGCAACCCGGAGGAACGGCAAGCCCGGCTGCTGGAATCCGATGCCGCCATCCTTTGCCTGCCGGATGATGCCGCCATCGAAGCGGCCGACTGGGTTAAAAACGCCCCCACCCGGCTGATTGACGCCAGCACCGCCCACCGGGTCGCCGCCGGTTGGGAATACGGCTTGCCCGAACTTACGCCGCAACAGCGGAATGCCATCGCCAACGCTAAGTACGTCGCCAATCCCGGCTGCTATCCCACCGGGTTCATCCTGCTGACCCGGCCGCTGGTTGACGCCGGACTCCTGGCGGCTGACGTTCCCTTGACCATTCACGCCCTTTCCGGCTACTCCGGCGGCGGCAATACGCTGATTGAAAAGTGGGAAAATCCGGACAATCAACTGGCTACTTTGCCTTATGCCGCGCCCTATGGCTTGTACCAACGGCACAAGCATATCCCGGAAATGATACGCTATGCCGGCTTAACCGTCGAACCCCAATTCATCCCGGCGGTCGGCCCTTTCCGCTGTGGTATGCGGGTGCAGGTACCGCTCCACGCCGCCCTGCTGAAACCGGGGACGGACGGCGGCAAGGCGTGGGAAGTTTTAATGGAACGCTACCGGGATGAACCCTTTGTAACCGTAGCCCCCTTGCCGGAACCGGGCCGCCACGATGAACGCAGCTTCGACCCGGAATGCTGCAACGACGGCAACCAAATCCAGCTGCACATCGCCCCGCACCCGTCGGGACATCTGCTACTGGTCGCCCTGCTGGACAACCTGGGCAAAGGGGCCTGCGGCGCCGCCATCCAGAACCTGAACCTGATGCTGAACTTGCCGGAGGGGGCCGGCTTGCCGGGGTAGCCAATGCTACGGGAAAAGGACTAAACTGCGGAGAGAGCGGGAGGGAAATGGCGCGCTATTTGCTGGACACCAACGCCCTGCTGTGGCTGTTTTGGAAATCGCCCCGGCTTGGTCCCATCGCTCGCAGCGTTATCGATGACGCGGTCAACCGGGTTTTCATAAGCCCCGTTTCCATCTATGAAATTTCCTATTTGTCCAGTATAGGCCGCCTGGAGCAGGAAGTCCCGGACAACTTGGAATCGGAAGTAGCCCGTAGGAAATTCGTTACGCTGGATTTGACCGCCTTTCACGCCGAACAAGCCGGGAGGTTGTTGCTGGAACACAAAGACCCTTTCGATCGAATGCTGGTAGCGCAAGCCTTGTCGGAGGATCTCGTTCTGATTACCTCCGACGCCGAGTTGCTCCGTCACAGCGTGCTTACTCTGAATGCGCGACGATGACTGGCGGGCTACGCTCCGATGCAAACCATGGAGGCTATTTTAATGGAAAAAGTGGATGTATCCCGCGCCCAATCCTATCGTATCCTCGACTTGGGCGATAAGGCTCATCAGGGCGAGGAAGTCGTCATTATGCGCGACGGCCAGCCCTGGTTGCGCTTGACTCCCTGCCCGGATTACACGCCGCCGCCGCGCAAATCTCAGGATGAATTGTGGGCGGAGTACCAAGGACAAGCCGGACTGCCGAAAGTTTCCTACAAAGGCTCGGAAAACCCGGCGGGTAAGCCTTGGGCTTACCTGCCGGAGCGGGAACTGTGCGCCGAGTGTCTGGCTAACTACCGGCAGGATGCCGTCCCGGCGGCAAAAGGCGGTGATTAGTTATGCCGGTGGAGCAAGCCGTTCTCGATGAAATCGCCCTCAGCGCGGCCGAGTATGACTTGATCGTCGAACGGCTGGGCCGGGAGCCGAATCCGGTCGAATTGGGGATGTTCGGCGCGCTGTGGAGCGAGCATTGCGGCTACAAACATTCCAAGCCGCTGCTGAAACTGTTGCCCGGCAGTTCCCGCCGCACGCTGTCCCAATCCGGCGCCGAAAACGCCGGGGCCGTGGATATTGGCGACGGGCTGGCCGTGGTGTTCAAGGTCGAATCCCATAACCATCCCTCGGCGGTGGAGCCGCGGCAAGGGGCGGCCACCGGCGTCGGCGGCATTGTGCGGGACATCTTGGCCATGGGGGCGCGGCCCATTGCCCTGCTCAATTCCCTGCGGTTCGGACCGCCGGACGCGGCGCGCAACCGCTATCTGTTTCAGGGCGTAGTCGAGGGCATTTCCTGGTACGGCAACTGCATCGGCGTGCCGGATGTAGGCGGGGAAATCTACTTCGACCAATCCTATTCCCAAAATCCACTGGTCAACGCAATGTGCGTGGGCATCGTCCCCATTAACCAACTGGCCTCGGCGGCGGCAGACACGGCCGGCAGCGTCCTGCTGCTGGTCGGCGCGGATACCGGGCGGGATGGCATTCACGGGGCCTCCGGGCTGGCTTCGCGCACCCTGGAGCCGGAGCAGGAATTGCGCCCCACGGTGCAGGTAGGCAATCCCTTTCTGGAGAAAATCCTGATTGAGGCGTGTCTGGAAGCGTTGGCTACCGGCGGCGTCAGCGGTATCCAGGATTTGGGGGCGGCCGGCTTGACCAGCGCCGCCATTGAATCAGCCTATCGTGGCGGCCGGGGCATATCTCTGGATTTGTCCCAGGTACACCGGCGGGAGCCGGATATGTCCCCTTACGAAACGCTGCTGTCGGAATCTCAGGAGCGGATGCTGCTGGTAACGCCGCCGGAGGAAGTGGAACGGGTCAGCCGGGTTTTTGAGAAGTGGGATATTCCCTGCCGGCAAATCGGGGAAGTCCTCCCGGAACCCCAAGCCCATATCCGGGACGGCGACCAGACCATCGCCCAACTGCCCATCAAGCCCTTGACCGAAGCGCCGCAATACCGCTATATGGGGCGGCGCAATCCCCAATTCCCCCAATGGCGGCGGCTGGCTTTGACCGATATTCCCCTGCCCGAGGAAAGCCCGGCGCAAATCCTGACCGACCTGCTGGTCACGCCCAACATTGCCAGCAAGGAAAGCGTCTATCGCCGCTACGACTATCAGGTACAGACCAACACGGTGGTAGGGCCGGGCAGCGATGCGGCCGTGCTGCGGATTAAAGGCACCAACAAAGCCATTGCCCTGTGCATTGACGGCAACGCCCGCTACTGCCGCCTGCATCCCCACCGGGGCGGGCAAATTGCGGTGGCGGAAGTCTGCCGCAACCTTTCCTGTGTCGGGGCGGAACCGTTGGCATTAACCGACTGCCTGAACTTTGGCAACCCGGAACGGCTGGAAGCCTATTTCCAATTAGAATGGTGTATCCGGGGCATTGCCCTGGCTTGCCGGGAACTGGGGGTGCCGGTGGTCAGCGGCAATGTGAGCCTGTATAACGAAGCGGCCGACGACGGCTCCGGAAACGCCGCCGCCATTCTCCCCACGCCCATTATCGGCGGCTTGGGGCTGCTGGAAAACGCCGCCCGCCATACTACGGCCGCCTTTCCCGAGGAAGGGCTGTCGGTTTTCCTCCTCGGTATGGATTTCTTGTGGACGCGGATGGCGGATTTGGCCGGCAGCGAGTATTTGGAGACGTTGCGGGGGATTACCGGCGGCCGGCCGGTCATTGACCTGGATTTGGAGCGGCGGGTTCAGCAGCTCTGCCGGCGGCTCGTCCGGGAGGGATTAGTCCGCGCGGCCCACGACTGTTCGGATGGCGGGTTGGCGGTGGCTTTGGCGGAAAGCGCTATCCTCGGCGGCGTTGGCTTTCAGGGCGGGCCGGCTCTGGCTCAGTTGCCCCCGCGCTGGGACGCCGCCCTGTTCGGCGAAAAGCAGTCCCGCATCATCGTAGCTCTACCCTCGGAACGGGGGCCGCAGCTGCGCCGCCAAGCGGTGGAGTACGATGTGCCGCTAATGGAGTTGGGGCAAACCGGCGGCGGCCGTTTTCGCTTGGGCGACTATCTGGATTTGCCAATGTCGGAAATAGCCGCGCCCTGGCGGGAGGGTTTGGCGTGGGCGATGGCGGGGTAAAGCCGCCGGACGCGAGGTTGCAGCGGTTATTGGGTTGATTAGAACCGGCGGGGCGGCTGGATGCCCCAATACTCCAGGCACTCCGGGTTTCCGTAACGGACGGTTACGCCGGGTAGGTCGGCGGGCCGGTCGCCCAGATGACCCAGCAGGCCCTGCGCGCTGAAAATGCGGTCTTTAGAGCTTTCGGTTTTCCGGCCTTTAGCGGGTCGTTCCTGCAAAAAGAAGGTGGTTTGGCACCATTTGTGCGGCCGGCCGTTGCCGTAGCTGGCCATGCGGCACTCGACGCATTCGCCAAAGAAGTCCCAGCGGTCGGGGTCTGCGTAAAGCTCGACGGCGAAGCGGCAATCGGCTTGGGACCAGACTTCGTCGCTTTCTGGCGGCAGGCTCATCTCGAAATGGACATTCAGCCAGTCTTGGGGGATGCCGTGTCGGGGGTCGGCGACGATTTTGATGGGGTCCGTGGGATAGCTGCCAGGCTGGAGGGTGATTCCCTTGCCCATAGCTTGGGCGGCGCAAGGTCGGTCGCACATCAGCATCGGGCCCACCGGGCTGTTCATTATCGAGGTCTGGGCGATGTCGGTGAGGGATTGGCCGCATTGACCGCAACGGCCCTGCTGGGCGTTCCAGACCTGTTCCTTGATTTCCCGGATTAGGAAGTCCCGGCGGTCCAGATCCCAGGAAATTAGGACCGGCGGGTTCGGGTCGTCCGGGTCCAGCTGCGGCGGTTCTTGGGTGTAGCCGTCTTTTTGCGCGCAGGCGCCGCAGACTGGCAGGCGGCAGATGGAGCAGTGGTAAGCCGGCTGGTCGGGGTTCAGTTCCTGGCCGCAGGTGCCGCAGGGGCGGTCGATTTGAGCGGGGTTGACGGCACGCAGCATGGCGGCGTGGTGTACCAACTCCGGGGTGGAGCTGCCGAAGTGGTTGCAGGTAATGCGCTCGCTGGGGTAGATGAGGGCCGGAGCTTCGGGGGGGGGGCAGCAAGTTGGTCATAGGGAGGCTGATGTCCTCCTGATTGCTTTGGATGGCTCGTTTTGTCGCAACGGGAAGGGATTTGGTCCGGGTCATATTAACCCTATGGCATTAGAATGTTATAGGCCAACTCAGCCCGCCATCCGGCCAAGGGGCCGGATGGCGGGCTGCTTTATCCCTACCGCGGCGTTACCACCAGAAAGCCCAAATCCAACTCCTCAACTTCCGCGGCGCTCGCCGCCGCCCCGTGGTCGTGGGAGTGGCCGCTGTGCATATCCCCCGTTGCCATCCCGGCCATACCTTCGCTGCCGGCTGCGGCGCCGCCTACAGTTATGGCGGCCGCTACCGGTTGGCCGTAATGCTCCAGGGGCTGCCCCTGTCCGTTGTGCAGGGCTACCGCTATAGTATGTTCCCCCGGCTCCAACTCAGGCAGCAGCAGCCAGGGAACATAGGCGCGGGCGGCGGCGGCCCCGTCGATGCTGACTTCGCCATAGCTTTCCTGGTCGAACTCGAAGCCCTCGGGAGTGATTTGCAGGTTATAGCCGCCCAAGGGGTCGGGATGCGCCGTCAACTCTAACGATATAGGAACTTCGGTGGCGGCCGGTTCGCGGGCCGCGGCCGCCGCGGCGGCCGTATCCGGGATGGTTACTTCAATAGTAGTCTCCAGCGGCGCGCCGTTGACGGTCAGGGCGTTGTGCTGATTGTCGTTCAGGTCCACCTTAATCTGGTACGTTCCCGGCGACAGGTCGGGGACATAGTGATAGGGGCCATAGACGCGGCTGAGTTTCTCGCCGTTGGCGTAGATGTGGGCGTGGCCGACGCCGGGCCGGGCCGGCAGGTTCACTTCCTCCGGGGCCCACTGCCAATTTTCGGTGATGATGCGAACGTGCAGCCCGCCGGCCGGGTCAACTTCGGCAACCAGCTCCGGGTTAACCGGCGCCCACAACTCCACGGCGCCGCCGGCCACTCCCGGAGCGTGGCTATGGCCGCCGTCCGCCGCGGCCGCCGCGTGAAAGGTAATGGGGAAACGGCCGGTGGTTTCGGCGATGAACTGCAAGGGGGCGGACGCTTCCGGCGTCAATTCCCGCTGCAAGCCGTAGCCGTGAAAATGGATGGTGCCGGCCTGGTCGCTTTCAATCTGCAAAACCACCGTGTCCCCCTGCTGCGCCGGCACGGTGTCCGGGGACATAGCCCCGTCGGCCAGTTGCAGCGTGAGGTTGTGCTGCTGCGGAGCGGCGGCGCTGCCGCAGGCCGCAAAAGTCAGCAGGAGCAGAGAGCCGGCAAGGACCAGCAATCCCTGGCGAAGGTAATTGGACAACATAAATATGCTCCTGGGCATATAGATGGGCGTCGAAGTTGACGCCGGTTAAGAAAAGGAACCGGGGTTAAACTCGAGGCGGTTTGCGCGGCGGTAGTACCAAAGCCCCCGGCGGCATTGTCCGGTCAGCGTAGCCGCGCCAACCGGGCTGGTCGGCGCCGTCCGGAAAGACCGGAGCCGGGTCGGCGGCGGTTAGAGACAGGTAAGCCAAGCCGCTGCCCATCCCATCGTAGGTGGTGATGTAGGCAATGGCGGCGGCCGGATTGTCCCGCCCGGTAGCCGGGTCAACCGGACTATGGCGGTGGCGTCCCGGGGTTTCGTAAATGTGAATATGCCCGGCCGCGCCAACGCCGCCGCGCCCGTCCAGGTACAAGTGACCGTGATTGTGCTGCCACTCGACAAAGTGATGGTCGAGCAACGGCCCGAACGCCGGCAGCAGCAGGGCGTACAAGGCAATGATGATGGTGGGACGAATTAACTGCGCCATTTCAGCATTCACCGGGTCGCTTTGGCCGGGCGGTTACGCCGCCATCCCCGTATGCGGTCGTAAGTCCAGATGCTCAAAGCCGCTACCGCCACTACGCCGGCGGCTACCCATATCAAATTGAGTTGTCCGCCGGCCCGCACTTCCAGCGGCACCTGGATCGTTTCCTGCCCCAAATCGGCGGTGGCTACGCTGATGCTCATTTCCCACGGTCCGGCCACATCAAAGGGCAGGGTAGCCTCGAAAAACTGCGGCAGCACATCATTGACCGCCGGCAATGGACCGAACCCGCCGCCGGCCGCTGCGGCCGGCCCGGTGGCCGCTACTTGTACCACGGCGTCGGTCAAAGTTTCGTCGCTGCTCAACGCCACCACCCGCACACTCAAGTGCGTATTGTTGACCACGGCCCGGTTGGGCAGTATGCTGACCTCCACCCGGTAGGGGCCTTGCTCCTGCGTGGCAATCAGCGTAGCCCGGCCGTTGGCGGCGGCCGCCGCCGGGTTAAGGGCGGTAAAGCCAACGGCCGCCAGCAGCAGGAGCATTAGCGGGATAATCCGGCAGGGGCGGCGCAGTGGCCGGCGGCAGTAGGATGGTATTGCAGGCAAGGCACACGAACCGTTTGATGTCAAGATAATAATATCGTAGCACAAAGAGCGCGGCCGGGGCAATAGCGGCGGCGTTGATTGGCGCGGTTTCCAAAAATGTTGGCGGCTCCCGCCAACCGGGCGCAAACCCGGTTAGCGGGAGCGCTTCGGCCAGAGGTCAGAACTAGGGACTGGCCGCCGCCTGCACCGGGCCAATGTAGGGGGTGATAGCCTTGGTTAACACTCCGTTGCTGTCGGTGTAGTAGCGGTAGGCATACAAGTACTTGCCCAAGGCGTTGGGGCTGAAGGTGCTTCCGACAACAGTACACCCATTGCCGGCGGTGTCGTCGCAGCGTATCCACGTTGTATTATCGCCGTTGCTGCCGCTGACCGTGATGCGTTGCCCCACCCGGGGCGGGTTATGGCTGCTGATAAAAGTCAGCGCAGCAGTAGCCCCGGTCCAGGCCGCCTTTACCGGCGGGGTCGGCGGGCTGTAAACCAAGCCGCGCTCTCGGGAGTGCATCGCAAACCGAAACCGCTTGTTCACTTCGGAAGGATTAGGCACAATTCGCCAAATATCACTCCCAATTCGGTCGCCGCCGCGGCTCGGCGCCCGGGATATGAAAACCGTCCACCCGGTTACGCCATCATCGGAAACTTCCCATACAATCCGGCCGCCGCCACCCCCGCGCGTCAGCCAGGGCCGGACACCAAAGCCGGTGAGCGTTGTTTCACCCACTATCGGGTAACCCCCGCCCTCGAGGGTTATGTGGAGATGAAGCTGTTCGGCGAAGTCGACGCCGCCATACTTCAGCTTGGGATAGCGGATAGTGAAGTCCCAAGGGTCGTCATTGCCGGATTGCCCGTCCAGGTTCAGGTTCCAGTTGGCATAGATGCCTGAGTAGCCGGCGGGGGCGAACAGTTCCCTCTGCGTCTTGCCCGTCCCCAAGGCGCTGCTACTCTGGCCGCTGATTGGAGTATCCCAATAGCTGTCAGTAGCCGTGCCGCCGCTGTTTTTGCCCACCAACCCGCCAGTGGCCGGAGTAGTTCCGGTGGCGACCACCGGGCCAATAGCGTAGGCGGCGGTGATGGTTCCCTGAGTAGTGGAAGTGCTGTCCGTCCGTTGGTTATAGCCCACCAGGCCGCCTACCGCCGCCGTGTTGCCCGTAGCCCTGACCGGGCTGAATGAGTAGGCGGCGGTGATGCTGCCCTGGTTGTGGCCCACTAATCCGCCCAAGTAGGCGTTGTTGCGGGCGGTAAGAATTGGCGCAAAGTCGGAGTAACTGGCGATGATGCTGCCGGCAGTCCCGTTGTGTCCGGCCAAGCCGCCGGCCGCTGACGCGCTGCCATCCACTTCGGTTTTGGCGTAGCTGCTGGCAATTCTCCCGGTATTGCTTCCCACCAAGCCCCCAGCATAGACCGTCCCCACCGTTTCGTCTGCCCGGATGCGCCCGGTGGCCGAACTGCCCTTGATAGTACCGCCATTGACCCCGGCCAAAGCCCCCACTGCCGTGCCGTCCAGGCTGGCGATATTCACTTCCCGCAGCTTGACCCCGTCAATGACCCCGCCGGAGCCGACCTGCCCGAACAGGCCGGCTTGGCTGGTTTCATTCTGATTGACAAAAAGGTTGTAAATGGACTTGCCATCGCCATAGAACTGCCCGGTGAAGGGAGCGGTGGAGCTGCCAATGCTGAACCAGCCGCGCCCGGTGTTCCAGTGAAAACCATCATTCCCGTCCACATCATCATCCCCGTCGGTGTCAAAGTCCAAATCGGCTTCCAGTTCGTAGGCAGTGCAGACGGCGGCGGTAGCCCCATCTGCGCAGCCCATCCCGGCGGTCAACCCCGGAAAGGCGGCCTCGTAACTGCCTTGGTCCGCAGCGGCGACCACGCCATCGGTGTTCAAGTCCCAACGGATGGCGTTCAACTGCTCCAGGGTGGTTATTTCAATGCGCCGGTCGTTGTCGGTGTCATAGTCCCGCTGCTGCGGGGCCGTCTTGATGTCCCCATAGACCAGAATGGGATAGTGCCGGCTGTTGCCGAAATCCCAAGGATTATCGCCGCCGGCCACGCCGTCCAG
This sequence comes from Dehalococcoidia bacterium, assembly GCA_965243185.1. Classification (GTDB taxonomy): domain Bacteria; phylum Chloroflexota; class Dehalococcoidia; order Lucifugimonadales; family UBA3495; genus CBDBCU01. Next base: position 2,049,477 of record OZ251531.1, on the reverse strand, counting down.
GTCCAGGTTCCATTGGGCGTAAAGGCCGCTGTAGCCGGTGGGCGCTTTCAGATGGCTGCTGGGTTGCCCCAGCCCGCCGCTGCCGGCAATCCCGGTAGTTTCAGTATCCCAATAGCTGTAGCTTTCCGTCCCCAAATCATAGGCCGCCAGGCCGCCCTTAACGCTGCCTTGCCCGGATACCGACACCCGGCCCCGGGCGTAACTGGCGGTAATCGTCCCCTGATTGATGCCCACCAAGCCGCCGGCCAAAGATTTGATGGCGTTGGCTGATACCGCACCGCTGGCGTAGCTGGCTTTGATGTCGCCCAGCAGATTCTGCCCCACTAACCCGCCGGCCGCCGCATCGCCCAGAACCAGCGACACCGTCGTGGCTGCAAAGCTGGCCTGCACCGTGCCGAACAGGTTCAAGCCTACCAGCCCGCCGGTTACCGCGCTGCCGCCCACAGTGCCAGTGGCGTAGGACGAAGTAATCGTCCCTTGATTGACCCCGGCGATGCTGCCGACCGCCGACTGATGATTACTGGTAATGTTGACCTTAGTTAAGCCCAAGCCGGTTACGCTACCGGCTTTGCCGATCGCCCCGAACAAACCAACAGCATCAGCGGTGTCGGCGGCGTCTCGGCTGATGAACAAATGGGAAATCACCTTGCCCCGGCCTTGCAACTCCCCCCTGTAGGGATTGCCGGGGTCGCCAATCGGCGTCCAGCCCTTGCCGCCGTTCCAGTAAAGACCGCCGGAATCCGCCGCCGTAACGCTGCCATCCCCATTGCTGTCAAAAGTCAGGTCGCCGTGCAGTTCGTAGCCGGCGCAGGGGTCAGGATCAGTGTCGGCATCATCGGCGCTATCCGGGCAGCCCATCCCGGCCGCCGCATTGGCAAAGGCGGCGGTGTAGCTGGTCTGATTGGCCGTATCATCCACCACGCCATCGCCATCCAAATCCCAGCGGATGGCATTCAGCTGCGCCAGACTGCTGACCTCAATCAGCCCGTCATCATCGCTGTCGTAGTCGGTAGTAGTTTGCGCCCAAGCCGGCGGGATGGAATAGCTGTTCAGAAACAGACCGCCTCCAATCAGTACCAGCAGGGTCAGGGACAGGGCGGCGGTAGTCAGCAGTTTTTGGCGCAGGGACATTAGCGGCAACTCCTTTGCTTTAATACGGGCTCCGGTCTAATTCGTTAAGTGAGGAAATGGACCAGGCAGATTTGGAATCCGCAAGCCTTCACCCTCGATATCGTCCGGCAATCCTATTCTAGCGCGCCTCCCGTCAACCGGCAGGGTCGGCATTTTCACCCATTATACAACTAAACCGCCTAAATCGGGACGCTATCTCCCGCCCTCCCCCCGTTGTTTCCCCCAACTTATCCTGCTATACTATTCCCCGGCTTTAGCTTGCCCAACCTTGCCTGTCCCGGAAAGGGTTATGAACTACGAAACCGTTATCGGCTTGGAAGTTCATGTTCAGTTGCAGACCCGGAGCAAGATGTTCTGCCCTTGCCCGGCCGACTATCAGTACGCTCCGCCCAACAGCCGGGTCTGCCCGGTCTGTTTGGGCTTGCCCGGCGCGCTGCCGGTCATCAACCGCAAGGCCGTGGAATATACCATTATGACCGGCTTGGCCCTGGGCTGCCGCATCCCGGCCCATTCCAAGTTTGACCGCAAGAACTATCCCTATCCGGATATGATGAAAGGCTATCAGGTATCCCAGTACGACCTGCCCCTGGCTGAGCAGGGCGCGCTGGCGATTGAACTGGCCGATGGCGTCAAATCCATCGGCGTAATGCGGGTGCATCTCGAGGAGGACGCCGCCAAGCTCCAGCACTTTCCCGACGCCGCCGGCGAAGCCTACAGCCTGGTCGATGTGAACCGGGCCGGCGTGCCGTTAATGGAAGTGGTCAGCGCCCCGGATTTGCGCTCCCCGGAGGAAGCCCGCGCCTACCTGATGACCCTGCACTCCATTATGCAGTACCTCGGCGTCTCCTCCGCCCAAATGCAGGATGGCAACTTTCGCTGTGATGCCAATATCAGCCTCCGCCCGGCCGGCAGCCCGGAATTTGGCGTCCGCACCGAAGTCAAAAATATGAACAGTTTCCGCTCCGTCTATCTGGCGTTGAACTACGAAATAGAGCGGCAGCGGCGCATTCTCGAGGAGGGCGGGCGCATCGTGCAGGAAACCCGGGGCTGGCTGGAGGAACGCGGCGTTACCGTGGCCCAGCGCAGCAAGGAACAAGCCCACGATTACCGCTACTTCCCGGAGCCGGACTTGCCGCCCCTGTCCATACCCGCCGCTTGGGTCGCGGAAATCCGCCAAGGGCTGCCGGAGTTGGCGGGCCAAAGGCAAGCCCGGTTCATTGAGCAGTACGGCTTGTCCCAATATGACGCCGCCCTGCTGACCGGCTCCCGGTCCATGGCTGACTACTTCGAGGAAGCGGTAGCTTTGGGCGACAGCGCCGCCCCGGATCCGGCGGCCTTTGCCAAAAGCGTCAGCAACTGGATGTTGGGCGATTTGAGCCGCTTGATGAATCTGGAAAACTGCGCTATAACCGATGTTGCCGTCAAGCCGGCTCACTTGGCGGAACTGGTGGGACTGATTGACGCCGGCGCTTTGAGCGGCACTCTGGCTAAAACAGTGCTGGAGGAGTCCTTTGCCAGCGGCGCCGCGCCGGCTAAAATTGTGGCGGAAAAGGGCTACAGCCAGATTGACGATTCGGCGGTGGTCGCAACGGCCGTTGCGGACGCCCTGGCCGCCAACCCCCGGGCCGTCGCCGATTACTTGAAAGGCAAGGAAACGGCATCCAAGTTCCTGATGGGCCAAGTGATGAAACTTACCGCCGGCAAAGCCAAGCCGGAACTGGCCTTGCAACTGGTACAAGCCCGTCTGGAAGCCATCAAAAAAGCCGAAACCGAATAATTCCCTTCCCTGCCATCGCGGGAAAAAGTAAAACTTGCGAACCCGGTCAGTATCGACCATATCGACCAACTGAGGCAAGCCGTTGATTTACCTGAACATCGCGCAAATCCTGGTATCCGTAGTGCTGGTGCTGATTATCCTGGCCCAAGTCAAAGAGGGCGGCAGCGGGCTGTTCGGCAGCGCCCAATCCACCGTCCGCACCCGCCGGGGACTGGAAAAGACCCTCTTTCAGTTGACCATCGCCCTGTCGGTAGTGTTCATCCTGGTATCCATCATCAGCGTGCAGCTGTTCTCCGGCTAACCGCCGGGCGGCGCAGCCAACCCTCTCCGAACTGAACCCGGCGGCCGAATGGATACTTTTCCGCCCATCGTTCTGACTACCGACTTCGGCTTAACCGACCCCTTCGTCGGCGTGATGAAAGGGGTTATTCTCACCATCAACCCCCATGCCATCATCCTCGACCTGACCCACGACATCCCGCCGCAGCGGGTAGGTACCGCGGCCTTTGTCCTGGGCGTCAATCATACCTACTTTCCGCCCGATACCGTCCACACGGCGATAGTGGACCCGGGCGTCGGCACGGCGCGGCGGGCTATACTCCTGATAACGCCCCAAGCCCGCTTTATTGCCCCGGACAACGGGCTGCTCAGTGCTGTAATCAAGGATTATCTGGAAACGCCGCCAGCCCAACCCGGCTTAGTGGAATTGCCGCCGGGCTTGGCGGCCTATGAACTGACCAACCCGGACTACCAACGCCGCCCGGTCAGCCGCACCTTCCACGGACGGGATGTATTTGCCCCGGCCGCCGCCTATCTCTCTCTGGGCCGGCCGCCCCAATCCTTTGGCCCGCCGCTACGCGAACTGGTCTGGCAGCCGGCCGCAACGCTAATCTACCGCGGCAGCAATCTGCAAGGGGAAGTAATCTACATTGACCGGTTCGGCAACCTGATAACCAACATCACCGCCGCCCAACTGCCGGCTGCACCCTTGACCATCACCATCGCCAACCGCCGCATCCCCGGCTTGAGCCGTACCTTTCACGACCCGGCCGCCGCGCCGGCAGCTCTCCCGGACACCCCGCCGCTGCTTGCCTTGATGGGCAGCAATGGCTACCTGGAAATCGCCGTACCCGATGGCAGCGCCGCCCAAAGGCTGAACCTGGACTACGGCGCGCCGGTGCAAGTAACCGGGGTTGCCGCCGAATCCTGAAATGCCGGCAACCTATCCCCCACCTATAAGCAAAAACCCTACCCCCGCCCCGCCAAATACTCCGCCGCCCACTCCCTGGCCAGCCGTATATCCACCCGCTGCTCAATAGTCGGATTGCCATACCACTTCCGCAGCTTTTTATTCAGCTGCCGCAGCGCCACCAGCGTCAACCGATTCGACTTCCGCTTATTGCACGGCCCACACAACGGACAGCGATTATCCAGCTCGTTGCTGCCGCCTTGGGATGCCGGGTCGATATGATCCAGCTCCAAATGCTCGGCGTCCGGCGGCTCAAAGCCACAGCCCCAGCACACACAGCCCCACTGCTCCACCAGAATGTCCAGCATCTGCTGCCGGGTCATACTAGCCGGCTTCCGCCGATAAGTATAGACCGCCGCCAGATGCGGCGCCGTTTCCCCGTCGTCGGGGCGAACCGGCGCAATGTCCAGTATTTGACAGTGGGACTGCAATTCCTGCAACAGGGCTTGCTGCTGGGCTTGAAAGTCGTTGACATTGATGCCCAATTCCAGCAGACGGTTGGCGACGTGGTAGGCGGCGTCAGCCCGGCGGTCAATGCCCACCCAATAGCGGCCCAGGTTGTTGGCGGCGACAAGGGTGGTGGCGCAGCCGCAGAATGGGTCTAACACCAGGTCGCCAAGATTGCTGGACGCATTGATGATGCGCTCGTAAAGCATCAACGGCTTTTGGTCAGGACTACCGGTACGCTCAGCTGCTTGCCCATTCAACGACGGAATAGTCCAAACATCCGGTATGGGAGAACCCGGCAACGGTTCGTCCACATAATAAACGGTTCGTCCTTCGGCTTCGGCCAAGCGAATCTGTTCAGCAGCCTTTTTACGGTTATAAACCCGTAGGATTGGCCGCCCGTTTTTACTCCCCCGGTTATAACCGGCTTGCCGTAGCTCCACCTGCCGCTTGGTCGGTTCGCCGTATTGCTTGTTGAAAGTAGCGGCGGCGCTTTTGGCATACAGAAAAATGGTGTCGTGATTCCGCTGGAAATAGCTGGCGGTGTTAGTCCACTTGTTGTAATGCCAGACAATTTCATTGCGGAAATTCTTGGCCCCAAAGATGGCGTCCAACGCCATCCGAATGTAGCCGTTGGCGGCATGGTCGCAATGCAGGTACAGGGAACCGGTAGGCTTCAATACCCGGTGCATCTCCAGCAGCCGCACCGACAGAAAGCAAAGAAAGGCCGCAATATCATCCCCGTGGCACTTGCCCGCCGCTTCGATAACTTCGTACAAAGCCGGGTTTTCATCCTTCACCTGCTCCAGCCAGATCGGATGAACCTCGTTCCACTTCCACTGATCCGGCAAGCGGCCGGTATCGCCCCACTTCCACTTATCCACATAAACCCGGCCGTCCCGGCCCGGTTGCGCGCAGTGTTAAACGGCGGGTCGGTAGCAATCAAATCCACCGTCTCGCTGTTCATCCCCCGCAGCACTTCCAAGTTGTCCCGGGTATAAAGCGCCCGGTCCGGAAAGTTCTGCCGCCCGTTAGATTCGTTGCTCATTCCCCAAGTCCCTCCCTCTGCCCAAGTTTCGCCCGTATCATAATCGCCGCCGCCGGCCCCCGTCAACTCTCCCCAAATCCAATTTCCCAATTCCCGAAAATTCATCCCATTCACCCCTTGACAAATCCCCAATCCTTCCCCCATAATAAAACCCGTCACGGTTAACCTGACCCCGGGACGCCGGGTTCTTTACGCTAAGCTTACCGTAAAACTTAATATCGCTCCACACAGCGCGCTGTGGGCCCCGGCCGGCCCTAAACCCGCCGCCGGACGCCTCAAACACTCCTACCCCCGGGGACAGCGGCCCAAGGACCCGTCAATCCCCAACCGGAGCAGCGGCCAACGGCAAATCCCACTAGCCGTACCAAACCGCAGCCCCAGCCCAAAGGAGTCGGAGCAACCCAGGTTGACTGGAGAACGGTCAACCGCGGTCGCGACACCGGGCCAACCCGCCGGCATGGCAACCATACCAACCGGCGTCAGTAGCCACTACAAGGTCAAGCAACCGTAATCGGCAATCTGACCGGGCAAAGCCGGAATAGGTAGCCAGAAGTCCAACCGGTGTTTGGCAACCCACATGGTCAGACCTGCCAACCCTTCTCCCGACAAGGCGGAAACCGCGGCCGCGGTTTCCGCCAAAACCGGCATCCCCCGCAATTCCTAATTCTCAATTCCCATCCCCCCTTACCCCAGCCGAAACCGCTTGAACGCCTCCGCATACTCAAACCCCACCTCCGCCCCAATCTCCCGCCGCCACCCCTTCAGATACTTCTCCGCATCCGCCGGCGCCACCTGGCTGGCGTGGGCTTGCAGTGCCGCCACCGCCGTATCAATATGCCCGCTCACATCCACATACTGATCCGCATTCTGCCGATCCATCACCCACACCTCCCGTACCTTATGCGGCTCCAGCCCCTCCCCCAGCAGCTGCGGAAAAGTCAGCCGATCCCGCGCTGTCGGATACACCGCCGCCAACGCCGCCTCCCCCGCCGCAAAGTGATCCGGATGCCCGATATAGTCCCGTCCCACCAGACTCCGCACCGGATTCTGGCAAATCAGCAAATTCGGACGATGCCGCCGGATCTCCCGGGCAATATCCCGCCGCAGCTCCAAACTCGGCTCCAGCATCGCATCCTCATACCCCAGAAACACCACCCCTTCCAGCCCCAGTGCCAGCCCCGCCGCCTGCTGCTCCGCCTGGCGAATCCGTACCAACTCCGCCCCGCTGATTGCCGGGTCATCAATCCCCTTGCTCCCATCGGTACACAGCACATACACCATCGCCCAACCCTCGGCGCACAACTTCGCCACCGTCCCCGAACACCCCCACTCCGCATCATCCGCGTGCGCCACCACCACCATCCCCCGCTTCTCCCCACTGTCCAACTCCATCATTAAACCGCCATCCCTCCCGGTCTCGAAATAACTTGCCCCGCCAGTTTAGCACACCCCCAACTAACCTTGCCCTGTGCTATAATCAACCAACCCCCATAAGGAGAAACCCGCTATGCTGGAAACCGAACGGGCCGCCGCCATTTTCGCCGACGCCCATCTGCTCTATGCCGACGCCATCGAGGAACTGGATCGGGGCCAACTGCGTAATGCCGCCGAAAAGGCTTGGGGCGCGACCAAGCGGGCCACCGACGCCCTCATCCTGGCTCGCACCGGCATTGAACCGGAAAAATCCCCGGCTACTTCCGCCGCCCTCCGCCAGTTGGCGATGCAGGATAACGCCGTCCAATCCCTGGTCGGCCGCTACTACTCCCGCCAGGGCGCCCTCCACGGCGAATGTTTCTACCTCGGCCTCTGCGACCCCGCCGCCGATACGGAACGCCGCATCCGGGAAACTATCAACTACATTCAGGACGCCGCCGGCTTGGCCGGCGACTAAATCCAATCTACCACAACCCAATAGAAAAGGCCGGGGACATCCAGTCCCCGGCCTTTCCCTTGCCCCTAACCGGTAGCCGGTTGGGCTAAACGCACTAAGTAGCCGTCGCCTCCTCCGGGTAGGCAATGATGCCATGCTCCGAAGCGTCAATCCCCATTTCCTCCTCCTCCGGGGACAGCCGTACGCCCATCGTAATCTTGAGCACAAAGAACATCAGGAAACCGGTAGCCAAGGCCCACGCCAGCACTACCGCCATACTGATTAACTGCGGCACCAGCAGCGCCGCATTGCCGCCAATCAGCCCGGTCACCTCGTTGTTCCCGTTGGCAAAGATGCCCAAAGCCAGCAGACCCCACAAGCCGCAAGTGCCGTGTACCGACACCGCCCCCACCGGGTCGTCAATCTTGAACACCTTTTCAATCACCGCCACCGACGCCATCATAATCGGCGCCGCCAGCAAGCCGATAACTACCGCCGCCCACGGGTCGATAAAGGCCACCGGCGCCGTTACGCCCACCAAGCCGGCCAAGGCCCCGTTGCAAGCCATCAGAATGTCCGCCTTGCCCGAAGTAATCAGGCGGATGTAGAGGGCCGCCACGGCCCCGGTCGCCCCGGCCAGTAGCGTGTTGATGGCATTCAGCCCAATGGAATCGCCGCTGTTGATGTTGAACCCGAACCAGCCAAAGAACAGGATGAAAGTCCCGATAATCACATAGGGGACATTGTGGCCGCGCAGGTCGTTGGCGCTGCCGTCAGCGTTGAACTTGCCCGTCCGCGCCCCCACTACTGCCGCGCCGGCCAGGGCGATGAAGCCGCCAACCGCGTGTACCACGCCGGAGCCGGCATAATCCTGCGCCCCCAGTACGCTCAGCCAACCGCCGCCCCAAACCCAGTGACCGTACAGCGGATAGATGATTGCCCCAATCAGGAAACTATAGGCAAAGTACGCCTGCGTCTTGGTGCGCTCTGCTACCGCCCCGGCAACAATCGTCGCCGCCGTGCCGGCAAAGACCATCTGGAACATCCAGTCCACATAGACGCTCCAGTCGCCCTCCGCCCCCATCCCGCTGGACAGGAAAAAGTTATCCGTCCCGGCAATCCCGGCCGCCGAAGTCCCCATCATTATGGCGAACCCGAAAGCCCAGAACGACAAGGAGGCAATGGCAAAGTCCATAAAGGACTTGGTCATATAGTTGACCGTGCTTTTGGCCCGAATCAGGCCGGCCCCCAGGAACGCGAACCCGGCCTGCATAAAGAAAACCAGGAACGCCGCCACCATCGTGGTCAGGTTGCCCACATCCGTCTGGGCCGCCTCCCCCGGGTGGTGACCGTCGGCAAAGGCAATGTTCCAGCCGGCCACAATGGCCGCGGCCAGCATCCCCGCCAACGCGAAAGGCAGCAAGCGGCGCAGGGTAAGCGCGCCCCGGGCGCTAGGGGTAATGGTCAAACCTTGGGCTAACATAGAACCCTCCTTAAAGCAATTGCCAGCATTCTAATCGGGAATTATTGCCCCGGTGTTGCCAGTCTGTTGCCGCCCGGTTAAAACTCTTTTGCCAATCTGTAACAACCTTATTGCCCTTTTGTAACCGTCGCCCCGCTTTACAACTCCCGCCCCCGGCGGCTAAAATCTCTGCCACTATGCCGGAACGCGAGGATGGGCTGCTCCACAGCCGCCAAACCAAACTGAACCGCCTGCGGGAACGGGGCATCGACCCCTACCCGCCGCGCTTTCCCCGCACCGCTGACGCCGCCACCGCGATGGCGGAATTTGCGGCGGCGGAAACGGCGGCCGCTGACGCCGGCACGGAACCCCAAGGCCCGGAACACTCCCTGGCCGGCCGCATTACCGCCATGCGGGTAATGGGCCGCGCCGCCTTCCTCGACCTGCGCGACGGCTCCGGCACCGTGCAGGCCATGCTGCGCCAGAATGTCTTGGGCGACGCCTACGAACTGCTGAAAGACCTCGACTTGGGCGATTTCCTCGGCGTATCCGGGCCCATGCTGCGTACCCGCACCGGCCAGATTTCCATCGCCGCCCATACCTTGACCCTGCTGTCCAAAGGGATGCGCCCGCTGCCGGAGAAGTGGCACGGCTTGCGGGATGTCGAAATCCGCTACCGCCAGCGTTACCTCGATTTGATTGCCGACCCGGAAGTGATGACCGCCTTTGCCCAGCGCAGCCAGGTCATCAGCGGCATCCGCCGCTTTCTGGATGGCCGGGGCTTTCTGGAAGTGGATACCCCCATCCTGGTGCCGGTGGCCGCCGGCGCCCACGCCCGCCCCTTTGCCACTCACCACAACGCCCTGAACCAACGCCTCTATCTCCGCATCGCCACGGAGCTTTACCTGAAACGCCTCATTGTCGGCGGCTTTGACAAGGTGTACGAACTGGGCCGGGTCTTTCGCAACGAAGGCATCGACCAGGACCATAACCCGGAATTCACCCTGCTGGAAAGCTACGAAGCCTACGCCGACTATAACGATGTGATGGCAATGGTCGAGCAGATGATTGCCGCCGTAGCTGCGGAAGTGCGCGGGACAATGCAAATCCCCTACGGCGATGAAATCATTGACTTCACCCCGCCGTGGCCGCGCTTGTCCCTAAAGGATGAACTGTACCGGCGCACCGGCATCGACCTGGACGCTTACCCGCCGGACGCCGACGCCGCTTTCATCAAAGCCGTCGCCAATTTGGTACCGGACGCCAGTCCCCGGGAAAGCCGCGGCCGGCTCATTGACAAACTGGTCTCCACCTACATTGAGCCGACCTTAATTCAGCCCACTTTTCTGCTGGACTACCCGGCGGTGATGTCGCCATTGGCTAAAGCAAAGCCGGATCAGCCCGGCTATGTCGAGCGGTTTGAAGCCTTTGCCGCCGGTATGGAAATCGCCAATTCCTATACCGAACTGAACGACCCGGCGGTCCAGCGCGCCCGCTTTGCAGAACAGGAAAGCATCCGCCAACGGTTCCGGGACGAGGAAGTGGACCGCCTCGATGATGACTTCCTGACCGCCCTGGAATACGGTATGCCCCCCACCGGCGGCCTGGGCGTCGGCATCGACCGCCTGGCCATGCTCCTGACCGGCCAAAGCAGCATCCGCGATGTGCTGCTATTCCCGCAAATGCGGGCGGTGCAAACGGGCAGCAACGACTCAGATTCGGATAAGGAGGAGTAGGTTATGGGGGAGACGGTGGAGGTTTTCTTGGGGTTTGACCCGGGAGGTAAAAAGGGAAAGGGGAAATTCGGCTGGAGTATCTGTCGAGATGAGGCTGGGGAGTTCGAGCAATTGGACTCCGACGTGGCAAAGAACGCAGGGGAGGTTGTCAGCCAAGTGCTGGATAAGTTGTTGCCCAATGAGCGCATTGTGGCGGTCGGGATTGACGCTCCGCTGTTTTGGGATAAGACGGGGAAGGACCGGAAGGCGGACAAGATTATCAGAGGTGAGGTAAAAAATAAGTCCGTCAAGTCCTCGGTCATAGCGGTCAACTCGTTGCAGGGAGCGTGTCTTGTGCAAGGCATCTTGGTAGGAGACGCTTTTTACCGACTCAACGCTCCGATTACAGAAACCCATCCTAGGGTGTTGCGTTACTTGCTGAAGCAGTCTCTCAGTAGGAAAGCGTATCCCGCTGAACTGTGTAAGCGTAAGAAAGAGACTTCTCACCAATGGGACGCCAGAACCGCGGCCTACGCCGCTTGGGCTATGTGGAAGGACTTGCAAGGGCAACGATTGGACGGATGGCAAGACCTTTTCCTGACAGAAACGGCGCCGTTTCTGCCCTTGGGGAGGAAGGTAAGGGTAAGCTACTGGATGCCCATTCCTCGAAACAATCGTACTCGCTAACCGCCCCCACACATTGGGCAGTAGAGAATTGGGGCTTGGTGCTATAATAAAGCCCGGTCTCACTCCGGGAGGGATGAACTATGCCCAACACCCTTTACTATGGCGACAATCTGCCGGTGCTGCGGGATTACCTGCCCGACGAATCGGTGGACTTGATTTACCTCGACCCGCCCTTTAACTCCCGAGCCGACTACAATGTCTTGTTTCAAGACCGGTCGGGCGCGGACTCCCCGGCCCAACTCAAGGCATTCAGCGACACTTGGGAATGGACGCAAGAGACGGAACGGACTTTCGAGGAGGAAATCATCGGCAGTCTGCGGATGCCGGCCCTGGTCAAGGAGATGATGACGGACTTGCGGCGGTGGGTCGGCCGCAACGATATGATGTCCTATCTGGTGATGATGACGCCCCGCCTGGTGGAGCTGCGCCGGGTCTTGAAACCCACCGGCAGCCTGTACCTGCACTGCGACCCAACCGCCAGCCATTTCCTGCGGTTGACGCTGGATGCAGTGTTTGGGCGGGAGAATTTTCGCAGCGAAATCGTCTGGCGGCGCACCAGCGCCCACAACAATACCACCCTCCAATACGGGCCAATTCACGACACCATCCTGTTCTATACCCGGAGCCGCCAATTCGTTTTCCACCCGGGAACCCGGCCTTACACCCGGAATTATATCGAAAGCCGGTTCACCCGGTCGGATGAGCGCGGGCGGTATCAACTCAATTATTTGACCGGGCCGGGGCAGAGCGGCGGGGCCAGCGGTCAGCCTTGGCAGGGCTTTGACCCGACGCCGCGCAACCGGCATTGGGCCATTCCCCGGTCGCTGCGGCCCTTTCTGCCCAACGCCGGGGCCGGGATGAACAGCCAGGAACAACTGGACGCTTTGCTGGCCCAGGATTTGATTGTGTTGCCCGAGGGCGGCGGGCAGCCGATGTATAAGCAGTATGTCGGCCCCGGCGTGCCGTATCAGGATATTTGGGCTTACCAGCCTAATACTCAAGGAGTCTTGTATGATTCCCAAGAGTGCATTGACGAGGATGTGAAGTATCTGGAAAGCGCGGCGGAAAAGCTGGGCTACCCCACGCAAAAGCCGGTGGGACTGCTGGAGCGGATAATCAACACCAGCAGCAATCCGGGCGATGTGGTGTTGGATCCCTTTTGCGGCTGCGGCACGGCGGTAGCGGCGGCGCAAAAGTTGGGCCGGCAGTGGATTGGCATAGACCTCACCCATCTGGCCGTTGCCCTGCTGAAAAACCGGTTGAAAGACGATTTCGACCTGGAACCGCTGACCGACTACGCCATCATTGGCGAACCCCAAGATAGCGGCGGCGCGCGGGCTTTGTGGGCGCAAGACCCCTTTCAGTTCCAGTATTGGGCGGTGTCCCTGCTGGGTGCGCAGCCGCGGAATAATGAACGGCGGCGCGGCGCCGACGGGGGCATTGACGGGCTGATTTATTTCGTCGACGGCCCCCGCCGGGCTGCCCGCAAGATAGTCCTGCAAGTCAAGGGCGGGAGCGTAGCCGTGGCCCAAGTCCGGGAATTGGCCGGCGTAGTGGAACGGGAAAAGGCGGCCATGGGCTTGTTCATCACCCTGGAGTCGCCGACCCGGCCCATGGCACGGGAAGCGGTAGCCGCCGGGTTTTATACTTCGGAATTGTGGCAGCGGGACTTTCCCAAAATCCAAATCCGCACCATCGCGCAGCTGTTGGCCGGGCAGGGTTTTGACCTGCCGCCGCGCCCGGCCGAGCGGCCCGGGACGGCCCGCGCCCGCCGGCCGCAAGGTGAACAGGGCTATATGGCAGATATGGGCGCCGCGTATCGCGCGGTATCTTAATCCCAAGTTAGGCAAGGTTTGAGCCGATGCTATCCATCGAACTAATCCGCCGCGACCCCGACACCGTCCGCGCCGCCCTGGCCCGCCGGGGGGAGGCGGATTCCCTCGACGAACTGCTGGAACTCGACGCCCGCCGCCGGGTCGCCATCAGCCGGGGTGATGAACTGCGGGCGCGGCGCAATGCGGTGAGCCGGGAAATCGGGCAGCTGCGGGCCGCCGGGCAGGAACCGCCGCCCGCTACGGTGTCCGAAATGCGCGCCATCGGCCCGGAAATCGCCGCCCGAGAGCAGGAAAGCAAAGACTTGGGCGAGCAGGTCAACGCCATCCTGCTGGAACTGCCCAACTTGCCGCGGCCCGGCGTCCCGGAGGGTTTGTCCGCCGCGGCGAATGTCATCGTCCGGGAATGGGGCGAGCCGCTAGTCCCGGACTTTCCGGTCAAGCCGCATTGGGATTTGGCCGAGGAGTTGGGCATCATTGACTTTCAGCGCGGCGTCAAACTGGCCGGCAGCCGGTTCTATACTCTGGCTGGCTACGGGGCCCGGCTGGAACGGGCCTTGATTAGCTGGATGCTCGACCTGCACACCGGGGAACACGGCTATACCGAGCTGGCATTGCCCATCCTGGTGCGGCGGGAAATTATGGAGGGTTCCGGCAATTTGCCCAAGTTTGCCGACAACCTGTACCACGACGCCGAGGATGACCTGTGGCTGATTCCCACCGCCGAAGTGCCGATAACCAATATGTATCGGGATGAAATCCTGCCGGCTGATGCCCTGCCGCGCTACCTGGTGGCGCAGACCCCCTGTTTCCGGCGGGAAAAGGCGGCCGCCGGCCGGGACACCCGGGGCATCAAGCGGGTGCATCAGTTCAACAAGGTGGAGATGTATAAGTTCGTGGCCCCGGAGCAGTCCGACGCCGAACTGGAGCGGCTGGTAGCGGACGCGGAAACGGTGTGCCAACGGCTGGGCTTGCCCTACCGGGTGTTGCAGCTGTGTGCCGGGGACATCTCCTTTCCCTCGGCAATGACTTACGACATTGAAGTCTGGGCTGCCGGCTGCGGCGAGTGGCTGGAGGTCAGTTCCTGCTCCAACTGCACCGACTTTCAGGCGCGGCGGGCCAATATCCGCTACCGGCCGGCCGCCGGGGCGCGGCCGGAACTGGCCCATACCTTGAACGGGTCGGGCTTGGCATTGCCCCGGGCGCTGATTGCCATTTTGGAGAATTATCAGCAAGCGGACGGGTCGGTAGTAGTGCCGGAAGTTTTGCGGCCTTATACCGGGTTTGGGGTGATACCGGGCGGCTGAGGGGCAAAATGTTACCCCGGCGCCATTACCGGACCAGCGGTAAGAGGACGACCCGGGGTCTATGGTTTATGATAGTATCACCAATGTCCCCGTTTGTCAATAGTTCAACTGAACTTGGCGTAAGTCGCGCGGAGGGTTGTCAATATGATGCCGGAGCCTATGGTCAATTCATTGCTTGGCGCAATTTCCGAACCGCGCTTCGAGCGTTACTTGGAACAAGCCGGCGACAAGGACGCCCAAAGCAGCTTGGCTTGCTATCTTTGGAATACCTTGCTGAGCGAGAGCTTGTATCCGGTATTGCAGGGAGTGGAAGTGACTCTACGCAACAGCATCCATAAAGCCGCCTCCGAAAAATTCGGAAGTGCCGGCTGGATGGATTCCGTTCTGGTCGATCCGGAAAAACGGTATCTGAACGCCGCCCGGGAGAATCTGCAAAACCGCAACAAGGACACCGGCCTCGACAATCTAATGTCGGAACTTAACTTTGGCTTCTGGGCGGGACTTTTCCATCATCGCTACGAAGGAATCTTTTGGCCGCAAATGCTGCGCGCCGTTTTTCCGTATATACCCCGCGAACTACGCACTCAGCGGCGCATCTTTCAACGACTGTGGCGGACCCGCCAGCTGCGAAATCGGGTCTTTCACTATGAACCGATTTGGTACTGGGATAACTTGGATGAGTATCATCGGGAGATATTGGCTCTAATCCGCTGGATTAACCCGGATATGGCGGAAATGGTGGGGTTAGCCGACCGGTTTCCGGAGGTGTACGCCCAAGGGCCGGAAGTATGGCAGGATGCGCTGCTGCGGCTGGACAGCAGTAATTTGCCGTGATGTCGGCTTGCCGGCGGGTGGGCGGAGGCTTTATGATAAGCGGCAAGTCAAGCGAGGCCGGCAAGCGGAGTTGAGGAGAATTAACCGGGGGCAAGGCAATATGTCCATCTACACCGCTGACCTTTATTTGGTATCTTGCGTCAGTCGGAAAGATGATGCGCCGGCCCCGGCTAAAGACCTGTATCAATCGGATTGGTTTTGCAAAGCCCGGGCTTGGGTGGAGCAGACCGGACAGCCTTGGCTTATTTTGTCAGCCAAGTACGGATTGGTTCACCCGGCGGCGGTCATAACGCCCTACGAAAAGACGCTTAACACGATGCCGGCGGCGGAAAGGCGGGCTTGGGCCGCCGCCACCATCAAGCAACTGGAGCCGCATTTGGACGGGGTGGAGTCGGTGGTTTTTCTGGCCGGCCAACGCTATCGGGAACATCTGGCGTTGTCGTTGCAAAGTCGAGGCATTGCCGTAAGCGCGCCGATGGCGGGATTAGGGATTGGCCGGCAACTGGCGTGGCTGAAATCAGGGGCGCATCGGGAAACCGGCCCGGGAGCATGGTAAAATCGGGAGGTGAAACCTATGGCAACCGGACATTTTCCGCTAAGGTGGATTGGGGCCGAAGGACTTAACCCCAAGCAAAAGGAGATTTACAACTTCCAGAAAGTCGCCGCCGTCCTTGCCGACTACGGCTTTAACTGCATTAAGTTGCAGGATGATTGGCTGGGGGCTGATTTTCTGGCTTACCACAAGGACGGCGACCCGACCCTGAAAGTGCAGCTCAAGAGCCGGGTTACCATCGACGAGAAGTATCGGGGGAAGGAGAAGGATTTACATATCGCCTTTCCTTTCGGCGAAGGCGTATGGTACTTGGTGCCGCACGATGAACTGGTCGAGCATATCGGTCAGCACACCAACTGGCTAAACACGTCATCCTGGAAAAGGGGACACCACTACTCGTCAACCAGTTTGAATCCCCAACTGAGGGAAGCTCTGGAACCCTACAAGTTGCAAGAACGGGGGTAACAACTATGTCCGGCATCTGGCCCGGCAATACCCAGTGCGTGGCGATGCTGACTTTTGATGTGGACGGGGTTTCGTCGTGGCTGCGGCGCAATCCGGATTTTGCCAAGCTGCCCAGCCTGCTGTCGATGGCGGAATATGGGCCCAGCGTGGCAATGCCGCGGATTCTGGATTTGCTGGACGGCTACGGCATTAAGGGCAGTTTTTATGTGCCGGGCTATGTGGCGGAAACCCATCCTGACTTGACGCGGGAGATTGTCCGGCGGGGGCATGAGGTGGGGCATCACGGCTATATGCACGAGCCGCCGGCGTCAATGACCGCCGCCGCGGAGCGGGAGGTTCTGGAAAAGGGTTTATCCATCCTGACCGACTTGACCGGCGTTGCGCCACGGGGCTACCGGTCGCCCAGCTGGGAGTTAAGCGAGGTTTCGCTGGATTTGCTGGCGGAGTACGGCTTTCGCTACGACAGCAGTTTGATGGGGGATGACGCGCCCTATACGCTGCGGGGCGAGGAGCCGAGCAAACGATTGGTCGAAGTGCCAATCCATTGGGTTCTGGATGATGCGCCCAACTTTGTCTATGCGCCATCCGCCAACCGGTTGGGGCCGATGCGGAGTCCGGAGGAGGTGTATCAAACTTGGTCGGCGGAGTTTGACGGCTTGTATCGCTACGGCCGGTCGTTCCATCTGACGATGCACCCGCAATATATCGGCCGCCCCGGCCGGCTGCTGATGCTGGAACGGCTAATTAAATACATCCGCAGCCACGCGGATGTGGAGTTTATGCGAGTGGGCGATGTGGCGGAGTTGTGGGGGTAATTGGGAAAGCAGATTGACGCCGGGGGGTTGACAGGATAAGGCGCTGCAGGCTATAGTAGGGACAATCCATCTGGATGGGCTCGAGGGAAAGTATGACATCTCCGGAGCAAGACAACCCTGTTCAGGAACGATTGACGAAACTCGCCAACGTGACGGGTAACGCTGTGCTGGTGTTGAACTCCGATATCACGCATAACTGCCTCCAAAACGTTCGGTCTTCGCTCGCCAATCTCGACCGGCAAGAATCCTTGTCCCTTGTGCTGAACTCCTCTGGTGGTTCCATTGAGGACGCGTTTCTGATTGCGAAGGCGGTTAGGAGCCATTGTGAAAGGTTAGATGTGCTTGTCCCGCACCGAGCCAAAAGCGCGGCTACGCTGATCGCGTTGTCTGCTGACAGGATTTTGTTTGGGCAATTTGGTGAGTTGGGACCATTAGATCCCCAGGTCATTGACGTTGCCGGTGGCTCTGGACGCAGGTCTCCCTTGGAGATAGTCAAGGGATTGGAGTTTTTGAGGAACTATTACATAGAGACTCTTGACACGCTGATACTCGTCTTGAGGCGTAACGCGCGTATGGACGTGGCTCACGCTTTGGACCACGTTTCAGGTTTGCTGTCTCCAATAGCAGAGCCCCTTTACAGCTCGGTGAATTACCGAGAACTGGGCGAGGCAGCGAGGGATTTGGCTATCAGTGAAGAGTACGCTAAAGAGACGATGCGTAGGTGGAGTCTCCACGACGAAAATACGTCGGAATTCATTGTCCGTTGGCTGGTGTGGGAATATCCCGACCATAGCTATATAATAGACATTGAGGAAGCCACCTCAATCGGTCTGAGCAATGTAGAACCGTTAGACTCTTTCCGGGAACGCCTGTGTCTCAGTGTTGTTGAGGAGCACGAGCCGCTTGTAGAAATTGCCTTGCCAGACTACGAAGACCGGACTGAAACCGGAAACGATGCAATAGCGGCAAAGGGAGGACAAAGTGGAATCGAATCAGCGGCGACTTGCGAGCAGTAGCGGAAAAGATAGGAAGCCGGGCGGCTTATCCAGGTTTGGCCGTCCCAACCGGGTCACCAAAGAGATGACCTCCGCCGCCCGCCAAGCTGTCCGCAAAGCCAACGAAGAGGCTAAAAAGGCCCGGTTGAGGGGCAACCGGAGCCGGGGTTAGTCCTGCGCGCCGTTCACTACTCAGCGGGCTGTTTTCAACCAACAGCCCGCTTTTGCTGGGAGTGCTTACTTGCTTCCCCCACTCCCAAACAAAAAATCCCCCCAATTCCCCCATTGACACCGGCTTTCCTTTCCCTTACAATAGCCAGCCGAGGTTTGATTTATGATGGATTACGCGATTTTCAAGACCGGCGGCAAGCAGTACCGCGTCAAGACCGGCGATGTGCTGGATGTGGAACTTTTGCCGTTGGCCGTAGGCGATGCGGCAGAGTTCGACGAAGTTCTGGCTCTGTCTGACGGCGGCGAGGTCACTTTCGGCGCTCCGGTCGTGGCCGGGGCCAAGGTGGTAGCGCAGGTGCAGTCCCACTACAAGGACAAGAAACTGATGGTCTTTAAGTATAAGGCCAAAACCCGCTACCGCCGCAAGCGCGGCCACCGCCAGAACTATACCCGCCTGGTCATCCAGGACATCCGGGCCGGAGGTTAATCCCACTATGGCGCACAAGAAAGCCGGCGGCAGCACCAACAACGGCCGCGACAGCAACGCCAAACGGCTGGGCGTGAAAAAGTACGGCGGCGAGCAGGTCATCGCCGGCAACATCATCATCCGACAGCGCGGCACCCGCATCCGCCCGGGCAACAATGTGGGCTTGGGCCGGGACTATACCATCTACGCCAAGACCGACGGCAAGGTCAAGTTCGAGTGGGCCGCCAAGGGCCGCCGCCAGGTCAGCGTGTACCCGGTCGAGGTCTAGCCGATGAAAACCGACATTCACCCCCAGTTCTACAACGCCACGGTAACCTGCTCCTGCGGCCATACCTTTCAGACCGGGGCCACCAAGCCGGCCCTGCGGGTGGAAGTGTGCAGCAAGTGCCATCCCTTTTACACTGGGGAGCAGCGTATCGTGGACACCCAAGGCCGCATTGAGCGGCTGCGGCGGCGCTATAACCTCCAGTAGCCGGGCGCGCCGGGATTAGTTGACCGGTAAGAAGTCGAGGGCCGTTTTTGACCCTCGGTTTCTTTTTATGCAAATTACCGTCATTCCCGTGAAAACGGGAATCCAGTAAAACCCGAGCGGATAATGTACTTTCCTCGATAATAGCTACTTCTGGATTCCCACTTTCGTGGGAATGACGGTAAGAGGGGACACACCATTGGCACAGCAACCCCGGCACACCTACGGCGGGCAGGCCGTTATTGAGGGCGTGATGATTCGCGGCCGCAGCTTTTTCAGTTTGGCGGTGCGGCGGCCCGATGGCAGCATTTACCACTATAACGAACCGCTGAACACCGCCTTTACCGGAGCCATCCGCCGCATCCCGTTGCTGCGCGGCGTTTTGACTCTGGTCGAAACCTTGCTGCTGGGCGTCAAGGCGTTGAACCGCTCAGCGTCCCTGGCGGCGGAGACTCCGGAGGGTGGGGACGGCGAAGTCTCCGGCTGGGCTTTGGCGCTGACCCTGGGCGTGTCCCTGGTTTTGGGCATCGGGATATTCTTTGTCCTGCCGCTATTGCTGGTGCGGTTGATTGACCCCTTTATCGGCTCCGATTTGGTGAGCAATTTGATTGAGGGACTGTTGCGCTTGCTGATTCTGGTGGGTTATATCGGCGGCATCGGGCGGCTCAAGGATATTCGACGGGTATTCGCCTATCACGGGGCGGAACACATGGCGGTACACGCTTACGAAGCCGGCTTGCCTTTGACGGTGGCTAATGTCCGCAAGTTCGGCACGCCGCATCCCCGCTGCGGCACCGCCTTTCTGCTGACGGTGGTATTGGTGTCGGTGGTCGTCTTTGCCTTTCTGGGACGGCCGGACTTGGAATGGCGCATCCTGTCGCGCATAATCCTGCTGCCGGTAGTGGCCGCCGTCAGCTACGAAATCATCCGTTTCAGCGGGGTACATCCTACTTGGCTTATCGCCCGGCTACTGGCCATCCCCGGCTTGTGGCTGCAACGGCTGACCACGCGCCAGCCGGAGGATGACCAGATTGAGGTAGCTATCACCGCAATGGGGGCCGCCGTAGCTGCTGATGCCGGGGAACCGTATATTTCCCCGTTTATGGTGGGGGCGGCTGAGGATAACGACCGTCCATCCCTGCCGGCTGCGGATGGCAATGTCGCCGGTCAAGAAAATTGGCCGCGCGGTTAATGCTTGGCTCCCTCAAGGGAACAAGCCCAAGTACGGGCAAAAAGTGCCATATCCCGGCGCAGCAGAAACGTCCCTATACGGTTATAATAATCGTTGCGTACCAATTCCCGCCGGGAGGAAAAGCAATGACCGACGAAAAGCGCGAACCCAACCACCGGACGGCACCGGATTTGGAACCGGAGCTTGACCTGGATGGGCCGGGCCCCTACATCATCCCCGCGCCCTACCCCGACCAGCCGCCTAACTGGGACGCCCCGGGAGTGAAACGGGTTCCTCAGGAGCCGGGCCTGCTCTCGGCCGAGGAATCCCTGAAACGGGTGAAACGGCGTCCCTTTATGGGCGGCGATTCTACTCCGCTGATTCGCGAGATGCGGGATGGCCGATAGGGTAGTGGACGCCTCGGTTTTTGCGGCGGCGTACTTCCGGGAAAGCCGCGAAGCGGAGGCGCAGCGGCTCATCACTGGTCAGGATGTGGTTGCGCCGACCCTGGTGAACTACGAAATGGCTAGTATTGCCCGCCGCAAAGCCGCGGCAACTCCACAGCAGGCGCAGATTATCCTGGATGACTTACGGGATTTCCTGCAATTTCGTATCGAGCGGCTGGATGTGGACTACCCGCAAGTGGTTGACTTGGCTCTGATGACCGGGCTGTCAACCTACGACGCCAGCTATCTTTACTTAGCGCGGCAGCTGAATTTGCCCTTGATAACTTTCGACCGTCAGTTGGCGACGGTGTCCCGCAACTGGACGCGGCGGTAGGTTTTCCCCGGCTGACTACCCCTTTGCCCCCGGTCATACAAGACCTGGCCCTTGCCGCACCGCTTGCAACTTATCCACCGTGCCGGGGACTTTCCAATCGATATAGGCTACTACGTGTTCTTTGATGGCTTCCTCCTGCACCCGGCAGAGGACGCAGTTGCCGTCGATGCACAAGCCGTGCCGGGGGCGGAGGTTTTGCTGCAAACTTTCCAGCAGTTCCCGCAGTTCCGGGCCGGCCGCCGTAGCGGCCGGCGGCGCCAACAGGGCGGCTAACTGGCCGGTCAAGGTTTCCAGCAGCCGGTTGTGTTCCTGGAGACCCCGCTCGACGAAGTTTTTCGGCTCGGCCGGGTTGGGGTTCAGGGCAACCGGAATGGCCGCCGGGTTAAAGGGCGCAGCGTCAAAGTCGCGGCCGCAGGCGGCGCAACGGGGCGGCGGTTCAGCCATGGGGGTTACTCCGCCGGCTACTTGCCGGCTTTGCTCAGGGGGGTAGCGCCATCCGCGTTCAGAATTACGATGTCCTCGATGCGGACGCCGCCCCAGCCGGTCAGGTAAATGCCGGGTTCGACGGTAAAGACCATTCCGGGCTGCAATTCGTCTTTGGAGGCCGGGCTGACCCGGGGCAGTTCGTGGACCGCCAAGCCGACGCCGTGGCCGAGGCTGTGGCCGAAGTTGTCGCCGTAGCCGGCTTCCTTGATGATGTCCCGGGAGATGCCGTCGCAATCCTCGCCGGTCATACCGGGTTGGACGGTGTTGATGGCGGTCAGTTGGGCGGCCAGGACGATGCCATAAATCTTGTGAAACATTTCGTCCGGTTCGCCGACGACGACGGTGCGGGTGATGTCGCTGCAATAGCCGTTGACCTGCGCGCCCATATCAATGACAATCGGCTCGCCGGCTTGGATAACCCGGTCGCCGGGGTGATGATGCGCCATGGCCCCGTTAGGGCCGGAGGCGACGATGGTGTCAAAGCTGATGCAGTCGGCGCCGAACTCGCGCATCGCCGTTTCCATCCGCCAGGCTACTTCCTTTTCGGTCATCCCGGCCTGGATGGTGGGGCAGACGGCTTCCATCGCGGCGTCGGAGGCGTCAATGGCTTTTTGCAGTTGGGCCAGTTCGGCCGGGTCTTTGACAATCCGCAGTTCCTCGGGGATGCCGGCGGTGCTGACTAGGGACAAATCGCTGAGGGCTTCATCCGCTTTCAGGGCGTCCAATACCCGGTTGTAGGAAGCGACGGTGACATTTTCGCTCTCGAAGCCCAGCCGCTGGGCGCCGGTTTCCTTGAGGGTGTCGAGCAGCCAGTCCAAGCCGGGTTTGGTCTGCACCACCTGGAAATGGGGGGACTGGTGGGCGGCCTGTTCGGTGTAGCGGGAGTCGGTGAACAGCACGGAGCGCTCCGGGGTAATCAGCAGGTAGCCGGCGGAGCCGGTGAACCCGGAGAGGTAGCGGCGGTTTTCGGCGCCGGAGATGAGGATGGCGTCGAGGTCTTTTTCCGGCAGTTGGGCAGCCAGTTGGGTAGCGCGTTCTTTCATCAGTTAATCTCCTTTGTCAGCGGTGGCGTCGGCGATGATGCCGGCGATAATGGCCACGGCAGCAGTATAACTTCTCCAGCCGAAACCGGCAATCTGGCCGTGGGCGATGTCGGCGATAACGGAATGCCGCCGCGCCGCCTCGCGGGCGTGGATGTTGCTCAAGTGGACTTCGATGACCGGGATAGCGGCGTCAATCAGGGCGTCTTTGAGGGAATAGCCGTAGTGGGTGAGGGCGCCGGGGTTGATGATGATGCCGTCCGCATTGCCGCGGTTTTCCTGAATAAAGTCGATGATTTCCCCTTCGTGGTTAGACTGGAAAAAGGCGGTTGCCAAGCCCAAGGCGGCGGCGCAGTCGGCCACGGCTTGGTTGACTTCGGGGAGGGTTTTGACGCCGTAGATGCCGGGGTTGCGCTGCCCCAAAAGGTTCAAGTTAGGGCCGTTCAGTACCAGGATGCGGGGCATAAGATTGGGTTTCTCCGGACCGGGCGGGATGGTTTCGAGCCGTATTGCCGAGTATATGGTAACGGCTGGGCGGGGGATTATCAAGGGGGAGGGCGGTTGGAGTTAGGGTCCTTTAATTGTCCAACACGGAGGAAATCTAGAAGTTACAAAGCTACCTCGAGTCACCAGCCGTAATGCCGCAAGGCGGCGGCGATGTTGCGTAAATCTGCTAATGCTGGCCGGCACGGCTCCGTTGGGCTGGATGGTCTGGACTACCGCCCGGTGGTTTTCGGCCAGGAAGGGTTTTATATCGGCAAAGTTCATGGGGATGCCTCCGCTTGCTGATTTGGTTGGGGGTAGTATAGCAGAGTACGAAAAATGACGCCGCCGGTGTTGCGGTTTCCGCTGGTAATATATGGGAATTATATACTTACGCGGAAAGATTGGCGTCTGATAGGTTCGACTTGGCGAACGCGGCGGTGGCTACTCCCCCTTGAATGCCGGGGGGCGTTTTTCCAGGAAGGCGGCTACCGCTTCTTTGTGGTCGGCGGTGGCGCGGGCTTGTTCCTGGGCGACATGGGCCAGGTCGAGGTGTTCCCGGAAGGTTTGGTTCATTCCCTGGCGCACCAGGTATTTAATCAGGGCTTGGGAACGGGATGCGCCTTGCGCCAGGCGGGCGGCCAGTTCCATGGCGGCGTTGGGCAGGTCGGCGTCGGGGACTACCTTGCTGACCAGGCCGAGGCGCAGGGCGTCAGCGGCGTCAATGCGGTCGCCGGTGTATTGGAGCAGCAGGGTGTTGCTGATGCCGATGAGCCGGGGCAGGTTCCAGCAGCTGCCATCGGCGGGGATTAGTCCCATTCGGGAGAAGGCTTCGGAGAATTGGGCGGATTCCCCGGCGATGCGGATGTCGCAAGCCAGAGCCAAGCCCATTCCGGCGCCAATGGCGGGGCCGTTGACGGCGGCGATGGTGGGTTTCTGCTGTTCCTGCAAGCGCAAGACCATTTCCGGGGCTTGGGACGATTCGGCCGGGAGGCGGCGGGCGTAGCGGGCTTCCATACTGCCCCAAGGCCGGGCCGGAGTTTCGCCGGTCGCAGCCGCTTGTTCCCGCTGCTCAATGCCGCTGCGGAAACCGCGCACATTGGCTCCGGAGCAGAAGGCCGGCGGCGCGCCGGTCAGCAGCAGTACCCGCTGTTCCGGGTCATCCGCAAACTGCTCCAGGACGGCAAAGAATTCCTGGGCCATTTCCGGGTTGATGGCGTTGCGGGTGGGCGGGTCGTGCAGGGTCAGCAGCAGCGCGCCATCCCGCAGTTGGGTGTGGACATAGTTGGCGGACATTTTCCCTTCCTTATGACGGTTTTGCGGCAGCCCGGGCCGGATAGGCCGGGTCTCTACATTATCATATATTGGCAATTGCGGCCGTTGGCTTATATAATGGCGGCTATCAGGGATTTACACGGCCCGGCGGCGGGCAAGGCCGGGCGGCGAAGGAGAGCGGTTATGCAGGAAGGGACGGTATTGAATTTGCATTTGGCCCGGGTGAAGGGGACGCCGTCGGAACCGGTAGCGGCGGCTACGGCGATTTCGGCCCGGGGACTGGAGGGCGACCGCAGCTGCCGGGTGGGCAATGCGCGCCAGGTGCTGGTGATGGATAAGGAAACCCTGGATCATTTCCGGTTGGCGCCGGGGCAGATTAAGGAGAACATCACTACCGCCGGGCTGGATTTGGCGCAGGCGCAGCCGGGGCAGGTGTTTTTCGTGGGGGACGCGGTTACGCTGGAGGTGGTGGGGGAGTGTGAGCCGTGCGGCAAGATGGACGCCATTCGGATGGGGCTGCGGGAGGATCTGCGGCACCGGCGGGGCGTTTTGACTATGGTTATCAGCGGCGGCGACATTAAGGTAGGGGACAGCATACGGCTGGAGCCGTAGTTGGGCGGACAAGCCGGCTGTCGGTTTGGCTGGCCGCCGGTTCGACCGGCAACAAGTTCAAGATGCGGCGGGGGCAATGCCCGGCGGTTAATACTGCCGGCAAGCCCGATTGCAACAGGATTAGCGGCGATGAAAGTCAAGAGCAAGGCCAAGGGGAAAGGCGTTACCGTTACTACCTATTTGCCGCCGGCGTTGGTGGCAGAGCTGGATGGGGTGATTGCGGTCGAGGGCGGCAGTCGCAGCGGCTGGCTGCGGGCGGCGGTGGCGACCATCCTGACCGATTTGGAGTGGCTGCGGGCGACCCACTACCGCAAGAAAATCGCTCTGGCGGGCGGCGATTGGGCGGCGGCGGCGGTGGAGCGGCGGATTAAGGAACTGCGGGCGGAGTACGGGCCGGCGCCGTTGAGCCGGCAGCCCCGGTTGGAGCGGCTGGTCAAGGGTACGGCCAAGGAAAAGCCGGCATTAGGCAACAGCGCGGCACTGCCGCCGGCCGGCGGGAAAGCTTTGGCTCTGACGACTGGCCTGGATGCGGAATTGGCGGCGTGGGTGGATGAACTGGCCGGTCGGGAAGGGGTCAGCGTCAGCGCGCTGCTGAGGGGAGCAGCAGAGGTGTACCTGCGGGACCAGGGGCGGGAGCGGCGGCTGGTTGCGAACGAAAAGCGGGCCAGGGCTTTGGGGATTGGCCCGGAGGATGTAGCGCGGTTGGTGAAAGAGTGTCGAGCGGAAGCGCGGGCGGAAAAATCCGCGTAGTTCTGGACAGCAATGTTCTTATCTCCGGGCTGAACTTTCGCGGCCGGGAGTGGGCAACGCTTGTATTGGGAGAGGATGGCAAAATAGAGGTATGCCTTTCCGATTTCATTCTCGATGAAGTGAGCCGAACTTTGCAGCGGAAGTTCGGTTATAGCGCGGTGGCAGCGCAGGTAGAAATCGACGACTTGTGTCAGTGGGTCAACATTGTTGAACCTACTGTTGTGGTGGAGGGCGTGTGCCGGGATGCTGATGATGACCGCATCCTGGAGTGCTGTTTGGAGTGCAATGCCGATTATCTGGTTACCGGGGATAGGGATTTGCTGGTTTTGGGGGAGTTTCGGGGGACGGGGATAGTTGATGCGGGGGCGTTTTTGCGGATTTATGAGGAGTTTGCGGGCGGGGGTAGCTAGTCCCGGCTTGCCTGTGCCCAGAGAACCCACCGGCCTTGTCCCCAATCTATCCATTCGCTGCCTTGAGGCGGTTGACGGTGAGAGCGACGGAAACGCCCCCCTTCATCAACAAGTACTGAGTAGGCTACATCAACCCGGTCTTGGTCAACGTATTTCCAAACACGCTCGATGTCTTTCTCGACATCCGACCAAGATACAACTGAAGTCTCGAGCTTAGAGTACCAAAGGTCGCCACCACGATCGGTACTCCGGTCAGGAGCGGGTTCGTACTTGAACTCGGCTGCCACTTCCGCCGACCCGAAGTCGCTGAAAATCACCAAGTCGGCACGGGTGGAAGGCAATAGGGAGTGTTCCAACTCCACGCGATACGGCAAGCGGAAGCTTTCAATCTCCCGATTGAGCAGGATTTCCACCTTCTCGACTACATCCCGCTCCTTAAAGAACCGGAACTTTCCGTAGTTTTCCTCTAGCAATGCCATAGCGTTCTCAAACAACTCGGCCGCTTCCATTTCAGACCTCCGGTTTCTTTAATTGGCTTACGCTAACCGGTGCAAGGGCGCCGCAGTGGTATAAGCTGCGGCGCCCTGCTGTGGTTGGGTTATTTGCTGGCGCCGACGAGGGTGGTTTGGATGGCGTTGGGGAGGTCGGTTACGGCGCCGATGTCGGCCCAGGTTTCCATAGTTGCGGCGACCTGTTCCCGGGCCAGGGCCAGGGCGGCGTTGACCTGGAACTTGCCTTTGATGCTGTCGAAGCCCCAGGGGTTTTTGGCGCCGCCGAGGATCATATCGCGGTCGGTGATATGCTCGAAGGAGCGGCCGTCCTTGAGGGTAATCCGCACGGGCAAGCCTTTGAGGACTTCGCCGGAACCCTCCTCCCACTTGGAAAAGACGCGGGTAGTTACCTTGTCCATGGCCGCCTGCATTTCCGGGGAGGCGATTTTTTCGTCGGTGAAGGTGTCGATGGCGATTTCGCCGTCGACGAGGGCGGCGGCGACATTGTATTTGGCGCTGAACTTGCCTTTGAGGGCGTCGTCGGGTTCGGGGTAGAGCATTACGATGGAGAGGTAGGACTGGTCCACTTCGGCGTGGGCCACATCGTCCCAAGTGAAGTTATGCTCGCGCATCAGGCTGAACAGGCTGTCGAGCATAGCGTGGTTGCCGCCGCAGCAGGGGTATTTTTTGATGATGAGGGCATCCTGGACGCGGAAGGGGTTGCCGAGGTTTTCGGCCATTTGGTTGAGGTCGTAGATGCCTTCGCCGAGGATGGGGGTGGTGAAGCCGAGGGGATGCTCGAAAATCTGCTGGCCGGCGGTAAAGCCGCGCTGGGCCAGTTGGGCGGCGGTTACGGCGTCGCGGCAGGTGAGGCCGGCGTGGAGGGGTTTGGTCATGGTGCCGAAGTTGTGGATGACGCCGCTGGCCATGGAGCCGGCGATGCCGAGAGCGGTAACGGTTTGCTGTTCGTCGAGGTTGAGGAGTTTGGCGCAGGCGGCGGTGGCGGCCATGCGTCCGATAACGGCGGTGCTGTGGAAGCCGCGTTCCATTTGGTGGTATTTGGTGGCGTGCTGGAGGGCGAGGCCGAGTTCGCAGCCGATGACGTAGGCGGCGAGGAGGTCGCGGCCGGTGGCGTGGATATTTTCGCCGAGGGCGAGGAGGGCGGGAAAGATGGCGACGGTGGGATGGCCGAAGCCGCCGAAGTCGTCGTAGTCGAGGGCGTGGCCCATAGTGCCGTTGGCGAGGGCGGCGTTGGCGAGGGAGGTTTGCAAGCCGGAAGCCAGGACGGTGGCTTGGGCGGCGCCGCCGCTGTCGTCGACGTACTGCTGGATGATTTCGCCGACGGGCTGGGCGGAGCCGGCGAGGATGACGCCGAGGAGGTCGAAGCAGGATTCGTTGGCGACGCGGAGGGCTTCCGGGGGGATGTCCTCGTAGTTGGTGGTGACAATCCAGTTGGCGATGGTTTGGGTAGCGCCCATTAGACAAGCCTCCTTGGTGGGATTGGGTTTGCCGGGATTTGGGAGTTATTATATACGCCGGGGCGGGTTAGGCAAGGGGCGGGCGGAGATTCGGGTACGGGAAAGGGCCGGGGCAGGAACTCCTGGCGGCCCCGGCGGGTGAGTTTAGCATTTATATTCAGCGTTGGGGTTGGGTTCGCCGGGGCGGAAGCTCTGGCCGGAGGTTCCGCCCTTGCGGGAGGGGGTTGGCAAAGGGGCCATTGGGTTGCCTGCTCCGGGGGGCATCCTGGCTTGCATCCGCCCGGAGTTTCCCGACCCAGTTGCCTGGCGGCAAATGGACCTTATGTTGGCTACTAACGCCGGTTGGTATGGTTGCCATGCCGGCGGGTTGGCCCAGTCCAGCTACCGGGGTTGACCGCACCTCCAGTCAACCTGTTAACTCCAGCTCCTGTAGGGATGGGGTAGCGGTTTGGCGGCTGGTGGGATTTGCCGTTTTCCGCTGCTCCGGTGGGGGAAGGCGGGTTCCTAGGCCGGTTCCCCGGGGTTAGGAGCAGGGACGCTTGACGGCCGCGGGGGCCGGAGGCGTCCACAGCGCGCTGTGAGCTATATTTCACGGTAAGCTAGCGTATCGTTTTGAGACCCGGCGTCCCGGGGCTAGGTCTGACCTTCGCAATTTTTATTATGGGGGATGGATTTGATGTTGTCAAGGGAGTTTAAGACGGATTTTCGGATTGGTTTTTGAGGAATGGGGGTTCTGGATTCCCGCTTGCGCGGGAATGACGGTGGGAGGGCGAGAAGGACGGTTTGCCAGATGGCTAGGATGACGGTTGCCGGGGGATGGGGAGACGGCGGGGGAACTTTTGTAAAAGTTCCCCCGCACCCCCTCAAAACTTTTTGGATTTGGGGAGGGCTGGTTGTGTTGAGGGTGGTTGTGGGGGCGGCATTTGAGATTCCTCGGGTGCGCCGCGGAATGACATAAGCAGTAAGCACGGCAGGGACGGCGGCGTTTTCGCGCTCTGCTATACTTAACCCAAACAAATCAGTAAGGGGAGGCGCGGTTATGGAGTTTGCGGAGGTAAAGTCTTTTTTGGGGGAGAATCACCGGGCGGTAGTTCAGACCATCCAGCCCAACGGGGCAGTGCAAGCCAGTGTGGTGGTGTGCGGGGCGATGGGGGAGCAGCTGGTTTTGGCTTCGGTTTATCCCAAGTCGCGGAAGGTGCGGAACCTGCGGCGCAACCCGCAAATCACCGTCTTGGCGGTGACCGCGGATTGGCGGCGGTATGTGGTGGTGGAGGGCCAAGCCCAACTGCGGGCCGCCGACAACACCGACGCCGAGGAGCTACGGTTGCTGCTGCGGGATATTTTCCGGGCGTGCAGTGGTAAGGAACACCCGGATTGGGCCGAGTATGACCAGGCAATGGTAGCCCAAGAGGGCGTAGGCATCCTGGTAACGCCGCAACGGGTTTATGGGAAATTGCGGTAGGAGAGATGCGGTTGCCCACCAGGTTGCGGCTACTGCTCGCTGGCTTGGTCAGCGTCGAGGATGGCAAAGACTTCCGGGGCCATATAGACGCGGTTGCGGCGTTGGCCGGTGGCTTCCTGGAGGATGCCGGCTTGCAGCAAGCGTTCGATAGTGTAGCGGGCGCCGGGCTGGGATATTTCCAGTTGCCGTTGCACATAGGAGGCAGTAACGGCCGGGGCGGCGAACAGCAAATCAATCAGTTGCAGCGTTAAAGCGGAAGCGCGGGCGGCCTGCATCCGGTCGCGGTAATCCTGCCATAGGGCCAGCAACTGGCGGGAGCGGCGGATGGCGTCTCGGGATTGTTCGGCAACACCTTCGAGGAAAAAGTCGATCCAATCAGTCCAAGCACCTTCCTGGCTGACCCGGAGCAGGCAATCCATATACTCCCGGCGGTGTCTTTCCAGATAGGCACTCAGATAGAGGAGCGGCCGGGCCAAGTAGTTGCGTTCGCAGAGCAGCAGGGCAATCAGCAGACGGCCGACCCGGCCATTGCCATCCTCGAAGGGGTGAATGGCCTCGAATTGGTAGTGGATGAGGGCCAACTGTACCAGAAACGGAATATCGGTAGGGGTGTGCAGGAAAGTCTCAAGCTCGTTTAACGCGGGTTGCACTGCGGCGACCGGCGGGGGGACATAAACAGCGTCGGCGATGCGATGACTGCGCCCAATGAAGTTCTGGATTTCCCGGAATTGCCCGGGTTTATTTACCTCCCCCCGCACGCCCCGCAGCAACAGGGCGTGAATTTCCCGAATTAATCGCAGGGATACCGGCAAGTCGTCCAGACGAGTAAAGCCATACTCCATAGCGTGGACATAGTTGATTACTTCTTGAGCGTCGGGGGCGGGCGGTTGGGTTGACGGTGACGCCTCAAAGAGCAGCAACTGTTGCAAGGTAGTGACAGTTCCCTCGATACGGCTGGACAGTACGGCCTCCCGGCGGATGAAAGGGCCGATGAGCAGATGAGGATTGGGTAGCATTTGGCCGAAGCCGTTAAGTTCTCCTAAAGCCTGGCTGGCCGCAACCAACAGGTTGATGGTGCCGGCGTTCAAGGTCAAGGCCGGCGGCAAAGAGTTGGGGACGAAAGTCAGGTAGTCGCCGATACGACTGTTCGGAACCGTCACCAGTTTTCCCGGGGAATCAGCGGTAAAATCCGCGGCGCGCAATTTTAACTGCCCCTTTAAGAAAGAAATCTATAATAAGATTTCTGCTTACGAAAAATTCCGGCAAAAACTTTCTTAAGTATAACCGTCCGCCCGCTTAAAGGCAAGGGCTAATAGGAATTTTTCACCCGGCGGTCGGCAATGCTGGCTACAACCCCATCACCAGCCCCGCGTCGGCCAAGCAGACCAAATCCCCCCGTTGGTTGATGCCCTTTACCCGGCATTCGACCAGTCCGTTGCCCTGCTCGACCCTCTTACCGGTTACTTCCCCGCCGAAAGTCACGGTGTCCCCGGCACGGAAGGGAGTAATGGCCCGCATCAGCAGCCGGCCGCCGTTGTAAAAAGCGCTGAGGGGGAAGGAGCGTTCCAACATCTGATCCACATAGGACATTGTGGCCGGGCCGGCGTTGACCGTGCCGCTAAAGATGTTCTGGCGGGCGAATTCCTCATCGTTATGGATGTTGCTTGCGCTGGGCGGGCCGGCCAGTCGAAAATCGCTTTTGCGGTTGATGATGGCTTGGCTTTCGGTGATGGCTAGTTCCGCCAAAGCGTCGCCCACCGCAATAGCGGCAAAGGTCAGGGGCTTGGTCGGTGCCGGCGGTTGACCCGGCACAGCAGGAGCGGCGGATATTGCCGGAGTAGCGGCGGCGTCTTGGGGAACTTCCCGTTGTCCCTTGGCGTACTCGAAAATGCAGGTGTAATCGTATTGACCGACCGGTTCGTTGCGCTGGTTCGCCGCCTCTATCCGGAAGGTAACGAACTTGCTGCCGCGCCGTTCATACTTTTCCAGCACCCGCCCCACGCCGGTGATGGTGTCCCCGGCAACAACTGGGCGGAACCACTGGGCTTCGCACTTGGCAAAGGGCGTCTGCCGGCGGGCGGTTTGCGACTGCTCCAGAGCGGTAAAGCCGTTGTGGGCGGCAATTTCCGCCCGCAGCAGAGGGGCGTAGGATAATGCCATCGTGGGCATCGGCGCCAATGCGCCGCCGTATTCGGTACTGCCGCCGCCCAACTGATAGCGGGCATCCGGGTTCTGGGCAATATCAGCGTACTCGGCAATCTGCTGCGGAGTCAAGGTAACTACCGTAGGCGGGCCGGCTTGTCCCGGCGCTACCGCGTCAAAATCCCATAGGTTTTCGGTCATTGGCGTATCCCTGCGGTTGGATTGGTATGAGGTTTGCCATCTTGCCGCTGTGCTAGACGGCCGGCTGTACCAGTTCAATCAGCACATCATCCGGCCCCTCAATGTAAGCCAGTTTGAGGCCGCCGGTTACTTCGGTCAAGGGCAGGACGGTGCGGATGCCGGCGGCGGTGAGGCGGTCGAGTTCGGCGGCCAGGTCGGTGACATGGAAACCGAAGTGTTCGAGCCCGAGGCGGTTCAGTTCGGCGGCGGCGCGCTGGTCGGAGGATCCGGGCGGCTGGGACGACACATTAAGCCGGGTAGGGCCGCCGACTTCCATTCCGATGGTGATGGTGCCGGGCATAACTTCCCGCTCCGATACGATTTTGGCGTCAAAGTGCTTGGCGTACCAAGCGGCGCTGGCGTGAGGGTCGGCGGAGCGGATGTGGACATGGTTGATAGCGTAGGGCATAGCGGGTTTCCTCCTCTTACCTTCCCGGGGAAGCGTGATGGGCAATCAGCCGCCAGCCCGACCCGGTGCGGATGAATATGTTGGTGGCCAGGACGCCGAAGTTGTCGGCGCGGCCCTGCAATACGCTGGTGATGTTTTCAACGCAAGTAACCCAGCCGCAATCGCCTTCGACCACCACATTGACATAGCGGATGTTGAAGTGCATCAGGGTGGTGTTGTCAAAGATGCGCCGCCAGCTTTCCCGGATGGTTTCCCAACCGACCAGGGGCTGCCAACCGGGATGGACGCACAAAGCCTGCTCTGAATCGAGGCAAATGTCATCCATCGCCGCCAAGTCCAGCGCGCCAAAGGCGGCATAGAACTGCTGATTGGCGGCTTTGAGGGCGTCAGTGTCGGCGGCGGCGGAGAGCAAGGGCGGTTCACCTTTTGGCGGCGGCTCCCGGTTCAGGGATATGGGATTGCCCGGAAGCCGCCGCCCCCGGTTGATTAGCGGGTCGGCGAAAAGGCGGCGGGGATAACGATTTTGTTTTCCTGATGGACCAGGAATTCCCGGGTGGGCGGCGGCCAGTTGGGGTTTTCCCCGGCTTCGGCGCGGATGCGGGTGCGCTCGGCCAGGTCTTTGTAGGGCCAGACGTGCATCCACTTGCTGGAGCCGTCCTCCAGTTCGCAATACATCCCGGCCGCCAGGGGGGAGTAGGCTTCCCGATGGGGGACGGCGGCGGCCCACCGCTTCAGCACTTCGGCGAGGGAGCCGGGCTGGTAGGTGTAAATCCGCATTTCATAGACGCCGCCCAGCTCCTGGCCGCCGCCGAGGGGGCGCATAAAGTCGGCGGGCTGCCAAATCTGGGAGTCCATATTGAGGATGTTGCCGCCGTTGGGCGGCGG
Source organism: Dehalococcoidia bacterium (assembly GCA_965243185.1). GTDB lineage: Bacteria > Chloroflexota > Dehalococcoidia > Lucifugimonadales > UBA3495 > CBDBCU01. The sequence goes on along the minus strand of OZ251531.1, from coordinate 2,016,049 downwards.
CCAACCCTCGACACTGGCGCTGCGGCACTCCTCGCGGTGTTCCATGCTGTCGTAGGGCCAGATGTGGATGACCTGGTTGAGGGGGCCAATTTCGGTGTGCCAGAAAGCGGCCAGGGGGGAGACTTTTTCCCGGGCGGGCAAAGCCTTGCCAAAGTTGTCCTCGAACTCGGCGACGCTGCCGGGTTTCATATCGTAGGTGCGGACTTCGTAAATCATAGCGACTCCTTTTGGGAATATGGGGCCGGCCCGGTTTTGTTGACATAAAGGGCGGGCCGGGGTTAGTGTAGCAGAAAGTTGGGGGGAGGGCAAATTGCCGGGGGGGGGGGGCGCTGTTTCCGAAAGGGTTGGTTGGGAAAATATGCCTTAAAATGGGCAATTTCCGCCGTCTCCCGTACTGACTGACCCGGAATTGAGGCCATAAAATGCGGTCAGAACCAGTACCAACACTTTCTGAAACAGTGTCAACTTGCCGCCGCCCCTTGCATTTCTACGAAACGGGCGCATAATTAAGCCCAATCCGGCGGGAGCAGTATCAGGGCGGCTAAATATGACCCTTACCGAACTCTACAAGATGGGGATAACAGCGGGACTGGCGGTATTACTGGCCGCCGGTCTGCTGGCCTGCGGCAACTTTTCGGCAGGAGTCGTTGCCAACCCTCCACCCGGAGATCCGCCCCCGGAGTTCCGGTACTCCGCGGTATCTGTTGGCGATGAACATAGTTGCGGGCTGCTGACCACCGGCGAAATAACCTGCTGGGGCAGCAACCCGGACGGTCAAGCTCAGTCCCCGGCCGGGAAATTCATCGCTCTGGATGCCGGTTACGCCCATACTTGCGGCATCCGTCGGGATGGCACGGTGAAATGCTGGGGCAGCAATGCCCAAAATTACAGTGTAGCGGGGCAGGCCACGCCGCCGGCCGGCAATTTTACCAGTATAAGCGCCGGCAAATTTCACACTTGTGGAGTGCAGACGGATGGGACAGTGGAATGTTGGGGCAGCAACATAGATGAAGGAGGCAACCAAGTCGGACAGGCCAATCCGCCACCCGGGCAATTTACTGCCGTCAGCGCCGGCGGGTATCACACTTGTGGAGTGCGGAAGGGTGGGACGGTACACTGCTGGGGTAGCGACGCCAAATATAACCGTGCAGCGGGGCAAGCCGCGGTGCCGGACGCAGTTTTTACCGCGGTCAGCGCCGGAGAATGGCATACTTGCGGGGTGCGTACGGATGGCGCGGTGGAATGTTGGGGAGACAACAGTTCCGGTGAATCTAGTCCTCCAAAAGGCTCTTTCAGTTCCCTAAGCGCCGGCCGGGAGTACACCTGCGGGGTGCGGGACAATGACCAGGCGGAGTGTTGGGGCAGTGGTATTCCCGCTTATTCCCTGGACCCCGGTCGTCAGTCTTTCCCGCCAGATGGCTCCTTTGTTGCGCTCAGCGCGGGCTATGAGCATACTTGCGGAGTGAAAGCCGACGGAAGTATGGAATGTTGGGGCATTGATTCCCTTGGAATGAGTACCCCGCCCAGCGGCGGATTCTGGTCCGTAAGCGCCGGGGGGTATTATGATCCCATCTGTGGAATTCGGCAGTCCGGCCAGTTGGATTGCGGGGGTGGAACTCGTGTCGAACCCGTCGGTTACCGGGCGCCGGAAGGAGTATTTAAGTCGATTACTTCCGGCAGTTCCCTTAGCTGCGGCTTGCGGCCCGACGGGACGGCGGAATGTTGGGGGGATAACGCCTACGGCGAAGCAATCGCTCCCGATGGCGAATTCGTATTCATCGACGCGTCGTCTGCTTGTGGAATCCGCGGCGACAGAAGCTTGGAATGCTGGGGCGATGGCAAGACGGTCAGTCCCCCGGTCGGCCCTTTCTCAGCAGTTGATTGGCCTTGCGGAGTACGCTTGGACGGTGCGGTGGAATGTTGGGTAGAATCTGACGATCGCTGGGGGAAATACACGCCTCCCGCCGGCGATTTTGCTTCGGTCAAAGTTGCTTTCTCCCATAGCTGTGGTTTGCGCGTGGATGGCACGGTCAAGTGCTGGGGTCTTGGACGAAATGGGGAGACTATGCCTCCGGACGGTATTTTTACCGCGATAACCATCAGTGAGTCAGCAGACTACGGTTGCGGTCTGCGCCCCGATGGTTCAGTGGAATGCTGGGGTGTGACTCACGCTTGGCCTTTTTATCAACTGGAAGGTTCTTACCTGGCGATAGACGCCGGGCACTCTCACATCTGCGGTGTGCGGGTTGACCGCACTATTGAGTGCGGCGGCCTCGACAAATATGGGGAGACTACGCCTCCGGAGGGGGCTTTTACCGCCGTATCCGCTGGCGATGAGCATAGCTGCGGTTTGCGAACGGACGGCACAGTAGTGTGCTGGGGGAAATTTTATTCCTACCCGGATACCGCTCCCAGCCCATATAACCCCATGAATGACAAGGTGGTTCTTTCAGTAGGTGTCGGCACGGCGGGGGGCGTCTGTGCCGTCCGGAGCAATGGCGCGTTGCTCTGCGAGCGGTCCCGCGCGGTAATTGGCCAAGGTTTTACCGCCGTTAGCGTCGGCGATGAGGCTTACTGCGGGTTGCAAGGGAATGGGAGCGTACAGTGTTGGGATGATGAGGACGCCTTTACCTTTATCCCTGGTCTCGGAAGAGTCCTGGTGAGCGAAAGTACGCCGTCCAGCAAAGACTTCGTATCCATCAGCGTCGGCGTACGCCATGCCTGCGGGTTGCGCCAGGATAATGCGGTAGAGTGTTGGGGCGACAACTACGACTACTACACGGTCTGTTACGGTGATGGTGAGCCTTGCTACGGTGTGGACCAAGGGGATTACATCGGGCAGGCGGAGTCGCCGGTCGGCGAGTTCATTGCGGTCAGCGCCGGCGCCTTTCACAATTGCGGCTTGCGGCCCGATGGCAGGGCGGAATGTTGGGGCCGCAATTCCTCCGGGCAGGCAGCGCCGCCGCCGGACGCTTTTACCGCCATCAGCGCCGGCTATTCCCATACCTGCGGCTTGCAAGCCGACGGTGAAGTTCAATGTTGGGGCGGCGTATCTACCGAGCCGGACACCGCTGAGAGAGCGGACTTTATTCGTGCTGTTCCGCCTGGCCCCTTTGCAACCATCAGCGCCGGGGGCGGCTATACCTGCGGGGTGCGGACGGACAGTGTAATCAAATGCTGGGGGCGTATTGCCCGCTGATTAGTTTCCGGTCCCGGCAAGCCGTTAAGGGTGTTGCGTTGCAGCATTGCAATCCCCTACCCCCCGAGCCAGCCTTTGACCCGCTGGAGCAGAGAGGACTTTTCCGCCGCTACCGGGCGGCCGCGCCAGTATTGGCCTTGGTTATTCTTGCCGCGGGGGCGGATGAAAAAGAGGAGATAGCCGGCGACCAGTCCCAGCAAGCCGACCCACACCAGCCAGGAAAAAGGCGGCCCGAAGCTCGTCAGCAGTACGCCAAGGAGCAGGATGGCGACCCCGGCCAAGGCGACCCGGCCCGGGGAAAAGGTTCGCCAACGGCGGGAGGAGGGACGGGACGGCGCAACTTCGGGCGGCCGCTCGGCGTAAGGCAAGGGCAAATCGTCCGGGGGCGGTTGCTGTCGTAGATTGCGGCCGGCCGGCAGCGGCGTGGTCTCCTCAATGCCTTTCAGGATTTCCTCGATTTCGTCCTGGTACTTGTCGGGCATAAATCCCCCGCGTCTCTCCTATCGCCGATGTTGCTTGCGGTCGATTATACAATACCGGCGTACCTGGGCAATTACTGCGGCCCCGGCTGCGGCAAGGCGGCGGGCAACCCCCGCTCCCGGGCAATTTCCAAACACTGGGGGCAGCAGTCGGCGGCGGTATAAGTTTCCGCCGTCCAGATGTTTTCGCTGACCAGGCCGCAGAGAAAAACCGGCACCGTTTCCTCGATGCCCAGGTCGGCTACATAGTGGACTTGGCCGGATTTGGCCTCGGTAGGCCACCACCAGACCGGCATTTGCCCGGACATTGCCTCATAGCGGGACTTGTCGTCATCCCGCCAGCCCGGCGCCGGCAGTTCCACCAGCCAGGTGCGCCCCTGGTCGCCGCCGGCCCGCTGCGCCTGCAAGCGTCCGGCGCGGATGTAGCGGCGGATTTCGGCTTGGGACAGGTTCAGCCGGTAGGATGCCTCTTGAATCGTTACCTTTTCCACCGGGAACTCCGTATAACTCGGATACTGCGGACTGATTTTAGCATAAGGGCAAGGCGGCGGGCAAAGGTTGCGGCCGGCAACAAGGGAATTGCTGCCGGCCGTGGTGGGTCGATCCGGATGGGGCGGACGCGCCGCTGACGGTTAGATGTAGTCGGCGTCCTCGTCCATCATCCCGACGTTGTCGGTGGCTTGGAACAGGGAGCGGACGATGTCGTCCTTCAGCTGCTGGAGCATATCGTCGCTCACTTCGCCGCCGGAGGCCCGCGCCTTTTCCTTGAACTGGTCAAAGGCCCACTCGTCGCTGCCGCCGTGGGGCATATCGAAGAACTTGCCGTCGAACACCGGCATTTCGCCGGGGCCGAAGTAGCCCTTCCCTTCCAGTTCGTAGCCTTCCAGGTCGTGGGTACCCTTGCCCAGCACCTGGCCGGTGGCGGCATAGTGTTCCATCACATTCTGGAGTCCGTACTTCTGGATGGGGCAGACCTTCATGCAGATGCCGCAGCCGAGGTAGCGGGCCATTACGGGGCGGCAGCGCTTGAAGTAGAGCTTGTTCTTTTCGATGCCGCGCCACCAAATCTTGTCGCGCATCAGGGCGCGGCCGGGGCAGCGGTTGACGCAGACCTGGCAGACCTGACAGAAGGCATGGATGCCGTAGTCCACCGGGGAGTCGTAGGTGACATTGGCGTCGGTGGTCAAGCCGACGAGGCGGCAACGGGAGCCGACATGGGGAGTGAGCAGGTAGCCGCAGGCGCCCAACTGGCCGGTTCCGGCGGCGACGTGCATCGGGATGTAGGGGCCGGCGGAGTCGCCGGAACCCATCACCTGGGCGCGGTAGCCGAGGGAGCGGATGTAGTTGCCCAGTTCCAGGGCGGCCGCGCCTTCGGTGCGGTAGGTGCTGGAGTGGACGATTTCGGCGTCCACGCTGGGGATGGTCTGGGTCGGCTCGAAGTCCTGCTCGTAAGCCAGGGCGACGAAATGCTCGTAGTAGATGGTGCTGTTTTTCTTGGACTGGAAGGTGTAGCGGTGGTCAAAGGCGGTGATACCGACTTCGACGAAACCCAGTTCGCGGGCTTTGTTCTTAATCAGCTCGCTGACATCCTCCCCGGTGGGTTCGGCGGTGGGTTCGAGGTCGGCGGTCATCCGGCAGGCCATAATGAGCGGCCGGTTGAGCTTTTCATGCTCTTTGCGGATTTCCCGCATTTCGGCGTGCTGGTCGCGGAGGGAGTTGGCCCAGTCGCGGGAGGCCCGCTCGGTGATGTTGATGGTTTCCAGGGGATATTCCCGGGCGTACCAGTCCACTTCCCGCTTGGTCATCGGGATGCCGGGGACGGTTTCCAGTTCCTCGGGAATGGGGATGGTTACCGTCGCTTCGCCCAGGTTGCGCCCGGGACGGGTTACCTCATGCCCTATTTTCAGCATAACTGCTCCTCCTCGCTGGTAGATGGGCGGAATGGGATGCGCTCGTAGGGGAAAGGATAAACCAGTCGCCATAAAGTTGTCAATAGTTTAAGCGGCGTAATTTTCAATTGGCGGTTATAGCCGGCGTTGCGGCGGATTAGGTTGGGCATAGGGGTTTTAGTGGCGGAAAGCGTAGAGAAGTTTTGCCGTTACGGGTATCCGCCGGTCGGACGGTTGAGGGGCGGGGCGGCGCGGGCGGGTCGGAAGGGGCTGGCTTGCCAATTGCCGGATGGACTTAAATCTCAAAAAACTGGCATTCCTCCGCCATTACCGTTACAATTGCCCGCAATCTTATATGCGCCGGAGGTGCAGTTATGCCTTTGGATCCGCAGATTGTGGCGGTTATGGAAGCGGCGGCGGCGTTGGGCTTGCCGCCCAATAATGAAGTTTCGCCGCAGGAAGCCCGCGCCAACACCAAAACCCGAATGCGCGCCGTGGGCCCGGAAGTGGCCGCCGTGCAGGATTGCGCTATCCCCGGCCCGGACGGCCCGGTGGCCGCGCGGATTTATACTCCCGCCGGCACTGGCCCCTTTCCCGGCCTGGCTTGGTTTCACGGCGGTGGTTGGGTGGTCGGCGACCTGGATACGGCGGATGCGGCGGCCCGCAATATGTGCGCCGGCACCGACTGCGTAGTGGTGTCGGTGGACTACCGCTTGGCCCCGGAGACCAAGTTTCCCGGCCCGGCGGAGGATTGCTACACCGCAACCCAATGGCTGGCGGCCAATGCCGCCGCGCTTAATGTCGATCCTGGCCGCATAGCCGTGGGCGGCGACTCGGCCGGCGGCAACTTGGCGGCTGCCGTGGCCCTGATGTCCCGGGATCGGGGCGGTTGTCCGCTGGTTTTTCAGCTGCTGGTCTATCCGGTAACCCGGCGGGATTTTGACAACGGCTCTTATCGGGACAACGCCGAGGGCTACCAGTTGACCCGGGACACGATGATTTGGTACTGGAATCACTACTTGGCATCCGACGCGGACGCCGCCAATCCCTACGCCGCGCCCTTGGAAGCGGCCGATTTGCGGGGACTGCCGCCGGCTCTGGTGTTGACTGCCGAATATGACCCGCTGCGGGATGAGGGGGAAGCCTACGCCGCCGCCCTGCAAGCGGCCGGCATCCCTACAGACTGTGTCCGCTATGACGGGCTGATTCACGGTTTCTTTGGGATGTTCGCCGCCGTGGAGCAAGCCCAGCAAGCGGTTGACCGCAGCGCCGCCGCTTTGCGAAAAGCCTTTGCCGCCGTGCCGGTCTAGGCGCAAATTCCCATCCTTGGCCTGTTCCCGCCGGCAAAGGGGGCATACTTCCCGGCGGCATCCGGAAATCCGGAGTCGCCGGGTGTAGTCAAAGGGGCGGATTTGTGCTAATATCTGGCGGCGAATTTAACCACTGTTACAAAGGGGACAAGGAGAATGAACCTGGCAGCCATTTTCAACCACTTGGGGAACCTGATTGGCGGACGCCGCCGGCTTTGGGGCGCGGCGGTCGTAACCCTGCTGACCGTGGCCCTGTTCTGGGCTTGGCCCGGGACGGCGCACGCGGCCGGCATTGACCCGGAAACCCAATTCGTCCTGAACACCTTTTCCTTCCTGATTTGGGGGGCGCTGGTGATGTGGATGTGCGCCGGCTTTACGATGCTGGAGTCCGGGTCGGTGCGTACCAAGAACGCGTCGATGATTTGCCTGAAAAACATCGGCATTTACTCCATTGCCGGCTTGGCGTTTTTCTTTATCGGCTACAACCTGATGTATGTCGGGGTGGACGGCGACCGGCTATTGGGGCTGATTGGCACCCTGAACCTGGCTTATGGGCCATCGGCAGAGGAGATTGCTCTGGTCGGCGGCGCCGACAACGCCGCCGAGGTAGCCGCGAAGGCCAGTTACTCCACGATGTCCGACTGGTTCTTTCAGATGGTGTTCGTAGCGACGGCGGCGTCCATCGTTTCCGGGGCTTTGGCGGAACGGGTCAAGATGTGGAGTTTCTTTCTCTTTACGCTCATCCTGACCGCCTTTATTTACCCCGTTGTCGGGGCGTGGACTTGGGGCGGCGGCTGGCTGAGCGGCATCGGTTTCAGCGACTTTGCCGGCTCAACTATCGTCCACAGCACCGGCGGTTGGGCCGCATTGGCGGGTATGCTGGTCGTCGGGCCGCGTCTCGGCAAGTTCCGCCGGGACGGGACGGTGCGGCAGACGCCGCCCTCCAATGTGCTGCTGGTGACTTTGGGGGTGTTCATCCTTTGGCTGGGCTGGTTCGGGTTTAACGGCGGGTCGGAGCTGGCTTTGGGCGGCGTGGCGAATGTGGTGCAGATGTCCCACATTTTGGTCAACACTAACCTGGCCGCCGCCGCCGGGGTTATCGCCGCCCTGTCGGTATCCCGCCCCCTGCTGGGCCGTATCGACCTGTTCGCCGGTCTGAATGGTGCTATTGCCGGCTTGGTCGCCATCACCGCCGGGCCGACCTTTGTTGAACATCCCTGGGCGGTGCTGATTGGCGCGATTGGCGGCGTCATTTGTACCGGCGGGCTGAAGTTGCTGGAAAAGCTGAAGCTGGATGATGTGGTCGGCGCGGTGCCGGCTCACTTGTTCGCCGGCATTTGGGGAACTTTGGCGGTGGGACTGCTGCCTTTCGTTGGCGTGGCTACCGGCGGCGTGCTTTGGGTGCAGTTGGTGGGCGTACTGGCCATCGGAGCTTTCGTGCTGCCGGTGTCGTGGCTGGCTTGGAAAGCGACGGATGTCATTCCGTTCCTGGGCGCGCGGGTGTCCACGCAGGTCGAACGGTTGGGGCAGGATACGGCCGAGTTGGGGATGGAATCCTACCCGGAGTTCGTGCTGATGCCGGATGTGGAGGAACTGGAGGACGACTAGCCGGCGGCCGGTTTGGGGATACCGGTTTTGGCGGAAACCGCGGCCGCGGTTTCCGCCTTGTCGGGAGAAGGGTTGGCAGGTCTGACCATGCGGGTTGCCAAACGCCGGTTGGACTTCTGGCTACCAATTCCGGCTTTGCCCGGCCAGGCTGCCGATTACGGTCGCGCGACTTTGGGGTGGCTACTAACGCCGGTTGGTATGGTTGCCATGCCGGCGGGTTGGCCCGGTGTTGCGACCGCGGTTGACCGTTCTCCAGTCAACCTGGGTTGCTCCGACTCCTGTGGGATGGAGGCGCGGTTGGTTACGGCTTTTGGGATTTGCCGTTGGCCGCTGCTCCGGGTGGGGATTTACGGGGCCTTAGGCCGTTCCCCGGGGGAGGAGTGTTAAAGGCGTCCGGCGGCGGGTTAGGCCGGCCGGGGCCCACAGCGCGCTGTGTGGAGCGGTATTAAGTTTTACGGTAAGCTTAGCGTAAAGAACCCGGCGTCCCGGGGTCAGGTCAACCTTGACGGTTCTTATTATGGGGGATGGTTTAGGTGTTTGTCAAGGGGTGAATGGGATGAATTTTCGGATTGATTTTAAGATTGGCGGGTTGTGGATTCCCACTTTCGTAGGAATGACGGTGGGGGAGGTTGCGTTTCTTGCCGGTGAAAATCATCCCAAATCCCCAATTTCCTGTTATACTGAATGCCGGTTTAATTGCCATAACGGGATTGAGCGGTGTATCTTATGCCCCTCAATCCTTACCGGCTGAATCAACAGCCCGTATCAACAGGAGGTCGCCCCAATGCCCGCTAAAGGTCGTCGGATTGCGTCGCGGCAAGCCCAACTGGGCCGCCGGCGCCGCCAAAGCCGCAAAATCGAGGAAAGCGGTACCGTCACCGTCGCCGCTCCGTCCGATATTCCCCAAGAAACGGCCGCCCCGGCTAATGGCGCGGCCGCCGCTGTTCCGGCCGCGGCCGCGGCGTCCCCTACCACTGACGGGATGGCTACGGCTACGGCCCGCGCGCCCCGCCGTTCCGGTCAGTTGCGCACCGACCGGGCCGCCGCCTATACCCACCTCGGCTCCGAACTGCGCCGTATCCTAATTCTGGCCGGCATCCTGCTGGCCGTACTCCTTGGCTTGTCCTTTGCCCTCTAATTGCATCAACCGTCCTTCCCTTGCCAACGGGAATCCAGTCCCACCTTCCCGGAAATGATGGCATATCATCGGCAGGAAACTATGCCCCAACCGGATTTGTTTGAACACCGCCTCCGGGTTACTCCGGAAAAGCCGGGCGTCTATATTATGAAAGACGCCCAAAATACCGTGCTGTATGTGGGCAAGGCCAACATCCTCCGCAACCGTCTCCGCTCCTACTTCGGCTCCCTCACCGGCCAGCCGCCCAAAATCCGCCGCATGGTATCCCAACTCGCCGACTTCGAGTTCATCGTTACCGACACCGAAGCCGAAGCCCTCATCCTCGAAAACACCCTGATTAAGCGGTACAAGCCCCATTTCAACGCCCGGCTCAAGGATGACAAAACCTATCCCTACCTGAAAATCGACCTTACCGAGGACTTTCCCCGGGTTTATATCACCCGCCAGGTTGCCCAAGACGGAGCCCGCTACTTCGGCCCTTTTGCCACCGCCAGCAGCGTCCGCCAAACGATGGACTTGATTAAGAAACTCTTTCCCTACCGTTCCTGCACCAAAACCATCACCGGCAAAGACCCGCGCCCCTGCCTGGAATACTACATCCACCGCTGCGTCGCCCCCTGCTCCGGCTTGGCAACTCGGGAGGATTACGCCCAAGTCATCCGGCAGGTTATGCTCTTTATGGAGGGCAACACCGAAGCCGTTACCCGCGAACTGCGCCGCAAAATGTCCGCCGCCGCTGACGAAATGCAGTTCGAGCGCGCCGCCGTCCTCCGCGACCAGATCCGCGGCATCGACCGGGTCGTTGAGGAGCAGCAGGTCAAGGTCGAAGCCAATCCCGGCGGCGATACTGACATCATCGCTATGGCTCAGGGCGCTAACGAAACTTGGGTTGAAGTCTTTTTCATCCGCCGCGGCAAACTTATCGGCCGCGACCACTTCTTTATGGAAGGCACCCAGGACGAAGGCCCCGAACTGGTAATGAGCCACTTCATCCGCCAGTTCTATCAATCCGCTCTGGTTATCCCGCCGACCATCCTGCTCCAGCACGCCCCGGAGGACCGGGAACTGATTCGCGACTGGCTCAAGGAACGCCGCGGCGGCGCCCTCCAGCTGATTTGCCCCCAGCGCGGCCAGCGCAAAAAATTGCTTGACATAGTAGCGGAGAATGCCGTCCAGGGCTTGGCCCAGCACCGCGTCAAGTGGCTCAACAACTCCGATGTCATCCAGCAAGCGATGGGCGAACTGCAAGAGGAATTGAGCCTGCCCGCCTTGCCGCTGCGGATGGAGTGCTACGATATTTCCCATGTTCAGGGGACTAATCTGGTCGGCAGTATGGTGGTCTTTCAGGACGGCCGCCCCAAGCCGGCCCACTACCGCCGCTTTCAGATAAAAACCGTCGCCGGCGTCGACGACTACGCCAGTATGCAGGAAATGCTCCGCCGCCGTTTCAAGCGTTTGGCTGACGCCCGGTCTGAGCAGCAACTAGCCGGCCCGCCCCCGCCGGATGATGATAACGCTGATAACCCGACTGACGGCGGCCAAGGCGGCCGCTCCGGCGCGGCTTGGGGCATCCCCCCCGACCTGGTAATCATCGACGGCGGCAAAGGCCATCTTTCCGCCGCCTTGGAAGTGCTGCTCGAGTTGGGCTTGGACGACCTGCCTTTGGCGGCCTTGGCCAAAGAAAACGAATGGCTTTTCGTGCCGCACACTTCCGAACCCATCGCCCTGCCGCGCCAATCCCAAGGCTTGTACCTAGTGCAGCGCATCCGCGACGAAGCCCATCGCTTTGCCATCACCTACCACCGCCACCTCCGCAGCAAAAGCAGCCTCCGCTCCTCCATCGACCTGGTAACCGGCATTGGCCCCAAGCGCAAGCGGATGCTGCTGCGCAAATTCGGCTCCATTCAGGGCATCAAAGACGCCCCGGTAGATGAAATCGCAGCTGTTCCCGGCCTCACCCGCTCCCTCGCCCTCCGCCTCAAACAAACCCTCTAGGGCGGCCGGAAATGCGGGAAATGACGGTTTCCGCCAACCGTCCCAACTTGCCAACCCCCGGCTAATTAGTTACCATATCCCCCACCCTCAACCATCCCCGGCAAAGCGGTTGGCATCCGTATGCTGAAAATCTCCATAACCCTCCCCAACAACGCCCAAATCAACCTCGAAACCGCCGATGCGGCCCTCATCGACAAAATCCTCGATGTGGTCCTGCTCGACATCACTCGCAACTTGACCGGCCCCCCGCCCGCCGTCAACGCCGGCGCGCCATCCGTTACCCCGGAAGCAGAAACGCCGGCCCCAATAGCCCCGCCCGTTGCCTCTATATCGGAAACGCCGGCCCCGGCTGCCCCGCCGCCGGCTGCCGCACCCGTCCGCAGTTGGGAAACTGCCGCCCCGGAAACTGATACCCCGGAAAAGGAAGTTGCCCCGTCGCCGTGGCCGACAGTTTCCACCGAATCGGCGGTTAGTACCGCTGACTTGGACACCGAACTTGACCCGGAGTACGATGACGATTGGCCCGAGTACGATGACGCTGACCTTGACGCCGCCACTGCCACCATCACCCCTACCGCCGCTTTAATTGCCAACGGCGCCACCGCGCCCCGCCCGGGAATGTTCGCCCCCTCGGAACAAGCCTTCATAGACTTCTGCCGGGAAGCCAACCCCTTGGGCGATATGCGCCGGGTAGTGGTCGCCGCCGAGGGCGCCAGCCGCTACTTGGGAATGAGCGGCGTTGACGCCCAGGGCTTGGGCCACTTGTTCAACCTGGCCGGCTGGCCCCAAGCCCACAACTTCACCCAAACCCTCCGCAACTCCGCCCGCAGCAAATTCCGCTGGCTCGAACGCGTCCCCGGCCGCGCCGGCTACTACGCCGTTACTGACTTGGGGCGCAAAACTGCCCTGGGGGACTAGCGACGCCGTCAATAGCTGTAGAAATCCCCGATTTTCCCGCCCGCATTCCCTATCATCCCCATCTCTCCATCCCCTATACTAAAACCATCCGCCAAACCAGGGGGCAATCCAATGCACGAAACTATCACCTCCGCCGAAATCGAAGCCCGCGGCCACGCCCGCTACCTCGAATTGCAGGAACAACTGGAAACCGACCACTTCGGCCAAATCGTCGTCATCGACATTTTCAGCGGCGACTACGAAGTAGCCCCGGACGATTTGACCGCCAGCCTGCGGATATTCGAGCGTCGCCCGGAAGGCTTGACTTGGGGCGAGCGCATCGGCGGCGGCGGTGTTTATTACATCGGCGATAGGCTTTCCCCCTTCTTTGAAACCTAGCGGACTGGTAGTATGGAACTGGTATATAATTCCCTAAAATAAGCCGGCCGCCCCCCGCCGCCCTTCGGCGTCTCAGCAGATTAATCTCCGCCAAATCTAACCCGGAGGGAACCGCCTCTCCCATGACCACCCTCAACAGCCTCCTGCCGCCGCCGGAACCCGCGGTTATCTTTCCCAGCGAACGCACCACCTGCCACAACTTCACCAGCGCCACTCCGGAGCTGGTGCACCACTCGGCCATCCTGCGGGTTTTCAACCCCAAGCCGATCCACGACCCCTGCAGCACCTGCGGCCAGCAAATCGACTCCAGCCAGCCCACCGCCTTCTGCGGCCTCTGCCATAAGCCAATCTGCCCCGCCTGCGTCCAGAAGGCCGGCTACGCGCCGGATCCGGAACTCCACGACCCGGACCGGCCGGCCGCCCCCCCCCCCCCCCCCGCCCCTGGTCTGGGACATCGACTACCGGGACTACCTGATCCGGGAGATGAAAGAGCAGGCTTGGAACGTTCAGCAGGGCCGCTGCGGCCAGTGCCATCAGGAGCTGACCGACATCGCCCACAGCTCGATCATGAACAGCCCCGCCGGCCCCATGCTGCTTTGCGACGACCCCTGCGCGACCCGGGCCATGGGCCGGGCGGCCCCGCTGCCTCCCGGCAGCTACCCTACTGACCCTATCGTCATCGTCGCCGACCCCCGCCATGGCATCCCCCAGGACTGGCTGAACGTCCACTTCGAGATGAGCCTGCCCGACCAGAGCGACGAAGTCTGGTCCAAAGCCGACTGCCGCTTTGGCGTCGAGCTGTACGCTGACCCGGAACGTTGGGACTTCTTTGGCGAATGCATCGAATGCCGCATGGCCGAGTACGGCAGCGGCCGGCCGCACAAATGGTGCTGCACCGACTTCTTTCTGCGGGATAAACAAGGCAATCCCGACTCCGGCAAAGGCGTCTATAACGCCCAGATGCTTCTTGACACCCTGGGCTGGCATCCGGAGAACCTTCCCGGAGTATATGTACGGGCCGGCGACCCGGACTGCCTCGACTACTGGCGCATCCCGCCGCCCCGGCGCCCGTCCTGACCCGCAAACCTCAACCCCTGAACCATCCTTTGCCGCCGCCGTTGCCGCTACCCCGACCCGGCCAATGCCGCCGCCATTCCCCCATACTTCCCGCAACTGTGCTAATATATCCCCAACCCTTAATCTAAGGAGCAGTGTGTGTTATGCAAATGTATATCAACGGCCAATGGATTGACCGGGCCGCCACCATTCCCGTCTATAACCCCTTCGACGGTTCCGTCATCGACACCGTCCCCCGCGCCACCGCCGCCGATGTCGACGCCGCCATTGCCAGCGCCGCCCGCGGCGCCGCCGTAATGGCCAAACTCCCCGCCTACGAGCGTTACGCCATTCTCCGCCGCACCGCCGATATTATGGCAGAACGGGTCGAGGAACTCGGCCGCACCATCACTATGGAGGAGGGGAAGGTTATCGCCGAGGGCCGCGGCGAAGTCCTGCGCGCCGTCCAGACCATCACCCTATCCTCCGAGGAAGCCAAGCGGCTCCACGGCGAAACGGTGCCGCTCGACGCCGCCCCCGGCAACACTACCCAATTCGGCTTTACCATTCGCGTCCCGGTCGGCGTAGTGGCCGCCATTGCCCCCTTTAACTTCCCCCTCAACCTCGTCTGCCACAAAGTCGGCCCGGCCCTGGCCGCCGGCAACGCCGTCGTCCTTAAACCGGCCGGCGATACCCCCTTGTCCGGCTTGAAACTGACCGAAATCCTCCTCGAAGCGGGCTTGCCCCCGGAAGCCATCCAGTGCGTTACCGGCTCCGGCGCCGAAATCGGCGACGCCATTACCAGCGACCCCCGCGTCCGCAAAATCACCTTCACCGGCAGTATGGAAGTCGGCGACCGCATCTGCCGCGCCGCCGGCATCAAAAAAGTCACTATGGAACTCGGCTCCAACAGCCCCCTCATTGTGATGTCCGATGCCGACATTGAAAAGGTAGCGGCCGCTACCGTCGCCAGCGGCTTTGCCAACGCCGGCCAGGTCTGCATCTCCACCCAGCGGGTATTGGCGGACCGCAGCATTTACGCCGATTTCCTCGACGCCTTGAAAGCCCCCACCGAAGCCTTTGCCACCGGCAATCCCCTTGACGAATCCATCAAAATGGGGCCGATGATTCGCGAATCCGACGCCGCCCGGGTCCGCCAGTGGATTGACGAAGCCGTCGGGCAAGGCGCGCGGGTCGTTGCCGGCGGCGACCAGGAAGGCACCATCCACGCCCCTACCGTCGTTGCCGATGTTCAAGCCGATATGCGCCTCTCCCGCGAGGAACTGTTCGGCCCGGCCGTCGGCGTCAGCGCCTTCAGCGACATTGACGAAGCCATCGCCATGGCTAACGATACCCGTTTCGGCTTGGCCGCCGGCATCTTTACCCAAAATGTCGATTGGGCGATGCGCTTTGCTCAGGAAGTTCACTCTGGCAACCTGCACATCAACTCCCATCCCCAATGGCGCGCTGACCTGATGCCCTACGGCGGCCTCAAAGACAGCGGTATGGGCAAGGAAGGCCCCGGCTACGCCATCGAGGAGATGACCGAGCTGAAAATGGTAGTTTTCCACCTGTAAGCCGGCTTGGGAGCGGCCCGATTATCGAACCCGTCCTTCCCCCGAAAGCGGGAATCCAGTGGGAGCAACCGTCCTTCCCCCGAAAGCGGGAATCCAGGCGCCGCAACCGTCATTCCCACGAAAGTGGGAATCCAGAAAGCCCGGGGACTCTGGATTCCCGTTTTCACGGGAATGACGATAAGTAAAATGAAAACAACCATCCTTGCCCCCCTGCTTGCCCTCGTCGCCGCCCTAACCGCCTGCGGTCAAGGGGAAAACGCGCCCACGCCGGTTATCATCGAACGGCAAGTAGAAATTATCCGCGAGGTGCCGGCCCTCACGCCGGAGCCGGTAGAAATCATTCGCGAAGTGGAAGTTATCCGCGAGGTAAAAGTGCCGGTCGAGGTCCCGGTGCCGGTGGTGGAGGAAATCATCCACGAAGTGCCGGTAGAAGTAGAGGTTTTTACGACTATTCCGGCACCTACCGGGACGCCCTACCCTACGGCTACGCCGCGCCCTACCTACACGCCCTATCCCACCGCGACGCCGGCCCCGGAGCAGTTCCGCTATCTCCGCTGCTACGATGACTACTGGATCAAGCGCGCCCCGGAAGCCATCAACAGCGACGGGTTCAACGAATGCGCGGCCGCTACCCTCGACACCTTCGACTGGCTGGCCACCAGTGCCGCCATCGAGCGCCGGACGGTTACGCTGCCTTTGACCGGCGATGTTATGTTCCTCATTGCCCGCGGGGCCGCCGGCGGTGCCCAAATCGCCCCCTATGCTATGGACACCCTGGAACGCACCGCCCGCGCTGTCGAGGATTACCTCGGCATCCCCTATCCCACCCGGACCATCCGCCTCGTCTTTGTTTCGCCGACTGATGAATTTGCGGGAGCCTTCTATCGCGGCCATATCGAGATTACTTCCCAATGCGCCGCCGCCGAATACTGCCTGGAAACCACCCTGACCCACGAGCTAACCCACTACCACTTCAACTCCACTTCGATACTGCTCCGCGAGGGGACGGCGGTTTTTGTCGAGGATTATCTGCGCTACCAATGGCACGGCGCCGAACGCGGCTTGGCTTTGGGCCCGGTCATCAACGATGGACAGCCGGAATGTGATGGCTACCAGCGCATCGGCCCGTGGCTGTCCAGCGACCGCAGCGACCCGCAATGCGCCTACTACTTCGGACACCTCCTGTTCTACCAGCTCTACCGCACCCTCGACGAAAGCGAATTCATCGCCGGCCTCCAGCGGCTGAATCAAATAGTATTGGAGAGTCCGGTCAACATCGTCGACGGCCATCATAAGATTTACGGCGCTATGCCGCCAACGCCTTTGCCGACAGTGCGCGCCGCCTTTCCCAGCCCCCGCGCCCAGCAAACCATCAACTCCCTCTGGTAGCGGCGGAGCCAAGCCGTCCGCGCCGGAGTAATCAATCATGCCCGGCATTAAGCCGTCCGCCGTCAATGGCCGGCATTGCCATCCGGCGGCAGCGCGGCCAGCACGCGACTAGGAGGTCAGCCCCAACTATGGCAATGGAAATTATCACCAACCCGCCGCGCCGCGCCCTGGTCGTTACGCCCCATCCCGATGACGCCGAGGGCGGCTGCGGCGCTACTATGGCCAAGTGGATTAAAGAATCCGCCACCCAAATCGTAGTAGCCCTCTGTACCAACGGCGACAAAGGCACCGCCGACCGGACGATGAACCCGGCGGCCTTGGCCGCCATCCGGGAACGAGAACAGCAAGACGCCGCGGATTACTTGGGCGTCAAGGAAGTGGTCTTTCTGCGCCATCCCGACGGCGCTTTAGAGGACACTATGCAGTTCCGCGGCCAAGTAGTCCGGGCAATCCGCCGCCATCGCCCCGAAATCCTTTTCTGCATCGACCCCTACCGCAGCAAAAGCCACACCCACCGCGACCACCGGGTCAGCGGGCAGGTTGCCATCGACGCCGCTTATACCTACGCTTGGAGCTATAACCAATTCCCGGAGCAAATCAGTCAGGAAGGGCTGCAACCGCACCGGGTTACCGCCGCCTACCTGTGGGGAACTGAGGCTGCCGATGTCTTTATCGATGTTGACGGCTACCTTGAAATGAAATCCGAATCCCTCGGCCGCCACGCCAGCCAGATGACCAGCCGCACCCCTGAGGAACGACTCGAGCGCATCAAAAGCAGCACCGCCCGCCAGGGTGAACCGGTCGGCTTGGCCCATGCCGAGGGTTTCCGCCGCATCAACTTTCACCCCAACTCCCTCGAGTGGCGGCTCTTTAATGTCTGAAACGGTTGAACGGACGACTACCCCGCTGCCTGCAAGCGGCGGATTATACGCCGCACTTCGGCCACATCGGCAGCGCCGTCGGTGGCTACCGACAGGCTTACCTCGTCCACCAGTCCCCGGTAGCGCGCCAGCAGCTGATCGGCGATTTCGTCATATTCGCCAACTACCGCAAAAGTGTCCAGCATTTCAGCGGTGACCAGCCGGCCCATTTCATCCCATTTGCCTTCCAAAGATAACTGGTGTAGCCGCTGCCCGATTTCGGTAAAGCCGTGACACTCCAGCACCGGAAAGTAGGTGCGGGTCGAGGCGTAAAAGGCAATGCGCCGCCGGGTTTCGGCGGTCGCCGCTTGCAGCGCCGCCCGGCTGCCGCCGGTAACGATAAACCCGCCGCCGTTCACTTTAATATCGGCCGGGTTGCGGCCGGCTTTTGCCGCGCCGGCGGCAATGTTGGGCTTTACTACCTGCCGCACATATTCCGCCGAGGTAAAGGTATGCAGTACCAGCCCGTCGCTCACTTCCCCGGCTACCCGGCAGTTGTAGCCGTTCACGGCCGCATTGAAAATTGGCGGCGGCGGATTTTGTCCCGGCCCCGGACTGAAAAAGGGCGTCATCAGGGAAAAGCGGTAGAACTTTCCTTGAAAATCCAACCGTTCCCCGTTATCCCAACTTTGCCAGATGTGGCGCAGGGCTTGAATATATTCCCGCAGTTTGGGGCCGGGCGACTCCCAAGGGGTGGCAAACCGCCGTTCAATATGCCCTTTAACCTGCGTTCCCAAGCCCAGCCGAAACCGGCCGCCGGACAAATCCTGCAAGTCCCGGGCGGTATAGGCTACGACCATCGGGGAACGGGGGAAGGCGATGGCAACATGGGTTTCCAGAGTAACCCGCGCCGTGGCCGTGGCGGCCAAGGTCAACGCCAGAAAGGGGTCGTGGGCGGTATCGCTGCTGGCAACTCCGTCATAGCCCATACTTTCAGCCCACGCCGCTTCCGCGGCTACGGCCCGCACATCCCGGTTGCTCAAGGGATAAATGACCCGCATCGCCGCCTACTCCGTGCCGGCGGCCGCTAGTTCCTGATAGAGCCGGTCGGTCTTGGCGGCCATAATGAAATCGTTGCGGTGCAGGTTCCGAATCTTGTGCGTCCACCAGGTTACGCCGACCCGTCCCCATTCGGTAACGACCCGGGGATGATGCCCTTCCGCCTCGGCCAACTCGCCTACGGCGTTGGTAAAAGCCAAAGCCTGCTGAAAGTTCCGAAAGCTGAATACCCGATCCAGCTTGGGGATGCCCCCGTCCGTCAACATTGCCCACTCGGCTACCGTCGGATGCAGTTCCCCGATTTCCGCCGCCGTAACCGCCGGGGAATCCCGCCGGCAGGCTACGCATTTCTCCCGATAAAGTTCGTTCATTTGCCAACTCCTGCCTGGAATAGTTGAGGCCATTGTAGCACACGCCCCAGGGTCTTTTAATGGCTCCGGGCGGTGTGCGGCCTAAGGAAACCGGGCAAAGGCGTGAACAAAAATTGCCGGGGTGGGCATTAAACCCGCCCCGGCATTTGGTCAGCCGCTAATCGGGAAAGACCGGGCTAGGCCACTTCGACCACGGCGCCGGCTTCCTCGAGCTTGGACTTGGCGCTTTCCGCCTCGTCCTTGGCGATGCCTTCCTTGACCCGGGCCGGGGCGGACTCGACCAGTTCTTTGGCTTCGCGCAGGCCCAGGGAAGTGATTTCCCGGACAGCCTTGATGACGTTAATCTTGTTGGGGCCGATTTCCTGCAAGCGGACGTCGAACTCGGTCTTTTCCTCCTCGGCGGGGGCAGCTTCGACCGCGGCGCCGCCGGCCATCGGCGCGGCGGCTACGGCTACCGGGGCGGCGGCGGTAATGCCGAACTCATCCTCCAGAGCCTTCACCAGGTCGGACAACTCCAGGACGTTCATCTCCTTGATGGCGGACAACAGTTCATCCTTGGTCAGGGTAGCCATAATGCCTCCTTTTGTTGGTTGCTGCGGGATGGGGACGTTGTTGTCCCCGTTTCGGTTTCCGGGGGTAAATCTCCGCTTATTCAGCGGCGGCCGGCTGGCTTTCCTCCTCCAACTGGCGGATGCGGGCTTGCAGCAAGCCGTCCAGGTTTTGCAGCGGCCCGTTCAGGACACCCAGCAGCCGTTGGATGGGGGCCTGCATCTGGCCGAGCAGGTTAGCCAGCATTTGGGGTTTGCCGGGCAGGGCAGCCAATCGCTCCACTTCGGCCGGGGGCAGGGTTGCGCCGCCGCTGAGGACGGCCCCGCGGATCGCCAGCGGGGAGCGGGTCGCCCGAATGTAGTCGTTGACGGCGCGGGCCACATCCACCGGGTCATCGTAGCCGAAAGCAATCGCCGTCGGCCCTGCCACGATGTCCCGGAATTGGGGAACCTGGGCATCCGCGGCGGCCAGATTGACCAAGGTATTCTTGACCACGACGAACTCCACGCCGGCGTCCCGCATACGGCGGCGCAGGTCGGTCATCGCGTTCACCGGGATGCCAGAATAGCCGGCGGTGAGGGCAATGGAACAGCGTTCCAGTTTGTCCTTCAGTTCCGCCACGCGCTCTACTTTAGCCGGTGTCGGCAAGGCGTACCTCCTTATAAAACAATTCCCCACGCCCATAGTTGGGGCGCAGGGAGAGCCGGCGGCGCGCTGTGATGCGCGGTAGTTGCGGCAATGCGGCTGCGCCTCGGCCGGCGGCCCAATACTAGGGGGCCATTACCTCTTGACCAGAGACCGGGTTTCTACGGCGTATGCGGGGTTTATTCGGTTGTGTTGGGTCCAGGTTCCGGGTTTGTTTGGGCTTGCCGGTGTACCGATTAGCTCATCAACCGCAGGGCGGTAAGGGTGATGGAACTGTTCAGGGCTACGACCCCGAGACCGATTCCAACTACCCACTTGATGGTTTCGACCTTCGACTTCGCGATGTCAGCCTTCAGTTCGGCTTTCGCTTCGGCCAAGTCAGCTTTGGTAGCCAGATGCTCTTGACCGCCTTCCAGCCGGCTGACCCGTTCCTCCAGAGATGCCATCAGCAAACCCTCTCCGTTGTAGTGATGGGGCAGTTATGGCCGGTTGCTGACGCGTCGACCCCGCCTAGTTCAGCATAATCCGCAGGGCGGCGAGGGTGATGGAGCTGGTCAGGGTAACGACGCCGAGGCCAACGCCGATACCGACTCCAACTACCCACTTGATTATTTCGGCTTTCGTGTTGGCCAAGTCGGCTTTAGTAGCCAGATGCTCTTGACCGCCTTCCAGCCGGCTGACCCGTTCCTCCAGAGATGCCATCAGCGAACCCTCTCTTTTGTGGTGGTAGCGTAATTATGGCGGCGGTTCGGGCTGTCGTCAAGCCCCGGCCGGCGGCCTAGTCCGGTTTCAGGGCTTGCAGGGCGTTGAGGTCAAGGGGGATGCTGGGGCCCATCGAGGAGGAGAGGTAGCCGGAACGCAGGAAGGCGCCCTTGACCGCCGCCGGCTTGGCGCGGACGATGGAGTCGGTCAACACCGCCAGGTTTTCCAGCAGTTGGTCGGTCTCAAAGCTGGCTTTGCCAAAGGGGGAGTGGATAATGGCGGTGCGGTCGGTGCGGTATTCCAAGCGGCCGGCTTTGGATTCGGCAATGACCCGGCCCAAGTCCCGGGGCGGCACCATTGTGCCGGTGCGGGGGTTGGGCATCAGGCCGCGGCGGCCCAGGATACGGCCCAGTTTGCCGATTTTGGGCATAATTTCCGGGGTCGCCAAGCCTACCTCAAAATCCAGCCAGCCGTCCTCAATCTGGGCAATGAGATCATCATCGCCCACATAATCGGCGCCGGCTTGGCGGGCGATGTCCGCGCCTTCGCCGCTGGTAAAGACCAACACCCGGATTTGCTTGCCCAAGCCGTTGGGCAGGACGGCGACATTCCGCACCATCTGGTCGGCGTGGCGCGGGTCGGCGCTGGTTCGCAGGTGGACTTCCATAGTTTCGTCGAACTTGGTGTTCGCCAGTTCCTTGAGCAGGTCAATGGCTTCCCGGGGGGCGTAAGCCTTATCCGGCTCCACCCGCTCGGCGACGCTGGCATAGCGGCGGCTGTGCTTGGGCATAGCGGTTAATCCCCTTCCACGGCGATGCCCATACTGCGGGCGGTGCCGGCGATGATGGACATAGCCTGTTCTACCGAATTGGCGTTCAGGTCTTTGAGCTTGGTTTCGGCGATTTCGCGCAGGGTGTCCTGGCTGATGGCGCCGGCCCGGCCCTGGCGGAAGTCTCCGGCGCCCTTTTCAACGCCGGCAGCCCGGCGCAGCAGGTCTGAAGCCGGGGGCGTGCGGGTAACAAAGGTAAAGGAGCGGTCTTCGAACACCGTCAGATGCACCGGAACGATGGTGCCGGCCTGGGCGGAAGTGCGCTCGTTATACTCTTTGACGAAGCTCATAATGTTGACGCCGTGCTGACCCAGGGCCGGGCCGACCGGCGGGGCGGGCGTTGCCTTGCCCGCTTCCAGTTGCAGTTTGATGACTGCCCGGACTTTTTTTGCCACCCTGATTTCTCCTCGCGCCGGGGACTGACTAGGTTAATCGGCAATCAACCAGTCAATCCCGAATGTAGGGACAACCCTATAGCTGGAGCGGCCCGCGCCGCTGCCGGCGGCCAACCGCTTTAGGTACCCTTTTAAGTACGCTCCACTTGCAGGAAGTCGAGTTCAACCGGGGTTTCCCGGCCAAAGAAGGAGACCAGCACCCGCACTTTGCCTTTGTGTTCATCGACATCGCCGATCGCGCCGACGAAGTCCACGAACGGCCCTTCGACAATCCGCACCGTGTCGCCCCGTTGCAGGCCGATTTTGACCCGGGTCGGGCCGCCGGGGGCGATGTTCCGCATAAGTTCCACTTCGGCGGGGTTCAGCGGCACCGGCTTGGCCCGGCTGTCGCTGTCATCCTCGCTGGAGATGAAGCCGGTTACACCCGGCGTCTGCCGCACTACATACCAGCTTTCATCGTCCATCACCATCTGGACCAGCACATAGCCGGGGAAGCGTTTCCGCACTTCCTCTTGCCGCTGCCCATCCTTGAGCACGGTTTCCCGCTCGACCGGTATCTCCACCGTCAGGATACGGTCCTCCATCTCCATACTTTTGATGCGGGAGTTGAGGTTGCGCTCGACCCGTTCCTCTTGCCCGGAATAGGTATGGATGATGTACCAGAGGGCGTCATCCCGCTCGACGGCGGCGAGTTCGGTTACTTCCGTTTCCGTGGTCATCAGTAATCCTGCCTGAACCGAACCGTGGCGGAGGCCACGGTCGGACGGCGTTAAGGGTTCCGGGGCGATGCCGCCGGGGTTGCGTCCCGGTTCCGCGGCCCCGGTGAGGAGCAAACCTAGAACAGCCGGAAAATCACCCGGTTGAACAGTTCGGCGAATACGCGGTCGAGGCCGCCGAGAAAGAAACCGATGACTACCGACAGCGCGATGACAATGGCGGTAAGCCGGGCGGTTTCCTCTTTGCTGGGCCAAACCGACTTGCGGAGTTCCTCAATCACCTCTTGGAGGAAGCGCACCGGGCTGACCCGGCCCACGCTGCCGGGTGTGACCGGAGACTGGCCTTGACGGGCTACCCGCGCCATAACGGGCCCGGCCTACCGGATTTCCCGGTGGGTCTTGTGGACCCGGCAGCGGGAGCAATACTTCCGCAGTTCCAGCCGCTGGGTGTCGTTGCGGCGGTTTTTGACGGTGGCGTAGTTGCGCTCCCGGCAGTCGCTGCACTGGAGGGTAATGACGCCCCGGATGTCGGCGCTTTTGCGTGCCATCAGCTACTCCCTGTTGCGTGGGCTAATCGAGCAGTTTGGTGAACACCCCGGAGCCGACGGTGCGGCCGCCTTCGCGGATGGCAAAACGCTGCCGTTCCTCGAGGGCGATGGGGGTAATCAGGGATACGGTCATTGTGATATTGTCGCCGGGCATCACCATTTCCACGCCTTCGGGCAGGGTGACTTCCCCGGTGATGTCGCTGGTGCGGATGTAGAACTGGGGCTTGTAGCCGGAGAAAAAGGGCGTATGGCGGCCGCCTTCCTCGCGGCTCAGCACATAGACCTCGGCCTCGGCGCGGGTGTGCGGCTGCATCGAGCCGGGTTTGACCACGACCTGGCCGCGCTCCACTTCGTCCCGGTCAACGCCGCGCAACAGGATGCCTACGGCGTCCCCGGCTTCGGTGGTGTCGAGCAGCTTGTGGAACATTTCCAAGCCGGTAGCGACCGTCTTACGGACGCCGCCGGAGCGGATGATTTCAATTTCCTCGCCGGTTTTGAGCATACCGCGTTCCACCCGGCCGGTGACTACGGTGCCGCGGCCTTTGATGCCGAACACATCCTCAATGGGCATCAGGAAGGGCTGGTCGGTCAGCCGGGCCGGCACCGGGATGTAATCATCCATGGCCGACACCAGGTTCGCCACGCCTTCCATCGCCCCCGGTTCGCCGTCGAGGGCGTTCAGGGCGCTGACCCGGACGATGGGGGTGTCGTCGCCGGGAAAGTCGTAGGTGGAAAGCAGTTCCCGCACTTCCAGCTCGACCAGTTCCAGCAGTTCCTCGTCGTCCATCATATCGACCTTGTTCAGGGCGACCAGGATGCGCGGCACTTCCACCTGGCGAGCCAAGAGGATATGTTCCCGGGTCTGGGGCATGGGGCCGTCCGGGGCGCTGACCACCAGCACTGCGCCATCCATCTGGGCGGCGCCGGTAATCATATTCTTGATGTAGTCGGCGTGGCCCGGGCAGTCCACGTGGGCGTAGTGGCGGGTTTCGCTTTCGTACTCCACGTGGGCGATGGCGATCGTTACGCCGCGGGCCCGCTCCTCCGGGGCGTTGTCAATGCTGCCGAAGTCCCGGAAGCTAGCCATCCCCTTTTCGGCCATCACTTTGGTAATGGCGGCGGTGAGGGTGGTTTTGCCGTGGTCCACGTGGCCGATGGTGCCGACGTTCACGTGGGGCTTGGAACGGTCGAAACGCTGTTTTGCCATTGAGTCCTTTCTCCTTCATTTCCTTGGGGAGTTATGGAGCCCAGAGGCGGGATTGAACCGCCGACCCCGTTCTTACCAAGAACGTGCTCTACCGCTGAGCTATCTGGGCTCGCAACCCGTTGGTAACGATTTAAGTATATAGTTTGCCGCAATTGGCGGCGAAATGCAAGAGTGGTGGAGGGGGCAGGATTCGAACCTGCGAAGTCCTTCCGGACGCCAGATTTACAGTCTGGTGGCTTTAACCACTCACCCACCCCTCCGCGTCTGCCGGCTTGGCCGTTTGTGGCGGCGTGGCCCGGTCAACAAAAGTTGCTGGAGCCCCCGAGGGGACTCGAACCCCTAACCGGCCGATTACAAATCGACTGCGCTACCGTTGCGCCACAGGGGCCGGAAACGGGGTTCAGACTAGAAAAAGCCCCGCGCAGTCCCGGGGCTTAATAACCAGCCGACCTAGTATGCGGTAAATGATTATATAGGCTTTGCGCGGGGTTGTCAACCGGGGATTTGGGGGGATTTTGAGAATGTTGGGAAAAGGATAAGTGCTATAATGGGCCGGTTAGGCAAAAGGCAGGGGGCATTATGACCGGGAAGCAATCGCTGGGCATCGAATCCTCTGCTGTGCAACATCACCTGACCCTGTTGCAGGGCATTATTCAGCGGATGGCGGAAAACAGCCGCTCCTGCAAATTGTGGTGCATCACTATCGTTGCCGCCGTGCTGGTGCTGGTCGCCCGCACTGAACAGCCCGACTACGCCCTGATTGCCCTGCTGCCGGCCATTCTGTTCCTTATCCTCGATACTTACTATCTGGCGTTGGAACGGGCCTTCCGCAATTCCTACAACGCCTTTGTGCGGAAACTGCATAGCGGCGAACTGCAATCCGGCGACTTGTATAGACTGGCCCCCACCGGCTCCATCTACTGGCTTTTCCTGACTTGCCTGAAGTCTTTTTCCATTTGGCCTTTTTACCCGGCATTGGGTATAATGGTGGTGGTAGTGTGGGCGGTGATGAAATTTTGGGCGATTCCGGCCTCAGGAGGAGGATAATGCCGCAAACGCCGCGGTACCAGGTTTTCATCAGCTATTACCACGATGCCGACCAGCAGTATAAAGACCAACTGGTCACGCTGATGGGAGACCGCATCGTGGACTGCTCGGTTGACACCGGGGATATAGTTGACGCCAACCTGCCCTTGGACGAAATCCGCCGGATAATCCGCGACGACTACATTGCCGACGCGACGGTAACCATTGTTCTGATTGGCCCGCGCACTTGGCAGCGCAAGCACGTGGATTGGGAAATTCACGCCAGCTTGCGGAAAACGGAACATAACTCCCGGTGCGGTTTGATAGGCATAGTTCTGCCTGATCATACGAATTTCCGAAGGCGTCCCTATAACCCCCGCCTGATACCGCAGCGTTTGGCCCTTAACTGCCAAGGTAATAACCCTTATGCCCGTACCTACTATTGGACGCTGCAACCACAGGAAATTCAATCTTGGATTCGGAGAGCGTTCAACCGGAGTCAGCGTCAGCCCAACCCTAACACCAGCCTAACGCTGTTTGGTGATAACCATAACACTGATCCCTTGCGCGGCTGGCAAAACTAACCCCGAACCGGGAGAACTCCCTATGCTCCGTCCCACCGCAGTGGAACCCCGCGCCGGCTACCGTATCTGGCTGCGCTATTCCGACGGTACTGCCGGGGAGGTAGATTTGTCTGCCTTGTCTGGGCAAGGCGTATTCGCCGCCTGGAATGACCGGGCTTGCTTTGAGTCGGTACGGCTGGCTGAACATGGCGCGATAGCTTGGGGGGATGACTTGGAGCTTTGCCCGGATGCCTTGTATCGGCAACTGACCGGCAAATCCTGTCGGAGATAAGGTTCGGTTTTGATACCGCTTAAACTGCATATCCGCAACTTTTTGTCTTACCGGGAGCAGGTGCCGGTTCTGGATTTGACCGGGGTGCATACGGCTTGCCTGTGCGGGGATAACGGGCATGGCAAGTCGGCGTTGCTGGATGCCATTACCTGGTGTCTGTGGGGCAAGGCCCGGGGCCGGGTGCAGGATGATTTGGTTTCCTATGGGGCTGAGGATTGCCGGGTGGAGTTGGAGTTTCTGGCCCGGGGGAACCGCTATCGGGCGGTGCGGAGCCGTACCCGGGCCGGGGGACGGCGGCGGCAGGGGGCGGGAGATTTGCAGCTGCAAGCCCTCAGCGATAACGATGGGGTGACGCCGCAGGTGGTGTCGGGCAACACTATCGCGGAAACCCAGGGGAAAATCGAGCAACTGGTGGGGATGGACTATGAGACCTTTATCAATTCGGCTTTTCTGCTGCAAGGGCGGGCGGATGAGTTCACCAACAAGACGCCGGCGGAACGGAAGGCGGTTCTAGGGGCGATTCTGGGGTTGGCGGCTTATGATCGCTATCGGGAAAAGGCGCGGCTGCGGCAGTCGGAAACCCGGGCGGAGAGCGATCGGCTGGCCGGCAGCGCGGCACAGGTGCAGCGGGAGTTGGCCGAGTTGGGCGACCCGGCGGCGGAATTGGCGGCGGTAGCCCAAGAACTGGCGGCGTTGCAGGAACGGTTGGGAGAGCGGCGGGGGCAAGCCGAGGAACTGCGGGAAAGGGTCAGTGGTCTGGAAAGTCAAGCGGCGGCGTTGACGGAACGGCAGCGGCTGTTGGCCCAGGTGGAAGGGGATATTGAGGAAATAGCGGCGTCTCTGCCCAGCATGGAAAGGCGGTTGATGGAATATCGGCGGCTGTTGGAGCAAGCGGCGGAAATTGCGGCCGGAGTGGCGGAACTGGCGCAAGCCCGGCAGCGGTTTGAGGAATTGGAGGATACCCGGCGGCGGGCCGGGGAATGGCAACAGGAAAGGCAGTCGCTGGTTCAAGCCATCAGCGTGGAGCAGGCGCGGCGGGAAGCGGAAATCGAGCAGCTGCGCCGCCGCATTGAGCGGGAGTTGACGCCCAAGGCCGCAGCGGAGTCGGAATTGACGGCGGCGTTGGCTGCGGCGCGGCAAAGTCTGGAGGGTTTGGCAGCCACAGAACGGGAAATCGCCGCCGGGCGCAGTCGGATGCAGGTGCTGGCGGACGGCATCGGGGAAAGGCGGGCGACGATGGAGCGGTATGCTACGGAAGGGAAACAACTGGGGGAAAAACTGCGTCTGTTGGAAAATACGGATCCGGCGGGGGCGGTTTGTCCGCTGTGTCAGACCCCGCTGGGGGAGGATGGCTGTCAGCGGCTGGCGGCGGCCTATCAAGGGGAGATTGGGGAGAAGCGGGAGCTTTATCGGGAGAGCAACCGGCAGTTGAAAGGACTGGAGGGAGAGTTGGCCGGTTGGGAAAAGGATTTGCCGCGGCAGGAGCAGCGGTTGGTCAAGCAGGGCAACGAAATCCGGGCGCGGATGGCGCAACTGGAGCAGCAGATAGCGGAAGCCCGGCAAGCCGGGGCGGAATTGGTACGGGTTCAGGAGCAGTTGATGGCGGCGTTGGCCGCATTGGCAGATGGGGATTTTGCTCAGGAGGAACGGCAGCGACTGGCGGCAGTGGAGGCGGCGATAACCGCTTTGGCTTACAACGATGACGCCTATCAGCAAGGCTACCGGCGGATTCAGGAATTGCAGCCCTACGCGCAGCGGGAGGCGGAGTTGCAGCAAGCGATAGAACGGCAGCCGGCCGAGGCGGCGGCGTTGCAGCAGGCGCAAGGGATGCTAGAACGGCGGCGGGAGGAAGCGGGGGAACATCGGGAGCAACTGCGGCGGGGCGAGGCGGCCATGGAGCAATTGCCGGCAGCCCAAGCCCGGTGGCAGGAAGCGGCGGCGGAAATAGCGGAATTGGAAAGCCGGCAGCAAAGGGCCCTGGGGCGGCAAGGTTTGCTGGAGGGGCAACAACAGCGGCGGGAAAGTCTGCTGGCTGCGGCAGCCCGGAATCAGGAACAACTGGCGGTGGCCCGGGAGGAACAGGGGATTTATCAGGAACTGGTCAACGCTTTCGGGAAGCAGGGCATTCAGGCAATGCTGATTGAAACGGTGGTGCCGCGGCTGGAGGCGGAAGCCAATATCCTGTTGGGGCGGATGACGGACAATCGGATGCACGTGAAGCTGGAAACGCAGCGGGAACGGCGGAGCGGGCCGGGCGGCGAGCCGGTGGAGACGCTGGAAATCAAGGTCAGCGACGAGTTGGGGCTGCGCAGTTATGAGCTGTATAGCGGCGGGGAAGCCTTTCGGGTCAACTTGGCTTTGCGGATTGCGCTGTCCAAAGTGCTGTCGCAGCGCACCGGCGCGCCCTTGCCAACGCTGTTTATTGATGAGGGGTTCGGAACGCAGGATGCGTCGGGGCGGGAGCGGATTTTGGATGTTATCAGCGCCATTGAGCCGGATTTTGACAAAATCATCGTCATTACCCATCTGGACGACCTGAAGGATATGTTTCCGGCGCGGATTGAAGTGCAGAAGGATGCCAACGGGTCAACTTTCTGGCTGAGTTAGGAAAGGCAGCCGTAAGCCGGCAAGGGAGAAAAGGCAATGCTGGACGATAAGCTGAGGGGGTTTGTGGCGGAAAACCGGCGGGGAGTATTGACTACTTTTCGGCGGGACGGGGCGGCGCAGCTGAGTATTATCACCGTCGGCCCGTATCAGGAGGGGGCGGCCTTTACTACCACGGAGGAGCGGGCCAAGCTGCACAACTTGCGGCGCAATCCGCAATGTTCCCTGCTGGTGGCGCGGGAGGATTGGTCGGCGTACATTGTGCTGCAAGGGACGGCGCAGGTTTTTTCGGCGGGCAATACCGACCGGGAGGAGCTGCGGCGGATGCTGCGGGAGGTGTTTCGGACGGCGGCGAGAATAGAACACCCGGATTGGGCGGAGTATGACCGGGCGATGGTGGAGCAGCGGCGTTCCGCTATTATCGTGGTACCGGAGCATATTTACGGGGGGAATGTTTCGTGACCGGCGGCAAGTTCCCGGCGGGCCGCTTAACGGGAACCGGCGGCGGGTCGTGACGGCAAAGCGGCGAGCAGTTTTTCGGAGGCGGCGGCGATTTCGGCAACGGCGGCGTCAAATGTCAAGCGGTTGGCTTGGGCGGGTTGGCGGTAGCCGCTGATTTTGCGGACGAACTGGAGGGCGGCGGCGTGGATTTCATCGGGGGATGCCGGGGTTTCCGGCGTCCGCAATTTTTTGATGCTGCGGCACATATTCGCTCCAAGGGGCGGTTGACTATTGGGTCACCCGGCAACAGGATTAGAGGTTAGGGGAGAATCCGGAACGGAATCCATTGCAGTAACGGGGCGGGCTTGCTTAACCCGCCCCGTTTTTGTTGCCGCGGTAGAACTGAGCGCCGGCAGGCGGCTTTACCACATGGCGGCGAGGACGGCGCCGGGGGTGGCCGGGAGTTTGGTCATTGGCTTGCCGATGGCGTGGGCGATGGCGGTGCCAATGGCCGGCAGGGGCGGGACGATGGGGACTTCGCCGACGCCGCGGACGCCGTAGGGATGACCGGGGTTGGCAACTTCGACAATGACGGTGTCAATCATCGGCAAGTCCAGGGCGGTGGGCATTCGGTAGTCGAGGAAACTGGAGTTGAGCATCTGGCCCTGGTCGTTGAAAAAGTATTCCTCGTTCAAAGCCCAGCCGATACCCTGGACGACGCCGCCCTGCATCTGGCCTTCGACATAGCTGGGATGGATGGCTTTGCCGGCGTCCTGGACGGCCGTATAGCGCAGGATGGTAACTTTGCCGGTGTCCGGGTCAACTTCGAGGTCAACGATATGGACGCCAAAGCCGTTGCCTTCGCCGGCCGGGTCGACGTTGGAGGCGCCGGTAATGCCGCCGCCGGTGGTCAATAGCTGACGGGCCAGTTCCTTGAAAGTAAGGCGCAGCTCCGGGTCGGATTTGTGGGAGAGGATGCCGTTCTGATATTCCACATTTTCGACCGGGGTGTCCCAGATTTTGGCGGCCCGGGCGGTCATCTGGAGTTTTACATCCTCGGCGGCTTCGATGGCGGCCCAACCGGTGGCAAAGGTGGTGCGGCTGCCGCCGGTGACCATGGTGTAGCCAATGGAATCGGTATCCACTACGGTGGGTTTGACTTCGGCGTAGGCGATGCCGAGGGTTTCGGCGGCCTGCTGGGCGATGGAGGCGCGGCTGCCGCCAATATCTACGGAACCTTCGATAAGGTTGACGGTGCCATCGGGGTTGACGGTGATGTTGACGCTGGAGGCAAAGCCGCGGTTGAACCAGAAGCCGGCGGCGATGCCGCGGCCGCGGTTTTTGCCCGCGAGCGGCGTTTGATAGTGGTCGTGATTGCGGGCGGCTTCGAGACACTCGACCAAGCCGATGCGCCGATAAACCGGGCCTTCGACCCGGCGGACGCCTTCTTTGGCGGCGTTGCGGAGGCGGAAGTCGATGGGGTCAATGCCCAACTGACCGCAGATTTCGTCGAGGACGGATTCCACGGCAAAGGCGGCCTGGGGAGAGCCGGGGGCGCGGTAGGCGGCGGTTTTGGGCTTGTTGACCACTACATCGTAGCCGTTGATGCGGGCATTAGGAATATCGTAGCAAGCCAGGGCGCAGGCGGCCCCCTGCATTACCGGGGAGCCGGGGTAGGCGCCGGCCTCGAAAGCCAGGGTGAGGTCGGCGGCGGTGAGCTTGCCATCATTGGCAACGCCCAATTTGACTTTCATCCAGGTGCCGGGGGCTGGGCCGGATGCCTCGAAAACTTCGGTGCGGCTCATCAGGATTTGCACCGGACGGGCGGCTTTACGGGAAAGCAGGGCGGCGATGGGTTCGAGGTAGGCGGTGATTTTGCCGCCGAAGCCGCCGCCGATTTCCATGGGGGTAACTTTGACCCGGGAGACGGGATGGCGCAGCAGGTCAGCAACATTGGCCCGGACGACGAAGGGGCCTTGAGTGCTGCACCAGATATTGAGCTGGCCGTCGGCGTTCCAAAAGGCGGTGGCATTGTGGGGTTCGATGTAGCCCTGATGCACCGAGGCGGTTTCGTATTCCCGTTCCACTACCAGGTCGGACTGGACAAAGCCTTGCTCCGGGTCGCCTTTCTCGAAAGTCATCCGGGCGGCGATGTTGCTGGGCTGGTCGGAGAGTTGGCCCAACTCGGAAGTGAACAGGTCGGGATGGAGCAGGGGAGCGGCGGGCTGCATCGCTTCCCGCACGGTCATGGCCGGGGGCAGGATTTCGTAGTCCACCCGGATTAGATTGACGGCTTCCTCAGCGATATGGGGACTGGCGGCGGCTACGGCGGCGATGGGATGCCCCTTGAACAGGACTTTGTCGTCAGCCAGGGTATGGTTGCTGGCGAACTTGAGGCGCTGGTAGTCGCCGCCCAAGTCCTCTTTGGTCAGGGCGGTAAAGGGCAAGTCCCGGGCGGTGACCACGGCGTGGACGCCGGGATAGGCGGCGGCGGCCGTGATGTCGAGGGATTTGATGCGGGCGTGGGCGTGGGGGCTGCGGAGGATTTTGCCGTGGAGCAGCCCCGCCAAGCGAAGATCAGCGCCGTATTGGGCGCGGCCGGTGACTTTGTCGACGCCGTCGGGACGCAGGGGACGCGTCCCGACGACGGCGTAATCGACTTCAGAGAGGACGATATTGGAGGTCAAAGGCGGCACCTCCCGGTTAAGCCTGGATTTTGGTTTCGGCGTCGAGGACGGCGCGGACGATTTTGTCGTAGCCGGTGCAGCGGCAGAGGTTGCCGGCAAGCCAGTGGCGGATGCGGCCTTCGTCGGCTTCCGGCTCCCGTTCGAGGAGGGCTTTGCTGGCGACGATAAAGCCGGGGGTGCAGATGCCGCACTGGAGGGCGGCGTTTTCGAGGAAAGCCTGCTGTACCGGGTGCAAGCCCTCGGGGGAGGCGACGCCCTCGATGGTGCCGACTTCCTTGCCTTGGGCTTCGACGGCGAGGACGAGGCAGGAGGTAACGATGCGGCCGTCAAAGACGACGGTGCAGGCGCCGCAGTTGCCGTCGTTGCAGCCTTCCTTGGTGCCGGTCATTCCCAGGACATCCCGCAGGACTTCGAGGAGGCTCTGGCGGGGTTCGCAGAGAAAGTCGGTGGGGTTGCCGTTGATGGTGGTACTGACGTGGACTAGTCCAGGCATAGTTAATTACTCCTCTCCCCGGGCGCGCTTGACGGCGTTGTTCAGGGTGCGGCGGGTCAGGACGCCGACGAGGTGGACTCGCTGGCGGATGGTGCCGCGCATATCGTTGATGGGTTTGGCGTCGGCCATCGCCAGTTGGGCGGCCGCTTCGATGGATTCGTCGGAAACGGGTTTGCCAGCCAGACTGTTGGACGCCTCCCGGCAGAATACCGGAGTGGGGGCTACCGAAGCCAAGGCGATGCGGGCGGAAACGAAGTTCTGCCCGGATTCGTCGAGGACTACGGAGCTGCCGACGCCGGCAACGGCGATGTCCATTTCGTTGCGGGGGATAAAGCGCAGGTAGTTGGCGCCGGAATGGGGCTGGGGGGCCGGCATATTGACGGAGACGAGGATTTCGCCGGGTTCGAGGACATTGCGGCCGGGGCCGGTGCAGAAGTCTTCGACGACGACCTGGCGGTCTCCGTTGGGGCCGGCGATATTGGCAACGGCGCCGAGGGCAATCATCGCGGGGATGGCGTCGGCGCTGGGGGCGGAGTTGCAGAGGTTGCCGCCGAGGCTGGCGCGGCCCTGGATTTGGATGCTGCCGATGAGGGAAGCGCAGTCGACGAGGCCGGGATAGTTGGCGGCGACGTCGGGGTTTTCGTAGATGCGGCAGCAGGGGGTAGCGGCGCCAATGGTCAAGCCGGCGGCGGAGCTGTAGGATACCTGATTGAGTTCGGGGATGTCCTTGAGGTCGACGACCAGGTCGGCGCTGCGGCGGCCGCCGCGGAGTTGGACTAACAGGTCGGTGCCGCCGGCGAGGGCCCGGGCGCGGTCGCCTTTAGCGGACATAGCCTCTACGGCTGCGGTGATGGTTTGCGGCGTGGTGTATTCAATAGCTTCCAAACTGACCACCTCCTTTTACGGGGGGCATTATAACACGGGAATTGGGAGTTGGGAATTGGGGGATTAAGAATTGGGCGGATAGGGATTCCGACCAAGGCAAACCGTAGCGGCCGGATTGTGGGAATTCAGGATTCCGGTGAAAAGGGGCAAGGCGTGGCGCGGCGTAATGCTGACGAATTTGACCGCCCGGCCGATGCTGCCGGGGCGGTCAAACAAACCTAGCTCCCTTACAACCGCCGATTATTCCCCATCATCAGCCGCCGCGGCCGGGTCGTCAGCGCCGTTGAGCAGGGTTTCCTGATGGCCGTTGCGGGCGGCGGTGGGCGCGCTGCCATTGGCTGCGGTGGCGGCGCTGCCGTTGACCGCCGGAGCGTCGGGGCCGCCGCCGCTGCTGTAGTCGGTTTCCTGGAAGCAAGCTACCGAGGCTACATAGTCGTCCGGCTCCCGGTCGCGCCAGATGATAACGCCCCGGGTGTGGCGGCCGTTGGTGACCTTCACATCCTGCAAGTTGATGCGGACGACCTGGGCTTTGGCGGAGATGATAAAGACTTCCTGCCCTTCGTCCTCAGTAACCACCCGGGCCGCTGCTACCGGGCCGCTCTGTTCGTCCACCCGGAAAGTGCGGACGCCCAAGCCGCTGCGTCCTTTCAGTTCGTACTTGTTCAAGGGCGTGGACTTGCCGTAACCCCGCTGGCTGACTACCAGCAGATTGCCGCCAGAGATGGCCGGCGCCATTCCGACCACTTCGTCGCCGGGCGACAGTTTCATCCCCCGGACTCCGCCGGCGGCCCGGGAGCGGGGCGTCAGGTTCTTTTTGACATCGGGATGATTCCGCACTTGGAAACGCAGGGCTTGGCCTTGTTTCGTTACCAGCACAATCTCATCGGAATCGCCCAACTTGGCGACGCTGACCAGTTCATCTCCTTCCTCGAGGTTCATCACAATCAACCCGGAGGGGCGGATGTTGGTCAGTTCGCCCTCTTTCAGGGCTTTGACCTCGCCCATTTTGGTGGCGAGAATCATCATTGCGCTGTCCCGGGCGTTTTTGACCGGGAGCATGGCCTGCACCTGTTCGTTGCGGGCGATGGGGATGAGGTTGACCAAGAGGGTACCCCGGCTGGTGCGGGAAGTGTCGCCGGGGATTTGGAAAGCGCGCAGGGGATAGACCCGGCCGCGGTTGGTGAAAAAGAGCAGGGTGTCGTGGGTGTCCACTACCACCAGGTCCATCAGGGCGTCATCCTCCCGGGTGGTCATCCCCCGGACGCCTTTGCCGCCGCGGTTCTGGGTGCGGTAGGTGTCGCAGGGGATGCGCTTGATGTAACCCTTTTGGCTGAGGGTAATCATCACATCCTGATGGGGGATGAACTGTTCCGCCGACTGTTCGCCCACTTCCTCGCGCTCAATGCGGGTGCGGCGGGCGTCGCCGAAGTCCTTTTTCAGCTTGCGGGTTTCCTTTTTGATTTCGTTGAGGATTTTGGCCGGGCTGGACAGGAGTTCCTCGAGGTTGGCGATGGTTTTGAGCAGGTCGTTGTGTTCCTTTTCCAGCCGTTCCCGTTCCAGAGCGGCCAAGCGGCGCAACTGCATATCGAGGATGGCTTGGGCCTGGATTTGGGACAAGTCCAGTTCATCCATCAGGTTGGTACGGGCGTTTTCGGCGGTGTCGGAACTGCGGATGATGGTGATGACCTGGTCGAGCACATCGAGAGCCAGCAGCAATCCTTGCAGGATGTGGTCGCGGTCGCGGGCCCGGCGCAGCAGTTCCTCGGAGCGGCGGCGGATGACTTCCTGGCGGTGTTCCACAAAGAGGGTCAAGGCCCGTTTCAGGGGCAAGACCTGGGGCTGCCCTTCGACTAGAGCCAGCATAATGGCGTTAAAGGAAGTGCGCAGGGCGGTATGGCGGTAGAGGTTGTTGAGGACGATATTGGCTTGGGCGTCCCGGCGCAGTTCAATGACAATCCGCATACCCTGGCGGTCCGATTCGTCCCGGATGTCGGAGATGCCGTCGATGCGCTTTTCCCGCACCAGTTGGGCGATTTTCTCGACCAGGTTGGCTTTGTTGACCTGGTAGGGGAGTTCGGTAACGAGGATGCGCTGGCGGCCGTTGCGGATTTCCTCGATTTCGGTAACGGCTTCCATAATGATGCGACCGCGGCCGGTAGTGTAGGCGTCAATGATGCCCTGAACGCCGCGGATGACGCCGGCGGTGGGAAAGTCCGGGCCGGTGACCACTTTCATCAAATCCTCGGTAACGCAGTCCGGGTGGTCGATGACATGGCAGACGGCATCGCAGATTTCCGACAGGTTATGCGGCGGCAGGTTGGTAGCCATCCCCACGGCAATGCCGGTAGCGCCGTTGACCAGCAGATTGGGCAGGCGGCTGGGCAGCACCTGGGGTTCGTGGAGGGAGTCGTCGAAGTTCAGGGTGTAGTCGACGGTGTTCAGGTCGATGTCAGCCAGCAGTTCCTCGGCGATGGCGGCGAGGCGGGCCTCGGTGTAGCGCATGGCCGCCGGGGGGTCGCCGTCGACGCTGCCGAAGTTGCCCTGCCCGTCGATGAGGGGGTAGCGCATCGAGAACAGCTGGGCCATCCGCACCAGGGCGTCATAGACCGGGGTATCGCTGTGGGGATGGTACTTGCCGAGGACTTCGCCGACGATGCGGGCGCTTTTGCGGTGGGCCTGGTTGGGGCGCATCCCCATTTCATGCATGGCGTACAGGATACGGCGCTGCACCGGTTTCAGCCCGTCGCGCACATCGGGCAAGGCCCGGGAGACGATGACGCTCATGGCGTAGCTGAGGTAGGAAGTCCGCATTTCCTCTTCGATGCGGATGGGGCGGATACGGCCCGCCGGGGGCGGTGGGGTAGCGGTTACCATAGTTACTGCTCCTTATTGGGCTATTGGTTCATCATCCGGGCGACGGGCGTCCACACCAGTCGGAACGGGTAATCCCCACCGCCGCCGCCAGCGCGGTGGCCGCCAAGGTTAGGGGTTAAGTACCCGCGCAAGACGGTGAAGTCGTATGCGAAATCACCGTTAGCTTCGGCATTTCCCTGGATGAAATTCAGCCAAGCGGCATAAGTCGGTTGCTCCCGGAGATTGTAGGTTTCACTCAGAGAAGCCGCGCCAACCGGCTCCAGATAGTTCGGGTGTTCCTGGAAAAACCGCTGCACGGCATAATAGCCCTGCTTGAGATGGCCGGTTCGGTTGTTTCCGTCCTGATTAAAGTAGATTTTCCTGATTTCATCCGCTACAAACTCGGTCTGATTAGAGAGAAAATCGATAAACGCCGTAATTGGCCGCAAGGGAATTGGCCCGGTTGCCGGCGCCGGCAAGGCTTCGCGCATCAGGTCAAGGAGGGCTTCCTTTTCGTGGGTCTGGCTTTGACACCAGGATACAAATTCGCGTAACTGGGCCAATGTTGCTATGGACAGTTCGTCACGGACCGAGTGGATATATTCCGTCAACTCCGGCATCTCCGTTGGGCTTACCAGCCGGATAATTTCAATGTTTCCGCCAAATCCGCCGCGGGTCAGGTTTGCGGAGCCGGCGATACCGACTTGGCTGTTGGCTACTATGAACTTGGCATGAAGGCGTTCCGAGACGCGTAGGTTAACCTGAGGAGATACCGGCAGCCCCGCGATGAAGTCCAGCAAGCCATCGGGTTCGCTGGCTCCGGTCAGCCAATCCCGGGCGTCGAACTTGGTCCACACTTCCACCCGGGAGAGGCTGGACGGCAAGGCTTCTGACAGAATGTCGATACCCGGCCGGGTGATGAACGGACTACAGATGTGCAAGGACTCGGTAGCCGCCCGGGCGATATGGGTAAGGTCGTTTATGTTCGGGGTTTGCCAAGGCATAGGGGCTGTTCTCCGGGAACCGATGGGGGTATGGGGTTAAAGCGGCAATTTGGGCTGCGGCCCCGCCGCATCAGATTCCGGGTCTGCTTCCGGGACAGTAGCGGAAATCCCGGGGCCGGTTTGTCCCGTACCTTTCAACCTTTTCTCCGTGGCAATCAGGGTGACTTGATCTCCGCTTATCAGGTAAGAGGATGGTTCATCCTCGACCACTTGCTGTACCAGACTTTCCATTCCTACGCTGTCGGCCGCCGCCGCGTACAGGGTTTCCAGTATCGCGAGGGCTGTCCGATAGCGCATTGGCCCGTTCAGGTTGCGCCGGTTTTTGTAATCCCGGCACAAATAACTGTCGGCCGTTACCACCGGGTCGGTTGAATGGCTTTGCTCAAACCGCCCATTTAGTTCAATCCACGCCGCTCGCTTCTGGGATTTGGCCCGGGTGGTGTCGGACAGGGCCCGGCAGGTCAGTTCGTCGAAATCGGAGCGCAGGGAAGTTGCATCAATCCGGGTTAGCCACCAAGACAAGGTTTTGGCTATATCGACAATAGCCATTGATCGGCCCTCGTTCCGGAGCACATCGAACTTGATGATAGATGAGGTTAGAGAGCAAACCTCGGAAGGCTGCTGGTAGCCGAGGCGCCGCGCCGTTTCCATAGCGTAATCCGGGGATATTTCGATGGCTAACCAGCGCCGACCCAAACTCCGGGCTACTTTGGGTAGAGTTCCGCTGCCGGAGAAAGGATCCAAGAGCAGGTTGCCCGGTTGCGAACAAGCCCTAACCAGTTTTTCGCTGATTTCCTCCGGGAACACGGCAATGTGGGAGCTTTGCTCAACGGCCCCGAAAGCCACCCGGTCAACTTCCCACACATTGCCGGGATTCCGTCCCCAAAAATTGTTGCGCTTGTCCAGTTCTTTGGGCTTTTCCCGGATTTGGTCGACGTCGAAACAGGGTTCAGTAGCACGCCCATCGGGTTTGACGTACCACAGGATAGTTTCGTGCTTATTGGTCAGTTTTTTCTTGAAGGCTATGCCGCCGAAGTAACGCCAGATTATGCGGTCCCAAAGGATTGCAGGGTAGGGATTGCCCTTAAAATGCTGATACGTCAGCATATCAATGGGCAATAGGTCGCCGGGAATGCCGGTTTGAGCTTGGGTATAGCCGGTTTGCCAAAAGGCCGAGCCGTTAGACCGCAGCACGCGCTTGATTTCCCCGATGGCCCGTGCCAGAAATTTGCCGTAGGCTTCTTGAGACGAGAGGTCGGGTTGACCGCTTTGGTACTGCTTGTCAATGTTGTAGGGCGGGCTGGTATGCACCAGGTCGACGCATCCCTCGGGCAGGTACTTCAGCAAGTCAAGACAATCTCCAACCACGACGTGATTCTCGACCAAGGGCAGCCCGCCCTCGCGTATCCGACTGACAAAGTCGTCGCGGGTCAGGATGAAGTCTTGAATACCCATAACTGGATAGTCCCTTTTAGGGGCTACTGCTCCTTACCCGAATAGCCCTCCGCCCTTTCGTAAAAGGCGGCGAACAGGTTGGCGAAACTGCGCGGCACTTCCTCTTGCCGCTCCGGGTGGCACTGGAGGCCGATGACCCAGCTGTGGGCCGGACTTTCCAGCCCCTCAATAATTCCATCCGCGACCGCATAGGCGCTGGTGAGCAGACGGGGCGAGCGTTGGGCTTCCCGCAAGCCCTGGTGATGCCGGCTGTTGACCCGGAAAAAGCCGGCACTGCCGACGATGGCGGCAGTTTTGGCTCCCGGAGCCAAGTAAATCAGATGTTTGGACGATTCCCAACAGCCATCAGACCGCTCCGCCTTATGCCCCGGCAAATCCTGTAGCAGCTGCCCGCCCATAGCTACATTGAGCAGCTGCATCCCCCGACAGATGGCTAGTATCGGCAGATCCCGGGCCAAGGCGTAGTCCAGCAAGCCTAGTTCCAAGTCGTCCAGGGGGCGGCACAACTCCAAGTCGGCGGACGGGTCGGGTGCGGCGTGATACAAAGCCGGGTCCACATCCGGGCCGCCGCTCAGCAGCAGGCCGCCGACGCCCGGTAAGAGCTGCGGGGCCGGGCCGGCGTCTTGCGGGGTCAGCAAACGGACTTCCGCGCCCAAGTCGGTCATTACTTGAGCGTAGCGGCGGCTGTTGCTCTGGTCGATGGAAGTGATGGCTACAGTAGTCATTGCTTGACATATTGTAGCAGAAAGCAGGCGGGATTTACAGGGTTTGGCGGTCAGTAATGGGCCGGTTCCGGCGACTTTGCGGGAGGGCGCTGTGTTATAATTCCGACTATGCTGGAAACGACGCCCAGGAATACCCCTTTGCCGCCCCGGTTTGCCGCTCATTGCCGCGCGGCGGTCAACTTCCTGACGGCTCACGGCGCACTGCTGATTTGCGCCTTGTTTCTGCTGGTGGGCTGGGCTGCTCTGGATGATTACGGGTTGGCTTGGGATGAGGGCACCCAGCGGAACATCGCGATTGTGAATCTGGATTACATTCGGGGCGACAATGTTGAACTGCTGACCCACTGGGACCGGTTTTACGGCGTGGTCTTTGAGCTGCCGCTCCTGCTGGTCGAGCGAGCCTTGGGTTTGACGGACAGCCGGGACATTCATCTATTACGCCATATCTTGACCCATCTTTTCTTTATTGTTGGCGGTTTCTTTGGCTACCGGCTGGCTTATCAGCTGTCGGGCAATCGGCTTATCGCCCTCTTTGCGCTGCTGCTGTACCTGCTGCATCCCCGGCTTTATGCCCATTCCTTCTTTAACAGCAAGGATATTCCCTTTTTCAGTATGTTCATCATAGCCCTGTATCTGGTGGAGCGGGCTTTCCGCAAAGACACGGTGGGGGCATTTATCCTGGGCGGCGTCGCCGTGGGGCTGCTGACTAACATCCGGGTTATGGGGATAATACTGGTTCCGGCGGTGGTGGCGATGCGGGGAGTTGACCTTTGGTTTGCGTCTGGGGGTAGCGAGCGGCGGCGGATAATGCTGAGCGGCGGCGGGTTCATTCTGGCGGCGGGGATTACGGTATATGCGGTATGGCCTTACTTGTGGAGCGATCCGGCCGGGCATTTTATCGAAGTGCTGCTGCGGTTTTCCGACTACCCTAACCAAGTATCGCAGTTGTTCCGGGGGCAGTGGATTACCGAGAATGTTCCGCCGGATTACATCCCGGTGTGGTTTTCCCTGACTACGCCGCCGCCGGTATTGCTGTTGGGCTTGCTCGGGGCTATGGCATTGGCATATCGAGGAATTACCCGGCCGCGCAGCATTTTCGGCAACAGCCGGCGGCGGTTCGGATTGCTGCTGCTGGCTTGCTTTATCTTGCCAGTGTTCGGGGTGATTCTGCTGGAACCCAACCTTTACAACGGCTGGCGGCATCTCTATTTCATCTATGCGCCGGGCGTTCTGCTGGCGGCGTTAGGGCTGGGCTGGCTGCTGCGGGCCTTGCCGTCCAGGTATTGGCGGGTCGGGGTAGTTGGTTTGGCCGGCGCGGGATTGGGATTAACCGGCCTGCAGATGATGCAGCTGCATCCTTATCAGCAGGTTTATTTCAACTTTCTGGTGGACCGGGAAACGCCGGAGTATTTGGGGACGCAGTATGACCTGGATTACTGGGGGGTGTCGCCGTACGAAGGATTTCAGTATTTGTTGGCGGCATACCCGGAGGGGACAATCAAGGTTGACCGGCGTCTGGTCGACGACCCGGAAATCTTGTCGGCGGAGGACCGGGAGCGGATAAAGGTGTCTTCTCCTGATGATGCCGAGTTTCGCATCGATTATCAGCGCAAAGCGGCCTTCGACGGCAGTTTGCGCCCCTTACCGGAGTCGGCTTTATACACCCGGCGCATCTACAACAGCACCGTATTGGTGGTGGCGCGATATGCTGACCTGCGGCGGCAGTGGGCGCGCGAGGATCAATCGGTTAAGGCCGGGGAGTAGCGGGCAAGTTCCAAGCCTTTAACCTTTTTCGTTCAGCGGGGACGGGCGGAATGGCGAAAAGGTTGGGGGTAAAGGCTAATTACGGCATAGCGGTCAGGGCGGCGGCGGCGATTTCCAGGGTGCGGTCGAGGTCGGCCGGGGTGTGGGCGAGGGAGACGAAGCCGGCCTCGAATTGGGAGGGGGCGATATAGACGCCCCGCTCCAGCAGGGCGTGAAAGTAGCGGCCGTAGGCAACGGTGTCGGACTGCTCGACTTGGGACAAGGTTTGCACCGGGCCGGGGTTGAAAAAGCTGGTCAGCATTGAGCCGACCCGGTTCAGGGTGGCCGGGATTTGGGCTTGGGCAAAGACTTGGGTTAAACCGGCGGCCAGCCGGGCGGCCAAGGTTTCCAGTTGGTCATAGACGCCGGGCTGCTGCAAGGCGGTGAGGGTGGTCAAGCCGGCGGTTACGGCCAAGGGGTTGCCGGAGAGGGTGCCGGCTTGGTACATCGGCCCCAACGGGGCGACCAGTTCCATAATTTCCCGGCGGCCGCCGTAAGCCCCTACCGGCAGGCCGCCGCCGATAATTTTGCCCAGGCAAGTAAGATCCGGCGTTACCCCGTAGCGCACTTGCGCCCCGCCGTAAGCCACCCGAAAGCCGGTGATCACTTCGTCAAAAATCAGCAGCGCATTATTAGCGGCAGTCAAGCGGCGCAAGATGTCGAGAAAGCCGGGGGCCGGAGGGACGACGCCCATATTGCCGGCGACCGGTTCGACGATGACGCCGGCGATGGCATCGGGCCAAGCGGCAAAACAGCTTTCCACTGACGCCAAATCGTTATAGTCGGCGACCAGGGTCTCGGCGGCGTAGGCTTCCGGGACGCCGGCGCTGGTGGGGATGCCGTGGGTCATGGCCCCGGAGCCGGCTTTCACCAGCAGCCCGTCGGCGTGGCCGTGATAGCAGCCGGCAAACTTGATGATTTTGCTGCGCCCGGTATAAGCCCGCGCCAGGCGGATGGCGCTCATACAGGCTTCGGTGCCGGAGCTGACCAGCCGCACACTGTCCACCGCGGGCAAGGCGGCGCAAATCAGCCGCGCCAGTTCGACCTCTTGCTCGACCGGCGCGCCGAAACTGGAACCGTTGGCGGCGGCGGTTTGCAGGGCATCCACTACGGCGGGATGAGCGTGGCCCAAAACCAGCGGCCCCCAAGAGCCGAGGTAGTCAATATACTCATTCCCGTCCACATCCCAAACCCGGCTGCCTTGCCCCCGGGCGATGAAAGGGGGCGTACCACTGACGGCGCGGAAGGAGCGGACGGGGCTGTTGACGCCGCCGGGGATGAATTGCTGGGCTTGGGCAAAGAGCTGCTGGGATTTGGTTTGGTTCAGTTCAGGCATTGATAACATCCGCCCCGGCGTCAACCCGGGTTTCAATAGTTGTGGGCAATGCTTCCAAGTCGGGGCATTGCAGAATCCTGGCGATGCAGCCTGCGCTGCCGCCGACATAGGTATCGTACAAGTCAATTTCGGTGGCAACGCACCACGCCCGGTCGGCCGGCCACCACAGATTTGGCGACTGTCCCCACCAACCGGTGCCGACAACACCCAGCGCCCCGGCGGCTGCCATACTGCTCTGAAACAGCAGGTAATCCCGTCCCGCAGTACGGACGCGCGGTGTTTTGCGGTAACTGGTCGAATGGAAAAAGCCGTAGCCATCCCAGAGACACCAATAGCAGCGATCCGGCGTTGCCGTGAAATCGACCAGCAACTGCGTCAAAGTATGCAGTTCCGCGGCCGGCAAACGGCCTGGCTCCGGCGGATGCCCCCAATCCGGCTGGTAAGGAGCGGGCAGATTGGCGATTTTCCCGAACTGCATTTGCGGATGAACCGTGGCTCCGTTCCAAGCCGCTATGGTCGCCCAGCGCACTGACCGGTTTTCCTCCCGGTCAGTGGCGGGATGAAAGATGCGGGCGTAAGCCGGGAATCCCCGGGGCAGCAGCGCGCTCAAAAGCACTCCGGCGCTCGACCAAGGAGATTGCAACTCCTCCTCAATCCAGCGCGCCGGCGTCAAGTTATGCAGCAAAGTAACGCCGTCGGGAATGGGGTCGGGAGCGCGGCGGAAAAACATCTAATCTTTCAGCTCCCCCGTCTCCGCCGCAACCGACCACGCATACTGCTCCCAATCTCCCGCCTCCTCACCTTTCTGCTCGAAAGCTTCTTTCGCCGCCTGCATATCCGCCAACTCCCCAAACCGCTGATAGCGGTCATAGTCCGTGATTAACGCCCAGCGATTCCGGAACCAAGCCAAATGCTCGGTCAGCGGCTTGCCGTACTTTCGCATCCCGCTCTGCATCCGCAAATCCCGAGCCCGGCTCTTGCTGGTTTCCCCGGTGGCATAGGCATGATACACCGCCGAGGGAAACACCCAGGTCTCCGCGACACTATCGTCCACAAAGTTCAGGCACAAGATGAACAGGTTCGGCTTGGGCTGAAACTCGGCAATCTGAAACCAGCCCAAATCCTTGCCGCCCAAGCCGCCTACCGACAAAATCTCCAATTCGAGCACCCGCCCGTCCTCCAGCCGCGCCAGCCCGTTCAGCCCCGAATGTACCAGCGGCTTATAGACGGACATCCCCCGCTTCAGCAGTTCGTTGAATACGTGCTGCTCGGCCAGGTAACCGGCGCTCTGCGCGGTCAGCATAAGGCTACTCCATTTCCCGCAGCCATCGGGCCGCTTCCTTGGCGTGGTAGCTGATGATAATATCCGCTCCCGCCCGCCGCAGCCCGGTCAGCAATTCCAAAGTTACCGCCCGCTCGTCAATCCAGCCCTGTTGCGCCGCCCCCTTTACCATGGCAAACTCGCCGCTCACATTATAGACGGCCAACGGATGGTCAAACCGCTCCCGCGCCTGCCGCACCACATCCATATACGCCAAGGCCGGCTTAACCATCACGATGTCCGCGCCCTCGGCAATATCGCTCGCGATTTCCCGCATCGCCATCCGCCGATTTGCCGGATCCATCTGGTAACTGCGCCGGTCGCCGAACTGCGGCGTCGAATCCGCCGCCACCCGAAAAGGCCCGTAAAAAGCCGACGCATACTTGGCGGCATAGCCCATTATCGGCGTCTGCTCATAACCCGCAGCAT
This sequence comes from Dehalococcoidia bacterium, assembly GCA_965243185.1. GTDB lineage: Bacteria > Chloroflexota > Dehalococcoidia > Lucifugimonadales > UBA3495 > CBDBCU01. Next base: position 1,971,315 of record OZ251531.1, on the reverse strand, counting down.
CCAGGGTTTCCCGAATTGCCCGCACCTGCCCATCCATCATTGCCGAGGGCGCGACCATATCGGCCCCGGCTTGTACCTGGGCCAACGCCGTGCGCGCCAGCAGTTCCAGCGTCCGGTCGTTGTCAATCCGCCCCCCATCAATCACTCCGCAATGCCCGTGGTCGGTATATTCGCACAGGCACACATCCCCGATGACCAGCAGCTCCGGCGCGGCCGCCTTGACTACCCGTATCGCTTCCTGAATAATCCCCTCCGGGTCATAGGCCCCGCTGCCGACCCCGTCTTTCGACTCCGGCAAACCGAACAGCAATACTCCCGGCAACCCCAACTCCACTACTTCGGCAATTTCCGCGGCCAGCAAATCCAGCGACCACTGGTAGCACCCGGGCATCGGGTCAATGGGCTGCCTTACGCCTTGCCCGTGGGTTACGAACAGCGGATAGATAAAGTTGGCGGCGGACAGCCGGGTTTCCCGGGTCAACGCCCGTACCGCCGCCGATTCCCGCGCCCGCCGCAGCCGCGTCTCCGGAAAACCGAGCATCGCCTAATCTCCCTTTCCCGGCTTAACCGTTATCCCGTCCATCAACCCTTACCCCCACCCCCTTGCCTAATCCGTAAAATACCCTATCCCCCCGCTAACTGTCAACCGGCAACATTCCCATACCGGTTTAACCCGTCCCCCCGAAATGCTCCGTCAAAACCGCCGCCAATCCCTCAACCGTAGGCTCTGCCGCCGTCAAATCTACCCGCAGCCCCAATTCTCGCGCCGTCCCTGCCGTTACCGGCCCGATGCAGGCAATCACCGCCGCTGCTAATGCCGCCGTATCCCCTTCCAGAACCGCCAGCAAGTTCCGTACCGTCGAGGAACTGGTAAAGGTTACTGCATCCACTCCCTCGGCCAAAAGCCGCCGGGCTTCCGCACCGACCCCGGCCGGGCGCACCGTCCGATAGGCCGCTACCCGCTCCACTCGCGCTCCTTGGGCCGCCAATCCCTCGGCTAAAACTTCCCGCCCGATGTCCGCCCCCGGCAGCAATACCGGCAGCCCGTTCCATTCCCGCCCGGCCAGTTCGGACACCGCCAACTCCGAGACCGAAGTTTGCGGCACAAAGTCCGCCTGAATGCCTTGCCGGGCCAAGGCCGCCGCCGTGGCCGGCCCGATTGCCCCGATGGTTGCCCCGGCCAAGGCCCGGGCATCCTGCCCCGCCAACTCCAACCGGTCGAACACCGCTTCCACCGCATTGACGCTGGCGAAAATCAGCCAATAGTTGCTGATTTTCCCAAAGGGCGTTTCTACCGGCAGCAGTCCATACCGCCCCAAAGCCGCGTCCAGTTCGTTATAATCCGCCAACGGCGCAATTTCAATGGTCGGCAGCTCCAGCGGCGCCGCCCCCTGCGCCGCCAGCAATTCCCGCAGCCGCGAGCCTTGCGTCCGGGAACGGGTTATCAGTACCCGCTTGCCGAACAGCGGCCGCCGGTCAAACCAGCCCAGTTCCTCCCGCAGCTTGACAACCGGCCCGATAACTGTCACTACCGGCGCCGTCAACCCGGCCGCTCGTCCCCGTTCCGCCGCATCCGCCAAAGTGCCGACTATCGTCCGCTGCTTGACCCAAGTTCCCCACTGCACCAAAGCCACCGGCGTATCCGCCGCCATTCCCTCCCCGTGCAGCCGTTCCAGAATGGATTGCAGCGCCGCCCAGCCCATCAATACCACCAAAGTGCCGCCGCTGCGGGCCAAAGCCGCCCAATCCACGGCCGACTCCCCTTTCGCCGGATCCTCGCTGCCGCTGACCACCGTAAAGCCGGTAGCCATCCCCCGCTGCGTAACCGGAATCCCGGCATAGGCCGCCGCCGCCACGGCCGCCGTAACCCCCGGCACCACCTCAAAGGGAATACCCTTTTGCGCCAGGAACTGCGCCTCCTCACCGCCCCGTCCCAAAACAAACGGGTCGCCGCCCTTCAACCGTACTACCGTCGCTCCGGCCGCCGCCCGGGCCGCCAGCAGCTCATTGATTTCCCCTTGGGTCAACGCCTGCCGCCCCCGCTCCTTGCCCACAAACACCAACTCGGCAGCGGCCCGAGCTGCCGTCAGCAACGCCGGGTCCAGCAACCGGTCATAAACCACGACATCCGCCTGCTCCAGACCGCGCAAACCCTTAACCGTAATCAACCCCGGCTCCCCGGGCCCCGCCCCCACCAAAAAAACTTTCCCCGCCAAAATGCTCTCCCAAGTTCCCTTTGCCTTCAGAACTTCCCACTCGACTCAAATCTGTTGCTGGACGGCAAAATCCTGAAAGTAAGGGAACCCTACTTGATTTCTATCGGATTTTCAATTGCTCCGCGCCCGTCGTTCCACCGCATAAGCCGCCCTTATTTCCCGCTCCAATTCGTTAGACCGTGCCAGATACCGGTCGAACTCTGCGATGTTATCCCGGTTGAGATGCAGTTGCCCCTCGCCCACATTACCCCGGTGCTGCCCCGCGGAATAATAAGGATTATTCTCCACCTCAAAAGAGGGAATAACCCAATACCTGATAACATCCCGCCAAGCCGCCACCCAAACCAAGACATCGCAAAAGCGCGGCTTGATTTGCTGAAAGTTCATATCAAAGGGCAATTGGGAGTTGGACGACAATGCCTTGATATACAAGGGTTCGTTGCTGTTAAACTCCACCGCCCGCGACGCCTTCACCTCGATGCGGATATTCGGCGGCAACCAGAAATCGTACTGCCCCGAATAGTCGGCGTCCAGTTGCCGGCTGGGCCGCAGTAGGTTGGGCACCAACTCCTTCAAGTGGCCGTGCGCCCACCTTTCCCCGAAACCCCGCGGCGCGCTTATCTCAAACAGATACAGGTAAAGGTTGCGCTGGATATAACCCTCCCGAATTTCATAATACTCCTCAATGGTCAGCTTGCCCGCCGCCAGCAGATGGGAAATCATATACTCAAACTCGCTGAACGGATAAACCGACACCAAGCTGTCCAGGATATTCCTGAACTCATCCGGGTCATCCAGCCGCTCCACCAGAGCTTGCAATTCCCGCCGCAGTTCCTCCACTTTACCCCCTTAAAACAGCGCCGCTTGCTGGTCCGCCGCATCCAGTTCCAGCAAATCCCGCAGCTCCGGGTCCGATACCATTTCCCGCTCAAAGGGATTGCTGTTCTGCCAGCCCGATTTGCCGGTTTGCCGGAAATGCTCCAGCCGCCGAATAGCTATCTCGGCATAAACCGGGTTGCAGTCCAGAGTATAGCACTTCCGGTTCAGCAGTTCCGCCGCCAGCAGGGTAGTCCCGGAATGGGCAAAGAAGTCAATAACCAAATCCCCCGCCGTGGAACTGGCATCAATAATGCGCTGGCAGCTTTTCAACGGCTTTTGCGCGTAGCACCCGTTGACATTCTCCTCCATCCGATAAAAAACCTGCTGCACATCCACCCACACATTGCCGGCCCGCAGGTTTTCCGACTTGCTGCGTTCCCCGTTCTCCGTAACCTTATCCCCCACTGCCTTGTAATAGCCGCGCAGGATGCGGGGAATATCGGTATATTCGGCAGCGGCGTTAAAAACCGGTTCCCCCTTGGTATAGTAAAGCAACTCCTGCCGAACTGCCATCCAGTTCTTTTGTGTCCCGTAACCGCGCTGATTCCGCATAGTGATGAGGCTGCGACTCTGGAAAGGGGTTTCCCGCATCAGCAGCATAAACTCCGGCAGCGGTTGAAACCCCTTATTCTGGTCCGCCCCCAGCCAAACATAAAGACTGCCGCTTTCCGCCGTTGCCCTCTCGGTAGTCTCCACCCAACGGCGGCACCAGTCAATATAAGAATCCTCTCCCACCGTCCCAAAGGCCGCCAAGTTATAGGGCGGGTCTTGAATTGCCAGAACCGCCCGCGCTCCACCCATAAAATCAGCCACCGCCGGCCCATCAGCCGCATCTCCGCAGCCAACCCGGTGTTTGCCCGCCGGGTCAATCCAAACTTCACCCGCCCGGAGCCGGCAATGCTTCCCCAGCGCCGCCGCCAGTTCCGGATTCCTATCCAACCGTGGTATCGGAAAATTTTTCACAACTCGCCTTACACCCCCGCCAACTAGCCGGGAAAACTCTATAAATACCGCCGAAACTCCCCCACCGACAGCCCGGAAGTTCTCAATATGCTTCGCATAACCGGCAGGTTAATCACCCGGTTGCCGTGTATTGGCACCGTAGCCCGCCGGGTAGGGTCGGCACTATGTTCCATAATGATGACTGCCCCGGATTCTTACCAGATTAAACCCCGCCCTCTCCAAAGCCCGCAACGCTTCACGCCCGGTTATCCGGGGCAACCGGCTCATACTTCTACTTCCAGAACCGCTATAGCTTCCCCGTCTCCCGTCGGCACCGGCTGCCCCACCGCCCGCAGACCCTCAACCGTTACCTCAATCGCCTCCTTCACCATTGCCATCGCCTCGGCCCGGGTATCACCGTAAGTAGCAACCGACAAAGCCGGCACGCTGGCCGTGAAAACCTCCTCCATCGGATCCCACTCAATCACCACGCTATAGCGATAGCGTCCCATAGCGGATACCTCCCGATTATCGGCTTATCCCCCCACCAACTCCCCGCCGCCCTGCTCGGCCAGCGTCAAATGCGCCGCCGCCGCCAATTCCTGCGGATTATGCGCCGGCCCCCGTACCTTCCCCCAAAACGCTTGCCGTCCGTCCGCCGTCCCCAAAAACGCCGTTAGCGTCAGCAAACCCCCTTCCGACTGGGCGTACGCCCCCACCGGAACTTGGCAGCCGCCGCCCAGTAGCTCCAGAAAGGACCGTTCTGCTGTCGCCGCCGCCCGCGTTGCGTCATCATCCACTTCCCGCAGCAATTCCTGCATCCGGTCATCCGCCGCCCGTATCTCCACCGCCAGGACGCCTTGCCCCGGCGGCGGCGTGAACTGCTGCGGCGACAAATACTCGGCAACGCCGCCGGCCAAGCCCAACCGACTCAACCCGGCTGCTGCCAGTATCGCCCCTTCGCACTCATCGCCGCCGGCCTTCCGCAGCCGCGTCTCCACGCTTCCCCGTAGCGGCACCACCGTCAAATCCGGCCGGTAGTGCAGCAATTGCCCTTGACGGCGCGGGCTGCTTGTGCCGATGCGCGCCCCCGCCGGCAGTTCCGCCAACGGGCAATTCCAAACATTCACCAATACATCCCGCGCATCCTCCCGAGGCAGTAGCGCCCCCAAAGCCAACCCCTCCGGCAGTCGCGTCGGCAAATCCTTCAGGCTATGCACCGCCAAATCCAACTGCCCGGAAAGCAACTGCTGCTCAATTTCCCGCACAAACACGCCCAGCCCCATCCCGGCCAACGGCGCCGCCGCGTGGGCATCCCCCTGGGTAGTAACCGCAACGACCTGAAATTCCACCTCCGGATGCCAGCGCCGCAGCTTCTCCAGAACCAAGTCCGTCTGCCGCCGCGCCAGACTGCTCCCCCGGGTGCCTACCCGTACTACTTGGCTGGTGGCTATCCCGGCGGAGTAACCGCCGCTTTCCCGGTCAGCGGCGGCGGCCATCCCGTCCCCCGTCGCCTTCCAGGTCAAACACTTCCCCGATCAACTGCTGCCGCAGCGGGTCTTTAGCCGCCCGCAGATACGCGGTCGGCGAATGCAGCAGCTTCTTGACCAACGCCCCGGTCAGCGCATCCAACTGCGCCGCCAATTCCTCCATTCCCGGCCCTTCTCCAGACGAATCATCCCCATCCGCAGCCGCCGCGCCGCCGCTTTGCCGCCGCTGCATCCGCCGCAGCGTCTTTTCCACTTCGGCCCGCCGGATGTTTTCCGCCCCTTTCCGCAGCGCCGCAATGGCCGAAATCGTATCCAGCGACTCCCACCACTCCCAGAAATTTCCCGTCTCCTCCTCCACTAATTCCTCCGCCCGGGCCGCCGCCGGCTTCAGGACGGCGTTATCCGCCTCCGAATCTGCCCGCAAAGCGTCAATATCGCACAGGCGCACCCCTTCCAGCAGCCCCACCGCCGGCTCAATATCCCGGGGGACGGCAATATCAATCAGCAGCAGCGGCCGGCCGCCCCGCAGTTCCATCACCTCCGCCACCGGCTCCCGCCGCAGCAGATAATCCGGCGATGCCGTCGTGCTGATGACCGCATCCGACTCCGCCAAAGTCTGATACAACTGCTCAAAGGGCGCCGCCGTTCCCCCCAACTCTCCCGACAGCCGTTCCGCCCGGTCATAAGTCCGATTCGTTACCACCAGATTCTCCGCCCCGGCCGCCGCCAAGGCCCGCCCGGTCAACTGCCCGGCATCGCCCGCCCCGATTATCAGCACCCGCCGCTCCGCCAAATCCCCCAGCAAACGATGCGCCAACTGCACCCCGACCAAACTTACCGACCGCCGCCGGCTGCCCATCACCTGCAAATCCAACTCGGCCGCGTGATGTACCCGCCGTCCCGCACGCAATGCCTGGTGAAACAGCCGCGACAACGGCCCCCGCACATAGCCCCGCTCGCTGGCCGCGCTGAAGGCCGCCCGCACCTGCCCCAAAATCTCCCACTCGCCCACCACCATTGAATCCAGCCCGCTCGCTACCCGGAACAGATGCCGCACGCACTCCCGCTCCGCATAATCGTAGCAATACGGCCGCAATTCCTCACCCGGCACGCCCCAATAATCGGCGACAAAATCCCGCAGCCGCCCCGGCAAATCCCTACCCGAATCCGCCGCGCTCCCCTTGTCCGCGGCCAGCGTATAAACCTCCAGCCGATTGCAGGTGGACAAAATAACCCCCGGCGCCACCCGCCGGTTCAGCTCATCCAACGCCGCCGGCAGGGCCGCCGCATCCACCGTCAACCGCTCCCGCAATTCCAACGGCGCGGTGCGGTAATTCAATCCCAGGACTAACAGCATTACCGCGCCCCCTCCTTTTGCGGGACGGACGCCGCCGTAGCCCGGTTTTCCTCTTGAACTTGCCGCCGGGCCGCGCAGCCCTTGGGTGCACACTGCGTCAAGTTAGCGCACAGCCCCGGCGCGCTATCATCTAGCAATTGCCCCAGCAGCTTGGTCAACGCCGCCGCCGACTGCCCTTCCTGCGCCAACTCCAGCAGTTCCCGGGTAATGCAGCACTGCCACCGCTCCGGGTCAATCACCACCCGCCGCGCCTTGACGATCCGCCGCGCCTGCCCCAAAACCGCCGCCAAATCTGCCCACTCCAAAGCCGCCGCTTCCGCCAAAGTTTCCCGCAGCTTGCGCGCCAAGGCCGGACTGGCCCCCCCGGTCGAAATCGCCAAGGTAACCGGCTCCCGTTTCACGATGGACGGCGCGATAAAGCTGCACAAATCCGGATCATCGACCACATTTAGCAGCGTCCCCCGCTCCTCCGCTTCCTCAAAAATCTCCCGGTTCACGTGCCAGACATTCGTCGCCGCCACCCCGATAAAGGCCCCGGCCAAATCCCCGGGCTGATAGACCCGCTCGATAAACTCGATATCCCCCCGGGCCGCCGCCGCCCGGATCCCCGCTGTCGCCGCCGGACTGATAACCGTAACCCGGCAGCCCGCTTGCAACAAACCGCCGATTTTCCCTTGGGCAATCGTCCCCCCGCCGATAATCACGCACCGCTTCCCCGCCAAATTCAGATACACCGGGTAATAATCAGGCATAACCCCCTGTTATCGCTCCCCTTTGGATTTACCAACCGCCGTACCGACCTTCAATACCGCCGCCGCTAACTAGCAAACTTCCCTACTCCCCTCCCGCTACCGCAAAATCCGCCGCCGGCGCATCCGCCCATTCCTCCTCCCGCTCCTCGACAAAATACCGCACCCGCGTTTTCTTATACTCCCGCGTGCTGTAGAGTAGCAGCCGGTCGGCAATTCCTGTCGCCGCCCCGATTTCCCCGGCAATTTCCTCGCATTCCTCTTGCGTCGTGGCGTGAATCATCGAGAAATGGCTGTACGGCCAATCGGGAAAAGTTGGCCGCTCGTAACAATGCGTTACCGCCGGATGTTCCGCCATTTTCAATCCCACTTCCTCGGCCCGTTCCGGGGGGACTTGCCAGACGACCATCGCATTGGCCCGAAACCCGGAACGCCGGTGATGCAGAACCGCGCTGAACCGCCGCATCAATTTCCGCTCCTCGAACTCCCCCGCCAAGGCAAACAGCCCCGCCGGATCCATTCCCAGCCGCGCCGCCATCCCGTCAAAAGGCCGGGGTTCCAGCGGCAAATCCTCTTGCAACTCCCGGATTGCCGCCCGTTCCGCCGCCGTAACTTCCTGCGCCCGATTCCAGTCCGGGGCCGGCCGGCTTTCCCCCACATTATCCGGGCTGTAGTTATGGGCCGCCCCCTTTTCCCGCACCATATCAAAATTGACCCCAATCTTGAAAAACCGCAGGGTCGGCATCACCCGGAAACTCAACGCCCCGGTAGCCCGGGCCATCCCGGCTACCGTACCAGCCAAATCGCCCTCCGGCGGCACCGCCAAAGTGAACCACAGGTTATAGTACGAACCCTCCCGCGCGTAGTTATGGCTCACCCCGGGATGACGGTTGATAAACAACGCGCCCGGATGCAGCTGCTCCGGCGCATACGCCATCGCCGCCAGCGTCGTTTTGTAGCCCAGCCGGCGCGTGTCAAAAATGGCGCTGATTTGCCGCACCACATTTTGCCGTTTCAACTCCCCCAGCCGGGACAGCGTCTCCGCCTCCCCAATGCCCAATTCCGACCCCAACGCCAGATACGGCCGCTCCGTCAACGGAAAACGACTCTGTACCAGGTTCAGCAACTTCCGGTCCGTCAAATCCATAACTCTCCGCGTTCAACCTCCGCTAAATCTCCAACCAGCCCGTCAACCCCCACCCACCTCTATACCGTCCTTCCCGTGAAAACGGGAATCCAGAACCCCGGCAACCTTCCCCCCGTCCCCCCAATTCTCAATTCCTAATTACCGCCCCCATCCCTTCCTGATGCCCCTCGACCACCCCAACCAACGCCCGATCCGCCAACTCCAACGCTGTCGTCCAAGCCCGGGACCGCATCGAATCCATCGCCAAAGACCGGAAAAAGATAAACGCCTCCACGGTATCCCGCAGCGACACGCCCCGTCCCGCCATCTCGCTGCCATATTCCTGCCCCAGCTGCCGCGCCTCGGCCAAAGTCTCCCGCCACTGCCGGGACGCCTTCCGCGGCGGCCAATCCCGCACCAGCAAAGACAGCAAACGGCGGCCAAAGAGCCGCATCCGGCCCCGGCCGCCTTCCTCAATGCTCTGATACCACGAATACCCGGCCACTTCCGCCTGGCTCAACCGCCGCCGAATCCGCCGCAGGGCCGCGCTTTCCGAGCGTTCCGCATCCCCCGTCGTCGGCGACTCGACCACCGTCCCCTGCCGCGCCAAGGCCAGCAAATCCTCCTGCCGAAACCGCCGATGTCCCCCCGGCGTCCGATACACCTGCAAATGCCCGGCATCGCCCCATTGCCGCAGGGTAGCCTCGCTCACTTGCAACAAACGGCTGGCTTTCCCCATCGAAAGCCACTCCTGACTGTCACCAGCCACCACCCCGCCATCCGCTACCGCTACCCCGGCGCCGCTATCCGCCGCGCCCATCCCTTCGCCGTCGTCCGCCGCAGCCGCCACGCCGTTGTCGTCCCTTTCGTTCACCACGGCAAAACCTGTAAAAACCTCTAAAAATCTCCGCAAAAACTGCCCCAATCCCGCACCGCCAAGCATATTAGCATACCCTTGCCGTGGCGTCAACGCCCATCCGGCCCGGCTAGGACTTGGAAATTATGCCCTTTTCGTAGCGCAATTGCACACGCTAGCCGCCGAGGACGGAAAACAAGCCGGTGGTGTTGGGGATGTTTTCCAAGTCGCGCAGGTTGGTGATGGCTTCGTCGATGTGGTCGGGGGGCAGGATGTAGCGGGAGCAGTAGAGGAATTTGGCGTCGAGTTCCTCGGGGGTTAAGGGGAGCTGTGGGCTGCCGCGGGGGAATTCGACGCGGTGCTGCAACTGCCGTCCGTCTTGCAGAGTCAGGGACAAGGCGCAGGGGTAGGGAATGGACGGGGAGGGAAGTTCAGCGGCGGTGACGGTGATGGCGTCCATTAAGCGGCGGACGGCGCTATCTTGTACGGATTGGTCGGTGAAGGTGTCGAGGAGGGGATGTCCCCAAGTCAAGGTGGCGGCCAGAAGGTAGCTGAGGCAGTGGCGGGCTTGCCAGGGGTCGGCCGGGGTGGGGTAAGGCAGTTCGGACAACGCCGCCGGGGTTACGCTAATCGTGGCGGCGGCAATATCGGCGGCGCCGATGCGATATTGCTGCATCAGCTGGAGGGCGGCGTCAATGGCGGTATGGGCGGCGGCGGCGCAGGGGTAGAGTTTGAGGGTTATGCCGGGGTCGAGGAGGGCGTAGGGCTGGCCCAAGCCGGCGCAAAAGTCGGCGATTTGCTGGTCAGACCAGCCGGCAAAAAGTCCGGCTATATCGCCGTCAGCGGCTAATCCTTGGCGGGCTAACAAGGCCGCCGTGGTGCCGCGGAGGGCGGCCTGCCCTTGCCGGTAAGCCAGGGCCGGGCCGGCGGTGGCGAGCGGCGGCGGCGTATCCACTACCCGGGAGGCGGCGGCGCCGGCGGCCGCTAACGCCAGCGCGGTATCCAGCTGGGCCGGGGGCAATTCCAGGAGATAGCCGGCGGCGGCGGCGGCGGCCAGGGCGTTGGCGTCGTCGCGGGGCAAGAGGCCGCCCAATTTGGCGGCCAGTTCGCAGCTCAGGATAAAGGCCGCCAATACGGCCGCGCCGGAGCAGCCGTTCATTTCGCCGACGGCCATTACCGGCGGGAAGCTGACGGCCGCCAAGCGGCGGTTATCGGGCGGGATGGTGTCGTCAAAGTCGAGGAGGGCAATCATCAGCCCGTTGGCGAGGGCGGCATAGACCGGCGAAGTGCGCAATCCTTTGCCAATCAGGGTGCATTTGCCATTGCCGCCCATTTCCTGGGCGAAACGGGTAACGGCAAATCCCTCCGGCTGGGCCGCCCCGGCCAATCCCGCCGCCGCCGCATTAACCAGCAGCGACTTGGCGACGGTGAGGGCGGCCGGGGGCAAGTTGTCCGGGTGGGATTGGTGGCGGATGAAAGGGGTTAGGGGGTGGGGCATTTTGATAGGGTGGCTCCCTACGGATGGCTAGTCATCAGAACCCTTATCAGCTGCCGTACCTAGCTGCTGAAAGAATTCCATAACAGCCTTAAATTGCTCGGCGTTGAGCGTGTCCCAAAAGTCCTCGCCCTCGTCGTCATCGTCGTCGTAGGCCCGGAAGTAGTCGAACCGACCCTCACGGAAGTTCACCTGCAACTCCATTCTGGATTTTTTATCATACCCTGCTTGTTCCAGAACGTTGGACAGGGGCGTAAGAAAGGTGGTCTTGAGAAGTTCCGCACACTTTTCAAGGGCCTCTGCTTGCGCGGCTTCTTTAATCCGCTTCTCTTGCCGGAGTACCGACCGAATCTGTTTGGTAAGGCGGTTAAAGGCAACGAAGTCATCTACCTTGTTGGCATTGACCAAAGCCTCCGCTACCTCGCTCAGGGAATCTCTGAATTCCTCCAGCGTCTGGAGCTGGTTGGGGTTAACTTCCACTCGTTCCTCCGCTAGTTGCGCTCTTATGGCCTCTTTCAACCCCTCGGGCAAGTCGCTTAGCTCGTGGGCGTCGAGATGGCACAGGTTACAAACCATTTCGTGGGCATCGCCGCAGTCCGTTTCTGCGCTCCAAGTTTGCCAAGCCCGCCATTTGCCGCAGCGGCCGCAATCCTTGCCAAAGGGATGGCCGCACTCCCGGCAATGATGGCTGGCTGCCGGGGATACGCCGGCACATTCGGGACACCACACTACCGGCGGGCGACCGGTACCATCCTGCTGTCCGCGCGCTTCTAATGACCACTCCCGTTCATCCTCCGGGAAACCGTGTCTTTCCACATTCCCGGCCAAGTCGAGAATCAGGCAATTGCCGCCATCAGACTTGGGGCGCAATCCCCGGCCGACCATCTGCAAATACAAGGCCAAGCTCATCGTGGGGCGGGTCAGTACGACACAAGCGGCGTCGGGCAGGTCAAAGCCTTCGGTGGCAACGGCTACATTCACCAGGACTTTCAGCCGGTTGTCGGAAAACCGCTTGATGCACCGCTCCCGTTCCGCCAGAGGAGTATCGCCCAAAAGCGCCGCCGCCGGGATGTTGGCTTCGTTGAAAACCGCCGTAAGGTTTTCGGCGTGGGCCACGCTGACGGCATACACAATAGTTTGGCGGTCTGGGGCGTGCTGCTGCCAAAACCGCAATACGCCGGCAGTCCAGACCTCCCGCCCCTGGTTAGCCCCCGCGATACCGGCTTCGCTGTAGTCTCCGGTAGCAGTGATTTCGCCGCCAAGGATAAGGTCGTCCCGTTCCGGCATTAACACTTTGGCGTTGGCAAGGTGTCCTTGGGATTGCAAATCGCTGATTTGCGGGCCAAGAATCAGCTCAGCAAACAGATGGTCGAAGCCCTCAGTTTTGGATAGTCGCCAAGGAGTAGCCGTCAGCCCCACTACCGGCCCGGGCCATTGGTTGATAGCCCGGGCCCAGCCGGCGGCGGTAGCGTGGTGGGCTTCGTCGATAATCAGCAAATCCTGCGGGTTATACCGGCGCCAAACGCCATCAAAGCGATTGCGGCGGCTGACGGTTTGCGCCATCAGGATGACCACGCCATCCCGACAGTACGGAGCCGGGTCGTCGACATACCATTCCAAGGTATTTACCGCCCGGACAGCGGAACGGTTCAGGACGGCGCGGGTCTGGTCGGAAAGTTCGGTGCGGTGGGTCAGCCACACGGCTTTTCTGCCGTTGCCCAACCACCAATGCAGCAGGGCGGCGGCAATGCGCGTCTTACCGCCGCCGGTAGGCAATTGCATCAGCACCCGGGCCTTGGCTTCATCAGCCAAGGGAGCCTGCACCTGTGCCAACAAATCTTGCTGGTAGTCCCGGAGTTCAACCAAGGGTAGTTACCTCTGGAGAAGTTAGGGGCAATTATACACGGAAAGGGATGGGTTGTATTGCCTAGGAAGGGGGAAAGCCTGAGGGATCCTGGGTTTGACATTGCAGTTTGCAGGTCCGTAGCATAGAGATAGCATAAATTGGGAGGTTTTATATGGATGCTTTCGGAGACAATCTTAACCATCTGTTGGGGGTAACGGTGGCTACGGTAACGAAGTTGCTAGTAGTGCTGTGGAGGCAAGATAAAGCCCGGCGTGAGATACGGGAACTCCGCCGCCTGCTCCAAGAGGAAACCGAAAAGCGGGAACGCCTGCAAAATCAGGTTCACCGCTTGTGGGACAAGGTGAACCGCAAGGATTAGGGGTACTGAACGCCCCGGCTGATGGGCCGGGGCGGTTTTTCTTTACTTTTCCGGAGGATTGGGTGCTGTCTCAGAAACTGTTGGCACTGGTTTTGACGGCATTTTTATGGGGTCGATCCTTGGTAAGTCAAATACTGGAGACGGTGGAAATCGTCCAATTTAAGGCGTATTTTTCCTTACCAACACTTTCGGAAACAGTGACCGGTAAGTTGCCATCATTGACCGCAGCCCAACTTGCCGCTAAGGTCCTTGCTCGGTCCCGTGCCGCCAAGTCAAACCCCATTAAAACAAAAAGGAGTTGTCCTTGATGCCCTTAACCCCCCGGCTACCCCTGTTCGCCGCGACTTTGGCCCTGTTGGCCCTGATTCTGGCCGCAGTTTCCCTGAACGCCACTCTCACCCCCACGGCCCAGGCCCAAACGACGACGACCGCTACCGACTACGACAGCAACGATGACGGGCTGATTGAAATTACCACCCTGGCGCAGCTGAACGCCCTCCGTTGGGACTTGAACGGCGATGGGGTGGTGGATTATACGAACGATCAGACCGTCTATACCGCCGCCTTTCCCAACGCCGCCGCCGGCATGGGCTGTCCCGATGGCAGCGACGCCGACACCAACCCCGACCCTTGCCGCGGCTACGAACTGAAAGCCGACCTGACCTTTGACAGCAACAGCGACGGCAGCGTAACCGCTACCGATTCCGGCGGCCTTTACTGGAACAACGGCGCTGGCTGGACGCCCATCGGTGATGTCTATGACGGCTACAGCGGGGAGTTTCAAGGCCGGGGTAAGGTCATTTCCCACCTGTTCATCAACAACTCCACCAAGGTCTATCTGGGCTTGTTTGGCGTCATCTGGCATCGTGGCCGGGTCAGCGGCTTGGGGCTGGAGCAGGTCAGCATCAGCAGCAGCCTCCCGGCGCGGGCCGGGAGCCTGGTCGGGTCTAATGTCGGCGTCATCACAGCCAGCTACGCTACGGGAACTTTGAGCAGCAACGCCAGCGCCAGCGGCAATGCGCTGACCGGGGGACTGGTGGGGTATAACGGCTTGGCTGCCACGGTGCAAGCCAGCTATGCGGCGGTGACCGTGTCGAACCGGCACAGCCGGGCGTCGGCTATAGCCGGCGGCCTGGTCGGGCAGAATGAGGGCAACATCCAGGCCAGCTATGCCACCGGCGCGGTGTCGGTTCACGGGACCACGCGGTTCACCCGGGCCGGCGGCCTGGTGGGTCGCCAACTCCGCAACGGCCGGGTAACCAACAGCTATTGGGATACGGAAACTTCCGGCTTGTCTTACAGCGCCGGCGGGACCGGAGAAAGCAGCAGCGCCCTGCAAACCCCATCCGGCTACGCCGGCATCTACGCTAACTGGAACCTGAACTTGGATGGCGTAGCCGGCGGCGATAACCCGTGGTATTTCGGCGCCGCCAACCAGTATCCCGTCCCGGTCTATGGGACGAAGCGGGATTACGACGCCGACAACGACCGATTGCTGGAAGTGGAGAACCTGGCGCAGCTGAATGCCATCCGCTGGGACTTGAACGGCGATGGGGTAGTGGCGGCGGCGGATGCCGCTAACTATGCCGCCGCCTTTCCGTGGCCGGCAACCGGGATGGGTTGCGCGGATGGCGCTACCGCCGCCGCCTGCATCGGCTACGAACTGCAAACGGACCTAGACTTTGACACCAACGGCGACGGCAGCGTTGACGCCGCCGATTCCGGCGGCCTTTACTGGAACAACGGTTGGGGCTGGCAGCCTATCGGCAAGGCTCCCTATGTCAGAAGTCCCTATGGGAATAGTTGGATTTTCACTGGGGGGTTTGAGGGAACTTTCCAGGGCAACGGTAAGACCATTGCCAACCTGTATATCAACGAGCACGTATTGTTCGATATTATCGAGGTGTTCGGCCTATTCGGGTATATAGGTCCCACTGGAGTCATCGACAGCGTAAAGCTGCGGGATGTGAACATCCGTATTCAGGCTGTTGGATGGCCCGTGGGGTCCTTGGTTGGCGGCAACTACGGAACCATCAGAAATAGCTCGGCCACCGGGAGCATGAACTTGAACGGCACTCTCTATGAGAGCGGCACGGGCTCCATTTGGGCCGGGGGCTTGGTGGGCCATAACTATGGCAACGCCAGCAATATCACCAACAGCTACGCCAAAGTCGAAATTGAAGGCAATGCTGGTAGAGCCGGCGGGTTAGTAGGAGTTAACGAGGGGAGCATTGTAGCCAGCTATTCCACCGAGGCAGTCAGTAGCACCAGCAACGATGTCTACCTAGGCGGGCTGGTGGCTTTTAACTATGGGACGATTAGTGCCTCTTACTCTCGCAGTCCGGTCAAATCCACCGGCAACAAGGCGCACGTTGGCGGGTTGGCCGGTATCAATTTTCGATATCCTACCGGTCCGGGAAAGACCACCGGTTCGGGAGCCATCATCACCAGTTATGCCGTTGGCCCGGTAATGGCCACTGGAAATGGCTCCTCTGTCGGAGGACTGGCGGGCGTCAACAGTGGTGTTGCTACGATTACAGCCTCTTACTCCAACGGTCCAGTCAGGGCTACCGGCAATATGACGTCCGTGGGCGGGTTGGTGGGCCTGAACATTAGTACGATCACTGCCTCTTACTCTCTCAGTCCGGTCAAGGCTACCGGCAATAATGCCAAAGTGGCTGGGTTGGTGGGCCACAACCGGCGATGGGTAGGCACCCAAGGGCGGGGAAAAGTCACCTATCCGGGAACCATCACCGCCAGTTACGCCATTGGCCCGGTAGTGGCTACTGGAACCAACCCTTCGGTCGGCGGCATGGTAGGGGTGAACGGCCAGTTAGACCAGGACGGAAAGGTGATCGCGAACACCCAAGGAACAGAGGTCAACAGCTACTGGGACACCCAGGTCAGCGGACAGAGCAGCAGCGCCTTGGGGACGGGCAAAACCACAGCAGAACTGACCGCCCCCACCGGCTACAGCGGAATCTACGCCAACTGGAACCTGAACCTGGACGGGCAAGCCGGCAACGATGACCCTTGGGATTTCCGGTATTATTATCCCAAGTTGAAGTACGGCGGTCTGGTTCTGCTGAACCAAGCCCGTATCTACCCGGATTACGATGGAAGTTCTCCGGTAGTGGGCGAGGCCATAGTCTATCGGCTGAACGATGGCTACCATACCCGCTTGGGCAGCGACGCTGTTAAGTGGGAACTTTCCGCCGATGGCGTAAGCGACTGGACGGCGGCGCCAAGCAGTGGCAGCAGTCTCCGCAGTACCGGCGGCACGGATTACTTCGTGCCGAAAGCCACGGAGACCAACCGGCGGCTGCGGAATCAGGTGAATACCACGGAATCGGGCTGGCTTGCCAGTTACATCACCCCGCCCATCAAGGCATCCTGGACCGGGGCAACGGCTGCGGCCAGTTTTGCCAGCGGGCATAATCCGCCTCGGGTGGGGCAAAGTATCGCCATCAGCGGCAGCGATAAAGTATGGTGGATGTTCTGCGCGGCGGCCACCACCAGCGACTGTGTGGTGGGCGACACCAATAAGGAACGCCAAACCAGTTACACGCCCGGCGCCGGCGTGCAGGGCAAATATCTGTACGCCTACCGCTACTACACCGACAGCAACGGGGTGTTGACCAAAGCCAGTACAGGCTTTATCGGCCCGATACAGGCGGCGGCCAGTCCCTAGCCGTAACCCCTTGCCGGCTATCTAACGCGCGGGCGGGTCAATTGGGCCCGCCCGTTTTGCCATCGACTCGATAATAGCTGCCGGAGCTACCGCCATTGACGCGAGTGAGCAGGCTACCGATGCCAATGCGATAGCCGGTAAGGAGAACCGGGCATCTGGTCGCGGCCGGAGTGGCAGCAGTGAAAAGGGTAACGGCGGCGGCAAGCCGCCCGAAGTTAATGCGCTGCTACCATAAAAGCCGGCTGGACCAGAGCCGTTAATCCGGGCAACTGACCGACTAATGCCGAGAAGTAAGTTGCTGAAACGGCGCGTTCGCCCTGCAAAGGGGCTTGGCAGGGCAAATGCCAACCCGAAACGACCGGATAAACTCCGCTGAAATCGCCAACCCGGACCGCCTTACCCGGACCGAGTTGAACTCCATTCAATGATACGCTGCTCTCGGGAAAAGCAACACCCTGGCAAAGTTAAACATATAACGCCCAAACAATTTGTCAACACGCCCTAGTAGGGGGTAGGTTATCCGGGGCGTCGATATGTGAACACGCCCTAGATTCCTCCCTTTGGATGGCAACCGGGAATAGAACGAGGTATTCTCAACACGTGTTGGCGTGAGGTAAAATAGGGGAAATTGCCTTGACTGAGGAGGGAAATCCTTATGTCCCAACGGGCTTATCGCCACGACTTGCGCTGCCCCCATTGCGGCTCCAACTGGATGCCCAAATACGGGACTTCCCGGGGGAAGCAGACCTATCGCTGGGGCCACTGCAAGCATCGTCATACCCCGGAGGGCAACCGCCATTACTACTCGGAGCAGGTCAAAAGCCAGGCCGTGCGGATGTATCTGGAAGGCAGCAGCATCGCGGCCATCGGGCGGGTGCTCAATGTGCGGTTGGAGACGGTCTATTCCTGGATTCAAAAAAAGCCGTGGCCGCTCGGGAGACCTTGAACCTGGCGCGGGAGCAGCAAGCGGCCTTGCGGCCGGCCGGGGTTAAGGCCGTGGTCATTTCCCTGGATGAGGCGTGGACTTACCTGGGCTGCCGTAAGGGGGAGCAGCGGCAATCCTTGTGGATTTGGACGGCGGTAGTGGTGGAAAGCGACGGGCGGTGGTGGCGGGATTTTGAGGTGGGGGGACGGGATACGGAGACTTTCCTGCGGTTGCCGGCGCGGCTGCCGGAGACGGCCAAATACAGCACGGACCGCTACGAAGTGTATAACTGGCTGCCGCCGGACCGCCATGTGGTGCGCAAGGGGCGGGAAGCCAACCGGAATGAAGGGCTGCATTCGGTCTTGCGGGGGAAGCTGAACCGGCTGGTGCGGCGGACTAAGGGATACACCAAGCAAGCGGAAATGCTGGTTGGTTCCCTGGCTCTGCTGTGGCTCCAGCAAGGCTGGATTTAGCCACGCCAACACGTGTTGAGAATACCCTGGTCCCGATATGGTGTATATTTGACTAATCCCCCTTCAAACAAGGAAACACTATGAAATTCGCCTTTTTCACCCATGTCCCCTGGCCGGAAGGGACGGAGCCGGCCCGGATTATCGCCGAAACTACTGAGCAGATTCAGTACGCCGAGGAGTTGGGCTTTGTCAGCGCCTGGCTGGCCGAACACCACTTCACCCGCTACAGTATGGTGCCGTCGTCGCTGATTCTGGCTACCCATATCGCCGCCCATACCAAAACCATCCGGGTCGGCACGGCGGTGCTGGTCTCCCCCCTGCACAATCCGATGCGGCTGGCTGAGGATGCCGCAATGTTGGATGTAGTCAGCGGCGGACGCCTGGATGTGGGCTTTGGCCGGGGTTCCGGCGGCTACGAATATACCGGCTACGGTCTCGACCCGGCCGAAAGCGCGGAACGATTTCAAGACTCCGTCAAAATCGTGCAAGGCTTGTGGACTACCCCCGGGTTCAGCTACGAAAGCCGGTTTAACAAGTTGGACGACATCAACTTGGTGCCGCCGCCGCTGCAGCAGCCCCATCCGCCCATCTATATCGCCGCCACCCGCACCCCGGCTACCCTCGAGTTTCTGGTATCCACCGGCCATAACCTTTGCATTGCCGTAGTGCAGGATACCGCCGCCGCCCTGGATTTGTGCCACCGCTTCGTGGAATTGTCGGCGGCCGCCGGGCATAACCGGCCGATGGCGGAAATCCCTTTTTTCCGCTACTTTTATGTGGCGGAAACCGAGGAGCAGGTGCGGCGGGACACCGAGGCGCGGATTAACTGGGTAGCCGATATAATGCAGTGGCGGCGGCACATTGACACTGGCAGCGAAGTCTATCAACGGATGGACGACTGGCGGCGGCAGCGGGCCCAACTGCCGGAAAGCTACGATTACTTGTCAGTGAACCGGGCGATCCTCGGCACTCCCGACCAGTGCGTGGCTCAAATCCAAGCCCTGCAAGCCCACGGCATCGACTACTTCGGCTGCAACTTCGACTTCGGCGGAATGAGCCGGGACAAGGTGCTGCGGTCGATGGAACTGTTCAGCCGGGAAGTAATGCCCCGGTTGGGATAGGGAATATGCCGGAATAAGCGCGGTTGTTTTTGCTTTCCGGGACTTCCCGCCATTGACAATCCCACCCGGATGGTGTATTTATAAACTGCTTACCCGTTCACCCGGCATGATACGGAGGAGGAGATTATGCCCGAAGTCTTTTATGTCCGCCCCAGCAACTTCCTGTCCGACTCCCGGGACAAGACCATCATCACCGGCGATTCGGAGGAGGAAGTTCTCCAAAAGACCTACGAGTATCTCAAAAGCCCGGCGGCCCAGGAACGCTACATTGGCCTGCGGGAAATGGAGATTACCGACCTGGAGAACAACATCCGCAAGTGCATTTTCCAGAAGGGCAACAAGGTGTTCAGCACCCGCGCCCCTCAGGAACACTAAACCCGGGCCAACCATCCCGGCAGCGGACCAAGCCAAAAGCCCCGGCGCCAAGGCCGGGGCTTTCTTTGTTGCCGTCCTCTTGGGCAATGACTGGGGGCTGAGCTGCCTACTTCCCGTCGTCAAAGCTGACGATGACGATGGCGTTGGCAATCAGGGTGCCGTCGGTGCCTGAGTCGTTCAGCACTTGCAGGCCGCCATGCACCACATTGATGTAGCCGGCGCCGTGCGGCAAAGTGGCAATCACCGCGTCCCCGTCCACCTGGCCCGGTTCCGGGACGCCGATAGTCACATCCACCCGCATATCGTCCGCCGTCTTGCCCAGCAGCCGCTGAAACCCCAGGCTGCTGTGATGCAGGGCGTCAAACACCGCCCGCTTGGCCGCGTTGGTGTAGTCCAAGCCGTGGACATCCACCCCCATACCCATCTCGGTTACGCACCTTACCAGAGCCATAACTTGCCACCTCTCTTTTTCGATTTGCCCTTGCGCCGCCCGGAGCCAAGCCCAAGACGGCAGAACTGGCACCGTTCAATCCAAACGGCTGACGATCTAACCGCCACCGCCCCGCACTTCCAGGCTGGGCTTGGTCATCTCCTCCGGGTTCAGCAACTGCTCCAGATCCCGGTCAGTGATTTCGGTACGGAGTTTGGCTACCTCCCGGATGGTCTGACCGGTCGCCGCCGCTTCCTTGGCAATGGCCGCCGCCGCATCGTAGCCGATGGCCGGGGCCAAAGCCGTTCCCAACATCAAACCCTTTTCCACCATCGCCGGCCCCACAGCCGTGGCTTGAATGCCCTTGACGCACTGCTCGGCGAAGTTGTTGGCCGACGCCGCCAGCAGGGATATGGATTGGAGCAGGTTATAGGCCGCTACCGGCATCATCGTATTCAGCTCGAAGTAACCGCCTTGCCCGGCCAGCGTAACCGCCGCATCATTGCCGACCACTTGCGCCGCTACCTGAATAACCGACTCGGCAATGACCGGGTTGACCTTGCCCGGCATTATAGAGCTGCCCGGCTGCACTTCCGGCACGGTAATTTCGCCCAAGCCGGCCCGGGGGCCGCAGGCGATAAAGCGGATGTCGTTGGCGATTTTGTGCAGGCTGATGGCAATGGTTTTCAATTCGCCGCTGGCTTCGACCACGGCGTCGAGGGTGGCTTGGGCTTGAAAGTGGTTGTCGGTTTCCCGCACCGTTACGCCGGTAATTTCCGACAGCAACTGACAGGTGCGGGCGGAAAACTCCGGGTGGGTGTTGACGCCGGTGCCGACGGCTGTACCGCCCAAGGCGACCTCAGCCAATGCCTCCTGCGCCCGCCGCAGCCGCCGAATGCCGTTTTCGGCTTGGCCGGCAAAACCCAGAAACTCTTGCCCCAAGCGCACCGGCGTAGCGTCCTGCAAATGGGTGCGCCCGGTCTTGATGACCGGCCAGAATTCATCCGACTTCTTTTGCAGTTCGTCGCGCAGGGTTTCCAGACCGGGTAGCAAATCCTCTTTGATTGCAAGCAGCGCCGCCAAGTGCAGCGCCGTGGGAATTACATCGTTCGAGGATTGCCCCAAGTTCACCTGGTCGTTGGGATGAACCAGCCGGGAACCCAAATCGCCGCCGAGGATTTGGGACGCCCGGTTGGCGATAACTTCGTTGGCGTTGGTGTTGGTGGAAGTCCCGGAACCGGTCTGAAAGACATCCAGGACAAAGTGGTCGTCCAGCCGCCCGTCAATTACTTCCTGGGCGGCGGCGACAATGGCGTTGCCAACGGTTTCATCGAGGACGCCGAGGCCCATATTAGTCCGGGCCGCCGCCTGCTTTACCAAGCCCAAGGCGCGGATAAAGGCCCGGGGAAACCGCAGGTCGCTGATGGGGAAGTTCAGCACCGCCCGCATTGTCGACGCCCCGTACAGGGCGTCGACGGGAACCTGCATTTCCCCCATCGAGTCCCGTTCAATTCTTACCGTGGGATTGCTGCTGGTCATTTCAGATAGCATCTCCTTAAACTTGGTTGCTAGGGGGCCGATTGCCCCGGGTTGGTCTAATTTTCCAGCCCGTACACTTCCCGGCGGATTTGCCGGGTGTTGCGGGGGCGGCCGGAGCCGGCCAAGCTATGGAACTGCGCCGCCGTCAAACCGGCCTTTTCCACTTCGCCGCCCAGGATTGACGGGGCAACATCCCCGCGGCGGTCGGGTAAGGAGAGGGTTACTCGGGGCAAATTGGGATGTTTCAATTGAAGGTGGGAGCCGCCCTGGCGGACTCGCCGCCATCCCAACGCCCGGAACCATCGCAAAGCGTCGGAAAAGGAAATGCCCGGGATGCGCGGCGGCATAGCTTACCGGCCCTAGCCGATATTGACCGCAGCCAATTCAGTCAAGCACCCGATCGTGCTGTAGTCTTTCAACAGGGTTTCGGTATCCTGTTGGATGTCGAGGGCTTCTCCTTTCAGCCATCCGGTAATGGACTCCTTGACATTTTCCAGGGCTTCCTCCTTGCTTCGGCCCTGAGAACTGCAACGGCCCAAGGCCGGGCAAAACACGCCGTAACTCTGGTAGTCCGGGCTATAAACCAGTACCACTTGAAAGGTCAGTCCGGTCTCCGGGATTTGCAGGCGGGACAGGGGGCCGATGGAAAAGAGTATTTCGTCCAGATTGACCACTTCCGGGGGAGCCAAGCGGAAGCGGCGCGTCCCATTTCCTTTGACCGGGCGGGACACGCGCATTTTGACCTGGGTTTCGTGGTCAAAGATGTAATAGACTTTGCCCTCCATCTGGCCCATGGCCCGACCCACCCGGGCGTTGCGCTGGCGAGCGGCGGTCTTGGGCATTTTAGGAATGCCCATGGCCCGGGTCAGTTTGGTCATCGTCTTGGGCGTAATCTGGTTGGTGGTGAACTCCTGTTCCCCGAACTCATCGTACAGGATTTCCGCCACTTTCCAAGTATCCATAAGCACCTCTGCGCTGCGCTAACTTTCCATCCCGTACACTTCCCGGCGGATTTGCCGGGCGTTGCGGCGGCGGCCGGAGCCGGCCAAGCTGTGGAACTGCTCCGCGGTCAGTCCGGCTTTTGCCACTTCGCCGCCCAAGGTCCCCGGGCGCAAATCCCGCCGCCGGTGGTCGGGCAAATAGATTGGATCCGGCCAGTTCGGATGCTCTAACTTGCGATGGGAACCCTCTTGCCCGGCCTCATTCCAACCAATCGCCCGGAATCGGGACAAGGCGTCGTTAAAGGAAATGCCGGTAATAAATGGCGGCATTGGATACCGGCCTAGCCAATGCTCACGGTAGCCAGTTCCGCCGGGTATCCCGCATCATTATACCGTTTCAGCAGGGCTTCCGTTTCCTGCTGGATTTCCCGGGCTTGGGTTTTCAAGCCCAAGCTGATGCACTCTTTGATGTTTTCCAGGGCTTCCGCCTTGTCGTCGCCATCGGAAATGCAGCCGTTCAGAGCCGGACAAAACACGGTGTAACCGTAGTCCTTATCATAAATCAGCGCCACCTGAAAGGTCAGCCCGGTCTCCGGCACTTGCAGTCCCGACAAGGGGCCAATGGAAAAGGGGATGTTATCGTACTTGACCACTTCCGGGGGAGCCAAGCGGAAACGGCGCGTCCCGTTTCCTTTGACCGGGCGGGACACGCGCATTTCGACCTGGGTTTCGTGGTCAAAGATGTAATAGACTTTGCCCTCCATCGCGCCCATGGCCCGACCCACCCGGGCATTGCGCTGGCGGGCGGCGGTCTTGGGCATTTTAGGAATGCCCATAGCCCGGGTCAGTTTGGTCATTGTCTTGGGCGTAATCTGATTGGTGGTGAACTCCTGCTCCCCGAACTCGTCATACAGGATTTCCGCCACTTTCCAAGGGTCCATAAAACCTCCCGGCGGGCAACGGCGCGGCGCGGTTGCCGCCCTTGCTGCCCTTACTTCATCTGCCAGCCATTCTTAAAGTCGGGGTTAAAAGTTGCGACCCTTGCCCTCCGTATCGGGAGTGGGATGCGCCAGGATACGCTAATCGACCGAACCGGACGGGGCCAACCGGTAACGCAGGGGCTTGTCGGGTTTGGCCGGCCGTACTGCTTCGACTTTGACCGCATACTTCCCCGGCAAGGCGAAAGTTTCGCCTTCCAACGAACCGATGGCTTTCCCCACACGGGTACTGCGGCGGTGGGCATCGGTTTCGGTGATACCCATCAACTCGGTCAGCTGTTGCATCGCGCCATCGTTAATATCGCGGATGCGGAACCCTTTGTTTCCGAACTCGGTATGCAGAATATCCGCCACTTTCCAGGCGTCCATAGGAACCTCCGCGGGAAGTCCGTAGCGATAGCCGACCCTACTTCCCTTCCTTCATCCAGTCGGCTACCCGTTCCCCAATCATAATGGTAGTGGCGTTGGTGTTGGCGCGGATTACATCCGGCATTACCGACGCGTCCACTACCCGCAGGTTTGCCAAACCGTGAACCCGGCAATACTGGTCCACCACCGCCATCGGGTCGGCAGCCGGCCCCATCTTGCAGGTGCCGGAGGAATGGTGTTGGGTGCCGACATTGCGGAGCAGCCAATTGTCCAGGGCAGCATCCGACGCCAAATCGGCGTCAGTAGGGTTCAACCGCTCCACAATAATATCCCGAAACAAGGGATGGTCGGCAATCCGCAGCCCGGCCCGCACGGCGCCGCGCATCCGTTCCCGGTCGTAGGGGTCGGAAAGGTAATCGTAGTTCAAGACCGGCTGGATATGCGGGTCGGTGGCGGCCAGCCGCAGCCGGCCGGCGCTGACCGCATTCTGCAAGGCGGCGCTGAACCCGAAATGAAAATCGTCGCTTTCAATGGATACATTGGCCGGCCGATGTTCACTGTTCATCAGAATGGGGGCCAGTTGAATATCGCCCCGGGTTGGCGAACCCTCCAGACTGAACCGCAAGCCTACCTGAATAGTGGGAGCCAAGTCATCCGGCGGCGCGCCGCTGCCGCGGAACAGGGTAAAGGCCGCCGGATGGTCGCGCAGGTTTTCCCCTACACCCGGCAAGTTATGCGCCACGGCAATGCCCATTTCCTGCAAATGTTCCGCCGGGCCGACGCCGGAAAGCAGCAGCAGTTGCGGCGAGGCGATGGCCCCGCTGCTGACGATAATCTCCGCTCCGGTAACGGTAAAGACTTCGCCGCCGCTTTCCGCAACCACACCTACCGCCCGGTTGCCGTCAAAGAGGATGCGGTGGGCGGTAACATTGCCCCGCACCGTCAGGTTCATCCGATGCCGGGACGGGTTCAGGTAAGTCAAGGCGGTGCTCATCCGCACGCCGTCGATGTTGTTCAGCGGCCGGGCGGCGATGCCGTTGGAGTCGGGATGGTTCTGGTCCGGGTCTTGGGGAAAGCCCAAGTCAACGCAGGCGTCATAAAAGGCGGTAGCGTGGGGCAGCCATTCGGCCCGCTTATAGCGGCGTACCGGGATGGGGCCGCTGCCGCCGTGAAAATCATCCCCCGGAAAATCCAAGTCCGTCTCCAACTTGCGGAAATAGGGCAACACCCGGGTGTAGGCCCACTCATCGTTGCCCCATTCCGCCCAATTGTCGTAGTCCTCCGGGACACCCCGGAACAGTACCTGCCCGTTAATGGCCGTGGAGCCGCCGGTAGCCCGCCCCCGGGGTATCTGCAAAGGCGCGGCCTGCAACGGGGTAGCGGTGGCGGTATAGCCCCAATTGTGGGGGCCGTAAGCCGACCGCCACATATTGTTGCCCTCTTTCAAGTCCAGGGGCAGTTGGTCAAAGTCCGGGTAATCCGGCCCGGCCTCCAGCAGCAGCACGGAACGGCTACTATCCTCGGAGAGACGGGCGGCCAACACGCAACCGGCGGCGCCGGCGCCAACGATAATGACATCGTATTGCATAACCTTAATCCTCAGCGGTCAACGGTATGGGGTCGATTTTGAGGAATGTTATACCACAAAAGGGGCGGTTAGGGTATGGGGCATCGGTAGGCGGGAATAGAATGAGTTTTTATAAATGATAATTGCCGGCCGGGGTTTGAAGTCCATCGCTGCTGATGCTACAATGCTCCCAAATCGCAAAATGCGGTAGCCAGCCCACGGCGGCATGGCCGCCAATAGCGTCGTTGCCGTCAAACTGATGCCTTAATTCGGCGGCTGCGCTATAATCACTACATCGCCAATCCGGGGCCGGCCCCATTAACGCCGGCAAGGCAGGTACAGCGTTATGACCCAGCAGGAAGCCCAACTCCGCCCGGACATTGTGCTGGGCGAACTGATTAAGAACGGCGTTACCCATGTGGTCTGGCTGCCGGACAGCGAAACCAACTGGCTCTATCTGCTGATGCTCGAAGAGCCGTCCCTGGACTTGATACCGGTCAGCCGGGAAGGGCAAGCCTTTTCCACGGCCGCCGGACTCACCGTCGGCGGGAAAAAGCCGGTCATCCTGATCCAGAACACCGGGATGATGGAATCCGGGGATTCCCTGCGCGGCTGGGGGTTGAGCCTGAACATTCCGGTGGTGATGCTGGTGGGCTATCGGGGCTGGACGCGGCACGGCGTCAACACCGACACCGCCGCCACCTACACCGAGCGATTCCTGAACGCCTTTGGCATCAACTACTATCTGGTGGAAAACGGCGCGGACGCCCCCCCGCATTTCCATAGCTTTCGAGGAAGCCGAGCGCACCCGCCGCCCGGTAGCGGTATTGGTGGGCGACGAATATCACGGCTTTAACCGGTAGCCCGGCAACCCGTTTCGGGGCGCGGGCTTATAGCGAGGCGACTATGCTTAACACGGCGGATTTGCTCGAAGTCTTTAATCAGCACCGCGGCGATGCCATTGTCATCCCCGGCCGTGGCGGACGCCACTGGACCCAGCTCAGCGACCAGCCTAACCGGGACTTGCCGGTGGGCGACCCGGCCATGGGCGGCCACGCTTCCTTTGCCTTGGGGGTAGCCCTGTCTTTGCCCAACGAGCGGGTAGTGCTGTTCGACTCCGAGGGGGATGTGCTGATGAACTTGGGCGCGTTGCCCACCATCGCCGAAAAGGCCCCGGCCAACCTGTACCACTTTATGCTGGACAACGAGTGTTACGCCACCACCGGCGGCCAGCCCGTTCCCAACGCCAAAAACATCGCCTACGAAGTCATCGCCCAAGGCTCCGGCTACCCGGCCGCCTATGCCTTTGACAACCTCGAGGATTTTACCAACAGCATTGCGGAAATCCTGAACCAGCCCGGCCCGGTGTTCGTCGCCCTGAAAGTCCACCCGGAGATTGAAAACGAACCCATCAGCAGCCGCGTCCGTTGGCAAACCCGTTCCCGCACCCAGGTAATCGACGACCTGAAAGGGGAATTGGGGATAGCGGGGCCGTAGGGAGGTAGTTTCCCGGGAGCGGGATGGAGTGGAGCAAAGTTGGCGTCAATAGATAAAGGGCTGCGGTATGCAGCCCTTTGCTTTCAGAGGCCCGGGATTGGCAAGCAATCCCGGGGAGGTCATCAACTGAACTATACCGCAAATTATTCCCTTTGTCAACCTTTCGGGAAGCGGGGATAGCGTTGCATTTTAGGTGGTTTGGTTGAGCAAGCCCCGGGTTTGCAGCAAAGCCAGCAGGTTATGCTCTGACCAGACCGTCCCCAATCGCTCCCGCCGGCGCAACTCCCGATTGTAGCGTTCCAGGCGGGAAGTAGTCCGGTAGGCAACCTCTCCCGTAGTCCAATACTGCCGGCCGGCGGTCAATGCCTTGTCCAGCCAGTAAGCGGCGGCGCCCTCGGTCAACTCCATTATTTGACCGGCGTAGCTCTGGGCCGCCGCCGCGCTGTCAGTCAACAGCAGTTGCCGGGCGGCGGCCAAGCCGGCCTTCCCGATATTCCGTCCATATTCCCGCAGCAGGTGAAAGATACACAGCTGATGCGGCGCCGCCCGTCCATACACCCACTGGATGCCGGCCGCAATGGCCCGGTCGCCGTCGCTGACCAGATGTCGGGGTGGCGCCGCCCCGGACTGCTCGGCCCGCGCCAAGACCGCCGCCCAAGGCCCGAAAGTCGCCAAGACCGCCCCGGTTTCGTCCCGGATTACCTTCAATTCCTGAGCGCCCTGCCGGGTGCGCGTCCATAAACCATCCAGTTCCCACACTGCCCCCGGCAACCGGGGCCGGGTCAAGGCCAACCGCCGCAGCCAGCGACACAAGGTGCTTTTGACACAACCCACCCACTGCCCCGCTTGGGCGTAACTCAAACCCTGGGCCGCCAAGCTCAAAGCCATGTCCCGAGTTTTTTTGAGAACCGTTGGTAACGAACTTCCGGCCCCAGCAGCGCCGCGCCGCCCGCCAGTTGGCGACATTGCCCACAACGAAACACCGGAACCGCTATCCGGATGGGCCCATAGGACGTGACAATGGTGCGCTCATAGCGATGGTGGCGGTGCATCGCCAGAGCGCACTGAGCACATCGGGGCTGATAATGATCCAGGGCTTGTTGCAGCTTCGCCTGCAACTGGAGCGGAATTTCCTGCTCCAGTTGGGTCTCCAAATCGTCCAGCAATCCCATGACAGCGCACCTCCCGTCAACCAGCAAGGCCGGCCTTTTCCCCATTCTACAACTAAACCACCTAAATCGGAACGCTATCGGGAAGCGGGGTTCCCTTTGCTTTTAGGGTTTGCCTATGTTGCAATCTACGGCAAGCGGCGTTAGTAATCCTTGACTTCTCAAAATTAAGTGATATTTTAATCCATATCCCTTAACGGCAGCCTGGGGTTGCCCCTATTCCGCGCAAATCCGATACGACCAAGGCATCAGGCCAGCAGCATTTATGACCACCAGCGTTGACCAGACCGCCCGCCGCCAGTTCCAGACCTTGTTGCGCGAACTCTTTCAGTTCGACAGCGCCGACCTGGACTTTGGCATCTACCGCATTATGAACCATAAGCGGGAGGTGGTGGACGATTTTATCGTCAATACGCTGCCGGCCAACATCGACGCCGCCCTGAACCAAGGGCCGCTGGTGGGACAAACCCAAGCCGAGGCGCGGCTGGAGACCGCCGCCCGCCGGGTGCATGAAACTTTGGCGGAATATGCCATCGACGCATCGGGAGAGCTGGACGCCCAATTTCATAATACCCGCGCCGGCCAAGACTACCTCACCGCCCAAGCCGACGCCGCCAGCGGCCGCAGCCGCGCCGCCCTGGAAACCGAAATCTACAACGGCCTCTACACTTTTTTCCGCCGCTACTACCAGGATGGCGACTTTATCGCCCAGCGCCGCTACTCCAGCCACGGCCACTCCTACGCCATCCCCTACAACGGCCAGGAAGTCTATCTCCACTGGGCCAACCGCGACCAGTACTATGTCAAAACCGCCGAGCATTTCCTTAACTATGACTGGAAAGCGGCCAACGGCGTAAAGGTGCAGTTCCGCCTGCAAGACGCCAATGTCGAGCAGAACAATGTCAAAGGCGACAAGCGGTTTTTCCTGCCCCAAGCCGACCAAATGCAATGGGACGCTGACCAAGGCGTCCTGAAAATCCCAATGGAATACCGCCCCCTGACCCCGGCTGAAACCGACCAGTACGGCAAGCAGAAACAGCAGGAAAACATTCTCAAGGCCGCCGCGACTGCCATTCCCGCCGCCCTGTCCAACAACCCGGAGCCACTGGCCGCTTTGACCGCCCCGCACCGGCATACTGCCAAAGGGGAACCGGTTACCAACCTGGAAACCCACCTCCGTCGTTACGCCGCCCGCAACAACGCCGACTTTTTCATCAACAAAGACTTGGCGGGCTTCCTGAACCGGGAATTGGATTTCTACCTGAAAAGCGAAACCCTGAACCTGGATCACCTGCTCACCGCCGGTCCGGAACCGGCCGCCGCCGACTTCCAGAAATCCCGCCTGATGCGGCAAATCGGCCGCCAGATTATCGACTTTATCGGCCAACTGGAAGGCTTTCAGAAGTCCCTGTGGGAAAAGCGGAAGTTCGTTACCCAAACCGCCTACTGCATTACCCTGAACGCCATCAACCCGTCCTTTTACCCGGAAATCGCCGCCAATGCCGCCCAAGGGCAGGAATGGCGCAACTTGGGTTTTGTTGACGAATCCGTTAGCCCCACCCCCGATTTCCTGAGGGAAAACCCGACCTTGCCGCTGGACACCCGGCACTTCGACCGGGACTTTACCGACCGCCTGCTGGCATCCTTTCCCGATTTGGACGCCCAGACCGATGGCATCCTGATTCACGGGGATAACTGGCAGGCGTTGCGCTTGCTCGAGGAAACCTATCAAGGGCGGGTTCAATGTATTTATATTGACCCGCCGTATAACCGGGACGCCTCGGAAATCATCTACAAGAACGGATTTAAGCAATCGAGCTGGCTTACGTTGATGACCAGCCGTATTGATATGGCTCAACCCATGCTTAATGAAAAAGCCTCTTGGGTTATAGCCATTGACGACGCTGAAATGGCGGGGTTAGCCCAAGCGATAGATTCGTGTTTATCCGTTTATGACCGCAATATGGTGGTAGTCAACCACCATCCGGCGGGTAGCGGGCTGGAAGGCACTAATGTCTCCCGAACTCACGAATACGCCATTTTCTTGACGCCGGCCGGCGTTAAAGTCTTGGGCGGAGAGAAAAAGACGGCCGGAGTAGCGGAAATCGGTTTTGTCCGCACCGGTACCGCTGACAGCAATTTGCGGGTTGGTCGTCCTAACAGCTTTTACGCCGTATTGGTTAATCCCGATACATCCGAGGTCGTGGGAGCGGAGCCACCGCCAATCGGCGCGAATTATCCTCGAGACAAAACCGCGGAAGGATTTGTCCGTATTTACCCGGTCAGCGACGATGGCACTGAGCGGGTATGGCGGCGTAGCTACAAGACGATAATGTCCTGTATCCAACGGGGCGAAATCGTCTGCAAAAACAGTCGGTCTCTCTATCTGGCGACCGACCAGACCGGCAACCGCCGCCCGTTGTTCAGCAACTGGACGGAGAAAAAATATAACGCCGGAGCGCACGGTAGCAATCTAATCAAGGCTATGTTTGGGGATACCTCTGTCTTTTCCTATCCTAAATCCATATATACGGTACGGGATTGCGTGGACTATTGTATCCCCGATTTGGATGATGCCATCGTCCTCGACTACTTCGCCGGCTCCGGCACTACCGGCCATGCGGTCATCAACCTGAACCGGGAGGATGAAAACTTGGGCGGGGAGGATGACGCACGGCGGCGGTTCATATTGGTGGAGCAGGGGGAATACTTTGACACCGTGCTGCTGCCGCGCATCAAGAAAGCTACTTATGCCCCGGAATGGGCGGCCGGCAAGCCCAAGCGGCGGGCTACGGCGGCGGCGGCGGAACGCTCGCCGCGCATCGTCAAATACCTGCGGCTGGAATCCTACGAGGACGCCCTGGACAGCATCGAGTTTGACGACCACGCCGGGAAACTGGCGCTGGAACAGTTGGGCCCGGAGTATCTGCTGAAATATATGCTGAGCTGGGAAGCCAAAGCCAGCGCCACCAATCTGAACACGGTTGCTCTGGACCGCCCCTTTGACTACCAACTGCAAGTGCGGGAACGGGGGGAAATCGTCCGGCGGGAAGTGGATTTGCCCGAGACCTTTAACTGGCTGCTGGGGCTGCGGGTGCAAAGCCGCCGGGTTTATCAGCGGGACGGCCGCCGCTATCAGGTTCATCAAGGTGAAACCCGGTCGGAACCGGGGCAAAAGACGGTGGTCATCTGGCGGGAAACGGCGGGCTGGACGGAGGCGGACTACGCCGCCGACCGGGACTTTATCGCGGGATTGCCGGAAGTAGTTGCGGCGGCCGCCGTCTATCTCAACGGCGACAGCGCGCTGAACCGGGCGGACTGCCGGGCTATTGAACCGGTGTTCAAGGCAAGGATGTTCGCCGGAGTCGAGGAACCCTAGATGCCGAAATCCCCGGCCCGCCGTGGCCCCGGCTATGTCCGTCTCGAGCGGCGGCTTTCCCTGCTGGCTTGGCTGAACCGGCAGTTGGGCTATGACCGCACTGAGGACCTGCTGGCGGACTTGCAAGCCGTCCGCGAGGGCTTTGACGATTCGGGACGGAGCTACATCCTCCAGCACCTGGAAGCCCGGAACCGGCGGCCGCTAATCCCGATGGAGCAGCTGGGCGCCTATGACGCCAACCTGCGGCAGCACTTGCAATTTATCAACGCCGGGGCCCGGCGCGGCGACTATCTCACCCTGCGCTACTTCCAGTACCTGGCCGCCCTCTACGCCGAAATCTATCTGGACCGCTGGTTTGCCGACCGGGAAGGGCTTTGCGCCGAACTGAACGCTTTGGCCGCTGAACATAATGCCGGGCTGCCGCCGGCCGAACATTGGCCGCTCTATGCTACCGCCGACCTCTCCAAACTGGCTTTCTGGATGGCGACCGGCAGCGGCAAAACCCTGCTGCTCCACTTGAACTATCGCCAGTTTCTCCACTACCGCCAAAAGCATCAGCCCGGCCAGCCCCAGCCTAACAACATCCTGCTGCTCACCCCCAACGAAGGCTTGAGCCGCCAGCACCTTGAGGAACTGGCGGCCTCAAACATCCCGGCGGTCCGTTTTGCCCCCAAAGCCGATGGCGGGTTGGTCCCGGAACGCAACCCGGTGCGGATTACCGAAATTACCAAGGTCGTCTTGGACAAGGCCGGCGAAGGGCAAAGGGTGCCGGCGGCCGCTTTTGGCGCCGACAACCTGATTTTCGTGGACGAAGGCCACAAAGGCGCCGGCAGAGAGGCCCGGGTCTGGAAGTCGGTGCGCGACGTCCTCGGCGCTACCGGGTTCACCTTCGAGTACAGCGCAACCTTTGGGCAGGCCCTGGCCGCCGCCGACAACCCCGAACTGTGGGCTGAATACGGCAAAGCCATCGCCTTTGACTACTCCTATCGCCACTTCTACCACGATGGCTACGGCAAGGATTTCCGCATCCTCAACTTGACCCAGGAAACCACCGCCGACAACACCGACCTTTTGCTGCTGGCTAACTTGCTCTCCTTTTACCAGCAGCAACGCTACTACGCCGACCACCAAGCAGCCCTGGCCGGCTACAATCTGGAGCGTCCCCTGTGGCTCTGTGTCGGCGGCAGCGTCGCCGCCGGCTCCGCAAAGTCAGCAGCGACGGCAAAAGCGAACAAGCCTTTCGCAGCGATGTTCTGCTGGTCTGCCGCTTCCTGCACCGGGTTTTGTCTAAACCGGATTGGGCGATTGCCAGCATCGCCCAACTGCTGCAAGGCAAATCCGGGTTCATCCGGGACGACGGTCAGGATCAGTTCGCCGAACAGTTTTCCTGGCTGGCCGCGTCCGGCCGGGATGCGAAAACCCTATACCACGATTTGCTCGCCTTGACCCTGCACAGCGACCGCCCCGGCGGCCTGGTAATCAGCGACTTGCGCGGCAGCACCAGTGAATTGGGCTTGAAAGCCGCCGGGTCTGCCCTCTGCTTTGGCGTCATCTACATCGGCGACACCCCCAAATTCAAAACCTTGGTGGCCGGAATTGACACCGGCATCGCCCTCGAGGATGATTTTATCGCCGCCCGCTCCCTGTTCTACGAAATAAACCGCCCGGATACCCCGGTGAATGTGCTGGTCGGCTCCCGCAAGTTTATGGAAGGCTGGAACTCCTGGCGCGTCGCCAATATGGGCTTGTTGAACATCGGCCAAAGCGAAGGCTCTCAAATCATCCAGCTCTTTGGCCGGGGCGTACGCCTGCGCGGCCGGGAACGCTCCCTGAAACGCAGCAACTCCGACAACGCTCCGCCCGGCGGCCATCCCAAGCAACTGCGACTACTCGAAACCCTCAACATCTTTGCCCTCCGCGCCAACTATATGGGCAAGTTCCGGGAATACCTGGAAAACGAAGGCATCAACGAAGGAACTGAACTGGAAATTCCCATCTCCGCTAATACGGAATTCCTGAACCGGGGATTGGTCATCCCCCGGCCGGACGGAAAGGCGGATTTTGCCGCCGACGCAGTGCTGACCCTGGCGAATCACCCGGAGGTAGTAACCACGCCAGTGCTGGTCGATTTGTCGGCTACCGTACAGGAACTCCACAGCGGCCCCGGCGAATTGTCAGCGGGAACCGCCGCCGCCGGGCAGGCAGTGGCTATTCCCCCGGAAAGCCTCGACCTGGTGGATTGGGACGCCCTTTATCGGAATCTCCTCACCTATAAGGAAGGCCAGGGCTATCGCAATCTGGTCATCCCCCCGCAAAACCTGCGGCCGCTGCTGGAAGCCCATCAGCCGCCGGATAACCTCGTGTACCGGTTGGTCGGCGCGGCCGGATTAGCCCAACCCGGCAGTTGGGCGGAACGCCAACAGCTGCAAGCGGCGGTCACCGCCATCCTGCAAAAATATGTCGACGCCTTGTATCGGCAACGGCGGATGGCGTGGGAAAGCCAACGCCTGGTCTATAAGCCCCTGGATGCAGCCGACCCCAACTTTCAGTTTAACGCCGCCGCAACCGGCAACGGCCAATATCAAGTGCGGGCCTCCGGGGAAAATCGCAATGAACTAGCCCGGCAGATTAAAAGTCTGCTCGACGACTGCAATGCCCTCTACCACCAGG
The DNA here is from genome assembly GCA_965243185.1 of Dehalococcoidia bacterium. Taxonomy (GTDB): domain Bacteria; phylum Chloroflexota; class Dehalococcoidia; order Lucifugimonadales; family UBA3495; genus CBDBCU01. The sequence continues at coordinate 1,936,836 of OZ251531.1, read as the reverse complement.
ACGGCGCCTCCCCCCTGCCGCGCATTCATTTCGACCGTCACTTGTATCAACCCCTGCTGATAAAGCCAGGACGGGATATAACCCTGTCGCCGCCGGGGCTGAACGATGGGGAGCAGGATTTTGTCCAAGACTTGCGGGAGTTTTGGGAACAGAAACGGCATCGACTGCCGCCCGACGCCGAGGTATTCCTGCTGCGGAATCAAAGCCGCGGCCGCGGCGTCGGTTTCTACACTGACAGCGGCTTTTTCCCGGACTTCATCCTGTGGGTCAAGACCACTGATAAACAGCGCATCGTCTTTATCGAACCCCACGGTATGCGCCACGCCAAAGCTTACGACCACGACGAAAAAGCGCAGCTGTACGCCCAACTGCCGCAACTGGCGGCGGATATTGCCCAACGCTCCGGCAATGCGGCGGCGGTGGAACTGGACGCTTACCTCATCTCCACCACCTCCTACCAAGAATTGCGGCAACACTACGAAAACGGTCGCTGGAGCCGCAAGGACTTTGCCGCTAAACACATCCTGTTTCGGGAAGGGGATAGCGAGTATGATTACTTGGAAAGAATTTTCCGGGTCGCAATGGAAGCTGGCTAACGATTGAATTCCTTCGGTAGCTATTTCTATCTCCGCACGAGTATCTTGGGAAGTTAAACGCTTGGTGCGAAATAGCCGAGGGCTACCAGCCCAGCAGGTCGGCGAAGGACAATAACCGGTCGGAATGGCTGCAAGGCTCTTACCGCGCCCGTACCAAAACCCTACGGGGATTGGATACTCTGGAGTCGGGGCAGCGTTATCTGGACGGGTGGGCGCTTACCTATAATCATTCCCGCGACCATGAAGGAGCGGGCAGAGAACCGCCGGCAGTGCGGGCAAAGGTCAAGTTTCCCTATACCGAGGGGGTGGATGTGGTACGGGGCAAAGCCGTTAATCCAGTAGAGCAATTGCAGCACAAGCGGATTTCGGCTATTGAGGAGCCGGAGTTTCGGGTTTCCCTAAAGCCCGGAATAACCTTGCTCGGCGCGCCGCCTGTCTGCCAAGAACGACGTACTGCCCGCAAATCAGCCAGCGGCTATACACCGGCCAAAGTCAATGTGTGGTTGCGCGATAACTAAAATTGCCCAAACACTAAAATCAAACGGAACCGACTGGAGTTATTAGGGCGTGTTCACACTAATTATTTTCAGATAGAAATTAACCGCCCAAACTCCCGCCGGGCATACTCTTGCCACCGCCGGAATCCGTTATTTTGTAGGGGCAACCACAAGGGTTGCCCTGCCCTCGGCAATTAGTGTGAACACGCCTTAGGTTGACTGGAGGCCGGTCAACCAACGGTAGCTGGACTGGGCCAACCCGCCGGAATGGCAACCATACCAACCGGCGTTAGTAACCAATTCAAGGTCCATTTGCCGTCAGGCAACTGGGTCGGGAAACTCCGGGCGGATGCAAGCCAGGATGCCCCCCGGAGCAGGCAACCCAATGGCCCCTTTGCCAACCCCCTCCCGCAAGGGCGGAACTTCCGGCCAGAAGTTCCGCCCCGGCGCCCCCTACCCCAATGCTGATAAATGCTAAACTCACCCGCCGGGGCAGCCCCAGGAGGCGCCGCCCCGGCTACACCCCGTACTCAGACCCCTATGCCCCCGCTTTCAGTACCGCGGCCGGAAAATCCCGAAAGAACTGGTATAGCCATGCAGGAAAGTCACCCCGCCCACCGGCCCAATCTCCCCATTGCAGAAAAAGCCGCCCAGCGGCGCCGCCCCCAACTTGTCCCGAAAAAGATCCGTATCGTGGTTAGCCCGCCCATAAAGATACTGCCCCCGTCCCAGGCAGGAAAACAGCAGCGCCCCATGCACCCTATTCTCCCGATTCTCCCCGGCATAACGCTCCAACACCGCTGTCAAATCCTGCGCCGAAGTCTCCGCATCCCGCAGATGAAACTGCACCAACTGCCCCTCCTTCAGCATCTCCCCAATCGCCAACGCCCCGCTGCGGTCATCCATCCCCATCACATTGCGGATCAGAAAATCCCCCTGCTGCGGCGCATCCAGAAACTCGTCCATCACCACCCCCAGAAACAGCGAATGCCGCAGCAACTCCTGATCCCGCGGCGGCAAAGTCGGAAACAGCCCCCGCAGCGCCGTCAACGGCGTCTCCCCGTCCAGACCCTCCAGCATATTGCGGCTGCTCTGCGTAATCCGCATCGCCCGGCCGATGGGACGGCAGCCCTGCGCCACCACCGTATCCACCGCGATATTCCCGTGCATCGCCACGCCCACCGCCCCGGACGGATACGCCCGCTCCCCCAGAAACATCCCATTGCCGCCCGGCTCCGACCCGCCGCTGGCCAACCCCCCGATTTTAGCCGCCGCGCTGTAGGCAAAATCCAGCCCCATTATCAAGTTCTGCGCCGGGAAAGAAAACGGATCCGCCAACGCCACAAACTGCGGATTATCCCCCGCGCTGACCCCGATTAACTCCTCCCACGCCTGCGGCCCGGCATCCAAATCCGGCAGCCCATTGCCCTCCAGATGAAAGGGCGTCAAAGTAACCTCCGGCAGTACCGCCGCCGTAATCGACACCGCCGCCCGCTGCTCCACTTCCTGCCCGCCGCCGATAATTCCCCCGCCGGAACAGCCCAGCAACAAAGCCCCCGCCAACTGCTCCCGTACCAATCCCGGCAGAGCGGCGTAATGTTCCCGGTAATGCGGCGAAACAAAAGCCACCGCCAAATCCGGCGCCGCGCCAGCCAATTGCCGCCGTACGGTAGCGGCGCACTCGGCCACTGCCGGCTCCAAAGCCGCCTGTTCGGAAATCGCCGAAGCCCACTGCATAACTCCCACCTCTCTAACCAAACTTTGATTTATTCCCGCCCCGCCGCGCCGACCCGAATAAAGCGGCCGACAACCCTTCAAGGCAACTCCAGCAGCCCCCTGCTATCATCCCGATACCAGTCCACAACCTCCCCATACCGTTCCCGCAGCAGCGACACCACCGCCGCCCGGGTGCAATTGCCCAAGCGTACCAACACCACCTTGGGCGGCGGCCCCAACCGCCCGCTCATCTCCCGATAATCCGTATCCTTGGTTACGATGACCAATCCCCGGTCTTTAGCATAATCCCAAATCGGGTTATCCTCGCCCACCGCCAGATTGACGCTTCGGACATGAATCGACCCCGGATACAAGTCCGCCAACCGCCGCGGCAGGCTCGGCGGCAAGTTCTGGTTAAATAACAGCATAACGGAGCCGACTGTAGTCATCATCCATCTGCTCCGCCGCCGCAAAGGACAAGCAGGCGTATAAATCCGCCTCGGTCAGATTGTCAAAATCCTCCAGAAACTCCGCCCAAGTCTCCCCCCCGGCCAGATACTCCATCACATCCATTGCCGTCATCCGAATGCCGCGAATGCACGGCTTGCCGAAACGCTTGCCCTCCTCAATAGTAATCGTCCCCCGAAAATCCACCCCTTGCCCCAGCAAAGCCGCCACTGCCGCCTCGACCTCCTTCCCCTCCGCCGACGCCCGCAGCCAAGCCCGCAGCTCCCGCCGGATGATAGTCACGCCCACCTCGTCCCCCCGCTGTTCCCGCACCTCCGCCAACTTCGCCGCCGCCCCAGCCGCCGCCCGCTCCCCAACTTTGGCAATAACCATGTGCAGCTTCTGCCGGGCGTCAAACTCCGGTATGGACAGCTTCCACAAATGCTTGTGCAAGTTTCGCGTGTTGCCGGCCCAGTTGGGCACCGTGTATTGATTGACCGCCGCTGCCAAGGCATCGCTGTTGATGATTGCCAGCAAGTAGTTGGCCTCATCCAAATCTTTGCAGGTAATCCAGTATAAGGTTTCGTCCACCAGAACGGCGTCATCCGACAGTATTGCCGCAATCGGTTGACCGGCCGCGGTCTGTAATACCCGGATCGAGCGGTCGGAATGCTCCCGTTGCCAGTTCAGTTGGGACGACAGCTTGTTGAGATAATTTATCTGCCCCAACAAGTTCAGCCGGTTGACCGGAGCCTTGTTTTCCTCCCACCAACGGCTGATGGTCCGCCAGCGCTCCCGCATCCGGTATTCCAGTCCCGCCAAGCTGATACCGCCCGGGCCGTTTTCATCGGCAGGAATAGCATATTCTCCCTGACGAAACGGCAGCAAAGTTTGCAGCGGCGTCAAGGCAACATAGGGCGCTACCGTCTCGCCCAAGTGAACCTCAAAGAGATGGGATTCCTCAATGGTCTGGTTGCTGATGGCGGTCAAGTCCAGATTTCGCCACGGAGCCTTATCCAGACTCCCCCGCCGGGGGTTGACGGTGACCGTTCGCCCGGCCGCAATAATCGCCGGGTTTTCCGTTTCTTGCACAAAGAAAAAGCGGCGCGGCCGTATTGCCGCCCCTTGCCGGGAGTGGTCGGCGTAGGGAGAAACCGCGCCCACGGAAGTATCGGTAATGCCGCGGAGACTCCGGGTAACTTGGTCGGAACCGGCCGCTCCCTGCCAGACTTCCACCGCATCGGATAACTGTTCGGCGACGCCGCTGTTGCCGGTACAGCGGGCGAATACCACGCAGGCCGCCACTGGAAAAAAAGTGTTGGGTTCCAGCCGTTCCAAGTCCCACGCCCGCCGGTGGTTGAATTCTACGGACAGGGTAAATTCCGACGCCCGGGCTTGCCCCCGTCCCGTCGGCGGGGATTCCCACCGCCCCCTGCGCCAACGCCGGTGCTGACCACTCTGCAAGGTACTGTGCGGCATTACGAACCCGATAACCCCCTGCTGCTTCAGGTACAGGTCAACGCAACGGGTAAAGAACAAGCCGGCAATGTCCTGATTGCTGGCGTAGCGGCCGCCGGCCCAGATGCCGTAGTGTTCCTTGCTCAGCTTCTCCAGTTCCACCCGCAGCACATCGGCAGTCTGGTTATAGTTAATCCAGGGCGGATTGCCGATAACCACATCCACCTTGCGCCGGGACAAAGCCACCGGCCGCACCATATTGCGCGTGTAGTAAGCCCAAATATGGTCGCGCCCCTGCTTATGCAGCTCCTGTAGCGCATAAATGGTAGATTGGATGATTTTCCGCTCTTTGGCATCGGCGATCGGGTTGTCCACCAGAGCCAATAGCGGATCCTCGCCGCGCTCGATGTAGTCGGCAATTTCCCCGATTAGGGCGTCAAAGTTTTCGGCGCGTTCGACCAGACTCACCGGGAAAACCAGTTGGGTGTTATCCTCATCCTGCGTCTCAATCGTTACCTGATGCTCAGCGAACAAGTCGCCGGTGCGAAACCGCAGTTGCAGGGAATCCCCCAGATAGACCGGGATGGTCATCGAACTGTAGAACCCGGCATCGCTGGCGGCTTGCACCGCCGGCCGGGCCGCCAGCGTCCACGCCGCCCGGGCCAAGTGCACCGCTACCGGATGCACGTCAATGCCGATGACTGCCTCTCGTAATCGGTCGAGAATTTCCTTGGGGTCAAGCCGCGGCGTGTCTCCCCCGGCCAGCGCGGCGTTGACAAAATGCGTTACCCCCTCGGCAATGAAAGTCCCCGAACCGCAAGCTGGGTCTAACACCCGTTGGCTCAACGGGTCAGTCACCAGTTCTTGCACCATCGCCCGGGCCAGCCAGTCCGGGGTATAGTATTCCCCCAATTGCCGCCGTTCCTCCGGGGGGATAACAGTTTGGTAGAAAATAGCCCCGATGTCGGCCGGCGCCGCCGCCCAGTCGAACTTGGCAACCCGGCGGGCCAGAGTTTGCAGCAGCGGCCGGCCGCCCATTTCCGCCGGCCAAGCAAAGAAGTCCGACTCCACAATCCCATGCAGCCCGGTATCGTTGCGGAAACGCCGTCCGTACAGCAAATCCTCCGGTTCATTGTCCGCCAACTGGAACAGGTCAATGCCAAAAGATGCCTGCACCACCATACCAACAACCGCGCTGAGGTAAGTATGGCGCAGGAACAGGTCATCCATCTGCTCCGGGCCGCCAGCAATTTCCCCCAAGGCGGTACGCAGCAGGTCTTGCCATAACCGCCGCTTAACCCGCACCGTTTCCCGGTCGGCATTGTCCTGGTACAAGGTTTTTAGGGCGGCAATGTCCCGCTGGTAGTTGGGATTGTGCGGCCCGAAGTGAGCCGTAATCGCTGCTTGGTCCGGCGGGATGTCCTCAAGGGGTACAATGGCGTAATCCCGCAGCCACTCGAAAAGCGTATGCCATTTCTCGGCGTCTTTCAGAGTAAAGTAATAGGGGCGGGTCAGCCTGACCGGCCCGGCGCCCGGCCAGCGCAGCAGCCAATACTTGCCGTCCGTGAGAATGCCCATCCGAACCCGGCCGCGCTTTTCCGACTGCGCCAAGTAATCGTCCAGTTGCTCCACATAATCCGGGTTGGGCTCCCCCCGGCCCGCCGTGCCAATCCGCCGCTTCACCTCAATAAAGGTGTCCAGAGCCGTCAAGTCCACCGCGTGGCGGCGGGCCGTAGTTGCCGGCGGATTTTCCTCGACAATTTCCGCGTCTTTGACCAAGCCCGTTCCGGTCAGGAAGTTGCGGATGGCGCTGGTAATGTTGGCTTCGGCCTCGAAGTTATCGTGCCGCCGCAGGATTTCCCCGGCAGCGTTGCGATACTTGGGGTCGGCATAATCAATGTGTTCCATCGTAACCATCAGCGCAACCTCGCCGCGTCAGCAATGGGCTAAAAGGGATGGGGATAAAGCGGCTTTCCCGCCCCCGCCAATATATACGCCGGCGGAGAAAAGGGCAAGCGGCCGCCCGCCCGCTAACCGCCGCTTTTACCTACACCCCCTCCGCAAAAACCACGCTGCTGCGGGCCGCCCGTTGCCGCATCCCCTTGGGCCCGGCGTACTCCTCCGAATAGTACCACTCCTTCGCCCGCTCAATGCTCTCAAACTCCAGAATGACCAAGCGGCGCGGCTGCCAATCCCCCTCGACCGTTTCCGTATCGCCGCCCCGGACCAAATAGCGGCCGCCATAGGCCGCAATCGTCGCCCCCACCCGCTGCTGATACTCCGCGAACCCCGCCGGGTCAGTAACCTCCACATCCGCAATCACATAGCCGGCCATAATTTTCCTCCTGCCATCCGTTTCGGTAAAACTGCATTATAGCCTATCGCCGTCCGGGCTATCACCTATCGAAATCGTCATTCCCACGAAAGTGGGAATCCAGAAAAGCCGAGGACTCTGGATTCCCGTTTTCACGGGAATGACGATAAATAGTCCGCCAGGTATCGGTTACAATCTGTTACAATGCCCGCAACCTTCCCCGGTTCATCCCCCCTTTAAGGAGGCAGCCCCAATGCTTTACCACGCCGAGCGCCGCGACATCTCCATCGCCCTGGGCGGCGATGCGATGATTACCCGCCGAATGCAGGCTTTCAACGAACCCCGTTTCCTCCAGCTGGTCGAAATCCTGCGCCACTCCGACGTTTCCCTGGTCAACTTGGAAATGCTCTTTCACGACTACGAAAGCAGCTGGCAGTGGAGCAGCGCCACCTACACCCGCTCCGACCCCAAAAACTTGGCGGAACTGAAGTGGATGGGCATTAACGCCGTTACCGCCGCCAACAACCACTCCTTTGACTTCTCCGAGGGCGGCTTCCTGACCACCCTGGAACACTGCCGGGAGCTGGATTTGGCTTGCGCCGGCGGCGGCCATAACCTGGACGAAGCCCGGGCCCCGGCTTATGTGGACTCTGCCCGCGGCCGGGTCGCGGTAATGGGCGCCACCAGCACCTTCAGCGAGCAGTCCCGGGCCGGCTCCGGCCGCCCCGACTTCCCCGGCCGTCCCGGCGTCAACGCCCTCCGCCACAGCATTACCCACCATGTCCAGCCCGATGTCTTTGACGCCCTCCGCAAAGCCAGCCTGGAGTTGGGCTTTGACGCGGAACACGCCTTTTACCGCCACTTCGGGTTTCGCGGCGACGAGGATGCCCCGGACTACAGCCGTGAAATGGAGTTCCTGGAGAGCAAGTTTGTCCGCGACGAGGAATTCGCCGTCCGCACCGCCCTGAACCGGGAGGACCAAGCCGGCATCGGCAACTGGATCCGCGGCGCGCAAAAGCAAGCCGACTGGCTGGTCTATGGCGTCCACTGCCACGAAAGCGGCCCCGACGGCGACTTTCACGGCCATTCCCGCCTGTCGCCGCCGCAGTTTCTAATGGACTTTGCCCGCTGGACCATCGACCAGGGCTGCGCCGCCTTCGTCGGCCACGGCCCCCACTTCCTCCGCGGCATCGAGATTTACCGGAACCGCCCCATTTTCTACAGCCTCGGCAACTTCATCTTTCAGAACGAAAGCGTCCTCTGGCTGCCCCACGAAGCCTATCGCCGCTTCAACCTCACCTTTGACCATACCCCCGGCGACTACCTCGACACCCGTTCCGGCGGCGGCACCCGCGCCTTCGCCGCCGACCCGGTGTTTTGGCAAAGCGTGGTCGCGGTATGCCACTACGCCGGCGGCGACCTGAAAGAAGTCATCCTCCATCCCATCGACCTCGGCTTTGGCCGCCCCATCCCCCAGCGCGGCCGCCCGGTACTAGCCGACGAACCCATCGCCCGCCAAACCCTCCAATGGCTCCAGCAAGTCTCCGCCCCCTTCGGCACCCAAATAGCCATCGAGGAACAAGACAACGGCCAACTGGTCGGCGCAATCCGGCTATAGCCGACAACTGCCGGGGCGGGCCATTAACCCGCCCCGGCTAAAGAGGAGCAATTATGATTTGGACACTGGTTTTCATTGCGATAATTGCCAACGCCGCCCGAGAAAGCCGCTACCGCTCGCGGCTCTCAACGTGGCTGGTGGGCATAGCCCTGTTCTTTGGCGGAGCCTTACCGGTATCTTGTCCAACGGCTTGGCGGCTCTGGTGTTGGGCTTGACCGGGCAGTCTTGGGGCGCCGGGCTGGTCACGGGGTTGGTGGTAACGCTGGTTATGCTGTGGCCGCTTAACTTGGTAGCCAAGCGGGTATATCGCTTCCCAGCGCGCCACTCCTCCACGGAGCAACCGCAACTCAATCGGTACGATGACTACCTGCAAGGTGGACAAGGCCGGTGATTGGCTATCGGTAAAATCACCGTACGCCCAGAGCAAACGGCACTGTCGAACGGATTCCACTTACTCGAGCTTCTCAAATTGCCCCCGGATGGCGACCTGTTCCGCTCCCGGGACGAAGTAATCGCCGCCGCCTTAACCCGGCAAGCGCAGCGCGTAGCTTATGTAGTGGAAATGCCGGGCGGTGAGGGCGCGGTTTATGAGGCCGCCCGATGAAACTCTACACCATCGGCTTCACCCAAAAGTCCGCCGCCGACTTCTTTGGCTTGCTCCGCCAGTCCGGGGCCCAACGGCTCGTCGATGTGCGCCTCAACAACACCTCCCAACTGGCCGGCTTCGCCAAGCGGGATGACTTGGCTTACTTTCTGGAACAGCTTTGCGGAATGGAGTATGCCCCCTTGCCCCAGTTGGCGCCTACCAAAGAAATGTTGGACGCCTACCGCAAGGAGCATAAGGATTGGGTGATTTACGAAAGTCAGTTTCTGGAACTACTGGCAGCGCGGGATGTCGGCGGTGAACCGGGACTAAAACGGCTCCTGTCCGACGCCTGCCTGCTGTGCAGCGAGCATAAACCCGACCGCTGCCACCGCCGGTTGGCGGTCGAGTACCTGTCCCGGCAGTGGGGAAATGTCCGAATTGAACACTTGGGGTAAGGAGTCCTATTCGCCAACCCCCATCTATGCTATACTACACCCCATCACACATCACCCTTGGGGAGCTTAACCCTTGTCCCAACCGGCGGGAATTATCGCCATTGATGGGCAGGTCGCGGCCGGCAAAACGGCCGCCGGCCGCGCCTTGGCCCGGCGGCTCAACTGCCCCTATCTGGATACCGGCATTATGTACCGGGCCGTGGCTTGGCTGGCCCGGCGCGACGGCGTGGATGTAACTGATGCCGACGCCTTGGGCCAACTGGCGGCCGCCCATCCCATCCGGTTCAAGGCAGCCGACTACAGCGTCATCCTGATGGACGGACTGGAGTTGAGCAGTGAACTGCGGACGCCGGAGCTGGACCGCCTGACCGCCCAAGTAGCCCGCGCCGCACCGGTGCGCCGGGAACTGGTAAAGCAGCAGCGGGAAATCGCCGCCGGGGCTGGCAGCATCGTTATGGTCGGCCGGGACATTGGCGCTGTGGTGTTGCCGGACGCAGACTTGAAAGTCTATATGTTGGCTTCTCCGGAAGTGCGCGCCCGCCGCCGCTATGCCGAAATGTTGGCTCAAGGGCAAGACGCCGACTTTGAGCAGGTTTTAGCCGACGCCAAGGCCCGGGACGAAAGCGACTCCCGCACCGCCCGCTATTACCATCACGCCCTGCTCGACGCCGCCGCCCTGCCGGACAAAACCGACGATACCGACTCCGCGCCGCCGCCGATTCAAGACCCGGACGCCTTGGCGGTGAACACCGATGACCGCAGCGTTGACCAAGTAGTGGATTACATTCTGGAAAATCTGGCGGCCCGCCTGGGGCCATCGTGAGCGGGTTGTATGTCCCCGGCCGCGCCCTGGCCCGCTTCTGCTTCGGCGTCCTGGGGCGGATGGAAGTAACCGGGCAGGAAGGGACGCCGCCCTACGGCCCCCTGCTGGTCGTCGCCAATCATCTATCCTACAACGACCCGCCGGCTGTCGCCGCCGCGCTGCCCCGTTCCCTGACCTTTCTCGGCAAGCAGGAATTGTTTGCTAGTCCCGGGCGGGCGTGGTTGTTTCGCCAGTTCCAGGTCTATCCAGTGGATCGGGATTTGGGCGTGGGCGCGCTGCGTACCGCTCTGAACCTGTTGGCGCAAGACCGGGCCGTGGTTATTTTCCCGGAGGGCCGCCGCAGCCCGGACGCTACCCTGCAACCCGGCTTGGCCGGCGTGGCTTATCTGGCGATGAAATCCCAAGCGCCCATCCTGCCCATCGGCATCAGCGGCACCGAAAAGTTTCCCCCGGCGCGGATGCCTTTGCCCCTGTGCCGTTTTCAGGTGAACATCGGCGCGCCCTTTACCCCGCCGGTGCTGGAAGGCGGCTACACCCGGGCCGCCGCCAACGGCGTCCTGGAAATGATTATGCTCCGCATCGCCGCCCTGCTGCCGCCGCCGTACCGGGGCCGCTACGCCCCCACCTTGCCGCGAGGAGATGAACCGGGCTGAACCGGATGGGGATTACATACTGTTTTACCCAATAAACTGGAAACCGGGCTTTTACGGCAAGCCGAACCGGGCTGACGAGTAAAAAGCCTATAATTCCCCCTAACCTTGCCGGCCGGCGGGTTTTATAGCCGCGAGGAAAATTGCCCTTCCTTAAAAAGCTTCTTTACTACGGCTTGCTGGCTGCCCTAACCTTTATTGCCATTGAGGGGATGGCGCGGTTGGCTTACTTTCTGGCTTTTGCGGAATGGTATGAAGGCCGGCGGGCGGCAGCGGATTCCCCCTCCCCCTCTCCCCGAATCCCACGCTTGACTGGACCACCCTTCAGAGACCCGCGGATACCGCATCCCTTTCACGGTCATAGCCCCCCCCCCCCCCCCCCCCCGACATTGACCATGACCTGAATGTCGCCCCGCCGGGGGCCAAGCGGGAGGATGTGGTGCTAATCGGGTTGTTCGGCGGCTCGGTAGCCGAGACCGCAGCGCCTTATCTCCAGAGTGCTTTGTCCCGCTATTTCGCCGCTAATAATCTGCCGCGGCGGCCAGTAGTGCTGGGGCTGGGTCTGTTCGCTACGCGGCAACCGCAGCAGGCTATGATGGCGGCCAACACCCTGCTGCTGGGCGGTCACTTTGACCTCATCATCAACTTGGACGGATTCAATGAAGTGCATTCCCCGGACTATATGTACCACAACCGCGGCGGGCATCCTTTCTTTCCCCAGTGGTGGGATGCAACGCTGAACTTGACGACCGCGGAGCGTCGTATGGTTGGCCGTATCGGAGTTTTGCGGGAACAGCAAGCCGCATTGCTGCGCGCCGCCGGTTCTCCCCTCCGTTACACCGCCCTCTATGGAATAGTCCACCGCTACCGTTGGGAAAGAGCCGCGCGGCAAATTATCCAACTGAACCACCAACTGGCGGCCACCCGGACGGACTACAGTCTGGAACGGCACGGCCCCCGGGAACGGTTTCCTCAAGAAGGCAACCTGTATGTCGCAGCGGCCCGGGTGTGGTATCGGGGTTCCCTACTGTTAAGGGATTTGGCGGAATTGACCGGGGCCGAGTATTATCACTTTCTCCAGCCCAACCAGTATATTCCCGGGGCCAAGCCGCTGACCCCGGAGGAATTGGATTGCTGCTACAATCAAGATAAAGCGTGGGTCAAGGCCTACCGGGGCGGCTATCCCGAACTGGCGCGGTTCGGTGCAAAGCTTTCCGGGCAGCAAGGCAACTACTTTGACTTGAGCTATATTTTTCAGGGCAATGACCAAACCCTTTACTCGGATCAGTGTTGCCACTTTAATGACCGGGGCAATAAACTGCTGGCCGCCGCTATGGTGAAACGAATGGCGCCAGCTTTGCGCCAGGTCGGCAACGCCCGGCCGCCAGTCTCCGGGCTGGACACGGCGGCCCGGCCGGCGGAACTGCTGATTGACGGGTACTTTCAGGTGTACCGTCAGGCCGGCAATCAGCTGGTCTATTTCCGGGAGAGCTGCGCCGCGGCGGACACGGCAGCCGCCTTTTTTCTCCATATCATCCCGGCGGACGCCGCGGACCTACCGCCGGAGCGCCGGCAATACGGCTTCGACAATTGGGATTTCCCTTTCGCCACCGCCGGCCGCTTGATTGCCGGCCGGTGTACGGCCGGCCGGCAATTGCCAACTTACCCCATTGCCGCCATCCGCACCGGCCAGTATATTAAGGGCGAAGGCAAGATATGGGAGCAGGAGTATCGCTTTGCGGAGTAGCCGGCCGTTATGTAATTCTCACCCGGCCCGCTAAACCGGCAAATCCATTTCGTACCGGGACAGGGTTTCCTCGATTTGCGCCGCCGCCTTGGCGTCAGCCGGCACCAGCGGCAGCCGCGGCTGACCGGCCGCAAAGCCGATGTGGTTCAGAGCGTGTTTCACCGGTATGGGATTGGAAACGATGAACAGAACCTTGAACAGTTCCAGCAGGCGGCGGTGTTCCGCGGCCGCCCGTTCCACTTCCCCCTCCAGCAGTAGCCCCATCATCTGCTTAATCTGGCGGCCGACCAGATGGGCGGCGACGCTGACCACGCCGTAGCCGCCGGTCGCCATTATGTAAAAGGTTTCGTTGTCGTTGCCGCTCCAGACCCGAAAGCCGTCCCGGGCCCCGTCGATGATGCGGGTTATCTGGTCCAGGTCGCTCCCCGCCTCTTTCACCCCGACGATATTATCCACCTGGCTCAGGCGGATGGTAGTTTCGTGGGTCATATTAAGGCTAGTGCGGCTGGTGACATTGTAGAGCATACAAGGCAGGTGGACGCTGCCGGCAATGGCCTTGAAATGCTGGTACAGACCTTCCTGCGGCGGCTTGTTGTAGTAGGGAACTACCAGCAGCAAGCCGTCCACGCCGGCCCGTTCTGCTTCCCGGCTCAGTTCAATGCTCTCGGCAGTGCTGTAGTTGCCGGTGCCGGCCACCACGGCGCCGCGCTCGCCCACGGCGTCCTTGACCTCGGCGTAAAGGCGCAGTTTCTCCTCGGTAGTCAGCGTCGGGGACTCGCCGGTAGTGCCGGATACAATGACGCCGTCGCTGCCCGAATCCAGCAGGGCGTTAGCCAAACGGCAGGCTTGGGGATAATCGACCTGCCCCTCAGCGTCAAAGGGAGTTGCCATTGCGGTGATTAGCCGGCCTAGCTCCGTCATACCGAACCTCCTGCGGGGGTTGTCTTGGGGCTATTATACACCGTTGCGGCCGGTTTTGCCGGCCCCTGCTGAACTTACCGGGCCGGGACTGTAACCGCCCGTGTCTGAGCCGCTCCTGAAATCCGCACCTCCAGAACCGGGGCCGGCGGCCAGAACCGCCGGCTGTAGTTATGCGACAAAATCCCGCTCCGTATAGCTGTGGACGAAACGCCCGGGATATTGCATTATACGCGGCCCCCGGGTTACCCGTTGGGTAAATACCCTTCGGGTTTCATACTTGCCCTTCAGCCGGCTTTTCAATGCTCCCTCATCCTGGTCGGAGTCCACTATAGTTCGGTTGATGATTGCCACATACTGGCCTTCGTAATCCGGCAAAAGTTCGTCGATGTGCGCCCGGAAGTAATCATACTCCTCTTGCCAGGAACAGCTATCCCAACTCTCCGGCTCCCCCACCCGAAACTTGGGCCGGGGCGTCGCGCCGGGTTTCAGGCAGTCCCGCGCCACCAGTTCCTCAGCAATCTGAATGGAGTTCAGGGCCGCCCCCTTCCGTAGGTTGTCCGACACCACCCACAGGGAAAGCCACTTCTCCCGCCGCCCGCCTTCGTGATTGCTTTCATCCCGGCGGATCCGCCCCACAAAAACATCATCCTCCCCGGTTACATCCCAGGGCATCGGATACTCCCCCTGCTGCGGGTTGTCCAGCACCCGCACCCCGGGCATATCCCTCAGCAACGCTTGGGCCATCGCCGGCTGCATCCCTTCGGCAAACTCAATATGCACCGCCGCGCTGTGCGACACAAACACCGGTACCCGTACGCAGGTCGCCGCCACCTTAATCTCCGGAGCGTGGAGTATCTTGCGGCTTTCGTCCATCATCTTTTGCTCCTCCCGGGAGTAGCCGTTAGGCAGGAAGGAGTCGATTTGCGGGATGACATTAAATCCGATTTGCTTGGGCTGCTGCCGCGGCGTTACCGGATGCCCTTTCAGCAAGGCTTGGGTCTGCTCGGTCAATTCCCGGACCGCGGCCCCGCCGGCCCCGGACACCGATTGATAGGTGTCGGCGATGATGCGGCGGATGGGATTGACCCGGCGCAGCGGATGCGCCACCATCACCAGCGGCGTGGTCGAACAGTTGGGAATGGCGATAATGCCCTGATGCCAAGTAACATCAATGCCATTCACTTCCGGCACCACCAGCGGCACCTCCTCCTGTATCCGAAAGGCGGAACTATCGTCAATGACCACCGCCCCGGCGGCGACCGCCAACTGCGCCCAATGGCGGCTGGCTTCGGTACTGGCCGAAATAAAGGCAATATCCACGCCCTTAAAGGAATCCTCAGTAGTTTCCTCCACCGTGAACTCCCGCCCGTTGACCGTCAGCTTTTGCCCGGCCGAGCGGCTCGAGGCCAGCAGCTTCAGCCCGTACAGCTGGGGATGCCGCTGCTCGACGATTTTCAGAAACTCCGCCCCCACCGCGCCGGTCGCCCCCACCACGGCGATAACCAGATCTTTCAATTCTTGCATCCCTTTGCGTCCCTCCGCTCCCCGTCATTCCCGCGCCAACGGGAATCCCGAATGTCCTACAGGTATCCCGGCATTTCCCCGGCAAGCCATCCCTCGGCTATTTTCCCTGTCTGCCGGCCGGTTTTATCCGCGGATAAAACCGGCCGGCCGCGCCCATGTTCACCAAGCAATCAGGTTCCAGCAGTCCTCCTCCACGCAGGACAAATTCCGCTCCATCCCGTTCAGCACCAACGAAGTAGTGCGGGACACCAACAGCCAGTAGATATTGCCGGGCATAAATCGGGTCAAGGTGCTGACATCGGCCGCCGCCGGGTCGAAAAAGTCCCATCGCTTGGTCGCGTTGTCAAAGCCAAAAGCCCGCACCAAGTCCGGCAAGGCGGCGAACAGCCGGGCCGGGTCCGTCTCCCGGCTGCCGTCCCCGCCGGCCGTCAAGTTAAAGCCGGTCGTTACCTGCCCCCGTTGCCAAGCCGTCCAACTCTCCGCCGCGGCCTGATTATTCACCCGGAAAGTAATCACGCCCTCCGCCCGGTGGACATGGATGGAGAACCGCCCGCCGGCTTGGGTTACCGTAGCCCCAATCAGCCGCCCGCTGTCGTAAGCGTCAATAGCAACGCCTTGCCCCGCCGGGTTGCCGTTAAGGGTTGCCGTGCCGGCGAAAATGTGCGGCGGCTCGCTGCTGCCAGGTAGCTGCGGCGGCTCGGGAGCAGGGGTTGGCGTAGGCGTAGGGGCCGGGGTAGGCGTGGGAGTAGGCGTAGCGGTGGGCCGCGGTGTCGGCGTAGGAGCGGATGCCGGTGTTACCGTGAACCAAACATAGGCCCTAGTGTTGCTGACCTGAACCCAAATCGAATACTCGCCCGGTGCCACGTCAGGGATGCGGATCTCAAACTCCGTCATACCTTGGGCGTTGGTCGACGGAGCCGGCGAGGGCAGTACCCCAATGGCGTTGATCCAAGCGCGCTGCACCGGGGCAAAGGGTTCGAAATGTTCGCCGCGTAGAGTGATGGTGCTACCCGGCGGGCCGCTGTTCACTGACAGGGTAATCGCGGGCCCGGGTGTAATTGTGAAATCTACGCTGGCTGTGTTGCCTGCTACCTCAACCTCAATGGTATGCCTACCCGGTGACACATCGGATATTCCCCATGGGAAATCCGACAACTCACCGTCGCAATTGGTGAACCGGAAGGGATAAGAAAGGGGTTCATAATCAATGGAACCGTGCTCATACCGACTTACTGGCATAAACCCCTTGAAACCCGCGCCGTGCAGCTCGGGAAAGTATTTCCCCTCCACGCCGCTGTTTGGGGAAAGCGTAATAGTCGGACTGGATGTGCCAGCGGCAAGGGTGCAGTCGGGGTCGGTAATGGTGAAGTTGACGTTGGCAGGGTCGCCGCCTATATCAGCCTCGATAGTATAGTCGCCTGAAGGTAGCCCCGGGATAAAAACGGAGAAATAAACCGTACCTTGGGCGTCGGTTGTTGCTAGTACTTGGTTAACGGTAACGCCGCCTACGGTTAGGCTTCGCACCGGTACGAAACTCTTAAAGTTGCCCACCAGGATTTCGACGAACGTACCTGGTGGTCCGCTGGTTGCAGATGAAGTGATATAGGGTGCAGTAGGTGTAGGGGTGAGGGTTGGTGTGGGTGGTAGGGTTGGCGTGGGTGTAGGCGTGGGCCACGGGGTGGCATCAGGGTCCGCTTCGCCGACCGTAAGGATGAAACGTTCGGAGTTGCTACCGGTACTGTAGCCTGACTCCCACCAAGAAAGTGTCTCATTGGCGAATACGCCATTAACCTTGAAATGGATGACGCTTCCCGACGGCCGGCTTACTTGCAAGAAAAAGTTGCCACCCTCCCCAGTCGTGGCCGAGCCGATTTCCGTGTTTCCGTCCCAAGCAGTTACCGTACTGCCGGTCGCCGCCGCCGAGCCGTCGGCTATAGCCTTGCCTATAACTATGTGCGGCGGCTCCCCTTGCGCCTGCGCGGTCAGCGGCAGAGTCGTCAGCAAGGCAAATACTGCCAAAGGGAGAATGACCAGGCCGCCAAGCCAAGCCAGATTTTTCAGCACAACAAAGGCTCCTTTAAGGATGGGGTGGTAGAACTTGCCCCATATTACCGGTTAGGAACGGGCAGCGCAATAATTTGTGAGCATTGCTACAATGCTGCAATTGGACGGAAACCCCTGAATTCCCGCTTTCACAGAAATAACCCCAACCGGCCCGGCTACAGCCCCAAAATGTTTTCCAAGCCTACCACAAGGCCGGGCTTTTTACAACTTCCCGAACACAACGCACCGCCCCCCTTAATCCCTCATTCCCCATTCCTAACTGCCGCCCGCTTCCGCCGCCCGCCCATCACCCAAGCCGCCAACACCCCCGCAATCAGCCCGCACAAATGCCCTTCCCACGACACAATCCCGCCGGCGGTCGGCAAAATCCCGGACAGCATCCCCCATCCGAAAACCCCAATAACCGCCAAAGCCACCGCTATGGACAAAATACTCCGCTCGTACCAGCCCCGGCCCACCAGATAGCCGAAGTAGCCGAACACCAATCCGCTGGCCCCGATATGCAGCGCCGCCCGGCCCCCTACCCACACTCCGGCGCCGCCCACCAGGATGATGAAAACCGTCACCAGCAGGAAGTTGCCGCGCCCCCGCACTGCCGCTAATCCGCCCAAGATTAGCAACGGCGCCGTATTGGAAAGCGTATGACTGAACCCGCCGTGGAGCAGGGGGCTTAGCGGAATCCCCCGCAAACCCGCGACGGTGCGCGGCAGCAGCCCATAGTCGTTAAGGCGATGCCCCAGGAGCATATTCACCAATTCCACTGCCCAGATGACTGCGACCAGGGCCGCCAGCAATGTAACATTAGCAGTACGACTCAAAGCCCTTCTCCCGCCCGAACTTGAACCCGGTCAAAAAATCCCATCCCACCCTTTCCCCAAAGCCAACTCGACCATAGCACAAGACCGCCGTCCTCTGTAAAGACTAGGGCTATCGCATAAAATCGTCCTTCCCGTCCTCCACCGTCATTCCCACGAAAGTGGGAATCCAGAAAGGCCAGAGACTGTTGCAAAGCCCCCGGTTTCCCGACTTCTAACCTACCTCACCCCGGCTTTTGCAGCAGCAGGAAAAACTCCCGATTACCCTTGTCCCCCAATATCGGCGATGGACAAAGATTCCGCACCCGCAAACCCTGCTCCACCGCCCCGAGCGCCGCCTTGCCCAGCACGGCGGCGTGAACCTTCGGGTCTTTCACAATCCCGCCCCGGCCCACCTGCTCCCGGCCCGCTTCAAACTGCGGCTTCACCAACGCCGCCACATACCCGCCCGGCGCCAAATGCCCCACCGCCGGCGGTATAACCAAACCCAGCGATATAAACGACACATCCACCACCGCCAAATCCACCCTTTCCGGCAGCCCATAAGGATAGCGGGCATTGCATTTCTCCAACGCCACCACCCGCTCATCCTGCCGCAGCTTGTGATGCAGTTGCCCGTGGCCCACATCCACCGCATAAACCCGCCGCACCCCCCGTTGCAGCAGGCAGTCCGTAAAGCCCCCGGTTGATGCCCCCACA
This sequence comes from Dehalococcoidia bacterium, assembly GCA_965243185.1. GTDB lineage: Bacteria > Chloroflexota > Dehalococcoidia > Lucifugimonadales > UBA3495 > CBDBCU01. The sequence continues at coordinate 1,917,906 of OZ251531.1, read as the reverse complement.
TCCAGAACGGTCAACCCGTCCACTTTCAGCCCGAAAACCGTCAAAGCGTGCGCCAGTTTCACCCCGCCCCGGCTCACATAGGGCAGCCGGCCCCGCACTTCCAGCGGCGTACTTTCCGCCAAAGCAACGCCGGGCTTCAGCACCCGCCCGGCCGGAGCGAACACCAAACCCTCCATAATCAGGATCCGGGCTTGCTCCCGGCTTTCCGCCAACCCCCGCTCATACAGCAGCAAATCGGCGCGCACCTTGCGAATTTTCGGCGGCATCCCTCTACTCCAACCCGAATGACCCGGCCCCGCCGGATATTTGCGGACCAAGTATTTTGCGGAACAGCGGCGAACCCATACTGCTATTTACCAAACAGCCCCACGCCCTCGACGGGACTGCATAAAATAGTACTGGACACGCCGCTCCGTTGCCTTTATGATAAACCTCGCCGAAACCTTCCCGAGTGCCGCTTCCCGCCCCATCAATTCTACGCCGGTTCAAACTTTTTGCAATCCGCTCCCGACTATCCATACCCTAACCCATCCCTAAAACCGAGCACCGCCAAAATGCAACTGAAAGCACCGCCTACTGCCCAATTCCCCGACCTGCTGACCGCCGCCCGCGCCTTGCACCCGGACATCTGCGCCGCCCGGCCCGAAATGGACCAATTGCGCCGCATCCCAGACCCCCTGGCCGCCCAAATCGCCGCCATCGGCGCCTACCAACTCTTTCTCCCCGCCAGTATGGGCGGGCCGCAAGTTGACCCCATTACCGCCTTTGATGTAGTCGAGGAGCTTTCCCGGGCCGAGGGTTCCGTCGGCTGGTGCGCCCTACTCTCCAACGGCGGCGCGCTGTTCACCGGCCACTTTACCCCGGAAATCGGGCAAGAGATGTTCGGCCAGCCGCCCGACTTCCGCTGCGCCGGCTCCTTCCGTCCCGAAGGCATTGCCCGCCCCGTTCCCGGCGGCTACCGCATCAGCGGCCGTTGGGACTACGCCAGCGGCATCAGCAACGCCAACTGGCTCTTTGTCAACTGCCGGCTGACCGACGGGGACAATGCGGCCCCGGCGGCGGCTAATGCCGGCACCGGGCCAGCGGCCAACTCCGCCACCGTGATGGCATTCCTCCCCATCACTGACGCCGCCGTCCACGACACCTGGCAAGTTGTCGGCTTGTGCGGCACCGGCAGCAACGACTTTGTCGTTGACGATGTCTTTGTGCCAACCGAGCGCACTTTCCGGCTCTACGCCCCGGCACGGGAACCCGGATTCCCCTACCATCCCCGCACTATGCTCATCGCCATCTGGACCCTGGTCTCCGCCGTAGCCTTGGGCATCGCCCGGGGCGCAATGGACGCCTTCATCGAACTGGCCACCCAAGCCGGCACCACTCTATCCACCACCCCCTTGCGCGACCGCCCCGCCGTCCAGTCCAAAGTCGGCGAAGCCGAAGCCATCATCAGCGGCGCCCGCGCCTATGTCCTAGCCGCCGTCCGCAGCGCTTGGCAGTCCTTTGACGATAATATGCCTATGCCCAGCCCCGAACTGGCCCAAGCCCGCCTCGCCATCACCCACTCCATCCACCAATCCGCCCACGCTGTGGATTTGCTGTTTCACGCCGCCGGCACCAACGCCATCCACCGCCGCCACGGCCTCGAACGCCGCTTCCGCGACGCCCATGTCGTCGTCCAGCACGGCGCCGGCCTCCCCGCCAACTACGAATCCGGCGGCCAAGCCCTAATGGGACTCTCCCCCAAAGACCCCGGCTGGTAGCCCGCCAATCAGGGCGTGTTTCCCCTAATTATTGACACCCCGGACACCCAACCCGCCATAGCTATGTCATTCCGACCAACCATCTATAGCCGTTCCGCGGCATAGCCCCCCGTCCCATTCCGCGGCTGTAGCCGAGGAATCTCGACGCCCCATCACCAAACCCACAGTCGCCACCAACTCCAAAAAATTTGGGTATTCTCAACACGTGTTGGCGTGGTTAAATCCAGCCTTGCTGAAGCCACAGCATAGCCAGGGAACCAACCAGCATTTCCGCTTGCTTGGTGTATCCCTTAGTCCGCCGCACCAGCCGGTTCAGCTTCCCCCGCAAGACCGAATGCAGCCCTTCGTTCCGATTGCCTTCCCGCCCCTTGCGCGCCACATGGCAGTCCGGCGGCAGCCAATTATACACTTCGTGCGGTCCGTACTGTATTTGGCCGCCTCCGGCAACCGCAGGAAAGTCTCCGTATCCCGTCCCCCCACCTCAAAATCCCGCCACCACCGCCCGTCGCTTTCCACTACTACCGCCGTCCCAATCCCCAGGGATTGCCGCTGCTTCCCCTTGCGGCAGCCCAGGTAAGTCCACGCTTCATCCCGGGAAATTACTACGGCCTTAACCCCGGCCGGCCGCCAGGCCGCTTGCTGCTCCCGCACCAAGTTCAAGGTCTCCCCAGCCGCCACGGCTTTTTTTGAATCCAGGAATAGACCGTTTCCAGCCACACCTTGAGCACCCGCCCGATGGCCGAGCTGCTGCTGCCCTCCAGATACATCCCCACGGCTTGGCTCTTGACCTGCTCCGAATAGTAGTGGCGGTTGCCCTCCGGGGTGTGGCGATGCTTGCAGTGGCCGCAGCGATAGGTCTGCTTCCCCCGGGAAGCGCCGTATTTGGGCATCCAGTTGGAGCCGCAATGGGGGCAGCGCAAGTCGTGGCGATAAGCCCGTTGGGACATAATTCCGCTCCTCGGTCAAGGCAATTTTCCCCATTTTACCTCACGCCAACACGTGTTGAGAATGCCGGATTTGATGGATTAGGGGCGGTATGAATATCCATCAAGACGAGTACCTGCCGCCTTCCGCCCTGCAATTCTTGAGAGAGGCTTATCGGTTCGTCGACCGGGAATGGCAGCACTTGGGGCATGAATCTGGCGGCGACCAAGGGTTTGAGCGGTGCTTTCGGGAAAGTTGCGTTGCCAAGTTCCCGGACTGGACTATCTCTCAGGAACGGGAAATGCGGCTTGGGGAAGGGTTAGAAACGGCGTCTGGCGTACTCCACGAAGTTGACATCGTGGCGCAAACTTCAGATTTGGTGGCCGTGGCGGAGATTAAGAACCGCCCATCCAACCCGCCGGAGAAAAATGACGCCATCATTTTCTTTGCCAAGTTGCTGGATTACTTGGCCTTTAACCCGTCCCTGCTGATGGGGGAAGTGCTGCCGGTGTTTATCTCCAGTGGCACCTTTGACGAACACGGACTTGCGGCTTGCTTGGGGTTGGGAATTCACCCGGTTACGCCGGGGCTGCGCCCGTTGCCGGTTTTGCAAGATAGTGCCTTGAGAATGAATGTCGAAATTCAGCAAGGCATTACACTGGCGAGGGATACTCAGGACGCTTTCGAGGAGCTCTGTGTAGAACTAAATCGGTTGTCCTCGGACTTGGAAGAAACTTGGTTGACCAGCCGGTGTGGTTACAGTTCGGAGAATACGATAGTTCTGAAAGCTGTTGGGGGCTTGCCAATTTTGGCATTAAGCCGGGAACTACGGCGGCTTAACGGAGATTGTACTGAACTTCTAACAGAGTTCGGAAATGCGAAAGCAAGGGGCAGGATATGAACATATCCAGCTATAACATATCCGATGTGGGCTACCACTACATCGGGCTCAGGGTATTGGGCGGTCTCCCGGCCGCGGCGCGCCGGGATGAGCAGGAGGAAACCGTCTCCCGTTCCGTGCGGAAATATGTCAGCGACCGGGCTCTCCGGCTTATGCTGCCGGAACCCCGGGGAACTTTCGCGGCGGCGGGGGAAAAGGTCTGCCGGGAGTTGGTGCATTTCGGGTTTGCCAATTCCGCCAAAGGGGCGTACGAACTCACCGAAACAGGCAAAGAAGCACTGGGCTTGGTAGAGGGGCGCAAACACACCGAACTACGCCGGGTTATGGCCCGCGTCCACCTGGAGACCTACGACAACCTGCGGGCGGTAACGCTGAAACACTTGGATCAGGTACATCTGGCGGCCCACAGTCGAAACGTCCAAGCTGGGACAAAAAGGATACCTCAAGAAGTTGCTGGAGCCATCCTTTGGGGAAAAGGCGGCTTCCCTTGCGGATGCCATTCGGGAAAGCCACCAGGGGGATGGCACGAAAAAGGTGGCGAAAAAGATCGAGGACGCCTTGCAAAGTCGGGTGATTGCCCAAGCATTGCCGGGGGTTCGCGTTACAGTGCCGCTTTTCCGTTCGATCGCTGACCGGTCGGTGAGCCTGCGTCTCTTGAACGCTTGGTGTGAAAATAAAAAGGCCGGAAAGACCTTGTAAGGGAAGGTGTCTGGCCCCATAGTTAAGCCTACCCGACAAAAGGAGGCTGGGCTATGCTGGATCCGAACACCTTCCTGACCATACTATATGTCCTGGTGGACGACTTTTGCAAATCCCAGGTGCCGCCGCCCCGGCAACCGGGCCGGCCGCCGGCTTTGTCCGACAGCGAGGTAATTACTTTGCTCGGTTTCAGCCAATGGCGACGCTTTGGCCGCGCGCGGGACTTTTACCGCTATGCCGAGACCCAACTGCGGGATGCCTTCCCCCGGCTGCCCAACCGCAGCCAGTTCAACCGCCACGCCCGCCGCTGTTACGCCTTGCAGGCCGCCTTCTGGCGTTACCAGTCTGACTTGCTCCAGGAACCGGAGGGGCTGTACCAAGCCCTGGACAGCACCGCCGTGCCGACCCGGGCCGCCAAGCGACGGGGGAAGGGCTGGCTGCCCGGACCAGCCGACATCGGCTACAGCAATCGCTTGGGCGGGTATGCCGGCTTGCATCTGCTGCTGGCTACGGGCCCGGCCGGCAACATTACCGGGTTCAGTTTGGCCCCGGCCAGCGCCAAAGACCAGACTATGACCGAGGTTTTCCTGGCTTTTCGGTTGTATCCCCATCCCCGACTGCCCACTTTGGGAGCTTACTGCCCTTGGTATGTGGCCGACAAAGGCTTTACCGGGCGGGCCGCCCACCAACGCTGGCAGCAGGAGTATCAAGCTTGCGTTGTGGCGCCGCCGCAACGGCATCGCAAGCATCCCTGGCGCTATCCCCTGCGCCGTTGGGTGGCCGGCAAGCGGCAGATTGGGGAAACGGACTTTGCCCAGTTGCAAGGCTTTTTCCGCTTGGGGCAAGACCGTCCGCACACCCTGGAGGGATTGCAGACGCGGCTGGTGGCTAAGGTGATTATGCATAACTTCTGCATCGGGCTGAACCGGCAGTTGGGCCGGCCCAATCTGTCCTTCGCCGACCTGCTGGGCTGGTAGCCCCGGCTATTTCACACCAAGCGTTTGAATATCGCAAGGGATGCTACCACCATCAAGGGATGCGATTTCCTGAAAAGCTATTCACCCTGCGTGGAAAACGCGCCACCCCACAGCTGGTATACACCTTTGTCGGTTAATCCGTCCGCCACGCCCCCATTCATGATATATTTTGGGAATTATATACCTGTGTACCTTGGGTAGTTGCCTACGCCGCCCTCCATCATCCCGGCTATGCCGCCCGCCTCCCTAAATACCCATCCCCTTCCCAAACTTCCGCTGATACGCCGCCGCCCGCACCTGCATCGCATACTCCAACGCCCGATCCGCCCGCGGCAAAGCTTGCAGCGTAATACCCGGCTTATACTCCTGCCGTTCCCCCACCAGCGCCCGCAATTCCTTCAAGTCCAAATCCAAATCCCGCTTCAGCTGGTTATGCGTCGGGCAAAGCGGTTGACGATTGGTAATATCATCCGGCCCGCCCACGCTTTTAGGGATAATATGATCCAGCTCATAATCCCCATAAGCATAACTGCCGTCCGCATTCTTGCTCTCAAACCCGCAGCAATAAGCCTTGCCATCCGTGAAATCCAGCAGCTCTTTAAGGATTTCCGGCTTGGACATCAGCGGCCTTTCCCGTTTCCCCTCCGGCACATCGCCGCCCGCCCGCCGGTTGTTCGTCCGCAGCGGCTTGATTTCAACTATGCGCGGCGTAGTCCGCCGGGGCAATTCCCCCGGCCCGTGCACCGTAACCGTCGGCTCGCTCCCCATCACCTGCTGCCCCGTAGTCCGGTCATTGCAGGTCAACTTGGGCAGCTCCCCGCCCTTGTTAAACTGCCGCTTAAACACCGTCCACGCCCGGGGGTTAATATCGCACGCTACCCACTGCCTACCCAACTTTTCCGCCGCCACCGCCGCATAAGCGCACCCCGCAAAGCAATCCAGCACCATGTCGCCCGGCTTCGTCGCCGCTTGGATAATCCGCTCTGCCAGCGCAATCGGCTTCTGCGTCGGATAGCCGGTCAATTCCAAAGCGGAGCCTTGTATCCCCGCAATGTCCACGATTAAGTCAGAACCCCTGGCCCCCGGCGTGGTATGCAAATACCGCTTAAACGCCGGCACTTTCCCCCGCGGCGGCCAGTAAATCAGCCCCTCCCTATCCAGCCAACCCAATTTCTCTTGGGTCGTCATTTGCGAAAAGTTGGCCGGCTTTACCACATTATCCGGAATCGCTTGGGGAACAACCCAATGCAGCCCTTTGGCCGCCACATCGACCCCGCCCCACGGTTGCCCCGACGAACCCCGTGTCGCCCCCTGCGCCGTCAGCGGCGACGCCCGGAATGTCCCCCGCTCATCCTTATGCCGATAGGATTTATCCAGGTATTCTTGGGAATGCGGCACAAACACCGGATTAAAAATCGCCGCCGCGCCCTTGGCGTAGGCAAATATGGTGTCGTGGACGCACCCGAACTGGTATTTTGACGCCGTCGGGGCGTTAGTCCGTTTCCACGCAATCGCATTCCTGAAATTATCCTTGCCAAACACCCCGTCCAGCAGCTGCCGTATGTAACCGTCGGCCGTATGGTCGCAGTGCAGGAATAGAATGCCCGTCGGCTTGAGTACCCGGTGAATCTCCACCAACCGAATCGCCATAAACGCCAGATAAGCGGCCACGTCATCCCCTTGAATGTCCCGGGTGGTGTCAATCAACTTATTGACCGCCGGATGATGGTGTTCCAAGTCCGTCTGCCAGTCCGGGTGAACATCCATATCCCAATCCCAAGTATCCCGATAACCGCCCCGGGCTTTCGGGTCCTCCGGCCAGGCAATCCCGGCGGCGGCCTGCTCCGGCGTAGCAATCCCCCACTGACCCTCGAGCAGCCGCCTCTCATTCTCTTTTTCCGCCCCGGTCAAAGCCGGCTTCAGCATATCGGCGGTAAAAGTATCATTCTTGGCAAAGGGCGGGTCAATACACACCAAATCCACCGACCCGCTGTTAATCGCCCGCAGAAAATCCAAATTATCCGCGATATACACCCCCCGGTTCACCCCATTAAACGCGGCCGTAGGCCCGCCAACGCCCTTCCTCTTTGCCACCGCAAAACCCCCTTACCTAAATCTCCCCAAAAACTTTCCCCGCCTTCAACGATTCCCCCCGCCCCCGCATTATCCCCGCCCCCAACATACCTTGTCAAACCCCCAGCGTCACCCGATAGCGTTCCGATTTAGGTGGTTTAGTTGTAGAATGGGGAAAAGGCCGGCCTTGCTGGTTGACGGGAGGTGCGCTGTCATGGGATTGCTGGACGATTTGGAGACCCAACTGGAGCAGGAAATTCCGCTCCAGTTGCAGGCGAAGCTGCAACAAGCCCTGGATCATTATCAGCCCCGATGTGCTCAGTGCGCTCTGGCGATGCACCGCCATCATCGCTATGAGCGCACCATTGTCACGTCCTATGGTCCCATCCGGGTAGCGGTTCCGGTGTTTCGTTGTGGGCAATGTCGCCAACTGGCGGGCGGCGCGGCGCTGCTGGGGCCGGAGGTTCGTTACCAACGGTTCTCAAAAAAACTCGGGACATGGCTTTGAGCTTGGCGGCCCAGGGTTTGAGTTACGCCCAAGCGGGGCAGTGGGTGGGTTGTGTCAAAAGCACCTTGTGTCGCTGGCTGCGGCGGTTGGCCTTGACCCGGCCCCGGTTGCCGGGGGCAGTGTGGGAACTGGATGGTTTGTGGACGCGCACCCGGCAGGGCGCTCAGGAATTGAAGGTAATCCGGGACGAAACCGGGGCGGTCTTGGCGACTTTCGGGCCTTGGGCGGCGGTCTTGGCGCGGGCCGAGCAGTCCGGGGCGGCGCCACCCCGACATCTGGTCAGCGACGGCGACCGGGCCATTGCGGCCGGCATCCAGTGGGTGTACGGCCGGGCGGCGCCGCATCAGCTGTGCATCTTTCACCTGCTGCGGGAATATGGACGGAATATCGGGAAATCCGGCTTGGCCGCCGCCCGGCAACTGCTGTTGACTGACAGCGCGGCGGCGGCCCAGAGCTATGCCCGTCAAATAATGGAGTTGACCGAGGGCGCCGCCGCTTACTGGCTGGACAAGGCGTTGCTCGCCGGTCGGCAGTATTGGACTACGGGAGCGGTCGCCTACCGGACTACTTCCCGCCTGGAACGCTACAATCGGGAGTTGCGCCGGCGGGAGCGATTGGGGACGGTCTGGTCAGAGCATAACCTGTTGGCTTTGCTACAAACCCGGGGCTTGCTCAACCAAACCACCTAAAATGCAACGCTATCGCGTCACCCGGCACTGTTTCAGAAAGTGTTGGCACTGGTTCTGACAGCATTTTTATGGCCTCAATTCCTGGTCAGGCAGATACGTGAGACAGCGGAAATTTGCCCATTTTAAGGCATATTTTCCCAACCAACAGTTTCTGAAACAGAACCGCGTCACCCCACCCCCGGCCGCCCCGCCGCATATCGCAACCGTCATTCCTGCCTTCCCCCGTCATTCCCACGAAAGGGGGAATGTACATTCACAGTTCAAGCGCAACACATCCCGGGCCAAAACTTCCGCCGGGGTCTGATACCCCAAGCACTGCCGGGGCGTGTTATTGTACGCCCGCACCCGCGCGATTAACAACTCCTCCGGCAAAGTCGCCAAATCCGTCCGTCGCGGCAGCGTCCGCCGCAGTCGCCCGATAGCATTCTCCACCCCGCCCTTCTGCCAAGGCGAATGGGTGTCGCAGAAGTAGGTAGCAATCCCCAGCTCGTGCAAGCGGTAATGGCGGGCGAACTCAGCCCCATTGTCAAAGGTCACCGTCTGCCGCCACTCCGCCGGCAGCACATTCAGCACTTGGCCGATGACCGCAGCGATGGGTTCCGCCAGCTTGCCCTGGGGCAGACGCAAGGCCACCAGCAAGCGGGAATAGCGTTCCTCCAATACCAGGGCGGCCTGCCCGTAGACGCTGAACAGCATCAAATCCGCTTCCCAATGCCCGGGCGTCTGCCGGGTCGCCACGTCCGCCGGCCGGGCTTCCAGACCCTGCCGATCGGGAATCCGACTGCCGGGCTGCCCCCGCTTGCTCCGCCCCCGGCGGGTTTTGCCTTGGGGCAGGTAATGCCGCCAGTCATACGCCTTGCCCCGCCGGATTTGGGCGTCAATGAACCGATAGATGGTCTCGTAGAACAACACCGTCCGCCCCGTCTCCCGTTTCAAGCGACCGCATACCTGCTGCGGCGACCACCCGGCTTTGAGCCGGGCCAAGACCCACTCCCGCAAGTCCGCGTCCCGCTCCAACTTGGCGCCTTGCCACCGCCGGGCCCGAGCTTGCTGGTCGGCATAAGCCGGCTGATCGCCCCGCTGCCGGGAACTGCCGTTGCGTTTCACCTCCCGAGTGATTGTTGATGGCGCGCGATCCAGAGCTGGCGCGATTTGGCGGTAGGAGCGGCCCGCGGCTTGTAATCGGGCCAGTTCACACCGCTCTTCCCGGGTAAGCTGTTGATACCGAGTTCCCATAGCAACACCTCCACCAGAAAGTGTTGCACTTCCTTTGTGAATTTAGCGAATCCAGAACCCCACTTTATCATTCCCCTTATATTCCCCATGTCATTCCGCGGCGCAGCCGAGGAATCTCGACCGTCCCCACCAGACCGTTGCATACCCCGCTAGACACCCCTTCCCCAACGCCTTATAATCTATCCCAGCCAATCCTTAGCCCCAACCTGTTTGCACCGAAAGGACGCGCCTATGCCTGCCACCGCCGCTCCCGTCTCCCCCCACGACTACAGCAGCTTTGCCGACCTCCCCGCCTTGGCCAAAGAACTGCGCCGCGACATCCTCCACACCATCTGTGCCGCCGGCAGCGGCCACCCCGGCGGCTCCCTCTCCGAACTCGAAATCCTTATCGCCCTCTACTTCCGCGTAATGCGCCACAACCCCCAAAACCCCCACTGGCCCGACCGCGACCGCTGCATCCTCAGCAAAGGCCACGCCTCCCCCGGCTTCTACGCCGTCCTCGCCAAAGCCGGCTACTTCCCCCCCTCCGAACTGGCCGACTTCCGCCAACTCCACGGCCGCATCCAGGGCCACGCCCACCCCATGACCCCCGGCGTCGAAATGAACTCCGGCTCCCTCGGTATGGGCCTCTCCTTCGCCCTCGGCTGCGCCCTCGCCGCCCGCCTCGACCGCAAAGACTACCGTGTCTATGCCCTCCTCGGCGACGGCGAATGCGACGAAGGCGAAATCTGGGAAGCCGCCATGTCCGCCGCCCACCACCAAGCCGGCAACCTCATCGCCATCGTCGACCGCAACCGCATCCAGAACGACCGCTTTACCGACGAAGTTATGACCCTCGAACCCTTCGCCGGCAAATGGCGCGAATTCGGCTGGCAGGTCCTCGAAACCGACGGCCACGACTTCAACGCCCTCCTCGCCGCCCTGACCACCGCCGGCCAGCCCGGCGACCAGCCCACGGTAATTATCGCCCACACCATCAAAGGCAAGGGCGTATCCTTTATGGAAAACAATCCCGTTTTCCACAGCCGCACCCCCAACCAGCAGGAACTCGAACAAGCTATGCAGGAGTTGGCCTGATGACGGCCCAGCGACAATTGGTATCCACCCGACAAACCTACGGCGAAACCCTCCTCACTATGGCCGACGCCTACCCCGACTTGGTAGTCCTCGGCGGCGACCTCAATGTCTCCACCTTTACCCACCTCTGGCGGGATAAGTACCCGGAGCGGTTTTTTGACTTCGGCCCCGCCGAACAGAATATGATTGGCGTCGGCGCCGGTTTGGCCGCCAGCGGCAAATTGCCCTTCGTCAGCACCTTCAGCGTCTTTGGCGTCGGCCGTCCCTTTGACCAGTTGCGCGTCCTCGTCGCCCAGCCCGCCCTCAACCTCAAACTGGTCTGCACCCACGCCGGCATTATGACCGGCGAGGACGGTATGTCCGCCCACGGCATCGAGGACTTGTCCCTCATTTGCGCCCTGCCCACCTTTACCGTTATCTCCCCCGCCGACGCCCCCGAAGCCGCCCAAGCCGTCCAGACCGCCGCCCGGGCAACCGGCCCCTTCTACATCCGCCTCTCCCGCGCCGCCATCCCGGTCGTCCACTCCCCCGACTACCAGTTTAACCTCGGCCAAGCCGAAAAAATGCGCGATGGCTACGCCCTCACCATCATTGCCACCGGCATAATGGTCGCCGCCGCCCTTGACGCCGCCGACTTATTGGCGGAGCAAGGCATCCTGGCCCGCGTCCTCAACATCCACACCCTCAAGCCCATCGACCAAGCCGCCATCATCGCCGCCGCCCGGGAAACCGGTGCCATCGTCACCGCCGAGGAACACTACATCCACGGCGGCCTCGGCAGCATCGTCGCCCAAATCGCCGGCCAGCGCTGCCCCGTCCCCCTCGAAATCGTCGCTATCCACGGCTACACCCCCTCCGGCAAACCCGAGGAACTCCTCGCCCGCTGCGGCCTCACCCCTGAAAACATCCGGGACGCCGCTCTCAAAGCTCTAGCTCGCAAATAGCCGCCTTAACCGGCCGCCAAAAATTAGGGGCGGGTTGCCCAACCCGCCCCTTCCAAACCCTGAACCCGTAGCCCGGCAAGCCCGGTCAACGCCATACAAATCCCCCGCGACCGCCGCTTGTCTATCCCCCACCCCAAGGCTTACAATGGAACAACAGCAGGATAAACCCTGGTGGACTTACGCCCCTTACTTCCCCAAGGAGGCCATCATTATCCTGGCCTTGGCCGCCGACCTGATTATCCCCGGCACTTGGGCCATCAACTTCTTTTACCGTGCCGACTACCCCACTTCCGACCTGCCGCCCCTCCTGGACGCCATCATCAGCCGGAACCCCATGGTCAACCTGACCGCCCTCTTGGCCCTGCTCCAACTCAACCTCGAGGTCTATGATATGATTCTCAACCGCAAACGGGTCTATGTCGAAAAAATGGAAGCCGTAGCCGCCGCCGAAGCCAAAGCTAAAGCGGAAGCCGAAGCCCGCGTTAAGGCAGAGCTCAAAGCGTGGTACGAAGCCAACAAGGACAAGCTGGTCGAAGTACCGCCCCCGCCCTGGCTCGACAACGAAACCGCCGCCAACAACAACGGCGACCGGCATTAGAAAGGGGCGGGCCTACCAAACCCGCCCCTAATCGTGTCTAAAACTGGTCCGGTTCTACACTTTCCAGTACCAGGATGACGTGTAGATGTTCCCGATACCTCGGGCTGTTGCCGGCCGCCACATATTTTCTCCCTTTGGCCCGAGTTTAGCCCCGTTATTAAGGCTTTCATATACGGTGGGCGTAATCTGAGTAGCATCTCCAGAACGTGCCGACAACTTCGCCGCATAGTTGGCCGCACGACCTACCCAGACAAGGTCATTAGCTCCCCGGATACCGGTACGAGCTATGAACAGGTCGCTGGTGTCGATGCCAACCACCTGCTTTACGGAGTAGTTGGCATTAGAGTACCGGCTTTTTATGGCCGGGTTGATGATTTCCAGCACGGCGAAGTTGATTTTAAGGCCGGTGCGGACAGCGGCACTATCCTTCCCGTCTCCGATGAACACCGCCATAATGCGGTCTCCGTCGTAGCCAGTGATTACTCCACCTTCAGAGCGGATTATCCGCGCTGCACATACCAAGTACGACTTATAGACTTCCGCAGCGAACCACGGCTTCATGGTATTCACCAGTTCCGTCGAGTCGTCGAGGTCTGCGTATAACACCGTTCCCTGTAATTTTACGGCGTCATTGCTCAGCTTCAGGTCATCCGTTTCCGGTACTTTCTGTCCCGCGCGGGCATTCCACTGCTCGCTGAGAATTTTCCCCACTTCCGATTTCAGGTCATCGCCAAGTCCCATACTGCTGCCTCCTTACGGTATTTCAGCGCGGCCCGGCCTCCTTTATCAAGGCTCTCAGTTCATTGCAAGCCGGGGCTACGGATGAAAGTATATCATCACCCGCTCCCAACTCGTAAGTCAATGGTATGATGCCAAAGAGGTCAGTAGGGATTTTGAGATTGACCTCGCGAGGGTGAACCAGGAAAGTGCGCTTCCGCCCCAAGGCTCCCATAAAAAGCCCCAACTCAAATATGATATTGTCCCTGGGCGCATCGCTGGTCACATCTCTGCTGGTCACCCGGTCATCGCTTGACAGGATTAGAGCAGCGAAATCCGCCTTGTCCAATTCGCGCTCCAAGGATTCTATCGCAAAACTTGACGCTCTGAATACGCCGTCGGTCCAAAGCGTTACCACTACTGGATCGTATGCCAACCCCGACTGAATGGCACAAGCTACCGATAAGGACTCTGCTGAACAGCCTATGAACAAGACTGGCCGCGGGTTCGTAGGGGTTACGAATCTGTTCCTTTGCCGGAGCCTGGCAGCCAATTCACGGGCTACATTCCTCCACAACTTGGAGTTGGCTTCGGCCAGATTACTGAACTCACTGGCCGACAGGCAAGCTGTTACTACTTCATCCAAGGCGATTACGGAAGCGGAGCGGGGTTGACCCGGGTCAACCAGCGCCATCTCCCCGACGTGTTGCCCCGCACTTCTAACCGCAATCTCACGGTTTAACACTCTGACGGAAACCGTTCCGGCCAAAACGAAATGCACGGCGTCGTCAGGCGCGGCTTCCTCTATAATGGTATCCCCTGGTTTGAAACCGGCTATCTCGGATACTTTGGCGATAGTATCAGCCAAAGTATCATCGTTGCCGATAAGCGGCTGATTTCGCAAAGCTGCAACGACGGTACTTTGTCCACCTGCCCCGGTGAATCGCTCGAGCATACTCTTTACCCTACCCATCGCTCCCGTTCTCCCCGAACCCGCCATCGCTGAACACCCCGATGGGACGCCCCTGGAACACTGCGATGGCCGACTCCAGGGCGCCGATGCCTACCGCGTTCAGCGCCTCCCGGTCAATGGTCTGGATGACTTCCTGAATGTCCTCCTGCTCCAGAGTCTCCGCCACAATCAGGCACGCCTGCACCATAGCAAAGGCAAAATGCACATCCAGGCGGCCCACCAAATCCTCCTCCTGGTAAATGTCGTACGCCTCGGAGTAGGCGGTTCGCACCATCCGCTCCAGCTTGTAATCCGCCACTGTTGCCCCCTTATCCCGGTTAAATTGGGGTAGCCCCCCGGCTACTCCCGAACCTGTCCGTCCCCGATAATTACCCACTTGTACGAAGTCAATTCCCGCAGTCCCAGCGGCCCCCGGGCGTGAAACTTCTGGGTGCTGATGCCCACTTCCGCCCCCAAGCCCAACTGGGCCCCGTCGGTGAACCGGGTACTGGCGTTGACCAGTACCGCCGCCGCATCCACTTCCCGCTGAAACCGCTCTGACGCCCCGGCATCCTCGGTAATTATCGCCTCCGAATGACCCGAACCGTAGGTTTCAATATGCGCCAGGGCTTCCTCCAAAGAGTCCACTATCTTGATGGCGGCGGTCAGCGCCAGAAACTCCTGCCCCCAATCCGTTTCGTTAGCCGCCTTGGTATTGGCACCGGCTGCCGGCCCCAGAATGCTCAAAGCCCGGTGGTCGCAGCGCAGTTCCACCCCGGCCGCCGTCAAGTCCCGGGCAATAGCCGGCAAGCCGGCCGGCGCCGCCGCCGCGTGCAGCAGCACCGTATCCAAAGCATTGCACACCGTCGGCCGCTGTACCTTGGCGTTAAAGATAATGTTGGCCGCCTTACCCAAATCCGCCGTCTGGTCCACATAAGTGTGGCAGACCCCGACCCCGCCGGTCACCACCGGCATTGCCGCCCGTTCTGCAATGAACTTAATCAGACTGGCGCCGCCGCGCGGCACCAGCAGGTCGATATACTCTTTCATCCCCAGCAGCGTATCCACCAGTTCCCGCTCCGGGTTGTCCACAAACTGCACAATGTCCGGGGAAATGCCGGCTTCCCCGATACACCGCCGCAGCAGGTTCGCCAACGCCGTATTGGATTCCAGACTTTCCTTGCCGCCCCGCAGGAGGCAGGCGTTCCCCGATTTCAGCGTCAGGGCGGCAATGTCCACCGTGATATTGGGCCGGCTTTCGTAGATGCTGGCGATTACCCCCAAAGGCACCCGCCGCCGTTCCACTTGCAGCCCGTTGTTCAGCGTCCGCGCCTCGATAACTTCGTGCACCGGGTCGGGCAGGGCGGCGATGCCCCGTACATCTTTAGCCATACCGTGCAGCCGCTCCGGGGTCAACAGCAGCCGGTCGAGCATTGCCGCATCCATCCCATCGGCTTGGGCGGTGGCGTAGTCCGCCGCATTGGCCGCCAGTATCGGCTCCGGCTCCGTTTCCAAAGCGGCGGCAATGTTCAGTAAAGCCTGATTTTTAGCCGCGGTGTCCACCCGGGCCAACTGCCGGGCGGCCCGTTGCGCCGTCTTGCCTTGTTCCCGCAGCGCCGCCGCGTCCGTGGTAATGGTCGCCATAACTAACCCCGCTCCTTGCTTACTGAACCGGACTTCCCATCCTTAGACCGTCGTTCCCGCCATTAGACCGTCATTCCCGCGCAAGCGGGAATCCAGAATACCTATACTTTATGCTGACCTTTGTAGCGTAGTAATTCCTGGATTCCCGTTTTCACGGGAATGACGGTATCTGACCAACTTACAGCAGCGTCAAATTATTCCGATGCACCACTTCCTGCCCGTAGTGATACCCTAGAAGTTCCGGAATATCATCCGAATGATGCCCCCGGATGCGGCGTATATCGGCCGCCCGGTAGTTGGCAATGCCGCAGGCAATGCGCTCCCCCGGTTCAGCCACGATATAGATAATGTCTCCCCGCTGAAACTCCCCCTCCACTGCCCGGATGCCGCTGGGCAGCAGGCTGACATGGCGGTTTTGCAAAGCCGCCGCCGCCCCGCCATCGACCACAATGGCCCCCCATTGGGAATCCCGAACCCGGCTCAACATCCACCGCTTGCGGGCTTCCAACTTTTCCCCGGCCGCCTTGAATAAAGTGCCAATGGTCTGCCCGCCGGCGGCCTGGATTACCGCGCCCTCCGCCCGCCCGTTGCACAATACCATCGGAATCCCGGCCGCCGTAACCAACCGGGCGGCCTCGATTTTCGTCGGCATACCGCCCCGGGCCCAAGGGTTGCGGTGCTGCCCGGCCGCCGCCACGATGCCTTCGTCCACCTGCGTCACCACCGGAATCAATGCCGCCTCAGGATTGTAGCGGGGGTCGGCGGTATATAGCCCGTCGGTGTCGGTCAATACAATCAGCAAATCGGCGTCAATCAGATTAGTCACCAAAGCCGACAAGCGGTCATTGTCCCCGAAAACCTCGCCGATTTCATCCACCGCCACTACATCATTTTCGTTCAGGATGGGCGTCACGCCCAAGTCCAGCAAGGCCAGCAAAGTGTTGCGGACATTCAGGTAGGCTTGCCGGTCGGCCAGGTCGTTGATGGTCAGCAGGGTTTGGGCGACTTGGACGCCGCAACTGGCAAAGAGCCGCTCGTAGGTGTGCATCAGCCGCCCTTGCCCGATGGCGGCCAACGCCTGCCGGGAGGGAATCTCCCGCTCGGTCAAAGCGCGGTGACCCCGGCCCAGTTCCTGCCGTCCGGCGGCGATGGCCCCGGATGTTACCAGCAGCAGCTCCGCCCCGCATTTCTGCAACTGGCAAATCTGCTGAACCAAGCCGGCCATCACCACCCCATCCAGCCCGCCGCTGCCATCGGCGGCGGTCAATACCCCGGTGCCGGCCTTGACCACAATCCGCCGGTAATTCAGCTTTCCCGCCGCAGCAGTGCCGGCGGCGGTATCCGGGCGGATTTGCTGGACACTGGTGGACATAATCTAGCGATGCAACCTTGCGCCGGTGCGGTGATGGGCGGTATTATAACACGGCCGGATAAAAGCAGTTTTCGGGTAGCAATTGACCGCCATTCCAGCAATAGCATGGAATGACGGTCTATTTGCCGCCGCTAGGAATGACCGCCAACCTTTATGGGCGATTCTTTAAACCCGGACTGGGAAAAAACCGCTACCCGGTTACCCGCTTTTTGCGGTTGGTCATATAGTCCACCAAGATGTATTCCCCCAAGTTTTCCGAGCTGCTGTAGAAAGCCCGGCCCTGGTTGATGCGGGTCATCCGGTCGACGAAGTTGACCAATTGGTAGTTGTTTTCCAGCATAAAGGTGTTGATGATTATGCCTTCCTGGGTGCAGCGTTTGACTTCCTTCAGGGTTTCCAACTCAGTGCGGTGGCTGGGCGGGTAGTTGAAATAGGAGCGGCCATTTTCCAGATGGGCCGTCGGCTCCCCGTCGGTGATGACCAGTATCTGGCGGGTGCCGCCCTTTTCCTTGGCCAGCAGATTGCGGGACAACATCAGGGCGTGATGCAGGTTAGTCCCGGAAGTCCAGTTGTTCCAGGTGATTTTAGCCAAGTCCTCCTCTTTGATTTCCCGGGCGTAGTCGGAAAAGCCGACGACGTGCAGGGTATCCCGGGGATATTGGGTGCGGATCAGGGCAAAGAGGGCCAGGGTAACTTTCTTGGCCGCCGGCCAGTTGTTGAACATTGCCATGGAACGGCTCTGGTCGAGCAGGACGATGGTAGCGGCCCGGGTCATGTGTTCGTTGCGGTAAATCTCAAAGTCCTGGGGGCTGATGCGCACCGGCACCTGCGGCCCGCCGCGGACGATGGCGTTCTTGACGGTGGACTGCAAATCCAACTGAAAGGGGTCGCCGAATTCGTAGGGCTTGGTTTCGCCCAGCAAGTCGCCGCCGGCGCCCCGGGTATCCAGTTCGTGGTTGCCCATCCGGTCTTTTTTCAGGTGGACAAAGACTTCCCGCAACGCCTTTTGCCCGATGCGGCGGATGCCCCGAGCGGTCAGCTGCGGGTCATCGTCGCCGGTAATGTAGCCGGCTTCCTTGAGCATTTGCCGCAGCCGGTCGAGTTCCTCCCAGGCGCGGCGGGCTTCCTCGCCCAGCAATTCGGCTAACTTGTCCGGGTCCACATCTTCGAGATTGCCGGTGCGGAGGGCTTGCTGGAGGGACTGCTCCAACTGGTCCAAATCCTGGAACTGGCGCATCATTTCCATGGCCTGCTCCATAGTCAGGCTGTCGTCCCCCAGGAAAGGATACTGCCGCCGCAAGTCGTCCATGGGCATCAGCTGCTCCATCAGCCCGGCGAACTCGGCCATTTCCTGCTGCAAGCCGGGTTGCAGGGCAGACATCAGGGCGTCCTCCAGTTCCCGGCGGGCGTCCGGGGACATACTGTCGAGCAGGGACTGCATTTGCGCCAACTGCTGCTGGAGCATTTCCATAAGTTGGTCGAAACTCTGCGGCGGGTTGTCGCCGAACATCGGGCTGAACTGCTGCATAAAGCCGTCAAAGTCCGGTTCCCGGCCGGACAGCTTATCCTGCATCATTTGGTTCAGCTGCCGCAGCATTTCCTGCATGGCAGCCATCTGTTCCGGGGACATTCCCGCGAGCTGCTGGCGCATCTGCTGGGACATATTTTGCGCCATCTGGCTCTTGAGCCGGTCGAGCAGTTCCTGAAAGAGGCGTTGGGCTTCCGGGTCGATGAAATCGTATTCCATCAACTCCTGAATCTGGCCGCCGAGGCTGTCGGGCAGGTTGTCGAGTTTTTCCCGGTTGCGGTCGGCCCGCTGTTGCAGCAGGTTGTAAAGGTTTTCCGGCAGTTCCCGGTCGGTTTCCGGGGTCTGCTCGACCTGCTCCCGGGCGTCAGCCAGGCGGCGGTCGATGCCCTGCCGCTCCGTTTGCAGAATTTCCTCAAGGCGTTCCTTGAGGTCATCGACTACGGAGTCCATATTGTGCTGCTGCAACTGCTGGCGGCGGCGGTTTTTCAACTGCTCCATCAGGTCGCGGAGCCCGGTCATTTGCTGGCCTTCCCGGTTCTGCAATCCGTTCCGCAGCAGTTCCCGCAGGGCGGACATCAGGTCGCCGTCCTTGAGCAGTTCGTCGGACAGCTTATCCATCAGTTCGTTGGCGTCGAGGTCAAAAATCTGCTGGGAGCCGTCCCAGCGGGAGTAGCGATAGGAGCGGTACAAGAGCATAGCGGCCTCCCCTTGCGTTAAGCGGCTGCGTCAGGGCCGGGGATAAGTGGGGGCAAGTATAGCACACCGGGCGATAGGGTCAGACTACCTGCGCGCCGAGGATGTTTTGCAGATGGCCCAAAGCCCAAGTATGGGCGGCCGGGTCGAAGGTGGCGACGCAGTCGGCGGGCACGGCCACGGCGTAGTCCCGGTTGCGGGCGTCGGCGGTGGTGTAGAGGATGCAGATGTCGGTACAGACGCCGCAGATGATAACCTGGTCCGGGCGCAGCTGCTCGAGACGCCGGGCGAGGTCGGTGTTAAAAAAGCCGCTGTAGCGGTTTTTGGGGACGAGGTTGTCCCCGGTCAGGTAGCCGGCCAGTTCCGGGATGACTTCCGGCTCCGCCGTGCCTTTAACGCAATGGACGGGGAAAATCTGAAACTCCAAGTCGTCCGGGTCGTGGTGGTCGGCGATGAACAGGATGGCGGAGCCGGCGGCGGTTTCCCGTTGCAGCAGGGCTTGGATGGGAGGTATCAAGTCCCGGTAGCCGGCGCAGTAAAGGTTATGCCCCGGCTCCAGGAAACCGCGCACCATATCGATGACCAGGACGGCGTTGGGCATAGGTATAACTCCCGGGTTGCCGTGATTAAGTCGCCGTGGGGGCCGCTATGCCGGCGCCGCCGCTAACCGGGGGCGGCTGGGGATGAGCAGGGATACCAGCAGCCCGGCGAAGTAAATGGCGGCGGTGATGTAAAAGCCGTACTGCCAGCCGTTGCCGTCCTCGAACCACTCGACGGAGCCGAAAATGACCAGGGCGGCGGCCGCGCCGAACAGGGTATTGTTGCCCCACATCATCCCGAGGAAGGAGGATTCCAGGCGGCGGCCGGCGGCGATGTCGGCGGCGGCGGCTTGGGTCAGGTTGTTCACGGAGAAGTTCAGTACCCCGTAAATCGCCACGAACAGGGTTATCCAGGGGGTATAGCCGCCGGCCTGCTGACCGCTCCAGATAATGGCGAGGGTGAGCAGAGTAGTTACCGCCATTACAAAGATGATGATGGCGCGGCGGCCGATTCGGTCGGACAAAGCCCCAATCATCGGGCCGATGACGATGCCCGGGCCGACCATCAAAGCCACATGAACGGCGGCTTGAAAGGCGATAATTTCCAGAGCAACCCCCTGCTGCTGCAAGAGGAAGGTTAGATAGAGGGGAACCAGAAAGACGAGGGAACGGTCAGCCATTCCGCGCACGGCCGAGACGGTAAAGATGGCCCACATTCCGGTGCCGCGGAAGGCGTCTTTCAAGCCATCCCAATTGACGCGGATGCGCTGCCCGAGGTCAAAGTTTTCCGGGCGCGTCCCGCCGGCGTGGCGCAGCAGGACTAAAATTACGATGCTGGAAGTGAACATTATGGGGGTGCTGAACAGCAAGACCCACCGCCAGCTGATTTCACCCCAAGGCATTTCCAGGGCAAAGAGGTTCCGTTCGTCGCCACCGCTACTCAGCGTCCAAGCCAATACGCCGCCGACCAGGGCGCCGGCAATCATCGGCCCGAGGACATCGCCGATGCTGCCCATCGAGCGGTGCATGGAGATAAAGAAGCCGCGGCGGGTGGGGAAACGGCGGGCGAGCAAGCCCAGTGCCGGGGGATGCCATAGGGCGCTGCCCATGGAGCCGAGGGCCAAGGCGGCCAGGATCAATATGTAGGTGGGAGCCAGGGACATTAGCAGGTAGCCGACGCCGATACTGAAGGCGCTGATGGACAAGACCCAGGATACCCGGTGGTGGAACAAGTCCACGAGGAAGCCGCCGACGGTGCTGGTGATGCCGCCGAATATGGAGCGCACGACGACAATCAGCCCGACTTGAAAAGCGCCGAGGCCGAGGTCGGCGGCGATGATGGCGGCGAGGAAGGGGATAGTGTGGGCGTAGAAGTGCTCGAAGGCGTGAGCGCCGATGACGGTAGTTGCCATTACTCCGTCGCGGGTGCGCCTTTCCTGTTGCCCGGGAGCGGCGGCGATATTGGATACGGCCAAGTGCGGCACCTGCCTTTGCCGATTAGCGGCGGCGTTGTTGGGGGGATTATACACCGGGCGGCAAGGGGCGGGCGGCAATGGAGAATTAGGGATTAAGGATTGGGGAGTTGGGGATAGTTGCGTGGGTCTGGATTCCCGTTGGCAGGGGAAGGGCGCTAAGTAAGTCGCCGGCTATCTCCGCTACCCCCTTGCCGCCACCCTGCCAACCCGCCCCGAACCGGGCCGCCCCCTATGCTATAATCCCGCCGATGTTGCAACGGATCCGCCAACCCTTACCGTCCTCCCTTTCCCCGGAATTTATCGCCCTCATTGCCGCCGCCCTGTTGCTGGCCCTGGGCGCGGCCTTGCGCCTTTACGCCCTCGGCGAAATACCCCCGGGCCTCCACAAAGACGAGGCTACTGCCGGCTACGAAGCCTGGGCTTTGCTGAATTACGGCATGGACCGCAACGGCTTTTCCTGGCCTGTGCTGTTCGTTGACAACGCCGCCAGCAAAAGCGTCCTCTATTCCTACCTGGCAATGCCCTTTATCGCCCTGGGCGGCCTCAATGCCCTTGTCCTCCGCATCCCCATGGCCCTGCTAGGGGTACTGGCGTTATTCCTGATGTGGAAAATCGGGCGTCAAGCCGGCGGCCGCGGCTTTGCCCTGCTGGTACTGCTGCTGTTGGCATTCAACGCTTGGCATCTGATGGCATCCCGCTGGGCCCTCGAGGTCAACTTGCTGCCCTTTCTGCTCCTGTTGAGCGTCTATTTCCTCGCCCGTCCCGACCGGGGCCGGCTGCTGATTCAAGCCTTGGCGGTCATCGCCCTCTCTCTGTCGGTGTACGCCTATGGAACGGCTTACGCCCTGGCCCCGCTACTCTTGGCATTGGTCTTTAGCTGGCTGCTGCTCAACCGGTTAGCCGACTGGCGGCGCTTGGTACTCTTGTCCGCCCTAGCTTTTGCCGTGACCCTGCCCATCATCCTGATGCTGATTGTCAACACTTTCGACCTCGATTCCATCGTAGCCTTGGGGGTGTCCATACCCCGGGGGCCGGGCCTCCAGCGGTACGAATTGAACAGCCTCCTGTTCCGCAGTCCCGACGCAGGCATATTAGCCAATATACCGGCAGTGACCGCTATGCTCTTGGGCGGCGCGGATGTTTCCCAAAACCCCACCAGCGCGCTGCCCGGATTCGGCGCTTTGCCCCCCTTGGCCATCCTGCTCAGCCTGGTCGGTCTGGGCGTTGTCCTCTATCGGGCTAAACGCCGCCAAGACTACGGGATCCATCTCCTGGTCGCTTTCTGGTTCGCCGCCGCCCTGCTCGTTGCCCTGCTGACCCAAGTCAACATCCAACGGATGAACGCCATCTGGCTGCCCGCCCTCTATCTCTTGGCGTTAGGCATCTTTGCCGTTTGCCGTCCCCGCCCGCTCCTTTACGCCGTGGCGGCGATTTATCTGGCTTTCAGCAGCGTCTTTGTCGATCAATACTTTCGGAACTACAACGCCCTTGCGGCCGAAGTTTTCAATGTCGGCTTGGACGCGGCCTTGCAGCGGGCCGTCGCCGCCGCCGGAGATGCGGTAATCGCGGTACACATCCCCGAATTTCCCAGCTTGGCCGCGGTCTATCCGCTGTTTTACTTGCAAATCCCCCCGGCCCAATACCTTGAAAAGGGCGTAATCGCCGGCCCCTATACCGCCTTCTATCCCACCCGCGCCTATAGGCAGTTCGTTTTTGTCTCCCCCCTGCGGGAAGGGCCGGATAGCTTTTACCGGCGATTGCTGCAATCCGGCGGCATCAACCTGGATACAGTAGCCCACCACATTCTAACGGCCCAGGAGTCGGCAGAACTCGACGCCGGTCAGCTGCTAATGGAGCGATACGGCCAGTATTATTATGTCTATGACCCGTCAATTCCGCCGGCAGCCATCGCCCGGGGGCCGTTGCAACCGGCATCCCGCCCGCCTGTTTCCGAACCGCCGGCGGCCCGGGCCAAGTTCGACCTCTACCATCAGGACAACGCCCTGACCTACTACAAAGCCCCCTGCAACGCTTACGACACCCGGGAGCCGTTCTTTCTGCATCTCATCCCGGCTAACGCCGCCGACCTGCCGGCCGACCGGCAGCCTTTGGGCTTTGCCAACCGGGACTTTCGGTTTAACGAATATGGTGCCTTGTACGGCCCCAACTGCTGGGCGGTAATTCCCCTGCCCGACTATCCCATCGCCGCCATCAAAACCGGCCAATTCGTCCCCGGTAAAGGCGAACTCTGGCGTGCCGAATTCCCGTCCGCCCAATAATGCCCTAACCGCCGCCATCCCCAAGTCTATTCCCTACCGCAATCGTCATTCCCAATCCCCCGCCGTTACCCATTTCATTCCCCCCTATTTTCCCCATGTCATTCCGAGGCGATAGCCGAGGAATCTCGACTCCACGCCCCCACAACCCCCCTCAGCACAACCAGCCATCCCCAAACTCAAAAAGTTTTGAGGGGGTGCGGGGGAACTTTTACAAAAGTTACCCCGCCGTATTTTTTCGCCCCCCTCCCGGGACCAAAAAATTTTTAATTCTCGAGCCCCCAACCCCTCCGGTAGCCAACCCCGCCCCGCCCCAATTCTCCCAAATCGCCAGAAAAGGCCGCCCTACCTGTCAAGGGGTAGGGCGGCCTTTTCTATCCTGTTGTTACCGGCATACCGCCGGCATTAACCGGCCCCGGCCGCCCGGAGGTATTCCGATGAACTGCTACCGATTCCCTATTGCCATCCTAGCTCTGTCTGCCTTGACCTTGGCCCTGTTCTTTACGGCCACTCCGGCCCCTGATGCCCAAGCCGCGCCCCGCACCATCCCCTGGGACTGCTCCGACTGGCAAGAGACCCCGGCCGTCGCCGACGCTGACGATGCCCGCGTCTCGATGATTCTTGAATCCCTGGCCGCCAACCGCGGCAAATCCATCTACTGCGCCATCGACCAGTCCGACACCTGGACCAAGTCCGAAACCTGGCTTGCCGGGCGGGACCGGAATGAGCGGGACGACACCGTCTATTTCGGCCAACAAGGCAACTTCCGCGGTTTCCTGGCGGCCCAAGAGGGCTACCTCACCGACGGCGAATCCGGCGTTACCGGCGTCTCCCGTGAACTCATTTTTGAGTTCCCCGAGGAACCCCGCCGCGGCAAGAAAACCGTCATCAAACGCCTCCGCCTGACCGAGCGGGTTTCCCATCCGACCGACCGCCCCGCCACTTCTAATTCGGCCACTCGCCCGCCGGAGCATTTTTACCGTAACGATGATAACAATACCAATACGGCCATCGAACAGGCCCGGACCAACTGGTGTACCCACAGCAGTGTCGGCGGGTCCTGGAATACCGGCACCGGCGTAAATCCTCGCTGCACTACTAACATCGATTGGGCGGCCTTGGCCCAGCCCGTGGCCGCAGCGGAGTGCCGCGCCCGGGGCTACCCCCGCCTCCGCGCCGACATCACCAGCGCCGACATCGTCGACCCGGGGCCGCCGGATGGCAGCCTCGACATCGTCGAACCGGGGCCGGCGGATGGCAGCCCTGCCCAAGGCTATGGACATTGGGAATACGTCGGCTATCCAATAAACCCCCCTAGCTCGGTTTGGCAGGTAAGGGCGCGGCAGTTCCGCCTCTACAACGCCGTCTGCGAAAAGAAGGTGCGGGTGCGGCGGCGGTAGCCGTGGCGGCCGGCGGCGGGCTGTAGCGGGTGGGTTTCCCGGGAGACCTTTAATCGGGCCAAGGCAACGGCGGCAGTTTCAATAACCGCCGCCGTTTCTCTGGTGCAATGCCGGCTGATTAGCCGCTACTCATCGCCGTTGCCGTTATGCCCGTTGGTAGCCAAGCCGGGCGGGAGATTGAAGCCTTGCTCCTCGGCCCATTTCAGGATTGCGGCCATTTGCTCTCGCTCCACCGCCATTGCGGCCGCTTGCTCCGCGGCTGCTGCCGCCCGATTTGCGGCTGCGGTGGCCTGCTCCACCACCGCCGCCTCCCGCTCCATCACCGCCTCCCGCGCCGCCACTACCGCCGCCCGCTCCACCGCCGCCGTCTCCCGCGCCGTCACCGCCGCCTCCCGCTGCTTCACCGCTGCCTCCCGCTCCGCCACCTCTGCCGCCCGCTTTTCGACATTCCGCACAAAAATCACTTCCTTCACCTCCGACCTAATCAACTGGATGACCAGGAACAGTTAGGGAATCAACCCCCCGCCCGCATTGGCCGCTACTTGCGTAGCCTTGCCGGCTATTGCCGTAATGTCCGCAACGACGGGCGATTTTACTCCCTCCGGCAGACCCGGGTAAATTGCCAACCACACCGCTATGCCGGTGGAAAGTAGAACCGCCAGAATGATTGACCATTCCCAGCCCCGCAACCATTGCACTCCTTTTCACCCCCATTCTTTCCGATTTAAGGCATAAGGTTATTATATCCTGCTATCCCTTAAAGGCAAAGCGATTAGGGCGACTTACCGGGTTATCCCCTATATCAACCGTCTTTCTCACCCTCCCCCCGTCCTTCCCACGAAAGGGGGAATCCAGATCGTCCGGGGACTCTGGATTCCCGTGCCAACGGGAATGACGATAAGTAGGTCGCCAAGTATCTGCGCCAGCCCCGGCCGCCGCCCCGCTAACCCCGCCGCCCCGCCCCCTATGCTATAATCCCGTCGATGTTGCCGCGAATCCGCCAATCCTTGCCGCCATCCCTTTCCCCGGAACTTATCGCCGCCGCCCTGCTGCTGGTCTTGGCGGCGGCGTTGCGCTTTTACGCCTTGGCAGAAATACCCCCGGGCCTCCATCAGGATGAGGCCGCCGCGGGCTATGCCGCCTGGTCTTTGCTGAACTATGGCATCGACCGCCACGGCTTTTCCTGGCCCGTGCTGTTCGTCGACACCGGCAGCGGCAAAAGCGTCCTCTATTCCTATTTAGCAATGCCTTTCATCGCCCTAGGCGGCCTGAATGTCGCCGTCCTCCGCATCCCTATGGTTCTCGCCGGCATAACGGCATTATTCCTGATGTGGAGAATCGGGGCGCAAGCCGGCGGCCGCGCCTTTGCCTTGCTGCTGTTGCTGCTATTGGCATTCAACGCTTGGCATCTGATAGCATCCCGTTGGGCGATGGAAGCCAACCTGCTGCCCTTTCTGCTGCTGTTGAGCGTCTATTTCCTCGCCCGCCCCGACCGCGCCCGGCTGCTGATTCAATCCCTCGCGGTCATTGCCCTATCCCTGACCGTGTACGCCTATGGCACCGCCTACGCCCTGGCCCCGCTGCTCTTGGCGCTGGTCTTTAGCTGGCTCTTGCTGAACCGGTTAGCCGACTGGCGGCGCTTGGCGGTATTAGCCGCCCTGGCCTTGACCGTGACCCTGCCCATTATCCTGATGCTGATTGTCAACACTTTCGACCTCGATTCCCTAGTAGCGTTGGGGGTGTCCATACCCCGGGTTCCCGCCACGCCGCGTTACGAATTCACCAGTTTATTGTTCACCAGCTCCCGGGATGGGATTCTTGCCAATACGCTAGCCTTGGCCGCGATGCTGATGGGGGGAGCGGACACTTCCCCGCGGCCCACCAGCGCCTTGCCCGGATTCGGCGCTTTGCCGCCCTTCGCCATTCTGCTCAGCCTGGTCGGTATCGGCTTTGCCCTATACCGGGCTAAAACCCGCCAGGACTACGGGATCCATCTGCTGGTAGTTTTATGGTTCGCCGCCGCCCTGCTCGTTGCCCTGCTTACCGAAGTTAACATCCAACGCATCAACGCTATTTGGCTGCCCGCCCTCTATCTGCTGGCATTAGGCATCTTTATAATCTGCCGCCCCCGCCCACTCTTTTACGCCGTGGCGGCGGTCTATGTAGCCTACAGCAGCCTTTTTGTCTATCACTACTTCCGCGACTACAACGCCATTGCGGCGGATATTTTCAACGCCGGCTTGGAAAGAGCCTTGCATCGGGCAGTAGCCGCCGCCGGCGATGCGGTAATCGCGGTGCATATTCCCGACCTGCCTAACCTTACCGCCATCTACCCGCTGTTTTACTTGCAAATCCCCCCCGACCAGTATCGCGATACCACCGTGATTGCCCGCCCTAATGTTGAAAAACGCCCCATCCTGGCTTATGGGCAGTTCGTTTTTGTCTCCCCCTTGACTGAGGAGCCATCCGGCTTTTATTGGAAATTGCTACAATCCGGCGGCATTGACCTGGACTCGGTAGCCCACCACATCCTGACCGCCCCGGACGCCGCGAAACTCGACGCCCAGCACCTGCTAATGGAGCAATACAACCAGCATTATTATATCTATGACCTGTCCGTGCCGCCCGCCGCCATCGCCCGGGGGCCGCTGCGCCCGGCGTCCCGCCCGGCCGTTTCCGAACCGCCGGCCGTCCAAGCCCCGTTCCATATCTATCGCCAGGACAACGCCCTGACCTACTATAAAGAAAACTGCACCGCTTACGACACCCGGGCCAAGTTCTTTCTGCATATCATACCGGCCAACGCCGCCGCCTTGCCGGCGTCCCGGCCGGAGTTGGGCTTTGCCAACCGCGACTTCTATTTTGGCGAACACGGCGCCTTGTACGGCCGCAACTGTTGGGCGGTAGTTCCCTTGCCCGATTACCCCATCGCCGCCATCAAAACCGGGCAGTTCATCGCCGGCAAAGGCGAACTCTGGCAAGTCGAGCTCCCGACCGGAAAGCCCGCCGCCCCGGGCCAAAACTAATCCCCCATCCCCAACCGGTTGACAGATCCCCCGCCGCCATAGATGATATGGTCAATCTAACTAAAGGAGGCGCAGCGGTGAAGGCTGCCGTTTTGTACGAATATGGTCAACCCCTGGTGGTCGAGGATGTGGAACTCGACGAACCCCAGGCCGGCGAAGTCCTGGTCAAAATCGGCGCCGCCGGCATCTGCCGCAGCGACCGCCACTTTATGCACGGCGACGCCAATATCTACCTCCCCGCCGTCCTCGGCCACGAAGGCGCCGGCACCGTGGCAAAGGTCGGCCCCGGCGTTACCCTGACCCAGCCCGGCGACCAAGTCGTCCTCTCCTTTGTCCCGGCTTGCGGCCGCTGCCAATCCTGCCTCGCCGGCCGCTCCAACGTCTGCGACTTGCACATGGCGACTGGCCCCTTTATGCTCGACGGCACCACCCGCCTGCATAAAAACGACCAACCTATTCACCACATGGGCAAGGTAGCCTGCTTTGCCGAATACGCCGTTGTCCCCGAAACCGGCTGCATCCCCACCGCCGCCCAACTGCCTATGGACAAGGCGGCGATGATTGGCTGCTGCGTCCCCACCGGCGTCGGCGCAACCATGTTCAGCGCCAATGTCCAGCCCGGCAGCACCGTGGCCGTCGTCGGCTGCGGCGGCGTCGGCTTGAATGTGATTATGGGCGCGCAGCTGCTCAACGCCGGCCGTATCATTGCCGTGGACATCCGGGAAAGCCAGCTCGAATTCGCGATGAAATTCGGCGCAACCCACTCCGTCAACGCCGCCGACCGCGACCCGGTCGCCCAAGTCAAGGAAATCACCGGCGGCCGCGGCGCCGACTACACCTTCGAGGTTTTCGGCTCCGCCGAAACCGTCAAAACCGCCTACGATATGTGCAGCAAAAGCGGCACCGTAACCGTCGTGGGCATTGCCCCCATCGGCGCCGAAGCCCCCATCAACGCCGTGGACCTGGTGCGGAACGAAAAAACCTTGCGCGGCACCTACTACGGCTCCGCCCGTTCCCGCATCGATATGCCCACGATGATTGACCTGTACCTTGCCGGCAAGCTGAACCTCGACGACCTGGTCGTCCGCCGCTACTCCCTAGACCAGATAAACGAGGCTTATGACGATATGGACGCCGGCGAAGTAGGCCGCGGCGCCATCGTCTTTGACTGACCTACCCCTTTTGACCCGTCCCGCCCGGCTACCCGTTCCGGGTAAGTGGTAAAATATCCCCGGCCAGGGAAATAAGGAGGCCGTTATGCCCCGGTTGGCAGCCCTCAGCGAAGTCCAGCGGCGCACTCTGGAATTCTTTCCCTGTCTGGAAAATGACACCGCGCCCTGGGTCGCCCCCAAAGACCTCGCCCGCAGCAAAGTGGCCCTGGTAACTACCGCCGGCCTCCACTTGCGGGATGACCAGCCCTTTGCCCGGGATGCGGCCGGCGGCGAATCCTCTTACCGGGTCATCCCCAGCAACTGCCATCCCGCCGACATCGTGCAAAGCCACTTCTCCATCGGCTTTGACCACACCGGCATCTACCGCGACTTGAATGTCACCTTCCCTATCGACCGCCTGCGCGAACTGGCCGACCAGGGCATCATCGGCAGCCTGGCGGATAACTACTACTCCTTTATGGGCGCCTTGCGCGACCCCAGCCGCCTCCTTGCCGAAACCGGCCCCGAAGTTGGCCGCCGCCTCTTGGCGGAGGGCGTCGACATTGCCCTCCTGACCCCCACTTGACCCCTTTGCACCCACACCGTGAGTGTGCTGGCCCGCATCCTCGAGGAACACCGCATCGCCACCACCGCCCTTGTGATGGTGCGCGAACACGCCGCCAAAGTAAAACCGCCGCGCGCCCTCTTTGTCCCCTTTTACTTCGGCTTTGCCCTGGGCAAACCCGACGACCCGCCCTATCAGCATCGGGTCATCAAAGCCGCCCTCGACTTGTTGCAAGCCGCTTCCGGCCCCGTCCTGGCGGACTTCCCGGAGGATGACGACCCGTCCCTTATGCCCCAAGCCTCGGAAGTAACCGCCGCCCCCTTCCAGGTTTCCCGCAGTGCTGCCGACGAAGTTACCGCCCTGCGCGCCTTTTACGAGCGTTGGGTCGCCGGCCACGGCGGCCGCACCGCTGTAGGCTTGAGCGGCATCACCCAACGCCGCTTTCGGGGAATGGTCCACTTCCTCGAAGCCGTGGCCCGCGGCGAGGAAACCGACCCGCCGGAACGCCCGGCTGCCGTTTCCCGCCCCCAATTCATCCGCTACTGCGCCGACGACCTCAAAGCCTTCTACTACGAGGCGCGGATGGCCCAGCAGCCCGCCGCCGACGCTGACGCCCTGCACCGCTGGTTCTGGGGCAGCACCGCCGCCGGCAAACTCATCGCCGACATCGCCGCCCGCCTGAACGCGGCCGACGACCCTACCCTCAAAGCCATCGCCTACGGCTTGGCCCGCTAGAATCGCTGCGGAAAGTTATCTAATGTCCGATTTAACCGTCAAACTGGTAACCACGGCGGCGGAACGGCAAGGCGCGGTCGAGCTGCGGATACAGGTGTTCGTCGCCGAGCAAGGCGTCCCGGCCGAAATCGAAGTGGATGAACACGATGCCGACCCCGCTACCGTCCACGCCGTAGCCCTGCATCAAGGCCAAGTCATCGCCACCGGCCGCCTGGTTATTGAACCGGATGACAACGGCCAACCCATCGGCCGCATCGGCCGAATGGCAGTCGCCGCCGACTGGCGGCGGCAAGGGATTGGCGGCCAAATCCTGCAACGCCTGGAAGCGGAAGCCCGCAACTTGGGCTTGCAACACTGCCATCTCCACGCCCAGGAATATGCTAAAAACTTCTACGCCGACCTCGGCTACCAAGCGCAAGGCGAAGTCTTTTCAGAAGCGGACATCCCCCACATCGCAATGACGCGGGAGCTGTAGCGGGAGCGAGGGTTGCTAACGACCCTGAAAGTGGTATAATGCCGTCAATCCAATTCTGGGAGTGGAGCCGGAAATGCTGCTCAAGACCATTAAAGTCCAGGGCTTGCTGTCCTTCCGGGATGTCGAACTGGAAATGCGGCCGTTGAATGTCCTTATCGGCCCCAACGCCGCGGGCAAATCCAACCTCATTGAAATAATGGCATTGCTGCAAGCTGTGCCGCGGGACTTGGCCGGCTTCTTTCGGCGGAGCGGCGGCATTTCCGACTGGCTTTGGAAAGGGTCGGAAATGCCCGCGGAAGCCGGTTCCGTGGAGGCGGTGGTGGGAAATGTCACCGGACAGATGTCGTCATTGCGCTACGCGCTGAGCTTGGATGAGAAGGGTCAGCAGTTTGACATCGTGGAGGAACGGCTGGAGAACGAAATTCCAAGCCCAAATTACACTGATCCTTTCCAATTCTTTCGGGTAACCAATGGATACGGCCGGTTGGCCGTGAATTGGCGCGAAGCTGAGGGGCTAATCCAAGAGGATGCCTCACGCCGCCAGCAAACCCAGCTGATACGGCGGGATGATTTGACCCCGGGACAGTCCATCTTGCAACAACGCAAGGATCCTTCGCTCTATCGGGAAATGCACCTCGTTGCCCGGCAGTTCGACGCCATTCGCCTGTATCGAGAGTGGAATATGGGGCGGAACAGTGCCATCCGCCGCCCTCAACCTACGGATGCCATCACCGACTTTTTGGAGGAGGATTTTGCCAACTTATCCTTGATGCTGAACCGGCTGGAAGGCGGGGCGGAGTTGCCCGACATTGAGGAACAACTTAAACGATTTTACGAAACCTATGACCGGGTTGGCGTTAGTATCCAAGCCAACACCGCCCAACTCTGGATACGGGAAAAAGGGTTGAGCAGCGCGGTGCCGGCGACTCGGCTGTCTGACGGCACTTTGCGCTTTCTAGCCCTGCTGACCATCCTGTGCCATCCCACCCCCCCGCCACTGGTTTGCATTGAGGAGCCGGAGTTGGGATTGCACCCGGACATCATCCACCAAGTAGCCAAACTGCTGCTGGACGCGTCCCAGCGCACCCAGCTTATCGTTACCACCCACTCCGCCGAGTTGGTTGACCACCTGTGGGAGGATCCGGAGAGCGTGGTAATCTGCGAGCGTTACCCGGAAACCGGCACCGAGCTTAACCGCCTGAAAAAAGAGGAGCTGAAAAGCTGGCTGGAGCGGTACGAATTGGGGGAGTTGTGGCGGCACGGCCATATCGGAGGTTCCAGGTACTAGATGGCAACTGCCGTAAGAATCTACTTCGAGGGCGACCCCAAGTTGCGTCCGGGTTTCCGGAGCCTCTTTGCCGGCCTGCAATCGGCAAGCCGCCGAATTACCCCGGTGCCGTGCAAGGCAAACGCCATTGCCGACTTTATGGACGGCATCAAAAACTACCCCGACGCCATCAACATCCTGCTCATCGACTCCGATGAGCCATATACGCCCAATCTGCGGCAAGAAGTGCGGCAGCACGACCATTGGGATACGGCTTTAGGCCGCCAGGTCTCCGACGACCGCCTGCACTTTATGGTGCAGGTAATGGAATCCTGGTTCTTGGCTGACCGCGCCGCCTTGCAAAATTACTACGGGCGGGGTTTTGCCGCTAATCGGCTGCCGGGGCAGACCAATGTGGAGCAAATTGACAAGGACGACGTCTTGGACAGTTTAGCCGCCGCTACCCGCGACACTGGCAAAGGCCGTTACCACAAAACCCGCCACGCCCCGGCTCTGCTGGCATCGCTCAATCCCGCCCAAATACGCGCCGCCGCCCCGGCCTGTGCAAACCTGTTCGCCGCTTTAGAGCAGCTATAACCGCCTCATCCCGTTCGCTAAAGGCCTTTCCCTATATCCCAATCCCCCACCCCAAAAAACGCCCCGGCCTTGCCGCCGGGGCGTCTTTGCTCTCGCCGTAGTTCCGGGTAGGCCGCCGGGCGGCCCACCCGGAAAGGGGTTACTTCGTCCAAGTCATCGTGTTAATCAAGATGCGCCGGCCCCCGGGCATATTGACAAACTCCAAATCCTTGTTCACCCCCCACACCGACACAATCTCCATCATCGGCAATTGCAGCAGGTTCTGGGTGAACAGGTCGTAAGCCTCCGTCATCAGCTGCCGCCGTTCCTCGCCGCTGGCCGCCAACGCCCGCTGCCCCAGCTCATGCCACTCGGCGTTGCAGTTCTTCGACCGGTTGGAGGCGCAGCTCATATAGAAGTTAATCTGCCGCCCGAAGTCGAAGTATTCCCCGCCCGGCGCAAAGAACACCAGTCCCGGCGACGCCCCGGTCCGCGGCGGATCCGCCAACGGCACCGCCGCCGCCGCATCCTCCGGACTGGCTCCGCCTTCCAACTCCGCGTCATAAGTTACCGCCGGGCCGGTCAGATGCCGATCCCGCCACACGCTGCCCTCCACCACCTGCGGGGTCACATTCAGCCCCACATCGTTCCAGAAGGTAATCAGCGACTCGGTAATCTCCACATCCTTGGCGTAGCGGCCCGCCCGGGTCCAGAACTGAATCTCATTCTCCGGGTCGTAGTCCGCCGCCGCCAGCAGTTCCCGCGCCCGTTCCGGGTTGTAAGGATAGATGGGCGCGGCGTTCTCCTCGTTCACCCCCAAAGTGCCGGGGATGCCGTTGGGACCGCTGGAACAGCGCGACTCCGGCCCAAAGAAAGCCAGTGCCAACGCTTCGCAGTCAATAGCGTGGGTCAACGCCTGCCGCACCTCCAGCTTCCGCAGCTCCGGATGCCAGATAGTATCCACATTGATGGTATAAACCTCGCCGGACACCACCTTGACCGTCTTGCCGTGCGCGCTGTCGTTAATCGGCTCCGCCTGGTCAATGGACACCGCCCAGGACAGGTCAGCCTCCCCGGCCTGAATCATTGCCGACCGCACCGTTTCCTCCTCTCGCCAGATATACCGGGCGTCGGTGATGGTCGGCCCTTGGGTGATGAAATCCACCGGCTGCGGCTCCACATAACCGTCATAGGCGGTCAGCGTAATATATTCGCCGCGCACCCACTCGCCCCACATATAGGGGCCCCAGCCGATGACCTGGCCGGAAATGTCCCGCTCCTCTTGGGAATTGTTTTGATGATAGCCGGGGGCGACGAAAATGTGGAACTGCCCGAACCGCGGCAGCACCGGGCAGCCGCTTTCGCAGATGAAATCCACCGTCATATCGTCAATGATTTCCGCCCGCGCTTCTCGCACCTGGGAATAGGGCTGGTACTCCACATTGCTGCCCAACTGGTTGATGGTATAGGCCGCCGCTTCGGCGTTCCATTCCTCGCCGTTATGGAACGTGACCCCTTCCCGCAGCGACAGCCGCCAGGTGTTCGGCTCCACCTGCTCAAAGCCGGTAAAGCCGGCCGTGGTGACGTCGGTAAAGTCCGGCCCAAAGAAGGATATGGGCTGCGCCACATTGTGGACAATCTGGTTGGGGTACAAAGTAGTGCTGAGCCACGGGTCGGGCAGGGACGGCTCCTCGTTGATAACGATGACCACATCGTCCCGACTGGCCACTACCGCCGCCTCCGTGGGCCGCGGCGTCGGCTGCACCGTCGGTACCGGGGTATGCGTCGGCTCCACATCGGTAGTTTCCACCACCGGGATGGCTGTCGCGGTCGGCGCGGCCGTCGGCGGCGCCGCCCCGCCGCAGGCAACAATGAACAGAGAGACCAAACCGACGACGCCCAAGGCCCACCGGCCCAAACGCCGCCGTATGCAATGCTTAGGTTCCAAGATTTCCAATCCTCCTCAGGTTTTAAGCTTTCGGGTCTGCCGCTAATCTTTCCCCATCAGGCAAAGATGCACAAAATAAGATATTGTTAAAACTCCGTTCTGTCAATAATTTCCGGGGAATTGGCGGCAAAGGATTTACACTCGGCCGCTAAAAGCCGCCCCGTCAAAGGTAAGCTTGCAGTAGAAAAGGATTGCGCCAAGTACGACCGTCATTCCCACGAAAGTGGGAATCCAGAGCCGCTAAGTATATGCCATAGCCTTGGTCCGGAGCCGCCCAACAATCAGTAACTCCGCAACGGCAGCAGCAGGTACACGGCAAAGGCGCGGCGGTCTTTAACCGGAACTCGCTGAAACTTGGCAATGACCTCCCCTATGTCATTGATGTCCTGAAGGACGGCATCTTTGTGGACATCGACCTCCGGAGCATAGTCGGCTTGATGCCGCTTCTGCTGCATCGCGACGAACCGTTCGGCGAATCGCTGAATTTCCGGCGGAAACTGCTGCACCATCGCCGGACGGTTGCAGCGTTGCCGGGCTGCGCCATGTTCCAAAGCCCGATAGACCTGTCGCCACGCCGGTTCGCTACGATTCGACCCAACGCCTCCCACCAGCAAATCGGCGCAGCAGACCGCTAAGCAGTGAAACATCGCGTAGTAGGTCGTACTGACCGCCCGGCGCAAGTTGGCTTGCCGCGGCCGCCCTTGGCTGCCGGCTTCCACCAGATCCAAAGCCGCGGCGATAAGGTCAGATGATTTTATCAACCCGTCCCCTCCGCAAGGCCGATTTGTACCCCTTCATACCGATAAAGGACGGCGAGGGGAACTCCGTTACCCCCACTGCTGCCAGCTTGGGGCGTACCCTCCCGATCAAGCCCACCGTCCAAGTCGAATCCAGCCGCTTCATATCCCCGTCAACCACAATCAGCACCCGCAGGTAATCCTCCCCGCACCAATCCACATCCGGGGTTACGACAATCGGCCCGAAATCCAGTTCGCCGTCAAAGCGTTCTTTCAGGGTTTCGGCAAAAACTTCCTTAACCTTTTCCAGGCTTTCCGCGTCCAGCATAAAAACTCCCCCTTTCTCCCGTAAGCTGCCCCGACTGTAACGGTTGGCGGCAATGCTGAACCGACTGTAACCGCCCGGCGGCGGCCCGAAATTTCACCCCGGGCCGCCCCTTGCACCGAACTAAACCCCCATCTGCCGGGCCAAGTCCATGAAATCAGCAGCCACCACATCAAAAGACGGGTCCGGCGTAGTGTCCACAACCACATCCGGCCCGTGTTCCTGCGGCCGCGGCACAAAACCGGTTTTCAGCCCTTGGGCTTGCGCCGCCAGCAAATCCCCCTGATGCGCCGCCGTCATCATCACCTGCTCCGGCCGCAGCCCCAGCAGCTCCACGGCGGTAAGGTAGCTCTCCGGATCCGGCTTGTAATGGCGCGCCACTTCCGCCCCCAGAATGCAGTCCCACGGCAGCCCCCCGTTCTTTGCCATATTGGTCATCAGGGCAATGTTGCCGTTGGACATCGGCGCGATGATATAGCGGTGCTTCAACCGGTACAACCCCGGCGCGGAATCCGCCCAGGGCCGCAAGTTGTGCCAGAACCGGTTGACCGTATCCTTCTCGCCATCGGTCAACCCCACAATGCCAAACTCGGCCAGCACTTCCTCCAAGGACATCCGATGCAAAGCGTCCAGGTTAGTCCACGGCAGTTCCCCGCTGCGAACCTTGTTCATATAGGGGCGATACTTCCCGCGCCAGCCATCGGCAAAGGCGGCCCAATCCCGTTCCAGCCCCCGGGCCCGCCCGAAAGCCGCCGCCTGCTCAATAATGCTGCCGCGCCAATCCACCACCGTGCCGAAAACATCGAAAATAAGGGCCTTCACTTCGGGGACGGGCATATACTTTCCTCCCGCTGATTAAAAATGGCGGCCGTGGCGCCTCCGGGCAGCTGAACCTTTGCCGCCCGGAAACGCAACGGGTAGATACCAAGTTGGTGCGAAAGTTAAGCCAGCTCGCTGACCGCCTGCCGCACCTCATCATAATCCGGCTCCGTAGCCGGCGACGGCGCAACCCACCGGTAGCGGACGACCCCATCCTTATCCACTACCACCACCGCCCGGTTCGCCGCCACATACCCCTCCATACCGGCCAGGTTCGGCAACGCCACCTCATAAGCGTTGACCGCCGCCCGGTTAAAGTCGCTCAGGAAGGGGTAGTTGACCTCGTTGTCGTCCGCCCACTTCTTTTGGGCAAAGGGCGCGTCCACCGTGATGCCCACCACCTGCGCGTTCAAGCCGTTGAAATCCGCCGCCCGGTCCCGCAGCGCACAGGCTTCCGTAGTGCAGACCCCGGTAAAAGCCCCCGGAAAGAACGCCAGAACCAGACTCTTGCCCCGAAACTCGCTCAAGCTCCGCGCCTTCCGGTCCGTATCGTAAAGGGTAAAATCCGGGGCCGCCTGCCCAACTTCTGCTGCCATAATCTTGCCTCCTTAAAATTGCCCGGTCGCCCTTGCCCCGCCATCACCGCTTGCCGGCGCAACCCGGCTTGGCAAGACGATAGCAAAGACGCCGCCATATTTGCTAACTGCGCCCTATCTTACCACAACCCGCCCGCCGGGGATAGCGATGGAATGGGATGGATAGTCATTCCCCCTCTTTTCCATGTCATTCCGAGGCGATAGCCGAGGAATCTAAAATGCCCGCCTTAAACCCCTCTCAAAACCGGCAGACTCCCCAAATCCAAAAGTTTTGAGGGGGTGCGGGGGAACTTTTACAAAAGTTCCCCCGCCGTCTCCCCATCCCACAGTAACCCCATCCTCAGGCAACCGTCCTTCCCGCCTTTCCCCGTCCTTCCCAACCTCCCCTCGTCATTCCCACGAAAGTGGGAATCCAGAAATGCAGCGGACTCTCGATTCCCCACTCATTCCCGGTTGACAACCCCAGCCTCATCCTGTTACGGTAGCCCTACCTTAAACTTTCCCCACGGAGGCCCCGACTATGTTCCCCTTGCCGCTCAAACTAATCCTGTCCCTGACCGCCCTGTCCCTGCTCCTGGTCGCCGCCGCCTTTGTCCAAAGCGGCCGCGCCGAGCCGGCCCTCACCTCCTCCAATTCCGAACTACCCCCCCCCGAACACCTGTTCTATGTAGGCGTCGCCCAAGCCGCCCCCCGCTCCATCCCTTGGAACTGCTCCGACTGGCAAGAATCCCCGGCCGTTGCCGATGCCGACGATGCCCGCGTCTCGATGATCCTCGAATCCCTTGCCGCCAACCGCGGCAAAGCCATCTACTGCGCCATCGACCAGTCCGACACCTGGACCAAAACCGAAACCTGGGCCGCCGGCCGCCACCGCAACGAGCGGGACGACACGGTCTATTTCGGCCAAAGCGGCAACTTCCGCGGCTTTCTGGCGGCCCAAGAGGGCTACCTCACCGACGGCGAATCCGGCGTAACCGGCGTCTCCCGCGAACTCATCTTCGAGTTCCCCCGGGAGCAGCGCCGCGGCTGGAAAACCGTAACCAAACGCCTTAAAGTCCCCCAGGACACCACCCGCCGCGCCCGCACCATCGCCCCCACCGAACATAACGTCAACGCCGGGACAGAGCGCCATGCCCGGCGCGGTCAGCGTGAGCATTACTGGCAGCAATACCTCCTCAACACCCACGCCATCCGGGACGCCAACCGCCGGGATGCCTGGTGGGACCAGCAGGCTGAAACCGCCGCCCAAGATTACTGCCAATCCCGCGGCTACCCCGTCACCCGCAATGTTGAACGCAATTCCAATCCTGCCGACTTCGTCAACACTTCCAGCAACAACCAGCTCCATCAAGGTTGGGGCTACGAAAACCTCCGCGACATCGGCAGCAACACCTGGCGCGGCCGGGCCTACCAATACGTCCTCTGGTCCGCCACCTGCGAAAAGAAAGTCCGCAAACGCCGCCGCTAACCCCCGGCCCGCCAACCGTCCTTCCCACCACAAAAAGGCGGGTCTCCCCACCGGGAAACCCGCCCCCAATTCACCCCTCGCTTAACCCCCTACGAATCCACCTCCAACACAACCCTTGCCAAGTTCTGATAAAGAACCGCCTCGACCTCCCCTTCCCCCAAAGGCATCAGCGGAATTTTTTTATAACTCACCGACCTCGCCCGGATCCACCGCGCAACTTCCCTTTGATACCCCTTGCCCGGCGTTTCCGCCGTCCGGACACAGTATCGTATTGCTTCATCCATCGGTGGATGAAACAGATATTCATTAAGCGCCAGGAACACGGCCACCGTAGCCAACCCGGTGCGCTTGTTGCCATCCACCAACGCATGGTTCTTGATGATAGAACAAAGCAACGCCGCCGCCTTGTCAAAAATGGTGCGCTGCAAGTACCGCCCGTCAAAGGTCTGCCGCGGCTCCGCCAACGCCGACTCCAGCAAACCCCTTCCTCTATCCCCGTCCAGATACCTGAAATCCGGCATCGGATCCGGGTAATCCGGGTAAAAGTCGCCCGCCAGCCGGTATATTATGGTCTCCACGGTAAATATATCCGGAAACCAATACCTTCGCCTAGTAATTAGCCAACTCCCGCAAAGTGTCCCGGTTCAGCTCGAGCACCAAGTCAATGACCCGGGACACCGTCGCTTCGTCCACCTCGCGAACGGGAAACTTGTCTTGCCCGGCCCGCACCTTGCCGTTGCTCCGCGGCGACTTTTGGCTCCCGGTGATTACCCTCGTCTCGTTGCTCATACCAGACCTGTCCGAACTCTCCTGAATTATACGGATGCCAACTCGATAACGCCTCCCTATACTACAACCGCCCATCCCCACTTGTCAACCCCGAACTTCCCCCGCCGCCCCAACCTTCCCCTTACCCATATCATTCCCCCGTACCGTACTATGTCATTCCGAGGCGCAGCCGAGGAATCTAAAATGCCCGCCTTAAACCCCCTCTCAAAACCCGCAAACCCCCAATTCTCAATATACCCCGAAAATTCATTCCGAAATACTATTGACATACTGAAAACCATCCCCCATAATAAAACCCGTCAAGGTTGACCTGACCCCGGGACGCCGGGTTCTTTACGCTAAGCTTACCGTAAAACTAAATACCGCTCCACACAGCGCGCTGTGGGCCCCGGCCGGCCCCAAACAAGCCGCCGGACGCCTCAACACTCCTACCCCCGGGGAACGGCCTAAGGCCCCGTAAATCCCCACCCGGAGCAGCGGCCAACGGCAAATCCCAACCGCCGAACCAAACCGCAGCCCCAACCTTACAGGAGTCGGAGCAACCCAGGTTGACTGGAGAACGGTCAACCGCGGTCGCAACACCGGGCCAACCCGCCGGCATGGCAACCATACCAACCGGCGTCAGTAGCCACCCCAAGGTAGCGCAACCGTAATCGGCAATCTGGCCGGGCAATACCGGAGTGAAGTAAGCCAATGTGCCAACCGGCGTATGGCGGCCCAACGACCAGACCTGCCAACCCTTCTCCCGACAAGGCGGAAACCGCGGCCACGGTTTCCGCCAACACCGGTATCTCCTCAATTCCGAATTCTATGCTACAATCCCCCGCAAAATCCCCCCAACCCGGAGGCTACCCTATGCAATTCGGCGTCACCATCCCCAACAACTGGGGCCTCGACGACATCCACCAAGTCCTCGCCTTCGGCCCCCTGGCCGAGGAACTCGGCTACGACTCCCTATGGGTAATGGACCACCTCTTTAACAACGGCTACATCCGCGCCCGCCTCGACGACAAACCCTACTACCATCCCCTGGCTACCCTTTCCTACCTGGCCGCCACCACCGGCCGCATCAGCCTCGGCACCTCCGTCCTGGTCTTGCCCTACCACAATCCCGTCGCCCTGGCCAAATACGCCGCCACCCTCGACTGTATGTCCCACGGCCGGGTCATCCTCGGCATCGGCGTCGGCGCAATGACCGAGGAATTCGCCACCCTCGGCATTCCTATGTCGGAACGCGCATCCCTCACCAACGAAGGCATCCGCCTAATGCAGGAACTCTGGACTAATCCCGCCCCCCGCTACCACAGCCGCCGCTGGAACTTCGCCGACCTCCGTTTCTCCCCCAAGCCGGTACAGCAGCCCCATATTCCCCTCTGGATTGGCGGCGCCAGCCCCGGCGCCTTGCGCCGCGCCGCCCGCCTCGGCAACGGCTGGCATCCCTCCGGCATCACCCCGGAGCAGTACGCCGCCGGCCGCCGCCAGGTCCAGGAACTGGCCCAACAAGCCGGCCGCGACCCCGACGTCCTCACTTGGTCCGCCCGCGTCGAGGTCGAAGCCAACAACGGCCCCTCCAGCGACCGCGCCGCCAGCCGCGCCCGCCTCCCCGGCAATGACCCGGAACAAACCGCCCAATCCATCGCCGCCTACCAAGACGCCGGCGTCCAGCACCTCGTCCTCGCCCTCAACACTGGCGACCCCGACCGCATCCGCCAACTGATGGAAACCCTGGCATCCCAAACCCTCCCCCAATTCCGCTAACTCCAACCGACCAAACCCCGGCATACGAATCAAAAAAGCCGGCCCGTGAGCCGGCTTTCCCCCATCACTGATTCTCAATCCCTAACCCCCTCTTTCCCGCCAATCCCCATCCTCCAAATCCTCCTCCTCCCCCAACTCTGGCGACTCAAACTGCTGCCGGTTCGCATCCAGCAGCGGCGCCCGCCGCCGGTGAATCAGCACATTATGGGCAATCACCAGCAGTGCCAAACCCGACAATTCCAGCACGAATACCCGCGTATCCTGAAACCCGGGAAAGTATTGACTCACCGCCAGCAGCACCGCAAAGCAGGCCGCAATCCCGCACGATGAACGAAACGGCGAGCGGCGGGTCAACAGCACCGCCGCCGACCCCACGGCCACCCCCAGCACCGCCAACGCCGGCGTCAAGGCAAAAGTTACCCCCAACAGCGTAACCATCCCATCCCCGCCCCGGAAACGGGTAAATATCGACTTCCAATGCCCGGCCACCGCCGCCCCGCCGGCAAAAATCAGGTGATTTTCCTCTACTCCCAACAGCCGGGCCACCGCAATCGCCAACGCCCCCTTAATCGCATCGGCAGCGAACACCAGCATCCCGTTGCGCCGGCTGATGTTCCAGAATACATTAGCCGTCCCCGCCCGGGTGCTGCCGGTAGCGAATATGTCAATCCCCCGCCGCCGCGCCACCAAATGCGCAAAGGGTATCGAACCCAGCAGATAACCCACAATCAACGCCGCCAACAGGCGGACAATTACATCCTCTGACACTTCGTTACCGCTGCAACCTCGGATTTGTCTTGGGCATCCCCGGTCTCCCCGGAAAAACGCCGCTCGCTACTATACCACATTCCGGCAACTCTGGTACTTCCCGCGCTGCCCTTGCCCTCCCCAATACGCTATACTACCCCCATCCAAAATCAGGAACGGCAACTATGAACTCTCCCCCGCTCCCCTTGGCTGGTATGGTCGTTTTAGACCTGACCCAGATAATGGCCGGCCCGGTCTGCACTATGCTGCTGGCTGACCTCGGCGCTGAAGTCATCAAAATTGAAAAACCCGAGGGCGGCGACGACACCCGCCGTATGGGGCCGCCTTTGACCGACGGTTGGGCCGCCGGCTTTCTCGCCCTCAACCGCAACAAACGCAGCCTCGCCCTGAACCTCCGGGATGACCGGGGGCAAGCCGTCTTTCGCCGCCTCCTCGCCACTGCCGATGTGGTCGTGGAAAACTTTCGCCCCGGCGTAATGGAGCGGTTGGGCTTGGGCTACAGCCAACTGGCCCCCCTCAAACCCGCCTTGGTCTATTGCTCCATATCCGGCTTTGGCGCTACCGGCCCCTATGCCCAGCGCGGCGGCTTCGACCTCGTCGCCCAGGGCATGAGCGGCCTGATGAGCATTACCGGCTTTCCCGACAGTCCCCCGGCCAAAGTCGGTGTCCCCATAACCGACATCTCCGCCGGTACCCTGGCCGCCTATGGCATCCTCTGCGCCTACATCCACGCCCTCAAAACCGGCCAGGGGCAAAGCGTCGACGCCTCCCTCCTCGAAGCCGGCATCGCCTACACCATCTGGGAATCCGCCCTCTACTTTGCCGAAGGCGAAATTCCCGGCCCCTTGGGCTCCGCCCACCGCGTTTCCGCCCCCTATCAAGCCCTGCCCACCCAAGACGGCTATATCAACATCGGCGCCGCCACCCAAGCCACTTGGGAACAATTCTGCCGCGCCATCGGCCAGGAATACCTGATTGACGATGACCGCTTCCGCCAGCCCGCCGACCGCAAAACCCGGGAGCGGGAATTAGCGGAACTGCTCGCAGCTACCTTGACCCAACAGACCACCGACTACTGGTTGGAACTCCTGTCCCAAGCCGGCGTTGTCGCCGGCCCCATCTACAACATCGCCCAAGTCTATCAAGACCCCCAAGTGCAGGCCCGGTCTATGCTCGTGGACTTGGACGACCCGGAATTAGGAACGCTGCATCATATCGGCATACCGGTCAAGCTGTCGGCAACCCCGGGACAAATCCGCCGCCGCGCCCCGGCCTTGGGCGAACACAGCGCGGCAGTATTGCAGGAAGCCGGCTTTAACGCTGACGAAATCGCGGAACTGGCGGCCGCCGGCGTTATCCGTCTGCCTTGACGCCCGCCGCGCCAGGACGAACTTACCCCTGCCGCCACTCCATCCCGTCCGTAGCCGCCAGAAAGCGGTCAATCAAATGCCGGCTGGAAACGATAACGCTGGGCGTGAACAAATCGGCGTCCTGACCCTGCCGGTCCACCACATTGCCGCCGGCCTCCCGGGCCAGCAGTAGCCCGGCCGCGCTGTCCCACGGCGAAAGGGAATGATGAAAATAAAGATCCAGCCGGCCGGCCGCCGCATAAGCCATCCCCAAAGCCGACGAACCCAGCAGCCGTAGCGTCTGAAATCCCGGCCACAACTCCCGGATCATATCCAGCGCCGTCGCCGCCTTGCCGTCCACATACCCCAAGTCAAAGCCCAGCACGCAGTCGGCAATTTCCCGCCGCTCCGATACGCCCATCGGCTCGCCGTTCCGAAAAGCCCCCTGCCCGGTTGCGGCGGCAAAGGTTTCCTCTTTGATGGGATCGTAGGTAACGGCGGCGACTGTTTCCCGCCCCCGGGCCAAGGCCACCACAACGCAGAAATGCGGCACCCCCTCAGCAAAGTTGCGGGTGCCGTCAATAGGGTCGATAACCCAAGTGTAAGGGGAACCGGTTTCCACCGGGCGGGATTCCTCGGACAGGATGCTGAACTCTGGATACTCGGCCCGAACCAACTCCAGAATAACCTTTTCCGCCGCCAAATCCCCATCGGTAACAATGTCCGCCCGTCCCTTGAACCGCACTTCCTTAGCGGTCAAAAACCGCTCCCGGATAACCTCCCCGGCCCGCCAGGCGGCATCCCGGCACACCGCCAAAGCCGCCCGCCCGCTCTGGGACAAAGGAATATCGAGGGTTTCATCCGGCGTCATCAGTTCTGCCTCAAGTTAGGGTCGTTAGCGTTTGCCGTGTGGCGGCCCGTACTTATTATCCGCCGCCTGTCCACTACAGATTCCCAAGATTAGAAGGGTTACCAAGCTATCGACAAGTCCAACATAGGCTTCCGGCATAACGAAATCCCTTGCCAAAAAATTGGCCCCAAACTGGGGCCGTAGTCAATTGACCCAAACGGGCCGTAGCCAAAGGTCCCGAAAAGGACGCTCAGTATGATAACAGAAACTGAATCGAGTTGCAACCCCCTCTGCTACAGTTTGCCAACCTTTAAGCCGCCCCGCCCAGCCCCATCTTTTCATACACCTCGGCAATAGTCTCTTGGGCAATGGCCCGGGCCTTTTTGCCGCCCTCCGCCAAAACTTCCCGCACCAAATCCGGCTTTTCCGCCAACTCCCGCCGCCGTTCCCGCAGCGGCTCCAGAAAGGCGTTGACGCCCCCGGCCAATTCCCGTTTGCAATCCACACAGCCCCGCCCGGCAGTGGTACATTCCGCATAAACCTGCGCTACCGCCGCCG
Source organism: Dehalococcoidia bacterium (assembly GCA_965243185.1). Taxonomy (GTDB): domain Bacteria; phylum Chloroflexota; class Dehalococcoidia; order Lucifugimonadales; family UBA3495; genus CBDBCU01. Next base: position 1,873,164 of record OZ251531.1, on the reverse strand, counting down.
CTGGGCTGAACAGCTGATGCAAAGAATAGACATTGCACACCTCCGGCCGCCCCGGGTCCCAGCGCCGCAGCCGTTGCGGGTCAGTGTAAGCCGTCCGCAACCGCTGGACGGTTTCCTCCGGGGTCGCCGCCAAGTCGATGTGATTATCCAGCGACTTGCTCATCTTGTGCTGCCCTTCCAACCCCAAAATCAGCGGCGCCTCCGTCAGCTTGGCTTGCGGCTCCGGGAAAGTATCCCCAAAGCGATGGTTGAACCGGCGCACAATCTCCCGGGCCAACTCCAGATGCGGCAGCTGATCCTGTCCCACCGGCACCGTGTCCGCCTTATAGATAATGATGTCGGCGGTTTGCAGCACCGGATACCCCACCAAGCCATAGTTGACGCTCTCCTCCGTCTCCTCCATTTGCCGCACCTTTTCCTTAAAGGTCGGCACCCGCAGCAGCCAGCCCAGCGGCGTTACCATACTCAACAAAGTATGCAGGCTCATCACTTCCGGCACCTGGGACTGCACAAAAACGATGGACTGCTCCGGGTCAATGCCGGCCGCCAGCCAATCCAACGCCATCTCGTAAATGTTGGGCTGGATTTCCGCCACCTCCCCCGGATTCTCGATGGTAGTCAAGGCGTGGATGTCCACAATGGAATAGATGCAGCGGTAATCCTGCTGCAAATTGACCCAATTCTCCAGCGCGCCCAGGTAGTTGCCCAAGTGCAGCCGCCCGGTCGGGCGCATTCCGGATAAAATGGTGCCTTTAACGGCGGAGGATTCGACAGCCATAAACGATACCTGACCCAGCCCGGCCGGGGCCTAGTTAGAGGTTGGCGCGGGGACAAAATTGCCGGCCGCCAGTTTAGCACGCCGGGCGGCGTCAGGGCAACATAATAACTGGCCAATAACCGTCAAAAAAATGCTTTAACTTTCCGTTATGTTTGCTTTACAGTAAGTTTCGTGGCGCAGGATAAGACAAGACCGCTGGTCGGTGTAGGCGTAGTGTTGGTGCGGGCGGGCCGGGTCTTTCTTGCCCTGCGCCAAGGTTCCCACGGCGCGGCTACCTGGGCGTCGGCCGGCGGGCATCTGGAGTGGGGGGAGACGCTGGAGGAGTGCGCCCGCCGGGAAGCCCGGGAGGAGTTGGGGGTGGAAGTGGGGGAACTGCGCTTCCTCTGTGTCGCCAACATTATCGCCTATGGCCGGCACTATGTGGACGTGGAGTTTCTCGGCGAAATCGGCGACCAGGAACCGCGCCTTGCCGAACCCCAAGCCTTTTCCCAATGCGGCTGGTTTCCCCTGGATGATTTACCGCAGCCCCTGTTCGCCGCCGTCCGCTACGCCCTCGCCAGCCTGCACAGCGGCCGCCATTACTACCCCGGCAACCCGCCGCCGCAAGAATAAGCGGCCATCGACTATGTCATTCCGAGCGATAGCGAGGAATCTAAAAATCTGGAAAGGAATCCAATGCGGGCATTTTAGATTCCTCCCTTTGGTCGGAATGACATGGCTATAGCGTCGGCTATCCGGAGCGTCAATAATTAGTGGGAACAAGCCCCGGTGACGCTGTCTCCAAGCAAACCGGCCGGTTATCTGCTATAATCGACATAACGCAAAACCGAATTGACCGGGCGGCCGCCCCCTTTACCGGCGGCCGCCGCCGTCAATGCCATCCATTCATCATCCATGCATCACCGTCCAAACACTGCTGGGGTAAGAAATTGACTATTCAGCAAACGCTTTTCACTCCCGACCCGGCTGAAACTCCCGCCGGGGAAATCCCTGCCGCCGCCGCTACCGCCGCTGCCAACGGCGCCGCCCGTCCCGCCGCCTTGCCCGAAACCCAAACCGAATACACCGCCAAAGACATCCAGGTGCTGGAAGGTCTCGAAGCCGTCCGCGTCCGCCCCGGTATGTATATCGGCAGCACCGACCAGCGCGGCCTGCACCATCTCATCTACGAAATTCTCGACAACGCCGTCGACGAAGCTATGGCCGGCTACTGCACCCGGGTTGACCTCTCCTTGGGCCGGGATGGGCTGATTACCGTTGCCGACGACGGCCGGGGCATCCCCGTCGATGTCCATCCCACCACCGGCAAGTCCGGCTTGGAAACGGTGATGACCACCCTCCACGCCGGCGGCAAATTCGGCGGCGGCGCTTACAAAGTAACCGGTGGCCTGCACGGCGTCGGCGGCTCCGTCGTCAACGGCTTGTCCGCCTACCTGAAAGCCGAAGTCCATCGCGACGGCCACATCCACCATCAGGAATACGCCCAGGGCATCCCCAGCTCCGAAGTAATCCAGGGCAAGCGCACCCCCAAGCACGGCACCACCATATCCTTCCGCCCCGACCCGGAGATATTCCCGGAAATCGAGTACGATTTTGACACCTTGACCGCCCACTTCAAGGAAATCGCCTACCTGAACAAAGGATTGGAACTCCGCTTCGTCAGCCCCTGGCACGAAACGGCCCGCAAGGGCGACATCGAGCGCACCTACTACTTCGACGGCGGCATCGCCAACCTGGTGCGGAATGTCAACAAGCATCGCCGGGTAATGCAGCCGCTCCCCTTCTACTACGAAAAGACCGTTGACGAAACCTCCGTCGAAGTGGCGATTCAGTATAACGACAGCTTTACCGAATCCGTCATCTCCTTCGCCAACTGCATCAACACCCAGGAGGGCGGCAGCCACTTGACCGGTTTCCGCTCCGCCTTGACCCGGGTCATCAACGACTACACCCGCCGCCACGGGTTCATCAAAGACGACCAGCCCAACCTGACCGGCGAGGATGTACGCGAGGGCTTGGCCGCCGTCATCAGCGTCAAGCTGACCAACCCCCAATTCGAGGGCCAGACCAAAACCAAGTTGGGCAACGCCGAAGTCCGCAGCGTCGTGGACTCCGTAGTCAGCGAGGGCTTGAGCCGCTACCTCGAGGAGCATCCCGTCGAAAGCAAGCAGGTAGTAGAGAAGTGCCTCACTTCCCAACGCGCCCGGGAAGCGGCCAAGCGGGCCCGGGAACTGGTCATCCGCAAAAACGCCCTGGACGGTTCCTCCCTGCCCGGCAAACTGGCCGACTGCGCCGAGCGCGACCCGGCCCGCTCCGAACTCTACATCGTCGAGGGCGAATCCGCCGGCGGCTCCGCCAAAATGGGCCGCGACCGCAGTTTCCAAGCCATCCTCCCCCTCAAAGGCAAGATCCTCAATGTGGAGCGGGTCTTGCAGCAGCCCGACAAAATCCTCGGCCACGACGAAATCCGCTCCATCATCGCCGCCGTGGGCGCCGGCGAAGGCGATGAGTTCGACCCGGCCAAAGTGCGCTACCAGAAAATCATCATTATGACCGACGCCGATGTGGACGGCTCCCACATCCGCACCCTCGTACTGACCTTCTTTTTCCGCCGGATGCAAGCCCTCATTGACAGCGGCTACCTCTACATTGCCCAGCCGCCCCTGTACCGCATCCAGTCCGGCCGCCGCGCCGAGTATGTCTATTCCGAGGACGAAAAGGACAAGACGCTCGCCAAAATGGAAGGCCGCCGCAACATCCAGGTCCAGCGGTACAAGGGCTTGGGCGAAATGAACCCGGAACAATTGTGGGAAACCACCATGAACCCGGAAAGCCGCCAGATGCTCCGGGTGGACATCGACGACATCATCGAAGTGGATGATGTATTCACCACCCTGATGGGCGAATCGGTAGCCCCCCGCAAAGGCTTCATCCAGTCCCACGCCCGCAGCGTCACCAACTTGGATATTTAGCGAAGTTGCGTACTGATTGATGCGCCGCCTGCCGGCTGCCCTGCTTCTTTTCCTGTTCGCCGCTTTATTGCCGGCTTGCAGCGGCGGTGGTGCTGCTACGGCTACACCGCCAACGGTAGCGGTTACGCGGGCGGCGACCGCTACGCCGCCGCCTACGCCTACCGCTACGCCGGTTCCTACCCCCACGCCCACGCCGACCCCGGTTCCCACGCCGCCGCCAACCCCTACCCCGTCGCCTACTCCAACGCCGCCGCCAACGCCTACCCCCACGCCGGCCGGCCCCGTCCCTTTGACCGTTGCCGAATACGCCCAACGCTGCGGCGCGCAGGCGGCGGCAAATACCGCTTTGCTGGACGCCAACACCACCAACGCCGCCGCCTTGCAAGCCCTCCGGCCGGCTTTGCTGGAAATGCGAAATGTCCTCCCGCCCCCGGAACTGGCGGACTTTCACAACGCCGGCCTTGCCGTCCTGACCGGTTTGGCAGCGGCCTTATCCGCAGCGCCGCCGGAGCGGGCTATTGACCCGCTTCTATTGCTGCCGGTTTTGCTGACCGCCGGCTCGGCCGTAGCTGCGGCAGAAATGGCTTTAGACCCAGAAACCCGCGCCGCTCTCACCGCCGCCGGGTGTATTGTAACCACAACCGGAGAGGGAACTGAGCCGGAGCCGCCGGCGCCGGTTCCTTCGGGGCGTAGCAGTCAATCCGGATTGGGCGGCGGGTTAGACCAACGGTCAACCAATGCCATCAGCCTATTGCCCACTTTCGTCCGGAACGAGACCGGGCCGGCCGGGTAGCCGCGATGTCCCCCGAAAGTGAAATTCGCCGCCGTATTCAGCAGCGCGGCCCCCTAACCTTTGCCGAGTTTATGGAATTAGCCCTCTATTGGCCGGGCGGGGGCTATTATGCCGGCGGGCCGGGCGCGGCGGCGCCGTTCGGGGCGGCCGGGGACTATTACACCAGCCCGTTAGCCCATCCCGCCTTTGGCGCGTTGCTGACCATTCAGCTCTACCAATGCTGGCAGCTGCTGGATTGCCCTAATCCTTTTGACCTGGTGGAATTGGGGGCCGGCAATGGTCTGTTGTGCCGGGATATTAGGGCTGCGGCCGCCCCACTGCCGGGCGGGTTCGGCAACGCCCTGCGCTATATATGTATTGACCGTTGCCCGTCTCCCAATTTTGAGGTAAAAGGATACGGGCCCGGCGTGGCGCGCGTTATAGCGGACGGATTGCCTTTGCGCGGGCTGCGCGGCGTCATCCTGTCTAACGAACTTTTGGATGCCTTTCCCGTGCATCAAATACGGCTGGAACAAGGCAGGTTGCAAGAAGTTTATATCGCCGTTGCCGCTAGCGGGGCATTAGTGGAAACCTTGGCCGAACCGTCGACCCCGGCGTTGGCCGCCCGGTTCGCAGAGTTGGGGATTGAACTGGCCGCGGGTCAAACCGCCGAAATAAACTTGCAACTGGACGGTTGGGCCGGGGAAATCGCGGCGGCCCTGGACACCGGGTTTGTCTTAACTATTGACTACGGCCGGACGGCGGCGGAACTGTACGATAGCCGGCTGCGCCCCCGGGGGACGCTGACCACCTATTATCGGCATACTCAAACCGACGCCCCCCTACAACGCATTGGCCGCCAGGATATAACCGCTCAAGTGGACTTCACTTCAGTAGTGAATGCCGGCCGCCGGGCCGGGTTGACGCCCTTGGGCTTTACCCATCAGGAACAGTTGCTCCGCAACTTGGGCTTTGACCGGTTCCGGCGGCAGTTGACGGCCTTGCCCCTAGCCCGGGCCGAGTTGACGGCTAACCGGGCTGGGTTGCTGGCTCTCGTCAATCCGGACGGCATGGGAAATTTCAAGGCGCTGGTTCAGGGCAAAGGGGTAAGCCGCCCCAACCTATGGGGTTTTATGCCGGCAGCTGACGCAGCAACTTTAGCGGAAACCTTGCCGTTCCCGCCGCTGACCGCCCGGCACCTGTCCCTGCCCTCCGGATGGCCGGCCGCCGGGAGCGGAGAGTTTGAACTGGAATGGGGGCAACTTTTTAACACCGGCGGGAATGGTTGACCCATTGCCGGAGCCGGGATTCAAGGTTTAACCGGAAGTCGCGTTACTCCGCTTCCAAATCGCGGTGTTCCAGTTCGAGGCAAGAAATTGCGCCCGGTTTGGCCGGGGCTTGACAAATTCGGCCACTTTGGATGAGATAAGGTTAGGCAGCCCCGCCCGGTCATTCAACCGGGCGGGGCTTTCTTATGCCAAAGCCAAATTTAGGAGGTTTTCTTATGATGGACAACGGCAAATCGCTAATCCAGCGGGCGGCGGGGCTCGAAATGTCCCCGGAGGCCATTGCGGCCACGACCCTGGCGGACATCCTGAACCGGTCTCAGTCGGCCCGGGTCGGGTTGACCAGCGTGGTCGAGCAGCATAGCGGGTATATCGACCCCATCGCGTCGGTCGAGGCCCAAGGGGAGGGCGACTACCCCGCGGACTTGGCGGCGTTTGACGCTCGGGGGGCGGCGCGGGTCATCCTTGTCCCCATGTTCGATGCCCCGCTCTATTACCTGGATGGGGGGCTGAACTATTGCTTTAACCGGTTGGCGGATGACGGGCCGGCTGCCTTGCTGTTCGTCGCCCCGAAGGAACGGATTTGGAACCGCGGCAAGGTTATGTGGTGGCGTGAACTCGAGCTGCGGATGCAACAAGCGGACAAAGGGTTCTGTAGCATTTTGCTGGGGGAAAGTATATCATAGAGGAATGGGGCATAAATGCAAATCGCCAACTTGTAAGCGCATAACCGGGGAACGCTGCGATACTTGCCGGGTTGGGGGCGGCGGTGTGCGGGTGGTAATGCTTGACGCTAACGGCAAGCAAATCCGGCCGGAAGGGAAACACCCCCACGCTACACCCCACGAAAGGGGCGCGGCGGTGGATATGTATTTTGACGGGCTTTCCTATCGCCGGGTGGCTAGGAATATGGAGCAGTATTTCGGGCGTAAGACTGACCCGATGACGGTTTATCGCTGGGTCAGGGAATTGTCCGGGACAGCGGATGAAATCCTGCGGCCGATGAAGGTTGACACCGGCCGGGAATGGGTAGCGGACGAGATGATGGTCAATGTTGGCGGTCAAAAGATGTGGCTGTTCAATGTAATGGACAGCGACACCCGGTTTGTGCTGGCGGCCTATTTGACGCCGGAACGGACGGCAAGGGCGGCGCAAACTACGCTGGCAATGGCAAGGGAAAGGTCAAACAATGCGCCGGAGGTTGTAAAGACGGACGGGCTGCGGTCTTACCGGCAGGCATTGCCGCGGGCTTTCCCGACCCGACCGGTTAAACATACGGTTAGCCAGGGTATCAAAGCGGAAATCAACAATAATATGTCGGAAAGGTTGCAAGGAACTTTCCGGGATAGGGATAAAACCTTGCGGGGCTTGGATAGCCGGGCAACCGGGCAAGCATACATTGACGGGCTGGTTTTACACTATAACTATTTCCGGCCCCATCAGAGTCTTGAGGATAAGCGGCCGGCGGAGGCGGCCGGGGCGGAACTGCCTTTCAAGGATTGGGAGGACGTAGCAGCGGTGAAAAGGGGGAAAGGATGATTGCCTATCGCAGTTTGCCTTACTATGGCGGCAAGAGGGGATACGGCAAAGCCGAATGGATAGCCGGCCTGTTGCCGTGGGAAAAGGATTCCTGCTATCTGGAACCGTTCGCGGGAATGGCCGGGGTGCTACTGGCGCGGCCGGCGGTAAAGGTGGAATTACTGAACGACCTGAACGGCCGGCTGGTGAACTGGTGGCGGATGGTGCGTAATTGCCCGGATGAATTCGGGTATCTGGTAGAGCATACGCCGATTAGCCGGGATGAATTCCGGTGGGCTTGCCGGATGGTGGACAATCCGGAGCTGTCGGATATGCAACGGGCGTTGGCTTTCCATATCCTGATTAGCCAGTGTGTCACTGCCGGCGATAATCGTTTGTCCGGCAGGGGTTGGATTAGGCGGTTTGACCCGGCGATAGGCAGTTTTTCCCGGCATACGGCGGCGGAAATTTCCCGGCTTGCGGAAAGGATGAGGAATGTTCAGCTCGAGAATGTCGATGCGCTGGATTTACTGGAGCGGACGGCGGGCTGCGATTATGCGGTAATTTACTGCGACCCGCCTTATCCGACTGCCGACACCAGCGCGTACAGTATCGGCCACCTTGACTTTGACCGGTTGGGGGAATTGTTGCAAGCGCAACAAGGGGCGGTGGCTGTTAGCGGTTATGAAGGGGAATGGGATTGCTTGGGATGGGCGGCGGAACGAAAGCAGGCATTGCGGCGGCAACTTAATAGCCGGGGCGGTGAACCGCGAACGGAGTTGCTATGGCGTAATGCAAAGTGCATTGAGGCGGCAACTGTGCGGGGGCTGCTATGATTTCCCCCCAGCAAAATGCTACAGTACCGGACAAAGAGCTGCCCGACGATTCCTGGAAAACGCTCAGCGCCACTGTGGACGGCAGCCAAAGGCGGGTTATGCTGGTCAGTTGGCCTGACCTGCTGAACAGCATCGAGTATCAGACCGGCGCCGACCGGCCGGTCCAGTCCACCGTTCAGGAACTGCGGGATTTCACCGAGTTTATGGGCGTCTCGACGCGCTTGATAAACGGTGCGACCCGGCAAGGAATTGATGAGGGCTGGGCGGTGACGCGCTGGGCAGACTCCGGGCGGCAGGAGTTGATAGCGGTTCGGGAACCCTATGGGTTCGGCCGCTATGTGCGGTTGGTCGATATGTCGCAGGAGATGTGGTTTGGTATCAACTGGCATCTGTGGGCGGAAAGCCCCGACACGCTGCCTTTGGCAGTCTATCCGGTTGGGAAACAGCAGGCTATGCTGCGCGGCGGCTCTTTGCCCTTGGCGGTGTATGACTATGACGATAGCGAGGAGCGTTGGATTCCCGTCCACCTGAACCCGGCCGCCAGTTATGCCGAAAACCTGTCCGAAGTGGTGCGGCAGTTGCAGGCCATCGCCCGGGCATTTCGGGACGCCCCGCCGCCGGTCTAGCCAACAAAAACCGGGCAAGCTGAGCCGGTCAACCCGAGATTATCGGGTTGACCGGCTTTTTGCGCCCCAGCCAAAAACCGAAACTGGAGGTTGATTAGATTATGTCCGAGGAAACCAAAACGCGGATTTGCCTCAGAAACGAGTGCTGGTACGAAGGTGAACCCCGGCCCCGCTCCGCCGCGGTGGGTTGCTTTGGCGCCGTCGTCGGTCTGGTACTGGGCGTGTTTGCCATGGTTGCCTTTTGGATTGCCATGGTCATTGTGTACGCGCTGCTGCCCTTCCTCGAACTGCCGGGTTCGGGCGGCGACTGGGGCATCGGGGATTTCGTTCTGCTGGCCCTTTCCTTTCTGCCCGTGCCGATTGGGGTCGTGATGGGATTTTCCTGGGGGCGTCGGGATTGCCCGGTTTGCGGCGGCGATATGGATGACCTGGACAGCGAAAGCGGCCGCCGCGCCCAGCTCGCCCGGGACAATTTCCGGAACTTGCGCGGGTCTTAACCGCCCCCCTTTCCCCCGGCCCGACTTTCCCCTACAATCTACCCGGTGCCGCGGCCGGCCTAATCCGCCGTCCGCGCCGGCGGTAGCCGGCGGCAACTACCGGCAAACGGACCTCAGGAGGCTTTATGCAATTTGGCGTTTCCCTTTCCGGTATGGGGCAGCAGCCGATCGGCGCCGATATGCGGCAGAACTTTCTGGAAATCGTGGAATATATCCGCGCGGCCCGGGATTTGGGCTTTGATTTTTTCTATCAGGGGCAGCATTATCTCACCGCGCCCTACCAGCAACTGCAAACGCTGCCGCTGCTTTCCCGGCTGGCGGCGGAAGGCGAGGGGATGGGCGTCGTGGCTACGCTGCTGATTCCGCTGCATCATCCCGTTGACCTGGCCGAGCGCGTCGCCACTATGGACATCATCACCGGCGGCCGCTTCGTCCTCAGCGCCGCCCTCGGCTATCGGGATGCGGAATATAACGCCTTTGCCGTCCCCCGCAACCGGCGGGTGTCCCGCTATCTGGAATGTCTGGAAGTGATGCGCCGCCTTTGGACGCAAGAGACGGTGGATTTTCACGGCGAGCATTTTCACCTCGACGGCGCGCAGATGACTTTGCGCCCCATTCAGCAGCCGCATCCGCCGATCTGGGTGGCGGCCAACGGCGACGCCGCTATCCAACGCGCCGCCCGCCGCGGCTATACCTGGTATGTCAATCCCCACGCTACCTATGGCAATATCCAACGGCAGGTTGCTTTGTACCACGAAACGGCCCAAGCCGTTAATTCCGCCGCGCCCTCGGAACTGCCCATCGCCCGGGAGTTGTATGTCCACCGCAGCCGGGAACAAGCCTTTGCCGCCGCGATGCCCTACCTGGGCGGCAAATACGCCGCCTATGCCCAATGGGGGCAGGATAAGGCAATGGATGAGCAGTTCAGCAGCGAATTCGCCGAACTGGCCCGGGATCGGTTCATCATCGGCGACCCGGAGGACTGCATCGGGGAAATTGAAAAGTTCCGCGCCTTGGGAATGTCCCACGGCAGCTTTCGGATGATGTGGCCGGGAATGGACTTGCAAAGCGGCCTGGACAACCTGCAACTATTCGCCGAACAAGTAATGCCCCACTTCCGGGACTAGCGGCGTTGCCGCCGAGAGTGGGGTAACGGGAATTGATGGCAAAGGTAGCCGTCCGGGAAATGCGCCCTAACCCTCCCCCACTCCTATATAATCCGCCGCCCCCGCCAAATCCAGTTTCCCGTTGGTCAAAGCGGCGGCGCGGCTGCCCCAAGCCAATCCCAAGGCGGCGTTGTGGGTAGTCATTACTACCGAGCGGCCGGCCGCCGTCCATTCCCGCAGAATGTCGGACAGGGCCGCTACCGAATCCCGGTCCAGCCCCGACTCCGGCTCATCCAGCAGCAGCAGCGGCGGGCGATGCAGCAAGGCCCGGGCAATGGCAAGCCGTTTCTGCATCCCGTGGGACAGGCTGCGGACGCGGCGGTCCGCCCGGTGGGACATTCCGACCCGCGCCAATACTTCGGATACCCGGTTCGGCAAATCGGATAGGGCGTAAAGGCGGCCGTAAAAGGTCAGATTTTCCCGACCGGTCAGGTCATCGTAGAGCAATCCCCGGTGGGACACTACGCCCACCCGCCGCCGCGCCGCCGCCCCCTGCCGGCGCAGGTCAAAGCCGGCAATGTGGACTCTGCCGCCATCGGGACGGATTTGTCCCGACAAAATCCGCAGCAGAGTGGTTTTGCCGGAACCGTTAGCCCCGAATATCACCAGAAACTCGCCCCAAGCCACGGTTAAATCCAGGTTCCCCAGCACCGGGCCGCCGCCAAACCCCTTCTCCAGCCCGGCGGCGGCCAGCGCCAAGGGCGCAACGGCCTGTAGCCCGGATTGCCCCCCCATACCGGCGTCGGCTTCCATCATTGCTTGCTTGCCTCGCAGTTGAATTGAACCAATCATACCCGGGCAATCCTCAGTTCCGCAAGTCCAACAGCCCCGGAATCGCCAACTCCACCGACCACGCCGGCGGTTCACCTCTGACGAACTGCCCGGTTCTAATGCCCGCTATGGGATAATCGGGCAGTTCGACGGTTGCCATACACTTGCCGTCGAAGTAAGCCCCGCGGCCGGCAAAGGCAAAGTCCCGGTTATCCATCCCATACTCCCGCCGCTCCTCTGGCAAGTCGGTTACATCCGCCGGGATGATATGCAGCAGGAACCGGTCGGCCGTGTCCCTCGCCCGGCACTGCTCCCGGACATAGTGCAGTTTATTGTCCGCCAGGTAAAAGTCAAAGATCCCGCTATAAGCCGGCGGCTCGGCGGTTACGGCGGCATAAGTTTCCCGGTAGTGTTCCGTTAAATCGGGATGAAACTCTACCCTCCAGATTTGTTCCCCGGCGGCGCTCAGTTGCCCGCTGCGGACGGCGGCCATGGGATAGTCCGGCCGGCTGATCCGCGCCATACACTTGCCGTCAAAGACCGCGCCATGCCGGTCAAAGTCAAAATCCCGATTCTCAATGCCGTAAATTCGCCGTTCCGGCGGCAAGTCCTGCGCCGTCAAAGGCGTAAAATGGAGAAAAAACCGGGACACCGTATCCGCCGCCGCGCACCGTTCCTTGTGGTAATACAGCCCATCGTTTTTCAGGTACAGGTCAAAGAACCCGCGGCTTGCCGGAGGTTCGGCGGTAATGTCCGAATATGCCGACCGGAAATAGTCGGCTTTCCGGTCGCTAGTGTGTTCCCACACCGGCGGGCCATAGTTGACATACTGGCCCGCGCTGATTGCCGCTATCGGGTAATCGTGTTCCGGCAAGGGAATTGACGCCCAGCAGTAATCCTTGAATACTAACCCGTATTGGTTAAAGTTAAGGCTCGCGGACCGATAGCCTACGGCCCGGTTTTCCGGCGGCAGCTCCCGCGGGTCCAGCGGCGTCAATCGCAGGAATAGGCTGCCCCGGGCGTGGCGGTAGAAGTACGGGAAAAGGCGTTCTGTGGTCGAATAACCCCAAGCATTGCACGGTTTCCGGTGGTAATGCAGCACACCCTCCCGCAGATACAGGTCAAACCCGGCCCGGGCCAGCGGCGGGCCGCCGGCAATGATGGCTTGATGTTCCTGCCGCCGGGCCGCCCACTGTTCCCGCAGCCAGCCGGTATCCCGCATCAGGTACACCGCCCGGTCGGGCCGGATGGAAATGCGCTCGACCTTGCCCCCATCCGCCCACTCCTCCAGGACTGCTCGCTGCATCAGATTTTCCGGTCTCCAATCTCCCGGGTTAAACCAGATACGCTTAGTCTCCGGCAAATCCCGGAAAGTCGCCTTGACCGTTTCCTCCCGACACCCGGCTACCGATTCCCCGCGGCAGCGCCAGAGCCGGTAGTGTTTCGGGTTTTCCCGCATATAAAACGCCGCCCGATTATCTATTCCATAACCGTTATAGACCGCGTCATTAGGCTGTAAGCGCGCGGCCAGGGCAGCGTAAAAGGCGGCCGTATCATCTCCATTCCGCCTGTAGTCGGGGCTTTCGCTGATGGCATAAGCCCCGGCCCCCAAGACGAACAGAGTTAGTCCGCCCAGCAACGCCGGCCGGATCCATTCCCGGCGCAGCCCCGCCGCCAGTTGACTTGCCGTTCCATAAAAGGTCAATCCGGCCGCCAGAAAAATAATCGGCCCCCAGTACATGGCTTGCCGGGTGCCGCCCAGGGGATACCTACTCAGCAGAGCGGCGGCTACGGCAATACCTAGAGAAAACAAAGCCAGTATCAGGATGGGGTGAAACCGCCGCCGCCTTGCGGAAACCAGCAGGATTATCCCGAAAGCGATGACCGCCCCAGCCGCCACCGTCGCCGGCATTTGCCAGGACAGCAAATCCCAAAGCCGGGCGACCGCAAAGGGCAGAGCGGCGCTCAATGGATTGTGGTCCAAGTCAAAATAAAAAGGCTTCAGGTATTGGTCATCGTCCGCGCCCCAGCCGCCGGGCGCCCATTGGTAGCGCAGGCTAATCAGCCAAGTAGCCGCGCTGCCGGCCAGCAACGCCGCCGCCGGCCAAAACCAATCCCGCCTTTCCTTCAGCCATCCCCGAATGCCGGCTTGCCATGAGCCGCCAGCCCCCGCCCCGCCGCCGGAACTACCCTCCCGGCAACGGGGGGCAATCGCCGCCGTGGCCAAAACCGCCGCCCCGTAAAGGGCCAATCCGTACAGCACCAGCGGCCCCAGAAACAGCGTTACGCCCAGCAGCGTTTTCCGACCCGTCCGCAGATACCGCAACAGCCCCACCGTCATCAGCGCTGCAACCAAGGCGTCGAGGGAGTATTCCTGAGCGTCCCGGGCGTGTACCAACGCCGGCAGGGAAACCGTCAGCAACGCCGCCGCCAGGAAAGCAACCCACCGGGAAACTCCCAGCCGCGGCAGCAGTAACAGCAGCGCGGCAATGGCCAGTACGCTGGCCGTCGCCGGAATAGCCCGAATGACGAGGGGAGAGTCGGTTACATCCTGTAATACCCACAGCAGCAACGGGTGGATTACCGGCACCGAATCGAGATGCAGGTTGCCCACGAACTGGGGAAAAGTGCCAATGCCAACGGCAACCACTACATATTCGTTGTGGCCCAGCGGGTTTCCCGGCAGGTCGTAAAAGCGCAGTAGGGCCGCGATCAGCAGCAGACATATCGCCGCCGGGTAATAGCTGCGGCCGCCCCGGCAACGGATACGCCGCCAGAGGTCAGACACCTTTTGCCGCCGGCATTCGCGGGGGGGGGGGGGGGGGGGGGACTATTATCGGTCGGGCAAGGCATTGTCACCTCGCCCGCGCTTCCCGCCCGCGCCGGCATCCGGTTAAAGGCATATTTTGGAAAATAAGGCAGCAAAGCGGCGTCAGTCTAACACCCCGGGGAAAAGGCAGCAAGTTTTTCCCGCCCCGCCGGTTGAAACTTAACCCCCGCTGCTATATGCTACCCCTCTATGGCTGGCAATGGAAATACTATGGATGAACTGATTGCCCGGTGGCGGGATTACTTGCGCCGCCGAGGGCAACTCGACGCCGACTTGGCGGAATTGGAAAGCCGCCTGCGGGAGCCGGCGGCGGCCTTGCAAGCGGCCGATTTGTCCGCCGCCGAAGCCTTTCTTGTCGCCTTGAGCCGCTTGGCCGCCGGCGATGCCCCGACCCGGGATTTTGCCCGGGAATACTGCCGGGAACTGTGGCCAGCGCCGCCGGATGCGGCCGTCGTGCCCGGTTCGGTTACTGAACGGCCGCCGTCCGTTGCCGCCGCTACCGCCGCCGGTTGGCGGGTCGAATTGGCGGTGGTGATTGGCTTGGCAGTAGCGGCGGGATTTCTGGTGCAAGCTCCCCGTCTGTTCGGTTTTGCTCTGGACAGTGCGGAGGGCGCGTTGTTCTATCTCCGCAATGCCCCGTTCTTTGTCCTGCCCTTGCTGGCTGGCTACTTTGCCTGGAAACGGCAGTTGAACCGGGCCCAATGCCTCTGGCTGGCTTTGCCCTTTGTCGCCGCCGCCGTCATTGCCAACATTTACCCCTATGAACTGGACGGCGAGCCGGCGGCTACCCTGCTGCTGACCGCCCTGCATCTGCCCATATTCCTTTGGCTGGCGGTGGGGCTGGCTTATACCGGCGGCCGCTGGCGGTCGGCGGCCGGGCGGATGGACTTTATCCGCTTTTCCGGGGAGCTGCTTATCTACTACGCCCTGATTGCGATGGGCGGCGGGTTGCTGACCGGGCTGACTTTTGCCCTGTTCTATGCCATCGGGTTAGATGTTGCCGATTTTGTCGGAATCTGGCTGCTGCCCGGCTGCGCGGCCGGGGCGGTTATTGTCGCGGCATGGCTGGTCGAATCCCGGCAGCGGGTGATGGAAAACTTGGCCCCGCTGCTGGCCCGGGTCTTTACCCCCCTAGTGGCGGTGATGCTGCTGGCTTTCCTGACTGCGATGGTCTGGACGGGGCGCGGCGTGGACGCCCAGCGGGAGGCTTTGATTGGCTTTGACCTGCTGCTGGTACTGGTCTTGGGACTGGTTTTGTACGGCATATCAGCCCGCCGGCCGCAGGATGCCCCTAATCTGTTTGACTGGCTGACTCTCCTGCTGATAATCAGCGCCATCATTGCCGACGGGGTAGCGTTGTCCGCCATCGCCGCCCGCATTACCGAGTTCGGGTTCAGCGCCAACAAAACGGCGGCACTGGGGGAGAACCTGATCCTGTTGGTCAACTTGGCCGGGGCGGCGTGGCTTTACCTGCAATTCCTACGCGGCCGGGCGAAGTTCGCCGCCTTGGAGCGGTGGCAAACGGCTTACCTGCCGGTCTATGCGGTGTGGGCGGTAATCGTAGCCGCCGGCTTTCCGCCGCTGTTCGGGTTTAGCTAGCCTTGCTAAGACCGGGCGGGCAAGGTTAAACTACCCGGCAAAAGGAGGTCGAATATGCCAAAGGAAGTAACCTTTGCGGTGGAGGAGGACTTGGAAAGCGGAGGCTACTGCGCCCACGCTTTGGGCTACGGCATCTTTACCCAAGCCGAGGACTGGAAAGAGCTGAAGGCAATGGTGAGGGACGCCGTCGAGTGCCACTTTGACCCGGAGGAACGGCCGCAGTTGGTCAACATTCACTTCGTAAGGGATGAAGTGATTGCGGCGTGAGACTACCCCGGGACATAACGGGGATGGAGTTAGTCGCCTTGCTGCGTCGGCATTACGGCTATACTCTAATCCGACAAACCGGCAGTCATATACGGCTGGTCAGCAACTATATGGGCTATCCGGGGTATGTCTCCATTCCCCGGCATAATCCCATCAAGGTTCCCACGCTCATTGACATCCTCAACAGCGTAGCGGCCTATCTGGAAACTGGCCGGGAGGAAGTAGCCGAGCAACTGTTCGGCCGGTAGGCGGCTTGTCGAACATCATTCCCACCGGAGGTTAAAATGGCGTTCAAGGAAATCATTTTCCGGGTCGAGGAATCGCCCAAGGGCGGCTACTCGGCCTGCGCGGTAGGCTATCCCATTACCACCGGCGCCGCCACTTGGAAAGAGTTGCAGCAAACGGTGCGGGACGCCGTAGCCGCCCATTTCGCCCCGGAGGAAAAGCCCAAACTGATTAACCTCCACTTCGTAAGGGACGAAGTGATTAGGATTTAAGGATTGCCGGCGCGGCTACTCCCCCGCCTTAAAGTCCTGAAACCGTTCCCGCAGAACCTTTTTGTCGAATTTGCCCACGCTGGTTTTGGGGATTTCCGCCATAAAGACCACCGCATCCGGCAGCCACCAGCGGGCGAACCTGTCCTTGATAAAGTCCAGCACCGCGGCTTGGTCAAGAGTAGCGGCGGCCTCTTGCCGAGGGACGACGCAAGCCAGCGGCCGCTCTTGCCAAGTGGGATGGGGTATCGCTATAACCGCCGCCTCCAGCACCGCCGGATGGGCGATGATGGCGGTTTCCAAATCCACCGAGGAAATCCACTCCCCGCCGCTCTTGACCATATCCCTAACCCGGTCGCCAATCTGCACATAGCCCTCCGGGTCAATCGACGCAATGTCGCCGCTGTGGTACCAGCCGTCGATAAAGGTTTCGGCGGTGCGGTCATCGTTGTAGTATTCGGCAGCCAGCCAGGGGCCGCGAAAGAGCAGTTCGCCGCGCTGCTCGCCGTCCCAGGGCAGTTCCCGGCCGGCGTCATCCACCAGTTTCATATCCAGACCGGCGACCAGCAAACCCTGCTTGCCGGCCAGTTCATCCTGTTCCGACGGGGGCAAGCCGTCCAGCCCCGATTTGCGGTGGTTGTAGGTAACAATGGGTGTGGCTTCGGTCATTCCGTAGGCGTGAACAAGATTGACGCCCAGCCGTTCCCGGTAGGCTTGGATGACGCTGACCGGCAGGGCGGAGCCGCCGCTGATAACTTCCCGCAAGGAGGAAAAGTCGTAGCTGGCCCCGGAACGCTCCAGATAGTCCAGCAAGCCGACCCAGATGGTCGGCACTCCCGCGCTGACGGTGACCCGATGCCGGTCAATCAGTTCGCAGATGGCGGGCGGGTCGGGACGGACGCCGGGCATCACCTGATTGGCGCCTACCATAGTGCAGGAATAGGGAAAGCCCCAGCAGTTGGCGTGAAACATCGGCACAATGGCCATCGCCGTATCCCGCTCGGAAAAAGCCACTACATCGGCCATGCACTGGGTCAGGGAATGGAGGTACAGGCTGCGGTGGCTATAGACCACGCCCTTGGGCCGCCCGGTAGTGGCTGAGGTGTAGCACAAACCGGCCGGAGCGTATTCATCCAACTCGACCGGCGCAAAGCTATCGGACGCCGCCGCCAGCAGTTCCTCGTAGCTGAGGACTGCCGGCAGGCCGCTATCCGCCACCGGCCCGTCGGTCAGCAGGATGTAATGCGCCACGGATTCCAGGTGGGGGGCGATGGCGGCGATAACCGGCGCCAAGTCCGGGTCGATGAGCAGTACCTTGTCCCCGGCGTGGTTGATGATATAGACCAAATCCTCGGCAGCCAGGCGGATGTTGATGGTATGGATGACCGCGCCCATAGTGGGGGCGGCGAAGTAGGCTTCGAGGTGGCGGTAGGTGTTCCAGGCAAAGGTGCCAACCCGGTCGCCTTGCTGCACGCCCAAGCCGGCCAAAGCGTTGCAGAGGCGGCTGACCCGTCCGGCCAGGTCGCGGTAGGCGTAGCGGTGGACACCGCCGTCAACGCGGGTAATGATTTCCTTGTCGGGAAAGACGGTTTTGGCCCGTTCCAGCATCCGGGAAACCAGCAAGGGGTAGTGCATCGTCATCGCCGGCGCCTCCTTGTCGAGGGAATGAAAGTCTAGGAATTGAAATTGCCGCCGCCGCAATTCGGGGCTGCCTAAAGGTTAGTGGGGCAACTGCCCCGGGTCAACAGACTGCAAAATTTCCCGAAAGAAATCCAGCACAATATGCCCCGCCTCATACCAAGCCCGGACATCCTGAAAAGTAGCGGCGGTCCCTTCCAAATGGGCGGTGCGATGCCGCTGTTCCAAGAGCAGGCCGTAAGCGGTAACTGCCTGCGGATTTTGCGACTGCCGCGCAGCCCAGCTCGCCCGATACTGCTCCCCCAACCGGGCAAACAGATCCGACAAGTTGCGAAAGCGAATGCCCCGAACTCGAGCCAAATCTCCGAAAACGGCGCGCGCCGCCAAATCGCCAATCGAGTCCTGTTTCTCCTCAATGATGGCATCGATTTGCTGTTCAAACTCGGCGTACACCCGGACTACCAGCGCATAGGCCAGCAGGTTCTCAATCGCGGTGCCGTAGGAATCGGTAGCCTCCAGATGCCGCGCGCAAACTTCCAGTATCTGGTCAATCCGTTCAATCCGCACGGCCGCTACCCGAACAAAACCGTCTTGGCTTGCGCCAAACGCCGCTGTACCACCGCGGCCTCCGTAGTCCCTTGCCGGGTGTCAGCAACGAACTCAGCATCCCCGCGCAGTTGCTGATAACGGGCTTTAATATCCGCCGGAACCCGGTCCAAGTTCTCCGAAAATGCCACCATAACCGCATCCAGCGCCGCCACATTCAAGCCGGACTTCCCGTGAAAAGGCTGCGTCCCCAGCGCGGCCACCACTTGCCCGCAGGTTTCCCGAAATAGCTGCCCCCGTTGGGCTAAAACCCCTTCCGGCGCCTCCCGATTCTCCTGCATAAACCGGGACAGAAAATCCTTCATCGGCTTCCGGTAGTCCCCAGTATCCCGCAGGGCAAGGAAACGCGTCAGCAGCTCCACATCCCGCTCCCGACGGTCCGGAGACGCTTTCCCCAAAATCTGCCGCCACTGGGGATTGCGGTTCAGCTCCCGCAGGAACTCCACAAAGCGGCCGTTATAAATGCCGTTGCGTACTTCCTGAAGGGAACGGTCGGCGCCGTTGTTGCGCAGCCACTCAAAAATCGGGTACACGCTGGCGTAATCGCCCGGGCCAAGGGGTTGCACCACCTGAGCGTCGATCATCTGGTACTTAATCACTTTTTGGGACCAAGTCCCCAGGTCGTTAAAAGTCCGCCCCTTGAACCGCTTGCCCGGACTCAACCCGGTCAGCCGAAACTCCTGGCCCGGGAACGGGGTATCCGCGCCAAAGCGTCCCTCCAGAAAGTAAAAGACGCTTTTCAGCCGCTGCTGCCCGTCCAGCACCAGGAAGTCCACCGAGCGGTATGCGAGGTACAGATAGACCGGCGGCACCGACTCCCCCAGCAGGAAAGACTCCATCAGCCGGCTGGCTTGCTCCGGCGTCCACGCATAGCCGCGCTGAAACTTGGGGAGGATAACTTCCCCGTCCTGCCACATCTCGTACCAGGTTTGCAAACCAAAGCCGGCCGGGAAGGTGTGAATCCGGCAGTCCGCCGGGGAGCTGGCGTAGTCCTCTTGCTCGGAGGTGATTGGTTCCAATTCCAGGTCCGTGTCTAATTCTGCGTCCCACGCCCCGTCAAACCGGGCCGCATCCTCGCTTTCCCGTACTGCCATTTCCGTCCATCTCCAGCTACCGACTAGCGCCGCTAAAAAGCTGCTTTCAGCGTAGCATTGGCGGCGGCGTTAGTCAAATACGGGCCGGGGCGGGTTTCACCCCGGGTAACGCCAACTGCTGCTGGAGCGCATTATCCGCAAGTGATCCAGCAGCTGGTCCTGCGCCGCCCCGGTGAACCCCAACGCCGCCAAGTGCAGCCGGTCAATTTCCTCAATCAACGCCGGCCTATGAGTGTGGAAGTCCGCGTTTTTCCACTCAACACCCTGCCTCGGGTGGATGGTAATGCAATCGGGGATGGCGGCGACCAGACGGCCGCCCGATTCTATAGCCGGTTGGGGGTTCTCCACCCAGGAATCCGGGATGGTCAGACTTAGCAACTCGTGGGTATTGACGTGAAACCCGTCGCCGAACACCATCCACCAACCATAGCCGATATGCCCATTAAGAACCGCCATCAGCAAATGCAGGTCGGCCTCGGTGGCAACCGGGAACTGGTTTTCACTCCTCGGGGAAACCGACCCTGCGGGCAACGAGCTGATGAAATACCTGGCGGTTTGTTGCATTGCCAGCATTACTTCGCCGCCGTCGCTGTAGTAGCTCCCTACCGTGTTCTTTTGGTTGACTATGGCCCCCACCATAGCAGCCACTTCCGGTGTAGGTATCCGCGCCCATTGCTCTGCTATGCGGCTGTCAATGCCCTCCGGCAAGGCCAAGAGCGGAGTCGTACCCTTTTGAGCAATACACCGCTCCCGATCCTCTGACGGCCAGCGTTGGTG
Source organism: Dehalococcoidia bacterium (assembly GCA_965243185.1). Taxonomy (GTDB): domain Bacteria; phylum Chloroflexota; class Dehalococcoidia; order Lucifugimonadales; family UBA3495; genus CBDBCU01. Next base: position 1,852,637 of record OZ251531.1, on the reverse strand, counting down.
TCCGGTTGTCCGGATGAAAGTCTTTTCTCCTTTGCCGACTTTGGCAACGACTACGGTAATGCGCTGGTTGTTCCGCATATCCCGCACCGTGGGACTGTTGGTGAAAGTCCGCCCGGGATTGTTGTCGTAATGACGCAAGCTGATTTCCCGGCACGCCCGCTCAAAGACTTGTCGGATAGACCGCTGTTGTTGCCCGAAAGAGATGGACAGCGGCACAATCAGCGTAACCACCCCACCCTCCGGGTTAGCCAAAGCCAAGCCCGTTTCGCAGAACAGGGAGTAAAGGTCGCCAACGTTGGTGGTCTGATACCCCTTGCGGTCTTTCAAGGCATTTACCGCCGTCTTGTCCAGCGACTTGCCCAAGGCTTCGTAAGGCGGATTGCCGATAACCACATCGAAACCGCGCCACGGATTTTCGTAAAACAGCAGCCGGGCATCAGTGGCGGCCGGCGGCGGCGTTGACCGGTTCGCATCGTAGAGCTTGGATTGGGCGAACCCCACCAGTTCCGGGCTTGCCAGTTCTTTCCTCTGGTCGAGTAGCAGGTTAAGGTTATTGCTTAATTCAGCGTGCCGGGTTAGCACTTCCTGCTTGGCTTCCTCGGTATGGGCATCAAACCATTCGGCCCGATTTACGGCGGCGGCCGTCAGCGTAGTAGTCAACTCCGGCAAGGCATCGGTCAATTGCCCCGGCCGCTCCGGCCGCCACTCCGGGTTAGCCACGGTGGACAGGGTATCGGCGCAAACGATGCGGGCTTCCAGATTGGGCAGCGGCTCCGGATCGGGGTAATGGCGTTCCGCGGCGGTGATGGCGATGAACAGCCGCAGCCGGGTGATTTGCACCGCCAGGGGGTTGATGTCCTGCCCGGCCAGTTGATGTCGGATGATGTCGGCTATCGGCTCGACGGGCGCGTCCCACGGTTCCAGCTTGATCAAAGCCCGCCGCAACGCCGTCAAAACGCTGAACAGAAACTCCCCGGAACCCACCGCCGGGTCGAAAATCCGCAGCGCTTTGATGCGCCGGATCAGTGTTGCTGTCTCTTGTGGCGTCAGTTCCGGCAAGGCGGCGTCGCTGCTGCCGAACAGCGCCAGCAGTTGGGCATCGGATATACTGACCGGGGCATAATCCCGTACCGCGGCGGCCAAGGCGTCCTTGACCATTTCGTCGGCCACATCCGCCGGCGTGTAGTAAGTGCCTTGCGGCTGACGGAGCGGAGGTACCGTCCCCTCGACGGTGGGCGTAATCAACCGCTCAAACAGGTTGCTCAGCAGTTCCGGATCCAAGGTCTGCTCGCTCTCCCCCGGCCGGTGTTCATTCAGCGTCCAGTGGTAGCGGGACAGGATGGTAAAGAGGCCGGGCTGGGTCGAGTCGGTGCTCCAGTAAGCGGCCGCCGGAAGATCCAGCACGTCATCGTCATCGTGCCAGGCAAAGAGGGAGCCGTTAAGAAAGGGCGCCGGCTCCATTGCCCCGTTAATCCGGGCATCGGGATGCTCCCCCCGCTTATCCTGATGCACATTCAGCCGCTGGTGAAAGAGAAAGCGCAGGATTTCCCGGTGGTAATCGTCGGCGTTGGGCAAAGCGGCATTGGCAAAGGCTTGCTCAAAAAGTTCCGGCGGGATCTGGCGGGATGAGGTTTCCTCTTTGAGAATCCAGGCGAACATCACCCGCACCAGATGGCGCAGGATGGCTTGCCGTTGCGCCAAATCCTTGCCTTTCTGCTGCATGGTCGTCCAGTGGGCGATTTCCTGGTAGAACTGCTGCCGCAGTTGGGACGCTTCCAGGGGCAGCATCAGTTGTTCCGCAGTCAAGCCGGTTGGCGGTTGGTGGAGCAGTTGCAGTAGCTGGTCGGCGGCGGCCCGGGCGGAGGGCGCGGCCAAAGTAGGGTCAAAGGCGGCGGTCATATTGACCTGCCCATTAGCCGCCACCGCTAACCGGGCTTCCATCCCGCCCGCCTCGGTGTAAGTGTAAGCCAGCACTACGGCGGCGCGCGACGGGTCAACCCCGGCAAAAGCCCGGGCCGCCAAGGCCGCGTCCGGCCGGGAAACGCCATCATATATCCCCGGTTCAAGACGGACAGCGGCCACCACTGCTTTTGGCGCGAACAAGGCGGGATTCTCCGTTTTGAGCGGCAAGCCGGGAATATAGTGATAATCCCCCCAATAATAATCGTGGGAGTGCTGCCGCAAGCCGGTCAGGGTTAAGGGCGCTTCCGCGCGGGATTGCAATACGGCGTCCGGTTCTCCCAGCATTTGCCGCAATATGGCGTCCGGCTGGCCCGACTCCGCCAGTACCGAAAAGAGTCCATCCGCCAAGTTGTCCGGCGGCGGCGCGGCGAAAAGGTTGGTTACGCCATAGGCGATATTTTCCCGGAACAGCCGGCTGACCAACTCGGCTAACTGTTCCCGCAGGTTCGCCAGCAAATCCGGCAAAAGCGCCGGTTCGGAATCCGCCAAGGGCAGGAAGTTATACTCGGTCAGAAACTCAATGTCCGGGTTGCCCCGGTTGGCGGCGCCGGCGGCCCGGGACGGGCGGTCGGCGCGGCGGTAAAGGCGCCACCGGGCCCCATCGGTCAGCACCCCAAAGGTGTTGGGGCCGCTGGCTTTGTGCTGCCGCAGGTAACGCTGAATTTGCTGGTCGGGGGAGTTGGCGCTGACCTGGCCGGCCGGAACTTTGTCAAAGTCAACGCCGTACTGCTTGGCTTCGACGATGATGGCCGCTTGCCCCGGCTTGGCGTCCACTTCCTGCAAAAAGCAGGATTCGTCCAGCCGATTGCCCAGCCACCCGTATTCCGGGAAACGATAAGTCGCCGGATAGCCCAAGGCTTCCAGGGTCGGCTTAATCAGCAAGTCCAGCGTAGCCGTCTCGCTGATGGCGTTGCCCCGGCCCTGAATGTGCCGCAAACCCGCCCGCAGTAGGGCGGTAATGGCGTCAGCGGTGTTGTCCCGGTTGGTGGTCATAACAGTTCAATTCTCCTGACTCTACCCGGTCTTAATACTCACGCCGCCGTCCACGGCCCAAGTCTGGCCGGTTACATAAGCCGCCGCCGGCGAGGCCAGGAACACCGCCAGATAGCCCACTTCCGCCAAGTTGCCCACCCGGCCCAGGGGAACTTGGCCCTGGGCCGCCTCCTGCCGCGCTTGGTAGGCGGCGGCGGACATCTGCGCCGGGTCGGGAAAACTGCCCGGGGCAATGGAGTTCACTCGCACCCCGTAAGGCGCCCATTCCTGCGCCAGGGACTCGGTAAAGCGCATCACCCCGGCTTTAGCGGCGTCGTAGGCCGCCGAACCCTGCCGACCGCGCAGGGCCGCCCAGCCCGATATGTTAATCACGCAGCCCTGCCGCCGTTCCAGCAGATGCTCCCCCAAAGCCCGGCAGCCCTGAAAGGCCTCGGTCAGGTTCACATCCACGATAAAATGCCACTCCTCCTCGGACATCCCGGCCAGGGTTACGCCGGGCAGCTTGACCACCGGCTTGCGGATGGCGTCGCCGACGCAGGTAATCAGCGTGTCCACCCGCCCGAACTCGGCCAGCACCCGCCCGGCGATGGCGTCCATATCCGCCGCTTTAGTAGCGTCCCCGGTCAACGGCAGGGCGTCCCGGCCCATCGCCCGGATTTCCGCCGCCACCTGATTAACGCCGGTCTCGGTCAAGCCGGTAATCGCCACATCCGCCCCGGCCGCGGCAAAGGCCAAAGCGATGCCCTTGCCGATGCCGCGCCCGGCCCCGGTAATCAAAACCTTCTGCCCGCCAACCTCAAAAACCTCCAGACTCATCGCTCCGCTCCCTCCAATCCGTCCGTTCCGTCAACCGTCCGACCATCCCGCCGGCCCGGCCGCGTAGCGCCGCGCCGCCGGGCCAAGTCCGTTGCTGGTTGCTCTGCGCCGCCGGCCAGTGTAGCGTCAAAGGGGATAGTGCGTCAATGCGGGCGGCAATTAGGCTTTTCACACGACAAGGCTAACCGGGTTCAACGGATGGGCGTTCCGCCGGTCAGTCCGCGGCCACAATGCCCAGGGAGCAGACTACCTGGGTGTGGGAATTGGCTGGCGGCGGATGCGGCTGCGCCGCGTCGAGAAATTGCGGCAACTGGCTCTGCATTGCCGCCAGGGCTTGCCGGAAATCAGCGCCGGAAACCTTTTGCCGCATCAATGCTTTGATTTGTTCGTTGACCCTTGCCGGCAGTTCAGCAGTGAACCGACTGCGGAGGGATTCAATTTGCCGCAAGGTAGCGTCATCGTCTATATAGTCCGCGCGGAGTTGACCTAATTCCTGTTCGATGTAGCGGGCAACGCGGCGGTCCCGGCGGCGGGGTTCCAGCGCCACCGGTTGGGAACGGGCCGCCGCCAAGACATTGACGGCGTTGGCAATGCGCTGGTTGGTGTCCGGCGGCAGCGCAATGGCTGGGGTATCGGGTGGGCAAGCCGCCCGGGTTGCCAACTCGTGGTGGGCCAGCGGCGCAACTTTGCCGGCGGCGGAACTGGCATAGCCTTGTTTAAGGGAGCCGGCCCGCAGCAGTAGCACAGTTGAATCCGGGTTAGGGTGTTCCGGGGCGTTAATAGCGGCACGGAGTCCGTCCGGCATATTGAGCAGCTTGGCCCATAGCTCCGGTTGCTCCCGGCGTATCCGGTTCAGCGTGGCATTGGCTTCCTGGGCCATCGCCGCGCCGGACAGCCGGTCATCCTCCTCGCGCATTTCGCCGTCATAGATGGCGTAGATGCTCTCCCGGTTGACCGCTTCCGTCTGTTGCAGGATAGCATCATCCAAGCCGATAAAATCGTGGAAAGACTGCACCCGCTCGCTCAACTTCCCGGTCAAGTCGATTTGCCGCTCGACGCCGGCATCGGGCAGCATATTGTGCAGGTGAATGGTCTGATGTTCGGTGGTGATGCGGTCAATGCGCCCGTAACGCTGGATAATCGTTACCGGGTTCCAGTGCAAATCATAGTTCAGCATCCGGCCGCAATCCTGGAGGTTCTGGCCCTGCGACAGCACATCAGTGGCAATCAGGATGCGGGTCTGCTCTTTGTCCGGCAAGTCGGGTTTGCCGTTGCTGACCGGGGAAAAGCGCGACATCTTATCCTGGCCGCCGGCCTGGCTGTCATCGCCGGTCAGCAGGTCAATGGACTCCCGGGGATAGGCCGCTTTCAATTCCCGATATAAGTAGCGGGCCGTAACCTGCGACTCGGTGAATACCAGTATTTTCTCCTTCTTGATGCCGGGGGCCGCAACGAAACTCTTAATGGCGTCGAGCTTGGCATCATCGTCCGGGGTCAAATCCTTGACGCCGTCGTGAATCTGACGGAGCAGGGCGGCGTCTTTATCTAAATCCCGGGCCCACGCCGTAATGCGGAAGTCGGCGGCGTTATAGGACTGGTCTTTGATGGTGATGTAATCCTCATCCAGTTCCGAGGGTTCCCGCGCCGCCGCTTCCTCATCGGAATCGCTTCCGCCCTCATCCCGGCTGACCGCGCCACTGATTAGTTGGTCGCGGAAAGCGCGGTTGCTTGCGATGATGTTCTCCAGGGTGCTGCGGAAAGCCGGGATGCTGGATTCCAGCCGCTTGAACAGCAATACCCGTATCAGGGCGGACAGGGTTTTGCCGGGGTTCTGGAGGTGCTGATACTCCGGCTTGCCTTGGGCGGCCGCAGTGAGATAAAAGGCGTGGCGGTAGCGGCTGGCCTGGTACTTTTTCAGCAGTTCCACAATCTTGTCCAGGCCGCCGGCCTGCCGGTAGGCGTGTTCCAAACTATACTGCTGATTGCTGAGTTCCGTCGCGGGAAACTGGATAGGCTTGCCGCCCAGGGAACTGTCGGGGTAATGCTTGATGATGTCCTGACGCCGCCGGCGCAACAGGATATGCCGCAAAACTTCCCCGGCTCCTTCATCCAGGGCTTCGGCTGTGTCGTCGGGAAAATAGGGATACAGCGGGCCGTCAACGCCGGGCAGGCCGTGCTGGACCGGGTCGAGGAACAGTTCCAGTTGGCGCAGGATGTCCCGGGGCGCCAGGTTCTGCGGCGTGGCGGACAATAGAATGGTCTTGTGCCGGCGATTGCTTTTCAGGAAATCCAGCAGGACGCGCCGCCGCTGATTGTTGTTGCGGAAGTTATGGGCTTCGTCAATCAACACCGGCCCGGCGTTGCGGAGGGTCTTGCGGAGGCTGCGGTCCGACTGGTAGTTGGCTGCGGTCAGGCGGCCGATGCTGAGGACATCGGCGTTGATGATGCCAAATTGCTGGTCGCAAACCCGCTCCCACATCGCGGTCAAGGGCGCCGGGCAGATAACCAGCGGGTCGCCGGCTTGCGGCTCCAACAGGGTCAAGCGGCGCAGGATTTCCGCGCCGATATAGGTCTTGCCCAAGCCCACCACATCGGCAATGTAGCAGCCGTTGTGCTTATCCAGCATTGCCAAGCCGGCGGCCACGGCATCCTGCTGATAGTCGGTCAGTTCCACCGGCGGAGCCGCCGGCGGCAAAGCCGCATCGCCGAGGGTATCGCCGTATAGTTCATAGAGGATTTTCAGGTAAATCAGATAGGGGGCGGGCGTAGCCAGCGGCCAACTGGCTTGCAGCTGCTCCACCACCCGGTCGCTGACCGGTTCGCTTTCCGCCCACAGCCGCTCAAACCACTCCTTAACCTCGCAAACATCGCCGCTGTGGGTAACCGGGTAATTCAGTTCGGTGTTGCCGGCAAAGCCGCTGGCGGAAAAGTTGGTGCTGCCGATAATGGCGGTGCCGGGGTTGGCTTGCAAGCCGGTGTAGCCGATATAGGCTTTGGCGTGCATCCGTTCTTTCAGGTAGGCGCGGACATCCACTTGGCCGCCGGCAATCAAGGCCGCCAAAGTCTGGATGCCGGCGGCGCTGGCGGCATCCTGGGGTTGGAGGGCGGCGCTGCGGCCCACATTAGCCACGGTTTCATCCCGGGCGATTCGTTCCTCCCGCAGGTTCGGGAGGGCGCGGGCCTGGTCGGACAGTTCCCGAGGGCTGTAGCCGGCGGCGATTTCCTGCTGGGTGGGCCGGTCAGTGCGCCCCAGCAGCAGGCGTACCTGGCCGGGCCGGTTCGCCAGCAGGTCGGACACCGCCCGGAAACCGGACAAGTAAAAGTAGCCCACGGCGATGTCCACGCTGTGCGGCTGTCCGTTGGCGTCGGCCAGAACCCGCCGCAGGTGTTCAATAAAATCCGGGTCGCTGTGGGCGTGGAGGATGGTCACAGGCTACCTGCTCTGGCCCGGGATGCTCAAGGGCAGAAGTGAGACCACCCTCGCTGTTTGTGGGCTAGGGATAGTGTATCCGGAAGGTCGCAGCCTTTTCCCGGCCTCCCCTGCAAGGAGGGAACTTTTCATCCTTCTCCAAGCCTTGGACAAGGTAGGTTTCAGATTCACCGTCACACTGGGCCTCGTAAGTTGCGGTGAACTCTACGATGTCACCCGTGCGCCAAGTACGGCGTCTCGAGGTTGTCGTTGTCATTTATGCCTCCTTGTTGTTGGGTTCGGACTACGGCACATTCGCCCCGCCTGCTAGCTTTTGGCAATGGCGTCGTAGGTGACATTATACACGGCTTCCTGCTCGGCCGCAACCCCCTACACAAACCGGCACAGCAGAGCCAGCCGCATGAACGCCTTGACCGGACCCGACATAAAAGAGACTGTCTCGAAGCTGGCGCAAGCCTCGTCGTTGGCTACCGCCGCCGCGAATACCCCGATAAGCGCTACTATGGCCAAGGCTACAACGCCACCTACGGTGATTTGCATATCCCTTCCTTCAGCCGCCATAGCCCCCGTTGGAAAGTCGGAGCTTTACGGGTCTAGTCGTTGCTGGTCTCCTCAGGGGAATCAGGATGCCGCCGCGGCTCACTCCGAAGCGGGAGCAGGTCTGATAAGTCCAGCGTTTGCCGCGGCTTACTCCGAAGCGGGAGCAGGTCTGATAAGTCCAGCGTTTGCCGCGGCTTACTCCGAAGCGGGAGCAGGTCTGATAAGTCCAGCGTTTGCCGCGGCTTACTCCGAAGCGGGAGCAAGAGACTCTGGTCGGGGATTTTGCTCGACAGTTCGCCAGTCTTGAGCAAGCTGGGCGGCATTGCCCGTATTACTTTGACCGCGATCTCCCGGCCCCGCTTTCGGTACGTCCTCCCAACGGAGTATAGAGAGGAACTCCCAGATTTCGCAGTTCGGTACATCAGGCGCTTAACATCTTGAGGCAAATCTGCCACCAAGAAACTGCCCACATTGTCCCGGAACCCAAAGTATTCTACTACGGGCTGCGGAAGGAAGGTTTGCTCCTTCTCCCCATCGACCAAATAGTCAGGCAGTTCCGGCGCAACTCTCGACACTATCCAGCGACCGTTGCCGGTCAGGTTTTGGTGGGCGAGACAAACCAGTCCAAGAACGCTGAACCCGTACCAGGGTCGGCCCCTCCATTGCAAGGGATAACCTTGCGACAAAGGATGGGTATGTTCCGTAGCTTCGATGAGAGCGGCCAATTTCTCCAGCCGCACCTTCGTTTGATCATCCATTTCTGCACCTCCCGTCTCCAATCATATTACGCGAATCAGTTACTCAATGTCAACCGCCCGGCGTCACTATTTCCCCGCCCCATAAACTACTTCATACGCCGGCAGCAGCCCCTGCACCCGCTCTACCTCGGCGGCGGAAAAGCCGTAAAGCGAACCGATTAGGATGTCCAGTCGCCGCTCCTTCGCGATGGCTTCCGCGACCTTGCCGGCCGGGGCGTCCACCCCGCCCAAGGCCAACAGCCCGGCAACCAGAGTTTCAATTTCTCCCAGCGTCTTGTCGTCCGGCAACGGAGGGAAAGGCAAGGAATTGATTTCACCCGCCGATACTTGGGTATTGCTATTCAACCGCCGGAAAACGAACTCCAGCAGGCTGGAATTAAGGACGCCCAAGACAAACGAGGGACTCATACCATTACTCAAAGGTATAAAGTTCGTGTGGTTTTCGGAATGAATGTTGTCCGCAGACACACTTTCCGAGTCTATCAAGGTGGCGATAATTCGACGCGGCTGTTCGTTTGCGGAAACACGCTGCGTCACAATCCCCGTGCCGGTGATGTTGGCCGGAACTAGGGAGACAATGTCTTTACGCAGCCACTCTTTGCCCATCCGCTTGCGGGATTCCCGCCGGGCGTAACGCTGAATGTTTTCCGCCCAAATCAACCGGCAAGCTTCGTCGGCGTTAGTCGGTTGGGCATAGTCCTGGTACTTGTTAAACTGAACCTTGCCGGTTTCGGCTTGAATACCGAAATCGGCTAGTTTGATTCCGAAAGCGTTCATCCGCTCAAAGACTTGGTACTCAAACTCCGATGCCCCGATATAAAAGGCCCAATCATAGCTATCGCCCAGCAGCACCCGCTCCGAGCCGATGGAAAGCCGGTTTTGCGAATTCCTCAAGTCCTCAGGCCGGGTAACGGATTGGGCGTTCACCAAGTAAGACCCCGACCCAGCGGATTCCCGGTTCAGATGCAGAATGATGCACTCTTGCAGCACGCTCTCGAAAGTGTTGTGCCGGTCGGCAATCAGCACTACGCTTTTCAACCGGGCTTGCTGACGGATAACCTTCCGCAGGTTGGTAAAGTAGCGGTCAGTCAGCAGGGTTCGCGGGTTGATATAGATAAGCTGTCCCGCCGCGCGGGTCAGTTGCAGGCCGCGCTGAATGAAATACCCGTAGGTGTTGGCCCGACCGAACACGCCTTCCTTGTACAGTGCCCGCAACTGCTTATCGTTAGTTACCACATAGGGCGGGTTGGCGATGACGATGTCAAAGCCGCCGCCGGCGTGAATGTCGGCGAAGTCCACCCGCCACTCCACGGCGCCGGCGGGGGCGGCGGCCCCGCTGTTCTGGCGGATGTCGGCTTTGGCGGCGGCGATTTCCGCTTTGAGCCGGGCCTTTTCCGCGGCGTCATTGGCATCGGTGTAATCGCCCACCAGCTGCCCCAACTGCGCCGCGGCTACGGCGTAACCGGTAATGTCCTGCTGGACGGCATCCGGGGCGGCGTCGGTCAAGGCATTGCCGGCGACCAGTTTCAGATCGAGGTTGGGCAGCGGCGGCGGCGCCGCCTCGCCCTCATATTCCACGGCCAGGCTCAGCCAGAGCCGCAGCATCGCGATATGGACGGCGTTGGCATCCTGGTCCGCCCCGTGCAGGTTGCGGCGGATGATGTCCAGTTTCTGCCGATACTGGCTAATCGGGGCGGCGCCGGCCCGGAACAGCGCGCCGTTGACCGCCATAATTTCCTGCATCATTCCCAGCAGGAAAGCCCCGCTGCCGCAAGCCGGATCCAAGGCTTTGACTTGCCCCAAGGCGATGGCGACGGCCGCCGCTTGCGTTGTAGTAACCGCCGCGGCGTCCCCGTTATCCACCAGGGCGGCGATTTGTTCCGGAGGCAAGCCCTCCGGTTGGCAGTGGCCCAGATAGCCTTTCAGGGCTTCCCGGCACATAAAAGCCACCACCGGGCGCGGGGTGTAGTAAGCGCCGTTGCTGTGCCGTTCATTGACCGTTTCCTCAAAGAGTTTGCCCAGCATTTCCGGGTCAACGGCTACTTCGGTGTCCAGCGGCGTGGCTTCCATCACGGTAAAGTTGTAGCGGTTGAACAGGCCGCCGGGGCTGATGATTTCGGCGATGGCGTCATCCGGTACAACGATGTTTTGCCCTTCCAGTTCGTTGCGCTCGAACAGCCCGCCATTGAGAAAGGGAACTTGTCCCACAATGCCGGCCACATCCGGGCTGCGCTGCTCCGCCGGGGTGTTCATTCCCTGATGAAACAGGACGGACAGGCGGTCGGCGTGAAAGTTGCTTTGCCGCCCGGCTTGCTGCTGATAATCCTCCCACAGCGCGTTGAGATAATCGGGATTGCCGTTAAAGGTCAGCCAACCCTTGCGGCTGATGAACTGGATAAACAGCAGGCGGTTGAACAGGGTCTGGGTGAACTGCTCGGCTTTCTGCCGATTAACCGATTCCGCCAGCCAGCGCGCCGTGTCGTCATAGACCCGCTTGTAGTCGGCAAAGAACTGGTCGGTAACCGGCTGGACGTCGAAACCATCCCGAAAGGCGCGCTGGGGATTGCGGTCGTGGGCGATGGCATTGCCCACCGTTTCCAGACAATCCAGGATGGTGCGGTTGCCGGTGTTCCAGTAAGCCGTAGCCCGCCGCACCTCCTGCAAGCGGTAGCGGTTGCCCGGCGCCGGCGCGCCGGTAACGAACTGGAGACCGCTGTTGTCCGGCAGGGTGAACAGCAGCAGGGGGTAGCGTTCCCCGCCGGCATACTGTTGCAGGATGGCGTTGGCCGCTTGGATCCGGGCATTGGTTACATAGGAATGCTGCCGGCTGCCGCTGATGGCAGATAGGTCAAAGTGGAGGGCGGTGAAGTCCGGGCCGAACTCGTTGGGCAGGGTAGCAATGGCGGCGGCCCGGTCGGGCAGCAAGGCGTTGTCCACGACGATGCTGGCCCCGGCGGCAGCCGCGTCAAACCCCAACACCCCGGCGGCAATTTCGCGCAGACCGGCCGGATGTTCCCGTCCCGGCTGCTGTGCCATAACGCCGAGGCGGGATTGGGCATAGTGGCGGCGGCCGCTAATACCGCCGGGCATTGCCGGATTCAGCATATTGCTCTCCATCCCCTTTCAATTATTCCAACCGTTCCAACCATTTCAGTTTTTCCGACCGGCATAGCCGCCAGCCGCCGCCCGGTTGACCCAGGGCCAAAGGTAGCAAGGGGATTAGGGGAATGTCAAGGGAGTATCAGAAAGCGGCGGAGGTTATCATCCCGCCATCGACAAAACGGTTATCACCAATTAGGCGAGTGCAAAACCCTTCCGTAGCCCCTTCAACAAAAAACAGCCCGGAATTCCGGGCTGTTTTCATTTCACCAATCTTGAATTTTGCCTGGACATTACACCCGCCAAGTTTTATAATTTGGGTTAGTCCCGGCGTAGCGTCGTTTGGAGGCTTCACCACGCCGGGATTATGGAACCCTAACCGCCTGCGGCGGCGCAACCTTGGTTGCACAGGGTTATATGTGCGGAGACGTGTCAGAGCGGTCTAATGTGCTTGGCTTCAAACCAAGTAGGGTGTTGCAGCACCCTCGCGGGTTCGAATCCCGTCGTCTCCGCCATACCTTCTCCAAGGTATAGGCTACGCCGCAACTGTCAATAGCCAAAACGATGAGGAAAATTTATCATCCTCTTCGCAACGCTAGAAATGTGGAGGGAAACGATGAACAACGAAGAGTTCATTAGCCACTTGGCGGCCAAAATAAAGGATTGGGAGGAGAAACGGCGTAATCTTGACAAGGGTATCGAGTCTATGACCCATACCCTTCGGATATTCGAGAACGACCAGACGACTGCTGACCCTGCTCCCGGCAGCCGTCCCAACACCCACACCGCCGAACTGACGGGTGCCATCTATGACGTTCTGCTGGCGGAGCGGCCCTTGCACCGGAAAGTCATTTTGCAAAAGGTGACCCAAGCCGGCATTTATGTCGGCGGCCAGAAGCCCTTGGCTGCGCTGGGTTCCTACCTCAGTCTGGATAAGCGTTTCAAGAATGTGGCGCGAGGTATCTGGACACTGGCTGAAGAGCCGGGCGATATGGGTGGCCACGACGCTGACGATAGTCCTTTGCGTCCGGTAGCTGGCTTTGCGGAGGAAAACCTCTGAATTCCCTGAATACTGACAGTTGCCTGTAGCGAGGAGCGGGCAACTGCGGTAAAATGGATACATACTGAACGGCGGAACCGCCGGGGTCTGACACACCCCGACGGTCCCTTAACCACAAGGAAGGACGAGTTCCCGGTGGTCTTTGACTATTCTAGCGGAAAGGGCGCTTTTCCGCAAATTCCCCACTGCTATCCCGACCTGCAAGCGGTATGCGCCGTCATTGAGTATGCGGACGCGGAGCTGCTAGAGCGGTTGCAGGATTACCGCCGCTACACCGGGCGCCCCGGCTACCCGCTGCGAAGCTTCTGGCGCGCCTATATCGCTAGGTGCGTCCTCAACCTGCGGGACACCAACGACCTGATAAGGCGTTTGCAGGACGACCCCGGATTGCGGGCAGTCTGCGGATTCGGCGACCAGCTGCCGCACCGAACTACCTTTAACCGCTTTATCCGGCGGCTGGCGGACCACAACGACTTGGTAGCAGCCTGCTTGACCCGGGTGTCGGACCGGGTCAAGGAATGGCTGCCTGACTTCGGGCGGGAAGTGGCAGTGGATGCTACGGCGGTGCCGGCCTACAGCAATCCGCGCCACCCCAGCGACCCGGAGGCAGCTTGGGGCGTGGCCCATTCAGCTCAATCCGCCAATAAGGACGGCAAAGAACGGTTCTTCGGCTACAAAGTCCATTTGGTAGCCGATGCTAACCATGCCCTGCCTCTTTCGCTGAAAGTAACTGCCGGCAATCGCAACGATTCCCCGGAACTGCGCCCGTTGATACAGCAGGCTAAAGCCCAACATAGTTGGTTCCAGCCCTTTGCCGCCATCGCTGACCGGGGCTACGACTCCAAAGAGAACCACCATTTCCTCCACGACCAGCACGGCATCATCCCCGTTATCCATATCCGCAAGCCGGCCAACGCCGAGTTTTACAATGACATCTACACCCCAGCCGGGACGCCCACTTGCTTGGGGAAGGTTCCGATGGAATACGAGGGAACTAACGCGGACGGGCATCACCTTTACCGTTGCCGGCTGGAAGGCTGCCACCTCAAGCAGTCCCGCCGCGGCGGTATCCCCCACTGCGACACTGAGCATTGGCAAGACCCGATGGAGGATATACGGCTTTTCGGGGCGATACGCCGGGACAGCCCGGAATGGAAGTCCCTGTATAACAAAAGGTGGAGCGTTGAGCGGCTGTTCGGAGCAGTGAAAGATTCGCGCTCTCTGGAATACCATCACGTTCGGGGGCTGAAACACGTTACCCTGCACTGCCTGATGTCGTTCCTGACTTACCAAGCCCGGGTGTTAGTGAACCTGCAAGCCGGCGATAAGGAAGGGATGCGCCGTATGAAGCGGCGCATCCCCTAACCCGGTTCTCCCAGCATTGACAATCCTCGTTCCAGCCGCTATTTTATCCCTGCTACGGATACCAAGTCTTTGGGAATACCCTTGTGTTTGTTGGACTTATCACTGAAGGGCAGGCTTGCTTGCCCCCTTGTCAGTCCAACGTCCGGGACTAGGTATCCGTAGCAAGAGCCTAGCCTAACGCTGCAAGGGGGTTCCGATTTAGATGAAAGCCCTGTTTCCCCTGGTCGCCCTGCTCCTCCTCCTTTCCCTGACCGCCATTGCCTGCGCTGCCACCGCCCCTACCGCCACCCCGTTTCCCACCGCTACCCCCACTCCTGCGCCTACCCCTACCCCTGTCCCCACCGCCACTCCGCTACCCACGGCCACGCCTGCGCCTACCGCTACGCCCACCCTGCCTATACCCACTCCAACTATCGACAAGACCGCTACGTGTCCTGATACCGCCTCCCTTTACCAGTCGCTGGAAGTCGTTGACTGGAAGGAGTGTCCGGTCATCGAGAATGGCGTCTTGCGGGCTTCGGGGACTGTAAAGGGCGAATACATACTCATGTATTCCGACATTATTGCAACCTTCGCTGTCAAAGCGCAGAACAGCGACCAGGATATTGCGGTTATCATTAGTCCCTCCCACCCCAGCGTCCGCTTTGGTCCGAACCATCCCGTATTCCGACCTCAGGCTAACCAGATAGTCGCAACGCACTATCTGGTGACTTTGCGGATATTTGAGGTCGAAGCCCCGGTAGGCGCTATCATCGGCGATACTAAGACGCCGGTTGTTTTGCTGGTTTGGGGTCAGACACCGGACGATTTGCGGCCGGTTCCCCTGGCTATTCAGCCTGTAGGTCACAGCGAATAGCCGCCATCACCGCCCGGCTAGTCAATACCAGCAAAGAAACAGCCGGGCCGGTAAAGTTCCGGCCCGGCTTAATTTTCCAAGAAAGACCTTTTGCACTCGCCTACACCAATGCCTCCCCCTTGCCCCATCCTGCCCGCCGGTGTATAGTCAACCATTATGCAGCAGCAAATTAAGCCCGACGCCCCCGCCAACTTGCCAACCCGGTTCCGCGCCCTCGCCGACCAGTGGCGGCAGGAAACCGGTATGCTCTCCTCCTCCACTCAAAAGAAAGCCCACCCGGCCTACCGAGAAATCATCGCCATGGGCCCGGTAGCCATCCCCCTGTTGCTGAGGGAATTGCAGGAGCGCGGCGGGCATTGGTTTGCGGCATTGCGGGCCATCAGCGGCGAAAACCCGGTGCCGCCGGAATACGCCGGCCGGATTCCCAAAATGTCCGAGTATTGGCTCGAGTGGGGACGGCGGCAAGGGTATATCGACTGACCTATGCCGCTGGAACCCTACAAAGAGGTTAGGTTCCCCAACCTTAACCGGGATGAATACCGGGTAACCAGCCCGGCATCCGACCGGTATAACTGTATCGCTTGGGCCGCTGGCGATGCTGACAATTGGTGGTGGCCTGACCCGGACCCGGATAGCGACAGCTACTGGCCTGCGACCGCTCCCCGGGAGGAAACATTGGCGAGTTTCCGCACCGTGTTCGAGTCTCTGGGCTACCGGGAATGTGCCACCGCCGAACCGGAACCCGGTTTCGAGAAAGTTGCCATCTATGCTAAAGACGATTTGCCAACCCACGCCGCCCGCCAATTGCCCAACGGCAGCTGGACCAGCAAGCTCGGCGAATGGCAAGATATTGAACACCAGTCCCTGAATGCACTGACCGGGATGGCTTCAATTTATGGCGAAGTAGCCCTCCTACTCCGCCGCCCCCATTAGCCGCCGCGCCCGGCTGGGCAGCATCCCTTATCCTCCCCCAAACCGCTCCATCGCCGCCAAAGTCCGCCGCGCCGCCTGACGACGCAGGCTATCCGCTTTGGCCCGCTCCCGGTCCAACGGCCGGTATATATCGGCGGCGTAGGGCTGCCACGAACTGCTCAAAGCCCGCAACGCCGCTTCCTCCCCGCTAACCGCCGCCGTCAGCAAATCCGCCGTCGGCCTCAGGTAAGACACTTGGGACAACCCCCGCACCCGCGCTCCCAGCAAGTTAAACCGCTGCTGAAACCCGGCCAAAGCCTGCGCCGCCGCCGCCCGGTCGCACCCGCCCTCCACGCTCACCCAATCATCATAGCCGGTGTGGAAATCCTCCCACTCCCCTTGCAGCCGGCGCAAGGCAGCGCCAAAGTCCGCCAAAGCCTGCCGATCCGACTCCTTAACCCCCTCAGCCAGCTTTTTCAACTCCCGACTGCCGCTCTTGCGGGCCGCATTAGCGGCGTCCACTTCCGCGCTCATCACCGCGAACAAGTCCCCATTATCCACCGGCTCCAGCGGCGGGGGTGGTGGCGGTTCTCCATTGCCCGACCCTTCCGGCGCGGCATCCGCCCCGGTATCATCCCCGCCGGTTTCCGGCGCCAACCCCAGCAACTCCTCCAGTCCTACCGGCGGCCCTTCTGCGGCGGCCGCTTCCCTTTCCTGAGACCGCAGGGTAATGCCGTCAATCAATTCCCCCATCGCGTCCCGTTCCGCCTTGGCCGCCGCCGTCAAATCGTCCGCCACCGCCGCTACCGCATCATCCTCCGCTTCCAGTTTTTGCAGCGGCTCCAGAACCTCCCCGGTCAAGCGGGTCAGCAAATCGCCCACTGAATCGATTACTTCCTCGACCGGGACAATTTCCCCCTGCTCCCGACTCAGCGCGGCGTAATCCTGATGCACTTCATCCCAAGCCGCGCTGATGGGTTCCAACGCGTCTTTCAGACTTTCCGCCGCCGCCCGCTGTTCCGGGTCATCCCTTTCCCCCAGTTCATCCAGCCGCTCCGCCGTATCCCGCAGTACCACCGCCGCCGCATCCCGCTGCGTCTGCACCGCCGCCGCCAACGCCGTGTTGCCCGGCTGCCAATTGTCCCGATATTCCCCCAGCAGCATCCCCTCGACCGCCGCCGCATCCATCACCGGATACGCCAGCCCCCGGGTAATCCCGCTGGCCGGCAAATCCCGCGCCAACGCCGTAACGCCGCCGAACTCTCCGGCAAACTCCCGCAACGCCGCCGTCACCGCGCTCCGGTCGCACGCTGTCAAACCGGCCCGCCAAGCGTCAAACTCGGCGTGAAAGGTATCCCAATCGCCGTTGATGGCTTCCTGACTGGCCGCAAACTCTGCCAGCAGTTCCTGGTCCACCGCCGGCGTCATCCCGCCCCCGGCTGTTGCCTGCGTCATGGCCATCCCCGGCCCGCTATCCAATACCGGCGCCGGCTCCGCTGCCGGCGCCCCGGCGGCGCATCCCGCCCCCAGCAGCAACGCCAAAATCCCTACCGCCGGCAGTACCCAGCGCCGACCCAACTTTACTTTCATTCGGTTTTATACACCCCTGCGTAATCAGCCACCAGTCCCCGGCGAAAATCCCCGGATTCCAGTTGACCGACAATTTCTTGCAATCCTTCCGGCGTTTCCGCCAGAACTACCAAAACTTCCCGCTCTCCCGCTCGGTACAACGCCAGCAGCCCCGTCCCTTCCCGAGCCAAGCCCGGCGCAAAGGGCGCGTTGATGCCGCTTTCCTCCACATAAATGCCCAAAGCATCCAAGTAGCGGGCCACTGCCGCCGCATCATCGTACAACCCCAGAAACACCGTATCCTGCCCGCCGTTATCCAGCCGCCGCACCTCTGCCCGGCTACCCCCGGCGGCCAGCCGCGCTTTCAGCTGCGTCCCCAAGTCCACCAACTTCGGCCGCCCCAGCAGCAAGTCCACATCTCCTTGCAAAAAGTGCGGATAGTCCGTCAGCCGATACTCCACCTGCCCCCCGGTCAGAAAATCCGCAATGTTCGCCAGCAACCGGTCATTATCCCGCACGCCGTTATAGGGGGGAATCATAAAAGTCAGGTCATGCGCCGCCAGCACATTGGGATTCGCCCCTACCGCAAGGGGCGACCGCGCCGCCACCGGCTCCCCCAGGCTGGAATAAGTGTTGCCGTCGGTGAACGCCAGGCCCGGCCCGGCCGATTCAATGGAACCGGAATAGTAAAGGGCTATTTCCTGTACCCCGGAAGTAACCGCATCCGCCTGGAAATCCCGCACAAAGATTTCCTGATAATTGGTGTCATACTCCGTCTGGTTATACAGGTAATCGGGACGGAAAGACACCCCCAACGGTTCCGCCAGGCTGTTTATCTGATGCGGCCGCCCCGGGTCCGCAATCAGCAATACCCGCCCGCCCCGGGCCGCAAAATCCGCAGCCAAAGCAGCCTCTTTCCCGCTGTAAGCCTCCCGCGGCAGGATGACCAGCAACGCCGCCGCCGCCCGCAGTTCATCCTCCAGTTCCTCCCCTTCCTCCAAAAACTCTACCCCGTAACCCCGGCCGGCTACCCGCGTCAGCAAGGCCGCCAACTCCTCCTGAAAAAAGGCATTGCGATGCGCCAGATCCACCAACAGCGTCCCCCGCGCGCCCGCGGCCGCCGCCGCAAAAACCGGCTCGTCCGCAAAGGCCGCCGTATCCGCCGGCTGGGAAACCGCCTCCGTAAAGGCAATATCCGGCGCCGCCGGCGGACTGTAACTCCCCCCGGAGTAAAAGAAAAGGTACGCCGCCCCGAAAAAGGCCACGGCGCAAGCCGGAAACAGCAACAGGATTAAGGTTCTACGGAGCGGCGCCGACATAAAGATAATAAAACTCCGGTTGATTGATTTCGAGCGGAAAGTCCGGGAAAGTCTCCCGCAACGACGCCCCGAATACCCCATATTCCAACGGCCGCTCCACCGCCGCCAAATCCGCCGCGCCCCCGACCGATTCCAGCGACTCCGCCCATCCGGCTTGCGGCGTATCGGGCAACGCCGCCGGTTCCACTGCCCCGGCGTCCGCCGTTGCTTGCCGGTTCGCCAGCAGTCCCATCAATTGGGCATCCGCCGCTGTCAACGGCGTATCCACTTCCCCGCTGGATGAATAAATGCGCCGCAGGTTCTGCACAAACCGCCGGTTCACTTCCACATTCACATCGACGATTTCATAATCCCCAATGCCCGCCAGTTCCGCCGCCTTCTCCAGCGCATCGCTGTCGCTCCCGATTTCATCCGCCAACCCCAACCGCACCGCTTCCATCCCCGAATAAACCCGACCCGCCGCCAATTCCTCCCGGGATATGTTCAACTTCGCCCCCCGTTCCTGCACCACCATTTCTACAAAGGCTTCCTTCAGGCCGTCCATCGTCGCCATCCAATCCCGCCGCGACGCCCCGGTCAGCTTCTGTGGCCCGGTAGTTATCACCGTCTCCGGGAATCGCGGCGGCAGGATGCTCCCCGCCGGAGCCACTACCCCTACATTGCCCACTACCGAGGAAGTTTTGACATAGGTATGGTTGACCCCCATGGCCATCATATACCCGCCGCTGGCGACCAGCCCGTTCATCACCATCACCACCGGTTTCTCGGCCCGCAACCGCCGCGCCTCGATATAAAGCTGCTCGCTCGGCGACGCTCCACCGCCCGGCGTCGACAGCTTTACCACCACTCCCTTAATCTCCGGCTCCCGCCGGGCATAATCCAGATAAGCGGTAATAATGGCCGCCGCATCCTCCCCGATGCCGGTAAAGGGAATGTCAATCACCCCGATTTTCGGCTTGCCCGGAGCCACCTGAAAAAAGAGATACCCCCCGACCGCCAGACCCAGCGCCATCAGCAGCGGCGCCACTACATACCACCCGGTAAAAAAGCGCCCCAAAGCCGCCAGTTTCCCCATCATATAACCCGCCTCTGCCGGAATGTCAGAATAGTCACCGGCGTCACTGCCGGCATAATACTTTACCCGAACCCAAATGTCAAACCGCCATACCTACTCGCCGCCGCTCTAACGGCGTTCCCTTACCCCGGATTAGGAAGTCGGCCACGGCCGGACGCCGGCGCCGGTAATTACGCCGAGTACCCGATAAACTGACTGAAATTTACGGCGTTCCCATAGCTCGGTTTGAGCCGAAATCAACCCTTGATGCAAAAGCAGGACCGCCGCCAGCACCATTGCCAACAAGAGGCCGGCGAAAGGCGTCAGGTTTCCATCGACCAATTCGCCAGTGCCAAAGATTAAGGCAATACCGGCCGCCAACATCAGCACAACCGCAAAGGGAGTCCGCATTCTGCGGACATACTTGCTGATGACGAGGATGGCGAACCCCAACATTGCCAACGGCGCGCCGACCAGCACGGCGGCTTGAACGGAGTTGACGCTGTTAAAGTATTGCCACTGCGGGGAGACCGCCAAGGCGATCAATTCCGCGCCGCTGTAAGCCCCGGCCGGCCCGTCCAGTTTAAGCCAGGGCAGAAAGTAAGCGCCAATGACGCCCAGCGCCGCCGCAAAGAACAGCAGGCGCATCGCCACGGTAAGGTAGCGGCTCACTACTCCACCTCAAACGGGGATCTGGTAATCGCCGCCCGGATGTTTTCCGAGGCAATGTCAAACTCGTTAAGTTCGTTGTTCAGGGACCTGATTTCCGCCGGCAGGGCGTCAATAGCAGTGCCGGTGAAAGAAAACCCGGAATACAGTTCCAACTTTCGCAAGTTAATATCAATGTCGTTCAGCTCCCGCAAAATGGCCGAAGCTTCGTCGCGAATGCTGTGGGCGTCTTGCTGCCATTCTTGGTAATCGGCGAAAAAGGCGTCGTCCCAGGCTTGCCACCGGGCTTTAAGCTCCGGGTCATTATACCGGGCAGTCCAAGCGCGCTGTTCGGCAAAGTAGCTGTCGGCCTGCTGTTCGGCAAAAGCAATCGCCGAGTCAAGTTTGGCGAAAGCGGATTGCGCTGCGGCATAACGCGGTTGCCACAAGCCCAACAGGGCATTGATGTCGGTTACTTCGGCGACATTGTTTTGCGCGGTGAACCGGTCAGTATCCTCCAAAGTTTGCTGCGTCCCGGCAATCTGGTGCCGCACCATTGACATACTTTCTTCGAATTGGGCCGCCTCCGCCGTGTTAACTTTGCCATAGGCAATCCAGCTAATGCCGGCCACCACTGCTACCACCGCCGCGATGGAAACCCATTTCAAGAGCCCCGCCAGGAAACGCATTATTCCTCCTTAACCGGCAGTGCCAGACCGCGCCGGCCGATTGAGAGCAAGTTACGGCATTTTAACCAAGGGCTTTACTGCTGTCAACTTTTGAATCAACCCACCCTTGCCCTCACGCCCCCATTCCCTTAAACTAATGCCCACTCATCAGCAAAACCGCACCTGCCGGGGGAGGATTAGGCTATGGCTACCGCTGCCGCCCAGCGCATTCAAGGCCGGGAACGGGCCGAACTGGCCGCAGCCCTGGAAAAACGGGTTTCCGGCGAAGTCCGCTTCGACCCCTTTTCCCGCGTCCTTTACAGCACCGACGCCAGCATCTACCAGATGGAGCCGATTGGCGTAGTCATCCCCCGCACCGTCGAGGATGTGCTGGCGGTAATGGAAATCGCCCGCGATAACCAAGTGCCGGTGCTGCCCCGGGCCGGCGGCACCGGCTTGGCTGGCCAGTCGGTCAACCACGCCATCGTGCTGGATTTCAGCAAGTACCTGAACCAGGTCATTGAACTGAATCAAGAGGAGCAATGGGTTCGGGTGCAGCCGGGCATTGTGCTGGATTCCTTGAACCGCTACTTAATGCCTCACGGCTTGCAATACGCCCCCGACCCCACTACTGCCAACCGGGCCTGTGTCGGCGGCGGTATCGGCAACAACACTTGCGGCGCCCATTCCGTCATCTACGGCAAAACCCTCGACCACATCAAAGAAGTCGATGTCGTCTTGTCCGACGCCGCCCAAGCCCAGTTTCGCACTTTGGAACCCCACGAACTGGAAAGCAAGCTCAAGGGCGACGGGCTGGAATCCGACATTTACCGCGGCGTCCTGCAAATCGCCCGGGAGAATCTGGCGGAAATCGAAGCCCGCTACCCCAAAATTATGCGCCGGGTCAGCGGCTACAACCTCGACTCTTTCCTCGGCGAGGAACCGGTCAATCTGACCAAAATGGTGGTGGGTTCCGAGGGCACCCTCTGCGTTGTTACTGAGACCAAGATCAACCTGGTGCCGCGCCCAACAATGACCTCCTTGTCCGTCCTCCACTTCCGGGATATTTTCGCGGCCAGCGAAGCCACCAAGGAAGTGCTGAAACACGGCCCCTCCTCCGTGGAAGTCCTCGACGATATGGTGCTGACCCGCTCCCGGGAATCGATGGGCCAGTCCCGCAACTTGGCCTTTGTCCAAGGCGACCCGGGCGCAATGCTGCTGGTCGAGTTCTACGGGGAATCCGAGCGGGAACTGACTGCCAAAATGAACCACCTTAAAGCTGATATGGAGCGGCAGCGGTTGAGCTACGCCTGTGTCAACCTGCTGTCCAAAGCCGACCAGGATATGGTCTGGAATGTCCGCAAAGGCGGCCTTGGCTTGCTGATGAGCATTCACGGCGATGCCAAGCCCATTCCCTTCGTCGAAGACCCCGCTATTGACCCGGAAAACTTGGGCGAGTTCGTCCGCCGCTTTGATGAAATCGTCCGCGCCCACGACACCCAAGCCGGTTACTACGGCCACGCCAGCGTCGGCTGCTTGCACATCCGCCCCCTGGTCAGCCTGAAAAGCGACGCCGGCATTGACAAGATGCTGTCCATCGGCGAGGAAGTCAGCGACTTGGTTAAGGAGTTCGGCGGCTCAATGAGCGGCGAACACGGCGATGGCATCGTCCGCGGCGTCTGGACGGAAAAAATGTTTGGCCCGGAAATCTATCAAGCCTTCCGGGACTTGAAAACCGCCTTTGACCCCCAAGGCATTATGAATCCCGGCAAAATCATCGACTGCCCCCCGATGCGGGAAAACCTGCGCTACGGCGGCGACTACCAAGCCGCTTCCTTGCCGACCCACTTGGACTTTTCCCGCGATAACAACTACGCCGGGGCGGTCGAAATGTGCAACGGAATGGGCGCGTGCCGCAAGCTCACCGGCACAATGTGTCCCTCCTTTATGGCTACCCGGGACGAGGAACACTCCACCCGGGGCCGGGCCAACCTGCTCCGCGCCGCCCTCTCCGGCCGCTTGCCGGAAGGAACCATCAGCGACCGCCGTCTCTACGATGCGATGGACTTGTGCCTCGAGTGCAAAGCCTGCAAATCCGAATGCGAGTCCGGCGTCGACTTGGCGAAACTCAAGTACGAATTTCTCAGCAACTACTACCGAACCCATAAGATGCCCTTGCGCACCAAACTCTTTGCCCGCATTGACCGCATCAACCGCTTGGGCAGCCGCTTGGCCCCCCTGTCCAACTGGGGCGCCGGCAGTTTCCTCGGCCGCTGGGTTTCCAACACCCTGCTGGGCGTCCATCCCGACCGCCGGCTCCCCGCCTTTGCCGGCCAGACCTTGCCGCAGTGGTTCAACGCCCGCCAGCCGTCCAATGCCGACCGCCCGGTCAAGGGCACCGTGGCCCTGCTCAACGACACCTTTATGAACTACAACTACCCGGAAATCGGCATCGCCGCCGTAGAACTCCTCGAGGCCGCCGGCTACCGGGTCCAGTTGGCTAATGCCCGCTGCTGCGGCCGCCCGATGATTTCCAAAGGTCTTTTAGAGGACGCCGCCGCCTATGCCCGCCACAATGTGGATTTGCTCCACGCCTTTGCCGACCAGGGCATCCCCATTATCGGCTGCGAACCCAGCTGCTTGCTGACCTTGCGCGACGAATACCCGGAATTCTGCCGGGATGACCGGGCCCGCCAGGTAGCCGAACACAGCTACCTGATTGACGAATTCTTGGCAATGCTCCACGAAAAGGGAGACTTGGAACTGGACTTTTCCGACTTGCCCAAGAAAATCCTCTTTCACGGCCATTGCCACCAGAAATCCCTGGTCGGTACCGCGCCCTCCCTGACCGCCCTGCGCCTGCCGCCGGGCTACGAAGTCGAGTTGATCAACTCCGGCTGCTGCGGTATGGCCGGCTCCTTCGGCTACGAGAAGGAACATTACGCCGTGTCAATGACCATTGGCGAACAAACCTTGTTCCCGGCCATCCGCAGCAAAGGCCCGGAATGGGAAGTAGCGGTAATGGGCGTATCCTGCCGCCAGCAAGTCGAGCAAGGCGTCGGCCGCCCGGCCCGCCACTTGGTACAAGTGCTGCGGGACGCGTTGGCGTAGCGGATAAATCAGCCGGTAAGTTCAGGGCGCGGGCAGCCGCCGGATGGTAGCGCCAAAGTTGCTGGCGGCGATGCCCAAATCGAGGATGTCCACCCGGCTGTCGCCGTTGACATCGCCAAAGGGCAGGGTCAAATCCGGGATCGTCAGCAGTTCCCCGGGGTTGATATTGGCTCGGCGAACCAGCACTGGGACATAGCCGGGGGCGCGGATGTAAATGTCCCGGACGCCGCTCGGCGCCGCCGCCCGAAAGCTGCCGTCAGATTCCAGAAAATAGACCTCAGCGCCCACTTGGACATACCCGCCCAAGCTGCTCTCCCGGTTTTGCAGCTTTACCCGACCGCGCACTTCGCCGTGACGAAAGGGATTCAGGAAAACCCGGCCCGGTTGATAGGATACCACTGCGCCGCCGATAAAAAGCTCCTGCCGTGGACTGCCTACGGTGGCAAGGCCCGGCCGAGTCAATGTCTTGGTCAACTTGGCTTGGGCCGAGCCAATAAAGGGAGCAGTCAAAGGACTGGCTGCGGTGGCGATGGGAGGACGGGTCAGTGTCAGGTTTGGCCCGTATTTAGCATCGGGAGCGTCACTAATCGTAACCATTGGAACCATCGGCGCCGGTGCCGGCCGAATCAGGATGCCGGGAGTATTGGTTTGAGAATTGTTGGCGGAGTTGGAATCGCCGGTCAGGGTAGCCGTAGCCTTGAGAATATGCGGCCGCCCCGGCAACGACGGCGGCATCGGAGTGGCTGAAGCCCCCGTAGTGTCCCAAAGAAATACTACTACCCCTTTTTCGTTGGCCGCCAAGGCTATGGATGCGGTGTTCACTACCTTGCTGTCGGTAGTATCCTCCAGCGTAACCGCAAAGGTTTCAGTACCGCTGCTCAAGTTTTGCACGGCAACGCTGATGGTCAACACGGCGCCGGCTTGGGCATGAGGCGGGCTGGGGTTGACTATGGCGGTAACGGCGACATCTTTGGTAACGGTTTGGGGCGCAATGGCGGCCGTGGCGTAACTGCCAGTGTGAAACAACTCGATGGCGGCGGCAACGACCATTAAAGCGCACAAGGCCGCCACAACTCGGCTAACCCGTTTCCAGCCGGCGACTATGGCGGTTTCTCCGGTCGCGGCGTTACGGCGTGGCATAGACCAGCATCACCAGCCCGCCGGCGGCCCCTTCGTCCCGCGCGCTCTGCTCCAGTTTCATTACATGGGCGGATTGAGCGTTGAAAGTGTTCAGGTCGGCGGTAGCGTAGTAAAAACCTTTGGCGCACTGCTGGGCAATCAGGTCGGCAGCGTCCAAGGTAAGTTTAGCGCAGGGGGCGGTAGGGTTCACATCCTGGCTAATCCACAGCGTAGCGGACACTTCCGCCACCTCGAAAGTCGCCGGCACGGCAAAGGAAACCGGTTGATTAGCGCCGCCCTGTTCGCCATGCGCCAACGCCAACATCAGAAAATTGGCGGCCTCCGGATGCTGCCAGTGGTAGTAGTTAAAGCCATCGGCGGCTGTGGTCAAGGGCGTGCTGTTATTTAACCCGTCCACATAGATAACATTGATCGCGTCGAGTAGCACGGTATCGACAGCGGACAAAGATGGGTTTTCCGCATCCAACGCCCGGGCTTGCCAGATTTGCGCGGAGGGCGTATTAACCGGCAGATAAGCCACAATCCAGCCCTGATCATCATAATAGACATTGACGGTGGTTGTCAGCTTGTCGGTGTCGGAAACATAGTCGATGTTAATGATAGGCAGACTGGCGATGGTATAATTGCCGCCGGTAGCAATAATTGACGCCACGCCATCGCGGTAGGTCAAATCGCCAGAGCTGACCGGGGCAAAGATTTCGACGTCCACGGCGGCTTTGTCCAGCCCATAAACGCCGGCATTGGAAACGCGATAGTAAGCAGAAAAGCCGGCGTCGGATTCTGGAAAAGCTTGGCCGGCCTGCTGCAAAGCATTGCTGGCTTCAGCAGTCAACTCAAGGGTAATGCCCGGAAAGTAGGCCGTATCGGGTGCGGATGCCCGGCTGCCAAAATCCGCCGCCGACAACCCGCCCAAAACCGCCAGTAGAATCAAAGAAAGGGCGAGGAAACGGAAAAGTCGGTTGCGGAGCAATACGGGCCAACCTTTGACGAAACTTCTGGATAACCGGCAACCCTTTTAACACAGCCCGGGTGGGGTGTCAAATGCCCTGCCAATCCGGGTGCTGATTCCCTTTGACAAAAGCCCCGTCCGCCATTACGGTATCCAACTGAATCTCGCCAGCCAATCTATTGAACAGCTGCTCAAAGAGGCCGACTTGGCAAAGGCTGCCGGTTCATTGGCAGCGTCATTATGGGGATTAGGGGGCGTTATGCAGATTGGAGCTATTTTCCCGCAGACCGAAATCGGCGCAGACCCGGGGGCCATCCGGGAGTACGCCCAAGCGGCCGAGGCGTTGGGCTATTCCCATCTTTTTGTCGCCGACCATGTGCTGGGCGCGGATGCCCGCCGCCACGCCCATGTTGCCGGCTCCTACTACACCCACCGCAGCGTCATCCACGAATCCTTTACCCTGCTGGGCTACCTGGCCGCCATTACCGAGCAAATCGGCTTGACCACCGGCATTCTCATCCTGCCGCAGCGGGCTACGGCTCTGGTTGCCAAGCAGGCGGCGGAAGTGGATGTGCTGAGCCGGGGCCGCCTGCGCTTGGGCGTTGGCGTGGGCTGGAATCATGTGGAATATGAAGCCCTGAACCGCAACTTTCACGACCGGGGGCGGCGAAGTGAGGAACAGATTGCCCTGCTGCGGGCTTTGTGGACGCAGGAAGTGGTGGATTTCAATGGGCGGTGGCATCAGGTCAGCGCCGCCGGCATCAACCCCTTGCCGGTACAGCGTCCCATCCCGGTGTGGCTGGGGGCTGGCAGCAGCGGCAGCCCCTTGCCGCCGGAGCCGGTACTGCGCCGCATTGCGACGATCTCCGATGGCTGGTTTCCCAACTTTCCACCGGCGGCGCCGGGCGGGAAGCCATCGCAACTTTGCGGCAGTATGTCCGGGACGCCGGGCGGGAGCCGGCTGCCGTGGGCATTGAGGGCCGCATCCGCATTGACGGCAAGCCACCGGAGGATTGGGTGGACGAAGCCCAAGCTTGGGCGGCGTTGGACGCCGTTGCCGTCACCGTGGAGGCCCGGCGCGGCGGATTAAGCGGAGTGGATGAACATATCCAAGCCATCGTACGGTTCCGGGAGGCGCTGGACGCCGTGGGGGAATGGCGGCGGTAGGCAGTTCTGCCCACAGCCGGGATAAGGGATAAGCCGGGGCGGCTGGGGCCGCCCCGGCTTTTTGACTTGACTCGCGTTACTGATTTCGTTATAATACTGACGAAATAAAGCCATTATATTGCCTTTACTTTCCGTTAATCGCCCCCACAAACTTTGATAATGGTATTCAATAATTGAATAATAAATTGCCGGCAATATCCCTTGACAGGATACTGCGGAGGGTATATTATTTAATTGAATAGTAAATGCCAGTCAGTATTATCCTGCTGACTAGAGAAAGGAGGAATTAAGGATGATGCACACGCACCTCAGCGTCCATTTTGACCACCGCCCCGACGGGCTGCTCAGCCGGGTTACCCGAGAGCTGGGTTCGGCTTATTCCTGGCTGGCCGGGCCGGCTTTGTCCGAACAGGAACGGCGGCATCGGGAACTGGCGGAAATCGCCGGCCGCAACCGCTTAACCGACGCCTTTTAGCCCCCGTCAACCCAAAACAGCCTATAACCCCCGGCGTCACCAAAAGGAGTGAACAACAATGACTACGCCCAAAATCATCAACCCCGAAACCGCCGCTTTCCTGGAGCGGGTGGCCAAGGAAATCATCGTCGCCTACGCCTGGCTTTCCGGCCCGGCCCTGTCCGAGCAGCAGCGCGTTCAGCGGGACTTGGCTGAAGCCCGCCGGATTGAGCGGGAACTGGACGCCCTTAACGGCGTCTAATTCCCCACCGGCCAATCCGCGCTAACCAGGGGCTGCCTCCGGTATCCGGAGGCAGCCTATCTTTTTGCCGGCCGCAACCCGTGAAATAATTCACACTTTATAGCGCATTGCCTAGATAGCGTTGCATTTTAGGTGGTTTGGTTGAGCAAGCCCCGGGTTTGCAGCAAAGCCAGCAGGTTATGCTCTGACCAGACCGTCCCCAATCGCTCCCGCCGGCGCAACTCCCGATTGTAGCGTTCCAGGCGGGAAGTAGTCCGGTAGGCAACCTCTCCCGTAGTCCAATACTGCCGGCCGGCGGTCAATGCCTTGTCCAGCCAGTAAGCGGCGGCGCCCTCGGTCAACTCCATTATTTGACCGGCGTAGCTCTGGGCCGCCGCCGCGCTGTCAGTCAACAGCAGTTGCCGGGCGGCGGCCAAGCCGGCCTTCCCGATATTCCGTCCATATTCCCGCAGCAGGTGAAAGATACACAGCTGATGCGGCGCCGCCCGTCCATACACCCACTGGATGCCGGCCGCAATGGCCCGGTCGCCGTCGCTGACCAGATGTCGGGGTGGCGCGGCTCCGGACTGCTCGGCCCGCGCCAAGACCGCCGCCCAAGGCCCGAAAGTCGCCAAGACCGCCCCGGTTTCGTCCCGGATTACCTTCAATTCCTGAGGGCCCTGCCGGGTGCGCGTCCATAAACCATCCAGTTCCCACACTGCCCCCGGCAACCGGGGCCGGGTCAAGGCCAACCGCCGCAGCCAGCGACACAAGGTGCTTTTGACACAACCCACCCACTGCCCCGCTTGGGCGTAACTCAAACCCTGGGCCGCCAGGCTCAAAGCCCGGTCCCGAGTTTTTTTGAGAACCGTTGGTAACGAACCTCCGGCCCCAGCAGCGCCGCGCCGCCCGCCAGTTGGCGACATTGCCCACAACGAAACACCGGAACCGCTATCCGGATGGGCCCATAGGACGTGACAATGGTGCGGTCATAGCGATGATGGCGGTGCATCGCCAGAGCGCACTGAGCACATCGGGGCTGATAATGATCCAGGGCTTGTTGCAGCTTCGCCTGCAACTGGAGCGGAATTTCCTGCTCCAGTTGGGTCTCCAAATCGTCCAGCAATCCCATGACAGCGCACCTCCCGTCAACCAGCAAGGCCGGCCCTTTCCCCATTCTACAACTAAACCACCTAAATCGGAACGCTATCCATTGCCTAACAACCCTTGACACAACCCGATTCAGGGTTTATAATCTTTCCATTAACCACCATTGACGCTACTGGTGCAGGGAAAGCGGCAAACCCCGCCGAAAATCAGCCGGGGTTCGCCGGCACAACAAGAAGTGCCTAACGGAGGTGCCTTATGGTAACGCTGGATGCGCGACCGCCAGTTGAAAATCCCGATACGATCCTTAACGACCGGGTAAGCCGGGAGGTAGCCCAAATCGTGGCGGCCGCCGTGGAAAAGTCCCAGCCGTCCCAACCGGCCCGCCCGGAAACCCGCGCCTGGAGCTACACGATTCCCTTTGCGGGCGTCCGGTACTACGGCTACCACCGGTAGCCAACCCTGCCTGCCCTTGGCAAATCCTGACCCCGCCAACGGCGGCCGCCGGAAAGTTCCGGCGGCCGCTATTTTGCTCATCCCGGCTTCAGTTGCCGGATGCAATTCCCTGCCGGTTGGGTTACAATGGATGGGGACTTATCCTATTTCAGAAAGTCGGTGTGGCAGCTATGGTTACTTTGCTCCGCAAGTTTATCGGCGACCCGGGCGAAAAGGCGGTAGAGAAAATCCGCCAGCAGGTGGTGCCGCAAATCAACGCCCTGGAACCGGCAATGCAAGCCCTTTCCTTCGATGAATTGAAAGGGCAGACCGAGCGTTTCTGTGAACGGCTGGCCGCCGGGGAAACTTTGGATGACCTGCTCCCGGAAGCCTTTGCCACGGTCCGGGAAATGGCCCGCCACGTCTTGGGGCAGCGGCATTATGATGTGCAGCTGATTGGCGGGGTGGCTTTGCACCGGGGGCAGATTGCCGAAATGAAAACCGGCGAAGGCAAAACCCTGGTGGCTACCCTGCCGGTCTATCTCAACGCCTTGAACAAGAAGGTTGCCACTGTGACCGAGGAAGAGGGAACGGCGGCCGAGGGTGTCCCGGTGACCGAGAAGGGCAGGCCGGCGGAAGGGGAGGAGGGAACGGAGGCAGAGGGTGTTCCGGTGACCGAGGGGAGACGCGTCCATGTGGTTACCGTCAACGATTACCTGGCTCTCCGGGATACGAGGTGGATGGGGCCGATTTACCACCACCTCGGCTTGACCGTGGGTTGCCTACAGCATGATGCCGCATACCAGTATTACTGGAAGCAAACTGACGACCCCAAAGGTATGGGCAGCCTGAAAAAGGTTAGCCGCGCCAAAGCTTACCGCTGCAATGTCCTTTATGGCACCAACAGTGAGTTCGGCTTCGACTACCTGCGGAGCAATATGGCCCTTGAGGAGTACGAAAGGGTGCAGGGCAAGTTGAATTACGCCATTGTCGATGAGGTGGATAACATTCTCATCGACGAGGCCCGGACTCCTTTGATAATCAGCGGGCCGGCCCCGCGGCGGTCCGAGGATTACAGGAAGTTCGCCCGGTTCGCCAAGAGACTTGTCAAAGACATCGATTACGAAATCGACGACCGTACCCAAGCCATCTCTTTAACCCCGGAGGGTATCAAGAAGATGGAGCGGCGGAACGGTGTCAGTAATCTGTACGACCCGGAAAATTACCACTTGGTGCACTACATTGATAACGCCTTGGCCGCGAAAGAGCAGAAGTTGAAGGGCCAGGATTATGTGGTGCAGGATGGCGAAGTGGTAATAGTTGACGAGTTCACCGGCCGCCTTCAGTTCGGCCGCCGCTGGTCGGATGGCCTGCATCAGGCGGTCGAGGCGAAAGAAATCGAGGAAGATGTGCCAATCCTAATCCAGGAGGAAAACCGCACCCACGCCACCATCACCCTGCAAAACTACTTTCGTATGTACGACAAGTTGGCGGGGATGACCGGCACGGCAGCCACCGAAGCCGATGAGTTCTATAAGATTTACGGCTTGGAGGTGATCCCTATCCCCACCAACCTGCCGATGATTCGGGAGGACAAGCCCGATTTGGTGTTTCTGGCCGACGAAGCCAAGGGGCGGGCGGTGGTCGAGGAAATCGTGAGCCGGTATGAAAGCCGCCAGCCGGTTCTGGTCGGCACTACCTCGGTGGAAGCATCGCTGGCTTTGAGCGAGCGACTGAAAGAGCGCGGTGTCTTGGTCCCCCATCAGGTCTTGAACGCCACGGAACACGCCAAGGAAGCCGACATCATTACCTATGCCGGGCGGTTGGGCGCGGTCACCGTCGCCACCAATATGGCCGGACGGGGCACCGACATCGTCCTCGGCGGCACATTCGACAGCATCAGAACTGAGAAGTGGAAGGCCATAACTGAGGTGTGGAAGGCCATATACGATAAGGGCAGCGACCTTAGCGAACTTAGCGTCGGCGGCACACTCGACAGCATCAGTCATGAGGAGTGGGAGGCCATAACTGAGGTGTGGAAGGTCAAACACGATAAGGGCATCGACCTTAGCGACCTTCTTAGCGTCCTTAGCTTCGAGACCCGCACCTCGGAGGACTGGCAGGAGGAACACAACCAGGTTGTCGATCTCGGCGGCCTCCATATCCTTGGCACCGAACACCACGAAGCCCGCCGCATCGACAACCAGCTGCGCGGCCGCTCCGGCCGCCAAGGCGACCCGGGCAGTTCCCAGTTCTATGTGTCCCTCGAGGATGAACTGATGCAACGGTTCGGCGGGGACCGCATCAAGTCGGTGATGAACTTGGGCGGAATGGATGAGGATACGCCCATCGAGAACAAGCTGATTTCCAAGTCCATCAGCGGCGCCCAAGAAAAGGTAGAGGGCTACCATTTTGACCTCCGGAAGCACCTGCTGAACTTTGACGACGTGCTGAACCGGCAAAGGGAAACCTTTTACAGCTATCGGGATCGAATCCTGCTCCTCGGACACAATCTGCGGGATACGGCTGTTGGGATGCTACGGCAGACTTTTGACAGCCTGTTGGATGAGTATCTGCCCGAGCGGGCCGACGACGATTGGGATACGGAGACTGTAACCGGTTTCGTATCTGAGTTGGCAAAGATTTGTCCCTTGACGCCTGACTTGGCCGACCCGGAACAGGTCGACCTTTGGCGGCGGGAAGGGAAAATCCGGGAAGTTCTGGCGGACTATGCGGAAACCGTATATGCCGCTAAAGAGTCTGAGTTAGGGTCAGAGGCGATGCGCCAGTTGGAACGGGGTTTGTTACTGAGGGGCGCCGTTGATTATAATTGGCGAGAACACCTGACCAAAATGGAGGAGCTGCGAACCGGAGTGGGCTTGCACGCTTACGGGCAGCGGGATCCTCTGGTAGTATATCGCGCCCAAGGCTACCAGGCTTTCGAGAAGTTGTTGAAAGACTTGGGGGAGAATCCCTTGGTGGAGATACGGGATGATCTGGCATTGCCTTTCTTTACCGTCCTCTTTCACGCTTCAGAGTCCCCGCCGCCCAACGGCGCTACGGCGGCTTGGCCTCGCGGCCCGGCAGCCGCTCCGGCCAGCCCGATGCAAACCGTCGTCGGCAATGGCCGGCAACCCCAATCCGGCAGGACTAAAATCGGCCGCAATGCGCCCTGTCCCTGCGGCAGCGGGCGCAAATATAAACGCTGCTGCGGGAGCAATGGCTAGGTTCGGGGACGGTTCTTTACCGGCAGCCGGCTAACCGGCAGAGCTATACGGAGGTGAACGCGATGTCCATCCTGAAAATCGTTCTCTATGTGCTGCCCTTTGTGGCGGCGCTAGCCGTGTTTTGGGTGGGAATGGGCGTGGGCTTGACGATGGAGCCGACGGCCGGCTCTATTCTGGTAGCGGCGGCCCTGCTGACCGCGGCCCTGAATGTGGGGTGGATTGTGGCGTACAACAAGAAGTAGCCGGCGGCCGGCGGCGGGAAGGGGATTTCCTTAACGGCATAGCCGGCAACAGGGATAACCGCTCTGGGGGAGTTAGGGCGGATTTCGCCGTATAGCTCCCGGCCGGGGCGGTTATATTTTTTGTAACGCGAGGGCGCGGGTAAGCTAGGGCACTACCGGGTAGTGGGGCGGCCCCAAATCAACTTCTCGATGTTCCAGCATCAGGTTAATGAACGCCGGAACCATAAATGCCATTATTTCGGCACCATCCCGCACCTGCCGCCGGTTGACGCTGCTGTTCCAAGTAGCACCGCCGTGAACCAACTGATTGCGGAGGACATAGAGGCGGTTAAACAGGTTAATCAGGATGGTTATGGCGTCCGCGTTGTTAAGGGCGTCGCCGACTTCCTTGTTATATTGGGCAAAGCGGTTCTCCCAATTGTCCCCCTGCTGCTTTCCGTTGTAAAAATCCCAGAAGGGCTGGAATACAAACTTGTTGAGCAGCAGGGGGCGGACCGACCGGTGAAACCGATGCAAGACGGCATCGCTAATCAGTCCGGCCGCGTCCAAGGAGACTATCCGGTGGAAATAGTCCCGGAACCGGCGGTGTTCCGAGACTCCCGCTTCGCTGAAAAGGTCGCCAAAGTCGATGTCGGCGGCGTAGGCGGCGTTGAAGGAAATCCAGTAAAAGATAAAGGCGGCGTCCGGGTCGTCTTTTTCCCGCTCGGCCCGTTCCAGCCAACTGATGGCGCGGCGCATCCGCAAGCCCAAATCGCTGCGGTCGGCATTGTCGAAAAGGGCAGCCCGCTTCGTTTCCAATTCCGCATAAGTCAAGCCGGGCAGGGTCGGGTCGGTCATACTGAACCTCCGGCGAGGGCGGTTAGAGGGGGGCAAAAAATGGTGCCAAGGGACAGAATCGAACTGTCGACACCGGCATTTTCAGTGCCGTGCTCTACCAACTGAGCTACCTTGGCAAGAAGTGGGTATATATTAAGGGGAATTGGCGGGGCTGTCAAGGGGGTATGGCGGCGCAGTTCCCGGCGGTTTTGGCATAGATTCGCTGACCGGGGGGCGGCAAAGGCGGCCGCGGATGGAGGGAGCCGCGCCGGCTAATCGTACAATCCTTCATCCGAGAAAAACGATTTTTCCCAATCCGGGTTGGGGCGGTTATATTCCAAGCTGGTGTAGAGATGGCAGGCCCGAATCCAGAGGAGGATGACGGCGCGGGCGATGCGTTCCTGGTCAAAGTCGATGCGGAGGCCCTGGGTTTGCCAGACCCATTGGGTATAGCCGGCGGCGAAGAAGTCGCGGAGAAAGGCGGTGGGTTCCTCGCCGGCGAAGGAGCAGGCTTGCAGGATTTCCGGCGGGGCGGCGGAGCAGAGCAGCAGCGGCTGTTCCATCGCCAGTTGCAGGTAGGCCGGTTCATCCGCCGGGCTGATGGGGGGCAAGTTCATGGGGGCAACTCAAATCGGGGCAAGGGGGATAGTTGGCGGGAATAAGGGTTATGGGTTATGGACCGGGCATGGGACGGGGCGGGCCGAGGGAGGGGGCCGGGATAGCCGGCCCCACGCCGATAGTTCGATGCCTACAGGTTGCGCTGGGCGGAGACATAGCCGCGGACTTTGTTGTAAATCTGGAGGCGGCTGCGCTGGGTGTCGGCAATGAGCAGGCGGTTGCGGGCGGGGTCAAAAA
Organism: Dehalococcoidia bacterium; assembly: GCA_965243185.1. Taxonomy (GTDB): domain Bacteria; phylum Chloroflexota; class Dehalococcoidia; order Lucifugimonadales; family UBA3495; genus CBDBCU01. The sequence goes on along the minus strand of OZ251531.1, from coordinate 1,817,844 downwards.
CTACGCTGCTGGGCATGGCGAGCCGCCACTCGACGGACAGGTCTTTGACTTCCCGGCGGCGGAGCAGGGCTTGGGGGTTGGCGTTGACTACCGGCCGGGCCCATTTGGAAAGCTCTTGGGCGTCCCCGAGCAGGCTGGTCAGGAAGCGGCCTTCTTGGGTGAAAACCTGCACCCGGCTGTTGCCCCAATCGCAGATATAGACTTCGCCGTCCGGGTCAACAGCCACATCGGCCGGGCGGTTCAACTGACCGCGCCCCGTGCCATAGCTGCCGTATTCCGTCAGATATTCCCCGTCAAGGGTCAACTTCTGGGCCCGGTGGTTTTTGTGGTCGGCGACATAGATATTGCCGGCGCCGTCCAAGGTCATTCCCCAAGGGTTGTTGAACTGGCCGGGGCCGCGGCCATGGCCGCCTAATTCCCCCTGAAAAGTGCCGTCGGTGGCGAATTTCTGGAGGCGGTGATTGCCGCCGTCGGCGATGTAAACGGTGTCGGATTCGTCAATGAGGATGCCGGAGGGACGGTTGAATTGGCCGGGGCCGCGGCCGGCGACGCCCCAGCAGGTAAGGAAGCGGCCATCCGGGGCAAAGACGGAAACGCGGTTCAGCCATTCGTCGGTGACATAGGCGTTGCCGGCGGCGTCCAGGGCGATGCCGGCGGGCCAGATGAGTTCGCCGGGCTGGTCGCCGTAGTCGCTGAACTCGGAAACCCACTGCTCGTCCTCGTTTTCGTCGCCGATGGTAAAGACGCCGATGCGGGTACCGTGGGCTACTTTGTTCCAGGGGGCGCCGGGGATGTATTCGGAGCCGCGGTTGACCACATAGACGGCGGCGTCCGGCCCCAGGCACAGGGCGAAGGGCAGGGTAAAGCCGGCACCGGAGACGGCGTTGCGGCCGACGACGCGGCTGTAGTCATAGACCCGCCCGGCCACGATTTGCGTAACCATATAATTTCATCCTCCTGAGCGGGGCCGGAGGGGGATTGCCCCCGGCCGGCGCCGGCTGCTGGGGTTCGGGTCAGGCGTACTGATATTCGCGCAGGGAGACGACCAACTGGAGCATTTCGCCGACGCGGGCGGTGGCGGCCGGGTCGGACCAGTGGAGGGGGCCGCTTTCCCCGGCGTGATTTACCAGTTCCCGGCGGTTTTCGGCTTGCACTTCCAGCGGCCCCATCAGGTCGAGGCAGCCGTCCACCAACTGCTCCGGGGAGAGGTCGCCCTGGGCTTGGAGGCGGCCGACGAGGTCCTGAATGCCGGGCTTGTCGGTCTGCGACACTAGGTCGGCGGAGAAGTTAATCCGTTTCATCAGGGAGCCGCTGTTAATCCACTCGGCGCCGGTGTGCCAACCTTCGACGCTGGGGGGGTTCATAAATTCCTGTCCCATATAGGCGGCCTGTTTGGAGAGTTCGCCGATGCCCGGGGCGGGAAATTCGTAGCCGCCGACCAGGCGGAGGGTGCCAACTACGACTTCGGCGGGGCTTTTGATTTTGGCGAAGCGGGCGTTCTTGAAAAAGTCGGAGTTGAACAAGACCCGCAGTACCGGGGTGATTTCGCAGCCGGAGTCGACGAAGGTTTGCGCCAAGAGGTCAATGGCGGCCGGGTCGTTGGGCGGCGTTACGGACCAAGCCGGCACTTGGGGTTCATCGGCGACAAAGAAGTTGTAAAGGTGGCGGGCGATGAAGCGGGCGGTGGCGGGATGGGCGCAAACGATGTCGATGATGTCCGCGCCGTTGAAGTTGCCGGTGTGGCCGAGGAAAGTCTTTTCGCCGTCGTCGTGATCCTCCTCCTGGTATTCGAATTCCCAGTCGAAGCGGCCGTAGGAAGTGCGGGGAATCATGGGGGAGATAGTCCAGCCGGTGAAGGCCCGGGAGCATTCCCGCACATCGGTTTCGGTGTAGTTGCCGACGCCCATACTGAACAGTTCGAGGAGTTCGCGGCCCCAGTTTTCGTTGACGGCGGCGGCGTGGTTGTCGCAGTTGTCGAGCCAGTAAATCATGGCCGGGTCTTTCGCCAACTCGACCAGCAAGTCCCGGTAGTTGCCCATGCCGCGTTCGCGGAACAGGTCAATCTGCTTAAAGACTTCGTGGTAGTGGTCGATTTTGGAGTAGCCGGTGGCAAAGACCTGATGCCAGAACAGCACCATTTTCTCCTGAAGGACGCGGCGGGTGTTGACCATATCGTGGAGCCAGACGGCGCCGCCCATACCGGCGGAGGTGGGGGGTTTCCAGAAGCCGGGCTGATAGCGGAGCAGCTCCAGCCGGTCGGCGGGTTCCTGTTGCTCCGGTTGGAGCAGTTCCGCGACGGTGGCGGCATAGCCGCGGGCGGCCCGTTCCTCGAGTTCCGGGCGGGAGGCGCCGAAGCCGGCCCGCCGCATCAAATGCGCCATCAAGGCAATATCCTGACTAGCCACTGTTGCTGTACCTCCTAGGGTGCATTTCCCCGCCATCCTGCGCGGCGGGTTTCGGTTCTGCCCGGCAAACCGGCGGGCGACTCTGGCAAGGCCGCCGGTTATGCCAAAGTTTTTGCCTGGGGGGATTATGCCTATAAAGGCCCCTGCTGTCAAGGGAGAAAGTGGGCCGGTGTAGGCGGGGGGCGAAATTTGATGGCGGTAAATTGGGGGGTAAAGGGCAATTTCCCGTAACTGCAAAAGCCGGCATCTTTACTTTCAATAAACAACCCTTTATCCTGTGGTCTGCCAAGGAACTGCCGCGCGACTGGGAGGAAACAATGCCGCCATTGCTGACCGGCCGCAACTTGCCCCAAACCCTGTTGCTAACTGCTCTGTTCCTGCTAATAGTGGTGGCTCCTACTATGCTGGCTTGCGGGCCGGTGGCACAGCCGGCCCCGGCGGCTGATGGGGCATTGCCGGCGGCGCAACAGTCGGATGGCGGGGATGAACCGACGGAGGAGCCGACGGACACGCCGACGGACACGCCGACCGCGGCGCCCGCGGGTGCTACTGATACCCCTACGCCGGAACTGGAGGAAGTTGCAGATACGCCTACGCCTGCCCCCAGGAATACCGACACCCCGACCCCGGAAGCGGATGAAGCTACTGCAACGCCTACGCCGGAAGCAGAGGAACCCACCGCTACGCCCACGCCAGAACCCGCGGAGCCAGCCCCAACTCCTACGCCGGAACCCGCGGAGCCTACGGTTGCGCCCACTCCAGAACCCGCGGAGCCGACCCAGACGCCCTTGCCAACCATCTGTCTCCAACAAGCGGACGGGGAAATCTGTTTCGAGAAGCCCCAGCCCACACCTACCCCTAAATATCCCGTTCTAGGCGAATTCAGCCGTTACGCTCAGGAGGCCGAGGAAGCCCAAGCCGATGCCAGTCAATCCGAGGTTAAAGTTACCAAAGTTTTCGTGCGGATTAGCTTGTCCTCCGGAGCCAGCGGCGAGCCGATGCTGGCTTGGCTGCAAAGCAATGGCGTCCCTCTAACCACCAATTGGCCTTACGGCATCGAAAATAATTTGGTCGCAATTTACGGGTATGGCTTCGAGCCGGACTCGCCAGACGGATACATCTATGCCATAGTGCCGGCGTCGTTGTTGCTCCCCCTGTCGCAGCGGCCGGGGTTTGCAGGAATAGAGGACGCGTGCCGGAGAGGCGGATGCGAACCTGCTTATCCATAACCCTCGCCGGGGTTCAGGTAGGCATAATTGACGCCCCCTAATCCAACCCGCTACCCTGTAACCAGCTCGGCAACCGCCGCCCGACCTGGGAGAGAAATAATGCCGCCGCTGCTGACCGGCCGCAACTTGCCCCAAACCTTGCTGCTGACCGCTCTGTTCCTGCTGATTGTGGTGGCTACTACCCTGCTGGCTTGCGAGCCGGTGGCACAGCCGGCCCCGGCGGCTGATGGGGAGTTGCCGGCGGCGCAACAGTCGGATGGCGGGGATGTACCGACGGAGGAGCCGATGGAGACGCCGACGATGGAACCTACGGAGGAGCCGATGGAGACGCCGACGGTGAAACCTACGGACACGCCGGTGCCGAACTCAACCGAGTGCGTTACCATTCCGCCGGAGTACCAAGCTACCCCGGAACTGGCCAAGGGACAAGTTTGGATGGACGGCATCAAATACCAGTGCTTTGTTATAATGCCTACGCCCACGCCTAAGTACCCGGAACTGGGCCGCCTTAGCAGATATGCAGTGGAAGCTGAGGAAGCCCAATCTGAAGCCGACGTTAAGGCGGTGGATATAGCGATTACCTTGTCGTCCAAGTCCGACACCGAAGCAGTAATTTCCTGGCTGCGCGGCAAAGGAGTTCCTATAGCTCCGCTGTGGTCGGTGGGATATGAAAGTCATATCTACGCTTATGGGGATAACTACATCACAGCTTACATACCGGCATCTCTGTTGATTCCTCTATCCAAGCAACCGGGCGTTACCAGAATCGAGCCGGGCGGGCCATTCCCCTCTCCTGACTAATGCCGGTACCGGGAGCGGGTATCAACAGAGAAAATCAGATACAGCCGATTAAGCCGAGCGGTTATGGTTGCCGGCAAGGGCCGGTTGTGGCATAATGGCGGGCGGCAAGTTGCGCTGGCCGGGTTATGGGGTTATACTAGGGTTTTGTTGATTGGACGGTCTGCTGGCGGCTTTAGGCGGCGGCGGGCCGGCGGGTTGACGGAGTTTAACGGCAAGGGCAAGGAGGGGCAAATGGCGTCAGGAAAGTATGATTTCGCCCTGGCAATCGGGGGGGAAGCGGGACAGGGGATCGCTACGCCCGGCGATATTCTGGCCCGGATTTTCGTCCGCCGGGGGCTACATCTCTATACCTACAACGCCTACCAGTCCATCATCCGCGGCGGCCATATTTTTCTGACGGTGCGGGTGGCGGACCGGCCGCTGACCAGCCACGGCGATCGGCTGGATGTGCTGCTTTGCCTGAACCAGGATACGATGAACCGGCATCTGCGGCTGATGGGGTCGGGCAGCCGGGTTATCTACAACGGCGACAATGTTACGCCGGGGGCCGCTAAGGACGGCGTCCACCTTTGCCCGCTGCCGATTTCCGAGCTCAGCGCCAGCCGCAATCGCCTCATCCAGAACACGATCGCGGTGGGGGCGATTATGTCTCTGCTGGGGCTGGATTTCGAGATTTTGGAGGAGAGCCTGACCCTGCGGTTCCGCCGGCAGGGGCAGCAGGTTATCGATGACAATGTGCGGGTGGCCCGGGCCGGCTATGATTACGCCGCCGAGAACTTTGCGCCTTATTATGACCCGATGCCGTCCGGGCCCAAGCCGTTGGGAGTTTGGGCGGGCAATGACGCCATTGCGATGGGCGGGGCGGCGGCCGGGGTCAAGTTTTACTGCGCCTATCCGATGAGTCCGTCCAGCGGCATCCTGCACTGGATGGCGCAGAATGCCCGCAGTTTGGGCATTATGGTGCGGCAGGTGGAGGATGAAATCGGCGTGGCTAATATGGCGATTGGCGCGGCTCATGCCGGCTGCCGGGCCATGTGCGGCACTTCCGGCGGCGGTTTTGCCTTGATGACGGAGGCGGTGGGGGCGGCTGGAATGATGGAGATTCCGGTGGTTTTTATCAATGTGCAGCGGGCGGGGCCGTCGACCGGGGTTCCGACCAAGACGGAGCAGGGGGACTTGTGGCAGGCGCTGGGGGCGAGTCAAGGGGATTTTGAGCGGTTTATCGTGGCGCCGCGGGACGCTTTGGATTGTTTTAATACGATGCCGGAGCTTTTTAACCTGGTGGATCAGGCCCAATGTCCGGCGATTGTCCTTTCGGACCTGCTGATTGGCGAGGGGCGGTTCAGCGTGGACCCGGCGGAGATCGATATGCATCCGGTTATTGACCGGGGGGAGTTGATTACGCAGGATGCGCCGGCTGACGGCTATATGCGCTACCGGGATACGGCGAGCGGGGTATCGCCGCGGGCTTTGCCGGGGGTCGAGGGCTATGTCCATGTGGTGGCCACGGACGAACACGATGAAAACTCGATATTGATTAGCGATGAGTTCACCAATCCGCTGAAACGGCGGATGATGGTGGAAAAGCGGGCGCGCAAGTTTCAGGAAGTAGTGAGCGCCATTGCCCCGCCGGAATTGGAAGGGGTTGCCGAGGCGCAGGTTACGCTGGTGGGCTGGGGTTCGACTTACGGCGTCATCAAGGAGGCTATTGAGCAGTTGGCGGAGCAGGGGGTAACGGTTAATCAGCTGCCGATTAAGTGGCTGGTGCCGTTCCACGCCGATGCCGTTGGTGAAATCCTGTCGGCGGCCCGACAGGTTATCATCGTGGAAAACAACTATTCCGGCCAGTTTGCCCGCTATCTGCGGAGCGAGACCGGGTTTAAGGCGGCCGGGCATATCCGCAAGTATGACGGGGAGCCGTTTATGCCGCATCACATTACGGCGGGGGTTCTGGAGCAGTTGGCGGCCCGGGCGGATCGCTATGTTCCTGACCAGGAAATTATCGTGTAGGGGGATTGCTGATGACTACCATTGAAGCAAGGGCGGGCGAGCCGGGCGTAGTGGCTTTGACGGCCCGGGATTTCAAGGGGCCGGTGGATCCGGACTGGTGCCCGGGCTGCGGGGATTTCGGGGTGCTGAACAGCTTGCAGCGGGCGGTGGCCGGCTTGGGCTTGCAGCCGCATCAGATTCTTACGGTCAGCGGCATTGGCTGCTCCTCGAACCTGCCGGGCTATTTCAACAGCTACGGGATGCATACCCTGCACGGGCGTTCGCTGGCGGTGGCGACCGGGGCCAAGCTGGCGAACCATGAGTTGACGGTTATCGTTACCGGCGGCGATGGGGACGGCTACGGCATTGGGGGCAATCACTTTACCCACACCGCCCGCCGCAACATCGACCTGACCTACATCGTGATGAACAACCAGATTTACGGGTTGACTACCGGGCAGGTTTCGCCGACCAGTCGGGACGGGATGAAAACCAAAAGCACTCCTTTTGGCAGCGTGGAGATGCCGGTCAATCCGATTACTTCGGCGATTATGAACGGGGCGACTTTCGTGGCCCGGGGCTACAGCGGCGATGTGCGGCATCTGACCGACCTGATGCAGCAGGCTATTGAGCATAAGGGCTTTGCGCTGGTGGATGTTTTCAGCCCCTGCGTTACCTTTAATCTGGACAACACCCATAACTTTTTCAAGGACCGGGTGGTGAAGCTGGAGGATGAGGAGCATAATACCAGCGATTGGAAGCTGGCTTGCGAGAAGGCGATGGCGTGGGGGGATACGATCTATACCGGGGTGTTTTTCAAGCATCCGGAGGCGCCGCCGCTGAATCAACGGGAGCCGGTGCTGGATGCGGGCGGCCCGCTGGCTTTCCGGCCTTTGGGGCTGACGGCGGAGCAGGCGGAGGGGATTTTGGGGCGGATGATGTAGGGGGGGACGAGATTTCCAGTCTCAACCGCTCAGCTAGTGCCGCCAGTTCCCTGGTTTCGCACTCCCAAACCGTAACTACCCGCCAGCCGAGTTCGCTCAGCTGGCGGTTTTGCCGCTCGTCCCGGCTGACATTCTCCTCGAATTTGGCCTGCCAGAACTCCAAGTTGCTCTTTGGGGTATAGGCAAATCGGCAACCCGGGTGGCGATGCCAGTAGCAGCCGTGAACCAGTATTACCTTGCGATACCTGGGGAGAACGATGTCAGGGCGGCCCGGCAGGTCTTTCCGGTGCAGGCGGAAACGGTAGCCCATCCGGTGTAGCAGGGAACGCACCAGCCTCTCCGGTTTGGTGTCGCCGCTCCTGATGCGGGACATATTCCAGCTGCGATGCTCCGGGGTCAATCTATCCATTTCGAGACTTCTCCAGAAGTTCCGCTACCCGCTCGGCAATCTGGTATGACAACAGCTGTGGCACGGCATTGCCCACCTGACCATACTGGTCGGTGCGACTTCCCTCAAAGAAATAGTTATCCGGGAAAGTTTGCAACCGGGCGGCTTCCCGAACCGTAAGGCTGCGGCACTGGGTCGGGTCGTAATGGATGTAGTAATGCCCATCCTTGCGGATGTGATTGACCACCGTTTTGGAGGGCGTGTGCTTGGGCAAAACGCTGAACCGGTCAGCGAAGTTGCCATTGCTCAAGGCCCTTTCCACACTCCGGTGCTTGGGTCGCAAACCTTCCGGGAAATCGCTGATACTGAAGGGACGCCCGCTTTCCTCTACGAAACACGCCGCATAAAGATACCGCCACAGGTCATCCTTGCGATGCGACCAAGCATCGTGGTTCAGCGTGCCGGGCAACCGCGCGTCCTTAAACCAGTCAGGGCGGTATCCGCACTGAGACAGACTGCTCAAAAAGTGCAACTTGCCCCGCCCCTCAGCTGGCACGTTCAGATTTTCCAGCGCATCGGAAATCCTGTGCTGGATGGACGTATGTATCTCGCCCCACCACGGTTGTTGCACAATTTCCCGAATCGCAGCCAGCCAACTGTCGGCGCTGTCCTCGCGGGACAGCCCGCTTCTGACCCGGGGCAAGCCGGCCAGGACCGATTTGGCATTGACTCTCCCGGTCGCCGGCAAAAGGGGCTCCGGTTGGGCGGATATATCCGCCCGCACCCCCAGGATTATTACCCGGTGGCGCGATTGGGGTATCCCGTAATCCTCGGTTTTGACAACAAAATCTGCCAGATCCGACGGGGGCACCCAATCACCCAGATACTGTTTTCCTACAGTGAGCGAATAAAGCTGGTAACGGCGGCCGGAGTCGCCGCCCGGTTCACACGGCTGATTAAGCATCTCCCGGAAAATCGGCTTATTACGGCGGGAGGCACTGAGCAGACCGCGCACGTTCTCCATAACAAACGCCGCCGGCCAGTGTTCAGCAATAATCTTGAGGTAATCCCGGTAAAGCTCAAAGCGATGGTCAGCGTCCGGGTCATAGCCTTCTACCGCCTGATTCCTGGCCCGGCCGGTCGAACGGAAAGGCAACTCTTGCGTATAGCTTACTAAATCTCTCAAAGATTGCTTCAGCTGGTGTTGCCAACTAGTGAAATTATGTATATACTACGGCACATTATAGGGTTGGAAACTTTGGAGCAACCAATGGCCGAACCTACTCTGGAGCGTAAAATACATTTCTATCGGGCCGACGTGGGGCATGACGATGGCGGAAAACCGTTGGCTTTCGAGCCTGCTCTTGCATTGCAGGAAATCGAAAAATTGCCGTTCATCGAAGGCAGCGGCGGCCGCTATGGGCAATACACTGACGGGAACGTGGTTTGCCTGTTGCCCACTCCGGCAGGTTCGAGCGAAATGTTGCGGTTTTGCCTGGTACGAAGGTCGGGCTTGCCTCAGGTGGAAAGGTCAGGGAGTTTCAAGGACCTTGACATTGAACCGGATGCGGGCCTGTCAGACCCGTACATATAGTATTCTTTGCCAACAACATTGTTGGTGCTGAATACAACCACCACGGGCCTCGGATATCGAGACTTGGTGAATACCTTCATACCAAGTCTAACAAAGTTATTCGGCAAGCGAGGTTCTTACCACTCTTGCGGCAAGACATAGCAGATCAACTGGATAACCTCACCGAAATGAGGTTATTCGAACTCAAGGTATATCATTCATACATTGCCGCCATTAGGCAAGCCGATGATTCAGTAGCGGACGCCCTTGAGGCGAATGGCCGCATGGTTGACTCTCCTGAAAAGGTCCAAGTCATAGCGCAGCCATCGGACGATGGCCGTGAATCTACTCTCAGCAGGTTCATCGGTACGATAAAAGAGTTGCTGGGTCGGGATGACCTGCGCGCGAACGCCGAACACTTCAGGATAAGTGGCAAGCGCAGGGACACCGGGCGCGTAGATACCATTAACCTGCTCAACGCCCACCTAATCACTAACAAAAGGATAGTCCGTGTTAGTGAGCGCAGTCGCGTTGTGGAATCTGCATCCGCGTTTGAAGCAATTCGTGAGGCTCACGATGAAATGGCAGACGAAATCGCGGTAGCGTCTGCTGTATCTGAACTTATCTGATGGGCCGTATCTTATGATAAACCGTATAAGGAGAGTCCACAGGCGGCACTTCTTGGGGATGGATTTCTGCCTGGCCGTCTTTCTCACCTGCTTGGTAGTCCTTTGGAGCTACGCCCTCAACGGGGCGTCGGTCATTGAGGATATACCCCCAAAAGACCGCGCAGTCATCTACCGAACAACTGCAATTGCGGGAATCTCGTTGCTGGGGTTCTCTCTCACAGTAACTTCCATAGTAGTTGGGCTTGCCCCTTCTGAACGACTTGGGATACTGCGGGGAAGCAAGCATTACTTGGTGCTCTGGAAAACTTTTTCCCAGACCATCTATGCTTTCGGGAGCCTCTCTATCGCGGCGTTTATTTGCCTGCTATTTGATAGGGAGGACAATCCGATGCCGTGTCTTGGGATCCTTCTGACTTTCTTCGTTCTACTATCTGTTCTGCGCTTGCATCAGTCCATTCAGTTGCTTCAAAGTCTCGTGCGAATTGTCGCCAGCCCTTCGCCGCACGACAGTGTCAATTCAGACGAAGGATAGTAGCCCTACTTCTGGAAAATATGCTCCCGATGGAAGGCAAGGAACTCTTCGCCCAATCCGAATTTTTCAGGGAGGTGGATGGGTTGGCCGGAGTATTGCTCTATGGATGCCGTAAAGAAGGCATCGTCTTTAGCTTTGAGACTGGGGGATACCTCCACCCTCATATCGGCGTTTATCGTGATTAGGCCGGCGTCAAAAGCCTTGTCGTGAAGGGCAGACAAGGCTAATCCATTCCTGGGGTTGAGCCGGTTGCCCCGATCCCGATGCCACGGAATGATATGGCTCGCCACCAGTAGCTCAGGAACCGACAAGCCAGTGATACAACACCGATAGTTATGGGCACTGAGAACCGTAGAGCGAAAGAAGTTTTGGCCGACGCGCGCCTTACTCATCACTAGCCGGTCTGCTCCGACTCGTATGGCATTATCCGCTTGCTCTGCATTATCTGCTACCTCACGCAGAGCCTGCTGGGACTCCAGGGCAAAGCCATCCCAATTACCCGCCATCTCCTGCCACATCTCCCGGTCTTTCGCCGATGCCCCCCTCAGCCCCGTGCGCCCGGTGGAGGTAATCATCGGATCAAGGCTAGCGATGTTGGTAAGTTTCATCGCCAGAGCGGAAGGCGTCCGGCCAATGGCTTCCGCGCATTGGATAATCACCGGATTCCGATAATGCAACCTGCCAAAGGGCAACTGGCAGTATAGAGCGAATGCTACCAGCAACTCTTGGCGAGTCCAATTTGACCGGACGGGCATACTATGATTTCCTCTCGAACTGGCACAACCATTATAAGGGCGAGTTAAGTATGCTTTAACTCCCACCTAGTGTGGATATTGCTGCACCGACGCGGCTACCGATATTTCAGTGTCCCGAGCGGCGCGAGGTACGGCTTGAACGATACGGACGAAACGGTCCATCCTCACGCCGGCCCCTCCCGGGCATTGGGAAAATATCGGCGAGCAGTTTCTTGTCTTCCTCCTTATCTTCCGCCGCTGCTAAGCCGCAAACCCTACTGACGCTGTTGACTACGAAGGCCAGGTCACCGACTCCGGGACGTAGTCGGCCTTTACCTGCTGACCCTGCCAAACGGTGTGATCCGACAGAGGCGCGTCATTTACAATGACCAATGCCCGGATACCGCGCATCAGCGGGGCATTGACGGCGGTAATAAGGATACCATCCCGTATAAACATCGGGCGGGTACGCTCGTTGGAATCTTCACTCTGTATATACACGTCGAAGTAAGACTCCTGACGCGCCCCATCTTTCTTACGGACCGTAACCGGTACCCGTATGGCAAAACGTTCCAGATCCCGCAGCTTGCCACTCAACACCTTGAGCAGGTCGTCACTGAATAGCTCCCGGTCCCATGCCCACCCGCGACCGGTCGCCGGCATATTGAGCAGATGCCGGTCAACGTTGCTGATACCATTTACTGCCCAATCCGCCAACTCAATGATCGGCAGAACACCGTGCCGGTCGGCAAGCCCGCGGGCTTCGACCAGGAAGTTATCCTTGTCCAGCCACGTCTCTATCCCGGCCGTCTCTACCATCACATCCAGGTCGCCGTGGAGAATGGCATAAAAGTAGTTCCTGAAAACGGCTTGAATAACCGCCGTTTCGGTGATCTCCGGATCAAGCCAGGGAACTACTACGGATAAACCCGAATCATTCCCCCGTTCCAGATGGAAAGCCTCGCGGAACCGGTCTATGGCAATGTTGTCCTCAACCGGCATAACCATATCCGTGGCATCCGACTTGATGCCAAAGTACCCGTCTTGAAAATAGTCCTCTCCGACCTGATGGAATTTCAAAACGGTCTTTCCCATCAGCAGTCGCCGGTTATCATCGTTCCGCACGGTCAATCCGAACACGGTATTAACCTTACTGGCCCGGAAAAAGGTATCCTTCCCCAGCCCCCAACTGCCGCGTTTGCCGGGGTCTTTGTCGGTCAGTCCTTCGGCTCGGAAAAAGTGAAAGAAATTGTTTTCACTCCGATCCTGAGGCGGATAAGGAGTTTCCGGATCTCCCATCAAACCGGTGGTGCCAAAGTCCTCAAATATGAGCAATGTCCGCGGCGTGTTTTCAGTCGGGATATTTTCAGGACGCAGGCCGTTGTTGCCAGCGGTGTAATGAACGGCAGCCCCCGCAAAGTAAGGGTTTATTTCCGGCCAGTCCGGAGCGTCGTTTTCCCCGACCAAGGAGATGCGAACCAAAGTGCGACCACCATCGAGGGCAGCGTCGAGGGAGTTCTGGATGCCCTCACGCACCAAAGCTTCGCCGGGTTCGCTCACGGCATCGCTGGCGAAAAATGCGCCGGCAATCGGCTCGCGAATAGTAGAGCCGGGCGAATGGGCTTTGAAGTGCCAGTTAGCCATCATCGAACTGCCTCCAGCGTGATTTTAGTCGTCGTGGCAAGCATTGTAAAGTGCCACAACAACTTTTGTCCCCCCTAATGCATATACTGCTGGGCGGCGGCGGCTACGGAGACTTCGATGTCCTGAATGGCCTGCGACATCGCCTGCCCGATCAAGTCCAGCCGCCCCACCTGCTCGATGCGCGCCGTTACCTGGTTCAATTCCTGGCGGCTCAGCAGGTGGCGGAAAATGCCGCAGCCGTCGGCCAGGCAAATCAGCATCACATCCCGGGGGTCGGGGATTTCATCGCTGAACAGCACGCCCATAATCCGCAGCTTTACTTCCCGCTCGGCCACGCCGTCCACCGCCGGGTAGCGGCGGGAACGGAACACCCACAAAATGCGGTCATCGCGCTGCTCCAGAATGCCGCGTTCGACCAGCCGGGCCAGGGTCGCCGTATAAATGGCGTCAGCATCGTCGGCGATTTGGTCGAGCCAGTAGGTGGCATCGTGCTTTTCCGGCGCCGCCGCAATCTGCGCCAGATAGGGATCCAGCAGGTTGTCCCCCACCGGCGCCTCGTCAATCAGGATCAGGTTCTCCAGGTCGGTGTCAATGCGGTTTTCCAGGGCCAGGTCCATCAGCACGCCGCCGGCCAGGGCGTAGTTCAGGGACCAGGCCGGCACCCGCGCCAATCGCCCGCCGGCATCCTCCAGCAGCAGCAGTACCACTTCTTCGACAAAGCGCAGCATCAGGTTTCGCTCCCTCCACGCAGTTTTTGGCACCCCGCCGCTGTCCAATCTAATCGGTAACGGCGGCGGGAAATTGATTCGATGCAGACGACCGGGGTTTTAGCCCAACGGCCCCTGAAACACTTGGTCCACATAGGTATCCGACAGCGGCTCCAAAGTTTCCGGCCAGTCCGCCAGAGCCACCGGGCGGCGCAGTTCTTTCGGCCGCGGCTCGCCGCTCCAGCCAATTTGCTCCATATAATAGTAGAGCTGAATCAGATGCCCGTCCGGGTCGCAGCCGTAAGCCGCATAGTCCACACCGGGATGCAGTTCCGGCGGCATTTCCTTGAACTGAACGCCGTGCTCTTTCAGGAAAGCCACGGCATTACGGAGTTGGGTATAGCTGCCCACTTCCACGCCAAAAGACGCGCTGGTGGTATGGGGACTGCACCCCAACTTTTCCCGCAGCGGCTTGGGGAACAACGCCAGGCTGTGGTGTTCGGCCCCGCTCCGCAGGAAATAGAGCCGATGCCCCAAGCACTCCGTTTCCTCGGTAACAATAAAGCCCAAATGGTTGACATAGAAGTTCAGGGCGGCGTCCATATCCTGCACAAACAGGTTCACCGGGCCGATTTTAGTAATCTTGAACGGCCGCGGCAGCAGCACCCCCTCGACATCATACTGGGCCGGCAGGGTCTCGACGGGGCGGAAACCGGAATCCACCGCGATGCCTTGGTCCATGGCCTCGGCTACTTCGGCGGCTTCGGACATCTGGGGCAAGGCCGGTTCCTCGTGGAAAATGCGGTAATACATTTCCTGGGGTTTGCTGCGGCGGTTCCAGCCGATTTGCTCGATGCCGTAGTAAAGTTCGTTGATGTGGCCGTCGGGGTCGTAGGGATAGACGTGCCAGTTGCTGCCGGGCATATCGCGGCCGACCCGCTGAATGCCGATGCCCTGTTCCTCGAAAAAGCGGGCGCCGTTGACGACTTCCGAGAGGGCGCCGGTCTGCCAGGTAATTTGGTTGATGGTAACTTCCCCCTTGCCGCCGCCCCCGCCGCCGGCCGCCACGAAAGCGTCCATCACCGGGCGCGGAAAGAGGACAAAGGCGTGGTGGTCGCTGCCGTGGGTAAAGAAGTAGCCGCGCCCATCCTCAATGTGCGCCAGCTGCTCCTCCAGCCGGGGAATGCGCTTAAAATCCAGCACATCCGACTCCCAGAACCCCAGCAAATCCCGGTAAAAGTGAACCGCCGCCGCCATGTGGTCCGAATTAAACCCGAAGTGGCCCAACCGCCGAATCTTAAAGGGGCGGTTCAGCAGCACTCCGCCGACATCGTATTGCTTTTCTTGGGTGGTAGTGGTCATAAGGGGCTGCTCTCCTGATATAAGCGGTCAGTCTCCAATCCATCTATTAACGATTTTACCCAATCCGCAATGCTAATTCAACCCGATATAGGCGGCGATTCGGGATAATGGCTGATACGGCATCAGTTACGACATCAACCCGGACTTTTGCCGTATGACCGCGCAGCGCCTGAAAGAGGTTTTGCTGTGACTACCCCGCTATAAGTTCCAGCTTGCTGATAGCGGAATACAAACCAGTTCACCGCCCCCGGCTACTCCTTAAACTTCCCTTTCAGAAAATCAAAGATTTTCCGTTGCACCGCCGCGTCAGCACGGCGCACCGGGCCAACGTCGGCAACGGCGCGGACGCGGCCCTTTTCATCAAACACAAAGTCGTTTCGATATTGGCGATTGCAAAGGCTGCATTGGGGAATGATGTTGCCCCGGTCGGTATCCGGCCTTGCCGGGTCGCGATGTCCCTGTTGTAACGATACCCGGTCGCGGCCATAGCGCGGGTCGGGTTCGCCCTCGATAGCTCCGCAAGTAGCGCAACGATTGCCAAAAGCCCGTTTCAGTTCCTCGAAAGTGCCCGCGGCGAGTTGACCTTGCCGGCGGGTCTGTTCGTTAGCCCACTCCGGGCTGGGCTGGAAAGGATCGTTAAGGCAATGTGACCCTCGGGCTTGGCCCGGTACGATATTCCAGCCATCCCGTTTCAAGTGGCGAACTTGCTGGTCGACCGGGTTGCCGCCCCGCTCCCGTTGGACAATGGCGGACATTTCCTCTTTGTGGACTTCCCGGTCTTTGCAAGCCCACAGCGCTCCCAGCCAGATAGCTTTATTGGAATCGTCAGCCGGCAGTTTAACCCCATGCTGGATCAGGTGCGTATTATGGATGCGCTTCAAGTCGTTAAAGGCATCCGTAATTTGCTGCTGGGTAGGCGCTGAAACCGGGTTAGCGGTCATAGCTCAACCTCAGCCACCCGCCGGTTCGCCGCCGCCGCCAGCTCCGGGTCTTTCTCAAAACCCTGAAAACTGCGCCCTTCCAGCCGGGCGGCTACTCCCGTACTGCCCGTGCCGGCAAAGGGATCCAGCACCAGGGTATCCGGGCTGTCGTTGCTGAAAATCCGTATCAGATGACGCAGCAGTTCCACCGGCTTGGGCGTCATGTGGTCATAACGCTGTCTTGGCTTGGGAACGGGAATCAATTGACCGGGGCAGCGTTCCGGGTTGACCACCGGGCTGCTGAGGTCAATCAACCCGGTCTGATGTTTAATCCAGTTTTCGGTGCAGTCGCCGTCTTTAGGAGCTTGAGCCAGGATGATGGTTTCCATTTGCGGCTTGACTTGGGGCGTCTTGCGGTCGCCCACCAAATCCAGCCAGCGACGTTCCTCGGCCGGCTCCAGATGTTTGCGCCGCACGTGGTAATGGACGCGGGCCGCCTTGGCCTGCCCCTCGTACTGCCACGCCAGCAAATCCCGAATCTCAAACCCGGCATCCTCAAAGGCAATGGCCGTGCGGTGGGACAGGCGGGCTTGGCTGAAACAGAGGGCGAAAGCCCCGGGCCGCAGCACCGCCCGCAGCTGCTCGGCAATGGGCGTCAGAAAGGCTTGCAGGTTCTTGCCCTGAGCCGGGTCAAACTTCTGCCCGGCGGGAATACCGCCCACCACGCCCTTTTTAACCCGCCGCCGCAACTTATGGTTGTTCCAGTCATCGCCCATCCCGTCGATGAAATAGGGCGGGTCGGTAACGACCAGAGACACCTCCCGGCAATTCCGGGCAATCAAGCCGGCCAGGGCATTGCGGCAATCCGCCGTCTCAACCCAGCGTGCCTCCATTAGCTTATCCCTCGCGCCTCGCTTTAAGACCGGGATACTTTAGAACGTATGGGCAATGCTGTCAAGTACCTTTCAACCCGCCCATCCGGCAATCATTTGTCGCAAGACGGGCGGGTCAAAAGCGTCAACTCTGGCGGGATAAATCTACCCCCTACAGATATTTGCCAAAGAACTCCAAAGTCCGCGGCCAAGCCAGTTCCGCGCCGGGCTGGTTGTAGCGCGCCCCCGTCCAGTCCATAAAGGCGTGGTCGGCACCGGGGTAGGTATGGAAAGTGTGTTCCTTGCCCAGGCGGTTTAACTCGGCATCCAGCTTGACCAGGTCCTCCTGGGAGGGATTGCGGTCAATTTCGCCGAAGTGGAACAGCATGGGGCAGTTGATGCCCTCCGCCAGGTCAAAGGGGGCTTTGTCGGCCGCGCCCCACGGGGACATAATGTGGCCGCCGTAGAAAGGAACGGTAGCTTTGTACCGGGAATCCACCGCCGCCATCAGCCAGGCGATACGGCCGCCCATACAGAAACCGGTAACGCCGAGGCGGTTGTTGTCCACCCGGCGGTCGGCGCACAGCCAGTCGGCGGCGGCGTTCATATCGGCGATGATGTCCGGGTCGCTGAGGTAGCCCAAGCGGTCCAAGCGGGGGCCGGCCAGAGCTTCCGGGCTGAGGCGGTGAAAGAGGTCGGGAACGACGGCCACATAGCCCGCTTTGGCGAAGCGGTCGGCCATAACCTTGTCGAACTCGTCCATCCCGCCCACATGAAAGGCGATGTTGATGGCGGGAAAGGGGCCGGCCCCTTCGGGAACGGCGACATACAGCCCCATATTCTCCCCGTTGACTTTCAGAACTTCCATAAAAGACGGCATACCAGATTTACCTCCCGGTGCGGTTCAAGGTTCCGTTTCGGATAAGGGCCGGCGCGGACGGAGGGCGGCCGGCTGGGGGGTATTGTAGCAGATTTTGGGGCCGGGTGGGGGAATGGGCATAATTTATGAATCCGGGGGTTACTATTCGGGCGTGGGGGGTGTATAGTGGGGGCGGTATTTTCCCCGGCAAGCAGTCAGCAGGGGGGTTGATGTTTAGGAGCGGTCAGCAGAGAGCCGAGCGACCGGCGACGGGAGCGGAGCAGCGGTCGGCGGGGTCAGAGCAGCCGTCCGGCGGGACGCCACGGCCGATTTTCTATGGGTGGTATATCGTCGCCACCTGTATTTTCGTGGCCTTTGTGACCAACGGGGCGCGGAACAGTTTCGGGATTTTCGTGCTGCCGATGAGCGAGGAGTTTGACTGGAATCGGGGGACGATTTCCCTGGCGGCGGCGTTGGGGTTTCTGGTGAACGGGTTGACGCAGCCTTTTATGGGGCGGCTGCTGGACCGGTTCGGCGGGCGGCGGGTGATTGTGTCCAGCCTGGTGGTGTTCGGGCTGGCGACGGTGGTTTTGAGCCTGACTTTTCACCTGCTGTTTCTGATTTTTATGTTCGGGTTTGTGTCGTCGGTGGCGTTGAGCGGGATGTCGCTGAACAATACCGGGGCGCTGCTGTCGCGGTGGTTTCGGCAGCGGCGGGCTACGGTGGTGGGGCTGAATGCGGCCGGGCTGTCGGCCGGCGGTCTGCTGCTGGTGCCGTTCGGGATGTATCTGCTGCAAGCCACGAACTGGCGGATTACTTGGGTGGCTTTCGGTTTGATGGTACTGCTGCTGGCGGCGCCGCTGGCATTTTTGTTTCTGCGGAATAATCCGTCAGATTTGGGATTGCGGCCGGACGGGGCGGCGACGCCGGCGGCCGGGAACAGCGGGACGGCGCGGCAAGAACGGCGGCCCGGAGTTCTGGATACGGACAGCTGGCTGCGATCGTTCCAATCAATGCCGATCTGGCAGATGACTATTGCCTACTTTGCCTGCGGGTACACTACGGCGGTGCTGTCCATCCATTTTGTGCCTTTTGCCCATTCCCTGGGGGTGCCGGAGCAGTCGGCGGCACTGATTTTCGGGCTGATGATGGGGTTGAACATTGTTGGGAGCATTGGGGCGGGCATTTTGTCGGACCGGTTCAGCCGCAAGAATATGCTGGGGTTGGTCTATTTTGTGCGGGGGACGGCGTATATGGCGCTGCTGGCCGGGGTGGAACTGATGGGCTGGGGGACGCCGGCGCTGCTGGTGTTTGCGGTAGTAGCCGGGATTTCGTGGATTGCAACGGCGCCGCTGACGACGGCGTTGATTGCGGATGTGTACGGGCTGCGGGCCTTGGGGACGATTTCGGGAGTGGCATTTCTGGTCCACGCGGTCGGGAGCGGGTTGAGCATCTGGCTGGCCGGGCTGCTGTTTGACTGGACGGGGTCTTATACGATTCCCTTTTTGATTGCGGGGCTGCTGCTGTTTCCGGCGTCGCTGTTCGCCTTTGCGATTAAGGAACGGCGGTATTCGGCGCGGTATCAGCCGGCAGGGGAGGAGCCGGCGGCGGCAGTTGCGGCGGCCGGGGATTAGGGAGCGGGCGCGGGTATGCCGGGGGCGGGCTGGTTTGGACTGCCGGAGCTGGCAGCGGCGGTCTTTGCGGCCGGTTTGCTGGCGCTGGGGCGGCATCACGATGAGATACCGGATGCGGCCTTTCTGGAGTGGCTGCAAGGGCAGTTGGCGCATTTGATTGGGTTGGGGCCGTGGACGGTGGTAGCCGTGGTGGGCGCGCTGGTGGTGGCGATGCCGTTGGGATTGCTGGTTTTTTACTGGCGTTGGGGGCGGGGGTAAGGGGGGAATCTACGGCGGCGCGCAATTCCGAAGTATCGATATTTGCTGTTCCCGCCGCGGGCTTAATTCCCAATTAAACCAATTTCCAAATTGCCCTCTTTTACCCCTTGCCTTATTGTGAAAAATAGTGCATACTAGTTGCCGACAGATTTACTTCCTGGTGGTTCTAGCGGGGTGGCCCCACCCGTTCCCATCCCGAACACGGTAGTGAAACGCCCCAGCGCCGACGATACTGCTTTGGCGACGAAGTGGGAAAATAGGTCACCGCCGGGAAGTATCTGCCAACGGGCCGGCGTTCCCGGCCCCGGCGCAAATCTCCCCAATGCCCCGGCCAACTTTAACAACTCATTAAAGTAACCCGGCGGCCCGCAAGCAATCGGCGCCGCCAATCCCGGCGGCAATTCCCGCACCCGGCCCGGCAGCCAACCAGGCCGCCCGGGGAACCCCGGGAAACCAGGATGCAGCCATTTTTGACACCGTTAAACCCAATGCCCTATAATTTGACCGGCCACTATCGCCGTTAAAGCTATAGGCCCCCGATGCAAACCAGAGGAATCCGGGCGCGGCTCAACCCCAATGCCGCCCCGCCTTGACCGACAGGAGCGGCATTATGGGAAGCAGGTTCGAGAAATTCTCCGAACGGGCCCGCCGGGTTTTGTCCCTGGCCCAGGAGGAAGCCCAGCGGTTCAACCATAACTACATCGGCACTGAGCACATCCTCCTTGGCCTGGTCCGGGAAACCGAAGGGGTCGCCGCCCGGGTACTCTCCGGCCTTAATGTGGACTTGAACAAAGTCCGTTCCGCCGTCGAGTTCATTATCGGCCGCGGGGAAAAGCCGGCCCAAGGCGAAATCGGTTTGACCCCCCGCGCCAAGAAAGTCGTCGAACTGGCCGTGGACGAAGCCCGCCGGATGAACCATACCTATATCGGCACGGAGCATCTCCTTATCGGACTGCTCAGAGAAGGGGAAGGGGTGGCTGCCGGCGTTCTCGAAAGCCTCGGCATTACCCTCGAAAAAGTCCGCACCGAAACCCACCGCATCCTCAGCTCATCTACCGCCGGCAGCGGCGGCTCCAGTTCCCGCTCCGGCCAGCGCACCCCCACTTTAGACCAATTGGGTACTGACCTGACCCGGGCCGCCCGGGATGGCAAACTCGACCCGGTCGTCGGCCGCAAACAGGAAATCGAGCGCGTCGTACAAATCCTCAGCCGCCGCACTAAAAATAATCCGGTACTGGTCGGCGAACCCGGCGTCGGCAAAACCGCCATCGTCGAAGCCTTGGCGCAGCAGATTGACAGCGGCGAAATCCCCGAAACTCTCCAGGGCAAACGCCTCGTTACGCTGGATATGGGCGCGCTGGTCGCCGGCACCAAGTACCGCGGCGAGTTCGAGGAGCGCCTCAAGAAAATCATCGAGGAAATCAAAAACTCCGGCAACTGCGTCCTCTTTATCGACGAAGTCCATACCTTGGTTGGCGCCGGCTCCGCCGAAGGCGCGGTTGACGCCTCTAATATCCTCAAACCCTCTCTGGCCCGCGGCGAAATCCAGTGTATCGGCTCGACTACCCTCGACGACTACCGCAAGTATGTCGAACGCGACCCGGCTTTGGAACGCCGTCTCCAGCCCGTCCGCGTTGAGGAACCCAATTCCGAGGACACCGTCAGCATCCTCCACGGCGTCAAGGAAATGTACGAAAACCACCACAATGTGGACATCACCGATGACGCCGTCAAAGCCGCCGCTACCCTGGCTACCCGTTTCATCCCCGACCGTTTCCTGCCGGACAAAGCCATCGACCTCATCGACGAAGCCGGTTCCCGGGTGCGGTTGCGCGGCAGCGTTACCCCGACCACGGTTAAGGACGCGATGGAAGTTCTGGAACGGGTGCGGCAGGAAAAGGATGAAGCCATCGCCGCCCAGCAGTACGAAGTGGCCGCCGAACTCCGCGACCGGGAACTGAACCTTAACGAAAACCTGATGCATCTCCGCCAGGAATGGCGCACCGACCGGGAAAACAGCCGCTCCGCCGTTACTGAGGAGGACATCGCCGAAGTGGTCAGTATGTGGACGGGCATCCCGGTTACGCGCCTCGGCGTCGAGGAAACGGCCCGCCTCATCCATATGGAGGATGACCTGCACAAGCGCATCATTGGGCAGGACGAAGCCATCATCAACATTTCCAAAGCCGTCCGCCGGGCCCGGGCCGGGTTGAAAGACCCCCGCCATCCCATCGGCGTCTTTATGTTCCTCGGCCCCACTGGGGTAGGCAAGACGGAACTGGTGCGGGCGATGGCCGAAGTGATGTTCGGACAAGAGGACAATATGATTCGCCTCGATATGTCCGAGTTTCAGGAACGGCACACGGTGGCCCGCTTGATTGGGGCGCCGCCGGGCTATGTGGGCTATGACGAGGGCGGCCAGTTGACGGAGGGCGTCCGCCGCAAGAACTACTGCGCCATCCTGCTCGACGAAATCGAGAAGGCGCATCCGGAAGTCTTTAACATCCTGCTCCAGATTTTCGACGCCGGGCAGCTGACCGACGCCCGCGGCCGCCGGGTGGATTTCCGCAACTCCATCATCGTGATGACCAGCAACTTGGGGTCGGACCTGATTAAGCGGGACACCTCGATGGGCTTTAGCGTCAAGTCCGGGGACGCCCAGACCGACGCCCAGTCCTACGAGCGGATGAAGGACAAGGTGATGGACGAAGTCAAACGCTTTTTCCGTCCCGAGTTCCTGAACCGCATCGACGCTACCATCGTTTTCCACCAGTTGAACCGGGAACAGATTCACGCCATCGTGGACTTGATGGTCAAGATGGTGCAACAGGAACTGGCGGACAAGAATGTCACGCTGGAACTGACCGAGGCGGCCCGGGAACACCTGGCGGAAAAGGGGTTCGACCCGGTTTTGGGGGCGCGGCCGCTGCGCCGGGTCATCCAGAACGAAGTCGAAGACACCCTCTCCGACGAACTGCTGGGCGGCGAACTGAAGGATGGCGACATTGCCCTGGTCGATGCCATTGACGGCAAAATCGTCATCACCCCCAAGCACCCGGAACCGGCGGACTCCGCCGAAATTGGCGCCCCGGCCGCCGAACCGGAACCGGAGCCGGCTTTGGCCTGAACCCCGGCAAAACCCAACGGCCTTTACTGACGGCGGGCCCCTTGCTTTAGGGGCCTGCCTTTTGTTGTAATGGTAGCGCGGCGTCAGCCATCACCCTAATCCATACGACCCAATCGGTAGCAGGGAGTCGTCAATGCCCCGTTCCCGCGCCCAACCGGAAACCCGGTTTATCTGCCCCGACTGCGGCTATGAAAGTCCCCGTTGGCTGGGCTTTTGTCCCGCCCCGGCTTGCGGCTCCGCCCGCCCCTTGCAGGAAGTCAAAATGCCGGCCGCCCCGGCCGCCGGCAGTAGCAGCAGCCGGCCCGCCGCTTGGCTGCAACCGGCCGCCGAACCGCTGCAAGAACTTTCCCGTCTCGACCCGGACGACCAGCGACGGATGCAGCTGCCCGCCGCTGAATTGAACCGGGTTCTCGGCGGCGGCATCGTTGCCGGCTCCGTGGTGATGCTGGCTGGCGAACCGGGCATTGGCAAATCCACCCTGCTGCTGCAACTGGCTAAATTCCTGACCCAAGCCGGCCGGACCGTCGCCTACCTCAGCGGCGAGGAATCGCCGCATCAGCTTAAACTGCGCTCGGAACGCCTCGGCTTTCCCGGCGACAGCATTTTTATCCTTACCGAAACCGACATTGACCGGGCCTTGAACCAACTGGACGAATTTTCCCCCGGCTTGGTCATCGTCGATTCCATTCAGACCCTCTACACTCAGGACGCGCCCTCCGGGCCGGGCAGCGTAGCGCAAGTGCGGGAATGCGGGTTGAAACTGCTGCGTTGGGCTAAACACTGGGCCGCCCCGGTGTTCGTAGCCGGCCACTTGACCAAAGACGGCTCCCTGGCCGGGCCGCGGGTGCTGGAACACATGGTGGATGTGGTGCTGTATCTGGAAGGGCAGGAATTGAACGCTTACCGCATTCTCCGCAGCGGCAAAAACCGGTTCGGCTCCACTACCGAAGTCGGCGTATTCGAGATGACCGGCCAGGGTTTGGCCGAAGTTCCCGATCCGTCCCGGGCCTTGCTGTCCCAGCGTTATGCCGGCGCGGTGGGGGCCGCCCTGATTCCCGCCCTCGAAGGCACCCGCCCGCTGCTGTTGGAAGTGCAGGCGTTGACGGCCCCGGCTTATGCCCCGGCGCCGCGGCGGGTGGCCAACGGCGTGGACTACAACCGCCTGCTGATGTTAGCGACTGTGGCCAGCCGCCGCTCCGGGCTGGAGTTGGCGGGGCAGGATATTATCGTCAATGTGGCCGGCGGGTTTCGGGTCAGCGAACCGGCGGCGGATTTGGGCATTGTGCTGGCCATGGCTTCCAGCCTGTATAACCGGCCGCTGGCGGCGGAGTTGGCGGCTTTGGGCGAAGTGGGTTTGAGCGGGGAACTGCGGACGGTGCCGCAGGTGGAGCGGCGGTTGACCGAGGCAGCGCGACTGGGTTTAACCCAGTGCCTACTGCCGGAAACGGCCCGGGATGATATAGGCGGGATACCGGCGGGACTGGAGCCGGTCTTTGCCCGGACGCTGCGGCAGGCAGTGCGGGCGGCGTTAGGGAGCGGCCGTGATACGCGGGCAACGGCCGCTGACGTTGCGGACGGGGAGTAACCGTTGGCGTCGTTAAAAACAGGACTGGAAAATTAGTCAAAAATCAGTTCTTAAAGTGACCGTTGGGTGGTTGACAGCCTCTTGTGGCGTCAATGTATACTTAAAGACATCCAAGCCCAAGGAGCGGAAAATGTCTCTGTCCAGCCACCTGCGTGACAAAAACAGCCCGGTTAAACAGTTCATCCAAGAGCAGTTTCCCAACACCAAAGCCGCCCCTTTCCTGGTTGACGCCCGCAAGCAAGTTGCGGCTGGGTTCACCCTCCGGCCGGCGCCGGGTACCGGTTTCCCTTGGTCCGTTATTGGCACCGCCATGGACTATCGGCTGCGGTATTACTTCGACGTGACACCGGTGGAGCATTTTGTTGCCTATAGGGGGGCGCTTCGAATCACTGACCAGCAGCCGCTTCGGAAATCCCCGCGTCTGGATTTCCACTGGACGGGTAGTGACGAGGAACCCATCATCGTCTTTGACCGAGATACCGGCAGGTTGCTGGACACCTATTATCCCAGCAAAGCCGCGGCTCTTGCCGGCGAGTTGCTTCCCAGTAGTGCCGCTATTGCCTACGACGTCGGCCCTCATGACCTCGCCGTACACGCCGGCCCTCTCGTTCCGGAACAAGAATACCAAAGTTATGCAAGAATTTTTCTCGAAGTAATTGCTTTTGCTAACCAAGTCCTCAGCGAGGGGGTTGCCAGTTCGGGGGCTACTCGTCCCTTGAAACGGGTGTATCGAAACTTTTTCAAGAGCCTTGATAGGTTCACTAGTCATCGTGAACCCCGATCCCGACGCTTGACTGCTGAAAACGAGGACGTCCTTAACCAGTATTGCGTCGTCTTGTCCCTACTAGAGCAAGTGGTCAGAGCCGGTCTCAAACCCACTTCTCCGTTGGCCACGGGGAAATTCAGGAGCGTCAATGCCTTGCTGATCGTTGCTGAACCCCTTTGGTTGGACGATATGCGGCGACTCTCTTGGCGTTTCTATGACGGATTTAGCCATCTGTTGGAGCTTTCGCATATCCTTAACCCGATTTTTGACGGGTCTCTCGATGTGGGCGGTGCGGACGCCGACTTGATTGTCGACGGTACTTTAATCGACATTAAGACCAGTGTGAAGCCGGAGGTCAAAGCCGATTATATTTGGCAGTTGCTTGGTTACACCTTGCTGGACTATTCCGACCGCTATCACATCGACAGTATCGGCTTGTATATGTCCCGGCAAGGTATCCTATTTAAATGGGACTTGGCCGAGGCTATCGCCGACCTTTGCCCCGGTCAGCCCCCGAGCATCGCCGAGTTGCGAGCCAAGTTTCAGGAAGTGGTGGATACCCGTAGCCAATCCCTAATGCTCCAACGGGAATGGTCCCATCTGCTTCCTTCTTGATTCCCACAACTCATCCACTCGCCAAAAGGGGGCAGAACTTTGCTCAACCCCGGCGACCGCAAAGTACCGGTACTGGTAACTTATGTAACCGACGGCGACTCCCTGCGCGTACGGGCTTTGGAACGGCGCAACCGCCCGGCGGCTCAGGAAACCCGGATACGCCTCTATGCCATTGACGCCCCGGAAATGGGGCAGCGTTACTCCAGTCAGTCCCGTTCCCGTCTGGCGCAACTGGCCCAAGGCCGCCTCTATCTCGATGTAATCGCCATTGACCACTACGGCCGCTGTGTCGCCGTAGCCTACCGCCGCCGCCCCAAAGATTCCCTGAACCTGGCAATGGTGCGCGATGGCTGGGCCCGGTACGCCCCCCAGTATGACCGCGGCGGCTACGGCGGGCAGCAGTTGGGCTTGGCGCAAGCCGAAAACCGGGCGGCCGCCCGCAAGCGTGGCATCTGGCAGGAAGCCGGCGACCACTTGGCCCCTTGGGATTACCGGCGTCTGCGGCGGTTAGGGCAAGCGGCGCCGGGTCGGGCGCGCCGGCGGCGGCGGCTGTTGCGGCGCGGCGGCTGCCTGTTCTGGCTGATTGCCCTGCTGGTAGTGTTAGCCGTCCTGCTGCTACCCCGCTTTTCCTGAAAGCAAACCCGCCGCCGCTACCGCCGTTATGCCCGGCAAGTTGCCCGCAAAGAAAGCCGGCGCCCCGGGCGTCAACCCGGAACGCCGGCCTTTGCGCGGTTCACCGGCGTCCACCGGCTACCCCGCCCCTTTTACCCTACTGGCTGAAACTCATAATGTTGGCCCGGATGCGCGGGGCGTAGTGCGGCTCCCACTCCAAATCCGCCGACAGCCCGTAGATTTGCACCACCAGGAAGTTCGGCACGAAGTGGAAATCGTTATGCACGATGTCCGCCAACTCCTCCATCCGCTGCCGCCGCAAATCCCCGGTGGGCGTGGCGATGGCAACTTCCATCAAATCCTCAAAATCCTGCCGGCAGATGCCGCTGGAGCGGCTGAAACAGCTGTTCCGCAGCACCGCCTGCCGGGAGAAGTCCAACGACTCGGTGGAAGTAGCCGGCGCGGTGATGTTCATAGACACGAAGTCCGGCATCCCCGGCCCCAAGTTGCGGCACTTCTCATGCAGGTCGGCCCCGGCGGCGTTGGCAAAGTCCTCCCGGGTGCGCCCGTGACCGCAGTTGGAACGGCCGCGCCCGGCGTGAACCGATGACTCGACCACCTGCATATCCACATTAAACCCGACTTCCCGCCAGTAAGTCACCACCGCTTCGGCGTACTCCACATCCTTAGGCACCCGTTGGGAGCGCAGATACAGGGTAATCTGGTTCGCCGGGTCATAGTTCGCCGCCGCCATCAACTGCTGCGCCCGTTCCGGGTCATAGGGATAGGGCGCGGAGTTTTCCGGAGTAATCCCCACGGTGCCGGTCTGCGCGATGTTGCCGTAGCACTGCAACACCCCCTCGAACAGCTCCGCCGCAATGGTCTCGCAGTCAAAAGCCAGGTTCAACGCCTCCCGGATTTCCTTCTTACGCAGTTCCGGGTGATGCACCGTGTCGATGGCGTACACATACGCCTCGTTGTTGGTCGCCGACTTCCACTTGGGCACCCGATCCCGATCCTCAAAGGATATTTCCGCCCAATCGGCTTCCTCGGCCGCCAGCATCGACCCCCGTACTTGCGGCTCGTTGCGCCACACCTGCCGCAGGGTGTTAATGGTTGGCGCGCGGGAGTAGTTGGTAGCCGGGTTGGGGTTATAGCCCTCATAG
The DNA here is from genome assembly GCA_965243185.1 of Dehalococcoidia bacterium. Lineage (GTDB taxonomy): Bacteria > Chloroflexota > Dehalococcoidia > Lucifugimonadales > UBA3495 > CBDBCU01. Next base: position 1,790,493 of record OZ251531.1, on the reverse strand, counting down.
GCTTCCAACTCCACATACTGCCCGGAACGCCATTCCACAATCCGGTACGGCCCCAAGCCCACGGTGAACCGTTCGATTTCATCCTCCGACGCCTGCTCGAACCAGCCCACATCCTGGAACTTGGTAAAAATGGTCGTGCGCGGCAGGATGGGACAGGCTTTGCCGCAAACTACATCCAGCGTATAGTCGTCCACCACTTCCCCGCCGATGACGCCGTGAAAGCTGAAATCGTTGGAGTTGTAGTTACCGCTGGTTTCCTCATCGCCGAAGTAGTCAATCCAGAAGGCGGCTTGGGTGGCATTCCACGGCGCGCCGTTATGGAAAGTAACCCCTTCCCGCAGCTGGAATCGCCAGCGGTCGGGGCCAATCTGTTCCCAACCCTCAATGCCGGTCAGCCCCACTACCCGGTAATCGTTATGGTCGTCAATCCAAGTCAGCGGGTCGCTCGCCAGGTCGTCGCAGATGGTGTTCTGGATATTGCCGCCGCAATTGGCGCTGGCCGCCCCGATGGTGGTCGGTTCCTCGGCGGTAATAAAGGTCAGCAGATCCCGCGCGCTGACCGCCGGCGGCGCCGGGGTCGCCGTAGGCGCGGGGGCGGCGGTAGGCGCGGCTGACACTGGCGCCGCCGGGGCCGCCGTAGCGTCCGGCGCGGCGGCGGCCGGGGCCGGGGTAGCCGGGATGGCCAGAGCCTCCGGCTGGGCTACCGCCGGCGCCGCAGTGGGCGCCGCCGGCGCCGCCGCTTCTTGCTGCGCCGCCGGGGCCGCCGGTTCCGACGCCCCGCACGCCACCGCCGCCAAGGCCAGCAAGCCCAGCGCCAGCAAAAGCCCCCGGCGCAGCCCGGATTTCCCGATGCCCGGTTTCCTGAACTCTCTCGGGTTTGCCATAATGCACCTCCTAATGGACAGGAAATCTGATGGATACGAATTCCTTAACCAGAGGTTGAGAACCCGACAGTCTGAGCCCAAACACCTCCTTTCCTTGAATGTAATCGGTAAATTATAGCAGTTATATAATACTTATCATCCTTTGTCAACCGGTTGCGCGCAATTCCATAGCAATCCCTTTTCCGGACCCGCTTGCCCGGTCGCCGCTATGGTATAATCCCGCCGGAACTGCCCTTGCCGCCAACTGTTACTGTCCCCCCCAGAGCTGCCGACTTAATTGCCGGCAACCCGCCCCAAGCCGCCCGGCGCGCCGGGCCGGGTTAGCGTGAATTCCCCTAATATGCTAACTGCCCATGGCGGCGCGGCTTTAACCGGTTTTGCCCGGAGTTGACATTTTACGGTCTATGGGATTTTTGCGCTATCGGCTGGCCCATTCGCTGCCTTTTTACTACGGATGGGTCATTTTTGGCATTGCCGCCGTAGCCAGTTACTCCTCCCGGCCGCTGATGGCGGTGGCTACCCTGTCGGTGTTTCTAAAGCCGATGACCGGGGAATTCGGCTGGGATCGGGGGCCGTTTTCGGTAGCGGTGAGTTTGGGCGGGCTGTGCGCCGTGTTTGTTTCGCCCTTCGTGGGGCGGCTGATTGACCGCTACGGCTCCGGGGTAATTCTGGCTTTCACTTCCTTTGCGGTGGGCTGTTGCGCCATGGGGCTGTCGCTGATTGGGCAAGCGTGGCAGTTTTATGGTCTCTATGTGCCGGGGCGGACCGCTTTTGCCAGTCCGTTGGAGTTGGGGACGACGACGGCGGTAAATAACTGGTTCATCCGGCGGCGTTCCCTGGCGTTGGCATTGCTGACGGTGACGCAGGGGACGGGGCTGGCGATGATGCCGCTGGCGGCGCAGTTCATCATCAGCGGTTGGAATTGGCGGACGGCGTGGCTGTCCTTGGGGATTTATACGCTGGCGGTGGGGGTGCTGCCGGCGTTGCTATTGGTGGCGCGGCGGCCGGAGGATATGGGCTTGGCGGCGGACCCGGGACGGGGGGAATCGTGGCGGGCCGGGCCGCAACCGCCGGCGATGGAACCTAAAGATACGGCGGCAACGGGGGCGGAGCCGGCGGCGGGGCCAGGACGGCCGGTTGGGGAAGTGAATTTTACCGTAGCGGCGGCGATGCGGACTTGGGCCTTCTGGGCGTTGGCGGTCTTTTCCGGGGCCGGGTTTATGGTGCAAGCCGGGGTCAGTTTGCATCAGGTTTCGCACTTTACCGACAAGGGATTGGAGGGCGGCGCGGCGGCGTTGTCGGCGGGAGTGTTCGCCTTTTGCCAGGTTTTGGGCGGGTTGGCGTGGTCGGGACTGACGGCGCGGATTCCGATACGCTTTCTGTTGGGGGCATCGGCGGGCTGTCTGGCGGTGGGGGCTTTCGGGATTGAAGCCAGTTCATCCTTGACCGGAGGCTTGCCGGCGGCGGCGATATTGGGCGTCGGCGTGGGCGGGCTGCATCTGCTGCTGCGGCTGGCTTGGGCCGAATACTACGGGCGGCGGCATTTGGGCAGCATTACCGGGTTGACGCTGCCGGTGCAGGTGGGCGGGCAGGCGTTGGGGCCGGTATTGGCCGGGTTTATGTATGACGCTTTCGGGAGCTATCAACTGCCGTTTCGGATTTTTGCCTTGGCGGTGACGCTGGCTGGGGTGCTGGTTTTGACGGCGGCGCCGCCGCGTAGGGGGTGATTATTGGGGAGCGGCGGCCGGCTTGGTAGCGGTTACGAGAAAGAGCGGGTCATCCGGAGGGCTGGTTTCGGGATTGGTCAAGCCGCCTTGAATGTCAGCAAAATCGGCGGCGTCCAGATAGGCGGCGACTAAGTCGAGGCGGCTGCGGTCGGTGGTGGCGCGCCAGATGCGGACGGCTTTGGTGGGAAACATTCGGTTGGAGAAGGTTACGATAAAGACGCCGCCGGGCTTTAGGATGCGGTGGACTTCCTGAAAGACGGCGATGGGATGGGTGAGGTACTGGACGGATACGGTGATGACTACGGCGTCAAACTCAGCGTTGGCAAAGGGCAGTTCCGGATGGCGGTTGATGTCGTGGATCAGGTAGTCGTCGAGGTCGGGGTTTTCGGCCATTTCGACGGCGTTCAAGCCCAAGCCGGCCAGGCGGGTTTTAGGATGGTCGGCCGGCCAGTGGGAGCGCCAACTGCTCATCAAGTCGAGGATGGCCGCGTGGGGCGGAATGAGACGGCGGAAGGCGGCGGCAACGGCGGCGATGGCGCCATCGTCGATATGGACGACGAGGCGGGGTTGGGCGTAAAAGAGGGTGTCGTCCTGTTCGTCCTCCCGGCCGAAGTATTCGGGGGGAAAGGGGATTTGCGGCTGCGTAATGGGGCCTCCGGGGGCCGCCGGCGGGGCCGGGGCGGTGGGGTATGGGGTGGGATGCGGTTGGATTGTAGCATATTGGGGTGGAGTATGGTGGGGTAAGTTCAAGTACGGGAAAGGGCCGGGGCAGGAACTCCTGGCTGCCCCGGCGGGTTGAGTTTAGTATTTATCAGCGTTGGGGTAGGGGCACCGGGGTGGAACCCATGGCCATGGGTTCCGCCCTTGCGGGAGGGGGTTGGCAAAGGGGCCATTGGGTTGCCTGCGTCAGGGGGAACATCGGCGTACATCCAGCACGACGTTTCCCGACCCGATTGCCGTCCGGCAAATGGACCTTGAGTTGGCTACTAACGCCGCTGGGTATGGTTGCCACTACCGGCGTTTTGGCCCAGTCCAGCTACCGGGGTTGACCGCACCTCCAGTCAACCTAATTAACTCCAGCTCCTGTAGGGATGGGGTAGCGGTTTGGCGGCGATTGGGATTTGCCGTTTTCCGCTGCTCCGGTGGGGGATTTAGGGTTCCTTGGCCCTGTCCCCGGAAGTTAGGAGCGGGACGCTTGACGGCCGGTGGCCGAGGGCGTCCACAGCGCGCTGTGAGCTATATTTCACGGTAAGCTAGCGTATCGTTTTGAGACCCGGCGTCCCGGGGCTAGGTCTGACCTCGCAATTTTTATTATGGGGGCGGTAATTATAGTTGTCAAGAGGGTTTAATACGGATTTTCGGATTGATTTTGGGGATTGGGGGTTCTGGATTCCCGCTTGCGCGGGAATGACGGTGGGGAGGGTGGGAATGATGGTTGCCGGAGGATGGGGATACGGCGGGGGAATTTTTGTAAAAGTTCCCCCGCACCCCCTCAAAACTTTTGGGTTTGGGGAGATTGGGGGATTGCAGGGGTCTGGGCCCGGCCGAGGGCGGGGGCTAACGGTCGCTGGTTTTGCGAAAGACTTCGATGGCGTAGGCGGCGAGGAGGACCAGGGCGGCCGGCACCAGGAGGTACCACGCCCAGACGCTGGCTTCCTGCCAACCGTTGACCAGTTTAACGAGGTAGTTATGGAGGTACTGCATCGTCACTACCCCGAAGGCCATGGTGAGCAGGTTGCCAGCCCAAGTGCCGGGGGAGCGGAGGGCGGCGGCGGCTCGGGTCAGGGTGATGGCGGCGAGGACAATTACGACCAAGGGATCGATGATGTCCCAGATGACTTGGCCGGCGCCGCCGGTTCCGGGGCTGGCGGACAGGGTAGCGATGAAAAAGTAGTTGTTCAGCAGAACCGCCAAGCCGATAATCAGCCCGGCGATAGCCAATACTTTGCGAAAAGTCGCCATAAATCTAACCTCTCTTTGCGGATAGGGACAGCGTATCCCGTTAAGGGGAGCGTCAAAAGGAAAGTAGCATTGTTAAGGCGGCGATGTCAAGGATTGACCGCCCCGCCCTTGTTCCATTATACTGGAGGGCGGCCTTGGGCAAAGGGCATATTATATTATGCCCTATAGTGGCGGCGCGGTGTTTGCCCCGCCGGGAGACTAACTGTGAAAGCGGGAATAAACCCGGGCTTGGGTGTCATCGGCTTGCTGATAATCGCCACCTTGTTGGCGGCAATGCCACTGGCGGCGCAGGCGCAGGAACCGCCGCCGCAGGTATTCGTAGGTATCGCGCGGGTCAACGGGTTTCCGGTTGCCGTGGACACTCCGATAACTGCTTGGGTCGGCGACCAGAAAATTGGGGAAACCACTGCCATTGTCGACGGTGAGTTTGTCTTGTTGGCTTTCGGAGGAGAGGGCGTCTTATCCTTTCGGATTGGCGAACTGCCGGCAGACCAGCGTGTTCCTTGGCTGCTGGGCGACGTAACCCGCGGGTTTAGCTTAACGACCAATTATTCCGCAGACCCTTGTTTTACAATTCCGAAGGGAGCTACCGCCTTCGCAGAAGTTGACCAGCCCTTTCAGGAAATCGTCGGCAAGGCGACGGTCAACGAGTTGCCAGCACCACCGGGGACGCCGATAACTGCTTGGGATATTTCCGATGACAATCAAAGTCAAATCGGCTATGCCCTTACCGGGGCAGAGGGCAATTTTACCCTAAAGATAACCCAATTTAGCGATCCTTTCCGGGGTATCGCAAACTTTCGAATCGGCAAAATGCCGGCCGCGGAGACTTACTATAGCGAAAATTACTCTGGCGAGGCACCCATTGGTTTTAACTTAACCGCCAAGCCGGCTACCGGCCCTTGTCTCGGGTGGGTTTCTGGAATGGAATTGGACGAACTGCTGGAGGACAAATTCATCCGCGCCTTTACTTTTGACAACGCCGCCAAGCAGTGGCTCTTTTACGACCCGCTGGCCGGGGAGGCCAATACCCTGAAGCAGTTTATTTCCGGTCGCGCCTACTTTATACTGGTTTCGGAAAGCGTCGGCGTTTCCCTGAACGGCAAATATCACAACCTGTCCTGCGTTGCCGGCAACTGCTGGAATCTGATAGTATGGTAGTCGCCTAATTGGGAAACGGCTGTCCGCAGCGGCGGCCAAACATCAAACATCAACATTCAGGAGAGAAGGGTTCAATGTCAATCATCGGCAAAGTAATGGCGCCGCTTTTCGCAGTCGGGGCGGTTATCGGCATCGCAGCCGGGATTATCCTTTGGTCGCCCCCGGAACCCGTTGCGGCCGCCGGGGTAGTGCAGCAGGCGCAGCCGGCCAGCACCCCGGTAGCGGAGGGCATCCGGCCCCTGGGCAACAAGTTCGTCCGCGCCTTCCACTTCGACAACACCAGCAAAACCTGGCTCTGGTACGATCCTGATGTGCCGAGCCTGAGCACCCTCGAAAATTTCGTGACCGGACGGCCTTATTATATTCTGGTCAACGCGGATGCTACCTTGGCCACGCCATCCCGACCGGCGTCCAACCCGCATAAACTTACTTGCAGCGGCAGCGGCGCCAATCGCAACTGCTGGAACAACATCGGTTGGTAGGGCGCAGTGGCGGCTGATTTGCAGGGAACGGGGCCGGCGCTGGCGGATGCCGTATTTCCGGCGGCGCGAATTAACCGCCGGCTGCTGCGGGATGCCCTGCTGATTATCGGCGGGTGTCTCTTTACCGCCGCCTTGGCGCAGGTCAAGATTCCGTTGGGCTTTACGCCGGTGCCGATTACCGGGCAGACTTTGGCAGTTTTGCTGGTGGGGGCGGCGTTGGGGAGTTGGCGCGGCGGGGCGGCATTGCTGCTGTATCTGGTTGCCGGCACTTGGCTGCCCTTTTACGCCGGCGGGGCGTCCGGGTTTGTGGGGAGCATCGCGTCCGGGGGCTACATCGTGGGGTTTGTGCCGGCGGCTTTTGCGGTGGGCTGGCTGTGTGAACGGGGCTGGGACCGCAAGCCGTGGGTTTTGCTGGCAATGCTGGCCGGCAATGTCATCCTGTATATTCCGGGGCTGCTGTGGCTGTCCCGGTTTATTGCGCCGGAATGGGGATGCGATGGCGCGCTGGCTTGCGGGCTGTATCCATTTATCTTTGGGGATTTAATCAAGCTGTACGCCGCGTCCCTGCTGCTGCCCGGCGGCTGGGCACTGGTCAATCTGGTGGAGCGGCGGAGGGGGCGAGGGCAGTAGTTATGGAAATTACCTGGCAGGGTCATGCCTGCTTTCGGCTGCGGTCGGATGATTTGGTGGTGGTAACGGACCCGTATCCGGCGGCGTTGGGGCTGCGGCCGGAGAGTCGGCCGGCGGCGGTGGTGACGGTCAGCAATTCCCATCCCAATCACAGCAATGCGGCGGAGGTGGGCGGTTCGCCGAAGGTTTTTGACAGTCCCGGGGAGTATGAATACTCCGGGATTGCGGCGCGGGGGGTGATGACTGCGCTGCCGGAGGGGACGCCCCGGGGGCAGCGGAATGTGGCGTATTCCATTGTGATGGACAATGTGAATGTGTGCCATTTGGGGGATATTACTATGCCGTTGACGACGCGGCAGGCGGAGGAGTTGCAGCCGGTGGATGTGCTGCTGGCGCCGGCGGGCGGGGGCTGCACGCTGGATTTGGAGCGGGTTTTGCAGCTGATGCAGGATTTGGACCCGAAAATAGTGATTCCGATGCACTATCAAATCCCTAACGCCAAGGAGCCGCTGGGCAGTTTGGCGGCGTTTTTGCGGTTGATGGGGGTGAGCGAGGCGCAGCCGCGGCGGAGTTTGACGGTGACGCCGGGGAGTTTGCCGGCGAATATGCAGGTGACGGTGATGGAGCCGCGGGGGCGGGGGGTGTAACGGGGGGGGGGGGCTGGCTGTTAAGGAGGCAATAGTATGCCGCAAAAGATTCGGATGTGGGAAGTGTCCCAAGGCGACTCGCTGGTTGAAATTACCGGCCATGGCATCAACTTGGAGCAGAGGTTGGAGCGTTGGCTGGAAAGCGATATTTCCATGCTTGACCCGGACCTGCTGGTCATTGGCCGGCAGGTGCGTATCCCTTCCGTCGGTACCATAGACCTGCTGTGCCTGGATTCCGACGGCGACTTGGTAGTCGTTGAACTCAAAAGGGGGCAAACTCCCCGGGAAGTGACTACCCAAGCATTGGACTATGCCTCTTGGGTGGAAGATTTTGGGTTTGAGCAGATCCAGGACATAGCGTCCAGCTATGGGCAGATTGAGGGAGGGCTTGAGGAGGCGTTTGAGGCGAAGTTTAACCAGCAGTTGCCCGAAGTGCTTAACCTGAACCATCGCTCGCTAATCGTAGCCGAGTCGATGGACGACAGCACCGAGCGGATTGTTCGGTACTTGTCTGACTTTGGCGTACCGATCAACATTGCCACGGTACAGCATTTCCGGGGGAGGGATGGCCGGGAAATGCTGGCTCAGGTGTTTATGGTGGAGCCGGAGGTGGCCGCGGCCAAGGCTCAGTCTGGATCCAAGAGGCCAACTATGACCGTGCATCAACTGAATGCCATGGCTGAAGCAAATGGCGTTGGAGAGCTTTATGCCCGGTTTAACAGCAATATCCCCAGCAGTATGAGTCCTGCGGCGCAAACACCGGGGCGTCGTGCTCTCAGAGTGGACATCGTAGACGTCGATGGCAATGGTCGCTGGGTGGCGGTGTGTTTTGTGGAGGTTCACCGCAGTAGCTCGGAGAATGGGCTTAACTTCCGACTGAACGGTATCCGACTTATGAACCGCTTTGGGATTACCAGAGAACAGGTAGAGTCCATTCTCCCGGAAAACCGGGCTGAGATGGATTCCACTAATTGGCGTCAAACGACAGATGAGGAAATAGCCAACTGGGTAGGGTACCAAGGCCACTTCCGCACCTTTGAGGAAGTGGACAGGTTTATTGCCGGGTTGCGGGCGGCAATACAACAAAGTCCCGGCTGAATCAGCCGGGACGGGAAAGGATTTGGTCAGTCTAAATCCAGTTTGGACCGTTCCAGCTGATGCCAGAACACTTCGCCGGACTCTAGCCGCCCTTCAATTCGTTCATCCTTATCCATACCGGCAACCGCCGGATAAGCCGGCCGGCCGGTAAAACGGTTCAGGAGATGGGCGTTGTGGATGGCCCGGTTTAGATCCCCGTTGCTGACGGTAAAAGACACCTCCGCCACGATGTAGCAGGTTTCGCCGGAGCTGTCCACCGCTGCCATAACCAAGTCAGCCCGGCGGAAACTCAATATAGCGGCCGTGGGAACATCGGCAGTGTCCGCCGCAATGCTGATGGCGCGCAAGTCGTCATAACCCAAGTTGCGGACCCGGGTCAGCCCCATTTCGTCCGCCAGCATAGCGGAATACGCCAAGGCAACCTCCAAAGTCAGACTGTCCGGCAGGAAAGTGCTTTCCTGCCGTTGCAAAACAGCGACTTGCATAATCTCCTTTGCGCCCCCTACGCCGTGTCCGGTTCCCAACCCCAGGGGCGGGGGCCCCACGCGGGTTCATAGACTATTCCGGCTTTTATGGTGAGGGTGGGGATTACGGCTTGGTCGCAGCGGCGGGAGCCGCCGACTACGTCATAGACAATCCAGTCGCCGGATTTGAGTTCGAGGATGGAGATGTCGGCCTGGTGGCCGGGGGTTAGGGCGCCGATGCGGTGTTCCTGGCCGAGGGCTTGGGCCGGGTTCAGGGTACACATTGCTACGACCTGCTCGAGGGTGAATTCCATTGCCAGGAAGCGGGTCATCATTTCGGTCATGCCGTGGACGGTGTGTTGGCGGCCGGGGAGGGTCAGGTCGGTGCTGATGCAGTGGGGGAGCAAGCCCTGGTCTAATACCCGCTGGCCGACCTCGAAGCTGAAGTTCATCCGGCCGTGGGCGGTGTCGAGCCAGACGCCGCGGTCTTGGGCTTCTTTGGCTTCGGGGACGAGTTTGCCCTGGGGGTCGAGGACGCCGCCGGGGTTGGCGGTAAAGAGGTGGGTAACGATGTCGCCGGGTTCGAGGATGGGCAGGAGTTGGTGGATGACGGCGGGGTCGTAGCGTTTTTCGGTGTCGCCGATGTGGACCATCAGTTTGACGCCGGCGTCGACGGCGGCGCGTTTCGCCATCCGGGGCATTTCCATTCCCATAATTTCGAGGGCGGGGGAGACCATACGGGCTTTGATGCCGTGGATGGTGTCGCGGTTGTCCTCGACGGTTTTGATGGTTTTGTCGAGGTCGATGCTGGCCGGGCTGAAAATGTCCGGGGTGGTCGCCAAGCCGGTGCGGCAGATGTGCAGAAACGGGATGATTTCCGTGGCGTTGTTGGGAATAATATGCCGGGGAAAGCCGCCATAGGTATCGCAGCCGGAGCTGCCGGCGTCCACCATAGTGGTAACGCCGGCGCGGACGCCGCCGAGGTCAGCGTTGACGCCATTGCCGTTGACACCATCATAGACATGGGTGTGGAGGTCGATGAGGCCGGGGGTGACGATTTTGCCTTTGGCGTCGATAACCCGGGCGGCGTCGTCCGCCGGGATGTCCGGGGCGAGGTGGGCGATTTTGCCGTTTTGGATGGCGATGTCGCGGGGAGAGTTGAGGTTTTGGGCCGGGTCGATGACGGTACCGCCTTTGAGGAGCAGGTCGTACATAGCGAGGGCCTCCGTTTTTTGGGGGATGGGTGGTGGTATAGTAATATAGCAGAGAATAGAGGTTCCGGGCTACCGGATTCAAGGGGGATGGCGGATGCGCTACGATGTGGTGCTTATCAAGTCGGCGGAGGGTTATGCGGTGCATTGCCCGGCATTGCCGCCGTGCTGGTCGCAGGAGGAGACGCGGGAGGCGGCGTTCATCAGGGGTGAAACCCTTTTGTGGTGGGGGTGTATTAGGGGATTATAACTTATTTGCATAAAGCGGCAAATTATGTTACATTCTGACCAGACGGGCAGTACGCCGAATTTGTCTTGCCGGGAGAACACCAGTGCTTGACGCCATTGACCGGGTAATCACTGATTTGGGTTTCAACATTCTTGACGCAGTCGAAGTACCGGAAAGGGCGGAGACCCGCGCCCCGGTACCGAAGCGCATCGCTGATGGCCCGGCCTACCCGGTAATCAGCAAGACTATACCCGGCGGGCAAGTCTGGAAACATCAAGCGCAGGCGTTAAGAGACTTGTCCGGTGGTGGAAACGTCGTAGTCTCCACCGGCACGGCATCCGGCAAGTCGCTGATTTTCCAGACCTACGCCCTGCATCTCCTGCTCACCGACCCCGGTAGTAAGGTTCTGGTATTTTACCCGTTGCGGGCCTTGACCAACGACCAGTTGATTAGCTGGCAACGGTTAGCCGAAACCGCGGGGTTGGGGCAAGATGCCATAGGGCTTATATACGGCGGCGTCCCGGTATCCGAGCGGGAGCAAGTCATCGAAAGCTCCCGTATTGTCCTGATGACGCCCGACGTATGTCAGGCTTGGCTGATGAGAACCTTGGGCAGCGAGACGGTCAACCGGTTTATCGACGACCTTTCGTTGCTTATCCTTGACGAAGCGCACGTTTACGAATCCGTGCTCGGCAGCAATACCGCTTTCCTGTTGCGGCGGCTAACGGCAGCCAAGCGTCATCTGCCGGCCCGGAGAAATAGGCGCCAACTCCAAGTAATCGCCGCCACGGCGACGATAGATGCCCCGGCGCAACATTTGGAAAACCTTACCGGCGTTCGATTCAAGGTTGTCGACGAGTCGGTGAACGGCGCTCCGCGAAGCCCGCGAAGGATTTTGCACATCGAAGGCCAAGGCTCCGGTCGGGAGGGAGAAAGCGCCATGGCTGCCATCGTGTCCGGGATTTGCGATATGGCAGAACGACATCGCTTCATATCCTTTGTTGATTCCCGGCAAGGGGTGGAACGAATCGTGCGCTTGGTAGATAATCCCGGCGTCAAACCGTACCGCAGCGGCTTTGAGATTGGAGACCGGGCAACCATTGAGCGAACTTTGCGGAACGGAGTATTGAACGGAGTTGTATCCACCTCTGCCCTTGAATTAGGGATTGATATATCCGATATGGACATCGGGGTCAACTTGGGTGTACCCCAATCGCGCAAGGGGTTTCGCCAGCGGCTAGGTCGTGTTGGCCGGGTAATGCCCGGGGTGTTCTTGGTGATAGCGCCAGCTAATGCCTTTACCCGGTTCGGGGAGACCTTGGCTTCCTACTACGAAAGTTCGGTCGAGCCGTCTTACTTGTACCTGGGCAATCGCTTCGTTCAGTTCGCCCATGCCCGGTGTCTCCGGGATGAGATGGAATCGCTGGGGCGAAACCCCGAAGAGATGCCGGCGGGCATTCAATGGCCGGAGGGTTTCTCTAACATTCTGAAGTTTGCCCGGGTGGGCTATCCCAAAGAATTTGACCCTATGGCTCAAATCGGCGGCGACTCGCCCCATTTTAACTACCCCCTACGGCAATTGGGGGAGATTAACGTCGAAATACGGCAAGGCCGCGGCGGCTTTGACAAAGAACTCGGTGAAATGGCTTATCACCAAGCCATTCGGGAAGCCTACCCCGGGGCTACCTATCTGCACTTGGGAAACGCCTATAAGGTAAATCAGTGGAGCCGGGGGTTTAACAAACTCGCAGTTCGCGTTGCGGCGTCAAAGAATGCTGCTCCGACGCGGCCTATCCTGCGAAAGAGCGTAACTATCGACGTGTCCCACGATGGGATTATCCCCGGCGGGCGCATCAAGAAAAGCTCTAAAGGGTTTTTGGCTGAGGCCCAAGTGCAAGTCAACGAGAGCGTCGAAGGGTACATCATCGGGAATACCCATTATATGTATCGTGAGTTGCGCGCTAAAGACCCCAATATGAGCCGAAAGCAAAGGGATTTCCGAACCACTGGGGTAGTGGTCGAAATCGGAGAAGACTGGTTCTCCGACCCGGCGGTTAGAAAGGAAGTTGCCGAAGGGTTGCGGGACTTGCTGTCCCGCGAACGGAGCATAGCTCCCCAAGACATCGATTGCGCGCACACTAATATCGCCCTGGCAACGGACGCCGGAATACGGCGGCCTATAACCGACGTGGTGGTAATTTACGACAGCGTCTATGGCGGCTTGCATCTTACCGAGAACCTATTCGACGAATTCAGCCGTTACATCGAACGCCTGATCTTGGGCGCAGAGCTGTCCCGAGGAGAGGGTATTGTCAGCGGCGAAACCTCTGACAACCTGCGTCAGTGGGCGCGGGATTTGTCGGACGCAGACGACTTCGCATATTCCCAACCGGTCGTAGAACCGCCCGCTGATGGGAATTGGCTACAAGTGTTCAAGCCCGGCAGCTTGGTAGGCGTCTTTCGCAGCGGCGAATTGTTGGAACGGGAAATCATCGAACCCCGTTACATTGAGTTTCCCCCTGAATCGGGTAATATGGTGCTGTATTACAGTTACCAGGATCCGGCTAACAAAGGGGGAACCAGTCTTACCCCCGCCGACTCGACACAGCCCGTTGGTCAAGATTGGGAGTGGGTCTGGTGGAACCCGGACACCGGGGAATACCGGGATTTGGAAGAGTCGGAGTAGCTGCCAGCAGGCCGCTGGCAAACGGCAAGGGCCGGCCTTGGGAATAGAGGGCCGGCCGGTCAGACGTTCCCAACGCAGGTTGCGGCCGGGTAATCCTACTGGTGCTGGTGGCGGCCGAAGAGGGCGCCGACGGATTGGCCGCGGTGGATGCGGCGGATGGCTTCGCCAAGCAAGGGGGCGATGGAGAGGACTTTGACTTTGTCTTGCTGTTGGGCATTGTCAAGGGGTAGGGTGTCGGTGACGACGACTTCCTCGAAGTGGCTGGCGGCGATGACTTCGTAGGCGCGGCGGGCAAAGACGGGATGGGTGGCGCAGCAATAGACCTGGGTAACGCCGCATTCCATCAGGGCTTGGCCGGCGTTAACGGTGGTGCCGCCGGTGAGGATTTCGTCGTCGAAGGTGAGGGCGACTTTGCCGTTGACTTCGCCGATGACATTGAGGGTTTCGGAGTGGTCGGCGTTGTCCACCCGGCGTTTTTCGATGATGGCGAGGGGGACGTTGAGGTGTTCGGCGACATCGCGGGCGCGCTTGCTGATGCCCACATCCACCGCCACTACTACCATATCGTCGATTTCCTTGGCCTTGAAGTAGTCGGAGAGGAGCGGCAGGGCGGTAAGTTCGTCCACGGGAATGTTAAAAAAGCCCTGGATTTGGCCGGCGTGGAGGTCGACGGTGAGCATTCGGTCGGCGCCGGCGGCGGTGAGCAGGTCGGCGACGAGGCGGGCGGTGATGGGGACGCGAGGCTGGTCTTTTTTGTCGGTGCGGCTGTAGCCGTAGTAGGGAATGACGGCAGTAATGCGGCCGGCGGAGGCGCGCTTGCAGGCGTCAATCATAATGAGGAGTTCCATCAGGTTGTCGTTGGTGGGGGCGCCGGTGGGCTGGATGATGAAAACATCGCGCTGGCGGACGTTTTCGAGGATGCGGACGAAGGTGTTGTCGTTGGCGAATTTGAATACTTCGGACTGGGCCATAGGGATGGCGAGGTAGTCGCAGACGGCGTGGGCGAGGGCGGGATGGGCGTTGCCGGAAAAGATGCGGAGGTCGTGGTCGAGGACGGGGCCTTTGTTGAGCGTCATCAGAAAGGGACTGCCGGCAGGAATGGCGGACGGGCGGCAGTTCTACCTCCTTTCCCAAGATTGGCCGGAGGGTGTGCGCGGGGGATTATAGCATAGAATTGGGGATTGGGAATTGTTGGGGGGATGGCGGCGGCGGTGGGGGAAAGACGGCCGGAATGGCGGAAAAGAGAAACCGGCCCTCCTTAGCCAGGAGGGCCGGTTGTTTTGGTCGTTGGTTTTGCCGGCGGATTGCCGGGTAGCCGGCTAGTTGTCCGCGGGAACGGCAACCTGGTCGGCGGCGGCGATGCGCTCGGCGATGACTTCCTTCATCTTGCGGACGCGGGACAGGTCGGGGTAGGCGTTACCCTCGGCCTTCTTGTCGAAGATTTTCTCCCCGTCCACAAAGACTTCCATAATGCCCTGGCCGCGGGGGGAAATGGTAATGGCCGCATCCGGGCCGTAGGCGCGGAAAAACTCGTTCGCCATCCACGTGGCGGTGGCGTGGTGCTGTCAAGGCACGCAGTAGGTAATTTCCAGTTGGACCTTTCCTTCCATTTTCTAACCCTCCTTAAACCGGTCGATTTGGGTAAGGTCTTGTTTATTCTAACCCAAATTATCCCGGTGTCAAGCCTAAATCGGCCGCAGATTTTAGGGCAATTTGGGGATTGGGGCGAGCCAGGGCTGTTCCCACTAATTATTGACGCCCCGGATAACCGACTTTATAGCTATGTCATTCCGACCAAAGGGAGGAATCTAAAATGCCCGCCCCTGGATTCCTCTCAAGATTTTTGGATTCCTCGCTATCCCTCGGAATGACATCTACGCTTGACTGCAATACCCTAGCGATAGAGTGAACGCGGGCTAGAACCCGCCACCGCTGACCCGGAACAGGAAAAAGTAAATTAGAAAGGCCGCCGCAAACAGCCCGCCGATAATCAGACAGCCGAACCGCGCCACAGAGTCCCGTCCCCCCGGTTTCCTAGACCGCTACTTTGCGGGCTACCGGGCGTCCCTGCTCCTGGCTGACCCGCATCGCAAAGGGGTATTTGCTGAACTGCAACGCCAGTTCCACATCTTGGGGATGGTATTGCGGCTGGGCCGGGTCAAAGAATTTCTGGGTAGCGCCGCCGGCCATTATCAGCTGCCGCAGGGCGTCCGGGTCCGGTTGGCGGCCCTCCAGCAGGTTGCGGAGGTAGAGGGCGCAGTGTTCATCCTCATCGGAGCGAATCACGGCTTGGTCGCCCATAGCGACGATAGTTACCAGTTGCGGGTTGTCCTGCAATACGGCTTGGACCGTGGCGGCGGCAACGGCAAAGGAGCCGAGGTAGATGGCGCCGGCGTTGGCGGCGGCAAAGGCGGCGGCAACGCCCACGGTGCCGGCCCGGGTGGACTGCACCAAGGATTTGCCCGCCAGGTCAATGCCGGTAATTTCGTAGGGAGAATTGCCGTAGTCGAAGCCGGGCGGTCGTTTGCCATCCACTTCGCCCATCAGCAGGTCGCCAACGCCGCTGCGGTGCAGGGCCAAGGCGTCATCAGCCTCAGCCACCAGGGTGATGGATGTTGCGCCCTGGTCGAAGGCAATGGCGGCGGTGGTAAAGGCGCGGAAAACGTCGATGATGATGACGGTTCCGGCGGCGTCCCGGGCGTCCCGGGCCAAGCTGCCGAGGCGTATTTCCATAATGGCCCCTTTCCGGATGGTATGGCTGGTATTATATACCGCGCCGGGGGTTTTGGACAGGGGGGCGGAGAAACCGGGCTATCGCATATACTTGGCGGCTTGCTTGCCATCATTCCCGCTTTCACGGGAACGACGGTTTTTTATACGCGATAGCCCGGGGTCACCGCTGCCAGTTGATGGTGAGGTAGGCGGCGGCGTTGCGGCCGGCGCGACTAAGGGCGGTCTTAGCCGTTGGCGCTGGCATCGGGGGAATAGCCCGGCGGCGGTTCGGTAAAAGGGCGGCACTCCCGGTGGGCGGCTTCCTGCCGCTGGTACCACCCTTGCCACGCCTGGCGTTCCTGCTCCCGGCCGATTTCGACGCCCTGTTCCCGGCCGATTTCGACGCCCTGCTCCCGGCCGATTTCGACGCCCTGTTCCCGGCCGATTTCGACGCCCTGCTCGATGCCAATCTTGATGCCGGCTTCCAGCTGGGTCTTTTTGTACTTCTCGACGATGATTTCCGTTACCAAGTTGCCTACCTCCTTGATCACATTGATGAGCTTCTCCGCCAGATAGATTACGCCGCCGGTTACCGCAAAGCCGCCCAGGATGATGGCAATTTTGCCCAGCAGGGTGCTTTTGGCTGCCGCCGGGGCGACGCTGAGGCTGAGGGCGGCGATGGCTACCGCGATGGCGATAACTACGGCGAAGGTGGCGACATAGACGATAATTTTGACTATCTTTATTGTAGCACCTCCCGGATGGATTTTCACGCCGGGGGAATTATAACAGGGCAATTGCCCGGGAATGACGGTTGCGATATGGGATGGCCGGGCAATTTCCTTTGATTCCCGGTTAACAACCCCAGCCTTATCCTGTTACGGTAGGATTACTTTGGCAGATTTCCCTGAGGAGGCTGGTGATATGTTCCCGTGGCGGCTTAAACTTATCCTGTCTTTGACGACGCTGTCGCTGCTGCTGGTCGGCGGCGCTTTGATGCAGAGCAGCCGGGCTGAACCGGCCCTGACCCGCTCCACTTCCGAACTACCCCTCTCCGAACATCTGTTCTATGTAAACGTCGCCCACGCCGCCCCCCGCTCCATCCCTTGGGACTGCTCCGACTGGCAAGAGTCCCCCGCTGTCGCTGACGCCGACGATGCCCGCGTCTCCGTTATCCTCGAATCCCTCGCCGCCAACCGCGGCAAGTCCATCTATTGCGCCATCGACCAGTCCGACACCTGGACTAAAGCCGAAACCTGGGCCGCCGGCCGCGACCGCAACGAGCGGGACGACACCGTCTATTTTGGCGAAAGCGGCAACTTCCGCGGCTTCCTCTCCGCCCAAGAGGGCTACCTGACCGAAGGCGAATCCGGCGTAACCGGCGTCAGCCGCGAACTCATTTTTGAGTTTCCCCGGGAGGAACGCCGCCGCCGGAAAACCATCGTAACCGCCCGTATGGATGTCGCAGCCGACGCCGAGCATACCCTCGAATCCCCTTGGGGCGATTACGGAATTGGCGCCCCCGACCAACCCATCGGCTATCGCCAAGCCGAGAACATCTTCGACAACCCCCGTACCCGGCCCGACTTCCCGCCTTTTATCAACCAAGCCAAATCGGCCGCCAGCGCCTACTTCCGGGAGGAGGGTTATCACCGCGCCCGTAAAGTCGCCCTCGAACCGCTGGTTTATGTCTATTCGGCCAACAACCCCGCCCCCCCCACCGCGCCCGCCCAATGAAGATCATCGCTACCGCGCCATGCAAACCCACCAGTGGACGGCCACCTGCGAGAAAACCCGGCGGGTGCGGCGGTAATCCCGGCTAACCAACCCCATCCGGGGCGGGCCCCATCCCGCCCCGGCGCCGTCCTTCCCCGTGCCAACCGGAATCCGTAAAATGCCCGGCCAAGGGCGCCTTTACCGTCAATCCCTTGACAGCACGGCATAACTAACCTATCGTTATCAGCAAGCTGCTCGCGAGGTTGTTATGCCGCTCACCCAAGTAAAACTGACCAACTTCACCGCCTTTGCTGACTTGACGGTGGACTTCGCCCCCGGCATCAACATCCTGGTCGGCGCCAACGGCGCCGGCAAAACCCACCTGCTGAAAGTCTGCTATGCAGCCGGCGCCCTTTCCCAAACCGGCGGCTCGTTTTCCGACAAGTTGCGGCGCGTCTTTCTCCCCTCAGGCAATGACGCCGGCCGGTTAATTAAAGACCGGGCAAGGCAGGGCTTGGGGGCAGTAGAAGTATTTCGCCAAAATTGCAGCTTGGGCGCTACTATTGCCCGGGATGTTGAACCCACCGTTTCCGATGCCGAAACCGGTTTTAGGAAATGGCAAAATTCGCCCCTGCCCAGCGTCTATATCCCGGTCAAAGAAATGCTGGCTAACGCCCCCGGCTTCCTCGCCTTGTACGCCGCCCGCGAAATTCACTTTGCGGAAGTCTATACCGATATTCTCCACCGGGCTTACCTCCCGCCCCTGCGCGGCAACCCCGATGACTGCCGCCAACCCCTGCTGTCCGCCCTCGAAAAGACCATCGGCGGCCCGGTAGCCATCAAAGGCGAGGAATTCTTTCTCGAAAGCAAATCCGGCAGTCTGGAGTTTTCCCTCCTGGCCGAGGGCATCCGCAAACTGGCCCTGCTCTGGCTCCTCATCCGCAACGGCAGCCTGTCGGATGGTTCGGTTCTGTTCTGGGACGAACCGGAAACCAACCTTAACCCCAAACTGTACGGCCTATTGATTAACACCCTGCTGGAACTGCAACGGGCCGGCGTCCAGATTTTCCTCGCCACCCACGACTATGTCATCCTCAAAGAACTGGACTTACGGCTGCAACCCGGCGACCAAGTAGCCTACCATTCCCTCTACCGGGCCGAGGATGAGGAAATCGCCTGCCGCACCACCGGCAACTACCTGGGCATCCGCCCCAACGCCATTATGGATACTTTCACCGACCTTTACGACCGAACCGTCGAACGGGCTTTGAGCGGGCGGCCGCGATGACGGTTCTTACCGAAGGCAACTTGCAAATCGTCATCAATGGCGCGGTGGCCGCCCGGAAGTTTGATGCTGCCAGCCACGGTTTGAGCCATTGTATGCGGGCCGTGGATTTTGTCGTCGAACTTCCCGACCATTACCTGTTTATCGAGTTCAAAGACCCGCAGCATCCCATGGCGCCGCCCCAAGCCGCTGCCGGTTACCGCCGGCAATTCCAAAGCGGACAAATCGACGAGGAGTTGAAATACAAATACCGGGATTCCTTTCTCTACGAATGGGCTTCCGGGCGGGCCGATAAACCTATTCACTATTTGGTGCTTATTGCTTTGGCTGACCTTGACGATTCCGATTTGCTAATCGGGCAGGAAAGGTTGGAGCAGAAACTGCCTTTGCTCGGCCCGCCGGGGAGGCAATGGCCGCGCCCTATAGTCCATAGCTGCGTAGTAGCGAACCTCGACACTTGGAACCGCAATTTTCCCCAATACCCAATAACCCGCCTCCCCTGAAACCGCCAACCGCCCCGTTACTCCCCACCAGCCCCCACCACCCACAGCATTACGCACGACGCCCGCTCCCGGCTATGGTACACCGTATTATCCGCCATCACCTTAATCGCCGAAACCGCCGGGTTCTCCCCGGTGTTGCCGTTCACATCCAAACGCGGGAAGTTGCTCGAGGCAATATCCAAGCGGATCCGATGCCCTTGGGCAAAGCGATTGGCCGTGGGATACAGTTGGATAGTAATGGGATACACATCCCCCGGCGTCAGCAGTTCCGGCTTGCGCCACGAATTGCGGAACTTGGCCCGCAACACCCCATCCGTCAAGTTCAGCGCATACCCCTCCGGGTAATCCCGGGACGGCGGGTAAATATCCAGCAGCTTGGCGGTAAAGTCCGTATCCACCGCCGTTGACGCGATCCACAACTTCACTTCCACCGGCCCGGTAATTTCCAAATCCGCCGCCAGCGGCTCCGTCTGAAACACCAGCACATCCGGGCGCGCCGCCAAGGGCAAATAAGGCGGCTGGCAGCCGTAAAAATCCGACGACTCCCGCTGGTCAAACCCGCCCGGCTCCATAATCGGCAGCCCCGAGGATATGTTGCCGCCAATCGTCGGCACCGGATTAGCCGGGTCAAACCGGTAGCGGCTGCTTGCCCCCGCAACTGCCGGCGGCTGTTCCGCCAGCCCGCCGCCGGGCTGCAAATAAAAGGGCGTCGCCACTCCCTCCGCCGGCGGCCATTCCAACGCCGCCCGCCACCGGCCGCCGTGCCGCAGCCGCCCGGCCGCCGTACGCCGCCCGCTGCCCCCGCCCATCACAAACAGCTGCGCCGCCGGTCGTTCCTCCCAACCGTTATCCATACCCTTCAGCCACCGGTCAAAAAAGCGCAGCCGTTGCCGGTTAAAATCCCCCTCCACCCGATTGTCAATGGCAGACTGCGCCCCAAAATCCGCATCCCCGGAGTAGGGAACCGAATGGGCCCCGTGCGTCCACGGCCCCATAATCAGCGACACCGGGCTTCGCTTCAAGCGCGACAGGTTCACATAGTTTTCAATAGTGCCGCCGGCATAAGGGTCATACCAACTGCCTTGATGCACCTGCGGCACATCGGCAAAGGCATCATAGTAAGCCTGCGCGCACAGACCCACTTGCTGCCAGTATTCATCAAAAACTTCGTAACCCCAGATTTCCAGCAAATAGCTTTCATAATCCGGCGTCCATTGCAGCGGCGAATGTCCCGGCTTCCACGGCATCCGGTCAAACCAGTCGTTAATATCCTGATTCAGCAGCGCCGCCCGGACCGTATCCGGGTTGTTGCGCGCCGCCGGACTTTCCAACGCCTCCCGAAAAGCCCAAGTAACTTGCCGCAGCTCAAAAGCCCCCCCATTGCGGCAGCCGCTGTGAAAAGCGCTGGAAAACCCGCCGCATTCCAGCCACATCGCCGCCAAATGCGGCGGATTCAGGCAAGCCAGCGCCGCCTGCGTATGGGCGGCGTAAGACAAGCCGAAAGTCCCCACCTTGCCGTTGCACCAGGGCTGCTGCGCCAGCCACTCCACCGTGTCATAGCCGTCCCGCCCCTCGTCCACATACTTGCTGAACCCCCCTTGCGAGGCGTAACGGCCGCGGCAATCCTGCATCACCGTCACATAGCCATTTTCCGCAAAGAAATTGGCTTCCTCAATGCGGGGCGCGGCCGCCTTGTTATAGGGCGTCCGTTGCAGCAATGCCGGCAGCGGCCCCGTTTCTCCCCGGGGATGGTGAATATCCGCCGCCAGCAGCGTCCCGTCCCGCATCGGAATCAGCGCATTCTCCGCAACGGGATGATTAACCTGCGGCGGTGCCGCCACCCGACTCCGGCTCCGTGGACTCATCAGCCTTGCCCTCCCTTTTCCTTAATCCCGGAGATTTTATGCCATAACCGCAACTTTTGCCATAGGGCGCGGGGATGTTATTCCCTCTGCTTTCCGGGGTTTCCTCACCCCAAACCCATTGCCGTATGGTAAAATACCGAAAACAACCGAAATCAGAGAGATTTGTACCGAATCCTTCCCAACATCAGCCGCTAATCCCCAATCAGCCGCCCCATTCCTACCCGCCCGCCTTTTCCCCAACATCCAACCCTTGACATTGCCCTTTCCCGCTATTACACTACCCGATTAACTAGGGATTTGAGCCGGATTCCCCTGGAATCTGCCGAAATCCCGTCATTCGGGGCGGTTGGGACGCCGCCGGTCGGTATAATCGGCCGACCGCATTGCCGCCGCCGCGTCAGCCGGGTTGCCCGGCGGGTTATCCCGGAAAGTCCAAGACTTTGGAGGGATCAAGATGGGACTATTTAATGTTTGCCATCCCCGTTGGTGGATTTACACCCTGGTTTCCCTTTGCCTGATTGCTCTGGTCGCTTGCGGCACTTCCGCCCCGGCGCCGGCGGCGCCGGCCGCCGCCCCGGCTGCGGAAAGCGCCGCCCCGGCCAGTCAACCGGCCGCCGCGCCCCAACAGCCGCAGCCGCAACAGCCGCCCGCCGCGGCCGCCCAGCCGGCGGCCCCGGCCGCGCCTACCGCTATCCCCGCTCCGGTCAGCGCCGAAGTCGGCCAGGGCGCTATCGGCGCCGGCGCCGCAGCCCCCACTCCGGTGCCCACCGCCGTCCCGGCCGCCGTAGCCGAAACCCCGGCGGAACCGGCCGTTACCCGCGTCGAAGTAGCCCGCGGCCCCACTACTTGGGACTTGGTCGATCCCGTCGCCGGCCGCGGCGACCTGCCCATCATCCTGCCCCTCTTCGAGGGCTTGGTTCAGTTCGACCAATACACCGACTCCGTCCCCATGCTCTCCCCGGAATGGAGTACCAACGACGACTTTACCGTCTGGACTTTCCAACTGCGCGAAGGCGTCCAGTTCCACAAAGGTTGGGGCGAAATGACCGCCAAGGACATTGCCCACACCATGAGCCAGGAACGCCGCCTCGACCACAACGACTCCCGCGCCGGCACCTGGCGCGACCTGCTTAAAGAAGTAGTGATGCCCGACGGCCCTGACGGCCATGTGGTTGAACTCCACCTCAACAAGCCCGAACCCATTATGACCACCTATGTCAGCACCAACTACACCGCCGTCATCCGCAGCAAAGACCATTGGGACGCCGGCGGCGGCGTAATGGGCGCGGACTTTCAGCCCAATGAAGCCGGCATCCAGTTGACCGCCAATGACCCCATCGGCACCGGCCCCTACCAGTTCGCCGAACAGGCCGAAGCCCAGTATGTCATCTACGATTCCCCCGGCTTTGCCCACTGGCGCAAAACCCCGGACTTCCCGGAGCTGAAACTCCACTTCGTCCGCGAACCATCCACCCAACTGGCGATGCTCGTCGCCGAGGAAGTCCACGCCGCCGAAATCCCCCGGGACTTGCAAGTCGGCGCGCTCTCCGTAGGAATGAAAGTCGTAACCGGCACCACCCCGGCCATCCGCCTCGTCGGCTTTATGGGCGGCAACTTCATTCCCACCCGCCCGGAATTCGACGACACCCAGCCCATGACCAACCCCCTGGTACGCGAAGCGATGAACCGCGCCATCAACCGCGAGGAAATCAACGAAGTCTTTTTCAGCGGCCGCGCCGAACTGATGATGCAGACCCATTCCCACGCCAAATTCCCCGGCTGGAACCCGGAATGGCTCGACCGCTTCGACTCCGAATACGGCTACGACCCGGAACGCGCCAAGCAGCTCCTCGCCGAAGCCGGCTACCCCGACGGTTTCTCCATCACCCACCAGTCCTACCCTCGCCCCGGCTTGCCCGAAATGCAGGACATCGGCGAACTGGTCAACAGCTATTGGGAAGCTATCGGCATCGACTCTCAATTCCAGCCGGTCGAGCGCGCCGTCAACACCAAACTGCTCCGCTCCCAAGGCACCCACAACACCGCCTGGCTGCACACCGGCAGCTTTACCGAACCCACCCGCGCCATCTTTGTGTACCATTACTCTCCTACCGGCGCCGCCCGCTACGAAAACCCCTACTTCGACCAGAAGTACGAAGCGTTGGAAGTAGCCGGCACCGCTGAGGAGCGCGACAACCTGATTCGGGAAATGGGCGACTTCTGCTTCGACACCTACTGCTCCATCCCCCTCTTTTGGGTGCCGTTCGAGTTTATGGTCAACCCCGACTACATCGCCGAGTGGCTCACCCCCGGCGTCTTTGGCGTCCGCGACTTCGAGTATATCAAAGCCGCCCAATAAGAACGCCCCGGCGCCGTCCTTCCCGTGGCCAACGGGAATCCGGCAAGTACCGGAACGCCAACGATACCAACCCCGCCGGGCTATCCCCGCAAGGAAACCCGGCGGGACCGCATAACAACTCTACTGCGGATCAAACCGCCCCGGGTTAAGTATGCAGCGTTACATCATCATCCGCCTGGCGCAAAGCCTGCTGGTTCTCTTTGCCGTCAGCATCATCATCTTTGGCTTGGCCCGCATCTCCGGCGACCCGATGGATGTGCTGCTCGACGATGACGCCGGCCCGGTCGAATACGAAGCGATGCTGACCAAGTGGGGACTGGACCAGCCGCTCCATGTCCAGTATTTCACCTTCCTGGGCAACGCCCTGACCGGCGACTTCGGCCGCTCCATCCAGCACCCCACCCGGGAAGCCCTCGACCTGGTCTTGCAACGTTTCCCGGCCACCCTGATGCTGGCCGGCTTGGCCCTATCCATCAGCATCGCCATCGCCTTTCCCGTCGGCGTACTGTCCGCCGTCAAAAAAGACACTATGCCCGACTACCTCGCCAAAATTTTCGCCCTGACCGGCCAATCCGCCCCCTCTTTCTGGGTAGCCATTATGCTGATGTGGATTTTCGCCGTGCAATTGGGCTGGCTCCCCACCTCCGGCCGCGGCGACCCCGGCATTGACCGCTTGGTGCATCTGCTCCTCCCGGCCCTGGCTATCGGCTGGTACCAGGTCGCCGCCCTGATGCGCTTGGTGCGTTCCTCGATGCTCGAAGTCCTCGACAGCGAATTCATCAAACTGGCCCGGGTTAAAGGCTTGTCCGAAGTCCGCGTCGTCTGGAAACACGCCCTCCGCAACGCCTCAATTGCCCCCATTACCCTCCTCGGCCTCCTCGTCGCCCAACTGGTCACCGGCACCGTAGTCACCGAAACCGTCTTTTCCTACCCCGGCGTCGGCCTCCTCGCCGTGGACGCCATCCGCAACCGCGACTTTCAGGTAATGCAAACCATTGTCCTTTTCTTTGCCCTTATTTTCGTTGGCATCAACCTTTTCGTCGATGTCATCTACGCCTACATTGACCCCCGCATTCGTTACGCCTAGCCATCCCGCCGGCCCCGGACTGTGCCGGATTGTACCGGACTGTAGAGGTATCTGGATATGGACGCAAGCCGCAGCGCCCCGCCGGTCGCCCGTCCCGCCGTACCCGGCGGCTGGGGCAAATTCCTCCGGGAAGCCCGCCGCTACCCCATCGCGCCGCTCTTTGTGCTGGTCGCCCTGCTCATCATCCCGGCCATCTTTGCCGACTTGATTGACCCGCACCCGCCCAACGAAGTCCAGCCCCGCCAGCGGCTCACCCCGCCGGCTTGGGTTGCCCCCAAGTACCTCAACGGCGTCGAAGTTCAGCCCGGCGGCTCCTGGGAGCATATCCTCGGCACCGACAAACTGGGCCGCGATGTGCTCAGCCGCATTATGCACGGCGCGCGCATCTCCCTCGGCGTCTCCGTCCTGGCGATTATCGCCGGCGGCGTCCTTGGCAGCGCCCTCGGCGTTCTGGCCGGCTACTTCGGCAATCTCCTCGACCACATCGTAATGCGCCTCGTTGACATCTTTATCACCATACCCGGCTTGCTCTTTGCCCTCGTTCTGGCCATCGTATTAGGCCCCAGCATCAGCACCGTTATTATCGTTGTCGCCGTCATCTTATGGCCGCGCTTCGCCCGTATGGCCCGGGCGGAAACCCTCAGCATCCGCAGCCGCGATTTCGTCAGCCGCGCCAAAGTCTCCGGCGCCTCCGACCAGCGCATTATGCTCCGCCATATCTTTCCCAATGTAGTCAATCCCCTGGTTGTGCTGGTTACTCTGGAAGTCGGTCATGTCATCCTGCTCGAAGCCACCCTCAGTTTCCTCGGCGCCGGCATCCCCCGCCACATCCCGGCTTGGGGCTTGATGGTCGCCGAAGGCCGCGACCTCATCGTCGGCGGCAACGGCTGGTGGGTGTCCCTTTTCCCCGGCCTTGCCATTCTCTTGGTAGTCCTCTCGATGAACCTCTCCGGCGACTGGCTCCGCGACAAACTCGACCCCAAACTCCGCAACCGTTAGCCTGACCGTTCCATCCCTTCTAACCCGTTGCCGGATGGTAAAATACTGCGAACAAGCCGGCCCAGCCCCGGCCGGCTACCCCCTTGATTTAAGGAGTCCCCTAATGCCCTTGCAAGATCTCGACCTCGAAAAAGAAGCCGTCCTCAAAGCCATCGACGCCATCGAAAAAGCCGGCGTTATGGGCATCGGGCAGCACGGCAACTTCAGCGCCCTCATCCCCGGCGGCGGCGCTTTTCTCCTCATCGGCGGCGACCTGGACACCGTCCGCAAGGACGACTTCGTCCTGGTTGACTTGGCAGGCAATCTCCTCGAGGGCAATATGACCGCCCGGGAAGCCGAAATCGTCCACCTCCACACCGTCATTTACCAGAACCGCCCGGCTGCCGGCGCCGCCGTCCATGTCCATTCTACTTGGGGGACTACCTTTGCCGTCGCCAGCCGCCCCATCCCGTGCAGCTACGAAGCTATGGCCCGCTTTGATATGACCGACGGCATCCCCCTCGCCAAATACGGCCCCCGCGGCTCCGACCAGTCCATCCAATACATCGCCGACGCCCTCAACAGCGCAACCCACATCCGCGCCGTCCTGATGGAACATCACGGCATCCTTGCCTTTGGCGGCACCCCCGCCGAAGCCGCCCGCTCCGTAATGCTCGTCGAGGCCGCCGCCCAACTCGAAGCCCAAGCCGCCATCATCGGCGGCGCCAACCCCATCCCCCGGGAAATGCTCGCCGCCACCCTCCAGCGCCGCGACGCCTTCGAGCAGGCCGGCAATCAGCAAGCCTGACCCCGTATCGCTGCTCTTTCCTTGCCGCCTTGCTCCCTGCGCCCAGCGACAAGCCTAAGGATCGGGAATTAAACCTGTCCCCCAATTCTTAAATATCTCAAAACTCCCCGAAAATTCATCCCATTCACCCCTTGACAAATCTCCAAACCATCCTCCATAATAAAAAGCGTCAAGGTTGACCTGACCCCGGGACGCCGGGTTCTTTACGCTAAGCTTACCGTAAAACTTAATACCGCTCCACACAGCGCGCTGTGGGCCCCGGCCGGACCTAAACAAGCCGCCGGACGCCTTAAACACTCCTACCCCCGGGGAACGGCCTAAGGCCCCGTAAATCCCCAACCGGAGCAGCGGCCAACGGCAAATCCCACCCGCCGTACCCACCGCAGCCCCAGCCTACAGGAGTCGGAGCAACCCAGGTTGACTGGAGAACGGTCAACCGCGGAAGCAAGACCGGGCCAACCCGCCGGAATGGCAACCATACCAACCGGCATTAGTAGCCACCCCAAGGTAGCGCAACCGTAATCGGCAGCCTGACCGGGCAAAGCCGGCATGATGTAGCCAGCTGACCAACCGGTGTTTGGCAACCCACATGGTCAGACCTGCCAACCCTTCTCCCGACAAGGCGGAAACCGCGGCCGCGGTTTCCGCCTAAACCGGCATCCCCCCTTAATTCCTAGGGCGTGTGGGCAATAGACGCAGACAACCACCGTGGCCTTTGGATACTCCGCTGCCGGCCGCTGGTTCGGCTTCGTTCTGAGGAACCAGGCGACCAGGCTGACCCTTCCGGCGTAACTAGCCGCCAGTTCCGCCCCGGGGCGGAAATCTCGACTACGCTACCGCAAAGGCACGGAAAAGAGTTGGCCGCCCTTGGGACAGTCGGTGCAGGGGGCCGCGCTCCACAGGGCGTTGCGGCCGCCTTCCCGCACCAGTCCCAGCGGCGCCATATAGCGGTCGTAAATCTCCCCGTAGTTGCCTACTGACCGGATGACCTCCTGCGCCGCCGTCTTGTTCAAGCCCAAAGTTTCCTGCCCGTAGCTGCCGGACAAGCCAAAGAGCCGGTCAATTTTGGTGTTGCCGGTGGGCGCGGTCGGCACATTCCGGGAATCAATGCCGTAAGCCTCGGCGTAAATCAGCATTGCCATTACCGCTTTTACCAGGTCGTACCACTGCTCATCGCCGTGCGGTACGCCCGGGCCCAAGGGTTCCTCGGATATGGTTTCGGGCAGGATGGTATGGGCTTCCGGGTCGGCAAAGCCGCTGCGGTAGGCATACAGCCCGGAGTGGTCGGTAGTAAAGCCATCGCACTGGCCCTGATTGTAAGCCTCGACGGCCGCATCGGTGCGCTCGAAAGTTACCGCCGTAATGCCCAAACCCAGCAGGTCTGAGTAATCCTGCAAGTTCAGCTCGGTAGTGGTGCCTTGGGTAACGCAGATGGTAGCATCGGCCAGTTCCGCCGCGCTGGTCAGCCCCAGCTCTTTGTGGACGATAAACCCCTGCCCGTCATAGTACATAGTTTGGGCAAAGTTGCCCCACTGGGCTTCCCGGGAAGTGGTAACGGTCAGCGTCCGGGCAATCAGATCTACTTCCCCGGACTGGAGGGTTGCGCCCATTTCGGTGGCAGTAACGACCCGCACCTCGACGGCGTTGGGGTCGCCCAGGACGGCGGCGGCTACGGCCCGGCACAGGGCGATGTCAAAGCCCACATTGCCGCCATCCTCGAGATAGCCAAAGCCGGCGATGGCGTTGTTGCTGGCGCAAATCAGCCGGCCGCGCTCCCGGACGGCGGCGAGGCGGCTGGAAGTGGGCGCGGCCGGCCCGGCGTTGTCACTAGCGGCGATGGTAGCTTTCAGGTTGGCGTTTTCCGCCTCCAAGGCCGCCGTGCTGCCTTGCGGCGGGCTGGTACACGCCATAGTCAACGCCAGCAGCAGCGCCGCCGCAATCAGTATGCCTTTGAGATAAGCATTTTTCATTCCCGCTGTCCTCGTATTCTGGATGATGCCGGATACCAAATTACCATATCACGGCGGGACGCCGTACGCCAACCGGGGCGGGTTCCGTAAAACCCGCCCCGGCTCTGAAACCCGGTTAAGTCCCGGTAGGGTTGAACCGCCGCCCGCCTGTTGCGGCGGCCGGCAGTCCGGGATTCCGCCTAGCGCGGCGGCGCGGCATAGACCTGGCCGCCCTTGGGGCAGTCGGCGCAGGGGGCCGCGCTCCACAGGGCGTTGCGGCTGCCTTCCCGCTGCAAGCCCAGGGGAGTCAGGTGGCGGTCGTAAATCTCGCCGTAGTTGCCCACAGCCCCGATTACAGTCTGGGCTACGGTCTTGCTCAACCCCATTTCCTCCTGGCCGTAGGAGCCTTCCAAGCCAAAGAGCCGGTCCACGGCGGTGTCGCCGGTGGCGGCGGTCGGCACATTGCCGCTGCCAATGTCAAAGGCTTCGGCGTAGATGAGAATGGTCATTACCGTGGTGACGATGTCGTACCACTGCTCATCGCCGTGGGGCACTACCGGCCCCAAAGGTTCCTCGGAGATGGTGCCGGGCAGGATGGTATGTTCGCCCGGGTTCTCAAAGCTGGACTGGGTGCTGGCCAGACCGGAGCGGTCGGTGGTCAGGGCTTCACACTGGCCGGACAGGTAGGCTTGGTTGGTCGAGATGTTGTCCGGGAAGGTGACGATGTCGAAGTTCATATTGTTCTGGTTGCTGAAGTCCTGGAGATTCAGCTCGGTGGTGGTGCCTTGCTGGACGCAGACTTGGGCGCCGGCAAGTTCGTCCATGCTCGACACGTTCAGGCTGTTGGGGACCATAAAGCCCTGGCCGTCGTAGAACATAGTGGGCGCGAAGTTGCCCCAGCCTTCGTTGCGGGAAGTGGTCCAAGTGGTGTTGCGGGACATCAGATCCACTTCGCCGGACTGCATCGTCGGCCCCCGCTCGGCGGCGGTGGTGGGACGATATTGGACCTGGTTAGCATCACCCAGCACCGCGGCGGCTACCGCCCGGCACAGGTCAATGTCGAAGCCCTGGGCGTTGCCGGCGTCGTCGATGAACCCGAAACCAGCCAGGCTGTTGTTGGCGGCGCAGATGAGGTTGCCCCGGGCCTGCACCGCGGCCAGCCGGCCGCCTTCCATCATCGATTCCATCGACGCGGCCATTTCGGCGGCCATCGAGTCCATCTCGGCCTGCATGGTCTCCATTTCCGCCTGCATCGAGGTGTTCTCCGCCCGCATCGCGTTCATCTCCTCGGAGGTCATCTCCGGCTGCTGACACGCGATAAGGGCCGCTGCCATGGTGGCTAAAGCCACTAACAAAAGAAGGGTTTTCCTGCTCATAATTACTTTTGGCGTTCCTCCGTAAAATAGGCGATAGGTTTAAGCCGGGAACTACCATATCACTGAATAATAATAAAGTCAAATCAATATCAGATATTAGCCAAGGTATTTTATTGGGATTCCTAATTCCCGGTTGCGCCCAAAGGCTGCTTGCCCGGCATTCCCGGCCGGCGGGGGTAACGGCCGGGGGTGGGCTTATCCTTGGCCGCCATTACTATTATGCGGTCGTCGGTCAAGCCGGACAGCGTTACCGGATAAACCGGCAGGAGCCGCCCGCCGAGGGTTTGCAGGGCGGCTTGGGCGGCGGCCAGTTCCTGGTCGCTACCGCCGTGTTTCCACGCCGCCACTAATCCGCCGCGCCGGGTAAAGGGCAGGGTATATTCCAGCAGGGTCGACATTTTCGCCACGCCCCGGGCCAGGGTCAGGTCAAAGGCCGCGCGCAGTTCCGGCCGGTGGGCCAATTCCTCAGCCCGTCCCCAATGCACTGTTACGCCGGTCAAGGCCAGAGTGTCCACCAGATGCCGCAGAAAGTCGGCTTTTTTGCCGGTAGCCTCGACCAAATCCAGTTGCAGGCCGGGGAAAGCCAGTTTCAGCGGCAAGCCGGGAAAGCCGGCCCCGGCGCCCACATCTACTACCTTTAAGCCCGGCCGGGTCAAGGCCGCCGGGCCGCCCAAGGCCGGCAGCAAAGTCAAGGAATCGAGAAAGTGCTTGACCTGCACGGCATCATAGTCGATAACCGAAGTCAGGTTCACCCGTTCATTGGCGGCCGCCAGTTCCCGGTAATAAAGGGCAAACTGCTCCTGCTGCCCGGCGTCCAGTTCAATGCCCAGTTCCGCTGCTCCCGCGGTCAGCAGTGTCATTTCTGCGGTCATAGCGCGCCATCCCTTTGTCAAGTTTCGAGAGGTTAGTATAGCCGTCATAGGGTTAAAAGGGTAGTTTATCCCGGCAACTGGAGACAGCCGCGCCATAGCCCGCCCGGCGGAAACGGTGTATAATCCGCCGGCAGCAACGACACCATCGCCTTGGCGTAACGGGAACGGGGAGCTATGAAATTAGGCTTTTTCATCACCAACCAGTATCTGCCGGGGGAGGCAATGCCCCGGAAAATTGCGGAAAGCGCCGAGCAGGTGCGGGCGGCCCGGGCGGCCGGGTTTGACCTGATTTGCACCGGGCAGCACTACTTGGCCGCTCCTTACCAGATGAGCGCCAGTTTCCCGCTATTGGCCCGCTTGGCCGCCGAAGCCGGGGATATGACCGTGGCGGCCACGGTGGTACTGGTGCCGCTGCATAACCCGGTGGAACTGGCGGAAAGCGTGGCGACTATGGATGCCATCTGCAACGGCCGCTTTATCTTTGGCGTGGGACTGGGCTATCGGGAGGAGGAATATACGGCCTTTGGGGTGGAACGGGGGCAAAGAGTGGCCCGGCTGCGGGAAGCTCTGGAAGTGATGAAACGGCTGTGGACGGAGCCGGAAGTAGAGTTTAACGGGCAGTTTTACCAGGTGCCGCGCATTGCCCCGGCGACCCGGCCGGTACAGCAGCCGCATCCGCCCATTTGGGTCGCCGCCAACAATGATGTCGCCATCCGCCGGGCCGCCCGTTGGGGACTGCCCTGGCTGGTGAACCCCCACGCTACTATGGATTTGGTCGCCCGGCAGTGGGCCGGCTATCAGGAGGCTTTGGCCCGGGCCGGACAGCCGACGCCGGACACTTTGCCGATGATGCGGGAGTTGTATGTAGCCCCCGACCGGGAAACCGCCTACGCCCAAAGCGAACCCTACTTGGGCCCCAAGTACGCCGCCTACGCCGCTTGGGGGCAGGATAAAGCCTTGCCCGGCGATGAAAGTTTTTCCGTTCCCTACCGGGATTTGGCCCGGGACCGGTTTCTGCTGGGTTCTCCGGAGGATGTGGCGGGGGAAATCCGCCGCTATGGGCAGGAGTTGGGCGTCAACTGCCTGATTTTCCGGATGCAGTGGCCGGGGATGTCTCAAGCCGACACCTTGCGGCAGATTGAGTTGATGGGAGCGGAAGTTATTCCCCGGGTGCGGGATTAGGGCGGCGGCCGGTTTGCCGGCAAAGGTCAGGATACCGGGCGGCGGGACAAGTCGAGGGTCGCGGCGTCCCGGGATTCCCCAAAGCGGTGTCCCGGCCGGGAGGGTTCCAGAAAGGTAATGGATTCGTAGAAATCATCCAAGGGGACGAAAATGCCGTTTTCCTCAGCCCATTCCCGCATTCGGTAGTTGCAGGAGTGTGTCCACGACAGGATTTCAACTTTCCAGCCCCACCGCCGCATCCGCTCCAGGGTGCTGTGAAATCCTTTGCCTTCCCGATAGTCGATGTCATCCCCGGCTAACAGCACTGCGATACCCGGAGTGTCATCATAATCCAGGGCGTCCTCCAGCATACGCAACTGCAATATGCGGTCGGGCATTTCCTGCTCTCCCGCCGCCAATTGGCCCCGGTCGAAAAGGCTTACTTCCACACCCCGATTGTCCAACTGGTTCCACAACTGCCGCATTTCCGGCGGCACCGAACCGGCGGCGATAGCTTTCCGCAGGGGCCGGTCGGCGTGAGCCAAGCGCAGCATATTGTCGAAGTTGACCCGCACCCGGAAACGGGCGTCGATATGGTCGTTGCGCTCCTCGGCAATGCGCTGGGCTTCGATGAAAATGTTGGAATTGTCCCAATAGATGAATACTTCGTTCATACCCTACCCTCGCGGCAGACCCAACCCCCGGCTGGCGATGATGTTGCGCTGCACTTCCGAAGTGCCGGCGGCGATTTTGTGGGAGAAACTGGTCATCCAGTGTTCCTGAATGCGGCCGCGCAACGGCGCCCACTTTTCGCTGCGGTCGAGGACGCCGTACAAGCCTAAAACTTCCATACCGGCGCTCGTTACCCGCTGCAAGGTTTCGCTGCCGAAAACTTTGCTCATTGACGCCTCTTTGTTCGGCACCAAGCCCTGCCCCTGCATATAGGCCACATTATAAGCCATCAGCCGGGCTACTTCGCACTCGATATAGCGGTCGGCCAGCAGATTCCGCACCCAAGGGGTTTGCATCAGGGGGCGGCCGTTGGCGTTGGTTTCCTGGGCGTAACGGCGGACTTCGTCGAGCAGACGGCGGCCCATCGCCGAATAGTCAATGCCCGACCGCTCAAAATCGAGCAGCGTAACGGCGACATACCAACCCCGGTTTTCCTCGCCGACTACATTGGCGACGGGGACGCGTACATTGTCAAAGACAATTTCGTTGAACTCGTGGCCGCCGGCCATATTAATGATGGGGCGGACCTGGATGCCCGGCGTTTTCATATCGACGAGGATGAAACTGATGCCGCGATGCTTGGGGGCGTCCGGGTCGGTGCGGGCGAGGAGCATAATCCAGTCCGCCCGATGCCCCAGGGTAGTCCAGATTTTTGAGCCGTTGATGACATATTCGTCATCATCCCGCACGGCCCGGGTGCTTAACGATGCCAAGTCGGAGCCGGATTCCGGTTCGCTGTAGCCCTGACACCACTGGACTTCGCCGCGGGCCACCGGCGGCAGATGGGTCTGTTTCTGCTCCTCAGAGCCGTGAATCATCAGGGTCGGGCCGAGCATCCGGACGCCGAAAATGTCCCGCCCCGGCGCCCGCAGATAAGCCAGTTCCTCGTTGTAAATGGCGGAACGGACCGGGGAGGCGTTCTGGCCGCCGTACTCCTCGGGCCAGTGCATGGTCAGCCAGCCGCGTTCCGCCATTTTGCGGCGCAGATTCCGGGTCAGCTCCCAGTTCCATTCCTCCGGCCAGCGGCCGCCGCCCTCCCAATCCGGGGGCAGTTCCTGCTGTACGAAATCGCGCAGCTGCTGGCGAAAGGCGTTATCGGCGGCGGTGAAGTTGAAATCCACGGAAAACCCTCCCCACTGATTTGAGGATTAGTTGCTGAACCCGGCTCCGGCGTTGGTTGCTTTGGCGGCGCGGCGGCTAGATAGCGCCCACGGCCACGCAGGATTGGGTGCGGACGATGCCGGAGATGGTGTGAATCTTTTCGGTGACCATGGCCCCGACGGCGGTCAGGTCGTCGGCGCTGATGACGGCGATGATGTCAAACTGGCCGGTGACCACATCCACGGAGGCGACGCCTTCGAGATTGCCGAGCGTCGCCGCCACTTCCCGGGTCTTGCCGACCGAGGTTTCCACCAAAAGGTACGCTTTGGTTGCCATATTGTTTCCTCTCCACTGGTTGACTGGTTGGTTGATTGCAAAAGGAGCCGGCGGTTATTGTAAAGGGGGCTGGCTGGTCTGTCAATTGACCGGTTGGGGGTTTTATGCCGGGGAGACCGCGGCCGGGGCCGGCTCTTGCTCCGGCTGTTCGGTCAGGGTTTCATAGGGGCCGCCGGGCAGGAACAGGTCAGGCAACGGCAGGAATTCATCGTGGTCGGTCAGCGGGCCGCTTTGCGGCTGGAGGATAAGGGCGCCGGCTTCCCCATCGTCGTCGGTCAAGTACCATTCGCCGCCGGGGGACTCCAGCAGCAGGGTCAACAAGTCCAGTTTGCCGTCGAGGAACTGGCGCATCCGTTCCGGGCGGGCGGCCGTTACCAAGTAGCGGTCCCTTTTGTCCACCAAGCCCACAAAGACACCTACATAGTCGCCGCCGGCAGCGTCCCGTCCGGAAAAGATTTGCACCCCATCGTAATAGTCGAGGATGGCGGTGGGGGTGATGGCTAAGGGTTTCATCGTAGTACCAAGCATAGGGCTAGGGTAGCACAGGACGGGGGCGGGGGCAAGGGGCGAGTTAGGCTGGATAGCGTTGCATTTTAGGTGGTTTGGTTGAGCAAGCCCCGGGTTTGCAGCAAAGCCAGCAGGTTATGCTCTGACCAGACCGTCCCCAATCGCTCCCGCCGGCGCAACTCCCGATTGTAGCGTTCCAGGCGGGAAGTAGTCCGGTAGGCAACCTCTCCCGTAGTCCAATACTGCCGGCCGGCGGTCAATGCCTTGTCCAGCCAGTAAGCGGCGGCGCCCTCGGTCAACTCCATTATTTGACGGGCATAGCTCTGGGCCGCCGCCGCGCTGTCAGTCAACAGCAGTTGCCGGGCGGCGGCCAAGCCGGCCTTCCCGATATTCCGTCCATATTCCCGCAGCAGGTGAAAGATACACAGCTGATGCGGCGCCGCCCGGCCGTACACCCACTGGATGCCGGCCGCAATGGCCCGGTCGCCGTCGCTGACCAGATGTCGGGGTGGCGCGGCTCCGGACTGCTCGGCCAACTCCAGGGCCGCCGCCCAAGGCCCGAAAGTCGCCAAGACCGCCCCGGTTTCGTCCCGGATTACCTTCAATTCCTGAGGGCCCTGCCGGGTGCGCGTCCATAAACCATCCAGTTCCCACACTGCCCCCGGCAACCGGGGCCGGGTCAAGGCCAACCGCCGCAGCCAGCGACACAAGGTGCTTTTGACACAACCCACCCACTGCCCCGCTTGGGCGTAACTCAAACCCTGGGCCGCCAGGCTCAAAGCCCGGTCCCGAGTTTTTTTGAGAACCGTTGGTAACGAACCTCCGGCCCCAGCAGCGCCGCGCCGCCCGCCAGTTGGCGACATTGCCCACAACGAAACACCGGAACCGCTATCCGGATGGGCCCATAGGACGTGACAATGGTGCGCTCATAGCGATGGTGGCGGTGCATCGCCAGAGCGCACTGAGCACATCGGGGCTGATAATGATCCAGGGCTTGTTGCAGCTTCGCCTGCAACTGGAGCGGAATTTCCTGCTCCAGTTGGGTCTCCAAATCGTCCAGCAATCCCATGACAGCGCACCTCCCGTCAACCAGCAAGGCCGGCCTTTTCCCCATTCTACAACTAAACCACCTAAATCGGAACGCTATCGTTAGGCTGGGGCTTTAGCTGGGGCGGCGGCCGGCTCTTGCCACTCCGCCAGGCTTTCAACGGGTTCGCAGTTCAGGATAAAGTTCGGGCCGGGCAGGTAAGGGGATTGGGCTACCGGCCCGGGCTGAGGCTCCAGAGTAAAGAGGGTATCGCCACCCGGGTTCGTGGTGATATACCATTGGCCGCCGGGGGCTTCGAGCAGCAAAGTTCGCAGGTCGAGCTGTCCTCCGCGGAACTGCTGCAATCGTTCCGGGCGGGCGGCGGTTACGAGGTAGCAATCGGTACTGATGTCCGGGCCATAGCCCACGCCCACATAGGAGCGGCCGGCGGCGTCCGCGGCGGCAAAGACCTGAATGCCATCGTAATAGACCAGGATGTTGGTAAGACTTATGGCTTTCATCGCACTACATAGCAGTGGGCCAAGATGTCGAAGGCCGCCCAAGGCCACCAAGTATGATGGGAGGCGGCGCCGGTTTTCTGGATGCGGCCCGCGCCCGGCGTCAAAGCCACCCGGCAAAAATATACCCGTTCCAGACCGAGGCGCGCGGCCAAGGATTTCACATCCTCCAGCTGGGCATATACCGACAAGCCCCGGGCGCGACATTCCGATATTTGATAGGTTTTCGCCGGATTTTTAGCGCGCTGGGAATAAAAGTCGGCATCCGTAGGCGGGTCGCTATCTACCATTCGATAGACGATGCGGGGGCCGGCAATTTCCTCGGCAGTCTCGGGCGGGCAATCCTCCGGCAAGGGTTCGCGATAAATCAGCATCAGGCAGCAAGGATAACACAGGGCGGAGGTGGCGGGCAAGGGGCGTACTGGTTTCAAATCAAGGCTATCGCATATAGAGATTGTCATTCCCGTGAAAACGGGAATGACTGCGTAAGTAAGTCGCTAGGTATATGCGATAGCCTTGGGTGGGGCAAGTCCGGTTTGTCCGGGGTTGATTTAGTATGCTATGCTTTTAGCCGGGTTCTGATTTACAATAACCGGGCGGGGGTTGCGGGCCAGCCGTCAGTATTCGCAGGAGAGGGGCAGATGGTACAACCGATGGCAGCGGTAGAGCCGGGGGCGAAATTTTTGGGGGAGTATGCCCCGGCAGTGGCGGCGGCTTTGGCGGAACTGGACGCCGACCGGGTGGTGGCCCGGATTCGGGAGGGGGATTATCGGGTGTGGCGGGAGTCGCCGACGGAGATTGTGGACCGCTTGGGGTGGATGGGGGTTATCGGGGAGATGCAGGGGCGGATTGGGGAGTTGACGGCGTTTGCCGAGGGGGTGCGGGACGCCGGCTATCGTCATGTGGTTTTGCTGGGGATGGGGGGGAGCAGCCTGGGGCCGGAGGTGCTGCGGCGTACTTGCGGCAGTCAGCCGGGTTTTCCGCAACTGCTGCTGCTGGACTCGACTTTGCCGTCGTGGACGCAGGCGGTGGAGCGGGTGATTGACCTGGCGGAGACGCTGTTTCTGGTGTCGTCCAAGTCGGGGTCGTCGATTGAACCGAACAGCCTGTACGCCCACTTTCGGGAGGTGGTAGCGGCAAAGAAGGGGGCGGCAGCCGGGGAAAATTTCGCCGCCATCACGGATCCGGGGACGGTTTTGGAAAAGTTGGGCCGGGAGCAGGGATTTCGAGAGGTTTTCCTGAATCCGCCGGAAGTGGGCGGCCGCTATTCGGTGCTGTCCGGCTTTGGATTGGTGCCGGCGGCGCTGATTGGGCTGGATTTGGGTTTGCTATTGGAGCGGGCGGCGGCGATGCGGGAACGGTGCGACATTGACCGCGCCGCGGATAATCCGGGGGCGTGGCTGGGGACGGTTTTGGGTATCCTGACCAGGGCGGGGCGGGACAAGCTGACGCTGCTGGCATCGCCGGGCGTGGCCGGGTTCAGCCTTTGGGTGGAGCAGATGCTGGCGGAAGGTCTGGGCAAAGAGGGTTCGGGGATTATTCCGGTGGCCGGGGAGCCGGAGTTGCCGCCGCAAGGGTACGGGAGCGACCGGTTTTTTGTCTATCTGCGGTTGGCAACGGAGGATAATGCCGCTTTGGATGGGCGGGCGGCGGCCTTGGCGGCGGCGGGACATCCGGTAGTGCGGTTGGATCTGGCGGACGGCTACGACCTAGGGGCGGAGTTTTACCGGTGGGAGTATG
Organism: Dehalococcoidia bacterium; assembly: GCA_965243185.1. Lineage (GTDB taxonomy): Bacteria > Chloroflexota > Dehalococcoidia > Lucifugimonadales > UBA3495 > CBDBCU01. Next base: position 1,752,680 of record OZ251531.1, on the reverse strand, counting down.
CTACGGCCATTGCCGGGCGGCTGCTGAATTTGCATCCCTTTGACCAGCCGGATGTGCAGAGCGCCAAGGATATGACGGACCAAGTGTTGGCGCAGTATCTGGAGCAAGGGGTCTGGCCGGCAGAGGATACGGCCGGGTCGCTTAACGATTTGCTGGCGCAAGCCCGGTTCGGGGATTATTTGGCAATTCTGGCTTATCTGCCGGATACGCCGGCGATCGGGGAAGGGATTGACGAGATACGCCGGCGGGTGGGAGAGAAGTACGGCATTGCGGCTACAGCGGGGTTTGGGCCGCGCTATCTGCACTCGACCGGGCAATTGCATAAGGGCGGGCCGAATTCGGGGCTGTTTCTACAACTGACCGCCGACCACGCGGGGGAGATTGCCATTCCGGGGCGGCGGTATAACCTGAATGCGCTGGCGGACGCGCAGGCGGCGGGGGATTTGCAGGCGCTGCGGAACCGGGGCCGGCGGGCGGTGCGGATACATTTGGGGGATGACCCGGTGGCGGGATTGCGGCGGATTGGGGCGGAGGTGTAGCGGCGGTTTGCGGGATTCTGGATTCCCGTTGGGGCGGGAAGGACGGTTAGGGCGGGGCGGGAAAGGCGGTAAGGAAGGCAAGGGGATAGAACGATGGAACTGGCAATGATTGGCTTGGGGCGGATGGGCGGCAATATGGCGCAACGGCTGCTGCGGGGCGGGCATCGGGTAGTGGCTTATGACGCCAGCAATGCCGCCGTGGCCGCTAGTCAGGAACAGGGCGCGGCCGGGGCGGCAAGCATCGAGGAAGTTGTCGCTTTGCTGACGCCGCCGCGGGCGGTGTGGCTGATGCTGCCGCAAGGTCAAGTTACTAACGATACCATCGACCGGCTGCGGCCCTTGCTGGCGGCCGGGGATGTGATTTTGGACGGGGGGAACGCCAACTATAAGGATACCATCGGGCAAGCCGAAAAGCTGGCGGTGGATGGCATTGAGCTGATGGATGTGGGTACCAGCGGCGGTATCTGGGGGCTGACCGAGGGTTATTCGCTGATGGTGGGCGGCAAGGCGGAAACCTTTCGACGGCTGGAGCCGATTTTTCAGACTTTGGCTCCGGCGGCGGATAAGGGTTACTGCTATGCGGGGCCGGCGGGCGCCGGGCATTTTGTCAAGATGGTGCATAACGGGGTGGAGTATGCGCTGATGCAAGCCTACGCCGAGGGGTTTGAGCTGATGGCGGCCAAGACGGAGTTTGACCTGGATTTGGCATCTATTGCGGAGACTTGGCGGCACGGTAGCGTGGTGCGCTCCTGGCTGCTGGATTTGACGGTGGCGGCGTTGGAGCAAGACCCGGGACTGAAGGGGTTGGAGGCGTATGTGGAGGATTCCGGGGAAGGGCGCTGGACGGTGCAGGAGGCGGTGGATTTGGCGGTGCCGATACCGGCGATTACGCTGTCCTTGCAGCAGCGGTTTCGGTCGCGGCAGGAGCAGCCCTTTGGGGCGAAGCTGCTGGCGGCGCTGCGGAATCAGTTCGGGGGGCATGGGATTCGGAGGTCGGAATAATGGTTATGTCCGCTACTGCCGCCGATTTTGCCGCCGTAGCCGCCGCGCTGGAGGATGCGCGGGGCATTACCAGTTTGATAATTTTCGGGGCCAGCGGGGATTTGACGCGGCGCAAGCTGATGCCGGCGTTGTGCAATCTGTATTCCAAGGGGCGGATCCCCCGGGAGCTGCGGATTATCGGAGTGGCGCGGGCGGAGATGACTACCGCCGATTATCGGGAGTTCATCCACCGGGAGATGGGGACGACCGGAGGATTTCAGCCGAATGATGCGGAATGGGATGCCTTTTCGGCGCGGATTACCTATTTGATGGCGGATGTGGATTCGCAGGAAAGCCTGCGGGAACTGGAGGCGCATCTGGAGGAACTGGAAAGTTTTGACCCGGAGGTGTCGAACCGGCTCTACTATCTGGCAATTGCGCCGAGTCTGTACCGGGCGGCGATTACCGGCTTGGGGGCGGCGGGAATGGCCGAGGACAGCAGGGGCTGGCGGCGGGTGGTGGTGGAGAAACCCTTTGGCACCGATTTGGCGACGGCCCGGGAATTGAATGATGTTGCCCATTCGGTATTTGCGGAAAATCAGGTTTTCCGCATTGACCACTACTTGGGCAAGGAAACGGTGCAGAACCTGCTGGTGTTCCGGTTTGCCAACACCATTTTTGAACCCATCTGGAATCGCAACTATATCGACCAGGTGCAGATTACGGTTGCGGAGTCGCTGAAGGTTTCGGAGCGGGCGGATTATTATGACCAAACCGGGGTGCTGCGGGATATGTTTCAGAACCATCTGATGCAGCTACTGTGTCTGGTGGCAATGGAGCCGCCGTATGTGTTTGAGGCGGAGGCGCTGCGGAATGAAAAGGCCAAGGTGCTAAAGTCGGTGCGGCCGATACACCACAGCGAGGTCGGGCAACATTTGATTGCCGGGCAGTATGCGGGCTACCGGCAGGAGCCGGGAGTGGCGGCGGCATCGCGGACGCCGACTTACGCCGCGCTGCGGTTGTTTGTGGACAACTGGCGGTGGCAAGGCGTCCCTTTTTACCTGCGGTCGGGCAAGGGGATGGAGGATAAGACTACGGAAATCATCATCCAGTTCCGCCATCCGCCGCATATCCTTTTCCCGCTGGAGGCGGATGAGGAAGTGCCGTCGAATATGCTGGCAATCTGCGTACAGCCGGATGAAGGGTTTCGGCTGGAGTTTCAGTCGAAGGTGCCGGACGCCGGGTTGCAGATGCGGAAGGTGGAGCTGGAGTTTCACTATCAAGAGGAGTTTGGCGGCGATTTGCCGGATGCCTACGAGCGGCTGCTGATGGATGCGCTGAACGGGGATGCGGCGCTGTTCACCCGGGGGGATGAGATTGAACAGGCGTGGCGGATAATGGATCCGTTGATTGAGTGGCTGGGCAGCCCGGAGGCGCCGCCGCCGGATAGTTATGCGCCGGGCGAGTGGGGGCCGGCGGCGGCGGATGAGTTTCTGAAAGCGGATGGCGGGCGGGTTTGGCTGCGCGGTTGCTGCGACCACTGACCAATTTGGCGTCCCCCATAGCGTACCGCAAGGTGATAAGGAGGGAGTTATGACTACTAGGAACCCGGCCACGGTAACGGTCTGGTACGATTACACTTGACCGTGGTGTTATGTCGGCCTGGTCAGGCTGGACGAAGCGGCGGCGGAAACCGGGGCGGTGATTGACCGGCGTCCCTATCTGCTGGCGCCGGAGCGGCCGGCGGCGGGAGAAGCGCGGCCGCTGCGGGAGGGGGAGACGGAGACGGATTTGACCCCGGAGTGGCAGGAACGGGCGCGGCAGGCCGGCATTGTGATGCGCCGGCCGGCCATCGCGCCCAATACTAACCTGGCGCACGAGGCTACGGCCTACGCCAAGGCGCAGGGCTTGGATGGGGAGTTTCACCATGCGGCGGCCCGGGCTTATTGGGCGGAGGGCGTGGATTTGGGCGACCGGGCGGTGCTGCTGGCGATTGGCGAAAGCTGCGGGCTGGATGGGGACGGGTTGGCGGCCGCGCTGGAGGCGGGGGAGTATCGCCAGTATGTGCTGACGGAACACCAAGCGGCTAAAGAGTTGGGCATTTTCGGCACGCCGACTTATCGGGTGAATGGCGGCGCGCCGGATTTCGGGGATAAGAGCGTGGGGGAGCTGCGGGAGCTGTTGGGCGGGTAGGGGCTTTCCCGCCGGGATTGCTGATATTACCGGGGGCGGGCGGGATTGCTGCTTTGCCCCCGGTTTAATTAGCCCCGTGGCGGAATAGCATTGCCAATTTCAGGTTGGTCAACATAGCCCGGGCGGATAATTCGGGGGAGTCGAGGCAACGGGAATGACTGAGGACGGGGAATTGCTGCGGGAAATCGAGGCCGCCGCAGTGGATATGGCTTGGGGTGTTGGGGCGATACTGGCGGATTATTTCGGGCGGCAGTTGTCTATTGAGTATAAGGACCGGCACCAGCTTGACCCGGTAACTTCCGCGGATAAAGCGGCTCAGGAGTACCTGACCGGGGAAATTTCCCGTCGCTTTCCTCAGCACGGCATTTTGGGCGAGGAAGGGGCCGCCGAATCTGACGCTCAGCAAACAGCTCCCGACCTGCTTTGGGTTTTAGACCCCCTCGACGGCACGACCAACTTTCTCAACGGCCTGCCGGTGTATGCGTCATCGATCGGAGTGTTGCATCGGGGGCGGCCGGTAGCCGGGGCCTTGTATCTGCCCTGGCCGACAGCGGGCGGCGGTTTCGTGCTGCACTGTCGGCGGGGCGGCGGTTGTTTGGCGGCCCATAGCGATGGCACTGTGACGGCAATGGCGGTGTATCAATCGGACCAGCCGGTAGGCAATCGGCTGATTGGCTTGCCGGGGCATTTTATCCAAACCACCCGGTTCGGCAAGGTGGTGGGCCGCCATCCTGGGGAGCTGCGTACCACCGGGAGCATTGCCTATGAACTGGCAATGACCGCCTGCGGGGTGTTGCAATACGCCGTCATTGGCGCGCCCCGAATGTGGGATCTGCTGGCCGGCGTCATCGCAGTTCAAGAGGCCGGCGGGGCGGTAATGACCAAACTGCCGGGGCAAAAGAGGTGGCAGCATCTGGATTCGTTGCTGCCGACTTGGGAGGATAAACCGCCGACTTACCAGGAACTGCGGCAGTGGGTCGCCCCCTTGGTAGCGGGCAATAAGCAGGTAGCGCCGCTGGTGGCTTATAATATGCGAGGACGGTTTCGGCCGGCGGCTAAACTGCGGCAATGGGCTAGTAGAGTCCGGCGCAACCGGAACCCCGCCGCCGCCTGACGGTAACTGCCGGTAGTCAGCCGGCTAATATGCCGGCAACGGTGATGTCGCCGTGGAGGCCGGGCGGTGTAATTAAGGATGTAAAAAGGGGGATTTCCGGCAGGAAACTCTCAAATGCGGGGGTTGACAAAAGGGGTAAGGATAGGTTATAGTGTAATTGTACCACCCTGTGGAGAGTATCCACAGGCCGACGTCCCGCCAATGGCGGGGCGTTTCTTTTTGCCTTTGCTCAAAGCCACTGTGCGGGCTTGTTAAGGATATAGCCGTTGGGCATGAGAATAGAATCCGGCAATTGACTATCAGCGAATTTCCGGCGGCCGATCCTGAAACACGAGGACGCCGCTTTGCGCAGGCGCAAAGAAATCCGATTCGGCGGGAAAGCCACCACTACCCGCTTGTACGGGTAGCGACGGCGGAGCGCGCTTATCGGCCCGGACAAATCGCTGTCCCCGGATATGATAATCGCCGTGTCAAAGGCGTCATCCTGAGCATCGCCCAGCAGTTCCGTGGCGATGTTCACATCGGTCATCTTTTCCTCGAAGGTGTGCCAGACCGCCCCGCATTCAGGACAAGTAGCAGCCTTGGGCAGGAAGTAACCGTAGTGGAGGTGCAAACCCTCCAGAGTTTCCAAAGCATCCAAGTAAATGCTCTGCGGCCCGACAAACTCCGGGTTACTGGAAGGGGGCAACAGCCGGGTGGTGAAGTACCTTACTGCCACCAGTTCCTGGCCGGGGCGCAGCAGATTCTCCGCCAAGCGGCGCAAATCCAGCCAGTAGTACCGCCGCCAGCCTTTGGATTTGAGGCCGTAATAGAGGTTGAACCCGTCGATGAAAACCGTAACGCGCTCTGCCATACTCCCTACCACACAATCAGGTTCCAGCAGTTGCCGGCGGCGCAAGTCAGTCGGCGGGTTTTGCCCTTTAAGACAACTTCGGCGGTTTCCGACACCAGCAGCGAGTAGCTTTCCCCGGCGATGAAGTTTTCCAGAGTATTGGCATCCCCGGCCGCCGGGTCGTAGAAAGTCCAGGTCTTGGTGTCGTTGTTGAAGTGGAAGGCGCGGAGGAAACGGCGGCCCAAGTTGGTCAGGGCGGCATCAGCCGGAGTTACCGCTCCGGCCGTTACGCCGGCGGCGGTGACGGTAAAGCTCTGGCTGACGGTGATGTCGTTGATTTGCAGCTCGACATTCTGCTGGCCCAAGCCCAGCCCCGGGATCAGGATTCGCAGGTCAACCTGGCCGGCGGCATCCGTTGCCGGCCGCGGCGCCGGCGTAACCTCGATATTGCCCACCGTTACCGACTGCACCGGCATAAAGCCCCGAAAGCCCTGGGCGGACGCCGTTACTACCGTTCCCGGCGGCCCGGCGGCCGGCGACAGGGTCAGGGCCGCTCCCGGCACATCGTGGGCGGCCACGGTGGCAATCAGCGCGCCATCATCATCCCGGAACTCGACCCGCACTTGGTTGGTGGAAGGGGCGGCCGCGTTGCGGGGAACGCGCAGCTCGGCCTTAAAATATCCGTCAGTGTTGGTTTGGGCGTTAGTCCGGGTCTGGCTGCTGCCGGCGTCATAAATAACCCGCAGCTGAACCCCGGAACCCTGGTCATTCCGACTGGGGAAGTGGCGGCCCGCTACCGTTACCAAGCTGCCGGCCCGTCCCCAGATGGGGGTAATCGTCAACTCCCGAGGGGCAACGGTCACGGTCACCGTTCCGGCGCGGCCGCGGCTGTCCCGCACCTCTATTTCCAACTCGCCGGGCGTAGTGGTCGCCGGGTTCACCGGCAAGTCAAGGGACGCCGACCAGTTGCCGCCGCTGTCCACTGTTATAGCATTATCGCTGCCTTGGGTACTGCCGTGAATGCGCTGGGCGTCAATGGCGCGGCCGCCGATGGTGATCGCCGCAATAGTTACCGGCTCTCCGTTGGCGGCGATGGAAAAGTCGTTGCCGACCAGGTGGATGCGCTGATTGGGCAGCACGGCCCGGGGCGTAGCCCGTACGATTGGCCCGCCGACAATAATCGTGGCCCGGGCGGCGTAAATCTCGCCATTATCCTGCCGGGTTACGGCTACCCGCAAATCCTGGCGGCCCTCCCGCAGACCCGGCGGGGTTGCTACGCTGAAAGTCAGTACGCCGCCCTCCCCGACCTTTTCGTCGGGAAAATCCACCGGCTGGCCGGCAATCTCCACCGCCGCCAGACTTCCCGGCGGATAGTCAGCCAAATGAATCAGGATGCGCTGGCCGGAGCTGAACTCGGCGCTCACCAGCCCATCCAACTCCAGAACCTGCGCCGCGGCGGCATCGGCGGCGCTGTCGTCCTCCAGAACTATCGTTGAACTTTGCCCCCGGCCGTCGACGGCGTTGACCAGGTTGCAGTTGACCCCGGCAGCGGGGCGGCCGTCGCTAATGGCGCAATCGCCCGGGCCGGGAACGAAGGGCGGGCTGACGACGATAAAAGTGCAGGTGCCGATGTCGTCGCCGCCAACTTGGGTAACGCAGAGGGCATTTTCGCCGCCGTCCCGTACGCCGTTAAAGTTGCCGTCCCGCCAGAAAGTCAGGGTAGTATCGTTCTTGAACCCCCGGCCAATGGCGACTATTTCCGCGCCCCGGCCGGCGGTATCGCTGCTCAGTATAACCTGCAAGTCCACCAGCAGACCGGTGACCAAGTCGTCCGCCGTCTCCGGCTCCGTCGTTTCCCCGAAAGCCTGCCGTACCAATTCATCGGGATGAGCGGCGGCTACCGGGTCGGCGTCCCGGCCGTTCTGCACCGTCCAGGAAAAGCGGCCGCCCTCGGCCGGGTTGGACAAGCCGGCCCGGACGCTGAAAGTTACGGTGACCCGGGCCCCGGCGGCGATTTTCTGCGTCCCGTCGGCGGGACTCATATCCCCGGGAAAAACCGATATAACCGTCGGTTTTCTGGGATTATCCTGTCCGTCCAGAACTACAGCCTGGGCCGGGCCGGAACCGGAGCCGAGGGCAGTATCGTCCACCGCGGCCACTTGGGTAGCCGCGATGCGTATTTCCTGGGGGTTGAGTTGGCCGACCCGGGGGACGCCGATGTCCTCGTGGAGGGTAAAGATGATGGGGTCGGCTTGGTCCGGCAGCAGTTCCCGGTCGGTAGTAAAGGCGACCACATAGCTGCTGGCCGCCGCCGGTTGGCGGTTTTCCGCTTTAACCGTAGCCGCCGGCGTCGGTGGCGGCTCCTCCTCCTGAGCCGTCAGCGTCCCGGCATTCACGCCGCCGGCCAGCAAAGCCAGCAGGAAAGCCAAGCCAACTATTATCCGATAACGGGAAAAACCCTGTGCCATACCCCCGATTATACACGACAGCCCGGCCTCTGGAGTATGGAATTGGGCCGGGATTTCCGGGGGAATAATTTACGGCCGGCTTTCGCTGGAATGACAACGGGGTATGCAAGTTAAATGGCGTCTAACTTACCATCCAAACCCGGCTTTGGCGCAGCAGGGCGGGGATTTGTTCCAAGGCGGCGTGTTTGGGGTCGCGGATGTTGAGGCGGCGGTGCAGGAGTTTGCCCTGGGCCTGGTATTGTTGGACTAGGGGGCAGACTTTGCTGAAGGCGTTGAGGGTTTGCGGGTCGCCGCCGAGGAGGATATAGTCGAGGCGGTTGGCGTAGGGGGCAAAGCGTTCCCGTGCTACCCGGCAAGTTTCATCGTAGAGTTTGCGGGCTTGTCCCTCCCGGATGCGCTGAAAGCGGAGTTGGGAAGTGCCGCCGGCGTGGTGTTTGCCCTTGACATAGCGGGCGTCGGTTTTGCTGACGGCGAGGCGGTCGCCCTCAAAAACGGCGGCTAGGTAGCGGCCCAAGCGTAGCAGGATGATGCCCACGGTGTAGTCGGCGGTCAACAGTCGGGCCAATGGGCCGGTATTCCAAGCCGGCAGGGGTTCCGGCCCGGCCAGGGTGTCGGTGATGGGAAAGGGCGGGATGATGGCAAAGCCTTGGCCGCCGCTGCGGAATAAAGCCAGGCCGGTATCCGATTGCCGCAAGGCCGCGCCGCCGGGCAAGGATTCGGCGGTGGTCAGGAATTGCCGCCAGTCTTGGCTTGGGGCGTCTTTGGCGGGGGGAAAGGATTTCAGGGCTGCTGAAGTCAGGTAGAGGGTTGCGGCGTTTTGGCCGGATTGGGGCGCGCCGCGGTGCAGCAGGCGCAGCAGGGCATCCGGCGGGCGGGTTTGACCGGGGGCGACCGGCGGCGGCGTGGTGTCGGGGCTGATAGGTTGATGGGGATGTAGGAGCATAGGGGAGTTATAGCGTCCGGGGCGATTGGTTGTAAGGTTACAGCTAGTTGCTGAACCTACAGGGCTTTCAGGAAATCGCTTAGGGATTGAAAGGCGGGGTGGCGCCAGGGGAGGTATTCCCGTTGCGCCGCTTCGCCCAAGCGCAAATCCGGGTCGGCCCGGGAGGCAAGGAAAGCGTGCATCCGGGCTTTGGCGGCGTCAACCGGCGGGGCTATTGCTGCATCCTCAAGGCATTGCATAAAATCCGCCACGCAGCCCATAGCCGGATCCTCCGACCAGGCGGCCAAGCATAAATCCTCCAAAGCCCCGGGATTGGCATTATCCGGCATAATAAACACCGCTACCCGGGGCAATCCCGCAGCCGGCTCCAGAAAGTTTTGCGGCGTCGGCAGTCCGACATTCCGCAAACTGCTCTGAACGCTCTGCAACGCCGACTGAGGGTTATCATCAGCATCCCGCACGATGCCGAGGGACGGGATTTGGTCGAAGTCGGGTTCATTAGTTACGGTGGTGAGGAAATACTGGAGCCGGTTTTTACCGCCGTAACCCTGCACTTGCACGGCGGAGATTCCCAGATGCCGCAGCAAAGCGCCGAGGACCAACTCCTCGTCTCGGCCTTCGACCAGCAGCAGCTTGGGCTTGCTTTCCGGGTTCAGAGCGGGCAGCACTGTTAGATAACTCCCAACCCGACCTCAAAGGCGAACTCCAACCGTTCCCGGTCGTAACGGGCGGCGGATATTTTGCCTTTGCGGTACCCGAGGCTGTAGAGTTGGAGCAGTTCATCCTCGTCCCCCTCAAAAGCCCGGCAGGCCGATTGAATGCAATGGTGGCTGTGGGTGGTGGCAAAAATTTGCACATCGTAGCGGCGGGCAAAGGCGGCGATGGCTTGCCATACCTTTTCCAGCACCGTGTAGTGCAGGCCGTTCTCGATTTCGTCCACCAAGACTATACCACCGGGCGCGCTGGCTATGGCCAGGGACAGGGACAGGGTGCGGGACATTCCCGCGCCCATAAGCTCGACCGGGATTAGCGGCTTGGTACCGACATCGGCATAAATTCTTGGCTTCTCTCCGGTCGCCAGAATGGTCAGCCGTTGCAATGCTGGTTCAACCACTTGCAGGATTTGCAACACTCCATCCTGCCGCCCGTCAATTTCCAGACGGCTGTAGCGTTTAACGGTCGCGCCTCTGACCTCGCCGTTAGCAGTAATAAAAGCCCCTAATGGTGTCGGTATTAGAGTTTCCGGCCAATCCCTAGTGTAGCCCGCTTTCAAGCTCCCAGAATTCTCAGAACGGCTTTCCGGCCACACTTTGGTTTGGGCCTTTACCCCGGCTTCGTTAGAGTAATCCAGCACAATCCGCTTCTGGGAAATCGCAAAGGGAATGTCCAAACTTTCGTCACCGGGGACATCGAACCAATGATTCTCCTCAGCATAAACCGTCAACCGGCGCGGTTCATCCCCCCAGCTGCCCCGGGCGCAGAGTTCAATGGTCGAGCCGCTGTCAAATCCATAGAACAGGTTTTCAACGTCGTAGTCCGCCGCCGGCAATCCCCGGGCCAGATCCAACCGCAAGATGCGCTCCCGATCCGTCGGCCCATTATGCACCCACAACGCCTCGAGGAGGGCCGATTTGCCGATGTTGTTTTTGCCGCCAATCAGGTTGATCCGCCCCAACCCATCAAGGGTCAGGTCGTCAAAGCAGCGGAAGTTTTTGATGCTGAAGGAGTGATACATGGGCTTGCCCTCTGTTCCGGGGAAGGAAAGGCTTTGCTGATTTTACCACGCATTAACTGCTTTTGCATAGACGACCCGGCCTTGCGGATGGTATATTTATCCTTATCCAAATGCGAGGGAACTTTTATGACCACCGCAGCTGCCCCGTCTCCTGCCGATATTCCCCGGGCGTACAATCCCGCCGCCGTGGAGCAGACCTTGTATCAGGATTGGCTGGAAGGCGGCTACTTTACGCCGCAAATCGACCCGGCCAAGCCGCCGTATGTCATCATTATGCCCCCGCCCAATGTTACCGGGGAGCTGCATCTCGGCCACGCGCTTACCGCTACGCTCGAGGATGCCCTGTGCCGGTGGCGGCGGATGCGCGGGGATGCCGTGCTGTGGCTGCCGGGCAAAGACCACGCCGGCATCGCGACGCAATGGGTGGTCGAGCGGCTCCTGGCGGATGAAGGCACTAACCGTCACGAACTGGGGCGGGAAAAGTTTCAGGAACGCATCTGGGAGTGGGTGGATCGCTACGGCAATACCATCGATGAACAGCACAAGCGGCTGGGGACTTCCTGCGACTGGACGCGGCTGCGCTTTACCCTCGACCCGGGGCCGGTTAAGGCGGTGCGGGCTACCTTTGTCAACCTGTACCGGAAGGGGCTGATTTACCGCCACGAGCGGATTATCAACTGGTGTCCGCGCTGCGCTACCGCCCTGTCGGACCTGGAAGTGGAATATCAGGAACAAGCCGGCAAACTTTACTATCTGCGCTATCCCCTGGCGGAGGGCGACGGGCAGATTACCGTCGCTACTACCCGGCCGGAGTCGATGCTGGGCGATACCGGCGTGGCGGTGCATCCCGAGGATCCGCGCTATGCGGCCTATGTGGGGCGGCAAGTTACCCTGCCAATTATGGAGCGGCCGATTCCTATTGTGGGCGATCGAGCGATTGAACCGGAGTTCGGCACCGGCGCGCTGAAAGTTACTCCGGGCCACGATGTTACCGACTTTGAGATTGGCGAGCGGCACGGGCTGGAAATCATCAATGTCATCGGATTTGACGGCAATTTGACCGCCGCCGCCGGCCATTACGCCGGGATGGAACGATTTGCCGCCCGGCAAGCGGTAGCGGAGGAACTGGACGGGTTGGGGCTGCTGGAAAAGGTTGAGGATTATCAGCATTCGGTAGGCCATTGCCAACGCTGCGCGGCGGTGGTGGAGCCGCTAATCAGCCTGCAATGGTTTCTGAAAGTGGGCAATCATCAGGAGGCGGACAGCATTGCCGGCCGGGCCCACGCGGCCGTTGCCGACGGGGACATCCGTATCGTGCCGGAGCGTTTTACCCGCGTCTATCTCAACTGGCTGGAAAATATCCGGGACTGGTGCGTCAGCCGGCAACTTTGGTGGGGACACCGGATCCCGGTGTGGTACTGCGAGCACTGCCCGGAAATTATCGCCGCTATCGACGACCCGGCCCAATGCCCGGCTTGCGGCCGCGCTGACCTGCGGCAGGATGAGGATGTGCTGGATACCTGGTTCAGTTCCGGCCTGTGGCCGCATTCCACTTTGGGCTGGCCGGAGGAAACGGACGACCTGGCTTATTTCTACCCTACCGCCGTACTGGAAACCGGGTATGACATTCTCTTTTTCTGGGTGGCCCGGATGATAATGCTGGGCTTGGAAAATACCGGGCAAGTTCCCTTTCGCACGGTCTATCTGCACGGGCTGATTCGGGATGCCAACGGCGAAAAGATGAGCAAGACCCGCGGCAATACGCTGGATCCGCTGGATTTGATTGACCGCTACGGCACCGATGCCCTGCGTTTCGCCTTGTCCACCGGCACGGCTCCGGGCAACGATTTGCGGATTACTGAGGGCAAGCTGGAAGCGGCCCGCAACTTCGCCAACAAGGTCTGGAACGCCGCCCGGTTCGTGATTACCGCTCTGGAGGGTCAGTCGGATTTGGCCGGGTGGCAAGACTTGGCGGCGCCGGAACACCGGGAGGATCGGTGGATTGTCAGCCGCTTGGACCAAGTCACCGTTGAGGTGAACCAGTCGCTGGCTGCCTTCGAGTTGGGCGAGGCGCAGCAGAAGTTGTACGATTTTATCTGGAACGAGTTTTGCGACTGGTACATCGAGATGGCTAAAGTGCGGCTGCGGTCGGCGGCCGGGCCGTCGCCGCGGCCGGTGTTGGCGCATGTTCTGGAGCGGACGCTACGGCTGCTGCATCCCTTTATGCCCTTTATCACTGAGGAAATCTGGCGCAATCTGACCGCCCAACTGCCTACGGAAGGGGAATGGCCGCCCGCCCTGATGATTGCCCCTTATCCCTTGGCGGAAAGGCCGCGCCGGGACCGGCAGGCTGAGGAGGAAATCTCTCTGGTAATGCAGACCATCCGGGCGGTGCGCAACACCCGGGCCCAACTGCGCATCCCGGCGAGCCGCCCGTTAGCGGCGCAACTGGAAGCCAACGGCCTGCGGGGGGCTATGGAGGAGGAGGCCGAGGTTATCCGCGCCCTGTCCCGGATCGAGCCGCTGCGGATTACCGAGGCCGCTCCGGCCGGGGCCGAACCGCCTACCGGCGTAACTCTGCTGGTCAGCCCGCTGGTGGTGCGGCTGCCGTTGGAGGGGGTAGTGGATTTGGCGGCCGAGCGGCAGCGGCTGGAAGGGGAACTGGCGGCCGGGCAGCGGGAACTGGAACGGAAGGAGCAGCTGGTCAACAATCCCAATTTCCGTGCCAAAGCCCGCCCGGAAGTAGTGGCTACGGAGGAGGAACGGCTGAACAGTCTCAAAGAACAGCAGCAGCGGCTGGGGGAAATTCTGGCGCAGTTGGGGTGATTTTGGGGGGGGGGGGGGGTAACGCAGCAGACCGCAAGCTCGGCAGACGCGGAAAACCCTTTCAACCGGTTCATCCTCCCGCTCAAGGTTACTGCCCTCAGTCGTCCGTATAGGCTGGGAGCGGCTGTCGAATACCGGTTACCCCATCTTGCTGGGACAGTTCACCCAGCAGGGACAAAGGCACTATGGCTTGTAAGTTAACGGTGTAGGGGTAATCTGCCCCCCCAGGGGTAATGCCCTTGCTACGCAACCAGGCAGCGACTTCAGCCTTATTGCCCGAGAGAAAAATCTCGACGAATACGGCAGTGTCCTCCGGGGCGGAGTCGCTCTGCCCGGAGGGGCCACTGGCGGCGTCTTGAGCCTCCTCAAACTGAACCACGTCGTGTTGAAGGCTGTGTCTTAACTTGGGGTAAGTGGGCGTGGGCAAAGTCGGCGGGGGCGGCGGCACCGTCGGGGTAGCGGCTCCACCCTCCTGCTGCGCCGAGGGCAAGGTGTTCCTATCCGCCGGGTCGGGTTGCGCCACCGGCCCGCAAGCCAGCAGAACGGCGGCGGCCGTTAGCAACAGGAACAGGGCGGTCAGCACCAGGGGTTGAGGCCAAGGGCGGGCGGTCAGTAGTGCCAGCATTGTTTTCCCTCCAAGGCGGGCGGTGGTTGGTGTATGGCAAGGGTAGCGGATTATTCCGGAAAGGTCAATCAAAAGCCGGCCAATCCTGTGTGCTACGGATATTAGTTAGGGCTGGTTATTGTCCGTCAGGGCATAGACAAGCGGGCCGGGATGGGCTACAATGGGCGTCACTCTAACCAAGCGGGCTGGCCATTATGACCACCATCAATACCGTCGAAGACCTCATACGGGCGCTGGATGAAAACCCCCAGTGGCTGGAAATCCTGCGCGCCCGCATCCTGACTAAGGAAGTGCTGGAGTTGCCGCAGCGGTTGGCTGAGTTTGCCGCAGCGTCAGACCGGCGGGCGGAGCAGCACGCGCAGGATAACAAGTCGCAGTTTGAGGCTATTGACCGGCGGTTTGACGCCGTCGACCAGCGTTTCGAGTCCGTTGACCAGCGGTTTGACGCTGTCGACCAGCGTTTCGAGTCCGTTGACCGGCGGTTTGACGCCGTTGAGCAGCGGGCGGAGCAGCACGAACAAGCCAACAACGAACGGTTTGAAACCCTCGAGCAGAAGATGGACCGGTACCAGGCGGCCAACGATGCGCGGTTTGATGGCATTGACCGGCATTTGCGCAGTATCGACAATACCTTGTCCTATCTGAAAGGCGCCCACGCCACTATGGCTACCCTGAAAAACGCGGGTACCTTGGCCCGGGATATGGGGCTGCGCCGCGTTCGGGATCTTACTGGGGATGACCTGTGGGATTTGACCGACGCGGCGGACACCGCGGATTTGGCGGCCAATGTGCTGCGGAGTTTTCACAATGCGGACCTGATTATCGAAGCCCGCGACACCGCCGGGGAAACCTGCTACATCGCAGTGGAAGTATCCTTCACCGTCAACGGTCGGGACACGGCGCGGGCGATCCGCAACGCCGCTTTACTGACCCGTTTTACCGGGCGGAAAGCCTACGCCGTCATATCCGGGCGGCACAAAGACGACCGCATCGACAGCCACCTGGAATCTGGCGAAGTGTTCTGGTTTCAACTGGAGGACGAGGACTTGGCGGCTCGTTAGTCCATCCGGAAAGATACGTCCATCGGGGTAGGTCTGCCAGCCACCCCATTATCCAGCGCCCCAAAAACTATGCACACCGCTTTAGGCATTATCGGGTTTCCTATCGGGCATTCGATTTCTCCCGTCTTTCAGCAGGCGGCCTTGGATTATTGCGCTCTCCCCCTCCGTTACCGGGCCTATAATGTTCATCCCGAGGACATTGCCGCCTTTGTCGCTGAACTGCGGATGCCGGGCATTCGCGGCATCAATGTCACTGTGCCGCACAAGGAAACCGTCATCCCTTTTCTGGACGATATTGACGATGGGGCGGCGGAAGCCGGGGCGGTCAATACCATTGTCCATCGCCAGGGGCGGCTGACCGGCTACAACACCGACGGCTACGGCTTTCTGCGGGCCTTGCGGGAAGGGGCCGGCTTGGCGCCGGCGGGATGTCGGGCGTTGATACTGGGGGCCGGCGGCGCGGCCCGGGGCGTCGTATTGGCATTGGCCCGAGAAAAGGCGGCCCAGCTGACTATTGCCAACCGCACCGTCCGGCGCGCGGAAAGCTTGGCCCAGTTGGCCCGAGGGCGCGGCATCCCGGCGGCGGCCCTGCCGTTGTCGGATACCGGGGCGGACGCTGACCCAGAATTGGCCGCGGCCGCCGGGCAAGCCGACCTGATTGTCAACTGCACTACTATTGGAATGGCGCATGGACCCCAACCGGATGGCGTCCCTCTGTCTTGGCAGCTGATTGCCCCCGGCGCGCTGGTCTATGACTTGGTGTATAATCCCCCGCAAACCCGGCTTTTGGGCGAGGCGGCCCGGGCCGGCATTGCTACATTGGGCGGCATTGAGATGCTGGTTTATCAAGGGGCGGCCGCCTTTGAGCTGTGGCTGGAGCAGCCGGCCCCGGTGGCGGCAATGCGGGCGGCGGCTACTCAGGGGATACAAAACCGCAGTTAGCAATTCCATTCCTATCCCGGCGTACCGGCATTATCGCCCCGTTGCCGCCGGCTACAAAGGCCGCGCCGCCGGGAATATGCAGAGGTGTTTTAACGATGCTGCGATGGTTCACGGCGGGGGAGTCCCACGGCCAAGGGCTGATGATTATTATGGAGGGGGTGCCGGCGGCCTTGCCGCTGAGCGAGGAATATATCGGGGCGCAGTTGGCCCGGCGGCAGCGCGGCTACGGGCGCGGCGGGCGGATGCTGATTGAACAGGATTGGGCGCGCATAATGACCGGCGTCCGCCACGGCTTGACCCTGGGCAGCCCCATTGGGATGACCATTGAAAACAAGGATTGGGCCAACTGGCAGGAAGCGATGGCGGTGGAATATATTGAAAATCCGTCTCAGGAGGGGCGCAATCGCCGCGTTACCCGCCTCCGCCCCGGCCACGCTGACCTGCCCGGCGCAATGAAATACGGCTTTTCCGATGTGCGCAATGTGCTGGAACGGGCCAGCGCAAGGGAAACGGCCGCCCGGGTGGCCGCCGGGGCGGTGGCCATGCGGCTGCTCGAGGAATTCGGCATCAAGCTCTACAGCCATGTCATTGCCATTGGCGGGGTGGCCGCTGACATCCCGGAAACCATTGATTGGGACGCCGTCGAGCAGTCGCCGGTGCGCTGCGCCGATCCGGAAGCGGCGCAACGGATGATGGCGGAAATTGACGCCGCTAAAGATGCCGGCGACACCGTCGGCGGCGCCGTCGAAGTCATCGCCGAAAATGTCCCCATGGGCCTCGGCGCCCACACCCATTGGGACAAGAAAATTGACGGGCGCATCGCCCAAGCCCTGATGTCGATTAACGCCGTCAAGGAAGTTTCCATTGGCCCCGGGCGGGAAGTGGTGCAGCAGCGCGGCTCTGTGGTGCAGGATGTGATTGAGCCGGTTACTGACCCGGATAATCCCTGGCAGCGCAAAACCAACCGGGCGGGCGGTACCGAGGGCGGAATGACTGACGGGATGCCATTGGTGGCCCGGTTCGGCATTAAGCCCATTGCTACCCTGCACCATCCCTTGCCCTCGGTGGACCTGGACACCGGCGAACCGGTGCAAGCCCACTTCGAGCGTTCCGATGTCTGCCAGGCCCCCCCGGCCGGCGTCATCGGCGAGGCGATGGTGGCGTTAGTGTTAGCCGATGCCCTGCTGGAAAAATTCGGCGGCGATGCCCTGCCGGAAACCCGTAGGAATTATGAGGGGTATATGGCGACGGTGGGGCCGCGGCGGGTGTATGGGTAGGGGAAAGGGAG
This sequence comes from Dehalococcoidia bacterium, assembly GCA_965243185.1. Taxonomy (GTDB): domain Bacteria; phylum Chloroflexota; class Dehalococcoidia; order Lucifugimonadales; family UBA3495; genus CBDBCU01. Next base: position 1,735,133 of record OZ251531.1, on the reverse strand, counting down.
AGTAAGTTATGGCGATTTACCGGATGCTGGGGGATAAAGAGGATTTGGCCCAAGTTCCCGTTACTTCTTTCGGGCAAACCGGGGTTCTGGAGCGGCAGGATTTGCAGCGCATCCTGCGGGACAAGCCGGAAATTCTCGAGGATGGCTTGTTCATCCTTGCTGAGGAATTTTCCAACTGGCAAGGTTCCGGGCGCAGCATTGACCTGCTTGCTCTCGACCAGACCGGCCGCCTGGTCGTGGTGGAGTTGAAACGCGGTGAAACCGGCGAACACATGGACTTGCAAGCCATCCGCTACGCCGCGATGGTATCCACTATGACCCAGCAGCAGGCTATCGACGCCCACCAAGCCTACCTGAACAAGCGGGGCATCGACGAGGACGCTGAGGAACTAATCAACGGCCATCTGGAAAACCCGGACTCCCAAGGTTTCTCCACCGACCAACCCCGCATTGTCCTGGTATCCGAGGGCTTTTCCCCGGAACTGACCACTTGCGTCCTGTGGCTCAACCGCAATGGGCTGGATGTTACTTGCATCCGGATGCAGCCCTATCGGAACGAGTCAGAACTGCTGGTAGAGACCAGCCAAGTTATTCCTTTGCCCGAGGCGACGGATTACTTGGTGCGAATTCGGGAACGGGAGGACGAGGTACAGAAACAGCGTACCGCCCCCAGTAAGCGCGTTCCGGGAGGCGAGGTTTTCAAGGAGCATATTCAAGACGCCCAGCCGGAATTTCATCCGGAATTGAACCGCCTATATGCTTGGGCGGTTGGCCTGAAGGAACACGAGTTAGCCGTGCTTGAGTCCAATCACGGCAGCAGCCGTACTACCTTGGGAATCATTTCGACTGGAAAGGCAAAGCGGATACTGACAGTTTGGAATCCCTGGCGGCGTAGCCCCGACATTACTTTTGAGTGGCATATCTTTCAGGCACTTGCGCCCGACACGGCGTCTTTGGCTAAGATAGAAGTTGACGGCTTGGTGGAATCGGGGGCGGCACAGCAGACTGAACGGGGCGGTGTTACGCTCCGTAGCCCCGTAACCGACGAACTCCTATCCATTCTACGGGACGCCTACCGGGAAGCCAACGGGCTGGTGGGGGATGATGGGGATGGGGGATAGCGTTACTCTGTCCACACCGGCAGTTGACGGAAGCCGGACAAATTGATACGCTACATTGCCAAGAGCATTATGTGGCGTGTCAACTTTCACCGAGACCGTATCTTTTCGGCACTCTCCATTGTCGGGGCTTTCGCCTCGGTTTCGGGCGTCTTAATCCCGCTCCTGATTTTGCCGCAAAACACGCCTTGGTGGGCCATTGCCCTTATCATCCTGTTCACTCTGCTAACCATTTCGGCGGTTATCTGGGCGCTAAAACCGGATGCGGCTACCCACCGCTACCGGGTCGACGACCAAGCGGGTATCCGAAATTATCTCTATCGCTGGATTGAGAATGGCGGCCGGGTTGCTATCTGGACGCGGGATATGAGTTGGGCTGAGGATGGGGAAATGGCTGAACTGCTGCGCCGCAAAGCGGAAAGGCGCGAGTTGATTATCTGCCTGCCGCGGGAGATTCCCAAAAGCGACGAACTGAAGCAAATCGGCGCGGAAGTATTCGCCTACGGAACAAGCCAAGCCCCGGATTCCCGCTTTACCATCGTCAACTACGAACAGGCCGGCTCCCGGGTGGCGGTAGGGCGGCGCAGTGATAACCGGCATATCATTCAGGAATTTGCGGCGGCCGATGAACACCCCGCCTTTTATATGGCTTACGACTTGGTCCGGATGGTAATGGAGCGGGCTAATGCTGACCCCTAATGAAACGATAGTCCAGCCGGCTATGGGCAAGTCTCTTGTCGATTTGGCTCGGGAGTGGGATAAGATTGCCCCGATCCGCCAGCGGCAGGTGGCCGGCGGCAAAGACTTGAGCTTTAAGTATGTTCTGTTGCCGGCCATCCGGGAACTGCTGGCCGGGGGCAACTTGCAGCGGGTTGTTGACTTGGGCTGCGGTATCGGGGAACTGACCCGGGAGTTAGCCGGCGTGTCCGGCCAAGTGGTCGGCGTGGACGCCGCGCCTGGCAGCATTGCCATCGCCCGGGAAAGTTGCGCCGCCGCCAAACCCGCTTTCCATAGTGGTGATGTCGCCGATTTTGCCCGTAACTGGCCCGGTCAGCCCTTCACCGCCGCCGTGGCCAATATGTCCCTGATGGCTTGCCTGGACCTGGATGCATTTGTGCAAGCCGCCGCCGGCTTGCTTACTCCGCAAGGTTGTTTCGTCGCCACCATCACCCATCCCTGGTTCTGGCCCTACTATTGGGGTTACGCTGCTGCCGACTGGTTCAGCTACAACCGGGAGATGGCGCTGGAAGCCCCGTTTCGTATTTCGGCGGAAGCTACCGACTGCGTTACCACCCATGTTCACCGCCCGCTGTCCGCTTATCTGGACGCTATGGCAAAGGCGGGATTTGCCGTTGACCGGGTTCTTGAACCCTACCCGGCGGAGTCGGTGCAAGCCCGCTACCCGGAGCGGTGGGAGTTCCCGCGCTTTCTGGCTTTCCGCGGAATAAAGACGGCGGCGTAATTGGGCCGGGGCAGCTTTATCCTATTCCCCCACCGGCGGCAGTAGCTCGTCCACTGCCAACTCCAAATCCGGCAAGGCGGCTAGGCTGATCGTATCGCCCCGGCGGAGGATGTGGTGCCGGGCGTAGCCCTCCGGCCCCGGTTCAGTGAACCGCTCGAGGCAGTCCTCCGGCAGGTTTAATATCCAGGTCTCCGGTATGCCGGCTTGACCGTACCGGCGCGCCTTAATCGCCCGGTCATGCTCCAGGGAGGAATCGGCCACCTCAATAACCAGCAGCGCATCCTCCGGCTGGGGCCGGATGCCCCAATAGTTATCCTCCCGAAACTTCAGCAGAGCCAAATCCGGCTCCGGCGCAAAGTGTTCGTCCAGGGGCAATGGCGCTTGAATCAGCAGGCAGAACCAGTGGACCGGGAAGCGGCGGAAAATCTGGGTGTAAGACATTATGCCCCAAAAGTGCAGCCAGCCCATCGGCGGCATAACCAAAACCTCCCCGGCAATCAGTTCCACCCGTTCCTTTTCCCGCAGAATGCCCGCCTCCGCCATACGGAAGTATTCCGCAACGGTGAACTTGCGGGTTTCCCGGGCTACTGCCGGCGGCGGCACCGGCGCAATTGCCGGCGGCGGCGGTTTTATTTGGGTCGTCATAGCAGCTTCTCCCGGGGTGGATCAAAGAACTGCCCTAATGATAACCGGCCCGGCTGTTTCCGGCAAGGTACTTTTTTCCGCCCAATATGTTACAATAACCCCAATCCTGATTGAGGTTATCTGCAATGACCCTGCCCTTGGATACCGCACCGGGGCCGTCGCCGGACGCTGAAGCCGTCCGCAACGCCGGCATCAGCCGGGAACTGCTACTGAACGCCCGGCTGGAACTGGCTCAGGGCGACCTGCTGCAAGCCTCGGATAAGGCTTGGGGGGCGGCCGCTTTTGCCATCAAAGCCGTGGCCGAAAAGCGCCGCTGGTTCAACGAAGCCGACTGGAAACTGCGGCGCGCCGCAGAAATTATCTCCGCTGAACTGCGGGACAGCGATGTTATCCGCTCCTATTCCCTGGTCCGGGACGCCCATTTTAACTTCTACCGCCACTGGTACGACGCCCAGGGGGTTGAGCAGGCCATTGACGCCGCGGCCGATTTGGTCGCCAAGCTGACTCCCACCCTGGCCCCGGACTATCACCCGCCCTATGTCAACGAAATAACGGAAACCAAGATACGCTCCTTGGAGCAACCCACCAGCGACCCCGATTATGACCGGTTGACCAACGGTTGGCCGCCAATGTCGTCGCGGCCGCCGATAACGCCGCAAGCCCCGGACAACGGCGCATCCCAAGGGTAAATACCCCGGTCAATCCCAAGCCAAGGATACAAAACCTAGCCGTGAAAATTAAAGACATCCTTATGTTACAATAACCCCAATCCCTTATTGAGGTTATCGACAATGACCCTGCCGCTGGACACTGCACCGGGCCCGTCGCCGGATGCTGAAGCCGTCCGCAACGCCGGCATTAGCCGCGAACTGCTCATGAATGCCCGGTTGGAACTGGCGCAGGGGGACTTGCTGCAAGCCTCGGACAAGGCTTGGGGGGCGGCCGCCTTCGCCATCAAAGCCGTGGCCGAAAAGCGCCGCTGGTTCAACGAAGCCGACTGGAAATTGGAGCGGGCCGCCAGCATCATCGCCGACGAACTGGCCGACCCCAATATCCGGCGCTGCTATTCCTTGGCGCGCCTCGTTCACTTCAACTTTTACCGCCACGAATATGACGCCCGCGAAGTCGAGCAGGCCATCGACGCCGCGGCCGACGTGGTCGCTATACTCGACTTTACTCTATCCCCAGGCTATCGGCCGCCCTACGTCGATGCCGCCACGGAAACCAAGATCCGCTCCCTGGAGCAGCCCACCAGCAGCTTCGATAATGACCGACTGACCAATGGACGGTCACCCATGTCCTCCCGCCCGCCGATAAAGCCGCAAACCCCGGACAACGGCGCCGCCCAGGGGTAAATACCCCGGTCAATCCCAAGCCAAGGATACAAAGCCCTGCCGTGAAAATCAAAGACATTCTCGAACAGCGCCGCCCCGTTTCCTGCGAATTTTTCCCGCCCCGGGAGGAAGCCGGCATTCCCGCCGTGTTCCGCGCCATCGACCGGGTGCGCGCCTTTAATCCTGATTTCATCTCCGTTACTTACGGCGCTGGCGGCTCGACCCGCGCCTTTACCGAAGCCATCACTACCCAGGTCAAGCGCGACACCGACCTGGAAGTGATGGCTCATCTGACCTGCGTTGCCCAAACCAAAGGCGAAGTTCACGAAGTTTTGAGCCGGCTGAACACCGCCGGCATTGAAAATGTCATTGCCCTGCGCGGCGACCCGCCCCGCGGCCAGGATAACTTTGTCCCGGCGGAGGGCGGCTTTGCCCACGCCGCCGATTTGATTGAACACATCCGCGCTAACTTCGACTTTGGCTTGGCGGCCGCTTGCTATCCCGAAGGCCACACCGAATCCCCCGACTTGGCTACCGATATTCGCTACGCCCGGCAAAAGGTGGACCGGGGGGCGGATTTCCTCATCACCCAGCTGTTCTACGACAACCGCCATTTCTTTGACCTGCTGGAGCGGGCGGAGCAAGCCGGCATTAAAGTTCCGATCATACCCGGCGTCTTGCCCATCCTGAACACCGCCCAAATCCGCCGTTTCACCGCTCTTTGCGGCGCGACGATCCCGCCGCAGCTGGACGCCCAACTGGAGCGGTACGCCGACGATGATGATGCCGTGCGGGAGTTGGGGATTGAACACGCTACTGCCCAGGTGCGCGAGCTGTGGGATAACGGCGCGGCCGGCGTCCATTTCTATGTGCTGAACCGCAGCTACTCGGTTACCCGAATTCTTGCTAACCTGAATTTGCCCGGTCATGAGGTTAAGGATTAGCGTAACTTACCCCCGGTCTCCCCAATTTTTAATTCCTAATTCTCAATCGCCTATGCCTACCCTGACCAGCGGCGTGGACCTGATTGAAATTCCCCGTATTGCCGGCGTGCTGGAGCGTTACGGGGAGCGTTTCCTGGGGCGTATCTATACCCCGGGGGAAATCGACTATTGCCGCGGCCGGCCGCCCAACTTGGCGGCGCGTTTCGCGGCTAAAGAGGCAGCGATGAAAGCCCTTGGCACTGGTACTCGCGGGGTCAGCTGGCAAGACATAGAAGTAACCCGCCACGAAAGCGGCGCGCCATCCTTGCGGCTCTACGGGCGGGCTCAAGCACGGGCCCGGCGGTTGGGCGTGATTCAGCTGTCGCTCAGCCTGTCCCACTCCCGGGACTATGCTATTGCGGTGGTCGTAGCTCAATGCCAGACTCCGGAAAGCAGCGATGCCGCCGTCTAATCGGAAAGTAGTAACGGCCGCTCAGATGAGCGCCTTGGAGCAGGCGGCCGCCGCGCGGGGATTGTCCACCGACGCCCTGATGGAACAGGCCGGGTTGGCAGTGGCACAAGCCATTCGCCGGCGGTTGGGCGGCGCTGCGGGCGTACCTATGCTGGTCCTGTGCGGCCCGGGCAACAACGGCGCGGATGGATTGGTCGCCGCCCGCCACTTGCGGCGTTGGGGCGCGGAAGTGGCCGCCTATCTGGTTGCCGGGATGCCGGCCAATCCTAAACCGGATAACAAACTGGCGGTCAAGGGGGAAGCGGCCGGCCGCTATGCGGTACCGGTTCTATCCTCGGAAAGCGATCCGGATTTAGGTCAACTGGAGGCTTGGCTGCGCCGCAGCCGGCTGATTCTTGACGCTGTCCTCGGCACCGGCAATTCCCGTCCTCTTGCGGGAAGCGTTAAGGAAATAATGCAGCGGGTCAACGCTGTCCGGGAGCAGCCCCATCCCCCGCTTGTGGTCGCGCTGGACCTGCCGACTGGCATTAACCCGGACAGCGGGGCCGTTGACCCGGCGGCCCTGGCCGCCGACCTTACCCTGGCTTTGGCAATGCCCAAACGGGGCTTGCTGACTTTTCCCGGCGCGGCCTACACCGGCGAGCTGGAAATCCTCGACATTGGCTTGCCGGCCGGCTTGGGGGAAAGCGAGCTTTCTATTGAACTGCTGACCGGGGATTGGGCGGATAGTTGCCGGCCGCTGCGGCCGCTGGATGCGCACAAAGGCACATTCGGCCATACATTGATTGTAGCCGGCTCGCGGAACTATGTGGGCGCGGCGGTGTTGGCGGCCCAGGCCGCCGCCCGGGCCGGGGCCGGCTTGGTAACTTTAGCCACGCCCCAAAGGGTTTATCCGATAGCCGCCGCCCACTTAACCGAAATCATTCACTGGCCCTTGCCGGAAACGGCCGGCGGACAAGTTCATCCCGAGGCCGCCGGCCTGATCCGGGCCGGGCTGTCCCGCTACAGCGCAATGGCGGTCGGGAGCGGGATGGGACAATCGGCAGACACTAGGGAATTCATCGAGCGGTTGCTGCTAACGCCGCCGGCTCCGGACATTCCCACCGTGATTGACGCGGATGGACTGAACAATTTGGCGCAAATCCCGGATTGGCCGCAGCGGAGGGCGGCGCGGCTAATCCTGACGCCGCATCCCGGGGAGATGGCAACGCTGACCGGCTGGACCGCCGCCGCCGTACAGCAGGATAGGGTTGGAATGGCCCGCCGCTATGCCGCCGAATGGGGGGCGGTGGTAGTTCTGAAAGGGGCTTACACGGCTATAGCGGAGCCGGCGGGGCGGCAGCCGGAGGGCTTGGTACGCATCGCGCCCTTTGCCAATCCGGCCCTGGCTAGCGGCGGCACCGGCGATGTATTGACCGGCATTATTGCCGGCTTATTGGCACAGGGCTTGGACACCTTTACGGCCGCTTGCTGCGGCGTCTATCGGCACGGGCAAGCGGCCGCCGAACTAACCGCCGCCAACCCCAACACTACTCTCCTCGCCTCCGACCTGCTAACCGCCCGCCGCTAATTAAGCAATTCCCAACCCGGTCTATCGCCTACCGCAACCGTCATTCCCCTTCTCCCCTCGTCATTCCCACGAAAGGGGGCATCCAGAACCCCCGCCCTTAAAAACTTCCCAAACTCCCAACCCAACATCCGCCGCCGAAAGCATCCCCACCGGCATCCTCGCTGCCGCCCCAAAAACATTAATCGCGCCTCGTTTCCGGTTTAATCGCAGCTAGTTTCCGGTTCGACCGCAGCTAGTTCCCGGTTCCATCGCGCATCGTTATATCCCCGAAAACTTTCTCGGCCGCGCCGGCAAAAATTTCGCGAAATTCCTCCTCCCGGGAATCCCCCACCCCTCCAGCCGCCAACCCCTCCCCACCCCAATTTCCCCAAATCGCAAAAAAGGGCGTGATTTTTGCTTGACAAAAATCACGCCCTTTTTACCCTGTTTTTACCGGCTTATCCCCGGCATTCACAGGCTTTGCCGCCGCGGAGGTATCCCCAATGAACCGCTACCGATTCCCTATGGCAATCCTAATCCTGTCCGTCCTGACCTTCGGGCTGGTCTTTACCGCCAGTCCCACCACTACGACCCAAGCCGCCCCGCGCACCATCCCCTGGGACTGCTCCGATTGGCAGGAGTCCCCGGCGGTGGCCGATGCCGAGGATGCCCGCGTCTCGATGATCCTCGAATCCCTCGCCGCCAACCGGGGCAAGTCCATCTACTGCGCCATCGACCAGTCCGAAACTTGGCTTGCCGGCCGGGACCGCAACGAGCGGGACGACACCGTCTATTTCGGCCAAAGCGGCAACTTCCGCGGCTTTCTGTCCGCCCAAGAGGGCTACTTGACCGACGGCGAATCCGGCGTTACCGGCGTCAGCCGCGACCTGATTTTTGAGTTCCCCCGGGAGGAACGCCGCCGCCGCCGCACCATCACCAAACGCTTGTTCCTCGAACCCAGCGCCGACCTGGATCAGAGGGTTTGGTCCCTTTGGGGGGCAAGGAGCGAGCAGGTGGGGCACGGCTCGCGGCGGTTACAAGCCCAATACCGTTTTACGGACGCTGCTCGTAATTCCTACTTTGATGAGTCGATACCGGATACCGAGTACGGCTGGAAGCACTCCCGGCTCAGTAATTGGCCCGCCCTGCTCCAGGAAAAAGGCAACGAGCACTGCCGGGCCCGGGGCTATCAACGCGGGGTCAACCCCGAAATGTCCTTCGTTGACCCCAGTGACGGGAGCACCCCTTGGTTTTCGACCAAGAGAAATGAGAGCGGCGGCACCGGTCGGGCGTGGCCCGAAAATAGGCTCACGGAACACGTGCTCCCCGGCACGGTAAGTGATTCGGATGCCGATGGGGCGGCTGGCGCTGCCGTACAACTGGCGGCGGAGCAGGCGAATAATTATTACGCCTACATGAAAGGGGGCACCGACCCCAACTGGTATAGCTGGGCCCGCCAAAGTTTCCCCTTCAGCGTCACCTGCGAAAAGAAAACCCGCAAACGCCGCTAACCCCGGCCGGCTAACCGTCGCACGCTAACCGCAAAGGGAGCGGGTTGTTGCAGAGCCTCCCGCCTCCTTTGCTTTTTGTTGCCTATTGCAATCGTCATTCCCGCCTCTCTCCCCCCGTCATTCCCACGAAAGTGGGAATCCAGAAAGTCCGTTGCCTCTGCATTCCCCTTTTCACCAGAATGACGATAAGTAAGCCGCCAGCTATCTGCGATTGCCCGGAATTCCCCCCATCTTGGAGTTGATTTAATGCCAACCACCGCTGATAATACCCCCAGCCGATTTCAGCGCGGCCCCAACTTGACACCGGAGGCCACAACAATGGCTACCGCGGAACGCTGGCAGCTCAAAGGCGACTACTTTGAGAACTGCAACTGCGAAATTCTCTGCCCCTGCATCGTGCAGGGCGGCCCGGCCGTCCCCACTGAAGGCCATTGCGATGTCGCCTTTGCCTTCCACATCGCCGAAGGGGATTATCAAGGCGTACCCCTCGACGGGCTGAACTTTATCGTCGCCGCCTACACCCCCGGCGTAATGGGCGCCGGCAACTGGACTTTAGCCGCCTACATTGACGAGCGTGCCGACCAGCCCCAACGCGCCGCCCTCGGCCGCATCCTTTCCGGCGAAATCGGCGGCCCCGCCGAGCGGTGGCTGCGCTTAACCACCAACTACCTCGGCATCAAGTATTGCCCCATCGACTACCAAGCTGCCGGCCACCGCCGTAGCGTCCACATCCCGGGCATCATCGACTTCAATGTCGACGGTATCGTAGTTGGCCGCAACCCGGAACCTATGCGCCTCGAAAACACCGGCCACCCGGTCAGTTCCTCCCTGGCCTTGGCCAAGGGCGCAACCAGCTCCTACACCGACCACGGTATGACCTGGGACAACAGCGGCAAAAACGGCCACTACGCCAACTTCGCTTGGCGCTGGCCCTAGCCGGCCAAACCGCCGCTTTCCCTTGCTTTCCAGGCATACCGTTGCGCCGCCCGCCCCGTGCCAACCGGAATCCGCAAACACCGCCAAGGAGCGCCCAAAATGGTTACCGTCTATGTCCCGACAATGCTCCTGCCCCTGACCGGCGGCGTCAAGCAGGTTCCGGTCGCCGCCGCCAACATCCGCCAGGTCATCAACGCCCTCGAGGAACTCTACCCCGGCATCAAAGACCGCCTCGTCGCCGACAATCAGTTGCGCCCCGACCTGTCCGTAGCCATCGACGGCGAAATCGCCCGGATGGGCCTCCTCGAACTGGTGCAAGAAAACAGCGAAGTCCACTTCGTCCCCGCCATCAGCGGCGGCTAGCCGCAGCCCCCCTTGTCAACGCTCCGCCTAACCAGTAAAATAACCTCACCCGCAAAGCCCGCGCTACTCCACCCGTCGGGAGCGTAAATCATGGTTGCCCAAACCCAACTGATGACTGCCGACGAACTGCTCGACTTCACCGACGGTGCCTACCGCTACGAACTGGTCCGCGGCGAATTGCGAAAAGCGCCACTGAACGGAGCCGAACACGGGATAGTGGCGGCCCACTTTGCCCTTGCGCTGTCCCGTTATGTAAAACCCCATAACCTTGGTACGCTTGTCGCCAATGCCGGCTTTCTGATTGGTTCCGACCCCGACCACGTGCGCGCCCCGGACCTCGCCTTTGTCCGCTGGGAACGGGATGAAGCCGCCGGCTATGTCCCCGGCTACTTTCCCGGCCCGCCCGACCTGGCCGTCGAAGTCATCTCCCCCCACGACCGCTATACCGAAGTCGAGGAAAAGGTAGCCGACTGGCTGGCGGCCGGCGTCCAGTTGGTAATCCTGGTCAACCCCCGCAGCCGCTCCGTAACCCTCCGCGCCCCCAACCAAGCCCCGGTCATCCTCACCGACCAGGACACCCTCGACGGCGGCGCCGTAATCCCCGGCTGGCAAATGCCCGTCCGCGACATCTTTGCCTGACCCCACCCACCAAAGCCCTGGGCTATCGTATCCCGCTAAAGCTTGGGGCTATCACCTATAGTCCCCACCGTCCTCCCTCCGAAAACGGGATTCTGAATCCCCATTTTAGCGGGAATGACGATCTCTATAGACGATAGCCCTGCCGGATGCAGAGAATTAGGCGTTGCCGGCAAGCAGGGCAATCGCATCTTAACTGAGCAGGACTTTCAGATGGACACGAGGCATCCCTTCAGTTCCAGCAGCTCCAGCAGCCGGGAGATGGCCGTAATTTCGTTGGATTTGGCGGCCGTATTGACTGGCCCCAGCGTCAGGGCATTACGGGAAGCCCAAGCTCTGACCCGAGGCAGCGCACCCTTGACGACCGGCCGGTCGTGGGAACAGCGCGCCGTCTTGCTGTTCACCGCCACTACCTCCCCCGGCAGCAACTGGGCAATCGCCCGGGTCCAAGCGACAAAGCAATCCTGAAATCGCTCCGGATCCAGACGGGAGAAAACCGCCCCAAAGGTGTCGTGGGAGGGCATCCCGTTGGGCAGCTCCAGGAAAGTCGCCAACCACTCCCGCTTGCTCTTGCCGAAGCTCCCCATGAACCCAGGAATCGGCCCCGCAAATCGCCGCGCAAAGGGCGATGGCAATGCTGTCCAGCAGGGAATGCCGCCGGGAACGCGCAACCCGCGAATCGAGCAACTCGGCAAAATAATCCAGCACTGACCGGCCCGCCGCGGCTTTCATCCCAACCTCCTCAACTGCAATCCCTAAATCGCTCCCCCGGATTCTATCACCTCGGTTAAGATGCGATTGCCCTGGGATGGAAAGGGCGAAGTTTCCGGACGGGTTTTAAGCCAGGCTCAAAGCCCCTATGCCTAATACAATCATTGCAATGGCGGTGAATTTGAGGGTTAGGGCGGGACGGGTCAGGGTTTCCTCGAGCAGGCGGCGGCGGCCGAGGCTGAGCAGGGTTGCCAGGAGAAAGACGAACAGGGGCGTGGTGGCAATCAGGGCGGTGACCAGGGAAATGGAGCCCAAGTTGGCGGCCTGCAAGCCGCCGATTAGATAGACCAGCGGCAGGATTCCTTCGCCCACCAGCAGCAGGGTTAAGGTACTGCGGCGGCGCAAGGCGTTACCAAGTTGGCGGCAAAGGCTGGGCCGGATAAAGAATAGAAAAACCAGCAGCATCCCGACTTGCTGATAGATAAATACGGTCCAGAAGGAAGTTGCGAGCAGGGCTACTTTGGCGGCAAAGAAGCTGACGCCGAGGAGCAAGCCGCTGAACAGCAGCAGCGGCGTGGCGCGGGTGGGTTTGAGGGCGGCCAAGCCGTTGGCGGCGCCGGGCAGAGAGACCATCATTGCGCCGAGGACGACCAGGGCAATGGCCGCCCACTGCCAGGGATTGAGGATTTCGCCGAGGAATAAGACGCTAAGCAAGGCGACAAAGATGGGGTAAATCTGGGTGATGGCGACGGAGCGGGAAGCTTCGTCGATTTTCAGTCCGACGATGAGCAGGCAGTAGCCGCCGCCAAAACCGACGCCGGAAAGCAAGGCGGTTATGACAATAGGGGCGGCAGCATCCCGAGGGATGCCGGTAAATGCCAACGCGCCGCCGGTGTAAGCCAACTCCGGGACGATGAACCACAGGATAAGGGCGGCCGGGCCGGGCAAGTGATGGTCCAGCAGGCGTTTGTCAAAGAGGCTGATGACCGCCAGAGTAAAGGCGGCGGCCAAGGCAAGGATTATCCACATCGGGCGGTATATGTCCGGTAAGGTTGTCGGTTTTATTCGCGATAAGTTCAGGGCCGACGGGAACGGTAATTCCGTTGGCCGTGGACTATCGCCGCTAATACCGGCATTGCCAAGGCCGCGCCGGCCAGGGGCCAGGAATAGCCGAACAGATGCCAGTAACTGTAGGCGGCGGCTAGTCCGACGGTGCCAATGAAAAAGGCGGCCAGGCAGCGGGTTGAGCTGCGGGTAAAATATAACACGACCAGAGCCGGCGCGGCCGCCGGCAGGGCGGCGGCTGGAGTCAATGCCATGAGCGCGCCGGCGGCGGTAGCCGCGCCGCGGCCGCCGCGCCCGCGCAGCCAGAGCGGCCAACAATGGCCGCCTACCGCCGCTATCCCGGCTAGTAGCGACAGGAATATCGGGAGTCCGGTCAAGGGCATTAAGGGCGGGAAACTGGCGGCGGTGTCGCTGCTCAAGGCCGCCGCCGTCAGCAGCCGGGCTATCAAAAGGGCGGCCAAGCCCTTGCCCACATCAATGACGGCGACGATTAGCCCGGCTTGACGGCCCAAGATGCGAGCGGCGTTTTCCGCGCCCATATTGCCATCGCCCAACTGCCGAATATCCTGCCCCAAGCGGCGGCGGGTCAGCAGCCAAGCGGTGGGAATGCTGCCGATAAGGTAAGCCGCTAACGGCAGGATGGCGGCCAAGGACAGGATAGTCCAGTCCCAAGGCAGGAAGTTGGGGGACACGGCGGGAGGACCGGCGGCTCTCTAATCCGGGGATTCCCGGTTACAGGGTCAAGTCGGCGGGGACGAGGCGGTGGTTTTTGGCATCGGCGGCCAGGGCAAAGGCTTCCAGCGCCATCGACCCCAGCAGTGTGCGGTTTTCCGGGCCAAAAACGATATGGACATTTTCCTGCTGTCCGTCCAATTCCATTCGCGCCCATCCCACCGGAAATTCCTGGGTCGCGCCGTTGGCTAGTTGAAACCGCTTGGTCTTTTCCGGCGCAATGCCCAACTCCGCCAGAATGGCGGCGGGAATTAGGGTATAAGAGGCGCCGGTGTCAACCAAGCCGTTCAGGGTTCGGGAACGGGTGCGGTCGGGATTCCACAGGGTAAAGTCGACGTAAAAGGTACCCCCATCCCCTCCGATGGTGCTTCCCGGGAGGATCAGCCCGTCGCTGATAACGGGCGGCGGCGGTTGGACGGCGGTCGTTCCGGCCGGCGGCGAAGTCATAGCGGCCTCAGGCGCCGATGTCCGGAGTGGCGCCGCGCTGCAACAGGCGGTCTTCGATGGCGGCGCCATCGGCGCGAGGAGCCGCCGGAGTGCACCAGTGGCGGAACTTGGGATTGTTGCCGACGACGATGTCGAAGTAGAGTTTTTGCAGTTGGCTGGAGACCGGGCCGGCTTTGCCATCGGCGATGGTGCGGTGGTCGAGTTCCACTACCGGGGTTAGATGGGCGGCGGTGCCGGTGAGAAATACTTCGTCCGCCAGGTAAAGCTCGCTGCGGTCGATGCGGCGTTCCTCGGCGGTCAAGCCCAACTCGCTCGCCGCCAGCTGCATTACGGCGTCCCGGGTAATGCCGGGCAGGACATTTTCCTCTAACGGCGGGGTTATCAGCCGGCCGCCCATCAGGATAAAGATGTTTTCCCCGGAGCCTTCGCAGACATGGCCGTCCTGGTTGAGGATGATGGCTTCGTCGAAGCCAGCCAAGGTAGCCTCGGTTTTGGCGAGGATGCTGTTGACATAGATGCCGCAGATTTTCAGGCGGGCGGGAATCATCGGGTCGTCGACGCGCCGCCAAGTGGAAGTGCAGCAACGGAGCTGGTCGGTGCCGAGGTAGTTGCCAAAGGGGACGGTCATCAGGGTAAAGTCGCTTTCCAAATCCTGGAGTTTGAGGTTGGCGACCAGTTCGGCGCTCTTATAGACCAGGGGGCGGATGTAGATGTCCTCCCGATGGCCGTTGCGTGCGACCAGTTCCACGGTGATGTCGCACAGGTCGGACACGGAATAGGGCAAGTCCATCAGCAGGAGCCGGCAGCCGAGGATAAGGCGCTCGTAATGTTCGCGGAGTCGGAAAATGTTGACGACGCCCTGTTCCGGGTTCCAGTTGCCGCGGATGCCCTCGAAAACGCCGGTGCCGTAGTGCAGGGCGTGGGTGGTAACGCTGACTTTGGCTTGGCTGAGGGGGACATAATCGCCGCGGAAAAATGCCAAAGGTTCGCCGGGTTGGGGATTGGCTGCGCCGGTAGTCACGACAAATCCTCCGATAGTTGCTGCCTGGTTGCTGCCGAATGGCGCCGGGGCAAAGTTGCCGGGAATTATAATGGGGGAAAGGCGTTAGCACAAGGGATTGTTGCCCGGCAATAATCAGGCCAATACCCGGTAGCGGTAGCGGGAGTTGAGCAAATCCCCCTCGGCGAAGCGGCTGAAGCGCAGCGGCGTCAAATCGGCGGAGGTGGCTTGTCCCTCTAACGCCAACTCTGCCATAGCTTGGCCGATAGCCGGGGCCAGCTTGAAACCGTGGCCGCTGAAGCCGACGGCGCAGAATAGCCCATCGATGCCCGGCACCCGGTCGAGGATGGGATGCCAGTCCGGGGTAACGGTGAATAACCCCGACCAGCCGCCGCGGAGGTAGGAATCAGCCATTGCCGGCATTCGGCGGGTCAGTTTGGTCATTGCGTCAGCGGCCGTTGCTTGGTCGATGCCTTGGTCGTAGTTGTCCAGTTCGACATAATCCTCGCCGAAGCCAAGCATCGTCAAGGTAGGGCTTTCCGGGCGGAAGGAAAAGGATTGGGCAATGTCGCCGACGATGAGGTGCGTAGGCAGCTGTTCCGGGGAGCGGGTAGCCAGAGCGACTTGATGGCGCACCGGGCTGAGCGGCAAGGCGATGCCGGTGCCAGCCATCAAGTGGTTAGCCCAGGGGCCGGCGGCGATAATGGCGTTGGGGGTAGCGACCCGGCCTTGGTCGGTCAAGACGGCTTGCACCCGGCCGTTGGCGATTTCAATGCCAGTCGCCGGCGTACGCCGGGCGATGGCCGCACCGCTTTCCACCGCCCGGGCGGCGTAGGAAGTGGTGACCAGGTAGGGGTCAGCGTAGCCGGATTCCGGCTCCCAAGCCAAGCCTTCGCCAGGGTAGGCTTGGAGCATCGGAGCCAGTTCCCGCAAGTCGGCGGCGGTAATCAGGGCGGTGTTGATGCCGAGTTCCTGCTGCATTGCAATGTTAAGCTCGAGACCGGGGCGGTCAATTTCCTCGACCGCCACCAAGTAGCCGGTTTTGACGAAGCCGGCACTGCCGCCAACCCGGTCGGCAAAGTTGGCATAAACCTGGAGGCTTTGCCAAGCCAGGGCTGCGGTGATGGGGTTGGAGTAGTGCATCCGGCAGATGGCTTGGGAGCGGCCGGTGGAGCCGCCGCCGAGGACGCCGCGTTCGAGCAAGAGCGGGTTGGCCGCGCCGCGGCGGACGAGATGGTAGAGGATGCTGCATCCCATCACGCCGCCGCCGATGATTACGATGTCGGCGGTGTTTTGCATTGGGCTGTCTCCAAGTGTGGGAGTAGGGGGTATTATAAGGGAAAGCCCCCGGCATGGTTCTGTTGCATTTGCCAGGTAGTTTAGCATGGATGGGACACTTTTGCGGCGCAAACTGTAAGCGTAAAACCGGGCAACCCTGCGATACTTGCCGAACTACCGGCAGCCGCCGGATTGTCACACTGGACGCCAACCGCAAGCCGATAAAGCCGGAAGGTCAACGCCGGAGCGGACGGCAAGAGCTATGTGCCGATGTGCGGCGATACCCTGTCGGCGTGGGGTTACTCCACTATGATGGCGGCGATGATAGCAGCGATGGATTTGGCTGATACGCCGCCCGCCCTTTACATTTTTACCGACTGGCGAATGTGGTCGACGCTGGAGGATGTCATTGCAGTTAGGGGCTATGGAGTGCGGAATATGCTGGTCTGGGACAAGGGCTTTATCGGGCCGGGTAACGGTTTCCGGGCGCAACACGAGTTGATTATGGTGGGAACAAACCGGGGCAATCTCTGGCCGAATGGGAAAGGAACGGTGGCTTACGGACATTCCAATGTCCTGCACCATAGCCGCGCCGCCCCCACCGCCAAACGCCATCCATCGCAAAAGCCGCTGTCGCTGCTGCTGGAAGTGTTAGCCGGTAGTGAATTCGCTAATCGGATATATGACCCTGTTGAGGCGGCATTAGGTCAGTTGCAGCGGGGATTATTGACGCCCGCCCGGTTATTGGGGAATGTCTATGCCGGATTATGGTATAATCCCCCAGCAAAATTGAACAGAACCAAATGGGGAGATGGGATTGTCTTGCCTAGGCGAGTGCAAAACCCTTCCGTAGCCCCTTCAACAAAAAACAGCCCGGAATTCCGGGCTGTTTTCATTTCACCAATCTTGAATTTTGCCTGGACATTACACCCGCCAAGTTTTATAATTTGGGTTAGTCCCGGCGTAGCGTCGTTTGGAGGCTTCACCACGCCGGGATTATGGAACCCTAACCGCCTGCGGCGGCGCAACCTTGGTTGCACAGGGTTATATGTGCGGAGACGTGTCAGAGCGGTCTAATGTGCTTGGCTTCAAACCAAGTAGGGTGTTGCAGCACCCTCGCGGGTTCGAATCCCGTCGTCTCCGCCATACCTTCTCCAAGGTATAGGCTACGCCGCAACTGTCAATAGCCAAAACGATGAGGAAAATTTATCATCCTCTTCGCAACGCTAGAAATGTGGAGGGAAACGATGAACAACGAAGAGTTCATTAGCCACTTGGCGGCCAAAATAAAGGATTGGGAGGAGAAACGGCGTAATCTTGACAAGGGTATCGAGTCTATGACCCATACCCTTCGGATATTCGAGAACGACCAGACGACTGCTGACCCTGCTCCCGGCAGCCGTCCCAACACCCACACCGCCGAACTGACGGGTGCCATCTATGACGTTCTGCTGGCGGAGCGGCCCTTGCACCGGAAAGTCATTTTGCAAAAGGTGACCCAAGCCGGCATTTATGTCGGCGGCCAGAAGCCCTTGGCTGCGCTGGGTTCCTACCTCAGTCTGGATAAGCGTTTCAAGAATGTGGCGCGAGGTATCTGGACACTGGCTGAAGAGCCGGGCGATATGGGTGGCCACGACGCTGACGATAGTCCTTTGCGTCCGGTAGCTGGCTTTGCGGAGGAAAACCTCTGAATTCCCTGAATACTGACAGTTGCCTGTAGCGAGGAGCGGGCAACTGCGGTAAAATGGATACATACTGAACGGCGGAACCGCCGGGGTCTGACACACCCCGACGGTCCCTTAACCACAAGGAAGGACGAGTTCCCGGTGGTCTTTGACTATTCTAGCGGAAAGGGCGCTTTTCCGCAAATTCCCCACTGCTATCCCGACCTGCAAGCGGTATGCGCCGTCATTGAGTATGCGGACGCGGAGCTGCTAGAGCGGTTGCAGGATTACCGCCGCTACACCGGGCGCCCCGGCTACCCGCTGCGAAGCTTCTGGCGCGCCTATATCGCTAGGTGCGTCCTCAACCTGCGGGACACCAACGACCTGATAAGGCGTTTGCAGGACGACCCCGGATTGCGGGCAGTCTGCGGATTCGGCGACCAGCTGCCGCACCGAACTACCTTTAACCGCTTTATCCGGCGGCTGGCGGACCACAACGACTTGGTAGCAGCCTGCTTGACCCGGGTGTCGGACCGGGTCAAGGAATGGCTGCCTGACTTCGGGCGGGAAGTGGCAGTGGATGCTACGGCGGTGCCGGCCTACAGCAATCCGCGCCACCCCAGCGACCCGGAGGCAGCTTGGGGCGTGGCCCATTCAGCTCAATCCGCCAATAAGGACGGCAAAGAACGGTTCTTCGGCTACAAAGTCCATTTGGTAGCCGATGCTAACCATGCCCTGCCTCTTTCGCTGAAAGTAACTGCCGGCAATCGCAACGATTCCCCGGAACTGCGCCCGTTGATACAGCAGGCTAAAGCCCAACATAGTTGGTTCCAGCCCTTTGCCGCCATCGCTGACCGGGGCTACGACTCCAAAGAGAACCACCATTTCCTCCACGACCAGCACGGCATCATCCCCGTTATCCATATCCGCAAGCCGGCCAACGCCGAGTTTTACAATGACATCTACACCCCAGCCGGGACGCCCACTTGCTTGGGGAAGGTTCCGATGGAATACGAGGGAACTAACGCGGACGGGCATCACCTTTACCGTTGCCGGCTGGAAGGCTGCCACCTCAAGCAGTCCCGCCGCGGCGGTATCCCCCACTGCGACACTGAGCATTGGCAAGACCCGATGGAGGATATACGGCTTTTCGGGGCGATACGCCGGGACAGCCCGGAATGGAAGTCCCTGTATAACAAAAGGTGGAGCGTTGAGCGGCTGTTCGGAGCAGTGAAAGATTCGCGCTCTCTGGAATACCATCACGTTCGGGGGCTGAAACACGTTACCCTGCACTGCCTGATGTCGTTCCTGACTTACCAAGCCCGGGTGTTAGTGAACCTGCAAGCCGGCGATAAGGAAGGGATGCGCCGTATGAAGCGGCGCATCCCCTAACCCGGTTCTCCCAGCATTGACAATCCTCGTTCCAGCCGCTATTTTATCCCTGCTACGGATACCAAGTCTTTGGGAATACCCTTGTGTTTGTTGGACTTATCACTGAAGGGCAGGCTTGCTTGCCCCCTTGTCAGTCCAACGTCCGGGACTAGGTATCCGTAGCAAGAGCCTAGCCTAACGCTGCAAGGGGGTTCCGATTTAGATGAAAGCCCTGTTTCCCCTGGTCGCCTTGCTCCTCCTCCTTTCCCTGACCGCCATTGCCTGCGCTGCCACCGCCCCTACCGCCACCCCGTTTCCCACCGCTACCCCCACTCCTGCGCCTACCCCTACCCCTGTCCCCACCGCCACTCCGCTACCCACGGCCACGCCTGCGCCTACCGCTACGCCCACCCTGCCTATACCCACTCCAACTATCGACAAGACCGCTACGTGTCCTGATACCGCCTCCCTTTACCAGTCGCTGGAAGTCGTTGACTGGAAGGAGTGTCCGGTCATCGAGAATGGCGTCTTGCGGGCTTCGGGGACTGTAAAGGGCGAATACATACTCATGTATTCCGACATTATTGCAACCTTCGCTGTCAAAGCGCAGAACAGCGACCAGGATATTGCGGTTATCATTAGTCCCTCCCACCCCAGCGTCCGCTTTGGTCCGAACCATCCCGTATTCCGACCTCAGGCTAACCAGATAGTCGCAACGCACTATCTGGTGACTTTGCGGATATTTGAGGTCGAAGCCCCGGTAGGCGCTATCATCGGCGATACTAAGACGCCGGTTGTTTTGCTGGTTTGGGGTCAGACACCGGACGATTTGCGGCCGGTTCCCCTGGCTATTCAGCCTGTAGGTCACAGCGAATAGCCGCCATCACCGCCCGGCTAGTCAATACCAGCAAAGAAACAGCCGGGCCGGTAAAGTTCCGGCCCGGCTTAATTTTCCAAGAAAGACCTTTTGCACTCGCCTATCTTGCCCCCCAAGCCTTGCGCTATTGACCTTTGGGGTTATAATAATGGGCGGCAATTATTATCCAAGGAGGCGTGGTTATGAACCAAGCGATTAGGCTATGGGGTGGGGCTGATGCCCGGATGCGTCCCGTAGGACAGCAGACCGAGTCCGTCCGGTCAGCGGGCGGACGGCAGGATGAAACGCCAGTACGCATGGCGCCGGTGCGGGCGCTGGGTATGCGGGAAGGGGAAACCTATGAGTAGCTCGCGGGTTACGATTGTCGCGTCCTTTATTCTGGGGACGCTCGTGGTAATAATGGGCGGCCTGCTGCTAATCCGCAGCAACTACGGCCCGGTGGTTGGGCTGGTCGAGCAGCAACCGCCGCCGGCCGCGGTGCCGGCAACAGTTCCGGGGACGGTGTGGTATTTTGGCAGCGACAGCCCCTATTCCACGCCGCCGACCGCCCGGAGCGCGGCCGGATTTCAAGCCGGGGATTTGTACCTGAACTTGACCAACTATGACCTGTGGGGCAACGACGGGCAAAGTTGGGGCGCCGCGCCCATCGCTACTTTGCGCTTGGCCTTGGCCGAGACCGGGCTGACCGGGATCCCCGGCCCGGCCGGGCCGCCCGGGGAACGAGGGCCGCGGGGTTATGCCGGCCCCATCGGCCCGATGGGGCCGCCGGGGGCGCCGGGAGCCGTCGGCGCCGGTAGCGGCAATGGCAGTGGCAGCGGGTTGCTGCCACCGACGGAGACCTCCGGCTCCGGTGGCGATAGCGGTTCTGATGGTCAAGCCGCCGGCCCCTTGACGCCGGAGGGCGTTCCGGTTTTTGAAGGGTCTGATGACGGTCAGGGGCAGCCGGGGCCGCAGAATGTGCCGGTGGGCGCGCCCGGGCCGCAAGGGCCGGCGGGACCCGTTGGGCCAGCCGGCCCTCAGGGCGCGGCGGGGCCGGAAGGTCCGCGGGGCCCCCAGGGGGAGCAAGGTGAGCGGGGTCCGCGGGGACAACGGGGCCCAGCCGGCCCGGCTGGGGTCGACGGGGAAACCTTGCAAGCCACCGTTGCCGAGGCCGTTCAATCCGCCCTGGATAATCAACCCAGCCGGTCAACCCAAGCCGACCCCCAGCCGGTCATCACCCAGCCCGGCCCGCCCGGGCCCCAAGGACCGCCCGGCGAACAAGGCCCGCCCGGTCCGCGCGGCGAGCAAGGGGAGCGCGGCGAGCGTGGTCGGCGGGGCCAAAAAGGGAAGGATGGCGGGCCGCGGTTCCAGGTCTTTTATTGGGGCGGCACTTTGGGTGAGCCCGGGGCGCCGAATGGCGCGAATAATGGCGATATGCTGGTGCTGATGCAGGGGCAGGCACAGTCCCTGAAACTGTGCGAGCTGGCTTTCTGGCAGGATGGGAATTGGGGTTCGGAGGATACTCACGGGACTTGGCATCCTGGCCAGACGATCAGTACGGGTAATACGAACTGCAACTGACCGCTGGTTGCGTCAGGAGCTGTTGGGTCGTTTTACGCCCGCCGGACTTGCAATCCGGCGGACGTTTTTCCGGGCCGTTGGCGGCGCGGCTATCCTCTACCCGCCGGCGCCGGTTACACTGGCAAGAAATCCAGACTCTCCCCCCACTCCCTTACCCGTTCCCGCAGGGCGGCCCAATGGTCGCCCAAATCCGCCTTTTCCCCCACCGTCAGCTGATTGTAGTATTTGCCATATTGGGGAAAATACCACAGGGGAAACACCCAGAAACCGGGCGGATGCGGCCCGGCCGGCGGTTCCCGGGCGATGATACCGCTGCCGCCAGCCAATTCCCAAGAATGCAGGATTTGACCGTGGCGGGCGATCGCCAAAGCCTCGATCCAGGAGGCTTGCCGTTGCGGGCCGCTACAATGCTCCATCATTTCCAGCAAGCGCCGCCGCCGTTCCCCATCATCGGCCGCCGGGCCGGCAAAGCGGCGAGTATAGCGGCTTTCCCAATCAGCCCCTAAAGCCGGTATAACCAGCCCGCCATCGCTGGCAATTACCATCAGGTCCGTTTGCCGTGACCAAGCCGCCGCCTTGTCCGCGGCGATCGATAAATGGGTTTCCCCGGTCTCCGCCGGGTCAAAAGATGCCAAGCCTAATTCAGCCGGGGCAACCGGGGATAAGGGCAAGCCGGCCAACAGTTGCCGCAGGGCATCCTGCTTGGCTTGATTGCCGGTCGCCAACAGGATCGGCGTTGCGTCGGCTGGCGTTTCAAGAGCGGTGGACATCGCAATCGGCGGCTACCGGATGCGGGCCACGGCCCGGGCGGCCGCCCCATCGCCATCTTTCAGCTTGATCGGCAACGCCCACAGCTCAAAATCCCGCCCCACCAGTTGGTCGAGGTTGATCAGGTTTTCAATCAGGGGAATGCCTTGCCCCAACAGCAGCCGATGCACCGGGAAATCATCAATGGTGGACTGCGGCGTGGGCGGATGTTTATCAATGGGAAAATCCACGGCCACGGCGTTGACACCGGCATCGGCCAGGTAAGCCGCCCCTTCGTTGCTGAGGTAGGGGCCTTGGGAATAGAACCGCGCGCTGCCGGATTCGGCGGCGGCCCAACCGGTGAACAGGATGACGATTTTATCCCGGGCCGCCGCCGCGCTGCCGCCGGCCTGCTGCAAATCGGCAACGGACAGCGGCGTCAGGCTTTGAGCCACTGACCGCAAATCCAGCAGCAAAGCCGGCCCCATATACCGCTCCAAGGGCATATTTTCGACCGTTACCCCGTCGGCGTGGAAATGATAGGGAGCGTCCACATGGGTGCCGATGTGCGTTGCCAAAGTCAGCTTGGTGTTGGAACGGGCGTGGGACTGGTGGGTATGCAGCGGCTCGGTGCAGACGCCCAGCAGCCCCGGCACCGGCGCCACCCGCTCGCTGCCCAAAGTAAGGGTCAAGTCAATCAGTTGGGACAAGGCATTTCTCCTGCCGGAAACTACCGCCTGGCCAAAGTTTCGGCGGTTTGGATGTAGCCCAGCGTAGTCTGGATGTAGAAAATCACTTCCGCCGCCGGTTCGCAAACTCCGTCATAAAAACATTTGCCGTGCAGGAAAGACTGGCGGAAAAAGTAACCGTCGGCAAAATCGGAAACGCCGGATCTGAGCGGGCCAAGGCGCGGATGCTCCGGGCGGCTTGGCCGGCAGTGCGCGGCGCGCTGCCATTACGGGCCAGAATAAGGGCGGCCGCGGCGCGGCGGGCGGCTCCCCACGCCTTTTCGGCGGCATTACGCAAATGTCCCTGCTGCATTTGCGCCAAAGCGTCAGCATTAAGGGTACGAGCGTCGGCAAAGATGGCAACTACCGGTTCGCGTTGCAGCATAGAAGCTACTTCCCGGCCAACCTTGCGGCGTCCCGGATGTAACCGGCAGTCTCGCGAATTTCGTCAATCAAGTCGTCCGGCGGTTCAACGACGCCATCACAGAAACAATGCTCAAAGAGCAGTCCACAGCGAACTCCATAGCGGAACCCCAGGTCTTTCAAGTCCGGGTCAGCTAATCCCAAAGTCAGGATTTCGGTAAAGGTTTGCCGGTCGTCCCCCGGTTCCCGCCCGGTACGCGCCAGTATCAAACCGTCCGTGGCTTTCAAGGTAGCGTCCCACGCCTTGCCGGCCGCCTTTTGGAGGTTGCCCTGTTCCAGTTGGTCAAGGGCTTGGGCATAGTGATTCCGGGCATCGGCAAAGAGGACGCTGACTTGTTTGGTTTCCAGCATTTCGGAGTCCCCTTGACGGCGGATTTGCGGGTTTATTGTAGCATATTCTGCGGGTTTTAGGCGAGTGCAAAAGGTCTTTCTTGGAAAATTAAGCCGGGCCGGAACTTTACCGGCCCGGCTGTTTCTTTGCTGGTATTGACTAGCCGGGCGGTGATGGCGGCTATTCGCTGTGACCTACAGGCTGAATAGCCAGGGGAACCGGCCGCAAATCGTCCGGTGTCTGACCCCAAACCAGCAAAACAACCGGCGTCTTAGTATCGCCGATGATAGCGCCTACCGGGGCTTCGACCTCAAATATCCGCAAAGTCACCAGATAGTGCGTTGCGACTATCTGGTTAGCCTGAGGTCGGAATACGGGATGGTTCGGACCAAAGCGGACGCTGGGGTGGGAGGGACTAATGATAACCGCAATATCCTGGTCGCTGTTCTGCGCTTTGACAGCGAAGGTTGCAATAATGTCGGAATACATGAGTATGTATTCGCCCTTTACAGTCCCCGAAGCCCGCAAGACGCCATTCTCGATGACCGGACACTCCTTCCAGTCAACGACTTCCAGCGACTGGTAAAGGGAGGCGGTATCAGGACACGTAGCGGTCTTGTCGATAGTTGGAGTGGGTATAGGCAGGGTGGGCGTAGCGGTAGGCGCAGGCGTGGCCGTGGGTAGCGGAGTGGCGGTGGGGACAGGGGTAGGGGTAGGCGCAGGAGTGGGGGTAGCGGTGGGAAACGGGGTGGCGGTAGGGGCGGTGGCAGCGCAGGCAATGGCGGTCAGGGAAAGGAGGAGGAGCAAGGCGACCAGGGGAAACAGGGCTTTCATCTAAATCGGAACCCCCTTGCAGCGTTAGGCTAGGCTCTTGCTACGGATACCTAGTCCCGGACGTTGGACTGACAAGGGGGCAAGCAAGCCTGCCCTTCAGTGATAAGTCCAACAAACACAAGGGTATTCCCAAAGACTTGGTATCCGTAGCAGGGATAAAATAGCGGCTGGAACGAGGATTGTCAATGCTGGGAGAACCGGGTTAGGGGATGCGCCGCTTCATACGGCGCATCCCTTCCTTATCGCCGGCTTGCAGGTTCACTAACACCCGGGCTTGGTAAGTCAGGAACGACATCAGGCAGTGCAGGGTAACGTGTTTCAGCCCCCGAACGTGATGGTATTCCAGAGAGCGCGAATCTTTCACTGCTCCGAACAGCCGCTCAACGCTCCACCTTTTGTTATACAGGGACTTCCATTCCGGGCTGTCCCGGCGTATCGCCCCGAAAAGCCGTATATCCTCCATCGGGTCTTGCCAATGCTCAGTGTCGCAGTGGG
Organism: Dehalococcoidia bacterium; assembly: GCA_965243185.1. GTDB lineage: Bacteria > Chloroflexota > Dehalococcoidia > Lucifugimonadales > UBA3495 > CBDBCU01. Next base: position 1,709,921 of record OZ251531.1, on the reverse strand, counting down.
GGATACCGCCGCGGCGGGACTGCTTGAGGTGGCAGCCTTCCAGCCGGCAACGGTAAAGGTGATGCCCGTCCGCGTTAGTTCCCTCGTATTCCATCGGAACCTTCCCCAAGCAAGTGGGCGTCCCGGCTGGGGTGTAGATGTCATTGTAAAACTCGGCGTTGGCCGGCTTGCGGATATGGATAACGGGGATGATGCCGTGCTGGTCGTGGAGGAAATGGTGGTTCTCTTTGGAGTCGTAGCCCCGGTCAGCGATGGCGGCAAAGGGCTGGAACCAACTATGTTGGGCTTTAGCCTGCTGTATCAACGGGCGCAGTTCCGGGGAATCGTTGCGATTGCCGGCAGTTACTTTCAGCGAAAGAGGCAGGGCATGGTTAGCATCGGCTACCAAATGGACTTTGTAGCCGAAGAACCGTTCTTTGCCGTCCTTATTGGCGGATTGAGCTGAATGGGCCACGCCCCAAGCTGCCTCCGGGTCGCTGGGGTGGCGCGGATTGCTGTAGGCCGGCACCGCCGTAGCATCCACTGCCACTTCCCGCCCGAAGTCAGGCAGCCATTCCTTGACCCGGTCCGACACCCGGGTCAAGCAGGCTGCTACCAAGTCGTTGTGGTCCGCCAGCCGCCGGATAAAGCGGTTAAAGGTAGTTCGGTGCGGCAGCTGGTCGCCGAATCCGCAGACTGCCCGCAATCCGGGGTCGTCCTGCAAACGCCTTATCAGGTCGTTGGTGTCCCGCAGGTTGAGGACGCACCTAGCGATATAGGCGCGCCAGAAGCTTCGCAGCGGGTAGCCGGGGCGCCCGGTGTAGCGGCGGTAATCCTGCAACCGCTCTAGCAGCTCCGCGTCCGCATACTCAATGACGGCGCATACCGCTTGCAGGTCGGGATAGCAGTGGGGAATTTGCGGAAAAGCGCCCTTTCCGCTAGAATAGTCAAAGACCACCGGGAACTCGTCCTTCCTTGTGGTTAAGGGACCGTCGGGGTGTGTCAGACCCCGGCGGTTCCGCCGTTCAGTATGTATCCATTTTACCGCAGTTGCCCGCTCCTCGCTACAGGCAACTGTCAGTATTCAGGGAATTCAGAGGTTTTCCTCCGCAAAGCCAGCTACCGGACGCAAAGGACTATCGTCAGCGTCGTGGCCACCCATATCGCCCGGCTCTTCAGCCAGTGTCCAGATACCTCGCGCCACATTCTTGAAACGCTTATCCAGACTGAGGTAGGAACCCAGCGCAGCCAAGGGCTTCTGGCCGCCGACATAAATGCCGGCTTGGGTCACCTTTTGCAAAATGACTTTCCGGTGCAAGGGCCGCTCCGCCAGCAGAACGTCATAGATGGCACCCGTCAGTTCGGCGGTGTGGGTGTTGGGACGGCTGCCGGGAGCAGGGTCAGCAGTCGTCTGGTCGTTCTCGAATATCCGAAGGGTATGGGTCATAGACTCGATACCCTTGTCAAGATTACGCCGTTTCTCCTCCCAATCCTTTATTTTGGCCGCCAAGTGGCTAATGAACTCTTCGTTGTTCATCGTTTCCCTCCACATTTCTAGCGTTGCGAAGAGGATGATAAATTTTCCTCATCGTTTTGGCTATTGACAGTTGCGGCGTAGCCTATACCTTGGAGAAGGTATGGCGGAGACGACGGGATTCGAACCCGCGAGGGTGCTGCAACACCCTACTTGGTTTGAAGCCAAGCACATTAGACCGCTCTGACACGTCTCCGCACATATAACCCTGTGCAACCAAGGTTGCGCCGCCGCAGGCGGTTAGGGTTCCATAATCCCGGCGTGGTGAAGCCTCCAAACGACGCTACGCCGGGACTAACCCAAATTATAAAACTTGGCGGGTGTAATGTCCAGGCAAAATTCAAGATTGGTGAAATGAAAACAGCCCGGAATTCCGGGCTGTTTTTTGTTGAAGGGGCTACGGAAGGGTTTTGCACTCGCCTACGGGTTTGATGCCCGCTTGACTTAAGCCGGTGTTGCGCTTACAATAGCCCAAAATGGTCGGTAGGGAACTATGGCTACCAACGTTGAGCTGGACGATCGCTTGAGAGAGGTCGAAAAGGAAACCAGCGGTCTTGCCAAAGCCTACGAACCCTTGGCGACCAAAGCCGATGTGGAGCGGGCAAAATGGCAAATTCTGGCCGGGACGCTAATCATCGCCGGTCTGGTTGTAACTGCCATCAAGTATTTGCCCTGACCTTGCCGGCTTGCTGCTCTCACCCTGAACTTGTTGCGGAATGAGCAAGTCAGGCAGCGGTGCCAAATCCAAAAGGAACGGGGCAACCCCCAAGGGTTGCCCCTACCGATTCCCGGTTTGACCGTCCGGCAGCATTGCCGCCACACCCCTAACGCACCTGAACCTCTACCGGAAACACCATATTGTTGCCGTAGCCGCGGCCATCCCACTGGTTGGGAAACTCCATAGGCTGGGTTTCGCCGCTGCGGTTGGTGGCTCGGGACAGCAGCGTATAGCGGCCCGGAACCGGCGGCCGCCAATCATAAGTCCACCGCTGCCAGGCATAGACGCCGGCCCGGGGGAGCAGCGCGGCCGGATTCCAACTCTGCCCGCCGTCGGTACTGATGTCCACCCGGGTTATTTCATCCTCGCCCGACCAGGCAGCCCCAGCCAGGGTATAACCGTCGGCCGGCAGAATTTCCCCCGGAGCCGGGTTGGTGATGATGGATTTGACCTTCATCCGGGTGTGGTAGGTATAGTAATTTTCATCCTCCGGGCCGTTCTGGGTCATATAGCGTTCTTTCTGGTAAAAACCCTGGAACTCGTGGTTGAGAATGTGGATGCCGACCAGCCACTTGACCGAAGTCATCCCGTACCAGCCCGGCACCAGCAAGCGCAGGGGGAAGCCGTGATGCAGCGGCAGCGGCTCCCCATTCATTTCATAAGCCAGCAGGGTATCGGGATGGCGGGCCTTGTCCAGCGGCAGGCTGCGCTCGTAAGTAACCTCCGGCGGGTCGCCGACGGTTTCATCCGGGCCGTTGTCGGCGCCCTCAAACATCACCTCGACCGCCGCCGGTTGGACACCGGCTTGCGCCAGCACATCGCCCAGAGAAACGCCGGCCCACTCCGCATTGCCCATAATGCCGTGGCCCTTAATCTGCTCCATCACCGACCCAGTGCGGGTGGCTCGCGCCCAATAATCCGGCACCGGGCTATTGCCGCAGCACTCGAAAGTTACCTGAAACCGGCGCTGCGGCAGAGCCAGCAGGTCGTCAAAGGAAAGGGACAAGGGGCGTTCCACTTCCCCGTCCACCGTCAGACGGTAGGTAGCGCGGTCCAGCTGCGGCGGCTCTGTCCAGTGATTGCGGATGTAGAACAGGTCATTGGGCACCACTTCCTGCTGCAAGGCTTCCGGCGGCGCCGCCCAGGTACGCAGCCCGGCGTTGGTGGGAATCAGTTGGGGTTGGGTTTCGGTGCGGATGCTTTGGATGACCATTGACCAGCCTCCGGGTAGAAAGTAACGCTGCGGCGGGATGGGTGGTTATTCCAGATAATCGGTTTCCAGTTCAACAGCCGGATAGCTGACCAGCAGTTTCACCGGAATCCACAGCCGGTTGACCAGCTTGTGCGGGACGCCCGGCGGCGCAAAAAGGGTGCAGCCGGCCCGCACCGTCCGCAGTTCGTCGCCCAATATCAGCTGCACCGCCCCGGATACAACCATAATGGACTGATCCACCGCATGGGTATGCAGCCGCCCCGTCCAGCCGGGATGCAGGTCAACCTCCTTGACCGTCAAAGACAGGGCGCCTTGGGCCGGCGAGACGAAAACCCGTTCCGCCCGAAAATCCACCGCCGGCGGCATCGGAATACTGCTGTGTTCAATGATGGGCATAGGTGGGTTCTCCTATTGTATTGCCTACCCGGCCGCGTACTTCTCCCCCAACGCCGTCTCCCAACGCAGGTAGTTGATGGCGTCGGCGGAACTGCGGTCGGGGCCGGCCGGCACCAGGTCATTGGGCGGATGCATTATCATGGACAAGCCGGTTTCCACCGCGCGGCCGTCCGCCCGCCACGCCGCCATTCCTCCCGCCAGCGCGCTGGCCCGAATATAGCCCATTTCCTGCAAAGTAGCGGCCGCCAGAACCGCGTTTTGCCCATCATTGCAGCTGACCATTACCGGCATCTCTTTATCGGACGCGATGCCGCCGATTTGGAACTCCAGCCAGCCCCGGGGTGTCCAGTAAGCCCCCGGAATATGCCCTCGGGCAAAGTCGGCGCTGGTGTCCACAAAGATAACCACGCCCAAGCCGGTACGCATGGTGGCGACCATATCCGCTGGGTCTTTCAACAGAACCCGCTGCCGGGCCGCCGCCAAGCCCAGCGGCGGCTCCGCCATTGCGCCGGTTGCCAATTCCAAGCCGGCGGCCGTCCACAAACCCGTCCCCCCATAAACCGCATAGACTTCCTGATGCCCCAACTGCCGATACCAGGACGCCGTGATGCCGGCCCGGGCCCGCCCGTCGCAGGCAAAGACGATGGGGCAGTTTTTGACCACCGCTACCTCATCGGAACGCTGCACCGCCTGCCCGCCGGGAAACCAGCGAAAGCCGGGAATATGACCGGCAGCGTATTCGGCGGCAGTGCGGACATCGACCAGATAGATCGTTTCCCGTTGGCTGCGCTCCAGCATCCCTTGCAAGCCAGCCAAGTCTAGCCACTGCACCCCATCCTCGGCAGCCAGGCGGTCGGCGTAGGCTTCGGCGGCGGCGCGGCCGGCCGGCGTAGGTTCGGGCAGCTCCAGGCGGTCCGCGCCGGATTCCAGTTGATAGCCGGCCAGAGTCCAGCCGGAAGTGCCGTTTTTCAAGCCGAAAACATTAGCCCGCCCCATCCGCTGCAACACCCGGGTGCCGATGATGCTGCGGGTGCGGCCGGCGCAGTTGACGATGACGGTAGTATCCGGGTCCAAATCGGCAGTCAAGTCGGTAATGCGGAAAGCCAGTTCGCCGCCGGGGACGCTGCGCCCCCCGGGAATGCAAAAGCGGCGGTACTCCTCCGGGGTGCGGGTGTCGAGGATGACCAGCTTATCGCCGCGTTCAATGCGCTGCTGGAGTTCGGCGGCGTCAATTTCCGGGACGCTATGCTGAACTTCCACCTTTTCCCCAAAATCCTTGCTGGGGACATTGACGCCCCACTCGGTCGAGTAATCCTGGCTGGCCCAGCCGTTGACGCCCCGGGCCAATACCGCTACATCAGTATAGCCCAAGTTTTCCAGAGTAGCGGCGGCCAAGGCGGCCCGGCGGCCGTCATCATCGCACAGTACCACCGGCGCGGCGACATAAGGGACCGCCGCCGCCAGCCGGAACTCCAGCTCCCGGCGAGGAATCAGGCTGGAGCCGGGAATGTGGGAACTGTTGTATTCCCCGGCTTCCCGGACATCAATCAGGGCAAAGGGCATATTGCCGGCCAACCGGTCGTGCAGTTGGGCGGCGGATATTTCTTGGGGCATAGCAGTGCCTCCATACGATTCTACCAGGTAAAACTGTTAAGGATCCGCTCAACAAAGGGTTCCTCGTACCGCCATTCGCATAGCCCTACGGTTACAGATGCCCACTGGCCTCCGTAGTACGGACCTTGAGTAATATACCGGCGGGACCGGCGGCCATCGCAATACTCGGGCGATTTTCGCAGCCATTCTACCCGGTAATGGGAATCATCGATCTCGAGCATAGTAACCCACTCCACTTCGGGATCGGATTCCAGCCTTGCCACGCGTTTAGCGACAAAACTGCCGAAAGAATCCCAAGTATAGTAACCGGAGCCGGCCCGGCTATGCGTGACCCACACCCACCCCCAACTATTGCTGAAACTGGTGTGCGTCATTGCTCCTACGTTTCTTTGATCCGCGGGGACTACTTCCCGCTCCATTTCCCAATCGGCCGGAACTTCAATGCTGTAACCGCCGCGGTCGTGGTAGGTAGTCCATTCCGCCACTAAAGGTATCGGGGTAGGTGTAGGCGTCGGCCGCGGCGTCGGTGTAGGCGTTGGGATTGGCGTAGCTGTTGGCCGCGGCGTGGCGGTAGGCGCCGGGGTCGGTGTAGGTGTCGGCTCCGGCGTAGGAGTAGGCGTGGGAGTCGGGGTAGCCGTCGGTGTGGGGGTGGGAGTAGGCGTGGGAGTCGGGGTAGCCGTCGGTTGCGGCGTGGGAGTCGGCGTAGGGGTTGGAGTGGCGGTCGGCCGCGGCGTTGGAGTCGGCAACGGCGTAGGCGTGGCCGTGGGCAACGGCGTGGCCGTAGGTACCGCTGTCGGCGTAGCCGTCGGGGCCGCCGTAGGCGCCGGAATGAAAGTCGGCGTGGGCGCTACTTGACAGCCAAGCAGCAGCAACATCGTCAAAACCAGCGTCGGAAAGACAATCCGGCCCAAGCGCAAGGGCATAAGTAAAACTCCGCTCAATAGACCCCATCCCGCTGCCCCGGGACCGCCCGGCGCAGTTCCCGGTTTCGGCTCAAGGTTTGCCGGCCATTCCGGCCGCCCCCGTGATGTTACCGGGTGATATTAACCCGTAAGCTAATCCTTGTCAAAGGTTAAGGCAGCAGCAAAAACCGGCCCGGCGACAGTAACCGCCGCCGGGCTGGTACGCCCTGCTAAAAATGATTCGGGATGCCCGGGCCGCCGGTTCCAGGTGCGCGAAAAGCAACCCCCGCTGCGGTTCAGCAGTTATCGTACTTCTCCGTGGCAAAGGGAATGATTTTGCCGGTTTCCAGATTGTAGCGGCAGCGGTTGAGGCCACGCAGGTCATCGCCATAGACATGAACCTCCACCGTAGGCCGGTCGGTGAAGTTGTCCATCTGATGGATTTCGTCCACTTCCGGGATGAGCAGGGTAATCTCCCCGGCGGAGAAATGCCCTACCCGGTCTTTCTCAAGTTGGGCATAGCCGTCCACCGCCCGGTCGTCGACGCGGCGGTAGCGGGTTTCAGTGAGGGCATTGCCCATCACGCCAATCATCCCCCAAGTGCCGTGGTCGTGCGGCGAAGCGTGGTCGCCCGGCCCCCAAACCACCGAAGTCACCAGCAGCCCGCTTTCCCCCTGATAGAGGACATAAGAGCCGTGATTGCTGCGCGTCCCCCGGCCCACCGGCACCTGATACTCGGCGGGAATGGCGTCCGGATTGGCAATCAGCCGCTCCAGCAGAACCGAACCCCGGTCAAAGAGCCGCTCCTGGTCCGGCTGATCCCGGAGCAAAGACTCCATATCGGCAACGAACTCATCCAGAGAATACTTAACGGCAACCATAATACAACCCCCTCGCGGCAGGATTGGGTTCGGAAAACCCGCAGGATAACGTCGGTTCACGGTTAAGCATTATGGTAACGCCGGCGGCGGATGTCAAGGCAGCCGGCCGGCTGCATTTTCACGGCCGCGGCGGCCCCCGGCCGCCGCGGCCGCTATTGCCGCCGCCGCCGGCAAAGGGGTTGGCGGTACCTTCCGGGATAATCAGGATGCTGCGGGCTTGAAAGATGCTGCCATCGGCGTTGGGCCGGCCGCCAATCCGCACCGTGACGCCGGCCGCTAATTCCGCCCGATCCGCCGGGGCGATTTGGGTCAGGGCGGTATCATCATTCAGGGTGACCAGAGTGTCGCCTTGGGGCGTAGTCAGGGAAAGAGAGTTGCCCTCCACCGACGCCACGGTTCCGGTCAAACCGCCGCGGCCGCCGCCCAGGCCGCCGGGCGTTGCTCCCTCCGGGAAACCGCCATCCGCGCCCGGCGGAGCATCAAAACCGCCGCCGGGGCCGGGCGCCGCGCCGGCCGGGACGCCAACCGGTTCAGTGCCGCCGCCGGCAAAAGCGCCGTCCATACCCGGCGGCAGCGTATCCGCAGCGGCCTGGCTGCGGCCATAGACTACGCCGCCCACAAAAGAGCCGCCGAGGGCCGCCCCCAGAATCACTACCGTAACCAGCAGTATCAGAAAGGATTTGTTCATTTCCCCTCCCTTATTTCCCCTATTCGTAGCGCAGCGCCTGGATGGGATGCAGCCGGGCGGCGCGCAGGGCCGGATAGATGCCAAAGAACAAGCCAATACCCGCCGATACGCCCAAAGCCAGCAGGGCGATATTCCAGTTAATCGCCGTTTGCAGGGGTTCATCGCCGAACAGGGGCCGGCCGCGCATCAGCAGGGCAATGGACGCCCCGAAAAGCACCCCCAAGCCGCCGCCGCTCAAGCTGAGCAGGGTAGCCTCGACCATAAACTGCATCAAAATATCGCGCCGTTTCGCTCCCATCGCCTTGCGAATGCCGATTTCCCGGGTGCGTTCCGTTACCGAAACCAGCATAATGTTCATAATCCCGATGCCGCCGACCAGCAGGGAAATGCCGGCAATAGCCCCGAGGAAAAGCACAAAGGTATTAGTGGTCTGCTGGATGGCTTCGATGGTTTCCTGCTGACTGCTGATGATGAAATCGTCCTCATCAGTAATGCGGTGGCGGAGGCGCAGCACGGTGGCAATTTCCCGCATCCCGGCGTCCATCATTGCCACGCTGGGCATCTGGACATTGATGGCATCCACGCTGATGCCGCCCTGGGTAGTGCGCTGGGAACTGAGGCGGTAGTAGGCGGTGGTAATCGGCACCAGGATTTGGTCGTCAAGACTGCCCAGAAAGCCGCCGCCCTTGCTTTCCAAGACGCCGATAACCCGGAATTGGCGGCCGTTGATGCGGATGGGCTGACCGATGGAATCGAGATTGCCGAACAAAATATCCTCGACCGCCGCGCCGAGGATGGCAACTTGCGACCGGTTTTCCAACTGGCCGGCGGTGATGAAACTGCCCTTTTCCACCGGGAAGTTGCGTACGGCGGCGTATTCCGGGGTTACGCCCACTATCTGGGTAAAGGTGTTGTGGCGGCCGGCGGCGACCTGCCCGCCGGCGCGAAGTTCCGGGGCTACGGCGGCTACCGAGGGGGCAAAAACCGGGTCTTGCAGGGCGTAGGCGTCGGCTAAAGTCAAAGTGTTGGCGCTGCCGGCCCCCCGGCCCAAGCCGCCCTCAAAGGAACCGCCGGGCCAGACAAAAATCAGGTTGGAACCCAGGGACTCGATTTGAGAGGTGATGGTCTGCTGCACGCCCTGCCCAATCGCCATCAGGGCAATGACCGCGCTGACCCCAATGACAATGCCCAGCAGAGTCAGGGTGGAACGCAGTTTGTTCGCGCCCAAAGATGCCAGGGAAATGCGGAAAGTAGTTAAGGGATTCATCCGGCCGCCGCCGCGTCGCTGACAATCATACCGTCGCGCATCGCAATAACCCGTTGGGCGGCGGCGGCGATGTCCGGTTCGTGGGTAACGATAATCACTGTCAAACCCTCCTGCCGGTTCAGCCGCTGCAAAATGGCAACCACTTCGGCGCTGGACTGGCTGTCGAGATTGCCGGTCGGTTCGTCCGCCATCAGGATACTGGGGTCTTTGACCAAGGCGCGGGCAATGCCGACCCGCTGCTGCTGCCCGCCGGAAAGTTCGGTTGGGCGATGCTTGACCCGGTCGGCCAAGCCCACCCGGTCGAGGGCTTGCAGGGAACGGCGCCGGCCGTGGCGGCCATTGCCGTAAAGGAGCGGCAGTTCCACATTGGCTAAAGCGGTCAGCCGGGGCAGCAAGTTGTAGGTCTGAAAGACAAAGCCGATTTTGCGGTTGCGGATTTCCGCCAAGCGGTTGTCGCCCAAGCGGGCCACATTCTCCCCCTCGAGGTAATACTCCCCGGAAGTAGGGACATCGAGGCAGCCCAGAATGTTCATCATCGTGGATTTGCCGGAGCCGGAGGCGCCCATAATGGCGACCATTTCCCCGGCTTGAATGGAAAGGGACACGCCGCGCAACGCGCCCACTGCCACGCTGCCCATCCGGTAGGTTTTGGTTACTGCTTTCAGTTCAATCATCGGACACGCCTATGTCTAGGGCGGGCAACTAGTTAGGGCCGCGGCGGCCGCCGCCGGTAGCCCGGCGGATTTGCCGGAAACCGCCGCCGAAGGGGTCGAAGGCATCCGACGCCTCCATCACCACCCGGTCACCCTCAGTCAAGCCAGCTTCGACCGCAACCCAGAAATCATCCCGGCTGCCCAGGCGCACCGGCCGCTCCGCAATGCTGCCGTCCGCGGCCAGGGCGCGCACGGCGGGCTGGTTGACGCTGCCATAGAGGGCTTGCTGGGGGATGACCAGCACGTTCCGCTCCTCCCGCAGGATGATGTTGGCAATGGCGCTCAAACCGGCTTGCAATTCCAGCCCCGGCGGAGCTTCCAGTCGGATGCGGATTTTGTAGGTTACGATGCCCTGCTGATTGTCGGCGGCATCAGCGATTTCGGTAACGGCGCCGTTAAGGATTTCATCCGGCAGAGCGTCAAGCATCACTTCGGCAGCCGCGCCAACGGATAGGGAGAGAACATCGATTTCGTCGACGATGCCATCCACTTCAACGACACTGGTATCCACTATTTCGAGGATTTCGGTGTCGGTCTTGACGGCGTCGCCGGTTTCCGCTTTGACTTCCATAATGACGCCGGCAATAGGGGCGCGCAGGGTGGAGGCATCCAGTTCGTCCCGGGCGTCCTGGAGTTTGACTTGGGCCGCGGCGATTTCGGCGGTTTTCAGGTCAATTTTGAGCGGGTCGGCCGGTTCCGGCGGCTCCAGGTCCGCCAAGTCTTGCTCCGCCTTGTCGAGGGTAGCTTGCGCCAAGCGGATTTGTTCCTCTTTCAGGGCGATTTCAGCCGGCTCCGGCGTTGTAAGCAAGTCCTCCTGGAGTTCAGCCAAATCGGTGATGGCTTGGTTAAGAGTAGCGGCCGCCAAGGCAATTTGGGCTTCTTTAAGAGCCAGTTCAACCGGGTCGGCGGCGTTGTCCTGGAGTTCGGCTAAATCGGCAATGGCTTGGTCGAGGTTGGCTTGCGCCAGGGCAACTTGGGCTTCTTTAAGCGCCAGTTCGACCGGGTCGAGGTCGGGGGACTCTATTGCGGCGCGGTCGCGGGCGGTTACTTCCTGACCGGCCAATACGGCGGCCGCCTTGGCCTGGAGGGCTTGAATGGCGATGGCATCGGGGCCGCTTTCGAGTTCGGCCAGATGGTCGATGGCTTCCTGGAGGGCGGCGGCGGCTACGGTGATGGCAGTTTGCAGGGCTTCGGCTTGGGCCACAATGCCTTGCCGCAAGTCGTCGAGTTCCACCTCGAGAAAGCTGATGTGCCGCCGCCAACGCTGTAGGTTGGGATACAGGCCGATCGTGCCTTGATCGTATTGGGCTTGCAAGGCGGCCACAGTAGCCTGGGCTTGGGTCAACTGGGCTTCAATGGCGGCCTTTTCCTGGCGGCGGGTCGTGAGGACGCCGCCTTGGGAATCCTCGAAATTCTCCAACGCCCGTTCGGCGTTGTCCAGAGCGGTTTGGGCTTGCTGCACGGCTTGGCGGGCTTCGGCTAACTGCTTTTCAGTGGGGGCCAGGGCGTCGAGAGATTCCTGAATATCAGCCAGCTCTTTTTCAGCATCGGCTTGGGACTGGTCGGATTCCGCGATTTGCAGGTCGTAGTCGGGACGGCGGTTTTTGGTGACGAAATCATCCCGGTCGTCCATGGCTTTTTGGAGTTCTAGCCGGGCGTCGGCGATTTTCTGTTCCTGCTGCTTGAGTTCCTGTTGGGTCGGGGATTCCGGGTTAAGCAGGTCATCGCGGCTTTCAATCGCCTGCTGAAGTTTCAAGCGGGCGTCGGCGATTTTTTCCTCTTGCTTTTTGATGTCCTCGGTAGTAGGGAGTTCCGGCTCGAGCCGGTCGGCCAGAGCTTCGCGGGCTTGGTGTAGCTTAAAGCGGGCATCCGCGGCCTTTTCGGCGGCGGCGGCTTGGTCGAGGGCGAACTGGACGGCATCCGGGGGTTCCCGGAGGTCGTCGAGTTCCTCCCGGGCGGTGGAAAGTTCGACCCGGGCTTGGGCGATAGTTTCCTCGAGGGTGACAATAGCCGCAGCGTCGAGGCGGGCCAAGGGGGCATCCCGGGCGACCGTATCCCCTTCCGCAACCAGCAACTGCCCGAGGGTGCCGTCGATGGTAAAAGATACTGTTTCCCGTTCCGGAAAGTCGAGGTGTCCGTTAGTGGAAACCTGATTGATGATGTCGCCGTAGGTGACCGGGATAATCTGCTGATTTTCGGTCAGTTCCGCGGCGGCCGCCGGCGGCGCCGTGGTCCGGGCGTAAAGCCAATAGACGCCGGCCGCCGTGCCGAGCATAACCAGCAAGAGCAGCAGCGCCTGCCCGATGCTGAGGGATTTGACGGCGTTCCACAGGGTTTCCATAGGCTTCCCTTCCGTTCCCGGCTCCCGTCCCTGGAATGGGATGGGGGCGTTCCAACTCTATTATATACGCTTTAAGCGGCGGTTTCGGCTTTATCCGGGGGCAAACCGGCAGTCAAAGGCAGGATGAAAGTAAAGGTAGCCCCTTGCCCGGGTTGACTGGCGGCGTGGATACGGCCGCCGTGGGCGGCGATCAGCTGGCGGGCAATGGTAAGTCCCAAGCCAACGCCGCCGGTAGCCCGGGCCCGGGACGGGTCCACGCGATAAAAGCGGTCGAAAATGTGCGGCAAGTCATCGGCGGCAATGCCGGGGCCGCTGTCCTGTACCGCCGCCCATAGTTCATTGGCGGCATCCTGCCCGGCGGTTACGGTTACGGCCCCGCCTTCGGGAGTATGCATGATGGCATTCTCGAGCAAATTGGCGGCGACTTGGCTGATGCGGGTCGCGTCCAGGAAAAGCGGTGGCAAGCCGGGGGCGGCATCAAAATTCAGCGTAATGCCTTTGGCCGCCGCCCGGGGTCGAAAGGCGGAAACGGCCGCAGCCAGCAAGTCCGGCAAGGATTGGGGCTGCAAGTCCAGCTGCAAGGCCCCGGCCTCAGCTTGTGCCAATAGGCGCAAATCCTCGACCAGAGCGACGAGATGGGCGGTCTGCTGACGGAGGGCGGCAATCGTGGCGGCGTCCGGTTGCAGCAACCCGTCATTGACCGCTTCGAGGTAGCCCTGAATGTTGGACAGGGGCGTCCGCAGTTCGTGGGCCACATCGGCCGCCAGGTTGCGGCGCAGCTGTTCGGCGACCGCCAGGTTTTCCGCCATAGTGTTAAAGGTCTGGCTGAGATGACGCAGTTCCGCGGGGCCGGCCGCCGGGACGCGCTGGGAAAAATCGCCTTGCCCCAAGCGTTGCGCGGCGGTATTAAGAGTTCGCACCGGAGCCAGGATGCGGCGGGAAAGCAGGGAAATTAAGAAAATGCCGGCGGCCGCCGCGGCCAATCCCGACCAGTAGAGGGAACGCCGCACCTCCGTAGCCAAGCGGGCCGGCGCCGGTTCCCGTTCCGGCGGCGGGCCGCCGGGTTCCGGGCCGGGGATGAATGCAGCCGGAAAGAAACCATTGCCGGGGTTATCGACATCAGCGGTAGTCTCGCCATTTTCCGGGGCCAGTACCAAAAGGGCTATGGGGCGGTCATCGACCAGAATAGGACGGGCGCGGCCCTGGAGTTGGTCCTTTTCCCAACTTTCCCAAGCCCGATTTTTGGCGGCGGTTTCGGCGGCGTGGTGCGAGTCGAGGATGATCCGGCCGGCCGGGTCGGCAATGATAAAACGGCGGCCGTAGAGGGCGGCCGCCTGCTCCAATCGGGGCTGCAAACCCTCCCAAGCCTGATGTTCCCGGTAGTGGCGGGCGATAATGCGGTGGACGCGTTCAGCGCGGAATTCCTGGCTGCGGCGCTGGAAGCGGTCCGTTTCCTGCGTAGTGGCGAAACTGACAAAGAAGCCGACCCCGGCCAAGGCCAAAGCCAAAGCCAGGGTAAAAGCCAGTATCAGCCGAAAGCGCAGGCTGAAAAACCAATCAGGCGCGGCCAAGTTTGTACCCCACTCCGTAAATGGTATGGATGTAGCGGGTTTTGTCCAAGGGAGCTTCGATTTTGCGGCGCAGGGCGGAAACATGGGCGTCGACAGTGCGGTCGAAGCCCTCGAAATCGTAGCCAAAGACCTTCTCGATGATTTGCTCGCGGTTGAAAACCCGCCCCGGTTCCCGCAAGAGCATTACCAATATGCGGAACTCGGTAGGCGTAAGGGACAAGGGGGTATCATTGGCATAAGCGGCGCGTTCCCGCAGATTGGCGCGGAGGGGGCCGTAGGTCAGTTGACCGCCGCCGCTTTCCGCGTCCAGGCGGGCGGCGCGGCGCAGTACCGCTTTCACCCGGGCCGCCAGTTCTTTGGGGCTGAAGGGCTTGACCACATAGTCATCGGCGCCCAACTCCAAGCCGGTCAGGCGGTCCGTTTCCTCGACCCGGGCCGTTACCATAATGATGGGAACATCCGACTCGGCGCGGAGGGCGCGGCAGATTTCCCACCCGTCCAGACCGGGCAGCATCAGATCGAGGACAATCAAATCCGGCGCTTCGGCCCGGGCTTGGCGCAATCCTTCCGGGCCGGTAGCGGCGGCCAGTACCCGGTGTCCATCGTGGTTCAGGTATAGGCGCACCAGTTCCACAGTATGCGGGTCATCCTCGACAATCAGTACCGTGTTAGGCATTGCGGCAACCTGCCTTTAGCTGCCGGGTTCGGGGACGGCGGACAGCAGCACCGAGACGCTTACTTCGTCCTTGACCTGAATCCGGCCGGGAATGTTGGGCGGGGGAATTTCCAGTTCGTCCCAGGTAAAGGCAGTACTGCCCAGGATGAACAAGGCATCCGGGTCGCGGCGGGCTTCCACGGTGAAAGTGATGGGTTTGACCACGCCGCGGACGGCAAGCTCACCGGTCACTTCCCGGGTGATGACTTCGCCCGGCGGCAAGGGATTGGGCAAGTCGCCCAAGTCGGTTACAGTAAAGGTAGCGATGGGATTGTCGGGAAACATCCGCTCCCGGACATAGCGGTCCCGGCGGTTGGCATCGCTGGTCAGGGAATGCAGGTCAATGTCGATAACCGAAGGGCGGCCGTCGAGATAGACGGTGCCGGAAAGGGATTCGGTACGCATTACGGCATCGTTGGGCAAGTCGAGCCAAGCCAGTTTTTCGTTGACGGTAAAAGTGGCTTCCGAGCCATCGCCGACGGTGAATGCCCTACCGTCAGCGGCCGCGGCCGGCGCGGCCGGTTCAGTAGGAACGGCGGCCGGCGGCGGGTCAGTTGCCGCCGGGATGTCGGTAGGTTCCGGGGCGGTAGCAGCTGTTGCCATTGCCGTGACGGCCGGAGTGGCGATCGCCGGCGGGCTGGTCGGCATAACGGCCGGCGGCGCAGTAGCCGCAGCGGTGGGTTGAGCTACGGCCGCCGGTTGAGTGACCGCCGGCGCGGCCGTGGGCGCCGCCGGAGCCGCCGCGCTGCCGCCGCAGGCCAGCGCGGCGGTCAAGGCAAGGAGCAGAGCCGCCGACAAGAGCATTGCCGGCCGGGTAAGACGGCGGTTTGCGGTTTTGCCGAGGTTTGGGATAAATAGACGCATAAATCCTCCGTTAAACAGTGGCGTCAAGGGATAAGATGGACGGGGCGTGCGGCAGTTGCCGGGACGCCGGCGGCGGCAACTCGAGTTGGCCGCTGGGCTGGTCGCCCATTTCCCGCAAAGCCCAGCCCAAGGTTAGCACAATAGCAATCAGGATCGGCGCGCTCCACCAGGGAAGTTGGGGTACATAGCGGTGGAACAGCACGGTACCAACGGCGGTAACACCGAACATTACGGCAGCCAGGGTCAGGGTAAAGGTCAAGTAATTTTCCAGTTGGTTACTGGACATCAGGTAAAGGGCGGCTCCGGTAAGGACAACGGCAAGGATCAGCCAGAGGATGACGAAAAGGGCCGGGGTCGCCGCTCGGTTCGGGCGGCCGGTGAACCGCCCGACTAAACCGGCCAGCAGGGATACCGGCAAGCCGGCCAGGGCAACGCTGGCGCTGTTAAAGATGCCATCGTGGGGCGAGACCAGCGGCAGGGAAACCAGAATAGCCAGGATGGTCGCAATGCCCCCGGCGGTAAGTCCTGCGAGCATAAAAGCGCCGTTCCTTACGATTGGGCCGGTGCGCGGTGTTAGGCGTCTAATTATACGGGTAAAGGATGGGAATTGTATCCCATCCTTTGGGCCGGGTTTCAGGAATTGGGCCGGCTGCCCTTGACCGTCATTCCCGCCGGATTCCGGTTAGCGCGGGAATGACGGTCGGGATTGGGGTTAGGAATTGTCGCCGTCGCCGTTGCCGCGGTGATGGCGGGAGCCGCCGCGGTCGCCATCGCCCTTGCCGTGACGGTGGCCGTGGCCGGCCCGTTCCAGTTCCTCCGGCAGGTCGGGGCGGTCATTGAACCAAGAGAGGATGCCATCGGACTGGGCTTGGGTAATCCACTCCTTTTCGACCAGGTGGGAAAGTTTGCGCTCGACCTGGCTGGCGTTGCGGGCAAAGCCGATGGCACGGAGTTTGACCAGGTCGGAGTAAGGCCAAGCGCGGAACCAGGTCATAATGGCATCGGCGTCCGCCTGAGCCACGCCGGCGTCGGTCAGCTTTTGCTGGAGTTTCTCCTCCTGCATATCGGCGGTGGCGGCGTTGAAAGCGGTTTGCATCTGGGTGTCGGTAATGCTGCTGTCGCCGGTCAAGCCCAGGGCGGCGTTGAGCTTTTGGGCGACCCGGGCCGGGAAGTTGTCGGCATTCCCGAAGCCGGGGCCGTGGCCCGCAGCGGCGCCAACCGCCGCCGCGCCCAAGCCGCCAACGATGCCCAGGGACATAATGCCGGCGGCGGCAATGATCAGGAACTTGTTTTTGAGCAAGCGGGGGAACTGCATTGGGGAAACCTCCTGAATTTTATGGCGTTCCGCGACGATTGTTTGCTGTCGCTAATCAGGATTTTAGGGGGCAATGTTGAAGGAATTGTGAAGGATTTTGGGAATTGAAAATTGATAATCCGGAATTAAGCCGGGGCGACCGGTTTAACCGGGATAAAAGGGTATAAAGCGGCCGGGACGACGGTTAACCGTCGTCCCGGCCGCTTACCGGGTCAGAAGTAACCCCTTTGGCAGTAGCAAAGGGCAACTATTTTTTAGAAGCTGGCGGCGGCGTCTGGGGCGGAGTGATGTTCTGGTCTTTCAGCCACTCGACCCAAGCTTTGTCCCGCTCGGCGGTGACCTTGGCCGAGATCCTAGCCTCGTGCCGGGCCTTCTCTTTCGACAGCCACATAAATCTCTCCGTTACTACCGCCCGGGTCAACTATCTCTCAGAAGTCGGCGGCGTCTGGGGCGGAGTGATGTTCTGGTCTTTCAACCACTCGACCCAAGCTTTGTCCCGCGCGGCGGTGACCTTATCAGTAACCTCGGCGGTCACCTTATCGGTGACTTCAGCGGTGACTTCGGCCGCGACCCGGGCGGCGACCCGGGCCTCGTGCCGGGCCTTCTCTTTCGACAGCCACATAAATCCCTCCTTTACTAACCGAACCGTGTTGCCGATGATGACACACAGGGCGGCGGCATAAACTGGTTTATCCAAGTTCTGGGTGCCGGCTTGCCACCAATCATTTCCCGCCTGCCGACCAACCCAAGTCTCGATGACCAGGACGGTCATTGACACGCAAAAAGTAATCAGCAGCAGCGGCCACGGCACCAAGTCGCCCAAGAGGGGATACTGCCGATCCTGGTGGTCATCATCCACTGACGCAACCTCGCCGTAGTTATGGGTCGGGGCGTTAATCTACCCACAAACGTATCATACCACAGCCGGCGGTCAACGGGAATATATTTGCCGGCGTTGCTTTGCCGGCAACCAGTTCCGGGTGCGCGAAAACGGGTTGGCTGTTGCGGGACAAAGGTGCCGGGCTTCGCCGACAAAATCGCGGTTAGCCGTTAAGGCATCACTTGCAAACTGTCGAGCACCGTCTGCCCGATTTGCCCATAGTATTCAGTAGAATCGGCGCAAACGCTGAACCCCACCCAATAAGCCGCCCCCTTCACCAGCGTCAGCTGCTCCCGATACTCCTCAATACAGCCCCCATTCAGCTGCCCGGTGTAGCGGATCCGGGCCGTTTCCCCGCTGTCCGTGGAACGAGTGCGCCCGGTCAGAATGAAAGTATCGTAATGCTCCTCCAGCCGGGCAATCCGGGTATCAAAATAACTATCCGCCGCCGTAATCTCCCAATCGGGAATCATCACCGACGCCAGCGCCGCCCCGTCCGGACTGGCAAACCGCACATAGTTGCGGTCGCTGTCGTCGATTGCCCAATCCTCCGGAATGCGGAAAGTATAGTTATAATCCGGGTTGGCGTAAGTCTGCCAACGGATGAACGGCGTAACTCGCGGATTGCGCGCCCCATTCTTGAGTTCCGGCAGCAGCCCGCGAATGCTCCGTTCCGCCAAAGCAAAGTTAATCCCCTCAGACCGATTGCCGGCAGCGTCCCGGTCATAAACGAAAGTGTTAATGCCCACCACCTCGCCGCTCGTCAGCAGCAGAGGCCCGCCGCTGTTCCCGGCGTTAATCGGCGCATCCGTTTGCAGCACCCAGGAAAAATAGCGGGGATGATAGCGGTAGGCCGAAACAATGCCGCGCGTAACCGTCGCCGGCCCGGAAATTTGCAGCGCGTAGCCAATGGCAATAACTTCGCTGCCCGGCATAATCGTTTCGGAAGTGTCGAAAGTCAAAGGAGTGAAATCGCCGCAGCAGATTTCCAGCACCGCCAAGTCCCGCGCCTCGTCAAAACCCACCACCGCCCCGGGGTAGGTAGTCTCGTCATTAACCCGAATGTTAATGCGGGAGCCGGCTTTAATAACATGATAGTTAGTCAGGATTAGCGCGCCCTGGTCAGGAGTAGTCTCAAAAATAATGCCGCTGCCCCCGCCGGCCGTAGTGTCAATGCGGACAATGCCCGGCTTGACCCGCTGCACCATCGCCACCAGGTCATTGGAATAACCGGTCGAAGGGGCGGCCGGAGTCGGCGCCGCCGCGGAAGTTGCCGGCGGCTGCGCCGTAGCCAGCGGCAGTGGAACGCGGGTCGGCGGCAACGGCGGCGGGGCCGTAGGCGGCGCGACCGCGTCGGCCACCTCTACCGCGGCCAAAGTCGGCGTCGGTTCCATCTCCGGCATCGCCGCCACGATTTCCGCCACCCGGGCCTGAATCGTCGCCTCAATGTTCGGCGTCGGCAGCGGCGCGAAAGTAGCCGGCGGATTAGTCGCCGCCCAGTTGGTTGACTCAATACCAGTCGCCCCGCTACCAGTAGCCCCGATAACCGGCGTCGCCGCCGCCTCCGGGGCCGCCGCCGGCATAAAAAGCAGCCGGCCCACCAAAACCACCAGTACCGCCAGCGTAACCGTCAGAGCTATGCCGATGAAATTATGTCGGGAAAACACGCTTTTAGTTGCCCATCCCCCAATTTCAGATACTTTAACACGCCGCCGGCAGCCCTTGTCAAAGAATCGTAATACAAACTATTACGGGATTTCCCTGCTGTATCGCCCCTTTTCCCGACAAATCATTACTCTTTTCGCAACTATACAAAAATATAATGACACATTCAGTCAATCTCAATAAAAAAGCAACTTGGAAAATTGCGCCAACCCCCCAACAATCCAACGCTATTTTGCCCTCCCCAACCCCGCCGACGCCAACCGCTAACCCTAGCTCCCCTAAAGGCTATCTCCTATCCTCAACCGTCATTACCCACGAAAGTAGGAATCCTGTCCCCCCCTACCCCATCCCCTCCACCGAAAAAAACTCCTTCCCCCAATCCTCCTCCCCCGCCCCGGTCAGCCTACTCGTATTCAGCCGGCACGCCCGCAGCCACACCCGCAGAATGTTATTATTCACCTGCTGCTGCGGCAGCCGCCGCCGGTAGCGCAACAGCAGCCACTGCGTATGCCCCGCCGTCAAAAACTCCTCCATAAACGCCGTCGGCTCCGCCTCCGCCGCGCACAACTCCAGCAGCTCCGGCGCAATCTCCGCACAAAGCGCCTCCCCATTAGCCGCCGCCCACTGCAAATAATACTCCTCCCTTTCCGGCGTCATCGCCCTTATTCCCTCCGCAAGCAAGGGCGGGTTGACCAACCCGCCCCCGCAAAAATTTCCGCCGTGCCGGGCCGCCGCGCCTACAGATTCATCTGCGGCACCATATAGCCCTGAACCTTGTTGTAAATCTGGAGCCGACTCCGCTGACTGTCCACCACCAGCAGCCGCCCCCGCTCCCCGTCATACAGCAAGCCCGTCGGCAGCGCAAACCGCCACTCCGACTCCTGCCCCGGCAGATCCACCTCCCGGCGGCGCTTGATATAATCGGCATTGGCGTCCACCGTCAGCTTCGCCCAATGGGACAGCTCCTGCGCATCCCCCACCAGCGTAATGATGAACTCCCCCGCCGCATCAAAAATATGCACCCGCCCCGGATGCTGCCCGTTGTCGCTCCAATCCGCCACATACACATCCCCCTCCGGATCCACCGCCACGCAAGTCGGCAAATGCAGCTGCCCCCGCCCCACGCCGGGACTCCCGAACTGCGCCAGCCACTCCCCTTCCCCGCTGAACTTCTGTACCCGATGATTGCGATGGTCGGCTACATAGACATTGCCGCCTTGGTCCACCGTCAACCCCCAAGGCGCATTGAACTGCCCCTTGCCGCTGCCCAACTCCCCCCAACCGGCAATGAACTCCCCTTCCCGGCTGAACTTGCGAACCTGATGACTCCGCCCATCGCTGACATAAATGTTATCGGCGGCGTCAATGGCAATGCTCGCCGTCCCGTGCGCCTGCCCATCCTCCGCCGCCAGCGCACTCCAGCGGGTAATGAACTGACCCTCGGCGTCATAAACCGAAATCCGGTTCAGCCACTCGTCGGAAACATAAACCCGCCCTTGGCTGTCGGTAACAATCCCCGACGCCCAGATGAACTCCCCATTGCCGTCCCCATACTTGGCGAACTCCCCGATAAACTCCTCCTCCCCCCACGCGGCCCCCACCGTCAGCTGCGACACCCGCGCCCCGTACCCAATACGGTTCCACGGAACATTGCTGATGCCCTCGCTCCCCCGGTTCGCCACATAGACCAGATTCCCCGGCCCAAACGCCGCCGCCACCGGCTGGCTGAACCCCATCCCCGACTGCGCCCCCCGCCCCACCGAATGGCTGTAATCATAAGTGCGCCCGGCTGCTACCTGCGTAAGCATTGCGTTCTCTCCATTGCTTTTCGGATTTATCCCTTAAAGGGATTGGATTGTGGATAGAGGTTTAAGGTAAGGATTCCCTATTTTCCGGGAGGGGATGGATTAGACCGGCCGCCCCCGCATTGGCCGCCGTACCAGTTGCTGGTCCACCGGATCCACCATCAGACGGAAAATCTCCAGCGTCGTCGCCCCCAGCAAATACTGACCCTCCGGCCCGAATACCACCGGGCAAGGCCATTCCCGCCCGCCCAAGCCGATCCGCGCCGCCCCGATTTCATACTCCACCTCGCTCCCGTCCGCCAGAGTATAAACCTCCCGCTCCATCGGCTCCAGACCGAGCCCTTTCAAGAGGGACGCCGGCATCATCGAATTAAAGGCTCCGGTGTCAACCATCGCCGCCACCGGAGTCAACGGCCCCCGGTCCAGGTCGCCCACCCCCATTGTCACGCTGAAAGTCCCCATATCCGCAGAACCCCGCTCCGCCGCTTTCGTAACCATCCCCGCGGCCCTCACCGGCGCCGCTTTCGTAACCATCCCGCGACCTCCCTTAATTGCCCCCAAGCCGACGACACCGCCCTAAATCGCCCGCCCCCACATCCGCCGCCGCACCAGCTGCTGCCCCACCGGATCCACCATCAGATGGAAAATCTCCAGCGTCGTTGCCCCCAGCAAATACTGACCCTCCGGCCCGAATGCTACCGGACAAGGCCGTTCCCGCTCGCCCAAGCCAATCCGCGCCGTCCCCGTCTCGTACTCCACCTCCCTCCCGTCCGCCAGAGTAAAAACCTCCCGATCCAGCGGCTCCAGCCCAAGCCCCTTCAAGAAAGACGCCGGCAGCATCGAATCAAAGGCCCCGGTATCCACCATCGCCACCACCGGAGTCAACGGGCCCCGGTCCAAGCCGCCCACCCCCATTGCCACGCTGAAAGTCCCCATATCCCTGGCGTTCCCCTGCTCCGTAGCGCTCACCGGCGCTTCCTTCGTAACCATCCCCGCGTCCCTCCCCGGCGCCGCTTTCGTAACCATCCCGCAACCTCCCTTAATTCCCCAACCAAGCCGACGGCCTCCGTTAGATTGGCCTTGCCCGCAACTCCCGGGGAATCAATCGACCCTCTACCATATCCACCGTCATCGTGAAAATCTCCAGCGTCGTCGCCCCCAGCAAATACTGACCCTCCGGCCCGAATATCACCGGGCAATGCCATTCCCGCCCCTCCAAAGCAATTCGCGCCATCCCGACGCCATACTCCGAAACGCTGCCATCCGCAACCCCGAACTCTTGCCGCTCCAACGGACTTATCCCCAACTCCCCCAGCAAAGACGCCGGCAGCATCGTGTGAAAAGCCCCGGTGTCAACCGTCGCCTCCACCGCAGTCAGCGGGCCGCGGCTCAAATTGCCCACCCCCATTGCCACGCTGAAAGTCCCCATATCCGTAGAACCCCGCCGCGCCGCTTTCGTAACCATCCCGCGCCTTCCCTTAATTGCTAGCCAAGCCTATCGCACGCCCGGCCAACCCGCCGCCCTTCCTACCGGGCAAAACCCGCCAACCCCCCTTTGCGCCGCCGCCGGGGCAACCCCCCGGGATTGCCCCGGCCCCTTAAATCGGCGCAGCTACCCCTTGACCGGGAAAACCCCTAAACGAACTTCGGCTTCTCAAACACCCCGCCCACCAGCGGCTGCGCGTCCAAGCCCATCCAATCCTCCGCAATCGTGCTATAGACGCTCCGGAAATCCATCGCCGGCACCAAATCCCCCTGCTCCAAATCCTCCGGCCGGGTCGAAGGATACTCCCCATACTCCCCGCCCTTAACCCCTTCGCCCAGCACAAACGCCACGCCGCCCGCCCCGTGATCCGTCCCGGAGCCATTGTCATGCACCCGCCGCCCGAACTCGGAGAACATCAGCATAATCACATTGTCCGCCGCGCCATTCTCCCGCAGGTCGTCAAAGAAACTCTCCACCGCCTGCGCCACATCCAGCCACAGCTTATCGTGCATCCCAATCTGGTTGGAATGGCTGTCAAAACTCCCGTGATCGCAGTAGAAAACCCGCGTCCCCAAACCGGCCTGATGCACCTGCGCAATCCCCTTCAGCTTGCCGGCAATGGTCGTATCCGGATACTCCACACTCGACGAATAGCTCTCCGGCGCCACCTTCAGAATGTCCGCCGCCTTCATCGAATCCAGCCCGGTCTGCCCCAGATAATCCATCACCGCGCCGCTGCCAATGGTCGGCGAATACAGCCGCGTAAAGCGATCCAAAATCTTGTCCCGCTGCTCCACCTCGTTAATCCCGGTCAGCAACCCGAAAGACTCCAGGTCATCCACGCACGCCACCGGCACCGTCGGCAGCGCTAACGCCCGCGGCAAACTCGGCCCGAAACTCACCGCCGTAACCACATTCTCCTTGTTCGGGTCGATTTCCTTGGTCGCCCGGCCCAGCCAGCCCTCCGTCCCCAGCTTATCCGGCTCGCAGGTATGCCAGATGTCCATCGACCGGAAATGCGACCGCGGCGAGTTGGCATAGCCCACCCCATGCAGAATCGCCAGCTTCCCCTGCTGGTACAAGCTCTGCAACGGCCCCATCGTCGGATGCAGCCCCACCGTATCGTTCAACTTCAGGATTTTCTCCTCCGGCACCCCCACCGCCGGCCGGTTGTCCCGATAGCGCGGATCCGTGTACGGAATGACCGTGTTCAGGTAATCGTTCCCCCCGGTCAGCTGCAAAACAACCAGCACCGGGTCTTTCTTGGTAGTAGCCATCGCTAACCTCCTCTCTCTTGGCTCGGGTGTGTTCACCCTAATTATTGACGCCCCGAATAACCGACGCCATAGCTATGTCATTCCGACCGCAGCCCCACCTATGTCATTCCGACCAAAGGGAGGAATCTAAAATGCCCGACTTTGATTCCTCTCAAGCTTTTTAGATTCCTCGCTATCCCTCGGAATGACCTACCCGATTGACTTCCTTGCCCTCGGCAAATAGCGCGAACCCGCCCTAGTCTCTCGGTATGACACTATCCCTCGCCTCGGCGCCGCTCCGGCAATGCGCGGAACGGCGCCGGGACAGGGACAAAATTAAGCGTACTGGTAATCCCGCAACGAGACAATCAGTTGCAGCAGCTCCGAAACCCGCTGCGTCGCCGCCGCCTCGTCCGCCTCGCTCCCCCAAGTCAGCCGCCCGCCCGGGCCGGCGTGTTCCAGCAGCTCCGCCCGCGTCTCCCCATTCACCTCCAGCGGCCCCATCAAATCCAGGCAGGTATCCACAAACTCCTCCGGACTCGCATCCCCCTGCGCCTGCAACCGCCCGATAATGCTCTGCACCCCCGGCCGCGACACATCCCCCACCATATCCGCGGTAAAGTTAATCCGCCGCATCAGCGACCCGCTGTTAATCCACTCCGCCCCGGTATGCCAACCCTCCACACTCGGCGGATTCAGCAAATCCTGCCCCATATAATTCGGCTGCCGGGACAAATCCCCAATCCCCGGCCCCGGAAAATCCGACCCGCCGACCAGTTTCAGCGTCCCCACCACCACCTCCGCCGGACTCTTCAACTTCGCAAAGCGGGCCTTCTTGAAAAACTCCGCATTGAACAACACCCGCAAAGTCGCCCGAATGTCATACCCCGACTCGACAAAAGCCTCCGCCAGGGCATCGATGGCATCCTCATCCACCGGCGGCGTCACCGCCCACGCCGGCACCTGCGCCTCATCCGCCACAAAGAAATTGTAGAGATGGCGGGCGATAAAGTTAGCCGTCGCCGGATGCTGGCAAATGATGTCGATCACATCATCCCCGTCAAAGTTCCCGGTCTCCCCCAGGAAAGTCTTTTCCCCGTTGTCGTGATCCTCCGGCCGATAGACAAACCGCCAATCGTGCCGCCCCAGCGGCCCCCGCGGCAGCTTCGGCTCAATCGTCCACCCCGTAAACGCCCGCGAACACTCCCGCACATCCACCTCTGTATAGTTCCCCACCCCCATACTGAACAACTCCAGCAGCTCCCGCCCCCAATTCTCATTGACCGCGGCCGCGTGGTTCTCGTTGTTGTCCAGCCAGTAAATCATCGCCGGATTCTTGGCCACCGCCAACAGCAACTCCTTGTAGTTCCCCATCCCCCGCTCCCGGAACAGGGTAATCATCGTCTGGATCTCGTCATAGTGATCCACCTTCGAGACCCCCGTGGCGAACAGATGATGCCAGAACAGCGCCATCTTCTCCTCCAGCGGCCGCCGCGTGTTCACCATAAACCACAGCCACTCCGCCGCCCCCATCCCCGGCAGCGTCCCCGGCCGCCAGGTCCACGGCTGATACCGCATCATCTCAAAGCGATCCAGCGCCGCCTCCTCCGGATTCAGCAGCTCCTCCACCGTCGCCTCATACCCCTTGGCCGCCCGCAACTCCAACTCCTCCCGGGTCGCCCCAAAGCCCGCCCGACGCATCAAATGCGCCATCAACGCAATATCCTGACTCGCCATTGCCCTACCTCCTCAAATGCCAGATACAGTTCTCCCGAAATCCAACGCTTTCCAATTGCCCCGCATTATCCAACACCCGCCAACCCCTTGTCAAATCCCGCCTTCCCACCGTCATTCCCACGAAAGTGGGAATCCAGAAAGACCGTTGCCGCCGGATCCTCTTTTCCCGGCAATTAGTTATATGCAATAGCCCTGAACCGGGCTTCAACCATCCGGCTAGAACGGCCGGGCAATCTGCTCCGCCGCAACCAGTTCCTTATGGCCGGGATCCACCACCAAGTTAAAAAGTTCCAAAGTAGTCGCCCCCATCAGGTACTGCTCCTCCGGCCCGAACACCACCGGACAAACCCATTCCTTGTCCCGATAGACAATGCGCGCCTTGCCCACTTCCCAAACCTGATAGCTGTTATCGGCCACCGCCACCCGCTGCCGGTCATACGGCTGAATATGCAGCCCTTCCAGCAGGGACGCCGGCAATATGGAATGAGTCGAGCCGGTATCAACCAACGCCAATACCTGCTCAACATCCCCGCCCTCCGGATGCCCCACGCTCATATACACATTAAAAGTTCCCAATACGCCCTCCCCGATGAGCAAATTATACTGTCGGCGGCCGGCGGTGTCAATCCGGCCGCCGGTTGACACTCTGGCTTCAGTAGTGCTACCATTCCATCAGCAAAAACGCCCCCAGGAGCCTAACCGTGGGAACTTTCAATGTCCATATCGGCATCGGCCATCCCGAAGGTGAAGATGTCGAGCAAGTGTTGGCACTAGTCGATACCGGCGCCACCCATTCCATGATGCCGGCTTCCCTGCTGGAATGGTTGGGCATCCGTCCCGCCGTCCAACGCCCGGTATGGCTGGCTGACGACCGCAGCTTACTGCAAAACATCGGTCAAGGCCGCTTTTCCTACCAAGGCGAGGAATGGACTTGCCCGGTCATATTCGGCCCCGAGGACCAATACTTGTTGGGCGCCACCACCCTCGAAGCCTTTGCCCTGGTAGTTGACCCCGGCGGCAAAGAACTCATCCCCGCCCGCTATATCGCCCGCCCCTTTTAGGCAAAGCACCCAGACATCAAGTACCCCAATCCAACCCGCCATACCGCCCCAATTCGAGGAGTTTCCCCAATGATTAAAGTCTCTTTCCTCTACCCCAACCAGCCGGACCAAAAGTTCGACCTGGCCTACTACACCGAAACCTACATCCCCCTGGTACACCAGCGGCTGGACAGCATGGGCCTGCTCCGCAGCGAAGTGGAGAGCGGGATCAGTTCCGCCGACCCCAACGCGCCGGCCCCCTTCATCGCCATCGGCAGCCTCTACTTCAACACCGTCGACGAAGTTCACGAAGGCTTCAAGTCCCACGGCCGCGAACTGTTGGGCGAAACCCCCAACTTCACCACCCTTGACCGCCAAGCCATCCAAATCCAAATCAGCCAAGTAGCCTAGCGGCCCCTAGCCGGCCCCGCCCTTGCCGAAACAAGGATAAGGATGGCGCGCCGAAAATGAAGGTTGACAAGGCGGCCCGGCAAGTCTAGTATAGGGACAAGACAGTCGAAGGGTTACGGAGTGCGGTGACATCGCTACGATACACGATAGCCCCCTCCGGTATCCGGGCGGAAAGGCGTCCCTTGCCGCCTTCCTTGCGCGGACAATACAGTTAAACGGCCTGGCCGGGTGTTCGTACTTCGAACCCTTTGCCGGCGGCGCCGGCGCGGCTCTGCGTCTGCTTAAAGCGGAAGTGGTGTCGGAGATACACCTGAACGACCTGGACCCCCATATTACTGCTTTTTGGAATGCCGCCCTGACCGAGTCGGAACGGTTTGCCGCGGCCATCCGCTCCGTCCCGTTGAACATCTCCGAGTGGCGAAAGCAGCAGGGCATTTACACCGCCGGCGATCACGGCAACCCCTTTGAGTTGGGTTTTGCCACGATAGCGTTGCATTTTAGGTGGTTTGGTTGAGCAAGCCCCGGGTTTGTAGCAAAGCCAACAGGTTATGCTCTGACCAGACCGTCCCCAATCGCTCCCGCCGGCGCAACTCCCGATTGTAGCGTTCCAGGCGGGAAGTAGTCCGGTAGGCGACCGCTCCCGTAGTCCAATACTGCCGACCGGCGAGCAACGCCTTGTCCAGCCAGTAAGCGGCGGCGCCCTCGGTCAACTCCATTATTTGACGGGCATAGCTCTGGGCCGCCGCCGCGCTGTCAGTCAACAGCAGTTGCCGGGCGGCGGCCAAGCCGGATTTCCCGATATTCCGTCCATATTCCCGCAGCAGGTGAAAGATGCACAGCTGATGCGGCGCCGCCCGGCCGTACACCCACTGGATGCCGGCCGCAATGGCCCGGTCGCCGTCGCTGACCAGATGTCGGGGTGGCGCCGCCCCGGACTGCTCGGCCCGCGCCAAGACCGCCGCCCAAGGCCCGAAAGTCGCCAAGACCGCCCCGGTTTCGTCCCGGATTACCTTCAATTCCTGAGCGCCCTGCCGGGTGCGCGTCCACAAACCATCCAGTTCCCACACTGCCCCCGGCAACCGGGGCCGGGTCAAGGCCAACCGCCGCAGCCAGCGACACAAGGTGCTTTTGACACAACCCACCCACTGCCCCGCTTGGGCGTAACTCAAACCCTGGGCCGCCAAGCTCAAAGCCATGTCCCGAGTTTTTTTGAGAACCGTTGGTAACGAACTTCCGGCCCCAGCAGCGCCGCGCCGCCCGCCAGTTGGCGACATTGCCCACAACGAAACACCGGAACCGCTACCCGGATGGGACCATAGGACGTGACAATGGTGCGCTCATAGCGATGATGGCGGTGCATCGCCAGAGCGCACTGAGCACATCGGGGCTGATAATGATCCAGGGCTTGTTGCAGCTTCGCCTGCAACTGGAGCGGAATTTCCTGCTCCAGTTGGGTCTCCAAATCGTCCAGCAATCCCATGACAGCGCACCTCCCGTCAACCAGCAAGGCCGGCCTTTTCCCCATTCTACAACTAAACCACCTAAATCGAAACGCTATCAGTGGCGCGACTGGCATTGACAATCCCCGCTGCCGCCGGCTAAACTGAACTTAGCCCAAAGGCCGGAGGTTGCTTTGACGCCAAGCCCTGACCAGGATCCCGACCGCCAGTTCCGCCAGCTTTTCACCGGTTGGCTGCTTGGACCCAAACGCTTTATCATCGTCGTTGTCGGGTTTTTCCTGATACTGATTGCCGAAACCGGGTGGACCTGGCAGGAATTGGCGGCTGAAGCCCAATGCGGCGCCTTGACCCAAGACCTGCTGTGCTGGGCGCCGTTGTTCCCCCGGGCCGTGGTCCAGGGCTTCATAAGTGCCAGTTTCTGCCTGGTTAGTCTCTGGTTCATCAACTACGCCATTCCGGAGGTATGGAAAATGATTGCCGAAATGTTCAAGCAGCAACGCTACGAGCTGGGCCATCGCCGCGGCCTTGAGCAGGGTATCGAGCAGGGTATCGAGCAGGGCCGCGAGCAGGGCATCGAGCAAGGTCTTACCCAAGGTCTCGAACAAGGCATCACCCAGGGACTCGAACAGGGGCGGCAGGAAACGGCCGCTCAGCAAAAGGCTTGGGAAGGCTGGAACCGTCGGCGGGAGACGGCCCAAGCTAACGGCGAACCCTTTACCGAGCCGCCGCCTACCCTCGACGCTACCCCTAACGGACGCCACGGCTAACCGCCGCTAGTCGCTGCACGCTAACCGCAAAGGGGGCGGGTTCTAGGGCGTTCCCGTTCCCTTTGCTCTTACCGCCGCGGCCCCGGTGATGGTGCAGTTTTCAGTAAGCCGCCGCCCCTTTTCACGAGGGGCGGTTTTTTGTTATACTAGCCGCCGGTGTTTTGCCGCCGGCCGTTTTCCGGCCGGCTCAGGTTTTGCTAAGTAGAAGGGGGAATGATGCCGGCTTATGCCGTGATTGGCGGACAATGGGGCGATGAGGGTAAGGGCAAGGTGGTTGACTACCTGGCCGGGGGGGTGGCCGCCGTGGTTCGCTATGCCGGCGGGAATAACGCCGGCCATACGGTAGTCAACGACCGGGGGGAGTTTCAGCTGCATCTGGTACCCTCGGGCATTTGCTGGCCGGAGGTGTACGGGATTATCGGCAATGGCGTTGTCGTGGATCCGGAGGCGCTGCTGGGGGAGCTGCACGGCTTGGCGGAGCGGGATATTGACATCAGCCGGCTGCGGGTCAGCGAGCGGGCCCATGTGATTATGCCGTACCATATAGTCCTGGACGGGCTGGAGGAGGCGGCCAAGGGGGAGGCGGCCATCGGCACGACCGGCCGGGGCATTGGGCCAACTTATGTGGATAAGGCGGCGCGCACCGGGATTCGGGTGGGGGATTTGCTGCGGCCGGAGTCGCTGCGGCCGCGGCTGGAGCAGGCGTTGGCGTTCAAGAACCGGCTGATTACGCAAATCTATGATGGCGAGGCTTTGGATGCGGAGGAGGTTTTGGCGCAGGCGCTGGATTGGGGCAATCGGCTGCGGCCTTATGTGGGGGCGACGGAGCAGTTGGTGCAGGATTTGCTGGAGCAGGGGCGGAATGTGCTGCTGGAGGGGGCGCAGGGTACGCTGCTGGATGTGGATCACGGTTCCTATCCTTATGTAACTTCGTCGTCGCCGTCGATTGGGGGCGCTTGCACCGGGTTGGGGTTGAATCCGCAGGCGGTGGCCGGCGTGTTGGGGGTTTATAAAGCCTATTCCACGCGGGTGGGCGGCGGGCCGATGCCTACGGAATTGGACGATTCTACCGGCGTTGAATTGCGGGAGACGGGGCAGGAGTATGGGGTTACGACGGGCCGGGCGCGGCGGGTGGGCTGGTTTGACGGGGTGGCGGGCCGGTATAGTCAGCAGATTAACGGTTTTACCGGGATGGTGCTGACCCGGCTGGATATTCTGGACGGGTTTGAGTCGGTTAAGATTTGCGTTGGGTATCGGGTTGAGGGGCGGGAGGTGAGTCGGTTTCCGTCGGATACGCGGGTTTTGGAGCAGTGCGCGCCGGTGTATGAGGAGTTGGCGGGTTGGGCGGAGCCGACGGCGCGGGTGCGGGAGTGGGCGGATTTGCCGGGGAATGCGCGGGCGTATGTGCGGCGGATTGAGGAGTTGGTGGGCTGCCGGGCGCAGTTGATTTCGACGGGGCCGCGGCGGGAGGAGACGATTTTGGTGGCGCCGGTTATCAGGTAGGGAGTTATGGAGCAAAGCAAGCAGTTTGGGATTTATCTTAACCCGGCGGAGGGATTGGCGGTGCGGATTAGTTCGCCGTATTGGTGGCCGGAGGCGCCGGAGTGGGTGTTTTTGACGGGGGAGGTGAATGCGAGTTTGCGGCGGGTGCGGGAGTTGGCCGGGGAGCGGGGGTTGAGCGCTGAGCCGGAGGGTATTGGGTGGGGGCGGATGCCGGTGGTGGGGGAGTAGGGGGGGCTATTGTGGTTGGTAAGGGGGCGGGTTCTGGGGGAACCCGCCTTTTTTGTTGGGGCGGTTTAGGGGGTGGTAGTAGCGGGTTGGGGGAGGAGGTCGCGGAGGTCGATGTTGAGTTTTTGGTGGAGGGCGTTGGCGATTTTGGGGGTGATTTCCTGCTGGCCGGCGAGGATGGCGGCGGCTTGTTCTTTGCTGCCGATGACCGGGGCCAGGTCGTCGAGGGTGAGATTCCGCTGGTCAACCCAGAATTCGAGGGCGTCCAGGGGAGCGGGCAGGGGCAGGGGGTAGTGGAGGTCGTCGTAAGCCTGGGCGGCGTCGGACAATGCCCGCAGTTCGTCGCTTTCCGGGGTACCGGGTTCGGAGTGGAAGAGTTCCCAGATGCGGGCCAGGACGCGGTCGAATTCCTCCTCGGTCTCGATGGGCGGGATTTGGATTTTTGCCATGGTTAGACCTCCTGGGCGTTGATGCGGTTGTATTGGGCGTGGGTGCCGACGAAGCGGATATAAACCGCTCCGTTGTCATAGTCAATTTCCACGACCAGGCGGTATTGGTTGCCTTTGATGCGAAATACGGCCCGGTTGTGACTGAGGATGCTGGCGTTGGGATAGTGGTAGAGGACGTCGGTCGGGGTGGTCCAGTGGGCTTGCTCGACGGTGCGGTACCATTCGTCGAGGGCGGTTTCGGAGTTTCGGTGACGCTGCCAGAATTCCCGGAGGGTTCGTTTGGTGTGGATGTTCATAGACCTCGGCCGGGTTTCGGGTTGGGGGGATTATACTATAACTGGGCGGTTTGGGGGCGGGGGCTAAAACGGTCGGGCCCGGACAATGCGGCGCAACAGCGTTCCCGCCACCGGGTCAACCATCAAGTTGAAAAACTCTAGGGTGGTTGCGCCAATCAGGTATTGTTGCTCCGGGCCGAAGATGACCGGGCAGTAGCGTTCGGGCTGGCCGTTGAGTCCCAGGCGGGCCATTCCGAAGTCGTAGGCGACCCGGCTGCCGTCGGCCAAGCCGTACTCGATGGTGTCCAGGGGGGTTACGGCGAGGCGGGCGAGGAGGGAGGCCGGCAGCATGGCGTGGATGGCGCCGGTGTCCACGGTGGCGGCTACCGGGGTCAGTTCACCATTGCCGGGGCCGCCGACGCCTAAAGTAACCTCGAAGACGCCCATAGTATATCCTCCGCCGCTTTGCTAATTCGCAAGGCGGCCGTTTGATGGTCCTAGTCTAGTATAGACTAGCCGGGCTACTGCAAAGCTGTGCCGGCTCGAATAGATGGGGATTTACACTATTATACCATAGGCGCTTGAGTTTCGGGTCTAGGGGTGGGTTGCGGCGGGTTGGGGGAGGAGGTCGCGGAGGTCGATGTCTAGTTTTTGGTGGAGGGCTTTGGCGATTTGGGGGGTGATTTCCTGCTGGCCGGCGAGGATGGCGGCGGCCAGTTCCCGGCTGCCGAGGGCCGGAGCCAGGTCGTCGAGGGTGAGGTGCCATTGGTCGATCCAGAATTCGAGGGCCCCCAAGGGGGTGGGCAGGGGGATGGGGTAGTGGAGGTCGTCGTAGGCCCGGATGAGTTCGGACAGGATTTCGTGTTCGGCGTCCTCGGGGGTGCCGGGTTCGGAGTCGAAGATTTCCCAGAGGCGATCGAGGGCGCGGTCGAATTCCTCCTCGGTTTCGATGGTTTTCCATTGGGTTTGCTGGGGTTGCATGGCTAGACCTCCAGGGCGTTGATGCGGTCGTACTGGGCGTGGGTGCCGACGAAGCGGATATAGACTTCGCCTTGGCGGTATTTCACCTGGACGATGAGGCGGTATTGGTTGCCGCGGATGCGGAAGATTATCCGGTTGTTGCTGAGGATGCGGGCGTCGGGATAGCTGAGAGTGCGTCGGCCGGGGTTGTCCATTGGAGCCGCTGGACGGTGCGATGCCATTCGTCCAAGGGGTCGGCGGCATCCGGATAGCGGTCCCAGAATTCGCGCAGGGTTCTTTTGGCGATGATGTGCATAGGCTCCGGTCGATTTTCTAGTTGGGGGGGATTATACTATAACGGGGTGGGTTGGGGGAATGGGGGCAAGGGCCGGGGATAGCGATATTCGGCGAAGCGGCGATGGCGGCTCAGGCAAAGGGAGGTATTACGGTTCGGGCCAGCCGGCGGCGGTTTCGCCGGCGGCCAGGGCGGCGGTGATTTTGGCGGCGGCTTCGGGAGTAACCCATTCCCGCCAAAGGGTTGGGTAGTTGTTCAGCCACCAGAGGGCGGTGTCGTTAAGGTCAGCCTGCGGGTTGGCGCGTTGCCAGCGGGTGGCGGGTTTAAGGGCCGTGTCGATGTTGAATTCCCACTTGCGCAGCATAGCGGCTATTTCGGGGGCCCGGTCGGGCAGTTCGGCATTGACCCCGATAAGGATAGTAGCGTCCGGGTAGGCGCAAGCCCTGGTGGTGAGCCAGCAGGAATCGCGGTATGCCGGCTCCTCCAGGCGTACCAAATCGAGCAGAAGGGGCGGGTCGTTGGTTCCCCACTGGTAGCCGAGCCAGGGTTGACGCCGGGCGTAGGCGTCGTGAAGGTCGGCGTTTAAGGCGGCGGCATCGGCGGGGTGGACGATCTGGATATGGTCGGCCAAGCCGTAGCCATAAACTTGCGCGGCGTTCACTTCCGCGCAGGGCCAACCGATAACGCAGGAGACTAACCGAGCTTTGCCGGCGGTTTCGGGGGTGGCGAATAGGGCTTGGTAAAAGGGATTGCGGAGGTCAGCGATATGGTCTAACTCGGGATACTGCTCTTGCAGGTAGGCCGGAATGACAAAGGCGGATTGCCAGTCGCGGCCGAGGCTTTCACCGAGGGAGATGACTTCGCCGGCTTGGGTGGCTTCCGGCCAGATTTCGGACTGGTTGGGCAGCCAGACTTCCATCAGCACGTCGATATCGTCCCCCAGCATAAAGTAGAACAAGGGAGAAGCAGCGCCGAACTGGACGGAGGTGGAATAGCCGTAGCCTTTTTCGACGATATATTGGGCGATGCGGGTCTGGAGCTGGGCGGAGTTCCAGTTCGGG
This sequence comes from Dehalococcoidia bacterium, assembly GCA_965243185.1. Taxonomy (GTDB): domain Bacteria; phylum Chloroflexota; class Dehalococcoidia; order Lucifugimonadales; family UBA3495; genus CBDBCU01. The sequence continues at coordinate 1,675,935 of OZ251531.1, read as the reverse complement.
TTGCCGAAGGTGATAGGTTCTTTTGGCGCTGGGGGAAGTACCGGCGCCCTTAGGTATGGCTCCGGCGTTGGTGTCGAAGCAGGGGTAGGTACTGGCGCTGGCGTGGCAGTCGGCGATATAGCCGTAGCGGGGGGTTCGGGCTGCCGGCAGCCGAGGGCCGCGAGCAAGGCTACCGCCAGGCAGATGCGGGGCAAAAGGTTGCGGAGGGGGGGCATAGGTATGGCACTCCTGGCGGGGCAAGGGGGCGGTTTTAGGGGGTGGTAGCGGCGGGGTGGGGGAGGAGGTCGCGGAGGTCGATGTCTAGTTTTTGGTGGAGGGCTTCGGCGATTTGGGGGGTGATTTCCTGCTGGCCGGCGAGGATGGCGGCGGCGAGTTCCCGGCTGCCGAGGGCCGGGGCCAGGTCGTCGAGGGTGAGGTTCCGCTGGTCAATCCAGAATTCGAGGGCGCCCAGGGGGGTGGGCAGGGGGATGGGGTAGTGGATGTCCTCGTAGGCGAGGATGAGTTCGACCAGGAGGTCGTGTTCGGCGTCCTCGGGGGTGCCGGGTTCGGAGTCGAAGATTTCCCAGAGGCGGTCGAGGGCGCGGTCGTAGTCCTGTTCGGTTTGGAGGGTTTGCCATTGGGTTTGCTGGGTTTGCATTGCTAGACCTCTGCGGCGTTGATGCGGTCGTACTGGGCGTGGGTGCCGACGAAGCGGATATAGACTTCGCCCCGGTGATATTTCACCAGCACGATCAGGCGGTATTGGTTGCCTTTGATGTTGAAGACTACGCGGTTGTTCCGGAGGATGCTGGCGTCGGGGTAGCGGGAGCGGATGTCGGACGGGGTGGTCCAGCGGGCCCGCTGGACGGTGCGATGCCATTCGTCCAAGGGGTCGGCGGCATCCGGATAGCGGTCCCAGAATTCGCGCAGGGTTCTTTTGGATAGGATGTGCATAGGCCTCAGCCGGAGTTTCCGGGTGTTGGGGGGTGATTATACTACATTGGGATGGGGGGAGTTCAAGGGGCGGGCAAGGGCGGTTTGGGGGCGGGGGTTATTCGGCGGGGGGATGGGGGTTGGTGGGGATGGTGGGGAGGTGGCCCCAGGGGACGGGGGGGAGGTGGTGGTTTTGGCGGAGTTCGTTGATGGTGAGGACGCCGCGGTCGAGGAGCTGGATTTCCCGTTGGACGCGTTTGTTTTGGTCCTCTTGGAGGGCTTCGATGCTGGTTAGGTCGAAGTGGATTTTCAGGTGGGGGTAGCCGAGTTGGGGGAGGAGGTGGTGGTTGAGTTGTTCGGCGAGGAGGTGGAGTTGGGGGACGATGGTGTTGCGCCAGAAGATGCGTTCGGCGGCGTTGATGTTGGCGAAGGTGGCGCGTTCGAGGTCGGATAGCAGGGGTTTGGGGACGCCGTAGGCGCGGGATACTTCTTCGAGGGACCAGCGGAGGGTTTGGATGAAGTCCATGTCGCGGTGGGTGATGCCGAGGGGTTTGATGTCTTTGATGAAGTTGGCGATGGCGGGGCGGCGGGCGTTTTGGGGGCCGCGGTGGCGGGTTTCCCAGCGGTGGTAGAAGTCGTTGATGTCGTGGTCGGTGAGCTGCTGGTCGGTGAGGAGGATGTAGTCGGGTTGGGCGGAGTTTTGGAGGAAGCTGCGGTTGTAGCGGAGGCCGTCGCGGGCCATTTCGACGGGGAGGCGGGCGGGGGCGAGGGGGGAGATGCCGGCGTGGTCGTTGAGGGGGTTGTAGTTGCGGAGCCAGAGGATTTGGTCGGGGGTGTAGGCGATGGGTTGGCCGTGGTGGGGGCTGCGGTAGAGGAAGCCCTGGATGTGTTGTTGGGGGTGGGGGAGGATGTGGATGCGGTCGGGGCGGAGGGGCCAGATTTGTTGTTGGCCGGTTTGGTTGTGGTCGAGGAGCCAGAAGGCTTGGCCCCAGAGGTTGAGGTGGATTTCGGTGGCTTGCCAGAGTTGGCGGGGGGTGTACCAGGGGTTGGGGTGGCTGAGGAGTTGGGCTACGGGGTGGGTGGTGGGTATGGGGGTGGGGGTGCCGTTTTGGTTTTGGCGGTGGATTTGGATGGGGGGTCGGCTGATGGCGTCGGCGCGGAGTTTGATGGCGGCGTAGATGGCGACGGAGTTGGCGTAGTAGGGGCCGTAGTCGGGGTTGGCCCAGGGGGTGGCGGGGGCGGTGGGGTGGTAGTGGGTGGGGAGGGGGTTGGCGTTTTCGGGGGCGGTTTGTTTGCGGTGGAAGGGGTTGGGGAGTTTCATTTTTGGCTCCTTTTGGGGGTTCTGGATTCCCACTTTCGTGGGAATGACGAGTCGGGGGCGTGGGAATGACGGTTGAAGGTAGGGGTCGGGGTCAGGTCCAGAGTTTGGGGAGGGGGGGTGGGGGGAGGAGGGAGAGCATTAGGGCGTCGGCTTTGTCGGGGGAGGGGAGGCCGCGGCTGCGGATTTTTTCTTTGGGTTCGATGAGCATTCGGCCGCTGCTGTCGTAGGTGTAGCGGAGGGCGGCGAGTTGGCCGATGAGTTGGGGGTCGTTGGGGAGGGTGATGAGTTGGCGCTCGAGGAGTTGGGCGAGGTGGTGGTAGGCTTCGGCGCGGAGGTTGGCGTAGAGGTGGGGTTGGCGGGCTTTTCGGCTGGTGTTGACGGGGCGGATGCCGTAGCCTTGTTCTTTGAGGCGGTCGATGATGCCGGCGCCGATGCCGATTTCGTCGATGCAGGTTTGGGTGGGGTGGTGTTGTTGGATTTGGTGGGCGATGTGGCCGGTGAGGGTCATGGTGTCGAGGTGGTGGTAGGATTGGATGGATCGGATGTGGGGGCCGTGGCGGCGGAGGATGATGGAGTGGTCGGAGCCGAAGCGGGCGGGGTCGACGGCGATGATGATTTCGTGGGGGTTGATTTGGAGGCTGGGCATGGGGGGTTCCTGGCGTTGGTCGGAGTTGGATAGGGTCAATGGGGGATGGTTGGCGTCGGCGGCGGCGGGTTTTGGATAGGCGGGAAGGGGTTGGTCAAGGGGCATTTTGGATTCCTCGCTTTGCTCGGAATGACATGACCACGTAGTTGGGGCGGGATTGCCGGTGGCGGGGGAAGGATGGTTGTCTGCGGGTGGGCGGGTGGCGGTTTCGAGGTGGGTTAGGTTGATGAGGGCGTCTTGGGTTTGGGTGGGGAATTGGCCGAGGATGCGGGCTTGGTAGAGGGGGTTGTCGATTCCCCAGAGGTTGGCGCGTTGTTGGACCCATTGTTTGGTGGCGAGGCCGGGGATGCGGGTTTGGCCGGCGGTGAGGTTGGGGGAGTCGAGGGCGGACATGGTGATGGTTTTGTAGATTTGTTGTTCTTGGTGGAAGGCGCGGCGGAAGGCGCCGGTGTTGGTGGTGGGGTTGCCGATGAGGAGGAGTTGGGCGTGGGCGGTGGTCATGATGGCTTCGATGGCTTCGTAGATGGGTTCGGTGACGCCTTCGGCTTCGTCGACGATGAGGAGGAGGTTGGGGGAGTGGAAGCCTTGGAATTGGTCGGCGGTGTCGGCGGAGAGGCCGAGGGCGTAGCGGTCGGGGGCGAGTTCCCAGCGGGTGTCGTGGAGTTGGCCGCCGAGGGTTTTGGGGTTGCGGCGGTGGAGGTTATGGATTTGGCGCCAGAGGATGTGGCGGACTTGGCGGAAGGTGGGGGCGGTGGAGAGGGCGATGGCGGGTTGGTGGGTGTGGAGGAACCAGAGGAGGGCGATGGCGGCGGTGAAGCCTTTGCCGAGGCCGTTGCCGGATTTGACGGCGATGCGGTTGTGGGTTAGTAGGGAGTCGAGGATTTCGCGTTGTTTGTGCCAGGGGCGGACGCCAAGGACGCGGCGGGCGAAGTAGTAGGGCGGCGGTTGGTCAAGGGCGGCCGCCGGCTGCCGGGATGGGGTTTTGTCCGGCGAGGGCAAGTTGGGGAGGAGGGGGCTGGGGGTGGTCATGGGGGTTATCCCGGGCGTTTGGCGGGGGCGGCGGGTTGGGGGTTGGGGTTGGCGGGGCTGAAGAGGTAGCCGCAGCGGCGGCAGCGGTAGATTTGGTGGTCGGTGGGTTGGAGGCGGTCGAGGGGGATGAGGTCGGGGGAGGGGCAGCGGCGGCAGTGCATTTTTTGGCTCCTTGGGTTGAGATTTTGGATGGACCGGGGGTTGGCTGTTTTTATGGTAGCGGGTGGTTTGGCGGGAGTCAAGTGATTTTGGAATGGATTTTCTATTGTGATTGGGCAAAGGAAGGGGATAGGGGGGTGCGGTAGGATGGTGTACGGGGGATGGGATGGGGGTTAGGGGTTAGATACCGGTGTTGGCGGAAACCGTGGCCGCGGTTTCCGCCTTGTCGGGAGAAGGGTTGGCAGGTCTGACCATGTGGGTTGCCAAACACCGGTTGGTCAGCTGGCTACATCATGCCGGCTTTGCCCGGTCAGGCTGCCGATTACGGTTGCGCTACCTTGAGTTGGCTACTGGCGCCGGTTGGTATGGTTGCCATGCCGGCGGGTTGGCCCGGTGTTGCGACCGCGGTTGACCGTTCTCCAGTCAACCTGGGTTGCTCCGACTCCTGTGAGGCTGGGGCGGCGGTTTGGTACGGCGGGTGGGTTTTGCCGTTGGCCGCTGCTCCGGGTGGGTTTGCGGGTCCTTGGGCCGCTTTCCCGGGGGTAGGAGTGTTAAAGGCGTCCGCTTTGCCGGTTTAATGGCTGGGCGGGGCCCACAGCGCGCTGTGTGGAGCGGTATTTAGTTTTACGGTAAGCTTAGCGTAAGAACCCGGCGTCCCGGGGTCAGGTCAACCTTGACGAGTTTTATTATGGGGGATGGTTTGGGGGTTTGTCAAGGGAGTTTGGAAGAGAATTTCGGATGAGTTTTGAGGGAGTTGGATTTCAGGGGTTGGGGGAATGACATAGGGAGATTGGGGAGGACGGTTTGCCGGATGGGGAGACGGCGGGGGGACTTTTGTAAAAGTTCCCCCGCGCCCCCTCAAAACTTTTTGGGTTTTGGGGGATGGCTGGTTGGACTGAGGGTGGTTGCGGGCGTGGTTGGCTAGGCTGGCTTAATGGCCATTATCCTCCGGTTCGGCGGTCAGGACGGGGATGAGGAGGGCGGCGGCGTTTGCCAAGGTTATGGCGGAGACTAATCCTTTGTCCCGTTCAAGAAAGACGCTGCACCCGTCGAAGATGTCCTTTCTTACCCGGTCGGGGAGGCTGTTCTGCAAACGCAGGATGTCCGCCGCCCGGTCATAGACCATAACAGCGTCCTGGTCGGGGCCTTCGTAGCGGATTTCTCCGGTTAGTTGGCCTTGCAGGATGGGGAGGAGCAGTTCCCGGGCGTCGTCGAAGGTGAAGGCGTTGGCGTCGATGCAGCCGGGGCCAAAAAAGACGATACAGCGACGGGAAAGGTCGATGCCACCCGCCGGCGGGCCGCCGTTGCCGACCCAGAGAATGTCATCCTCCCGGGTATGGGAGATGTGCCGGGTTACTGGAGGTTGAGTTTGGTGTTGGGGGTGGGGCATGACGCGCGTCCTCCATTTATTTCGGTGATGTTGTCTCGGAAGGCCGTACGCAGGGAGCCATTTGCGTTAATTACGACCCTGAACCAAGCCCCTTCACTGGCGTTCCCAGCGTTGGCAGCCTCCCGCGAGCCTTTGGGGTAAAACTTGTAGAAGGCTTTCCGCGGCGGGTTATGCCAAGTCTGGGTTTCTACCTCGTTCGGGGTTTCAAGGGTTTCGGATACGATGGTAGGGGTCAAGCCGTTTTGCCCGATATGTTCTTGGGCCTGGTTACGCCAATGGCTGCTCTTGGGCAACCGCTCAAAGATGCGGTTCATCCGGCGGTTGTGGGCCTTCCGCACGTTGGACTGGTTGCAGGACTGGCATTGGCTCCGCAAGCCCAAGGTGCGGTAGCAACTGGACCCGCGACATTTGTGACTCATTATTGCACACTCCTGGTTAAGTTTCTTGCCGGCGGCGGCGGGAGTTGCGGGCAAGGGCGGCCGCCAAGGGCCGCCCGGCCGCAAGGGCGCGCCGGGGGCAAGGGGGAACCGGGGAAGGTTGGCCGGTTATTCCAGGAGGGGCATTGCGCCGGTCAGGGTGGCCGGCGGTTGCAGCCCGGTGGGGCCGAGCGGGAGGCAGCGGCGGGCGGGGAAGATTACGGGGGAGGAGCTGGAGCATTTGCAGGAGGCGGATTATATTGCCCGGGCGCGGGGGATGACGGATGGGGTGGAGCGGTATGTGGTGGTGGAGGCGGCGTTGACGGTGGATGACCGGGATGTTGAGCGGGCGCGAAGTCGGGCGGCGACGCTGGAACGGGTTACCGGGGTGGCGACGCTGGCGCTGGTGGTGGGGGAGACGGTTAATGCGCCGCAGGAGGGTCGGGCACAGGAGCTGGGGGTGACGCTGCTGTTGGTGGATTCGTAGGGGGTTAGGCGGGGGTGATTTTTAGTTGGGAATTGAGAATTAGGGGGCGGGTTTCCTGGTGGGGAGCCCCGCCTTTTTTGCTGGGTTGGGGAGACGGCGGGGGAACTTTTGTAAAAGTTCCCCCGCCCCCCCTCAAAACTTTTTGAGTTTTTGGGGGATGGCGGGTTGTCTTGAAGGTGGTCGCGGGGGCGGCGTTTTGGATTCCTCGGCTGTCGCCGCGGAATGACAGGTGTGTGATGATGGGGAATGTCGGTTGACCGATTTTTGCGGGGGTTGACGGCGGTTTATAATGAAGGGCGGCTTTTATTGGGCAAAAATCGGGCAACGGGCCAAATCGGGCTAAAGGAGGGTTGGCGTTATGGAAGTGCGGGAAGTGGCGGAGCTGCTACTGGCGCAGGGGAAGCGGGTTGCGGTGGCGGAGGCGGATACGGCCGGGTTGGTGGGCTATCTGCTGGGGACGATTCCGGGGAGTTCGCAGTTTTTTCCCGGCGGGGTGATTGCTTATACCGGGGGGCTGAAGCAGAGGATCCTGGGGGTGCCGGATGAGCTGTATGCGAGCAAGGGGAGTGTGTGCGCGGAGATGGCGATCGCGATGGCTCAGGGGGTGCGGGAGCTGACCGGGACGGATTATGGGGTGTCCACTACCGGGGTTACCGGGCCGGGGGCCGGCCGCAGCGGGCTGCCGATTGGGACTTTTTATGTCGGGTTGTCGGACCGGGAGGGGGAGGATGTGGCGGTGCATTTGCAGCTGGACGGCGACCGGGATGGGAATAAGCGGGGGGCGGCGCAGGCGGCGATTGATTTGCTGGGCCGGCGGTTGCGGGGGGAGCAGTGACGGCGGCGGCCGGGGGCGGCGGGATCATCCTGCTGGGGCAAAATCTGTTTTTTCTGGCGCGGGTGGAGCTGGCGGCGGAGGCGGTCGGCCGTCCGGTAAGGCCGGCGCGCGCTGTTGCCGAGTTTCGGGAGCTGTACGCGGCCGGGGAGGTGGATTTGCTGCTGGTGGATTTGGAGGGGGACGCCGCAGTTTGGGATGCGGTTTTGACGGAGTTGGCGGCGGCCGGCGCGGCGGGCCAGGGGCTGCGGCTGGTGGCGTTTGGGCCGCATGAGGATAGGGCGGCGCTGGAGCGGGCGCGGGTGTTGGGTTGTGCGGAGGTGTTGAATAAGGGGCGGTTTAGCGGTAGGTTGGGGGAGATTGTGGGGGGATAGGGGGGGATTGCGAGACGCGGGCAAGCCGGGGACGAGCTGCGATTGAACCGGGAACAAGGCGCGATTAAGGCCGGGGGGACGGCGGCGGCGGCGATGCCGATGGGGATGTTGTTGGCGCATTTTTCGGGGGAGCCGGGGGGATAGTGGCGGCCTGGCGTGGGACAGTTTTCAGGGTTTTGAGAAGGGCCCGGAGGTGGTGGCTAACCGGCATATCACAGAATCCATTCTTATAAGGAGTTGACGGTTAAACTAAAGCGTGTTACTATGCTGACGGCTAGGGATACCCCGATCTATTTAGTCGAACATACTGCTTTGCGGGGGCTTATGCCCGAAGAACAACCTATCGAATTCACCGCGGCCGTCGGGAAATTGTTCTCGTCGGATGAAGACGACGCTCGTACCCTGTGGTTAGCTGTAGCTCAAGAGTACGACAGGGCGGGACCCGAAGCGGCCAGGGAACACTTGGCTACAGAGAGTCAGAGCTTTGAAGAACGCGTAAAGCGTCTGCTCAGCCAAGTCGCTGAGGGGAGGTGAGTTCAATGCCGGTCGGTTTCCGTATCCAGAGCGTTGCCATCGAAGGTTTCAAGGGTTTCACTACCCGCCAAGTTATTAAACTTGACGGGCGTCACGCTTTTCTCTTGGGCCGGAACGGCAATGGCAAGTCCAGCATCATTGAGGCTATCCGCTGGGGACTGTTCGGTTCTACCCGCAGGCCGAATGAGGTCGTGGCTAATCGGGGTTACTCGGGTCGCTGTCGCGTGGGGATAAACCTTTTGCGCGAAGGTCGGCAATGGAACCTTAACCGTCTCTTGTTACAGGGCGCCCGGGGCGGAAGCGACGCGGTTCTAACTGACGACAACGGTCGGGAGCGTCCCGTGGGGGAGATTATGCCTCAGCTGGAGTCTGCGGATGCCGGCGAAGGGATGCACATTATCTTTGCGCCTCAAGGTACCACCCTACACCGTCAACCGGAAGACCTTTTGCCCTTTGAGCGAACCGTTTTCCGTCACCTTGGTCTTACCAATCCCCAATCTTTTTCGAGGCAGTTGAGCGACTTTGTTCTCTTACAAGAAGGGGTCGAAAACGACCTGGGCCAGCAAATAACTGAGCGCACGTCAGTTATTAAGAATCAGATTGCCGATTTGTCGGGCCAACGCGCCGGCATATTGAAGGCGGCTCCTTGGGGTAGTGCCAACGTTCCTATTCCGGTCGAATCCCAAAACAAAGTTCGGGATCTGATAACGGAGGTTACCGGTCAACAGCCTGGCGATTCTCTGTCAGGGGCGTCTCTGGATGCCCTTATTGAGTATGCCGAAGATGCTCTAAAAGCCAAGAGTTCCCAAGACCAAGTGGGTCTCAAAAGCGAATTGGAGTACATTAAGGAACGCATATCTTGCTTGGACGCACTCCAAAAAATACACGCGGGACTGCAAGAGCATCAAGCCGCTAGGCAAGCGACGCAATCGCGTCTCGACGCGGTTTTGTCGGGTATCTCCATTGACGAACTCCGCAAACATATTGCTCGAGTTCAAGCTGAGAAAGATGCCTTGGACTTGCGGCGGAAGATCGTCGATGAAGCTGTTTCGTTGGTAAGCCGCGATGACAACGACACCGCGGTATGTCCCGTTTGCGAAACCGAACATAGCCGGGTTGACTTGGAGTCCCTGTTGCGGCGCATATCCGCACAGTTGCCCGAAGAAGTAGATTCAACCCTTTCCCGACTTCAGTCTCGGCTCAGTCAAGCCGAGGAACTAACCCGTCAAATTCAGCGACTTGCCGAGGAGCTGGATAAGCTGGTTAAACGGGCAAAAGAAGCGCATGAAGAGCTTACCAGCGAAGACTTTGACGCGCTTCCGGAGCCGGTTGTCGTGCCTCAGATTGAAGCGGTCAATTCTCGGCTCAACGAGCGCAAGACCTCCCTTGAGGCGCAGATTCGAGACCAAGCGGGATGGTTTAACACCCTTAGCTTGCGACTGGATAACCTGAAACGAGAGGAGAGGCTGCACCAGTTAAACAAGGAGGTGAGCGAACTCCGACAATCCGAGAGCCGTTTGGGACGGGTCGAGGAAGCTCACGACGACTTGGTTGCTTTCGGTAAATCCGTCAAGAAGATACACCGGGCAGTCGAAACCTATGTAAGCGAGCGTCTCGAGGCGGGCAAACCCGGTGTTTCTGACGACCTTTCCCGCGCTTTTGATGCACTGGCTCGCCACCCTTGGTATGACCGACTGGTTATCGCCAAGGATGCGCCGACCAGGCTACAACTAAAAGTAGCAAGCAGCCAAGACCCGTTTCCTGACGAGGAACCCATTGGAGTTCTTAATGGGCAAGCGGAGAGAGCCGCAGAGCTTGCGCCTTACTTCGCGTTCAGCCAGAACGAGGAAGCCCCCACTGAAGTGTATTTGGTTATGCTGGATGACCCTACTCGGGCATTCGACGAAGAGCATACCGAGACACTGGTTCAGCGTTTGGCCGAATTGGGGGAGAACGTGCAGCTTATCGTCGCGTCTCAAGAGACTGACCGATTCCGAAAGTTGCTGCCGGAGAACTTTGAGCCGGCTAGCTATGTCGTCGTAGAACCCACCAACTGGTCTCGCAACGGCGGCCCGCAACTGTTGGTTGAAGATGGATAGCCAAACTGACACAGTTGCAATTGAGTGCATTGAAAGTATGCGCTCCAGCTTGACTTGGGCGAATTTTGGTTACAAAGTCCAAGCATTGGCGGCGCACGTGCTATTACGGCTTGGCTATCAAGTAACCGAGGTTAACCAGCAGGGTCACCCCGACATAACTGCCTTTCGGGAAGGGCGAGAGTTCCGGTTTGAGGTAGAGGCGGAAGTTACCCAGCCGCGGTTGCGGCAACTTACCAAAGCCGATTTTGACTCCCTGACAGCAACGCCCTACGGTTACTATGCCCTTGCTATCAGTTTCCCGTCTCCTTATTGGGTTATCGTACCGGTGGAGGATCTCATTTCCAGAACTCGACCTTGTCCCAATAGGGTACTGGAAGCCCTTAGCGACAAGGAATACTCGGCGGTGTGGACGTACGCCTATATAGAAATGTTGCGGGATTCCCACCGGCAAATCCGACGGGCATCGTTTAGCGATATGAGATGCTGGGCATTGTCGGGTCAAGGGCTGTGATTCGGGGTCATAGCAGAACTTCTTGCAGGCGCTGGGCGGTCATACGGCAAAAGTCGGGGTTGATGTCGCAGCCGATGCCGTGGCGGCCGTGGCGGGCCGCCGCTACTAAAGTGGTGCCGGAGCCGACGAAGGGGTCAAGGATGGTTTCGCCGATGTAGCTGTAGGCCCGCAGCAGGCGCGCCGGCAGTTCCTCGGGAAAGGGGGCGGCGTGGTCGCGGTGGCGGCCGCTTTTTTCCGGTTTCAGCAGCCAGACATCGGAGTTTTTTACCGAGAGCCAAAACTCTTTGTCCAGTTTGGAGTCGGCTTTCTGCTGGGGGGTGAGATGGGCATATTTCTGCGCCGGCCGGGTAGTCGGTTTCTCGAACTCCAGGATGGATTCGTGCATATTGTTGAGGAGGATGCCGCCGGGGTAGGGGTAGGTGCCGAAATGGGCGCGCACGCCGTTGGTTTTGTGCCAGACAATATCCCGCTTGAATATAAAGCCGAGGCTTTCGCAGAGGTCGATGTTGCGGCCGACCAGGTTCAGGGCGCGGAAGGATTTGCCCTCGCGGATGGGCAGGTTCATCAGGTTGAGAAAGAACTTGCGTCCCGGCTGCAAGACCCGATAGACTTCCTGCCAGACCAAGCCGATTTGGTGCAGCCATTCGTCGAGGTCGTGGATGTTGCCCAGGTCGCTATCCGGCTCGGCGGAATACATTTTGGCGTTGAAGTAGGGCGGCGAGGTGATGGCGAGATGGACACTGGCGGCGGCGATTTCGGACATACTGCGGGCGTCGCCGGCGATAACTTGCTGGATAGTGCCGTTGACCGCAAGGGTTTGGGAGGCCGGCGCAGCGTAGTTTGCTCCGTTCGGTTTGCCGTTGCGCTGCCAAGCGGCGATGTCTTTCAGGTCAAAGCGGTATTGGCCGCTGGCGGATTTGTTTGCCGGCAAGGCGCCGGCCGCCACTAGCCGGTGGATTTCCGGCACGGGCAGGCCGGTATGATTTGACACCTCAACCACGGACAGGTAGCTGCGGGTGCGGTAATCGCTCAATTTGATACTGCTCCGGTTAGGCCAGTTAGATGGGAATGGGGGGACTTTACCGGTATTGGGCTGGGGATGTCAAATATTTCGAGGGCAAGGGGGACTGCTGACAGTTGGACCTTGCGGTGGGAGGGGGTGGTGGGTTATTCTGCGGGGGTAGGAGTTGCGGTAGTTGCGGGGGTAGGAGTTGCGGTAGTTGCGGGGGTAGGTTATCGGGAAGGACAAGGAAGGAGGGGAGCGTTATGCAGATGTCGCCAATGGAACCGTATGATCCGGGGGAGGGGGTGGCGGCTGACCGGGGGGAGAGCGCGGCGGCGGACCGGGGGGAGGGGGTGGTGGCGGATTATCGGCAGCAGGCCCGGGCTTTTTTGAGCAAGGGTCGGGAGTATCTGGCGGCGGGGGATTGGCATCAGGCGGCGGAGAAGGGCTGGGGCGCGGCGGCGTGGATGGCCAAGGCGGTGGCCGAGGCGCAGGGGTGGGAGTATAAGAAGCATGACCAGTTTTTTACGGTGATGTATGAGGCCGCCGATTTGTCGGGGGATGCCCGGGTGAATGCCCTGCGGCGGACGGCTAACGAGATGCACGGGTTCTTTTATACCCGGCGGCGGTTTCTGCGGCCGGAGGCCATCGGCGAGGGGTTGGACGATATGGAGACGCTGCTGGATATTCTGGAGCCGTTGACGGGGGAGGAGCCGGGGGGCTAGGGGCTGATGGGGTTTTGGCGGCCGCTGGCGGCGCTGGTTTGGAAGGATTTGCTGCTGGAACTGCGCTCCCGGGACATCATTGTGGCGGCGCTGGTGTTCGGGCTGCTGGTGGCGGTGGTGTTCAACTTTGCTTTGCGGGTTAATCCGCAGCGGGCGGCGGAATTGGCGCCGGGGGTACTGTGGACGGCGTTTGCCTTTGCCGGGGTGTTGGCGATGAGCCGGGCGTTTGCGCGGGAACGGGAGCAGGGCGGGTTGGAGGGTTTGCTGCTGGCGCCGGTGAGCCGGGATGCGGTGTTTCTGGGCAAGACGGCGGTCTGTTTCCTGTTTATGCTGATTATCGAGGCGGCCTTGCTGCCGGTATTCGCGGCGCTGCTGAACTTTGCGGCCTTTTCGCCGCTATTGCTGCTGGCGCTGCTGCTGGCGACTTTGGGGTTTGCGACGGTGGGGGTACTGTTTTCGGCGATTGCGGTGCAGACCCGGGCCCGGGAGATAATGCTGCCGGCGTTGTTTTTTCCGGTTATCCTGCCGGTGTTGATTGGGGCGGTGGAGGTTTCGGGGCGGGCGATGGACGGCGGCGGGCTGTTTGATGGCGGGGTGATTCGTTGGCTGCTGCTGCTGGCGGTTTTTGACCTGCTGTTTCTGGTAATATGTCCGTGGCTGTTTTCCATTGTGGTCGAGGAATAAAGGGGAGAGGAGGAGTCGGGTTTGGCAAGGGGGCAAGAGATTTTGGCGGGCCGGCGGCGGGCGGGCGCGTTCCCGGGATTGGCCGGCGTACTGCTAATCCTGACCGGCGTCTTGATGCTGGTCAACTTGTATCTGATATTTCTGGTCGCGCCGACGGATGCGGTGCTGGGGGAGGTGCAGCGGATTTTTTACTTCCATGTGCCGATTGCCATTGTGTCCTTTGCGGCGTTTTTTGTGGTGTTTGTGGCCAGCATTGGCTACTTGATTACCCGCAAGGGTTCGTGGGATGCGGTGGCTAACGCGGCCGCCGAGGTGGGGGTGGTGTTTGTTACGCTGGCGGTGCTGACCGGGGCGATTTGGGCGCGGCCGGTGTGGGGGGTGTGGTGGACTTGGGAGCCGCGCTTGACGACGACGCTGATTTTGTGGCTGATTTATGTGGCGTATTTGATGCTGCGGGCGTATGTGCCGAACCGGCGGCAGGGGGCGGTTTATGCGGCGGCGTTGGGGATTGTCGGGTTTGTGGATGTGCCGATTGTGTATTATTCGGTGCAGTGGTGGCGTTCGATACATCCGTCGGCGGTGGTGGGGCCGCTGGCGGAGTCGGGGGCGTTGGAGCCGATAATGCAGTTCATCCTGTTCTTTTCGTTGGGGGTCTTTCTGCTGCTGTTTCTGTATCTGCTGCTGGAGCGGACGGCGCTGCGGCGGGGGGAGGATTTGCTGGCGGCGCGGCGTTTGATGGCGCGGCGGCGGGGCGGCGGCTAAGGGGGCCGGGGCGGCGGGCGTTAGCCGGCGGTCAACAAGCATTGGCTATAAGCTATCGGCTACCATCTACCATCCGATCATTCATCAGCTACCATTCTATCATCCATCGTCGGAGACGATAGAGGATAAAGGGAGGCAAAGGGGTATGGGATTTATTTTGTTGCAGAGCCAAGCTCCGGCTAATTTGGCCTACCTGTTCGCCGCTTTTGCGGTGTGCTGGCTGGCGTTTTTTGGCTATGCGTTTTTTTTGACGCGGCGGCGGCGGGAGTTGGAGCAGGAGTGGGGGGAGTTGGTGGGGGAGGGGGATGGGGGGGAGGGGGGCGGGGAGTAGTTAGCGGCTTGCGCTAAGTTGCTGGGGCGCGTGGTTTATGCGGTTCAAGGCGATGCAGAAATAATCTGAGTCGGTCTCGAAGCCGATGAATTTCCGGCCCATTTGTTGGGCTACTACGCCGGTGGTTCCTGACCCCATAAAGGGGTCAAGCACCGTATCACCCGGCCGGGAGCCGATGGTGATGATGCGGGACAACAGGGGTTCGGGCTTTTCGGCGGGATGGCTGGTCTTGTGCTTTTCGGCGTTGATTTCCCAGAGATTCCGCATTTGCCGGCCGCCGTTCATCTGCTTGGCGGTTTCGTAGTCAAAGAAATACCGCTTGGACTTGGCGGCAACCCAAATCAATTCGGTGGACGGGGCGAACCGGTTTTTTGCCATCAGCGGCGTGGCGTTGCGCTTGAACCAGACCACGTCGTTGATAATCCACAAGCCAAGTTCTTTCAGCGCCATCCCCACCGACGGGTGATTGTGCAAGGTGCCGGAAATCCAGAGGGTTCCATCGTCGGCCAGCACCCGGACACACTCGGCAATCCACTCCCGGTTAAAGTCGTGGAGATTGTCAACGACATCCCAATCGCCCTTGTCGCAGGCCACCGGGCGGCCGTTCCGCACGGTCATAAATGGGAATCAGGAATATACCGCTTGTGATATAATTGCAGGGCAGAGGTTTGTATAGCCATTGCTTGGCAAGCACCGTTTTACCGTTATCTCCTTTGCCCGGCGAGGAAAATCTATGACCACCCTATCGACTTGGGAAGGGGCAATCCTGCGAGTTCTGACCGAGTTTGGCGAGCCGCTGAGCTATCGGGATGTCACTACCGAGATATTGGCAAGGGAATTAGTGGCTACCGGGGGCAAAACCCCCAGCGCCACGGTGCGAAATGCCATATACCGTATGCTCGAACGGGACGATTCCCCTATTGTAAGGGTCGCTCCCGGGGTTTTCGGCTTGGCGGGGGAAGTCGATGCCCAACAAGTTGCCATCCCGTCAGACCCGGAGTCTATCCTGGTAACTGAAGGCCACACTGAGAATCTCTCGGTGGCGGCCTACGGGTTGCATTGGGAACGGGACAAAGTGGATTGGTCTAGCGGGCGTATCTTGGGGTACGATACCGACCCCAAACAGCCCATTGATTTTGCCGACCAGCAAGGCGTGTACTTGCTGCACAATTGGCAATCAACGGTTTATGTGGGGATGACTACCGCCGAGGAAAATGGCCTTTCCCAACGCTTGCGCCATCACCAGCGGCGGGCGGATTGGGCCGGCAAGTGGGAGCGGTTTTCTTGGTTCGGAGTCCGCCAAGTTGACGAGGATGGCAATATGATTAACGGGCCGGCCAGCGCGACTAAAGACATCGTTGTTGCTCTAATGGAGACCCTGTTAATCGAGGTCTTGGGGCCGGCTCTGAACCGGAACCAAGGCGATTACCGGGGAAACTTGTACCGCCAAGCCATTGACCCCAACATAGCCCGAGAGCAGGCATTGGAAATCCTGCGGCGGGGGTTGCTGTAGCCAGCTTCCCCGCGCCGACTACGTTCCTATCATTAGTAGCCCAGAGTGGCAGTAATTTCAATATCCCGTCGGGGTTCCAAATCAATAAACCGCCCGTCGTCACGGTAGCGCAGGAACCCGGTTAGACGGAAATAGTTGCGGGTATGCTCCCCGTAAGCCTTCAGTCGCCGGGTGTCAAACCCGTTGAGGTATTCCCCGATAAGGTCATTTTGCCGGTTTTCTCGTTCCGCGCCGGCAAGTCCCTGACAGGCAAGGCGAACATCAACCACCTCTACGGCGGCTTCGAGTATCTTTTGGTAGTCAATAAGGGTAGGAACAAAGGCGTCAAATTCATCCAAGGACAAGCCGCTGGTATTAAGCCCACAAGCCGCGGAGAGGATATTTACCTTCTTGATCAGATGCAAGGTTCCCACAAAAGGCTTTATCCGGTAGCCGAGCCTTGCCGGATAACTCTTGTCCAAGGGATTGGGCAACTGCCACTTGAACAGTTGACGCAGGAAAATATCTCCATAGTCGGACTTGGGTTTCGACAACTCCCGCCCCATTGGGGTTATCATTACCATGCCGTCATTGAGACCGGCGAGGGCAAATCCCCACCGTTCCAACGCGTTAATGGCGACGCGGCTCCTCCGGGTCGGGTCGGCATATCCCTTTGCTTTGAGCAGACGCTCCGCCACCGCAAAGGGAATGTTTTGCTCGGCGTCCAGCACCGACCGCAGCTCGTAGGGGGCAAAAGCCTCGGTGAAATGGACATTATGGCGGAAATGCCAATACTTTTGGATCAGGATGGTTTGGAACAAGACCTGACTAGCAGCGTTCCAAACTTCCCCTTCAATTTCTTGAAGGACCTGCAAAAACATCTGCAACTCGTCGGGGGCATAAGACATTCCCGGCACTGCCCAAGGTTTAATCCCCGGCATAAGTGAACCTCCTGATAACCTGACGAGGTTTATAGGGCATCCAGACTGGATTGTCAACCGCCGGGTGTCAGTAGTTTCTAATCCATCTCATTAGAACTCCGAACCCCCGGCACGGGGCAGATTGGGCAGGTCGTCATCCCCATCATTGCCCCGGAAAGCCAAGGGGAAATCCGGGAGCAGGTGGCGGAGTCGGCCGCCTTGCGCCGCCAGTCCCGCCGGCTGCTGGAGTTGGCCAAGGGGGCGGTGGAGTTGGCGATAGAGCGGGATGAGGCGGCGGCGTTGGGGTGGCTGGCGGGGGAGGTGGGGGAGTAGATTTTTCCGAACCCCCCGGCGCGGGGCAGTCTGCAAAAGGGCGGAACCGCCGCCGCATTGATTAAACCCCAACTCTTTTCCCGATTGTGGTATCATAATAGCCTGCCGGCGCGTGGCCGGTCGTCGATTCATTTCTTACCGGGCGAGGGGCGATAAGTGGCGATAAAGTTGCGGTTGATACTGCTGGGGGCGGCGTTGGCTCTGGCGGTGGGGTTTATGATTTACTCGGCTTTTCCGGGGAATGTGCGCTACTATCTGGAAGTGGATGAGTTTCTGGGCGGCGCGGAGTATCAGGATGGGCAGGTTTTGCGGGTTTCGGGCAGGCTGGCGCCGGATTCCTTTTACCGGGAGGGCGACGGGACGCAAGCCTATTTTCAACTGGTGGATAAGGCGGAAAACGGCAGCGGCTCAACTCTGCCGGCGGCTTATGACGGGGTGATGCCGGACCTGTTTTTTAATCCCCATTCGGAGATTATTCTGGAGGGCAGCTACGGGAATGAAGGGGTTTTCCACGCGGATAACATCCTGGTGAAATGCCCTTCCAAGTACCAGTCGCTGGAGGGGGAGCAGCCGGGGGATTACAACAGTCCGGCGGTCAGCCCGGCGGCGGGGGCGTGAGGCGGGCCGGCGATCCGGCCATCCGGCGATCCGGTACTGTTGCATTTGCTGGGTAAGCCATCAAATAAAATGCCGATAGAGACGCACGTACGCCGCTATCTAGCGATACGCCGCGTCATCAAATACCCAGCAAATGCGACAGTACCGCCAGTCCGGTTCCGTTCTGTTATGGGGTACAAAGTTCGCACCACGATATGCACCGTACGGGAAAATCATACATTGAAAAGCCCGTACCCCACAACAGAACGGAACCGCCAGTCCAGCTAATTTGGACCCGGCTGCGGTCACTGGCAGTTGGCTGTTGACAAGTTCTATGGATACCGCCCTAGAATAGACGATACCCGGCCCGGGGCTGCTCCGGGAGGGGAATCGGTGAAACGAGAGGCGGTGTTATGGAAAATCCGAGGTGGTGTGCGTGAGGCGGGCCGGCAATCCGGCAATCCAGCCAAGTTGGCTTGGGCTGCGGTTACTGACAGTTGGCTGTTGACAAGTTCTATGGATACCGCCCTAGAATAGACGATACCCGGCCCGGGGCTGCTCCGGGAGGGGAATCGGTGAAACGAAAGGCGGTGTTATGGAAAATCCGAGGTGGTGGGAACTGCGGTGGCCGCTGCGCCACGCAATGGCGGCTCCTTTTGGGGTGTTTGCGGTAACGGCGCTGCTGACCTGGTGGATTAGCGGTCAGTGGCCGGGGCCGGATAACGGGGAGTTGGCCGCTGAGTTGGTGGATTTGGCGGCGGTGGTCTATGGTATGATGGCGTTGACGCTGGAAGGAGGTGTACGGCTGATGTTTTGGGCGTGGGAGAAGCACAAGGCGTGGCGGGAGGCGATGCGGGAGGAGGGGCGCGTGGAGGGGCGGAAGGAGGGGCGTGTGACGGGGCGCGTAGAGGGGCGTGTGGAGGGACGGAGGGAGAATCAGAAGGCTACGGCAGCCCACTTGGAGAGGGTGTCCCGGGAGACGGGTATTCCCTTGGAACGCCTGTTGCCGCCGCGGGAGGAGGAGTAGCGGTGTTCTGGGCGTGGGAGAAGCATCTGGCGTGGCGGGAAGCCAGGCGGGAGGAGGGGCGTGTGGAGGGACGGAGGGAGAATCAGAAGGCTATGGTAGCCCATTTGGAAAGGGTGTCCCGGGAGATGGGTATTCCCTTGGAACGCCTGTTGCCGCCGCGGGAGGAGGAGTAGCGGTTTTCTGGGCGTGGGAGAAGCATCTGGCGTGGCGAGAAGCCAGGTGAGAGGAGGGGCCGGCAATCCGGCAATCCGGCCAATTTGGACCGGGCTGCGGTCACTGACAGTTGGCTGTTGACAAGTTCTATGGATACCGCCCTAGAATAGACCATACCCGGCCCGGCGCTGCTCCGGGTGGGGGAATCGGTGAAGCGAAAGGCGGTGTTATGGAAAATCCGAGGTGGTGGGAACTGCGGTGGCCGCTGCGCCACGCAATGGCGGCTCCTTTTGGGGTGTTTGCGGTAACGGCGCTGCTGACCTGGTGGATTAGCGGTCAGTGGCCGGGGCCGGATAACGGGGAGTTGGCCGCTGAGTTGGTGGATTTGGCGGCGGTGGTCTATGGTATGATGGCGTTGACGCTGGAAGGAGGTGTACGGCTGATGTTTTGGGCGTGGGAGAAGCACAAGGCGTGGCGGGAGGCGATGCGGGAGGAGGGGCGGAAGGAGGGGCGGAAAGAGGGGCGTGTGGCGGGGCGGAAGGAGAATCAGAAGGCTATGGTAGCCCATTTGGAAAGGGTGTCCCGGGAGCGGGGTATCCCGATGGCGGAATTGCTGCCGCCGTCGCGGGAGGAGGAGTAGCGGTGTTCTGGGCGTGGGAGAAGCATCTGGCGTGGCGGGAAGCCAGGCGGGAGGAGGGACGCGTAGAGGGCCGTGCGGAGGGGCGCGTAGAGGGACGGAAGGAAGGGCGGGAGGCGGCTAGGAAGGCGATGGTAGCCCATTTGGAAAAGGTGTCCCGGGAGCGGGGTATCCCGATGGCGGAATTGCTGCCGCCGTTTCGGGAGGAGGAGTAGCGGTTTCCCCGGTTTGGGGAAAGGCTGGAGGCGCAGGGAGTAGCCATTTCCAAGGCGTAAGGAGGAGGGATTCAGGATGGCGGCGCAACTGCGGATTTATACGATTAACCGGGGGATGATGGATTCGTGGCTGGAGGTGTTTAATCAGCATATCCGGCCGCTGCACGACCGGTTGGGCATTCCGGTGGTGAGCAGCTATGTCAATGCCGAGGGGACGGAGTTTATCTGGATTCGGCGGTTTGACAGCGTGGGGGAAATTCCGGCCAAGGAGGCGGAGTTTTTTGCCAGTCCGGAGCGCAAGGCGTTGGGGGACATTCCGCCGAACCACATTGCCAAGATGGAGGTGCGGGTTATGGAGGAAGTGGCGGGGTAGGCGCGGCGATGGGGCTGGTGAAAGGGCTGCGGCGGATTTGGAGCGGCCGGGCGTTGCAACTTGGCGGCCGGGGAAAGGCGCGGCGATGGGGCTGCTGAAAGGGCTGCGGCGGATTTTGAGGGGCCGGGCGTTGCAGTTTGGCGGCCGGGGAAAGCCGCTGGGGTCGGAGCGGGGCGGTTCCCGGTGGTCAACTTATCTGACGGAGACGGTCAGCTATCATCATTGAGGGCCGCGGCCCTAGCCTCCGGTCGGGGGGGTTGAGGAGTAACGGCGGCGGTGGTTTGACGGGCAGCGACACCGCAAG
Organism: Dehalococcoidia bacterium; assembly: GCA_965243185.1. Taxonomy (GTDB): domain Bacteria; phylum Chloroflexota; class Dehalococcoidia; order Lucifugimonadales; family UBA3495; genus CBDBCU01. Next base: position 1,655,669 of record OZ251531.1, on the reverse strand, counting down.
GCCGGAGGGGGAAAATGGCTTTTGCCGACGATATTGAACGGGAAGCTGGGCCGATTCGTCAGGCTATTCTGGGTCATCCTTTTGTGGTGGGCGTGGGGGACGGGACGCTGGAAGTAGGCCGGTTCAAGCATTATGTCTTGCAGGATTATGCGTATCTGATCGACTACAGCCGGGCGTTGGCCTTGGCGGCGGCGCGGGCGCCGGATTTGGCGACGATGGGCTGGTTTGCCCGGCTGCTGGACGAGACGCTGAATGTAGAGAGGGATTTGCACCGGAGCTATTGCGCGCAGTTTGGCATCAGCGGGCCGGAATTGGCGGCTACGGTGGCCGCGCCGACGACGGTGGCTTATACTTCCTATCTGCTGCAACTGGCGCATCAGGGGAGCTTTGGGGAGTTGGTGGCCGGCTTGCTGCCCTGCCAGTGGGGGTATTGGGAAATTGGCGAGCATTTGGCAAGGCGGGGGGAGCCGTTGGAGGCGCCGCTGTATTGCCAGTGGATTCAGATGTATGTATCGCCGGAGTTCAGGCAACTGGCGGGGGAAATTCGCGATTTGGCGAACCGGTTGGGGGAGCAGGCCGGGCCGGCGGAGCGGGCGGCGATGGGGAAAGCCTATTTGACCAGTTTGCGTTTTGAGTATCAGTTTTGGGAGATGGCTTATAACTGGGAGGAGTGGCCGGTGTAGGGTGAGGGGGCGGGGCTATCCTGCCTAAAATTTGCCCTTTGGCCGCCGGGCTACTATACTGGCGTTATGCTGATGGATGGGCCGCGGGAGTTGCCGCGGGATGATTTGACGGAACTGCCGTTGTTTCCCCTGAATCTGGTCTTGTTTCCGGGGATGCAGCTGCCGCTGCATATTTTTGAGGAACGCTACAAGGCGATGATTGGGGAGTGCCTGGAGCGGGATGCGCCCTTTGGGGTGGCGCTGATTAAGGAGGGGCCGGAAGTGGGCGGGCCGGCGGAACCGCACGCCATTGGCACTACGGCGCGCATTGTGCAGACGCAGCGGCTGGAGGAGGGACGGCTGAACCTGCTGACGCAAGGGGAGCGGCGGTTTCAACTGGTGGAGGTCATTCAGGAGATACCCCATTTGGTGGGGTTGGTGCGGTTTATGGAGGAGGAAAGGGGGGAAGTATCCCCGGATACTTTGGCGGAGGTGCGGGGGGAATATGCCGATTTTCTGCGGCAGCTGTCGAACTTGGCGGGCAGTTGGAACGCGCCGGTGGCGACGCCGGATAATCCGTTGACCTTGTCTTTTGCGGCGGCGGCTACTTTGACTTCCAGTATTGAATTGCCGCAGGGGATGCGGCAGGAGCTGCTGGCGGCGGCAACGGCGGGGGAACGGTTGTCCCAATTGCTGCCGCTGCTGCGGCGCAGCAATGAGTTGGTGCGGGAGCAGGCGGAAAGGAACAACCCGTACCGGGGGCCGCGGCTGAACTGAAGGGGAAAGCCGGGGGCGGGGGCATTATGTTTCTTTTATTTGTGGGCGTGGGAACGGTGGTACTGAGCGCAGCCGCGCTGGTCGCGTTCGCGATGGCGTGGTTCGAGGTATTTGGGTACGCGGCGCCTTGGGACGGCCCCTTTGGCTTGTTTCAGAAAGTCAGTCCGCTGGCGGTCGGCATTATGCTGGTGCTGACGGCCTATGCTCTGCTTAAGGTGTGTCGCTGGCGTTATCACATCACGGATGATATGGATGCGGACAAACCGTGGTGGCGGTCGATGCCGCCCTAGGGCCGCCTTAGGGGGGACTTCGGATAGTTCGGTGCGGGCGCAGGGCAGACCGGGCGGCGGCGACAGCCGGCGAAGCGGCGGGGGGTAATTTTTTCAGGAGGATCAGGCAGATTTATGGGGATGCCTAACTTTCAGAACCGGACGCTGTTTCAGGGGGACAACCTGCCGCATCTCCAGGGCATTAACTCGGAGACGGTGGACCTGATCGCTACGGATCCGCCGTTCAATAAGTCAAAGGACTTCCACGCTACGCCGAACAGCTTGGCAGCGGGGGCCAAGTTTCAAGACCGCTGGTCGTGGAAGGATGATGTGCAGCTGCAGTGGCTGCTGAAAATTGAGAAGGACGAGCCGGAGGTTTCTGCCGCCATCAATGCCGCGAAGGCGATATATGGCGACGATATGGGGGCGTTTCTGTGCTGGCTGGGGGTGCGGCTGATGGAGTGCCACCGCATTCTCAAGCCGACCGGCAGTTTGTACCTGCATATCGACCATACGGCCCATGCCTACGCCAAAATGCTGCTCGACGCTATCTTTGGGCGGGATAATTTCTGCAATGAGGTAATCTGGTATAAGGGCTACCGGGGAACTCCGAAACGGGGCAACTGGCAAATGGAACACGAAACTCTGCTTTACTACAGCAAGGGCGGGGCTGTGGTCTGGAACGACACCTATGCCGAGTATAAGGATGATCGGTTGGCCCGGTATAATCAGGTGGATGAAAAGGGGGAAAGGTATGCCTTGATTAAGCGGCGGCGGGCTGACGGCACTATCTATTACGGCAAGACCTATCCCCAAGGCAAGAAACAGGGAAATGTCCTCGAAGTTCCCATTCTGTCCGCCACGGCCAAGGAACGAACCGGCTATCCTACGCAGAAGCCGCTGGCCTTGTACGAGCGGATAATCCAAGCGTCAAGCAATCCCGGCGATATGGTGCTGGATCCTTTTTGTGGGTGTGCGACGACGCCGGTGGCGGCGGAAGGGTTGGATCGGCAGTGGATTGGGATGGATTTGTGGGAGGGGTGTCACGGGATTATTATTGACCGGCTGAATGCGGTAAAGCAGATTTGGCGGCCGGAGGATGTGCGGCTGGTTACGGCGCCGCCGGAACGGACGGATGACGGCAGCAATGCGACGGAGTATCTGGAGATGCCGGATATTCCGCCGAAAGAACGGCATCCGTCGCCGCGGAGTCAAAAGCCCCGGCTGCTTGCGGACATTGGGGCATTCTGTCAAGGCTGCGGGCGGGACTATAGGGACGATCCGCGGGTGCTGGAGGTGGATCATAAGTGGCCGAAAGGGGAGGGGGGGACGGACGCTTATGAGAATCTGACGCTGCTTTGCGGGCCGTGCAATAAGGAAAAGAAGGATAAGCTGACTTTGACGCAACTGCAAGACCTGAACCGCAAGAATGGGCAGCTGACGCCGGAGCGGGAGGTCAATATCCGGCCGAGCGGGCGGCAAGGTGGGCCGGGACGGCGGCGGCGGAATCGGCGGTGATGTTTAATCAGGGCGATTGCAGATACCTGGCGGCTTGCTTGGCGGCATTTCCGGGAGAAGGGGAATCCAGGGGCCGCGGCCGGTCTGGATTCCCACTTTCGTGGGAAGGACGGGGGGGGGGGAAGGACGGTTTCTGGGTGCGATAGCCTTGGATATGCCATGCCTTAAAGGGCGGCCCGGATAGGGGGCGGGATGGGATGGGGAGACGGTTTGCCGGATGAGGAGACGGCGGGGGAACTTTTGTAAAAGTTCCCCCGCACCCCCTCAAAACTTTTGAGTTTGGGGAGTCTGCGGGTTTTGAGAGGAGGTTAAGGCGGGCATTTTAGATTCCTCGGCTATCGCCTCGGAATGACATGGGGGAAGGGGTTGGGAGTTTGGGGAGTTTTTGAGGGCGGCATTTCTGGATTCCCACTTTCGTGGGAAGGACGGGGGGAAGGTGGGAATGACGGGGGGGCGGGAAGGGCGGTTTCTGGGTGCGATAGCCCGGGATATGCCATGCCTTAAAGGGCAGGCCGGGCGGGGGGGCGGGATGGGATGCTACCCGGACTACCCGGCAAAGGGGACGGAACCGGCGATTAGAGGGATGGGGCATAAAGGCAAATCGCCGAAGGGCAAGGGGTGGGATGGCAGGGCCCGGCAGCGGCGGGCTAGGGGGAGGGAAAAGTATTGCAAGTAAATCGGGGGCGGTGGTAAGATGGGGCTGATGCTGAAACGGTGGAAGCAGTGGCGGATAAAATACTGGCAGGGAGCCAACTCCCCGCTTTATGGCGGGGTGTTCCTGGGCATCTGGAGCGGTTTAGTGGTCCGCTACTGGTATGCGCTGGACTGGCGGGATGAGTCTTGGGTGCTGCTGCTGGCCGCGATGGTGGGGGTGTCGGCCGGGGTCACTTTGGCAATCAATATCCTTGTGGAGGTAGTGGGCAGTATGTTGCAGCTGATACCGAAGGTTCGGGAGGCGATCCGGGCGGATGGCAAGGCCGAGGGGTTGGTCGAAGGCGAGGCGATCGGGGTGGCCAAGGGGCGGGCTGAGGTTATGGCGTGGCTGGCGCGCAAGGAGGCCGCTGAACGGGCTGGCTTGCCCTTCGATGAACCGCCCCCGGGCTGAGGGCGCGGCGGCCGGGCATCCGCCCGGACGGCCGGAAAACCGCCGCGGCGTGCCGGGGCGTCACGGATAAGGGGACGCTAACGCTATCCTCTGGGAGGTAGTGGGCAGTATGTTGCAGCTGATACCGAAGGTTCGGGACGGCATCCTGGCGGAGAATAACCGGAAGTGGCGGGAGTGGCTGGCGCGCAAGGAGGCCGCTGAACGGGCTGGCTTGCCCTTCGACGAACCGCCCCCGGGCTGAGGGCGCGGGGGCCGGGCATCCGCGTGGACGGCCGGAAAACCGCCGAGGAGCGCCGGGGCGGCGATGAGGTTTTGCGGGGCGCCGAGGCCGCCGAAGTCGGCGAACATTAGGGTGGCGCCGTCGGGGATGTCGGCGACGGCGGCGTCAAAATCGGGGTAGAGTTTGTTTTTCACGGCCGCTCCCGGCCGCCGGGGTCGGCAGCCAGATAAGACCAAGTTAGCAGGAGGGCGCTGACGGTTAGCAGGGGCAGGGTGAGGAGGGTGAGGGAGGTGGCGGTGGCGAGGAGGGCGGCGAGGATAGCGGATACTGCGCCGGCGGTTTCCCGGCGAGCGGGCGGCCAACGCCAGAAACGGAGGGCGGCGGGCAACTGCGGCCGCCAGGCTACTTGGAGGCCGCAGTAGGCGCAGGTTTCGGCGGCGGGCGGGTTGGCGGCGCCGCAGCGGTGGCAGAGGAAGGCGCGTGACATTGGAGTCCGGCGGCTGTGGGGTGAATTGGGGGTTTGGTTGGTCCGGTGGCAATTGTAACAGATTGCGGGCCCGAGCCGGCTGGCGCGGGGGTTTGCTGGGGCGGGGGGTTGGAATACCCGGTGGGCGGCGGCGGAATGGGCTGTTGCTGTTGCTGGAGAGAGGTTTGGGGCGGTGGGTGATGCGGGAGGTTGAGACGGTTTAATTATGCTGGACCGGTATGGCATCAGTGGGGTGGAGCCGGAATGGACGCTGCACCCGGAGAGTATGGGCAGCAAGCAGAAGTTCTGGTATCACAATCCGAGGGACGCCGCTGATGCGGATTGGCTTTTCAAGTATCCCCGGCCTAACACGGGGGAGCATTGGGCGGAAAAGGTTGCGGCGGAAGTGGCGGGTTTCTTGGGGATTGCTCACGCCCGGGTGGAGTTGGCGGTCTTTGAGGGTAAGCAGGGTTCGGCAACGGCGGCTTTTACCGGCCCGGACCGTATCCTGGTTCACGGCAATCAGTTGCTGGAGTTGGCGTTTCAAGGCTACAACCCTACCCAGAGGCGGCGGCCGGCTCAGCATACCTTGGCAAATATATGGCAGACTTTGGAGGATGTTTGCTACCCGTCCGAAGCCGCCGAAGCGGCCAAGTTTCAGTTTGCCGATTATCTGATACTGGACGCGCTAATCGGAAACACCGACCGGCACGATGAAAATTGGGGGCTGCTGCAAGAGGGTACTGCCGCCGGCTTTACGAAAACCCTGGCGCCTACTTTCGACCATGCATCAGCCTTGGGCCGGGAGCTTTCGGATGACCGCCGGGCGCGGCTCATTGCGGAGGGTCGGGTAGGGGCTTACTCGGAGCGGGGAACTGGCGGGATTTACTGGTCGGAAAAGGATAAATTCGGGCCTAGTCCACTGGAGTTGCTGAGGCGTTCTATTGCCGAGTATCCGCAGTTCTTTCGCCCCGGCTTGGCGAAATTGTCAAGGCTTGATGAGGGTAATATACTGGAGATAGTTAACCGTATCCCGGCGGACTGGATGACCAGTCAGCAAAGGGATTTCGCTACCGCGCTAATGCGGTATAACCTTGAGCAACTCAGGAAGTTGGACTGATGGCAGAACAGACCCTGTTTCTGGCTTGGCACGGCGCCGGAGAAAATCGCTTATGGTTTCCGGTGGGGCGGTTGGATGCGGATGTCGCCAAGTCCAGTTATCGTTTCCGCTATACCGGCGGCGCAAAACAGGCGCAGCGGGAAGCGGGCTATCCTTTGCTGGTCGAGTTTCCCGATTTGCACGGGGATTATCAGTCCCGGGACTTGTTCTATCTCTTTCAGAACCGGATTATGTCGCCCAAGCGGCCGGACTTTCGGGGTTACTTGGAAACTCTGGATTTGCAGGGGGATGCCGACCCGATGGAGATTCTGGCAGCCAATGGGGGGGAGCGGATAACGGACCGCTATGAAGTTTTCCCCAAGCCTTGCCGGCAAAGGGATGGGGCTTTCGCTTACCGGTTTTTCCTGCACGGTTGGCGATACACCAGCGCGCCGGCCCAAGAAAGGCTGGAACGACTGGAGCCGGGGGAAAATCTGATTGTATCCCTGGAGCTGAACAATCCGGTAACGCAGCGGGGAGTGCAAATCCAGACGGCCGATTATCAGATGATTGGGTGGACGCCCCATTATCTGGTTGCGGATATTTGTAAAGGGATGTCCGCAGCCGCCGGCAAATATACAGCTCAGGTAGTGCGGCTCAATCCACAGCCCGCCCCGTCAAAGCAACGATTGTTGGTTGAACTCCGCATTTATTGGAGGCGGCGGGAACCGATGAGGGGCAAAGAATTCCAGCCGTTGGTTGGTGGGGATTAAGCATAGCGCCGCCACTACAAGCAACAGGCCGCCGGGGGTTTTAGTCCCGGCGGCCTTTGGGGTTTGTTTTCTGGCGGAGAGAGCGGGATTCGAACCCGCGATATCCTTGCAGATATACCGGTTTTCGAGACCGGCGCCTTCAACCACTCGGCCACCTCTCCGCGCTATGCTGGTGATTGCTCCCTCTATTTTAACCGATGGAGGCGGCCGGAGGGAAGTATTCGGCGACGGGAATTTCGATGACACTGGGGCCGTCCAGAGTCAGGGCGTCCTGAACGGCGGCGGCGAGGTCCGCCGGGCGTTCCACATAGTAGCCCTTGGCCCCATAGACTTCAGCCAAGCGGTCGAAGCGGGGATTTTCCAGGTCAACGCCGATATATTTCTGGTCGAAGTAACGCTGCTGCTGGGCTTTTTCGGCGCCGTGGCAGCCGTTGTTCAGCACCAGGTTGACGAGGGGGATGCCTTTGCGTACGGCGGTGTTCAGTTCCTGGGAGGTGTAGAGAAAGCCGCCATCGCCCTGAATGCTTACCGCCGGGCGGTCGGGGCGGCCGAGTTTGGTACCCAAGCCGACGCACAAGCCCATGCCCAAGCCGCCCTGGCCGGCGTAGTTAAACATAGTGCGGGGGAGTTCGTAGTTGAGGCGGTCGTAGGAGAGGCCGGGGGCGACGCCGGCGTCGATAGTTACCATACAATCCGGCGGCAATACCTTGACGAGTTCCCGATAGACCCGCTGCGGGGGCATGGGGTCGCCGGTCAGTTGGGATTCGGCGGCCAAGCGGGCTTGGCGGCGGGCTTTCAGTTCGGATATGGCGGCGGTCCATTCCGGGTTGGCTTTGCCTTCCGGGAACTGCTGGCGGAGGATTTCCAGGAGCTGGCGGGCGACGGCTTGGGCGTCGCCGACGATGCCGGCGGCGACCGGGTAGTTGCGCCCGATTTCCTGGGGGTCGATGTCCACCTGGAGGATTTGGGTTTCCGGGTTGAGGACGCTGTAGTCCCAACCGGTGCTGCCCTGATTGATGCGGGTGCCGAGGGCCAGGATGACATCGGCTTGGTGCATGGCGGTCAGGGCTTCTCCGGCGCCGCGGCCGCCGGGGGGGCCGACATAGAGGCGGTGGCTGTTGGGAAAGGCGTCGTTGTGGCCGTAGGAAGGGACTACGGCCAAGTCGAGGTGTTCGGCCAAGGCGACGGCTGCCGCGGTGGCGTCACCGTCAATAATGCCGCCGCCAGCGAGGAGCAGCGGCCGGCGGGCTTGGGAGAGCAGGGCGGCGGCTTGGGCTACGGCTTGGGCGTCGCCGGCGGTTTTGTCGAGGGCGGCGCGGTAGCTTTGCGGGGGCGCGCCGTCCCAATCGAGGGTTTGGCCGTCAATCAAGTCGCGGGGGATGTCGAGGAGTACCGGGCCGCGCTTGCCGTAGAGGGCGGCGCGGAAGGCGTAGCGGAGCATTTCCGGGATGCGCTCGGTTTTGTTGACCTGCACGGCCAGCCGGGTAACGGCCTTGAAGACGCTGACCAGGTCGAATTCCTGGGCGCCGTCCCGGTAGATGTAGTCCTGGGCGGCGTTGCCGGCGATGACGATGACCGGGGCGCGGCCTTTGTGGGCGAGGGAGATGCCGGTAGCGAGGTTGATGGTGCCGGGGCCGGAGGTGGTAATGCAGGCGGCCGGTTTGCCGGCGGCCCGGGCGTAGCCGTAAGCCATGAAGGCCGCGCCTTCCTCGTGGCGGGTGTCGATGAAGTGGATGTCGTCCCGGCCGTAAAGTTCGGTGATGATGCTGTTGGTGGTGGTGCCGACCACGCCAAAGATATGGTCGACGCCCTCGGCCCGCAGCCCTTCGACGATAGCCCGGCCGGCGGTGATTTGCGCCATTGGTTGCCCCCTTGCGGCTGGATTGGGTGATTTTGCCGGGGGTATTGTAGCACATTGGGGAAGTTTGTGTTGGGCGGCTTTGCTGGATTCCCACTTTCGTGGGAAGGACGGTGGGGAGATTGGGAAGGGCGGTGGAATGCTGGAATGGTGGGAAGGAAGGTTTCGATAGGGGAAAGGGCGGGAGGGACGAAGCGGGGTCGGTTAGCGGGCTGTGGTATAATGGGGGGAAGTTAGGGGTTTAGCTCAAGCCGGCGGTGGGAGTTGGCCGGCGGGAGGGAGAGACAGTTGACTACCCAAGAGGAACTGGTTTCCCGGCTGCGGCCGCTGGGGCTGCGGTTGACGCCGCAGCGGTTGGCGATTGCGGAGGTGGTGGTGAACTCGGCGGATCATCCGTCGGTGCGGGAGATTTATGAGCGGGTAAGGGAGTTCTTTCCCTATGTAACGCTGGCTACGGTTTATTCGACGCTGGATGTGCTGGCGGAGGCGGGGGTGGTGCGGGAGCTGCCGTTTCAGCGGCTGTCGCGGTATGACGCTAACCTGTCGCCGCACGCTAATTTGGTGTGTATGGGGTGCAGTTCGGTGGTGGATGCGGCGGTGGGGGCGGAAACGGTGGCGGAGCTGCTTAACGTGGTCAACCGGGAGTCGGGGTTTGAGGTGGCGTCGCAGCGGGTGGATTTTTATGGGTGGTGTTCCGGGTGCCGGGTTGAGGCGGCGGGCCGGCGGAACTGAGTTTTTTCGACATTTCGATTTGCCGCTGGGGTTACGGTGGGGGAACTGTCACATAAAGTTCCCTTAGGGTTACGGCGGGGGAACTTTTGCAAAAGTTCCCCCGCACCCCCTCAAAACTTTTGGATTCCTTGGCGGGGCCGCGGAAGGATATAGTGGGGGAGTCGGTTATTTGGGGCGGCAATAATCAGGGTGAACACGCCCTAGCTAGTACCGGGCTTGGCAAGTTCCCGGCACGGGTCAGAGGAGGGTTTGAACCGGTTTGGCAACCCTCACGCGGCTGACTTTGACTAATTTTCGCAACTTTCGGGGGCTGGAGCTGGAACTGCCGCCGGGAGTTGTGGTGCTGTATGGGGGGAATGCGGCGGGCAAGACTACTTTGCTGGAGGCGGTGTATCTGCTGGCGATTGCGCGGTCGTTCCGGGCGGAAAAGGAGCGGGAGTTGGTGAATTTTCAGGCGGCGCGGGAGGGGGAGCCGGCGTTGGTGGGCGGTGTGCTGGAGCGGGGGGAGGAGCGGGTGTCGGTTTATGTGGGGTATGAGCGGGTGGAGCAGGCGGGTCGGGGCGGCGGCGATGCCGGCGGCGCAACGGGGAGGGGAACGGCGGGACGGGACGGGTTGGATTATTCGGTGCGGCGGCAGATACGGGTCAACCGGGCGGCGAGGCGGGCGGCGGATTTGGTGGGGGTGATGGGGGCGGTGCTGTTCAGCGCCGAGGATATTGAGCTGGTACAGGGCGCGCCGGCGGGGCGGCGGCGTTATCTGGACATTCTGATTTCTCAAGGCAATCCCCTTTACTTGAAGGCGTTGCAGCGTTACTACCGGGTGGTCAGGCAGCGGAATCGGCTGCTGCGGCTGCTGCGGGAAGGGCGGGCGGAGGCGCGGGAGTTGGAGTTTTGGGATGAGGAGTTGGTGCGGGAAGGGGCGTGGCTGACCGGGCAACGGGGGGCGGCGTTGAAGCTGCTGGCGGAATTGGGGGCGGAACATCATGGGGATTTGGGCAATCCGGGGCAGGATTTTCGGCTGGAGTATCGGCCGAGTGTGGTTCCGGGGGAGGATGCGGCGGCGACGGAGGGCAATTTTCGGGAGCTGCTGATGGCGCGGCGGGCGCAGGAGCGGGCGGTGGGCAGCACGGCGTTGGGGCCGCATCGGGATGATTTTGCGCTGCTGGTGGATGGGTTGGATATGGGGTACTTTGCGTCGCGGGGAGAGGCGCGGACTTTGGCGTTGACTTTGCGGTTGGCGGAGGCGGGGTATTTGGCGTTGGCGCGGGAGGAGGAGCCGATAGTGCTGCTGGATGATGCGCTGTCGGAGATGGATGCGGCGCGGCGGCGGCGGGCGTTGACCAAGATAGGGGGGTATGGGCAGGCGTTGATTACTACTACGGATTTGGAGCCGGCGCGGGCTTTTTTCGGGGATAGGGCGGTGTATATGCGGGTTGAGGATGGGACGGTGCGGGTGGAGGCGAGGGGCGGGTGATGGGGGTTTTGCTATAATGGCGCGGGATGGGGCAAGGCGATTTAATGGGGGAGCAGGATTAGTTGATGGATGATTTGCTGGCGGCTGGGGGGTTGACCGGCATTTGGGGACAGTTGGCTACGGCGGCGGTTATTCTGGGGAGCGGGATTGTGCTGTCCGGGGTTTTTGACAAGCTGCTGTATCCGATTATTTTGCGGTTCACCCGTTGGACGCCGACGGATTTGGATACGCGGCTGGTGCGGGCGTTTCGCAAGCCGCTGGCGTTTGGCATCCTGCTGCTGGGGGCGTATCTGGCGATTGTCCTGCCGTTTGAGTTGACGACGACGCAACTTCATGTGGTGGAGCGGGTGGCCGGGGTGGTGGCGGTGCTGCTGGGGGTTATCGGGGTTTCCTTTGCGGTGTCGAATGTTTTTCAGTGGTATATCGAGGTTATTTCGCCGAGTACGGCGACCAGTTTGGATGACCGGCTGATTCCGCTGCTGCGGCGGATTGCGGTGGCGCTGACTTATGGATTGGGGGCGCTACTGGCGTTGGATTTGCTGAGTATCAATATCAGTCCGCTGATTGCCGGGTTGGGATTGAGCGGGCTGGCGGTGGCGTTGGCGTTGCAGCCGACGCTGGCTAACTTGTTTGCGGGAACTTATGTGATGACGGAGGGGGTGGTTAATCCGGGGGATTATATTGAGCTGGACAACGGGATTGCGGGGTATGTGCAGGATGTGAGCTGGCGGAGTACCCGGCTGCGTACCTGGACGAATAATCTGGTGGTGATTCCCAATTCCCGGTTTGCGGAGACGATCATTACCAACTACCAGGGGCCGATACCGGCGGTTAATGTGTATCTGACTTGCGGGGTCAGTTACGAGAGCGATTTGTTTCTGGTGGAAGGGGTGTGCCAGGAGGTGATGGGGGAGCTGCTGGAGAAGGATGAGCGGGCGGTGAAGGAGTATGGGGCGTATTTCGGGTTTGAGAATTTTGACGATTCTAATGTGAGTTTTTACCTGTTTGTGCAGGCTAAAGACCGGATTGCCAGTTTTGATTTGCGGTCGGCGTTGGTGCAGCGGCTGCACCGGCGGTTTCGGGAGGAGGGGATTGTGATTAACTACCCGATGCGGACGCTGAATTTGCCGGGGGATTGGAGTCCGGAGGCGATAATGGAGGGCAAGGGGCGGGCGGCGAGGAAGGCGGAGGATGGGGAATAGGGATGGGGATGGGGTAGGGGATTGCGGGCGGTGGCAAGGTTTTGGCGTGCGGGCGGGGCCGGGGTTGTATGCCGGCCCGGGGTGGTACCGGGCAATAGGGGAGGGATGGTGTATAATAACCGGGCCGCCAATCAGTCCACGGCGGCGGGGGAGGAAATTATGCCCATTATTCAGCGACCTTATGTGCCACCGGAGGATCAGCCGCCGCAGGAGGAGAGCTACAGCAATCCCGGCGACACCCGGGCCGGCGGCGGTGAACTGTCCAACGAACCGATCACTTTTTACTGCGACTCGATGCACATTTACAGCAGCCTTTATTCGGCGGTGCTGTTTTTCGGGGAGCAGATGGAGGAGCGGGAGCCCATCCTGCGGGCGCGGATCAAGGTTAGTCCGCAGATGCTGAAAGCCTTTGCCCTGCTGGCCAGCAAGCACGTGCGGGAGTATGAGGAGGCGGTGGGGCCGATCACGCTGCCGGAACAGGTGTATGCCGCTTGGGAATTGGAGCCGGAGCAGCGGTAGCCGCCGCGGAAGGAGGAGGACGCCCAATGACCACCGTTAAGCAACCGGGCGTTGTCGCCGCTACGGAACCGGCGGGGGCGCAAAACCCCGTTTTGCCGGGAACTACTGTTGGAGGGCCGGTGGGAACTTTCTATGCCGATTTTACCTTGCTGAGTCCGGACCGGAGCCGCTCCCGTGCCTTGAACGGGTTGGTGGATACCGGGGCGTCTTATACGATGGCGCCGGCGTCGATTCTGGAGGAGTTGGGGATAGAGCGGTTTGACACCCGGACTTTCAGTTTAGCCGATGGTTCCCGCCGGCGGTTCTCCTTGGGTTGGGTGGAGATGGAACTGGAAGGCCGTCCCGGGTTTGTCTATGTCGTCTTTGGCGACGAGGGCGTCAAGGTACTGCTGGGCGCAACGGCATTGGAGGCTTACGGCTTGGCGGCTGACGCTAAAAACGGGCGGCTGATTCCCGGGGAACTGACTTTGTAAGGGGGGAAGCCAGCGACGGCAAGGAGATGCAACTGATGACCACTGTTAAGCAACCGGGCGTTGTCGCCGCTACGGAACCGGCGGGGGCGCAAAACCCGGTTTTGCCGGGAACTACTGTTGGAGGGCCCGTGGGAACTTTCTACGCTGATTTTACCCTGCTGAGTCCGGACCGGAGCCGCTCCCGTACCCTGAACGGGCTGGTGGATACCGGGGCGTCTTATACGATGGTGCCGGCGTCGATCCTGGAGGAGTTGGGGCTGGAACCCTTTGCAACGGAAACTTTTACTCTGGCCGACGGTTCCCGCCGGCGGTATGCTCTGGGTTGGGTGGAGATGGGGCTGGATGGCCGCATCCGGCCGGTGGATATCATCTTTGGCGACGAAGGCGTTAAGGTATTGCTGGGGGCGATGACTTTGGAAGCCTTTGCCTTGGCTGCTGACGCTAAAAACGGGCGGCTGATTCCCGGGGAGCTGACTTTGTAGGGTGGGAAGCCGCCGCCAACGGGAGAGGATTATGGCTGACAGTTTGGAAACGGGCGACCGCCTGCTGGCTGAGGATGACGCTTGCCCGGTGGAGGTGGAGCCGGGGCAGGATGCCGCCGTTCCGGCGGGTTGGGATTGGCGGCTGGTTGGGGCCAGCCAGCCTAATGCCGCCGTCTTTCACATTAACCACAGCGATGTGACGCAGGTTAAGGTGGATGCGCTGCGGCCGGAGGATTCGCCGCCGGACGCGCCCTTTGTCATTACCAAAGACATTCCCATCATCATCATCGACAGCCTAGACCAGTATTGGGCCGGGGAGGCGCGTACCCGGCTGCCTTTGCAGGGTTTGCGGGTGCCAGTGGCGGCGGATACGGAGGGGGAAGCGAAGCAAAAGTTGGCGGCGGACCTGGCGGCCCAACTGCGCTTGCTGCTGCTGCTATCATCCTCCCGTCAAGGGGAGATTGCGCCGGAATTGAAGGCTAACCTGCTGTACCTCAGTTCGGTACTGGAAGCGCGCAAATAGGGTTACCGGGGCTGGGGGGACAAGGGGCGGAGGGCGTTGCTCATGGCCGCGACCCAACTGCGCCAGGCGTAGGGTTCCGGTTCCGGCGGCACATCGCCGGTAACGACCAGGGTGCCGGCGACCCAGTCGTTGAGGGAGCGGCGCTGTTCATGGTCGACCAGAACCAGCCCTACCGACAGCATATCCACCAAGACATAAATGGGGGAAATCGCCATTTGGAACAGCCCCCGAATTAACTTGCGGCCGGGGCCAATCCGCCGCATCGTTTTGCGGTCAACGACGTAGGCGCCAACCGCCAAGTGGCCGAGGGTACGGCCCCAGATATAGTAGGAGGCCAGGAAAAAGACCCGGGAGAGGATGACTTGGAGGGTGGTCATGGAGATTTCGAGGCCCCAAAAGGGCAGGGTTATATCCACGGTGGAAGGGCCCAGCCCAATCACATAGGTGAACATATTCTGGTCCGGCCAGGTTACGAGGTAGGTGACAATGCGCAGGCCCATAAGGATGAAGGCGCAAGGCAGCAGGGACACGACCCAAGCGCCTTGCCGCTCCCAAAAGGTTAGGGGGCGCAGATTGGGAGAATTGCCGTCGTCCATTTACGCCCCCAACTTTTCCCGGGCCGCGGGCAGGAGGTTGGCCAGTTCGACCAGATCCGCCGCCGTTTCGGTGCGCCCTTTCAGTTCCACGGCATTGTTCCGCAGGTTGCGGGGGCTGACGACCAGGCGCAAGGGCAAACCGAGCAAGTCGGCGTCGTTCAGCTTTACCCCGGCCGCGGCGTCGGGGCGGTCATCGTACAGGGTTTCAATGCCGGCGTCCCATAGTTGCTGATAGAGGGTGTCGGCGGCGGCGGCTACGGCCGGGTCGGTCAGGTTCAATCCGACCAGATGGGCTTGATAGGGGGCGATGGCGGTGGGAAAGATGATGCCTTTATCATCGTGGTTCTGCTCGATGGCGGCCGCCAGCAGCCGCCCGACGCCGATGCCGTAGCAGCCCATAATTATGGGTTGCTGCTGTCCGGCGTTGTCGAGATACAACGCGCCGAGGGTTTCGCTGTAGAAAGTCCCCAGCTTGAAAATGTGGCCGACTTCGACGCCCCGGGTAGACTCTAAAGTTCCGCCGCACTGGGGGCAAAGCTGGCCGGGTTGGGCCAGGGCGATGTCGGTCAGCAGGTCAACCGGAAAATCGCGGGGATAGTTGGCGTTGCGGTAGTGGGTATCGGGGCGGTTGGCGCCGACGACAAAATTATTGCCCCCGGTGATGGACGGGTCGGCAATCCGTTGCAGGTTGGTAATGCCGATGGGGGAGGCGGAGCCGGCGACCAAGCCGGCGGCGCGCACTTCGGAGTCAGTTGCCAAGCGCAATTCCGAGCAGTGCAGGGCGTTTTTCAGCTTGACTTCGTTGACTTCCAAATCGCCGCGCAGGACCACAAAGACCACTTCGTTATCGGCGGCGTAAAAGACGGCTTTCAGGGTTTTGGACTCCGGGACAGCGAGAAAGGCGGCCAGTTCGGCGATGGTTTTGACGCCGGGGGTGCTGACTTCGGTCAAGGGCTGCGGCGTTTCCGTTGCAACGGGGGGATAGACGCCGACGGCTTTTTCGGCGTTGGCGGTGTAGCCGCAAGCCGGGCAGGTGATGACCGTATCCTCGCCGGTGGGGGTAGGCAGGAGGAATTCGTGGGAGTCCTTGCCGCCGATGGCGCCGCTGTCGGCTTCGGCCATCAGCACCGGCAGGCGGCACCGGCGGTAAATGTTGCGGTAAGCCTGGGCCATGGCCTGATAGCTGGCGTCGAGGCTTTCCTCGTCGGCGTTAAAGCTGTAGGCGTCTTTCATAGCGAATTCCCGCACCCGCACCAAGCCGGCCCGGGGACGGGGTTCGTCGCGAAATTTGGTCTGGATCTGATAGAGGATGACCGGCAAGTCCCGGTAGCTTTGCACATTGGCCCGGACGATGCTGGTGATGACTTCCTCGTGGGTGGGGGCCAAGGCCATGGGCCGGCCGCGGCGGTCTTGCAGGGAAAAGAGGACATCGCCCATGGCGGCGCGGCGGCCGGTTTGTTCCCAAAGTTCCATGGGCTGGAGGGCCGGCATCAGCAGTTCCTGGCTGCCGGCGGCGTCCATTTCCTCGCGGATGATGTTTTCAATTTTGCGGAGGGCGCGCCAAGCCAGGGGCAGGTAGGCATAAACGCCGGCGGCGACCTGATAGATAAGGCCGGCTTTGAGCAGCAGGCGGTGGCTGGCGGTTTCCGCCTCCGGCGGGTCGGCGCGCAGGGTGCGAGTAACCAGTCGGGTCATACGCATGGGTTAAACAGTGCCTCCGGTTTGCCAAGGATTGATTAGCGGGATGCCGCAGTCGGCAAAATCCCGGGTGTTGCGGGTGGCTACGGCCGCGCGGTGCTGGCGGGCGATGGCGGCAATCATACAATCGTGGCGGTCAACCGGGAGCGCGTTGGCCCGGCGCTCGGCCAGTATGGCGGCATATTCCCGGGCGGCGGCGCCGTCGAAAGGCAGGATGCGGCCGGCGAAGTAGGTATTGAGCAAAGTTTCATTGCCTTGGGATACCTGGTCGCGCCTTTGCCCGTCCGACATTATTGCCACCCCATAGCATAACTCGGCCAAGGTTATTGCGGTTACGAACAAATCGCCGGGGTTCTGACTGTCCCACCAAGCGATTACTTCTGGATTCGGGCGAGCCTTGGTAAGCTCAGAGAGCACGTTAGTGTCCAAGACAATCATACTACGGATGGCGGTCAAGCCGCAGTTGCTCCCGCGGCGGCAACTCCAGCTCAACGCCGCCCAAGGGCTTAAACAAGTTGTGAATGGCCGTGCCAAGCCCTTCGTCCGGCGGATCAGTCGGGCTATGCTCGAACTCGTCCGGCTGATTAGCCGGCTCGTCCCGAGCCGGCAACTCCAGCTCAAAGCCGCCGTGCGGCTCGACCAAATCCCGGATGGCTTGGTACAGGTTTTTCGGGGGCGGGGGCAACGGCTCCGGCAAGGCGGCTTCCAGAATGTTCCGGGCTTCCTGCTCCGGCGAGCAGCCGTGCCGGGCCGCCTGCTCCTGCAGCCGTTCTTTCAATGCCGGGTCAAGATTCCGCACGGTGATGCTGGGCATCGGTTCACCTCCGGGAGATTGCTGCCTTGGATTATAGCACCCTTTCCCCGACTAATCCCCGGCGGCGGCCGGCGTGTTTTCTACTTCCTCCATCAGGGCGGTCAGCATATCGGCTTCCGGGACGACCCGCACCTTTTGGCCTTTGCGGAAAATTACGGCCCGGCCGGCTCCGGCGGCGATGCCGACATCGGCGTCTTTAGCCTCACCCGGCCCGTTGACTTCGCAGCCCATTACCGCCACTTTGACATTTTTATCCTGCCGTTTCAGCAACGCGTCAACTTCATTAGCCAACTTGACTACATCCACATCGGCCCGGCCGCAGCTGGGGCAAGCCACCAGGGTTGCCCCCTTGTTCCGCAGGTTCAGGGATTTGAGAATTTCGTAGCCGGCGGTTACTTCGTCCACGGAGTCGCCGCTGAGGGATACCCGGATGGTGTCGCCGATGCCTTCGTAGAGGAGGACGCCCAAGCCGACGGCGGAGCGGATGGAGCCGGCTTGCACCGTACCGGCTTCGGTAATGCCCAAGTGCAGGGGGTAAGGCACCATTGACGCCAGGCGGCGGTAGGCTGCCACGGTGGTTGGCACATCAAAGGCCTTGAGGGAAATTTTGATTTGGTCAAAATCCTGCTGCTCCAACAGGCTGATTTCCCACAGGGCGGTGGCGACCATGTGGTCCACGATGCTGTATTCGCCGGTTTGGGCTTCGCCGGCTTTGGGCAGGCGGTTGACGAGGTCGAGATGGCGGGAAAAGCCCCGGGTGCGGCCGATGCCGCCCACCGGCGGCAGGCTGCCGAAGTTGACGCCGATGCGGATGGGAATGCTGCGGGCTTGGGCGGCCGCTACTACTTCCTTGACCTGTTCCGCGTTCCGCAGGTTGCCGGGGTTCAGGCGCAGGCAGTCCACGCCGCCCCGGGCGCACTCCAGAGCCAACTGGTAGTGAAAATGGATGTCGGCAATGAGGGGGATCTTGATCTGCCGTTTGATTTCCGCCATGGCCCGGGCCGCTTCCAAGTCCGGGACGGCGGAGCGGATGAGGTCGCAGCCGGCTTCCTCCAGTTGGTGGATTTGGCGGACGGTGGCTTTGACATCCCGGGTATCGGTTTTGGTCATTGACTGGACGGTAATATCGGCGCCGCCGCCGACCTTAACGCCGCCCACATAAACCGGCTTGGTAACTCGCCGCTGCTGCATAACCTGGTCGCCCCCTGTACCGATTTCGGCTGACCGGCGGCTTTGCCTAATTCCCGGTCAACCGGCTAAAGTCCGGGCATAATGTTACACGAAAGGGGGCGGGGACGCTATAGGGGGAACGAAAATGCGTTGAAAGTAAAGGGAATCCCTTGGGCTATCGGCCGATAGAAACCGTCATTCCCCCTTTCTTGGGAATGACGGGGGGAAAGGCGGCGGTGGTTTGATGACCGCCGCCGCTGGTTCAGGGTTGGGGCGGGATGGCGTTATTGGCTGCCGTTGCTGGGGTCCGCGGGGTTCCGGGCGAGGCCGGGGGGCAGCGGCAAGCCTTCCGGCCACTGGTCCTTATGCTGTTCGTACCATTCCCGCAATTGGGCCCATTCGGCTTCGGTCGCTTCCGCCGTGGCCCGAGCCGCCGCTTCGGCCCGCGCGGTCGCTTCCGCCGTGGCCCGTTCCGCCGCTTCCGCCGCGGCCCGTTCCACTTCGCGCCGATTGGCTCGCTTGGAGAGAATCATGTGCCATACCTCCAGGTGCAAGTATAGGGCGGCCAGGAGCCACGGGTACAATCCGCCGCCGGCGAAGGACACGCCTTCTTTAATGTTGACGAGGACCGGGCGGGTCGGGTGTTGGTAAAACTCGACCGCCAGGGCCGCGCCGGTGGCGAGGTAGAAGGTCAGCCAGGCCAACAGGAAAAACCATCGGGGAATGTCGGTTATCATTTCCGACAGCAGCCATTGTTTCAACTGCGCTTTCACCTCCAGTCAGATACTCGATTATATACTATTGACGGGGGTTAGCGCGGGTAGTGGGCGATTTGCTGGCTGGTTTGATTTTTGGGGCGGGGTTTGTTATATTGGCGGCGGATTTTGTTGAGGAGGGATGCGCTGATGACTATTCCTGACGCTGGGGCTGCTGAACCGGCGGTTAGTTTGTGGCCGGCGGGGTGGGTGGGGGAGCGGCGGGCGGTGGCGGGGGTGAGTTTGGAGTTGGTGCGGGGCGGGTCGGGGCGGCCGCTGCTGGTTTTTCATGATGAGGTGGCGCATCCGGGGCCGTTGGGGTTTTTGGAGGATTTGGCGGAGGGGTTTCGGGTGCATTTGCCGTTTCATCCGGGGTTTGGGCGGACGGAACGGGTGGATTGGGTGATGAATATGCGGGATTTGGCGGGGTGGTATTTGCTGGCGTTGGAGGATTTGGGGTTGGATGGGGTGGATGCGGTGGGGTTTTCGTTGGGGGGGTGGCTGGCGGCGGAGTTGGCGACGATGCGGCCGGAGACTTTTCGGCGGTTGGTTTTGGTGTCGCCGCTGGGGGTGCGGCCGCCGGAGGGGTTTATTTATGATATGTTTTTGCAGGTGGCGCGGCAGTTTATTCGGGATGGGTTTTATGATCCGGATTCGGTGCCGGAGTTTGGGGTGGTGTGTCCGGAGGCGCCGGCGGCGGAGTTGGCGCAGGGTTGGGAGGTGGCGCGGGAGGAGGCGTGTCGGTTGGGTTGGCGGCCGTATATGTATTATCCGGGGTTGCCGCCTTTGTTGGCGCGGTTGCGGAGGTTGCCGACGTTGTTGGTTTGGGGGCGGGAGGATGGTATTGTGCCGGTGAGCGCGGGGCAGGTGTATCAGCAGGCGATTCCGGGGTCGCGGTTGGCGGTTTTGGAGGGGTGTGGGCATTATCCGCAGTTGGAGCGGCGGGAGGAGTTTGTGGGGTTGGTTAGGGAGTTTTTGGGGTGAGTTTTGGGGAAGGACGGTGGTCGGGTTGAGGATGAAGGCCAGCCCCCGCTACGCAGTAACCGGCCTATGGGGGTATTTTAGGGGAATTATATACCTTTTTACCCACCGGCTTTGTCCGGCTTGCTGTAAAAGCCAAATTTCAAGTTCGTTGGGTAAAATAGTATATAATTCCCTATTTTAGCGGGGGAGTTGCGGGTGGGTCAAGGGGGGGTCTGGATTCCCACTTTCGTGGGAATGACGGTAACAGGTGGGGAAGGATGGTGGCCGGGGGATGGAGTACGGCGGGGGAACTTTTGTAAAAGTTCCCCCGCACCCCCTCAAAACTTTTGGGTTTTTGGGGGATGTCTGACGCCGGGGGCGTTTTACGGGGGGCGGGTGGTGTGGTATAGTTGGGGGTGTAATGAGGTGGCGTAGTGTCATGAGGTTTTTGCGGGGGCTGCGGGACAGCGGTAAGGTTTTGCTGTCCAGCGTCATCGGGGTTTTGTCGCTGGTGGTGAATGCTTATCTGGTGTGGGGTTCGGAGGATTGGAGCGGTGGGCCTTATTATGAGCTGTATCGGGAGGTTATTACGGTTACGGCGGCGACGGCGGCGGTGCTGATTGCGATTGTAGTTTATGCGCCGGAGGTGGCGAAGGTGTTTGGCGAGACTTTTTTGGCGAAGCGGTATGCGGCGGGGCGGGAGGAGGGCTTGGAGGAGGGCGTTGAAATCGGGCGGGGTCAGGGCCGGGGGGAGGGTATCGGTATCGGGAACGACCAGGTGCTGAAACTGATGGAGGAGAACCCGGGGGCTACGGTCGACCAGATTAGGGAGTTGCTGCGGAATGGGGATGGTCGCCGGAATGGGAAGGATTCCGGCGCGGCGGGGGAGAGTTAGCGGCTGCTTTTCTGCTGATGCGGTGGGGGTTAGTTGGGGGCGGGTTTCCCGGTGGGGAGGGGAGACCTGCCTTTTTGTTAGGGTAGGGGGTTTAGGGCGGGCGTTTTGGATTCCTCTCTTTGGTCGGAATGACATAGGTGGGGGAGTCGGTTATTCGGGGGGCGATGATTGGGGGGGAGACGGATTAGCGGGCGTGGTCAAAGGCCGGGTTCTGGATTCCCACTTTCGTGGGAATGACGGTAGGCGAGATGCCGATGGGCGTCGAGGAGGGAGAGTTATGTTTGTGGGTTATTTTACGGAGCGGCCGTATCAGGATCCGGGGTCGGGGTATTTCGGGGCGACCGGCAAGCCGATTATGGATTTGACGGTGAGCAACGGGATTTATGACGCGCGGCTGGGGGCGGAGTTGTATAACCGCTACCTGGATGAGAAGTTGTATGCGGAGGAGGTGGGGTTTGATGGGTTGATGCTGAATGAGCATCACGGGACGCCGTTCTGCATGGGCGGGGCGATGAATGTGGAGGCGGCGATTTTGGCGCGGATGACCAGTCGGGCGAAGATCGTCTTGCTGGGCAATATCCTGCCCATCTGGGATGATCCGTTGTGGTTGGTGGAGCAGCTGGCGATGATCGATATGATCTCGCGGGGGCGTTTGGTTTCGGGTTGGGTGCGGGGGACGGGTCGGGAGAGTGTGGCGCATAATTCGCCGCCGCCGTATAATTGGGAGCGGTTTTTGGAGGCGCATGAGTTTATTGTGAAGGCGTGGACGACGCCGGGGCCGTTTCGGTGGGAGGGGAAGCATTTTCAGTATCGTCATGTGAATCCTTGGGTGCGGCCGTATCAGGAGCCGCATCCGCCGATTTGGCTGCCGGGGGTGGTGAGTCGGGATTCGCTGCGGTGGGCGGCGGAGCAGCGGATTCCGTATATTATGTTGGCGACGGAGTTGGAGCCGACTAAGCGGGCGTTTCAGTTGTATCATGATACGGCGGCGGAGTTGGGGTATGAGTCGGGGCCGCAGAATATCGGGTATTTGTGGAAGGTTCATGTGGATGAGACGGAGGAGTTGGCGGAGGCGGCGGCGCGGAAGTATGTGCAGGGGCCGAGTAATCCGTTTTTGGCGGGGAATGAGGGGACGGTTAATCCGGCGTTGGTGAATTTGCCGGGGTTGACTTCGCGTACCAGGGTGCTGCCGACGCAGGCGGTGGCGACGCAGGCGCGGGGGGGCGGTGGGGGTGCGGCGGGGGTGTTGGGGCGGCCGTATGAGCGGCAGATTGAGGATTATACGATTATTGCGGGGACGCCGCGGACGGTGGTGCCGAAGATTCGTCATGTGTTGGAGTATTTGCGGCCGGGGAGTATTTTTTTCTGGGATGGGGATGGGGCGATGACGCATGAGGAGGCGATGCGGAGTTTGCGGTTGATGGGGGAGGAGGTGATTCCGGCGGTGAAGGAGATTGCTGCGGAGTTGGAGTTGCCGGGGCCGTTTGAGGTGGATCCGGGGACGGGGGAGGCCCGGCCGGTTGGTGGGGAGGCGGCCGCTGCTGCGGGGGATTAGCAACGAATATGGGCAGGCTTGGCCCCGGTTTGTCGCTATAGGGGGATGGACCGGGGGCAAGGTTTGCCGCACAAGTCCGGGCAACGGTTGAATGGAGGTTACGGTTTGGAGGTCAGCCCCACGATTAAATCACTGGTTGGCCTGGGTTTCAGGCGACGGAGGGCTTTGGCCGGACCTTTGGCCGGACTGGCAGGCATCGAGCTTTTCCCAGAAGCGGCCATGGCTTTGGCCGGACGGGAACATATCGGTTACAGGTTCGAGCTGCTCGACTTGCACGCTGTCCACGTGATGATGCCGCAGTTTCTTAGCTACAAAGCCTTTGCCGCTTTGACCGCCCATGCCGAATGTCTCAATCTCCCGCTAAGCGCCTTTACCGGGCTAGAGGGAGCCGGCGTGGTTCTGCTAACTGGCGTTGTCATCACCAACACCAGCGCGGAACTTGTAGAGGGGCAAATCCCGCCCGATTTGGGAAGCCCTTTGGAGGCGGCGGCTTGGGTCAGCTACATCCTCGGGTCTGACCGACGCAAATTAGAACCGCTGCCGGATTGGTTTGTCGAGGGAGAAGACCACTGGGACCTGATAGCGTACGTGCGGGATAGGCGGGAGTATGAAGCCCGTCCCAAATGTTATATCGAGCGGGAATATGCCCGTCCCTTTCGGCGCAAGCTGTTGGAGGAACTTTCCTATCCCACCGGAGAAGCTGAGATGACTTTCAGTTTCGACGGGGGCGTCCTCAGCATCGTCCACCGCAACAACGTCCATAGGGTCATTGCCGCGGGCGATAATTGGCCCTGCGCTTACCGAGTTATTGTGGCTCCGGAGGCGAAGCTGCCTACCCGGTTTAATCGCCCGACGGTTGAAGTAAGCGTGTTCAAGGGCTATGTGCTTTTCGATGAGCGTTACTTTTGGCCTTGCGAGCCGGTTGACTGACTTACGGAAGCTGCCGGGTGTTTTGGGGTTAGTCGGGGTCGTTGGTGGAGTGGTTGCGGGCGATGCCGGGCGGGGGTTCGGTGTCTTTGGGGAGGTGGGCTTGGTTGCGCTGGAACCAGGCGAGCCATTCGGACCGTTCTTGTTCGACGGCTTGCGCTACGGCTTGTTCCTGGGCTACGGCGCGTTCCCGTGCGACGGCTTTGGTCACGGCTTGTTCGATGGCGTTTGCCAAGGCTTGTTCCTGTTCGGCCGCTTGGGCTACGGCCCGTTCCTGGGCCATGGCGGCCCGGGCTTGTGCTACGGCCTTTTCTTTTTCGCGTCGGTTGACTTCGCGGGAGAAAATCATGTGCAGGACCTCCGTGTGCAGGTGGGTGAATGCGAGCAGCCAGGGGAAGATGCCGCCGCCGGAGAGGGTGGCGATGTTTTCTAGGTTGACGGCGATGGGTTGGCCGGAGTCCCATTTCCAGAGGGCGGCGATGAGGGTGGCGAGGTAGAAGATGGGTACGGCCAGCAGGAAGTACCAGCGGGGGACGCCGGCGAATCCTTCGGCTTGTAACCATTGTTTGAGCGGCTGTAGGTTCAAGGGCGGGCGCTGCCTTTTCTGGATTATGGGGATTAGGGGGATTGTATCATTTTATTTTGGGGAGGGCAAGTTGGGGTGTGTATAATTTGCTGGTCGATAGGGGGCTGGATTCCCACTTTCGTGGGAATGACGGTAGGCGGGTGGGAAGGACGGTTGCGATGGGCGATTGCCTTGGGGTACGGCGGGGGAACTTTTGTAAAAGTTCCCCCGCACCCCCTCAAAACTTTTGAGTTTGGGGATGGCATAGGAATTGGTTGCGTAAGCGTAGGGGGAGGTTGGCGATGGTACGGGATGTAGCGGTGGATGTGGTGGTGGTGGGTGGGGGGCCGGGGGGGTGTGCGGGGGCGACGTTGTTGGCGCGGCAGGGGTGGCGGGTGCTGCTGTTGGAGCGGGAGTTTTTTCCGCGGGCGCATATTGGGGAGTCTTTG
Organism: Dehalococcoidia bacterium; assembly: GCA_965243185.1. Lineage (GTDB taxonomy): Bacteria > Chloroflexota > Dehalococcoidia > Lucifugimonadales > UBA3495 > CBDBCU01. The sequence goes on along the minus strand of OZ251531.1, from coordinate 1,631,130 downwards.
CTGCCGGCGAGTGTGCCGATTTTGGAGGAGTTGGGGGTGTTGGCGGCGGTGGAGGGGGAGGGGTTTTTGCGGAAGTGGGGGGCGACGATGGTTTGGGGGCGGGATGAGGAGCCGTGGAGTTGGTTTTTTGGGGAGACGAGCCGGCGGTATCCGTATTCGTTTCAGGTGTGGCGGCCGCGGTTTGATGAGTTGCTGTTGGAGAATGCGGTTGCTAGTGGGGTGGTGGTGCGGCAGGGGTGTCAAGTTACCAGGGTGTTGTTTGATGATGCGGCGGCGGCGGTGGGGGTGCGGTTTCGGGAGGAGTCGGGGGAGGAGTCGGAGGTGGCGGCGGGGTTTGTGTTGGATGCGAGCGGGCAGGCGGCGGTGTTGGGTCGGCAGTTGGGTTTGCGGCGTTGGGATGATGCGTTTCGGAATTTGGCGGTGTATGGGTATTTTGAGGGGGCTAGGCGGTTGGCGGCGCCGGCGGAGAATAACATTTTTATTGAGTCGTATGCGAAGGGTTGGCTGTGGATGATTCCGCTGCATACGGGGTTGACGAGTGTGGGAGCGGTGGTGGATGGGCGGGCGGGGGCGGTGGAGTTGGGGGAGTTGGGGTTGGCACGCTTTTTGGAGGGTCAGGTGGCGCTGGGGCGGCATACTAGCGGGCTGCTGGCGGGGGCGCAAAGGGTGGGGGAGCCGCAGGTGGTTAGGGATTGGTCTTATGTGTGTGAGCGGATTGCGGGGCCGGGTTATGCGTTGGCGGGGGATGCGGCGTGTTTTGTGGATCCGCTGTTTTCGTCGGGGGTGCATTTGGCGTTGATGTCGGGGGTTTTGGCGGCGGCGTATGGGACGACTTGTTTGCGGGAGCCGGGGTTGGCGGTGGCGGCGGCGGGGGTGTATGGGGAGTTGTATTTTCGGGAGTATAGGCATTTTCGGGAGTTGGTGCGGTTGTTTTATGGGAGTAATCGGACGGTGGAGTCGTATTTTTGGGCGGCGCGGCGGGTTTTGGAGGGGGAGTTTGCGGTTGACGGGGAGGGGGATTTGGGGGCGGCGCGGCGGTCGTTTGTGCGGGCGGTGGCGGGTCAGCCGGCGCGGGGTTATGAGCGGATGGTTTTGGAGCGGGGGAGTGCGCCGGGGGATTTTGTTGATGCGGTGCGGGAGGTGGAGTTGGAGCGGGCGGCGCGGCAGGCGCAGATGGAGGAGTGGCTGCGGCCCGGGGCCGGGGATGATGGTCGGCCGCTGGTTTATGGGCTGCGGCCGCGGTTGGCGCCGGGGGTGCGGGTGGAGCGGAAGGCGGTGGCCGGCGATGGGGTGTTTGAGTGGGGGTTTGGGTTGGTTACGGCGGGCCATCCGGAGGGTTTGCCGTGCAGTGGGTTGGTGGCGGCGTTGGCGGCGCGGATGGATGGGGCGCGGACGGTGGCGGAGTTGGTTTCGGAGTTGGGGGCGGGGGCGGAGGGGAGTGTTTTGAGGGCGTTGGGGATTTTGTATGGGGATGGGGCGGTGGGGATGGGGTGATGATTTCGATGGTCGATGACCTGGTGGCACGGGGCGGGCGGGGTCTGGATGCGCGGTTTCGGGGGGAGGACGGTTTGCCGGATGGGGTTACGGCGGGGGAACTTTTCCAAAAGTTCCCCCGCGCCCCCTTAAAACTTTTGGGGTTTGGGGGCGGTGTTTTAGGGCGGGTTCACGCTAGTTGCCGCGGGCGGGGAAACCGCGGGGCAACCACAAGGGCAACCCTCGTGGTTGCCCCTACAAAATAACGGATTCCGTCGGTGGCAAGAATATACCCGGCGGGGGAACTTTTGCAAAAGTTCCCCCGCACCCCCTCAAAACTTTTTGAGTTTTTGGGATGACTGACGCCGGGGTCGTTTTATGAGGGCGGCGGTGTGGTATAGTTAATTATGGCAAAGAGGTTGGGGGTGGGAACGGCCGGGGGCAACAACGGCTGCGGGTGGGTTGGTTTGGCCGGTAGTTTCAGAGAAATGGAGGACGACGATGGGGGTAAGGCAAGGGGGGACCAGGGTTAGATGGGCGGTGGCGCGCTTTGCAGTGCGCTATGGGACGATCGGGGTTGCTTTGCTGGTGGCGGTTATTGCGGTGGGCGTTGCGTGGCTGACTTTGAGCGTGGCGCCGGATAATGTCAAGGAGACTTGGCAGCAGCGATTAGCCCTGGTCATCGGCGGCTGGAGTGTGGCGGGCGGCGGGATTTGGCTGAGCGATTATCTGTGGCATAAAATTAAGGGGGTGCATCAGGTGCTGAGCAGGAAGGAACGGGAGTTGAACCGGCAGGAAGGCGTTGCCATCAGGAACGCCCAGTTGCTGGAGTTTTTGGAGGAACACCCGGAGACTACCCTCGACCAGCTTAAGGAGTTGCTGCGGAATGGGGAGGGTCGCCGGGATGGCAAGGCGGGCGGCGAGTCCGGTAGGAATTAGCGGCTGGCTTTGCTGCTGACGCGGCGGGGGTGAAGTTATTTGGCGGGTTTTCCGGTGGGGAGACCTGCCTTTTTTGTTGGGGGGACGGCGGGGGAACTTTTGTAAAAGTTCCCCCGCACCCCCTCAAAACTTTTTGAGTTTGGGGGATGGTACCGCACATTGGGGGGTTAGCGGCGGACGCGGCGGCGGACGTCTTTTTCGCAGGTGGCGGTCCAGGTGTTGACGCGGGCGGCGCGGTACTTGCTTGGGTCAGCGGTGGTGCTTTGGCGCTCATAGACCCAGTCGTGGTCGCCGGTGGGGGCCGGGTCGCCAGCGGCGACATTTACGGCGCGCTCCCAGCCCTCGGCCAAGCAGTGCGCGGTGGCAACGGCTTGGGCGCGGGCGGCCCAAGTAAAGGAGGGGACATTGCTGGTATAACGGAACCGGGCGGTCGAGGGCCAATGGGTGGCGTTCGTGCGGTCATTATTCCCAACCGGAATGGGATTGGTAGTGTAGTCGCCCCATTCAGACAGGACGCGGCGGCAGTCGGCGGCGTAGGCGTAGCCACCGGGATGGTTGGGATATTGGGCGCTTTGATAGGGGTAACAGTTGCGGGTGTCGTGGGGGATCGGGTCGGAGGATTCGGTTACGATGATGTATTTGTAGCGGCGGCGTTTCTTGGGTTCCCGGGGGAATTCAAAGATGAGGTCGCGGCTGACGCCGGTTACGCCGGATTCGCCGTCAGTCAGGTAGCCTTCTTGGGCGGACAGGAAGCCGCGGAAGTTGCCGCTTTGGCCGAAGTAGACGGTGTCGTCGCGTTCGTTGCGGTCGCGGCCGGCAAGCCAGGTTTCGGACTTGGTCCAGGTGTCGGACTGGTCGATGGCGCAGTAGATGGCTTTGCCGCGGTTGGCGGCGAGGGATTCGAGGATCATGGAGACGCGGGGGTCATCGGCGTCGGCCACGGCGGGGGATTCTTGCCAGTCGGCGCAGTTCCAGGGGATGGAGCGTTGGGCGGCCGCAGCCGCGCCTACATAGAACGGGTGTTCGGGGGGGGGTAGTTCGGAAGGGGAGGAGGTGAGGGCCGGGGCGGCGGGGCCGGGGTTGGGGGCAAAGGCGGCGGCGAGGGTCAGGAGGCCGACGAGGGCGAGGGCGGATACGAGGGCGCGAAGCATAGCGGTTCATCCTTTTTGGTGGGTTGAAATTGGAGGGTAAGGTAAGGGATGGCGGGGGTTTTGTCAAGGGGGGATTGCCGGGGTTTTGGATGGCTGCTTTCGTGGGAATGACGTTTGCCGGAGGAGGGGATAGCGGTTGTCAGCCGGGGATACGGCGGGGGAACTTTTGTAAAAGTTCCCCCGCACCCCCTCAAAACTTTTGGATTTGGGGATGGCTGGTTGTGTTGAGAGTGGTTGCGGGGGCGGCGTTTTAGATTCCGCGGCCACAGCCGCGGAATGACATAGCTACATACTTGATTCCCGCTTTCGTGGGGTTTGGATTCCCACTTTCGTGGGAATGACGGTGGGGGAAGGATGGGGGGCTGACGGTTGTCGTAGGATGGGGGGACGGCGGGGGAACTGTCACATAAAGTTCCCCCGCGCCCCCTCAAAACTTTTGGGGTTTGGGGAGTCTGTGGGTTTTGAGGGGGGTTTAGAGCCAGTCTTGGATCCATTGGTCGTAGTGGGGGCGGCGGGTTAGCTGGCTGAGGAGTTCGGGGGAGGCGAGGCTGTCGGTCAAATCCGCCGGCGGTACTCCTTCCCGCAGGGCTTTCAGGGTGTCGTGGGCGGCTTTTACCGCCGCGGCGAAGGGGAGGTGGCCCTGGAGGGCGATGCGGACGCGGTTTTGGCTGAGCCAATCCAAATCCGACAATTCGCCGCCGGCGCCGCCGAGGAGGAGGGGGATGGTGGTTTCAGCAGCGACGGCGGCGATTTCGTCGCGGGTTTGGGCGCCGGCGAGGAATAGGGCGTCGACGCCGGCGGATTGGTAGGCTTGGGCGCGTTGGATGGCGGCGGGGATGCCGCCGAAGCGGAGGGCGCTGGTGCGGCCGGCGATGACGAGGTTGGGGTCTTGACGGCCGGAGAGGGCGGCTTTCATTTTGCCGATGCCTTCGTCGAGGGAGATGAGGTTGCCTTCGCTGGCGTTGCCGTAGGACAGGGGGAGGGCGGTGTCCTCGATGGTGAGGGCGGCGACGCCGGCGGTTTCGAGTTCCTCGACGGTGCGGCGGACGTTGAGGGCGTTGCCGTAGCCGTGGTCGGCGTCGACCATGAGGCTCAAGTTCCCGGCCCGGCAAATGCGGTGAATCTGCTGGGCGAATTCGGTTAGGGTGAGGACGATGAGGTCGGGGGCGCCAAGGACGGTGCCGGAGGCGATGGAGCCGGCGAACATTCCCACCTCAAAGCCCAAATCCTCGGCCGCCCGGGCCGAAATGGGGTCAAACACTGACGCCGGGTGCACACACCGCTCTCCCGCCAAAATCCCCCGATACCGTTCCCGCCGCTCGGTCAAATTCATCAGAAATCCTCCATAAGTTGATTTACCCAATGGGGCAGACTATACTAGAGTTGGAGCAGGTTGGCAAATTCTTGGGGCCGGCGGGGCCGGATTTTGATGGAAGGAGGTTGAGTTATGGCGGTTAATGGGCTGCCGCGGGTTTATTTGATTGGGACGGGGGGGAGTATTTCCTTTGTGGGGGATTCGCGGACGGATTATGTGGATTATAACTATTATGACCGGCATTTGACGGTGGCGGAGCTGCTGGCGCGGGTGCCGGAGACGGCGGGGTTTGCGGAGGTGTTGGCGGAGCAGTATGTGAATGTGGGGAGTGGGAGTGTGGGGCCGGGGCATTGGCTGGATTTGGCGCGGCGGTGCAATGGGATTTTTCGGAAGGATCCGGGGGCGGCGGGGATTGCCATTACCCACGGGACGGCGACGCTGGAGGAGACGGCGTATTTTTTGAATTTGACGGTTAAGGATCGGCGGCCGGTGGTGGTTACGGGGGCGATGCGGCCGCCGACGGGGTTGGGTACGGATGTGGATGTGAATTTGATGGATTGTATTCGGGTGGCGGCGGCGGCGCAGGCGGCGGGTCGGGGGACGCTGACGGTGCTGAATAATGAGATTCAGGCGGCGCGGGAGGTGGTGAAGAGTAACAGTTATCGGTTGGAGACTTTTCGTTCCGGGGAGTTGGGCTGTTTGGGGTATGCGGATTCGGATGGGGAGGTGGTGTTTTATCGGCGGCCGGAGAAGCGGCATTCGGCGGATACGGAGTTTGCGGTGGGGGATTTGAGGGAGCTGCCGCGGGTGGATATTGCATACGCTTATGCGGGAGCGGATGGGGTGGTGATTGATGCGCTGGTGGCGGCGGGGGTGCGGGGGATTGTGGCGGCGGGGTTGGGGAGCGGGGGGTCGCCGCCGGGGTTTATGGCGGGGCTGCGGCGGGCGGTGGGTCGGGGGTTGCCGGTGGTTATTGCGACGCAGACGGGGAATGGGCGGGTGGTGCGGTCGCGGCGGTTTCGGGAGGAGGGGTATTTGGCGGCGGATAATTTGACGCCGAAGAAGGCGCGGATTTTGCTGATGCTGGGGTTGACGGGGACGGGGGATTTGGGGGAGTTGCAGCGGATGATGGAGAGTTATTGAGGAGGGTTTTTGGAGGAGGGGGCCGGTTTCGGTAGGCGATAGGCCGGCAGCCAGTTCCAATCCAGAAAGTCCAGAAAGTTTTGCGGGGGCGCGGCGGGGGCGTCGGGATGGGATAGTGGGGGAGTGGTCGGGATGATATGGCTATGGAGTGGGTTAGCCGGGGCGTTAATAGTTAGGGGGAGACGGCTCTAATCCTTCCATTCCAAACGAGCCGCCGTGATTGCTTTGACTTTAGGGGATGGAAGGATATAATAACCAAGTGCCTTAATGCGGAAAGAACGGGGGTGAAAAGCAGTGCAATGGTTGCGGGGCTGGGAATGGTCAATCATTCTGGCAGTTTTGCTGGCCACCGGCATAGCGGTGTGGTTGGCGATTTATCCGGGTCTGCCGGAGGGAGTCAAGACGCCCTTAGTTGCGGATATTACGGCGATAGCCGGGAAGGCTACGCAGGTAGCGGCCAATGCGGGCGGGGGGTTGATTCCCTACCTGTTCTTGGTCATCCAATTGATTAGGTCGGAGGTGAAGGACGTGATTTTTGCCCGGAATGTTGAAAAGCGGGCGGCGGTGGTGATGGAGCGGGAGGAATCGGTTAAAGTGGCGGCAGCGGCGGCGGCGGAGCAGGCAGCGGCGGCAGAGAAGCGGGCGGCGGCAGTGCTGGAGCGGGCAGCGGCGGCGGAGCAGCGGGAGGCGGCGGTGGCAGAGCGGGAGGCGGCAGTGGCGGCGGAGCGGGAGCAAGTGGCGCAGCAGGCGGCGGCGATAGCAGAGCGTGAAGCGGCCGCCGCAGCGGAACGGGAGCAGGCGGCGGTAGCCGCGGAGCGGGCGGCGGCAGCCGTGGAGCAAATGGCGCAACAGGCGGCGGCGATAGCAGAGCGTGAGGCGGCCGCCGCCGCAGAGCGGGAGCGCGCTGCTGCCGTCCTGAAATGGGCCGAGGAGCAAGGGTTCAATCTCCCGCCGGGGCTGGCACCAAACGGGCATAACGGCAACGGTGACGCGTAACGGCAAACCGGCTGGCATTGCCCCCAAGGAAACGGCGGCGGTTATTGCAACCGCCGCTATTTCTTTGGGGCAATTATCGGCCAAACCGGGGCGGGTTCACGCTGATTATTGACGCCCCGGATAACTGACGCTATAGCTGGGGCGGATAACCAACCCGGCCGCGCCGGGCAACTATCCGCGAGCCAATCCGCAGACTCATTCCAAACCTCAAAACTTTTGCCAATGCGGTGGGGGAACGGTCAGTGACCGTTCCCCCACCGTATTTTTTCGCCCCCCTCCCGGTACCAAAAAAATTTTTAATTCCCCCCAACCCCCCGGCAGCCAACCCCACCCCCCAATTTCCCAAAATCGCCAGGAAAGGCCGCCCAACCTGTCAAGGGGTTGGGCGGCCTTTCCTACACTTTTATTACCGGCTTATCGCTGGGAGTAAAAGGCTCTGGCCGCCCGGAGGTATTCCCAATGCACCGCTACCGATTTCCTATTGCCATCCTTGCCCTGTCCGCTTTGACCCTGCTCCTGTTCTTTACCGCCAGTCCGGACCCGACGGCGCAGGCCGCCCCCCGCTCCATCCCTTGGGACTGCTCCGACTGGCAGGAGTCGCCGGCGGTTGCCGATGCCGAGGATGCCCGCGTCTCGATGATCCTCGAAACCCTGGCGGCGAACCGGGGGAAGTCCATCTATTGCGCCATCGACCAGTCGGATACTTGGACTAAAGCCGAGACTTGGGAAGCCGGCCGGGACCGCAATGAGCGGGACGACACCGTCTATTTCGGCCAAAGCGGCAACTTCCGCGGCTTCCTCGCCGCCCAAGAGGGCTACCTGACTGACGGCGAATCCGGCGTTACCGGGGTGAGCCGGGACCTGATTTTTGAGTTTCCCCGGGAGGAACGCCGCCGCCGCACCATCACCAAACGCTTGTTCCTCGAACCCAGCGCCGACTTTGACCAGCGGGTTTGGTCTGAGTGGGGGGGAAGGACCGAGCAGGTGAGCACCGGCTCCCGGATCTTACAAGCCCAATACCGTTTTACTGACCCGGGCTTTAATACCCACTTTGATAATTCGATACCGGATACCCGGTACGGCTGGAAGCACTCCCGGCTCAGCAATTGGCCCGCCCTGCTCCGGGAAAAGGGCAACGAGCGCTGCCGGGCTTTGGGCTATCAACGCGGGGTCAACCCCCAAATGTCCTTCGTTCACCCCGAGACCGAGGCCGAATGGCTTTCTAAAAGGAATGATACTGTGCAGTCGGATCGGCTGCTTGGCGACACCGTCAACGGTCTGGCCTGGCCCGAAACTAGCGTCCGGGTGGAAACCAGTAACGTCATTACCGGTAGCACGAATGAAGAGCATATTCCGCAAGTCGAAGGGGAGAAAGGCGACATCGCCCGGGCGCGGGCGGAGGCGGTGAATGCCCATTACGCCTTCGTGAACATTGCTGGCAACCCCAATGCGTTTGGCTGGGCCCGGCAAAGTTTCCCCTTCAGCGTCACCTGCATCAAGAAAATCCGCAAGCGCCGCTAGCCGCCGCCGGCTAATCGTGGCACACTAGCCATCGCACGCTAACCGCAAAGGGGGCGGGTTGTTGCAGAGCCTCCCGCTCCCTTTGCTTTTTACTGACGCAACCCCAATTGACAACCCCAACCGCCGCCGGCTAAACTGAATTCATCCCAAACGCCGGAGGTTGCTTTGACGCCAAGCCCTGACCAGGATCCCGACCGCCAATTCCGCCACCTTTTCACCGGTTGGCTCCTTGGCCCCAAACGCTTTATTATCGTCGTTATCGGCTTTTTCCTCATCCTGATTGCCGAAACCGGGTGGACTTGGCAGGAATTGGCAGCCGAAGCCCAATGCGGCGCCTTGACCCAAGACCCGCTATGCTGGGCGCCGTTATTCCCCCGGGCCGTGGTCCAGGGCTTCGTAACCGCCAGTTTCTGCCTGGTTAGTCTCTGGTTCATCAACTACGCCATTCCGGAGGTATGGAAAATGATTGCCGAAATGTTCAAGCAGCAACGCTACGACCTGGGCCACCGCCGCGGCCTTGCCTTGGGCCTCGCCCAAGCCGCCGCCCAGCAAAAAGCCTGGGAGGGCTGGAATCGCCGCCGGGAAACGGCCCAAGCCAACGGCGAACCCTTCACCGAACCCCCGCCCATCCTCGATGCTACCCCCAACGGTCATCACGGCTAACGGCCGTACGCTAACCGCAAAGGGGGCGGGTTGTTGCAGAGCCTCCCGCTTCCTTTGCTTTTTGCTGACGCCAGCCCGCCAATGTTCTGGAATATGCCAAAGCTAACTGCTACCGGCCGCTCCCCGACTACCCCATCGCCCGCATCCGCACCGGCCAATACAACGCCGCCGGGGAAATCTGGGCCGTCGAACTTTCCTTTCCGGAGTAAGCCGCCCCCCGCAATCAAAACAACGGCTGCCGAATAGTGTTACACTACACCCCGCTAAACTTGTCCCTTGGCGGCCCGATGTCCCCCCTGAAAATAATCCTGCCAGCCCTGTCCCTGCTGCTCCTGCTGTTGCTGCCCCCGGCGGCGGCGTACGCCCACGGCTTCGGCGAGCGGTACGACCTGCCCTTGCCCTTGAGCTACTTTGCCCTGGGCGGCGGGTTAGCGGTAGTCTTGTCCTTTGCCGTTATCGGGGTTTTCGTGCGGGGTACGGCGGCCGGCGGCGGCTATCCCCGGCTCAACCTGTTCCACTGGACAATAGCCCGCAGCCTGCTCACCGGGCCGCTTTACTGGCTGCTGCGAGTAGCGGCCCTGTTCCTCTTTCTATTGGTCATCGCCACCGGGCTGTTCGGCGTCCAGCGGCCGGTGAACAACCTGACGCCCACTTTAGTCTGGATTATCTGGTGGGTGGGAATGGGCTTTGCCGTGTCGCTGCTCGGCAACCTGTGGGCGGCGGTCAACCCTTGGTCCACCCTGTACGACTTGGCGGCCGCCATCCAACGCCGGGTACGGCCGGGCCGGCCGGCGGCGGAACCGGGCCCGGGCTGGGAATATCCGGCCGGTTGGGGCGTCTGGCCGGCAGTAGCGTTGTTTTTCGCCTTTGCTTGGGTCGAAAACGCCTTGCCGGACGCGGCTGCTCCGGCCCTCCTGTCCGGCCTGATTATCGCCTATACCCTGCTGACCCTGGGCGGGATGTACCTGTTCGGCAAACAGCCATGGCTGCGGCAGGGGGAAGTTTTTTCGGTTATTTACGGCGTATTGACCCGCTTTGCTGTAACCGAAGTCCGCGCCCGGGAGCCGGAGTTATGCCAGGAATGCCGCGCGCCGCAGTGCCAGGTCAGCGCCGCCCGGGACGGCAAGGGGGAAAAGGGCGGCTGCGTTGACTGCTACGAATGTTTCGAGTTGGCGGCAGAACGGGAGTTGAACCTGCGCCCCCCGGCTATCGGCTTGAACCGGCCCGGCCACGGCAACGGAATCGATGTCCCCGGAATGACCGCTTTAGTGCTGCTGCTGTTGGCGACGGTCACCTTCGACGGGTTCAGCGACACCCCGGAATGGGCGGCCGTGTTGGGCTTCTTTCTGGAATGGACGCCGGGGTTGACTTCCCCCTACTTCAACGGATTAGTAATCGCCAACACCTTGGGCTTGCTGGCTTTCCCCCTAGCCTTTGCCGCCGTCTATGGGGGCTTTGCCGGGCTGATGCGGCGGGCGGCCGGCGGCCGTGGCCCGGCGGCCGGGGCGGCAATGGCGGCCTTTGTCTTTTCCCTGGTGCCTATCGCCTTGGCTTACCACTTTGCCCACTACTTGGGCTTTCTGCTAATTCAAGGGCAGCTGATTATCCCGTTGGCTTCCGACCCTTTTGGCTTCGGCTGGGATTTATTCGGCGGCGCCGGCTATGTCGTGAACATTGCCATCACCAACGCCCGTTTCATCTGGTTCTTTGCCCTGACCGTCATCGTAGTCGGGCATATCATAGCGGTCTATCTGGCGCACTTGCGGGCCGGAGAAATCTACCGGGAACGGGGGCCGGCCCTGAAAAGCCAGGGGCCGCTGCTGGTCTTAATGGTAATTTACACCATAGCCAGCCTGTGGATAATTTCCCGCCCGATAACGGAGTAGGGGCGGGACGGTGGCCCGGCGGGCGGTTTATTCAAAGAGCTTAATCAAGGCGACGATGATGCCGCCCTGGGCAACAAAAGCGGGGTAAATCCACTTAACCAAGTCGTACTTGGCAGAATTCAGCTTGGCGTCATGGGACAAGCGGGCATTTTCCACCTCGGCTCTGACTGCCTCAATCTGCCTTTCCGCGGCAATGCGGGCGGTTTCCACCGTGGCTTTGACTTCCTCAATCTGCCGTTCAGTGACCAGGCGAAACTCGCTAATTTCCTTGCTGGTGGATTGGCGGAGTTCCTCAATCTCCTTGCTAGTGGACTGGCGGAGTCCCTCAATCTCTTTGCTGGTGGACTGGCGGAGTTCCTCAATCTGCCGTTCAGTGACCAAGCGAAACTCGCTAATTTCCTTGCTGGTGGACTGGCGGAGTTCCTCAATTTCCTTGCTGGTGGACTGGTGGAGTCCCTCAATCTCTTTGCTGGTGGCAACTCGCGCCTGCTCTACGTCGGCCCGGATTTCCGCGATTTCTTTGCTGGTGGCGACTCGCGCCCTTTCCACATCGGCCCGGATTTCCGCAATTTCTTTACCGGTCGAAAGGCGGAGCTCGTCGATTTTGGCTTCCAACGCCAAGCGCAGGGCTTCATTTTCTTTACCGGTCGAAAGGCGGAGCTCGTCGATTTTGGCTTCCAACGCCAAGCGCAGGGCTTCATTGTCGGCGGTGGTGGTAAGGCGCAACTTCTCAACACTGGCGTCGGTCGAGCTACGCAGACCCTCAATGTCGCTGGTCGTCGCCAAGTTGCTGTTGAGCAAGTTAACCTGCTCGTAAGCCAGCACTTCGGCTTGTTGCTCACTGAAGCCGCTTTGAATCAAGTTCTGGATGAACCGGTGGGTGTCAAACGCTACTGCTACCATAAGGCTATTATAAAGGACAAAAACGGTGTATGCAATAGCCGGCCGGCAGTGCGGCTTCCATGCAAGGCGGGACTAAAACCCCACCGCGCAGCCGTCTTTCCGCGGTTCGGAGCCGGCCCATAGCACCCCGGTATCCGGGTGGCGGCGGATTATTTGGCCGCCGCCCATTCCGACCCGGGCGTGGCCGCTAATCCGTTGCAGCTGATGCCCCCGGCTTTGTAATCCCCGGACAACTTCCGGCGCCAAGCCCTCCTCAATCAGCGTGGTGTCGCCGATGACCTGAAAGCGCAGGGCGTTCAACGCCTGCTGCGGCTCCATTCCAAAGTCGGTCAGGTTGCAGATAACCTGCAAATGGCCCTGCGGCTGCATAAACCCGCCCATCACGCCATAGCAGAGATACAGCTCCCCGTCAATGGTCGCCATTGCCGGAATGATAGTGTGGTAGGGCCGTTTGCCCGGCGCCAGGGCGTTGGGATGTTCCGGCTCCAGGGAAAAGAGGGATGCCCGGTTTTGCAGCACAATGCCGGTGTCCGGCACCACCAAGCCGCTGCCGAAGTTGATGTAGATGCTGTTGATGAAGGAACAGGCGTTGCCCTGCCCGTCGATGCAGCTGATATAGACGGTATCGCCGCCGATATTGATGTCGCCAAAGGGGGCATAATCCATCGCCCGGGCCGGGTCGATCAGTTGGCGGCGTTGGGCGGCGTAGTCTTTAGCGGTCAGTTGGGCAATGGGAACGGCGGCCTGGCGGGGGTCGGCTACATAGCGGTAAGCATCGGCAAAAGCCAGCCGCATCGCCTCGATAAGGTGATGATAGGCGTCCACCGTTTGCGCCCCCATTCCCTTAAGGTCAAATCCCTCGACAATGTTCAGCGCCTCCAGGGCGGCGATACCCTGCCCATTGGGCGGACATTCCCAGCAGGTAACGCCCCGGTAGTCGGTAGCGATCGGTTCATCCCAATCGGAAGTATGGGCCGCCAGGTCGGCGGTGGTAATCCAGCCGCCCTGCTCCTGCACAAAATCGGCGATTTTAGCGGCGATTTCCCCCCGATAAAAAGCCGCGGAGCCGCCTTCCGCAACGGCGCGCAGAGTGCGGGCCAAAGTGGGCAGTCGCATCACTTCCCCCTGCCGCGGCGGCCGCCCGTGGAGCAGCATTTCCTGTCCCGAGGGCAAGGCGGCCAAGCGGGATTGCTGCCCCGACCACTGGTAAGCGATGTAGTCGGTAACGGGAAAGCCTTCCTCAGCGTAGCGGATGGCCGGCTGCAAGACTTCGGAAAGGGGCATTGTGCCGTAGGATTGCAAAATGGTTTCCCAACCGTGCACCGTGCCGGGGATGGATACGGAAAAGACACCGTCGGTAGGCATTTGGGCGTAGCCGGCGGCGCGCAGTTGGTCGATAGACGCCGCCGCCGGGGCCCGGCCGCTGCCGTTCAGGGCGCGCACCTGCTTTTCCCGATCCAGCCAAATCAGGGCGAACAGATCGCCGCCCACGCCGGTGGATTCCGGTTCAACCACATTAAGGGCGGCGGCGGCGGCTACGGCGGCGTCCACCGCATTGCCGCCGTTAATCAGCATTTGCAAGCCGGCTTGGGCGGCCAGCGGCTGGCTGGTCGCTACCATTCCATTTTTAGCCAGAACCGGGGAACGCCGGGAGTCAAAGAACATAGCCGGTTACGCTCCATACATTGCCGGGATGGGGGATAAGGATTGCTTGCCGGGGACGAGCCGGGATTGCTTGCGGGCGGGGATAGTGTAGCACAAAGCCGGCGGTTATTGCCGGGCGGCCGCGGGATGGGGACAGGTCTATCGTATATACCCGGCGACTTACTTATCGTCATTCCCGTGAAAACGGGAATCCAGAGTCCCCGGTCTTTCTGGATTCCCCCTTTCGTGGGAATGACGATTTCGATATGCGATAGCCTTGGGGATGCCGGCCGCTCAGCCGCCTTAATCGCCAACGGTCGGCCCGCCGGCCGCACAGGTCCAAGTTATCAGGGCAATCCACCCCCTCCCGAAATAGAGGTTCATCTGGCACTGTCGGCTGCCGTCCTCCGTCCACTCGCGGAAATAAAGGTCGCCGGCCCGCCAGCCGCCGTTGGGCGCCGGGTGCAAATCGGGGTCGGCGCCGCTGAACCAGCGGTAGCCGCTGTCGCCGGTATCGCCCTTATCCCCTTTGGGGCCGGCCGGGCCAACCGGGCCTTGCGGGCCGGCGGGGACGGTGGGACCGGGAGCGCCATCCGCTCCATCGGCGCCATCATTGCCGGGAGCGCCTTTGGGACCCGCCGGTCCAGCCGGCCCCGCCGGGCCGCCGGGAGTGCCTTGGGGACCAGCCGGCCCGGCGGGGCCAACCGGTCCTTGCGGGCCGGCGGGACCAGTGGCCCCGACCGCGCCATCCGCTCCGTCAGCGCCATCAGTACCATCCCGGCCATTTGCGCCATCATTGCCGGGGTCACCTTTGGGGCCGGCCGGGCCAACCGGGCCTTGCGGGCCGGTTGCGCCGACTGCTCCGGCCGGGCCGGCGGGCCCAGTTGCGCCTACTGCGCCATCCGCGCCGTCAGCCCCATCAGTACCGTCCCGGCCGTCCGCGCCATCATTGCCGTGGTCGCCTTTGGGTCCGGCCGGGCCAGCCGGGCCTTGCGGGCCGGCGGGACCAGTGGCTCCTGCTGCACCGTCGGCACCATCCGCGCCATCATTGCCGGGGTCACCTTTGGGGCCGGCCGGGCCAACCGGGCCTTGCGGGCCGGCGGGACCAGTTGCGCCAACAGTGCCATTAGTACCATCCCGGCCGTCCGCCCCATCATTACCGGGGGCACCTTTGGGGCCTTGCGCGCCGGCCGGGCCGGCGGGACCTTGCTGACCATCTGCACCGTCGGCACCATCCGCACCATCGTTGCCGGGGTCGCCTTTGGGTCCGGCCGGGCCAACGGGGCCTTGCGGGCCGGCGGGGCCAGTTGCCCCGATAGCTCCGTCCGCGCCATCAGTACCATCCCGGCCATCTGCGCCGTCATTGCCGGGGTCACCTTTGGGGCCGGCTGGGCCAACCGGGCCTTGCGGGCCGGCGGGTCCAGTGGCCCCGACAGCGCCATCGGCACCATCATTGCCGGGGTCGCCTTTGGGGCCGGCCGGGCCAACCGGGCCTTGCGGTCCGGCGGGACCAGTGGCTCCTGCTGCACCATCAGCCCCATCAGTACCATCCCGGCCATTTGCGCCATCATTACCGGGATCACCCTTGGGGCCGGCCGGGCCAATCGGGCCTTGCGGGCCGGCGGGACCAGTAGCGCCTACTGCACCATCCGCTCCGTCGGCACCAGCCGCGCCATCGTTGCCGGGGTCTCCCTTGGGGCCGGCCGGGCCAATCGGGCCGCGCGGGCCGGCGGGACCAGTAGCGCCGACAGTGCCATCCGCACCATTAGTACCATCCCTGCCGTCCGTGCCATCGTTGCCGGGGTCACCTTTGGGACCAGCCGGGCCAATCGGGACTTGCGCCCCATCAGCCCCATCTGCGCCATCATTGCCGGGGTCGCCTTTGGGGCCGGCCGGGCCAGCCGGGCCTTGCGGGCCGGTTGCGCCATCAGCGCCGGCGGGGCCGGGGACGCCAGTAGCCGGGCCCGCCGGGCCGGGCGGCCCTTCCGGGCCTTGCGGGCCGGGGTCACCCTTATTGCCTTTGTGACCCCGCGGCCCCCGTTCGCCTTGCGGCCCTTCCGGGCCGCGGGGGCCGACGGTGTTCTGGTTGTTGCTTTGCGGGCCGGTTTGTTGGTTCACTATTTGGGAGGTGGGGCCGGGCGGTCCCATTTCGCCGCGCGGCCCCGGATCACCTTGCGGGCCGGTCGGTCCCGGTTCGCCTTGCGGACCAGGCGGTCCGGGAGGGCCGGGCGGACCTTGTGGGCCGGGTTGCGGTGGCGGCGCCGGATCATCGCTGCCCTCAAACTGCGGCGGCACTGGCGTCAGCGGCGGCGATTCCGGGTCGCTGGCGTCGGTTTCGGTGGGTTTCAGCAGGCCGCTGCCCTCGGGCGGGACGACCGGTAAGGCCGCGCCCGGCGGCCCGGCGGGGCCGGTGTAGCCCCGCGGCCCCGGCGCGCCCGGCGGCCCGGCCGGCCCCATGGGCCCGGCCGGGCCGGGAATGGCGGCAAAGCCGGTTTGGGCTAAGGCCAAGGGCAAGGCGGCGATGGGCGCCGCGCCCCAACTTTGCCCGTCGCTGCTCCACAGGTCATAGTTGGTCAGGTTCAGGTACAAATCGCCCGGCTGAAACCCGGCGGCGCTGCGGGGCGTCGGCGGCGTAATCGTCGGGCGGTCGCTGCCCCAATACAACGCCATTCCCAGCGCTGCCGCCGGCGGCGCGGGCAGTCCGCTGACCGGGGTCTGGTCGCTGCGAAAGAACAGCAGTCCGCCCATCAGCACAACGAGGGCGGCCAGAATAATGGATGCGGCTACGGTGGTCTTTAAGCTAATCATCAAGTTCCTTTTGGCAGATAACAACCGCCCCGGCGGGGGCAAGAGGCGAAGGCTTGGCGGAGGGCGAGCTGAACTTTTGCCGGCCGGAGCCGGCCCGGGCTGCTCCCGGCGCAAACCGGGGGCAACCTTCCTTGGCAGCGTCAACCGGTCGGCCATAACTGCGCCGGCCGGTATAGCCAATGCTAAATAAGCACATAATCATAACACTGAATTGCAATAGCGCAAGCCCTTTTCCAGCCGTAGGCGTAAAGGCGTTGTTGAAACCGCTCTATCCGCCCCCGGTCGGGGGTTCGACCGGCACAAAGTAGGGGGCTAAATGTTGGGCGGCGTTGCGGAGGGACAGTCCAATCGCCTCAAAAAAGGTTTCATCCTCCGGGTCGGGCTGCCAATAGGCGGTTATGTCGCCGGCTTGGGAGACCATACCGGGGGCGTCAGTGGTAACGCCCCAAGTCAAAGTATCCGTTGCCGGATCGTAGTGGGTAAGCTCCGGGTTGCCGACCCGCGGCGGCGCATTTTCCCGGCGCAAGCGAAAGTACGGAGCCAAGTAACTGGCGGCGAAAATCATCTCGACGCCGACCACATCCCGGCTGTCCGTCCCGGCTGAATCGATGGCAATAAAGCCCAGTTCCGGCCCCTCGAGAAGGGTAGTGTCGTTAGACGGCCGCCCGGTGATGATAGCCAGGATGTCGGACTCCGAATCATAGCGGAAGGTTAGGGGCATTATTTTCCTCTGCTCTATCCGCCTCCGGATGGCGGTTCGACCGGCACAAAGCAGGGGGCTAGGTGATTGGTGGCGTTCAGTATGGATACGCCGATGGGGTCGTTGCAGTCATCAGGATACGCCGGATTGGGCTGCCAATAGGCAATCAGGTAGGCGTTATCCTGGGTAATCAGCGCCGGGTCGGCGGTGGTGTAGCCCAAGGTCAGGGTATCGGTTGCTGGGTCGTAGGTGGAAATGGGCGGCTTATCCCGGGGAACGGGCGGCCCGGTTTCTTTCCGGGCAAAGTGGGGGGATAGGTAGTCGGACGCCCCCATAACAATCAGCCCGGCCACATCGTAGCCATCCTTGGTTTTGATTAGCACCGCAATATCGGACACTTCCGGAGGCAACAGACTTGCCCCGTCACGACACCGCTCGCCGGTGTCGAGGTCCAGGATGTCAAACTCTTGGTCGTACCTAACGGACAGTTTCATTTTAAGGAACTGCTCCTTTCCGGGGTAAAGTAAGCGGGCCGGACTACCTGCCCTTTGAGTTTGGCTTGCACCGCGTCCACCAGCGGTTTAAGCAAGGTCATCGCCGATTCCAGCCGAAACCCGGACACCGCGCCATCGGCGTCGTAAAAGACGGTCACCCCTTGGGCTACCGGCTTACTGGTGACCAGTTCCGCATCCCAGTAAATCAGCAGAATGTCCGTCTCCGGCGCATACTCGGTGACCACTTCGGGCAGCGGGGGCAATTCAATGCCTTTGGGATAATGCTCCTCCATAATCTCCTCCTGAATAGCCGGCCGCCGAGCCGGCCGCCGGCTTTCGGTACGCTACTGTTCGGCTTGGGCGCGGATGGCGGCGACGAAGGACTTGAGCAGGAACTCGGCGGATTCCATAGTGAACCCCTGCACATTGTCTTGGCGGTCGTAAAAGACGACCAAGTCACGGGCCATAGTCTCGCCCTCCCAGCGCCGCCGCCCGTTATCGACGACCAGGGTTTGGGTGCTAGGGTAGTACTCGACGACGGTCGCGGGCAAAGGCTCGGGTTCGGGCTGGGTTACAGCAGGTTTCGCCATATTTTCCTCCGTTCTATCCGATTTCGACCGGCTCAAAGTGGGGAGCCAAATGTTGCGCGGCGTTCCGCAGGGCGACGCCGATGGGGTCAAAATCGGCGGCGTCATCCGGGTCGGGCTGCCAATAGACGGTTATATCGCCGGCATGAGAAACCATACCGGGCGCGTCAGTGGTATCGCCCCAAGTCAGGGTGTCCATCGCCGGGTCGTAGCGGGTAAATTCGTCCCTTCCTGCCCAGCGCGGCTCCTTTTCCCCGGCTACCCGGAAGTAAGGCGCGACGAACCCGGAGGCGCCGATAAACAGGAGTCCGATTACATCTTGGCTGTGGTTTTCCCCGACCTTCACCACCAAGTCCCACGCGGCGTCCGGGTAAGTACCCGCCCAATACCGCCGCTCGGCAGTGATGTCCAGCACATCGACTTGAGGAGCGGGGTCATAGCCAACCCGCAGGTTCACCATAGGATTATCCTCCTTGCTAGATACGGCGGCTAACCGGACGCGGGCGGTTCGACCAGCTCGAAGTGGGGTGCCAAATGCTTTGCGGCATTAAGCAAGGATACGCCGATCGGGGTAAGCCGCTCCCGGTTCGGTTCAGCCGGCCGCCAATAGACGGTTATATCGCCGGTATGGGAAACCATACCGGGCGCATCGGTAGTAACGCCCCAAGTCAGGGTGTCCGTTGCCGGGTCGTAGCGGGTAAATTCGTCCCTTCCCATCCAGCGCGGCTCCATTTCCCCGGCTACCCGGAAGTAGGGCGCAACCTTATAGGATGCGAAGATCATCAAGATGCCGACCACATCCTGGGCGTGCTGTTCGCCGACCTCCACGATGATGTTGGAATTGGAGCCCAGCTCCCACCCGCCCCAATTCCGCCGGGCGATGACGATGTTCAGCACATCAACCTCCGGGTCGGGGTCGTAGCCAACGGTCAGGTTCATCATAGGCTAATCCTCTTTACTCTACGTCGCGGCTAACTGGACGCCGGCGGTTCGACCCGCTTAAAGAAAGGGGCCAAGTGTTGCGTGGCATTCAGCAGAGCGACGCCGATTAGCGGGAAGTAATCCGCATCCTCCGGGTCGGGCTGCCAGTAGCCAATCAGGTAGTCGTTATCTTGGGTAATCATACCCGGGTCGTCGGTAGTAAAGCCGAAGTTCAAGGTGTCCGTTGCCGGGTCGTAGCGGGACAGCGGGCTGCCCGCGACTACTGCCGGCGATTCCCGGTGAACGGGGGTGAACCAGGGCGACAGGTAGTCCGCGGCGCCCATAATAATCAGCCCGGCCAGGTCGTAGCCGCCCTTGGTCTTGATTTCCGCGGCGACGTCGAACAGGTCGGTAATGCTCGCCCCGTCAGAATACCGCTCGCCGGTGTTGACGTACAGGACGTCAAACTCATGGTCGTAGCTAACCAGTAGGTTCATTGCGCACCTCCATATTCGCCAACTTGTTGGTAAAGTAGGCAAAGGTGCCGCGGCTCAGATGGATCGCCGCGGTGCGGTCAGGGTAAGCGGTGACAATGCGGCTATCGTCCAAAGACACCGCAACCCGGATTACCGTATCCACTTCCGGCACGAAAGCAAGGTAGTTCATGGTCTGGTGTTCAATGTTAACGCCCCGAATCGTCCAGTTATCCAGGACGTACGCCACCCGCTCCCGGGTTATTTCCTCACGGCGATTATTCCGCAGATCGTTCAGCAGATGCAACGAGATATGCCGCCGCTTGCCGCCGGCATCGAGGGTTTTCCGGCGGTTCGCCTTGGAGCGGTTGCAACTGTCGCATTCCGACCGCCGGCCTTGTTTTCGGTAGCAGCTCGGGCCGCACTTATGGCCCATATTTCCCTCCTCCGCAAAGCGTTATGGCCGCCCGCCGGGCCGGCTGTCGCCGCGCCGTCGGGTGGAGCAACGATTTGGTCAGAGGAGGGGTTAGTTCAGTTGGGGAGCCGCGCCGGAGAGGTCGGCGGCGGTACAAACCACCGTCCGATGGGGATGGGACAGGGAGCAGGCCGCCGCCGGCATTGCCCGCCGGGGCGCGGCCAGTTGCCCGGCTGCGGGTCGCAGTTGGGCGGTCAGGCGGCAGAGCAGGGTCTGCCGGCGTTGGGCCGGCAGGAGCCAGTTGCGGCCGCCGGGGGTGGTGAGCAGCTGATGCCAAGCCAGCAACCAATGGCTGACGGCGGCGAGGGCGGCCAGGGTCAGGGGGATGACGGCCGGCAGGGAAAGGAGGGTCAAGTCGGGGAGTTGCAGTCCGGCCAGGATGCGCTGCGCGGTCAGTTCCAACGGCATCCCGGCGGCTGGGGAGAGCAGCAGGATGACGGCGGTTAGCAACGCCGCGCTGATGCCCACGGGAATTGCCGTGCCAATCAGCACGGATTTAAGGGTGGACTTCGCCAACTGCCAGAGGACTAGGGGTATTTGGGTGAGGGATTGCATAGGACAAATTTAGCACAAGGCGGGCGGAAGTCAATGGGGGGATGACGCCGGTTCCGTTGGGGTAGGAACCGGATTAGCGATGCCGCCGAAACAACTGCCAAACCGGAACGGCAAAACCGGGCAGCAAATCGCCGCCCTCCAGCGTATCATCCGCGCCCAAAGTAACCGGCTCCTGGTAAAGGCGGTACACGGTAATAGTAACCCGCTCCGGGTCCGCCACCCAAACCTCTCTTGAGCCATAGCTTAGCCACATCCCGGCCTTGGCCGCCAGTTCCGGGTTAGAATTGCCCGGCGATTTAACCTCCACCGCCAAATCCGGAGCCAATTCCGGGTAGCCCGGCGCCCCTTCGGGGATCCGCCCCGGGGCAATCCACACCACATCCGGCGCCCGCACCGTATCCGGCTCCCGGTCGAGCCGGTAACCCGGTTCCCCTGCGCCGGTCGAACCGTAATCATTTTCCTCGGCATAACCGGTCAACGCGTAGTCAATGCGGGACACCGTGACGCGGTGCGGGTTTCCAGTAGGCATTTTTTTCACCAGTACGCCGCGCAGCAGCTCGTAACGCTGCCCGTCCCGGGGCATCAACAGCAACTCGTCGGCGGTAATCAACTTGGGAGCAGCAACAACCGTAACCATAAACTACCTTACACCAGTCCAGCCGGATGGGGCTTTGCCCCGGAATAAGCGTCAACTATTGTAGCACAAGGCGGGATAGTTGGGCTATCCGGCAATCCGGGCTGACCGGGCAATCCCCCGAATAATGAATTGTAATAATGCCCTTGACTGATTATTAACTTTCGGGATATTATGCGGGGGAAATGCAAGATACCGCTGCCGAAACTGCCGCTCCGGCCGCCGGCGGCCGTCCGCCGGGGGAAACCGCCCGGCCGCGGCCGCCGGGGCGTTTCTTTTACGGCTGGCGGGTGGTCGCCGTAGCCTGCCTGCAAGGGATGTTCGGCAACGGCGCCATCTCCACCGGCTTTCCCCGTTTCTTTGAACCCATCCGCGGCGATTTAGGCATTTCCTACGCCGCGATGTCCCTGGTGTTCAGCCTGGCCCGGGCCGAAGGCGGCCTCGGCGCGCCGCTGGTCGGCTGGCTGGTGGACAAGTTCGGCTCCCGCCCGATGATTCTGTTCGGCGGCCTGACCGCCGGCATCGGCTTGATGCTCCTGGCTTTCGCGCAGGAATACTGGCAATTGGTATTGCTGTTCGTCGGCGTGGTCTCCGTAGGCAAAACCGCCGGCTTGGGGCAAACCCTGATGGCCACGGTCAATCAGTGGTTCGTGCGGCGCAAGGCGTTAGCCCTATCCACCCTGATGACTTCCTTTGCCGGCGGCGGGGCTATCGTCGTGCCATTGCTGCACTGGGGCATTACTTCTATGGGCTGGCGGCCCACCGTCTTTATCATCGGCTTATTCATCGCCCTGCTGACCCTGCCGGTCGCTTGGGTTATTCGCAGCCGCCCGGAGGACATTGGCTTGCTGCCGGACGGCGACCGCCCCGGCGCGGCCGCCGCGGCCCGTCCGGCATCCCGGCCCGGCGGCGGTCATCACGCTCCAACCCGGCCCGGCGAACCGCCACGCCACGACTTTACCGTGCGCCAAGCCCTGCGGACCTCAGCCTTCTGGTTTCTTTTAGCCGGCGTCATCACCCGGGTATCCGCCACCAATTCCATCATCATCCATCTCTTTCCCCTGCTGACCTGGAAAGGCGTGGACGAACAGACAGCAACGGTGGCGGCCTCGGTAATGTTCTTTATGGCGATACCCCTGCGCTTTCTCTTGGGCGTAGCCGGCGACAAGGTATCGCCGCGCAAGTTGCTGTTCTACGGGATGAACCTGGGCGCGTTGGGACTGATTGGGCTGTGGGTACTGCCGCAGTGGCCCGCCCTGATTGTGTTCATCCTCGGCTTGGCGGTGGTCGAGGGAATAACTTCGGTGAACTGGATAATGGTCGGCGATTATTTCGGGCGGGCGCGCTTTGCCAGCCTGATGGGGGCGATGAGCATTTTCCACAACATGGGAATGTTTATTGCGCCCATCTACGCCGGCTGGATTCGGGACACCACCGGGGAATATGCCATTGTGCTGGCGACTTTTGCCCCGACCTTCGTTTTAAGCGCCGTGATGTTTGCCCTGGCAAGGCGGCCGGCACCGCCGCCGTCGGTAGCGGCGGGCGCAGAGTAGCCGCCGCCGCTTACCCCGGCTGTATTTCCACCAACTGCAAGTCAAAAGTCAAATCCTTGCCCGCCAAAGGATGATTGCCGTCCAACTTTACCCGGTCGGCGGACAGTTCCAGCACCGTCATATAAGCCGGGCGGCCGTCGCGGCCCGTGGCTTGCAGCTGCATCCCCACTTCCAGCGGAATAGACGCCGGAATATCCGACCGGGGAACTTCAATCACCCCCTGCGGCTGGTAAATGCCATAAGCTTGGTCGGCGGCGATAATCACCGTGCGGGCCTCGCCGGCCGCCATCCCCACCACACCCTGCTCAAAGCCGGGTATCATCTGCCCGCCGCCGATAGTGAACTCCAGCGGCGCACCGCCGTCCGAGGAATCAAACACGCTGCCGTCATCCAGCCGCCCGGTGTAGTGAACCTTGACCGTATCGCCCTGCTGCGCCGCCATTCTTACGCTCCTGCTTTCCGTATCGCTGCCTTTGCCGGGCGGGGCAATGCCCGGGCTGATTGCCGGGCGGGTAGTGCCGGGATGGACGGCAGTTCTAACCCCGGTTGCCCGGCTATTCCCCGGCCGCCAGTTCCGCAAAGACTTGCCGCCATGTGGCATCATCCCCGCGGCCCATACCCTCCCGGTAGGTGATTACCCCGCTGCCGTCGAAGGCTATTTTAGTGGACTGGATGGTTACATTCAGGTCCGCCAGCAGCTGCCGGGGGGCTACGGCTACCGGCCAGGGATGGCCCCGTTCCCGCCGATAACGCTCCAAGGTAGCCAGGTCTTCGACAACGCCGGGATGGACGCCAACGGCATAAAAGGCTACCTCCTCGGCATAATCCGGGTAAATATCCCCCATCCGCTGCAACTCAGCGGTGCAGACCGGTCAAGTAGTCGCCCAGAAAAATAGAAAGGTCGGCTGCCTCTGTGCCACCAAGTCGGCCGCCGTAACCGCGCCGCCGTCCGCCAATTCCAAGGCAAAATCCGGGATGCGGTAGCCGATTTGATGACCGGGCGCAACTGCTGCGGCCGCCGGGAAATCCGCCCCGGTCAGGATGACGCCGCCGGCGGCCGGATTAGTCGCCGCCCCGGCCGCCGGCTCCCGTTGTTGGCTGACCGACAGATAGACCGACACCCCCAAGCCGGCCAAGGCAATCAGCAGTCCTAGTACCGGCAGGATACGGCTGGTCAACAAATTGCCGTTCATCGCCCGTCTCCCGGCGGCCGGCCCGGCCGGTTACTGCGGTTGGGCTAATTCCGCAAAGACTTGCCGCCAAGCCTCCGGATCGCCATCGCCAAAGCCATCCCGATAGGTTATCACCCCGTTGCCGTCGAAGGCTATTTTAGTGGACTGGACGGTTACGCCCAGGTCTTGCAGAATGGCGGCGTCGGTCGGATTAGCCACCGGCCAGGGATGTCCCTGCTTTTGGCGGTAGCTCTCCAGGGTTTCCAGACTTTCAATGCGCTTGGAAAAGGTGCCAATGGCGTAAAAATCCACCGCGTCGGCATATTCGGGATAGATGTCTTTCAGCCGCCGCAACTCGGCGGTGCAGACCCCTCAAGTAGTGGCAAAGAAAAACAGGAAGGTCGGCCGCCCGGCCGCCGTCAAATCGGCCGCCGTAACCGTGCCGCCCGCCGCCAGTTCCAGCGTAAAGTCGGGGATACGATACCCGACCTGATGCCCGGTCTCCGGCAAAGGAACCGCCGGTGCCGCCGGTTCAACTTCGGCCACCGGTTCCGTCTCCGCGGCGGCGGGTTCCGCCGGCGCAA
Source organism: Dehalococcoidia bacterium (assembly GCA_965243185.1). GTDB lineage: Bacteria > Chloroflexota > Dehalococcoidia > Lucifugimonadales > UBA3495 > CBDBCU01. Next base: position 1,606,540 of record OZ251531.1, on the reverse strand, counting down.
CGGGCGCAACCGGCTCCGCTTGAGCAACCGCCGCCGGGGCCGGTTCCGCGTCGGCTGGTTCGACCGGTTGGGCTTGGACGGCCGGCTGCCCTTGGGCCGGTTCCCCGGCCGCCGCCGGCATTGCCTTGGCCGCCGGCTCTTGCCCGGCCGGTTCTGCCGCTTGCGCCGGATTAGCCGGCGCGGCCTTAACCGCCGGTTCCTGATTGACCGGCTGCGCCGGCGTAACTTGGGCGGCGGCCGCCGGCGTGGCCGGTTCACTGACCGGCGGCGGTTGACTGGCGCTGCCGCAAGCCGCCGCCAGCAGCCCGGCCGCGGCCAGAGCCAAGAACAACCCGGCGCGGCCCGCCCGTAACTTGAAATTCATCAAACAACTCCTCTTGGGGAAACTTGGGATTTTGGGAATATGGGTTATTCTACCACAGAACTTACGCCCCTTAAAACTGCCCGGATTGCGGCCGGGCTGCTATGCTACAATCCCGCCCAAGATGCTGCTGCTGCAACGGATCCGCCAAAGCTTACCGCCATCCCCATCCCCGGAACTGATTGCCGCCGGCCTGCTACTGGCCCTGGGCGCGGTCTTACGCCTCTATGCCTTTGGGGAGCTGCCGCCGGGGTTGCATCAGGATGAGGCGGCCGTAGGCTATGACGCTTGGGCTGTGCTGAACTTCGGCATGGACCGCAACGGCTTTTCCCGGCCGGTACATTTCATAAATTGGGGCGGGGGAGCGCACAGCGGCGCCATCTATGGCTACTTGACCCTGCCCTTTATCGCCTTGGGCGGTCTCACCGCCGCTATGTTTCGCCTGCCGATGGTTATCGGCGGCGTGCTGGCCCTGTTCCTGATGTGGAAAATTGGCGAAAGGGCGGCCGACCGCGGCTTTGCTCTGCTGCTACTGCTGCTGCTGTCCCTCAATTCCTGGCATCTGATGGCATCCCGTTGGGGCTTGGACTCCAACTTGCTGCCCTTTCTGCTGCTGCTGAGCGTTTATTTCCTTTCCCGACCGGATCGGGGCCGGTTGCTGATTCAAGCTACCGCCGTCGCGGTTCTTGCTTTGTCGGTGTATGCCTCCGTACTGGCTTATGCCTTGGCCCCCCTGTTTCTGGGATTGGTCTTTGCTTGGCTGCGGCTGAACCGGTTAGCCGACTGGCGGCGGCTCCTGACCCTCGCCGCCCTGGCCGTCCTGGTTGCCTTGCCGATAATTCTGCTGGTAATTATTAACTCCTTTGGACTGGATACGATCGCGGTGTGGGGGGTGTCCATACCCCGTTACACCGGCCACCCCCCCCGGTATGAAACCGTGAACCTGCTGCTCGGCGGCGACGGGTCCAGTTTCCTTGCCAATATCCCATCCTTGGCGGCTTTGCTGCTCGGTTCGGGCGACGGCCGGGTCGATAATGCGCTGCCCGGATTCGGCGCGCTGCCCCCGCTCGCTATTTTGCTCAGCCTGGTCGGTTTGGCGGTGGTCTTATACCGGGCTAAAGTACGCCGGGACTATGGCGTGCATCTGCTGCTGGCTTGCTGGTTTGCCGCCGCCCTGCTGACTGCGCTGACTACCGAAGCCTGGATCCACCGGATCAATGCCCTGTGGCTGCCGGCCCTCTACTTAATGGCCGTCGGGATTTTCTTTATTGGCCGCCATCGCCGCTTTGCCCTCTATGCGCTGACCGCCGCCTATGTGGCCTATGGCAGCGTTTTCGTTTATCAGTACTTCCAAAATTACGCTGACCAAGCCGCCGCCGTGTTTCACCGGGACTTGGCGGCGGCCCTGGAGCGGGCGGTATCCGCCGCCGGAGCGGAGGCGGTATATGTTTCCAACCAACAACATTATCCCGGCATTTACGCCCTGTTTTATACCCAGCCCCCGCCCCGGGAGTATCTGAATACCCGCATCGTAGCCCGCCCCAATTCCGGCTTTCACTATCCCGTAGCCTTTGGGCAATTCGTATTCACCTCGCCTTTAGCGGAGCCGCAGTCCGACCGCATTTTTCGGCAAGTCCTGCAAGCCGGCGGCATTGACTTGAAAACGGTAGCCCACTATGTCCTGGCGGCCGACGAGTTGGCGGAACTCGACACTGACCGGCTAATCCTGGAGTCCTACGGCGCTTACTATTACGCCTATGACCCGGCGCTGGTTGCGGCCGGCGCGGCGCGCGGGCCGCTGCTGGCCGCCGCCCGGCCGCCGGTCGCCGGCGCGCCGTCGGCCCAAGCCCGGTTCAGTGTCTATTGGGGGGATAAAAGTCTGACCTACTATAAAGAGAACTGTACCGCTTACGACACCCGGGAGCGGTTCTTTCTGCACCTCACCCCGGCCCACGCCGCCGATTTGCCGGCAGACCGGCAGCCCTCGGGCTTTGCCAACCGGGACTTTCGGTTTGACGACTATGGCGCCTTATACGGCCGCCGCTGCTGGGCGGTAGTTCCCTTGCCCGACTATCCCCTCGCCGCCATCAAAACCGGGCAGTTTATAGACGGCGAAGGAGCGGTCTGGCAGGCCGAATTGTCGGCAAGGCAGTAAAGGCCGGCAATCAAGGCTATCGCCTATCGCAACCGTCCTTCCCACCCTCCCCCGGCCCTTCCCGCCTCTCCCCCGTCCTTCCCACGAAAGTGGGAATCCAGAAAGGCCGCCCTTAAAAACTCCCAAAACTCAAAAAGTTTTGAGGGGGTGCGGGGGAACTTTTACAAAAGTTCCCCCGCCGTATTTTTTCGCCCCTTTCCCTGGACCAAAAAAATTGGGAATTATATACCAACCTAAACAGGATGGGTTAGGGATGACCCGACCAGTTCCCCGTTATTTCGCACCCAAACGACCCACTTATCCTTGCCCCGTTTATGCTATGTTGCGCCAAACTGCCCGGCCGGTTGCCGGCGTTCTAACCGACATCCGGTCAGGCAATCAGGTCGGCGTAGCGCAGCCGTTTGCCGACCATTCCCCGGGCCATCATGACCATCTGCTCCAGCGTGTCCAGCGGCCGCTGATTGTGCCGCCCCTCAAACTCGCAGACATACCGGTGCAGATGCTTGGCGCTGAAGTGATGGTATATCCCGATATAGCCCCGCTTCAGCATTGACCAGAAGGACTCCACCCCATTGGTATGCGCCATCGCCCGCACATACTCGCCCGCCGAGTGCTTCACTACTTCGTGCGGCCGGGACAGACCCGCGTAAGCCCGGGCCTCATCGGTGTAAACCGTCGCCATATCCCGGGTGCGGCTCTCCACAAACCTCTGCAAAGTCGGCGCATCGGTGGACTTTACCACCGTGGCGCTGACTTTGTTGGTGCGCCGGTCTTTCACGCCGACCACCGCCGTTTTACCGACGGTTCCCCCGCCGGCGTGGAGTTTCTTGCCGGCGTGTTTGTTCCCCTCCTTGCCGCCGATGTAGGTTTCATCGGCTTCCACCGGCCCAAAGAAGGAAGCAATCAACTCGCTCCAGCCTTGGCGGATACGGTGTGCCAAGTGCCACGCCGTCTTTTGGGTTACCCCAATGTCCCGGTGCAGCTTCATACTGGATACGCCTTTCAGGTTGGTGGTCAGGATGTAGATGGCCAACGCCCACTTCTGATACCCCAACTTGGAGGACTGCATTACCGTGCCGGTCTTCACTGAAAAGAACTTGCGGCAATCCCGGCAGTGGAAGGGCATCTGAGGATGCTTGCCTTCCCGCCCGGCGTTGGGGCCGCCGCAGTGGGAGCAGCGGAGGCCGTCGGGCCAACGGGCGGCGATAAACCACTCCTCGGCGGCAGCGTCATCCGGGAACATCTGAAACAGTTCGGGCAGGCCAATGCCCTTGCGGAAAAACTTGCCCGGCGCCGATTGTTTAGCCATTGTATCACCTCTCTGTATTAGGGAATTGGCGTCTATCGCATAGCCGGATAATAGCAGACAAAATTTCGTAAAGCAAATTATTTGTTGCGACTTAATTTGTCGCCGCCGCATCTTGACACGCTCCAGTCCATTGCCTATAGTTGGGGGCGCGACAGACACTTCGACTTCCCGAGGATTCCCCTTGTTAAGGCGTGAGTAACCGTTAGGGCTTGGCCTTTGCCTTGCCCCCTTGCAGGCTCACGCCGGGAATTGGTGTCTGTCGCAGGAAGCCAAATCCTAACTTGTGAGGGGGTTCCCTGTGGTAAAAGCCTTCCCTGCGCTCGTCGTCCTGCTAATTCTTTCCCTGACCGCCGTTGCCTGCGCTACCGCCGCGCCGACGGCTACGCCGGACATCCCGGCTACCGTGGTAGCCCGGCTTTCCCAAGTCCCCACGGCCACGCCCTATCCCACGGCTACGTCTTACCCCACGGCTGCGCCCCGTCCGACCCACACCCTTTACCCTACCCCGACTAATGAACCAACATCCACTCCTTACCCCACGGCCACGCCACGCCCTACGTACACCCTCTATCCCACGCCAACACCCCTGCCTACCTATACGCCTTACCCGACGGCCACTGCTTATCCCACCTACACGCCGTATCCGACGCTTACCCCTACGCCGGCACCCACCGCGACGCCACGGCCTACTCCCACCCCTACGCCGCGGCCTACTGCCACGCCTCGTCCCACGGCGACTCCAATTCCGACAGTGCAGTGGATTAGGCATAATCCTCGCACCTACTTCAGCCTGGCAGTTCCGACGGATTGGCAGAAGGCATACGATGAGAGTATCCCGGTCGACGGCGTATCCGGCGACTTGTTGATATATGAAGCCCCCGGTATGGGAGCAGATGTCACAGTTTCAGTTTTTACCGCCCCGCACGGTTGGGCCAATGACTTCACCGTTGCAGGGTTGGTAGAGATTGACCTGGAGCCGACCAAGGCTGAATCCGGTTTTCATCTGGTGTCCTTGTCGACAGTGTCGGCAACGGTAATGCGCTCTGAGTACCGGTATGAAGGGACGGGCGGCTTTTGCGACATTTTGGGTCGTGGGTATTATATCTTGACGCCGCGAAGGGCTTTCACACTGGTGGTGGAGGTGTGTAACGGGTGGACACAGCAGTATGACGAAGCGTTTGTCAACTATTTGTTTGACCGCTTCGTCTATTCGGACGGGTAACCGGTTAGACCGTCCCGCCGTTCCACTCAAGCCGGGCCAGTCTAACCACTGGCCCGGCTTGTTGTGTAAAGCAGATAATTGCCAATTGGCTTGACAACATCGCATTTATGTATTATAATTAGTAGCGGCGAGGGAATACACCCACCCTATCTTACAATAGAGAGTTAAAATGTTCAGGTTGCCCCGCAGATGTTCCTTCTCTTTTAGTTAGATAAGTCGGTTGAATCAGAGTAGCCCTGCGCGGACGGGGATGTACCCAAAAGAGGCATCTGGAAGGTGCCGATTGTCGAAGTCGCCCTGCTAGGTCGGGGATGTACCTAGGATGGATTACGGAATTCATCCGGTGTCCAAGCCGCCCTGCTAGGTCGGGGATATAAGGAGGATGGATTACGGAATTCATCCGGTGTCCAAGCCGCCCTGCTAGGTCGGGGATATAAGGAGGATGGATTATGGAATTCATCCGGTGTCAGAGTTGCCCCGAGTAACCAGGTTGTCCCAGCCAGATACAGGCAGAGAGGTTTTCGTTATGCCGACCGAGGCCCCAACTTTCTTGCCCAAACGGGCCCCTCAATTGCCCGCTCATCGTAAGATAGCGGGCAGGGTCCAAGACCGGGAGCCGATGCCCGACGACGAGCGGCGCCAGATTAGCAAGCGTTTCATCATCCACGCCCGCCAAGAGCTTAAATCCGGGCGCCGCTTGCAGGCGGGGGAGAAAGCTTGGGGAGCCGCCGCCCATTATCTCAAAGCCATCGGCGACCAGCGCGGCTGGAAGCATCACAGCCACCAGCAACTCCACGCCCTCGGCTCAATACTGGCCGCCGAGGAGGAACAAAATCACGAGACGGACATTGCTGCCTTTCAAGAGGCTCTGACCGAAGCCTACCGGGTCGGTCACGAGAACTTCTACGAAAACCATCGGTCCGAGCAGGATATTGCCGACACCATTGACGCTGTCGAGGCTATATTGCCCCGCCTTGACCGTATAGCATCATCGCCGTTCCGTCCCTTTAAGATTGCGAGCGGCAAGCAATTGGGGCGGTTGGAAACCCTTACCGGTCGCACAGACCTGCGTATCAAGATGACTTCGGATGTGGGGTTCGCGCAACCGATAACCCGCAAGCCCCCGAGGAGTGTTAGACGGCGGCAGAGGAAGGCCGAGGAGGACACGGTAGACAATGCCGTGAACGGTAAGGAGGACCGGGCATCTGGTCGCAGTCGGAGGAGTAAAAACGCCGATAAGGGCAACGGTAGCGGCCCGCCCACCGAAGTTAATGTGCTTCTGACGTAGGAGTAACTCGGAAGCCAGTGTTTCAAGGAGGTGTATTATGGGTTTGGGTTGGATTCCGCTGAATAAGCGGAAGACGGATGACGTGGGCGTGGGCAAGCACGGTGCGGAGCAGGTCGCTAACAAGCTCATTGAGCTTGCCAATACCGCTGGGTGTTCCCTTACGCCGATGCAGGTCATAAAGTTGACCTACTTTTGCCACGCTTGGATGTTGGGGTTGTACGGGCGTCCCCTACTAAATACCCCTGTCGAGGCGTGGAAGTACGGCCCAGTATTCCTCGGTGTATATCGTGCCTTGCGGCAGTATGGGAGCGGCCCGGTCAAGCCGATTCCCCGCGTCCAAGAGGGCGACTTCGACTTCGTTGAGCTCGAGGTGATAAATCTAGTGTACGATGAGTACGGGGAGATGACAGGGATTCGGTTGTCTGCCTTAACCCATGCCTCCGGTACGCCGTGGCATCAGGTCTGGGAGTCCCGGAAACCCTTTGGTCGAACAACTTACATCCCGGACGACAAAATCCGGGATTACTACCAGAGCCTTGTGGAGAAGGAGTCCGCCCAGACTCTAGCAGGAGGAAGGGATGGGCGATGAGGAACGGGACCCGTCATCTTCGTTGCCCCGTTTGGATACAACGGAGAAGGAGTACCTTGCCAGCCGTGAAGCCAACGACAAATTTGGGGAAATCGTCCCATTCGCCGGCTTACTAGACAAGTGGCAGGTCATCTTAGCTGTTGTCATCGGTGTAGTGAGTTACGCGTGGAAAGTTAAGGTCTCCCTGTCTAGTGTCCCTGCTTGCAATCTGGTCGAGTGGAGTTGCTTGGACCAGGTAATAAGCGCGTTGTTTTCCAAGCATGACATCATCGATACGGTATTTGGTGTCATCTGTTTCGTAATCTTAATCCGTTGGTGCTGGAGGGGCTTGAAGCGGTGCTGGGGAGTCTTGAAGTGGTGCTGGAGACACCTGACTTGGATGTAAAAGAGGGAGCTAGGCTTTCGGTTCCCTCTGCTTTTAGGGCGCGGATACCCGTCATTCCGCGACGATGTGGTGCCAATCTTGTACAGTCGGATTTGCCTTGCGTGGGCAGGGATGTCCCTCTAATTACTCCGAGCCTCTTGTTTAGGTTGGTATATAATTCCCAAAAAATTTTTAATTTCCCCAACCTCTCCGGTAGCCAACCCCACCCCCCAATTTCCCAAAATCGCCAGGAAAGGCCGCCCAACCTGTCAAGGGGTTGGGCGGCCTTTCCTACACTTTTATTACCGGCTTATCGCTGGAATTAAAAGGCTCTGCCGCTGCGGAGGTATCCCCAATGAACCGCTACCGACTATTTATCGCTGCCTTTGCCCTGTCCGCCTTGACCCTGCTCCTGTTCTTTACGGCCAGCCCTGACCCCACAGCCCAAGCCGCGCCCCGTTCTATCCCCTGGGACTGCTCCGACTGGCAAGAATCCCCCGCCGTTGCCGATGCCGACGATGCCCGGGTCTCGATGATCCTCGAAACCTTGGCCGCCAACCGCGGCAAAGCCATCTACTGCGCCATCGACCAGTCCGACACCTGGACCAAGTCCGAAACTTGGCTTGCCGGCCGGGACCGCAATGAGCGGGATGATACGGTCTATTTCGGCCAAAGCGGCAACTTCCGCGGCTTCCTCGCCGCCCAAGAGGGCTACCTGACTGACGGCGAATCCGGCGTAACCGGGGTGAGCCGGGACCTGATCTTTGAATTCCCCCGGGAGGAACGCCGCCGCCGCACCATCACCAAACGCCTGTACCTGGCCCCCAGCATCGACCCGGACGAAATGGTTTGGTCTGAGTGGGGGCCAAGGACCGATGAGGTGAGCTCCGGCTCGCGGCGCATACAAACCCAATACCGTTTTACTACCTATCCCAATAATCCCTACTTTGATTATGATATACCGGGTACCCAGTACGGCTGGCCGCACTCCCGGCTCAGCAATTGGCCCGCCCTGCTCCGGGAAAAAGGGAACGAGCGTTGCCGGGCTTTGGGCTATCAACGCGGGGTCAACCCCCAAATGTCCTTCGTTCACCCCGAGACCGAGGCCGAATGGCTTTCTAAAAGGAATGATACTGTGCAGTCGGATCGGCTGCTTGGCGACACCGTCAACGGCCTAGCCTGGCCCGATACTAGCGTCCGGGTAGAAACCAGTAACGTCATTACCGGTAGCACGAATGAAGAGCATATTCCGCAAGTCGAAGGGGCGAAAGGGGACATCGCCCGGGCGCGGGCGGCGGCGGTGAATGCCCATTACGCCTTCGTGAACATTGCTGGCAACCCCAATGCGTTTGGCTGGGCCCGCCAAAGTTTCCCCTTCAGCGTCACCTGCATCAAGAAAATCCGCAAGCGCCGCTAACCGCTGCCGGCTAATCGTGGCACGCTAACCGCAAAGGGGGCGGGTTGTTGCAGAGCCTCCCGTTCCCTTTGCTTTTTGCTGACGCGTATTACAATCGCCGCAATTCCCCAAAGATAGCGTTGCATTTTAGGTGGTTTGGTTGAGCAAGCCCCGGGTTTGCAGCAAAGCCAGCAGGTTATGCTCTGACCAGACCGTCCCCAATCGCTCCCGCCGGCGCAACTCCCGATTGTAGCGTTCCAGGCGGGAAGTAGTCCGGTAGGCAACCTCTCCCGTAGTCCAATACTGCCGGCCGGCGGTCAATGCCTTGTCCAGCCAGTAAGCGGCGGCGCCCTCGGTCAACTCCATTATTTGACCGGCGTAGCTCTGGGCCGCCGCCGCGCTGTCAGTCAACAGCAGTTGCCGGGCGGCGGCCAAGCCGGCCTTCCCGATATTCCGTCCATATTCCCGCAGCAGGTGAAAGATACACAGCTGATGCGGCGCCGCCCGGCCGTACACCCACTGGATGCCGGCCGCAATGGCCCGGTCGCCGTCGCTGACCAGATGTCGGGGTGGCGCGGCTCCGGACTGCTCGGCCAACTCCAGGGCCGCCGCCCAAGGCCCGAAAGTCGCCAAGACCGCCCCGGTTTCGTCCCGGATTACCTTCAATTCCTGAGGGCCCTGCCGGGTGCGCGTCCATAAACCATCCAGTTCCCACACTGCCCCCGGCAACCGGGGCCGGGTCAAGGCCAACCGCCGCAGCCAGCGACACAAGGTGCTTTTGACACAACCCACCCACTGCCCCGCTTGGGCGTAACTCAAACCCTGGGCCGCCAGGCTCAAAGCCCGGTCCCGAGTTTTTTTGAGAACCGTTGGTAACGAACCTCCGGCCCCAGCAGCGCCGCGCCGCCCGCCAGTTGGCGACATTGCCCACAACGAAACACCGGAACCGCTATCCGGATGGGCCCATAGGACGTGACAATGGTGCGGTCATAGCGATGATGGCGGTGCATCGCCAGAGCGCACTGAGCACATCGGGGCTGATAATGATCCAGGGCTTGTTGCAGCTTCGCCTGCAACTGGAGCGGAATTTCCTGCTCCAGTTGGGTCTCCAAATCGTCCAGCAATCCCATGACAGCGCACCTCCCGTCAACCAGCAAGGCCGGCCTTTTCCCCATTCTACAACTAAACCACCTAAATCGGAACGCTATCTTCCCCAAACCGGGGGTTGACAACCTCGGCGGATGGTGGTATAGTTCTATCAATCCTCCCCACCCTCAGTTTGTCCTTGCCGACAAATTGACTGGTGGGGCTATTCTTTTGCCGGGCGGCCTAAATATGCCCAACCCGTTGAACTTGGTTCTATTCATTGACGCCCAAAACGCTTACCGGGGCGCGCGGCGGGCTTTTTTCGGCAATGCCGGCCCCGCGGTTAACGGGCAGTTCAGTCCAATGGAGTTGGGCAAGCTAATCGCGGCCCGGGGCGGCCCGGGCGGCGCAGAGTGTCAGCTAACCGGGGTCCGGATTTATACCGGGCGGCCGGATTCGCGTAAGGATCCCAAAACTTACGCCGCGCACCTCAAACAGTGTGCGCAGTGGCAATCGGACGGGGTTGCGGTAATTCCCCGTCCCCTGCGCTACCCGCCCAACTGGCCGGAGCAAAAGGCGGAGGAAAAGGGCATTGATGTCGCCCTGTCGGTAGATTTCATCGCTATGGCTGTGGCCGGCGATTACGATGTGGGCGTGATAATGTCCACCGACACCGATATGCTGCCGGCTCTGGAGTTCACGATTAAAAGTTACGGGGTGCGGCGTGTGGCGGTCGCGGCTTGGCACGGTGAAAACAGCGGCAGCCGGTTACGCATACCCGGTCATGCCAATCTCTGGTGTCATCGATTATACCGGGCTGACTATGACGCCGCAGCCGACCCGACCAACTATAACCGCTCCGGAGGTAGGTAAAATGATTGCCGAAATGTTCAAGCAGCAACGCTACGAAGCCGGCCGCCAAACCCAGCAAAAAGCCTGGGAGGATTGGAACCGCCGCCGGGAGACGGCCCAAGCCAACGGCGAACCCTTCACCGAACCCCCGCCTACCCTCGACGCTACCCCAAACGGCCACCACGGCTAACGGCTGTACGCTAACCGCAAAGGGGGCGGGTTCTAGGGCGTTCCCGCCCCTTTTGCTTTTTATCGCGCGTATCGCCGCCGCCCGGCTAACCCGCCCCGAACAAAAGCCGCCCGCTGTGCTACAATCCCGCCCGATATGCTGCTGCAACGGCTCCGCCAACGCTTACCGAAATCCCTTTCCCCGGAACTGATTGCCGCCGCCCTGCTCCTGGCCCTGGGCGCGGCCCTGCGTCTCCATAGCTTGGGCGTCGCGCTGCCGGTAATTCAACAGGATGAACCCGCGGCGGCTTATGATGTCTGGGCTTTACTCCACTACGGCATTGACCGCAACGGCTTTTCCTGGCCGGTGCATTTTGTAAGTTGGGGCAGCGGACAAAACGCCCTCTATTCCTACTTGGCCCTGCCCTTCATCGCCCTGGGCGGCCTCGACCTCATCGCCTTTCGCCTCCCGATGGTCCTCTCGGGCATCCTGTCCCTATTCCTGATTTGGAAAATCGGGGAAAGAGCCGCCGGCCGCCGCTTTGCCCTGCTGGTATTGCTGCTATTGGCCCTGAGTTCGTGGCATCTAATCGCCAGTCGCTGGGGCGCCGAGCGCAACATACTGCCCTTTGTTCTGCTGTTGAGCGTTTATTTCCTTTCCCGTCCCGACCGGAGCCGGCTGCTGATTCAGTCCTTGGCCGTCATCACCTTATCCCTATCGGTGTATGCCTACGGTACCGCCTACGCCCTGGCGCCGCTGTTTCTGGTACTGGTCTTGCTCTGGCTGCGGCTGAACCGGTTAGCCGACTGGCGGCGGCTCTTGCTCCTTTCCGCCTTGGCTGGCATAGTAACCTTGCCCATAATGCTGCTGGTAGCGGTCAATTCCTTCGGCTGGGATTCCATCGAGCTATGGCAAGTATCCATACCCCGCTACACCGGCCCGCCGCGCTACGAGACGATGAATTTGCTGTTCCGCGGCGATTGGGCGGTTTTCGGGGACAACCTGCTCCGCGCGGCCGGCATTATGCTGGGCGGCGGCGGCGGATTGGGGATGAACCGGCTGCCCTGGTTCGGGCCGCTGCCCCCCCTGTCCATATTGCTGGCGTTGCTCGGCTGGGGCGCGGCGTTATACCAGGCTAAGGTTAATCGGGATTACGGGATTCATCTGCTGCTGGCATTCTGGTTCAGCGCCGCCTTGCTGGTCGCGCCGCTGACCTGGGCGGAAAGCGTCCGGATGAATGGGCTGTGGCTGCCGGCAATCTACCTGATAGCTTGGGGCGCTTTTTTAATCGCCCGCCACCGCCGGGTTATATTCTATGCCTTGGCGGCGGTCTATGTTGCCTACAGCGGCGTTTTCCTGTACCAGTATCTGCGAAATTATGACGCCATTATCGCTGACGCCTTCGCCTTCCACAATGGAATTGGGCCGGCGGTACAACGGGCGGCCGCGGCCGCCGCCGGGGGCGGCGGAATATATGTCGCCGAGTTTCCCCTAGACCCTTGGGAACCCTACATCTACACGCTCTTTTACACCCAAACCCCGCCCGGGGAATACCTGGCAACCCGGGTAGTGGCCGAGCCTAACGCCGCCTTCAAGCGCAATCTGGCTTACGGGCCGTTCGTTTTTGTAGCGCCTTGGCCGCAGGAAGGGGAAGCCCATTATCGGCGTCTGCTCCAAGCCGGCGGCATCGACCTGAACCGGGTAGCCCATTATGTGCTGCCGGACGGGATGGCGGCGGAACTCGACACGGCGGGATTGGTAATGGAGCGATACGGCAATTACTACTATGCCTATGACCCGGCATTGGTAGCGACAACGGTAGCAGCAGCCCCCGGCCCGCTGCTGCAACTTGCCCGCCCGCCCGTTTCCGAACCGCCAGCAGCCTATGCCCGGTTTAATATCTATCGGCAGGACAATTCCCTGACCTACTACAAAGCCCCCTGCAACGCTTACGACACCCGGGAGCGGTTCTTTCTGCATATCATCCCGGCTAATGCTGCTGACCTGCCGGCAGCAAGGCAGCCCTTGGGCTTTGCCAACCGGGACTTTTATTTTGGCGAACACGGAGCCTTGTACGGCATCAACTGCTGGGCGGTAGTCCCCTTGCCCGACTACCCCATCGCCGCCATCAAAACCGGCCAATTCATCGCCGGCAAAGGCGAACTCTGGCGTGCGGACTTTCCGGCCGGGCAATAAATACCTAACCGCCCCCGCCAAACCTATCGCCTATCGCAACCGTCATTCCCCCGAAAGTGGGAATCCAGAAATGCCGCCCTTAAAAACTTTCCCAACCCCCGCACCCTTCCCCCAGGCTTAACCTCAGCTCGTCCCCGGTTCAATCGCACCTCGTTATATCCCCAACCCAAATTCAAAACTCCCCAACCCCTTGCGGGCCGCGGCGGGGGAACTTTTACAAAAATTCCCCCGCCGAAATTTTTTTTGAATTCCCCCTCCCGGGAATCCCCCCACCCCCCGGCAGCCAACCCCGCTCCTCCCAAAAGCCTCCAATCGCGGAAAGGGCCGCCCTAAATCCTTGACATTTAGGGCGGCCCTTTCTATCCTTTTATTACCGGCTTATCGCCGGCATTAAAAGGCGTTGCCGCCGGGAGGTATTCCTATGTACCGCTGCCGACTTCTCATCACCGCCCTTGCCCTGACCGCCCTGACCATCCTACTAACCGTCGCCTCCAGTCCCGCCCAAGCCGCGCCCCGCTCCATCCCCTGGGACTGCTCCGACTGGCAAGAGACCCCCGCCGTTGCCGATGCGGACGATGCCCGCGTCTCGATGATCCTCGAATCCCTCGCCGCCAACCGGGGGAAGTCCATCTACTGCGCTATCGACCAGTCCGACACCTGGACCAAGTCCGAAACCTGGCTTGCCGGCCGGGACCGCAACGAACGCGACGACACCGTCTATTTTGGCGAAAGCGGCAACTTCCGCGGCTTTCTGTCCGCCCAAGAGGGCTACCTGACTGATGGCGAATCCGGCGTTACCGGGGTGAGCCGCGAACTCATTTTTGAGTTTCCCCGGGAGGAACGGCGGCGGCGGAAAACCATCGTAACCGGCCGTATGAATGTCGCAGCCGACGCCGAGCGTACCCTCGAATCCCCTTGGGGCGATTATGGAATTGGCGCCCCCGACCAACCCACCGGCTATCGCCAAGCCGAGAACATTTTCGACAACCCCAATACCCGGCCCAACTTCCCGCATTTTATCGTCCAAGCCAAATCCGCCGCCCGCGCCTACTGCCGGGCCGAGGGTTATCACCGCGCCCGTAAGGTCGCTCTTGAACCGCTGGTTTATGTCTATTCGGCCAACACTCCGGTCCCCAGCGCTCCCCCCCAGGAAAGCCATCGCTACCGCGCCATGCAAACCCACCAGTGGACGGCCACCTGTGAGAAAATCCGGCGGGTGCGACGGTAATTTTCCAGTCTAGCCCCGGCCCATTGGCCGGTTAAGTAGGCAGTTAAAACCGCCCGGGCCCGATAAAAGGTGCCGGGCGGTTTTATAGGCGATAGACCGGCCCGCCCACCCAATTCTCAATTGAAATTAGCCGCCGCCAGCGTTATACTGCTGCCATCCTGAACTTGTCGCCGGATAAAATGAACGCCGCCCCATCACCAGCAACCCCGGAATCGCCGCCGCCATCCGCGCCGCCGGAGGAATTGAAACCCTGGTACTACCAGTATTGGTTTCTCTACCCCTCTTTTATGTTCTGGCCGGTTTGGTCCATACTTATCCTGCGCTCGCCGTGGCACAACGGGCTGATTTCAGGGGCCATCGCTTGGGCGGCGCTGTTTGTGGGGAGTTACGCCGTCTATACTTGGGGGATTGGCGGGCGGGACGGTTTCGAGGGTTTGCTGGCGGGGCAAATCACTGCGGGGGTTTTGCTGACCGGTCAAATTATCCTGCCGGGGCTGCTACTGACGGTCATCACGCAAAGTCACTGGCTGCGCTGTCGGCGGCGGATAATGGCGGCGGCGCGCAGCAGCGGCGGCGACTCCGCTAATTCCCGGAAAACCTCGCGAAGCCCATCCCGGCGTCGGGATAAACGGCGGCGGAAATCCAGATAACGCTGACTCTGGGCCACTGCAATAAATTCATCCCGACCCGGATTCCCGCTCAAAAGCCCACGGGGAGCGGGCTTGCCGCGGATTAAAAGAGCCGCCGTGCCGGTTGACATTATTCCCTTGGCTACATAGACTAGGCTGATGGGGCAAGGGTATCCGGGCATTGCCGGGGGTGGCTGATTTGGGCGTTGCAGCGCTGGTTCTTTCTCGGCTGAATATCGTAGCCGGCTTTCGGGAGTTGGGCGGCACCAAGCGGCGGACGGAGACGCTGCTGGCGTTGGCGGCGTCCCAGCTGCTGGTGCAGCTGACTTTTCTGCCGGTGACTTTGACCATTCCGTCGGTGGCGGATTATTTCGGCGTGGATGTGGATGACGCCGCTTGGACGGTGGTCATCCGCCTGCTACTGCTGGGCAGCACGGTGTTTCTGACTTCCCGGCTGGGGGAAAAGTTCGGCCATGTGCGGATGTTCTTTATCGGCATCTGCGTACTGACCGGGGCCAACCTGCTGGCGACCACGGCGCAAAGCCTGTATCAGCTGATTTTGTGGTGCGGGCTGGGCGGGTTCGGCGGCGCGCTGGTGATTTCCAATTCCAACGCTATCATCGCAATGGTGTTCGAGCCGGCGGAACGGGGGCGGGCTTTTTCGGTGCCGGTGACGGCGTCGCGGTTCGGGACGATGCTGGGGCTGCTGCTGTTCGGGCTGTTTCTGGAGTTTATCAACTGGCGGCTGGTGTATGTGTCGGCGCTGCTGGTAGGGGTAGCGGCCATCGGCTTTGCCTGGCCGGTGTTGAAGTACCAGCGGGAGCAGGCGGCGGCCGAGGGGGCCGGGGTCCGGATTGACTACCTGGCGGCGGCGGTCTTGGTAGCGGTGTTGGCAACCTTCATCCTGTCCGGGTCGCATCTGCACGATGGGGCGGAGTCCTTTACCTCCCCGGAGGCGTTGGGCTATCACCTGCCGATGCACTTGCTGAGTTTGGCGTTGGCCGGCTTGTTTGTGGTGATGCAGCTGCGGACGGGCAATCCCTTTTTGGATTTCCGCTACTTCAAGCGCAAGTATTTTTCGATGGCCCTGTTCAGCAATACGACCTGCCATCTGTCGATGCTGACGATATTTACCCTGGTGCCGATAGTGGTCGAGGACGGGCTGGGGTACGGGCCGCTGGTGGTGATGCTGGTCTTGATGCCGCATCAGAGTTTCGGGTTGTGGCTGCCGGCGATAGCGGGGTATGTTTATGACCGGTATAATCCCCGTTGGCTGGGGCCGCTGTCGCTGTTTTTCATCGCGGCCGGAGTAGGAATGTTGGGGCTGTTTGCGGCGGATGTACCCATTTGGGGGATACCGCTGCTGCTGCTGCCGGCGTCGGTAGGGACGGCGCTGTTCATATCGCCCTATAACGCGGTGGTGATGAATACGCTGCCGGAAAATCGGAGCTTCGCGTCGGGGATGCTGGAGACGACGCGGCAGATGGGGCATACCGTAGGCAGCACCATCGGGGCGACCATATTGGGGTTGAGCCTGCCGGTGACCATCGAGTTTATGACGGCGGCCGAGGCGCGGGGGTATTATCAGCAGGGGTTTCAAGTGGCATCGCTGGCGGTGGTGTGGATAATTGTATCCGGGGGTATCGTGGCGCTGTTCCAGCGGGTGCCGGCGGTAGTGTGGCGGCGGTCGGAACGGGAGCCGGCGGCGCAGCCGGGGGCGGGTGATTAGGGGACGGGATGGCTTTGGCGGCGGGAGAGTACCCGGCGGAGGATGCGGTGGCGCGGATTTTGGCGGCGGATAAGCAAATCGTCGAGAGTATCAGCTGGCAGCGCGATTTGCGTCAGGACCCGGATTGGGGCAAGTTCCGGGCAAGGGTGGAGAATGATGGCGGGTGGAGTTTGACGCTTTATGGCAATGTGCGGCTGGGGTCGGAGCCGAAACTGTCTTATTTACTCAGTTGGACGCTGGGCGATCAGAGTTATCGCATCTATTCGCTGGATGTCAACGGTACGCACCGTAACCAGCGCATTGACCGCAATCGGTGGCGCAGTGAGACGCATAAACAACGCTGGCGGGACGAATACCCCGGGTTTGCCTTTACTCCCGGGGAAACTATCCCGGAGGAGCCGGTGGCGGCCTTTCACGAGTTTTGCCGGGAGTGTAATATAGTTTTCACCGGTGAAATGGGGGCAATCCCGACCCTTTAGCCCATTCCCTGACCAGTACCACACCGGAGGCAATGACGGCTATGGAAGGCAGCGAAATCATCAAGCGGCACTTGGCTACTTTGGCCGAAGGATTTTCCGGTCACCGGCGTGATGGCGTCGAGTACCTGGTAATCGGCACCCCCTATTACTACCCCAACGATGATGGCATTTCCCTTTACATTGAGGAATTGCCCGAGGGCCGGGTGCAGGTGTCGGACGGAGGGGAAACGGCGCACTTGAACCTGTGGAAAGAGTGTTTTGACATTTTCCGCAGCTCTTGGGCGATGGCGGCGGCTAAAGAAATTGCCCATGCCAACCTGGTGGAATTCGAGGGGGGCAATCTGATAAAGACCGGCCCGGCACCGGAGCTGGGCGAGATTATGCTGGATGTAATTATGGCGGCGCACGGGGTAGCCCATTTGCCCTACCTGCGCCGGCGTTACTGGCCGTCTTTCGCACCGGGAAAGTCCCCACGGGGCAGCGAGCTGGGCCGTCAGCTGGAGGCGGTACTGGCGGAAAGCGGTTTCGAGTATGCGCCGCGGCCCAAACTGACCGGGGAGAGTGGGCAGGTTTATACAGTGCATTACCGGGTTGACGGGGTGACTTACTTGCAGATTCTGGACCCGGGGCGTTCCGGTCGGGCCAAGATGGCGGTGGACCGCACTTTCGGGATGTGGGCCGACTGCGCCGGCGATTTGACGGCAGAGCGCAAGCTGACGCTGTTGAATGACGAAACTTTTGCTTGGAAAGCGGCGCACATCAACCGGTTGAGCCAGGTTTCCACGGTTATCCAGTGGAGCGAGCGGGATAAGCTGCTGGCTTTGCTGTCCGCGCTTTCCTGAAATCCGTATCGGCGCAGGTGAACTATGTCCTCGAACCAAGTTGACTTTACCCGCAAGGACGGGCTGGCGGTAATTACCCTGAACCGCCCGGCAGCGCGCAATGCCTTGTCCCCGGAGATGGTGGCGGATTTGGGGCGGGCGATTGCCGACTGCCGGCGGCCGGAAATTCGGGCGGCGCTGCTGACCGGGACGGAAGGGGCTTTTTGCGCCGGGGCGGATGTCAAGGATTTTGCGGCGCAGCTGGAGCAAGGCGGGCCGGAAGGTTTGTCGCAACACTTGAGTCGCTTGGCTGACGCGCTGCATCAGGAGGTTATTAGGGGCATCCGCCAGTTGGGTAAACCGGTAGTGGCGGCGATTAACGGCGTGGCGGCCGGGGCCGGGTTCAGCCTGGCGTTGGCTTGCGATTTGCGGCTGGCGGCGGCTAATGCCCGGTTTATCCTGGCGTATGCCGGCATTGGCTGTACCGCCGATGGGGGTTCGACTTATATGCTGCCACGGTTGGTGGGAATGGGCAAGGCGATGGAGATTTATCTGGCGAGTCAGCCGATTGGGGCGGAGTATGCCCGGGAGTTGGGACTGGTTAATCAGGTTTGCCCGGTGGAGGGTTTTGACCGCCACGCTTTGGAGACGGCGGATCGGCTGGCGCAGGGGCCGACGCGGGCCTACGGGCGGGTTAAGGCGCTGTTTAACCAGTCGTGGGACGCCGACTTGGCGACGCAGCTGGCGGCGGAACGGGCGGCTATTGCGGAGATTGCCTACAGCGGGGATTTTCAGGAGGGGATAAGGGCGTTCAGCGGGAAGCGGCCGGCGTGGTTTCAGGGGAGGTAGGGGGGCTTTTGACGGGGCGGATGTGGTGGGGGTATAGTAGCGTCCGTTATCCACTATTCACAGAAGGGAGACGGCGATAAGGTGGAAATCGGGTTCAGGACGCGGCGGCTCAGTCGAATTTTCAGCTCGGAGCGGGAAATCAGGAGGACGTACGGCGATGCAATGGCGGCAGTCATTCGGCGGCGGATCACTCTGCTGATAAGGGCAAATTCGCTGACAGAGGTGTCCACCTTGCCCCCGGAGCGGCGTCATTCTTTGTCGGGAAGGAGAAGGGGGCAATATGCCATCGACTTGGTTCACCCGTACCGGTTGATCTTTGAGCCGAACCACGACCCGGTGCCGCGTCGCGAGGATGGAGGCGTGGATACGGACCGAGTAACCTCCATCACCATCATAGAAGTGGTGGACTACCACTAGAAAGGAGTAAATTATGGCGGAGACTACTTATCGGTTCGAGCCGGATTATGCGGCGTCGCCCGGCGAGATTTTGGAGGAGTACCTGGAAGTTCGGGGGTTGTCGCAAGGGGAGTTTGCCGGTCTCTGCGGGCGGTCTCCGGAGCTAATCGCCGGGATAATTGCCGGGGAGGCGGCGATTGACACGGCTACGGCCGCCGAGTTTGAGCGGACGTTGGGGCTGGCCGCGCACATTTGGCTGGGCATTGAGGAAGGGTATCGGAAGCACTTGGCGCGGGTAAGGGGATGGCAGGAGACGGCGGCCTAGGCGGGTTGACAAACCTTAAATTGCTGGCCGATGATTGACCTACGGTCGGCCCCTGGGAATCCGGCTGGTTTCCTTTTCGCGTAAAGCCCTCAATCCCTTGACCGTACCACCCCGCAGCCGTTACAATTAAACCCGCAGCGACCGGCAGCGAGCCGCTCCTTCAACGACTCCGCTCCGCTGAGGCCGGTCGCTCCGGTATTTTATCTGGGTAAGGTGACGGCAAGGGAATGGATGTGGCGGAGCAGTATGCGGCGTTGGAGCGGTTTGTCCTCGACAACCCGGATTTGGAACGGCTGGAAAGCTTGTCGCCCCGGTTTAACCTTTTCGAGTTTATGGGGTTTTACCGGCAAGAGGGAGTCCATTCCCAATTTCTGACTTGGCTGCTTTCTCCTCAGGAAAATCACGGTTTGGGAGACGCTTTCCTGAAAAGGTTTCTGCGTCAGACCCTCAGCCGGGCCCGGCAAACCGGCATTAAGACAGCCGCACCGTTGGGGGTCGTCTTGGCCGACTTCGCGGCGGCGCAAGTTTTTCCGGAATGGCCTAACAAGGTGGAAGGGCAAAAGGGGTACTTGGACATCCTCATTCTGGACGAGCGGCAAAAGTTTTATTGCGCTATCGAGAATAAGGTAGGCTCTGGGGAACACAGCCGACAGCTGACCCGTTACCGCTTGGCATTGGAACAGAAATACCCCGCCCCCGATTTTCGGCGGCACTATGTATTCCTTTCGCCGGGCGGAACTACTGCCCAAGATGTCGAGGAGCGAGCGTATTGGACGCCGGTTGACTACAACTTGGTCTGCGAACTGGTTGAGGAAACGGGCCAAAGTCTTTCCGACCCGGCAAATGAGGATTTGCGGGTATTCCTGCGGCACTATGCCGATATTTTGAGGAGGCACGTATTGGACAATTCGGAAATCCGGCAACTGGCCCGGACAATTTACATCCAGCACCGGGACGCCATTGAGCTGATTAACCGGAACAAGCCCGACTACCACGGGGAAACCCAGCAGATTCTCAAGGAAGTAATCCCGGAGAATCTTGATGGCTTGGTTTGGGATTCGGATAATAAAGAGACCGCTATAGGTGTCAGTACCACTCGGTTCCTTCCTGAGGAGTGGGACGATTTCGCATCCCTTAAAGCCGAGACGCGCTGGCTCGGTCCCGGTGGAAGTCTATCCAAGTCTTTCCTGTTGATAGAGGTTAAGTTGACGAGAAGTAACCTCTCCTTTAACTTCACCCTTAACAACCGGAGTTCGCCCGAATCCGAGCCGGTAAGAGAGGAGATAGACGCCCTCCTTACAAAGGTTTTGGGTCGGGGACAGTCCGATGATCCTCACAGGATCTTTCCTGTCGGTAGTAACTTCCCGAACCGGTCCGACCTTGAGAACTGGGATGAGGATGCCATCCGCTCAAAGATAAAGGCTTGGGTATCGGCGTTTGCCGAGAACGAATATCCCAGGATAAGGGATGCCGTTACCCAATGCCTTGCCGAGTTCGAGGCATCCAACCGGCCCTAGAAAAACCGCCCGCTCCTGATATTCGGGGGCGGGCGTTCACATACCCGGCTCTCAAGACCAGTCGGTCACCTTTGTGGGGACTAGGAGCCGGGGTACACTTCGTCCATATAGCCGCCGATTTCGGCGAGGTGGAAGTCGGCGAGGGCGATTTCCGGGGCCCAGGTTACTTGGTCCGACGACCAGCGCACAGTGCCGGTTCGGTCTTGGCCGATGCCGAGGATGTTGTTGAGGACGGCTTTGATGTTGTTGTTCAGCCGCAGGGTGTTGGGCTGGACGGGGGCGGCCAGTTTGCCGTCTTTGATGATGTAGGAGTCGCCAACGATGGTGCCGCTGAAGTCGCCGGCGGTGAAGCCGTTGACGGCGTAGGTGTACCAGATGCGGCCGATGTAGATGCCATCGCCGACCAGTTGCAGCAGTTGGGCCGAGGGCAGGGTGTCCGGCCCGGCTACTATCAGGTTGGTGGGGACAATGCCGGGGTAGGCGTTGAAGTCGCGGCCGCCGCCGTTGCCAGCCCGAAAGCCGTTGCGGGGAACTAGAGCATCCCCGGCGGCGGCCGGGTCGATGCCCAACTTGGCACGGCCGCGGGGGTCTTGGCGGATGCGCTGGGAGTTGTAGTAGTCGGAGAGGAGGCCGGTCAGCTGGCCGTCTTTAATCAGGTCGGTGCGGCCGGTGGGCAAGCCTTCGTCGGTGATGGCTTTGGATCCCGCCAAGCCGGGGGCGGCGCCGTCGTCATAGACCGACAGTTTTGCCGAGGCGATGGTCTGCCCTAACTGGCCCATAAAGGGGGAGGCGTCGGCGTAGAAGGCGTCGAGCATCAAGCCAGGCAGCAATACCCACTCCAGGATTTCGGCGACCGGCTGGGGGCCGAGGAGGACGCGGTAAGGGCCGCCGGCAACCCGTTGCCCGTCCATAGCAGCGATGGCACGGCGGGCGGCGACGGCGGCGGATTGGCCGGTAAAGTCGGCGAGATGGCTGCTGACGGACCAGCCGCTGCCCTTGGCGTTGCGCTCCTCGACCATTGCGGTGACGAAGGACATTATCAGGGTGGATTCGTCGGACTGCACTTGGGGCATACTGGTGGAGGCAATCGCCATCCGTTCCCGGAGCAGGGCTAAATCGCCGCCGAGAATCAATCCCAAGTCGGACAGTTCTTGATCCGGGTTATCCTGCTGTATTTGCCGCAGGACATCTTGGAGTTCCTCGGCGGATTGGAAGGCATCTAGTCCTTGCTCGAGGAGGCGCCAGCCGTGGGAGAGGAGGCGGGCGGAGCTAAGGCGGGACAAGGCGGGGTCGTGGTAGCGGGAAAGGGTGGGCTGGCGGCCGTCCGGTTGGGGCAGGCTGACGAATTCCGGGTCGCGGACGGCGCTGCGGCGGGCTTTGGCGAGGGCGCGGGCGGCGCCGGCCGGGGAGAGGTCGCTGGGTTCGCTGCCCATACCGGTTTTGACACCGTCCGGGGAGTTAAAGACGGCGCGGACGCTGAGGCCGGCGGATTCTACGGATTTGGGTTCCTCGACGCCGTTGCTGGGGATGTGGGAAGTGTAGTTGAGGCGGAGGGTGAGGTTGGCATTGGCGGCGGCGAATACTTCCGCGGCGGCGACGTCGGGCTGGGCGGAAACATAGGCCAGGGCTTGGCGGACGGCGGCGCGCAGGGAGTTAATGGACAGCATCACAGCAGCAGACCGGGAGAAGGAATCAGCTGTTCGTTGGGCGAATCTACGGCCAGCCGCAAGCCTTGCAAGGCGTAGGCCCCCAACAGAGGCTTTACTTCCTCGTCCGCGAACATTACCAGGGTAATTGCCGAGCGGTCGCCAATGCGTAGCCAAGTGCGGCCGACCTCCCGCTCGATTTCCCGCCCATCAGCCAAGATGAAAGTGTCCCGGTCGTGGGGGGTTACACCGAGGCGGCGCAGGATGGAGGCGGGAATAGCCGTTATGCTGGCCCCGGTATCGACAAAGGCGTTGACGGTCTCAAACCGGGAACCCTCCGGGCTGCCGATTGCGATGTCGGTATTGAAAGTACCCAAGGGCTATACTCCTTTCATCCGCAACTTGGCGGGAATCAGTTGCCGGTTAGGGGCGTCGATGGCGAGCAGTAAGCCGTGGAGGGAAATGGATCCTAACAGAGGCTCCAGATCCTCATCGCCGAACATTACCAGGGTAATTGCCGCCCGATCGCCAATGCGGAGCCAAGTGCGGCCGACATCCCGCTCGATTTCCTGCCCGTCGGCCAACTCGAAGGTGAATTGAGTATGCGGCGTTACACCGAGACGGCGGAGGATGGAGGCGGGAATGGCCGTTATACTGGCCCGGGTGTCCATCAGTGCGTTGACGGTCTCAAACCGGGAACCCTCCGGGCTGCCGATTTCGATGGCGGCGCTGAAAGTACCCAAGACTGCTCCTTTGCCGAAATATTTAACCCGGTTAGACCGGGGCTGGGTGGGGGTAGGGGCTAATCCCCAAGGATAATCAGTCGGAAACGATAAGTTTAAGGAAATCGTGGCGGGTGATGATGCCGACGATTTGCCCGTCCTGGATTACCGGCATTCGGTGGATGTGGTTTTGGGTCATCAATTCGGCGACCCGGGAGACCGGGGCATCGGCGTTGACGGTGATGACGCGCCGCTGCATAACTTCCCGCACGGGCTTGC
The DNA here is from genome assembly GCA_965243185.1 of Dehalococcoidia bacterium. GTDB lineage: Bacteria > Chloroflexota > Dehalococcoidia > Lucifugimonadales > UBA3495 > CBDBCU01. Next base: position 1,582,933 of record OZ251531.1, on the reverse strand, counting down.
TGCTGACTTTGCGGGAGACTTCCTCGAGATGCTTGGGGCTGGTGAGGGAGCCGAGGAGGGTATAGACATTGCTGGTAGTGGAGCGGTAGCGGGGATGGAGGCCAAAGTCGGCGTGGCTGAGGATGCCGACCAATTTGCCGGCGTCATCCACTACCGGCAGAACGCTAGCGTCATGATCCAGCATCAGGCGGGCGGCGGCGCCGACGGTGGCGTCGGGTTTGATGGTAACTACCGGGGATGTCATCAAGTCGCGGGCTTCCATTAGCGCACCGTCCGAGGCAAGTTTTTCAAGCCGAGGTTCTGCGTTGCCGGATAAGGATATTTTACCACAGGTTGCGGCGGTGAATATATGGTAATATAGCCCCGGCAATCCTGCGGGAATTTTATGGCAAGGGCAAGTTAAGGAGGCGGGTTATGCCTTTTGGCGGGAATGACTGGCTGGAGTTGACCCAAGAGGAGACGCTGGAGCCGGAGTTGCCCATTTGCGATCCCCATCATCACTTTTGGGACTTTCGCGCGGAACGTATCCCCTATCAGCGGTATCTGCTGCACGAACTGGTCGCGGACATTAGCAGCGGGCATAATGTCCGCTCGACGGCTTTTATCGAGGCGCGGTCGATGTACCGTCCGGACGGGCCGGAGGAACTGCGGCCGGTGGGGGAAGTGGAGTTTGTGCAGGGCTTGGCGGCGGCCGGGGCCAGCGGGATTTACGGGCCGGCACGGCCGGCGGCGGCGATAATTGGCGCGGTCAACCTGGATTTGGGGGATGGCGTGGCGCCGGCGCTCGAAGCTTTGCAGGCGGCCAGCCCTAACCGGTTTCGGGGTATCCGGGCCCATTGCGGCAATGACCCGCATCCGGAGATTGAAAGCCGGGCCGCTCCGGGCCGGATGGGACAGAGCAGCTTTCGGGCCGGGGCGCGGGTTCTGGCGCAAAAGGGGCTGCTGCTGGAATTGACCGCCTATTTCCACCAAGCCGAGGAGATGGCTGATTTGGCGCGGGCTATTCCCGACCTGCCGCTGGTGTTTAACCATATCGGCGGGCTGCTGCGGGTGGGGCCTTATGCCGGGCGGGATGATGAGGTGCTGGCAGAATGGCGGCAGAGCATTGACACGGTGGCCGCTTGTCCCAACATCTATATGAAGTTGGGCGGTGTGGGGCAGCCGCGCTACGGCTTTGACTGGCACGAGTGGAATCGTCCCGTCGGTTCGGAAGCCCTGGCCGCTGATTTGGGGCCGCTGCTGAACTACTGCATTGAGAAGTTCGGACCGGAGCGGTGTATGTTCGAGAGCAACTTCCCGGTGGACAAGGTTTCCTATTCCTATAATGTGCTGTTCAACGCTTTCAAGCGGCTGTCGGCGGGCTATTCGGCGGCGGAACGGGCCGCCCTGTTCCACGACACGGCGGTTAAGCTGTACGGGATTGACTATCGGTAGGGACGACGCGGGAGCGGTGGGTCGGCCTTAGCCGAAACGGCCGGTGATGTAATCCTCAGTGCGCTTGTCTTTGGGGTTGGTGAAAATCTGGCGGGTTTCGTCGTATTCAATCAGCTCGCTGATTTTGTCCTCCCGGGGCGTGAGAAAGGCGGTGTAGTCGGAAACCCGGGCCGCTTGCTGCATATTGTGGGTTACGATGACAATGGAGTATTCCCGGGAGAGTTCCCGCATCAGTTCCTCGATGGCCAGGGTGGAAATGGGGTCGAGGGCGGAACAGGGTTCGTCCATCAGGATGATGCGGGGTTCGACCGCCAGGGCGCGGGCGATGCACAGCCGCTGCTGCTGACCGCCGGAAAGGGAGAGGGCGCTTTCCTTCAGGCGGTCTTTCACTTCGTCCCACAGGGCGGCGCGGCGGATGGACTGCTCGACCAGAGCCGGCAAATCGCCCTTGAACCCGTTGACCCGGGGGCCGAAAGCCACATTGTCAAAAATAGATTTGGGAAAGGGATTGGGCCGCTGAAAGACCATCCCGATTTGATAGCGAATTTCGGTGGGGTCAACGGCGGAATCGTAGATATTTTTGCCGTCGAACAAGACTTCGCCGGTCATGTGAAAGGTGGGAATCAGGTCGTTCATCCGGTTAAAACAGCGCAGCAGGGTGCTTTTGCCGGAACCGGAAGGGCCGATAATGGCGGTTATCTTGTTGGGTTCCATATCCAAATCGACGGCCGCAACGACTTTGGCCGGGCCGTAATAGACGCTGAGGTCGCGGGTGCGGATGATGGGTTCGGCGGCGGTCAAGGGGCTATCCCTCCGTCGGTTTCTGGAACTTGTTGCGGAGCAGCACGGCCAGGGCGTTCATCGACAGCAGCAACGCCAGCAATACGATAATGCCGGCGGCGGCGGCTTCATGGAATCCCTCTTGCGGCCGGGAAACCCAGTTGAAGATCTGAATGGGCAGGACGGTAAAGCGGCTGAACGGCCCGTCCGGGGCAAAGGGTACAAAGGTCAGCGCGCCCATCACAATCAGCGGCGCCGTTTCGCCGATGGCGCGGCTGACCGCCAGGATGATGCCGGTCAAGATGCCGGGGAAAGCCTGCGGCAGTACCAGATTCCAGATGGCTTGCCAACGGGTTGCGCCCAGGGCATAGCCGCCCTCGCGGATGGATGGCGGCACGGCGCGGATGGCTTCCTCGGCGGCAATGATGACGATAGGCAATACCAGCAAAGCCAGGGTCAGCCCACCAGCCATGACGCTTTTGCCCAATGCAAGGTAGCGGACAAAAATTTCCAGTCCCAAGATGCCGTACACGATGGACGGAACGCCGGCCAGGTTGGCGATATTCACCTGAATAACCTTGGCAAACCAGTTGCGGGCGGCGTACTCCTCCAGATAAATGGCCGCCCCCACGCCAAAGGTAAAAGCCAGGACGCCGGCTAAAGCAACCACATAAATGCTGCCCAACAGGGCGGCCTGGATGCCGGCTTGCTCCGGTTTGCGGGAGGGAAAGCTGGTGATGAAAGACCAGTTGACCCGCTGGATGCCGTCGCTGATGATGTCGTACAGGAGCGCGCCGAGCATACCCAAACCGATAAAGACGGCGCTCAAGCACAAGGCATAGAAAATATGCCCCTTCAGCTTGCGCCGGGCCATATTGCGGTTGAATTCGCCGTGGCTCATAATCGCCATTATTCGTACACCTCCCGGAAACGGCGCACCACATACTGGCTGAGCAGGTTCATCCCCAAAGTCAGCACAAAGAGGCTCAAGCCCACGGCAAAGATGGTCTTAAAGGACAAAGTGCCGGTGGGGGTGTCGCCGAGGCTGACCTGCACGATATAGGCGGTCATCGTTTCAATGGGGACAAAGGGGTTAAAGGTAAAGTTGGGGTTCTGGCCGGCGGCCACGGTGACAATCATCGTTTCACCAATAGCCCGGGAGGTGGAGAGGATAAAGGCGGCGACGATGCCGGAAAGGGCGGCCGGGATGACCACCCGGGTGGAAACTTCCAGTTTGGTGCTGCCCAGGGCGTAAGCCCCTTCGCGCAGGGAACGCGGCACGGAGCGCATGGCATCCTCGCTGAGGCTGGAGACCATGGGCAGTATCATTATGCCCATCACGATGGCGGCGCTGAGGCCGTTGAACACCGATATTTCAATAAAGGGGATATGGTCGGCAATCGACCGCAGGATGGGCGTTACAAAGAGCAGGGCAAAGTAGCCGTACACCACTGTGGGAATGCCGGCCAATACTTCGAGCAAGGGTTTCAGGGCCCGCCGCACCCGGTCGGGGGCGTATTCGCTGAGGTAGATGGCGCTGAGCAAGCCCAAGGGCAGGGCGACAATCATCGCGCCAATGGAAGTGAGCAGGGTGCCGGTAACCAGCGGCAATATGCCGAAGTGCTTGGAGGCGAACAGCGGCGTCCACTTGGTGCCGGTCAGAAACTCAAAGATGGAAACTTCCTGAAAAAAAAGCGCCGCCTCGAAAATGAGGACGGAAACGATGCCGACGGTGGTAAAGATGGAGACGATGCTGCACAGGAAAAGAACGGCTTTGATAATCCGTTCCGGCAGATACCTTTTCCACTTGGCGGCGCCGGGTGGTCGGAACCGGGCCGCGGTCGGAGCGGCGGCCGGGTCAAGGGATAGGTCGGGTTGGGCCAAGGCAGTTCACCCCGATCAGCCGAAAGCCGCTACTTGGCGGAAAAGTCGGCAAGGCAATGGCGCAGAACAGGATAATAGAGTCGGCGGCCGATTGACAAGGGAAATGGGGTTAATAAGTGTTTAAGTTGGGTTTAAGTTTTGTTAAGGGATTGTTGGCGGGATTAGGCAAGTATAGCCGGCTTGTCCCGGGGCCGCCCTTGGGATATACTGATGGCAAGGAGGTGGCGCGATGATTACCTACATCGTCTTGGAGAACTTCAAGGGATTTGCGCGGGTGTCAATCCAGCCCAAGCGGATAACGGCCTTTGTGGGGCCTAACGGCACGGGCAAGTCGAGTGTGCTACAAGCCTTTGGTCTGCTGAAGCAGACGGTGGAGAATTCCCGTCGTATCAACCTGCCACAGCTTGTCTTGCAGGGGCCGCTGGTGAACCTGCCCGGATTGGATGCTCTGAAATCTGATTTCGGGCAAGGCGCTCCGGTATTCCGCTTTGGCAGCGTTACCAAAGGGCAATGGGGACACGGCTTCCCCTATGAAATTGAATTACCAACAGAGCAATCCCCTACTACGCGTACTCTGCTTGCGCCAGACCCGGAAGCGGCAAAGTCGGTAATCCGGGGGTTGAAACTGGTTCCGGCCAAGCGAGGTTTTTCCGACCCGGCGCATCCGTTGCGGGACAACTTGGTCAAGGATGTTTCCCTGATGAACGGGATTGTCGAGCAAGAGGAGCAGATTGCTACCAACTTGTGCTACTCCCGGGATGATGTCGAGCAACAAGTATCCCATTTGCTCAAGAAAGTAACGGGAACCGGTTTGCGGGCCGATATTGTCCCGTCAAAATCGGTGGAAGTGAAATCTCTAAATAAGGCGGGTAGTTTCAACATTGTCGCCGAGGGGTTTGGCACTAATTCCTTGATAATGTTGCTTTTGCAACTGGTCTCCGCCGAGCGGGGGGCGACGGTGATGATTGAGGAGCCGGAGATTCACCTGCATCCGAAGGCGCAGGCTGATTTAGCCGAAGTCCTGGCGAAGGAAGCCTTGGCCGAGGACAAGCAGGTGATAATGACCACCCATAGCGAGCATATCACCGGCCGGCTGCTGACTTTGGTGGCCGAGGGTACGTTACCCATAGCCGATTTGGCGATTTATGCCTTTGAGAAGGATGAGGAGACCGGTGTATGCTCGGCCAAATCCTTGAAAATCAGCCAAGAAGGGGGTATCGAAGGCGGAATCAGAGACTTCTTTGATGTGAACTTGGCGGAGATGAACCGCTATGTTGAAGCCCAGTTTGCCCGGTTGAATTCGTCAGAATGACTTTGCGTTTCATTTTGGACGAAAATGTCATCATCTTGGCGCAGAAACAGGAGGACGTTCAGGGAGCTTCCGACCTGACTTGCTTGCGCTTGGTACAGCGCATAATCGGCAACCACCGCGCCTTTATGGGCGTGGATTACTCTCTCTGGCGCAAGTATCATGGGCAGCTGAATGGACTGCCGTATTATTCCATAGTCCGGCCGCATATTTTAAGCCGGTTGGACCGCGCCGGGGTGGGGCCGCCGAATGATGCCGGGCAATGGGTTTATAAGGTGACTTTGTTGCCCAATGCACCCGCTTTCCCGGAGGAAACGAACATTCCCCAAGGCAGCCGGGATGATGTGGAAATTGTGCGCTTGGCAGTGGCTGCTGGTGCTATTCTGGTTACTACCGACCAGCCTCTGCTAACCGATTTGGAAACCACTGGCATAAGGGAACGATACAACCTACAAGTTGTTTCCCCGGATAATGCCCTCCATCTGCTATAATTCCGGGCGGGCAGCCATCTCATCGTCAGGAGCGGATTTTGGGCCGGGAACTGGTTTTAAGCGTGGTGGATCAGTCGCCGATGCGGGCCGGGGAGACGGCGGCGGATGCGCTACGGGATACCGTCAATCTGGCGGTGGCGGTCGAGAAGTTGGGCTATTACCGCTATTGGCTGGCGGAACACCATAATTTGCCCAATTTTGCCGGCACCAGCCCGGAGGTGTTGATTGGGCAAGTGGCGGCCCGCACCAAGACTATTCGGGTAGGCAGCGGCGGCATTATGCTGTCCCACTACAGCGCGCTGAAGGTGGCGGAGAACTTTCGGATGCTGGACGCGCTGTATCCCGGGCGCATTGACTTGGGCGTGGGACGGGCGCCGGGCAGCGATCAATTGACCGCCGCCGCGCTGGCTTATCCGGGCAATGCCAAGGACATTCAGCATTATCCCCGGCAGGTGGTGGACTTGCTGGGCTATTTGTCCGGCGGGTTAGAGCCGGGACATCCCTTTGCGGAAATTCAGGCCGGGCCGGGGGCTACGGAAACGGCGCCGCCGGTGTGGCTGCTGGGTTCCCGCTACGAAAGCGCTTATATGGCCGCCCGCTTGGGGCTGCCCTTTGCCTATGCCCACTTTTTCGGCTTGGGGGTGCAGGAAGGGCCGGAGATTGTCGCCGGCTACCGCAAGCAGTTTGAGCCGTCGCAACATCTGGCGGCGCCGCTGGTCAATGTGGGGGTGCAGGTTTTGTGCGCTGATACGGAGGAGGAAGCCTTGCGGATTGCGTCCAGCCGCAACTTGGCCCGGCTCTTTTCCATCACTAACCGGGCCAAAGGCATCCCGACTATCGAGGAGGCGTTGGGCTATAATTATCAGCTGAACGAACTGGCTTTTGTCCGCCAATACAGCCAAGTGTGCGTGGACGGCAATCCGCAGCAGGTTAGGGAGAAGCTGGAGTCGCTGGCGGAAGCCTATCAGACTGATGATTTGAGTATCGTTACTATCTGCCACGGCTACGCTGACCGAGTGCGGTCGTACGAGTTGGTGGCGGAGGTTTGCGGGTTGGAGGAAGGAAACCCCGCCGCGGTTGCGGCTGGCTAGTCCCGTCCCCGTTCCGGCGGCACCACCAGGACCGGCCGTTCGCCGGCCCGGATTACCCGGTCGGTAACGCTGCCCACCAGCAGCCGCCCCAACCCGCCGCGGCCGTGGGTGCTCATCACAATCAGGTCGATGTTGGCCGCCCGGGCGTAGTCCAGGATTTTCTCGGCGGCGTTGCCCGTTTCGTAATCCGTTACCACCGCCACGCCGGCCGCTTCCAGTTCCGCCGCCTTGTCCGCCAGATACGCTACCGCCTTGCTGGTCTGGGCCGCCGCCACTTCCTGCAACAGGTTGCTGATGTAGTCATCGCTCAAAGCCCCGTACTCCGCGCCCCGCACCAGGTCAAAATCCTGGGAATAGGAAAGGGCTTGCAGCAGGTGCAGCCGCGCCTGGCAGGCCAAGGCCAACTCACGGGCCGGCCCCAAGGCCAGCTCCGACAACTCCGAACCATCCAGGGGCAGCAGAATTTGCTGATACATTTTTAACTCTCTCCTTGCCGACTGGCCGCCCTAGATCCGGCCGCGCCGGTTATCATATAAACTGCCGCCCGGTCTGTCAAACGGCGGCAAGGCAGTGGCGGCGTCTCCGTTGGGGCTGTTATTCCGCCGTCCTTTAAGTTACAATCGGGGAAAGACTGACACCGGGAGGGCGAAGTTTGATGGCTGACCGCAATCAGGATTACCCGACGCAGCACATCGGCAATACCATTATGGTGGTGATGATGCAGGTGGACCCGGAGGATGAGGCCGACTTCAACCGCTGGTACGATGAGGAGCATCTGCGGGAACGGCTGGAAATCCCCGGCTACATCAGCGCCCGCCGTTTCAAGCTGCAAGAGGGGACGGACGGGATGCTCAACTTCCTGTGCATCTGGGAATTGGAGGACGTCAGCCCCCTGCACAGCGAAATGTACCAGCAGCAGCGGGCGCGAATGACGGAATTGCATCGCCGGGCCAACGCAGTAATCAAAGAGCGGGGCCGGGGCATTTACCAGCAGATTTACCCGGCAGTGGGGGCTTTTGAGGACCATTCCGGCCTGCGGTTGGAGGGGGAGTAGGGGGGCAATCCGGGACTTTCCTGCCGATCGGTTTTGTGTTACACTCGGCAAATGACAGTTTTGGGGCTGGACATCTGGGGTAGCTGGGTCGGGATTGCCGGTCTGGTTATTACCGGCATTGGGGCATTTATTTCCTATAAGGCTTTTCGGCGGGCCGGAACAGCCCGGGATGCGGCGACGGCGGCGGAAATCGCCAGCAAGGAGACGCGGGCCGCCATAACCCGGTCGCTTACCACGGTTGACTTGGAGCGGGCCATCGGCTTGGTACAACGGCTGAAAGAGGCGCACCGCGCTCGCCGGTGGGATATTTGCTTGGGATATTACGATTCGCTCCAAGTTATGCTGACCGATATTCTTACTTGGTACCCGGCTCCCACCGCAGAAATCCGTAACGACATTGAGAAAGCCATCCAGCTAATCCAGACAATGGAAACCCAAGTGGACGCCGCCCGAGAGCAGGCAATAGACCCGGTAGAATTCGGCGCGTTCAACTGGATGTTGAACGATATTCAGGGATTGCTGAGAGACCTGTCAATCTCAATAAAGTCCCTTGACCAAGAGGAGGAAAACTAGCATGGCCGACATCGCCAAAGTCATTGACCGGCTCCAAGAGCAAACCAAGCAGAACAAAGTCCTTTGGCAGAGTACGACATCTACCGGTCCTTTCATTGCCGTAATTGGCAATGTGAAAGTGTCCATCGCTCTGCCGGGAGCGAACCCGTTAATAGCCCCGGTAGTCCAGTTCCGCATAATGGACAAGGCCGGCAAGGTTGTCCAGGAGCTGAACGCCGACTACAGCGACGATACTCCCGCAATTTATACCAAGTTGCGTGAACTCCACCGGCAGGCCCGGCAAAGCGTCCAAGGCAATGCCGGCGCTTGGGACGAGTTGCTGGCCGAGTTGGAGCGGGTGTAGCCCCCGAACTTGTGAAGTCAACATTTCTGACTATAACCAGAAGTGTTGACAAAATCTCCGGGCAGTGGTAGTATAGCTATGCCAGTCAGTCCCGGTTCTTTCGAGTACCAGTTTTCCCCCGGCGCGCTGAAACAGGTTCGCGATAAGTTAGGCTTGTCCCAGACCAAGCTGGCCGCCCGGCTGGATTTGCCGGTCAACACCATTTCCCGGTGGGAACGGGGGGAAACTACCCCGGACGCCAATTCTCTGGCGGCCATCTACTCGATAGCTAAAGAGCGGGGGCTGGAACCTGAGTTTTTCCAGAAAGGAGTTGGTATGGTAAGTTCCACCAAGAGCCGTCAAGAGTCTCAAAAACCCCTTGGCGGCCGCGTAGTTCTGAATCGGCAACGAACCCGCTTGGTGGTAATTTGGGACTACCAAAACGTTGCCCTTGAGGCCGATGCGGCTTATGACACCTGGTTTTACATGGAAAAGTTCGTGGACATAGCGTTCCCGAACACCATGGATAATTGGGCGTTCAAGGTTTACGCCTCTGGGGAACACCGACAATCGGTTTCCTCTCTACGGCACTGCGAGGTTTCGACCTCCTATGGGAACGCCGACTACCAGATAAAGCAAGACACCCGCCGGTTGTGCGGTGTTCAGCCTTTCGGGTGGCCGGCCGTGGACCCCAAAGACACCGTGCTGGTGCTGGTCTCCAAGGATGGCGACTTCGCCGAGCTGATTTCCGAGGCTGACCAAGCCGGCGTCGATGTCTATCTATGGTCACCGCCGGGATGCAGCCAAGACTTGCGTGGGGCGGTCAAGAAAGCCAACATCATACCTTGGACGCACCCCTGCATAACGGTTTCTGAGGAAAACCTGAAACGCCTGCGTAGGTAACTTGTTGCCGTATCAAGGCAGCAAACCCGACTCCAGACAGGAGGTCTGAAGGAAGTATGCCTCAAAGGAAAGACTTCACTATCCGGCGGCCCGGGCGCGGCTCTTACGAGTGCACCGTGGTGGGTATCGACGGCCAAACCCATGTAATGGATTCGAACCGGGAAGGCCGGGACGGCCACTTTACCGACGAAGGCCAGTACCGACGCGCCATCGCGCAGGCGGTAGCTCAAAACAGCCGGTAGAAGTCACAGCATCCGCCTTACCGAAATAACCGTGGCCGGCTGCACAAAGCCGGCCCCTAAACTTATCCCCCTTTACCCCTATCCCTGAACCTGCGTCAGCTCCATCACTTCCCTAATATCCGACACCTCCTCCAAGTGCCACAGCCTTTCCAGCAGGGCGTCGGTTTGAGCGGCCGGGATGAACGGCTCGGACAAGGAGCGGAACTTGGCTTCCACTTCGGCGTCAGTCATCGGGTTTTTGTAGTGGCCTTTGTGGTAGGGAACCGTCGCCGTGTAGCTTTGGCCGTCCCGGGTTGTTACTTCCAGTTCGCAGAGCATCGCTTCCGGGGCGCGGCGATTGGCTTCCGCGGAAACTGCTACTTGGACCCGGTTAGTCAGATCCAGCAGTTCCGGGCTGCGGTAATACCGTTCGTCAAAGTGGTCTTGATGCACATAGCCGTAAGTCAGGGCTACCGCAGTAGTGTAGGGCATACTATGGTCGGCGGTTTCCCGGCTTTGCGGCCGCCACTTCTCTCCATCCCCAGCCATAATGTCGATGGCTTTTTGCAGGGTGAGGATGTGCACCGTCGCAATATCCGCAACGGCCGCCGCCGGCATCTGCTCCCGGGCTTCCAGGGCGGCCTGCACCACGGTTTGGGAATACTGGCCCAAGGGGAAACGCTTGATGCTGCACTCGGCTATTTTGTAGGGTTGCCCCTCGCCGCCGAAAGGCTCCAGTTGGTAGGGTTCGCCGCCGGTTACGGCGCGGATAAAGCCGTGTTCCCCCTCAAAAATCGGCTCCGGCCCGGTCAAACCCCGCTGTGCCAACCGCACGGCAAAGACGGCGTTGCGGCTGGCGTTGGCGTAAGCGCAGCCCTTCCAGTGGGACAGCACGCCGCCCCGGGTCTGCCCCAAAGCAATGTTGGGCGCCAACCCCAAGTTCAACGCCTGATGGGTCTGTTCCGGATTCAATCCCAAGGCCCGGGCCGCCCCCAATACACTGGCCACGCAGCCGTTGGTAACATGGTCATAACCCCGGTAGCGCAAAGTGGCGGCGTCGCCCAGCCGACAAAAGGCTTCATAGGCGGCGACGGTAGCGGTGATGGCCCGGCGGCCGCCCAATCCGGCCAGTTCCGTAGCCGCCAAAACGGCGGCGATGCTGTCACTAGGATGTCCCGACTCTAGGCTGGTATAGCCATCGTTGTAGTCCAGATAGCGAATCATCACCCCGTTGGCAAAGGTCGCCAGTTCCGGGCTGGTGGCTTGGCCGCTGCCAAGGACCGTGCCGGCGGGATTGCCGCTGACGGTGGCCGCTAGCTCCCGGGCAATGCGGCTGGGTTCACTGGCATAGCCGCCCAAAGCGCAGCCGATGGTGTCAATAATCATCCGCTTGGTCAAGTGGACTACTTCGGCCGGCAAATTGCTGTAATGCAGAGCCGTCGACCAAGAACTCATCGCTTCGGCAATAGTAGGCATCGTTTTTACTCTCCCGGAATGGATAAGATAGACGCCGGCGGGCGGGCCGGCCGGGTTTGGCGACAGCCGGCGGGAGTTGGTTTATTCGTCTGACTCCACGCCGTAGTTACAGACCCCGGCCCGGGGGGAATTGACTACCGGCAGCAGCATATCATGCTCGGCGGCTTCTTTGGCGGCGCAGTCAGCGCAGAGCAACCCGTCCGCCGGCTCCCAGACCATCGGGTCGATGCGGACGGCGGCGGCCCCGCAATTGCGGCACCGCAAATCCGGCGGGTCATTCCGCGCCAGCAGTTGGATGGCGGCGGCGGTCGTTTCGCCCACGCCGACCACCCGCAAAATCAGTTCGGTGGTCGAGCCGTAGTCATAATCATGGTAGAACCGCAGCCCATCGTACAGCCGCCGGCCCAGTTCCTCGTCCATAGTTCGCTCCTCCGGGTCCGCCCAATCCTCATCCAGGGGGATGGCTTCGTACCGGATGCCGTCAATGATAAAGGAACTCAAATGCTCGCAGCACTCCAGCCAGATGTCCCGCAGAAAATCGTCGAGGCTTTGCAATTCCACATTGGCCGGGGCTTCCAGATGCAGCCAGTATTCGGGCTGATCCCGTCCCTCGACCACCAGATGAAAACCTTTGACGGCCGGCGCGGCCGGGGCAACGGCGGCGATGCCGGCCCGTTTCGGGCAGGTTTGCAGATGTCGGGTCATTGCCCCCTTGCCGAAGGAACGGTCGCAAAAGCGGCACCGGCCCCGGGATGTTCGGCGTGGCATTCGGGTTCACCTCGGACTGCGTAGGTTAGGGCTGCTCCGGTTGGGGCAGCAACGGCTCAATGTAGCGCAACAACTCGGGAACATCACCATTTACGACTTTCCATACTTCCTCAAAGTCAACGGTGTCATATTCGTGGATCAACCGGTCGTGCATACCGGCAATTAACGGCCAAGGTATCGTCGTATGCTGCTCCCGGAAAGACGGGGAAAGTCGTTTGACCGCTTCACCAATAACCAACAACCGGTGAATGACCGCGGACTGCGTTCGCAAGTCAGCGATAAAATCGTCCCAATCCATACCCTTGACAAAATCCATCGCCAAGCGGCCGGAGTCGTCGATTTGCAAGAGCGTTACATCATCGCGATTCATAGACTACCTCGGCAGACGTCAATATGTTCTTGCGAAGCAGCCAGTTCCGGTTGCGCTCCACCGACCGCCGGGTCAGCAAGTCCACCTCCCGGCCCAGCAGTTCGGCAAGTTCCTGCTCCATTGCCCCATGGTCAATGAGGCTCCAACGGGCCTCCGGGGCGAAAGTCGCCAGCAGGTCAATGTCGCTGTCGTCCCGGAAGTCGGCGCGCAGGGCGGAGCCGAACAGCGACAGCTCAGCAATCTGCCAGCGTTGGCAAAAGGCCGCCAGTTCCGCCTCGGAAATACCCAGCCGGGACCGTATCGCTTCCCGCATAATTCCCCCTTGACGGCTATTTTACCCTTGACTGAACTTCTTGACAAACGGTGTTCTCCAATCTAAAGTCAGGATATGGGCAATGCCCCGGGGCTTGCGCGCAGCTAGCAAGCCGACTGTAAGCGGCTCGGTTTTTACCGAGCCCTTACTTTTTAGTCGTCAAGATACAAAATATATACTTGCCAGCGTCCATAACCTACTCTCCCCGGTGAAATTCCGCGACCTGACGCAGGAAGTTGCGGAGCAAATCGTGTCCCACCGGCGTCATTATCGACTCCGGGTGAAACTGTACGCCCTCTACCGGGTGTTCTTTGTGGCGCAGTCCCATGATCAGCCCGTTGTCAGTCCAAGCGGTAACTTCGAGGCAGTCCGGCAGGGGGTCGGGATATACTACCAGGGAATGGTAGCGGATGCCCTGGAAGGGGTTGGGCAAGCCGGCCAGGACGCCTTGGCCGGCGTGGTGAATGGCCGAAGTCTTGCCGTGGCGGATTCCCCCGGCCCGTCCGACTACGCCGCCATAGACTTCACCGAGGCACTGGTGGCCCAGGCAGACGCCCAACACCGGCAGAAGCGGCCCGAAATGGCGGATGACTTCGTTGGAAATCCCGGCTTCCCGGGGCGTGCAGGGGCCGGGGGAAACTACGATGCCGGCCGGGGCCATTGCGGCGATTTCCTCGATGGAAATCTGGTCGTTGCGCGCCGTAACTACTTCCGCGCCCAGTTCGGCCAGGTACTGGTACAGGTTGTAGGTAAAGCTGTCGTAGTTGTCAATCAGCAGCAGCATATCCGCGCCGTCCCCCCTAAAACAACTCGACGAATTCTAACCAGTTGCCATCCGGGTCTTGGGCGTACAGGGCTTTGCGGAGCAGCTTGCCGTCATCGCCGTACAGAGCGGCCGGGTCGCTGTTGAAGGTCAGCCCCTGGCCGGACTTTTCGGCATAGAAGGCGTCAATGTCCGCGACGAAAAATGCCAGATGGGACGCCCCGGCGTCGTTGCGCTGCAACTGGCCGTCGCCCACCGGCGGGTTGATATACTGAATCAGTTCCAGCTGGTGGCCGTCGCCCAACTCGACGAAAGCCCCCTTGATGTGGGCGTCGGGAAAAGCCAGGAGCTTGCTGGCGAAGTCGCCGGAGCGCTCGGTGCGGCCGACCAGTTTCAGGCCCATGACTTCGGTATAGAACTGGATGGTGCGGTCAAGGTCCTTGACCACAAAGCCGGTGTGGAACATTCGTTGGAGCATGGTTTTGGCCTCCTTTCTTGATTCCTCTCCAGATTTTTAGATTCCTCGGCTGTCGCCTCGGAATGACATGGGTGGCGGTCGGAATGACATAGTTGGTTGAATGACTGCTACTTTGTGGCTCACTTCAGAGCGGACTGGATTCTCACTTTCGTGGGAATGACGGTTGCGATAGGCGATAGCCCGGCCTATTGCCTACCCCCTAGGCCCGGCCTTCGGCGAGGTCGATGGCGCGGAGGAGGGCGCCGGATTTGTGGCGGGTTTCCATATATTCGTCCTCGGCGTGGCTGTCGGCGACGACGCCGCCGCCGGCTTGGATATACATTATGCCGTCTTTGTAAATACCCGTCCGCAATACCAGGGCGGTATCCGTATTGCCGGAAAAGCTGAAGTAGCCGACGGCGCCGCCGTAGGGGCCGCGCTTTTCGCCTTCGATTTCGGCGATTATTTCCATAGCCCGGATTTTGGGGGCGCCGGAGACGGTGCCGGCCGGGAAACAGGAGCGGAGGGCGTCATAAGGCGTCAGTTCGGGCCGCAGGCGGCCCTCGACATGGGAGACCAGGTGCATCACATGGGAAAAGCGCTCGACATCCATCAGCTGGGTAACGGATACGGTGCCGGGGACGCTGACCCGCCCGATGTCGTTGCGGCCCAAGTCCACCAGCATAATGTGTTCGGCTTGCTGTTTTTCGCTGTTTTTCAGTTCCGATTCCAGGGCGGCGTCCTGCTCCGGGGTTTGGCCGCGGGGGCGGGTGCCGGCAATGGGATGGGTAGCGACGATGCCGTCCTCGACTTTGGCCACGGTTTCAATGGCGGCGCCGACGATGTGAAAGTCAGCGAGGTTCAGGTAATACATATAGGGGGAGGGGTTGACGCTGCGGAGGGCGCGATAGACCTGAAAGGGATGGGCGTCAGTGCGGCGGGAAAAGCGTTGGGAGTTGACGACCTGAATAACATCGCCGGCGTAGATGTATTCCACGCACTTGGCGACGGCGGCCTCGTACTGCGGCTGGGTGAAGTTGGATTCGACCGGGGCTGGCTCGGAAGGGAGGGACGTGGCATTGGTCAAGGCGGCCGGGGTTGGCAAGGGCTGTTCCAGCCGCCGTACCAGTTCGTCGATTTTGGCGGTGGCGGTGGAGTAGGCGGCGGCGATGTCTCCGTCCAGGCGGATATGGCTGACTACTTTGATGTCGTGGCGGAGGTGGTCAAAGACCAGGAGGGTATCGGCAAACATAAAGACGGATTCCGGCAAGCCCTGGGGGTCGGCGGGCATGGGCGGCACCCGCGGCTCGAAGTAGCGGATGGCGTCATAAGCGAGGTAGCCGACGCCGCCGCCGTGGAAGCGGGGCAAGCCGGCGACGGGAATTAGCCGGTATTGTTCCATTTCCTGCTGCACCGGGATTAGGGGGTCGATTTCGCCCAATTCCTGGCCGGGGCCGGTTTTGACTACCCGGTAGGGTTCGGTGCCGATGAAGCTGTAGCGGCCCAACCGCTCGCCGCCGGCTACGCTTTCGAGCAGGAAAGAGTAGGGCGGGCGGGCTACTTTCAGATAGGCGGATACGGGGGTTTCCAGGTCGGCATTGATGGAGCGGTACACCGGGGCGAGGTTGCCGCGGCCGCTGGCGGCCAGTTCCCGCGCTTGCTCCAGGGAGGGCTGATACATATTTTTTCACTCTTAAACCGGTTTATGGGCCGGGCAACTTAAAAAGCCCGCCCCGGCTAAAGGGACGAGCTTGCGGTCGTGGTACCACCCTTATTCGTCAACCCGGTTTTGCCGGTTTGACCTCTATTGCGGCCGTGGGGGCTTGCCGGCCGGCATTATTGCCCCGAGGCCGCGGGCGGTTAACGGTTGCCCAACCGGCCCAGCCTACTGCGCCCGGCACGGCGGTTCAGGGGGCGGCTCCGGAGTCCATTGGCAACTTCCGCTGACGGCGCCGGTTCGCACCTGGCCCGGCTCTCTGGGCCGCGCTAGAAGGCTACTAGTCTCCATCTCAGCCTTTGGGTTTTTCAGTTGTAGGGGGATAAGTATAAGGTTGATGGGGCGGGGGTGTCAAGGGTAAAAGCGACGCGACGCCGTTCAGTTTCAGGATATAGCCCCTTGACAATTTCTAGGAGCGCGCCCTGACACTGAACAGCGCGCCGGGCGGGAAAGGAGTATAATGGGCCTTACCCGGTCACCCAACTGTCGGATTTGGAGACCCGTATGGCCTTGCAGCTCAAGCCCGATGAACAAGCCTGGCTGGAGGAATACAGCCAAGCCCTGCGGCAAAATTATCCCGGCGTGGTCGCTGACTTGGTGGTTTTTGACGCTCAGGAAAGCGATTTGTTCATCCCGGACTACACCGTGAACGTCGTGGTCATTCTGAAAGAAGGAAACCGCCAGACGATAAAGGACGTTGACTCTTTGGGATATTCCCTGTCGGCGCTATCCGACGCCATCCCATTCATTTGGGTTTATACCAAGGCGGAATGGCAGCATCGGCGGCAAAAAAGCCTGCTCCCGTATAAGGGCGATGGGGTGACCGTATGGTCGAACCACTAGTTCCCCTGGTCCCGTTAGCGCGGGCCGAGTGGCAACGGGCGCAGGAAGCCGCGGCCGCCGCCGCAGTATGCCGGAATAACGGCTACTATGCCGACGCCATTTCCCGCGCCTACTACGCCATTGCCCACGCCGCCAAAGCGGCCTTGGCGCTCCAGGGCATCCCTAAAATTGACAGTCACGAGGGGCTGAATCGTCTATTCGGCCGCGATTTGGTAAATAAAAACCGGGTTGAACGGATTTGGAGCGCAACTCTGAAACAGAGTCACGCCAAACGCCTCCGTGCCGACTACCACGCCACCGACACTTTCACCGTCGACGACGCCCAAGACGCCGTCGATCACGCCGCCGCTTTCCTGAACCGCATTCGTCCCTTGCTCGGGAATAACCCGGCTCCGCCGCCACCGGCGTTGTAACCGACCCCATCATCTCTAACCCGCTCTGAAAGGAATTCACCCATGACCACCACCCCATCCAAAAAAATCGCTGTCGTCGGCACCGGCGGCACCGGCAGCGTTATCGGCGGTATGCTTACCGTGGCCGGCCACGATGTGGTTCTAATTGACCAGTGGGGGGCGCACGTTGAGGCAATGAAAGCTCGCGGGCTTTTTATGTCCATTGCCGGCGAGGAATTCACTTCCCCGGTGCGCGCCCTGCACTTGTACGAAGTCTGCACCCTGGAGCAGCAGTTCGACATCGTCTTTCTGGCTTGCAAATCCTACGATACCCTGTGGCTCACCCAGCTTATCCTCCCCTATCTGAAAGATGACGGCATACTGGTTTCCGCCCAGAACAGCCTTAACGACGAATGGATTGCGCCCCTGGTCGGCCCCACCCGCGCCATCGGCTGCGTCCTCACGATGTCCTCGGAAGTCTTTGAACCGGGAAACCTCAAACGCAACACCGCGATGGACCGCACCACCTTTGTCCTCGGCGAACTCCACGGCCGCATCACCCCCCGGCTCCAAGAGTTGCAGCAAATCCTCAGCGCCGCCGGCAAAACCGAACTGACCACCAACTTGTGGGGAACCCGTTGGTCTAAACTGGTCTTTAACTGCATCGTGGCCCCGGTCTGTGCCTTGGCCGGCGTCGGCCCGGCCCACTTGACTCAAGCCCCGGAACGGGTGCGCGTATGCCTCGAGTTAGGCCGGGAAGCCCTGCTGGTCGGCCAAGCCCAAGGCTACAGTATGGAGCCGGTCTTTGGCTTGTCGATGGAGCAAGCCGCCGCATCGCCGGAAGCTCTGGTAGATAACTTGGTCAAAGCCTCCCAAGCCGAAGGCCGGGAAGCCCGTTCCTTTTTCCACCAGGACATCCTGAAAGGCCGGCGCACCGAAGTGGACTACATCAACGGCTTGGTCGCCCGCAAAGGCCGGGAAAGCGGCGTAGCCACCCCGATGAACGATACCGCCGTTACAATGGTGAAACGCCTAGAACGCGGCGAAATGGGCCCGGCTCCGGAAAACATCAGCCAACTGGAACGCCTGGCCGCCGGGGAGTAGCGGGCCAAGGTTCCATCTGCTGGCAGCGGTTTCCGGTACTACAACAAGTTCAAGGTGAGCGGGGAATTGACGAAAGTGATCGGTGTTGCCGGGCTGGGCGTCTTGCCGGCAACACCGCCTATCACTATTTCATCCTGGCAATGGGCTTTTCCAAATCGAGACTTATTGCCCGGCCGCTTTCAGTATGGCACAAACCCGGGCATTCTCAACACGTGTTGGCGTGAGGTAAAATGGGGAAAATTGCCTTGACCGAGGAGCGGAATTATGTCCCAACGGGCTTATCGCCACGACTTGCGCTGCCCCCATTGCGGCTCCAACTGGATGCCCAAATACGGCGCTTCCCGGGGGAAGCAGACCTATCGCTGCGGCCACTGCAAGCATCGCCACACCCCGGAGGGCAACCGCCATTACTACTCGGAGCAGGTCAAGAGCCAAGCCGTGGGGATGTATCTGGAGGGCAGCAGCAGCTCGGCCATCGGGCGGGTGCTCAAGGTGTGGCTGGAGACGGTCTATTCCTGGATTCAAAAAAAGCCGTGGCCGCTCGGGAGACCTTGAACTTGGTGCGGGAGCAGCAAGCGGCCTGGCGGCCGGCCGGGGTTAAGGCCGTAGTCATTTCCCTGGATGAGGCGTGGACTTACCTGGGCTGCCGCAAGGGGGAGCAGCGGCAATCCCTGGGGATTGGGACGGCGGTAGTGGTGGAAAGCGACGGGCGGTGGTGGCGGGATTTTGAGGTGGGGGGACGGGATACGGAGACTTTCCTGCGGTTGCTGGCGCGGCTGCCGGAGACGGCCAAATACAGCACGGACCGCTACGAGGTGTATGATTGGCTGCCGCCGGACCGCCATGTGGCGCGCAAGGGACGGGAAGCCAACCGGAATGAAGGGCTGCATTCGGTCTTGCGGGGGAAGCTGAACCGGCTGGTGCGGCGGACTAAGGGATACACCAAACAAGCGGAAATGCTGGTTGGTTCCCTGGCTATGCTGTGGCTCCAGCAAGGCTGGATTTAGCCACGCCAACACGTGTTGAGAATGCCGTTGATTTTGACACTGTTTCAGAAAGTGTTGGTAAGGGGCGGATTGCAAAAGGCTGAACCCCCGTAGAATTGATTGGGAATTATATACCTAACTAAACCTTGGCACCGTTCAATTGGCGCAGGGTAAAGGCTGCGGTTGGTCAACCAACCGTAGCCTTTACTTTGGTAAGCCCCGCTACCTTCCGCTACTCCTTACCGTTCAAGTGAAGCTCCGGCGGGGGTGGGGCATCTTCTGGCAAGTGGTATTTGACACCCTCGTACCACTCGGCCATGTCCGCTACCGTCTTTTCCGCCCTTTCCGCCCGTATCCGTTCCTCCTCCCGATGTTTCCGTTCCTCCTCCAGCCGCCCTTCGTGCCTGCGCTTGGTAAAGAGCATATACACTCCCTCCGGAATCACGAAAAAGTAAAGCACCAACCCTGGCACCACGCCCAGTGCAGTAATCACGGCGTAGTAAATGTTGTGCCACCACACCCTTTCGGGATAGAGAAGCCAGATACCCCCGCTGATTATCAGCGGCGTTATTACTGCTATCCCGAACACCTTGAGGAGATTATCCTCAATCCACTTATCCAAAAGCCGCCTCTCGGTTACTTCTTGAATGGATTCCTTGCTTGCCATCGGTACCCCGATTGTGTAGGATACTCTTCGGGCAATTCTTGGCGGAGGGATGCCCGAGTGGTCGAATGGGGTAGACTGAAAATCTGTCAGGGGTGGTAGCGCACCCCCACGCGGGTTCGAATCCCGCTCCCTCCGCCAAGAATTGCCCGAAAGGTAAGTAGAAGTTCCCCTTATGCCGAGTTACCCCTAAGTCAGAAGCACATTAACCTCGGTGGGCGGGTCGCTACCGTTGCCCTTATCGGCGTTTTTACTCCTCCGACTGCGACCAGATGCCCGGTCCTCCTTACCGTTCACGGCATTATCTGCCGTGTCCTCCTCGGCCTTCCTCTGCCGCCGTCTAACACTCTTGGGGGGCTTGCGGGTTATCGGTTGCGCGAACCCCACATCCGAAGTCATCTTGATACGCAGGTCTGTGCGACCGGTAAGGGTTTCCAACCGCCCCAATTGCTTGCCGCTCGCAATCTTAAAGGGACGGAACGGCGATGATGCTATACGGTCAAGGCGGGGCAATATAGCCTCGACAGCGTCAATGGTGTCGGCAATATCCTGTTCGGACCGATGGTTTTCGTAGAAGTTCTCGTGACCGACCCGGTAGGCTTCGGTCAAAGCCTCTTGAAAGGCGACACTATTGGCCTCGTGATTTTGCTCCTCCTCGGCGGCCAGTATTGAGCCGAGGGCGTGGAGTTGCTGGTGGCTGTGATGCTTCCAGCCGCGCTGGTCGCCGATGGCTTTGAGATAATGGGCGGCGGCCCCCCAAGCTTTCTCCCCCGCCTGCAAGCGGCGCCCGGATTTAAGCTCTTGGCGGGCGTGGATGATGAAACGCTTGCTAATCTGGCGCCGCTCGTCGTCGGGCATCGGCTCCCGGTCTTGGACCCTGCCCGCTATCTTACGATGGGCGGGCAATTTAGGGGCCCGTTTGGGCAAGAAAGTTGGGGACTCGGTCGGCATAACGAAAACCTCTCTGCCTGTATCTGGCTGGGACAACCTGGTTACTCGGGGCAACTTCGGTAATGGATGAATTCCAAGTCCCCATCTTTCTTACAATACCCCGACCTAGGGCCTGTTGACAAACCCGTTTCTCCTGATTAGATTACCAGCAACTTAATCAGGAGGGAATAGCTTGGCGCGTAAGATGTTATCCGACCGGCAGTGGGCGCGGCTGGAGCCGGCTTTGCGGGGCGACCCCAAGAAAGGCGGCCGGCCACCGCTGCAAGCAAATCGGAACACGGTTGAGGGCATCCTGTGGATTGCCCGCACTGGAGCTCCTTGGCGCGACTTGCCCCCGGAGTTTGGGAAATGGAACTCGGTGTATCAACGGTTCCGCCGCTGGACTAAAGCCGGCGTCTTTGAGCAGCTGTTCAACAGCTTGGCCGGCGAGCTTCAGTTGGACACCGTAATGGTGGATGGGACTTTTGTCAAAGGGCATCAGCACGGGACTGGCGCCCCAAAAGGGGACGCTCCCGCGACCAATCCCGGTTGGCCCAAGCCATCGGGCGGAGTCGCGGCGGGCTGAATACCAAGGTGGTGGCCTTGGCCGACGCTATGGGACGACTGGTCAAGTTTGTCCTGCGCCCGGGCAATGCGGCGGAATGCGTGGTGCTGCCAGATTTGATTGGTGCGGTTGCCACCCAAGAACTGATTGCCGACAAAGCCTATGATACGGACCTGATCCGTAGCTGGTTGGCCGCGGCGGACATCCGGCCGGTGATACCTTCCCGGGCCCGGCGGCGACCGCCGGCTTGGCCCGACCCGGCGGTATATGGGTTGCGTCATTTGATTGAAAACCGCTTTGCGGCCCTCAAGGAGTATCGGGGAATTGCGACGCGCTACTGCAAGTTGGGCGAAATGTACGCGGCAACCCTTTGCTTGGTGGCCACGGTAGTAGCAATGCGGGAAAAGGAAACCGGCCAGAACCCCGGGGGCTGGCCGGCGGTCAATCGCCAGCTGGCACTTTAAGGTTTGTCAACAGGCCCTAGCAGGGCTGCTCTGGCACCGGATGAATTCCGTAATCCATCCTAGGTACATCCCCGACCTAGCAGGGCGACTTGGGCAATAGGCACTTTCCAGATGCCTCTTTTGGTTTATCCCCGACCTAGCAGGGCGACTTGGGCAATAGGCACTTTCCAGATGCCTCTTTTGGTTTATCCCCGACCTAGCAGGGCGGCTTGGGCAATCAGTCCTTCCTAGTGCCTCTTTTGGTTTATCCCCGACCTAGCAGGGCGGCTTGGGCAATCAGTCCTTCCTAGTGCCTCTTTTGGGGTACATCCCCGACCTAGCAGGGCGGCTTGGGCAATCAGTCCTTCCTAGTGCCTCTCTTGGTTTATCCCCGTCCGCGCAGGGCGACTTCGGCAATCAGTCCTTCCTAGTGCCTCTTTTGGGGTACATCCCCGTCCGCGCAGGGCGACTTCGGCAATCAGTCCTTCCTAGTGCCTCTTTTCCTAGCATCCTCCTTCATCCTACTTTTGATATTACCTAACAAAAACAGGTTTGTCAAGCACCGATGTCTAGGCGGCACTGTTTCAGAAAGTGTTGGCACTGGTTCTGACAGCATTTTTACGGCCTCAATTCCGGGTCAGGCAGATACGTGAGACAGCGGAAATTTGCTCATTTTAAGGCATATTTTCCCAACCAACACTTTCTGAAACAGTGCCTGTCTAGGCCGGATTTTTAGATTGTTTTGGGGAAGTTCGCCGAGGGATACAGACTCTCGGCGAACCCTTTATCGCAGTTACCGTTTCTCAAACGAACTGGGGTTTACCAGATGGAATACCGGCGTCCTGGCGGTGAAGCCAGGGCAATCCCCGCTGAACGCCGGCGGCAGCATAAAGGGGCTCCTGTAGTAGCAGTATGTCGCGGCCCACTCAAACTGAACGGCCATGTTATAGCAGGCCGGCGAGAACAAGAGGGTGCCTTCGGCAAATCCCCTAACTTGGGCAATTTTGCTGGCTTTGCTGAGATTGCCGCTATCGCTAAGGGTAAAAGTCGTACCGTCATGCTCCGCGATGCCGGCGTAACAGCCCCGCAGTATGAACGGCCCGGCGCTTGTCCGTTCGAGTTTGAGTTTTGCCAAGTCTCCTATTGGAACCGGGTTGTAAGGCAAACCCCACTTGACCGCAGGTGTCGGGGTCGGGGTAGTCTTAGGCCAAGGAGTGATAATAGGCAGGGGGGGACGTGGCGTAGCGGTGGGAGTGGGGCGGGCGGTAGCGGTCGGGACGGGAGTAGCAGTGGGCGCAGGAGTAGGGTACTGTAGCATTTTGCTGGGGGGAAATCATAGCAGCCCCCGCACAGTTGCCGCCTCAATGCACTTTGCATTACGCCATAGCAACTCCGTTCGCGGTTCACCGCCCCGGCTATTAAGTTGCCGCCGCAATGCCTGCTTTCGTTCCGCCGCCCATCCCAAGCAATCCCATTCCCCTTCATAACCGCTAACAGCCACCGCCCCTTGTTGCGCTTGCAACAATTCCCCCAACCGGTCAAAGTCAAGGTGGCCGATACTGTACGCGCTGGTGTCGGCAGTCGGATAAGGCGGGTCGCAGTAAATTACCGCATAATCGCAGCCCGCCGTCCGCTCCAGTAAATCCAGCGCATCGACATTCTCGAGCTGAACATTCCTCATCCTTTCCGCAAGCCGGGAAATTTCCGCCGCCGTATGCCGGGAAAAACTGCCTATCGCCGGGTCAAACCGCCTAATCCAACCCCTGCCGGACAAACGATTATCGCCGGCAGTGACACACTGGCTAATCAGGATATGGAAAGCCAACGCCCGTTGCATATCCGACAGCTCCGGATTGTCCACCATCCGGCAAGCCCACCGGAATTCATCCCGGCTAATCGGCGTATGCTCTACCAGATACCCGAATTCATCCGGGCAATTACGCACCATCCGCCACCAGTTCACCAGCCGGCCGTTCAGGTCGTTCAGTAATTCCACCTTTACCGCCGGCCGCGCCAGTAGCACCCCGGCCATTCCCGCGAACGGT
Organism: Dehalococcoidia bacterium; assembly: GCA_965243185.1. Classification (GTDB taxonomy): domain Bacteria; phylum Chloroflexota; class Dehalococcoidia; order Lucifugimonadales; family UBA3495; genus CBDBCU01. The sequence continues at coordinate 1,559,035 of OZ251531.1, read as the reverse complement.
TCCAGATAGCAGGAATCCTTTTCCCACGGCAACAGGCCGGCTATCCATTCGGCTTTGCCGTATCCCCTCTTGCCGCCATAGTAAGGCAAACTGCGATAGGCAATCATCCTTTCCCCCTTTTCACCGCTGCTACGTCCTCCCAATCCTTGAAAGGCAGTTCCGCCCCGGCCGCCTCCGCCGGCCGCTTATCCTCAAGACTCTGATGGGGCCGGAAATAGTTATAGTGTAAAACCAGCCCGTCAATGTATGCTTGCCCGGTTGCCCGGCTATCCAAGCCCCGCAAGGTTTTATCCCTATCCCGGAAAGTTCCTTGCAACCTTTCCGACATATTATTGTTGATTTCCGCTTTGATACCCTGGCTAACCGTATGTTTAACCGGTCGGGTCGGGAAAGCCCGCGGCAATGCCTGCCGGTAAGACCGCAGCCCGTCCGTCTTTACAACCTCCGGCGCATTGTTTGACCTTTCCCTTGCCATTGCCAGCGTAGTTTGCGCCGCCCTTGCCGTCCGTTCCGGCGTCAAATAGGCCGCCAGCACAAACCGGGTGTCGCTGTCCATTACATTGAACAGCCACATCTTTTGACCGCCAACATTGACCATCATCTCGTCCGCTACCCATTCCCGGCCGGTGTCAACCTTCATCGGCCGCAGGATTTCATCCGCTGTCCCGGACAATTCCCTGACCCAGCGATAAACCGTCATCGGGTCAGTCTTACGCCCGAAATACTGCTCCATATTCCTAGCCACCCGGCGATAGGAAAGCCCGTCAAAATACATATCCACCGCCGCGCCCCTTTCGTGGGGTGTAGCGTGGGGGTGTTTCCCTTCCGGCCGGATTTGCTTGCCGTTAGCGTCAAGCATTACCACCCGCACACCGCCGCCCCCAACCCGGCAAGTATCGCAGCGTTCCCCGGTTATGCGCTTACAAGTTGGCGATTTGCATTTATGCCCCATTCCTCTATGATATACTTTCCCCCAGCAAAATGCTACAGAACCAGGAGTAGGGGTAACAGTGGGAAACGGGGCAGCCGTCGGCGCGGCGGTAGCGCAGGCAACTGCGGTCAGGAAAAGGACGAACGGGACAATCAAAAGCGCAAGGGACTTCATCCGTTCAGAGCTCCTTTGTAGCGTTACGGTCAGCGTGGCGCGGGAACAACCGGTGCCGGTGTTGCCGGTGTTGCCGGCGGTGCAGAGCGAGATTTACGGTCAGTGTGGCGCGGGAACAACCCCTTTCCAGTAGTTGAAGCCGTCAAAAACCCGTTCGACAAAGTCGTCGTCGTACCAAGTCCGGGCGGAGTCGCATATACCCACCAGCACAGTGTGGCTGCGGGGTTCGGCCATGATATGCAAACCGAAGCCATCGGACTCCCCGGGACAAGTAGGGGTGAAGCGGTGCTTGAAATGTGTCCGCAGGATGCCGGGGGACACTTCAGTTGTGGAAACTTCCCGAAAACCGGTGACGTCGCGTAGCAACTCCAAGTCAATCTCCAACAAGTCGTATACCGTGGTATCCGGGGGTAAGCCAAAACGGCTCAGAACCGCCACGCCTGCTTGAGGTGTGCTTCGAGGGTATTGATAAGCGACCCTGGAGGTGGACACTCTGTCCCGCCCCCCCTTATGCTCGTCCCAAATCTCTTTCCACTCTGTCGAGGGAAGCTGGATGCTGAAATAATATCGGGGGTTAAACGTTGCCCAAGGGTTAGCTGCCCAAGGCGGAACATACGGCGTCGGCGTCGGATTTGGAGTCGGAGTAACGGTAGGCGTCGGCTTGGCCCAAGGCGTGATGGTGGGTAGGCGCGTGGGCCGCGGTGTGGCGGTGGGCCGCGGTGTGGCGGTGGGCCAAGGCGTGATGGTAGGCAGGCTTGTGGGCCGCGGCGTAGCGGTGAGGGTGGGGCGAGCAGTAGCGGTCGGGACGGGAGTAGCAGTGGGCGCAGGAGTGGGAGCAACGGTGGGCAACGGGGTAGCGGTAGGGGCCGGCGTAGCGCAGGCAACTGTGGTCAGGGCAAGGATAAGCAGGACGACTAAGGGAAACAGGACTTTCATCCGAACAGAACCCCCTTACAAGTCAGGATTTGGCACTTGCTACAGACACCAATCCCCGCGTAAGCCTCGCAAGGGGGCGCGCGGCCGAACCCTGAAACGCTTACGCTTGAGCAAGGGAATTCACTATGGACTGTGTGTCTGTAGCATCCCCAACTATAAGCAAAGGACTGGGGGATGTCAATACGCAGCGGCGGCAAATTAAGTCGCAACAAATAATTTGCTTTACGAAATTTTGTCTGCTATTATCCAAATGCTACAGACACCAATTCTCTACCGGAGTTGGCTAATGACTACGAACGACGAGGTGATACAATGGCTAAACAAGCGGCGCCGGGCAAGTTTTTCCGCAGGGGCATTGGCCTGCCCGAACTGTTTCAGATGTTCCCGGATGACGCTACCGCTGAGGAGTGGTTTATCGCCGCCCGTTGGCCCGACGGCCTCCGCTGCTCCCATTGCGCCAGCCCCAACGCCGGGCGGGAAGGCAAGCATCCCCAGATGCCTTTCCACTGCCGGGACTGCCGCAAGTTCTTTTCAGTGAAAACCGGCACGGTAATGCAGTCCTCCAAGTTGGGGTATCAGAAGTGGGCTTTGGCCATCTATATCCTGACCACCAACCTGAAAGGCGTATCCAGTATGAAGCTGCACCGGGACATTGGAGTAACCCAAAAGACGGCGTGGCATCTGGAACACCGCATCCGTCAGGGCTGGAGCGAGTTGATTGCTTCCTTCTTTGGGCCGGTGGAAGCCGATGAAACCTACATCGGCGGCAAGGAGGGGAACAAACACGCCAGCAAGAAACTCCACGCCGGCGGGGGAACCGTCGGCAAAACGGCGGTGGTGGGCGTGAAAGACCGGCGCACCAACAAGGTCAGCGCCACGGTGGTAAAGTCCACCGACGCGCCGACTTTGCAGAGGTTTGTGGAGAGCCGCACCCGGGATATGGCGACGGTTTACACCGATGAGGCTCGGGCTTACGCGGGGCTGTCCCGGCCCCACGAAGTAGTCAAGCACTCGGCGGGGGAGTATGTGCGGACCATGGCGCATACCAATGGGGTGGAGTCCTTCTGGTCAATGCTGAAGCGGGGCTATATCGGGATATACCATCACTTCAGCGCCAAGCATCTGCACCGGTATGTCTGCGAGTTTGAGGGACGGCACAATCAGCGGCCGTTGGACACGCTGGAGCAAATGGTCATGATGGCCCGGGGAATGGTCGGCAAGCGGCTGCGCTACGCCGACCTGATTGTCTGACCGGATGTCGGCTGGAACGTCGGCAACCCGGCCGGGTCAGTTCGGCGTGGCATAGCGTAAATGAGGGCGGGGAAGTGAGGCTTTTGGGGGCGAAAGAGGGGTAATTTCTAGGGGTGTCCCCAACCCATCCTGTTTAGGTTGGTATATAATTCCCAATTGATTAAACCCAAATCAGTTCGCCGGATGGTTCAGCCGATGCTTATCTTAAAACTGGCAGAGCAGCGGATTCCGACCCAGCCCGTCCCGACGCAGGGGTGTTCCCGTTGGGGCGGGCAAACCGAGCAGAAGTGGGGCGGCCAGCGGCAGCGGGCTTTAACCGATGTGCGGGTCTAGGCCCTCCGAACCCGACGCTATCGGTGCGTGGCTTGCGGCAAAACCATCACGCCCCGGCCGTTGGGAGTCAGCCGGGGGCGGCGCAGTCAGCCCTTTACCGCCCTGCCGGAGATGTGGTATGCCCTGGGCTTGAGCCACCGGGGTATTGAGGTGATCGCGGCTCTGCTGGGCTATTCGGTGGCTCAGGTCACCAGTTGGCAGGAGATGCAGCGGTTGGGGGCGGGCGGTGCGGCGGCGCTTGCCGGCGGGCCGGGTGCGGATAGTAGCGGTGGATGAGACCTGGCTGCGGGTGCGCGGTAAGTCCCGTCCGGCCGGGGTGGTAGTGGATTTGGACGGGCGGATGCTGGGGTTGGAGTTGACCGGCCCGGGCTTTGACTATGGGCAATGGTTTCAGGAACTGGCAGTGTATGGCGCTTATGCCGCGCACCCTGGGCCGGTGGCAAGGCCGCCTGAAACCGGCCTTGCCCCGGAAGTTGCTACGTTTGGCGGTGCATTTACCGGAACGCTAGCGACTGATGACCTTGCACCAAAGGGAACCCGGAGTACCCAATACTACTAATTGGTTGGAGGGAAAGTTCGGACGGATTAAACCCCGCTATCGGTTACCGGGGGCTGAAAAGCGCCGCCGGGGCGGCTAACTTTAGGGCGGTGTTGGGCGGGGTTCTGAAATAGACCAGCGACTGTTGATGTACCAACCCGGCATTTGGCGAACCCCCAATAGTTTCGGAAACAGTGCCCAGCGCCGCCAACCCCCTTGCCGGCAATCCCCATCATCCCTTATAATCCCAACTAAATCATCCCAACCCCGGCCAAGGATTAGCCCAATGCCTACCGAAATCGGCGACCGCCACGCCCGGGACAGCCGCCGCCTGCTCCAGCAAGCCCATTACGAACTCCACAAAAAAGGCGACCGCCTGCAAGCCTCCGGCAAAGCCGCCGGAGCCGTCGCCCACGCCGTCAAAGCCGTCGCCTTCGACCGCCAGTGGCGGCACAGCTCCCACAACCTGCGCCGCCGCATCGTCAACCTCCTCGCCGCCGAATTCGACCAGCCGGAACTGCTTACCTTGCAGTGGGCTGCCGACCAGTTGCACGACAACTTCTACGAGGACCGAATGTACGAGTGGGAGTTGACCGCCTACTTCGCCCGCATCACCGCCGGTATGGAACTGCTATGGGCCGTCCGCGCCCGGGAGACCAACCCGGACTTCACCCCCACTCCGGACCAGCAGCAAGCCATCGCCCGCCTGCTCCTGACTGAGGAGGAAGCTGCCGCAATTCCCCTCATCGACTACCCCCCGGAACTGCCGCCCTTCGTCGCGCCGGAGGATGACGATTAAGGGCGGCCGCCCCATAAACACGGAGGTTGACGCGTTATGGTCAGTTTGCATCCCGGAATCGCCGCCGGGTTGAAAGGAGAGCGGGAAACCGTGGTCTGCGAGCATAATGTAGCCGGTCATGTGGACAAGTTCAGCACGCCGGCAATGATTAGCCTGATGGAGCGGGCCGCCATCGCCGCCATCGACCCCTATTTGGATGCCGGGCAAACTTCCGTGGGCTTTGAGGTGCAAGTGCGGCATCTGGCCCCGTCCGACTTCGGCGCTCGAGTGCGGGCCGCCGCCGAATTAGTGGAAGTGAGCCGCAACCGGCTGAGTTTCGCCGTAACCGCCTACGACGGAGAGCGGAAAATCGGGGAAGGCACCCACCGCCGGGCCATTATCGAGCGGAGCAGCTAACCCGCAACCGGGACAACCAAAGCAAGGGGGCGGGTTCCGCGGAACCCGCCCCCTTGCTTTTATGCCTTGCGGCCGGCGGACGCGGTCCACCGGCCGAACCGGTTACAGGTTAATCTGCGGGTCGAGGTAGGAGTGATCCTTTTCGTAGATTTGGACCCGGTTGCGCGCCGTGTCGCAGACGAAAAGGAGGTTGTTGTCCCGGTCGTAGGCGCAGGCTACCGGCTTGACGAACTTGCGCTGCTGTTCGTAAAGGTCGGGGACGCGGCGGCGGGCTTTGACCATATCCGGGTTGGCGTCGAGGCCCATCTGCCCCCACTTGGAAACATCCACGGCGTCGCCCTCGAGATAAGCGATGGGCTTGGCTTCCGGGTCATAGATGACCACCCGATCGTTCATCCAGTCCACCACATAGACATCCCCGTCATTGTCCACGCAGACACCGCTGGGATGATTAAGAGCGTCCCGGTCCTCGACGGTGTGGGCAAAGCTGCGCAGCAGAGTGCCGCCGGGGGTGAATTTCTGGACGCGGTTGTTGCCCCAATCGGCGATATAGAGGTCGCCGTTGTTGTCAATGGTGATGCCGTTGGGCATATCCAGCTGGTCGTCGGCGTCGCCCTTGCTGCCGAAGCCGCCCAGGTATTGGCCGTCTTTGCTGAATTGCTGGACGCGGCTGTCGAAGGAGTTGACCACCCAGAGGTTGTCGTCGGCGTCAAAGGCGATGCCGGCGGGGCCGTTAAGTTGGCCGGGTTCGCTGCCTTTCTGACCCCAGCCGCCGATGGGCGCGCCTTCCGGGTCAAAAATGGCAATACGGCACTGCCATTCGTCGGAGACATAGACATTGCCGCTGCTGTCGAGGGCGACGCCGGACAGCCAGGTAAAGGTGGTGGGTTCGTCGGAGCCGTAGGCGAGACCGGCGCGGCCGAATTCGCCGAGGAACTCCTGGTTGACATCGAATTTGGTGATGCGGATACCGCCGGGGTTTTGTTCGGTGGCGCGGTTGGTGGCGTAAAGGAGTCCGTTTTTGCCGGCGGCGATGCCGACGGGCTGGGAAAAGCCCATTCCGGCGGCGCCGTTGCGGCCGATGTTGTGGGAGTAGAGCCAGGCGCGGCCGGCGGCTACGGTGTTCTGAGCCATTGCATTCCTCCTGCTGCTGGCGTTGACGATAGTCACAAGGGCCGGGGAACCGCCCCCAAGGGGAAAGTTCACCCGGCCCTAAAGTCTTTCCGGTTGGCCCGTTAAGGGCCGCCGGGTCAAGGGCGCGGGAATTGGGCTACTTCAGGTAGCTCATTTTCTCGAAGTTGCCGTTGACCAGGGGATTGGCGTCGATGCCGAACCAGTCTTCGACGATGGTGGAGTAGGCGCCGCGGAAGTCGTAGTTCGGTACCAGGTCGCCCTGTTCGAGGGCTTTGGCTTCGAGGGAGGGATATTCGCCGTACATCCCGCCCTTGACGCCATCGCCGATAACGAAGGAAACGCCGGCGGCGCCGTGGTCGGTGCCGGAGCCGTTGTCCCGAACCCGGCGGCCGAACTCGGAGAACAGGTACATAACGACGTTGTCCCCGGCGTTATGCTCGCGCAAGTCGGCAAAGAAAGCGCCGATACCCTCGGCCACATCCTTCCAGAGTTGGGGGTGAGCGGCGGCTTCGCCGGCGTGGGTGTCGAAACTGGCGTGCTGGGTGTAGAAAATGCGCGTCCCCAAGTCGGCGAAATAGACCTGGGCAATGTCCCGCAGGTGCTGGGCGATGGCGGAGCTGGGATACTCCACATTAGAGGAGTAGCGTTCCGGGGCGACCTTAACGATGTCCGCGCCAATCATCGCTTCGGTGCCGGTGGAGCGCAGATAGTCGGTGACAAAGCTGCCGCCCACGGTGGGGGAATACATCCGGCTGAACAGGTCAAGGGCCTTGGAGCGCTGTTCCTGGTCGGAGATGCCGGTCAGCAGCCCGTAAGTGCCGAGGTCGGAAATGGCGGCGACGGGGACGCCGGGGACCGCCAAAGCCCGCGGCAAGCCATGCCCGAAGTTGATGGCGGTCAGCACATTCTCCTTGTGCGGGTCGAGTTCCCGGGCGAGGCGTCCGGCCCAGCCTTCCGTGCCGACCTTGTCCGGCTCACAGGTGTGCCAGATGTCCATCGAGCGGAAGTGGGAGCGGGGGGAGTCCGGGTAGCCGATGCCGTGGATGACGGCGACCTTGCCCTGGTCATAGAGTTCCTTGACCGGCCCCATCGTGGGCATCAGGGCGAGGTTGTCGTTCAGGGGCAGCATCTCCTCCCGCTGATAACCGACATTGGGCCGGTTTTCGTAGTAGAGGCCGTCGTTGTAGGGGATGACGGTGTTCATATAGTCGTTGCCGCCGGTGAGCTGCAACACGACGACGACCGGGTCTTTCTTGGTGGAAGTCATATCAGCCTCCTGGTAATTTTGGGTCGGGTAGCCCGGGAGGCCGCGGGATGGCGGCGTCCCGGGTTTAAGGGATGGTTGGATCTAGGCGAACTGGTACTCGGTGGTCGCGCTGATGAGAGCCATCATTTCACCGATGCGCGTGGCGGCGGCCGGTTCGTTGTTCCAGTCGAGATTGCCGCCGGCTTGGGCGTGTTCGCTGAGCTGGGCGCGGGTTTCGTCGCTGAGCTGGAGATAGCCCATGTGGTCGAGGCAGGCGTCAAGGAGCTGGTCGGGAGTGGTGGCATTTTCGGCTTTGATGTGGCCGATAATGCTCTGCATCCCCGGCTGGGTAGTTTTGGTGACGCTGTCCGCGACAAAGTTGATGCGGGCCAACAGGGAACCGCTGTTAATCCACTCGGAGCCGGTGTGCCAGCCTTCCACGCTGGGCGGGTCGAGGATGTCTTGCCCCATATAGCCGGGTTCGCGGCAGACCCGGGCGAGGCCGGGATCGGGGAACTGGTAAGCGCCGACCATCTTAAGGGTGCCGGCCACGATTTCCGCCGGACTCTTAATCTTGGAGTAGCGGGCATCCTTAAAGAAGTCAGACTTCAGCATAAAGCGGAGGACTTCCCGCATTTCGTAGCCGGATTCCTCGAAGACTTTGCACATCGCGTCGAGGGCTTCCTCGTCCCGGGCCGGCTCGATCGTCCAGGCCGGAACCTGGGGTTCATCGGCCACAAAAAAGTTGTAGAGATGGCGGCAGATGAAGCGGGCGGTGGCCGGCTCTTTGACGACGATGTCGATAATGTCCTCGCCGTTAAAGTTGCCGGTTTGGCCGAGGAAGGTCTTTTCGGAGAAGTCGTGATCCTCCTCCCGATAGACGAACTTCCAAGGATAGCGGCCGTAGGGCTGGCGGGGCAGCTTGGGCTGGATGGTCCAGCCGGTAAAGGCGCGGGAGGCTTCGCGGACGTCAACTTCGGTGTAGTTGGAGACGCCCATGGAGAACAGCTCGAGGAGTTCCCGGCCCCAGTTCTCGTTGACCGCGTCCCGGTGGTTTTCGTTGTTGTCCAGCCAGTAAATCATGGCCGGGTTCTTGGAGAGTTCGAGGAGCAGCTCCTGGTAGTTGCCCATCCCGCACTGGCGGAACATCTCAATCTGGGTCAACATCTGGTCGCAGTTGTCCAGCTTGGCGTTGCCGGTCGCGAACACATGGTGCCAGAACAGGGCCATTTTCTCCTCGAGCGGCTTGTCCGTGGAAATCATGTTATAGAGCCAGTTGGCCTGGCCCATAACCGGGTTGCCGCCGGGGAGCAGGCTGCCGGGATGGTAGCGGAGCAGGAGTTCGCCCTGGCCGCCGTGGCGGTCCGACGGGGGATCGACGAGTTCGTCGACGACGGCGTCGTAGCCCTGGGCGACGAGGGTTTCCAGTTCGTCGCGGTTGGCGCCGAAGCCGGCCCGTCGCATCAGGTGGGCCATTAAAGCGAGGTCATCTTTGTGGGACATCCGTTGCCTCCTTATTTAGAAGGATGGGGTCAACCGGCGGGCGGGTTTTACCGCCGCCCGCATAGGGTTATCAGGGATTTTAGGGTATAGCGGCGGGTCTGTCAACACCTTTTTTAAGGAATTCTAAATATCGAATCGTTTTTAATAGTGATTATAAGGTAAGAATGGGAATTGGGGGGCGGGGGCGGGGGTGGGGCGGATAGCTGAGGACGCTGGATTCGCCAAATGCACAAAGGAAGGGCAACACTTTTTGGCGGAGGGGCTGCTGTGGGAATGCAGGTATAAAACGGGGATGGATGGCAGCATAAGGTACGGGAAAGGGCCGGGGCAGGAACCTCCTGGCTGCCCCGGCGGGTGAGTTTAGTATTTATCAGCATTAGGTAGGGGCGCCGGGGCGGAATCTCTGGCCGGAGGTTCCGCCCTTGCGGGAGGGGGTTGGCAAAGGGGCCATTGGGTTGCCTGCGTCAGGGGGAACATCGGCGTACATCCAGCACGACGTTTCCCGACCCAGTTGCCGTCCGACAATTGGACCTTGGATTGGCTACTAACGCCGCTGGGTATGGTTGCCACTACCGGCGGGTTGGCCCAGTCCAGCTACCGGGGTTGACCGCACCTCCAGTCAACCTGTTAACTCCAGCTCCTTTAGGGAAGGGGTAGCGGTTTGGCGGCGGTTGGGATTTGCCGTTTTCCGCGGCTCCAGTTGGGGAATTACGGGGCCTTAGGCCGGTTCCCCGGGGATTAGGAGCGGGACGCTTGACGGCCGCGGGGGCCGAGGGCGTCCACAGCGCGCTGTGAGCTGTATTTCACGGTAAGCTAGCGTATCGTTTTGAGACCCGGCGTCCCGGGGCTAGGTCTGACCTCGCAGTTATAAGTATGGGGGATGGAATAATGGTTGTCAATATACAAATGGTATGAATTTTTGGTCAATTTTCAGGAATGGGTAAGTCTGGATTCCAACTTTCGTGGGAATGACGGTTTAATGGTGGGAGATACGGCGGGGGAACTTTTGTAAAAGTTCCCCCGCACCCCCTCAAAACTTTTGGAGTGTGGGGATGGCTGGTTGTCTTGAGGATGGTTGCGGTGTGGGATAACCTTGGTTTGGGTCGGGGGCGTTGTTGCATAAAGGGGATGGGGCGTTTATCATTACGGGGCGGGGATTGCGGTTGGAGCGGATTTTTGCTTGGCGGAGCGGCGTGGTTATGACGATGCAGGTTCAGGTTGAGGAGCCGGCGGTGGCGGCGGAAACAGCGTCGGCGGTTCAAGAAGCGGTGTCTCCGGAGTTGGCGGCGGCGGAGACTGCGCCGGCGGAGGTTCAAGAGTTGGCGGCGGCCGGGGCTACGGCGGCGCCGGCGACGGTGGATGTGGCGGCGGGACGGGAGCGGCGGAAGTTCACGGTGGCGGAATACTACCGGATGGGCGAAGTGGGCATCCTGCACCATACGGAGCGGGTGGAACTTATTGACGGGGAGGTTATTGTTATGTCGCCGGTGGGAGTGCCGCACGTTACGGTGGTGAACCGCTTGAATATGGCTTTTGCGGAGCGGGCCCGGGGGCGGTATATCGTCAGCGTGCAGAACCCGGTTCATCTGGATGATTATGGGGAGCCGCAGCCGGATTTGGCGCTGCTGCGGCCGCGGGACTATTACGCTGAGGAACGGCATCCCGGGCCGGGGGATACGCTGCTGGCGGTGGAGGTTGCGGACAGCACCCTAGCCTTTGATTTGCGGGTGAAGTCGCAGCGGTATGCGGCCGCCGGCATCCCGGAGCTGTGGGTGATGAACCTGCCGGGGGACTGCCTTGAGCGGCTGGATCAGCCGGGGCCGGAGGGCTACGGGCGGCACACCACTTTTCGGCGGGGGGAGAAAATCAGCCCGGCGGCCTTGCCGGATTTGGAGTTGGCGGTGGAGGATTTGCTGCCGCCGCGGCCGGCGGGGACAGATGCGGCAGAGGAGGGTTAGGAAAAGGCGGACGGTCTAAAGGGGGCGGCAGGGCATTATTTCAATTCCACCAGGGTTACGCCGTCATTCCCGTTCTCCGCCGCCGGGCCGGCGTGGGCGACGAGGGAGTGGCCGTGCAGGTGTTCGCGGACGGCGCGGCGGAGGGCGCCGGTGCCTTGCCCGTGAATGATGCGGACTTGGGCGGCGCCGCTTAACGCCGCTTGGTTGAGCAGGTTTTCCAGTTGGTCGAGGGCCGGTTCGACCCGCTGGCCGCGCAAATCCAATTCCGTTTTCACTTGCCGCGGCGAGGGACGGCGGTAATAGACGCCGGCATCCCGGTTGTGCCGAAAGCGTACGCCGGGGCGGTCCGTGCCGGCCGGCGTTGTTACCGGTTCAGCAGATGCCACATCCGGGCTAGACGCGGCGGCCGCGTCTAATCCTTTATCGGCCGGCTTTTCCAGTTGATAGACCGGGATGCGGGCGCGCATTGTGCCGAGCAGCACCTCGACCTGTTCCTCGCTATCTGGCGGCCCCAAGACTTCCACCGGGCGGGGGATGCCGCGCACATACACCCGGTCGCCGCTTTGCAGTTTCTCTTGCCAAGGCGTGCGCTTTACCGGGATGGGCTGCCAGTGGGCGGCCGCCAATTCCCGCTGGGCTTGATGCAGCGTATCCTGTCGTTCCTGCACTACGGCGGCCAGTTCCGCCAGGCTTTCCCCGGCGTCCGAATCTTGGATTGACGACGCCGGGCTGGGCGCGGCTTGGGCGGCTTGGGCAGTCTGCGCCCGCTGCAAAGTCCGTTCCGCCTGCTGCAACTGTTCCAATAGCCCGCCGATGCGCTGCTGCAATTCTTGGCGCGCGGTCTCGACCAGTTCCAGGCGGGCGGCCTCGACCGTGGCGAGGCGCGCCGCCGTTTCCGCTTGTTCCGCGCGGGCTTGGGAGAGCAGTTGCTCCGCTTCCAGGCGCAGTTGGGACACGATGCCCCGTTCCGCCTGCAATTCCTGAATCAGTTCATCGGCCGCCCGCAGGGAGGGGGCGACCAAGGACTTGGCTTGTTCCACGATTTCCGGGGTCAAGCCGAGGCGGTCGGCGATGGTCAGGGCGTAGCTGCGGCCGGGCAAGCCCATCGTGATGCGGTAAGTCGGCTCCAGAGTCCCCGGCTCTAAATCTACGCTGGCGTTCAGCATCCCCGGCTGTTCCTGCACATAGCGGGCGACGCCGCGGTGGTGAGTAGTGGCAAGGGTCAGCACGCCGCGCTGCTGCAAGTGAGACAGAATAGCCTGGGCCAGAGCCGCCCCTTCCTCCGGGTCGGTGCTGGTGCCTAGCTCGTCAATCAGCACGAGGGAGTTGGGCGTTACCTGCTCCAGAATGGAACGCAGGTTGCGGATGTGGGAGCTGAAAGTGGACAGGGACTGCTCGATGCTCTGCTGGTCGCCGATGTCGGCATAGACGCCGGCGAGCAGGGGAAAGACGCCCTCCTCGGCCGGGATGTGCAAGCCGGCGTGGGCCATTAACGCCAGCAAGCCGACGGTTTTGAGAGCTACCGTCTTGCCGCCGGCGTTGGGGCCGGTGATGACCATTACCCCGTTGTCGCCGCCCAGTTCCAGGCTGATGGGGACTACCCGCTCGGTCAGCAAGGGATGGCGGGCGGCAGTTAGCCGCAGTTGGCGGCGCGGCTTGACTTCCGGCGCCCCGGTTGCGGCGGCCGGCGGCGGCGCGGGATTATCCGGGATAATGGTCGGGGCTATGGCGCGGCGGTCGGCGGAATAGCGGCCCTTAGCCATCGCCAAATCCAGCCGGGCCAGCAAATCCAACGCCAGCAGCAGGTCATCCCCCTGCTGTCCCACTCGGGCGGCCAAGGCCCGGAAAACCCGTTCCTCCTCCCGCTCCTCAGCCAACCGCGACTCCCGCCAACGATTGCCCGGTTCAATGGCGGCCAAGGGTTCGATAAATACGGTGGCGCCGCTGTCGGAAACATCGTGGACGATGCCGGGGGCTTGGGATTTGGCGTCGGTTTTAATCAGCAGCACCAGGCGGCTGTTGCGCTGGGTGATGATGGGTTCCTGCAATAGGGCGCGCTGCTGGTAGCGGCGGAGGCTGCGCTGCATTGTTTCGTTAAGCTGCTGATAGGCGTCCCGGGAGGCGCGGCGGAGTTGGCGCAAGTCGGGGCTGGCGTCATCCAACAGTTCACCGGCGGGACTGACCGCACTGCGGATGGCGGTTTCCAGTTCGCTCAAGTCCGGCAGGTTGGCCGCTAGGGCCGAAAGCAAAGGCAAATCCTGGCGGCGGCTTAATGCGCTGCGGTTATGGGCGGCGGCTTGGGTGAGTTGGCGGATTTCGTTCAGTTCCGCGCCGCGCAAGACACCGCCCAAAGTAGCCCGCTGCACATATTCCCGCAAATCGGCCGCCGGGCCGAACTCGAGGGATTGGCTGGGGTTGACGGTGTCGAGGAAGCGGCGGGCATCGTCCGTTTCCTGCTGGCGGCGGGAGATTTCGGGGAGTTCGGCGACGGGGGACAGCTGCAACGCATACTCCCGCCCCAAGATGGTACGGGCATAGGCGGCCAGTTGCTGACGGATGGGGTCGAACTCCAGCAGTTGGAGGGACGGGTCGCAGCCGTTGAGGGTGATGTGGGAGGGTTCCGGCAAGGTCAAAGCCTATTCCCGTCCCACGGCGCGCAGGAGGATGGCGTCTTTTAGGATAAGGACTTCACCTTCCAGCCGGGATTGAGCTTGTTCCAGTTTCCGCAGCCGCTCTTCCATATCGTCGAGCTTCAGGATAACTTGGCCGATACGCTGGTCGGCGCGCGCTTCTGACTGGACGATTTTCTGAGTCAGATGCTCTTCCATCTGGTCGATGCGCTGGTTGGTGCGCTTTTCCGACTGGACGATTTTCTGGGTCAGCTGCTCTTCCAACTGGTCGATGCGCTGATTAGTGCGCGCTTCCGACTGGATGATTTTCTGGGTCAACTGCTCTTCCAGCCGGTCGATGCGCTGATTGGTACGCGCTTCCGACTGGGTCATTTCCTTTTCCAAGCGGTCGATGCGCTGATTAGTGCGCTCTTCCGACTGGATGATGCGCTGGTTGGTGCGCTCCTCCGACTGGTCGATGCGCTGGTTGGTTTCGTCAATGCGCTTGTCCAGGCGGATTAGCAGGGATATGACGTAGCCGAAAGCCGTAATAATAACGGCAATGAGGGTAACGCCTACCCCGATAATGGCAATCAGTTCCGGGGACATACTGGTCTCCTCAGTATCCAATTCCGCGTTGGTGAAAAGATTACCACTGCGGCGGGCTGGTGTCCAGTGCGTTAGGGCGGTTAAGCAAGGCGATTGCATATACTTGGCGATTTACTTGCCGGCATTCCCGTGAAAACGGTAATCCAGAGTCCCCGGCCTTTCTGGATTCGCCAAATGCACAGCGGTATGCACTGGCCCGGCTACAAGTCCAGGTCTGCTCCTACCGCCAAATCGCGGCAACTTTGGCTCGCGCGCCAGCAACCATTACTCGGGAGGTGAAGCGCAACGGCAGCTCTCGGCAGCGGGGCGAGCAGCCGGCTTATGCCGGCCAGCAAGCCCGGTCCCGGCGGGGGCAAGGGGCCAAGTTGGAACGGGATGCGGCTTTGCGGAAAAGGGCCGGCGGGGCTTACTTGCAGCAGGGGCTATCCAGTTAAAAGGCAACAGCTTGGGCCGGGGCGGACTTCCGGGTTGCGCCGGGGGGTGTTTCGGGGTAAGATGAGGCGGCAATTAACGCCGGCCGGATTGAGCCGACCCGGGGAGATCGGGATATTGCGGATGGGGCCGGCCGGGGGAGAATGGGATGATGGAGGAAGTACCGGAACGGGTTTTGGTGGTGACGCCGCATCCGGATGATGCGGAATTGTGGTGCGGGGGGACTTTGGCGCGCTGGATTGGGCAGGGGACGGCGGTTTATTTTGCGCTGTGCACCGACGGCAGCCGGGGCAGTGAAAAGCCGGGGGTGACGCCGCGGGAGTTGGCGGCGATTCGGGAGGAGGAGCAGTGGGCCGCCGTGAAAGCGCTGGGGGTTAGGGAGTTGCTGCAGCTGCGCTATCGGGACGGGGAGTTGGAGGATAGCGCGCAGTTTCGCAAGGAGCTGGTGCGGGAAATCCGGCGGGTTCGGCCGGAGGTGGCGCTGGCTCCGGAGCCGTACCGGCGCAATTTGGCTTGGCATCGGGATCATCGCATTGCCGGGCAGGTGGCTTTGGATGCGGTTTTTCCTTATGCCCGGGATCATCTGCATTTTGGCGAGCTGTGGCGGGATGAGGGGTTGGAGCCGCACAAGACAGGGGCGATTATGTTTTGGGGGACGGAGCTGCCGGATACTTTTGTGGACATTGGCGACACGCTGGAGACCAAACTAGCCGCCATCCAAGCCCACCGCAGCCAGGTAGCCGACCATCCCGTGCGGGATGTGGTGGAGGAGGTGATGCAGCGGGCGTTGGAGGCGGGCGGTCAAGGGGGCTGCCAGTATGCGGAGGCGTTTCGGCGGGTGGCGTTTCGGGTGGGGTAATTCGGGCTTGTTGCAGTTGAATCTTACAGGCCGGGCAGGTCATTGTTCTTGGCGGCGGCTTCGGTCCAGGATTTGATTTTGTCCAGCGTCTCCGGGGTTACGCTGTCGCAGAAGTCAATAATCCGGCACCGGTCGAAAAGGATGCCGGCGTCGCTGACGGCGCTGTACCAATGTAAGCGCGATAAAGCCTCCGCGATAAAGAACATACGGATCGGTTTGAAAGCCGGCTGATCCCGCAGCCACTTTCGACAGAACGAACTGGGTTGGAGTTGAGCAAGTTGGTCTTTGTAGTTGGTTCCGGTCTTGCACTGCCCGAATCCAATCAGTTTCCCCGCCGCACCGTCAGCAAAGCTTTTCCAGACTACTACGTCCAACTTGCCATCCTTGGCCGTTGGCGGGGCCTCGTCTCGATTTATGAAACCGCCGCCTTCCCCAATTTTGCTGCAAAGGTAGTTAACCTTGTCCCGGAAACTAGCGGCTTCCGCGGCAGTGCCAAAGACAAGGCTATCGGCGCGCGCACCTAGATATTCTTTAGCTACTTCCGCGGCGAGTTCCTCCAACAACATTGTCCCGTCATAGCCGGAATAGCGCCGGTTGGCGTTCATATTCAACCGGGTGGCGAGGAGCAGATATTTGTAGATGATGGTTTTGCTTTCTGGGGAATCCTGCCTTACCCGGAGCGTGTACCCTCGCTGGTCGAGGGCGAAGGGGTAACCAGTCAGGCAAAATTCCTGGCGTTGGCTTAACTCCGAGTAAGCCGCATCTACAATTTCTTCGGCTTCTTCCTCCGCGGGTACCCCGTCGGAGTAGTCGTTATCCTGGGATCGTCCCGAGTCTTGTAAGGTCGCGGTAATTGACATACTCGCGCTTTGCCAAGCCGTGAGCTCGACATAGTCGGCCAGCTCGTTCGGGTCGGCCTGGGCCGACGGAACCCCAGGCCAATTGAACATTAGACTGCCTCCGAAAGGCGAGATTTCGGCCGTACGTTACGCTTGCGTTCCATCCGCTCGTAGAGGTCAGCGGCAAGGGTTGCCACAGTGCTGGCAGTCCTGAGCAACTCTTCGGAGCCGTCGTAGCCGCTGGAAAGTTTGCCGTGCGCCTCCTCCAACCTCTGTTTCGCGTCGACCAAAGCTTCCTCGAAAACATTGGAGGACGGAACGGTCATCGTGTAGGCGGAGTCAATGTCGCTACCGCTGCGCAGGGCGGCGAGGGCCTCACGGTTTCCTACGATGTGATCGATATACCGAACGTGAGGGTTTTGCCGTTGGATGACCGGGGGCTTGCCATCTCTTTTGCTGCCGTACAGCCACAGGCAAAGCTGCCTAAGCTCTTCCTTCCGCTCGACAGGAACGGGTTCCGCACTCTCCTCTTCCTCTACTTTCAAGCCGAGAAATGCGCCAATGTTCGGCCTTTCCAAGCTGGCGTAGAGATGGGAGAAAGGAAAGCGTCGGTTGCCCCAGATGTCTTCCCGGCTGAAAACCCCCATCTGCTCAGCTGCTTCGACGACCGTCAGACCGCGATACAGACGCTGGACGGTTCGGCGTTTGTCGCCAATCTGGGCGGCAATGTCCGGCAAGGCAACTCCGAAATTGCGATGCACGTCTGCGATGTATTGAGCCTTGGCGTAACTACTCCACCGCACCGGGCCGTTCACGTGCTTGAACCCAAGATAGCGCCAAGCCGCTTGCCGGGTGCTGAGCAGGGTAGGCAGTTCCCGCAAGTCTTCCTTGGCGTCTGCCTCTATGGGAGGAACATTGGCTTTCAGTTCCTGAGCCAATGCAGGATAGAGCAAGAGCTTGACGGCAGCCAAGCGGCGGTTCCCCTCGATGACTACATATTTTCCCCGCTCCTGAGCGATGATTAGCGGCTCGTGATGAAAGAAGCCATTGGCCGCGATGGACAGCACCAGTTCCGCTACGTCCATGGCATCCCACAGAATCCGAATGACATCCTTTTCGGTCGACGCAGTGGTCAAGCCGAACTCGACGAGACGCGGGTTTTTGACGTCGAACGACAAATCGGAAACCGGCATAGGCTTGATCTCACTGCCGTTCATTGCATCTCCTTTCTTTATCCCGCTCCGACGGGTGATTGATTTTAGACCGCTGCAACCGACTCTGGAATCTTAACATAGCTCGGAGCAATCAACAGCTCTTGAGCCTCTTGTTTCCGCTGTAGACTGTAGCGCAAAGGCAGGTAGCGAACTACCAAGTTTGCGTACAAGTCCCTGATCAAAGGAGCATCATCGTAGGACATAACCCACTGGAGTGCGCGTTGGCGCTGCATATAGCGCGCCAACTCATTATGCTCCCGCCTCGCGTAAAAATTCAAGTAGAGCCGATTGCCCTTCGAGCAGTAAGGCGGGTCAAGGTAGGCAAATACCCGGCCGCGTTCTTTTCCCCGAGGGAGATACTTGACCAGAAACCGAAGCGCGTCCAAGTTGGTGATGTGGATTTGACTACGCTTTCGCCCTATGGCGAGGACCCGTTCAGCAAGATGCTCCCGGTTGAAACGGCTGTCAATTTTCCAATCACCGGTTTGTTCGTACCCCCCAATCGGGCCGGCGCCGGACAGCATACCCGAACGGTTGCAGCGATTCAAGTAGAAAGTGGCAAAAGATAGCGTTTCGATTTAGGTGGTTTAGTTGTAGAATGGGGAAAAGGCCGGCCTTGCTGGTTGACGGGAGGTGCGCTGTCATGGGATTGCTGGACGATTTGGAGACCCAACTGGAGCAGGAAATTCCGCTCCAGTTGCAGGCGAAGCTGCAACAAGCCCTGGATCATTATCAGCCCCGATGTGCTCAGTGCGCTCTGGCGATGCACCGCCATCATCGCTATGAGCGCACCATTGTCACGTCCTATGGTCCCATCCGGGTAGCGGTTCCGGTGTTTCGTTGTGGGCAATGTCGCCAACTGGCGGGCGGCGCGGCGCTGCTGGGGCCGGAAGTTCGTTACCAACGGTTCTCAAAAAAACTCGGGACATGGCTTTGAGCTTGGCGGCCCAGGGTTTGAGTTACGCCCAAGCGGGGCAGTGGGTGGGTTGTGTCAAAAGCACCTTGTGTCGCTGGCTGCGGCGGTTGGCCTTGACCCGGCCCCGGTTGCCGGGGGCAGTGTGGGAACTGGATGGTTTGTGGACGCGCACCCGGCAGGGCGCTCAGGAATTGAAGGTAATCCGGGACGAAACCGGGGCGGTCTTGGCGACTTTCGGGCCTTGGGCGGCGGCCCTGGAGTTGGCCGAGCAGTCCGGAGCCGCGCCACCCCGACATCTGGTCAGCGACGGCGACCGGGCCATCGCGGCCGGCATCCAGGGGGTGTACGGCCGGGCGGCGCCGCATCAGCTGTGCATCTTTCACCTGCTGCGGGAATATGGACGGAATATCGGGAAATCCGGCTTGGCCGCCGCCCGGCAACTGCTGTTGACTGACAGCGCGGTGGCGGCCCAGAGCTACGCTCGTCAAATAATGGAGTTGACCGAGGGCGCCGCCGCTTACTGGCTGGACAAGGCGTTGCTCGCCGGTCGGCAGTATTGGACTACGGGAGAGGTCGCCTACCGGACTACTTCCCGCTTGGAACGCTACAATCGGGAGTTGCGCCGGCGGGAGCGATTGGGGACGGTCTGGTCAGAGCATAACCTGCTGGCTTTGCTGCAAACCCGGGGCTTGCTCAACCAAACCACCTAAAATGCAACGCTATCCGCGCCATCGCGCCGGACTATCGCCTATACTTGGCAACTTACCCACCATCATCCCCCCCTCCTACCGTCCTTCCCACGAAAGTGGGAATTCAGACCCCCCGCTTGGCCTTGTAACTCCCTACCGAGCAGCTAGGGATTAGGGGGCAACTCGATAGGGTCTCCGGGGGTAAGGTCGAGGTAGGCGAGGCCGGGGTAGTCCGGCGGGTAGTGGTAGGCGCGATAGACCCCATTGCCGTAGTCTTGGGCCGGGTCGGCGGCGTGCAGTCGGCGGCCTTGGCGGGCGGGAACCGCCCCGAGCAGGGGGTTGATGTATTTCCAGACAGTATCGCCTTGGGGAGTTACTTCCCAGATAGCGCCGCGGCTGATTTCGCAGAAAAGGGTGTTGCCGTTGGGCAGGCGTTGGGCATTGCTGGCGATGGGGCTGTAGAAATGGTGAGGATTGGCGTAAGTCCATTCCAGTTCCGCCGGGCCGTAGGCGGCGCCGGGGCTGCGGCGGTAGTCGTACCCGTCCGCGGGCAAGGCAAGTTCGTCAACGGAGGAATAGCCGCGCTGGGGGGAACTGCCGTGTCCAGAGCCGTTGTTGAAAACCAGGATATTGCCCGCTCCGGGCAACCCCGGCTTAATCCAGTGGGCGTTGTGGTGGAGAAAAAGACGCTGGTCGGCGTAGCTGCCGGCCTGCCAAGCGCGGGGATTGCCCCAGCGATAGAGCAGGTCGCCGCCCTTGCCGCTGTTGCCGCCGCTATGGCCGGCGGCCTCAGCCGTAGTGGTACTGTGGTCGATGATCCAGATTTCGCTGAAGTTGCGGACGGAGAGCATTATTTGGTCCAATTCCGGGTGGTAGGCCAAGGAGTTGGCGTGCTGCCAGCGGTGGTGGGGGGTCAGGGCGAAGTTGAGGTCGATGCGTTCAGGATGGTCGGCAACGCCGCCGTAGTCGGGTTTATGGGGGTCGTAGTCCTGGATGATATGATCCCAGGCGGACCATTCCCAGACCACTTCGCCGCCATCCGGCGGGGTGGGGCGGATTTCGCGCAGGTAGGTGGCTTGCAGTCCTTGATGGTGGACTTGGGGATTGCTGCCCAAGACGCGGAGTTGGGCAGGGGTTTTCCGTTGCTTGCCGAGGAGGAGGATGTTGCCGTTGGGCAGGGGTAGGAAGTCGTGATGCTGCGTAGGGAAGGCATATTGCCAGACAACGCGGCCGGCAGGGTCGAGTTCTTTGACGCCGCCGCGGTGGTTGTCGCCGTAGCCCATAGCCATCAGGTTGCCATTCTCCAGTAGCCGGGCAAAGAGGGCGCTGCCTTTCGGCAAAGGCCACTGATGGATAATGCGGCCTTGGCGGTCGATAAGGTAATAAGCGTCGCCGCCGTGGCTGCTGAATAGAATGTAGCCGGGAGCGGTTTGGGGTTGGTGGAGGATTACGCCGACGGTGGGCTGGGGGGTAGGGTCAGGGGTTGGAGTAGGCGGCGCGGCGCAGGCGGTGAGCAGTCCGACAGCCATTGCCAGCAGGAGGCTGCGGATTAGGGGGACGGGGCGGGGGCGAGTTCGAGGGCAGAGGGACAAGGAGCGGCCTCGGCAAAGGATGATTTCGGAAGGGGATTATAGCATATTGCGCGCGGTGGTGGTTCTGGATTCCCCCTTTCGTGGGAAGGACTATTTCTATATGCGGTAGGTAGGCCGGCGGGGTGGGGGCAGAGCGGGGTAGGCGTGGGGAGAGGTTACGCGGAAAGGCGGCGGTCCTTTGACGACCGCCGCCGGTTCAGCTTGGGGACGGATTGGCGTTACTGGCTGCCGTTCCCGTTGTTCGCGGGGTTCCGTTCAACGCCCGGGGGCAGCGGCAAGCCCTCCGGCCACTGCTCCTTATGCTGTTCGTACCACTCCAGCAACCGGGCCTGTGCCGCGGCGGTCGCTTCCGCCGTAGCCCGCGCCGTCGCTTCCGCTGCGGCCCGTTCCGCCGCTTCCGCCGCCGCCCGTTCCACTTCCCGCCGATTGGCTCGCTTGGAAAGAATCATGTGCCACACCTCCGAGTGCAAGTATAGGGCCGCCAGCAGCCACGGATACAATCCGCCGCCGGCAAAGGCCACTCCCTCCTTAATGTTGACCAGGACCGGGCGGGTCGGGTGTTGGTAAAACTCTACCGCCAGGGCCGCGCCGGTGGCAAGGTAGAAAGTCAGCCACGCCAACAGGAAAAACCACCGGGGAATATCGCTTATCATTTCCGACAGCAGCCATTGCTTCAACCGCGCTTTCACCTCCAATCAGATACCCCATTATATACCCTTGCCGGCTTGCCGCAAATCAGGCCAGGTTCCCGCTAACTATTGACGCCCTCCAAAATTTGCCAAAACCGCCGCCGCCCGCTATACTACCCCCAACTTTTGTCAACGCACGGAGGTCCCTATGGTCTATCCGGATTTTTCCGCCGGGGTTAAGGAAGTCGATTTAGGCGCCGAGGATTCCTTCGCCCGGTTTCCCGCCACTATTGAACTGGCCGGCGGGGATTTTTACCTGGCCCGCTCGCGCAAGGGGGAATACAAGCTGCTGTCCTCCCTCTGTCCCCACAGCTTGGGGACGATTTACCTCGAGGACACCTGCTTTATGTGTCCCTCCCACGGCTGGCGGTTCGAGTATTACGAAGGGAACTGCATCAACGGGCCTAATGCCCAAATGTATTCCTTTGCCGTCACCGCCCGGGACGGGCATCTCTTTGCCGCCCTGCCTAACAAGTAGGGGCGGGACAAGCCAACAATTCAACCAGCCTGAGGAGTAGCTGCCGATTATGAAACTGGCCCTTTATGACGATTACCAACTGGGCGTCCTGCACAACGGCCATATCCACGACGCCATGGCCGCCCTGGCCGGGCAATCCTTCCGCCGCCCGCAGGATTTGATGGAGGAAGTTATCCTCCGCTGGGACGAACTGCGGCCCCAAATCACCGCCGCAGCCGCCCAATCGACCGGGCAGCCCCTGGACACGGTGCGGCTCCGCGCGCCGGTACCCAAACCCACCAAACTCATTTGCGCCGCCCTCAACTACCTCGAGTTCGGGCAGCGGCAGCCGGCCATCCTCGACGCCTTCCTCAAATCCCCCACCGCCATCATCGGCAACGGCGACACCTGCATCCTGCCGCCGGCCCCGGCGTCCATCTTTCACCACGAGCCGGAACTGGCCTTCGTCATCGGCAAAACGGCCACCAATGTCAGCCAGGACGACGCCCTCTCCTATGTGTTCGGCTACACCAACTTTCTCGATATGTCGGCCCGGGGACTGCAAGGCGCGGTTGGCAACAGCTTTTACCTCGGCAAATGCTGGGACACCTTCGCCCCTATGGGGCCGGCCCTCGTAACCGCCGATGAAATCCCCGACCCCCAGCAGCTGCAAGTGCGGCTCTGGAACAACGACGACCCCCGCCACGATTTCCCCACCAGCGATATGGCCCACCCCATCAAAGAGCTGATTTCCGAGTTCTCCAAAATCACTACCCTGGAGCCGGGCGATGTCATTGCCACCGGCGTGAACCACCAGCAGATTGGCCCGGTGCAGGACGGCGACATCATCCGAATGGAAATCGCCGAGTTGGGGCCGGCGTTGGTTATCCACATCAGCGATCCGGAGAGGCGGGAATGGCCGCGCGGCATTGACCGGGACTTCGGAGCGATGGTGATTGCCGGCGCCCCGGCTAACCGGCCGGCGTAGCATTGCCGGCAAAGTACGCATACCCGCCAGGCATTGCCCACTAGCAACGGCGGCGGTTGCAATAACCGCCGCCGTTGCTATCGGCGATAGCCCTGAACCAGCCGCCGCGATTACTTTGACTTTGAGCGATAGCCGGATATAATAACCCTATGCCTTAAATCGGAAAGAACGGGGGTGCAAAGCAGTGCAATGGTTGCGGGGCTGGGAATGGTCAATCATTCTGGCGGTTTTGCTTTCCACCGGCATAGCGGTGTGGTTGGCGATTTATCCGGGTCTGCCGGAGGCAATCAAGACGCCCTTTGTTGCGGACATTACGGCGATAGCCGGCAAGGCTACGCAAGTGGCGGCCAATGCGGGCGGGGGGTTGATTCCTTACCTGTTCCTGGTCATCCAATTGATTAGGTCGGAGGTGAAAGACGTGATTTTTGCCCGGAATGTCGAAAAGCGGGCGGCAGAGGTGGCGGATCGGGCGGCGTTGGTGCTCGAGCGGGAGGCAGCGGTGAAAGAGCGGGAGGCGGCAGTGGCGGATCGGGAGGCGGCGGTAGCGGCGGAGCGGGCGGTAGCGGCGGAGCAGGCGGCGATGACAGCGGCGGAGCGGGCGGCCGCAGCCGCGGAGCAGGCCGTAGCGGTAGCCGCGGAGCAAGCGGCGGTAGTGGCGGCAGAGCGGGCGCAAATGGCCGCAATCCTGAAGTGGGCCGAGGAGCAAGGCTTCAATCTCCCGCCGGAGCTGGCTACCAACGGGCATAACGGCAACGGCGATGAGTAGCGGCAAAATCAGCCGGCATTGCCCCATAGAAACGGCGGCAGTTATTGAAACTGCCGCCGTTTCCTTTGGGATGGTTAAAGGTCTCCCGGGAAACCTACCCGCTACAGCCCCCCGCCGGCCGCCACGGCTACCGGCGGCGCACGCGGACTTTCTTTTCGCAGACGGCGTTGTAGAGGCGGAACTGACGCGCCCTTACCTGCCAAACCGAGCTAGGGGGGGTTTATTGGATAGCCGACGTATTCCCAATGTCCATAGCCTTGGGCAGGGCTGCCATCCGCCGGCCCCGGTTCGACGATGTCGAGGCTGCCATCCGGCGGCCCCGGGTCGACGATGTCGGCGCTGGTGATGTCGGCGCGGAGGCGGGGGTAGCCCCGGGCGCGGCACTCCGCTGCGGCCAAGGGCTGGGCCAAGGCTACCCAATCGATGCTCGTCGGAACAGTGCAGCGAACCGTTATGCCGGTGCCGGTATTCCAGCTCCCGCCCACGCCGTTACACCACCTTTGCCGGGCACTTTCGATGACCGTATTGGTATTGTCATCATCGCCACGGTAATGATGCTCAGTCGGGCGACCGTTGGAATTAGAAGCGGCGATGCCGATGGTCGGATGGGGAACCCGCTCGCCGGTCAGGCGCAGGCGTTTGATGACGGTTTTCTTGCCGCGCCGGGGTTCCTCGGGGAATTCAAAGATGAGTTCGCGGCTGACGCCGGTAACGCCGGATTCCCCATCGGTCAAGTAGCCCTCTTGGGCCGCCAGAAAGCCGCGGAAGTTGCCTTGCTGGCCGAAATAGACGGTGTCATCCCGTTCATTGCGGTCGCGGCCGGCAAGCCAAGTTTCGGTTTTGGTCCAAGTGTCGGACTGGTCGATGGCGCAGTAGATGGATTTGCCGCGGTTGGCGGCGAGGGATTCGAGGATCATGGAGACGCGGGCATCGTCGGCGTCGGCTACCGCCGGGGTCTCTTGCCAGTCGGAGCAATCCCACGGAATGGTACGGGGCGCGGCTTGGGTCGTAGTGGTGGGACTGGCCGTAAAGACCAAACCAAGAGCCAAGGCGGACAGGATTAGGATGGCAATAGGGAATCGGTAACGGTTCATTGGGGATACCTCCGGGCGGCCGGCGATTTTGATGCCGGGGTTATGCCGGTAATAAGAATAGAAAAGGCCGCCCTACCCCTTGACAGGTAGGGCGGCCTTTTCTGGCGATTTAGGGAAATTGGGGCGGGGCGGGGTTGGCTACCGGAGGGGTTTGGGGGGAATTAAAAAATTTTTTGGTCCCGGGAAATAGGCGAAAAAATACAGCGGCCGGATAAACAATCCGGCCGCCCGGTCATTCCAACACCCTCATCTATGTCATTCCGACTACTCCACCCATGTCATTCCGACCAAAGGGAGGAATCTAAAAATCTGGCAAAGAGTCAAGGCGGTCCTTCCAGATTCCTCGGCTATCGCCGCGGAATGACATGGAGGTGATTGACTGCTCGGTTATACTAACCCCGCTATGTACGAACCCCTCGCCGACTTTCTGCGGAGTTTCAGCCTCGCCTACCCCCTGCTCTGGGCGCTGCTGGTAATGGCGGCGGTAGCGGCCAGCGGGCTGACTTTGCATTTCCTGTGGCAGCTGATTTTGCGGGCTTTGGGTCGGATTTTGGGCGGCGCGGCCGGCGGGAAGCAGCCCGGCGCGGGAGGGCATTAGCCCATGCTCTTTCCCAATGCCGAGGTGATGGTCCATCCCGTACTGCTGCTGCTGCTGGGGCTGATTGTCGGCACCCTGGGCGGGTTTTTCGGCGTCGGCGGCGGCTTTCTAATTACCGGCGGGCTCATTGTATTCGGCGTCCCGGAAAGCTACGCCGTCGGCACCGGGCTGACGCTGATAATGGGTTCGTCCATTATCAATATGCTGAAACATCGGGGGCTGGGCAATGTGGATTTCAAGCTGGGCATTTTGCTGGTGGCGGGCAGCGTGCCGGCGGTGTATCTGGCGGAACGGCTGAATAATGCGCTGGAGACGGCCGGATTAGCCGGCCCGGTTATCCGCTATGTCTATGTCATCGTGCTGCTCGCCTTGGCGACTTTCCTGATTTATGATTATTTCAAGACGCGGCGGCGGGCGGCGGCCGGGGATGGCACGGCGGCCGGTTCCGGCGGCGAGGCGGTGTCGACGGCGGGTTTGGCGCGGCGGGTGCAGAGTTTGCGGATACCGCCCCATTCGATACCGCTACCGGGGCGGCGACTGTCCACCTATGTAACGCTGAAAACGGCGGGGATTGAGCGGATGTCGGTATTTATTCCGCTGCTGGTGGGCTTTGGCATCGGCTTTTTTGCGGGACTGCTGGGGGCCGGCGGCGGGTTTATCCTGATGCCGGTATTGGTGTTTGCCTTGGGCATACCGACGACGGTGGCTATTGGCACCGATTTGTTTCAGGTGATTATCACCGGTTCGGCGGGGACTTTTAACTATGCCTGCGGGGGGGCGGCGATTCTGGGGCAGGATTGCCTGAATCGGGTGGATTTGCTGATGGCGTTAATCATCCTGGCGGCGGCCTCCGCCGGTTCGCAGATTGGGGCCACGGCGACCCGCTATGTGAACCCGGCCCGCATCCGCATTCTATACGGAATAACGGTCCTCAGCGGCGCGATAGCCATCGCCCTCGGGCAAATCGCGGAGACGCTGCCGGGGCTGGAGTTTCTGGTGGTGGTGGACAACTGGATCCTCCTCGGCATCCCCGGCTTAATGTGCCTGGTAATAACCGCCCTCCTCCTCCGCTCCGCCCGCCAGCGCCGGAGCGCAAGCCGCGGCGCGGCATCGACCGGTTAAATTTGTCCCGGTATAATAGCATTGTCAGCAAATTGAACCGGATAACCCGGGAGGGATGGCTATGGGAGTATTAGACCGGGAAATCGCCCATTACAACGCCCGGCGCCCCGACCTGGAGCGGGAGCATCCGGGCGAGTGGGTATTGATTCATCAGGATGAATTCGTCGGCGTCTATGCTACTTTTGAGGATGCCGGCCGGGTAGCGGTGCGGCGTTTCGGCCGCGGCCCCTATCTAATCAGGAAAATCGGCGCGCCGCCCTTGACGCTGCCGGCTTCGGTGCGCTTCCGTTACGCCAATGCCGACGGCTGATGCCGGGGCGGGTGGCTAAGGCTGTGGGGACGCGGCTAGAGACGAGTCCACAACCATTGCCGGGGGGAGGGGGGCGCAAAGGGGTTCAGCCCCGTTCCAGCTCAGGACGGCCGCTACCTCTTTAATCTGCAACAAGGAGGCGTCGACGTAGTCGGCGGCTTCGTGGCGCTCGATTTCCTCCGCTTTGATGCCGACGAGGTGAGCCAGTTCCTTTTGGCTCCAGCCGCGGGCGATGCGGGCTTTAATCAGCAGTTGGGGGATGGCGGCGATGGAGTTGAGGCGGGCGAAGTCGAAGTGGCCGGCTTTCAGGGCGTCGTATTCCCGGAGGTCGGCTTCGAGGTCGGTCAGTTGGCTTTGGGTGGCGTCCTCTCGGGCCTTAATCAATAGGGGGTGGAGTTCCGCCAAGTTGCCGGCTTCCCGCTCCCGGCGCATTGCGAGCAGGGATTGGGCGAATTTTTCGGCCCAGGTTTTGGTTATGTGGTACTGCTGGTCGTTTTTAATCACGGGAGACCTCGCAAATCCAGAGCGATGATGCCTTTGGGCGCGCTGGTGATTTTGTCCTGCTGAAAGAAGTCCAGGAATTCGGTGCCCCCGGGGGTAGCCTGCGCGTGGGCCGGGAACAACTCGCCGCCAAAGCGGTGTTTCTGAGTTACCCGGCCTTCGTCAAAGATGAGCAGGGCCGGGTCGAGCGCGTAAAACTCGACTCCGGCTTCCTCCCAGCAGACATCGTAGTCGTCGGGGTCGGGTTTGGCGGTAACGAAACTGCCATCCAGATAGGCGGTGGGACAGCCGGCCCGCCGCAGTTGGTGCAAGGCGGTACGGAGGGAGTCCAGGCGCTGGCGGCGTTCCGCGGTGTAGCCGAACCTCTCGACAACTTCGTCCCAAGTAGCCCAGTGAATGCCCGGCGGCAAATTGCCGTCGGTTTGGAAGGCCGGTATCATTGCCCAACAATACCATCCGGTTGTAAGCCGGTCAAGGGGCGGCGGTTAAAACATTCCGGGCAGCGTGGCCCGGCGCAGCCGGCAAAAGCATCCGGGGCGGGTGTAATGCCCGCCCCGGATGGGGTTTGCGGTTAGGTTGCCGGGCCGACGACTAGCGGCGGCGGACGCGGATTCTCTTTTCGCAGGTGGCGGTGTATTGGCGCACCTGCCAGAATTGGTACTGAATGCCGCTGCGGGGCAGGGGGCGCGGGTCCTCCCACTGAAATTCCCAATTGCCGGATGGCGCGGACTCCTTGACGCGGGGATAGCCCCGGGCGGCGCACTCCTGTTCGGCGTCTGCTTGTATCAGCGGCTCCCAATTAACGCCGTTGCAATAGTTGGCGTGGTTGCGGTTGGTCTGACCGGAGAAACCGGGCCGGCCCGAATCGCAAAACCACCGCCAACCCTGCCCTAAAGCCCCGCTCCCGGTGCCGGAACCATAGGCTCCTTCGTAGTTGTAATTGGTACTCAGGGCACCTCTAGCACTGACGGCCAAGCGGTCGGGGCTGGCGGCGAGTTTCAGGCGTTTGATGACGGTTTTCTTGCCGCGGCGAGGTTCCTCGGGGAACTCAAAAATCCGGTCGCGGCTAATGCCGGTAACGCCGGATTCCCCGTCAGTGAGGTAGCCCTCTTGCGCCGCGAGGAAGCCGCGGAAGTTGCCTTGCTCGCCAAAATAGACCGTGTCATCCCGCTCATTGCGGTCCCGGCCGGCAAGCCAAGTTTCGGACTTGGTCCAGGTGTCAGACTGGTCGATGGCGCAGTAGATGGATTTGCCGCGGTTGGCGGCCAGGGATTCGAGGATCATCGAGACCCGGGCATCGTCGGCGTCGGCTACGGCCGGGGTCTCTTGCCAGTCGGAGCAGTCCCAGGGGATGGAACGGGGGGCGGCTTGGGCCGTGGGGTTAGGACTGGCGGTGATGAACAGTCCGAAGGTCAGGGCGGACAGGATTAGGAGGGCAAGGGGGAATCGGTAGCGGTTCATAGGAACACCTCCGCGGCGGCCGGAGCCTTTTAATGCCGGCGATAAGCCGGTAATAAAAGGATAGGAAAGGCCGCCCAACCCCTTGACAGGTTGGGCGGCCTTTCCTGGCGATTTTGGGAAATTGGGGCGGGGCGGGGTTGGCTGCCGGGGGGTTGGGGGAATTAAAAATTTTTTTGGTCCCGGGAGAGGGGCGAAAAAAATACGGCGGCCGGATTGTTTATCCGGCCGCCGCTATGACACTCCGACCGTAACCACCCATGTCATTCCGACCGCAGGGAGGAATCTAAAAGTCTCGAGAGGAGTCAAGGGCGGGAATTTTAGATTCCTCGGCTATCGCCGCGGAATGACATGAGGGAAAAGAGGGGAAGTGATGGAGGGGGGAGGGGTTACATGGAAAGGCGGCGGTCGCTTGACGACCGCCGCCGGTTCAGCATTGGGGCGGGATAGCGTTACTGGCTGCCGTTGCTGTGGTCCGAGGGGTTCCGGGCGAGGCCCGGGGGCAGCGGCAAGCCTTCCGGCCACTGGTCCTTATGCTGTTCGTACCACTCCCGCAATTGGGCCCGTTCGGCTTCGGCCCGCGCCTCCGCCCGCGCGGTCGCTTCTACCGCGGCCCGTTCCACTTCGCGCCGATTGGCTCGTTTGGAAAGAATCATGTGCCATACCTCCAGGTGCAAGTATAGGGCGGCCAGCAGCCACGGATACAATCCGCCGCCGGCGAAGGACACGCCCTCTTTAATGTTGACGAGGACCGGGCGGGTCGGGTGCTGGTAAAACTCTACCGCCAGGGCCGCGCCGGTGGCAAGGTAGAAGGTCAGCCAAGCCAACAGGAAAAACCACCGGGGAATGTCGGTTATCATTTCCGACAGCAGCCATTGTTTCAACTGGGCTTTCACCTCCAAGCAGATACTCGATTATATACTATTGCCAGCTTGCCGCAAATTGCTTACCGCTGACCGGGGGAAGGACGGCGGCGGAATGACGGTTGCTATAGGCAATAGCCTTGATTAAAACCCTTTCCACCCCGATTTTCTGGTATAGTAGCGCCTATGCCGCAACTGCCTTTTACCTACACTTTGCAGGGCCGGGACGGGATGGGGCGGGCCGGGGAGCTGGTTACGCCGCACGGGGCCGTGCTGACGCCGGCGTTTATGCCGGTGGCGACGCAGGCGACGGTTAAGACGCTAACGCCGGAGGAAGTGGCCGGGACGGGGGCGCAAATAATCCTGGGCAACGCTTATCATCTGTATCTGCGGCCCGGAGTGGCGGCGGTGCGGCGGTTGGGGGGGCTGCATCGCTTTATGGGCTGGCATCGGCCGATTCTGACCGACAGCGGGGGTTTTCAAGCCTTCAGTATGGGGGCGTTGCGGCGGGTGGATGATGATTGGATCCGCTTTCGTTCCCATATTGACGGCAGCGAGCATCGCTTTACGCCGGAGTTGGCTATCGCCAATCAGCAGGGTTTGGGCGCGGATATTATTATGTGCCTGGATCAGTGCATTGCCTTTGGCGCCGACCGGGCGGAGGTGCGGCGGGCGATGGAGCGCACCCACCGCTGGGCGCAGGTTTGCTATGCCGCGCACTATGTCCACCCGGCGGCGGAGTATGCGGATACGGCGGCCGGGCAAGCCCTGTTCGGCATTGTGCAGGGGGGGACTTTTGCCGACCTGCGGCGGGAGTCGGCGGAGTTTATTACCGGGCTACCCTTTGCCGGCTATGCCATTGGCGGGCTGGCGGTGGGGGAGTCTAAAGAGCAGATGTATGCCATCACCGGGCAGGTAACGGAGTGGCTGCCGGCGGATAAGCCGCGCTATTTGATGGGGGTGGGTTCGCCGGAGGATTTGGTGGAAGGCGTGGCGGCCGGGGTGGATTTGTTTGACTGCGTGCTGCCGACGCGGGTGGCGCGCAACGGGGCGCTGTTCACGGCAGCCGGGCGGGTGAATATCGCCAACCGCCGCTTTGCGGATTGGGATGCGCCGCTGGAGGCGGATTGCGGTTGCTACAGCTGCCGCAACTTTACGGCGGCCTATCTGCGGCATTTGTTCCGGGCGCGGGAGATTTTGGGGCTGCGGTTAGCCAGCGCGCATAATTTGTGGTTCATCCAGCGGTTGATGTCAGGGCTGCGGGCGGCGATTTTGGAGAACCGGTTGGCGCAGTTTCGGCGGGAGTTTCAGGCGGCGTATCGGCCGACAGATGCGGTGACGCGGCAGGAACAAAAGGAGCGGTGGCTGGCGGCGCGGGGAGGGTAGGGTTTGGGGAATTGGGGAATTAGGAATTGGGGGACAGAATGGGGGAGCCGGCCGCCAATGGCGGCCGGCTTTGAGGTGGTTAGCCGTGGTGGCCGTTGGGGGTGGTGTCGAGGGTAGGCGGGGGTTCGGTGAAGGGTTCGCCGTTGGCTTGTGCCGTCTCCCGGCGGCAGTTCCAGTCCTCCCAGGCTTTTTGCTGGGTTTGGCGGCCTTGCAGGAGGCCCTGCTGAAGGCCGGTTTCGTAGCGTTGCTGCTTGAACATTTCGGCAATCATTTTCCGTACCTCCGGAATGGCGTAGTTGATGAACCAGAGACTAACCAAGCAGAAGCTGGCGGTTATGAAGCCCTGGACCACGGCCCGGGGGAACAACGGAGCCCAGCACAGCAGGTCTTGGGTCAGGTCCCCGCATTGGGCTTTGGCCGCCAATTCCTGCCAAGTCCAACCGGTTTCGGCGATGAGGATGAGAAAGAAACCGATAACGACGATGATAAAACGTTTGGGGCCGAGGAGCCAACCGGTAAAGAGTTGGCGGAAGCTGGGTTCGGGATCCTGGTCAGGGCTTGGGGTCAAGGCGGCCTCCGGCGTTTGGGATGAGTTCAGTTTAGCCGGCGGTAGCGAGGGTTGTCAATTGGGGTTGCGTCAGCAAAAAAGCAAAGGGGGCGGGAGGCTCTGCAACAACCCGCCCCCGGCGCATCTAGGGAATAAACCGCTGGGCGGCGAACAGCAGGCCCAAGCCGGCTAACATCAGCCCGCCGAGTTTCAGGGTAATGCGCTGCTCCATCGCCTGCATATCGGAGCGGACGGAGCGGATTTCATACTCCAGTTTCTGCTCCAGCCGCTGCACATCGGCTTTGGTAGCTACATTCTCGCCGAAAGCGCTGCCGACCAAGGCTACCATAGCCTCGGCTTGGGTTTCCGCAACGCCGGCTTCTTTGAGGTTCTGGATGGCTTGGTGGGTGTCAAAGACGAAAGTTGCCACTGAGTTACCCCCTTTGGGTTTCGTTGCCGGGTTGCCGCCATTATAACCGGCGGCCGGCTTGCTAATCAAGGGCTTTGCGGGGGCGGGCGGGAATGATGGTTGCGGGGGAAGGGCGGCGGGTGCGGCAGTAAAAAGCAAAGGGAACGGGAGGCTCTGCAACAACCCGCCCCCTTTGCAGTTAGCGTGCCACGATTAGCCGCCGCCAGCGACTACCGGCGCTTGCGGGTTTTCTTTTCGCAGGTGACGCTGAAGGGGAAACTTTGGCGGGCCCAGCCATACCAGTTGGGGTTGCCAGCCATGTCCAGGTAGGCGTAATGGGCATTCGCCGCCGCCGCCCGCTCCCGGGCAGTGTCGCCTTTCGGCCCTTCGGCTTGCGTAATATGCTCGGAAGTCGTACTACCGGTAATGGGGTTAGCGTATTCCACCCGGACGCTAGTATCGGGCCAGGCCCGACCGGTGCCGTTATCGTTAGACTCCCCATCACTATGGCTAGGCTTGGTCGAAAGCCAGGGGGTAGTCCCATCACTGGGGTCAACGAAGGACATTTGGGGGTTGACCCCGCGTTGATAGCCCAAAGCCCGGCAGCGCTCGTTGCCTTTTTCCCGGAGCAGGGTGGGCCAGTTATTGAGCCGGGAGTGCGCGCCATACCGGGCTTTCGGGATCGACGCATCATAGTAGTTATTTGCCGCCGCACCATTACCCGCGGTAGTAAAACGGTGTTGGGCTTGTAAGATCCGGGTGCCAGTGCTTACCTCCTCGGTCCTTCCCCCCCACTCGGACCAAACCATCTGGTCGGCGGCGGCGCTGGGCGCCAGGTAACGGGTTTCGGTTACGGTTTTATAACGGCGGCGGCGCCGTTCCTCCCGGGGGAATTCAAAAATCAGGTCGCGGCTGACGCCGGTAACGCCGGATTCCCCGTCGGTCAGGTAGCCCTCTTGGGCCGCCAGAAAGCCGCGGAAGTTGCCGCTTTGGCCGAAATAGACGGTGTCGTCCCGTTCGTTGCGGTCCCGGCCGGCCGCCCAAGTTTCGGCCTTGGTCCAAGTGTCCGACTGGTCGATGGCGCAATAGATGGATTTGCCCCGGTTGGCGGCCAGGGATTCGAGGATCATCGAGACCCGCGCATCGTCAGCGTCGGCCACGGCCGGGGACTCTTGCCAGTCGGAGCAGTCCCAAGGGATGGAGCGAGGGGCGGCCTGCGCCGTGGGGTCGGGATTGGCGGTAAAGAACAGGAGCAGGGTCAAGGCAGACAGGGCTAGGATGGCAATGGGAAATCGGTAGTGGTTCATTGGGATACCTCCGGGCGGCCAGAGCCTTTTAATGCCGGCGGTATGCCGGTAATAAAAGTGTAGGAAAGGCCGCCCAACCTGTCAAGGGGTTGGGCGGCCTTTCCTGGCGATTTTGGGAAATTGGGCGGGGCGGGGTTGGCTGCCGGGGAGGTTGGGGGAGTTAAAAATTTTTTTGGTCCCGGGAGAGGGGCGAAAAAAATACGGCGGGGGAACTTTTGTAAAAGTTCCCCCGCACCCCCTCAAAACTTTTGGGTTTTTGGGGAGTTTTTAAGGGCGGTGGATTCTGGATTCCCACTTTCGTGGGAAGGACGGGGGAAGGGGGGAATGACGGGGGGAGGGCGGGAAGGACGGTTGCGATAGGCGATAGACTTGGATTCTGGATGATTGCCGATGGCTGACGGCTTATTCGGGGAAGGAAAGCTCTACGGCCCAGATTTCCCCGGCGGCGTTGTATTGGCCGGTGCGGATGTGGGCGATGGGGTAGTCGGGGAGCGGCCGGTTAATACGGCACTGACCTTCATACGCGACGCCGCCATCGGGCTGAAAGGAGAAATCCCGATTAGCGAAGCCGTATTCCCGGAGGCGTTCCGGCAGGTCGGCGGCGGATGCCGGGGTGATGTGGAGAAAGAAGCGGGCGGCGGTATGTTCGGGGCCGCAAGGGTCTTTGGCATACTCCAGAACATTGGCGGGCTGGCGGCGGTACACCTGAAATTCCGACCCGGCGGCGGCCGCGGCTTGGCGCAGTGGCACCGTCGGCGCCGGGGTGGGCGTCAGCAGCAACGCCGGGAGCGGGGCCGCTACCGCCAGGATGGAGTCGGCGGGGGCGGCGGCGATACTGGTACCTTGTCCCCGCCGCCGCAGGGCCGGGGCCATACGCTGGACCATAGCGGCGGCCAGCAGTTCGTTGCCGCGGTCGTTCAGATGGCAGCAGTCGTCGCGGTATAGGGTTTCCGGGTGGTCGCGGTAAATTCGGGTCAGGTCGAAGTAGTTGATGCCCCGCTGCTGCAACTCCGCGCCAAACTCGGCCAGCAGGGGGTAGGCTCGGGCGTAACTGGTATTCAACACCAAATTCGGCGTGGCATAAAAGGCTAATTCCGCGGTGGACAGCGGCTTGGTGTCCGGCAGATACTGGTTGGGCTGCAAGAAGTGGTAGTAGTCGGCGCCGGCGGTGGCGGCCACGCGGGCCAGCACTGCCGAACTGCGATACCAGACCCGCGCCGCTTCCTGGTGGACGGCGGCAGTATTGCTGAAGTTTCCCCAGGGGCCGTGTCCCTCCGGGCTGTACCCCGATTCGGCGGTCGTCAATTCGTAGTTCAGTTGAAAGATGCGGGTTTCGAGCCGTTGGGTGCGGTAGCGGTTAAGCAACCCGTAGGCGGCGCTGGAGCGGAGGGGGCTGCTTTGACCGGCTTGCCGCAGGGCGGCGACTTCCTTGCGCAAGACCCGAATCTCACCGACTAAAGCAACTTCGGCAGCGGTCCAGCGATTCAGGTCGGCCCAACGTTGGGGAAAGAAGGGAAACACGCCGGCCTGAAAGTTCATTTCCGACGACACTACCTCATTGAATCCGTCCAGATTGACGATGAGGTCGAAGCTGCCGCCCATGGCCAGCAGATGGCTGGCGATGGCTAATTGCTGGGGCTGCCGCATTGCTCCTAACGCCAGGTCGTGGACAATCGGCTCTTTAGCCAAGTTATTATCTGCGAAATACTGCGCCACGGCTTGCCGGAAGTAGGGAATTACCTCGTCCGCTACCGAAGCGCCCAAGACGCCGATGACTACCCGGTCGTCGCGGATTTGCGGCGGCGGCATTGCATTCAGGTCATCGGTGGACAAGGGCGCGGTAAAACCATAGTAGGGGTGGATGATTATTCGGCCCAAATTTCCCCGTCCTAATGTCTGATTCTCCCGGTCGTCTCCTCCGGGATTGGGGCCGGCATCCGCTGCCGAGCTGATTGTCGGGGGGGGGGGGGGGGGGGGGGGGGGTACTATACCATTCCCCATAAGCCAGGTAATAGGCCGCCCGGGCCATTCCTTCGACCGCCGCCAGGGTGAGCAGGAGCAGCAGGGAGTAAAAGAGGATTTGTTTGGGGAGGGTCAAGGGGTTGCTCCGGGGCCAGATTGACGCCGGTTATAATAATGGCGGCTATAACCGGCGTCAATACGCGCCGGGTTCGGGATAATTGCCGGTGGCTGACGGCTGCTTATTCTGAAAAGGAAAGTTCTACGGCCCAAATTTCCCCGGCGGCGTTGTATTGGCCGGTGCGGATGCCGGCGATGGGATAGTCGGGGAGCGGCCGGTAGATGCTGCACTGATCGTAATACCGGATGCCGCCGCTTTTCTGAAAGCGGAAATCCTGGTTAACAAAGCCGTGTTCCCGGCGGCCGGCCGGCAAGTCCGCAACGGATACCGGGGTGATGTGGAGAAAGAACCAGGCGGCGGTATGTTCGGGGCCGCAGTTGGCTTTGGCATACTCCAGAACATTGGCGGGCTGACGGCGGTACACCTGAAACTCTGGCTGGGCGGCGGCCGCGTCCGGGCGCGGCCGCCGTGGCACCGGCGGCGCCGGCGTGGGCGTCCGCAGCAAGGCCGGCCGCGGGGCCGCTACCGCCAGGATCGAGTCGGCGGGGGCGGGGGCGGTACCGGTACTTTGGCCCCGCCGCCGCAGGGCCGGGGCCAACCGCTGCACCATTGCCGCCGCCAGTAGTTCATTGCCCCGCGCGTTCAGATGACAGCAGAGGTCACTGTAAAGGGTTTCCGGGTGGTTGACGAAAATCCGGGTCAGGTCAAAGTAGTTGATGCCCCGCTGCTGCAACTCTTGGCCAAACTTAACCAGCAGCGGATAGGTTTGGGCATAATTGGCCTCTGCCGCCATCTCCGGCTCAATATAAAGTTCCAACTCCTCCGCAGACAGCGGCTTGGCGTCGGGCAGGTACTGGTTGGGCTGCAAGAAGTGGTAATACTCGCTTCCCGCGCCGTTAGCCAGGAGGGAGAGAATGGCCGAACTGCGATACCAGACCCGCACCGCTTCCTGATGAACTTCAGCAACAGTTCCGAAATTTCCCGAGGGGCCCGATCCCTCCAGGCTGTAACCGGATTCGGTGGTCGTCAATTCGTAATTCAGTTGAAAGATGCGGTTTTCGAGCCGTTGGGTACGGTAACGGTTGACCAGTCCATAGGCGGCGCTGTAGCGGAGGGGGCTGCTTGGGCCGGCTTGCCGCAGCGCGGCGACTTCCCCGCGCAAGAGCCGAATCTCACCGACTAAAGCAACTTCGGCAACGGTCCAGTAATTCAGGGCGTTCCAGTGCTTGGGAAAGAAGGGAAACACGCCGCGCCGAAAGTTCCGGTACGGCGTTGCTAACTCGTTGTACCCGTCCAAATTGACGATGATGTCGAAACTGCCGCCCATGGCCAGCAGATGGTTCGCGATGCCCAATTGCTGCGGCTGCTGCATCGCTAATTCGGACAAATTGTGGATAACCGGCTCTTTAGCCAGGGCATTATCCGCGAAATACTGTTCCACCGCGCGCCGGAAAAAGGGAGTTACCTGGTCCGCTACCGATCCGCCCAGGACGCCGATGACCACCCGGTCGTCGCGGGTTTGCGGCGGCGGCATTGCATTCAGGTCATCGGTGGGCAAGGGCGAGGTATAACCGTAGTAGGGATGGTTGATTAGCCAGCCCAAACCGCCCCGTCTTAATGTCTGATTCTCCCGGTCGCCCCCTCCGGGGTTGGGGCCGGCATCCCCTGCCGAGCTGATTGTCAGGGGAGGGGGTACTCTATACCATTCCCCATAAGCCAAGGAATAGGCCGCCCGGGCCATCCCTTCGACCGCCGCCAAGGTCAGTAGGAGCAGCAGGGAGTAAAAAAGGATTTGTTTGCGGAGGGTCAAGGCATTGCTCTTGGGACCAGATTAGATTGCCGCCGGTTATAATAATGGCGGCTATAACCGGCGTCAATACGCGCCGGGTTCAGGGTAATTGCCGATAGCTGACGGCTTATTCCTCAAAGGAAAGCTCTACCGCCCAGATTTGCCCGGCGGCGTTGTATTGCCCGGTGCGGATGCCGGCGATGGGGTAGTCGGGGAGCTGCCGGTAGATGCTGCATTGATCGTTATACAAGATGCCGCCGCTTTCCCGAAAGCGGAAATCCTGATTAGCAAAGCCGTATTCCCGGCGGGGTTCCGGCAGGTCGGCAACGGATACCGGGGTGATGTGGAGAAAGAACTGGGCTGCGGTATGACCGGGGCCGCAGTTAGCTTTGGCATACTCCAGAACATTGGCGGAGCGGCGGCGGTACACCTGAAACTCCGGCCGGGCGACGGCCGCATCCGGGCGCCCTTGCACCGTCGGCGCCGGCGTGGGCGTCCGCAGCAATGCCGGCAGGGGGGCCGCTACCGCCAGGATGGAGGCGGTGGGGACGGCGGCGGCGGTACCGGCACCTTGTCCCCGGCGCAGCAGGGACGGGGCCATACGCTGCACCATAGCGGCGGCCAGCAGTTCATTGCCGCGCGCGTTCAGATGGCAGCAATGGTCGCTGTAAAGAGTTTCCGGGTGGTTGCTGAAAATCCGGGTCAAGTCAAAGTAGTTGATGCCCTGCTGTTGTAACTTTGCGCCGAACTCGGCCAGCAGGGGGTAGGCTTGGGCGTAACTGGTATTCTCCGCCGAATCCGGCTGGACATAAAAAGCCAGTTCGTCGGCGGAAAGGGGCTTGGTGTCGGGCAGGTACTGGTTGGGCTGCAAGAAGTGGTAATAGTCGCTTCCCGCGCCATCCGCCAGTAGGGAGATAATGGCGGAACTGCGATACCAGACCCGCACCGTTTCCTGACGAACTTCCGCAGTATTTCGGAAATTTCCCGCGGGGCCGCGAGACTCCAGGCTGTGGCCCGCGGCGGCGGTCGTCAATTCGTAGTTCAGTTGAAAGATGCGGGTTTCGAGGCGCTGGGCGCGGTAGCGGTTAAGCAAGCCAGCGGCGGCGCTGTAGCGGAGGGGGTTGCTTGGGCCGGCTTGCCGCAGCGCGGCGACTTCCGCGCGCAAGAGCCGGATTTGACCGATTAAAGCGATTTCGGCAGCGGTCCAGTGGTTCAGGTCGTCCCAAAGCCGGGGAAAGAAGGGGAAAATACCTTGCCGAAAGTGCACTTCCGAGGTCACCAGCTCATTTAATCCATCCAGATTGACCAGGATGTCGAAACTGCCGCCCATGGCCAGCAGATGGCTGGCGATGTCCTTTTGCTGCGGCTGCCGCATCGCCCCGGCCGCCAGGTCGTGGACCACCGGCTCTTTAGCCAGAGCATTAGCGGCGAAGTACTGCTCCAAAGCGCGCTGGAAGTAGGGAGTTACCTCCTCGGCTACCGAGCCGCCCAGGACGCCGATGACTACCCGGTCGTCGCGGGTTTGCGGCGGCGGCATTGCATTCAGGGCATCGGTGGGCAAGGGCGAGGTATAACCGTAGTAGGGGTGGGCGAGGGCCTGCCAAAAATCTCCCCGTCTTAACGCGGCGCCGCCGCCGGGCTCGGGGCCGGCAGCTGCCGCCGGACTGATGGTCGGGGTGACGGCGGGGGGGCTATACCATTCCCCATAAGCCAGGTAGTAGGCCGCCCGGGCCATTCCTTCGACCGCCGCCAGGGTGAGCAGGAGCAGCAGGGAGTAAAAGAGGATTTTCTTGGGGAGGGTCAAGGCATTGCTCGCGGCGACAGATTGACGCCGGTTATAATAACGGCGGCTATAACCGGCGTCAATACGCGCCGGGTTCAGGATAATTGCCGATAGCTGACGGCTTACTCGGGAAAGGAAAGCTCTACGGCCCAGATTTCCCCGGCGGCGTTAAACTGACCAGTGCGGATATGCGCGATGGGGTAGTCGGGGAGTTGCAATTCGATACGGCAACGGCGGTCAACCCGGGCGCCGCGGGCTTCTTGAAACTTGAAATCCCGGTTCGCAAAGCCGTGTTCCCGGCGGTGTTCCGGCAGGTCAGCGATTGACACCGGGGTTATATGGAGCAGGAACCGGGCTTGCGTGTGTTCGGGAAAGCAATCCTCCTTGACATATTCCAGAACATTGCCGGGTTGTCGGGACACTTGAAAAGCCGGGCCGGCTTGAATCGCCCCCCGGCGCAGTTGCGCCGGCGGCGCCGGCGTAGGCGTCCGCAGCAATGCCGGGAGCGGGGCCGCTACCGACAGGATGGAGCCGGCGGGGGCGGGGGCGGTAGCAGTACCTTGTCCCCGCCGCCGCAGGGCCGGGGCCAACCGATCGAGCATCGCCGCCGCCAGCAGTTCACTGCCCCGGTAGTTCAGATGGCAGCAATCGTCGCGGTAAAGGGTTTCCGGGTGGTCAGCGAAAATCCGGGTCAAGTCGAAATAGTTGATGCCCCGCTGCTGCAACTCTTTCCCAAACTTAACCAGCAGCGGGTAGGTTTGGGCATAATTCACTTGCGCCATCCGCTCCGGATCAATATAAAGTTCCAACTCCTCCGCGGACAGCGGCTTGGCGTCGGGCATATACTGGTTGGGCTGCAAGAAGTGATAATAGTCGGCTCCGGCGGCCTTAGCCGAGTAGGCCAGCAGCGCCGAGCTGCGATACCAAACCCGCACCGCTTCTTGGTGGACTGCGGACACATCCGGGAAGTTCCAGCGCGGGCCGTGCCGCTCCAGGCTGTACCCCGACTGGGTTTCGGTCAGCGTGTAGTTCAATTGGCTAATGCGATTCGCAACGCTTTGGCGGCGATAGCGGTTAATCAGCCCATAGGCGGCGCTGAAGTGAAAGGGACGGACCCGGCCGGCCCGGCGCAGTTCCGCCTGCTCATCCCGCAAAACCCGGATCTGCCCCACTAAAGCAATCTCCTCCGTAGTCCAGTGATTAGGCCAGTCCCAACTTGCGGGATAGAAAGGAAAGAGGCCGGCGCGGAAGTTTCGGTACGAAAATAAAAGCTCGTTGAACCCGTCCAAATTAACGATGATGTCGAAACCGCCGCCCATCGCCAGCAGATAGTTCACAGTCCCCAGCTGCATGGGCTGTCGCTTGGCGATTTGGGACAAATCGATGATGACCGGCTCTTTAGCCAAGGCGTTATCCGCAAAATACTGCCGCACCGCTCTACGGAAGTAGGGAATTGCTTGGTCGGCCACTGAACCGCCGGACACGCCGATGACCACCCGGTCGGACCCAGTTTGCCGCGGCGGCATCCGGTTCAGGTCAGCCCGGGGCAAAGCATCGGTATAGCCGTAATAAGGATGGATGGTCCGCCACCCGCCTTGCTCATAGTCTAGTGGCGCCGGGAGTTCTACCGAATTGGCGGCGACCGCCGCCGCAGAGTCGGGGGGGGGGGGGGGGGGGTACTATACCATTCCCCATAAGCCAAGGAATAGGCCGCCCGGGCCATCCCTTCGACCGCCGCCAAGGTAAGCAGGAGCAGCAGGGCGTAAAAGAGGATTTGTTTGGGGAGATTCAAGGTTTTGCTCGCGGCGATAGATTGACGCCGGTTATAATAATGGCGGCTATAACCGGCGTCAATACGCGCCGGATTCAAGATAATTGTCGGTAGCTAACGGCTTACTCGGGAAAGGAAAGTTCTACAGCCCAGATTTCTCCGGCGGCGTTGTATTGGCCGGTGCGGATGCCGGCGATGGGGTAGTTCGGGAGCGGCCGATAGATGCTGCACTGACCGTCAAGCGCGAAGCCGCCGTCTTGCTGAAAGCGGAAGTCCCGATTCGCAAAGCCATGTTCCCGGCGGTGTTCCGGCAGGTCGGCGGCGTCCGCCGGGGTGATGTGCAGAAAGAACGGGGCGGCCGTATGTTCGGGGCCGCAGCGGTCTTTGGCATACTCCAGAAAATTGGCGGGCTGGCGGCGGTACACCTGAAATTCCGAACCGGCGGCGGCGTCTTGGCGCAGTTGCACCGGCGGCGCCGGCGTGGATTTCAGTAGTAAAGTCGAGTAGGTGGGGGCAGCGACAGCCAAGATTGACTCGGGGGCGCGGCCGCGCGCCCGGCCGCGCCGGAGCAGGGCCGGCGCCATACGCTGCACCATAGCGGCAGCCAACAGTTCATTGCCCCGGGCGTTCGCAGATGGCAGCAGTCATCGCGATAAAGGGTTTCCGGGTGGTCGCGGAAAATCCGGGTCAAGTCGAAGTAGTTGATGCCCTGCTGTTGTAACTTGGCGCCGAACTCGGCCAGTAGGGGGTAGGCTTGGGCGTAACTGGTATTCCCCGGAACCTCCGGTCGGACATAAAAAGCCAATTCATCGGCGGACAGCGGCTTGGTGTCGGGCAGGTACTGGTTAGGCTGAATGAAGTGGTAATAGTCCGCGGCGGTAAGCTTCGCCAGGAAGGCGAGGATGGCGGAACTGCGATACCAGACCCGCACCGCTTCCTGATGGACTTCGGCAACAGTTCGGAAATTTCCCGCCGGGCCGTGTCCTTCCAGGCTGTATCCCGATTCGGCGGTCGTCAATTCGTAGTTCAGTTGAAATATGCGGTTTTCAAGCCGTTGGATACGGTAGCGGTTAAGCAACCCGTAGGCGGCGCTGGAGCGGAAAGGACTGTTTTGACCGGCTTGCCACAGAGCGGCGACTTCCGCGCGCAAGAGCCGAATCTCACCGACTAACGCAACTTCGGCAACGGTCCAGTGATTCAGTTTGCCCCAAAGCTCGGGAAAGAAAGGAAACACGCCGCCCTGAAAATTCCGGTGCGACTCTTTTAACTCGTTGAACCCGTCCAGATTGACAATAATGTCGAAACTGCCGCCCATAGCCAGCAGATGGCTCATTACGTTCTTTTGCTGCGGCTGCTGCATACCCCATTCGGACAAATTGTGGATGACCGGCTCTTTAACCAGGGCATTATCCGAGAAATACTGCTCCACAGCCCGCTGGAATTGGGGAATTACACTGTACGCTACCGATCCGCCCAATACGCCGATAACCACCCGGTCGTCGCGGATTTGCGGCGGCGGCATTGTATTCAGGTCAGCCGTGGGCAAGGGCGAGGTATAACCGTAGTAGGGATGGATGATTAGCCAGCCCATACCGCCCCGTCTTAATACCGGATCCTCCCGGTCGTCCCCTCCGGGATCGAGGCCAGCAGCTACTGCCGGACTGATTGTCGGGGGGGGGGGGGGGACTCTATACCATTCGCCATAAGCCAGGTAATAGGCCGCCCGGGACATTCCTTCGACCGCCGCCAGGGTGAGCAGGAGCAGGAGGGAGTA
Organism: Dehalococcoidia bacterium; assembly: GCA_965243185.1. Classification (GTDB taxonomy): domain Bacteria; phylum Chloroflexota; class Dehalococcoidia; order Lucifugimonadales; family UBA3495; genus CBDBCU01. The sequence continues at coordinate 1,516,385 of OZ251531.1, read as the reverse complement.
AAAGAGGGCTTGCTTACGGAAAGTCAAGGTTTTGCTCGCGGCGACAGATTGACGCCGGTTATAATAATGGCGGCGATAATCGGCGTCAATACGGGCCGGGTTAGGGATAATTGCCGGTAGCTGACGGCTTATTCGGGAAAGGAAAGTTCTACGGCCCAGATTTCCCCGGCGGCGTTGTATTGGCCGGTGCGGATGCGGGCGATGGGGTAGTCGGGGAGCGGCCGGTAGATGCTGCACTGACCGTCAAGCGCGAAGCCGCCGTCTTGCTGAAACCAGAAGTCGCGGTTGGCGAAGCCGTGTTCCCGGCGGTTTTCCGGCAGGTCGGCGGCGGATACCGGGGTGATGTGGAGAAAGAATTGGGCGGCGGTATGTCCGGGGCCGCAGTCAGCTTTGGCATATTCCAGAACATTGGCGGAGCGGCGGTACACCTGAAATTCCGGCCGGGCGCTGGCCGCCCCGGGGCGCGGTGGGAGGGTTGGCGCCGGGGTGGGCGTCCGCAGCAAAGCCGGGAGCGGGGCCGCTGCCGCCAGGAGGGAGTCGGTGGGGACGAGGACGGCGGCGGTACCGGCACTTTGGCCCCGGCGCAACAAGGCCGGGGACATCCGCGCGACCATCGCCGCCGCCAGCAGCTCATAGCCGCGCGCGTTCAGATGGCAGCAATGGTCGCTGTAAAGAGTTTCCGGGTGGTTGCTGAAAATCCGGGTCAGGTCGAAGTAGTTGATGCCCCGCTGCTGTAACTTTGCGCCGAACTCGGCCAGCAGGGGGTAGGCTTGGGCGTAACTGATATTCTCCACCGACTTCGGATGGGCATAAAAAGCCAGTTCGTCGGCGGAAAGGGGCTTGGTGTCGGGCAGGTACTGGTTGGGCTGCAAGAAGTGGTAATACTCGCTTCCCGCGCCGGCAGACAAGAGGGAGAGGATGGCGGAACTGCGATACCAGACCCGAACGGCTTCCTGATGAACTTCCGCAACATTTCGGAAATTCCCCGGGGGGCCGTATGCCTCCAGGCTGTAATCCGATTCGGTGGTCGTCAATTCGTAGTTCAGTTGAATGATGCGATTTTCGAGCTGTTGGGTTCGGTAACGGTTAAGCAATCCGTAGGCGGCACTGGAGCGGAGGGGGCTGCTTTGGCCGGCTTGCCGCCGGGCGGCCATTTCCCCGCGCAAGAGCCGAATCTGACCGACTAACGCAACTTCGGCAGTGGTCCAGCGATTCCGGTTGCTCCAATCCTGGGGAAAGAAAGGAAACACGCCGCCTTGAAAGTTCCGGTGCGCCAGTACTAACTCGTTGAACCCGTCCAAATTGACGATGATGTCGAAACTGCCGCCCATGGCCAGCAGATGGCTCACGATGTCCTTTTGCTGCGGCTGCTTCATAGCCCTTTCGGACAAATTGTGGATAACCGGCTCTTTAGCCAGGGCATTATCCGCGAAATACTGTTCCACAGCTTGCCGGAAGGAGGGAGTTACCTCCTCCGCTACCGAACCACCCAGGACGCCGATGACCACCGTGTCCGCCCCGGTTTGCGGCGGCGGCATTGCGTTCAGGTCATCGACGAGTAGCGGAGAGGTAAAACCGTAGTAGGGGTGGATGATTAACCATCTCGAGCCGCCCCGTCTTAACGCGGCGGCGCCGCCGGGATTGGGGTCGGCCGCCTCCGAGCCGATTGTCGTAGGGGTGGGGAAGGGGGGACTATACCATTCCCCATAAGACAGGTAATAAGCCGCCCGGGCCATCCCTTCGACCGCCGCCAGGGTGAGCAGGAGCAGCAGGGAGTAAAAGAGGATTTGTTTGGGGAGGGTCAAGGCGTTGCCTCTATTCCCCTTGTCCGCCCAATTTGGCCAGGGTTTGGTAGAGGATGGCGAAGTCCTGGTCGGCGTAGCCGAGGGCGCGGGCGGCGCTGAGAAATTCGTTGGTGATGGCGCTGGTGGGCATTGGCACATCCAGCTCCCGGCCCAAGTCCAGAGCCAGCGTCAGGTCTTTCTGCATCATATTGACATCAAAGAGTGGCTCCGGCGGCGGGTCAAAGGCCAAGGGAAAGCGGTATTTCAAGGCGGGGGAGGCGACGACGCTGTTGAGCAGGGCGGTAATGGCGGCGTCCCGGGGGATGCCGCTTTTTTCGGCGAGGAGCAGGCTTTCGCTGAAGGATAGTATCTGGATGGGGAGGCTGAGGTTGACGGCGACTTTCATAGTGGCGGCCAAGCCATTTTCGCCCACATAGTTGACGGTGGGGCCAATATCCTCGAGAACCGGTTTCACCTGTTCATAGACAGAGTAGTCGCCACCGACCATTACCGAAAGCTGGCCGGCGTCGAGGGTGACGGCGCTGCCGGAGACCGGGGCGTCGAGCATCCGGGCGCCGGTGGCGGCGACCTGTTGGGCGAGGGCGCGGCTGGCGGCGGGGCTGACGGTGCTCATATCAACGAAAACTTTGCCGGGGGACAGCGCGGCCAATACGCCGTCGGGGCCTTGGGCGATAGCGGTCAGGGCTTGGGTGTTGGCGACCATACTGAGGGTGAGGTCGGCGGCGGCCGCTACGGCTCGGGGGGTGTCGCCCCACTGCATTCCCAAGTTCAGTAGCCAGTCGCCGCGGGATTTGGTGCGGTTGTAGCCGGTAACGGTGTGGCCGGCGTTGAGCAGCCGCTGGACCATTTTGCCGCCCATCGTACCCAGCCCGATAAAACCGAGGTTAGCCATCAGGAATAGTCCCCCTGTTGCTGGAGTAAAGGCAATGATTGCCGGGGAATATGATAGCACAAAGGGGAGAGGGAGAGTCAGCGGGGGTAAATCTGACAAATGCCGGCTGATGGGGTATAATTCGCGGCGCCGGCTGTGGCGGCCGGACATTTGGAGGGGCGGAAAGATACGGAAATGAGCAAACTGCTGGATTTGATGGAGCGAATTAGAGAGGGGGCGCCGGCTCCCTTGGGCTTTGGCGCGGCCCGGGCGGCGACTTTGCCCGGCTTGGCGTTGGTGGGGCGGGTTAACCGGCCCGGGCGGCGGCGGCCGCGGGGACTGACCCGGGCGGCGGCGACTTATCTGGACGCCGCGATTGTCGATGACGCCAGCGGCCGGGAGTATCTGGGCGTTCTGGGCGGGTTGCTGCCGGATGTGGCTTGGGGGCCGCGGGCGGCGGCGTTGACGGAGGAGGAAGTGGCCGGCAGCCGGGAGGCCGGGGCCGATTTGATTGCCTTTACCTTGGAGAGCGCGGCGGCGGCGTTGGCTGGGCAGGATGATTTGGCCCGGCTACTGTCTCTGCGCCCGGAGGTGGACGAGCCGGAGCTGCGCGCCATCGCCGCTTTGCCGGTGGACGCCTTTATTCTGGATCTGCGGTCGGTGGATGGGGACTGGACGCTGCGGGATTTGGTGCGGGTGGGCAGCATCAGCCGGCGGGTGGATAAGTATGTGCTGGTTGAGGTAGCGCAGCCGCCGCGCCGGGCTGACCTGGAGGCGCTGCGGGATACCGGCGTCAGCGGGTTGGTGGTGGATGTAGCGAACTTGAGTCAGACGGCTTTGGCTGCCTTGAAAGAGGATTTGCTGGCGATGCCGCGGCCGCGCCCCAGGCGGCGGGAACGGCTGCGGGCTACCGTCCCCGGCTCGGCTTTTGCGCCGGCCGCGCCGCCGTCGCCGCAGCGGGAGGATGAGGACGATTGGGATGAGGATTAGGGGGCATTTGCCCCTGCCGCCCAGTCCGGGCAACTTGGCAAGCGGCAGCTCAGCCGCTGTCCGCGGTCCGGCCGGGACGGGGCTTTAAATTTTACGGCCGGAGGGGTAAGATGGAAACAGAACAACCGGCTCCTTGGTGGTCGTGGGCGCCGCGCTTTCCCAAACCGGCCATCGCCGCGGCCGCCCTGATTTACGACCTGATTGTCGTCGGTACGATCCTGAACAACCTCAGCGGCAGCCAACCTTCGCTCGATCCGTTGCTGCTGCAAATCCTGGATGCGGCGGTAACGCCCAGCATCACCGCCAACGCCATCGCCCTGGCTATGTTCATCCAACTTAACGGAGATGTTGTCTATATGATCCTCACCAAGAAAGCCAACTACGAGGAAAAACGGGAAGCCGTTGCCAAGGCCAAGGCGGAGGCGGACGAAGCCAAGGCCGCGGCTGTTGCCGAAGCGGAAGCCCGTATCAAGGCCGAAGTGATGGAGTGGTACTATGCCCACAAGGACGACTTACAAGCGGCGCCACCGCCCTTCAGTGAGAACGGCAACGGTCGGCCGTCTCAAGACGGTCGGTAAGACCCGGCCGCACCAAGCCGGCCGGTAAAGCCCGGCCGGGCCCAATCGCAACAATCAACGCCAGGTTTGACGGGACTGCATAATGCTGCTGGGTTCCTATCAACTGCTACTTAACGGCGACTATGATACCTTTCTGCGGCTGACGGTGCTGGTATTATTCGCCCTGCTTACGGCTATTACCATCCACGAGTTCAGCCATTCCCTGATTGCCAGCGCGCTGGGCGACCATACTTCCCGGCGGCTGGGGCGGCTGACGCTGAATCCGGTGAAACATTTGGATCCCAGCGGCACTTTGATGCTGCTGGTGGTGGGTTTTGGCTGGGGCAAGCCGGTGCCGGTGGATCATCATCAATTGCGGGGGCCGTTGGGGATGACTTTGGTGGCGGCCGCCGGGCCGCTGTCCAATTTGGTTTTGGCGTTTCTGGTGGCTATTCCGATCAAGTTGGGACTGCTGGGCTGGAGCGGGCCGACTTTGGGGCGGGCGACTTATGTGCTGACCGGCGGGCTGCGGGAGGCGTTGTCGGACATTGCCGGGATGGTGATCTTGTTCAACTTGCTGCTGGCGGTGTTTAACCTGATACCGCTGGCGCCGCTGGACGGTTCCAAGGTGGTGGGCGGGCTGATACCGCGCCATTGGGCGGCCGGCTATGCCCAATTCGAGCGGTACAGTCCCTTGATACTGCTGGGCGTCATCCTGGGGGATTACCTGCTGGGTTGGGGTATTTTGTGGGGCGTCATCGGGCCGATAGTGGGGCTGCTGACTACGGCGGCTACCGGGTATTAGGTGGGGATAGCGCGATGTCCGCCGAGGCGCCGGTCGGTTACAACCTTGCTTACCATTTGGCCCGGTTTCACCGGGTGGGCCGCCGTTACCGCCGGGCGATTGGGCTGCATCAGGCGGCGCTGGCGGAGCGGGAGCAGTCGCTGGGCGGCGAGCATCCGGAGACTTTACGCAGCCTGGCCGGTTTGGCGAACAGCTATTACGCCGCCGGCTGCTATGAGCGGGCGTTGGCTTTGTTTCAGGAGACGCTGACCCGGCGGGAGCGGGCGTTGGGGCCGGAACATCCCGACACTTGGCGGAGTCGGGGCAGCTTGGGCAACTGCTACCAGGCGATGGGCAACTATGCCGCCGCCGTCCGCTGCCACCGGGCGACGCTGGCTTGGCGGAAGCGGGTTTTGGGGCCGGGGCATCCCAGCAGTCAAGCCAGCCGCCGCAATCTGGAAAAGGCGGCGGCAGCCCTGGCCGGCGGGAACTGAACGCGGCGGATTAAAATCGTCCTTCCCCGACCTTTCTGGATTCCCACTTTCGTGGGAATGACGGTTAAGGCCGGGGGAAGGACGATTAAGGGTTTCAGGGGGAAACTACCCGCTACGGCAAGCGGCCGGGCGGAGGGTTAGCGGCGGCGGACGCGTTTGGTGCAGACGCCGCTCCAGGTGCGGCTTTCCCGGGCTTTCCCAACGAACAAGCCGTGTTGGTTCGTCCCATAGCGGTGATGATGACTCTGAAAGGCGTAAAACCAGCCGTGGTAGTCCCCATTATCATTGTTCGGGTGACCGGCGCCGCCGTTGCGGTTGTGGCCGGGGCCGAAATCGGCGCTGCCCGCCACATACTTCCCGCCCCGGGCCCGGCAGGCGGCGATGGCTTTCTCCTCCGCCCGGGCCCGCCACCAGTCCGGGGAACGGGACTGGCCGCCCGCGTCCCTGGTTTCATGGGTACTCCGGTGCCGATATACGTTGGTGCTCCAGTCAACCCACCAGTCGGTATCGCTGTCACCGTGGCCATAATAGAGATTCCGGCCGCGCAACCGGTCGTTAGCGCGGGTATCATAAGAGCCGGCGCGGCCGCCATAGAGGGTGCAAATCAGGTTGCCGTCCGGCGTGTCACTCTCCGCCACAAACCCGTTGTTGTGCGCGCCTTGTTGCAGATTGGAAGCCGGCACCGGCGGGCAGGTGCCGGTTTCGGCGGAGTCGCTGCGGACCCGGAAGCGGACGGTTTTCTTGCCGCGGCGGGGTTCCTCGGGGAACTCAAAAATGAGTTCGCGGGAGACGCCGGTAACGCCGGATTCGCCATCAGTCAGGTAGCCCTCTTGGGCGGCGAGGAAGCCGCGGAAGTTGCCTTGTTGGCCGAAATAGACGGTGTCGTCCCGTTCGTTGCGGTCGCGGCCGGCAAGCCAAGTTTCGGACTTGGTCCAAGTGTCGGACTGATCCACGGCGCAGTAAATGGACTTGCCGCGGTTGGCGGCCAGGGATTCGAGGATCATCGAGACGCGGGCATCCTCGGCGTCGGCAACGGCGGGGGTCTCTTGCCAGTCGGAGCAGTCCCAGGGGATGGTGCGGGGGGCGGCTTGGGCATCCGGGGCGGGACTGGCGGTGATGAACAGTCCGAAGGTCAGGGCGGACAGGATCAGGATGGCAATGGGCAGTCTGAACATAAGAACCTCCCAGCGGCGGGCGTTTTTAATACCGGGGATAAGCCGGTAATAAGAATAGAAAAGGCCGCCCAACCCCTTGACAGGTTGGGCGGCCTTTTCTATCGATTTTGGGAAATTGGGATGGGCGGGGTTGGCTACCGGGGGTTGGGGTAGTTAAAAAATTTTTTTGGTCCCGGGAGAGGGGGCGAAAAAAAATACGGCGGGGGAACTTTATGTGACAGTTCCCCCGCCGTGGCCGGGAAAGTTTTCGAGTTGGGGAGAGGGCTGGTTGGCTCGCGGATAGTTGCCGGGTGCGGCCGGATTGGTTATCCGCCCCCTAGGTCATTCCGACCGCCGGGCGGCAAAGGACGGCAGCAAATCGACCGGTAGCTGCAATAGCCCTACCCGGCTCACCCCATAACCGCAGCCGCCATCAATCCCAACCCCCAAACCGCCAGTCCCACGCCGGCCAGTCGCCCAATCCAAAGGCCGCCCGGCAGCGCCTTCTCCGCCAACACCAACGCCGACAAGGCGATAATCCACAGCAAATTCATCACTCCCAGCACAAACAGCAGCCCCATCAAAGCCCAGCAGCAGCCCAAGCAGTAGCCGCCGTGCCACAGCCCCATCGCCAGCGCGCCGCGCCGGCCCTCCCGCCAATCCGCCGTCAGAAACCCCAGCGGCGTCCGGCACTGCCGCAGGCAGGCTTGTTTTAACGGCGTCCACTGAAAAATCCCCGCCGCCAGCAGCAAACCGCCGCCCAACAACGGACTGAACCCGGCCAATGCCATACTCGGCGACAGCAGCGCGGCCGCATTCAATCCCCACTGCGCCCCGGTAGCCGCCAGGGAAAACCCGCCCCAAACCAGCAGATAGCCGCCCAGAAAGACGCCGGTCGGGACAAAGGGGCTGTCCCGTTCCCGCCGCCGCCGGTTCACCGCCGCAAAAGTCAACAGCATCGGCGCCGCCGAGGGCAGCATCATCGCCGCCATCATTACCGCCCACATCAGAAACATCAAGGCAAAATCGGCAACGCCCCACGCCGCCCACCGCGGCCCCGCCATCGCCGCCATCGTAGCCATCCCCCCGCCATCCATCGCCCCCATACTGCCGGCCAGATAAACGATATACCCCCACGCCAGCAGCGCAACGGCGGCCAAGGCCGCCGCCACCAACGCCCGGTCGCGTTTCAACACAACTTCCAACGGCGATGAATCAGCCATCAGGAATTGTGGCTTCCCGAAAAATCAGCCCCCACACTCCTCGCCAAATACCACCCCATCGCCCACTTTGACGCCCCGCAATGCCGCCTCCCCGGCATTTATCTCCAGCACATACTGCACCCCCTCCACCACATAGCGCGGCAACTCCGCCCGGGACTGCCCCGGCCTTTGCGGCGGCGCGTCCCGGGTAATCGCCACCACCGCGCAATCCCCATCAATCCACACTAGATCCAACGGAAAATTCATATCCGGCATCCAGAAACTGCGTCGGCTCTCCCCCGCCCAAACAAACAGCATCCCCGAACCGGCCGCCAATTCCGCCCGCCCGGACAACCCCTGCGTCTGTTGCTCGGCAGTAACCGCCAACTCCACCGGCCAGCTGCCCCCCCCAATAGTAACCACCGGCAAATCCAAATCCGGCGTAGGTGTTGCCGCCGGCAACTCAGCAACCGTAGGCAACGGCGTAACCGCCGGCGCAGCAGTAGCCGCCGGCAAAGGGGCAACAGTAGGCAATAGCGTAGCCGCCGGCAACTCTGTAGCTGTCGGCAACAGTGTAACCGGCGGCGCAACGGTAGCCGCCGGCAAAGGGGCAACCGTCGGCAATGGCATAGCCGCCGGCAAAGCGACAGTAGTAGGCAATGGCGGCAGTGTAGGCAACAGTGCCGCCCCAACCGTTGGCGACGGATGCCGCAGCCGTAGCGGCTTATCCTCCGGCGACTCCCCACAACCCGCCAGCAACCCGGTCAAAATCAGCAAAATAAAACCGGCTAAAAAACGCATCACCCCCTACTCCTCAAAACCCGGCGGCAACAGCCGTAAGACCAACTGGTCAATCCGTATCTCCTTAGGGTCCGGCTCCCCAATAACTTGCCCGCCCCGGGCCAAATACACATGGGCTATTGCCACCAGCCAACCATTAGGCATATAATAGGCCCACAGTACGCTCCTGGAGCCGGTATGCAAGTGTTCCGGGCGGCGCGAACCCGTCCACAAGCGCCGCCGCAACAGGAAACCGGCACGGCCCTTGCGGGCAATCTCCAAAGCGTTGAAAATATCCCGCAGTTCCCGCGCCGGGGACCCTTAGGATAACCCGGTCATCAGCTTCGAGGTGTTGCATGGTTGAAGTTGTATCCCCTTTGGCCGAACCCCTTGCCGCCTACGCCCGCCAAGAAATCGGTTTTACCGATTTTCACGACACCATATCCCGCCGCGCCCAAATCATCTCCGACCAGTCCACTGAGGAAGGCATCGACCTCCTTATGGAAATCTATGCCTGCATCTACGAAGTAGAGGACGGCGTTATGCCCGAAGCCACCTTCCGCCAAGCCATCGAGGAATTCCTCGCCCAGCAAACCCCCATTCCCGCCGCCCCGGTCGCCGTAGCCGACTGAAACCCGACCGTCCCGCCCGCGCCAACGGACGGGAATACTTACGCGCTAAATCCCCTACCCCACCTCCTCCCGTATTGCCGCCAACCGCTCCCGCAGCGACCGTAGCAGCACCCCCGGCGGCGCCGGCGCCACATGGGTATAACCCACCCCCAACTCGACCAACTCCCGCGGCCCCAACGGCAGCGCCGCATGATGCATCGGAAACTGCATCTTGGCCTTGCCGATTTTCTTAATCCGCCCCGCCAACTCCGTCAACTTCGCCCGCAGCTCCGCACTCCCCGGATCCCGAATGCCCATATACTCCGAAAAATCCGTCGGCCCGATGGACACCAGGTCAATGCCCTCCAAAGCGGCAATCGCCTCAATATCCTCCACGCCCTTTTCATCCTCCGTCATCACCGACAGCAGGATTTGCTCGTTGGACTGGCGGCAATGCTCATCCCAACCCACCGTGCCGAACCGCGCCGCCCGCGTACCGGCGGCCCCGCCCCGGTGTCCCAACGGCGGATAGCGCACCGCGTCCACCGCCCGTTTCGCCCCCGCCAGCCCGTCCACATGGGGAATAATGATGCCCTCCGCCCCGGCATCCAGCAGCCGCAGGATGAGCTTCTCATCATTATCCGGCACCCGGATGATGGAAGTAACCCCGGCCAGATCCGCCGCCCGGATCATCTCCCCCACCAGCCGCAGGTCAAAGTCGGTATGCTCCATATCTATAAAAGCCGCGTCATACCCCGCCAGCCCGATAATCTCCACGATTTGCGGGTCGGCAAAGGTAACATAAGTCCCCAACGCCAACCGCCCCTCCCCCATCGCCCGTTTCACCCGATTCTCGCGCATCCCTCAAACTCCTTTCAGTACCAGTTATAAGTCCCGTCCGACCGCCGCGCCCAGCCCGATTGCCCCAACTCCCGCATTGCCCGGCCCAGGTCGGACACTTGCCGCGCCCATTCCTCCCGGCCCATGTGCCGCCACTGGCCATGCCCGGGAAACAGCCATTCCACCGGCAAAGCGGCCATCCGCTCCACCGTATCCGCTAGAACCGCCCAGGAATAAAAAGTCTGCTGCGGGAAAACATCCAACTCCCCCCGCCGCCGATTCCAATGCAGCGTATCCCCGGTGAACAAATGCCGGTCGTCCAGATGATACAAAATATGTCCCTCGGTATGCCCCGGCGCCGGTATGCCGGCCACGCCCGGAACAATTTCGACCGCTGCGTCCCCGATTAGATCCGTAGCGTAGGGCGCGGCGTCCGCATCGGCCGCCCCAATCCAGACCCGCGCGCCGTACCGCTCCGCCCACCGGTCGGCGTCCGCTACATCATCCCGGTGGCTCAGCAATATCTGCGCCACGCCGCCAATGGCGTCCACCCGCTCCGCCAGCGCCCGTCCGAACCGGGGCGAATCAATCATCAGGTTGCCCCCCGGCCGTGTTGCTAGATAGGAATGTCCCCCAAAGGATGCTAGCGCATTGTTGCCCAGAGCCAACACCCCGGCTGTCAGTTGGTAAGGAAATACCCCGTCCGGCTCCCGGAACTGCTCCCGGTGGCCGATTGACTTGGTCGGACAAGCCGCCGCCGCCCGCCACAACGCCGCCGTCTGCTCCGGCCCCGCCGGTTGCGCGGCCACAAAGGAACGGCCGACCGCATCCATACCAATCAAATCCGGAGCCCAATCCCGGGCCGCATCGCACCGGATACAGCGCGTATCCACGAACCAACCGCCCGGCGCATTCGACGGATGCGCCAAATCAACCCGCGCCATACCTAATACTCCTCCCCTTCGCCAACGACAACACCTTCGTCAGCCGAAAACCCTTAAACCGTTACCCCTAACCGTTACCCCGGCACTTTAACCGTCATCCCCGCCCCCGTCAACCAATATCCCCCAAAACACCAAGGCCAACCGGTGTATTGCCGGCGGCCGCCGCGCCGGGCTTGTGCTATAATCCCGGTCAAAGGACATTTAGCGGAGTGGGGGATTTATATGGAAATCGTGGCGTTGGTTATCGGGCTGCTGATTGGCGCGGTCAGCGGCATTGCCATTGGCTGGTTGATTCGGGCGGCCCGGGGCGGGAAGGAACAGTCGAATCAGCAGGCGGAGATGGCCCGGCTGAAGGGGCAGTTGGAGCAGACGGCGACGGCGCAACAGCTGCTGGAGCAGGCCAAGGCGCAGTTCAGCGCGGCGGCGGAGTTGACGGCGGCGGAGGCGTTGAAAGGGAACAGCAAGCAGTTTCTGAAGCTGGCTAACGAGAACCTGGGCAAGACGATGGAGCAGGCCAAGGGGGAGTTCGAGCAACGGCATCGGCAGTTTCAGGAGTTGGTCAAGCCGCTGTCGGAGAATTACGGGAAGCTGAACCCGCAAATCGACCTGTTGCTGCGGGAAAGCAGCCGCATTACTGCCGAAACTAACCGGCTCAGCACCGCCCTCACCGACAACCGGCAAGCCGGGCATTGGGGTGAGGTGCAGTTGCGGAAAGTGGTCGAGCTGGCCGGACTGACGGATTATTGCGATTTTGAGGAGCAAGCCGCAATTGACGGCGTCCAGCCCGACTTGGTGGTGAAATTGCCGGAAAGACGGGTTATCGTCGTCGACGCCAAGGCATCTACCTTGGCCTATATGGAAGCGCAACAAGCCGACGACCCGGAGGCAACTAACGCCGCTTGGCAAAGGCACGCCCAAGCCCTGCGGCGGCAGGTGGATGATTTGTCCGGCAAGGGCTATGGCGGGCGAATACCGGGTTCCCTCGACTTTGTGGTGATGTTCGTTCCCGGCGACCAGTTCTTGGCGGCGGCCTTGAGCGCCAACTCCGGGCTAGTCGAGTACGCTATGGTCAAGCGGGTGGTTATCGCTACGCCGGCCTCTTTGATTGCGATGCTGTGGGCGGTGAACAGCGGTTGGCAACAGTATCGCTTGACCGAGGATGCCGCCCGCATTAAGCAGGTGGGCGATGAAATGTATAAGCGGCTGCTGACCTTTATTAACCACTATGCCCGGGTGGGGAAAGGTCTGGAAACGGTCTTGAACTCCTACAACCAGTCGGTAGGGTCTTTCGACCGCAATGTAGTTCCTCAGGGCCGGCGGTTTGCCGAATTGGTGGTTGGCAACGAAACTGAGTTCAACCCGCCGCCGCCCATTGACGAACTGCCGCGTCAGTCGAATTATGCGGCCGCTGAAATGGATGATGGGGAAGGGGAGCCGCAACTGGCGGCGGCGGATAATTAGGGATTGGCGGCGGGGCGGCAGTCAATCAACCAAGTCATTCCGAGGGGTAGGGAGGAATCTAAAAATCTTGAGAGGAATCCGGGGCGGGCATTTTAGATTCCTCGGCTACGCCTCGGAATGACATAGGGGGTTGGTTGGAATGACATATCTGGATTCCCACTTTCGTGGGAATGACGGTGGGGGAGGGGGAATGACGGTTGCTATAATGCGATAGCCCGGCCGGCGGATAATTAGGCGGTGGTGGCGGCCCGGTAAGAGTTGCCCCGGCTGCCGGTACGGTATAATATATCCCTACCACCAATCAGTGCCGCCCAGTCAGTACCGGCTAGTATCCGCCCATTCAGCACAAGGAGCATAGCGTCTATGGTTGCCTCTGCCGTTAAGCCTATTGACATCCACATTCACCCGTTCACCCAGGAAACCTGCATCGGGCATGGGCCGTCTTATACGGAAGCCCATTATGACTTTTTCGGGCGCAGTCCGGAGGCGCCGCATCACGGCAAGCAGTTCATTTCCATTGACGAGACCTACGAACACTTTCAGGAAGCCGGCATTGACAAGGCGGTCATCGTCAATATGGTTTCCTATAATCAGTGGGGGCGGGCTTTGCCCAACGATTACTTGGCGTTGTACGCCGAGAAGTATCCGGATTTGTTCATTCCCTTTGCCGGGGTGGATCCGCATATGGGGGCGCCGGCGGTGCGGGAAATTGAGCGGGCGGTGAAGGAGTTGGGCTGCAAGGGGCTGAAGTTTCATCCGGCGTATCAGGAGTTTTGCCCCAACGATAAGGCGTTGATGTGGGACATTTATGCCAAGTGCGTGGAGCTGGATATTGCCATTCTGGTGCATACCGGCACGACGCGGATGACCCGCTGCACGATTAACGGCTGCCGGCCGGTGATGCTGGATGATGTGGCGACGGCGTTTCCCAGCCTGCGGATTATTATGACGCATTTTGGCTGGCCGTGGACGGAGGAGGGGCTGGCGGTGTGCTGGCGGCACGAGAATGTCTATATGGACTTGTCGGGGTGGCTGCCGCGCTATGTGTTCGCGACTCAGCCTATCGTCTTTCAGTACCTGAACACGGTTTTGCAGGACAAGCTGGTGTTCGGGAGCGATTACCCGGCGATTAACCCCAAGGTGTGGCTGGATGATTTCCAGAAAATCGTGGATAAGGGCTTTGAGTGGGGGGGCGCGCATCGCACCATCAGCCCGGCGGTGTATGAAAAGTTTGTGCGGGGGAATGCGATTAAGGCGTTGAAGTTGGAGGGGTAGGCGGGGCGGGTTAGCTTGGTATTGCCCCTATTGCGGTGGGGAGAGGTGACCAGCCACTATGACGACTAAATCCAGCCCCCGCCGCCGCGCCGGCTACTCCGACCTGGCCATCCCCCCGGGCGAAGGTCTCCAAGAGGAAACGGAATACCGCGGCATCTCTCCCCAGCAACTGGCTGACCACTGCGGCGAAACCGTTGAATACATCCAACGGGTATTCAGCGGACAGCAGGAAATCACCCCCGCCTTTGCCCAAAACCTTGAAAAAATCCTCGGCATCCCTGCCCAGACTTGGCTTAACCTCGAACAGCTTTACCAAGAAACCCTAGCCTATAACAACCAGACGCGCCCCGAAGCCTAGGGAGGGAAAGGCAATGGCGGAACGGAAAGCCCGGCGGTCAGCACAAGTTACCGGAGAGCCGGGCGGCGGGCCGGTACTGCTTTCCGGCGGCAATCCGCAGATTGCCAAAGGCGACGGGGATGGGCCGGTGCAGGCGTACATTGCGGCGATGCCGGGCTGGAAAAGCGATGCGGGCCGGCAGCTGGACGCGCTGATTGTGGGGGCTGTTCCGGAGGTACGCAAGGCGGTGCGGTGGAATTCGCCGTGGTACGGGATTGAGGGGCAAGGGTGGTTTGTGAGTTTCCATGTCTTTACCCGCTACATCAAGGTTACTTTTCTGAAGGGCGCGGCGTTGCAGCCGATGCCGCCCGGAGCGGGGAAAGACCCGGCGGCCCGTTGGGTGGACATTTACGAGGGGAAACTGGACCCGGAGCAGTTGACGGATTGGTTTCGGCAGGCGGCGGCGCTGCCGGGTTGGCGGGGGTTTTGATCGGCAAAAGGCGGGTTCATGGAGAACCCGCCCACTGACCCGCCCCCCAAAAACCGCCCGGCCCCTTTTCCTGGGCCGGGCGGTTTAACTGCTTACCTAACCGGCTAATGCGCCGGAGCTGACCGGGAAATTACCCCTAATCCAGTCCGACCGGTTGCAGGCGGAGCAGTTCCCGGATGGAGGATAGCTCGCCGGCCAAATGGGATTGGTTTTGCTCGACAATCCGCAGGCGGGCGTCCACTTCGCTGAAATACCGCTTGACTTCCCGCTCCAGCTGGTCGATGCGGCGGTCGGTGTTCTCCTCGAGCCTGTCGATGCGGTGGTTGGTGTTTTCCTCGAGGCGGTCGATGCGACGGTTGGTATTGTCCTCGGCCCGGTCGATGCGGCGTTCCATTCGCAGGTGCGAGGTAAAGATGAAGCCCAGCAGGGAGACGCCCACGGCGATGATGGCGATGAATTCCGGCGACATAGTTCCTCCTAAGTTCCGCGTAATTCTGAAATTGGCGATGTCGTTCAGTTCAGGATGGGAGCAGTATAACGCCGGCGGCGGTTTATTGCAATTAAGAATGGGGGCGGGACAGGGCTATCGCATATACTAGTCTGGGGACTCTGGATTCCCACTTTCGTGGGAAGGACGATTCCTATATGCAATAAACCGCCCGGGCCAATAAAGGTCCCGGGCGGTTTCAGTTGCTTACCTAACCGGCCAATGGGCCGGGCCGGTGGGGAAAATTACCGCCGCACCCGCTTGCGGCAGGTGGCGGTGTAGGGGCGTTCCACGCTGGCTATGAACGCGAAGTCGGCGCCGCCATCCTGGTCCGGGCTGTAGTAATACCGGCCGGTGCCCAGCTCGATGTCGCGAGGGGTTGCGGAGTAGCCCATTTCCCGGCATTTGGCGCGGGCATCAGCGGCGATGCGGGGGCGCAGGTTATCGACCCAGTCGTTGAACCAAGCCTCGCCGCTGCCGCCGAGGGTGTTGACCCAAGCTACGTACGCGCTGTCCGCGTTGCTCTGGGCGGTAGCCTCGACCGAGTCGGACGCGCCGACGACCATATCGGCGTGAAACCCGTACTGGAAAACTTCGGACAGGGGCCGCTTTTTCCAGACATAGCGGCGGCGCCGTTCCTCCCGGGGGAACTCAAAAATCAGTTCGCGGCTGACGCCGGTAACGCCGGATTCGCCGTCGGTCAGGTAGCCCTCTTGGGCGGCGAGGAAGCCGCGGAAGTTGCCGCTTTCACCAAAATAGACGGTGTCGTCCCGCTCGTTGCGATCCCGGCCGGCGGCCCAGGTTTCGGCTTTAGTCCAAGTGTCGGACTGGTCGATGGCGCAGTAGATGGATTTGCCGCGGTTGGCGGCGAGGGATTCGAGGATCATCGAGACGCGGGCATCGTCGGCATCGGCCACGGCCGGGGTCTCTTGCCAGTCGGAGCAGTCCCAGGGGATGGAACGGGGGGCGGCTTGCGCAGGACTGGAGGCGACGGTCAAGAGGATGGTCAGGGCGGTCAGGGCAAGGGCGGTGATGAGGAATCGGTAGCGGTACATAGGAATACCCTCCGGCGGCAACGCCTTTTAATGCCGGCGGTATGCCGGTAATAAAAGGATAGAAAGGGCCGCCCTAAATGTCAAGGATTTAGGGCGGCCCTTTCTGCGATTGGAGGCTTTTGGTGAGGGGAGGGGTTGGCTGCCGGGGGGAATTCGCGAAATTTTTTTGGTTTTTGGGGAGTTTCTGATGGCGGGGGGCTGGATTCCCACTTTCGTGGGAATGACGGTTCGGGGGCGGGGGCGTTCTTGCCTAAAGGGGATGGCGCATTTATAATTCGGGAGCGGGATGGGGCGGTTGGCGCGGACTTTTCCTTGGCGGAGGGGCGTTGTTATGACGATGCAGGTTCAGGTTGAGGAGCCGGCCGTTGCGGCGGCGGAATTGGCGGCGGTGGCGGAGCCGGTAGCGGTTCAAGAGGCGGTGTCTCCGGAGTTGGCGGTAGATGCTGCTACGCCGGCGGCGGCCCCGGAGTTGGCGGTGGATGTGGCGGCGGGGCGGGAGCGGCGGAAGTTCACGGTGGCGGAATACTATCGGATGGGCGAAGTGGGCATCCTGCACCATACGGAGCGGGTCGAACTTATTGACGGGGAGGTTATTGTTATGTCGCCGGTGGGAGTGCCGCACGCTACGGTGGTGGACCGCTTGACGATGACTTTTGCGGAGCAGGCCCGGGGTAGGTACATTGTCCGGGTGCAGAACCCGGTTCATCTGGACGATTACGGGGAGCCGCAGCCGGATTTGGTATTGCTGCGGCCGCGGGACTATTCCACCGGGGAACATCATCCCGGGCCGGAGGATATGCTGCTGGCGGTAGAGGTTTCCGACAGCACATTGTCCTTTGATTTGCGGGTGAAGTCGCAGCGGTATGCGGCTGCCGGCATCCCGGAGATGTGGGTGATGAACTTGCCGGGGGATTGCATTGAGCGGCTCGATCAGCCGGGGCCGGAGGGTTACGGGCGGCACACCACTTTTCGGAGGGGGGAGAAAATCAGCCCGGCGGCCTTGCCGGATTTGGAGTTGGCGGTGGAGGATTTGCTGCCGCCGCGGCCGGCGGGGGCGGTAGAGGGTTAGGCAAAGGCGTGCGGTTGGGGGGATTTTTGTTTGGAGGAGCGGTTATGACGATGCAGGTTCAGGTTGAGGAGCCGGCGGTTGCGGCGGTGTCTCCGGAGTTGGTGGAGGCTGCGGAATTGGCGGCGGTTCCGGAGTTGGCGGCAGTTCAAGAGGCGGCGTCTCCGGAGTTGGTAGCGGCCGGGGATACGGCGGCTCCGGATTTGGCGGCGGGGGATGTGGCGGCGGGCCGGGAGCGGCGGAAGTTCACGGTGGCGGAATACTATCGGATGGGCGAAGTGGGCATCCTGGACCATACGGAGCGGGTGGAACTTATTGACGGAGTGGTTATTGTTATGTCGCCGATTGGATCGCCGCATTTCAGCGGCGTTAACCGCTTGAATCGGGTTTTTGCGGAGCAGGCCCGGGGGCGGTACATTGTCAGCGTGCAGAACCCGGTTCATCTGGATGATTACGGGGAGCCGCAGCCGGATTTGGCATTGCTGCGGCCGCGGGAGGATGAGTATTTCAATTCCCATCCCGGGCCGGGGGATACGCTGCTGGCGGTGGAGGTTTCCGACAGCACGCTGGACTTTGATTTGCGGGTGAAGTCGCAGCGGTATGCGGCCGCCGGCATTCCGGAGATGTGGGTGATGAACTTGCCGGGGGATTGCATTGAGCGGTTGGATGAGCCGGGGCCGGATGGCTACGGGCGGCGTACGACTTTCCGGCGGGGAGAGAAAATCAGCCCGGCAGCTTTCCCGGATTTGGAGTTGGCGGTAGAGGATTTGCTGCCGCCGCGGGCGGCGGGGGCGGATGTGGCTGAGGATGGCTAGGCACAGGCGGGCGGTTGGCGCGGCTATCGGAGATAACTAGCGTCAATACGCCCGGATTCCCAATTCACCATTATTGGCAGGAGGGCAAAGTTGCTGAAACAGGAGTTGCACGAAGTCCCCTTTTATTACCAGTCCATTGACTTTGCGGAACTGGTGCGGGAGTATCCGCCGGCGCCGGACTTTTTCCGCGGCGTCTTTATGCTGAGCGTGGAGGAAATCCGGGCTTTGCAGGAGCGGCGGCTGCGGGCTGCCGTACAGCGGGCGTATCAAGTTCCCTTTTACCGCAGCAAGTGGGACGCGGCCGGGGTGCAGCCCGGGGACATTCAGACCATCGCGGACTTGAAAAAGCTGCCAATGTATACCGTCGAGGATATTCGCCAAAGCGTGGACGCTTACCCGCCCTTTGGCGATTATGTCGGCCCGGATGTGCGGGCCGGCGGCCTTCCCTGGCGGATCCATTCCAGCGGCGGCACGGCCGGCGAACCCCGGCCTACTTTTTACACGCCCTGGGATCGGGAAGTGGGCAACATTCTGCGGGCCCGTTCCTACTATTGGCACGGGTTCAAGCCGGGCGATGTGGTGATGAATACTCTGCTTTATTCCACGCACAACGCCGCTTATTCGGCCCACGAAGCCCTGTGGCAGTGGCTGGGCTGCATTCCGGTTACGACCAGCGCCGGGGTAGTTACCCGCACCACCCGGGCTTTGGAAATCGCCCAGAAGTGGCAGGTCAACGCCCTGGTGGGCTTTCCGGAGTATCTGATTTATATGTCCCAGGTGGCCAAGGATATGGGGCTGGAAGTGGGCCGGGACTTGAAGTTGAAGCTGATTGAGTGTTTCGGCAAGTCGGATTTGGTGCGGGAAGCCTGGGGGGTGCCGGCTTACGATACTTACGGGATGCACGAAGTCCAAGCCATATCCTCGGAATGTCCCTACGCCGGCGGGCATCACATTTGGGAGGATGCTTTTATCGTCGAACTGGTGGATCCGGAGACTTATGAACCGGTGCGGCCGGGGGAGTTGGGGACGATGATTGTAACCGCCCTTTACAAGGACGCCTATCCCATCGTCCGCTACGATATTAAGGATGTTACCAAGCTGTGGCCGCGGGGGCAGTGCGAGTGCGGCAGCTGGATGCAGAAAATCGACCCCATTCACGGCCGCTCGGACTTTATGGTCAAGCTGCGCGGGGTCAATGTGTGGCCGGAAGGCTGCGGGGCCATCGTCGCCACGAAAAGCGGATTGACCGGGGAATACTATTGCATTGTCGAGCGGCAAGGCGCCCGGGAGGAGATGACCCTGCAAGCGGAATATACTGAGGAGGCCGCCGACCGGGATGCTATCCATCGGGATTTGGAGCGTACCCTGCGCGACCGGCTGAATGTGGGCATTAAGGTGGAACTGGTGCCGCCGGGCAGTTTGGCAGCGCTGACCGGGGCGGGGGTGTTGCCGAAAGCCCGGCGGTTGGAGGACCGGCGGGGAAAGGGGGAGTAGGGGGAGGGGGCAGGCTAGGGCGCGTTGACAAATTATTTGGGTATTATAAGTTTAACTTTGCGAGGGTGTTGCCTGGTCACAAACCCAGCATATCGTAAACGGTGTTCAACTCGGTCCGGATAAGGGCCCGGGTTGGCGATTTCCGTCAGTAGTTTATCCGGGTATTTGGGCTTGGTATTTGCCAAGGCAAGTCCTTTGTCGGGCATCCGCGACAGTCCAGCAACTTGCCTCGCGGCATTAGTCGGTCAGTTGCCCGGATTAACGGCTCTGGTCTGGCCGGGTTTTACGGCAGAATCACATTCCCTTTGGGGTACCCGCCACTGTCGTTACTCTTTTCAGTGTTTCTCGCGACCATGCGCCCGGTTTCTCCTTACCGGCCGCAGCATCAGCGTCGGTAGCTTGCTCACCCTCACCATTCCGCCGCTGAATTTGCCGATAGTCGCCGGTTATGAGAACCCCGCATCCATAGTTATACCTCTATACCGGTCGCAAAGGCCGGTATACTTTTCCAGCCGCCCCAATCGCTTACCACCCTTACAAAACGGACGGGTCGAATTGACCCGCCCGCGTCCCGGATTACCGGCTAAAGGGGGTCAGAACTAGGGACTGGCCGCCGCCTGTATCGGGCCGATGAAGGGGGTGCTGGCTTTGGTCAACACGCCATTGCTGTCGGTGTAGTAGCGGTAGGCGTAGACGTACTTGCCCAAGGGGCCGGCGCCGGAGGCACTGGTGCCGGAGATGCCGCCAACGATACACCCATTGCCGGCGGTGTCGTTGCAGCGTATCCAGGTTACTGCATTGTTGTCGCTGATCGTGATTTTCTGCCCCACCCGGGGCGGGTTATGGCCGCTGACGAAACTTATCGCAGCAGTAGCCCCGGTCCAGGACGCCTCTACCGGCGGGGTTGGCGGACTGTAAACCATGCCCCGCTCTCGGGAGTGCATCCCAAACCGAAGCCGCTTGTTCACTTCGGAAGGATTAGGCACAATTCCCCAAATACCGTGGCCCCCAATTCGGTCGACGCCGCGGCTAGGCGCCCGGGATACGAATGCCGTCCACCCGGTTACGCCATCATCGGAAACTTCCCACGCAATCCGACCGCCGCCACCCCCGCGGGTCAGCCAGGGCCGGACACCAAAGCCGGTGAGCGTTGATTCCCCCACTATCAGGTAACCCCCGCCATCGAGGGTTATGTGGAGATGGAGCTGTTCGGCGAAGTCGACGCCGCCATACTTCAGCTTGGGATAACGCCTCCTGAAATCCCAGGGGTCATCATTGCCGGCTTGCCCGTCCAGGTTCAGATTCCAGTTGGCATAAATGCCCGAGTAGCCGGCGGGGGCGAACAGTTCCCTCTGCGTCTTGCCCGTCCCCAAGGCGCTGCTGCTCTGGCCGCTGACCCGGGTTTCCCAATAGCTGTTAGCAGCCGTGCCGCCGCTGTTCTTACCCACTAGGCCGCCGGCGGCCGGAGTAGTTCCGGTAGCCACCACCGGGCCGATGGCGTAGGCGGCGGTAATAGTTCCTTGGGTAGTAACAGTACTGTCCGTCCGTTGGTTGTATCCCACCAAGCCGCCTACGGCCGCCGTGTTTCCCGTAGCCCTGACCGGGCTGAACGAGTAGGCGGCGATGATGCGTCCCTGGTTGTGGCCGACGAGGCCGCCCAAGTAAGCATTGTTGCGGGAGGTGAGAATTGGCTCAAAGTCGGAATAGCTGGCGACGATGCTGCCGGCAGTCCCGTTGTGGCCGGCCAAGCCGCCGGCCGCTGACGCGCTGCCATCCACTTCGGTTTTGGCGTAGCTGCTGGCAATTCTCCCGGTATTGCTTCCCACCAAGCCCCCAGCATAGACCGTCCCCACCGTTTCGTCTGCCCGGATGCGCCCGGTGGCCGAACTGCCCTTGATAGTACCGCCATTGACCCCGGCCAAAGCCCCCACTGCCGTGCCGTCCAGGCTGGCGATATTCACTTCCCGCAGCTTGACCCCGTCAATGACCCCGCCGGAGCCGACCTGCCCGAACAGGCCGGCTTGGCTGGTTTCATTCTGATTGACAAAAAGGTTGTAAATGGACTTGCCATCGCCATAGAACTGCCCGGTGAAGGGAGCGGTGGAGCTGCCAATGCTGAACCAGCCGCGCCCGGTGTTCCAGTGAAAACCATCATTCCCGTCCACATCATCATCCCCGTCGGTGTCAAAGTCCAAATCGGCTTCCAGTTCGTAGGCAGTGCAGACGGCGGCGGTAGCCCCATCTGCGCAGCCCATCCCGGCGGTCAACCCCGGAAAGGCGGCCTCGTAACTGCCTTGGTCCGCAGCGGCGACCACGCCATCGGTGTTCAAGTCCCAACGGATGGCGTTCAACTGCTCCAGGGTGGTTATTTCAATGCGCCGGTCGTTGTCGGTGTCATAGTCCCGCTGCTGCGGGGCCGTCTTGATGTCCCCATAGACCAGAATGGGATAGTGCCGGCTGTTGCCGAAATCCCAAGGATTATCGCCGCCGGCCACGCCGTCCAGGTCCAGGTTCCATTGGGCGTAAAGGCCGCTGTAGCCGGTGGGCGCTTTCAGATGGCTGCTGGGTTGCCCCAGCCCGCCGCTGCCGGCAATCCCGGTAGTTTCAGTATCCCAATAGCTGTAGCTTTCCGTCCCCAAATCATAGGCCGCCAGGCCGCCCTTAACGCTGCCTTGCCCGGATACCGACACCCGGCCCCGGGCGTAACTGGCGGTAATCGTCCCCTGATTGATGCCCACCAAGCCGCCGGCCAAAGATTTGATGGCGTTGGCTGATACCGCACCGCTGGCGTAGCTGGCTTTGATGTCGCCCAGCAGATTCTGCCCCACTAACCCGCCGGCCGCCGCATCGCCCAGAACCAGCGACACCGTCGTGGCTGCAAAGCTGGCCTGCACCGTGCCGAACAGGTTCAAGCCTACCAGCCCGCCGGTTACCGCGCTGCCGCCCACAGTGCCAGTGGCGTAGGACGAAGTAATCGTCCCTTGATTGACCCCGGCGATGCTGCCGACCGCCGACTGATGATTACTGGTAATGTTGACCTTAGTTAAGCCCAAGCCGGTTACGCTACCGGCTTTGCCGATCGCCCCGAACAAACCAACAGCATCAGCGGTGTCGGCGGCGTCTCGGCTGATGAACAAATGGGAAATCACCTTGCCCCGGCCTTGCAACTCCCCCCTGTAGGGATTGCCGGGGTCGCCAATCGGCGTCCAGCCCTTGCCGCCGTTCCAGTAAAGACCGCCGGAATCCGCCGCCGTAACGCTGCCATCCCCATTGCTGTCAAAAGTCAGGTCGCCGTGCAGTTCGTAGCCGGCGCAGGGGTCAGGATCAGTGTCGGCATCATCGGCGCTATCCGGGCAGCCCATCCCGGCCGCCGCATTGGCAAAGGCGGCGGTGTAGCTGGTCTGATTGGCCGTATCATCCACCACGCCATCGCCATCCAAATCCCAGCGGATGGCATTCAGCTGCGCCAGACTGCTGACCTCAATCAGCCCGTCATCATCGCTGTCGTAGTCGGTAGTAGTTTGCGCCCAAGCCGGCGGGAGGGAATAGCTGTTCAGAAAAACTCCGGCCAGAATCAGGGCCAGGAGGGTCAGGGTCGCGGCGAACAGGGGCAACCTGGGTAGTAAGGGCATTAGTGGCAACTCCTTGTGCTTTGATGGGGTTTGGCCCGGAGACGGGGTATAGGGCAGGAACTTTAGTAGTGAGTTGGGTCGTTGTCAAGGATGCCAACTTACCGGCAACGCTGTTTCCCCGCGGCCGGCCGGTCTATCGCCTTATAGAATGGCGTTGGCCGATACTGCGCCGCTGGCGTAGCTGGACTTGATGTCGCCCAATATGTTCTGCCCCACCAATCACCTGGACACCGCCATCCTTTTTCGACAGGGAACAGTCGTAGCGGCTGAAGGCCAAACTCGGGAAGCGACACGGTAGCCGCAATCAACCAAAAGAACAGAACGGACCGCATTGGCCGCATTCTCCCGGCGAACCGGCCGACGCCATCTGCCATCCAGCGGAAAAACTCTTTTCCAAAAAGATACTTCAACAGTCTCCTGCCCTTATGGTAAAATCCCCGCCATTGGAGGAAGCCGACTATGTTTTACCGCCGTTTCAGTATCCCCGCTCTGCTGGCTGCTGCGGCCCTGTTCCTCATCGCCGCTTGCGGTGTCTCCGCCTATCAAGAAGCAACCCGGGAAGCAGCTGTCCCGGTAGAAATGGCCACTGCCGCCGAAGTCGCCGCTCTGGACCAAGAAGTCGCGGCCCTGAAAGCTCAACTGCAGCAGATTGCCGGATCCGGCGTAACGGTCTGGTCGGCGGCGATAACGCCGGCGGCCAGCGGTGGGAATGCAATCTGGACCCGCGCCAGTGGGGAAACCGCCGCCGGCGCCATCAGCGGAGAGACCGGAGACGCCGACTTCCGCCTGCTGAAAATCCTCCGGACCGGCGCCACCAACGACCTGACCATTGTCACCCCCGGTCCGGCGGCCGGATTCGCGGACCAGACCCTCCGCATCGGCAACAACTATCTGACTTTTCAATCCAGTATCGGCAGCGCGACTTACAGCAGCGACGCCGACCAAACTGTTTGGTCTTTCGTCGGCGACTATGCCAGCTGGTATACATCCGGCGTTGCCCATCAGGTCGCCGTGCTTTCCCCCATCAACCCGGCCAACCTGCTGCCCGACCCCATACCGGCAGCCACGGCCCTGCCCGACCATCTGCTGGGCTATGACGATGGGGTCAATCAAGCGCCGCTGTCCCTCCTGGATGACCGCTACCGCCAGCAGGTCCCGGCGGATACGCCGAAAGTTTTTTCCTTTCCGACCAGTCCCGCGCCCGCAGCGGGAGACACCGTCATCCTGCTGCATCCTGACACCGTCCCCCGATACTTCACCGGCGATGTTAAGGAAGGACAAGTCACCTTGCGGGAAATGATCGTGAACCTGAATATCCCCGGCGGCCGGATCTCTCACTTGCGGGGCTACAGCCCGACTTACACCGGCCGGGCCGCCGCCGCCTTCCGCGGCAAAGTCTTTGCTATTATCCAACGGAATCCGGCTTCTCGACCCACCAAGCTGCATTATCAGGGAGCATCCTATTCCATCAGCCAGAGTTTCGTCCCGGGAGAGCAGGGATTCTACGAAGTATCCGGCTTGAGCTACGCCCAGCTGTCAGTCGGCACGCAGCACCGATACGCCTTTACGCTGGCCGACGGAACCAAGTATCCCCCCGACCGGCAATATCAGCCGGATACCTATACTTTCAACGGCAGCAGCTGGGAACTGACCCCGGGCAGCGTATCCCGATGGGCTGAAGCCGACAACGCGGATAAAATTCCGCTGAACAAACTTCCGGCCGCCGCTACCCAGGTTATCCACTCCGGGACAGGAACCGGCATCAGCGTCGCCAGCAGCGGCCAGACCGCCCCACAACGGGTCGCTTTTACCGGGTTCACGCCGACCTTCGACCTGGACGACAACGATAAGCGGCGGGGCGTCATCACTGTCCGAGCCAAACTGCGTTTTGACCGCCGCACGGTCAACACCGCAGGCTTTAATGACAACACGCAAAATCCTTTGCTGACCGGTACCATCGAGGGACTGGTTTTCGCCAGGGCAGTGAAGTCCGCCGCTGCCTACAGCGCCACCGCCGATAGCGGGGAGGAAATCGGCGCGGCGGTCCTCCGCAACGGCAGCGCGACTTTAGGCACCCTGTCCCTGTATGCGGTCCGGGACGCCCACAATGCCTTGGGATACTACCTTTCCTACACCGGCAAAAGCGGCAGCGTCGGCTTTGATATTGCCTTGGCCGACTTGGAAGTGGGGTTCATCCCCAACGACGCGCCGCCCAGCATCCAGGGCGCGAAGCTGGCGACTTGGACAGCGCAGACCACAACGCCTACTTCTACCCGAATCTCCGGAGCCGGACGCAAACCGAATTGGACCATTGAACCTTCCCCGCCGGGTACCGGCTCGATCAGCGCCCAGCCCGGCCACCTGCCCAGCAACCAGCAAAACCGTATTCGAGTCGACCAGTACACGCCAACGGACCAGTGCTTCGGCTGGCTGTTTATCGCCAAGACCGGCGGGACAGAAGTTGACCGAGTCGTAGTGCCATTTAGTCCCTCAGGGATTAGTGACATTACCAAGGCGCTTTCAGCGAGCGCGCATCCCGGGTCTGCATATACCCGAATGAACCTCGGCGGCGGCCAATTCCTGTTGATAACCTACCACAGTATCCTTAATGACGGGCAGGATCGGATTAATATCGGGCCGCAACCTACAGGCTTCGACGACACTGGGCGAGCCAATGCTTGGAGCTCTTGGCCGGCCAACCTGACGGTTGAACTTTACGAGGCAGTGATTGACTGATTCCTCCCGGTTTTGCCGGGCAAGCCGGGGCGGTTCCACGGAACCGTCCCGGTATTTGCTACGGAAGTAGAGCCGGCGGGCGGGGGAAGTGCTACAATGGGGCTAATGAAGTTCTGGTTGGGGGGTTCCGGGATGGCTAATGATGACGGCGTCGCTAATGGGGGGGATTATTCCCCGGAGTTGGCAGGGGGCAGTTTGGCGCTGCCGGCGGCCGGGGTGGAGGATTTGACGGATCAGTTGACCGGGTATCTGACGGAGATTGAGCTGGGCGGGTTGACGGATATTATGGGGCAGGTGCTGGATGATTTTCTGGAGCAGTGCGGCGGGATGCCGGAGGATTTGCGGGAGCCGGCGGCCTTTGAGCGCATTACCAGCAATCAACTGGCGGTAACGCTGGCCTATCAGTTGGGGCGGCTGGAGGGCCGGTCGCCGCAAATCGTCAATCGGCTGGTGCAGCAGGCGGTGGAAAAGTGGTCGGCGCGGCCGCTGCCGGCGTCGGCGGAGATTTCCGATGCGGATTTGCTGAATCCTAAAGAGCTGGTCTATCCGCGGTTGCGCCGTTTGGAGTATGGGGAGCCGCCGGGGGAGGATGAGTAGGGGTCTATCATCTACCCATTATCCACTCATTTATTCATCGAGGCACAAGGAGGGTTTTGATGGCTGAGGGTGCGGGGACTTATGACCTGCTGCTGAAGGGCGGGACGCTGCTGGATCCGGGGCAAGGTATCCACGAGCGGCGGGATGTGGCGTTTCGGGAGGGCTTGACGGCCGCTGTAGCGGAGGGCATCGACCCGGGGCAAGCCGACCGGGTTATTGATGTGACCGGCAAGTTGGTGACGCCCGGGTTGATTGACTTGCACGGGCATTTTTATCACGGCGGCACCGGCAGCGCGGTGGACGCGGATCGGCATTGCCTGGCGGCGGGGGTGACTACCGGGGTGGATGCCGGGAGCGCCGGATTTCTGAATTACGGGGCGATGCGTGATTATGTCTTTCCGGCGCACCGCACGCGGCTGCTGGCGTTTCTGCACATTGGCGCGGTGGGGCTGGCGGCGAACCGCATTCTGGGCGGCGGTTTGCAGGATCTGCGGATTATTGATGCGGAGCGCACGGCGGCGGCGATTAAGGAAAATCCCGGTTTCCTGCTGGGCGTGAAGGTGCGGATGGAGTATAACGCCGTGGCTTACTGGAATGCGGCGGAGGCGATGCGGCAGGCGCGGGCGGCCGCGGATTTGGCCGGCGGCAAGCTGATGGTGCATATCAGCGGCACGCCCATTCCCTTGCCTCAGGTGCTGGAGTTTATGGGGCCGGGGGATATTTGCACCCACGCCTTTAACGGCAATCCGGAGGGGATACTGGACAAGCAGGATAGGATACGCCCGGAGGTGCGGGCGGCCGTGGAGCGGGGGGTGATAATGGATTTGGGTCACGCCGGCGTGCACTGCGATGTGGAGGTGGCCCGGGCGGCAATGGCGCAGGGGCTGCCGCCGGATACCATCAGCACCGATATTCATATCGGGCCGCCGGGGCGGAAGGTGTATCTGATGAATGATTTGGTGAGCAAGTTTCACGCTTTGGGGATGTCGCTGCGGGAGGTGGTGGCGGCGAGTACGCAGCGGCCGGCGGAAGTGTTGGGACTGGCGGATACCTTGGGATCCTTGACGCCGGGAAGGGCGGGGGATGCGGCGGTGTTTGATTTGCGGGAGGGGCGGTTCGTCTGGCACGATATGGCGCGGAACAAGGTGGAGGGCAAGGTGCGGTTTGATACTTATTTGACGGTGCGGGATGGCGCAGTAGCTTGGCGGGAGGGACGGTTGACGGAGCTGGGGGATTGTTAGCGTTGCGCGGCGGGAGGGCTGGCCGGCTGGTGGTTTTGCTGCTGCTGATAGCGGCGGCGATGATGCTGGGCTGCGGGCCGGGGGAGGGCGGGGAAGGGATGGCGGCTAACCCGGCGGCCGGGCCAACGGCGGTTGGCGGCGTTAATCCGGCACCGCAGGGGCAAGCGGCGGGGGCAGCGACGGTTACGGCTCCGGCGGCAGCGGTTACGGATGCCATTGTCGCTACGGCAACGATGGGGCCGGCGGCGGTTACGGCTCCGGCGGCTGTCGGCAGCAGACTGATGGCTACGGCTACGCCAATGCCGACGGTAGCAGCGGAGATTACACTGAGCTTGATTCAACTGGTGGCTCCGTTGGATGAGCCGGAGTTTTACTGCGTGGATGTGCCAGGATTTCGGGACAGCCTGCGTACCGACCGGCCGCTGCAAGCCCATACCTGCAAGCCGGGGGCGGCGGATGAACTGTTCATTGCCCATCAGCCATGGGGCGGGCAGTTTTTGATGCCGGCTTATGGTCTGTGTATCGAGGCCGAGGAGGGCTTGGTTTATACCCGCCCCTGCACCAACAGTCGGGCGCAACGGTTCACCCATCGGGAGGATTTGACCATCCGCACTTTTGAGGGCGATTTGTGCTTGGCGGTGGCCGGCGGTAGCGGCGAGCCGGCGGGCGGCCGTTCCCATTTGCGCCGGGATTTGGGGCTGCTGCCGTGCGGGGAAGCGGCGGCTGAGTTGAGGGAGTGGGTTTTGCCGGGAGAGAGTCCGGGGTAGGGGGGCGAAGGCCCTTCGTCGCGGTGGGTGATGCGTAGGACTTGCCCGTCAGCTAGTCCGTGCCTTTTTCCTGAATAACCACGTACTCCCGCTCAATCCCGGTGCGGAAGCTTTCGGGGATGGCGTGCCAATCCAGCACATCCACGTTAATGGGCAAGTCGGACTCATCCAGAGCGAGGCTCAAGCGGATCAGGCGGCGCAGACCCAACTGTTCCGGTCCGACCACCGCCAAGTCCAGGTCGGAATACTTGCCGGATTTTCCTTTGACGCGGGAACCGAAGGCGCGAACCTCACACTCCGGCACTTGTTCCGTCAGAATTCGCGCCAAGGTTTCCAAGTAAGCCGGGTTAAGGTCAATTCCCATTGCGTACCTCCAGGGCCGCCAGAGGTTTAGGGGAAGCGCGGGCTAGCGGCAAGACGGGCCCGGCAAGGATGGTTCATATTACCCTACCCCGCAATCCCTAGAACTTCGGCGGCGTTTTCGCCGAGGATGCGGCGTTTCTCGAAGGCGTTCAGGTATTTGAGGCTGTTGAGCCAGCCTACCGGGTCGGCGGGGCCCATATCGAAGGGGAAGTCGTCGCCGAGCATTACCCGGTCGGCGCCGACCCGGTCAATCAGGTATTTCAGTCCTTCGTCGCTGTGGGTAATGGAGTCGTAGTAAAGATGGCGCAGGTAGTCGCTAGGGGCGTGTTGGATGTTATTGACTTTAGGCTCCGGGCGCACTTGGGCGCCGAAGTCCATCCGGCCGATGCCGAAGCAGGCGTAGCCGCCGCCGTGGGCAAAGCAGAGTTTCAAGGCGGGGTAGCGGTCGAGGGTGCCGCCGAAAATGAAAGAGGCGATGGCAATGGTGGTGTCCAGCGGGAAGTTAATCAGGTTGGAGAGGTAGTAGCGGCCGGCCCGGTCGGCGCCAGCCGGGTTGTGGGGATGGAAAAAGACAAAAGCGCCCAACCGCTCGGCGGCGGCAAAGAAGGGCTGAAAGCGGGGTTCGTCCCAATTATGCCCTTCCATATTGGTGTTCAGCTCAACGCCTTTCAAGCCCAAATCCTGCATCGACCGCTCCAGTTCGGCGGCGGCGGCGGCCGGTTCCTGCATCGGGACCGTCGCCAAGCCGATAAAGCGTTCCGGGTAGGCTTGGGCAACTTGGGCGATTTCGTTGTTCAGTTCCTGGGCGGATGCCAAGCCGGGGGCGGCGTCCAAGTGGTAGTTGGTCAGGTAGGGGGCGACGGAAAGGAGGTGGATGTCCACGCCCTGGCTATCCATAAAGGCGATGCGCTGCTCCGGGGTGAAGCGCCATTTTTCGTCGATGGGGCCGGCGATGCGGTTGGTGGCTGCGATGAATTCGGCGCCGTTCCGGGTAAAAAGGCGCGCGCCGTACCAGTGGCCGGCTTTTGCGTTGGCTTGCCAGAAGCAGGGGGGGACGATATGGCTGTGGATGTCGATGACTTTCATTAACGCGGCCGCTCCTTTAGGTTGGGGGTATAGTATCGCATTTGGCGGCGGATAAGGCAACCGGGGTGGTGGATGCGGGGCAATCGGGCATAACGGGTAATGACGATTTCCCGGAATGGCGCTAAGACACTGTTTTAGAAAGTGTTGCTTGGGAGCGGATTGCAAAAAAGCTGAACCTTCGTAGAATGGATTAAACCCCAATCAGTTCTCCGTACGGTTCAGCCGATGCTTATCTTAAATCTGGCCGAGCAGCGGGTCTCGACCCGGCCCTTCCTGCCGCAGCGGTGTTCCCGTTGGGGCGGTCAAACCGGGCATAAGTGAGGCGGGCGGCGGCGACAGATGACCTTGCACCAAAGGGAACCCGGAGTACCCAATAGCGCTAACTGATTGGAGGGAAGGTTCAGACGGATTAAACCCCGCTATCGGTTGCACCGGGGGCTGAAAAGCGCCGCCGGGGCCGCTAACTTTAGGTCGATGTTGGGTGATGTATTGCAATAGACCAGCTCGAATTGATGGACCAACCCGGCATTTTGCGAAACCCCAACACTTTCTGAAATAGTGCCTCCCTCCACACCCCACAAAATTTCCTGCTACAATACCCCCCAACAAAATAGGAGGTGCCTCCCATGCAAGCCGCCGTACTCCGCGCCGTCAACACCCCCCTGGAAATCGAGGATGTCCAACTCGACGCCCCCGGCCCCCGCGAAGTCCTCATCAACACCCGCGCCAGCGGCGTCTGCCACAGCGACCTCCACTTCGTCGAAGGCAAATACGCCATCCCCATGCCCGCCGTCCTCGGCCACGAAGCCGCCGGCACCGTCGAAGCCGTCGGCGACCAAGTTACCTACCTCCAACCCGGCGACCCCGTCATCACCTGCCTCTCCGTCTTTTGCGGCCACTGCGAATACTGCCTCCGCGGCCAACCCGTCCTCTGCACCCGCACCGCCGTCGTCCGCGGCCCCGAACAACCGCCCCGTCTCCGCCAAAACGGTGCCGCCCTCACCCAATTTGCCCAACTCGGCGCCTACGCCGAACAAATGCTCGTCCACGAACACGCCACCGTCAAAGTCCGCGACGACATCCCCTTTGACCGCCTCGCCCTTATCGGCTGCGGCGCCACCACCGGCCTCGGCGCCGCCCTCAACACCGCCCAGGTTGAACCCGGCAGCACCGTCGCCGTCGTCGGCTGCGGCGGCGTCGGCTTGAACTGCATTCAAGGCGCTGCCCTCGCCGGCGCCCTCCGCATCATCGCCATCGACACCGTCGAAACCAAACTCGCCCTCGCCCGCGACTTCGGCGCCACCGATGTCATTGACGCCTCCGGCGGCGAAGTCGTCGCCAAAATCCGCGACCTCACCGATGGCGGCGTTGACTATTCCTTCGAGGCCATCGGCCTCAAGGAAACCGCCGAACAATGCTACGAAATGCTCCGCCCCGGCGGCACCGCCACCATCATCGGAATGATTCCCGAGGGTGTCAAAATCGAAATTGACGCCGGCAGCTTCCTCCGCCGGGAACGCCGCCTCCAGGGCAGTAGTATGGGCTCCAACCGCTTCCGCACCGATATGCCCCGCTACCTCGAATTCTACCGCCAGGGCCGCCTCAAACTCGACGAACTGGTCAGCCAGCGTCTCCCCCTCTCCCAAATCAACGCCGCCTTCGCCGATATGAAAAACGGCAACGTAGCCCGCAGCGTCCTCGTCTTCGACTAGCCGCCGCCATCCTTCCCGGCCCGGGAATGACCAACCGGGCCGGATAATCCCCTCTCTATCACGCCTTAAAATGAAATTTGCCCATTATTATCAAAAGGTGTTGACAAGCCCGCTAAAGGGGGCTAAACTACCCGTCAAATGCTGAAACTTACCGCTGACTGCTGCACCTGTACCTGTCCGCCCAAATCGGGGGCGGGTTAAGTCTCTGCGTCCAGCCCGTTACGCGGACAGCCCTGCGCCCACCGGCCTTTGCCACGCCCGGTGGGTTTTATTTTTGCATCCCGTCTGGCCCGAACCATCCGAAAATCAGCAGAAAATCGGCAAGGAAACCGGCAAATAACCGCGCCGCAACTTTCAAGGAGGCCCCGTTGACTACCATAACCGAACCTACCCCGGCGCCGACTCAAGAGGAAATCCACCGCCAAAGTATGGATTTGGCGGCCGCCGCGCCCGGCATCATCCCCTTTATGGAGGACGAAGTGCGGCGGTTTGAATCCGAGTCGGCGCGTTTCCAATCCGGCGAACAGGATAATGCCGAGTTCACCCCCTTTCGCCTCCGCCAAGGCGTGTACGGCCAGCGGCAGGCCGATGTCCAGATGATTCGGGTCAAAATCCCCGGCGGCATCCTTTCCCCGGACTCTCTCGACGCCTTGGGCGAAGTGGCTGAAAACTACGCCCCCCTAGGCAAGGGACATATCACCACCCGGCAGAATGTCCAGTTTCACCACATCCCCCTGCCGCAATGCCCCGACGCCCTGCGCTTGCTGGGGACGGTGGGATTGACCAGCCGGGAAGCCTGCGGCAACACCGTCCGCAATGTGGTCGGCTCCCCCACCGCCGGCGTGGATGCTGACGAAATCTTTGACACCACGCCCTATCTGACCGCCTATGTGCGCTTCGGCGTCCGCCATCCCATCACTCAAACCTTTCCCCGCAAGTTCAAGACCGCTTTTACCGGCATTGACGCCCGGGATACCGTGGCCGCCGCCATTCAGGATTTGACCTATGTCGCCCAAATTAAGGAAGGGGACGGGCAAATTCAGCGGGGGTTCAAGGTTTTTGTCGGCGGTGGCACTTCCATTATGCCCCGCCTGGCTAAACCCCTGTACGAGTTTCTGCCGGAGGCGGACTACCTGCGCTTGGCTCTGGCCGTGTGGACCGTCTTTGACCAAGCCGTATCCCTCCGCAAAAACCGGATGATGGCCCGCCTCAAGGTGCTGATTGACCGCATCGGCTTGGACGAATTCCGCAACCTGGTCGAGGAACAGTTGGCGCAAATCGGCTCCATCGACCCGGTACCTTTAATGGGTGATACGGAAATCTACCCGGAAACGCCGCCGTCCGCCCCGGCGGTATCCCCCAACGGGTCTAATGACGGCGGCGAATACGCCTACTGGCGGGAAACCAATGTATCCCCCCAGAAACAGCCCGGCTACAATGTGGTCGATGTCAAGCCGGTGCGCGGCGACTTGACCCCGGAGCAGTTCCGCGGCTTGGCCGACATTGTCCGCCGCTACACCGGCGGCCGCGCCCACGCTACTCAAGAGCAGAACCTGGCTTTGCGCTGGGTGCCGGACGCCTGGCTGTATGAAGTTTGGCAAGCACTGGGGCAAATTGGACTGAACGAACCGGGGGCGCACACCATCACCAATGTAGTATCCTGCCCCGGCACCGACAGCTGCAAATTGGGCATCACCGCCTCGATGGGCTTGGCTAAAGCGATGCGCGCGGAGCTGAACTCTTGGGAGGATGACCTGCTCAAAGATGAGGGCGTCAGCAAAATCCGCATCAAGATGAGCGGCTGTCCCAACGGCTGCGGTCTGCATCACATCGCCAACATCGGCTTTCACGGCGCCGCCATCAAAGGCCCGGACGGCAGCCAGATACCGGCTTACGAACTGTTCCTCGGCGGCAACTACGGCGACAACCGGGTCGAGGATTCACGCATCGGTACCCGTATCCCCAAAGTCAAAGTGCCGGCCAAACTGGCCCCCCGCGTCGTCCGGGAAATCTCGACTTACTACCAAAGCCACCGCCAGGATGGGGAGACTTTCAACGGCTTTCTCGACCGGGTGGGCGTAGCCGAATTGACCGCCGTAGCCGCCAACGCCCAGCAGGCCGCCGGCAATGGCGAAGTCGGCGGCGAACTCTACTACGACTGGGAGCGCACCAACGCCTATGTCCTGGAACGGGGCGAAGGGGAGTGCGCCGTCTAGCGATGTCTATGCTATAATGGCAATCGGCCCGCCCCCTTTAACTAACGGGGCCGGGTTGGGGTGGGGGATCCGCTGTTAAGCGGGGCTCAGGAAGGACCTTCGCACCCTCTCTTTAGCTATTCGTCCCCACTCCAAACCCGGCCCCGTTAGTTAAAGGGGTGTACCGATAGGGAAGCCGCCATCGGAGGCAGCAGGCCATCCCCCGATGTCATTCCGACCGCAGGGAGGAATCTAAAATGCTGCTTAACCGGCCCCGTTTCCGGCAGTATTACGTGTATATTATGGCTAACCGGAAACACCAGCCTTATGTCGGCGTAACCAACGACCTGGAGCGGCGGGTATATGAACACAAGAACCATTTAACCGGCGGCTTCACCAGCAAATACCACCATACAATGCTGGTGTATTATGAGGAAACTTCGGACATCCATTCCGCTCTAGCCCGGGAGAAAGAATTGAAAGGTTGGCGCCGGAGCAAGAAAGTTGACCTGATCGAGTCGGTCAATCCCAAGTGGGTTGACTTGGCAATGAACTGGTACGACTGAGGCCGGCCGCGGCATACGGGACAGCGTCGGCCGCAGTCAACCACCTATATCATCCCAACCACTATCACCCAACCACCTCCCATATCATTCCAACCATTTCCCATGTCATTCCGAGCGATAGCGAGGAATCTATAAATCTTGAGAGGAATCAACGACGGGCATTTTAGGGCGTGTTCACTCTAACGATTAGGCAACGCAGCCAATCTGCTATGTCATTCCGAGGCGACAGCCGAGGAATCTAAAAATCTTGCGATGAGTCAAAGGCGGGCATTTTAGATTCCTCCCTTTGGTCGGAATGACATAGCTATAGAGTCGGGTATCCGGAGCGTCAACAATTAGGGTGAACACGCCCTAGATGCCTCCCGGCGGTCGGAATGACCTAGCTTTATTGAAAATAGTAAAAACCAGTATCCAGCAGCAAGGAATCCACGATTTGGCCTCTTTAGACGGCAAAACCATCGCCTTCGTCGAAGCCCGGATGACCTCCGAACTGGCCGGCTTAATTGCGCGGCACGGCGGTATCCCCTACCCGGCGCCGGTGTTGCAGGAAATCTATCTTAAAGACGACCCGGAAGTGCAGCAGCTAATCCGGGACATCTGCGAGGGAAAGATTGACGCCGTAACCCTGCTGACCGGCGTCGGCACCAACGCCCTGATCCAGACCGCCGCCGCCCTCGGCCGGGAATCCGAATTCATCGCCGCCCTGAACCGCCTGACCATCATTGCCCGCAGCCCCAAGCCGGCCCGGGTCTTGCGCCGCCACAAAATCCATATCGACCTGATGCCCCCGGAACCCTTTACCACCGCCGACCTGCTCAACGCCCTGGCCGCATCCGCCATCGACTTGGCGGGCAAGACGGTAGCGGTACAGCATTACGGCGGCCCCAACCGGCCGCTGGTGCAGCATTTGCAGGAGACCGGCGCGGCGGTGCGGGAAGTGGTCTTATACACTTGGGGCTTGCCCATCGATGAAACCCCGGTAGTGAATATGCTGCACGACCTGCCCCGCGGCCGCATTGACGCCGTAGCCTTTACCAGCCAGCCCCAAGTCGGCAATCTGCTGACCATCGCCGCCAAAGCCGGTATGGAATCCGAATTGCGCCAATGCCTGGGACAGCCAGAATCAACCACCGCCAAATCTACCGTGCCGCCGGCCGTCGCCGTGGCCTCCGTTGGCCCGGTCTGCACCCGCCGCCTGACCGCCGCCGGCTTGCGCGTAGATGTAGAACCGGAACACCCCCACATGGGCAATATGGTACTAGCCTTGGCCGAATACCTTGCCCCCGCTCCGGCCGCCGGGGTTTGATTAGAAGTTAAAGGGTTGGCAATGACCGTCAACTGCTGCACCGGGATATTTCCCATTCCGCCCCAACCCGGCTATAATAAGCCAACCAAATTACACAACGGAGGAGTCAACTATGGCTGAATACGCCCATCCCGAATCTCTGGTCAGCACCGACTGGGTGGCTGAACACGGCAGCGACGCCACTGTGCGGCTGATTGAGGTGGATGTGGATACCGCCGCCTATGAACAGGGGCATATCGCCGGCGCCGTCGGTTGGAATTGGCAAAGCCAGCTCCAGCAGTCGGTACGTCGGGATGTGGTCAGCAAGGCGGAAATGGAGCAGCTCCTGGGTAGCGCCGGCGTGGACAACGCTACTACCATCGTCCTGTACGGCGACAACAACAACTGGTTCGCCGCGTGGGCTTTCTGGCAGATTAAATACTACGGCCACGCCGCCGTTAAGCTGATGAACGGCGGCCGCGCCAAGTGGCTCGCCGAAAACCGCCCCCTGACCACGGATGTTCCCAACCACGCCGCCAAAACCTATACCGCTCAGGAGCCGGACGAAAGCATCCGCGCCTACCGCGACCAGGTCCTCGCCGGGGTGAACGCCGGCAACTTGGCGTTGGTCGATGTCCGCTCCCCCCAGGAGTTCAGCGGCGAACTGCTGGCCCCGCCCAACCTGCCGCAGGAAGGCTCCCAGCGCGGCGGCCACATCCCCGGCGCCGCCAATGTCCCTTGGGCCCAAGCCGCCAATGAGGATGGCACTTTCAAGTCCGCCGACGAACTGGCCGCCTTGTACGGCGGCCAAGGCATCGACGGCAGCCGGGAAACGGTAGCCTACTGCCGCATCGGCGAACGTTCCTCCCACACCTGGTTTGTGCTGACCCAACTCCTCGGCTACGGCAATGTCCGCAACTACGACGGTTCCTGGACCGAATGGGGCAGCATCGTCGGCGCGCCCATCGAAAAGGCGTAAGGCGGCGTAGGGCTTTAACCTGCCGGGATTAGCCGGCTGCGCCGGATTTCATCCGCCGGGGGCGATATAATCCCGGCGGACAAAACCCGGCGCAGCCGGCTTGACTCATCAGTTCGCCCTCAATGCCTCCGGGAAAACCGCCCGGGCTATCGCCTATAGCCACCATCATTCCCAACCTCCCCCCGTCATTCCCACGAAAGTGGGAATCCAGAAACGCCACGGACTACAGACTCCCCTTTTCACGGTAATAGCAGTTAAGTAAGCCGCTAGCTATATGCCATAGCCTCCGGAAAAAACAGCCCATCCCACTTGCCGCCAGTGCCAAATCCGGTTATAGTTATCGACTGGAATAACACCCTACCCCACCAACAACCCGGCCCGGCCAATCAAAACCGGCCTAGCCCATCCTCGGCAGGGCGGCTTTCCCGCCGTCCCCCGGCTGCGGAGCGTCAATGACCCAGCAAGAACTGGTCGCCCGGCTGCGCGATGGCGGCGTCCGGGTCACCCCTCAACGGCTCGCCATCGCCGAAGCCGTCCTCAACTCCACCGACCACCCCTCGGTGCAGCAGATTTACGAGCGGGTCCGCGACCACTTCCCCTCGCTGACCCTCGCCACCATCTACTCCACCCTCGGCGTCCTCGAAAAAAGCGGGCTGATTCAGGAACTGCCCTTCGCCAAACTCTCCCGCTACGAATCCAACCTCGAACCGCACGTCAACCTGGTCTGCATCCGCTGCGGCAATGTGATGGATACCGACCTCGGCCGGGACGCCGTAATCCGGCTGAAAGATCTGATTGCCCAACAATCCAACTTCGCCGTAGCCTGGCAGCGGGTGGACTTTCACGGCTGGTGCCAACGCTGCGCCGCCGACCGCGCCCAACCGGAAACCGCCCCGGCTTAACCGCCAAACGGAGCAACCCATCAAATGATTACCGCCGTAGTCGGCATTACCCTCTGGACTGACGACCTGGAGCGGCTGTTCCGCTTCTACCACGACCTGCTGCATTTGCCGCTCCATTCCAACCACGGCGACTTTATCGCCTTTCAGTTGGGCGAAAATATGCGCTTCAACATCGGCTTGCATAGTAGGGTATCCGGCCCGGCCCAAGACCCCTATCGCCTGATGCCGCACTTGCAAGTTGACGACATCCACGCCGAACACCACCGGCTCAGCGCCGCCGGCGTACCGTTCCTCCGCCCTCCGGAACAAGAACACTGGGGCGGCTGGGTCGCCACCTTTCAAGACCCGGACGGCAACATCCTGCAACTCCTCCAATTCCCCTAGCCCCGCCGCCGGGCTATCGCCTATCGCCCACGTCATTCCCACGAAAGTGGGAATCCAGAAAAGCCGGAAACTCTGCATTCCCCCTTTTCACCGGAATGACGACAAGCAAATCGCAGGGTTG
Organism: Dehalococcoidia bacterium; assembly: GCA_965243185.1. Lineage (GTDB taxonomy): Bacteria > Chloroflexota > Dehalococcoidia > Lucifugimonadales > UBA3495 > CBDBCU01. The sequence continues at coordinate 1,478,307 of OZ251531.1, read as the reverse complement.
CGCCGCCGCCGCTTTTCCGGTAATCTTTACCCGGCCCGGCGGCGCCGGGCTAAACTTAAACCGAAAAGGAAGGGCAACAATGTTTAACCCGCTCCCCTGGCTCAAACCGGCCACCGCCGCCGCCCACTGCGACATCCCCTGCGGCATCTACGACCCCATCGCCGCCAAAATCGCCGCCCAGACCGTCCAGAAAATGGTCCTGCGGATCCAGAGCCTCGAACCCGCCGGCGACGACACCGACGCCATCCGCACCTTCGCCAACACCATCACCCGCTACGTGGCCGTCAAAGAGGAACACGCCGAAGTCTGCAAGCGCGAGCTGCGGATTCTCTGGGCCGATTACGCTTGGCCCAACCTGCCCGAAGGCTTCGACCTCCACGGCTCCTTTAACGCCGCCCTCAAACTGGCCGGCCGCTGCCGCCAAACCGTCGATATGGCCGCCTGCGAGGAACTGGTCGCCGCCGTCGACAACATCGCCACCGCCTTTTGGGCCACCAAAGGCGTCGAATACAGCGACCCCAACGCCGCCGCCCGCTACGGGGCTTAAAGCGGCAACCTTTCCCCAGCCCTAACGCCGGCCGGGTCTGGCTTTCCCGATTTATCGGAAAGTCGATGCCGGCCGGCGCCGTTTATTCCCAGCCCACCCGGAGGCGCGGCCCATGGACAACCTGATACTGGCAGTGGCGTTAATCCTCGTTCTAACCCTGGCAGCGGGAGCCGCCCTTATGCTGTTTATGGGACGGAATCGGTTCTACCGTCTGCGGGACTATGAGCGGGTAGCGGTGTTTCACATTTCGGGGCGTTTTGCCGGGATGCGCGGGCCGGGGTTCGGCTTCGTCGGCTTTAACCTCCTGCCGCCGGAAGGTACGCCCATTGACCTCCGCGACCAAGTAAATACCATCCCCCCGGAACAGTGCATCACCGCCGACAGTTCGGTAGTTACCGTGGCGCCGGTAGTGGTTTATAAGATTACCGACCCGGGGCAGATGATTACCGAGGTCAAAAATCCGGAAGCCGGGATTGCCAGCGCCACCATTTCCGCCCTCCGTGCCATTATCGGGACAATGACTTTGCAGGAAGTAATTACCGGACGGGAGACCATTACCGCCGGGATGAAAGAGCGGGTGTCGGAACAAGCCCAACGCTGGGGTATCAGTATCATCTATGTCGAAATTCAGTCGATACGGGTGTCGGCAGAAGTCGAAAAGGCGATGAATGAACGGAGGGCCAATGTAGAGTTAGCCGAGGCGGAACGACGGACGGCAGAGCTGCGCGCCGAAGCCGCCCGGCAGCAGTATGTAGTCGAAGCCGACGCCAAGCGGCAAGGAGCGGAATCCGAAAGCGCCGCCCAACGCACCCTGGCCGACGCCGAAAAATACGCCATCATCGCCAAGGCTGAGGGCGAGAAAGCCGCCGAGGAACTGCGCGCCCAAGGCGTAGCCGCAATGTATTCAACCCTCCGCAACTTGGGCGACGATGTCGACGCCGCCCTGCAATACGAGCAAATTCAGGCATTGCGTACCCTCGGCGCGGCCCCTAATGCCAAACTGGTCATTGTCCCGGAAACCCTGTCCCGCTTTGACAGCGTCCGCTCCGTCACCCGGATGGAAAGCGCAATCCCGGACGCCCCCGCCAATGAAGCTTAACCTAATCCCCCGCCCCCACCAGAACCTCCCCTTTCACCCCTTCCCGTTGCGCCGGGGAAACGGCGGCCGCCATTTCCGTATCCCCTTCCAGGTAAGTCTCAATCGCTTCCTTAATGTTCTCCAAAAGCTCCTGCCGCGTTTCCCCCTGACTGCCGCAGCCCGGCAGCTCCTCAACCTCAGCCCAATACCCGCCCTCCTCCGCCGGCCAAATAACCGCCGTATAAACCCGTTTCTCCGCCATCGCGCTGCCTCCCGGCTTACAAAATCCCTCTACTACCGTTGACCCATTCCCTTCCGCCGCCTACAATGCCCCCGGTCAAACCCCATTATCCCATCCCCGTTACCGCAGACCAAGTCATCCCGCCGGCCTTGCCCGGCGCAGCTTTAAGGAGGCAGTCAACCTATGGAAACCATCGGCTTTATCGGCCTCGGCAATATGGGCGGCGGAATGTCCTGCAACATTCAGCGCGCCGGCTATCCCCTGGTCGTCTATGACCTGCGCGAGGAAACCGCCTTGCCCCTGCTGGAACACGGCGCGCGGCTGGCCAACACCCCCGCCGAAGTCGCCGAACGCAGCGACATCACCTTTACCTCCCTGCCTGGCCCCAAGGAAGTGGCATCGGTAGCCCTCGGCAACGCCGGCGTCCTGGAAGGCATCCGCCCCGGCAGCGTCTATGTGGATCTTTCCTCCAGCCGTCCCACCCTAATCCGGGAAATTGAACCCCAATTCCGCCGCAAGGGGGCTTATGTCCTCGACGCCCCGGTCAGCGGCGGCAAAACCGGCGCCGCCAGCGGCAACCTGGCGGTAATGGTCGGCGGTGACCGGGAAGTCTATGAACGCATCAAGCCGCTCCTCGACTCCTTTGGCGACAAGGTCTTTTATGCCGGGGAAATCGGCGCCGGTTCCGTCTGCAAACTGGTGCATAATATGGTCGGCCACAGCGTCCGCCAAGCCATCGCCGAAGGTCTGACTTTGGGCGTCAAAGCCGGCGTCGAACCGGAAGCCCTGTGGGAAGGTATGCGCCGGGGTTCTTTGGGACGGATGCGGATTCTCCACGAGGGACTGGTGCGTACTATGTTCCGCGGCGAATTCGACCCGGCCAGTTTTGCCCTCGAACTAGCCCACAAGGACATCGCCCTGGCTACCGAACTGGCCCGGGAATACAATGTACCGATGCCCATGGCCACCTTGGCGGAACAGGTCGCGATGCAAGCCGTCAACCGGGGCTGGAAAGACCGGGACAGCAGCGTAACCGTCCTGCTGCAAGAGGAACAAGCCGGCGTAGAAGTGCGCGCCCCGCAGATCGACCCGGCCAAATCGGCCCGCTTCATTTCCACCCACCCGGAGGAGGGCTAATTGAGCCTGCTTTACCTGTGGGTTGCCCTGTCCAGCGCCGGCCTCTTGGGAATGGTCTCCGTTCTGGACAAACGCCTGGCATCCTACAATATGCCCAGTCTGCCGGCCTTCTACGCCGGAGTTTCCGTATCGTTATTGGCTTACGGAACTCTGGCCGTAATCCTGACCGGCATCCCCGACCACGCTGCCCCGGTCGATTTGCTGTGGGGCGTCGCTTCCGGCTTATGCTGGGGCGGCGCGCTGGCCATGATGTTCTGGGGCTACAAACTCGAGGAAGTTTCCCGCTGTTCCGCCATCATCCACACCTTCCCGGTATTCGTCGCCATAATGGGCGTGGCATTCCTCGGCGAAACCCTGTCCCTCGGCCAATGGGGCGGCATCGTAGCGGTAGTAGCCGGGGCTTTCTTAATATCAGTATGGGGTTCCCGCGGCGGCCTCGCCATCCGCATCAACCGCGCCCTGCCCATCCTGTTGGGCGCCAGTATCCTGACCGCCCTGGGCATCGTCTTGGGCAAACAGGCGTTGGACGAACTCCCGGTTTGGCTGGTTTTCGGAATGCGGAACTTCGGAATGGGAATGGTCTTTGCCCTGCTCTGGCGGCCCCGGGCCTGGCGGCAGCTGCTCACCGCCGTGCAGGACTGGCGCACCGCGTTATTGCTCTTTCTGGCGGAATTCGCCTTGGCCCCCTTTGCCGTATTGCTGAATGTAACCGCCATCAGCCTGGGGCCGGTATCCCTGGTCGCCACGGCCACGGCCACCCGGCCGCTGTTCGTATTCGCATTCAGCGCCCTGTTCAGCACCCGCCTGCTGCCGCTCCTCGAGGAGACGCTGGAACTGCGCACCCTGACGGTGAAACTGGCCGCCATCCTGCTGGTGCTGACCGGCATCGCCGCCCTGACCCTGCTCTAGAGAACAAAGCAGCGGTTGGGGATGGGCCTTCCCGGCTTGTAGCTCCCGGCTACCCCATATCCCAACCGTCATTCCTGCTCTCCCACCGTCATTCCCACGAAAGTGGGAATCCAGAACCCCGGCCTTCCCCAATTCCCCTTTTCCCAAGAATGCCGGCAAGCAAATCACTAGATATATGCCATTGCCCTGGTTATATAATCCGGCACTGTTTCCGAAAGTGTTGGTAAGGGGCGGATTGCAAAAGGCTGAACTGCCGTAGAATTGATTAAACCTAAATCAGTTCTCCGGATGGTCCAGCTGATGCTTATCTTAAAACTAGCCAAGCAGCGGATCCCGCCCCAGCCCGTCCCGACGCAGGGGGGTTCCCGTTGGGGTGGTCAAACCTGGCAAAAGTGGGGCGGCCAGCGGCAGCGTTTTTTAACCGATGTGCGAGTCCAGGCTATCCGAACCCAACGCTAGCAGTGCGCGGCTTGCGGTAAAACCACCACGACCCGACCACCGGGAGTAGGCCGGGTGCGGTGCGGGTGCGGATTGTGGCGGTGGACGAGACCTGGCTGCGGGTGCGCGGCAAGTCCCGACCGGTGGGGGGTAGTGGGCCAGGACGGGCTTCGACTATGGGCAATAGTTCCGGGAATTGGCAGTGTATGGCGATTAGGCCGCGCACCCTGGGCCGTTGGAAGGGCCGCCTGAAACCGGCCTTGCCCCGGAAGTTACTACGGTTGGCGGCGCATTTACCGGAACACTGGCGAAAGATGACCTTGCACCAAAGGGAACCCGGATTACCCAATAGCGCTAATTGGTTGGAGGGAAGGTTCGGACGGATTAAACCCCGCTATCGGTTGACCCGGGGCTGAAAAGCGCCGCCGGGCGGCTGACTTTAGGGCGGTGTTGGACGGGGTTCTGAATTAGACCGGCGACTGTTGATGTACCAACCCGGCATTTGGCGACCCCCCAATAGTTTCTGAAACAGTGCCCGGCGGCCCTTGGGACTTGCAAAAATCATCCACCAAGACATATAGTACCGTCAGGATGGCGCGGAGCCGGCATAGCCCAGCTTCCTTTGGTCGGGCCAGCTGAACTATGCGGCGGAGACGACTTCCATTACAAGGTCTTTCCTACTTGGTGTTTAAGGCCGCCATCAACAGTTATAATCCCCTTACCAAGCAACGGAGCCAACACAATGCCCCTCCCCTTAGACACCGCCCCCGGCCCCTCTCCCGACGCCGAATCCCAGCGCAACGCCGGCATCAGCCGGGAACTGCTGGCCAAAGCCCGCTTGGAACTGGACGCCGGAGATTTGCTGCAAGCGTCCAACAAGGCGTGGGGCGCCGGCGCCTTTGCCCTGAAAGCCGTCGCCGAAAAGCGCCGCTGGTTCAACGAAGCCGACTGGAAGCTGCGCCGCATTGCGATGGTCCTTTCTGGTGAGACCGCCGACCCCACCCTCTTGGGGCATTACGACACCTGCCGCGATGCCCATTTCAACTTTTACCGGCACCTCTACCAGCCGGCGGACGTGCGGATAGCCATCGCTGCCGCCGAATATATCATCGCCCGCACCAGCCCCACCTTGGCCCCGGGTTATACGCCGCCTTTCGTCAGCGACGAGGTCGAGGAAATGAAGCAGCGCCTGGAGCAGCCCACCAGCCAGGCGGACGAATACCGGTTGACGGTAGGATTGCCGCCCATGTCCGCCCGGCCGCCGGTGAACGAATTTGAACTGCCCTCGAACGGGACGGTGTGGGAATAGCCGTCCCTATCCCATTACCCTCTAACCTTATCGGAGAAGTTAGCCCTATGCTGAAAGGCGGCAACCGCGACACTACCCGCCTCCTCCTCGAGCGCAGCGTCCCCGGCCGCGTCGGCGTAGTGGCCCCGCCTCTCGATGTGCCGGCCCAACCCTTGCCGGATGCCGCCCTCCTCCGCAGCGACTTGCCCCTGCCCGAAGTCTCCGAGCCGGAAGTCGTCCAGTATTTCACCGGCCTCAGCCAGCTCAACTTTTCCATCGACACCCAGTTTTACCCCTTGGGCAGCTGCACGATGAAATACAACCCCAAGGTCAACGACGAAATGGCATTTCTCCCCGGGTTTGCCGCCATTCACCCCCTGCAGCCGGCGGAAACGGCCCAGGGCGCACTGGAACTGCTGTACCGCTTGCAGCAATACCTCGGGGAAATTACCGGAATGGCTGGCGTCAGCCTGGCTACCCTGGCCGGCGCCCACGGCGAACTGGCCGGCGTCCTGATGATGCGCGCCTACCATCAGGAACGCGGCGATACCGGCCGCATCAAAATGGCAATCCCCGACAGCGCCCACGGCACCAACCCGGCGTCGGCCGCTATGGCCGGCTTCGAGGTTGTAACCCTGCCCTCGGACGCTGATGGGAATGTGGATTTGGCCGCCCTCCGCCAACTGGCCGGCCCCGACCTGGCTGGCGTAATGATAACCCTCCCCAGCACTCTAGGCTTGTTCGACCGCAACATTGTCGAGGTCTGCCGCATCGTCCACGACGCCGGCGGCCTCGTCTATGGCGACGGCGCCAATATGAACGCCCTCCTCGGCCGCGTCAAACTCGGCGACCTCGGCTTTGATGTCATCCACCTGAACCTGCACAAAACTTTCAGCACCCCCCACGGCGGCGGCGGCCCCGGCGCCGGCCCGGTCTGCTGCGGCCCCCAACTGACGCCCTATCTGGCCGCCCCGCTAGTCCAAGCCGTTGCGGCGGCGGATGGGGAAAGCAGCGGCTATCAACTGCATACCCCGGAACGCAGTATCGGAAAAATCAGCGGCTTTCACGGCAACTTTGGCGTACTGGTGCGCGCCTATACCTACATCCGCACCCTCGGCGCCGCCGGCATCCAAGCCATCAGCGGCAACGCCGTCCTCAACGCCAACTACCTGCTGGCAAAACTGCGCGCTGACTACTATCTGCCCTATGACCGCCCCTGTATGCACGAAGTAGTCTTTTCCGCTGACTGGCAGCGGGAGCGCGGCGTCAGCGGCCTCGAAGTCGCCAAACGCCTCCTCGACTACGGCTTTCACGCCCCCACGATGTATTTCCCCCTCATTGTCCACGAAGCCCTGATGATTGAACCCACCGAAGCCGAAAACCGCGCCACCCTCGACGCCTTTATCGCCGCCCTCCAAGCCATCAACCGGGAATCTCAAGAAACCCCGGAACTCGTCCAGCAAGCCCCCCACACCACGCCAGTCTCCCGCCTCGACGAAGCCGCCGCCGCCCGCCGCCCTAACCTCCGCTGGCCGCCGCAACCCCAGTCCAAGCCGTAAGCAGCCAGTCCACCGCAAATTAAAAACCGCCCTCCCCGTGCCAACGGGAACGACGGCTTTAATTGGTAACTGCCCCAAGCAACCGGGTTAGGGGATTAAGGCGGTAAGAAACCAATACCTTCGCTTAACGATGTTCCAACTCCTTCAGAGCGTCCCAATGGAGTTCGATGACCAAGTCGGTTACTTCCCGCAAGGTCTCGATGTCCACTTCCCGGCTGGCAAACGGATCCCGGACACCCTTAACCTTGCCCTTGCCTCCCGCCTTTTTCCCGTTGGCGTTGACCGTAACTTTCTCGCCGCTCATCGCAGACCCGCCTTAATCGTAGTTGGCTTTCCGGACTATACTGCATCACCATACTACCCCACAGTCAGCCCAATATCAACCCGCCCTCAATCGCCCGTTTTCCCTTTCCCGTGAGCTTTTCCGACCCTCCTGAACTTCTTGCCGGACACTCTGATTTCCCATTACTCCCTGTCCCCCGATTCCTGATTCTCAATGCCCATTCGATAGCGTTCCGATTTAGGTGGTTTAGTTGTAGAATGGGGAAAAGGCCGGCCTTGCTGGTTGACGGGAGGTGCGCTGTCATGGGATTGCTGGACGATTTGGAGACCCAACTGGAGCAGGAAATTCCGCTCCAGTTGCAGGCGAAGCTGCAACAAGCCCTGGATCATTATCAGCCCCGATGTGCTCAGTGCGCTCTGGCGATGCACCGCCACCATCGCTATGACCGCACCATTGTCACGTCCTATGGGCCCATCCGGATAGCGGTTCCGGTGTTTCGTTGTGGGCAATGTCGCCAACTGGCGGGCGGCGCGGCGCTGCTGGGGCCGGAGGTTCGTTACCAACGGTTCTCAAAAAACTCGGGACCGGGCTTTGAGCCTGGCGGCCCAGGGTTTGAGTTACGCCCAAGCGGGGCAGTGGGTGGGTTGTGTCAAAAGCACCTTGTGTCGCTGGCTGCGGCGGTTGGCCTTGACCCGGCCCCGGTTGCCGGGGGCAGTGTGGGAACTGGATGGTTTATGGACGCGCACCCGGCAGGGCCCTCAGGAATTGAAGGTAATCCGGGACGAAACCGGGGCGGTCTTGGCGACTTTCGGGCCTTGGGCGGCGGCCCTGGAGTTGGCCGAGCAGTCCGGAGCCGCGCCACCCCGACATCTGGTCAGCGACGGCGACCGGGCCATTGCGGCCGGCATCCAGTGGGTGTACGGCCGGGCGGCGCCGCATCAGCTGTGTATCTTTCACCTGCTGCGGGAATATGGACGGAATATCGGGAAGGCCGGCTTGGCCGCCGCCCGGCAACTGCTGTTGACTGACAGCGCGGCGGCGGCCCAGAGCTACGCCGGTCAAATAATGGAGTTGACCGAGGGCGCCGCCGCTTACTGGCTGGACAAGGCATTGACCGCCGGCCGGCAGTATTGGACTACGGGAGAGGTTGCCTACCGGACTACTTCCCGCCTGGAACGCTACAATCGGGAGTTGCGCCGGCGGGAGCGATTGGGGACGGTCTGGTCAGAGCATAACCTGCTGGCTTTGCTGCAAACCCGGGGCTTGCTCAACCAAACCACCTAAAATGCAACGCTATCTGCCCATTCCTATTCCTTATGGCTTGACGCTGGCATATAATCTAATTTGCAAGGGGCCCGTAGCTCAGTGGGAGAGCAACCGGCTCATAACCGGTAGGTCGCTGGTTCGAACCCAGCCGGGCCCACCAGTTTTCCCGGCAGTTGGACCCGGTTGACCCGGTCAAGGATGGAGCCAAGGGGCAAGGGGTATTGACCCGGCAAGCAGCTCAGCCAAGGGGCAAGGGGTATTAGCCCGGGCCGGGGCGGCGGCCGGGGGAGAATTTATGCGTCGGATGCGTCTGAATTACAGTTTGCAGACTTTGCGGGGCGATGTTTTCGGGGGCATCGTGGCGGGGGTGGTGGCACTGCCGATTGCCCTGGCTTTCGGAGTGGCCTCGGGGTTGGGGCCGACGGCCGGCTTGTACGGGGCGATTGCCGCCGGCTTTTTTGCGGCGGTGTTCAGCGGTACCCGGTCGCTGGTTACGAACCCGACGGGGCCAATGACGGTAGCCGTGGCCGGCATTGTGGTGACGCTGGGGGCGGAGGGGGATCCGTTCAAGGTCTTTTTCATCATTGCGCTGGCGGGGGTGTTTCAGATACTGCTGGGGCTGCTGCGGATTGGGCGGTTTGTGGCTTATACGCCGTACTCGGTTATATCCGGGTTTATGTCGGGCATTGGCATTATCATTCTGCTGCTGCAACTGCTGCCGGTTATCGGGCAGCCGGTGGTGCCGGGGCGGGCGTTGAATTCGCTGGTGGCGTTTCCGGGGCAGTTAGGTCAGGCTAGTTGGCACGCGGCGGTGATTGCGGCGGTTACTTTGGCGGTGTGCGTATTCTGGCCCAAGGGGTTTAACCGGTATCTGCCTTATTCGATTGTGGCATTGCTGGTGGGGACGGGGCTGGGATTGGTCTGGCTGACCGGGTCGCCGGTGATCGGGGATGTGCCGACCGGATTGCCGGATTTGTGGCTGCCGCGATTGCTGGCGTTGCCGGCGGGCGAGCTGCTGGCAACAATGGGGGAGTTGCTGCTGGAGTCGGTGCAACCGGCGTTGATTCTGGCGTTGCTGGGGGCGATTGACAGCCTGCTGACGGCATTGATTGCGGATTCGATGACGCGGAGTCAGCATAATCCGAACCGGGAGTTGATGGCGCAGGGGATTGGCAATGTGGCGGCGGGGCTGATTGGCGGGCTGCCGGGGGCCGGGGGGACGACCGGGACGGTGATTAACATTCGCTCCGGGGGACAGACGCAGGTATCGGGGGCGCTCCATTCGGTACTGCTGCTGGCATTGGTGCTGGGGCTGGGGGTGTATGCGGAGGATATTCCCCATGCGGCGCTGGCCGGGATTTTGCTTAAAGTGGGCTGGGATATTATTGACTGGCCGTTTTTGCGGCGGAGTTTGCGGATTAAGCGGGCGCAGTTGCTGGTGATGGCGTTGACTTTGGGGTTGACGGTGTTTCTGGATTTGACGACGGCGGTGGCAATCGGGCTGATTGCGGCGGGAATGGCCGGGGCTTGGCATTTGGAGCGGCTGGAGTTGGATCGGGTGGTGTCGGTACCGCTGCTGGATCGGGGGTTTTTGCCGGGGCATGAGGAGGATGAGGATGAGTTTGTGTCCCGGGTGGGACTGGTGGCGTTTCACGGGAGTTTTTCGGTGGCGTCGTCGAACAAGATGGTGAATGCGATCGGGGCGGACATCCGGGAGCATGAGGTGGTGATTTTTGACTTTTCGGATGCGAATTATATGGATGAGAGCGCGGCGATGGTGATTAAGCAGATGGTGGACATCGCCGAGGAGGAGGATACGGGGGCTATCGTGATGGGGCTGTCGGGCGAGGTGGCGGATACTTTGGCGGCGTTGGGGGCGTTGGGGCGGATTCCGGAGGAGCGGTTTGTGGGCGGTTTGGAGGAGGCGAAGGAGTTGGCGGGGCGGATTTTGGAGGGGTAGGGGGGAATGGGGCCGCCCGGCACAGGTTGCAGCGGCCGGGCGGTTTCAGCAGGGATGGTCGGGCAATCGTTAGGGGAGCAGTTTGACGGCGGCAATGGCAACGGCCGCCACGGCGATGATGGTGCCGACGTTCCATTTGATAATCCGCAGTTCGGCGGCCCGCATTTCCTCGCGGGTGACCATATTGCTCACTACGATGGTGAACTGACGAAAGACGCCTTCGAGTTGGCTGAGCCGTTCCTCGGTGGTAGTGGTCATTGCCGGGCCGCCTGATTAGGGTTGCTGCCGGCATTGTAGCATTGGGGGAGTGGGGGAGGCAAATAACGAACCAAATTCGCGATGGCTTGACGCTATGGCTGCTGGGTATATAATTCCCAATCTAATAGACAAGGGGCCCGTGGCTCAGGGGGAGAGCAACCGGCGCATAACCGGCAGGTCACTGGTTTGAATCCAAAGGGGAATTGGCCCCTCCCGGGCGCGGCCGCGGGGGGGGGGGGGGATTTTTGCGTCGGATGGGTCTGAATTACAGTTTGCCGGTTTTGCGGGGGGATGTTTCCGGGGGCATCGCGGCGGCGATAGTGGTTTTGCCGTTGGCGCTGGCTTATGGAGTGGCCTCGGGGCTGGGGCCGGCGGCGGGTTTGTACGGGGCGATTGCCGCCGGGTTTTTCGCGGCGATTTTCGGCGGCACCCGGTCGCTGATTACGGGGCCCTCCGGGGCGATGACGGTGGCGATTGCGGGCATTGTGGTGACGGTGGGAGGGGAAGGGGATCCGGTCAAGGTCTTTTTCATCATTGCGCTGGCGGGGGTGTTTCAAGTTCTGCTGGGGCTGCTGCGGATTGGGCGGTTTGTGGTTTATACGCCGTACTCGGTTATATCCGGGTTTATGTCGGGGATTGGCGTCATCATTATCCTGCTGCAGCTGCTGCCGATAATCGGGCAGCCGGTGGTGCCGGGGCGGGCGTTGAATTCGCTGGTGGCGTTGCCGGAGCAGTTGGGGCAGGGCAGTTGGCACGCGGCGGTGATTGCGGCGGTTGCTTTGGGGGTGTGCGTATTCTGGCCCAAGGGGTTTAACCGGTATCTGCCTTATTCGATTGCGGCGCTGCTGGCGGGGACGGGGTTAGGGCTGTTCTGGCTGACCGGGGCGCCGGTAATCGGGGAGGTGCCGATGGGGCTGCCGGATTTGTGGCTGCCGCGATTGCTGACGCTACCGGCGGGCGAGTTGCTGGGGACGCTGGGGGAGTTGCTGCTGGAGTCGGTGCAACCGGCGTTGATTCTGGGGCTGCTGGGGGCCATTGACAGTCTGTTGACTTCTTTGATTGTGGATTCGATGACGCGGAGTCAGCATAATCCGAACCGGGAGTTGATGGCGCAGGGGATTGGCAATATGGCGTCGGGGCTGGTGGGGGGGCTGGCGTCGGCGGGAAATATGCCGGGGACGGCGGTCAACATCCGGACCGGGGGACGGACGCCGGCAGCGGGGGCGCTCCATGCGTCGCTGCTATTGGCATTGGTGCTGGGTCTGGGGGTGTATGCGGAGGAGATTCCCCATGCGGTACTAGCAGGGATTCTAATCAAGACGGGGTGGGATATTATTGACTGGCCGTTTTTGCGGCGGAGTTTGCATATTGAGCGGGCGCATTTGTTGGTGATGGGGCTGACTTTGGGGTTGACGGTGTTTCTGGATTTGACGACGGCGGTGGCGATAGGGCTGATTGCGGCGGGAATGGTGGGGGCGTGGCATTTGGAGTGGCTGGAGTTGGATCGGGTGGTGTCGGTGCCGCTGCTGGATCGGTGGTTTCTGCCGGGGCATGAGGGGATTGCGGGTTCGTTTGTGTCCCGGGTGGGATTGGTGGCGTTTAACGGGAATTTTTCGGTGGCGTCGGCGAACAAGATGGTGAATGCGGTCGGGGCGGACATTCGGGAGCATGAGGTGGTGATTCTTGACTTTTCGGCGGCCAGCTATGTGGATGTGAGCGCGGCGATGGTGATTAAGCAGATGGTGGATGTGGCGGTGGAGGAGGGTAGCGGGGTAATCATAATGGGGCTGTCGGGCCAGGTGGCGCGGATCATGACGGAGCTGGATGCGCTGGGGGGTATTCCGGAGGAGTGGTTTGTGGGAGATTTGGAGGAGGCGAAGGAGGTGGCGGGGCGGATTTTGGAGGGGTAGGATGAATCGTCTCCTTATAACTTATCCTTGACACTCCTTGCCGGACAATATAATCTGAACTTGGCCGGCCGATAGAACCTTGCGGTCAAGCCATCCCGGTAGGGGAGAGAATTGAGGAATGACTCCGGATTCGCAGCGGCGCATCGCTATGCTGATTGACGGCGACAATGCCCAAGCGTCGCTGATTGAGAAGGTGCTGGCGGAAACGGCGACCCATGGCATTGTAACGACCCGGCGCATCTACGGCGATTGGACTACGCCCAACCTATCCGGGTGGAAGGAAACGCTGCACACCCACGCCTTGCAGCCCATTCAGCAGTTCCGCAATACCGTCGGCAAAAACGCTACCGACAGCGCGTTGATTATCGACGCGATGGACTTGCTGCACTCCCAAACCGTCAACGGGTTCTGTATCGTTTCCAGCGACAGCGACTATACTCGGTTAGCTACGAGAATCCGCGAGCAAGGTCTGTTCGTAATGGGTATCGGACGGGAAAATACGCCCAAGCCCTTTGTGAACGCCTGCCAAGTCTTTGTTCATACGGAAAACCTGTCGCCGCAGAAAGAGCGCAAGGCTAAACCCGCCAAGCCGAAGACCGAGGATTGGACGCCTATAGCAACGCAGGCGATTGAGTCGCGGGTCAGGGAGGACGGTTGGGCGGCATTGGCGGCCGTTGGCGGCTACTTGCGCCAACTGGATCCCTCCTTTGATTCCCGCACTTATGGATACAAGACGCTAAACCTGTTGCTAAAGTCTCGCGCCGAGTTGTTTGAGGTGCGGAAGCAGCGGGGCGGCGGTTTTCAAGTTCGGCTGAAATCGGCGAATTCCTAGCGTCCTCGCAATCTCCGGTTACCCGCATATTCCCCTTGATGGAGCATAATTCCCTGATGGAAATGCGTCCCGTTACTGATGCGGAGTTTGAGGCGTGGCTGCGGGCGGAGTCCCGGGCCCACGGCAATCGGCTGAATCACGACCCGGAAAGGCTGCGGCCGCATTTTGACTTGTCCCGTTCGATTGCGGTAGTGGACGGGGGGGAGATTGTGGGCGGGGCCCATTCCCACCGGCGGGAGTTGTCGCTGCCCGGCGGCGGGACGGCGGCAGTGGCCGGGGTGTCGAATGTGGCGGTGCAGCCGACGCACCGGCGGCGGGGGCTGATGTCGCGGATGATGCGGGGGCAGCTGGCGGAGGTGCATAGCCGGGGGGAAACTTTGGCCGCCTTGTTCGCTACGGAGAGCGTTATTTATGGGCGGTTCGGCTACGGCATCGGGACGCTTTACGAAAGCTGGTCGGTGGAGCGGCCATATACGGGGTTTGCCCAGAGTTGGGAAACGCCGGGGCAAATCCGCTTTGTCGCGGCGGGGGATATTGGGGAGGTTATGCCGGATATTTTCCGGCGCAGTACGGCGGGTCGGCCCGGGGTGTTTCAGAAGCCGGCGTATAAGTGGGCGGAGGAGGCCGCGGCGCCGGAACATCAGCAGGGCGGGCAAGGCGGGCGGTTTTATGCGGTGTATGGGGAGCAGGGACGGGATGAGGGGTATGTGAGCTACCGCATTAGGGAGGGGGAGCTGACGGTTTTGGAGCTGCTGGCGGCGACGGACGCGGCTAATGCGGCGTTGTGGCGGTTCTGCTTTGATATGGATTTAATCGGCCGCACCCGGGCGCAGCGGCGGCCGGTGGATGACCCGCTGCCGTGGATGTTGGCGGATCCGCGCCGGTTGCAGCGGGCGCCCCGGGATGGGCTGTGGCTGCGGTTGGTGGATGCGGCGGCGGCGCTGCCGCTGCGCGGCTATGCTACTGAGGATGGTTTGACGCTGGAGCTGCGGGATGAGAGCTGCCCGTGGAATGAGGGGCGGCTGCGGTTGGAAGCGGGGCCGGAGGGGGCAACTTGCCGGCGGTCAACGGCGGCGGCGGATTTGACGCTGGCGGCGGAGGCGTTGGGGGCGGCTTATTTGGGCGGAGTGACTTTTACTACGCTGGCCGGAGCCGGGCGGGTGGCGGAGAATAGGGCGGGGGCGTTGCTGCGGGCGGATCGGCTGTTTGCGGGGGAGCGGCAGCCGTGGACGCCGTGCGGGTTTTCGTAGGGATTTCAAGGGAGGGGGAAGGATGATACTTGACCAGGTGAAAGCGGATGTAGCGGCGCAGCTGGACGACCAAGCCAACCTTGGCATGAGCATTACCATCGTCGACGATGTGCCTGAGACCGGGCCCGCCAATCGGGGGCTGTGGTTTCAGATACCTAATGTTACGGCGGTATTTGCCGACTTGAATCGCTCGACACAGTTGAGCGCGGCTCAAAATCGCCGATTGTCACCTACGGCCCTCAACTACTTCACGCGGGCTATGTCGGTGGTCTGTGAACATTTCGAGGCGCGGTATGTAGCGGTGCAGGGGGACGCCGTATTTGGCTTGTTCAGCGGCAAAGGCTCTATGTTCCGCGCCGCGGCTTGCGCTATCACTATGCGAACTCTGGTGGAGGATGAGGTTGCCCCGCGGATCCGTAAGGACGCTGCCAGCAACTGGAATCTTACGGCCGGTATCGGCATCGACCAGGGGACGGTGCTGGTTCGCCGCCTTGGTCTAAAAGCGGACGGTCAAAACGAAGTCTGGACTGATGAGCCGGTGAATGTGGCGGCAAAGCTGAGTTCTCTGGCTGACGCCAATCAGATAGTCGTTTCCGATAGGGTGTTCAACCGGTATGAGAAATTTTCCAAGTCGCGCCGGCAAGCCTTGTTAAGGCCCTGCGGTTGCACGTCCCGGCGACAAGCCGGTCAAACGACCGACCTGTGGGAAAAGAAACCAATTCCTCGAAAGTTGGGAGTTGACTTCCAGCATATCCACCTGCGCAAGGATAAGTGGTGTGATATTCACGGCGCCAAGTTCTGCCAAGCCCTGATAACTGGTCAGGATCCGGGCGGCTAGCTATGGAACAACGGCTCCAATCCCACTACGAATCCCTTTCCCGCGTCATCCGCTTTACTCGGATGGCGGACATTAAGGCCGGGGCGGTTTTGGCTTTGCAATTTGTGCTGTTGGGCGCATTAGCCGCTCGGATGGACACTTTGCTCCCTTTGATAACGGGAACCCCGGACAGCTGGGAGGGTTGCGTAGCCCTCGCGCTGGGGATGGTGTATAGCATTTCTCTGCTGGGAGCGGTCGGCTTGGGTATTTGGGTTTATATACCGTCCACGCCCAAAAGCGGGAAATCCCTGATTTATTTCGCAGACATCGCTAATATGGACTACGCCAAGTTCGAGATAGCAGCGTTGCAACTGCAAAGCCCGGATATTGAGCGTCAGCTCCTCGACCAGATTTATCGGGTTTCTTGCATTGCCCGCGACAAGATGCGCCGGGTGCGTTGGGCTTTCGTGGTCAGTGTGCCGGCATTTATCGCCGGCATCATCCTGCTGGCTTGGGGGAGTGTGCTATAATTTTCTCTGACTATGCCGCCGGATACTGCTATTCCCGTTAATGAAACGGACTCCGCCGCATATCCCGCCATCGCCGCCGTTATGCCGGGCGGGTGGTGGCAGCGGATGCGCCGCCGGGGGTTCAGTTGGTACTATGCCGCCGCCCTTTGCCTGCTGCTGGCGGCGGCCGTTACCCGCTTTTACGCCCTGCCCGAACATACCCTTATTTACGATGAGGCTAATGTCGTCGCCAACGCCCGGGGGGATTTTGGCCTGCTGGTGCGACTGACCCGGTGGCGCGACACTCCGCCCCTGCTGATGCCGCTGATTTTATACGGCGTGCAGCGCATCGACGGCTCGGCGTTGGCGGTGCGTTTGCCGGCGGCCACGGCCAGCGTACTGACCATTGCCCTGATTTTGTTTCTGCTGCCGCGCTGGGGCGTTCCGCGTTGGGCGGCTTTTCTGGCCGCATTTTTGGCTACGGTTTCCCAGCCGGCGATATTCCACGCCCAGGATGCCCGCATTTACTCCGTGGACGCTCTGGTTGCAACGCTGATGATGGGCGGACTGCTGGCTTATCTGCACAGCGGGCGTAAAGTCCTGCTGGCGGTGGCGATGTTTTTAGCGCCGTTGGTCTGGTACGGGCTGCTGCTGTTCGGCGCGGCCATACTGGCCACGGCTTTGCTGGCGCCCTCAGCCGGGGCGGCCGCGGCAAGGGCGCCGTCCCCGTCAGCCGGGAACCGGTTTGGCAATAGCCCGGCTCGGCTGGGGGCTTGGCTTTGGCAACGAATTAGACAGCGCAAGTATCTGGCACTGCCGGCCGGGTTATTTCTGGCGGCTACTCTGGTCAACTACCTGCTAATCCTGCGCTACCAGATCCAGCGCACCGGCTACGGCGCGGCCAAGGGCGCGGGCGACTACTTGGAGGGTTATTACTATCCTGGGGGGTTGAACCCTCTGGGCGCTCTGGATTGGTGGGCCGACCATATCGGGCTGGTACTGACCTACCAGCTGCCGGGACTGGTGGCCGTGACGGCGGTGGCGGCCTTTAGTTTAGTTCTGCTGGTTTCCTTACGGCGGCGGCAGGGGGACGCCGTAACAATTCTGGTTCTGTTCAGCCTGGGGTTTGCGGTTTTGGCGACTCTGCTGGGCGGCTATCCCTTGGGCGATTTGCGGCAATGCCTTTACTTGGGGCCGATTATTTTCCTGACCGCCGGACTTGCCCTGTACCGAGTTGCTGATAATCCGCTATTCCACCGCTGGCGCGGCGGGCCGGCGGCCGCCTTGCTGGTGGTCTTTGCCGGGGTTATCCTTTTTGCCGGCGTCGCCGAGCTGCGGGCGGACAATCCGTATAAGGAGGCGAACAATTTCCCCCGGCATTTGGACGCGCTGGAAGCCGGCGTTCGCGATGACGACCTGGTTTATATAGCCGGGGGCGTGGTCGATATAACGCAGTCTTACCTGCCGGAAAATCTGCCTAACTACTACTACGGCCGGGAGTGTTCCTTTGGCGGTAGTTCTCTGGAGGATTGCATTGGGGATATTACCGCTGCCGTCCGGCTGTATCCCGATAACCCGGCGCGCCTTTGGCTGCTGGCGCTTACTTCCGGCAATGCCATTGAGGAGCAGCTGCAAAGCTGGGCTGCGGCCGGCTACGCCGCGCCGATCGCTAATTGGTACGAAGGCGATACGCTACTTTATCGCGCTGCCGCTGACCATCCCATCCTGTTGGAAGCCCGGCGGTTTAAGGATGAACTGCGGCAATTGCGGGCTGCTCTAGCGGGCGAAACCCCGGCGGCCGCCGGCGAGTTTGACTTCTATATTCGGGAGCAAACCCTCTACTACCATAAGGAGCCGTGCGCTCCGGCGGACGCCGCCGGCTGGTTTTCCGTGGATATTACCCCGGTCAACGCCGGGGATTTGCCGGCAGAACGGCGGGAATCCGGCATCGACGAGCGGGATTTTGAGTTTCCCTGGCGCGGCGGCGTGTTCAACGGGCAGTGTCTGGCGGTCGTGGAACTGCCGGCTTACCCCATTGACACCATTGCGGTCGCCCGGTTTGTGGGCGTGGATTATGTGTGGGAAAGGGATATTGACTTGAAACCGGATTATTACCGCACAGCCTATCGGGAACTTATCGACGGGAAGCCGGCCCTGAGCGGCGATTTTGCCGTATATCAGCAAGGCAATACCCTGCACTACTATAAGGAACCGTGCGCCCCGGCCGATACGGAAGCCCGGTTCTTTCTGCATATCGTCCCCATCGACCCGGCGGACTTGCCGGCGGAACGGCGGCAATATGGCGTGGACAACCGGGATTTTGACTTTTCGGAGGGCGGCGTCAGCTTTGACGGCAAGTGTTTGACCAGCGTCCCCTTGCCGGAGTATCCCTTTACCGAAATCCGCACCGGTCAGTTCATCCTGGGCGGCGACAATCTGTGGGGAGGCGCTTTCCCGGTGGACCAGACCGACTACTACCGCGCCGCTTATCCCGCCATCGCCGCCGGGCCGCCGGCCGCCCGGTCAACTTTTGACTTGTACCGGGAGGGCGGCTTGCTGCACTACCGCAAGGAACCGTGCGTACCGGCCGATACGGAAGCCCGGTTCTTTCTGCACGTAGTACCGGAGGATGTCTCTAACCTGCCGCCGGAACGCCGGGAACACGGTTCTCTCAATTTGGACTTTGACTTTGGGCAGCGCGGCGCGCTCTTTGACGGGAAGTGCCTGGCAATTGTGCCTTTGCCGGACTACCGGCTGACTGAAATCCGCACCGGCCAGTTCACCGCCGCCGGCCGGTTGTGGGACGAGGCTTTTTCCGGTGAACCGTAGTTTTTGGGGGCAAAGGTTGGGACAGTATCCCCGCCCTTTCCCGGTCAAACTAGGAAATGTTCACGCTGTCGCCGGTTAGCGTTGCTGAGCAGCAAATTGCGAAGTAGCAGCCAAGCCGCTAGGTCATTCCGAGGCGCAACCGAGGAATCCAGGGCGTGTTCACCCTAACTATTTCCAGATAGAAATTAACCGCCCCAATTCCCGCCGGTCGTACTCCCGCCACCGACCGGCGGTACTATTTTGTAGGGTCAACCCTTGTGGTTGCCCTGCCCTTGGCAATTAGCGTGAACACGCCTTGAAATACCCGCCCTCAACATCCATCACTGCCGCAGCATCCCCATGTCATTCCCACTTCCGTGGGAATGTGCATTCACAGTTCAAGCGCAACACTTCCTGGGCCAAAACTTCCGCCGGGGTCTGATACCCCAAATACTGCCGTGGCGTATTATTGTACGCCCGCACCTGCTCAATTAGCGCCTCCTCCGGCAAAGTCGCCAAATCCGTCCGCCGCGGTTCCGTTCTGTTGTGGATGATTTTTCCGACAGTCAACTCGGTATAGGTATTAGGAATAATCTGTATCATCCATAACAGAACGGAACCTTTTGCCGGTACCCCTTGACAGAATGCCGTTGAGGTTTTATTATTGTTGGGGAGCCGGGGATTCGTCTCCGGGAGGGCGCAAAGTTTGGGGATATAGCTCAATTGGGAGAGCGCGGCGTTCGCAATGCCGAGGTTGGGGGTTCGAGCCCCCCTATCTCCACCAATTCCGGCCCCTGTAGCTCAGGTGGACAGAGCGGCGGCGTCCTAAGCCGCGCGGCGGGGGTTCGAGTCCCTCCAGGGGTACCATAATGCCCTTGCTGTTCTTAATTCCGGCGGGGGCGCCGGCGGTTTAACCGCAATGCAGGAGCGTAGCTCAGTCTGGCCAGAGCGCTGGTCTCCAAAACCAGTGGTCGGGGGTTCGAATCCTCCCGCTCCTGCCATCTTTTTCCTGTGCTTATTTATCGTCATTCCCGGGAAAGAGGAATCCAGAGGCCGCGGCTTTTCTGGATTCCCACTTTCGTGGGAATGACGATTTTTGGTTCTGTAGCATTTTGCTGGGGGAAAGTATATCATAGAGGAATGGGACATAAATGCAAATCGCCAACTTGTAAGCGCATAACCGGGGAACGGTGCGATACTTGCCGCGTTGGCGGCGGGGTGCGGGTGGTAATGCTCGATGCCAACGGTAAGCAAATCCGGCCGGAAGGGAAACACCCCCACGCTACACCCCACGAAAGGGGCGCAGCGGTGGATATGTATTTTGACGGCCTTTCCTATCGCCGGGTGGCAAGGAATATGGAGCAGTATTTCGGGCGCAAGACTGACCCGATGACGGTTTATCGCTGGGTCAGGGAATTGTCCGGGACGGCGGATGAAATCCTGCGGCCGATGAAGGTTGACACCGGGCGGGAATGGGTAGCGGATGAAATGGTGGTGAATGTTGGCGGTCAAAAGATGTGGCTGTTCAATGTAATGGATAGCGACACCCGGTTTGTGCTGGCGGCCTATCTGACGCCGGAGCGGACGGCAAGGGCGGCGCAAACTACGCTGGCAATGGCAAGGGAACGGTCAAACAATGCGCCGGCGGTTGTAAAGACGGACGGGCTGCGGTCTTACCGGCAAGCGTTGCCGCGGGCTTTCCCGACCCGGCCGGTCAAGCACACGGTAAGCCAGGGTATCAAAGCGGAAATCAACAACAATATGTCGGAAAGGTTACAAGGAACTTTCCGCGACCGGGATAAAACCTTGCGGGGCTTGGATAGCCGGGCAACCGGGCAAGCGTACATTGACGGGCTGGTACTGCATTACAACTATTTCCGGCCACATCAGAGTCTTGAGGATAAGCGGCCGGCGGAGGCGGCCGGAGCGGAACTGCCTTTCCAGGATTGGGAGGACGTAGCAGCGGTGAAAAAGGGGAAGGGATGATTGCCTATCGCAGTCTGCCGTATTATGGCGGCAAGAGGGGATACGGCAAAGCCGAATGGATAGCCGGCTTGTTGCCCTCGGAAAAGGATTCCTGCTATCTGGAACCGTTCGCGGGAATGGCCGGGGTGCTGCTGGCGCGGCCGGCGGTAAAACTGGAAATGCTGAACGACCTTAACGGGCGGATTATCAACTGGTGGCGGATGGTGCGGGATTGCCCGGATGAATTCGGGTATCTGGTGGAGCATACGCCCCGGAGCCGAAATGAATTCCGGTGGGCTTGTGCGGCGGTGGATGACCAGGCTTTGCCGGATATTCGGCGGGCGTTGGCTTTCCATATCTTGGTAAGCCAATCCATCCATTTTGGCGACAACGGGGCTGAAGGGAGTTGGTTAAGGGGATTTAATCCGGCGGTTGGTAGTATGTGCCATTTCAGTGCCGCGGAAATTGCCCGGCTGGGGGAGTGATTGCGGAAAGTCCAGCTAGAGGACACCGACGCCTTGGATTTACTGGAGCGGACGGCGGGCTGCGATTATGCGGTGATTTACTGCGACCCGCCCTATCCTACTGCTAACACTACGCCCTACTCTATGGGCGGCCTTGACTTTGACCGGTTGGGGAAATTGCTACACGCGCAACAGGGGGCGGTTGCGGTTAGCGGTTATGAAGGGGAATGGGATTGCTTGGGATGGGCGGCGGAACGGAAACAGGCATTGCGGCGGCAAATTGCCGGGGGCGGTGAACCGCGAACCGAAGTGCTTTGGCGAAATGCAAAGTGTATTGAGGCGGCAACCGTGCGGGGGTTGCTATGATTTCCCCCAGCAAAATGCTACAGTACCCGATTTTTATATGCGATGGACTTGGGGGGAATGACGATTTTTGTTGCTGGCCGCATTTTCCGCTTGTCTTGAACGGGCCGCCGGGTTGTTCGGAACCGGCGGCTTTGTGCTAGAATGGGGCGGGTCAACAAAAGCCCGGCAAGTTGAGGATGAAAGTATGTCCCGCCCGATTGCTCCGGATTTGGCGCGCTATCTGAAAAACCTGGGGGAGCCGGCTTTGTCGCCGGAGGGTTCGCGGCTGGCTTTCGTGTATGGGGAAGTGAACCCGGAAAGCTTGGAAAGCCAGTCGCGGATCCGGATGCTGAAGCTGGCGGGGGATGTGGACGCGGCGGATACGGCGGCGGCGGTGGATTTTACGCAGGGGCCGCGGGACGGCCGGCCGCGGTTTGCGCCGGATGGGGAGACTTTGGCGTTTCTGCGGGCGGCGACGGCCGGCGGGGTCAAGCAGCCGTGGTTGATGGCGGTATCCGGCGGGGAGGCGCGGCCGCTGTTTGCGGCGGATGATGCCTTGCCCGGCGGGGTGGTTGATTTGGCGTGGTCGCCGGATGCGCGGCAACTGGTACTGGTGGCGGAGGTGAACCCGGAAGCGGCGACAACCGGGGCCGCTGATAAGCCGGCATTGCCGCAGGTGCGGGTAGCGCGGCGGATCCATTACCGGCAGGATGCGCTGGGCTGGCGCGGCGATGCTCACTTTCACCTGTTTATTGCCGAGGTGGATAGCGGGGCAATTCGGCAGTTGACCGATGGGGATTGGGATGATGCCTTGCCGGTGTGGTCGCCGGAGGGCGGGCGCATTGCGTTTGTTTCGGGACGGCGGGAGGATCGGGATGTTAAGGCGATGAGCGAGGCGTATGTGGTGGCGGTGGCTGGCGGCGGGGATGGGCAAGCTAGCCCGGAACTGGGCGATAGGTCGGAATGGGCGGATGGCGCGCAGCTGTGGTCGGCGGGATTGGAGAGCGTGGGGGCGTTGGCTTGGTCGCCGGACGGGGGGCGATTGTTGGCGGCCGGCTCGACGCTGCCCGGCGGTTTGGGCTTGTGGCAAAGCCGGCTGTATATTCTGGAGCCGGGGCGGCCGCCGCAGGGTCTTACCGATGACGAATTCCGCCCGGTGGTGGGCATTATCGGCATCAGTCCGGCGCCGGAAATCTATTGGTACGCTGATGACAACATTCGGTTTTTGGGGGAGAGCCGGGGGCAGTCGTGGCTGATGCAGATCGACGCCGCCGGGGGGCAAGTACGAAAGTTGGCCGGCGGCGGGATGCAAAGCGCGGCCTTGGCGTTGGATGCGGCCGGGCAAAGGGCGGCGCTGATTGCCAACACGCCGGAATCGCCGGCGGATTTGCGCCGCATCGACCTGCCTTCCGGTCGGGATATTCAACTGACGGACTACAATCGGGCATATTTGACCGAACATCCCCCGGCGCGGCTGGAGAAGTTCACGCTGGAACGGGCGGGGCTGGAGATTGAGAGCCGCCTTTACTTCCCGCCGGATTTTGACCCGGCGGGGAAGTATCCTTTGGTGCTGGAAATTCACGGCGGGCCCAACGGGGCTTTTTATGACGCCTTTTCGCCGCTGCATCAAGTATTGGCGACTAATGGCTACATCACGCTGGCGGTGAATCCGCGGGGTTCGTCCACTTACGGGGCGGATTTTATGCGGGCGGTGGTGTCGGATTGGGGCGGTGATGATTACTTGGATTTGATGGCGGCGGTGGAGGCAGTGGCGGCGCGGCCTTATGTGGATGGGGAGCGTTTGGGGGTGCATGGGTACAGCTACGGCGGGTATATGACGGCGTGGATTATCGGGCAGACGCGGCGGTTTCGGGCGGCGGTGGTGGGCGCGCCGTGCATTGACCTGGTGAGTATGTACGGCACTTCGGATATTGGGGTAAGTTTTGGCGAAGTGCAGTGGGGCGGGTCGCCGCTGGATAATTTTGCGGAACTGAGGCGCCGTTCGCCGTTGACTTATGCCGGGCAGGTGGATACGCCGGCGTTGCTGCTGCACGGGGAGGCGGATGCCCGCTGCCCAATCAGCCAGAGTGAAGCCTATTTTGTGCAGTTGAAACGGCAGGGCAAGGCGGTGGAACTGGTACGATTTCCGGATTGTTCCCATTCCTTTCCCCGGCAGGGACATCCGAAAATGCGGGAGGAGTACTTGGCCCGCACCCTGGCTTGGTTTGAGCGGTATTTGGGATAGGGGGCGGTTATGCCCGGCTCCGATTCCCTTTCCCCAATCCGCAAAGGGCTGCCCGGCGGCGGCAACCAAGGCGGTTGGCGGCGGCATTTGTTGGAGTTTGCCCTTTACCCGGCGGCTTATCTGCTGTATTTGCTGAGCCGGGAGTTGGCAGGGGGCGGGGAAAGGGCGGCGCTGGATAACGCGGCTGCGCTGATTGCCTGGGAGCGGTCGCTGGGGCTGTTCGTGGAGCCGGCGATGCAGGGGTGGGTTGTTGAGTACGCCCGGCCGCTGGCGGTGGCGCTGAACTGGGTTTATATCCTGACTTACTGGCCGGTTATTCTGGCGGCGGCGCTGGTTTGCTACTTGGTCCGCCGGCCGGTGTATTACTACTACCGCAGTGTGCTGGTGGTGAACCTGGCAATGGCGTTGGCGATTTTTGCGCTGTTGCCGGTGGCGCCGCCGTTTAAGACAGCATACTTGGTGGATACGATACAGGTTTATGGGCCGGCGTTTTACGGCGGGCCGGGGATGGCGGCCTTTTACAACACCAATGCGGCGCTGCCGAGCCTGCATTTCAGTTGGACTTGCGTTTTGGGGACGCTGTTTGCGCGGGAGCTGCCGGGCGGATGGAAGGCGTTGGGAGTCGCTTATCCCCTGCTGACTTTTTGCGCCATTGTCGTTACCGGCAATCATTTTGTGCTGGATGCGGCAGCCGGGGCGGTACTGGCGGCGGCGGCTTTTGGGTTGGTGGCGGTGGTGGGGCGGGTTACAGGCCCATACGCCAAGACTCGCTGAAAATGTCGGCGAAGGCAGCTAACCAAGACAACGCCCCCAATATGCCAAAGATTACTTCGCCCACCCCGATACGGGCCGGGCGCACACGCACATTAGGGCGGCTATTCCAGTAGCGGTTTATGTTGCTCTGGAGATGCAAGAGCAATCCGGCAATGAGCGCCATCACAATCAGGTCGATGACCAGAAACCAGATGACGGCACCTAGGGTCTCACCTCTCCAAGCAAATTGCATATATCCGAGTAACGAGACATTGTCGGCTACGATTCCGGCGATTAACGCCGCCACCCAAGCCCATCGCAAAGAGACACTGACCAAGAATCCAGCGATTAACACCGCGACCCAAGCCCATCCCGGCCTTATGCTACTAGACAAGCGGGCGTTCCACATTAAGGCTCGGAAAGTGCGGGCGTGAGCATGGGTGCGAAACAAGCCATAAACAGGCACAAGCAGGGTCAAGGCGTGCCAGACCGGGTAGGCGTCATTGCCGGTATGGTCACGGTATTGTTTCCAGGTCAGGTAGAACCAGTAGAACAGGTACAAGCCGTAAGACAGTACCGACATCAGCAGGATGCGGTTCAGGGAAAGGTGGTAGGGCAGTTCTTGGGGCGTTCCCAAGGGCGGCGGATTGACCGGCGCGGCGGACAAGTCCGCGCCGCAAGTGGGGCAAAAGTTGGTGTCGTTTTGGGCTTCGCGGCCGCAGTTGGGGCAAAAGGGCATTGTGTTACCTCGCTTTGGGGGTAAGAGATTAACAGCTATGCCGGCGGGAGTCAAACCGGGGTTTGCCCGGGCAACTTTGCTGAAGGGTGGTAGTATGAGGGGCGGATACGGGGCAAGGGAGGTTTTATGCTGGAAACGGAACGGGTTGAAGTTCTTTTCGCCGACGCCCGGGGGCTTTATGACGATGCCCTGGAGCAGCTGGAGTTGGGCAAGATACGCAACGCGGCGGAAAAGGCGTGGGGCGCAACCAAGCGGGCTACTGACGCTTTGGTGCTGGCCCGGGCCGGCCGGGAACCGCGCACTACCGGCCGTACTCTGCGCGGTCTGCGGGAGTTGAGCCGCGGGGATGAAGCCTTGAAACCTTTGGAAAGCCGTTACACGCACAAGGCTTATGTGCTGCACGGGGCTTGTTTTTACGACGGGATGTGCGAGCCGGAGGATTCGGTAATCGCCGACATTCGGGAAACCATCAGTTACATCCGCGACGCCGAGGAACTGGCGGAGAGCTAGCCGGTAGGCGGTTGGCCCCAACGGGGATGGCGGAAGGTGGGGGCTAAGGCTGGATTGATTTGGCTGCGGGGGCGGGAGGGAGTTGCCGGGGGATTGGCGGGTTCCGGCGGCGCGGCCGGGTTGGCTTGGCTGGCAGCGGGGCGGCGGATGGGAGCGCGGCGGGGGCTTAACCGGTTCAGGTGTTGGGCCAAGGATTCCAGGCTGTCCAGGTTATGCACCGGCAGGAAATCGTCCACATAAGGGAGGGCGGCTTGCATCCCTTGGGTCAGGGGCTGGTAGTTGGGCGAACCCAAGAGGGGGTTGAGCCAGATTAGGCGGTGGCAACTGCGCTGCAAACGGGACATTTCTTTGGATAATAGTTCCGGTTCGCCGCGATCCCAGCCGTCGGAGATAATCAGGACTACGGCACCGTTGCCGAGGGTGCGGCGGGCCCAAGTGTAGTTGTAGGCTTTGACGGCGGCGCCGATGCGGGTGCCGCCCGCCCAGTCGGGAACGGCGCGGGCTACTTCGTTGACGGCTTGGTCAATGCTGCGGTAGTTGAGGCAGCGGGTGATGCGGGTCAGGCGGGTGGCAAAGAGGAAGGCTTCGACCCGGCCGAGGTCGCCGGCGATGGCGTGGATGAAGTGGAGCAACATCCGGGTGTAGCGTTCCATGGAGCCGCTGACATCGCAGAGTAGCACCAGGGGACGGGGCTTTTCCCGGCGTTGGCGGTAAGCCAGGGTCAAGGGTTCACCGCCGTATTGGAGGCTTTGGCGCAGGGTCTGCCGCCAGTCGGGGAGGCGGCCGGCGCCGGGTTCGGTGCGGCGGGAGCGGCGGCGGCCCAAGTCCCAGGAAAGTTCGGACAGCATTGTTTTGGCTTGGGCGATTTCGAGGGGGGTAAAGTCGGCAAAGTCTTTGTGGCGCAGCACTTCCCGGCCGCTGTAGGTTTGGCTCAGATCAATGCCGGCCTGGTTTTCCGGGGCGCGGCCGAGGGTGTCGCCGGGGTCGGAGTCGGCGGCGGGCGGGCCGACCCGGGGATGGCGGTAGCGGCGTTCCTCGCCCATACTGCGCAGGTCGCGGGTACTGATGCCGTGGGCGGGGCGGCGCCAAAAGATTTGGAAGGCGTCATCGAAGAGGGGCAAGTCCGGCTTGCGGTGTACCAGGAGGCAGCGGGCGGCGTGGCGGAAGTCTTGCTTGCGGCCGATGGGGATGGATTCAGTGGCCCGCACCAGGTCGAGCATATTGCCGGAGCCGAAGTCGAGGCCGAGGCGGCGCAGGGTTTCCCCGAACAGGAGCAGGTTGGGGAGGATGTGGCCGGCGTCGGTTGCATCCGGGATGGACGGGATGGCGGCCACGGGGTTGTCGGTTGGGGAGGGTTGAGTGGGCATAAGGATTTCTGACGGCGGGCCGGGTGGCTACCGCAAGAGGAGGGTAACTATCACGCCGAATTGGGTGACAATGATGCCGGTGGCCAATCCGGCCAAGGCCATAAACACCCGGTCAATGCGGTTAGAGACCCGGGCTTCTACTTGGTCAATTTTGTTGTTGACCTCGGCGTAGGCGCGGTCAATCTTGTCGTTGACCTCGGCGTAAGCGCGGTCAAGCTTGTTGTTGGACTCGGCGTGGGCGCGGTCAATCTTGTCGTTGACCTCGGCATAGGCGCGGTCAATTTTGCTGTTGGACTCGGCGAAGGCGCGGTCAATTTTGTCGTTGACCTCGGCGTGGATTTGATCCATCCGATGGACCATAAAGGTCTGCATCTGGTCAAAGCGGGCGAGGATTTGCTGCTGCCCGTCTTTTATCTCCTGGATGGCGGCGGACTGTTCCTCAATCCGCCCTTCCAGGTAGCCGAGCAACTGAATCGGTTCCCGTTCCAAGGTGGTCATAGTGGCTCCTTTGCTGTTGGGTTAAGGTCGTAGGAATTCTGCCGGCGGGCTGGGCGGCTACCGCAGGAGGAGGGTAACTATCACGCCGAATTGGGTGACGATGATGCCGGTGGCCAATCCGGCCAAGGCCATAAACACCCGGTCGATGCGGCTAGTGACCCGGGCTTCCACCTGGTCAATTTTGTTGTTGACCTCAGTGTAGGCGCGGTCAATTTTGTCGTTGACCTCGGCGTGGATTTGATCCATCCGATGGACCATAAAGGTCTGCATCTGGTCAAAGCGGGCGAGGATTTGCTGCTGCCCATCTTTTATCTCCTGGATGGCGGCGGACTGTTCCTCAATCCGCCCTTCCAGATAGCCGAGCAGCTGAATCGGTTCCCGTTCCAAAGTGGTCATAGTGGCTCCTTTGCTGTTGGGTTAAGGTTGGAGGAATTCTGATGGCGGGCCGGGCGGCTACCGCAAGAGGAGGGTAACTATCACGCCGAATTGGGTGACAATGATGCCGGTGGCCAAGCCGGCCAAGGCCATAAACACCCGGTCAATGCGGCTAGAAACCCGGGCTTCTACTTGGTCAATCTTGCTGTTGGACTCGGCTTGGATTTGGTCCATGCGGTTGACCATAAAGGTCTGCATCTGGTCAAAGCGGGCGAGGATTTGCTGCTGCCCGTCTTTTATCTCCTGGATGGCGGCGGACTGTTCCTCAATCCGCCCTTCCAAGTAGCCGAGCAGCTGAATCGGTTCCCGTTCCAAGGTGGTCATAGTGGCTCCTTTGCTGTTGGGTTAAGGGGGCTGTTGATGGTGGCATTATGCCGGGGATTGGCAGCGGCGTCAAGGGATGCAAAGGGAGGTTTCGTTGGCAAGGGAGGGACGGCGGGGGGGATGGGGTAGGGGTGATTGGCGAGTAGTGGCGGCGGCGTTTCTTGCGGTTGCGGGTTGGGTAAGGAGTATAATGTTGGGTGATGGTTGGCGGTTTTTCGTCGCCGGCTTGGAAGGAAAGGGCGGCACGGTTTAGGCGGCAAGGGCTGCGGGGTATTTTGAGCGGCTACTGGAGGGATGTTCCGAGTTGCTGATGCGGGGCTGGGCGATGGTACGGGGGTGGGGGCTGGTGGATGGGGTGCGTCTGCTGTTGGGGTTGGCGTTGGCGGCGCCGTTGCTAGTTACTACGGGGCCGTTACCGGAGACCGTCGATTACTTTGTAGTGGGCAAGGCGGTATGGTCGCGGACGCTGATTGAGGTTGCGGTAGGGCTGTGGCTGATTCTGCTACTGCGGGACGCCCGCTATCGGCCGCCCAAGTCGTGGCTGCTGGGGATATTTGGCATCTATCTGGTCATTGCGCTGCTGGCGGCGCTGTTCGGGGTCAGCCCGACCCGGAGCATCTGGTCCGATTTGACGCGGATGAACGGGTGGATTGGGCTGGCCCACTGGTTCGCTTTCCTGCTGGTAGCGGTATCGGTGTTCCGCACTTGGGAACAGTGGCGGGGGCTATTCAACTTTGCGGTAATAGTGGGCATCGGCGTGGGCCTGCTGGGGTTAGCGGAGGTAGCGGGCGCCGGCTGGCTGCCTTACCGGGGAGCGGATACCGGGGGCGCGGAAACGGGTTTGCCGGTAGGGACCTTGGGGAACTCGACTTTCCTGGGCGGATTTGCCGTGGTGAACCTGTTTATTGCCGGGGGACTTTTAGTCAGTTCCTTTATGGGCGGCGGTTTGCCATCCGGCAGCAATTTCCGGGCAAGCGGGGAACTACTGCAAGCCCGGGGTATTCGGGTGTGGGGACGGCTGCATATCGGGTATTTTCTGGATTCCCGTGGGCAAGGGAATGACGGTAGGCAGTATGGGCGAGGCGGTGAGCAGCAAGGGATTAACGGGTGGCGGCTGGTGTGGTTGGCGGCGATAGTTTTGGATTTGCTGATGTTATGGTTCAGCGGCAGCCGGGGGGCGCTGTTGGGGTTGGCGGCGGGATTGGCTGTTTGCGGGGCGGCTTACGGGGCTTGGGGCGAGGGCCGGGGGCGGCGGCTGGCGGCCGGGACGGCGGCGGGATTGGCGGCGATAGGTTTAGCGGCCGGGGCGGTAGTGGTGCTGGCGGAAAGGAACAGCGGCGAGGGATGGGAGTCAACGCTGCTTTCCCGTTTGTCGGCCAGTGGGCGGGATAAGAGCGTGGGGAATCGGCTGAATGCGGCGCGGTTGGGCATCGAGGGATTTCAAGAGCGGCCGCTGCTGGGCTGGGGGCCGGATAATTTCGGAGTGGTCTATGACCGCTATGTTTCGGCGCCGGCGGTGACGCGGGCGGTTACGACCTTCGACCGGGCGCATAACAAGCCGATAGAGGAGTTGACAACCAAGGGCATTTTGGGGTTGGCGGGATACGCCGCCATCTGGGTTTGGGTGTTTGCGGTGTATGTGGGGAAAGGGCGGCGACTGCCGCCGGGCCGCCGGGTCTTTTTCCTGCTGCTGGGTGGGGGTATGACGGCGTATTTCGTGCAAAATCTGACGCTGTTTGACACGCCGGGGACGCTGCCGCAACTGATGGCCTTGCTGGGGTTCGTCGGATTTGTGGCGGGGCAGCCGGTAGGGGGAAACGGCAAGGAATTGGATGGGGCGGAAAAGGTTGGGGATGCCCGAAAGGATGGAAGGTCCAGCAACAAGTTCAGGATGATGGGGGCGTTCGACCGGTTCAGGATGGTCGGAATGGCGCGGCAGGTTGGGGGCAGCGTACTGGTCAAGATTGCCGCCATCGGGGTTATTGCGCTGCTGACAGCGGCAGTAGTGTATGGGGTGAATGTCCGCACTTATCTGGCGGCGCAGCAGGCGGTGGAGGCGAGGGATGAACGGTTAAGTTGGGGGGAACGGTTTGCAGCCTTTGATGCGGCGACAGAAGGGCAGCCGGGTTTGGCGAATCGGCTGCGGATTAGGATGTTTCGGGAAATCGATGAAGGATGGGACGGTTTGACGGCTGCGGAAAGGGCGGCGGCGTTGGAGTTGGTACTGCGGCACGGGGCGACGGGGGTAGTGCAAGAGCCGCGGGAGTGGCGGCTGTATGTGCTGGCGGGAGATGTGGCGCGGCAGGCGGGGGAGTTGGCCCGGGCGCGGCTGCTGCTGGAATCGGGGGCGGCGATGGCGCCGAACAAAATAGAAGTGCAGCGACGTTTAGTGATGCAGGCGGTAGCAGAGGGGGATTATGCCGGGGGCTTGCGGGTTATTGAGGAGTATCTGGCGGCGGCGCCGGCGGCCCGGCTGCATTTCGCCGATTTGCGGGCGGAGTTGATGGCGGCGGCTGGGGCGGGTGGGGAGTAGGGGTAGGGCAACCACAGCGGAGGTTTTGACCGGGCGGCGCCGGTCGGGCGTAATAACCCTTGAGGTTTCGGCCGGCTGGATAAGCCGGGAGGCGTTGCTAGATGGCAAGGTTATGGGCGATGACCGCTACTTACGAATCGGTGCGGGCGGGGGATGAACTGCCGGTAGTGGTCAAGTGGGAAACGGCGGAGTCGATAGCGCGATTCCGGGGGCAGGCCGGTTTGGCGGCGGCTGAGGAGGAGCCTGCTACAACGCCGGTGGAAATGCTGGCCGGCTATGTGCGGGAGATGCTGGAAAAGGGTTTGCCCATTCCCCCGGAGCCGGCAGCTATCCTGCGGCTGGAGTGGCAATCCTTATCAGCCATTCCCGCCGGGGAGGTCATCAGCATTTCCGGGAAGGTAACGGATAAGGGAGAAAAGGACGGTCGGTGGTGGGTGGAGTGCCGGGTAGTGGTGGAGAATCAGGAGGGACAGACCGCAGCTATCGCTACGGCGGTGGTTACATTGTAAGAGGATGGCCGGTTTGGTTGGCGGTGACACTTTGCCGTCCGGCAACAGGTTCAGAATGAGCGGAAAGACTCCACAAGAAACGGGAGCCGCAATGCGGTTAGCGTTGCTGCTACTGTTGGCGGTCTTGGGGCTGACGATGGCTTGCGGCGGTGAAACGCAGCAGGTGCGGGGGCAGGTTATCGAGGTGGCGGCACGGGACTTCGCTGAACTGGAAATCCTGCGGATTCGGGATGCCAATGGGCGGGAATACCGCTTCGTTACCGAGGGTTTCGTCGGCTTTACGCCGTCCCATGTGCGGGAGCATCAGTTGTTGGGGCAGTCGCTGCTGGTAACTTACGAAAAGCGGGGGAAGGAACTGGTGGCGGTGGCTTTGTCGGATTGAATCAGTCACGGTTTCCGAACCGACCGACGGCCGGAACCGTTGGCGGTTATCCCGGCTTTGTGGCATAATGTCAGTGTTCTGCAAAACCCGGGGTTCCGGGGATGAAGTTGCTTTTGCTGGGAGGTTTTTTCCGCAAGATGTCCGGTATTGCCCGCAGTTTTCTGCTGACGGCCGCCTTGTTGGCCGCCATCCTGTTGTCCGCCGCCTGTTCCAGTCCGGCCGCCACGCCTACCCCAGCACCCACCGCTACGGCCACGCCCACGGCTACGCCGGTGCCGACTCCTATTCCGACCCTGTCTCCCACCGCTACACCGATTCTCGAACCGATCCCGATGCCGACGGTTGCCACCGCCGCGCCGGCGGCTAACGAGGCAACCCCGCCATCTCTGGGGCCAGCCGGCGATGATACGGTGTATGTGGAAACTTCGGTAGGGCTGCAGCGGAATGAACCGGGGGCCTCTCCGGGTTACACCCTGTTTAATCTGAGCGGCGGCGATACGGTGTACCTGATTGACAACGCCGGGTTGGTAGTTCACCAGTGGGATTTGGCGGATATTGCCGGTTCCGCCAAGCTGCTGGAGAACGGCAATTTGCTGGTGTCCGGCTACGGGGGACGGCGCGGCGGCGGCGTCCGGGAAATTGACCCGGCCGGGCAAGTGGTATGGCAGTACCAACACCCGGGGCAGCATCACGATTTCTTGCAAATGCCCAACGGCAATGTGCTGCTGCTGTCCCGGCAGAATAAAACCGCTGCGGAAATCATCGCCGCCGGGGGCAATCCCGACTTCCTGCCGGAGGGTGTGGAAACTTTCCGCATCCCGGCGGTGGTGGAAGTGCGGCCGACCGGGCCGGATAGCGGGGAAATTGTTTGGGAATGGTCTATGTGGAATCATCTGGTTCAGGAATTTGACCCGGCCAAGTCCAACTATGGGGCGGTGGCTGACCACCCGGAGCTGATTGACTTGAACTATCGGTTGGGCCGGTTGTCGATACTGCCGAATCAGCAGCGGCCGAATGTAGTTCACTCCAACTCCCTGGACTACCACCCGGAATTGGACCAGATAATGATTTCGGCGCGCAACTACAGCGAGGTCTGGATTATTGACCACAGTACGACTACAACCGAGGCGGCCGGCTCCAGTGGGGGGCAGAGCGGCAAGGGCGGCGACTTGCTCTATCGCTGGGGCAATCCCCGGGCTTATGCCGGGGGAACGCCGGGGGAGCAATATCTGTTCTGGCCGCATACCGCCCATTGGATTGAGCCGGGACTGCCGGGGGCGGGCAACATCCTGCTGTTCAACAACGGCAACGAATTTCCGCGAGACCGGCGGGAGTATTCGACGGTGGAGGAGTTCATCCCCCCGGTAGCGGGCAAGGGCTACCGGCGGGAGGGCGGCGCAGCCTATCCGCCGGCCGGGCCGCTATGGACTTATGACGCCGGGGCGGATTTTTACGCCCCGGCCCAATCCGGGGCGCAGCGGCTGCCCAACGGCAATACCCTGATTCTCGACTCGGCGCGCGGGGCCATCATCGAGGTAACGCCGGAGGGCAAAGAAGTCTGGCGTTATATCAACCCGGTGACGCCGGACGGGACGCTGCAACAAGGCGCGCCGATGCCGACCACCGTGCGGCCAGACGGGGTGCGGGTCTATAATAACCGCCTGTTCCGGGTTTATCGCTACGCCCCGGACTACCCCGGCTTGCAGGGACTGGATTTGACACCGGGCGAGCCGGTAGAGTTGCCAGCCGCGCCCTAGTCGGTGATTTCCAGCCGGCCAAAGGTCACTGCGCCGGTGATAGTCAGCTTGCCGGCTGCTTGCTCCGGGGTTGGCGGGTGACGCTGCTCGACGCTGTCGCCCAGGGTGACTTTGACATCATGCCAGTGGACAGTCCAGGGCGGGGGAACCCGAAGTTTCAGCTCGCCGAAAGTTACGCTGACATTCAGATGGGCCGCGCCGTCGGCCAGGGCGGCGTCCCGCAAGTCCAGTTCTACGCTGCCGAAAACGGCTTCCGCCGCGCCGCCCCGAAAATCCGGCGCGGCAATCCGCTCCGCCACATTGCCGAACACCGCGCGCCAGGATGCACCGTCAGTCCCGGTAGCAGCCGGGACATTGCCCGGCAGAATAACCGCCGGGTCATTCCCGGAAGGCTGAACCGCAACGGTTTCCCGCCGCCGCTCCTGCCGGCCGCGGCGGCGCAACAGGAGGAACAAGCCGGCAAGGACGATAAGGGCCGGCCAAATGTAAGACCATTCCAGAATCCCCCGCGCTGACAGCAGGAAACCGACGCCCAACAGCAACAGGATGATCGGCCACAAGCGGAACCGAAAGCCGCCGGCAATCAGTCCGACCAGCCCGACCGCCACCAGAATCAGCGGCCACCAGCTGCCGATAAAGCCCCAAAAGCCGCCCAAGCCCAAGTTCAGCGGCAATACACCGGCATTGCTCAGCAGGAACAGCAAGCCCAACGCTACCAAGACGCCGCCGACAATATAGCGGCCGAAACCGGATTTCATAGATATACTGCCTCAAAGATAAGGTTAGGCCGGAGCCGCCGCATAGTCTGTTCCGCGGCGGCTCTGGTGAACCGATGGATGGGCTAACTTCCCGCCGGCACCGGCAAGCCGGCTACCTTCAGGGGTACGCAGCCCAGAGTGTGGCGGGTAGTGTAAAAGAGGGTTTGCCAATCGCCGCCGCCAAAGGCCACATTGGTAGTGCCGGCTTGGCCGTGGTCAATAATGCCCAGGGGCTGGCCGGTCGGGTCGATAACCCAGATGCCGCCGGAGCCGCCGCAATAGACATTGCCCCGGCGGTCCACTTTCATCCCGTCCGGGTTGCCGGGCGGGTCGCCGCTCAGGTCGCAAAACACCCGGTCGGTAGCCAGCAGAGGCATCCCGTTGGGTTCCAGGTCAAAGGCGCGGATGTGGCGGCGGCGGGTGTCGTTGATGTAAAGGATACTTTCGTCCGGGGACAAGGCCAGCCCGTTGGGGCGGGTAAAGTCCCAGACAATCAGGGTAATGGTTCCCAAGTCCGGGGTCAGATGATAGACGCCGTTGACATCCAAATCGAGGCCAGGGGCGGGAAAGCCGGGGTCGGTAAAGTAGATGTCGCCTTGGGAACTGACGATGACATCGTTGGGGCGGTTGAGGCGGCGGCCGCGGTAGCTGCTGGCAACGACGGTTAGGCTGCCGTCCGGCTCGGTGCGGGTAACGCGGCGGGTTTCGTGTTCGCAAGCCAGCAGGCGGCCGGCCGGGTCGCGGGTGAGGCCGTTGGCGCGGTTAGTGGGTTCCATAACCAGGGATACGCCGCCGTCCGGCGACCAGCGCATTCGGCGGTTGTTGCCGATGTCGCTGAACAGCAGATAGCCGCCTTCCTGCCACCAGAGCGGCCCTTCGGCGGGGCCGGCGTCGCCGCCATAGCCGTTGCCCAATTCGGTAATGGGCGCGTCCGGGGATACCAGGTCAGCCAAAGCCGGGGATAGTTGGGTGATGGGCATAGGGTAGCCTCCTTACATTTGCGTATTGGCCGGGGTAGTTCCATTCCATTGCGGCGTTCAACTGCCGGTGTCATTCCGACCCTAGTGTGGAATGACACCGGCAAGGATGTTGAATAATGGGGGAAGTGACGGTTGGGGGTATGCTTGGGATTCTAGCTGGTGCCGACCGGCGGACTAAACCGTGTTTATCAACTCGGCAATCTTTTGTTCCAGCCTTTCCCGCCGAGCCTCGTAGAACTCCAGAAAACCGGTAATCTCCCGGGGAACATCGCCCAGCAGATGCCGCTCGCAGTAGGCTTGTCGGAGTTGGTCATCCGGGCGATGGATATCCAGCCACACGGCAGGCAGGGTTGCCCGCTTTTCGTTGTTGACCGCCCGGTCAAGTAACTGGAGATTGGCAAGGCGTTCGCGCTTGTCAAGGAAATCGCCAATCTGATCTTCATCCACTTTTGCAGCCCTCAGATAACGGCGGGTGATACGGCTTTTCGGAAACACGTGGTCAATATCCGATCCGTCTCGGGAGCCTAGGGTGGGGAACATTATGGTCAGTAGCGGGAAAATGCGCCGGTCGGTGTAGCGCATTTCAGCTAGCTCCTCAATCTCCCCCTCTTCAAAAGCCAAGCTCCTGCCCTGACCCGACATGACCTGCAACATTTTTTCGACGGGAAAGCCGTTGCCAGGCACATTCCCTATCACTTGACGCAACGCTATGAGCACCGTATCTACTGCCCCACCGCTCCAGGTCCCCGACTTTTTCAAAACGGAACGAGTTAGCCAGCCGCGAATTGCCTCACGCTCTTTGCGGTGCTGGTCGACGGTTTCAAAATTTGGAGGCGCATCTATCTTGTAGAGGTAGTAGGCTATCGGCAACAAGGAGTTGTTGGCTTGAATAGTCCGGCTGTCAAAGCCGAAACTAGCTACTAGCTCCGCCGTCTTAACCAATGCTTGGCCTATGCCCAGCCAAGCATTTTCAAGCTTTGCCATATTCTCGTTGGTAAAGTTTCCCAGCCGGAAACCCACGTTGGGTAGGTCGGTTAAAAAGAGGCCGGCTTTCAGTACGAAATCGGCGTCGAACTCCAAACCAGGCCTGACCCGATTCATATCATCTACCAAGCCGTGAACCGACCTCCTCGCATCCAAGGTTTTCCACCGAAACACCGCCATACTAAGCAGTATGTTAGAGTAGGGGAGCGAAGTGCCTCCGTGATTGCAACGAATGAATATGTTAAGGACACGCTCAAGGTCTTGGCTCTTTTCCTCGTAATAGGCTATCGTATTATCGGAATGGACTACCCGACGCAGGAGATCCAGAGTCACCAAAGCTTGGCGCTGCTGGGTAGCGTCAAGCTCCTTATCGGAAAGCCAATCGAGCATATCAGGGGTGTCATTTAAGGTCAGGATATCTGAGACCTTGAACCAGAGACGGTTTGCATCCTTGGATGCCCTGCCAATACTGTCCTCCCCGACAAAATCGAACGTGTAGCGACTTCCCTCCTCATTCGGTTGGGGCGGAGCTAGCAGATCCAGCGCAGAACCTGTCGGGGAAAGGCATCAGGGCTACTCCAGCGTTTGTTACGCGCTTTCCGGGACATCGAGCCACGCAGGCCGATGTTAAACGCAGTCAATCGCTGTTGACCGTCAATCACAGCGGTCAGCGGCTTGTTAGGGATAATGCCCAGTTCAGGGCAATGGGGGTTATCCCGCTCGTGGTACTCGCGGACGAAGTCGTACCAGTGGTAGTTGGCAGAGTTTTCCGGTTCAACTCGCCAGAACATAAACTCGCCAAAGGGGTAGCCCTGCATTACGCTGTCGAACAGGTCGCAGATCTGCTTAGGCTCCCACTCAAACTCTCGCTGGATCGACGGCAGGACGTATTCGTGAGACGCCACGCTCTCCAAAGCGGCTCTGATGGTACCACCATACTGGTACATATATAACCCTCCTTGAATGTGATACGAGAACTATACCTATTTTGACGCTTAATGTCAACCCACAAGCCGCCACCAATTCATAATACCGTAGCCGATCGGTGTAGTGGCGGCCTTTTCGCCCATTATGAAGGCTTTGGGCTTGCGGGGGTAAAGTCAGCAGCCGCTAGAACTCCCCTACCTATCCGTCGGCACCGGGATGCCGGGGATTTTTACCGCCACGCAGCCCAGGGTGTTCCAAGTCGTAAAGAACAGGGTTTGCCAGTCCCGGCCGCCAAAGCACAGGTTGGTAGTAGCCGCCCCGCCGTGAACTACAATGCCCAAGGGCTTGCCGGCAGAGTCGAGAATCCACAATCCCCCGGAGCCGCCGCAATAGACATTGCCGACGGTGTCCACTTTCATCCCGTCCGGCACGCCCGGCCGCTCCCCGCTCAAGTCGGCAAAGACCCGGTCGGAAGCCAGCGCCAGGCCGCCGGTGGGCAACACATCAAAGGCGCGAATGTGCCGGCGGCGGGAGTCGTTGATGTAAAGGACGCTTTCGTCCGGGGAGAATGCCAAGCCGTTGGGCAGGGTGAAGTCGGCAACCAGCAGGGTCAGCGTTCCCAAGTCCGGGGAGAGGCGATAAACCCCGGAAAAGGATTGTTCCCACTGGTTCGCCGGCCGTTGGAAAGTCCAGGGGTCGGTAAAGTAGATGCTGCCATCGGACTTGACCACCACATCGTTGGGGCGGTTCAGCTGGCGGCCCTGAAAGCTGTTGGCGGCCACGGTAACCCGCTGCCCGTCCCGGCTGAACCGGCAGACCCGGCGGCTGTCGTGTTCGCAAGCCAGCAGCCGCCCCTGCAAGTCCCGGGTCAAGCCGTTAGCCCGGTTCACCGGTTCGGCAAAGACGGTTACGCCTTCGCCGGCCGCCCATTTCATCCGCCGGTCGTTGTGAATGTCGCTGAACAGCAGATAGTCGCCCTCGTGCCACCACAGCGGCCCTTCGGCGGGGCCGTTGCTGCCGCCGTAGCCGCTGCCCAATTCCTGAATTTCGGCAGCCAGGTCGATGATGTCGGTCAGTTCCGGGGCCAGTTGTTCGATGGGCATAAGATAGCCTCCTTACGCGGTCAACCGGGATTTAACGGGAGCGATTTGCGGGGCATTATACGGGATAATCGGCGGAGGGGCTAATTTTCCGGCCGGGCGGGGAAAAGACACCGCCGCCGCCATTGCGCTTAATTCCCCGAAGTAGTATAATGCCCTTATGACGACGCAAACGATCAACAACATCGCTGACTTGGCCCGCATCCTGCGGGAACAACCGGAATGGGCGGACGCCATTCGGGGCATTGTGCTGGGGGAGGATGCGCTGAACTTGCCCGCCCGGTTCGACGAGTTCGTGCGGGTAACCGAGGAGAATAACCGGCTGGTCCGGGAGGAGTTGGCTCAACACGGGGAACTGTTGGTCCAGCACAGCGCGCTGTTGGCGCAGCACACGGAGCAGTTGGCGCGGATAACCGAACTGCTGGCGCAGCACGGGGAACAGTTGGCGCAGCAGCGGGAACTGTTGGCCCAACACGGGGAGCAATTGGCGCGGACTAACGAACTGCTGGCCCAACACGGGGAACAGTTGGCGCAGCACACGGAGCAGCTGGCGCGGACTAACGAACTGCTGGCCCTGTTCCGGGCCGACCTGAACAGCTTCGAAGCCCGGATGAACCGGATGGAGGGCCGCTTGGGCAACCTGGAAGGCCGCGAGTACGAGCGGGGCGTCCGCACCAAAGCCTTGAGTCGGGTGCGGCATCGGATGAAAATGGGGCGCGTTTATCTGGCGTTGACCCAGGACGGATTGGTTGCGCCGCAGTTGAACAGCGTCATTGCCCGGGCGCTGGAGCGCGGCGACCTTTCCGAGGAGGATGAGGATGACCTGCTGACCGCGGACATCATCATCTCCGATCACGACAACCGGCACGCGGTAATTGAGGTATCGATTACTGCCGAGGAAGTTGACATTGTCCGGGCGCGGCGTCGGGCGGATATTATGGCTGCGGTTACCGGGGGCGTGGTCAAGCCGGCCGTGATTACGGCCAGCCTGAACGAAGTCCAGAAGGCTCAAGCGGTCGAGGCTGCGGTGTCAACATTTATCGTGCCTTACCCCTAACCCGGTTGGGGGACATCCCAGGGCTATCGCATATACCTAGCGGCCTACTTATCGTCATTTCCGTGAAAACGGGGATCCAGAGTCCCCGGCCTTTCTGGATTCCCACTTTCGTGGGAATGACGGTTTCTCTATGCAGTAGTCTTGGGGTACATCCCCTTTCCCTTTTCTCGAAAAATCCCCAAATTTCGCACCTTAATTGCCTTGCAGCTTTTCGCTGTTCCGGGCTTAAATAGTCGCACCACAAAGCAGCCGGGGCGGGCGGCTGGATGAACGGTCGTAGCGCAAGCGTATTTTGGTGGGGTGGACGGTGGTAGCGGTTGCCGGTTGGGGAATATAGTTTAAGGAGGTGAGCAGGCAGTAACTGATTCCGGGCCGGTTGGCCCGTCCCTCGGTATTAGGGCGCTTGGGGGACGAGGAACGATTAGCGAGTTTAAGCGGTAGGGCGCAACAGCAATCATCTTTTTTCATATTCATTGCCGGCAGCCCATTATTAGCGGGGCGTAGTCGGCAGCCGCCGCCAAAGCTCAAAACCGCTCCTTACTTCCCGGCGCTACCGGGATTACCGGGGGAAAGGCGTCCCCTAGCCAACTGCCGGCAGTGGTCGGCAGTGGCGGGGCGTCAGTCTTTTCAATCCAATACGCAGTAAGGAGAGGCAGTTATGGTTACTCGCGTGAGTATGGAACTTCAGGAACGCCTGCGGCAGGCGGAGGAAGCGGAGAGCAAGGTTCGGGAGTTGGGTTCCCTGGCGATGGAGGCCCCGGCTTTGCGGCAGGAGCTGGCGTGGGCGCAGCGGCAGCACGCCTGGGATCGGGCCAAAAAGGGCGCCATGGAAGAGGCCCAGCGGAAAATGAACGCCGCCACGGCCAAGCAGGAGCGCGTTCCCCAGATGCTGGAGGAAATCTCGACTATGGTGTCGGGTCTCTACAACCTGTTCAAGGAGATTGAGACCTGCCGGAAAGACGCCATGGAACACCTGTCCATCGTGGACCGGGTGGACTACGAGGCCGAGTTGTCCATTGCCGAGGCGGAGCAGACGCAGATGGGACGGGATCCGGGCAGCGTCGAGTATCTGGTGGCTTCGCGGCACGGCCCGCCGCGGGTCAAGAAAATGCTGGAGGAGTTCTACCCGGATTTCGGCTACCTGCGGGAGTGCGATCTCGAAGACCCGATGCGCCGGGATGTGGCTTACTTTATCCTGTCCCATGTGGTTTCCCCGGAGCAGTTAGCGCAATTGCGGCCGGATAGCGGCAACTAGCCGTTACTGCGGCGGCAAAACCCGCCGGCTTGGCAAAACAATCAGCCCCCGGATGGTGTATCCGGGGGCTGGGTTTTTGCGCCTTAAACGGCCGCCCTTAAACTTCCAGCGACGTATCCTCCCGATTGGCCCATTCGCCCAT
This sequence comes from Dehalococcoidia bacterium, assembly GCA_965243185.1. Taxonomy (GTDB): domain Bacteria; phylum Chloroflexota; class Dehalococcoidia; order Lucifugimonadales; family UBA3495; genus CBDBCU01. Next base: position 1,437,188 of record OZ251531.1, on the reverse strand, counting down.
CGAAGCGTCGTAGTTTTTGGCCCGGTCGTAGCCCAGCATTTTGAGCAGGAAGGTGCCGTGCGCCGCACGGATGCCGCCCTGTCAATAGGCAAAGACCGCCTTGTCCGGGGTGATGCCGTGCTGGTGGAGCAGTTGGCGGATTGCCGCGGCCGGCTTGAAACGGTGGCTGTCCCGCTCCATCACATTGAACCACTCGAGGTGGACGGCGCCGGGGATGTGGCCGGCGCGCTGATTGCCCCGGTCGTTGGCGCCGGTATATTCCCCGTCGCTGCGCACATCCCAAATCAGGGTGTCGGAGAGGGTGCAGGCGGCTTTCAGTTCGTCCACCTGGACCATAAGGGACTGGTCAACCCGGGGCGTAAAAGTGGCATCGCTCCGCGGCGTCGGCCGGTCAAAGCTGACCGGAAGGCCCTCGGCTATCCACTGCCGCCAACCGCCATCCAATACCTTGACATTGGAGTGGCCGTAGTAGTTCAACGCCCACCACAGCCGGGCGGCGTAGAGGCTCTGATTGTTGTCGTACGCCACTACCAGGGTATCGTCGCCAATGCCCAGGTTTTGGCACATTGCGGCGAACCCGTCCGGGGGCAGGATATGGACGCGGCCGGTAGCCGGGTCCTTTTCGTAGTTGTCCGGCACCAATACCGCGCCGGGGATGTGGCCGCGCAGATAGCCGGCTTCGACATCGCCATCGACTACTACCACATTGGGGTCATCCAAATGCGCCGCCAACCAAGCGGCATCCACCAGAAACTCCGGATGGGCAAAGCCCTCAACCGTAGTCATAGCTCCTCCCTTTGTCTGCATTGCTGAACCGGATAAACCGGGTTGGAATTAGTCCCCCGTGGCCATCGGCGTATCCTCCCGGTTGGCCCACTCGAACATTGACGCATCATAGTTGCGGGCGTTGCCGTAGCCCAGCAGGTTCAGGACAAAGACGCCGTGCGCCGCACGGAGGCCGGCTTGTCAATAGGCAAACACCGCCTTGTCCCGGGTAATGCCCTTATCGTCGAGAATCCGCCGCAGTTCCACCGCCGGCTTAAAGCGGTGCGTCTCCCGATCCATCAACTCCAGCCAGTCGAGATGAATGGCACCGGCGATATGCCCGGCCCTCCGATTGCCCCGGTTGACGGCACCGGAATACTCGCCGGCGGTGCGGGTGTCCCAGAGGACCGTATCATCCAAGCTACAGCCGGCCTTTACGGCGTCTAATCCGACCAGCAAAGACGGGTCAACTTGGGGCGTAAAGACCGGTTCATTGGCAACGGCCGGAGGCGGGGCAAAGCTGACCGGGCCGCCGGCGGACAGCCAAGCGCGCCAACCGCCGTTCAGCACCCGGATATTGCGATGGCCGTAGTAGTTCAGCGTCCACCAGAAACGGGCGGCGTAAAGGCTCAGGTTGTTATCGTAGGCGACTACCGGCGTAGCGTCGCCAATGCCCAAACTCCGGCAAACGGCGGCGAACCTATCCGCCAGCAGGGTATTAACCCACCCGGTAGCCGGATTGCGCTCGTAGTTGTCGGGCAGATGAACCGCGCCGGGGATATGCCCCCGCTGATACCCGGCGGCCGCATCCAGGTCCACAATCACCAAGCCCGGCGCGGCCAGGTTGGCTTGCAGTTCTACCGGTTCAATGAGATATTCCGGGTGGGTAAAGCCGGGCATAGCAGTTTCTCCTGTGCCGGCCATTGTAGGGCATGGGGCAGGAAAGGGCAATAGTCGGCTTAAACCCGTCCCCCCGGCAGTGGATAATACCCTGCCGATAAGGTATAATATCCCGCAGCAATCCGGTACCACCCTTGATTTAAGGAAGCAAATGGCACAAGCGCAGAACCAGCCCCTTTATTGGGACAAAGACCGGGTTCCGGTGAACCTTACCCTCATCCTCTCCCTGGGCATTGTCATCTGGGGGCTAGGCGGGATGTTCAACTTGATACCCTTTGGCGGCAGTCCGCAGCTGATTGTCGTTCTCGGCGTGGCGGTGGCGGCCTATACCTGGCTGTTCACCCCCCGCAGCTACGGGGTCTATGCCGACTGTCTGGTCATCCACTACGGCCGCCCCCGCATTAAGGTAATGCGGTTCAGCGAGATTGACACGGTGGAGTTGGGGTCAGTGGCGGCGTTGGAGCGGCTGCGGGTGCGGCCGCTGCGGGGGCGGCGGCAGTCCATCCGCGTCCGGGATGTGGATACCTTTTACGAACACTTGGAAAGGGCGTTCAACGCTTTCCGCACGGCGCATCCGGAGTATGGGGAGCCGCTTTCGCCATTGCCGGCGGCTCCTGCGGCCGCTACGCCGGCAGCCCCGGCCGAACCGGAAAAAGCGCCGGAAAGGGCCGCCGCAACTGCTGACCCGGAGCCGGCGGGGGATGGCGGCGATGTTGCTGCTGACGCTCCGGCCGCTGACTCCGGAGAGGACAACCCGCCGCCGGAACACCGGCCGATTTACTGACGCCCGGCCCTAACCCGGCCCGCCGTCATACACCGGCCGTACCAGCTCAAACACTTCGGCGGTATGGCAATACATACTGCCGGCGAGGCGGCCGGTCGGCTTGAGCAAGTGGTGGTTGATGCGATGGCCGTCAATCAAATCGTCCCGAATGTGCAGCAGGACTACTTCGCCGATGACCAACCCGTGCTGGTGGTCTCCTGACCCCAGGTTAATCACCTGTTGCAACCGGCACTCCATATTGACCGGGGACTCCGCCACCCGCGGCGGCTGGATTTTCACCGATGGGGCCGGGGTCAGACCGGCGATTTCAAATTCGCTGATGGCGGCGGGAAACTCTGCCGCCGTCTTATTCATCGCGGCGGCAATATCATCCACCACCACATTGACGACGAATTCGCCGGTGGCTTCGACGTTGGCGAGGGTGTCTTTTTCTTTGTGGGCGGTGTGCCGGGACGAGGAAAAGACCAGGGTCGGCGGGTTCGACGCTACGGCGTTAAAGAAGGAATAGGGGGCAAGGTTAGTTACGCCCTCCGGGGAAACCGTGGAGACAAAGGCGATGGGACGGGGGACGACAACGCCGGTCAAAACCCGGTAAAAGTTGCCGAAAGTCTGGGGGTCGAGCTGCAAAGCGGGGGCCTCCTTTTTTGATGGCTGGGCGGGGGAATTGTAACACGGCGGGAACAGGAATTGCGGCTTGGGATGGCTGGGCGGCCCGCCGCCATTGCCGGTTCTTTACTGCCGGGCGGCGTAGGGTTCGCGGGCAAAGATTTCCCGTACCAGCGGCGCAAAGAAGTCGAGGGGCAAGCTGTTGTAGGCCGGGTCAAAGGAGGGCTGGTCGTAGAGCTGGCAGAAGTCGACCGTGGCCTGGTAGCAAGGATGTTCCCGGTAGCGGTCCCGGGCGTGGCGGTCGCCGCCGCTATGGTGGGCGTAATAGTAGGTCTGAAAAAGCCCGTGATGGCGGATAATCCAGTGGGTTTGCCGGGATACATAGGGTTTCAGGATAACCGCCGCCAACTGGCTGTGATTGTGGGGCGCCAAGATGTCGCCGATGTCGTGGAGCAGGGCGGCGACGATTAACTCAGTGTCGGCGTGGTGGCGGTAGGCGCGGGTGGCGGTCTGCAAAGAGTGTTCCAGGCGGTCGATTTGATAGCCGGCCAAGGAACCGCGCAGTCCCTGGAGATGGGTCAATACCCGGTCGGCAGTGCCGGCGGCGTATTCCTGCTCCAACCGTTCCAGCAGTTGATAATCCTCCCGGGTGCCGTCCGCCATCCGGGTAAAACTTACCGTTTCCATAGTCAAGCCTCCTGAGTTGATGGGCTGACCGGCGCGCGGCCGGCTTTGACATTCCCGCCCCATTCCTGCTATATTGCCCCCATCCTGAACCGGAGGAACTGCCAACCTTATGCCCTGGAACGATATTATAGTGCAAGGGCTGAAAAACTGGGACACTTCCCTGATTGCCTATGTCCCGGATGTTTCCATTGACCGGGTAACCAGCCTGATTGCTGCTGACCCTTACTTTCACTTGGTCTCCGCCACCCGGGAGGAGGAAGCCGTCGGCATTGCGGTGGGGGCCTATGCCACCGGGCGCAACGCCGCCGTCTTTATGCAGTCCAGCGGGTTCGGCAACAGCGTCAATGCCATTGCCAGCCTGTGCATCCCGGCCCGGACGCCTATTCCCATTTTCCTGAACCTGCGCGGCGGGCCGGGCGAATTCAACATTGCCCAAGTGCCGATGGGCCGCGCCGTCCGCCCCATCCTCGACACCCTTGGCTTGGTACATTTTACCCTCGAGGACGAACACAATATGGACAAAATCGTCGACGGGGCGATAAAACTCTGCCACGCCAACCGCCAGCCGGTCGCCATCTGCCTGACCCAGCTGCTCCACGGAGGGAAACTTGCTTAGGTTTGACGCTACCCAACTGCTGCTCCGGTATGCTGCCGACTATCCCATCGTCAGCAACCTGGGGCCGACTACGGATGAGTTGTGGCACGCCGGCCACCGGGACCGCAACTTTTACACCTACGGCAATATGGGGCTGTGTTCCTCGATTGCCCTGGGGATGGCGCTGTCCACGGACCAGCCGGTCATTTCCCTGGACGGCGACGGCTCCCTGCTGATGAACCTGGGCGCCATTGCCAGCATTGGGCGGGAACAGCCCCAAAACCTTATCGTCGTGGTTTGGGACAATGAGCAGTGGGGGCAGACCGGGCATCAAGCCAGCCACACCGCCTTTGGCACCGACCTGGAAAAGGTAGCCCAGAGTTGCAACATCCCCCAGACCGCCACCGTGGATAACCTGGAGGATTTGGAAGGGGTATTCCAGCAGGCTTTGCAGACGCCGGGGCCGTGGTTTATTGTCGCTAAAGTTACCGAGCAGGAATATCTGCCGGTAGCGCCGATTGAGCCGGAGATGACTTTGTATCGGTTTCGGGAGAGTTTTGGGGTGTAGCCGGCGGCCGCTGGATCATCTGGCCCAAGACAGGTCCCGGCCAATCAACAGCTCGGTCATTCGGGTGTTATGGGTGTTTTTCATCGGGACGACCTCATAATCCAACTCGTGCCGCACTGCCTTATCCCGCAGCTCCGCCGAATTATCGTAGGTCATCAAAAAATCGCCGCGCAGACCGCTGACCAAGTCAAAAAGCCGGTTATGGTCGATGGCGTTATGGGTGTAAAGGCGGGTTCCGGCCCGCTTGCCGGCGGCCGTATAAGGAGGGTCAAGAAAAAAGACTGTATTCTCCTTTTCCGCGTACTGCCGTAGCACCGCCAGGCCATCCCCCTGAACGAAATCTATGCGGTCTTTAACCCGTCCAATATCCCGGATGCGCTTGCTGATAGTTTCGGGATACCACCGGGAGCCGATGCCCTTGCCGTTCTCCCCGGAAAGCGTCCGACCGGCCCCGGGCGCCATAATACCACCGTGGTTGGTACGGTTCCGCAGGATAGTCTGAAAGGCGGCCGCAGCAACAGAGTCGGGGTATTGGGACAGCTCCCTTGCCACCGTCTCTTTGCTCAAGGGAAAGCTCAGTATGCGCTCTGCCAGACGGTCTCCTTCCGGGCCGATGACCGTCTGCCAGACGCTGGCAACGTTCTCATCCCGTTCCACCATCAAAACCCGGTCGGACCAATCCTCAAAAACCGCCGTCAAACTGACAATGCCACCCCCGGCAAAGGGTTCGACCAGCAATGCCGGCTTTTCCGACAAACAGCCGAACCAGCGGCGGATATGCGGAATCAACCAGGTCTTGCCGCCGGGATAGCGGAAAGGGCTCCGTTGCGGCACCGACGCCACATTGACCACCGGCTTGCCGCTAAAAAAATCCGTTGACCTAGCAGCGTAGTTCACCAAAAGGTATCCTTCCTACTTGGCGGCCGCCCGATTGCCGTTGTCCAGCTTATCATCCAGCTTGGCTTGCAAACTCTCCAGGAAATCGTCCAGATTGCCCGCCGCCGGTTGAGTAATCTGTTCCAACGCCGCGAATGTGGTATGGACAGTGCGGTGGCGCGCCAAAGAGTAGGTATTCTCTCCAGCGTTCAATGCCAAATCATAAACGAACCAAGCAATATCCGCTTGCGCCGGCGCCACTTCCGGGAGAATTGGCAGCGTGTCGAACAAGCTCTTGTCCAGTGCCACGCCGATTTTCTTGCCCCAAGCGCGCAGGATTTGGCCTTTGGCCAGAATTTGGGGAATAAGACGCTTACGGCTGGAGGAAAGATAATCGGGCTTGGGATAATGGAGTTCTCCAGTCCAATCCATTCCAGCCCTTTGGCGCGGGTTTCCCATATAAAACTCAAAGGGACGCCGAATGTTGCCGGTGATATAAACCGATTGAACTTCCAAAGCCCCGAAGTCCGTAAGCCGGCCGCTGGAATCGTACTCCACCAGCACTATGTCAATGTTACCCGCCGCTTTTCCTTGCCGGTCGCGCAACCGGACTTCGGGCAGATAAGTCCATTCCGCCGCGTCAGGAAAGAAAAAGGTGGCCGCATCCTCAACAATGCGCCATTCCTGCCGAAACCGGACCGGGCAGGTAATGGCAATCTTTTCCCCGTCAAAGATGCTGCAAACGCCCAACGGGTCGTTAGCCTTGTCTTTGGTGCAGTGGGCGACTTTGTTGTTGAACTGGCAGAGCTTGTCCCGGCGGTGCCGGGACGCCGCCCGGGAAAAGTTGTCCGACGGGAACCCGAAAACTTCGGCCAAAGGATGGTCAGGCATTGCCATACCTCGCCATAGGTATATGCTACACTATACCATATTGCCCTTGGACTGACAGGGGCAACTGACATATCTTTGAAATTGAAACAGGCTTACAGGCGTAGCGCGGCCGGGGCGCGGTTGACGCCGGGGCAATTTAGTGGGATTATTTGTCCCTAATCCTTTCCCCGGGCCGGGGTAAATCGGAGCAGCGCAACTCGAAAAGGGTATGCCGGAGGTGTCCAGTGACTCTCAAGCAGATGGCTTGGCCGGAAATCGTCAGCAAGGTTGAACACGGGGTAATAACCCGTCACGGAAGCGGCTCGGGTTTTGTAGTGTCCGCGGCCGGTCACGTCATCACCAACGCCCACGTGGTTGCTGATGAGAATGACTTGGTGCATCACGGAGACACGGTGACCGTCCGGTTCTTGGGCAACGTAGATGTGGATGGGGTCATCCTGCCCACCGGTCGGGATAACCTTGACTTGGCTTGTCTCCAAGTCATTGGCAGCCCATTACACGTTCCGCTGTCTTTGGGGAATTCTGACTTGGCTAAAGTCGGTGAACCGGTTATCGCCGTAGGCTATCCGGTTCCGAGCCGAATCCGCACATTAACCGTTACCCAAGGTATCGTAAGCGCCAAGCCCACTACTGGTGAGTTGCTGACGAATGCCGACATCAATCCGGGCAATAGCGGCGGCCCGCTGATTGACCAACAAGGCAATGTCATCGGGGTAAATACTAAAAGTCTTGTAAAGGCTGGTGGTGGGAAACCTGTTGCGGGCATCCACTTCGCCATTGCTGCAAATGCAGTCAAGGGGCAGTTCCCGTTCCTAGCCAAGGCGATCAATCCTCCGGCTACGCCCCAACCGGAATCCCCCGCTCCCGCTCCGTCAGAAACTCGACGGGGTGGTACTCCGCAGCACATTATCTTTGGCGAGCGGTTCAGCATTAACCTGCCGCCGTCGTGGGAGTTGTCCCCCGGTTCTACGCCCAACTTTGCGCGGTTTCAGTCCGAGGACAGTAGTTTATTCCTGTCCCTGGTAGATACCGGAGACACCTTGCATACCTTCGCTTCCCGTAACCGCGAGAGTCTGCAAGTTCGGGCAACTACCTGGGCCTCTGGAAAAGTGGACAAGCTCATCACCGGTCAACATCGGGGTAAGCAGTCGTTCCATTTCGACTATCAAGGCGAATACCGGGACGGCGATGGAGTGTTCAACGGGAGGTATAACTTCTCCTCTTTGGAGTGCGGCGGCCACATTTACATCCTTTTTGCGAGATTGGTAACTGAGGAGAACAGCCCGGACGACAAAGCCGGGTTAAGGCTGGTGTTGAACACCTTTTTGCGCCGCTTGCAGCCCACCTAGAAATCTGACGCCGGGAGGTTTCCCAATGCCCACCCACGCCGCCGTTATCAGCGCCGTCAATGCTTTCATCACCGACTACAGCAACCCCGGCCTCCATTGCTACGATGCCGTTCACGGTGTCAACAGTACCGGGGATGAAGGGTGGACGGTCTTTCTCGGCAAGGCTTTCCCGCAGGATGATGGGCTGCGGTTGGATATTGCCGAACACTTGGCGGCGCAGTTGGACATCGGCGCGGATGTGGTACTGGAGTGGTGACGCCGGCCGGCGTTATAATACCTCGTCCCCCAACCGTCATTCCCGCGCCAACGGGACTCAGGTTCACCTTGCCAATCCCATCCCCAACCCCTATACTATCCCCAACTTGCCGCCAGGATGACCATTTGGAAATCGAATTCCACACCCGCCGCCTTGAACGCTGCTATCACAGCAGCAGCACAGCTATGCGCGAATGGGGAACAGCGGTAGGGCGGCGTTATATCGAGCGGTTAAATCTGCTCCGTCAAATCCACGTCTTTGGAGAGATATACAACTACTCCAACCTGCGCCTGCATCCTTTGCACCCCCCTTATACCGGCAAATTCGCCATTACCCTAATCGGCCGCTACCGCCTTATCGTCGGCCCGGGCGAAACTGACGAACACCTGATTATCTACGAGGTGACTCCCCACTATGACGACTAAATCCGACCGCCGCCGCCTCACCGGCTACTCCAACTTGGCCATTCCCCCGGGTGAATCCATCGCTGAGGAAGCCGAATGCCGCGGCGTCTCCCCGGAACGGATGGCTGACTTGTGCCAAATCCCCTTGGCCACCCTACAGCGCATTTACTCTGGCCAGCAGGAAATCACCCCGGCCCTGGCCGAAAGCATCGCTCAAGCCCTGCCCGGCACCCAAGCCGCTGTTTGGCTCAACTTGGAACGGCTTTACCAAGAAACCCTGGACTATAACAACCAAACCCGCCCGGGCTAACCCGCCGCCGCGACCTTGCCAACCCCGGCCCCAACCCCTATGCTATCCCCAACTTGCCGCCAGGATGACCATTTGGAAATCGAATTCCATACCCGCCACCTTGAGCTTTGCTACAACGATTTCAGGGAAGGCTCTCGAGAATGGGGAGCCGCCGTAGCCCGGAGATATATCAACCGGGTCGACCGTATTCGTTCCATTGACTCTTTCCGAAACCTGTACGCAGACCGGCCGATGCGGATTCATGCCCTGCATGGTCAACAAGCCGGCAAATTCGCCATCACTCTAATCGGCCGCTACCGCCTCATCGTCACCCGCGGCGACTCCCCCGACCAGCTAATCATCTACGAGGTGACCAGCCACTATGACGACTAAAAAATACACCGGCTACTCCAACTTGGCCATTCCCCCGGGCGAGTCCTTGCTCGAGGATATTGAGTGCCTCGGCATCTCCCGGGAGCAACTGGCCGCCCGCTGCCGATTGCCTTTGGAAACGATTGACCAGGTCATCGCCGGCCGCCGGGAAATCACCCCCGACTTGGCCGAAAGCCTCGCCCAAATCTTGGGCAACCAAGCCTCCTTTTGGCTCAACCTGGAACGCCTTTACCAAGAAACCCTGGCTTATAACAACCAAACCCGCCCCGTCTAACCCGCCCATCCCGCCGTCCCCGCAACAAAAAACCCGGCCGCTTTGCAGCGGCCGGGCTTTGTTTTAGGCAGTCTTAACCGCCGCTAGCTTTTCAGGTGCCGGTCAAACCAGCCCAGAGTCCGGGACCAGGCATCCTCGGCGGCGGCCGCGTTGTAGCTGTCCCGCTCATCGCAGTTAAACCCGTGGCCGGCCCCCTCGTACATCTTGAAATCGTAGTTGATGCCGGCGGCCTTGACCCGTTCCTCAATCACCGCCACATCCGCCGGCGTCGGGTTGGCGTCCTGGTCGCCGAACTGCCCCATCAGCGGGATTTTAATGTTCTCCGTCAAGTCAATCGGCGCCGGGTTGTCGTCGCCAAAGGGCACCAGCACCCGCCCCGGATAGTAAGACACCGCCGCGCTGAGCCCCGGGCAGCTGGCCGCCGCCAGATAGGTTATCCGCCCGCCCACGCAGTAGCCGACGATGCCCACTTTCTGCCCGACGGTGCGCTGGTATTCCTTTTGGATGAAGTTCAGGGTTACGTTGATGTCGGCCACAAGCTCATCGTCCCGCAGCGCCGCCATATACTGGTTGATGGCGATGCTGAAGTCCTGCTCGGTGTAGCCCAGCTTGGGGTTGGGATGCTCCCGGTGAAAGACGGCGGGGGCCACGGCCACATAGCCGTTGGCGGCAAAGCGGTCGCAGACCTTCTGAATGTGGTCGTTGACCCCGAAAGCCTCTTGAACGACGATGACCGCCGGCCAGCTTACGCCTTCGCTGGGGGCCGGATGGCTGACATAAGCCACCATATCCAGGCCCTGATAGCCGTGCATATCGTCAAACTCCCGTTCCCCGGCAAAGCGGAGATTTTCCCAAAAGGACGGCATAATGCTACCTCCTCCAATAACATTTGCGACTGGGTTTGCGGTTAGGTTCGGCGCGCCGCTACCGGGTAGCCCCGGTCGACGCTGGGGGGATTGTAGCAAAGGGAAAAGCAACTGGCAAGGGTTAAGCCGAAATTGCCTCGTCCAATCGTGGCTGAAATGAACTTTTCGCTAATATCGTAAGGTTGAAAATCATCCCCAATCGAAACCGAATCCCCGTCCCCTATGCAACCACCCCCGAAAAAGGTTACAATACCCGGCAGTACCCGACCCATCGCCCGGAGTTATCTCCTTGCAACACTTCCGCTTGGCCCTCGCCCAATCCAATTCCACCGTTGGCGATATTGCCGGCAACACCGCCCGCATTATCGCCGACATCGCCCGGGCCCGGAACGCCGCCGCCGACCTCATCGCCTTTCCCGAACTCGCCATCACCGGCTATCCCCCGGAGGACTTGCTGTTCAAGACCTCCTTTCTCCAGGCCAATGTCGCCGCTATGGAGCGGATAATCGCCGCATCCCAGGGCATTGCCGTAATTGTTGGCTATGTCGCCGTTGACCAGGACCTTGCCAACACCGCCGCCATCGGCTGCAACGGCCAACTGGTGGACATCTACCGCAAAATGTACCTGCCCAACTACGGCGTCTTTGACGAAGCCCGCTACTTCCGGCGCGGCCGCCGCTGCCCGGTCTATCGCATTAACGGCGTCGGCGTCGGCGTCAACATCTGCGAGGACATCTGGTATCCCGTCGGCCCCGCCGCCGTCCAGCGCGACGCCGGCGCCGACCTTATCGTCAACATCAACGCCTCGCCCTTTCACGCCGGCAAAGCCGCCTATCGGGAAAAAATGATTGCTACCCGCGCCGCCGATAACGGCTTGTTCGTCGCCTACCTCAATATGGTTGGCGGGCAGGATGAACTGGTCTTTGACGGCAGCAGCATCATCTGCGACCAGGAGGGCAAATTATTAGCCCGCGCCCCGGCCTTTACCGAGGATTTGCTGATTGCCGATTTGGATTTAGCCGCCGTTTTCCGCTCCCGTCTCCGCGACCCCCGCCCTCGCCAGGAACCGGCCGCCATCCATCAGGAAATCGGCGATGCAGTGGTAGTAACTCTTGACACCGCGCCGCCTAAAGAACGCCCGCCCCTGCCGCCGCCATCCTTGGCCGCCCCCCCAGAACCGGCCGCCGAAGTCTATCTAGCCCTGACCGTAGGCGCCCGCGATTATGTGCGAAAAAGCGGCTTTGCCAAAACCCTTATTGGATTGTCCGGCGGCATCGACTCCGCCCTCACCGCCGCCATCGCCGTCGACGCCCTCGGCCCGGAAAATGTCCTCGGCGTTACTATGCCCTCCCGCTACTCCTCGGCGGGCAGCGTCAGCGACTCCCAAGAACTGGCCGCCAACCTGGGAATTGACTGCTGGACTATTCCCATCGCCCCGGCCCACGACGCCTTTACCGCGATGCTTGAGCCATATTTCAATGACACCCCGGCCAACACCGCCGAGGAAAATGTCCAAGCCCGCATCCGCGGCAACATCCTGATGACCCTGGCCAACAAGTTCGGCTGGCTCACCCTGACCACCGGCAACAAAAGCGAACTGGCTATGGGCTACGCCACTTTATACGGCGATATGGCCGGCGGCTTTGCCGTCCTCAAAGATGTCCCCAAAACCCTGGTCTATGCCCTGGCCCGTTGGCGCAACCGGCACGGCCCCCCGGCCTTGGCCACCGCCGGCGTATCCAGCAACCCGCCCATTCCCCAAGCCATCATCGACAAGCCGCCCAGCGCCGAACTCCGCCCGGAGCAGCTTGACGCCGACACCCTGCCGCCCTACGACCAACTCGACCCCATCGTTAAAGCCTATGTCGAGCAGGATTACAGCTTTGACGAAATGGTAGCCATGGGGCACAACCCGGCCGCCATCCGGCAGGTTATCGCCTTCGTGGACCGCAACGAATACAAACGCCGCCAATCGCCCCCCGGCGTCAAAATAACCCCCCGCGCCTTTGGCAAAGACCGCCGCCTCCCCATCGTCAACCGCTACCGCCCCGCCTAGCCGTCAATTTTCCCGGCAGACTGCCTACCCCCGCCGCCTTAACCTCAGCTCGTTTCCGGTTTGCTCGCGGTTCGTTCCCGGTTCAATCGCGCCTCGTTCCCGGTTTGCTCGCGGTTAGTTCCCGGTTCAATCGCAGCTCGTTCCCGGTTTGCTCGCGGCTTGTTTCCGGTTCAATCGCAGCTCGTCCTATCCCCCCAACCGCGCCCGAAACTCGGCCGGCACTTCCCGCAGCCGTTGCCGAAATGCCGTGTTCTCCCGCTGCGGCAAATTCGCCACTGCCGCCATCATCAGCGCAACGCCGCCCAAGTAATCCTCCCGGTGAATAAACTCCGCTTCGATCCCGCCCTCCGGCGCGCCGTTGTGGTAGTTGCCCAGTGGGAATGCTATCCCCGTAGCCCGGTAACCGCAGTTGGCAAAGGCACTCGCCTCGCAGACACCCCCGCTCATCAACTGCCGCTGCGCCTTAAAACCCTCCGGCCGGCCCTGCAATACTTCCCGGGCCCGGATTAACGCCGCTTCGGCGTTAGCGTTAAAAGTAAAGCCGGCATCTCCCACCCGGATGACCGGCCCGCCGCCGATTTCCGCTCCCGGCAAAGCACGGCTGGATTCCAGCGACACCACCAGCGTATCCGCCGGCAAAGTCCCGGCGGCCGCCAGCAGCCGCGCTCCTACTAATCCCACCTCCTCAGCCCGGGTAAAGACCCCGAAAACCTCTCCCGGCGGCGGCGTACTATCCCCATCCGTCAAGGCCGCCAAAGTCGCCAGGATGCTGCCGACGCCCGCCAAATCATCCGCCGCCCGCATCCGAATCAAGTCCCCATCCTCTTGAAAATCCGGCAGGTCAAAGACTACTGACGCCGGCAAGGAAACTTCCCCCAACCGGCCCGGTTCCGCCAACCGCAGCAGAACCCGCCGCTCCGCGCCCTCGCCGCTGTCACCGACCGTTACCGCTGCCCGCCGCTGCCCGTTGGGTATCAACACCTGCACCGGTACGCCCGGCGCAAAAGCCGCCGCCGGCACGCCGCCCATCGCCTTGGCCAACAGCAAATCCCCGTCCACCGCCACCGCCTCGTAGCCCGGATGATCCAAGTGGGCGACAAAGGCAATAGGCGGGACGGCGGCCGCCCCGGCGTCAGTGGCTCGGCCGGGCAAATGGGTGATGATGTTGCCGTAATCATCCGACTGCTGATTAACGCCCAACTCCCCCAAAATCTCCCGCACCACGCCAGCCACGCCGCCCTCTTGAAAAGAAGTAGCCGGCTGCGCCCCCAAGCGGGACAAGTAGCCAATCGCCCGTTCCTCAGTATTCGCCATAATCATTGCGCTCCCGAAATTGCTACCGCCAATTATAGCCGGGCGGTATTCGCAGCTATCTTTTGCCGGTGAAAGGGTTGGGGAGATTATGCCATAAAAGGGCGGAGAGTAGTAGGTAGGACTTGAGGTGTCTCCCCATTGACAACTCACCCCATCGACCGCATAATAATCCCCGTCACGGTGTCCCCTCAAACTGCATACACCTTTCGCGTAACGGAAGGTTGGGCGTTCGCGCCCTCCTTGTAGGTGTATGCTGGGGAATTGGTCACCGTGACAGGTCCAACATTCCAGTACCGTAAGGAGGGTTCTCTAGCGTATGGCGCGTTTCCTAATAATCGGTTTGTTTGCGCTGGCTCTGACTTTGGTCGGATGCCAGCAAGGGTTGACCGAGGACGATGTCCGGCGGATAGTTCAGGAGTATGCGATTTCCGGCCCGCCGGGGCCGGTTGGCCCCCGTGGGCCGCAGGGTGAGCCGGGCCAGCAAGGCCCGCCTGGGCAACGAGGGCCGGAAGGGATAGAAGGGAGGCGAGGTCCGCAAGGTCCTCGTGGTGTACAAGGCCCGCCCGGTCCTCAAGGTGTCCCCGGTCCTATGGGCGGGACAGATGTAGTTGCCAGCACTCCTACCCCAATCTCTCCGCGTCCGACAGCTACGCCGCGTCCCGCGCGTACGACTGCTAACTTCTGTTCCAACGAGAACTACGCCAGGTTGACGGCACGCTACATCGCGGCTATCGAGCGGGGCGATTTCAGCGGTGCCAGTCGCATCAACATTGATCTGTCCCGCTGGTTAGACCAGTGTTTTTAAGAGTTACAATGCGGCCGGAGCTGAATATGGTACCGGCCGCATTGGCTCAAAACCGGATTTGCTGGGTTGACGACGCGGTTCTGGTTCTGCTATCCGTTAGCATATACCTCCCATCATCGCCTACTCCCCCACCAGCCGCCCCACCGCCTGCTTTACCAGGTTGACGGCCATGGTTACTTTGTAGGCGTTGTTGGTCATGGGGCGGGCGTCGGGGAGGGCCAGGGCGCCGGCGTGGGCGGCGTCAATGGCGGCGGCGGGTTGGCCTTGCAGGTAGTTTTCGACCTGGGCGGCCCGGTAGGGGGTGGGGGCGACGCCGCCGAGGGCGATGGCGGCCTGCTGGATGATGCCGTCAGCCAAGGCGATGCGGGCGGCAACGCTGACCAGGGCAAAGTCGCCGGCTTCCCGCTCCCGGGCTTTGAGGTAGCGGCTGCGCGGCGGTTGGCCGGCGGCGCCTAAGTCGGTCGGTGGGGGCAGGGTTACGCCGGTCAGGATTTCGCCGGGCTGCAAGACGGTTTCCCGGGTTACATCGGTCGCCGGGCTGAGAAAAAAATCGGCGATAGGCATCGTGCGGCGGCCGTTAGACCCGGCAATTTCGACTTGGGCGTCCATTACGGACAGGGCTACGGCGGTGTCCGAGGGATGGACGATATAGCAGCGGTCGCCGCCGGTGACGCACAGGTATTTGGTGTTGCCGGCCAGGGCGTAGCAGCGGTCGCCGCCTTTTTTCAGGCAGGGAATTAGGGGATGGCGGTAGTACCAGCAGCGGGGGCGTTGGTTCAGGTTGCCGCCCAAGGTGCCGACATTGCGGATTTGCGGGGTGGCCAAGCCGGCGGCGGCTTCGGCCAGGGCGGTGTAGTCAGCCCGGATGACCGGATGGGCGGCGATTTCGGCAATGGTGGTCATGGCGCCGATGGACAGGCCGTGGTCGGTTGCGGCGATGCCGTGCAAGCCGGGGATGGATGCCAGGCTGACGAGCCGGCCGGGGGTGATGATGCCCTCTTTGACTTCGTCGAGGAGGTCGGAGCCGCCGGCGATGATGCGGGCGTCCAGCTCAGGGTCGGCGGTGAGCAGGGCGGCGGCGTCCGGGAGGGTTTGGGGTTCGGTGTATTGGAAGGGGGGCATTTTGGGGGACTCCTTTGGGGGGAAAGATTAGCGTTCCAGCAGGAACAGAAATTCCCGGTTAGGGTTTTCCGATTCGTTGACCCATTGGTTAGTCCAGGTCATATTTGCCATAACATTGCGCTGGTAGTCAATGGCTACTACTTCCTGCAATTTGCCGTTATCCCGGAGGATTTGGTTGAGTTCCGCGGCCGTAGCCCGGCCGCCGGAACTGTAGGAAAGGATTATCCAGCGGGCGTGGGTTGATTTTAGCAGATTGTCAAGGGCGGCGACGGCGATAAAGCGGCCGTCAGCGGCGCGGCGGAATTCCTCGAAGTCCGAGGCGGCTACCCGGTCGGAAGTGTCGCGCCGGCGGTTGGCCTTGCCGAATGCTCCGGATGGTCAAAGCGGCAGACGCTTTGCCAGATATGGTAGTAGGCGGCGTAGCGCACCCGGGAGGGCGGCATTTTTTCGTTGTTTGAGCCATAGGGCGGGTCAAAATACGCCAGGTCAACGGATATTTCCGGGACAAGGTCAAAGATGTCTTTCTGATAGACCTGATGGCGGCCGTCCGAGGGGAAAATCGCCGGGACTTCAAGGCATAGTTTGCCATAAGAGCGGGGCGACCAGTCTTTAAGATAGGCGGCGTAATGGCCCAAACTGCTGTCCACCCGGTCGAGGGCCAGGATCAAGCTGGTCAAGGCTACGGCTTTAGTGACTGGGGCAAGGTTGAGATTCTCGATTTCCAGTCGGATGGCGTCGAGCTGGCGGGTGTTATGGGCTTGCCAAGGCTTTTTGCGGCCATCGGATTGAATAGCGCAGCCGCCGTTGGGCTGTCCGCCGTAATGCCGGGTGAACCAGCCATCCACTGGAGGCAAAGCGTTCAGATGGTCGATGAGGGGTTGGTAAGCGGCGCGGCTTTTTGGGTTAAGCAGATAGCAGGTTCCGAAAATTTCCGACCAAACGGCGATGTCGTTGCAAATCACGGCGCAGCCGAGTTGAGCCAGGGCTTGGGAGACGCGGGTGGTGCCGGAAAAGCCGTCGAGGACGGTAAACGCCCCGGTTTTCCGGACCAGTTGCCGGATGTAGGGAAGGATTTTCTGCTTGGAGCCGGCGTACTTGATGCCCTGGGTGGGCGGCGCCGGCGCCGGCGGTGCGGTAAGGAGAGGAACGGTGTCGAGCATAGGGCTATAGCTCCGTCTGGCGTTGCAGCGAGGCGATGTCCTCCTGGATTTTCTCCAGAGCCGCCGCGTGTCCGGCAGCTGAGAACACCAGCGCGCGGGAGAATAAATCCACGAGCCGCCAGTAGTCTATTCCTTGGCCCCATTCTACACCGCCCTACTCCCCGGCGGCGTAAATTGCGAGCATTTGGGTGATGAAGGTTTGCCCCTTTTGCCAAGACAAAGTGAACTCGGTCGGATTGAGATTGATTTGGTCGGCGTGGATGTGGAGTTTTGCGACGGTGTACCAGTCGCGGGACAAGTTGGCGGCTTCCGGGTTACTTTCCCCAATGGCAATAAGGAATTCCCTTTTGGAAAGCGTGGATGCCGGGTTGACGCCGCGCTGATTGGCTACGGCGTTGATGCACTGCTTGGCGGCGGCGTAAAGAAGTTCGCCGGCGGCTTCCGGGGAGTTTTCCCGCGTCAGCAGCAAATCGGCCAGCCAGCGGCACTTCCGGGCTTGGGCAAGATGCCGGGCGGCTTTTTCCCGGCCCGGCCGGTTAGAACTCACCGTGCTGCTCCACGACGAATTTGCGAATGTCCGAGTAGGCGGCTTTCGCGATGCAGGGATCCAGGGCGTCCAGTTCGGCATGGTCGCGCAACAACTGGCCGGCGCCAAGGCCGGAACTGTAGTAGCCTTTGCGGACGGAACCGTCGGCTTCCAGGGTTTTTGCCAAGTCAATGAGGTCGTCCGCATAGGGCAAACCCCGCTCCTCAGCCAAGTCGATAAAAGTGGCCCGGATGGATTGCCACAGCAGACCGGCGGCGGCCCGGTGATTGCCGAAGGCCATTTCCTTATCGGCGCGGGTGGCGTATTCCAGGGGCGTCAGCGCCAAAGCCGGCTCCGTTGCCATTGCCTTGCTCCTTTCCCGTTTTGCTGGGGACAGTATATCATCCCTGATTAGCCAACGCCCGCAGCACCCGGTCGGGGGTGATGGGAAGTTCGGTGCTGCGGATGCCGATGGCGTCATAGACGGCGTTGGCGATGGCGGGGGCGACGCCGGGGCAGGGGACTTCGCCCAAGCCTTTGGCGCCCATGGGGCCGACCGGGTCGACGGTGTCGGCAAAGATTACCTGAAGGTCGGGGTAGTCCATAATGGTGGGGCTTTTATGCTCCAGGTAGCTGGCGTTGAGGGTTACGCCGGTGGGGCCGTCGGTGACCAGTTCCTCGGACAGGGCAAAACCCAACATTTGGGAAACGGCGCCCTCGACTTGGTTCAATGCCATTTGGGGGTTCATTATGCGGCCGGAGTCCTGGGCGGCGACATAGCGGATAACCCGCACCCGGCCGGTGTCGGTGTCCACTTCCACTTCGGCAAAGTGCGCGCCAAAGGAGTTGACGATGTAGTCGGCGCTGCCCGGGGTTTCAATGGTAACTTCCTCGGTGATGGCGTCGGCGTCCATCCGGGCGGCCACATCGGTCAATGCCATACTGCGCTCCGGGTCGGTGGTTACATAGACCCGGCCGTCGCGAATGTCGAGCTGGGTTGCCGGGGCTTCGAGGCCGTCGGCCGCCAGGTCGAGGAGTTGGCGGCGGACAGACAAGGCCGCCGGCACCAGGGCGCTGCCGGTGGAAAAGGTGGCGGTGGAGCCGGCGGTGATGGGGGCATCCGGGGTGGCGGCGGAGTCGCCAAAGATGGTGGCAATGTCGCTATCGTTGACGCCGAGGATTTCGGCGGCCATTTGGGGGAGGACGGTGGTAGCGCCTTCGCCCACATCCATCAGGCCGCTGAGCAGGGAGATTTGGCCGGTTTTAGCCACGCTGACGGCGGCGGCGGAGGTGGAGCCGGGGCCGCCGCGGTAAATCATCATACTCATCCCCTGGCCGCGTTTCTTGGTCGGGTCGGCGGGCTGTTCGAGGGGTTCATTCCAGCCAAAGGCGGCGGCGCCGCGGGTCAGACATTCCGCGAGGCCGTTGCTGGAAAAGGGGATGCCGCCCTCGATGGGCTGGCTGTCGATGACCTGCTCCGGGGGCGAAAGGCGGGGGCCGGGTTGGCCCTCCGGCGGCACCCGGTTTTTCAGGCGGAACTCGAGGGAATCCATCCCCAATTCGGCGGCGATGCGCTCCATCAGGGTCTCCAGGGCGAAGTGGCCCTGCGGCGCGCCCAAAGCCCGGTAGGAGCCGGCGGCCGGGCAGTTGGTGTAAGCCAGCCAGGATTCGTAGCGGACATTGGGGCAGTGGTAGAGGTAGATGATGCCCTGGCCGGCGCGGCGGGCCACGCCGGACCCGGAGGCGGCGTAAGCGCCGGTGTTCAGGGTGGAAATGCCGTGAATGGCGGTGATGGTACCGTCCCGCTTGACGCCGACTTTCAGTTGGATGCGGCCGGCGTGGCGGGTGCGGCCGGCGATGAATTCGTCCTCGCGGGAGTATTCAATTCGCACCGGGCGATTGGCTTGGCGGGACAACAAAGCGGCGAGGGCGGCCATCCGGGATTCGTCCTTGTTGCCAAAGCCGCCGCCAAGGAAGGGGCCGATAATCTGCACTTGGCTGGGCAAGATGTCGAGGCATTGGGCCAAGGCGATTTGGTCCACATGGACGCCCCGGGTGGATTTCCAGACGGTCAAGTTGCCGTCCACATCCCAAGACGCCAAGGCAGCCCGGGGTTCCATGGGGGTAGCGGAGTGGCAGGCAATCTGATAGGTTTCGGTCATTACCAGGTCGGCGGCGGCAAAGCCTTGTTCCACATCGCCGCGGCCGATGGATAGGGGCGGGTTGAGGGCTAAGTTGCCGCCGGGATGGATGGGGTAGGCGTCCGGAGCCAGGGCGGCGTCCGGGTCGGTGTAAAAGGGCAGGGTTTCGTATTCCACCTGGATGAGGGAAGCGGCGTAGCGGGCGGTGTCGGCGTCAACGGCGGCGATGGCGGCCACTTCGTCGCCGACAAAGCGGACGCGGGTGTCC
The DNA here is from genome assembly GCA_965243185.1 of Dehalococcoidia bacterium. Classification (GTDB taxonomy): domain Bacteria; phylum Chloroflexota; class Dehalococcoidia; order Lucifugimonadales; family UBA3495; genus CBDBCU01. Next base: position 1,417,293 of record OZ251531.1, on the reverse strand, counting down.
AGGGGCAGGGTGTCCCCGGCAATGGGCGACACCGGCCGGCGGGGGCTGTTAAAGGGGGTAAGGATAGCCAGGACGCCGTCCACCTGGGCCGCCGCATCAGTGTCAATGCGGCGGATGTTGGCGTGAGGGTGGGGGCTGCGGAGGATGTGGCCGTGGAGCATTCCGGGGAGTTTGAGGTCGGCGGAATACTTGGCGCTGCCGGTAAGTTTTTCGGGAAAGTCGCGGCGGGGGACGCTTTGGCCGACGACGGATAGGGTGGTGGTCATGATGGGGCACTCCTTTAGCGGGGAAGTTAGACGACTACCGGGCGGAACTGCCAGCCGCGGGCGTTGGCGGCGTCGGTTAAATCGCCGGCCTTGCGCCGGATTTGGTTCTTGCTCAGCCCGGTAAAGTCGATGAGGGTATGCTCGGGAAAGGTTGCCGGGTCAGGTTGGACCGGGAGTCCGGAATGCAGACATTCGGCTACGGAGACGGCAACGACGCCTACCGGAGAATGTTCCCCCGGCGCTATGCCGATAAAATGCAGCCAAGCGTCGTGGGGGGAGATTTGGCTGCCGTCATAAACGGATAGACGGCCGGCATCTTTGGGCGTGGGCCGAAAGGTTTGCGAGGTGGGCAAACCGTTCTGTAGCCAAGTCGGGTGAACCATCCGGTGCAGCAGGGTTTCCGGGGTCATCCCAAGCTCTCCGCCATACGGCTGATTTCGCCGGCGACCCAAGCCCAAGCGGCGGCGTCAGCCAGGTCTAAATCCTTTTCCTGCTCCGCGGCGGAGTTGCGCGCATACCAGAACCATTCGCCGCGGTGGGTGGACAGGTCAATCTCGAGGGTGATGGCGTTGATGCCGTAAGACCATTCCATTTGTATGCCGCCCTCCGGCGTGGGGTAGGTGTAGGGCAGGGGGGCGTCTTGCGGGTAGTGGCGGGTGAAGGCGGCGGCCAGCCAGTCGAGGCCGGCGGGGCTGGGGGCTTTGCCGTAGCCGTTGCCCCAATCGCCGGCGTACTGCATACCATCCGCCCATCCGTCGCGCAGGGCGCGGAATTCGTCGAGGCGGGTGGGGACATCCAAGGGGTGGCAGGCTTTTTCGGTTTGCGGCGGGGTTGCCATGGGCGTTCCTCCCGGTTGCAGCGCTGTTGGGGAATATAGCATATTGGGCGGGCGGGCGGCAATGGGGGCGGCCTTGCGGCCGCCCTAGGCAGGGGATGGGGTTCAGGATTCGGATGGTGGGGCGGGTTCGGGATCAAGGAGTTTCCCGTCCCTTTCCAACTCTAGGACTTCCCGATAGAAGGGCAAGGTATCGTGGATGAAAGCGGCGGCTTCATCCCAATTTTCCCGTTCGCTAATGTTGATTTCCAAATCCTGCGGCCAATCCGAATCTCGGCCGCGCTCCGCCAAAGCATACCAGCAACGGTCGCGGCTCTGCTCGGACTCCTCGCTGCTGGGATTGCGGGGGCGTATGTATATGCCCACCTTGCTTGCCGACGGTTGAAGGTATATGCGCGTTTGCACATTCCCTATCGGGAGGAAAACGGTGTGAGAGCGATGGCTCTGCTGCGGCAGGTCATCGGGATAATACTTTTGATAGAACTCCCAAAAGTCGTGGAAAAACTTTGGCCACCCGGTCAATTCCAGAGCTTCGCTCTCGACACGTACCCGCCTATCCCAGTCGTTGGGCTTTTCCAGCACCTCAAAAAGCGGCGCCAGAGCAGAATCTCCGATTTGAACGACTTTCACTTGCACGGCAAAGAAGTCAAAGGGGGCAACGGTATGGTCATTCAGCCAGCGGAGGGCCGACAGATGGGGGTTGGCGAACTTCCGGGCAATCCAGATGATGGTATGGGCTTCCGTGCCGGCCAAGTAGGTGAGAACCTGTCCCAAGTGGGTGTGGTCCGTCCACCCCAACTGGTTCTCAATCAAGACCCGGCTGTCGTCAATGAGGTTGCGGGCCACGATGTCGGCGGAGAACTGTCCCACGGACATCTCGGTCCCTACCAACTCCATCGGGATGCCGATGACTTGGGACAACTTGTCCAGGTTTTCGGCAAGCCAAGGCGTGAAGTTGTTGGCTTCGTGCGGCCAAGCCGACCGCAGGCTGACTTCTTTAAGTTCGCCGAACTCTACCATAATGGTTGAACCTCGCTAAAACGGATTTGGGCAAATGCCAAGGCCGGGCGGTAGTGCGCTGACTACCGGGCAACTATGGTTAAATCCAAAGTGGCCGCTTTGGTCAAGGCCGCTGGCCGGCCGCCTATTCCCCCGGCGGGACTAGGGGGCGGCCGCGCAGGTCAAGGACGCCGTCGAGCATACCGATGCGCTGGCGGTCGCGGCGGTTGTTGGGCGTAAAGGGCTGCGGCGTTTCGGTTTGCACCGCGGCGAGGATGGACAGCAGTTCCGCGACCTGATTAACCCCCGTGGTTACTTCGTCCGGCCCGAGGAAGTATTCGTAGTAGTTCTGGTGCAAGTTGTTGGCCCACGCCATCGCGTCCAGCACCCGGGGCCGGCGGTGTTCCCGGGAGATGCGCCAAGCGGCGGCGTTGAGCAGCAAGTGGGCGTAATGCTGCCAACCGCGCATTTCCGCCACGCACTTGACGGCAGCGGCGGCCGCGCCCCAAGCCTTTTCCGAGGCTTGGAGCAGGTCGCCGGCCGCCAATTCATCCCGGGCTTGGGCCATTAACTCGCGGCTGTTGTCGGCGCAGGTTTCCGGCGGATTGTATTCGATGGTGGTCATTTTCGGTTGGCTCCTTGTAGTCAGGGACAGGTTTGCCCCCCGGCGTCTGTTGGTGGGACGCCGTTAGCCGGCTACCGCCGCCTTTGCTACTGAACTGTGCTTGCTCCGGTCGGCCGGGGTGGCCGGGCGGCATTGCTTGGGGCTGATGTCGGCCCGGGCCAAGCAGCGGCCGTTGGCGTCCCTAAAGGACACGGCTAGAACTTCCCGGTCAGTGCCGGCGTAGTCAACGCTGGTGATGAATCCGACGATGCCGGGGGGCAAGCCGTCATTCAGTTTGTCGCTGTCCGACAAGGGGCTGTCGGCCGGGATGTAGCCCAATTCCGACCGGGGAATTGGTTCGGTAAGGATGATGTTGGTATATTCGGCAAAGCCCTGGTCGCCCTGCCAGGCCGCCGGGAGTTGGGATAGAACGGTTACGCCGAAGCGGTCGTGGCGGTAATCGGTGTCATCAGCCAAGCGGAGCTGGTGGGGATAGACGGTAGCGATGGCCACGGTGTAGCCGTTAGGCTCAAGAAACTCCACATCGAAAGCTTCGCCGGCGCCTTGTACGCAAATAATGGTGCCAACATCTCCGGGCAAAAGTCCCTGACCGGGCCGGGCCGGGTCCAACAAGGGGCTGCCCTCGGGAATGTCCCAAGTATTTTCCAGAGGTATGGGAGCGGTGAGGGTAACGCAGTCAATTTCCTGGAACATTGCGCCTCCTTTTAGGCCGGCCGCCCGGTGATGAACCGAGGGTAGTCGGCACCGTGGTCAATCTGCCAAACCGACCTTACTTGAGGATTGCGGCCGTCCGGGGTTTCCAGCGCGCCAACGATGACATATTGAACGCCCCAAGGGGTTGTCTCGGTTGCCAAGATTTCGTGCTGCAAGCAATGTTGGCGCAGGGCGGCGGCAAACACTTCCCAACGGTCAGGATGAAAGCCAAACTCTATAAAGAACCGGGCTTTGCTGCCGCCCTTGGGATGGGTTTCCGAAAGGGCATAGCCGGCGGTTTTTGCACGGGTTACTACCGCCTGCTCCGAGTTGGGCAGTTGCATCGGTGTTCCTTATAGTCATAGTCCGGGTGTTGGGGGCTGGGTTTTTCTAAATGATACCATAGCCGCAACTTTCCCAAAGCTATACGGCGACAGCATAAAATCCGCCCACCCCGCAGCAATTCCGGGGTGGGCGGATTGGTTGCCACTCGAGGATGGGGGGATAAGCCGGGCGGCGTATCCCTACAGGGCGCTTAAAGCACGTGGTACATCAAGCGGTGGTCGCGCAGCACATCCTGGGCGAAATCGTTGTCCACATCCCGCCAAACGGAATGAATGTGGTTCGCCCCGTTCTGGATGTTGTCGAACTCCACGATGAAACTGCCGCCGTGGATGCGGTAGTAATGATCGCGGCTGCGGTCGGTAGCCCCGGCCCAAACGATGCGGAAGTTGTCCACCCCGGTCTGGCGGATGGCTTCCAACCGTTCCGCCGCCACTTCCGGCCGCACCTGGTTGACATACTCGGTGACCAGAGCCAGCAGCAGCTCCTTTTGTGCGCCGTTCATCTCGGCGCCGGCCAAGCCCTCGCCCTCGTGGACGGCGGCCCGGGTGGCGTTATACATCGGAATGTCCCAAGGCGCTTTGTCGTGGATAACCGCCTTGCCCCGCTGCTCCGGGGTCAGGGTGGACATCAGCTCAATGGCCATATCCTCCCGGCCGCCGAGGATGCGGAGCCCCTTCTGCGGGCCTTTCGGCACTTCCGCGGGGTTCGCCCCCAAGAAAAAGGGCGTAACGGCGGTGACTTCGTCGCCCCAAACGCTGAAGTGCAGGGAGACATGATGCCCCTCGACGCGCCAGCCCCAAGGTTCGTTGGCGGCGTTGCCGGGACTGCCGAACACCGTCCAGTAGTAAAGGAGCGGGTTGCGGTCCCAAGACGCGGTGCCTTCCTCGACTTCCAGCGGCCCGAGGATGTTCTCGTGCTGCATAATGGCGGCGGCCTTCTGGTTGGCGTCCGGGTCGAGAGTGGCGGTCATCAGGGCGTAAGCCAAATCCCGCTGCGCCGGGTTCATATCCCGCAGCGGCAAGCCGTGGCGGTTCAGCGGCGGGTAATACCAGAAAAGCCGCTCCCCGTCCAGGTAGCTGAAAGTAGCCTTGGCCTGCTGCTCCGGGGAAAGGCTGTCCAGCCACTGGTTAGCGGCGGCGGCCATCTCCGCCGTGGCCGGGGAGTGCCGGTGGTAATGGGTATGCTTCTGGCCGTGGGTGTGTTCTAAAGTAGCGGTCATTTAACGCTCCTTTTGGGTGTGGGTTGATGGAGCAAGTTTAATTTGCCGGGATGGAGTTGTCAACCGGGGTACAGGATTGCCAATAGCGGCGTCCATTTATCCTTGACCTGCCCTTGATTTGCCTATAGGATATTGCTGATTGCCGCATTACATCCATTCTTATCCCCAACTTTGGTGACGCTTTATGTCCTGCTCTTATCCCGTATCGTCAATGAACCCCAGACCTTGCCGCCGCCGGGCGGTTTATATTTTGCTGCCCGGACTGCTGGCCTTGACGCTGCTACTGGCGGCCATGGGCTGCGGCGCGGCGGAGCCGGCAACGGCGACTCCGGAACCGATGGCAACCCGGGAAGCGGCGCCGGAGGCGCCGACGCCGGATATTGCGGCGACGGTTGCGGCGGCCGTGGCGGCCGCTTTGGCGGAGCAAATTCCGGCGTCAGCGCCAACCGCTACTCCGGAACCGACGGCGGAACCGGAAGCGGAAGGGACGGCAACGCCGGAACCGGCGGCAGAACCCACCGCTACTCCGGAACCGCCGCCTACGCCGCGGCCTACGCCCACGCGGCGACCGGCGGCCACGGCTACGCCGCAGCCAGCGCCGACAGCCGCGCCCGCCCCGACTGCGCCGCCGCCGACCAGCACGCCGGTTCCCGAACCGACGCCGACGCCGCTGCCGCCAACGGCTACGCCCGAACCGACCGCAACCCCGGAGCCGACGCCGGTTCCTTACCAGGTAATCGCCATTAACAGCGGCTTTGACCACACCTGCGCCCGGTTCAGCGATGACTCGGCGCGGTGCTGGGGCAGCAATGTGGGCGGGCAGCTGGATGCCTCGTCCACTTTCACCTATGCGGCGATTAGTCCCGGCGGGGCTTTCACCTGCGGGATCCGCTCCGATGGGGCCAAAGCCGGCGCGCCAACTTGCTGGGGGGCTAATGTCGTTCCGGGACGGTTGCAGCCGCCCCGGGGTCTGCAACTGAAAACGATCAGCAGCGGCTATGACCATGTCTGCGGCTTGCAGCCGGATAATACGGCGGTGTGCTGGCACAGCAACAACCTGCACCGGCAGGCCGATGCGCCGCCGGGCGAAACCTTTACTGACCTCAGCAGCGGGGCGGAGCATACCTGCGGGCTGCGGTCGGACGGTGCAGCAATTTGCTGGGGCCGCAACAATCGGGGGCAGAGCAATTCGCCGGAGGGAGAACGCTTTATCGCCATCAGCAGCGGCAAGGTATTGACCTGCGGTTTGCGGGAGGACGGGACTGTCGATTGTTGGGGCAGCGCCCTGGGTCTGAATGGACTGCCGACCAATGAACAGTTCACTGCCATAGCCACCGGCGGGGAGTTCGGCTGCGGACTGCGGGCTGACGGCGGAGTGGTCTGCTGGGGCCGCAGCGCGGAGCGGGAACTGGAGCCGCCGACAATACAGAACTTTATCGCAGTGAGCGCCGGCGACCGCCACGCCTGCGGTTTGCGGGCCAACGGGGAAGTGGTCTGCTGGGGAGAGAATTACTTGGGGCAAGCCACCGTACCCTGGGACTTGGGCCGGAAACCCGGTCAGTAGCAACCGTCATTCCCCCGAAAGTGAGAATCCAGAAATGCCGAGGACTCTGGATTCCCGTTTTCACGGGAATGACGATAAGTAAGTCGCCAAGTATAAGCGATAGCCCGGCTTTTAACCCGGGGCGCGGCGTTTTGGTATTCTCAACACGTGTTGGCGTGGCTAAATCCAGCCTTGCTGGAGCCACAGCATAGCCAGGGAACCAACCAGCATTTCCGCTTGTTTGGTGTATCCCTTAGTCCGCCGCACCAGCCGGTTCAGCTTCCCCCGCAAGACCGAATGCAGCCCTTCATTCCGGTTGGCTTCCCGTCCCTTGCGCGCCACATGGCGGTCCGGCGGCAGCCAATCATACACCTCGTAGCGGTCCGTGCTGTATTTGGCCGTCTCCGGCAGCCGCGCCAGCAACCGCAGGAAAGTCTCCGTATCCCGTCCCCCCACCTCAAAATCCCGCCACCACCGCCCGTCGCTTTCCACCACTACCGCCGTCCAAATCCACAAGGATTGCCGCTGCTCCCCCTTGCGGCAGCCCAGGTAAGTCCACGCCTCATCCAGGGAAATGACTACGGCCTTAACCCCGGCCGGCCGCCAGGCCGCTTGCTGCTCCCGCACCAAGTTCAAGGTCTCCCGAGCGGCCACGGCTTTTTTTGAATCCAGGAATAGACCGTCTCCAGCCACACCTTGAGCACCCGCCCGATGGCCGAGCTGCTGCTGCCCTCCAGATACATCCCCACGGCTTGGCTCTTGACCTGCTCCGAGTAGTAATGGCGGTTGCCCTCCGGGGTGTGGCGATGCTTGCAGTGGCCGCAGCGATAGGTCTGCTTCCCCCGGGAAGTGCCGTATTTGGGCATCCAGTTGGAACCGCAATGGGGGCAGCGCAAGTCGTGGCGATAAGCCCGTTGGGTCATAAGGATTTCCCTCCTCAGTCAAGGCAATTTCCCCTATTTTACCTCACGCCAACACGTGTTGAGAATACCAAATCAACCCACTCGTTGACAACACGCCGCCATATGTCAGTACACTGAAACCCCACTACACTTGGCGGCCAGCCCTATGACCCCTATCAACATATCCTCAGCGCAAGCCGGCTCAGAAAACATCCGAGTCCATTTCCGCGAAAACCAGGTCGAAAAGCTCACTGAATACCACCCGCCTCGTCCGGGTGTCAAACCGGCCTTTGTAGTCGAATACCAAAACCAAGGCCATTACCCTAGCCTTGCCGCCTACTTCGCTTTGGAAGAGCTCCTGGTCGAACTTCACGGCCAAGAAGTAGAACGCATGAACACTATGACTTGGATGCCAACTTCTGCTTGAACCAACTCCTCGGCGCACCCAAGGCAATCATTCATGCCTGAACAAACACTACTGCTGGACTCGGCTCAGACCAACTGCAAATACATCGCAGAATGGTCCAGCAGCGTCACGAGCCAACGACTGATTGAAGCAAACCCGGAAACCACCAAGTCGCTTATCGCGCAAGTCATATTCCCAGGCTCGACGGCAAAACTCTTAGGGCGTGTTGACAAATTATTTGGGTATTATAAGTTTAACTTTGCGAGGGTGTTGCCTGGTCGCAAACCCAGCATATCGTAAACGGTGTTCAACTCGGTCCGGACAAGGTCCCGGGTTGGCGATTTCCGTCAGGAGTTTATCCGGGTATTTGGGGTTGGCATTTGCCAAGGCAAGTCCTTTGCCGGGCATCCGCGACAGTCCCGCAACTTGCCTCGCGGCATTAGTCGGTCAGTTGCCCGGATTAACGGCTCTGGTCTGGCCGGGTTTTACGGCAGAATCACATTCCCTTTGGGGTACCCGCCACTGTCGTTACTCTTTTCAGTGTTTCTCGCGACCATGCGCCGGTTTCTCCTTACCGGCCGCAGCATTGGCGTCGGTAGCTTGCTCACCCTCACCATTCCGCCACTGAATTTGCCGCGAGTTTGCCGGTTGCGAGATCCCCGCATCCATAGTTATACCTCTATACCGGTCGCAAAGGCCAGTATACTTCTCCAGCCGCCCCAATCACTTACCACCTTTACAAAACGGGCGGGTCGAATTGCCCCGCCCGCGTCCCGGATTACTGGCTAAGGGGGTTACGGCTAGGGACTAGCCGCCGCCTGCACCGGGCCAATGTATCCGGTACTGGCTTTGGTCAGCACGCCGTTGCTGTCGGTGTAGTAGCGGTAGGCGTAGAAGTACTTGCCCAAGTCCCGGGTGAAGGGGGTGCTTCCGGCAACAATGCACCCATTGCCGGCGGTGTCATTGCAGCGTATCCACGTTGCGCTGCCGCCGCTGACCGAGATTCCCTGCCCCACCCGGGGCGGGTTATGGCCGCTGACGAAACTTATCGCAGCGGTGGCCCCGGTCCAGGACGCCTTTACCGGCAGGGGCGGGATGCTGTAAATCAAGCCGCGCTCTTGGGAGGGCATACTAAACCGAAACCGCTTGTTCACTTCGGAGGCATTGGGCGCCAGTTGCCAAATACCGATATGAGCAAGTCGTTCGGAGCCGCTGCGCGGCCCCCGGGTGAGAACCGCAGTCCACCCGGTCACTCCGTCGTCGGAAACTTCCCGAGCATCCCGGCCACGGGTGCGGGACAGCCAAGGCCTGACCCCAAAGGCGGATTGCATTCGCTCGGCTACTATCGGGTAACCTCCACCGTCGCACTGTATGTAGAGATGGAGCTGTTCGGAGAAGTCGATGCCGCCATACTTCAGCTTGGGATAGCGGATAGTGAAGTCCCAAGGGTCGTCATTGCCGACTTGCCCGTCCAGGTTCAGATTCCAGTTGGCGTAAATGCCGCTGTAGGAATCAATCTGCAGTTCCCGCCCGGCCTTGCCCGTCCCCAAGGCGCTGCTGCTCTGGCCGCTGATTGGAGTATCCCAATAGCTGTTAGTGGCCGTGCCGCCGCTGTTCTTGCCCACCAACCCGCCGGCGGCCGGGGTAGTTCCGGTAGCCACCACCGGGCCGATGGCGTAGGCGGCGGTGATGGTGCCCTGAGTGGTGGAAGTGCTGTCCGTCCGTTGGTTGTAGCCCACCAGGCCGCCTACCGCCGCCGTGTTGCCCGTAGCCTTGACCGGGCTGAATGAGTAGGCGGCGGTGATGCTGCCCTGGTTGTGGCCCACCAAGCCGCCCAGGTAAGCGTTGTTGCGGGCGGTGATTATTGGCGCAAAGTCGGAGTAGCTGGCGACGATGCTGCCGGCAGTCCCGTTGTGGCCGGCCAAGCCGCCGGCCGCTGACGCGCTGCCGTCCACTTCGGTTTTGGCGTAGCTGCTGGCAATGCTGTTGGTATTGCTGCCGACCAGTCCGCCGGCATAGACCGTCGCCGACCCGGTTACCGCATTGACGCGGCCGGTAGCTGAACTCCTCTTGATAGTCCCGCCATTGACCGCGGCCAGGGATCCGATCCGGACGCCGTCCAGAGCCGAGATGTCCACCGCAGCCAGCTTGACGCCCTCAACAACCCCAGCGGAACCCACTTCCCCGAACAAGCCTACCCGGGCCGGTTGGGTCTGGTTGACATACAGATTGGCAATGGTCTTGCCGTTGCCGTTGAACTTTCCGGCGAACGGCGCTGTCGCGCTGCCGATGGATAGCCAGCCAGCTCCGCTGTTCCAATGCGCGCCGTCATCCGCGTCAATGCCCTCATCCCCGTCGGTGTCGAAGTCCAAATCAACTTCCAGTTCGTAGGCAGTGCATACGGCGGCGGTAGCCCCATCCGCGCAGCCCATCCCGGCGGTCAACCCCGGAAAGGCGGCTTCGTAACTGCCCTGGTCCGCAGCGGCCACCACGCCATCGGTGTTCAAGTCCCAACGGATGGCGTTCAACTGCTCCAGGGTGGTTATTTCAATGCGCCGGTCGTTGTCGGTGTCATAGTCCCGCTGCTGCGGGGCCGTCTTGATGTCCCCATAGACCAGAATGGGATAATGCCGGCTGTTGCCAAAGTCCCAAGGATTATCGCCGCCCTCGACCCCATCCAGATCCAGGTTCCATTGGGCATAAAGGCCGGTATAGCCGGTGGGCGCTTTCAGATGGCTGCTGGGTTGCCCCAAGCCGCCACTGCCGGCAATCCCGGTAGTTTCAGTATCCCAATAACTGTAGGTTTCCGTCCCCAAATCATAAGCCGCCAGTCCACCCCTGACGCTGCCTTGGCCGGATACCGACACCCGGCCCCGGGCGTAGCTGGCGGTAATCGTCCCTTGGTTGATGCCCACCAAGCCCCCGGCCAAAGATTTGATGGCGTTGGCCGATACCGCGCCGCTGGCGTAGCTGGCTTTGATTTCCCCCAGCAGATTTTGCCCCACTAACCCGCCGGCGGCCGCATCGCCCGGCGCCAGCGACACCGTCGTGGCCGCAAAGCTGGCCTGCACCGTTCCGAACAGGTTCAAGCCTACTAACCCGCCAGTTACCCCACTACCGCCCACAGTGCCAGTAGCATAACTCGAAGTAATGACGCCCTGATTGACCCCGGCAATGCTGCCCACGGCCGACTGATGATTACTGCTGATGTTGACCTGCTCCAATCCCAAGCCGGTTACCTTGCCATCTTTGCCGACCGCCCCGAACAAACCAACGGCGTCAGCGGTGTCGGCGGCGTCTCTGCTGATGAACAGCTTGGAAATAACCTTCCCCCGGCCTTGCAACTCCCCCCTGTAGGGATTGCCGGGGTCGCCAATCGGCGTCCAGCCCTTGCCGCCGTTCCAGTAAAGCCCGCCGGAATCCGCCGCCGTAACGCTGCCATCCCTATTGCTGTCAAAAGTCAGGTCGCCGTGCATCTCGTAGCCGGCGCAGGGATCGGGGTTAGTATCGGCATCATCGGCGCTATCCGGGCAACCCATCCCGGCCGCCGCGTTGGCAAAGGCGGCGGCAAAGGCGGTCTGATTAGCCGTATCATCCACCGCCCCGTCGCCATCCAAATCCCAGCGGATGGCATTCAGCTGAGCCAAGGTACTGACCTCAATCAGCCCGTCCTCATCGCTGTCGTAGTCAGTAGCAGTTTGCGCCCAGGCCGGCGGGAGGGAATAGCTGTTCAGAAAAACTCCGGCCAGAATCAGGGCCAGGAGGGTCAGGGTCGCGGCGAACAGGGGCAGCCTGGGGGTTAAGGGCATCAGGGGCAACTCCTTTGTTTTAGTGGGGTTTGACTTGGCGGCACGGGACCGAGCAGGGACTTTAGCAGTAGGTTGAGTTGCGGTCAAGGGGTACCAAACTTGCCGGCAACGCGGGGCGGACGCGGAGATAGACGCTAAAGGAAAGGGGGGATTCCGCTCAAAACTGTCTTTGGGCCGGCATTGGTCAGAAGATCAACCGGGGCAGGTCAACTCGACCCGCCCCGGTTTTTTGCCGGCGGGGAGGGGGGATTAGCAGCGGACGCGGATTTTCTTTTCGCAGGTGGCGGTGTATTGGCGCACTTGCCAGAATATCAACCCCCAATGAGTTTCTCTGTCGTCCGTGTCGCGATACCGAAATTCCCAATTGCCGGAGGGCGCGGCCTCATTGACGCGGGGATAGCCCCGGGCGGCGCAATCCCGTTCGGCTGCCGCTTGTACCAACGGCTCCCAAACAACGCCTTGGCAATAGTTGGGGCTGTTGCGATTGCTCACAGAGTAGCCGGGCCGATTCAAGTCGCAAAAGTACCGCCAACCCTGCCCTAAAGCCCCATCCCCTGAGCCTGAACCATAGGATCCTAGGCGGTCGTAACTGCTAGCCTGGGCGCCATCGGCGCTTTTGGCCCAGCGGTCGGGGCTGGCTTCGAGTTTGAGGCGTTTGATGACGGTTTTCTTGCCGCGGCGAGGTTCCTCGGGGAACTCAAAAATCCGGTCGCGGCTGATGCCGGTTACGCCGGATTCGCCGTCAGTCGTCAGGTAGCCCTCTTGGGCGGCCAGAAAGCCGCGGAAGTTGCCTTGCTCGCCGAAATAGACCGTGTCATCCCGCTCATTGCGGTCCCGGCCGGCAAGCCAAGTTTCGGACTTGGTCCAGGTGTCGGACTGGTCCACGGCGCAGTAGATGGATTTGCCCCGGTTGGCGGCGAGGGATTCGAGGATCATCGAGACGCGGGCATCATCGGCGTCGGCCATGGCCGGGGTCTCTTGCCAGTCGGAGCAGTCCCAGGGGATGGTGCGGGGGGCGGCTTGGGCATCAGGGGTGGGACTGGCGGTGATGAGGAGGCCGAAGGTCAGGACGGATAGGATTAGGATGGCGATAGGCAGTCGGAACATAAGAACCTCCCAGCGGCGGGCGTTTTTAATACCGGGGATAAGCCGGTAATAAAAGAATAGAAAAGGCCGCCCTACCCCTTGACAGGTAGGGCGGCCTTTCTAGCGATTTTGGGAAATTGGGAGGGGCGGGGTTGGCTACCGGAGGGGTTGGGGAAATTAAAAATTTTGGGTCCCGGGAGGGGGGCGAAAAAATATGGTGGGGGAACTTTTGTAAAAGTTCCCCCGCGCCCACTCAAAACTTTTTGGATTGGGGGATGGCTGGTTGTGGTGTGGGTGGTTGCGGGCGTGAAGTCGAGATTCCTCGGCTATCGCCTCGGAATGATATAGGAGAAGGGGTTAGGAGTTTGGGGAGTTTTTAAGGGCGGTATTTCTGGATTCCCACTTTCGTGGGAATGACGTTAAGAGGGGGAATGACGGCGGGTGGCGGGTGGGGCGGAGTTGCTAGTCGGCGGCGGCGGTGGTAGCGGGGGCGGGGGAGGGGTCGGGGGCGCGGGTTAGTTGGGGCGGTTTGCGGGTGAACAGGAAGCAGAGGCTGGACAGGGCGGCGCAGAGGGCGGCGGGGATGATGGCCCAATCGTAGCTGCCGTAGGTGTCAAAGATCCAGCCGACATAGACCGGGGAGGCGACTAAGGCCCAACTGTGGGAGAAGGTGATGTAGCCGCGCAAGGTGGCAAAACGGTCGCGGCCGTAGTAGTCGCCGAGGGCCGCCCAAACGATGATGCCGGCGCCGTCGCCAAAACCCTCGAGGAGGATAAAGGTTAAAATCAGCATTATGCCGATAATGCCGGCGTCCCAGCTGCCGAAGTAGAGGAATACGAAAGCCAGAGCTTCGGCGGCGAGGGTGCCGGCTAGAATCAGGGATTTGGGCCACTGGTCGCCGAAGTAGCCGAGAATCAGGCGGGAAAGGAAGTTGATGCCGAACATGGCGCCGGTGAGGTTGGCGGCCATTTGGCGGCTGACGCCTTTGTCCTCGAGGATGGGGACGACGCTGACCAGGATGCCGAGGGTGGCAATCATCCGCAAGCCGGCGCCGAGCATCAGGAGCCAGTAGGCTTTGGTGTGGAGGGCTTCGCGGACGGTGTAGTCGCGGAGGATGCGGCGGCGGCCGGCCGGGTCGCGGGGGCCGCCGGCGACCGGGGCGGTGGTATCGCCATCCGGCAGCAGTCCGATGTCCTCGGGGCGGTTGCGGAACAGGAAGCAGAGGGGAAAGAGGAAAATCAGGTAAGCCAAGCCGGCCGCCAAGGATGCCACTTCCCAACCCCAACGCTCGATGACGCCGTTCATGGAGGGGACGATAAAGAGGCCGCCAAGGGAGGCTACGGCGGCAAGGATGGAGATGGCGAGGGAGCGGCGGCGGCGGAACCATTGATTGATGCCGGCGAACATGGCGTGCTGAAAGGCGATGCTGTTGCCGAGGGAGACGAGGAGCAGATAGACGAGGGTGAAGGCCCAGAAGCCGCCGAGGTATTGGGCGAGGAGGTCGAGGCGGAACAGGGCGAAGTAGCCGAGGACGGCGAGGAGGACTGAGGGGATGAGCAGGGCGCGGTTGCCGAATTTGTCGATGAGCCAGCCGGCAAAGGGGCCTTCGAGGCCGCCTTCGGCGCGGGCCAGGGAGAAAATGAGGTTGGTTTGGGCTTGGCTGATGCCTAAAGAGTCGCGGATGGCGGGGACAAAGACGGTGAAGCCGCGAAAGAAAATGCCGCTGGCAAAGAACGCCATCAGGGAAGTGATGGCTAACATCCACCAGCCGTAGAAAATGCGGGGACGCCGGGGGCGGGTCTGCTGGGGGGGTAAATCCACTAAAACCTGTCTTTCCACTCTTTCCGCGCCGGGGGCGGGCGGGTTGATTGCGCGGCCTAGTTTATCGGGAAAGGATGGCGGCGGCAAGGATTTTTGGGGGATTGGAGTCGGAATGCAGAGTTGGCGGCGGTTCTGGATTCCCGCTTTGGGGGAAGGACGGTAGGGGCAGGGGGGAAGTAATAGACGGGGAGAGTGGCCGGGGTAACGGTGGGGTTTTGGCGGGGCTAGTCGAATAGTTTAAGGATGGCGATGATGAGGCCGCCTTGGGCGACGAAGGCGGGGTAAATCCATTTGATGAGGTCGTATTTGGTGGATTGGAGTTTGGCGTCGTGAGAGTGGCGCAGTTCCTCGAGCTTGGCATCGTGGGCCAAGCGGAGGGCTTCGATTTCCTTGGCGGTGGCGATGCGGTATTCCTCGATTTTGGCTTCGAGGGAGAGGCGGAGGGCGTCGATTTTGGCGTCTTGGGCCAAGCGGAGGGTTTCGAGGTCGTGGGCGTTGGCACTGCGGTGTTCCTCGAGTTTGGCTTCGAGGGATAGGCGGAGGGTTTCGAGGTCGCGGGCGTTGGCGCTACGGTGTTCCTCGAGTTTGGACTCTAGGGAGAGGCGATGGGTTTCGAGGTCATGGCTGTTGGCACTGCGGAGGGCTGCGAGGTCATGGCTGGTCGCGAGGCGCAGGGACTCGATGTCTTGGGTGGTGGCCAAGTTGCTGTTGAGCAGGTTCACCTGTTCGTAGGCCAGGGTTTCGGCCTGGTCGGGGGTGAAGCCGCTTTTGATGAGGTTCTGGATGTAGCGGTGGGTGTCAAAGGCTGCTGCGATCGTCATAGGGGTAATATACCGGAAAGGGCGGGGTTGGTCAATGGGGGGTGAGGATGGGGAATTGGGGAATAGCAACCCGGGCGTTACCAATCGACCAGGCCAGCGCTGTCGATGTCCCGGTCGAGGTTGCAGGCGGCGCTGATTAGCGCCAGGTGGGTGAAGGCTTGGGGAAAGTTGCCCAAGCCTTCGCCGCTGTGGCCGGTTTCCTCGGCGTACAACCCCAAGTGATTGGCGTAGCTGAGCATTTTCTCGAAAATCAGCCGCGCCTGGTCGAGAGTCTGGCGGTCGTAGCGGCCGGCGCGGCTCATGGCTTCGACCAGCCAGAAGGTACAGATGTTGAAAGAACCCTCGTAGCCCATCAGCCCGTCCGGGGAGGCTTCGAGGTGGTAGCGATAGACGAGGCTGTTGGAGACCAAGCCGCCCTGTTCCGGGGGCTGGTTGATGGCGTGGAGGGTTTTGAGCATCCGGGGGTCGGAGGGCGCCATAAAGAAAACGAGGGGCATCATCAGGTTTGAGGCGTCGAGGGCGTCGCCGCCGTAATACTGGACGAAAGCCTGGCGGCGGTCGCTCCAGCCGTTTTCCATAATGTCCTCGTAGATTTCATCCCGGGTCTTTTCCCATTTGGCGCGGTCGGCGGGAAAGGAGCGGGCTTCGGCAAGGCGCAGGGCCCGGTCCACGGCAACCCAGCACATCAGCTTAGAATAGACGAAGTGGCGGCGGCCGCCGCGCACTTCCCAGATGCCTTCGTCCTCGCGCTGCCAGTTTTCCACGACCCAATCGGTGAGGCGGCGCAAATGCTGCCAGAAGTCGAAGGAGATGGGGGCGCCGTGCCGGTTGTAGATATAAACGGCGTCGAGGAGTTCGCCGTAGATGTCCAGCTGCAACTGGTCGTAAGCGCCGTTGCCGATACGGACGGGAGAGGAGCCTTTGTAGCCGTCGAGATGCCAGAGGGTTTCCTCGGTGAGTTCGTGGCGGCCATTGATGCCGTACATAATTTGCAGGGAGCCGTCGGGATTAAGTTCACTGGCGCGGGCCTCAATCCACTGCATAAACTTGGCGGCCTCCTCGGTAAAGCCAATCCGCAGCAGGGCGTACAGGGTAAAGGCGGCGTCGCGGATCCAGGTATATCGGTAATCCCAGTTGCGGACGCCGCCCAAGTCCTCGGGCAGGCTGCAAGTGGGGGCGGCGACGATGGCGCCGGTGGGGTCGTAGGTCAGCAGTTTCAGCACCAGGGCGGAACGCTGCACCATTTCCCGCCAGCGGCCTTTGTAAGTGCAGCTGGAAAGCCAGTTGCGCCAGTAGGCTACCGTATCCTCGAACAGCCGCTCGCTTTCCTCCTCAGTAAAGGGATGGGGATTGTCGATGTCGCCGCCGATTTCGTCGAGGGTAAAGGTAGTGGTTTGACCGCCCTGGAGGGTGAAGTCGCAAATCAGCCCGTCGCCGGACTTTTGCAGCGGCAGGGAGGCGCAAAGCTGAATGCTGAGGTCGTCGGAGACCAAGAGGGCGCCGGATTCGTTCAGCAGGATTTCGTGGCTGCTGCGGGCGTAATTAAAGGCGGGGAAACATTCCATTCGGAAGGTCATTTCGCCGCGGACGACATTGACGCGGCGGATGAGTTCGTTGTTGTGCTGATGGCCGCGATGTTCGCCCACCGGCATAAAGTCGATGACCTCGCCGACGCCGTCCGGGGAGAGGAAGCGGGTGACCAGGACGTTGGTTTCGGGCCAATACATTTGCTTGCAGGTGATGTCGCCGTTGCCGGCGGCCGGGGCAATCTTGAAGTAGCCGCCCTTTTGGTCGTCGAGGATGGCGGCGAATACGCTGGGGGCGTCGAAGTCGGGGCAGCAGAACCAGTCAATGGAGCCGTTGATGCCGACCAGAGCGACGGTGTGCATATTGCCGATGATGCCGTAATCCTCGATGGGCAGGTAAGCCATGGTATCCTCGCTGCGGGGTAGCGGCCGCCGAGGGCATTGCGCGATTAGGGGGGCAGGCGGCCGGCTGAATGTTAAAGGCGTGTTAGTTATTATACTTGGTGAACGGCGGTCTTGCCATAGTTTTTTGGGGGCAAGGGGGATAAGCCGTTTTCCCGTGCAGTGGTATAATTGGAGGGGGGGCGGCACCTTTCCATTACGGAAATCCTAGAAGGAGCGTAAAGAAATGCTTGAGGATTTTGTCCAACTGATTCCCCAATCCCGCCGGAACGAGCGCGGCCGAGCCTTATACTCCGGGCGGGCGGCTTTTGACCACCCCTCGGACCTTTACATCATTGACTACCATCCCGGCGACAGCCTCCCGAAATCTCCCGAGACGGTTGAGGAACAAATCAACCAAGTTCTCAATCACCGGCCGCCGGAATGGTCGGGCTACTTGGATGAACCGTGGCGCGGCAACCAGCCGGGCAGCCGGCCGCAACAGCGGCGGCTGAAGCACTTTTTCGAGCAGTTGGGGCTTAACCCGCAAGCGGTACCGGCCGCCCCGTTGATTTTCCGGCGTTGGCAGCACGATGAGGACGATGACGCGCCAAGCACCGCCCAAAAGCAGCAGTTGATGGCGGATTGCTGGCCGTTCCACCAAGCGGTTATCGATCGTCTCGGAGTGCGGGTAGTGGTCTGTCTCGGCAGCGAAACCGGCAAGCGGGTGCGGGAAAATCTTGACGCATCGCCGGAGCCGGTTCGCGAGTTTGCGGAAAATAACCAACGCCAGTGGCGCAGTTACGCCTATCAAGCCGGCAACCGTTACATCTTGAGCCTTGCTCATCCGGTTCGGGCTAACTGGATAAATCCCGACGCCGACCCCACGCCTCTGGTTCAGTGGGCATTGGCGGAAGTTCGGGGGTAGTTAGCGGTTTGCCCGGGGGTCTGGACAGGCTACAGTTGGGGCCGGCGGTATAAACTGCCGGCTCTGATGGTTATGTAGTTGACGGGCGCGGATTGCTTTCCTGAACCGGCGGCGGATGTGGTATTGGGCCGGGTTGCCCTATTCCCCAGCTCCGAAAAGCTACGGCCGGGCGATTATTTCTCCATAGCCCTGATTCGGGGCGGCCAGTTCCAGCAGCGCCCCGATTTCAGCCTGAGCCGTGCGGACATAGCCCAAACCCAGCAATTCCCCGGTAGCCGGGTTTGCGGCCAGAGAAGTTACTTGGCCCACGTTGCGGCCATCGCTTAACAGCTTGGCGTCAGCGGCCACCGTCGCATCCGGCGGAAAACGCAGCTGCACCAGATACTTTTGCACTTTTTGA
Source organism: Dehalococcoidia bacterium (assembly GCA_965243185.1). Lineage (GTDB taxonomy): Bacteria > Chloroflexota > Dehalococcoidia > Lucifugimonadales > UBA3495 > CBDBCU01. The sequence continues at coordinate 1,398,688 of OZ251531.1, read as the reverse complement.
TAGGTGTCCAGCCGAGCAATGACTTCCTGGCCGATATAGCAGCCCTTGGCAAAGTCCACCGCGCCAATCAACCCGGCTTCCAGGGGGTTAAAGGCATCCCCCAACTCCCGCCCGTAACGGGGGATGCTGTAGCAGACCATCAGGGCATCCCAAGCATCTTGTCCAATGGGGAAAAAGCCGGCCGCCGTCAAACTTTCCCATACCGCCGGGCCGGCGGTGGCATCCACTAGCAAATCGTAAGCCGGCAAGTCGCCTAGGGGACGGTGGAGCAGCATTGCTTCCTGCCCGGCGATGGCGGCGTCTATTGCCGAGTATGGTTCCAGTTCGGCTAGAGAGTTGCCTAACGCCGGAATGGCGGCGGCCAGAGTGTTGCGGCTGTTGGGGCCGCAGAGGGTAAACAGGGCCGTGTCCGCCGTGCAGTCGGCTACGGTCAAGTCCTCCATAATGGTGTATTTGTCCAGCCAGTCGCTAACCGGCTGCTGCTGGCCCGGGCTGGTGAGCAGCAGGATGCAATCCCCGGCGTTGACCACCGTCAGCAAATCCAGGATGCGGCCGCGGTCGGTGGTCAGGATGGTCGGCGCGCCCCGGCCCGGCGGCAGGTTGTCCACCCGGTTAGTGGACAGGCGGTTGAGCAAGTCCAGGGCATCGGCGCCGGCGGCTTTCAGGCGGCCGTTGGGGGCGTTGTCATAAAGGGCGGCGGTTTCAGTAGCCGCCCGGTATTCGTCAGCAGGTTCAGCGCCGGCCGGCCGGTGCATTACGCCGGTCAAAGTCATCGGGAAGCCTCCACTAGGGGTTAACGGTGGATTATTTGCGGCTATTGTAGCACTTTCCGGGGAAATGGCGTAACTTTTTCCATTGAACCCCGGCCGCCAAATCTTTATACTAGTAGGGGAGAAAGAACCGGGAGGTGAAGAACTATGGTAGAGATGATGGATCCGGCAGAAATGATTGAGCCGATGGATCCGGCGGAAGTAGTAGCGCGAGGCGAAGCCATCTACGAAAAGCTGGCGAGCCAACTTGAAGCCGAACACTACGGCAAGGTTGTCGTTATCCACATCGCCAGCGGCGACTATGTCATTGGCGACAACGACCACCAGGCTACCATGCTTATGGATGAGCTGCATCCCTACTCCTGGAATTGGGGCCGCGCTATTGGCGGGAATGGGGCAGTAGCTCAGCTCAGCGCCGCGATGACCCTTGAGTACCTCAAACATCATTAGGGGGCAAGTGGTCCTGGTTGGTCGGGTCGAGCCGGTCAACATTCTGGAAGCGCGTGTTTCCGTAGCGGTGGCTGGCACCAGCCGGGAATTCCGGGAACTGGAGTTTGTTGTCGATACCGGATTCTCCGGCGGCCTCACCCTGCCGGAATCCCTTATCCAAGAGCTCCGGCTCCAGCTCTACCAGCAACGCCGCGTCCTTGCTGCTAACAATCAGATGATTGGGTTCTGTTGCATTTGCTGGGTAGTTTAGCATATCCTAGGGCCTGTTGACAAACCTTAAAGTGCCAGCTGGCGATTGACCGCCGGCCAGCCCCCGGGGTTCTGGCCGGTTTCCTTTTCCCGCATTGCTACTACCGTGGCCACCAAGCAAAGGGTTGCCGCGTACATTTCGCCCAACTTGCAGTAGCGCGTCGCAATTCCCCGATACTCCTTGAGGGCCGCAAAGCGGTTTTCAATCAAATGACGCAACCCATATACCGCCGGGTCGGGCCAAGCCGGCGGTCGCCGCCGGGCCCGGGAAGGTATCACCGGCCGGATGTCCGCCGCGGCCAACCAGCTACGGATCAGGTCCGTATCATAGGCTTTGTCGGCAATCAGTTCTTGGGTGGCAACCGCACCAATCAAATCTGGCAGCACCACGCATTCCGCCGCATTGCCCGGGCGCAGGACAAACTTGACCAGTCGCCCCATAGCGTCGGCCAAGGCCACCACCTTGGTATTCAGCCCGCCGCGACTCCGCCCGATGGCTTGGGCCAACCGGGATTGGTCGCGGGAGCGTCCCCTTTTGGGGCGCCAGTCCCGTGCTGATGCCCTTTGACAAAAGTCCCATCCACCATTACGGTGTCCAACTGAAGCTCGCCGGCCAAGCTGTTGAACAGCTGCTCAAAGACGCCGGCTTTAGTCCAGCGGCGGAACCGTTGATACACCGAGTTCCATTTCCCAAACTCCGGGGGCAAGTCGCGCCAAGGAGCTCCAGTGCGGGCAATCCACAGGATGCCCTCAACCGTGTTCCGATTTGCTTGCAGCGGTGGCCGGCCGCCTTTCTTGGGGTCGCCCCGCAAAGCCGGCTCCAGCCGCGCCCACTGCCGGTCGGATAACATCTTACGCGCCAAGCTATTCCCTCCTGATTAAGTTGCTGGTAATCTAATCAGGAGAAACGGGTTTGTCAACAGGCCCTAGTTGCGTGGCGGTGGCGGCGCGCCGTTCGGCGGCTTCCGCTAGTTGCGTGGCGGTGGCGATGGCTTGCTGTTCGGCGGTGGTGGCGCGCTGTTCGGCGGCCGCTAGTTTGCGTCCGGCGATTACCATTTTGATTACCTCCTTGCCGGTGATGATGGCTAGTGAGTTGCCGACCCAGGTAGGGGTTAGTTTGGGCATGGCGTCGAGGAAACCGGATTTGCCGAGGGGGACGGCGCTGCTCCAGAATTCGAAGTTGTGGGCGAGGATCCAGTCGAGGGCCAGCATGGCGAAGGTGACGGCGAGGGCGGCGATGACGCTGCCCAAGTGCTGTTCGACCCATGAAGTTATATTGTCGCCGTTCACGGCATTGCCTACTGATTATCCTTGACGATCCGCCCGGCGGTCGGGGTGGTTGGATTATAGCATGGGATGGGGTTGAGTCAATGGGCGGGTTAGAGGCGGCGGAGCAGTTCGTCTTGGAGGCGGTTAGCGTCGTAGTGCGGAGTGGCTTGGGCTACTTTGGCGTCGCCTTCCCGCACCATCAAGTCGGCGGCGGTTTCACCGGGGTTTTCCGGCAGTTCCTCCTCCCGGGCGCGGCGGCGTTGAACATCCCGGGCGTGTTCGACAAAAAGGCGGCGCATCGCCACCACCACGGAGTCAGTGGATGACAGGTACTCGGGCAGGTGGTACTGCACATACTTCTCCGCATCATAGTCCTGGTTGCGAAAGTTGAAGTTAAGCTCCCAGTTGCGGTAGGGCCAAGTGATCGAACTCCAAAGGCGGCGCAACGGGTTAGGGCGGCGGCCGTAGCGTTCGACATTCAGATAGACCATTCGGGTCAGGTTGGGTTCGACCGGAACCGCCCAGCGGGTGCTGCGGAAGTAGGCATTGTTGCCGCCGGTGCGGGACATTCCGGGCAGGCGGGTGCCATTCCATTCGTTGAGGTCCGGGGTATCGGCGGCCTGCTGCGGTTGCAGCCGGCCGGGGGCTTGGCCTTGTTTTTTGGCTTTGCGGTCGAAGAGCCAGGTCCAGAGCAATCGCCAGCGGGTAAGCGTCCACACGCCAGCCACGCCGGGATAATACATTTGGTAGGGGATGTTGCCCTGGTCATCGTAGTAGTATTGTTCCACGCTGGATTTGCCCTGGCCGGGGCGGTAGTGGACGGTTTTATTGTTGACCAGGTTGACCCGGTAGCCCAACGGCGTACGGGGGCGGCCGCCGAGACGGCTTTTGAGAATGCGGAGGGAGTTGCGGTGGACCATAAAGGCGTTGTGGGCGTCCATCGTGTTTTCGAGGACGAGGATCCAGTTGCAGTCAAACATAGTAAAGACCGGGCGATGGATGTTGTGTTCCTCGAACATTTCCGGCGGAATGTCCTCCTCCGGCGGCGCCGGTTCGCCGTCCCCCATCCAGACGAAAACGAGGCCCTTGATGGTGATAGTGGGAAATTTGCGGGCGCGCATCCCGGGAGCGCCGACCATTTTAGAGTCCGGGCCTTCGGTCAGAAAGGCGACGCAGTTGCCGCTGCCGTCGAAGGTAGCGCCGTGATAGGGGCAGGTGACGAAGCCGGGGAAGTAGCAGCGGCCCATCGAGAGATAGACGGCGCGGGCGGACACCAGTCGAGGAGAGCTTGTACCTGGCCGGTTTGGTCGCGGAAAAAGACCAGGTCGCTGCCCAACATCCGCAGGGCTTCCGGCTTGCCGCGCTTAATGTCCTTGGCCGGCAAGGCCGGGTACCAGTATTCCCGGTAGCCGGTGGGCGGGATACGGCTGCGGCGGTCGTCGTAGGTATCGGGGCGTTGAAAAGGGGGCGCGGCGTCCACCGGCTGGGAACCGCGGCGCATCTTTTTATAGCCGCCGGGGTAGCCGGAGAGCGGTTTGGTTAGTAGTTTAAGCAGTCCCATAAGGGGGCGTCTCCTGCTGGGGCTGGTTGGGGTTTGGGGGGATTATAGCATATTTTGGGGGGATGGTAGGGTGCCGACCAAGTCTATCGCCTATCCTTGGCCGGCCTGCTTATCATCCTTGCGCCCTGCTCACCGTCCTTCCCGTCCTCCTACCGTCCTCCCCCAAAAAAGTGGGAATCCCCAAAAAACCATCGCCACCCCCACGAAAGCAGGAATGGCGATGGCAATACGCGCAGTAAAAAGCAAGCGGCGACTAACCGCCAACGGCTAGCGGCGTTTGCGGATTTTCTTGATGCAGGTGACGCCGAAGGGGAAACTTTGGCGGGCCCAGCCATACTGGTTGGGGTCGCCACTAATCTCCACGAAGGCGTAATGGGCATTCACCGCCTCCGCCCGCGCCCGGGCGATGTCGCCTTTCTCCCCTTCGACTTGCGGAAGGTGCTCTTGAATCGTAGTACCGGTAATGACGTTACTGGTTTCTATCCGGACGCTAGTATCGGGCCAAGCCAGACCGTTGACGGTGTCGCCACGCTGACGATCCTCCAGAACAGTATCATTCCTTTTAGAAAGCCATTCGGCATTGGTCTCAGGGTGAACGAAGGACATTTGGGGGTTGACCCCGCGTTGATAGCCCAAAGCCCGGCAGCGCTCGTTGCCCTTTTCCCGGAGCAGGGTGGGCCAGTTATTGAGCCGGGAGTGCTTCCAGCCGTACCGGGTATCCGGTATCGAATTATCAAAGTAGTTATTTTGCGCCGCGCCATTACCCGCCGTAGTAAAACGGTATTGGGCTTGTAAGATCCGCGAGCCGTCGCTCACCGACTCGGTCCTGCCGCCCCACTCGGACCAGACCATCTCGTCCGGGTCGATGCTGGGGGCGAGGTACATTCGTTTGGTGATGGTGCGGCGGCGGCGTTCCTCCCGGGGGAATTCAAAAATCAGGTCGCGGGAGACGCCGGTAACGCCGGATTCGCCGTCGGTCAGGTAGCCCTCTTGGGCCGCCAGAAAGCCGCGGAAGTTGCCGCTTTGGCCGAAATAGACGGTGTCGTCCCGCTCGTTGCGGTCCCGGCCGGCAAGCCAAGTTTCGGACTTGGTCCAGGTGTCGGACTGGTCGATGGCGCAATAGATGGATTTGCCGCGGTTCGCCGCCAAGGTTTCGAGGATCATCGAGACCCGCGCATCCTCGGCATCGGCCACGGCGGGGGACTCTTGCCAGTCGGAGCAGTCCCAGGGGATAGAACGGGGGGCGGCTTGGGCCGTGGGGTCGGGATTGGCGGTAAAGAACAGGAGCAGGGTCAAGGCGGACAAGGCAAGGATGGCAATGGGGAATCGATAGCGGTTCATTGGGGATACCTCCGGGCGGCAAAGCCTTTTAATGCCGGGGATAAGCCGGTAATAAAAGGATAGGAAAGGCCGCCCAACCCCTTGACAGGTTGGGCGGCCTTTCCTGGCGATTTTGGGAAATTGGGGGGTGGGGTTGGCTGCCGGAGGGGGGGAATTCGCGAAATTTTTTGGTCCCGGGAGAGGGGGGCGAAAAAATACAGCGGCCGGATTGGCCGGGCCAATCCCCGCCGTACAAGTTGACAACTCCCAGTCCCTTTGTTACTATCGGCGGGGTAGAGTTGCCGGCGGCCGTTGCGGCGGATGCCGGCGGCGCCGTTAGCGCGGTTAGTTAGACTTACCCCGGGAAGGGAGGTTTTGGCAACAGTGGCTTTTGTAAGTGGCTTGAGGTGCCGGGAATGCAGCCGGGAGTATCCGGCGGAAGCCCTCAATGTTTGTGACTTTTGCTTCGGCCCGCTGGAAGTGGTGTACGATTACGCTACTATCGCTGAGGCGGTCAGCCGCGACCGCATCGCCGCCGGGCCGCTGAGCATCTGGCGTTATCAGGATTTGCTGCCGGCCCAGGGCGATGACCCGGTGGATATTATGGCCGGCTATACGCCGCTGCTGCGGGCCCGCAACCTGGGCCGGCGGCTGGGGCTGGATAACCTTTACATCAAGAACGACAGCGTCAACCCGTCCTACTCTTTCAAGGACCGGGTGGTGTCGGTGGCGGCGACTAAAGCTCAGGAGTTCGGCTTTGAGACTATCGCCTGCGCTTCGACCGGCAATCTGGCGTGCAGCGTGGCGGCTCACGCCGCCCGGGCCGGGATGCGCTCCGTGGTTTTCATCCCCTCCAACCTGGAGCGCGGCAAGGTTATCGGGGCCGCCGTCTATGGCCCCACAATGGTAGCGGTGGACGGCACTTATGATGAAGTGAACCGCCTGTGCAGCGAAGTAGGCGACAACTACCCTTGGGCCTTCGTCAACATCAATATGCGCCCCTACTACGCCGAGGGCAGCAAGACTCTGGGCTATGAAGTGGCGGAGCAGTTGGGCTGGCGGCTGCCCGACCATGTGGTCATCCCGTCGGCATCCGGGGCCATGTTCACCAAAATTTGGAAGGGGTTTAACGAACTGGCTTGCCTCGGCCTGCTCGAGGGCGTAACGCCGATGACCTTTGGCGCCGACCAGAACACCGTCCATCATCCGGCGGTAACGACCCGGATGCACATGACCCAAGCCACCGGCTGCGCGCCCATCGTCAACGCTTGGGCCGCCGGGCAAAGCCAGGTGCGCCCGGTGCGCCCGGACAGCATCGCCAAATCCTTGGCTATTGGCAATCCCGCCGATGGCATCTATGCCCTGCGAGTTATCCGGGAATCGGCCGGTAGCGCCTACGCCGTGCCGGAGCCGGAAGTGGTCGAGGGCATCAAGCTGCTGGCGGAAACGGAGGGCATCTTTACCGAAACGGCCGGCGGCGTAACTATCTCCGGCTTGAAATACCTGGCCGAAAGCGGCGCCATCGACCGGGACGCCTTGACCGTAGCCTACATTACCGGCAACGGGCTGAAAACCCAGGAAGCGGTCGAGGAAGTGGTTAATCCCTTGATGATCAAACCGATGATGAGTTCCTTTGAGGAAGCCCTCAGCGGCGGGCCGAGTTTGGTGGCGCGCTAAGCCGGCCGGCAATGATAGTTCCGGAGTTCCGGGCAAGTGGGTAAAGTCCGCCGCCGTAAGATTTTGGAGAGGATAGCCGGGCAATGAGCCGCCAGCGGGTAAAGTTCACTTTCGAGGGGGAACTGGTCAAGGAGCCGATAATCTACCGGCTGGGCCGGGACTTTCACCTGGTCACCAACATTCGCCGGGCGGATGTGGGCGAGTTTATCGGCTGGGTAGTGCTGGAGTTGGACGGGGAGAAAGAGGAGATTGAGCGCGGCTTGCAATGGGTCAGTTCCACCGGAGTGCGGGTTGACCCGGTAAGCGGCGATGTGCTGCAAGGGTAGCGGCGTGCCAAGGATTAGTCTGAAACAGCCGGGGTTTAGTCAAACCCCAATTTAAGGAGGATTCCCCGAAAATGTCCGTCGTGGTTCGCATTCCCACGCCCCTGCGCCGTATGACCAACGGCCAGGACAAGGTAGAACTGCAAGAAGCCGCCTTGTCCGCAATGATTGAAACCCTGGAAGCCGACTATCCCGGCATCAAGGAACGGCTCATCGACGAAAACGGGGAACTCCGCTACTTCGTCAACATTTACCTGAACGGCGAGGATGTGCGTTTCCTGCAAGGCTTGGATACGACCGCCGCCGCCGGGGACGAAATCAGCATAGTGCCGGCCGTAGCCGGGGGGTAAGGAGCGGGGCGGGACTGCCAATCGTCAAACCGACGGGGCGGCAATGCCTATAATCCCCAATCCTAATCCCCAATCAGCTCCCGCAGAACTGCTTTGGCGTCCCCCTCCGGCAAAGTAGCTACGGCGGCTTGGAGCGTGGCTTGGTATTGGGCCGGGAAGTCGGCGGCCACTTCGCCGCGGGCGGCCCGTTGGGCAAAGTCGGCGCGGGCTTGCTGTAAGCGTTGCGCCAGCCAGGGGCGGCCGCCCCGTTCCAGCAGGGCGGCCAGATACTGCCCATCCCCTTGTAGCGAAATGGGCAAATCCGGCAACCGCTCCGCCCGGCTTTTATCGTAGGCAAACCAGGCCAGAGCTTCCCGCACTATCTTATCCTCCTCCATAGCGTCCAGGATAATCGTCAAGTCCGCGGCCAAGGCCGGGTCGGCGTAAATCAGCCGGTAAATAGCGGCCGGCGGGGGCAGCAGCACCGGGTCGCTGTCCCGAATCAGTTGGGCCGCGGCCGCCGGATAAATCGACAAGGCCCAAGCGGCCGCCGCCGGCTGCTCCCGGAGAAACCCGCCCAACGGCACCGGGCTGTCCAGCAGGATTGCCAAAGTTGCCGCCGGTTCCCTTTGGGTGCGGTCGGCGATAACCTGATACAAGCCTTGCAGATAGAGTTCGTCGATGCGGTAGTTGCCGGACGCCTCGGCGACCAGCAGGGCAATGCCGCGCTGCAAGGCCAGGGTGTCCGCCGCCGCAGTAACTTCCAGCCGGGGCAGCAAGTCCGCCGGGGGCAGGATGGCGCGAATTTGCGCCGGGGCGACGGTCAGCAATCGGCGGAAAGCGTCCGTCTCCAGAGCCATTACTACCCGCCGGGCCGTATCCCGGTCCGCATCCCGCAGCAAATCCAGAAAAAGGCGCACATCCTCCGGTGGGCCATAATTCTGTTCCTCGAGGAAACGGCGCAGCTCGACGGCTCCGGCGGCGGCGTCCCGCTGACCGGCGGTCAAAGTGGGGCGCATTACCTGGTCAAAGCGGTTCAGATGTTCGACAAAGGCCGCCGTGGCGGCCAGAGTAGTACCCGGCAGCAGCGGCGTATCCCGGGCGAACAATTCCAGCAGAACCGGATTATCCAAAGCCGGCAGGAAGTTAACCAGAAAGGGCTGTTCCGGCAGACGGGCGGCGATGTATTCGGCTTGCCACTCCGGGGATTGCCCGGCCACGGCGGTTAGCGTGGACAAGGCGGCGTCCACTTGCCCGGCCCGGGGCAAGGTCAGCGATTGCAAGTAGCCGGGATGCCGCCGGTACAAATCCAGTTTATCCCGGAGATAGCTGCGCCAGAACCAGAAGTTGGTTTCCTTTTCCGGGTCGCCCAAGAGCAGGTCAAACTGGGCGGCAAAGTCAAAGAGCCGCTGCCGTTCCTCCCGGTTCAGCCAACGGCGGGGGGACGCCAGCAAGTCAGCGGCCGGTTCATAGGGCGGCAAGGCGGCGTAACCGCGCAAGTCGAGATGGGTATAACCCAGATACTGGCCGGCGGTACGCCGCTGCTCCGGGGGCAAGCTCTGATACCAAGCGGCAGCGGCGTACCAGTCGGGAAAGGGCCCGTCCCGCAGCAGATAAAGCCAGTAGGGGCGCAGGATGGGCGGCACTAACGCCAAGTGGCCGCCGGTGTCGTAAATCAAATCGGCTTCGGCGCTGTGCAGCAGCGGCTCCAGGTTGGCGGCGGAAAGTTCCGGCAAGTTGCGCCATCGCTGCCGCAGCAGTTCGTAATCATCCGGCGGCTGCGCCATAAAGGTCAGCGCGGCGTCGTGGTAGCTTTGCAAAGCCGGCGAGACCTTTTCTCCGGCGGGAATTTCCCAAGACAAATCGGGCCGGCCGGCGACCGGAAAGCCGCCCCAATAGGAGTGGGAAAGTTCGTGCATTACCGGGTTAGGCTTGGCTTCGCCAACGCCGGCCCAGCCGTGAAAGCCGTAACTGCCGAAATAGCCCGGCTCGCCCAACATCTGCCGCACTTCCACGCTGTAAAGCAGGGCGGCCCCGGCTTCAGTAAGGTTGTAGAGGTTAATGACAGTTTCCAACCGCTGCCGCACCCAGGGACTGTTGCCGGGATGCGGCGTCGGCCCGGGCGATAGAGCCGGCGGTACCGGAATAGCCGTGGGGGATGATAACCGGCCGGCCGTGGGGGATACAGTGGCCGTCGGCACCGCGACCGTGGCCCCGGGAGCCGCCAAGCCGGGAGCCGGCAGGATAGCCGGGCTACCATCCGCAGTGCCTGTAGCGGCCGGGGCGGGATTGACGGCAGCGGGAGCCGGTACCGGAACGGGAGACGATGGCGGCAAGGCAGCCGGAGCGGGGGCGTTGGCGCGCAACTCCGGGTCAACGCCCGCCGGGTTAGCAGCCGGGCTGGCGGGGACGGCGGAGTTGACCGGTAACAGGGGCGCGGCGGACGAGGCAGTGCAAGCCGTCGTCAGCAAGGCCAGCAGGAAAACGGGCAACAAGCCGGGAAAACGGCGGCCGGGATGTGGCGTCTTAATCAATGCTTGCCCCTGCTCCTTTTTTGCGGGGGATTATATAGCCAAGTTGTCCCGCGCGCTACCCCCGGAAGCAGTGGCATTAAATCCGGCGATGATGGACGGATTTTCCATTGGCACGGGAAAGGCGGTAGGGGGATATTGGGATGACGGAGGGGTGAGGGATTCCGTCTCCCCTGGCTAAATCTCTCCCCCGGTTTAGGACTCGAGACTAACCCAAGCGGCTCCCGACCAGTCGAGTTCGTTATCGTAGCGTTGGCCGACGACAACGGCTTGGGCGGGACGCCCCTGGTCTTGGGACAGCAGTTCAGCGTTGCGCCGCGCCCGGTCAATGTCGCGCTGGCCGACAGTCCAAGAGATTTCCACGGCGAACCAAGTTTGGTTGCCGGCCGCGTCTTGAGCGATAAATACCAAGTCGGCGGCGCGGAAACTGCGGCGTTGGCTCGGGTTCAGGGAAAGCCGGCGGGCGATGGGCAGCAGTTCAGTGGGAGATACCGTGCGGATTTCCTCAAAGCCCAGTTCATCGCAGATCGCGGCCATCGTGTGTCCCGGGCGGGATTCAGCATAGTAGCCCTTGATGTCGCCGAGATCCCTTTCCATACGCTCGAAACGGGCCGTATGGTTGTCAATCCGTCGACCTTGCTCTTTAGCGGTGGCGTTAAGCTCGACAAACTGCTTGGTATGTTCCTTGGCCGTGGCCGTAAGCTCGGCCAGTTGCTTGGTATGTTCCTTAGCCGTGGCAGTTAGCTCGGCCAGCTGCCGGGTGTGTTCCTCCAGCTGCTTGGTATGTTCCCGCGCCGTGGCGGTTAGCTCGGCCAGTTGCCGGGTGTGTTCCTCCAGCTGCTTGGTATGTTCCTTGGCCGTGGCGGCCAAGGCTTCCACCTGCGCGGTGAGCGCGGTTATTCGCTCCGGGACTTGAAGCAGTTCCCGGCCTAATACTTGGGCGCGGACTTCATCGCGAAAGTCCGGATCCTCGCGGAGGGCCCGCAGCAGTCGCTGTTTTTCCTCAGGGGTAAGGATGGTGGTCATTGGGTCGTCGTCCTTTGCAATGCCGGGGTTGGGCCGGTTTGATTTGGTAGCGCCGAGTTTGCATTATACACCTTTTAACCAGCATTGTCAGCAGTGGAATGACACCGGTACGCCATCAGTTATCCAGGAGAAAGCAGATAGCGCGAGCCGCAGCAGTAGCCGGTCTGATTAGCCTGTCCGGTACAACCCATGCTCCAGAATATACTGCTCGACCGGCTCCGGAGTGTGGTAGCGGAAGGATTGACCGGCGGCAGCCCGGCGGCGAATAACCGTGGCGCTGAAGTCAACGCCCGGCATTGGCAACGTAGTTAGGCGGTGGGCATAGTCCGGGTAGCGGGTTTTGAATTCGCTGATGATGTTGTCTATTTCCCCATCCCGGTAGCCGGGGCGGTGGACTACGACTAAAGTTGCCAGTTGCAAAATCCTTTCCGGCTCTTTCCACCGGTGAAAGCTCGCCAGCGCATCCCCGCCCAAGATGAAGTAGAGTTCGGCCGGCTGCCCCAATTCAGCGGGCAATCCGGTCAGCGTGTCCACCGTGTAACTGGGGCCCGGTCGGTCGATTTCGGTACGCAATACCTGAAAGTGGGGATTGGGCGCGGTAGCCAACTGCGCCATCCGCCAGCGGTGTTCGGCGTCCGTTAAGGGTTGCCCCGCCTTGAGCCAGGGTTGGCCCGCCGGAATAAATAACACCTTGTCCAACGCCAGGCTGAGCCGGCTTTCCTCAGCAATCAGCAGGTGGCCCAGATGCACCGGGTCGAAAGTACCGCCGAGGACACCCACCCGCATCCTAGAACCACTCCATTTCGACGCGGCCGATGCGGATGGTGTCGCCGGGTTCAATGCCGGCCGCCTCCAGACGGCGGGCAATGCCCAACCGGGTCATCTCCCGCCAGAGTTGCAGCAGCACCCGGTAATCCCGGGTGTCGGCCAAGGCGCTTAACCGCTCCAACTGCTCGGAATGGATGACATAAACGCCCTTTTCCTTGTGAAAGGTGTTAGGCGTAGCGGCGGGACGGCGGCGGTTAGGCGCGCTGGGGGCTACCGGTGAACCGGCAGACGCCAGTTCATCTTTAGGCAGGGATTCCAGGGTTTCAACGACTTGGCCCAACAGCGGCTCAATGCCCTCCCCGCTGACCGCCGATATAAAGAACACCGGCGGCGGCCCGGACTGGAAAGCCGGCAAGGGCGATGCGGCGGCCGCTTGGCGCAGGGATTGCTCAATTTCCGCGCGCCGTTCCTGCACCTCGGTAACATCCAATTTGTTGACCACAATAAACTGCGGCTTGTGGGCCAAAGCCGGGTTGAATTCCTGTAGCTCCCGGTTAATCATGTGAAAGTCGGCGGCAATGTTGTCGGACAAGCCGTCGAGAATATGCAGGTACAGACGGGCCCGCTCGGCGTGGCGCAGGAACTGGTCACCCAAGCCGACGCCTTCGTGCGCCCCTTCCAGCAGGCCGGGAACTTCCATCATCACAAAATCCTGCCCCCGGCTGTTGACCACGCCCAACACCGGCTCCACGGTGGTAAAGGGGTAATCGGCAATGCGGGGTTTGGCCGCCGAGCAGCGGGAAATCAGCGTAGATTTGCCGGCGTTGGGGCGGGCCAGCAAGCCCACATCAGCCAGCAGTTTCAATTCGAGGAACAGAACCGCATACTCGCCGCGCTCACCCCTTTGGGAAAGCATCGGTTCCTGATTGGTGGCGGAAACATAGTGGGCATTGCCCCAACCGCCGCGGCCGCCCTGGGCTACCAGACGCGGCGCCGGGTCGGTAATGTCGGCCAGAAAGTCCCGCTGGCCGCGGGGCAGCATCCGCCAAACTACGGTGCCGACCGGGACTTTGATGACGGTATCGGTGCCGTTGGCTCCGCGCTGTCCCTTGCCCTTGCCGTGGCCGCCCCGCTCCACATAAATGGTGCTGTTGTATTTCAGGTGAAGCAGAGTGTTGAGCGACGAGTCGCCGACCACATAGGCATGGCCCCCATCGCCCCCATCCCCACCGTTAGGGCCGCCTTTGGGACGATATTTTTCCCGGAGAAAGCTGACGCAGCCGTTGCCGCCATCCCCGGCTTTAATGTTTAATCGAACTGTATCAATCATTGGTGAATCAGTGAAAAGAATAACCGTAATAAGCCGGTTGACAGCGGGAATAACCGCTATCCGGCCTAGCCGGTTTTCCGGTTGATATTCCCCATTGTAACACGGATGGGCAAGGGTTGGCGCGTGGATAAGTCGACGGGTATTGTGGATAACTTTTTCCGGCCGGAAAAACCGGGCATCCGTCCCGGAGTGATGCACAATCGGGATTGGAATTATCCACTGAATAGAACGGGTTATCCACGAAAATAACGGACTTATCCACGGTTTTATGTTATTTGCAGGTGTTAGTCGCGCCACGCCGCCGGGGTTAGCAGTGCCTGTTCCAAGGCTTGGCGCACCGGGCGCAGGTAGGGGCGGGCCGCTTTCATAGTCGGCAACAGTTCCGCCAACGTGACCCAGCGACACTGGTCAATTCCCTCGGTTAGGTCAGGCTGCAAGGGGTCAGCCAAGTTGCCGGCATAGTCCAGCATAAACCACTGCACCGTCTTGTTCACCGGGCCGATGGCGTAGTAGGAAATGTAAGTGGAGTGGATCAGGGGGGCGCGGATTTTCAGCAGCCGGGGCGGCAAGCCGGTCTCCTCGGAAATCTCCCGCAAAGCGCACTGCTCATAAGGTTCGTCGGGATAGTCCAGCTTGCCCTTGGGCAAATCCCAAAGGCGATGCTTGCGGATGAGCAGGGCATGGCCGCCGCAGAGAACAACGCCCCCGGCGGCGTGCATCTGGGGCAGCTCATCCCTATTCATGAATGAGAATCCGGTCCAAAATAGCTACCTGCTCCCGGTTCAGGCCGCTGAACAGCACCCCATCCACAATCATATCCGTTACCACTTCCGGGATTGGTTCGGCGGCCCCGTAGATATATTCCGGCCGCAAATCCTTGCCGGCATACTCGAAGCGGGTCAGGATGTAGTGGATGACATTCAGCCGGGCTTGCTGCTTGTTGTCGGAGTCGATGATGACCCAGGGGGCGTAGTCGGTAGAAGTAACGGCAAACATCCGCTCCTTGAAGTAGGTCAAAAGCTGCCACCGTTCCGCTACCTTGCGGTCATTGGCCGAGTATTTCCAGTATTGCAGGTCGCTGTCCTGCCGCATCTTAAACCGCAAATGCTGGGATTCCTGGGAAACCGACAGGTAGATTTTCAGCAGGCTCACCCCATCGTCCACCAGGTCTTTCTCCCAATCGTTGACCCGGTTCATAAAGTATTGATACTGGCGCAGGGAGCAGTAGCCCATGGCCGGCTGCACCAAGGCCCGGGAGTACCAGGAGCGGTCAAAGATGGTGATGTTGCCCGGCTCCGGCATCAGCCGGCGGTGATGCCCCAACCAGTTCCGCATTTCCTGAGCGGTAGGAATGCCCTGGCTGATGACGCTGACATTGCGGGGGTTCAGGTAGTGGGTAATCGTGGCGGTAGTGCTGCCCTTGCCGGCGGCGTCCCGCCCCTCGAGGACAATGGCAATGCGCTGGTCTTGGCCCACTGCCCACTCCTGCAAAGCCAGCAGTTGGCGGCGCAGGATCCTCAGCTGCGCCCGGTATGCCAGATACTCGATACCGCGCCACATCGTGCTTGCCCGGCGTAGTTTCCGGCAGGATCGTATTGTTGTCCATTGCCATTGCGTCAACTCGTCAGCAAAAGACCGGCCGGCCTCAAACCGGCAAGGTATAAACGCCCGGAACTGTAACGCCAAGTTATGGTAAATAATAGCCGCCGCCTTTGTCAATGCCGGCGGCGTTTGAAGTTGAATTAAAGCGGCGGCGGATGGGAAAATCAATGCGGAAGGGGCGTTATCGCCACCGGGCCGCCCTCCCGCATATCAACAGTCAACCGGCAGTTTTCCAGCATAGCCGCGCCCAGCAGGGGACGAGGGTTTTCCGATTGATAGACTAGGACGGGTAACACCCGACCGTGCCACTGAACCAGCCCATAGTAGGACGGTATGTCAATCATCGGTACTGTTGCATTTGCTGGGTAGTTCATCATAGCAGCCACCGCACGGTTGCCGCCTCAATGCACCGGGCATTTCGCCATAGCGCTTCAGTTCGCGGTTCACCGCCCCCGGCAATTTGCGGCCGCAATGCTTGTTTCCTTTCCGCCGCCCATCCCAGGCAATCCCATTCCCCGGCATAACCGCTAACCGCAACCGCCCCTCGTTGCGCTTGCAACAATTCCCCCAACCGGTCAAAGTCAAGGCCGCCCATAGCGTACGGTGTGGTGTTAGCAGTAGGATAGGGCGGGTCGCAGTAAATCACCGCATAATCGCAGCCCGCCGTCCGCTCCAGTAAATCCAGCGCATCGGTATTCTCCAGCTGGACATCGCGCAACCGTGCCGACAGGCAAGCAACCTTGGGGATAAAATCCCCATCCTTTTTACCCTCCGGCTTAAACCGCCGACGCCAACTCCCGCCGGACAAACTGTTATCGCCGGCGTTGATACACTGGCTAACCAGGATATGGAAAGCCAAAGCCCGCCGAATATCCGGCAAGGCCGGGTCATCCACCGCCACGCAAGCCCATTTGAATTCATCCCGGCTCTGCGGCGTATGTTTTACCAGGTAACTGAATTCATCCGGGCAGTCCCGCACCATCCGCCACCAGTTGATAATCCGCCCGTTAAGGTCGTTCAGCATTTCCCTTTTTACCGCCGGCCGCGTCAGCAGCACCCCGGCCATTCCCGCGAAGGGTTCGCAATAAAAAGTTGCCGGCGACCACGGCAGCAGATTGGCAATCCAGCCCGCTTTGCCATAGCCTTGCTTGCCCCCATAGTAGGGCAATGCGCCCAGATTAGTCACCGTTGCCCCCTTTTCACCGCTGCTACGTCCTCCCAATCCTTGAATGGCAGTTCCGCTCCCGCCACTTCTGCCGGCCGCTTGTCATCCAAACTCTGGTGGGGCCGGAAATAGTTGTAATGCAATACCAGCCCGTCAATGTACGCTTGCCCGGTTTCCCGGCTATCCAAGCCCCGTAACACCTTGTCCGGTCGCGGAAAGTTCCTTGTAACCGCTCCGACATATTGTTGTTAATCTGCGCTTTGATTCCCTGGCTTACCGTGTGCTTGACCGGCCAGGTCGGGAAAGCCCGCGGCAATGCTTGCCGGTATGACCGCAGCCCGTCCGTCTTTACAACCGCCGGCGCATTGTTTGACCGTTCCCTTGCCATTGCCAGCGTAGTTTGCGCCGCCCTTGCCGTCCGTTCCGGCGTCAGATGGGCCGCCAGCACAAACCGGGTATCAGCGTCCATTACATTGAACAGCCACATCTTTTGACCGCCGACATTGACCACCATTTCATCCGCTACCCATTCCCGGCCGGTGTCAACTTTCATCGGGCGCAGGATTTCATCCGCCGTTCCGCTCAATTCCTTTACCCAGCGATAAACCGTTGCCGGGTTAGTTTCCCGTCCGAAATACTGCTCCATATTCCTTGCTACCCGGCGATAGGAAAGCCCATCGAAATACATATCGACCGCCGCGCCCCTTTCGTGGGGCGTCGCGTGGGGCCGCTTGCCCGCCGGCTTAATCGGCTTGCCATTGGCGTCAAGCATTACCACCCGGATACTGCCGGCAGTTCGGCAAGTATCGCACGGTTGCCCGGTTTTACGCTTACAGTTTGCGCCGCAAAGGTGTCCCATTCCTCTAGGGCCTGTTGACAAACCCGTTTCTCCTGATTAGATTACCAGCAACTTAATCAGGAGGGAATAGCTTGGCGCGTAAGATGTTATCCGACCGGCAGTGGGCGCGGCTGGAGCCGGCTTTGCGGGGCGACCCCAAGAAAGGCGGCCGGCCACCGCTGCAAGCAAATCGGAACACGGTTGAGGGCATCCTGTGGATTGCCCGCACTGGAGCTCCTTGGCGCGACTTGCCCCCGGAGTTTGGGAAATGGAACTCGGTGTATCAACGGTTCCGCCGCTGGACTAAAGCCGGCGTCTTTGAGCAGCTGTTCAACAGCTTGGCCGGCGAGCTTCAGTTGGACACCGTAATGGTGGATGGGACTTTTGTCAAAGGGCATCAGCACGGGACTGGCGCCCCAAAAGGGGACGCTCCCGCGACCAATCCCGGTTGGCCCAAGCCATCGGGCGGAGTCGCGGCGGGCTGAATACCAAGGTGGTGGCCTTGGCCGACGCTATGGGGCGACTGGTCAAGTTTGTCCTGCGCCCGGGCAATGCGGCGGAATGCGTGGTGCTGCCAGATTTGATTGGTGCGGTTGCCACCCAAGAACTGATTGCCGACAAAGCCTATGATACGGACCTGATCCGTAGCTGGTTGGCCGCGGCGGACATCCGGCCGGTGATACCTTCCCGGGCCCGGCGGCGACCGCCGGCTTGGCCCGACCCGGCGGTATATGGGTTGCGTCATTTGATTGAAAACCGCTTTGCGGCCCTCAAGGAGTATCGGGGAATTGCGACGCGCTACTGCAAGTTGGGCGAAATGTACGCGGCAACCCTTTGCTTGGTGGCCACGGTAGTAGCAATGCGGGAAAAGGAAACCGGCCAGAACCCCGGGGGCTGGCCGGCGGTCAATCGCCAGCTGGCACTTTAAGGTTTGTCAACAGGCCCTAGATGGTGTCAATTATCCCGATTGTGACGCCTTGTCCCCGCCAGACATCAGTATGCCAGGAGTCGGCGTTATGCAGTTGCCAGCCCTGACTGACTACCGTCGGGGTCGGCGAAGTTTGCCCGGTTGCTCGGCCGGGACTGCTGGAGTTGGAGCCGGCTTCAACCGTCCCGAAAAAGCCCAGCCACAGCGGCGCCGACAATGCCACCGCCAACAGCAGGACAACGCAGCAGACCGCAAGCTCGGCTGACGCGGAAAACCCTTTCAACCGGTTCATCCTCCTGCTCAAGGTTACTGCTACGGATTAAAGGGTGGGGCAATCTGTTCAATCTCTATTACCCCATCCTGCTGGGAAAGTTCACCCAGAAGGGACAAAGACACGTAAGCGTCTAGGTTACTGATGGCGGGGTCATCCGCGTGACCAGGGGTAATGCCCTTGCCACGCAGCCAAGCAGCGACTTCGGCTTTATTGCCGGAAAGAACAATCTGCACAAATACGACAGTGTCCGCCGGGGCGGTGTCGCTTTGCCCGGAGGGGCCGCTGGCGGCGTCTTGGGCTTCCTCAAACGCAACCACGTCGTATTGCAGTTGGCTGTGTTTTATTTTGGGGTAAGAGGGCGTGGGCAAAGTCGGCGGGGGCGGGGGTTCCGTCGGGTCAGAGTCTCCGCCCTCCTGCTGCGCCACCGGCAAAACATTGCCCTCCGCCGGGACGGGCTGCGCCACCGGCCCGCAAGCCAGCAGCGCGGCGGCGGCCGTTAGCAGCAGGAACAGGGAAATCAACGCCAGGGGTTGGGGCAAAGAGCGGGCGGTCAGCATTTCTTTCCTCCAATTCGGGCGGTGTTTGCCGAGAGGGTTATAGGATAGCGGATTGGTTTAGATGGTGTCAATTATCCCAATTTTGACGCCTTGCCCCCGGTAGCCGTCGGTATGCCAGGAGTCTACGTTATGCAGTTGCCAGCCCTGACTGACTACCAGAGTCGGCGTCGGGGTAGGCGAAGTTTGCCCGGTTGCTCGGCCGGAACTGCTGGAGTTGGAGCCGGCTTCAACCGTCCCGAAAAAGCCCAGCCACAGCGGCGCCGACAATGCCACCGCCAAAAGCAGGACAACGCAGCAGACCGCAAGCTCGGCAGACGCGGAAAACCCTTTCAACCGGTTCATCCTCCCGCTCAAGGTTACTGCCCTCATTCTTCCGTCGTATGGACTGTCCGCGACTGTCGAATACCGGTTACGCCATCCTGCTGGGACAGTTCACCCAGCAGGGACAAAGGCACGTAAGCGGCTAATCCACTGAGGTCGGGGTCATCAGAGAAACCGGGGGTAACGCCCTTGCTACGCAGCCAGGCAGCGACTTCAGCTTCAGCCTTATTGCCCGAGAGAAAAATCGCGACTAACACGGCAGTGTCCTCCGGAGCGGAGTCGCTTTGCCCGGAGGGGCCACTGGCGGCGTCTTGAGCCTCCTCAAACTGAACCACGTCGTGTTGAAGGCTGTGTCTTAACTTGGGGTAAGTGGGAGTGGGCAAAGTCGGCGGGGGCGGCGGTTCCGTCGGGTCATCGGCTCCGCCCTCCTGCTGCGCCGCCGGCAAAGCGTTGCCCTCCGCCGGGGCGGGTTGCGCCACCGGCCCGCAAGCCAGCAGCGTAGCGGCGGCCGTTAGCAGCAGGAACAGGGAAATAAACGCTAGGGGTTGGGGCAGATTGCGGGCGGTCAGCATTTCTTTCCTCCGATTCGGGCGGTATTTGCCGGGCTGGTTACAAGATAACCGGTTGTTCCCGAAATGTAAAGCGCGGGAGTTTTCGGTCAGGGCTATTGCATATAGGAACCGTCATTCCCACGAAAGGGGGAATCCAGAAAGGCCGGGGACACTGGATTCCCGTTTTCACGGGAATGACGATAAGTAAGCTGAAAGTGTGCAAGCCCTATTGGTAAATGTATAACTGCCGGGCGAACTGTAAACCTTTCCAAATAGCAGAAAGGGTAAAGGGGGCGGAGGTTTTTTGGAGCACTGAAAGCGGCCGGGAACGCCGGCCGGAGTGATAGCCCCGCCCTCAGTACTTGTAGAAATGATGCTTCAGTTCAAACTCGACATCCTGTTGGGAAAACCGTTCCCAATCGTAACGCCGAATAGTCAAATAGGAATCGGTCAGCAGCGGCCCCAAAGCGTCCGTCAGCGTAGTATCGGCGGCCAAGGCGGCGCTGGCTTCCCGCAGGGTTTGCGGCAGGCGGCGGATGTCCCGCCGGGCCAATTCCTCCGGGGACAGACGGGACGGGTCATCATCTATCCGCAGCCCGGCCGCCGGCGGCAAGTCCCGGGCTACGCCGTCCAGTCCGGCCGCCAGTATCCCGCCCAACGCCAGGTACGGGTTGGAACTGGAATCGGCCGGCCGGAACTCCAGATTGGTCGAGGCCATTTCCGCATTCCGAAAGGGCGACGGTATCCGCAGGGCCGCCTCCCGGTTGTCCGGCCCGTAGCAGATGTAAGCCGTACTCCAGGAGCCGGGCGACAGCCGCCGGTAGCTGTTCATACTGGGGCAGCACAGGGCGGTCAATCCCGGCAGATGTTCCATTAGCCCGCCAATGAACCGGTACGCCAAATCGCTCAGGTTATCCGCTCCCGACCGGTCAAAGAGCAAGTTCCTTTCCCCGGCCGGATCCCAAAGGCTGAGGTGGATATGACAGCCGCTGCCGGCCTGCTGGGGAAAGGGTTTGGGGGCAAAGGAGGCGTACAAGTTATGCCGGTATGCTACATTCCGCACCGTTTCCCGGTAAATCAGGTAATTATCGGCCGCCCGCAACCCGTCGCTGTGGCTGATGCTCAATTCGTGCTGCCCGTGTCCCACTTCCGGGTGGTACTGCTCAATGCCAATGCCCTGGGCTTCCAGCGCGGCGATAATGTCCGCCACTACTTCCTGCACAAAGGTTATGCCTACGCTGGAATTGTCCAGGCTTTCCTCCACCGGCACATATTTATCCCCCTCCCGGCGCGTCAAATACCACTCCGATTCCATTGCCGCCCGCACCGTCAGCCCCATACTCGCGGCCCGGGCCAACATCCGTTTCAGAAAATCCCGGGGACAGGCGGCCCACGGCGTCCCGTCCAGTTCCATCAAATCCGACAGCAGCAAAGCCCGCTGCGGCGCATAGGGTAGCAGGGTGAAAGTAGCCGGGTCGGGAATTAGCCGCACTTCGCCGGCCGGCCCCATTCCCGCGATCGGTTGCAGTTCATCCAGAGCGCCCATGGCCTGCATCGCCCGGGTCATCCCGATACCCGAGCTCAGCCGGCCGGCCAGACCCGCCCGGTGCGTTGACTTCCCCCGAATGATGCCGGAATTGTCGCACCAGAAAAAGGACACCAGCTGCACCCCGGCCGCTTCCACTTGCCGCACAATGTCGCTATGCTCCATCCCTTGCTTGTCTCCTATACTTGCCGGTTCCCTTGGCCCGGCGGCTACCCTTCCGCTGCTACCGGATTTTGCAGTACGCCGATGCCGGGGATTTCGATTTCCACTACATCCCCGGGATGCAGCTGCTCGACCGCTCCCGGCGCGCCGGTCAGGATCAGGTCGCCGGGGCGCAGGGTTACGAATTGGCTGATGCCGCTGACGGTGGCGTAGCAGTCGTAAATCATCCCGTCGGTGCGGCCGCGGTCGTGTTCCTGCCCGTTCAGCCGGGTGATGATTTCCAGGTTATGCGGATCCACATCGGTTTCAATCCAGGGGCCGACCGGGCCGAAAGTATCGCACATTTTGCGCCGCCAGTTGGACAGGTCATTGGCCCAGGAACCTTCGCCGCTGACATCGTTGGCGCAGGTATAACCCAAGATAAAGTTGGGGGCTTCGGCCGCCGTTACCCGCCGGGCCGGCTTGCCGATGACGATGACCAACTCCCCCTCGTAGTGGACATAGTCGGCTTCCGGCGGCAGTACGATGGCCTCCCCGGTGGCAATGATGCAGTTGGCGCCCTTTTGCCAGGGCCGAAAGGATGCCGAATCCCGCCGGATACGCTCGGCGTCCAGGGCGTTCTCCTGGTGGGCGATATGGGCGGCATAGTTGAGGCCGACGGCCCAATAACTGGTGGGCTGGGTTGGCGGCAGCAGCTTGACCCGCTCCAGGGGATAGGCCGCGTCGGTAATCGTATGCTCCCCAAAGATGCTGCCCCGGATGACCTGCACCCGGTCATCGGCGACCAAGCCGTAGCTTTCCCGATCGTCAACGCGGAATCGGGCCAGTTTCATAGCTGCCTCCTTGTTTAGCCGGTTTAACCGGGAATATGGACTACGGCTTCGACTTCGACCAGAAACTCCGGGCGCACCAGGGCGGCCACTACTACCGTGGAACTGGCCGGCGGGCTGTCGGGAAAGGTTTCGGAACGCACCCGGCTGAAGGCGGGGTAATCGTCCAGGTTCACCAGAAAGGTGGTGATTTTCACTACATCCGACATCGTGGCCCCGGCCGCCGCCACGATAGTGCGGATACGGGACATCACCTGCCGGGTTTGGGCTTCGCAGTCGCCCACGCCGACCGCATTGCCGGCGGCGTCCTGGGCAATTTGCCCGGACACAAACAGCAACTCGCCGACCCGCACTCCGGGCGAAAATGCCGGGTTAGCCGCCAAGCCCTCGGGTACAATGGTAACTCTTTCCGCCATTGACGATACCTCCTGCGTTTATTTGACTCCGAGTCGGGATAAAGGAAAACCGGGCTATTCCGCCCCTACAAACTCCGCTATGGCTGCAAAGTATTCGTTCAGACCCCGGTACAGCAAATCGTTGTGGCCGGCGCCGGGGATGGTCAGCAATCGTTTCTGCGGCGACGGGAAATCCTGAAACATTTGCCGCGCCGCCTCCACCGGGGCCAAGGTATCCTGTTCACCGTGGATGACCAGAGCCGGCAGGGTGATGGCGCGGATTTTAGCTTGGTAAGCCGTTTCCAACCGTTCCGCATCGGCCGGCGGCAAGCCATAGCAGAACTGCCCCAAGGTCGGCCGGCCGCTTTCAATAATCAGCCCGTGCAGCGCGCCGGCCGGGGCGTTAGCGGCCAGCTCAAAAGCCGGGTGCCGGCCCATCGACCGCCCCATCACGAATAGCGGGCCGCCATAGCCGCCATCGGACAGAATTTGCGCCAACTGCTCCCGTACTTGATGGGCGTCGGACAGCATTGCCGTAAAGGTGGGCAAGCCGCCGCTCTGCCCGTAGCCCCGATAGTCGGCGATGAAAAAGTTGACGCCAATCCGATTATAGAGCGGCGCAATGTTATCGTAGTCGGCCGCCGTTTCCCCGTTGCCGTAGAAAAACAGGAGGGTCGGGCGGTCAAGGCCGGCGGGAAAGAAACGGCAGGATAGGGTAATTCCCGCCGCTACCGGCACGGCATAGTCCACCGCCCCCGGCGGCGTAGCTGTCCCGTTGCGCCGGGGGTAAAAGGAATTCATCGAGATTTCCGGCTGATCCAATGCCGAATAGTCTATTGCCGCCATTGACCGCTCCCTCTTGCCGTCTGCTTTTTAGTCCACTTCGCCGTAAGCCCAGGCTTTAATCAGATGATGGGCAATGGCAATCGGCCCCGGCACGGCCAGTTTTTCGCTTTTGCCGGCTAAGGCCCGCAGCACTTCGGCCCGGTCAAACCACTGCACATCGGTCATTTCCTCGGTGTCCATGGCAATGTGGGTGGTGTCGGCGGCGGCGTGGCAGCCAATCATCAGAGAGGACGGGAAAGGCCAAGGCTGGGAGGAATGGTAACGGACATTTTTAACCCGGATGCCGGCTTCCTCCATCACTTCCCGGGCCACGGCTTCCTCGATGGACTCGGCCTGGTCAACGAACCCGGCCAAGGCCGAATAGCGGTTCATCGCCGCTAAGCGGCCCCGGGACTGGCCCAACAGGCAACGGTCGCCATCGGACACTACCATAATTATCACCGGGTCAACCCGGGGGAAATGCTCGGCTTTGCAGCTGGGACATTCTCGTTTCTGCCCGCCCCGCTTGACCACTGTGGGCTGACCGCAGACCGAGCAGTAGCCGTGCCGGTTGTGCCAGTTGACTTGCGCCCGCCCCTGAGCCAGGATGCCGGCTTCCGGGCCGCTGAGCAGACTTTCGGCGGCGGAACGGGCTTCCTCAAAATGGCAATCCGGCTGGGACGCGGCCGCCGCTGCGGCCGCTTCCTCTCGGGACAGGTCAATGGCAAAGTGGGCGACGCCTTCCAGCAGCCCCAGGAACAGCGGCGCGGCGGCCGTCAAGTGCGGCGTCAAATCGCGCCAAGCCAGCCAGCCCAAGCCGGCAACAGTACCGGCCGCGTCAGTACCATCCCTGACCAGTACCTGCGGCCCGCGCATGGGCAGAAAGCGGCTGGACGGTTCCCGAACCTGGGCGTCAATCCAATCCTCATCCCGGCGTTCCACTTCTCCCCGGTGCAGGGGGTTGCCGGCGAAAATATGCGGCTGCTTGAACTCGGTCAAAGGCGATGCCTCCTCTTTCCCGTCCGCCGGGGTGGCCGGCGGTGCGGCAATGTAGCGCAACTATTAAACACCGTCCGGGCGGGAAAGGCAAATGTTTTTGCGAGGGAGAGTGGGGGAATAGGGGGATTAGGAAGTTGCTTCCAGCCATTCCCGGTCACTGCGCGGCATAGAGCGTTCTCCGCTCCACCCGTTCGTGGCAGTAGTCGTTATTTTCCGAGGCCAGTTCTACCGGAACCTGGAAAACCGCGGCAAGTTCCTCCTGGAGACCAAAGTAGCGGCGCAATCCTACCTTTCCCTCCGGCTCCGGCTCGCCGAACTTGACCAGCAATTTCAAGCTGCCCGGTTCAGAACCGGCGCCGGGCAGCGGAATTTCCAGCTTGTCCACCCGGTAATCCAGACAGATGGCTTCCAGCGTTTTACGGCTCGGCTTGACCGCGCTGGTCATACAATTCCCTCCTTGTCCTCTGGCCGGACGCCATTACCTTTTCCCGGTGCCGGGGGTGGCCGGCGGTGCGGCAATGTAGCGTCCCTATTAAACACCGTCCGGGCGGGAAAGGCAAATCGCCGACACGCGCCGAGAACATCCGGGAAAAAGGCACTTGTCAAGGTTGCGGAAATAGGTTAAACTAACCCTGACGCTACACGCGATACAATGGGAGGAGGTATCAAGAGAAAGCGCTATGTTTGACCGACAGTCTTTGGAGAGCCTCTTTGACGAACTGCGGGACGAGTACGAGCTGGAGCCGGATTGGGAGGACATTCAGCGGGACGCCCATTTGGCGGTGGCCCGGATGGATGCCGGCCAGCCCATCGGCGCCGTGGACTCCCGGGTGTCCCCCCTGGTGGAAAAGCACAACCCGGGGTAGCAGCAGTCGCGGTTTTGCCGCAAAAGAGCCGGGACGGGTTTCGCCCGTCCCGGCTTTTCGTTGGCAAAGGGCGGACGGTCTCCCTTGGCGCCGGGCTGACGATTAGCCTTGCATCCCCCCAATTTCCCAAAATCAAACCGCAATAATCTGCCAATTAAGTTGCCCAAGTGTCTTGCCCCTTGGCAAGTTAGCAATTATTATTACAAGCGGAACTCCAGCGGCGGCGGGGCCGCCGGGATTTTAACCGCTTTGACCGGACTGGAACCGGACAACTTTGACTTGCCGGAGCAGAGAAAGTTATGAAAGCAGCCCGACTGGCCGCCCCCAAGCAGTTTGACTTCGTGGAACTGGAGATGCCCCAAGCCAATGACGGCCAGTGCCTGATTAAGCTGGAGCGGGTTTCGGTCTGCGGCAGCGACATCCGTCACGGCTATGGGCCCATTGAGCCGGAGGAGAATTATCCGATGCAGCCGGGCCGTCCCTGCCACGAATTGGCCGGCGTGGTGGTGGAAAGCCGCACCGACGCTTACCACGAAGGGCAGCGGGTTATCGTCATCCCGGAACGCGGCACCGGCGGGCTGATGGAGTATCTGGTTTCCCATCCGGGGCGGATGATACTGCTGCCAGATGAGGGGCCGCTGGAGGAGTGGGTGATGTGCCAGCCTACCGGCACCGTGCTATACTCCTGCCGGCAGATGGGGACGGTGCTGCAAAAGAATGTGCTGGTATTGGGGCAGGGCAGTATCGGGCTGAGCTTTACGATGCTGACGGCCAATATGGGGGCGCGGAATGTTATCGCCGCCGATTTGCTGGACTACCGGCTGGACAAGGCGCGGACCATGGGCGCAACCCACACCGTCAACCCGGACAAAGAGGATTTGCGGGAGGCGGTAATGGAAATTACCCGGGGACAGGGCGCGGATGTGGTGGTCGAGGCCGCCGGCTACCCGGACACCTTTAACCTGGCTTTTGGGCTGGTTAAACAGTTCGGGCAAGTCATCCTGTTCGGCATTCAGAGCGACCATTATGTGCCGCTGGAGCATAACCTGCTGATGGAAAAGCAGCCCATCATCATCCCGACGACCGGGGCGCGCAGCGGCGATCCGATCAGTCAGATTCAGGATTTGGTGGGACTGCGGCAGCGCGGCTGGTGCGACCCGGCCCAGATGATAACCCACCGGCTGCCCTTTTCCCAGGTGCAGCAGGCGTACGATATGTACGAACAGCGGCAGGACAACATCATCAAAGTGGTGATGGACATTAACCAGTAGCCGGCGGGCCGCCGCCGGGAGGTAGGACGGGGCAATCGCATATCGAAATCGTCATTCCCGTGAAAACGGGAATCCAGAGTCCCCGGCATTTCTGGATTCCCACTTTCGTGGGAATGACGGCAGGTAAGTCGCCAAGTATATGCAATTGCCTTGGGAGGTAGGACGGGTTGCAGCAGGAAAATGGGGGAAGCGGAAACCCTTCCGCTAGTTCAGGGGGTATTGCCGTGGTGCCATCCGCATCGAACATTAAGATGGTCAAGGAGAACTTGGCCCTGTCCATTGCGTTGTGGGCGGCCGCGCAACGCGGGGTCATTACCGCCGCCTATGTGCCGGGCAAGACGGAGTTCAAGGCGTTGAATGATGACACGGTGGAGGTGGATGCGCCGTTGAAGCTGCGGGACAACCGGGAACTGGTGCGCTGCATCAACAATCAGATACGCGGCTCGTTCGCCTTCTCCGCTATCCAGACCCACCGCACGATGGAAATGACCTATAAGGGTCAGCCGCTGCAAGACCCGGATCCGGACTTGAAAGCCGCCCGCTGCGCCCTGTACCTGCTCAGCAATACGATGAGCCGGGATTTGCTTTCTCCGGTGTGGGTCTGCCCCCCGGATTACCGGCATCGCTTCGAGGTTAAGCCGGTGGAATTTACCCTCGACGCTTCGATACTCGACGGCAAGGAAGTGCTGTGGGACGATTTCGGCGGATTGCAACGCTATATGGCATTGCTCCAGTATTGCAGCGAGCAGGTGGAAAAGGCGCATTTGGAGGAGGAAGCCAAGGCTCTGGCCGCCGCCCAAGCCGAGGCGGAACGGGAGGCGGCGGCTAAAGCCGCGGCGGCGGCCGCCCGGGCGGCGGAGGCCGGGGAAAAGTCGCCGCTGACCGAAGTGGCCGAGTTCGTCGCCGCCCGCTGCGTGGTGGGCGCGGAGGCGCTAATCATCGCCAAAGACTTTTACCAGGCTTATAGCGACTGGTGTCAGGAACAGGGGCGGGAGCCGCTGCCGCAGCGCACTTTCGGGATGCAGTTGACGGCGCAGGGCTTTCAACGGCGGCGGCGCGGCAAGGGCAAGCACTGGTGGACGGGTATCGGCCTGCTGACGGAGTAGGCGGGGCGGCGGGGGGGGGGGGGGGGGAACGGGCGGGTAATGCTGGAGCGGTTAAACCGGGCAAGGAACGGGAGCTGGGAAATGCTGAAGTTCATTGGCAACTTGTTCAAGTCATCCGCGGATAAGTCCGGCGGCACGGGCGGCACTCCCGCCGCCGGCGCGGTGGGGAGAAACCGGGAAAGCATGACTTGGCGATTGCCGAATTCAGCCAAGATATTGCCCAGAACTCCAAGGATGCCTTTGCCTACTGGAGCCGGGGCAACGCCTATAGGCATAAAGGGGAGTATGACTTGGCGGTTGCCGACTACAACCAGTCCATTACCCTGTCCCCCGGTTTTGCCGATGCCTACAACGACCGGGGTTTGGCTTACACCGACAAAGGGGAGTACGACTTGGCCATTGCTGACCACGGTAAAGCAATCGCCCTAGCCCCCGGTTTTGCCGATGCCTACAACGACCGGGGTTTGGCTTACACCGACAAAGGGGAGTACGACTTGGCCATTGCTGACCACGGTAAAGCAATCGCCCTAGCCCCCGGTTTTGCCGATGCCTACAACAACCGGGGCTTTGCCTACTTCGTCAAGAGGGAGTTCGACTTGGCAATTGCCGATTACAGCCAAGCAATTGCCCTGAACCCCGGTAATGCTAATGCCTACTACAACCGGGGCTTGACCTATTCCGCCAAGGGCGAGTACGGCTTGGCAATTGCCGATTACAGCCAAGCCATTGCTCTGAACCCTGGTTATGTCAATGCCTGCTATTTCCGGGGCAATGCCTACCACGACAAAGGGGGGTATGACTTGGCTATTGCCGACTACAGCCAAGCTATTGCCCTGAACCCCGGTTATGCCGATGCCTATCGCAACCGGGGCGGTGTCTACCTCTACAAAAGGGATGAGGATGACTTGGCTATTGCCGACTACAGCCGGGTTATTGCTCTGAATCCCAGCGATGCAACCGCCTACAGCAACCGGGGACTCGCCTATCGCGGCAAAGGGGAGTACGACTTGGCGATTGCCGACTTCAGCCAATCTATTGCTTGGAACCCCGGCGATGCAGATGCTTACATCTACCGAGGCGTTGTCTATGGGACTAAAGGGGAATATGACCTGGCCATTGCTGACTACAGCCAAGCCATTGCCTTGAACCCTCGTTATGCCTTTGCCTACTACGGCCGGGGCTTGGACTACTCCCACAAAGGGGAGTATGACTTGGCCATTGCTGACCTCAGCCAAGCCATTGCCTTGAGACCCGGAGATGCCCTTGCCTACAACGGCCGGGGCTATGCCTATCTCAATAAGGGTGAGTATGACTTGGCCATTGCCGATTGCACATGGGCTATTGTCCGAAGTCCCAGAGATGCCGCGGCCCACCGCAATCGGGGCTTGGCACATCGGCAACTGGGTAACGAGACCCTGGCTACCGCCGATTTGCGGCGCGCTGTCGAACTGGATCCGAAGTTGGGCAACTGGTAGTAAGGGGGGAAACCGGATGAATGGCAACTCTGCTTGGCGGTTTCCTTTGACACCGCACCGCCCAACTGCCAAAATGCAGCCATAAACTTTAATCCAGGAACCGGCAAAGGGTGAACTCGATGACTACTTACAGCATCCGGGAATTCAAGGCCCGGGTCAGCCAGATACTCCGCGACCTGGATGATGGCGAGGAAGTGATTATTACCCGGCGGGGCAAGCCCTGCGGCAAGCTTACCGCCGTTCCGCAGATGCCGGCGGAAAAACCTGAACTGCGCTCGCTGCGGGGTATTTACCGGGGCATCCTGCCTCATGCTACCTACGAGGACTTTCAGGAAATCAAGAAAGTTTGGGAACCGCGGCCGTTGACTAAATAATAACGGGGCCGGCGAAATGCCGGCCCCATTTTTCCCTCGACCCGAGTATCCCCTCAAGGTATGTCGTTGCTGAGGGTGACTTCCCCGGTTCGCCCTTCGTAGGTCATCCGGAAGTTTTTCAGGAAGTCCCGGCCGATAATGGCTTGGTGGGGTTGCCGGCCGGCTGCCAGATGCACCCCGGCAAAGGCGCCGTGGATTGTATAATTCAGAGCAGGGATGTAGATTTGGGCCAAATGATACTGAACTTCGCTTACTCCCCCTACGCCGGATATACTGCCCCTAGCGAACGGCGGCAACCCTAATGCAGCAGCCAAGACAGAGTCGATGCAACTGGCAACGGCGCCGGTATCGACCAAACCGCTTTGTGGTTCGGTGGGAATGTCCGGGCGGCCGCTTGCGGAATGAGGTTGAAACAAGGGGTCAAAGCCTATTTCCACCGACAAAGTCGGCCCATAATGCTCCAACCAATCTTGGCCGGGCGTGTCGGCATAGCCGCTGAAGCCGCAGCTAGCGGTGGGCATACCAACTCCGCAGGGACGCCGGCAACGGGAAATCCTGGGACGCCCCCACTTGCCGGATATGGTAGGGGCCGCGCCCGAAACGGGTTACTGCATCGGCGGCGGCCGCCTGAAAGTCAGCGTAAGTGCCGCAGAGTTCGCCGCCGTGGAACACTACCCACTGGCCCCAAAGGGTTGCCTCCAACTCCTCTTGGCGCGCTTCGTAAGCCGCCATCTCAAAGTCCAGTTCCGCAATCTGCTCTTGCATACTTTTCATCACAGTGCCTCCGGCAATTCCTTACCGCTAGTATAACAACCGGGCAAGGGAAAGCGCAAATTTCCCTTGGCAAGGTATATCATCAGTTTCAGCCAATCGGCTATAATGTCCGCCGAAACTTGCCAACTTTACACGCCCCTATACGAGGTGCTGCTGAAATGCCGGTTGACCCGATTAGTTTGGAAGTTTTTAAGAATATGTTTGTCTCCGTTTCGGAGGAGATGGGCGTGGCTTTGCTGCGGACGGCTTATTCGCCCAACATTAAGGAGCGGCGGGATTTTTCCTGCGCCGTTTTTGACCCGGCGGGGCAGATGGTGGCGCAGGCCGCCCATCAACCGGTGCATTTGGGGGCGATGCCGGCGTCGGTGCAGGCGGCTTTGGATACCTTTCCCAACGCCCTGCGTCCCGGGGATTTGGTTATTCTTAACGACCCTTACCTGGGCGGCACGCACCTGCCGGATATTACTTTGGTGGCGCCGGTTTTTGCGGAACAGGGGGGCGGGAAGGAATTGGTGGGCTTTGTTTCCAATCGGGGACATCACGCCGATGTGGGGGGGATGACGCCCGGCTCGTTGCCGCTGTCCACCGAACTATATCAGGAAGGGCTGATTTTGCCGCCGCTGAAACTGGCCCGGGGCGGTCGGCTTAATCAGGAAGTGGTGCAGCTGCTTTGCCGCAATTCCCGCACCCCGGAGGAACGGCGCGGCGATTTGGCGGCGCAGATTGCGTCGGTAAGGGTGGGGGAGCGGCGGCTGGGGGAAGTGGTGGAACGCTACGGCAGCGCGGAAACTGCCGAACACATGGCGGCGCTGCTGGACTATTCGGAACGGGTTACGCGGCAAGCTATCGCCGCCATTCCGGACGGGGTGTATCGGGTAACGGATTATATGGATGATGACGGGCTGACTACGGAGCCGGTGCCAATTGCTGTTGCTATTACCGTGGCCGGGGACGGGATGACTATTGACTTCAGCGGCACGGCGTCGCAGCGGCCGGGCTGTATCAATGCGCCGCAAGCCGTTACCGCGTCGGCCTGCCTGTATATGGTGCGCTGTATTGTGGGCAATGATGCGCCGGCTAATCAGGGCTGCCTGCGGCCGGTGGAGATTATCACGCCGCGGGGTACGCTGGTGAACCCGGAGCCGCAGCGCGGCGTGGCCGGCGGCAATGTGGAAACTTCGCAACGAATAACCGATGTGCTGCTGGCGGCGATGTCCCAGGCATTGCCGCAGCTAATCCCGGCGGCCAGCCAGGGGACGATGAACAACCTGCTGATTGGCGGCCACGATTTGGAGCGGGAACGCCCCTTTGTCTATTACGAAACAATCGGCGGGGGGATGGGGGCGCGGCCGGATCGGGACGGCATTTCCGGCATTCATACCCACATGACCAATACGATGAACACGCCCATTGAGGCGTTGGAGTTCGCCTTTCCGCTGCGGTTGAAACGGTATGCCCTGCGGCGCGGCTCCGGCGGCGGCGGGCAACACCGGGGCGGCGATGGCTTGGTGCGGGAGGTGGAGTTTCTGAGTCCGGCCCGGGTTACTATTCTGTCGGAACGGCGCAAGTTTCATCCGCCGGGTTATTATGGCGGGCAACACGGGCAGCCGGGGGAGAATGTGCTGCTGCGCGGCGGGTATGAGGAGGTGCATTTGGCGGGCAAGGAGACGCTGGATGTGGAACCTGGGGACATTCTGAGCATACGGACGCCCGGCGGCGGCGGCTGGGGCCGGCCGGTTGAGGAATAGCAATCGCCGGGCCGGTTGCCGTGTTATCCTGTAACTATCCCTTGCTATCGAGCGTAATATGAACCTTACGGACACTTTCCGCGATAAGCTGATCCTGCTGCTGCAAGACCATTATATTGGGGTGGGCTATCTGACGCCGCTGCCCCGGGGCGGGCGGCTGCGGGGGACGGCAGCCCGGGAAATGGAGCAGGCTTTGGAGGGTTGGGCGGCCGGGCAACCGGTGCCCGGCTTAGTGGATGGCGGTCAAGGTACGGCGGGGGAGCCGGGCGGGGAGTTGGTGTACGGCAACGGCTGCTTTGCGGTGGGCCGCTATGCTGACGCCGCATCAGTGTATGCCGGTATCCTGGAACTGGAACCGGATAACCCGGCAGCCCGCTTTAACTTGGGCTTGTGCTGGCTGCGGCTCAAGGAGCCGGCCAAAGCCGTAGCCGAGTTGACTGCGGTAATGGAGCAGCAGCCGGAATTGCCGGAAGTCCATTATCAGCGCGGCAATGCCTATGATGATTTGGGGGAAGTTACGGCGGCGCTGTCGGACTATGCCGCCGCCATTGCCCTGAACCCGGATTATCTGCAAGCCCATTACAATCAGGGCGTAGTGCTGGCGGCGGCGGGGCGGCATCGGGATGCGGTGGCCGCCTTTGACCGGGTTATTGAACTGCGGCCGGCGCTGTCTAACGCCTATCTGAATCGGGGGGCGTCTCTGGATGAACTGGAATTGCACGACCGGGCGATTCGCGATTACGGCGCCGCCATTGACTTTAACCCGGAAAATGTGGATGCCTATTTCAACCGCGCCCGCACTTACTACTACTTGGGGCGCATAGCGGAGGCGATTGCCGATTATACGGAAGTGGTAACGCGGCGGCCGGAGGATGCGGAAGCCTTTAACAACCGGGGGTTGGCGTATGACGCTTTGGAGGATTATGCCAGAGCGTTGGAGGATTACACGGCGGCAGTGGCTTTGTGGCCGGATTTTCCGGCGGCGTTGAATAACCGGGGCGCGGCCTACGAAGCCTTGGGCGAGGATGCGGCGGCGCTGGCGGATTATCTGGCGGCGCGGAAGGGGGATCCGCGTTTTGCCGTAGCCTGGTACAACGCCGCCCGGGTTTATGCCGGTCAAGGTGAAATCAACCCTTGCCTGCAATGCCTGGAGCGGGCGGTGGAGTTAGCGCCGCACTTTGCCGACGAGGCGACCGCGGATGATAACTTGGCGTGGGTTCTGGAGTTGCAGGAATTGAAACGGAAACGGGGAGCGGGCGGGTAGGTTGAGACTGCGGGCAAAAGGGTTGGCGGCCGGGTTTTGGCTTAATCCGGGTCGCGGTCGCTGCTTTCCGCCGGCTCTTTTTCGTATTGCTGCAGGGTAGCCCAATCCTGCCGCAAAGTGTCCATTGCCCGGGAATCGGTTTCCCGGTGACCACCGTAGTGGGATTGCTGAAAGCCGCCGACAATGCGCTCGACCGGGGCCGGCGGCAGGGTGTCGTCCAGCGTATCCTGATGTTCCCGGGGGGTCTGGCCGTCAGACTTGGGGCGGCCCAGGTGGTCGGATAATTCCAAAAAACGGTGATAGACTTCCCGGGGATTTTCCGGCTCCGGGCGTTTGCTTTCATCGGCAGTAGCCTTTTGTACCAGATTGTGCCACCAGTCGTTGACGGCGCCGAACAAGTCCCGGTTGGCTTTGCCCCAGGTGAACAAGGATTCGCGCACTTCCGGCACCTCGCCGGAACGCCGGAGCAGGCGGCGGAAACGGAAAACCCGGAACAATATCCAGCCGGCGAGCAGGGTTGCCGCCATAACGACCAACCAGCGCAGCAAGGCATAAATCCAGCCGGGCGGCCCGTCGCCCTCGACTTCCTCGAGGTTTTCGTGGAAGCGGCGCAGCTGTTCCTGGGCTTCGTCAAGGCCGCTCAAGTCGCCGCCGCCTAATACGGTAGTGAGCCAGTTGCCAAAGGCGACGAGGGCGGCCGCCAGATAGCCCAAGCCCAGCAGGATGGGACGGAGGATCCAGTCGCCGATCCGCCCCGCCGTGCGCAGGATGGCGCGGGTGGCATCATCCAAGCCGCCCAAGCCCAAGCCGCTGATGAGCAGCGCCAAAAGCAGTACCGCGCCGACCATTACGCCGATGGGCAGGAACCACTCCCGGGACATTCCCTGACCATCAGCGGCCTCGGCGGCAAAACGGGCCAGGGACAATCCCGCCAAGCCTACGGCAAAAAAGCCGATGACCAGCCAGACCGGGACGATTGCTCCCGGGGTCAGCGCGTCAATAATCACCGCGCCGACTACTACCCCTAATCCCCACTGAAAGGCGCCGCGCACCGTTTCCAGGGTTACTTCGTCGTGAGCCAGACTGCTGCCGCGCCACCATAAAGCTACCAGGAAAGCCACGGTCAAGGCCAGGGCAAAGGCGGTCTGAAGGTCGCCGCTGAGGATCCGGCCCAAGGGCATAAAGCCCATTCCGCTTAAACCGGCCAGTAGCAGCAGGGAGAGCAAGCTGAGGGACAAGCCGATGACGCCGCGGAGGTTCAGGGAAAAGCGGATAGTCTGGATGTAGAGGGAGAGCAGAAAGGCCCAAGCCAAGGCCAGCAGGACCAGCCAGAGCGGCAGCCGCGCCGCCGCGGTGCCGGTCAAAGTGGTGAGCAAGGCAATCAGCAGGTAAGCGGCGGCCGCTTCCAGAAACAGGGCGGCGCCGGTGACGGCGCTAGTCCGCCAGAACTGACTCATAATCGACCGCCGTTTCCATTTCCAGAGTGTCGAGAATTGGCCCCAAGGAATGGACGGTTACGCCGGACAAGCGGATTTCCGGGCCGCCATCGCCGGCGTACAGCACAATGACCCGGTAGCCGCGGGCTTGAAAGACGGCAATCTCATCAGCCAGGGCCCGGGTGACTACCGCCGTAACAAGGGCTACGGTAGCGCCGGCGGGCAGGGAATCCCGTGCGCTTTGCAGCAGATCGACCAGGGTAATCACCGAATAAGGGCCGGCCATAGCCAGGGCTTCCAGAGTCAAGCCCAACTGCTGCCGGGAACTGCCCAAGGGTATGCTGATGCCCTTGCCGGAATAGACCGCTACGCCGTTGCTGATTAGCCCGAAACTGTAGCCGGCTTCAGCGCAATAGCCGGCTACCGAGGCCGCCACGGTAACGGCCCGCTCAAAGCGCCGCCGGTTGCTGCCCTGCCAAGCGAATTCGTTGGTGGTGGCGTTCATTGCAATCAGCACATTCAGGGCTACGGCCGGCTCGAAGATGCGGGTTTGGAGCAGGGAACGGCGGGCGGTGGCTTTCCAGTCAATATGCTTCATCGGGTCGCGGGGCTGATAGTCCCGCAGCCCCATAAAGCGGCTGGGGTCGGGATAGATGTTCCGCCGCCCTTTGGCTTCGCCTAAAGGATGTTCCGAGGGGAAAATCAGCCGCCGCAAGTCCACGACCCGGGGATAGACAAGGATGTGGTCAACGCCGGTTTGCCGGGTTTCGGCGGCGGTGAAGCCGAAAATATCGCCGCTGCGCAGGCGGGCCGGGCCGATGCGGTGATAGCCCCGGGCCAGGCAATGGAGTTGATACTTCCAGGTTACTTGCTGGTAGGGCAAGAGGGAAGTGGTGATGCGGTGTTCCCGGGAGGCTTCCATTCCGGTGCCGCGCACCGTGGCGCCGGGCAAGTCCAGTTCCGGGGGAAAGTTATCCTGAATATCGACCCAGATCAGGGGGACAATCTTGTCGTTAGCCAGGGTAACGGTGTATTCCAAGGCGTCGCCGACAAAGGCGCGGTTGCGGGAGAGGCCGCGCCAATGGTTCACTTCGCGAAAGGCGAAGCGGTCCCAGAACTTGGCTAAGGCCCAGACGATAAGCACCAACGCGCCGACAATCAGCAGCAATCCCAGGCTGGCGACCAGCCCGATAAAGAGCAGGAGACCGCCGATAAAAGGCCAGAAATCGTTAAGCATAACCTGCACCGGTACGTAGCGACTTGCTTACCGCTATTCCCGTGAAAAGGAGAATCCAGAGGCAACGGCATTTCTGGATTCCCACTTTCGTGGGAAGGACGGTTGCTATCCAGAGTTGCCGGTCGTGCTAGACCGGCACCGTTACCTGCTCTAGTAGGTCTGCGATGATTCCGGCGGCGGTGCGTTCCCGCAGCCGGGCTTGGGATTTGACGATGACCCGGTGGCCCAAGGTATAGGGAGCCAAGGTTTTGATTTCATCCGGGGTAACATACTCCCGGCCGCGGAGCAGGGACAAGGCTTGACTGCACCGGTATAAGCCCATTGTAGCGCGGGGGCTGGCGCCCAACTCTACATCCGGGTGCTGCCGGGTGGCCTGCACGATGCGGACGGCATAGTTGCGCAGCACCGGGTCAACATAGACCCGGCGGGTCAATCCCTGAAACTCGAGGATTGCAGCGGCGGTAGTAACCGGGCGCAGGTCGGCCAAGGGTTCCGCCTGCTCAAAACGCAGCAGCATTTCCTCCTCCTCGGCTTCGGCCGGGTAGCCGAGTTGCAGGCGGAGGAGGAAACGGTCCAGTTGGGCTTCGGGCAAGGGGAAAGTGCCTTCGAGTTCAATGGGGTTTTGGGTGGCGATGACCAGAAAGGGCGTGGGCAGCGGCACGGTGGTTTCGTCGATGGTCAACTGCCCTTCGGCCATAGCTTCCAGCAGGGCCGACTGGGTGCGGGGGGTGGCGCGGTTGATTTCGTCAGCCAGTACGATTTGGGCGATAATGGGGCCGGGGCGAAACTCGAATTCGCCGCTTTTCTGGCTGTAGTAGTGGATGCCGGTGATGTCCGCCGGCATCAAGTCCGGGGTGAACTGGATCCGCTTGAAAGCGCAATCGAGGGAGTTAGCGAGGGCCCGGGCCAGGGTAGTTTTGCCGATGCCCGGCACATCCTCGACCAGGATATGCCCGCCGCTGAGCACGGCGGCGAGGGTCAACTCGACTACATCCGCTTTGCCGACCAGGACCTGGCCGACGCTGGCTTTGATGCGCGCCATAGCGTCGGCGACGCGGCGGACGGTTTCGGGGCTGAGGATGGGGGTGGTCATTGAGTCAACCTGGGGATGCGGATAGCGGCGCGGCGGCCGGGCGGCTTGCTTTCAGAAAATCCGCGGCTTCGCGCAAATCCTTAAAGGAATCGACGCTGCGCCAGAATTCCCGGGTGGGAAAGGCGGCGATGCGGCCTTGCTGGGCCAGTTGGGGAAAGGTTGCGGTTTCGTGGTCGCCCAAGGCCGGGAGCAGCGGGGCGATGCGGCGGTCAAAGATATAGATGCCGGCGTTAATCCAGTGCGGCAGTTCGGCCTTTTCCCGAAAGGCGGTTATGCGGTCATCCGCAGCCAGTTCGACAATTCCGTAGGGGCTAATCATGGGCGTGACCATAAGGGTGGCCAGATGCGCGGGATGGGTGGCTTGACGGCGGCGGTAGGCGTCAACTATCGCCATCGGGTCGGCGGCGGTGATAATATCCCCATTCAGGACAAAGACGGCGGCTGCGGTTTCGGGAACCTGATTAAAACCCTGCCGAAGGGCGCCGCCGCGGCCCAAGGGCGAATCCTCGACGCTGTAGTAAGCCCGGATGCCGAAATTGCCGCCGTCCCCGAAATGGGCCTTGACCTGCTGCCAGCGATAGCTGACCAGAAAGACCACATCGGAAACGCCGGCTGGCCGCAGCCACTCTACTTGGTGTTCCAGAAGGGGCTTGCCGGCCAGCGGGGCCATAGGCTTGGGCAAGGAGTCGGTCAGCGGCCGCAGCCGTTCCCCTTTGCCTCCGGCCAGTATCAAAGCAAACATAAAGCCCCCGCCGCGTCAGCAGTTGGGGGATACTATAGCGGGCAGGGGCGGATAGGTCAAATGGGGGGAGGGACGATTGGTTATACCTAGCGGCATTTCTGGATTCCCACTTTCGTGGGAATGACGGGTTCTATCGTGGGAATGACGGTTTCTATAAACCGAGTCGGACTACTCGGCGTCGCCAGTATCCGGCAATGGACGGGGTTCCCAAATCTTTTTGATTTCCTGAAAGTCATCCCAGGTGGCGGTGGGCAGGGTGTCCCGGAAAGCGCCGCGCAAGGTGGACAAGGGACGATTTCCCTCCTCTCCGGGTAGGGGGCGGACTTTCCAGAAACCTTTGATAGTGGCCTGGAGTTCCGCGAAGTCCCGGTCGGGGAGGGACTGGTACTTTTCCCGGAGGGCGGCCAATGCCGGATTTTCCTCGGCGGGCGGCGGGACGGGGGTGAGTTTTCCGCAGGGTTTTCCCCGGCGGGTGATGATTACTTCCTCGCCGTTTTCCAGGTTGCGGAGGATTTCGCTGACCCGAGATTTGAATTCGCGGATGCCGTAGGTGGTCATAAAACCCTCGACAAGGGCGGCCGGCCGGTGGGCGGTGGTGTTTGGGGGGTTTGCGGTGTGGGGGAAATGAGTTGCGGGATACCGGATTGGGGGAACTGCTGGCTGCCCGGCCGGGGTTCGAACCCAGACTTACAGCTCCAAAGGCTGACGTGCTACCGTTACACTACCGGGCAGGGTTGGGGAAACCAGGGGATGGTGGGCGCTGCGGTTTATCTTATACTATTTTGCCGCTATAGATCCGTTTAGTCAAGGGGGGGACGGGGCGGGGAATGCGCTATAATGGGCGGCGATATTCGGGACGGTCGGGGGTATGGCGCGATGGGTCAACTACGGGTTTCTCTGCTGCACTTGGCGCCGGTTACCGGGGATGTGGCCGGCAATCGGGAGTTGGTGGAACGGGCGACCCGCCGGGCGGCGGCGGCCGGGGCGGATTGGATTGTTACCCCGGAACTCTGCATCCCGGGCTATGTTTTTGTCCCTAAAATCGGCGTTGACTGGATACGGCCGCAGCCGGATGAGTGGATGGCGGGCTATTGCCGCTTGGTGCGGGAGTTGGGGGTTACGGTGTTTCTTTCCCATCCGGAGCGGGATACGGCGACGGGCAATTTGTTCAACACCGTCTTTGTTATCAACCGGCGGGGGGAAATCAGCGGCAAACACCGGAAGGTCAAGGCGTTGCGCGGGGCGGAGAGTTGGTCCACCGGGGGGACGGAAGTTGAACCGATTGAATGCGACGGGGTTAGGGTGGGTATCCTGATTTGCGCGGATGCCTATAAAAATGATGTGGGGAAAATCCTCAAGGAGAAAGGCGCGCAGTTGTATGTATCGCCGGCAGCGTGGGGGCCGGGGCAGTGCGCGCCGGATGGGGAGTGGGAGCGGCGCACGGCGGATAACGGCTTGCCGATTATGGTCTGCAACCGTTCCGGGATTGAGCCACAGGAACTGGACTACCGGCGGGCGGAGAGCATTGTTGCCAAAGAGGGGCAACGGTTGCTGGAAGCCACGGCGGACCGCTCGGTAATCCTGTCCTTTGACTGGGATTTGGACGGGATGACCGCCGGCTGCGCCGACTTTGCGCGGGATTATTTGTAGCCGGCAAGCTACCGGGCTACCGGCGGGCAAACGGCCGGGGTGGCGAGGGGCTGCCGGCCGGTTCCAGTCTGATGCCGGGGCGGGTAATGGGGGCTAGGCGGGTTCCAGGGCCGGGGCGGCTTGCTGGCCGCGGGCCAGGACATCATCCAGAATCCGCTGCAAAGCCATGATGTGGCTGCAAACGCCGCGGGTGGTGAAAAAGAGGCATTCGCAATGCCACGCGCCGGCCTCGAACTTGACTTCGTAGGTGTTGTGGTTCCCGACAAAGGTGGCGTGGAAGCGGTCGATGGTGACCCGTTCCTTTTCCTCGGCGTACTTCTTGGCTTTGTCAACCTTCCCGATGAAACCGGAGTTCATTCAATCCTCCTGACTTTGCGGGGATGGGGTGCGGCGGCGGCCGGATGATTAACGGCCGGTTAGATTGATTGTAGTCGCAATTAAGGGCGGGGGTCAAGGGGCTACGGCGGTATTTCGGGGTTTTTTTATGAGGAGATGGCGGTTGGGGGCGGGGCTGAGTACGGGGTATTGCCGGGGCAGGAACTCCTGGCTGCCCCGGCGGGTTGAGTTTAGTATTTATCAGCATTGGGGTAGGGGCGCCGGGGCGGAAGCTCTGGCCGGAGGTTCCGCCCTTGCGGGAGGGGGTTGGCAAGTCTGGTCATTGGGACGCCATACACCGGTTGGCACACTGGCGTACTCATGCCGGTATTACCCGGCCAGAATTGCCTGACGGCAAACTAGACCTTGGGGTGGTTAGTAACGCCGGTTGGTATGGTTGCCATTCCGGCGGGTTGGCCCAGTCCAGCTACCGGGGTTGACCGCACCTCCAGTCAACCTGTTAACTCCAGCTCCTGTAGGGATGGGGTAGCGGTTTGGCGGCGGGTGAGATTTGCCGTTTTCCGCTGCTCCGGTTGGGGAATGCGGGGCCTTAGGCCGTTTCCCCGGGGTTAGGAGCGGGACGCTTGACGGCCGCGGGGGCCGGGGGCGTCCACAGCGCGCTGTGAGCTATATTTCACGGTAAGCTAGCGTATCGTTTTGAGACCCGGCGTCCCGGGGCTAGGTCTGACCTTCGCAATTTTTATTATGGGGGCGGGAGTTGTAGTTGTCAATAGATAAATGGGATGAATTTTCGGGAATTGGGAAATTGGATTTTGGGAGTTACGGCGGGGGAACTGTCACATAAAGTTCCCCCGCACCCCCGCAAAACTTTTGGGTTTTTGGGGGAGTTTTTAAGGGCGGCGGTTCTGGATTCCCCCTTTCGTGGGAATGGCGGGAATGACGGTTAAGGACCACGGCTAGCGGCGTTTGCGGATTTTCTTGATGCAGGTGACGCTGAAGGGGAAGCTTTGCCGGGCCCAGCCGTACCAGTTGGGGTTGCCGGCAATGTCGATGTAGGCGTAATGGGCATTCGCATTCGCCGCCAGACGCTTTGCGTTGTCGCCTTTCGCCCCTTCGGCTTGCTCATTAAACTCGGAAGTCGTACTACCGGTAAGGGGGTTAGCGTATTCCACCCGGACGCTATCAGCGGGCCAGGCCAGACCGGTGACGGTGTCGCCAGGTATCCAACCAGGGTTACTGGAAGGTTCATTCCTTTTAGAAAGCCATTCGGCCTCGGTCTCCGGGTGAACGAAGGACATTTGGGGGTTGACGCCGCGTTGATAGCCCAAAGCCCGGCAGCGTTCGTTGCCCTTTTCCCGGAGCAGGGTGGGCCAGTTATCGACCCGGGAGTGCGGCCAGCCGTACTGGGTATTCGGTATCGACGGATCAAAGTGGGTATTAAAACCCGCGTCAGTAAAACGGTATTGGGCTTGTAAGATCCGGGAGCCGGTACTCACCTGCTCGGTCCTGCCGCCCCACTCGGACCAAACCCGCTGGTCAAAGTCGGCGCTGGGTTCAAGGAACAGGCGTTTGGTGATGGTGCGGCGGCGGCGTTCCTCCCGAGGAAACTCAAAGATGAGGTCGCGGCTGACGCCGGTTACGCCGGATTCCCCGTCGGTCAGGTAGCCTTCCTGGGCGGCGAGAAAGCCGCGGAAGTTGCCGCTTTGGCCGAAATAGACGGTGTCGTCCCGCTCGTTGCGGTCCCGGCCGGCAAGCCAGGTTTCGGACTTGGTCCAGGTGTCGGACTGGTCGATGGCGCAGTAGATGGACTTGCCGCGGTTGGCTGCCAGGGTTTCGAGGATCATCGAGACGCGGGCGTCATCGGCATCGGCAACGGCGGGGGACTCTTGCCAGTCGGAGCAGTCCCAAGGAATGGAGCGAGGGGCGGCTTGGGCCGTGGGGTCGGGGCTGGCGGTAAAGAACAGGAGCAGGGTCAAGGCGGACAGGGCTAGGATGGCAATAGGGAATCGGTAGCGGTTCATTGGGATACCTCCGGGCGGCTAGAGCCTTTTAATGCCGGGGATAAGCCGGTAATAAAAGTGTAGGAAAGGGCGGGATTTTTGTCAAGCCAAAAATCCCGCCCTTTTTGCGATTGGGGAAATTGGGGCGGGGAGGGGTTGGCTGCCGGAGGGGGTTGGGGGGCCGGGAGAGGGGTGCGAAAAAAATTTGGCGGCCGGATTGGTTATCCGGCCGCCAGGTCAATCCGGCGTCCCCCAGGTCATTCCGACCGCAGGGAGGAATCTAAAAGTCTCGAGAGGAGTCAACGGCGGGCATTTTAGATTCCTCCCGTTGGTCGGAATGACATAGTGGAGGCGTTGGGAGTTTGGGGGAGTTTTTAAGGGCGGCGGTTCTGGATTCCCCCTTTGGGGGAGAAGGACGGTGGGGGAGGGCAGGTATAATGGCTTTATTCGAGGGATTGCGGCGGTTTTTTATGTTGGGCAGGAGACGGGCGTCAAGCGGGGTGGCGTTGGCGGTTATCGGGTTGGGGGCGTTTTTTACGGCGTTGGACCAAACGGTGGTGGTGACGGTGCTGCCGGCGGTGATGCGGGATTTGCGGATTCCCATCGGGGAGTTGGACCGGGTGGCGTGGGTGGTAACGGCGTATTTGCTGGGCTATACGGCGTTTATGCCGATAATCGGGCGGTGGGCGGATGTGTATGGCTATCCCCGGATTTATCTGCTGATGCTGGGGGTGTTTGCCGGGGGGAGCGTATTGGTAGCGGTGTCGGGGAGTTTGGAATGGATGATTGGGGCGCGGGTAGTGCAGGCAATCGGCGGGGCGGCGGCGGTGCCCATCGGGATGGCAATGGCGGTGTCGGTAGCGCCGCCGGAGCGGCGGGGGCTGGCATTGGGGATTGTGGGCGGTGCGGCGGAGGCGGGGTCGATGCTGGGGCCGGCCTACGGCGGGGCGATTGTGGAATGGGCGAACTGGCGGTGGCTGTTCTGGCTGAATCTGCCGCAGGCGGCGTTGGTAGCGGCGGGATTGCTGCTGCTGTCGAATGAGCGGCAGCGGGCGGCGGCGGTGGATTATCGGGGCGGGATTTTGCTGGTGGCGGCACTGGTGGTTCTATCGGTGGCGTTGTCGCGGCCGGGGCTGTTCACGCTGGAATCGGTATGGCCGTTTGCATTGCTGGGCGGCGGGTTGGCGTTGGCGGCGGGATTGGGATTTTGGGAGCGGCGGGTAAATCAGCCATTGCTGCCACCGGCGTTGTTCCGTTCCCGGGCGTTTTTGATGGCGAATTTGACGCAACTGCTGGTGGGAGTAGCGTTGATTATCGCATTGGTAACGACGCCGCTAATGGCAAATACGGTGATGGGGCGAGACGCTTTTACGGGGGCGTTGTGGCTGCTGCGGTTGACGGCGGCGATACCGGTGGGGGCGATAGTCGGGGGTTTGCTGCTGGGACGATTGGGGGCGCAGCCGGTAACGATAGCCGGGCTGCTGCTGACGGCGGGCGGGTTGTATCTGGTCAGCGGTTGGGGGCTGGATATTGGGGAGCCGGAGTTGACGGTACATTTGGCGATAGCCGGGTTGGGGTTTGGATTGGTGATTGCGCCGATAACGGCGGTGGCGATTAACGCGGTGGTGGCGGATTACCGGGGGACGGCGGCGGCGCTGGTGGTGGTGGCGCGGCTGTTGGGGATGACTTTGGGGCTGGCGGCGTTGGCGGCGTGGGGGATTACGGAGTTTCAGGCGTTGACGGCGGGGTTGACGCTGCCTTTGCCACTGGCGGGGGAGACGGCGTTGGAGCAGGCGGCGCGGTTGGCGGCGTATGGGGAATCGGTGCGGCAGGCGGGGTTGACGGTGTTTCAGGGATTTTTCCGGGCGGGGGCGTTGGCGGCGTTGGCGGGGGTTATGGGGGCGGTGTTTTGGGGTAAGGGCGTTGGTGGGGAAAAGTTGGGAGGGTCGGGATAGTTTTGAGGCTGGGGCTGGCGGATTCGCTGGGGGGACGGGCGGGGGCTGACCAGGGCTATCGCCTAATTGCGCCGAGGGTTTAAGAATTGGGGGCGGCCGGAGCCGCCCCCATTGCGGTTGGCGTGCCATGGTTAGCGGCGGCGGACGCGGATTTTCTTTTGGCAGGTGGCGGTGTATTGGCGGATTTGATAGGCCCGGGCCGCCCAGGAATTTGAGTGCTCGTTATACTGTTCGATGTAACCATAGACCGGGCTACCCGGTACGATGGATTCAAATTCGCGGACTGTCGGGTAGCCCCGGGCGGCGCAATCCCGCTCGGCCGCTTCCCGGGTGTAGATTAGCCAGTCGGAAGGTTCGTTAGGGATGCGACTCTCCCCGGTTATGGAAGTCCAAGTCCAACCCGCGCCGGGGTTAAATGCGTTTCGGGCGTTACTGTGAGCGGCGGGCTTGTTGATCTGATTGCCGGAACTGTTGCCAGCGATGGTGCGGGCCTGGCGGTCGGGGCTGGCGGCGAGTTTGAGGCGTTTGATGACGGTTTTCTTGCCGCGGCGGGGTTCCTCGGGGAACTCAAAGATGAGTTCGCGGGAGACGCCGGTAACGCCGGATTCGCCGTCGGTGAGGTA
This sequence comes from Dehalococcoidia bacterium, assembly GCA_965243185.1. GTDB lineage: Bacteria > Chloroflexota > Dehalococcoidia > Lucifugimonadales > UBA3495 > CBDBCU01. The sequence continues at coordinate 1,354,142 of OZ251531.1, read as the reverse complement.
GCCCTCTTGGGCGGCCAGAAAGCCCCGGAAGTTGCCTTGTTCGCCAAAATAGACGGTGTCGTCCCGTTCGTTGCGGTCGCGGCCGGCAAGCCAGGTTTCGGACTTGGTCCAGGTGTCGGACTGGTCGATGGCGCAGTAGATGGACTTGCCGCGGTTGGCGGCGAGGGATTCGAGGATCATCGAGACCCGGGCGTCATCGGCGTCGGCCACGGCCGGGGTCTCTTGCCAGTCGGAGCAGTCCCAAGGGATGGTGCGCGGGGCGGCTTGGGTGGTGTTGGTGGGACTGGCAGTGATGAACAGTCCGAAGGTCAGGGCGGTCAGGATTAGAAGGGCGATGGGGAATCGGTAGCGGTTCATAGCAATACCTCCGCGGCGGCCGGCGATTTTAATACCGGGGATAAGCCGGTAATAAAAGGATAGAAAAGGCCGCCCAACCTGTCAAGGGGTTGGGCGGCCTTTTCTATCGATTTTGGGAAATTGGGGTGGGGTTGGCTGCCGGGGGGAATTCGCGAAATTTTTTTGGTCCCGGGAGGGGGCGAAAAAAATACGGCGGCCGGGTTGGCCATAGCGTCGGTTATCCGGGACCTCAATAATTAGCGTGAACCCGCCTGGGGGGATGTAGTGGGACGCCCGGGGTTTTGGTTGGCTTGACACTGGACTGGGGGCAATGCTACAATTCCGGCCAGCATTTTCCGCGTTTTCCCTGGGAAATTAGCAGCGGGCGGGTTGCCCCCGCCCGCTATCGGGAAACACCCGGCAGGAGGTTGGTTGATGGCCCCGGAAATCAGGAAGGGACTGAAAGACGTTTATCTGGACACTACGGAGTCCAGTTTTATTGACGGGGAGGAGGGGAAGCTGCTGTATCGCGGCTATAACATTCACGATTTGGCGGAGCAGTCCACCTTTGAGGAGGTGATTTACCTGCTGCTGTACGCCAAGCTGCCGAGTCGAGCCGAGTTGGCGGAGTTTGACCAGACTTTGCGCGCCAACCGCCGCATCCCGGACGAAGTCATCCAGGTGCTGGAGTTGGTCAAAAACAGCCATCCCATGGATGCCCTGCGGACGGGGATGTCGGCGTTGTCGGCCTTTGACCCGGAGGTGAACGACAATTCCACGGTGGCGACCCTGCGCAAGGGAGTACGGCTGACCGCGATGGGACCGACAGTGGTCGCGGCCCATCATCGCCTGCGGCAGGGGTTGGAGCCGGTCGCCCCGAACCCGGATTTGAACCACGCCGGCAACTTCCTCTATATGCTCTTTGGGGAGCTGCCGGACCAGGAAACGACGGATTTGCTGGATGTGGACTTCATCCTGCACGCCGAACACGGGGCCAACGCCTCGGCCTTTGGGGCGCGGGTGACGGCGTCGACCATTTCGGATTTGCATTCGGCGGTGGTGACCGGCGTGGGGACGCTGAAAGGTCCGGCCCATGGGGGGGCGGCGGAGGAGGTGATGAAAATGGCCCTGGAAATCGGGCAGCCGGAGAATGCGGAGGAGTATTGCCGGAACATTCTGGATAATGGCGGGCGGATAATGGGGTTTGGGCATCGGGTTTATCGGGCGGAGGATCCCCGGGCGCGCCATTTGCGGGAACGGTCGCGCATTCTTAGCGAGAAAGTGGGGCAGCCGCATTGGTTTCAGATTTTGACCTATGTGGAGGAGAATGCGATGGTGCCGTATCGGTCCCGGGGCATTTTCGTGAATGTGGACTTTTTCGCGGGTTCCATTTACTACCTGCTGGGGATTCCGGATGATTTGTTCATTTCGATTTTTGCGCTGGGGCGGATTCCGGGTTGGACGCTGCAGTGCGTGGAGCAGTTCGGGGACAACATCCTGATTCGGCCGCTGCTGGAGTATACGGGGGAGATGGATTTGGAGTATGTGCCATTGGCGGAGCGGGGGTAGGGGGATAGGGGCGGCGGCGCGGCGGCGGCCGTTGCGGTTGTCGGCGCCATTTCCAGGGGGCGTTGACAGTGGGGCGGGCATTGCGGAATAATGGCGATGCCCGCCTTTTTGGAGGATGGGGGTTCAGTGGAACGCTGGGGCAAGTATTGGGTCATCTACTACATCGTCTTTCTGGCGGTGTTGGCCGCGCTGCTGAGTCGGCATTGGGGGGCGGTGAATTGGGGGGATGGGTCTTATGTGTTTCTGCTGGCGGCGATCTTTGGCTTGTCGGCCGGGGTGGCGTTGACTTTCACGATTTGCACGGAGCTTGGGGGGCGTATGGTACTGCTGATTCCGGGGGCGATCAACAAGTTGAAGGATGAGGGGCGGAAGGAGGAGCGTAGGCAGTGGGTGGGTTGGAATGAGCGGCGGATGGCGGCGGAGCGGGCGGGTCTGCCTTTTGACGAACCGCCGCCGGCCGGGCCGCCGGGCAAGGACGGCCGGTAGCCGGGGGCGGATGGTTGCGGGTTTGCGGCGGGAACCGCGGTTGCGGTTTCCGCTATCGGTATTGGGGGGCGTATGGTACTGCTGATTCCGGGGGCCATCAACAAGTTGAAGGATGAGGGTCGGAAAGAGGGGCAGGAGGAAGCCAACCAGAAGTGGGTTGGTTGGAATGGGCGGCGGAGCGGGCCGGGCTGCCGTTCGATGAGCCGCCGCCGGCCTAGCCGCCGGGTAAGGACGGCCGGTAGGCGGGAGGCGGTCGCAGATACTTGGCGGCTTGCTTGTGGTCCTTCTGGTGAAAAGGGGAATCCGGAGGCCACGGGCTTTCCGGATTCCCTCTTTCGTGGGCAGGACGGTGGGGTGGTGGAAAGTAATGGGAAGGGCGGGAATGACGGTGGCGGGAACGGATTTTGATGGGGGTGAGCTGATGGTGATGGACGGCGGGCGCCAGATGCGGTTGGGGGCGTTTTTCTCGGGGACGGGGAGCAATATGGGGTCGTGGCGGCATCCGGCGGCAGTGCCGGAGGGGCCGATTAACCTGGGGTATTATCGGGAGTTGACGCGGCGGGCGGAGGCGGCGAAGCTGGATTTTGTCTTTTTTGGGGACGGGTTGTATATCAGCGAGAAGTCGCATCCGATTTTTTTGAATCGGTTTGAGCCGTTGACTTTGCTGGCGGCGTTGGCGATGGATACGACGCACATCGGGTTGGCGGCTACGCTGTCCACTACCTATAGCGAGCCGTTCACGGTGGCGCGGCAGTTTGCGTCGCTGGACCACATCAGCGGGGGGCGGGCCGGCTGGAATGTGGTTACTTCGCCGTTGGCGGGGTCGGCGTTGAATTATCAGCACAGCCGGCCGGAGCATCCGGCGCATGATTTGCGGTATGCGATGGCGGATGAGTTTTTGGAGGTGGTTAAGGGGTTGTGGGATTCGTGGGAGGATGATGCCTTTGTGTTCGATAAGGCGGCGGGGGTGTTTTTTGACCCGGCGAAGCTGCATCGGTTGAATTATCGGGGGCAGTTTTATGCGGTGCAGGGGCCGTTGAATATCAGTCGGTCACGGCAGGGGCGGCCGGTATTGATCCAAGCCGGGTCGTCGGAAGCCGGGCGTAGTTTTGCGGCGCGGCACGGGGAGGTGATTTTTACGGGGCAGCCGAACTTGAAGGCGGCGCAGGAGTTTTATGCCGATGTCAAGGGGCGGGCGGCGGAGTTCGGGCGGCGGCCGGAGGAGATTTTGATTTTGCCGGGGTGTTCGCCGATTGTGGGGGAGACAGCGGCGGATGCGGAGAGGAAGTATCGGGAGCTGGTGGATTTGGTGGCGGTGGAGGAGGCGCTGAATTATCTGGGGCGGTATTTTGATGATTTGGATTTTACGCAGTTCGGGTTGGATGAGCCGTTTCCGGAGTTGGGGGATTATGGGCGCAACGGGTGGGAGAGTACGACGGATCGGCTGAAGTTGATGGCGCGGGAGGAGGGTTTGACGCTGCGGCAGGTGGCCCTGCGGGCGACGACGCCGCGGCATTGTTTCATCGGGACGGCGGCAGCGGTGGCGGATACGATGCAGGAGTGGTTTGAGAACGGAGCGGCCGATGGTTTTATGGTGAATAACGCCGTGCTGCCGGCGGGGTTTGCGGATTTTTTGGAGCTGCTGCTACCGTTGTTGCGGGAGAGGGGTTTGTTTCGTTGGGAGTATGCGGCGGATACGCTGCGGGGGAATTTGGGGCTGCCGATACCGGGGAATCGGTATGCCGGGGTGGGGGGTTAGGGGGAATAGGGTAGGGGGAGTATGATAGTCCGTCCCGGGAGTTTTCCGGGGCGGACTTTGCTTTGGCTGGGGTTGGAATGATGGGGGGAGTTTAGCGGTTGGACTGGTCGGCACGGTCGGCGCTGGCGGGCGGCAGTCCTTGCTGTTCGCGCAAAAGGTCGCGTTCGGCTTCGGCAGCGGCGGCGCGTTGTTCGGCAGCAGCGGCGCGTTGTTCAGCGGCGGCGGCGGCGCGTTGTTCAGCGGCAACAGCGCGTTGTTCAGCGGCGGCGGCGCGCTGTTCGGCGGCTTCCGCTAGGGCCTGTTGACAAACCTTAAAGTGCCAGCTGGCGATTGACCGCCGGCCAGCCCCCGGGGTTCTGGCCGGTTTCCTTTTCCCGCATTGCTACTACCGTGGCCACCAAGCAAAGGGTTGCCGCGTACATTTCGCCCAACTTGCAGTAGCGCGTCGCAATTCCCCGATACTCCTTGAGGGCCGCAAAGCGGTTTTCAATCAAATGACGCAACCCATATACCGCCGGGTCGGGCCAAGCCGGCGGTCGCCGCCGGGCCCGGGAAGGTATCACCGGCCGGATGTCCGCCGCGGCCAACCAGCTACGGATCAGGTCCGTATCATAGGCTTTGTCGGCAATCAGTTCTTGGGTGGCAACCGCACCAATCAAATCTGGCAGCACCACGCATTCCGCCGCATTGCCCGGGCGCAGGACAAACTTGACCAGTCGCCCCATAGCGTCGGCCAAGGCCACCACCTTGGTATTCAGCCCGCCGCGACTCCGCCCGATGGCTTGGGCCAACCGGGATTGGTCGCGGGAGCGTCCCCTTTTGGGGCGCCAGTCCCGTGCTGATGCCCTTTGACAAAAGTCCCATCCACCATTACGGTGTCCAACTGAAGCTCGCCGGCCAAGCTGTTGAACAGCTGCTCAAAGACGCCGGCTTTAGTCCAGCGGCGGAACCGTTGATACACCGAGTTCCATTTCCCAAACTCCGGGGGCAAGTCGCGCCAAGGAGCTCCAGTGCGGGCAATCCACAGGATGCCCTCAACCGTGTTCCGATTTGCTTGCAGCGGTGGCCGGCCGCCTTTCTTGGGGTCGCCCCGCAAAGCCGGCTCCAGCCGCGCCCACTGCCGGTCGGATAACATCTTACGCGCCAAGCTATTCCCTCCTGATTAAGTTGCTGGTAATCTAATCAGGAGAAACGGGTTTGTCAACAGGCCCTAAACCAAACCCATCTGCTATCCTGTAATTCGCCCAGCAAACACCGCCCGAATTGGAGGAAAGAAATGCTGACCGCCCGCAATCTGCCCCAACCCCTAGCGTTTATTTCCCTGTTCCTGCTGCTAACGGCCGCCGCTACGCTGCTGGCTTGCGGGCCGGTGGCGCAACCCGCCCCGGCGGAGGGCAACGCTTTGCCGGCGGCGCAGCAGGAGGGCGGAGCCGATGACCCGACGGAACCGCCGCCCCCGCCGACTTTGCCCACTCCCACTTACCCCAAGTTAAGACACAGCCTTCAACACGACGTGGTTCAGTTTGAGGAGGCTCAAGACGCCGCCAGTGGCCCCTCCGGGCAAAGCGACTCCGCTCCGGAGGACACTGCCGTGTTAGTCGCGATTTTTCTCTCGGGCAATAAGGCTGAAGCTGAAGTCGCTGCCTGGCTGCGTAGCAAGGGCGTTACCCCCGGTTTCTCTGATGACCCCGACCTCAGTGGATTAGCCGCTTACGTGCCTTTGTCCCTGCTGGGTGAACTGTCCCAGCAGGATGGCGTAACCGGTATTCGACAGTCGCGGACAGTCCATACGACGGAAGAATGAGGGCAGTAACCTTGAGCGGGAGGATGAACCGGTTGAAAGGGTTTTCCGCGTCTGCCGAGCTTGCGGTCTGCTGCGTTGTCCTGCTTTTGGCGGTGGCATTGTCGGCGCCGCTGTGGCTGGGCTTTTTCGGGACGGTTGAAGCCGGCTCCAACTCCAGCAGTTCCAACTATTCAGCAGAAAAGGAGCGAGAAAATGCCGACGGACGAAGCGCAGGAATTTCTGGAATCCCAAGCCAGCAACCGGGGCTATACCTTGGAGATGCACCGGATTATGGCGGAGGCGGATTTGGAGTGGGCCCGTAAGTACGGGGCGTTCATCGAAGCCACCTACACCGGCCAGCGCACTTTGGACCGCAAGACCAAAGAGTTGCTGCAAATTGTGGTCGAGGCGGCGCTGCGGGCCGATGTGGAGCAGATCCAAGCCCATGTGCGGCTGGCCTTGCAGGAAGGGGCCACGGAGCGGGAAGTTCTGGAAGCCCTGCAAGCGGTGATCGCGCCCATGGGGGCTTTGGCATTTCGCCGGGGACTGCAAGCCTGGGCGCGGGAAACCGGGCGTTTGCCGGAGGAGTAGGGATAAGTCTGCCGGAATTCAATCAGGGGGTTGACACCGCTAAATTTTGTGTTACACTGCCTTTAGCGGTTGGGAGGGCTGCATAAAGCGGTCCGTTGAGACATGGTTCTCACTCGGCTGCTTTTTATTGTTATGCACCTGCTTTACCTGGACGACTCGGGGTCTCCAAATAACCGGGATGACAGGTGCGATTGCCCGGCGTGTTTGCCAAACCTCCAGTAATCCGTATCAGCAAAGGGCGGGGCGCACTCTAATAAGTACGCCCCGCCCTTTAACTTTGCGGTCAGGGTCGCCCGGTTGGTTGCGGCCGGCCCGCGCTTAAATAGTCAGTTCGAGGATGTAGAGGCCGCCCTTCAGCCGGTCAACCACATACATAATGCCCTTTTCGTCCACATAGACATCATTGATGCCGTTGGAGGGGGCGTCTTGGGGCATTTCCGGGACGAAGTAGGCTACTTCCTGCGGCTGGAAGGGGTTGATGGTGTCATAGACCCGGACGCCGGCGTTAAAAAAGGTGCCGTAGATGTAGCGGTCGGAGAACCAGCAGGTGGGGCCGGGCTGGTTTTCATAGACATTGTGCGCCCCAAAACGGCCGGGGCGATTAAAGAAGTCCTCGGTGTCGGGCATCGGGAAGGTGCTGATGATGACCGGCTTGGTTTCGTCCCGAATATCCATCATCCAGATGAGTTTGGGATAGTCCGCGCCGTTAAGCCGTACCGCTTCCTGAGTTACCACCATCAAGTCCCGGTTGAACAGGGGCAGGACGGTGTGGGTAAAGCCGGGAAAGGGCGGCGCGTAGTTGATGTGGCTGACCATTCGGGGGTTGGCGCAGTCGGCAATGTCGAGGATGACCACGCCGGAGTCCATATAGGCGCAATAGGCGCGGTCGGGGCGTTCCGGATAGACATTGCCGTTGTGCAGGCGGTGGCCGGAGTCGAATTGGGGATGGCGGGCCGGCATGGGTTCGGCGTCGCCCGCCCGGGTGCCGGGGAACCACCAGCGGCCGGCTTCCTGCGGCGCCGCCGGGTCGGAAACATCGACAATCATATAGAACTGGTCATCCTTTTGGTCCCGGGGCTGAAAGTCGGCGGCGCCGGTGGAGAGATGGGCATAGTCGCCGTCAACCCACCAGAGGCAATGGCAGCCGCGGGAGTAGGGGCCGCTCAAGTCCATAAAGCCCACTTGCCGGGGTTCCTCGGGGTTGCTGATGTTATAGACGCCCATACCGACGCCGGGCTGGCCGGGTTCCAGGGACTGGTAGGCGACGAGCATCGTGTCGTCGACGATGGATAGAGAGTTGGAGCGGAGATGGGGGTAAGCCAGTTCGGTTTGAGCCAGGAGTTTGGGGTTGGCGAGGTCGGTAACATCGACGCTGGTGATGTCTTTGGGGGCGCTTTCGTGGGCCAGATAAAGGACGCGGCGGCCGTCCGAGGATTGATGCAGGTGGACGCCTTCGCCGATGTTGCCGTAGCCGTTGAGGTCGTGGTGGGCGATGAGGCGCATATTGTGGATTTCCCGGGTTTGGGTTGCCATTCGAGCCTCCTTTTAATTAAGGGGATGGCTTTAAGGGGGTGCCGGTTTCTCTAGCCGGCGTCTTGGCCGTTGGCGTGGGTTTCCGGGGAATAGCCGGGCGGCGGTTCGTCGAAGGGGAGGCCGGCCCGGAGGGCGGCTTGCTGCCGCTCGTACCAAGCGCGCACAGCACGCCGTTGTTCCTCTCGGGCTTCGGCGCGGCCTTCTTTCCGGCCAATTTCCTGGCCTTGCTGGATGCCGATTTTGATGCCGGCTTCCAAGCGGTGCTGCTTATACTTTTCGACCACCAGATCGAATACCATCGAGACTACTCCTTTGGTCAGGTTGATGAGTTTTTCGGCCAGATAGATTACGCCGCCGGTGACCGCCAAGCCGCCGAGGGCGACGGCTAACACCGACAGGCCGGTACTTTTGGCGGCGGCCGGGGCTACGGCTAAGCTGACGCCAACAATGGCAGCCGCGATGACCAGGACGATGGCAAAGGTCAGGATGTAGATGATGATTTTGACTGCTACTATGGTAACACCTCCGGGGCGGGTTGTAAAACCGCCGGCCGAGTTGATTTTAGCCGGCCGGGGCGGCGGTTGGCTTTGCCGGGGGAATTGCGGATTTCCCGGCGATAAGTTAGGATGGGATATGATACCAGTTTTGCGGGAGGTTTTTATGGCTGAGGAAGGGAAGCAGGTTGAGGAAGGACTGCCGGAGTCGGAAAGGGATTCGTCCCCGGAACAACGCCCCACTCCCCCTTGGTCCAAAAACGGGGAGAAGTGGACGGTGGAGGAGTCCATTGCCTGGCTGGAGACGCAGACTTGGGAGACCAGCGATTCGACGGCGTTCATTCGGAGGATGAGGGATGGGGCCCGCCCGGATCGCCCGCGAGGGGATTTTAGGCCCGAGGAAGTCCAGCCGAAGCCGGAAAGGGATTCGTCCCCGGAACAACGATTCACTCCGCCCCGGAAGCTGCGGGAGGGGGAGAAGTGGACAATGGACGAAGTGCTGGACTGGCTGAACACGCAGACTTGGGAGACCAGCGATTCGACCGCGTTCATTCGGAGGATGAGGGATGCGTCCCGCCCGGACCGCTAGGGTAGTTGACGCCTCTTTTTGCTCCGTCATATATTTCCGGGAGCCGCGCTACCGGGAGGCGGAGCGGATCAGCCGGGGCGTCACTTTGTTTGCGCCTACGCTGTTGAACTACGAAATGGCGAGCATAGCCGGCAGGAAAATCGCCGAAAATCCCCGCCTCCGGGAAACGATTATTGGGGGGTTAGAGTCTTTTCTGCATAGCGGCATTAACCGGTTGGAGGTGGATTACCTTGCGGTGGTGGCGGTGGTTGAGGATACCGGGTTGACGCTTTATGATGCCAGTTATTTTTATCTGGCCCGGGTGATGGGGTTGCCTTTGCTGACTTTTGACGGGGAGTTATCAAGGGCGGCGCGCAGTGTAGGGCTGGCCTGACTTTTCCGACTATTGCGGCGGATAGATTTCAGCCCCCCGGCGTTGTGCCGGGGGGCTGGGTTTTTGCGTTGGGGTCTGCCGGGAATGTAGGCCCGGCGGGTGGGGGGTTACTGGGCGGCGCGGAGGAGGTTCCAGTGGCTGGTCTTGGAGCCGGCGGTGCCGGGGAAAGTCCAGCTTTCGACTACTTCGGGGTTATACATCACGGTCAGGCTGAACCAGAAAAAGGGAATGTCGGCGAAGTTGTAATACTTGTCGTCCCCCACTTCCAGGAGCAGCTGGTTGATGCGGTCGTAGTCGAGGGTCGCCAGGTCGCGGTAGGCGGCGTAGTTATCCTCGATGACCTGGGAGTAGTAGCCGGCGCCGCCAACGCCCTGGGCGCTGGACCAGGAGCGCAGCCGGTTGGTCAGGGAGCGCATAGTGATGACATTGCCCCAACCGCCCTTTTTGATGAAGTCGGTGCGTTCCCGGTAGTTCTTGCGGACGGTGCCCCATTCGCTGGATTCGATTTCCACATCGATGCCGACCGGCCGCCAATAGTTAATCAGGGCTTCGAGCATTTCAGCGGTTTCCGGCTCATCGGAGGAGTCGTAGTTGTAGGAGGTGAAGGGCATCGGGTTGTCCGGGGTAAAGCCGGCCTGGGCCATCAGGTCGCGGGCGGCGTCCGGATCGTAGCCGTAGAGTTCCTCCCAATCGGCTTCCCACTGGTCGTTCCAGGTGCCGAGAACCGGATGGTACTGGGTCAGGAGCATCAGTTCGCCCTGGCCTTTGAGGACATGGTCGAGCATTTCGGCCCGGTTGATGGACTTGTTCATGGCCTGGCGGATCAGTTTGCCGGTTTCGGGGGCGGCCCAGGGTACGCTGGGGTCGTAGTCCTCTTGATAGGCGGCGTAATACTGGCCGCCGAGGAACAGGGTGAGGTAGTTGGTGGGGACGCCGGCGGCGGCGGGCATCATTCCCCGGCGGCCGGCTTCGAGCTGCAACTCCCGGGAGAGGGCGGCGATGTGGATTTCGCCGGTGAGGATGGCAGCCAAGCGGGTCAAGTCCTCGCGCACCCAGCGGAGTTCGACTTCCTGGAAGTCGGGGTTTTCACCGCGCCAGTGGGGCTGCGGGGCTTTCTCGAACCAGATGCTCTGGCCGAGGCTTTTGCCGCCGTACTGGTAGGAACCGGTGCCGGCGGGCTGTTCGTCGAAGCCGTCAACGCCCACTTCGTCGAACTGGCGCTTGCTCAACATCATAATCTCCCCCCCCCCAAAGCCGCGGGAGAGGATGGCGGGGGTATCGAGGGAGATAGAAGGAAAGGTGATTTTAAGGCCGTAGTCCCCTTGGGCTTCGTAGGTAGCGCCGTCAAAGAAGGATACGGCAGAGACTTGGGAATCCTCGCCGAGAATACGGTCGAGGGCGGCCACGGCATCGGCGGAGGTGAACTCGCCATAGCCGAAATGGAAGGGTACGCCCTGTTCCAACTCGAAAGTCCATTCCCGGCCGTCGGGAGTAAATTCCCAAGACTTGGCGAGGCGGGGAATCCGCGCATTGGTGGTAGGGTCGAGGCCGATGAGGGTTTCGGAGTAGGGGTCGAACTGGTAGTAGGAGGGACGGCCGACGGTCCAGTGGCGGTTGGTTTCCTGCACTTCGCCGAGGGCGTAGATGACGCGGGTAACCTTGGCTTCGACCTGTTCCATCTGGACGGGAATGGGGGTGGGAGTGGCGATAACCGTCTTTTCGACGACGGTTTCCCGGGGAACTTCCCGCAGGACTTCCTGGGTGCGGACTACTTCGACCGGGACTTCGCGGACGACTTCTTTTTCGACCACGACTTCCTGGGGGACTTCGCGGATGACCTCTTTCTCGACGACCCGCTCGACTTCCACTTCCACGATTTCGGGCGCGGCCGGGGCGGCGGAGCCGCAGGCGACGACGAGGGCGAGGGTCAGGGCGAGGGCGCCAAGGAGGATAGGTTTAGGACTGCTTAACCAACGAGGCATCGGTATAACCTCCCCGATTGTAGATTAAGTTCCGGCGGTGGGGCAGCAGGCCGGGGACTTGCCGGAAATTTGGCAGATTATAAAGCGGGGGATTTAAGGGTGTCAATAGGGGGGATGGGCGGTTTCGGATTCCCGTTGGCAAGGGAATGATGGTGGGGGATTGGGAATTACGGCAGCAGAAAGTACGGGGAATAGCCGGGGCAGTACCTCCTGGCTGCCCCGGCGGTTAGTTTTGGGGGTTTGTCGCGGGTGGCGGAACCCAAGGCCCTGAGTTCCGCCCGTCGCGGAGGATTGCGCTGACCAAGCCATCCGGGTTGCCTGCTCCGGGGGTTATCCTGGCTTGATCCGCCCGGAGTTTCCCGACTTAATCAGCATTGCAGCATAGAACCTTGAGGTGGGCCGCCGCAACGCCGGTTGGCATACTTGGCGATTCGTCATGCCGACGGAGCCCCAGTTCCAATGCAGTCGATTGACCACCCTCCGGTCAACCTAGAGTAGCTCCAACTCCTGGGGGGATTGGCCGCCGCTGGCGGGGAGCCGTTGGCGGTTGCTGCCCCCGGATTGGGTTTGGCGGGTGGCCCGGGGCCGTTACGGCCGCGGCGGGCAACCTGCTTGGCCCGGTGGGGAGCCGGGGCCCGGAAGCCGGTTCAAGGCCGGCTGTTGGGGCCGCACAGCGCGCTGCGAGCTGGTGATTTCACGGTAAGCTTAGCGTAAAGAACCCGGCGTCCCGGGGTCAGGTTAACCTGGACGCTTTTTATTATGGGGAGGGTTTCAAGGATTGTCAAGGGATAAATGGTATGATAGGCGAGTGCAAAACCCTTCCGTAGCCCCTTCAACAAAAAACAGCCCGGAATTCCGGGCTGTTTTCATTTCACCAATCTTGAATTTTGCCTGGACATTACACCCGCCAAGTTTTATAATTTGGGTTAGTCCCGGCGTAGCGTCGTTTGGAGGCTTCACCACGCCGGGATTATGGAACCCTAACCGCCTGCGGCGGCGCAACCTTGGTTGCACAGGGTTATATGTGCGGAGACGTGTCAGAGCGGTCTAATGTGCTTGGCTTCAAACCAAGTAGGGTGTTGCAGCACCCTCGCGGGTTCGAATCCCGTCGTCTCCGCCATACCTTCTCCAAGGTATAGGCTACGCCGCAACTGTCAATAGCCAAAACGATGAGGAAAATTTATCATCCTCTTCGCAACGCTAGAAATGTGGAGGGAAACGATGAACAACGAAGAGTTCATTAGCCACTTGGCGGCCAAAATAAAGGATTGGGAGGAGAAACGGCGTAATCTTGACAAGGGTATCGAGTCTATGACCCATACCCTTCGGATATTCGAGAACGACCAGACGACTGCTGACCCTGCTCCCGGCAGCCGTCCCAACACCCACACCGCCGAACTGACGGGTGCCATCTATGACGTTCTGCTGGCGGAGCGGCCCTTGCACCGGAAAGTCATTTTGCAAAAGGTGACCCAAGCCGGCATTTATGTCGGCGGCCAGAAGCCCTTGGCTGCGCTGGGTTCCTACCTCAGTCTGGATAAGCGTTTCAAGAATGTGGCGCGAGGTATCTGGACACTGGCTGAAGAGCCGGGCGATATGGGTGGCCACGACGCTGACGATAGTCCTTTGCGTCCGGTAGCTGGCTTTGCGGAGGAAAACCTCTGAATTCCCTGAATACTGACAGTTGCCTGTAGCGAGGAGCGGGCAACTGCGGTAAAATGGATACATACTGAACGGCGGAACCGCCGGGGTCTGACACACCCCGACGGTCCCTTAACCACAAGGAAGGACGAGTTCCCGGTGGTCTTTGACTATTCTAGCGGAAAGGGCGCTTTTCCGCAAATTCCCCACTGCTATCCCGACCTGCAAGCGGTATGCGCCGTCATTGAGTATGCGGACGCGGAGCTGCTAGAGCGGTTGCAGGATTACCGCCGCTACACCGGGCGCCCCGGCTACCCGCTGCGAAGCTTCTGGCGCGCCTATATCGCTAGGTGCGTCCTCAACCTGCGGGACACCAACGACCTGATAAGGCGTTTGCAGGACGACCCCGGATTGCGGGCAGTCTGCGGATTCGGCGACCAGCTGCCGCACCGAACTACCTTTAACCGCTTTATCCGGCGGCTGGCGGACCACAACGACTTGGTAGCAGCCTGCTTGACCCGGGTGTCGGACCGGGTCAAGGAATGGCTGCCTGACTTCGGGCGGGAAGTGGCAGTGGATGCTACGGCGGTGCCGGCCTACAGCAATCCGCGCCACCCCAGCGACCCGGAGGCAGCTTGGGGCGTGGCCCATTCAGCTCAATCCGCCAATAAGGACGGCAAAGAACGGTTCTTCGGCTACAAAGTCCATTTGGTAGCCGATGCTAACCATGCCCTGCCTCTTTCGCTGAAAGTAACTGCCGGCAATCGCAACGATTCCCCGGAACTGCGCCCGTTGATACAGCAGGCTAAAGCCCAACATAGTTGGTTCCAGCCCTTTGCCGCCATCGCTGACCGGGGCTACGACTCCAAAGAGAACCACCATTTCCTCCACGACCAGCACGGCATCATCCCCGTTATCCATATCCGCAAGCCGGCCAACGCCGAGTTTTACAATGACATCTACACCCCAGCCGGGACGCCCACTTGCTTGGGGAAGGTTCCGATGGAATACGAGGGAACTAACGCGGACGGGCATCACCTTTACCGTTGCCGGCTGGAAGGCTGCCACCTCAAGCAGTCCCGCCGCGGCGGTATCCCCCACTGCGACACTGAGCATTGGCAAGACCCGATGGAGGATATACGGCTTTTCGGGGCGATACGCCGGGACAGCCCGGAATGGAAGTCCCTGTATAACAAAAGGTGGAGCGTTGAGCGGCTGTTCGGAGCAGTGAAAGATTCGCGCTCTCTGGAATACCATCACGTTCGGGGGCTGAAACACGTTACCCTGCACTGCCTGATGTCGTTCCTGACTTACCAAGCCCGGGTGTTAGTGAACCTGCAAGCCGGCGATAAGGAAGGGATGCGCCGTATGAAGCGGCGCATCCCCTAACCCGGTTCTCCCAGCATTGACAATCCTCGTTCCAGCCGCTATTTTATCCCTGCTACGGATACCAAGTCTTTGGGAATACCCTTGTGTTTGTTGGACTTATCACTGAAGGGCAGGCTTGCTTGCCCCCTTGTCAGTCCAACGTCCGGGACTAGGTATCCGTAGCAAGAGCCTAGCCTAACGCTGCAAGGGGGTTCCGATTTAGATGAAAGCCCTGTTTCCCCTGGTCGCCTTGCTCCTCCTCCTTTCCCTGACCGCCATTGCCTGCGCTGCCACCGCCCCTACCGCCACCCCGTTTCCCACCGCTACCCCCACTCCTGCGCCTACCCCTACCCCTGTCCCCACCGCCACTCCGCTACCCACGGCCACGCCTGCGCCTACCGCTACGCCCACCCTGCCTATACCCACTCCAACTATCGACAAGACCGCTACGTGTCCTGATACCGCCTCCCTTTACCAGTCGCTGGAAGTCGTTGACTGGAAGGAGTGTCCGGTCATCGAGAATGGCGTCTTGCGGGCTTCGGGGACTGTAAAGGGCGAATACATACTCATGTATTCCGACATTATTGCAACCTTCGCTGTCAAAGCGCAGAACAGCGACCAGGATATTGCGGTTATCATTAGTCCCTCCCACCCCAGCGTCCGCTTTGGTCCGAACCATCCCGTATTCCGACCTCAGGCTAACCAGATAGTCGCAACGCACTATCTGGTGACTTTGCGGATATTTGAGGTCGAAGCCCCGGTAGGCGCTATCATCGGCGATACTAAGACGCCGGTTGTTTTGCTGGTTTGGGGTCAGACACCGGACGATTTGCGGCCGGTTCCCCTGGCTATTCAGCCTGTAGGTCACAGCGAATAGCCGCCATCACCGCCCGGCTAGTCAATACCAGCAAAGAAACAGCCGGGCCGGTAAAGTTCCGGCCCGGCTTAATTTTCCAAGAAAGACCTTTTGCACTCGCCTAGGTATGAATTTTCGGGAATTGGGAAATTGGTTTTTTAGGGGAGACGGCGGGGGAACTGTCACATAAAGTTCCCCCGCACCCCCTCAAAACTTTTGGATTTGGGGGAGGGCGGGTTGTTTTGCGGGCGGCTGCGGGGGCGGCATTTTGTATTCCTCGGCTATCGCCTCGGAATGACATGGCTGATGGACTGTCGCCCAATTCTGGCAATCCTTGCTGTTAAATCTTGACAGGACTTGACTCTTTGCATTATTCTTATTCTTACCTTATAATTGACCGCAAACAACGGGGCTTTTCCGATAGGGCGGCAAGCGGCCGTTGGGGCGGTTAAGGGAGAATTGGCCGATTTGGGGTCGGCCGCCAACGGAACCAATCCGGGGTACACGACCAGACGGAAACCAATCCGGGGTATCCGAAACGACAAAAGGAGGAATTGTATGGCTGACCAGGATGTCGCATTGATGGCGCACTTGCTGCGGCGGGCCGGATTCGGGGCCAGTCGCGACGAGATTGAGGCCAAAGCCGCGCAGGGGTACGACAGCGTGGTGGAGGAGCTGCTGACGCCCCAGAACAGCCCGGGCATTGAGGAAGATCTGCTGATGCGATACCAGCCTGCCTATCACGAGGCGGCGGCCATCGAGACCAACATCCAGGCGTGGGTGTATCGGATGATTAACAACCCGCGCCAGTTGCAGGAGAAGATGGCCCTGTTCTGGCACATGATTTTCTGCGCCGGTCACAGCAAGATTGACAGCGGGCAGGAGATGGGTCGGATGATCCAGATGTTCCGGGAGCACGGGATGGGGAACTTCCGGAATTTGCTGTACCTGCTGTCCACGAGCCCGGCGATGGTCTATTACCTGGACAACAGCGAGAGCCACAAGGAGGCCCTGAACGAGAATTACGGTCGGGAACTCCTGGAGCTGTTTTCGCTGGGGGTGGGGAAGGACGAGGAGTTTAACTACTCCGAGGACGATGTGAAAGCCTGCGCCCGGGCCTTTACCGGGTGGAACATCGCGCCGCCGTATCCGCCGTTCCCCTACGGGCGCAGTCCGTGGCAGTTCCGGTTTGACCCGGCGGACCACGATGACAGCGAAAAGACCTTCCTGGGAGAGACCGGGAACCTTAACGGGGAGGATGTGCTGGACATTATCTGCAAGCAGCCGGCCACGGCTCGCTTTTTGGCGCGGCATCTCTACAACTACTTTGTGGCCGATGATGTGCAGATTCCGGCGTGGCGGCTGACGCCGCCGCAGGATGGGGAAGCCATCCGGCGGCTGGAGCAGGCGTATTTTGATTCCGGGTACGAAATCAGCGCGATGCTGCGGGCGCTGTTCACGGCCGATTTCTTTAAGGATGAGGCGGTGCGCTACGCCAAGGTTAAGAACCCGGCGGAGATGGTGGTCGGCACGCTGCGGTTGGTGGGGGAGCATCGGGAAATTCGTCCCGGTCTCTTTGAGCTGTCCCAGGAGCCCAAGTATATGGGGATGGACTTGATGAACCCGCCGACGGTGGAGGGCTGGCATACCGGCCGGGAGTGGATTGACAGCGGCACTTTGGTGGAGCGGATCAACTTCGCCTCGGATTTGCTGGGGAATACGGAACTGCCGGGCGTGCAGTCGCTGGTGAATCGGCTGATGGCCCGTGGGGATACCTTGACTCCGGATCAGTTCGTGGCGGGCTGTCTGGATTTGACCGGCCCGCTGACGGTTACCGATGATACGATGCGGGAACTGACGGCGCACGCGGTCAAGGGCGGAAACTTGAGCCACGGCAGTGAGCCGGAGCGGGCGGAGTTTGCCCGGCGGACGGGCGAGATGTTCCAGATGATTGCGGCGACGGCGGAGTTCCAGTTCGAGTAAGTCTCCCGCTGCTGCGCCGCTTACCCGCCCCCCCGGAGGCGGCGCGGCAGCATCCTAACCTAAATGAGAGCAAGCGTCAGGAGGAGAGAACGATGGTTTCTACTCAGAAAGACCCGGTGTTGGCGGTGCTGTCCCTGTCCGGGGGCAACGACGGCCTGAACACGGTCATTCCCTTTACGAACCCCCTTTACAAGGATTACCGGCCGAAGCTGGGCATTGCGGACGACCAGGTGCTGCCGATTACGGACGACTTGGGCTTTCACCCGACGATGGGGCCGCTCAAGAAGTATTGGGACGCCGGGAAAATGGCGATTTTCCTGGGGGCGGGGTATGAGAACCCCAGCTATTCCCATTTCCGCTCGATGGACATCTGGCATACCTGCGAGCCGGATGCCATTGGCACCGAGGGCTGGCTGGGCCGGTCTCTGAAGGAAATGGATCCGAACGCGGAGAATGTGCTGAGCGGCGTCAACTTTGGCCGGGGCTTGCCCCGGGCGTTGGTGATGGAAGGGGTGCCGGTGGCGTCGGTGGGCAATCTGGAGACTTACGGGCTGCTGACCGGCATTGACGGGGAAGGGCAGCGGGAGCAGGCGCTGGATGTGTTCGGGCGGATGTATTCGCCGGCCATCGGGCGCGGCGCCGTGCTGGATTACATTCACAGCACCGGCACTAACGCCCTGAAAGGGGCGGATATTCTGGCGACGGCGCCGGACAAGTACACTTCCAATGTGGAGTATTCGGCCAGCGTGGTGGGGCAGTATATGAAAAACATTGCCCAGACCCATTTGGCGGAGTTCGGCAGCCGGGTGCTTTACACCACTTCCCCTTACAACAGCTTTGACACCCACGCCAACCAGGCGTCGCTGCATTCGGGGCTGTGGTCGGATGTGTCCAACAATGTGGACACTTTTATGGCGGACCTGAAGGAGCATGACGCCCGGGATAATGTGCTGCTGCTGATGTTCACGGAGTTCGGGCGGCGCATCACCGACAATGGCTCCGGCACGGACCACGGCGCGGGCGGCATTGCCTTTGCCATCGGCGACCAGGTGAAGGGCGGCATCTATGGGGAGTATCCGTCCCTGGAGCCGAGCCGGCAGGAGGAGGGCGGCAATCTCCGTTTCAATATGGACTTCCGCTCCATCTACACCACCATTCTGGAGGACTGGTTCAGCCTGGATGCCAAGCCCATCGTTGGCGGCAGCTTCGAGAAGGTGAAGTTCCTGTAAAATCCGGCAGCGGCCGCCGGGCGCAAGTCCGGCGGCCGGTACTTTGGATTGAGGGAGCAAGCGGCGGCTCCGGGGATACCGCCCCCTTGGGTAAGGCAATCGGGGCGGCCAGGCTGCCGCAGCGAAACCACGAAAAGAGGTAAGAGGATGAGCACCCATTTTTTTGGGCTGACCAGCCGGACTTTCGAGTATAGCCATTCGGTAGGGCGGAACGAATTTGCCGGCACCGGGTTTCGCAATCCGGTGGATTTGGCCCTGACCGACGACAATACGGCGTATGTGCTGAACCGCTCCTACGAGAATCGCCCGGACGGGGTGCGGGTGAGCGTATGCAGCCTGGACGAGGATTTTTCCTTCGAGTTCGGGACTTATGGCGAGGCGGACGGCCAGTTTATCTGGGCGTCGGGGATTGCCCTGGACCGGGAGGAGAACCTTTACATCTGCGATGAGTGGCTGAACCGGGTCAGCATCTTTAACCGGGACGGCGAGTTTCAGGGCAAGTGGGGCGTGAGCGGTTCCGGGGACGGGGAGTTTGACCGGCCCACCGGCATTGCCATCAGCGGCGACCAAACGGTGTATATCACCGACAGCCGCAATCACCGGGTACAGATGTTCACTTTGGACGGCCAGTATCGGGGGCAGTTCGGGCGGCACGGCACGGGCCACGGGGAGTTTGATATGCCCTGGGGCATTGCCGTGGGCCGGGAC
Source organism: Dehalococcoidia bacterium (assembly GCA_965243185.1). Taxonomy (GTDB): domain Bacteria; phylum Chloroflexota; class Dehalococcoidia; order Lucifugimonadales; family UBA3495; genus CBDBCU01. The sequence continues at coordinate 1,334,862 of OZ251531.1, read as the reverse complement.
GGCGCGGTTTATGTGGCCGATTGGCGCAATGACCGGGTTCAGGTCTTTAGCGGCGATGGGGAGTGGCAAGCCAGTTTTGGGCGTTCCGGCGACGGCGTGGGGGAGTTTAACCGGCCTAACGGCGTGGCGGTGGATGACGAAGGGGACATTTATGTCGCGGATTGGCTGAATAACCGGGTGCAGGTACTGGCGGCGGATGGCCGGTTTGTTACCCAGCTGCGCGGCGACCATGTGATTTCCCAATGGGGGAAGGAGAAGCTCATTTCCAACCCGGATATGATTCGGCAGCGGGCGTTGGCTTATGCCAATGACCCGGATTATGAGCGGAACTTTGCCCATCCCTGCGCGGTGAAGGTGGATGAGCAGGGGCGGGTCTGCGTGCTGGACCATACCCGGGGCCGCATTCAGGTCTATAACAAGGTGAAGGAGCCGGCGCTGGTGTAAAACGGGGCCGGCGGGGCCGGTTTGCGGAACTGCCGGGCTTATACGGCATAGGAAAGGGGGGCGTACCGGAAGGGTGCGCCCCCTTTGCTTTTTAGACTGCCATTTGGCTATGTTATCTGTTGCGAATTCGCAACAGCAGCCGGCGCCGCGCTTGGGACAAATAAAATCGAAATTGCTTCCACAGCAAGGTAATAATGTTGGCGAAAGCCACTTCACCCAAGCCCGCCGCCATCACTATTAAAACCCGGTTCTCGTCCCGCACGGCGAAAAAGAGGAAAGCCATTGCATAGGCCACGGCCCACATTAGTGACATATAGAAAAGGGACGCAATAATGAAGCCCAAAAGGGTATTGAACAGTTTCTTGAGGAAACTGCGCGTAGGGGAGATGACTTTACGCCGCCAGAGCTGACGGACTTTGGAGACATTGTCCCCATCAGGAGGCATTAACCCACCCAGCACAAGGCGAAAGCCTGGTAGAAAAAGCGAGTTAAGGGGTTCGTGATGTAGGACTGGCACAGCGAGGCATTAAGCCCCAGAAAGACCATTAAGACCACGTAGATGGTCACACCTACCGCTAACGATGCCCAGCCAGACATAGCTTTCCTCCTTGTTTAACGGGATTGGGGGATTAGTCCCCCGGGCCTTCGGGCATACCGGCGTCAATCCAGGCGGCGATTTCGTTGACTTCGGCCCAAGGCTCTGGTTCGTTCCGGTTGTTCGCCGGAGGGTGAAAGTTAGTCATAACGAAGGCATTATATACTGATTCTCGCCGTTTTCAACTTAATGGATGACGCTATGAGACATCCATTATCAAAAGGGGCGGGCAACTTCACCCGCCCCGGTTTTTTGCCCCGGTCAATGGGCAATAAAGGAAACAACCCCTTACCCGGCAACCCAATCCACCCCGTTAAGCACGATGCGCTGGAATTCCGGCGTCTCAAAACTCCGCCCGTCGTGGCCCAGGAGCAGCACGAACACCTTGCCGTCCCCATAAGTCCGCGTCCACGCCAAGGGGAAAGTCCCGCCCGGCATAAAAGTCGGCGCCCGCTCCGGCCCCCAGGGCCAAGTCCCTTCCTCCGATGTGCCGGTCAGAAAAATTTCGTTGCCCTCCCGGTGCGCCAAGCCCATATACAGCTCGTCATTGGTGCTGAAATCGCTGACGCCCTGCACTCCGGGATGCCCGGAATTGCTCACCTGGACGGTGAACTCGCCATAGGGCGGATGAAAACTGGTACCGGTAATCCACCCGCCGCCGGTGATGTCGTGATACTCCGGCCAAGCGTTGGACAAGCAGGTGGAGATGTGGATACAAACGAACCCCTTGCCTTCCCGGATGAACCGGGACATCCCTTCCTGTTCCGCCGGGGCCAGCGCCAAATCGCCAAAATCGGGCAGGTTTTCCCGGCGAGTGTTGAACACCAGAGCGTCATAGCCGGCCATTACGGCGGCGTCCGCCAAAGGGGCGGCGTCCTCGGTGATGGTTACGCTGTGGCCGCCGGCCCGCAGAAAATCCCCCAGAATGGGCGTCGATTCCGCATAGGGATGGCGGCCCCCGGATACTACCAGCAATTTCACGGCGTCATACCTCCGCTGCAAGTTAAGGTTCACTGCGCGCCGGGCATTATACACTATTGCCGGGGAATCGCGGTTAAAGTCGGCGTTACGGCATAGAGCAGAGGGTATATAATGGCCGCCGAAATCAAGGGCAGTTGCGGAGGGGCGCGCTGATGATTGCCGGGCTGGTTTTTCTGGCGGGTTTGCTGGTGGTGGTTTTTCTGATTGCCAAGGACCGGCGGCGGGTGTTCTGGCGGGACGCCCGGCGGCGGGACAGCCGGGGCAGCCACCTGCCCATTCGGTTTTTCTGGTGGTAGGAGCAGGATTTTGGCGCAGGCAACGGTGGACGGAGACACGCAGCAGCAACGGCGGGTGATTCGGGCCTGGTGTATGTACGACTGGGCCAATTCGGGCTACGCCACCAGCGGCGTGGCGGCGATTTTCCCGGTCTATTTCGTGGCGTTGTTTCAGGATGCCCTGGGCGAGTCGGCATCCTTTTTCGGGCTGACCTTTACCGGCAGTTCGATGTGGAGTTTCGGCATTGCGCTGGCTACGGTCATCGTGGCCTTGTCCAGCCCGGTCTTGGGGGTAATTGCGGACCGGGCGGCCATCAAAAAGACGCTGCTGGGGATTTATACGGCGACCGGGGCCGGGTTCACCGTGCTGATGTTCCTGTCGGCGTACACCGGGCAGCCGTGGCTGTGGTTTCTGGCAATGTTCATCCTGGCGAACATCGGCTTTGCCGGTTGCTTGGTCTTTTACAATTCCCTGCTGCCCCATATTGCGCCGCGGGCGGAACTGGATACGGTCAGCAGCAAGGGCTTTACCTACGGCTATATCGGCGGCGGGCTGCTCTTGGCGGTGCAACTGGCGGCCATTCTCTATTTCAGCGATACGGCTTACGCCGATTTAGCCACGCGGATTGCCATAGCGTCGATTGGGGTCTGGTGGTTCGGGTGGGCGGTCTGGACGCTGAAAGGGGTTCCGGAGCCGGTCATCCCGGAGGAAATGCGGTGGGCGGGACGGCGCCCCGGAGCGGCAGTCAAGGCGGCTTTCGGGGAATTGGCCCATACTTTTAAGGAATTGCGGGCATTTCGGGTAGTCATCATCTACCTGATTGCCTATGTGCTGTTCAACGACGGGATTCAAACGGTGCTGGCAATAGCCGGGGCTTTTGCGGCGGATACCCTCCGGATTCCGGCTACATTCATCATCCTGACCATCCTGATAATCCAGTTCGTAGCCGCCGGCGGCGCTATGGCTTTCGCGTGGCTGGCTGGACGAATCGGCACCAAGACGGCGTTGATGGGGACGCTGCTGGGCTGGATTTTCATTGTGCTGTTCGGCGTGGCGGTAGTGGCGCTGGTTCCCGACCAGCATAGCGAGTTTGACTATCAACTGACTTACCAAGCGGCGACCGGGGATTACCAGGTGGATGCGGCGCCGGTCTTGGGGGATTCGGAATTGCAAAAGGGCTGGCGGGAGGAACTGGCGGCCTTGGGGCTGGCGGATTTGGCAGCCGGGGACCGTATCGCGGCGGCGGATGCCGGGGAATTGACGGCGTTGACCGGGCGGTCGGAGCAAGCGTTGTATGGCGTATCCATAGCTGGGGGGCCGTTGGATGGCGAAAGAGTAGTTGGGGCGCGGCATCCCTCGAGTTTGGGGCGGGGTCCGGTGGACTGGTGGCCGGAGTTGGTGCGGTCGCTGTTGTGGGCGCCGCTGGGACTGGAAGCCCAATACCAGTGGCTGCTGTTGGGCGTGGGCGTGGGATTGGTGATGGGCGGCAGTCAAGCCTTGGCGCGCAGCCTGTTCGCGCAGATTGCGCCGCAAAGCCGCAGTGGGGAGTTCTTTGCCTTTTTTGCCTTTATGAGTCGGCTGTCGTCGGTAATCGGGCCGATTTTGTATGTGGTAGCCACGGATGTATTTGACACCCGGGTAGCGGTGGTGTCCATTTTGCTGCTGATTGTGGCCGGGGCGATAGTTCTGCGCTGGGTGGATGTGGCGGCCGGGGCGGCAACGGCGCAGGCGGAGGATGCGCGGCGTTACCGCAATCCGGGATAGCTATGGGCGGTGCTAATTGGATTTTCTACTATGACGGCGATTGCGGATTTTGCCGGGCGGCGGCGCGGCTGCTGGCCGGGTTGGACTGGGGCCGCCGGATAGAGTGGACGGATTTTCGCGGATTGGCAACGCCGCCGGCCGGGTTGTCTTGGGAGGATTTGGAAACGGCGGCGTATTTGGAACAGCCGGGGACGGGACAGCGGTATCGGGGGTTTTACGCCTTTCGGATGCTGACGCTGCGGCTGCCGCCGCTGTGGGTTTTGGCGCCGCTGCTGTGGCTGCCGGGGGCGCATTGGCCGGGGGAGTGGGCGTACCGGTGGGTAGCGCGGAACCGGTATCGGATTAGCCGGGGCGGGCGGTTTTTTCGGTAGGGATTTTCCGAATGGCGGGTTAGAGCAAGGTAGCGGCGATTAAGTGGCCGCCGTAGCCGCCTTGATAGCCGGGATGGGTTATAAATTCCGGGGCAAAGCCGGCGGCGGTCAAGAGTTGCAGCCAAGTATCGGATGGGAAAAGGCCGGTGGTGTGCCGGTCTTGCTCGACCCGGAGGCGGCCGCCGGGTTCTTGCAGCAGGAAAAAGAATAAGGATTCAATGGTGGTATCGGACGGGTCGGGGTCATAGCAGTATTCGATGACGGTCAGATTCAAGTCGGGGGTTTGCCGAATCCAGTGGTGGACGGTAGGGCCGGCAAAGGTTTCCCGGAAGTAGTCGGGGGAGATGAGCAAGAGGCCGCCGGGGTTGAGCTGGGCCCGGGCGGTGGCAAAGAGGGCGGTCAAATCGGCCGGGGTCAGCATATAGTCGATGGCGTCGTGAACCAGGACGGCGTCAAAAGTGCGGGGCAAGCGGAAAGCCCGCATATCGCCGCGATAGTGGACTACGCCGGGGTTGAGCCGGGCGGAGAGGGACAGCATTGCCGGGGACAGGTCAACGGCGGTCAGGTGAAAGTCGGCGGTGAGATGGGACAGGGTATGCCCGCCGCCGGAGCCGAGTTCCAGCAGGGAATGGCGGCCGGGGCCGCGGTGTTGACGCAGGGCATCCCGCCAGTGTTGGGCATCGTCGGCGTATTCAGCCGGCGGGCTGAACAGAGGCCAGAGCGGGGCCAAGTCGTGGTAAAGGCGATGGGATTCGGGTTCGGACATAGATTAACCGGATATACCGGATTTTGTCGTTCTTTTGATGGTCAAGGGGGCGGATTAGCAGACCCGCCCCTTTTAGCGATTAGTCGGCGGGCAAGGCACTGCTGGCCCATTGCAGGCGGGCGATAACCCGGTCGCGGCCCAATACGGCGATGGTGTCGAAGAGCGGCGGGGAGACGCTGCGGCCGGTGACGGCGGTGCGGAGGGCGCCAAAGAAACGGCGCGGCGTAAGGTTCAATTCATCGCCGACGGCCCGCAGCAGTTCCTCGAGAGCGGGGCCGCTGAAATCCGGGGCGGCATCTAGGGTTTCCCGGGCGCGGTCGAGGGCCGCCGCCGTTTCCGATGCGGTCATTCCCCGCGGAATCAGGTCGGCGGGGTTATAGTCCGGCTGCGGCGCAAAGAAGTAGGCGGTCATTTCCGCCGCTTCGGTGAGCAGTTTCAGCCGCTCCCGCACCAGGGGGGCAATGCGGGTTAGGTAGTCTAAATCGACCGGCAGGAGTTCCGGGGGCAGGTCTTTTTCCAGCCAGGGCAGCATTGCCGCCGCCAGGGCAACATCGGACAGTTCCCGAATATAGACGCCGTTCATCCAGTCGAGTTTGTCCCGGTCAAAGATGGCGGCGGGCTTGCCGACCCGGTCGAGGGTAAAGTGGTCGCGCATCATTTCAATCGGCATTACTTCGGTTTTGTCGTCGAGGGACCAGCCGAGCAATGCCATAAAGTTGCGGAGGGCGGCCGGCAGGTAGCCGGCATCCCGATATTCCATAAGGGAAGTGGCGCCGTGCCGTTTGGAAAGCTTGGCACGATCGGGGCCGAGAATCATCGGCAGATGGCCGTATTGCGGCAAGGGGTAGCCGAGGGCTTGGCAGAGGAGCAAGTGGCGGGGGACGCTGGGCAGCCATTCCTCGGCGCGCAGGACATGGCTAATCTGCATCCGGTAGTCATCGGTTACGACCGCCAGATGGTAGGTAGGGAAACCGTCGGATTTGAGCAGGATAAAGTCATCCAACAGTTCGTTCTGCCATTCGACTTCATCCCTTATCAGGTCGTTCAGGCGGGTCAAGCCGGAGTCGGGGGCGGCAAAGCGGACTACTGAGGGGGTGCCGGCGGCTTCCTGGCGGCGGATTTCTGCCGGGTCGAGGTAGCGGCAACGGCGGTCGTAGCGGAGATGGGGGGATTTAGCGCGTTTCTGTTCCTCCCGCATCTGATTGAGCCGTTCAACGGTGCAGTAGCAGCGGTAGGCGTCCCCTTGGGCGATCAGGCGTTCTGCGTTTTCGTGGTAGATGGGGAGGCGTTCCGACTGAAAGTAGGAGCCGAAATCGCCGCCGACCCGGGGGCCTTCGTCCCAATCAAGATCCAGCCAAGCCAAGCCGTCGAGGATGGCGTCGACGGCGCCGGGGACGAGTCGCTCTTGGTCGGTGTCCTCGATGCGGACGATAAAGCGGCCGCCGTTGTGCCGGGCAAAGAGCCAGTTGAAAAAGGCGGTACGGATGTTGCCGATATGCGGGTAGCCGGTAGGGCTGGGGGCATAGCGGACGCGGATGTTGTCGGGCATTTTGGAAATGCTCCTTGATTAGGAACTGCCGCCCCGTTCGATGCGGGCCCAAGTGTCCCGCAGGGGCGTGGTGCGGTTGAAAACCGGGGCGTCGGGGCGGGAGTCGCTGGGGTCGGCGCAGAAGTAGCCTTGCCGCTCAAATTGCCAATGGCTGCCGGGTTCGGCATCGGCTAAAGCCGGCTCGAGGCGGCAGTCGGTCAGGGTTTCCAGAGAATTGGGGTTCAGATGGGCGATAAAGTCCCGGCGGTCCGTTTCATCATCCCCCTCTAGCTCCTCCGTATCCAACAGCAGGCGGTCGTAAAGGCGGATTTCGGCAGTGCGGGAGTGGGGAGCGGAAACCCAATGGAGGGTGCCGCGTACCCGGCGGCCGTCCGGGGTGGAGCCGCCTACGGATTCCGGGTCGTAGGTGCAGTGGAGTTCGATAATTTCCCCGGTGGCGGGGTCTTTGACTACTTCCTGGCAGGTGATGTAGCAGGCGTAGCGGAGGCGGACTTCCCGGCCGGGGGACAAGCGGTAGAAACGGGGCGGCGGAGTTTCCCGGAAATCGTCCCGCTCGATATAGAGTTCCCGGGTAAAGGGAACTTGGCGGCTGCCCATAGCAGCGTCCTCCGGGTTGTTGACGGCGTCAATCCAGTGGGTTTGCCCTGCCGGGTAGTTGTCGATGATGACTTTGAGGGGGCGGAGGACGGCCATCGCGCGGGGGGCGCGGCGGTTCAGGTCATCGCGGAGGCAGTGTTCGAGCAAAGCCAAATCGGTAACGCTGTCGCGCTTGGCGATGCCGATGCGGTCGCAGAAATCGCGGATGGATTCGGGGGTGTAGCCGCGGCGGCGGAGGCCGCTGAGGGTGGGCATTCGGGGGTCGTCCCAACCGGAGACATAGCCGCCCTGGACCAGTTGGAGCAGGCGGCGCTTGCTCATCACGGTGTTGGAGAGGTTGAGGCGGGCGAATTCGATTTGCTGGGAACGATAGACGCCGAGTTCAGCCAGAGTCCAGTCGTAGAGGGGGCGATGGTCTTCGAATTCGAGGGTGCAAAGGGAGTGGGTGATGCGTTCGAGAGAGTCGGAAAGGGCGTGGGCGTAGTCGTACATCGGATAGATGCACCATTTGTCGCCGGTGCGGTGGTGTTCGGCGCGGCGGATGCGGTAGATGGTGGGGTCGCGCATATTGAGGTTGGGGGATGCCATATCAATTTTGGCGCGGAGGACATAGGCGCCGTCGGGGAATTCGCCGGCGCGCATCCGGCGGAACAGGTCGAGGCTTTCGGCGGCGGGACGGCCGCGGTCGGGACTTTCCCGGCCGGGTGCGGTCAAGGTGCCGCGGTAGTCGCGGATTTGGTCGGCGGAGAGGCTGTCGACGTAGGCTTTGCCGGCGATAATCAGCTGTTCGGCGAATTGGTAGAGGGCGTCGAAGTAGTCGGAGGCGTAGTAGAGGTGCTGCCCCCAGTCGAAGCCGAGCCAGCGGACATCCTCCTGGATGGAGTGGACGTATTCGATGTCCTCGCGGGTTGGGTTGGTATCGTCAAAGCGGAGGTGGCAGACGCCGCCGGGGTGTTCGGCGGCGACGCCGAAGTTGAGGCAGATGGCTTTGGCGTGGCCGATGTGGAGGTAGCCGTTGGGTTCGGGGGGGAAACGGGTAACGACGCGGCCATCATATTTGTTGGACTGCAAATCGTCCCGGATGATGCTGCGGATGAAGTCGCTGCCGGGGGCGGTGTCGGGCGTGGTCATAGTGGCTGCTACCCTTTGGTTTGAGATGGGGATATTTTAGCACTTTGCGGGGGTGAGTTACAGGGGGAAAGGGGGAAGTTGGGGCCGGTTTGGCGAGACCGGTGTTGGCGGAAACCGCGGCCGCGGTTTCCGCCTTGTCGGGAGAAGGGTTGGCAGGTCTGACCATGTGGGTTGCTACACCGATTGGATACCTTGCTGCACATCTCGGTAATGCCCGGTCAGGCTGCCGATTACGGTCGCGCTACCTTGTAGTGGCTACTGGCGCCGGTTGGTATGGTTGCCATGCCGGCGGGTTGGCCCGGTGTTGCGACCGCGGTTGACCGTTCTCCAGTCAACTTGGGTTGCTCCGACTCCTGTAGGAATGGGGCGCGGTTGGTACGGCTAGTGGGATTTGCCGTTGGCCGCTACTCCGGTTGGGGTTGCGGGTCCTTGGGCCGCTGCCCCGGGGTAGGAGTGTTGAGGCGTCCGGCGGTTTGTTAGGCCGGCCGGGGCCCACAGCGCGCTGTGTGGAGCGGTATTAAGTTTTACGGTAAGCTTAGCGTAAAGAACCCGGCGTCCCGGGGTCAGGTTAACCGTGACGGGTTTTATTATGGGGGAGGGTTTGGGGGTTTGTCAAGGGGTGAATGGGATGAATTTTCGGGGATTTAGAAATTGGATTTTGGGAGTTACGGCGGGGGAACTTTTGTAAAAGTTCCCCCGCACCCCCTCAAAACTTTTGGAGTTTGGGGAGACTGCGGGTTTTGAGAGGGGTTTAAGGCAGGCATTTTAGATTCCGCGGCGACAGCCGCGGAATGACATAGACAATTGACTGCCCTGCCCCAGCGTTAGGGGGAACACGACCTACCCTCACTCGCCGCCAACTCCCCCAAATTCCCGGCAAATTCCTCAATCCCCGGCCCTTACCCCTACTCCCCCTGCATTTTCGTCCGCAAGGACTTGGCCGTGTAATCCTTGACCCGCTTGATCAAGCAGTCTCCGCAAAGCCACCGCTCATCCCGCGCTTTCCGCAGTTTGCCGAAGGTCTTGCACTGCCAGCATGGGCCGTTTTTGATTTCAACCGGCATTTTCTCTACTCTCCATTGGCATAGGTTTGAAGTTGCATAACCCGAAAGCTACCCGGCTACCTAATGCGGAACTGCCGGGACAACTGCAATTGCATACCCTTATTGTAAGGGATGGCTGGGGAAGGGGCAATCTAGCGGCCAGATTCCAGCAGGGCGGCGAGGTTGTGGGCGAATTCGTCGAGGGCGGCGGCGGCTTTGCGGCGGATGATGGGCTGGCCTAAAGTGGCGAGGCGGCCGCCAAAGGTGGTATCGGTGCTGATGGTCAGTTGGGTTTGGTTTTCGGCGATGGGGGTCAGGTGGAGCGTCAGATGGGTACGGACGGAGCCGCCCAACCGCCGGTCGGCGGCTTCCAGGGTCAATTCCGCCGCTCCCTTGGCCGCGTCTTGGGCCACGATCCGAACTGTTCCGGCCAAGTTCACGCGCAGGGGGCCGGCTTGGGCTGTCATCTGCCCGGCAAACCGACCATCGCCTTCATCCCGCACCGCCGACACCCCGGGAATGCACGGCGCGACCCGCGGCAAATCGAGCAGCAGCTCCCACGCCGCCGCCGGCGCCAATGGCACTACGCACCGCTGCTCCAACCGCATTACGCCAACCCCGGGCCGGCCAAGGCCGCCTGCGCCGCTTGTTCCACTGCCCGCCGGGTGAACACCACGGCCATCTCCCGCTTATACTCCGCCGATCCCCGGTGGTCGTCCAGAGGGTCAACTAAATCCGCTACTACATCCGCCGCCGCGCCAATGTTATCCGCCGTCAACGGCTTTCCCTGCAAAGCATCCTCTACCGCCCGGGCCCGCAGCGGCGTCAACCCCACTGAACCCAAAGCCACCCGCGCTTTCCGGCAGTTGCCGGCATCATCCGGCACAATTACCGCCGCCGCCGAAACCGTGGCGTAATCATCCGCCGTCCGCGGCAAAAACTTGATAAAGGCCGTTCCCGACCTGGCCGGCGCCGGCGGTATGGTCAGACCGGTAATAATTTCCCCGGCCCGTACATCGGTGTCAAAATAATCCAGAAACAACTCCGCCACCGGCAAAGTCCGCGTCCCGGAGGCCGCCGTCAAAGTCACCGTCGCGTCCAATGCCATTAGAGCCGGCGGCGGGTCTTGATTCGGGTCGCCATGGGCCAAGCCGCCGCCCACGGTTGCCATACTGCGGATGCGCGGCGTCGCCACCTGCCGATAGGCGGCTACCGCCAAGGCCGCCCGCCCGGCGGCCAAGGGGCTGATTTCCACTTGCCGCTGGGTGCAGAGCGCGCCAATTTCAATACCGCCCTCAGCAGTAGCCGCCATATCGCCCAACCCGGCAATCCGGCGCAGACTGATCACCTGCCCCGGCTGCGCGAACCGCTGCTTCATTTGCAGCACCAACGCCGTCCCCCCCGACAGCAGCCGGGCATCCTCCCCGTACTTTTCCAGCAGGTCAAAGGCGGCGGCCAAGGTAGCCGGCTGATGCAGCTGAAAATCCGGCATTACTTCCCCTCCCCGGCGGCGGCCGCCGCCGCTTGTACCACTGACTCTACAATCTTGTAGTAGCCGGTGCAGCGGCACAGATTGCCCATCATCCACTCCCGGATCTCCGATTCCGTAGGCTGCGGATTGACTTCCAGCAGCGCCTTGGCCGCCATTACCTGACCCGGTGTACAAATGCCGCACTGAAAGCCGCCGTAGTCAATAAACGCCTGCTGCACCGGATGCAGCCGCCCCGCTTGGGCCAGCCCCTCAATGGTCGTAATTTCCGCCCCGTCGAGGTTGGCGGCCAAAGCAATGCAGGATGCCGCCATTTCCCCAGCGACCAGCACGGTGCAAGCCCCGCAGACCCCCACGCTGCAACCCTCTTTAGTCCCGGTCAAACCCAGGTCATAGCGCAAAAAATCGACCAGCAGCCGGCTGGCGGGAATATCCCGGGTGAAAGGTGCGCCGTTGACGGTTAGAGTAACGGACTGGTTCATAAGGAATTGTCCTCAGTTTCCGATTTGGGTTTTTACTATACCAGATTGAGACGGGGGTGTCAGCAGGGCGGCGCTGCCGGTTCCGTTTGCCGGCAAAGATATGCCAAATCTTTTGAGATTGCTTGCCAATTTCCGGCGGCAATATCATTGACAGGTTTTAATCGCTGTGGTAATCTTTCCCCGCGTTAGTGAAAATTTGCACAGACTAAAGATGCTTTAGTCGGGCAGAGCAGCATACAAAGGGGAGTTGGCAAATGGGGCTTTTGCCCTTCCGCGGCGCAAATTCCCGTCCCGCCGGGGCCGGGGACGACAAAGGTAAGACCACCACTATGACCAAATGGATTCCGCCCTTCCGCAGTCGGCACTTGGCCCTGTTGGGGCTGCTGTCCCTTTTCCTGCTGCTGCTGGCTTGCGCGCCGGACGCCAAGCAGTCCACTTTCGGCACGGCCGGCCCGGTCGCCGAGCGGCAGCTGCTCTTGTTCAATGTCCTGCTCTGGGTGATGGTTGCCGTTTTCGTCATCGTCGAAGGCATCCTTATTTATGCCATCATCAAGTTCCGCCGCCGCCCCGGTCAGGATGAACTGCCGCCGCAGACCCACGGCCATACCGCATTGGAAATCACTTGGACCGTTATTCCCACGGTGCTTATCCTGGGCTTGGGCATCTGGTCGGTTATTACCCTCTTTGAACTGGATCAGCCGCCGCGGGGCGCGGATGCCCTCGAAGTTACTGCCATCGGCCATCAGTGGTGGTGGGCCTTTGAGTATCCCGACGCGGACGGCAACGGCAAATACATTACTACCGCCAACGAACTGCGGGTGCCGGTGGACCGGGCAATCCGGGTCAACCTCCGCAGCGAGGATGTCATCCACAGTTTCTGGGTGCCGAAACTGGCGGGCAAGGTGGATGTGGTGCCGACCCGCAACAACTATATGTGGTTCCAAGCGGATGAAACCGGCACTTTTTACGGGCAGTGCGCCGAGTTTTGCGGCACGGCGCACGCGCAAATGAAGTTTCTGGTGCAGGTGCTGCCGCAAGAGGATTACCTGGCTTGGGCGGAAAGTTTTGGGCAGACGCCGGAACTGTCGGCGCAAGCCACGGCCGGGCAGCAGGTCTTTAACGGGGTTGGCGGCTGTGTAGTTTGCCACACCGCCAACGGCTCCGACAGCCCGGCGGTGGTGGCGGGACGGGTAACCGGCTTTATGACTACGGAAACCGGCATTGCGCCCGGCCCCAATTTGACCGATCTGGCCACCCGGGAACGGTTTGGCGCCGGCTTGGCTGACTTGAACCGGGACAACCTGCGGCAGTGGCTCCGCAATCCGGAGGACATCAAGCCGGGCAATCACATGGCGGGGCGGGCCAACATTTACCAGACCGATGACGGCCGGGCTAACCTGAGTGAACGCCAGATTTCCGACTTGATGGAATATCTGCTGAGCCTGAAGTAAAATTGAACTGAATCAAACCCCGCCGCGCTTTACCGCGTACCGCCGGGAGCAAATCCGGTTTAGCAGCGGCCTGGCGGCGGGGCGCAGCGCAATTAACCGGCGCAACCGACCAGGAGAGGAACTGCTATGGCTACCGCCGCCGAAACTACCGGCGTAATCGCCCGCCCGGCCGGGGCTACCGGTCTCTGGAGCTGGCTGACCACCGTCGACCACAAGCGTATCGGCGTCTTGTACGGCGTTACCGCTTTCATTTTCCTGCTCCTCGGCGGCGTCGAAGCCGGCGTTATCCGCCTGCAATTGGCGGTGCCGGACAATTCCCTGGTCAGCCCGGACGCTTTCAACCAGATGTTCACCATGCACGGCACCACGATGATTTTCCTCGTGGTGATGCCGTTGAGCGCCAGTTTCTTTAACTTTGTCATCCCGCTGGCGATTGGGGCGCGGGATGTGGCGTTCCCCCGCCTTAACGCTTTCAGCTACTGGGTTTTCCTCTTTGGCGGGTTGCTGCTCAACGCCAGTTTCCTGACTAATCAGGCCCCGGATGCCGGCTGGTTTTCCTACGCCAACCTGACCGAAAAGCCGTTCAGCCCCAACGCCGGGCTGGACTATTGGGCTTTGGGCTTGCAGGTGCTGGGCGTATCATCCTTGGCGGCCGCCTTTAACTTCATCGTTACCATCGTCAATATGCGCGCGCCGGGGATGAGCTTGATGCGGATGCCCCTGTTCGTCTGGATGACCCTGATAACTTCCATCCTGCTGGTGCTGGCTTTCCCGGTCATCACCGTGGGATTGATTGAACTGACCTTCGACCGCAACTTCGGCACCAACTTTTTCGTCCCGGAGGGCGGCGGCGACCCGATAATGTGGCAGCATTTGTTCTGGGTTTTCGGCCATCCGGAGGTCTATATCCTGATTCTGCCGGCGATGGGCATTGTGTCGGAAGTGTTGCCGACCTTTTCCCGCAAGCCGCTGTTCGGCTACCCGGTGGTGGTTTTTTCCGGCATCGTTATCGGCATAATGGGCTGGGCGGTGTGGAGTCACCATATGTTCACCGTCGGCTTGGGGCCGATTGCGGTATCGGTGTTCACCATTACCACGATGCTGATTGCCGTGCCGACCGGGGTTAAAATCTTTAACTGGATTGGCACCCTTTGGGGCGGCTCTATTGACCTGAAAACGGCGATGCTCTTTTCCCTGGGTTTTATCGCTCTCTTTGTGGTGGGCGGGCTTAGCGGCGTATCCCACGCGGTCGCGCCTTCGGACAATCAGCAGCAGGATACCTACTACATCGTCGCCCATATCCACTATGTGCTGTTTGGCGGCGCGCTGTTCGGCATCTTTTCCGGGGTCTATTACTGGTTCCCCAAGCTGACCGGCAAGCTGCTCCACGAGGGCATTGGCAAAGTCCACTTCTGGCTCTACTTTATCGGGATGAACATTACCTTTTTCCCGATGCACTACTTGGGCTTGAACGGGATGCCGCGCCGGATTTACACCTACGCCAGCGAGTTCGGCTGGGACGGGTTGAATATGCTGGCATCGCTGGGCTACCTGGTATTGCTGGCCGGCACTCTGGCGTTTATCCTGAACCTTATCGTCAGCCTGCGGAAAGAGAAAGATTCCGGGCATGACCCTTGGGACGCCCCGGGGTTGGAATGGTCGATTGACTCGCCGCCGCCGGCGTATAATTTCGCGCAAATTCCCCAGGTGCGCGGGCTGGATCACTACTGGATTGTCAAGCGGGAGGCGGCCGCCAACGGCAACCCGATCACCGGGCCGGAGGCACCGGTGAACCCGGCGACCATCCATATGCCCAGCCCTTCTTACTGGCCGCTGGTAACGGCGATTGGCGTGCTGATTATGGGCGCGGGGATGCTGATTGATGTGGGCTGGCCTTACATCCGTTTCCCCATTCCCTTTATCGGCGGCATCATCTCCTTTATCGGCATCGTTGCCTGGTCGAATGAGCCGGCGACGAAGGAGGGGGTGAGCTGTCCCTACTGCGCCAGCGTCATCAAGCCGACTTTCCAGTTCTGCCCCTACTGCGGGGAAACCTTGGTACATAATCACGCCCAAGCCCACCATCAGGAGGGGTAGAGTTGGCCCACCAAACCGACAGCGGACACCACGCCGGCCCGCAGCACGCCGGCGGCCACGGGGCCGAACACGCCACTACGACCGGCATCGACCACCGGAAACTCCTGATGTGGGTTTTCCTGTCCTCGGACTGCCTCTTTTTCGGCTCCCTGATTGCCACTTATATGGTCTATCGGGGGCAGAGCCTGGTCGGCCCTTATCCCGTCGACATTATCGACGTGCCGATTACCACCGTCAGCACTTTCGTGCTGCTGTGCAGCAGTTTCGCGATGGTGCGGGCCTTGGCCGCCACTAACGAAGGCAATCAGAGCCGGATCCAGTTCTGGCTGCTGACGACGGCCTTTCTCGGGGCCATCTTTATCGGCTTTCAGGTTTATGAGTTCAACCTGTTCCGCTCTGAGGGGCTGCGGATTGACACCAACCTGTTCGGCAGCACCTTCTTTACCCTGACCGGCTTTCACGGCGCTCATGTGACGCTGGGTATCGTCTGGCTGCTGGGCTTGGCGTGGATTGCCCGCAAGGGACGGTTGGGGCCGCGCACCGCTTTGGATGTGGAATTGGCCGGCCTTTACTGGCACTTCGTCGACATTGTTTGGATTGTCATTTTCACTCTGGTGTACCTGATTGGCGGATTCGACACCGGCCCCGCCTTGCCGGAAGGGACGGAAATCCTGCATTCCATCCTGCCCTTCCTGGGCTAAACGACCCCGGCTTACCGGTTAAGGAGAATCGGCGCAATGAGCAGCGACCCGGCGGCCCATCAGTCCCGCCATCCCACCCTCAAACAGTATGTGGCGATTGCCATTTTCCTGTTCGTGGTCACCCTTGTCGAGTTCGTGATTATCCTGCCGGAGGATTTCCGGGGGGCGGGCTGGACTATTGCGCCGCTGGCTATCCTTTCCGCCATCAAGTTCGCGGCGGTCATCTTTTTCTATATGCACCTGAAGTTTGACAACCGCCTGCTGACCTGGATTTTCCTGGGCGGGCTGGCTTTGGGCTTTGCCGTAGTCTTTGCCCTCGTCGCGCTCCAAGACGGCTGGCAGCCCTCTCCGGGACCTTGGGCCCAAGCCAACGCTGAGCCCTGCCTATTTGACCACGAACACGGCGGCTGCTTGGAGCCGACGCCCACGCCGGTACCGCCCACACCCACGCCCGACCCCAATGCTACCCCGACGCCCACACCCGATTTGACGGTTTTGAGCGGCGTCGACCTGGTAGCCGAAGGGCGCAACATTTTTATCACCGGCCAAGGCCAAGGCGCTGCCACCGCTTGCGCCACTTGCCATATCATTGAGAGTGTCCCGGAGTCCTATGGCTTGCTGGGGCCGGACTTGTCGCACATTGCCACGGACGCGGCGACCCGGCAGCCCGGCGTTTCGGCCCGGGACTACATCACTACATCCATCGTTGACCCGGAGAGTTTTGTTGCGGAGGGCGTCGATCGGGCCACGCCCGGCTTGATGACCTCCGTTATCACCGCCAGCCTGACCGACGCGGATGTCGAGGCTCTGGTCGAGTTTCTGATGCAGCAGGAATAGACCCATCGGCGCTAACCGGCCGCCAACCCGCCGGCCGGCTATCAATCGCAATGAAAACCGGCATTCCCGTACCAATGGGAATGCCGGTAAGAAATTCCGCAGGTCTAGTTATGCCTATCATCTACCATCTCACCAGTCAGGACGATTGGGCCGCCGCTGAAGCCGCCGGCCAACTCCGCCCGGAAAGCCTGGACACGGAGGGTTTTATCCACTGCTCTAAAGACACCGGGCAGATGCTCCGGGTGGCCCAACGCCTTTACCCCGGCCGGGAGGATTTGCTGGCTTTGGCGGTGGATACCGACCAACTCACCGCCCCGGTGATTACTGAACCCAGCCGCTCCGGCGAACTCTATCCCCATATCTATGGCCCCTTGCCGGTCAACGCCGTAACCGCCGGCCAACGCCTCGACCCGGACAGCGCCGGCGGTTTTAAGTTAGCGGGGGAATGAGCGGGCGGGCGGGCCTTTCCCGAAAAAACTCCTCTGCCGGGGACTGAGGGGCATTCTGACTTTTCGCCGGGTCAGGTTGGGCGGAAGTAGGGGATGATTTCGTTGGCGATGGTTTCAATGTGGCGGACGCGCTCCTCCCGGGGGCAGGCTACGCTGAAAATGATGTGCCGGGCGCCGGCGTCAATATATTCCTGCAAGCGGTCGATGCACTGCTGCGGGGTGCCGAGCAGGCAATAGTTGCGGACGATGTTGAGAAAATCGCCGCCGTAAAGATAGCGGCCGCCCAAGGCAATGGCGGCCGCTTCGGCCGCTTCCGGTTCAGTGGGATAGATGGCGATGTAGGGAAAGAAAGCCCACTGAAAGGCGGTCAGGTCGCGGTTTTCCTCCTGGGCAAGCTGCCGGATTTGGGCCACGCTGTCCCGGTAGCGTTGGGGGCTGTAGAAGTAGGGCAGCCAGCCATCGCCGTAACGGACGGCGCGGCGCATGGCGGCATCCCGGCGGCCGGCGACCCAGACCGGCGGGCCGGGACGCTGGGTCGGCGGCGGGTTCAGGGTTACATCCTCCAGTTGAAAGTGGCGGCCCGGGTAGGAAACGCCGGTTTCCGCCCACAAGCGGCGCAACACCGCCAGACATTCGTTAGTGCGGCGGCCGCGCTGGGTTACTTCCAGCCCGGCGGCGGCGAACTCCATAGGAAACTCCCCGCCAACGCCAACGCCCAGGGTCAGGCGGCCGTTAGACGCAATATCCAAAGTAGCGGTGAATTTAGCCAGGGTCAGCGGATGGTAGAAAGGCGTTAGCAGGATGGAGGAAAGCAAGCGGATGTTTTCCGTGGCCCCGGCGGCGACGGCCAGCAGCGGCAGGGCGGCGTGGGTCGGGCCGGGGGGATTGCCGCGCATAAAGTGTTCCCCGGCAGCCAGATATTCGTAGCCCAATTCCTCGAGCCAGCGGGCTTCGGCGGCGATTTCGGCGGCGCCTAATACTACGCTGGCGCCGAAGTGGAGTTCCGGTTGCGGCATTAAAGTGTCTCCTGCGATTTTTCCGGGGGGCGATTTTCCCCGGTCAGTATAGCCCATTTAAGCCGGGTTTTATATTACAATATAACCGTCAGGAAAGGGGGCGTTATGACGGTTCTGGTTACCGGGGCGACCGGGTTCCTGGGGCGGCAGGTGGTGGCGAAACTGCTCGAGCATAACTACGCGGTGCGCTGCCTGGTGCATAGCCCGGGGCGGGAGCGGATTTTTCCGCCGGGCGCGGTGGATGTTTATTACGGGTCAATTGACGATGTAAATGCTCTGGAAAGCGCCTGCCGGGGGGTGCAGCAGGTAGTTCACCTGGTCGCGGTCATCCGGGAGGGCAAGGGCAGCACTTTCGACGGCATCAACCGGGAGGGCGTGGCCCGGGTGGTCGCCGCCGCCAAAGCCGCCGGCGGCGTGCAGCATTTGGTCCAGGTCAGCGCAATGGGCGCGGCTAATGACCCGGCTTATCCCTATCTGTTGAGCAAGTGGCAGGGCGAGCGGGCGGCAGCCGAAAGCGGCCTGCCTTACACCATCCTGCGCCCCTGCATCATCTTTGGCGAGGGGGACGAGTTTCTGAACTCGATGGCGGCCTTGGTACGGCTCTTTCCCCTGGTGCCGGTGGCGGCCAGCGGCCGCAATCGGTTGCAGCCGATTCATGTCGAGGATGTAGCCCAGTGCGTTGCCTTGTCCCTGTCCCGCGGCGATTTGCTGGGGCGTACGGTGGAAATCGGCGGGCCGGAGCAGCTTTCCTATAATCAAATCGTCCGCACCGTGGCCCGGGCGATGGGCAAGCGGCGGGGGCGCATCCATATTCCCCTGTGGCTGATGGGGATGAATGTGGCGGTAATGCAGCGGGTAATGCGGCGGCCGCCGATTACTACCGAAATGCTGAAAATGCTGCGGGTGCGGAATGTGGCCGAGTTGGGAGCGGTCGCGGAAACCTATGGCTTTACGCCGCGGCGGCTGGAGGGTAACATTGACTTTGTGAACCGGGTATCGGTGGGGGATGCCCTGCGGATTAACCTAGGCGCGCCGCCGCGGCACATCCGGGATCATTAGAGCGGGCGGGGGAGGCTGCTTTGATTATTCGGGATTCCCGTGGGCACGGGAAGGACGATTAAGGGGTCAGGCCGGAATGAACTATCGGCAAGCCATTGACTACCTGCTGGCGCTGGTGGATCACGAGCGGCAGACGCCGGCGTTGCCGCGGCAAAAGCGGATTTATGACTTGGGGCGGATGACGGCGCTGCTGGAAATGCTGGACAATCCGCATCGGGCAATTCCTGCCATTCACATTGCCGGCACCAAGGGGAAAGGCAGCACGGCGGCGATGGTCGATGCGGTATTGTATGCCGCCGGCTACCGCACCGGGTTTTATTCCTCGCCGCATCTGCATACCTTTCGGGAGCGGATCCGGCGCGACACCCAGCCCATTGCGGAAAGCCAATTTGCCGGCTTGGTCGAGCAACTGCGGCCGGCGGCGCAGCGGGTGGAGAATGATACGGACCTGGGGTCGGTTTCCCTGTTCGAGTTTATGACCGGAATGGCGTTTCAAGGCTTTGCCCAAGACCGGGTGGACTTTCAGACCATCGAGGTTGGCTTGGGCGGGCGGCTGGACGCTACTAATGTGGTGGCTCCGGCGGTTGGCGCGATAACTTCAATCAGCCTGGATCACACCGCCATTCTGGGCGATACGGTGGGGCAGATTGCGGCGGACAAAGCCGGCATCATCAAAGCCGGCGTTCCGGTGGTGATAGCGCCGCAAAGCCCGGAGGCTATGGCGCCGATTTTGGCGGCGGGTCAGGAAAAGCAAGCGCCGCTGCTTCGAGTAGGCCGGGATGTAACCTGGCAAGGCGGCGCGGCGGACCCGGATGGGCAAGAGCTGACGGTACAGGGGCGGCGCGGCCGCTATAACCTGCGGATTCCCCTGCTGGGTCAACATCAGCAGGAAAATGCGGCGGTAGCCGTAGCCATCCTGGAAACTTTGCAGGAGCAGGGGCATACCATCCCGGAGCGCGCGGTAGTGGAGGGAATGGCGCAAGTCCACTGGCCGGGGCGGCTGGAGGTTTTGTCCCGCCAGCCCACGGTGATTGCCGACGGGGCGCACAATGTCTATTCGATGGCTACTCTGTTGGCCGCCCTGGCGCAAGGATTTGATTACCGGCGGCTGATTTTCATTGCCGGCTTTTCCCGGGATAAAAGCGTGGCCGGGATGGTCGAGGTAATCGCCGGGGTCAAGCCCACGATTATTGCCGCCCGTTCCCGCCATCCCCGTTCGGTGCCGCCGGCCGCCATCGCGGAATTGTTCCGCAGCAACGGCATTGACGGCGTACCGGAAAGGGATACGGTAGCGGCGGCGTTAGAACTGGCCCGGGAATTGGCGGGGCCGGAGGATTTAATCGTGGCGGCCGGTTCCCTGTTTGTGGCGGCGGAATTGCGGGAGGCGGTTCTGGGGATTGCAGCGGAGTTGTATCCGGATTTGCTGCCGGCTGATTTACGGGATGACGGACGATAGGAAAGGATTGACGCCGACCCGGAGCAAGCCGCAAAGTAGCAGTCAATCGACTAGGTCATTCCGAGGCGCAGCCGAGGAATCTAAAAGTCTCGAGAGGAGTCAAGGTCGGGCATTTTAGATTCCTCGCTATCGCTCGGAATGACATAGGTGATTGGTCGGAATGACCTAGCTATGGTGTCGGCTATCCGGGGCGTCAATAATTAGTGGGAACACGCCCTAGATTCCTCGGCTATCGCCGCGGAATGACATGGGTGATGGTGGGGGGAATGACGGTGGGAGGCAAAGGGGGGCGTGCTATAATGGGGGGCAAAAATTGGCCGGTGGGCCGGCGCGGGAGGCATTGGCGCGTTATGACTGATGGGGAATTGGGGAAACCGGCGATTGCGATTACGATGGGGGATCCTTGCGGCGTTGGGCCGGAGGTGGTGGTTAAGGCTTTGGCGGATCCGCGGGTGTATGCCGCTTGCCGGCCGCTGGTGGTGGGCAATGCCTGGGCGATGGAGCAGGCGGTACGGGTGACCGGGCTGCCGTTGACGGTGCGGGCGACGGAGGATGTGCCTGCGGCCGGGCTGGATCCGGCGGTGGTGGAGGTGGTGGATATTCATAACTTGAACCCGGAGGATATTACGGTGGGGCGGTTGAGTGTGCCGTGCGGGAAGGCGGCGATGGAGTGGGTGAGCAAGGCGGGTCAGCTGGCGTTGGCCGGCGTGGTGGACGGGATGGCGACGGCGCCGCTGAATAAGGAGGCGGCTAGTTTGGCGGGGTTTCAGTCCATCGGGCATACGGAGCTGCTGCAGGAGCTGGCGGGCATTAAAACCATCGCTACGATGCTGCTGTCCAAGAATTTGCGGGTGGTGCATTTGACGACGCACCGGTCGCTGCGGGTGGCTTGCGATTATGTGAAACGGGAGCGGATTCTGGAGTTTCTGCAATTGACCCACGACACTTTTGTTAAGTGGGGGTTTCCACAGCCGCGGCTGGCGGCGGCCGGGTTGAATCCCCATAACAGCGATGGCGGGTTGCTGGGGAATGAGGAGGCGGAGGAGATTGCCCCGGCGGTGGCGGCGGCGCGGGAACGGGGGATTGACGCGGTGGGGCCGATACCGGCGGACAGCGTGTTTCATCAGGCGATTCAGGGGCGGTATGATGCGGTGCTGGCGATGTTTCACGACCAGGGGCATATTCCGGTGAAGGTGTACGGGTTTGAGGAGAGCGTGACGGCGAATTTGGGGCTGCCCTTTGTCCGCACTTCGGTGGATCACGGGACGGCGTTTGATATTGCCGGGCAGGGGGTGGCGCAGCACGTGAGTATGCTGGAGGCGATACGGCTGGCGGTGGGGTTGGCGAAGGGGAATGGGTTGGCGGATTTTTAGGGGAGGGGAGCCGGCGTTACCGGCAGTTCAGGAATAGGTAAAGTTGTCCGCGCGGCGAATCCGTTCCAAGTCGCGGTAGTGAACTTTCGGGGCATATTTCTTTCCGGTGCCGGACAACGGAAAACTATTCCCTGTAGCGGGAATTGTGCTGATATATCCCTCTAACCCTCGATGCTTGCCGACGACGACCTTGACCGTGTCTCCTTTTTGGAACCCTTCCCGTAGTTTGGTACGGGTTTTAGCTGCGATGGGCAGCGGAAATCCGGAGGCATTAACACGGACGAACTGCCGGCGGCCCATTCCGCTTCCCGTAACCCTTGCTTTGATAAGCAAGACTTTATCCGGCAAGACCTTCCACTGGTCGGGGGTGGATTCCCCGACGCAAGCGGCATCCGCCCAATGGGACTTTTCCAGCCCGGCCCGTTCAACACGGTTAAATTTGGTCAATGCGCCGTGGCCGATCTCCAGCCGTTCCCCGACCTTTTCCCGCAGAATCTCCTGGAGTTTATACCGGGTGGCGTTCATCATCGCGGCGTCTTTCAGCGGGCTTTTAGCGTGCGCCTGAATTGCCGGGAAACCGTACTCGGCGGCGGTTCGGTTGCCTTTTTCTTGGTTGCAGGCGTGGCAAGCAAGCGTGAGGTTGGACGCTCGATCGCTCCCACCACGGTCGCCGCCTTTAGGGATAATATGCTCTATCTCCAAAGGCACATCGGTTTTTTTGCAATAGGCGCACTGCCGCCCCCAATGTTCCGAAAGATACTCGCGGATGGTGTACCCGGCAAGAGTGCCGCGTTGATACTCAACCCCCGATATATGCGCGTTCTGCATTAGCTGGGTATCAAACCTGGCCACCTCAAGGCTGATATGGCTAATGGGGAAATGCGCCATCAGCCGGTCAACCCAGGTTTCTATATTGTGAACCCGGCTCAGCAACGAAGGGGGCAGCCAACCCTCGGGCCGGCTGCGATGGTCAAAGCGCGCTGGCCGATAACGGGTTTTCCGGTTCCGCCGTCCCCGGCGGATAGCCCGGCGTTTAACCAGCTTATCCTTGATTTCCTGCCCTTTGTGCGTCAGTTCAGCGGCCCAAAGCACCGCCGCGTTGCGGTCGTCCACTACCACCAACCCCGAAGTCTTGCTGCCGGGGTCAATCTTAATCCGCAACGCGTCGGCAGGCATCTGAACCCCGGAGTCTTTCAGGATGATGGTAAAGATGGGGGTTTTCTCCCAAACCGCCGCTTGCCCATTAGCCAGCAATCTCCGGGATACTGCTGGATGTATCGGCATTTGCGGAACTTTATTGGTGTCCACCACTGCAACGTAACGCACTAGGATTATCCCTTTAAGGTCTCTCCGGCCCCTATTGCTAGGAGCCGAAGGTTATGCTCACCTCGCCAATGTCAATGGTGGTTTTATATGCGGAAAGCACAGAGTAACACCCGATAGCCTCTTTAACTGACCGCCGCTATTTGGGGCTGGTGAAGCACCCCAAAGTTGCCTATGTATTCACCACTAACGTAGCCCTACATAGGGCTGAGGCTGGACAGACAGCCTTGCTATTCCAAGAACAACAAAGCACGGGCGTGGGGCAACTCTTTGATACTGTTACTGCGGTGCAAGGGGTTGCCCCACGCCCGCCGGGAACTGCCACCTGCGATTGAGGGGAGGCACCGGTAGAAACTGGTTGCCCCACGCCCGCCGGGGACTGCCACTCATACCAGCTGCCCGCCGGCTCCGCCGCCGGGTTGCCCCACGCCCGCCGGGGACTGCCTCCTGCTAATTTTGCTAACCCCGACTTTTACGAGGCTACCCACACCCGCCGGGCGTATATAGGATATGCTTGACTATGGGGCTTGTCAACTACTCCGGCGTCAGTTTAGGAAAATCCATGTAACCCACAACAGAGCGGAACCATTGTCCGGGAATAGTTGACACTGGGCGGCGCGTCTGCTACACTGCGGGCAGTCGATAAGGCCCCTACCGGTTGGTCTGTTGGTTGCTTGGGCAGCCAGTCGGCTCCGCAGGCGTAGGTACATTGCCCGTTACTTTGTGGTAGCGGGCATAGTTGTTTTTTTGAGGGGAGCATTTATCGGCGGGTAAGCAGCCGTCCCTACCCGGAGGATATGCACCCGGAAACCTGACCGCCGCCGGCCGGAGCCGGATTTGCGGCTTTCCGAAAAAGCGGCAATCCCCGCCTTTCCCGCCCTTTCCCGGGTGTGTTATACTTTTTGCCGGTTTGCTGTTGGGAACTTTGGTCAAGGGGGAGGCTGCTGATATGGCCGGGGCGATAAACTTTGTGGATGGCGGGACTTTGACGACGCCGCAGGGGTTTCGGGCCGGGGCTACTTACGCCGGGCTGAAAACCTATGCCGAGGATAAGCTGGATTTGGGTATTCTCTTTTCGGAGACGCCCGCCGCCGCCGCCGGCGTCTTTACCACCAGCACGGTTAAATCCCCTACCGTTACCGTCAACCGGCAGCGGCTGGCTCAGGGCATTCCGATGAAGGGGCTGGTGGTCAATGCCGGCATTGCCAACGCCGGCGTGGGCGAGCAGGGGTTTATTGACGCGGAGGAAATGGCGGCGGTGGCGGCGGAAAAGACCGGGGCCACGGCCGCCGAGATTCTGGTATGCAGCACCGGCGTTATCGGGGTGGAACTGCCGATGTCGCTAATCCGCTCCGGGGTGGAGCAGATTGAACTGTCGGGCGGCGGCGGTTTGGACTTGGCTAAAGCGATTATGACTACCGATACCCGGCCCAAGGCGGCGGCGGTGAGCTTTGAGTTGGGCGGTCGTACGGCGCATTTGGGCGGCATTGCCAAGGGTTCGGGGATGATTCACCCGAATATGGCGACGATGCTGTCTTTCCTGACTACCGATGCGGCGGTGGAACGGGGGTTTTTGCAGCAGGCTTTGTCGGAAGTTGCCGACGAAACTTATAATATGCTGACGGTGGACGGGGACAGCAGCACTAACGATACGGTGTTGCTGCTGGCTAACGGGACGGCACGGACGCCGGAGGTAAGGGCCGGCTCGCCGGAGGCGGCGGTTTTCGGGGCGGCGCTGCGGGCGGTCTGCGTCTATCTGACGCAGGAACTGGCCCGGGATGGCGAAGGGGCGGCGCATTTGATTAAGGTGGAAGTGGCCGGGGCCGCCGATATTACCGACGCCCGGCAGGCGGCGCGGACGATTGCCGGCTCCAGTCTGGTCAAGTCGGCGGTCTATGGGGCGGATCCGAACTGGGGGCGGGTATTGGCGGCTTTGGGGCGCAGCGGCGCCGCTGCGGCCGAGGATAAGATTGACCTGTTTGTCAACGGGGTCTGCATTATGGAAGCGGGCAAGCCGGTACCCTTTCACCGGGATGCGGTGGTGGCTTTGATGAAACGGCCGGAAGTTACTTTCCGGTTGCAGCTTAACCTGGGGGACGGGGAAGCTACGGCGTGGGGCTGCGATTTGACGGAGGAATATGTCATCATCAACAGCGCCTATACTACCTGAACCGGCTCGATTCCTTGTCCTGAATAGGGAAGGGAATTGCTGAACTTGAGGAAACTGTAAATCCTCCCAATCCCGGGTCTGACTGCCGATTGGGGGGATTCCTGCCTTTACCGCCGGGGTTGACGCTTGGGCGCGTACAAGGCGGCAAACTTTGTCTGATTGGGGAGGTCCGGAGTGTCCGGCCCGCCGCTAGTGGTGAAAATCGGGGGCAGCACCCTGGGCAGCCACGATACCAGCCTGCGCGACCTGGTAGCCCTGCAACGGGCGGGCCGGGAAGTGGTGGTAGTGCATGGCGGCGGCCCGGTCATATCCCAATGGATGCAGCGGCAGGGGATTCCGCCGCGCTTTGTGAACGGGCTGCGGGTTACGGACGCCGCCAGTCTGGATATTGTGGTCGCCGTGCTGACCGGCCT
Organism: Dehalococcoidia bacterium; assembly: GCA_965243185.1. Classification (GTDB taxonomy): domain Bacteria; phylum Chloroflexota; class Dehalococcoidia; order Lucifugimonadales; family UBA3495; genus CBDBCU01. The sequence goes on along the minus strand of OZ251531.1, from coordinate 1,309,029 downwards.
GGTGAACAAGGAACTGGTGGGGATGCTGCATAGTTTGGGCGGGCGGGCCTTGGGCCTCAGCGGTCTGGATGCCGGGTTGCTGGAGGCTCGGGTCGCCAATCCGGAGTTGGGGTTTGTGGGGGAGATTACCCGGGTGAATCCGGAGCCGCTGCGGGCGGTTCTGGCCGGGGGTTATATGCCGCTGCTGGCGCCGTTGGCGATGCAGGAGGCGGATGGCAGTGACCACGCCGGGGGGCCGTTGAACATTAACGGCGATACGGTGGCTGGGGAACTGGCTTGCGCGTTGGGGGCGGAACGGCTGATTTTTCTGACGGATGTGCCGGGAGTGATGGACGGGAATGGGCGGGTGTTGGCGCGGCTGGACTGGCGGCGGGCTAATTTGCTGCTGGGGTCGGATGTAGTGCGCGGGGGGATGGTGCCAAAGTTGGCGGCGTGCCTGCGGGCGTTGGAGCGGTGTCCGGCGGCGGATATTGTGGACGGACGGGAGCCGGGGGCGTTGGCGGAGTGCGTGGCCGGCCGGGGCGCGGGGACGCGGATTATCGGGGAAAGCCCGGGGCGGGGGTGATGGTGGTAGGGGGTTTTGGGGGTGAGCCGGGGGCTGTTATGTTGCGGATTGGGGGGCTATTCCTTTACCGCAGCATCCCCAAGCGTATCAGGTCGGCAGCTGTCCGCTGGGCTTGGGTTTGTATCATACTTCGCAAGGTGTCCATCGTAAAGGTTTGTCCCGGCCGGGGAAGGACACCGATACCAATCAGCGGTCGTCGGGATGGCGATACTGACGGTGGCTGCCGCTCTGCCGTACCAGCGCAAAACCATCCCGCCGCAAAGCGGCCACTACCTGCCGGGCGGTTAAAGTACGCAGCCGGCTCCAATCGATGGTCATTCAGACCGTTACCGTGACCAAACTGCCGGCCGGGGCCGCGTCGTTCTTGGCCGCCGTATCGGGAATGGCGTAGTCATACTCCACCATAGTTTCCAGCACCATCGCCAGCACTTCCCGGATGTGCTTTTCCGCCTCCTCCCGGGTATAGCCCCAAGTAGCGCCGCCGTACTCCTCCAGTTCCGGGGAATAGGCGCGCCAACGGTCCTCGTCCGGTTCAATGACTACCTGGAAAGTGTAGGTTTGCATTTTCACACCTTTCGGCAACGGTTTGGGGGTATCTTAAAGGGTATGTTAGCACACCTTATCCCGGCATTATTTCGCTGTCCGACCACAGCTTTACGCCGGTTTTCCCGGCTACTCCCCCTCCTGAACCGTCGCCGGGTCAATGACCTTGCTGGCCGCCAGAATCTCAAAGGCTACCACCCGGCCCTCAGCGTCAAAATCCGCAATGACATCCGGCAAAATCTCCGCCGACTCCTTGACCGCCTTGGCCGCCAGGATGATGGACAGGGCATCCGATTGGGCGTCGTATTTAACTTGAACCATTGGCAGTTCCTCCCACGTAAGGTTGGAATCCCGAATCGATGAATACGGTTACGATAGTCTCGCCGTCCGGTTCGACTACTACCCGGAGATAATGGGCTAACTCGGACACATAGCCCCAATAGCGGGTTCTGCCATCCTCCTGCAACTGGCTGCGTACCGGGTTTTGTACCACCGCCGTGGCTTGCTTCAGTGTAATGCCCCGGGCGGCCATGCGACCGTTAATATAGTGTTCACTAAACCTCACCAGCCGTCAACCCTCCCTTGCCCTACTATTGCTGCCCCCACCTCCCCCAGCATTTCCCCCATCCGCCCCATCTGCTCCCGGTGGCCCAAATCCAGGTGCATCGGCGTTATGGAGATGCGGTTGTTGCGGGCGGCGTGCATATCGGTGCCGGGGCCGTTGTCCGCCATCACCGGCCGGTTGCGGGCAATCCAGTAACGCTTTTGATGACCGACGCCCTCCTCGCGCACCGCCTCGCCATAGGAACGGCCGCCGGGACGGGTTATTTCCACGCCGGCAATCTGCTCCGGGGGCAGGCTGGGGACATTGACATTCAACAACAGCGGCTCGCGGGCGGCCGCCGGGACAACGCCGCCATACGGGAAAGCGCCGGCAGGCGGGACAACGCCACTAGATGGGAAAGCGCTACCGGGCGGCGGTGCCGCGCCGCCGGCCGGCAGCGCCGTCAACTTTTCCGCCAAGCGTCCGAGCAAGGCCGCCGCCCCGTCAAAGCGGGGGTTTTGTACCGAACCTACCGATATGGCAATGGTCGGATAGCCGCGCACATAGCCTTGCCAAGCCGCCCCTACTGTTCCCGAAACCAGCACATCCCAGCCCAGGTTGGAGCCGGAGTTGATGCCGGAGACCACTAAATCGACCGGGCCAGCCAAGCGTTCCAAGCCCAGGATGCAGCTGTCGCCGGGCGTCCCTTCCACGGAAAAAGCCGTTACCGGATGCAGCGCGGCCACCCCGTCGCCGGCGTCAGCGGTATCGGCGGCGACCACGGCCGCCCGGCCCAAGCGCCCGTCAACGGGAATGGTCTGAACCTTGACCGGGGCGTGCAGGGTAAGGGCTGCCCCCACGCCGCTCTGCTCCCGGTCCGGAGCTACGATAAACAACTCCCCTACCCGAGCCAAAGCCTGCGCCGCCGCCCACAACCCCGGCGCGTGGATGCCATCATCATTGGTCAGCAGAATTTTCAGGATATATCCTCCGGGAACATAATTTAAGGGAATTATATACCTTTTGGACTACTTATCGTCATTCCCGTGAAAACGGGAATCCAGAGTCTCCGGCATTTCTGGATTCCCACTTTCGTGGGAATGACGGGGGTAGGAGGGGAATGACGGTTTCGATTTGCGATAGAGCGGCGTCAATTGGCGCGGCGCCGGCGTTGACAGCCTTGGGGGAAAGATTTACCATAGGGACGGAGCCAATCCAGTCCGGGAGGCGCGGCAATGGCACAGTTCAATGCGGTCAACCGTGGGGTGTATATCGCCAACAACCTCAATTTCCTGGGGTCGTTGAACAGCGAGTGCATTGACCTGGTGTGCATTGACCCGCCCTTTGCCAAGAACGAAACCTTTAGCGGCGACCGGCTCCGCCCCCAGCTCTCCGACCTGGAAAGGCGCAATGAAATGCGACTGCTCCAGCGATGGGGCATCGCTGACAAGGCGGCGGCCACGGCGGCCGGCTTGGTTTGGCCGGACGGCGACCCGGCCCGTGGCCGCCGCAATGCCAGAGGCGGCTACACGGACATTTGGTCCTGGGAGGAGGACATCCACGAGGACTGGATGCTGGAGTTGGCCGACCGGCCGCATTTGTCCGGCATTCACAAGTTGATTGACGCCACCCGCTATGTTCACGGCGACGGCGTCGCGGCTTACCTCTGCTATATGGCCGTGCGGATTATTGAAATCCGCCGGGTTCTGAAGCCTACGGGAAGTCTGTTCCTGCACTGCGACCACACCGCCAACGGGTATCTGCGTCAACTGCTGGACGCGGTGTTTGGCCCCGATAATTTCAGGAATGAGATTGTCTGGTGTTACACCGGGCCATCGAACACCAAGCGGTGGTTTCCCCGGAAACACGATTCCGTGTTCTTTTATACGAAGGGGAATAAGTGGACTTTTAACCCGGATAGTGTGCGTATCCCCTATGTAAAACTGGAAACCGGCAACACTTCCGGGATTTTCAATCGGGCAGCCACTTTGGATGATGCCGGCAAAGTGCCGGAGGATTATTGGCTGGAAGGCCGGGACGGGATGACGCCGGTAGGCCGGCGCGCCAACGAGCGTACCGGCTACCCTACGCAGAAGCCGGCGGCTTTGGCCGAGCGGATTATCCGAGCCAGCACGAATCCCGGCGATATTGTCCTGGATTGCTTTGCCGGGTGCGCTTATGCGGCCGTGGCCGCGGAAATGCTGGGGAAGGACAATCCGGAACAAGCCCGGCAATGGGTCGCCTGTGACAATAATCTCCGGGCGTGGACGGTGTTCAAGCGTCAGTTCAACAAAGAGGAACTGGTTGTCTTGAAATGCAACGATGAAACTACCGGCCAGCAGGTTATGGGCAGCGAACCCACGGTCACCGTGCACGGCCCCGGGGAGTTGCCTCAGCGGGTGTCACCGGTCACCGATGATTGGCAAACGGCCTCCAAGCTGGGGCAGGTCAAGCCGACGCCTAATTACAAGGAAAAGGCGAAGGATGTTTTTGACGACGGCCAGATGCGGAAACGCCTGCTCAAGCTGTCCGGCTACTTGGCTTGGTGCTGCGGTTTTGCCAACCGGCGGCCGGACGGTTCGGTAATTGAAACTACCGACAACTTCCATCTCGACCATATCCGGCCCAAGTCCAAGGGCGGCACCGACCGCATTTACAACCGGGCGCCCATGTGTCTGCGGCACAACACCAGCAAAGGGAACCGGGAAATCAGCCTGGAGCGGCTGCGGACGGAAATCGCCGCCAAGGGGGAGCTGCAAGTCCCCTTGGACGACTTGATTGACCTGGATTGGGCTTATGACCGGGCAATGGAGATTTGGGCAATCGAGTTCGCGGGACAACACGCCCCTGCCCCAACGCCGGCCTAGCCAAGCTTTTTCGCTTGGTTGCGATGCCCCCGATAAGCCTTCTCTTGGGGAGGGATGGCTTATCCGGGGGCATTATATTTACCCGTCAGATACGCCCGGCTTGCCGCAAAACCCGATACCCCCCACGAACTGAACCGCCGCCGCGACTCCGGGCGTCAACCCCCGTCCCTAGTGGTGCGCCAAGCCGACGGCGTGGAACAGGGCGTGTTTAACCTCGACCGGAGCCACGGCCCGGCGGTAGTCGGCGGAGGCGTACACATCGCCGATAATGTCCGTCCCCAGGTCATCATCCAGATAGTTGACGGCGGCGGTGATGTTGTCGGCGGTCAGTTCCTGTCCAGCCAGGGCCGCCTCGACGGAGGGGGCGCGTACCGGCGTCGGCACCAAGCCGCCCACGGCAATGCGGGCGGCGGCGCAGCGGCCGTTTTCCACATTGACCACTACCGCCCCGCCAATGACCGGGTAGAAAGATGCCGGATGGGCCATCTTGGCGTATTCGCCTACTTCGCCGTGGATGGTCGGCAAGCGGCTTTCGTGGTGGTCGTGGCCATGGTCGTGTTCGCCGTGGCTATGGCCGTGGCCGTGGCCGCCATTGGGGTCGTGGCGAACCAGAGTCGGCACGGTTACCGCGGTGATGATTTCGTTTTCCGCCAGGGCGGTGGTAAAGGGGGCGACAAAGAAAATGCCAATGGGGATGCTGCGGGAACCGTTAGGCCCCTGCACTTCCACGCTGGCATCAAGGGCGGTCAAGACCGTCCCCCAGTCGGAAGCCGGGTCGGCGTGGGCAATGTTGCCGCCAATGGTGCCGCGATTGCGAACCTGCGGGTCGCCAATGCCGCCGGCCGCTTCGGCCAGCAGGGGATTGGAATGTTGCAGGTCATGGGAGGCGGCGATTTCCCCGTGGGTGGTCAGCGCGCCGATGCTGATGGTATCGCCCTGCACGCTGATGCCCTTCAGTTCGGTCAAGCCGCCAATGTCAATGAGGGCCGCCGGCCGGGCCAGGCGGAGCCGCATCAGGGGGATGAGGCTGTGCCCGCCGGCCAGCAGCCGGGCGTCGGAATGGGACGCCAGCAGCTGGACGGCCGCGGCCGCCGAACCGGCCTTATAATACTCGAACTCCGGCGTGAACATAGCTGCTCCTCCCGCTAACTCTGCTCGTGAATAGCCCGCCAAACCCGTTCCGGGGTCAGCGGCATTTCCAGTCGGGTTACGCCCAGGGGCCGCAGGGCGTCAATGACGGCGTTATAGATGGTGACCGTGGACGCTATCGTACCGGTTTCCCCAATGCCCTTGACCCCCAAGGGGTTGTGCGGCGACGGCGTCTCCGTGGACAGGGTTTCAATCTCCGGCAGCAGATGGGCCCGGGGCAAGGCGTAGTCGAGCATACTGCCGGTCAACAGCTGCCCGTTGTCGTCATAGACCGCGCCCTCCCACAGGGCTTGCCCGGCGCCTTGCACGACGCCGCCGTGGACTTGCCCCTCGACAATCATCGGGTTAATCTGGGGGCCGCAATCGTCCACGGCCACATAGCGTTGCAGGACGATATGCCCGTTGTCCGGGTCAACGCTGACTACGGCGGCGTGGGCGCCGAAGGGATAGGAAAAGTTGGGCGGGTCGTAAAAGGCGGTGGCTTCCAGTCCCGGCTCCATACCCTCCGGCAGGTTCCAGGCCACATTAGCCATCAGCGCAATGTCCTGAATGGATTTGCTCTGGTCGGGAGCGCCGCGGACAAAGAACTGCCCATCGGCGTACTCGATGTCCGCTTCGGCGGCTTCGAGGAGATGGGCGGCCAAGGCCGCCGCCTTGTCCTTGATTTTGCGGGCGCTGAGGGCTACTGCGCCGCCGCCGACTACCGTGGTGCGGCTGCCGTAAGTTCCCCAGCCCATGGGGGTGTTATCGGTGTCGCCGTGAATCAGTTCCACATCATCGACCGGCACGCCCAACTCCCCGGCGATAATTTGGGCAAAGGTAGTTTCCTCGCCCTGGCCGTGCGGCGAAGTGCCGACATAGACATTGACCTTGCCGGTAGCGTAAAAACGCACCGTGGCGCTTTCCCACAACCCGCCGCCGAAACCTACCGCGCCGGCGACCTGGGAGGGGCCGAGGCCGCAAATTTCCGAGTAGCAGCTGACGCCGATGCCGGTATAGCGGCCGTGTTCCCGGTCGTGGGCTTGCTGCTGCCGGAGTTGGGCGTAGTCAATCCGCTCGAGGGCGGTATCGAGGGCGCGGGGATAGTCGCCGCTGTCATAGGTCAAGCCGATAGCGACATCGTGGCCGTTGTCAAACTTGGGAATCAGGTTCAGCCGCCGCACCGCTACCGGGTCTTGGCCCACGGCCGCCGCCAGCAAATCGACCAGCCGCTCCAGCAGGAAAGTAGCTTCGGGCCGGCCGGCGCCGCGGTAGGCTTCGACCGGGGTGGTGTTGGTAAAGCAGCCGTAAATGTCCGCCTTGATGTTGGGAATATCGTAGGGGCCGGAATACATCAAGCCGTGCAGGATGGTCGGAATGCCCGGGGCGGCGGTGGACAGGTAAGCGCCCATCCCGGCATAGACTACGCTGCGGACGCCGGTAATGCGCCCTTCCCGGGTGGCGGCCATTTCGACATATTCGACATGGTCGCGGCCGTGGGTGGTCGCGATAAAGTTCTCCGACCGGGTTTCCGTCCACTTCACCGGCCGCCCCAACCGCATCGCGCAAAAGGCGGCAATCATTTCCCAGGGATAGACGGCGATTTTGCTGCCGAACCCGCCGCCCACTTCCGGGGCGATAACCCGTATCTTATGCTCCGGGATGCCGGTTACGAGGCAGGTAATGAACCGGGCAATGTGCGGGTTCTGGGAAGTGTTCCAGATAGTCAGTTCCCCCATCGAGGGCAGGTAGCTGGCAATGGCGGAACGGGGTTCCATGGGATTGGGAATCAGCTTTTGCTGAAGGATGGTGTCTTTGACCACTACGGCGTCCGGGTCGGCAAAGGCGGCGTCGGTATCGCCGCCGGCGGCAACCCAATGGAACGCCTGATTGTTGGGGGCGTCCGGATGCAGCTGCGGCGCGCCGCCCTGCAAGGCCGCCTCCGGATTGACCACTGCCGGCAGCGGTTCGTAATCCACTGCGATTAGCTCCAAGGCATCCTCGGCCTGGTAGCGGTTTTCGGCCACTACTACGGCCACGGCATCGCCCACATAGCGGACGGTATCCTGCGCCAAGGGCGGGTAGGCAACGGCTTTGACTTCGGAGTCCGGGATAATCCAGGCGCAGGGCATCGGATTGAGGACGCCGGCGGTGTCGGCGCCGGTATAGACGGCAATGACGCCGGGGGCTTGGGCCGCCGCCGCGGTGTCAACGCTGCGGAGGCGGGCGTGGGCGTGGGGACTCCGCAGAATAGCGGCGTGAACCAGCCCGGCCAGTTTGATGTCATCGGTATAGGCGGCTTGGCCGGTAATCAGCCGGGGATCCTCCCGGCGGCGAATGCCGGAGCCAAAAAGTCGGGTAGTCATCGCTCTAACCTCCCATTGCGGCGGCCGCGGCCAGAGTTGCCTTGACGATGTTCTGGTAGCCGGTGCAGCGGCAGATATTGCCTTCCAAGCCGGCGCGCACTTCGGCGGCGGTGGGATTAGGATTCCGCTCCAGCAGTTCCGCCACCGTCATAATCATCCCGGAAGTGCAGTAGCCGCACTGGAGTCCGTGATTGTTCCAAAAGGCTTCCTGTACCGGGTGCAGGCTGCCGTCCTGGGCGATGCCCTCGATGGTGACGATTTCGGCCCCATCGGCTTGGACCGCCAGGCAGGTACAGGATTTGACGGTGGCGCCGTTGAGCCGCACGACGCAGGCGCCGCACTGGCTGGTATCGCAGCCCACTTTGGCGCCGGTAAGGCCCAGTTCCTCCCGGAGGTAATGCACCAGGAGGGTGCGCGGCTCGACTTCCGATTGGCAGGCTTTGCCGTTGACGGTAACATTGATAGGAACTTTCACTTCACGCCTCCCGTCCGTGAAATTGGGGTTTGCCCCGGTAAATTGGGTTTGCCCCGGGCCGGCGGCTCGGAATAAACCGGCCGCTGGCTTGGGGGCAAGTATATATGGGGGAAAGGGGGTAGTCAAATGGTGGGGGATGGAGTACAATAAGTCGAGTTGAGAGACATTAACCCATTCCACTACATCGGGAGACTAAAATTGACCAATCCCGACGTCTCTGAACCTCTGACTGGAACTGAGTTCCTCAAGAAGGTTTGGATATTAGAGGACGAATGTACATTGGCGACTGACTCCTTTATCGCCGATATGGGAGTGCGGCTATCGACTCGTTTCGAGGGGATAGGCACGGTTCTGTACCACCTCTGCCGTATGGGGTCTTGCTACTGGGGATGTAGCGGAGAACATACGATCACTTACCTTTGCTGTCTGGTTTCGTCCAACGGTCACGCCGCAGTGCGACTGTTGCGAATGGGTTACTATGACGAATCTTTACTTCTGATTCGGAGTATAGGGGAGGTAGCCAACCTCCTGGAGCTCTTTGCCAAGGACTCTAATGCCTTGGCAAAGTGGCGACAAGCTCGGGAATCTCAAGAATCGGTACGGAAAGAGTTCTCGCCTTTTGAAGTCCGTAAAAGGCTAGAGGAACTTACGGGGGATCCTCCTCCCGTTGACAAGAAAAGGTACTCTTTGTTATCGGAACGGTCCGTTCACGCGTATCCTAATATGGCACCACAGTCTTTCAATCTGCTGGACGCGCCTACAAATGGATTAGTCCCTCAGCAGATTGGCCTCACAGTTTGCTTGAATGAGTTGGCGCGGTCGCTGGCGAAAGCTTGCGATGCGGCTATCGCTCTCTTTGATTTCGATGACCACAAAATCAAAGAGTCCATCAAGGCTTCGTCCGACGCGTTGTCAAACGAAGTTGGTAGATTGGATTTGGGAGGTAATGAGGAAATGCGTAGCCTCATTACCGTCGTCGTTCAAGACAAGGACGTTTTGGAGTGAAGTAAATCTTTCCTGATATACATGGCTTCGCCGCTTTGTGGGTATTTACGACGTTATATCCTTACCCTTCTCGGTAAGCAGTAAAATTCACCACCGCATCCGACCCTTTTACCACAGCCACCTGCCAGTACAGGTTAAAGTCCATAGTTACCACCGGGGTATCGGCACTGGCAACTTCCAGCAGTGCTGCGTCAGCAAGCCCCAATCGCGCAAAGACCGGGTTGTCCGCCGCCACTGCGCTGGCAACGGTAATTTCCCGGCTGTCTTGAATGACGGCCCGCAACCGCTGGAGCAGCCGCGACCGTTCCGGCTCGCGATGCTGGCTCAACAGGTTGGAAGTTTCGGTAAGGGTGTTGGGCGTTACCAATACCTGGTCAACCGTATCGACCAGTTGCAGCAACAAGACATAGTCGCCAATGGTGTATCCTTCCAGCCGGCGATGCCGGGCAATCAAGTCCGGATCCTCCCGTCCCGCCACGAACAATACCAGCAGGTTGGCGTCGATGAAATACCCCCGCGGCGGCATTACCGCAACGCCGGGTCCACCAGAATACGGTCTTTGATGGACTCAACCTGACCGCCCGGTTCAGTGATGCTCACCACTTTGTACGAACGCGCCCCCAACCGCGCGTCCCGGGTAATGGGGTTCCGGCCGCCAATGCCGTCCCAAGGCCGGGCAAATCCGATAGTTACCTGCCACTTATCGACCTCGGGATCGAAATAGACCTCCTCCAAGCCGACATACATTATCTCCTCGTCGTGGTACAGCTCGGCAATGTATTGTTTGGCCGTCCGCACTACGCTATGAATGTCCAGGATAGCCCTCTCGCCCATTGCGACCTCCTCAGTTCTTTGCCAACTCCGGCCACTATTATACCACTGGACGGTTTCCGGCAACGCCTCCCACCCTCTGTGCTAAAATACCCCCAAACCACAAAATCCTCCAAACCGGGAGCCGCCGCCATTATGATACGGGAAGCCATTGACCTGGTAGTAGTCGGCCAGTCCCTGGACACCGCCCAAGCCACCGCCGTAATGCAGGAAATTATGGAAGGGGAAGCCACCCCCGCCCAGTTGGGCGCCTTTCTCACCGCCCTCCGTCTGAAAGGCGAAACCGACACCGAAATCGCCGCCTTGGCCGCCGTAATGCGCGACAAAGCCCGGCCGGTGTCCGTCCCCGGCAATCCCCCGCTCCTCGACATCGTCGGCACCGGCGGCGATGGCAAAAACACCTTCAATTTCTCCACCGCCGCCGCCCTGATTGCCGCTGCCGCCGGCGTCAAAGTCGCCAAGCACGGCAACCGCGCCGCCTCCGGCTCTTGCGGCGCCGCCGATGTCCTCGAAGCCCTCGGCGTCAAACTGGAGCTGTCCCCGGATGGCGTAGCCCAGTGCATCGACCGGGTCGGCATCGGCTTTATGTTCGCCCCGGCCTTTCATCCCGCCATGCGCTACGCCGGGCCGGTGCGCCGGGAAATCGGCATCCGCACCGTCTTTAACCTCCTCGGCCCCCTGACCAACCCGGCCCGCGCCCAAGCGATGCTCCTGGGCGTAGCCGACGCCGGCTTGGGCCAGCGCATCGCCGCCGCCCTGGCCCGCCTCGACATCCGCCACGCCCTGGTCGTCCACGGCGCCGACGGAATGGACGAAATAACCCTCAGCGGCCCCACCGCCATTTGGGAAGTGCAGCCGGACGCCGCCATCCATCAGTGGACCCTCGACCCCGCCGACTACGGCATCCCCCGGGCCGCCGTCAGCGACTTGCAAGGCGGTACGGCGGCCGAAAACGCCGCTACGATGCGCCGCCTCTTTGCCGGGGAAACCGGCCCCTTGCGTGATGCCGCCCTGCTCAACGCCGCCGCCGCCCTCTACGCCGCCGACCACGCCGCCACCATCCAACAAGGACTCGACCAAGCTGCCCAAGCCATCGTCAGCGGCGCCGCCCAAGCCACCCTGGAAAACTTGGCCGCCCGCAGCCAGGAAGTGGGGGAATAACTCGAAACCCATCCCGGATAGCGTTCCGATTTAGGTGGTTTAGTTGTAGAATGGGGAAAGGGCCGGCCTTGCTGGTTGACGGGAGGTGCGCTGTCATGGGATTGCTGGACGATTTGGAGACCCAACTGGAGCAGGAAATTCCGCTCCAGTTGCAGGCGAAGCTGCAACAAGCCCTGGATCATTATCAGCCCCGATGTGCTCAGTGCGCTCTGGCGATGCACCGCCACCATCGCTATGACCGCACCATTGTCACGTCCTATGGGCCCATCCGGATAGCGGTTCCGGTGTTTCGTTGTGGGCAATGTCGCCAACTGGCGGGCGGCGCGGCGCTGCTGGGGCCGGAGGTTCGTTACCAACGGTTCTCAAAAAAACTCGGGACCGGGCTTTGAGCCTGGCGGCCCAGGGTTTGAGTTACGCCCAAGCGGGGCAGTGGGTGGGTTGTGTCAAAAGCACCTTGTGTCGCTGGCTGCGGCGGTTGGCCTTGACCCGGCCCCGGTTGCCGGGGGCAGTGTGGGAACTGGATGGTTTATGGACGCGCACCCGGCAGGGCCCTCAGGAATTGAAGGTAATCCGGGACGAAACCGGGGCGGTCTTGGCGACTTTCGGGCCTTGGGCGGCGGCCCTGGAGTTGGCCGAGCAGTCCGGAGCCGCGCCACCCCGACATCTGGTCAGCGACGGCGACCGGGCCATTGCGGCCGGCATCCAGTGGGTGTACGGCCGGGCGGCGCCGCATCAGCTGTGTATCTTTCACCTGCTGCGGGAATATGGACGGAATATCGGGAAGGCCGGCTTGGCCGCCGCCCGGCAACTGCTGTTGACTGACAGCGCGGCGGCGGCCCAGAGCTATGCCCGTCAAATAATGGAGTTGACCGAGGGCGCCGCCGCTTACTGGCTGGACAAGGCATTGACCGCCGGCCGGCAGTATTGGACTACGGGAGAGGTTGCCTACCGGACTACTTCCCGCCTGGAACGCTACAATCGGGAGTTGCGCCGGCGGGAGCGATTGGGGACGGTCTGGTCAGAGCATAACCTGCTGGCTTTGCTGCAAACCCGGGGCTTGCTCAACCAAACCACCTAAAATGCAACGCTATCCCCATCCCGCCGTGTATTGACACTAACTTTGATTGGTACTACCTTGTTGATACCCCTGCGCCGGAAAGTGTTGCTTACTACTCCACCCACTCCTGAAATGCCCAACATCCTCAACTCTTGGGGGAACCGGCCATCGTGAAACCAATCCGTTTCACCTACCACGCCTTGGATAAGGTCAGCGCCATACGCGAACAGGGTTTCCTGATTGATACCAGCGTCGTTATCAGCGTCATCAGAAACCCTCAACGGATTTTCTCGGGCCATTCCGGCAGAGCTGGCGCTCAAGCCGCCCTTGATGCCGGCCACGTCCTGAGAGTAGTCTATGAGGAAAGCCCAACGGAAATCGTGGTCGTAACTCTATACCCCGGGAGGCGTCGCCAGTATGAAAATTAAATACAGCCGGGAAGTGGACATCCTCAGCGTCAAACTCTCCGACGCGACCTTCGACTACGCCGAGGAGTCCGCCGGCATAATTACCCATCTGACCGCTGACGGCAAGCCGGTGCTGCTGGAAATTCAAGGAGCCCGGGAATTTATCCTCGGCTCCCTGACCAGCCTGGTAAAAGAGGAGGAGGTTAGTATCTCCTAAAATGCCCAACATCCTCGACGACATCGTTACCGCCAAAGGCCGCGAACTAGCCCGCCAGCAAGCCCGGGAATCCCTTGCCGCCTTGCAGCTGCGGGCCGCCGACCGCCCGGCTCCGCTCGACTTCGCCGCCGCCCTTCGCGGCATCAACTTTGACCGCCGCCGCAACCCCGTCCGACTCATCGCCGAGGTCAAAAAAGCCTCGCCCTCCCGCGGCCTTCTTTGCCCCGACTTCGACCCGGTGCAGCTGGCTCAAACCTACGCCGCCAACGGCGCATCCGCCATCTCCGTCCTCACCGACGCCCACTTTCAGGGTGAACCGGCTCACCTCGCCGCCATCAAGACCACTGGCGCCGCCGGGAATGCCCCCGTACTGCGTAAAGACTTTCTCTTTGACCCCTGGCAGCTCTACGAAACCCGCGCCATCGGCGCCGACGCCTTCTTGCTCATCGTCGCCATCCTTGCCCCCGCCCAGCTGGCTGAACTGCTGGCTTTGGGGCGGGAATTGGGGATGACCGCCCTCGTCGAAGTCCACACCCCGGCCGAAACCCAAACTGCCCTGAACGCCGGCGCCGCCGTCATCGGCATCAACAACCGCGACCTCCGCACCTTCCAAACCGACTTGACCGTAACCGCACAGCTGGCCACGCAAATCCCCCGGGACAAGGTAATCGTCAGCGAAAGCGGCATTTTTACCCCGCAACACCTGCAACAGCTCGGCGGAATGGGCGTCAATGCCGTCCTGGTCGGCGAAGCCCTGGTCACCGCCCCGGACACCGCCGCCAAAGTCCGCGCACTCACCGCTCCCCTCCCGGAGGCCGCGCCGCAATGACCCGCGTCAAAATCTGCGGTATCCAGCATCTGGCTGATGCCCAAGTCGCCGCCCAAGCCGGCGCCGACTACCTCGGCATCGTCTTTGTCCCCGGCCGCCGCCGCGGCTTGGCGCCCGCCGCCGCATCCCAACTGGTCGCCAACCTCCGCGCCGACTACCCGCAGCGCCCCCGTATTGTCGGACTATTCGCCGACCAGCCCCTGGACGCCTTAATCCCCATCATCCAATCCGTCCCTCTCGACGCCGCCCAACTCTGCGGCCAGGAATCCCCGGACTACTGCCGCCAACTCCAAGCCCAAACCCCGGTCGCAATCATCAAAGTCCTTCACATCCCCAACACCGCCGCCGCTGCCGATACAGCCGAAGTGACCGCCTTGGAAACCCGCTTGCTTGCTTACCGAAATGCCGGCTGCTACATCACCCTTGACCGCCTCGTAACTGGCTTGCCAGGCGGCACCGGCCAAAGTTTTGACTGGAACATCGCCGCCGCCCTCGCCCAAAAGGGACACCAATTCCTCCTGGCCGGCGGCCTGACCCCGGACAATGTAGCCGCCGCCATCCGCCAGTCCCACCCTTGGTGCGTCGATGTTTCCACCGGCGTCGAAACCAACGGCGACAAAGACCCCGCCAAAATCCGCGCCTTCGTCGCGCAAAGCCGCGGCAATGCCATCCCTTAACCGCCCGGGGGCTATCGCCGATAGCCCCGGATTGCTCGGGCGTTGGTTCGGATTCGCCGCCGGCTATTCCCCGTCCCCGCCGGCCCGGGGGTGAAATTTCAGGTAGGCGGCCTTGGCTTCCTGCTTGGTGATGTGAGTGTAGATTTGCGTGGTGGTCGGGCTGGCGTGGCCCAGCAGTTCCTGAATGACCCGCAAATCGGCGTCGCCCTCCAGCATATGGCTGGCAAAGGTATGGCGCAGGGTGTGCGGGTGGATGCCGTCGCGCAAGCCGGCTTGGGCGGCGTGGCTTTTCACCAGTTTTTCAATGCTGCGGCGGGACAGCCGCTGCCCGTAGCGGTTGAGAAACAGCGCGTTGTTATCCACCCGCTTGCCGGCGGCCAAGCCTTCGTTCAGCAGAGCCGACCGGGATTCATCCAAGTAACGCTGTAGCACTTCCGCAGTGGGTTGGCCGAACAGCGTCCACCGCTCTTTGGAACCCTTGCCTGCGACCAGGATCCGCCGCTCGGCAAAGTTGATGTCGGGCAAATCCATTCCGACAATTTCCGCCAGACGGACGCCGCAGGAGTAAAGCACTTCCAGAATGGCCCGGTCGCGCAAGCCGTAGTCGTTATCGGTGTCGGGGGCGGAGAGCAGGCGCGCCGCTTCCTGCTTGCCGATAAAAGAAGGCAGCGGCTTTTCCGTTTTGACCTGCAAACTGCGCCCCGAGGGCACCGGGTTGTGCTTAAACCAGCCCTCTTGCGCCAGAAAGCGGTAAAAGGAGCGCAACGCGGTCAGCTTGCGGAGAATGCTGACCCGGGCGTAGCCTTCCCGCTGCTTGCGCCCGGAATAGGGATGGACCGTTTCCCGCCCTTCGGTAGCCAGCCACGCCAGATAGCCGCGGGCCATCCGCCGGTTCATATCCGCCAAGGCTGCGCCGCTTTCCGCCAAATAACGCTGAAAAGCCGCCAGGTCATCCAAGTAAATCCGCGCCGTGTTTTCGGACAAACCGCGCTGCCCCCGCAGATGGGCGGCGTAGCGTTCCAGCAGCGGCTCCAGTTCAGCAGCGGCGGCCGGGGCGTCAACGGCGGTTCTTTCCATAACCAATCCTCCGGGCAAAGGGGAATAAGACAGCCAATTACAGATTACCGGTTAAGCCGGAGAATTGCCTTGCTGCCGGAGGGACGGGTTTGGCTGAATCTCGACCGGGGTGGGTAATAACGCCGGGGGTTTTAATGCCGATTACTATGTTGCCGAATGGTGTATAATTCCCGGCAATCATTCATCCCCGACAGCAAGGAGTCGTCCGATTGACTGCCCAGACTGACCCGGCCGAACCTTATCTTAAATATGCGCTGTTCTGTCAGGACACCGAGACGGATGAAACCGATGCGCTGACCTTTAAGGGCGTCATTGACTTGGTGGAACTGCCGTCGCCGGCCGCGCCGCCCGGCCCCGATTCCCCGGTATTGGCGCAGTTGGATGTGAATTTGGCGTTCTGCATTGCCGGGGCCGCCCCCGGCCGCCACTACCTGATGGTGGGCATCAAAGCGCCGGGCATCCCTTTGGACACTCCGCCGGCCCAAACCATCGACTGGGAGGAGGGCATCCTCTTTCAGCGGTGGATTAAAACTTTCCGCATACCGGTGCAGCGGGCTGGCTGGCATACGGCGGCCATTATGCTGGATGGCGCGCCGCTGGGCGAAGCCAGTTTCCTGGTGCGTTTTGCCCCCTAATCCCGGGCTGGCTAAATCGGGCCGTCGCCAAGTAACGGCCGGGATTTAACGCGGCGCTTACCCCTATTCCCGTGCAAACGGGAATGGGGGTTTTAATATGCGATTACTGGGGTAATTCCGCAAAATGGGCGCGGCCAAGCCGTCATTGCGGACTAGTCGCTCCCGCCGCCGTTGCCGTAACCGAAACTTTGGAAACTGATTAACTGCGCGATATGGTTCATCGGTAACGCATATCGTCATTAACCTTGCCAATTTTGCCGTAAAACAATGAAATTGGCAATTTCCCAATGTTTCCCTTGCATTTACCATAACACCGGTATATAGTAGCGCATTACGGCGTAAGTTAGGTTATCCAGGGCATCAACTTTCCCGGTCTCCGCGGAGCCATCCCCACCCGGCGCGCTGACTGACCTAATAAGCCAACCCATACCTACCCAAAAGGAGGTCAAGCAGTGGCGCTATCCGATAAAACCCTGGCGTGTGTGGATTGCGGCGGTGAGTTCATCTTTACCGTCGGCGAGCAGGAGTTTTTTAACTCCCGGGGGTTCGTCAACGACCCCAAGCGGTGCCAGACCTGCCGCTCCTCCCGCCGCTCCGAGCAGCGCGGCTTTTCCGGGGAACGGGAAATGTTTCAGGTTGAGTGCGCCGAATGCGGCAACGAGGCGACCGTGCCGTTCCGCCCCCGCGGCGACCGGCCGGTCTATTGCAGCGACTGTTTCAGCCGCCAGCGCAACGCCGCCCAATACTGACCCCGGTACTCCCGGACGGCCTTAAAAAAGCCGGCGTGGTAACGCCGGCTTTTCCTTGGCCCATTCCGCCCCGGTTGCGCCGCCCCTTATCCCCGGCTACAATAACCCGGCGCAACTAGCCTAATCCTAATCCCGCCCGCCGTCAGGACAAACCCGCAATGAACTTCCAGAACCTCCGCGACTTTATCGCCTTTCTCGAGGAACGCGGTCAAATGCGCCGCATCGCCG
Source organism: Dehalococcoidia bacterium (assembly GCA_965243185.1). Lineage (GTDB taxonomy): Bacteria > Chloroflexota > Dehalococcoidia > Lucifugimonadales > UBA3495 > CBDBCU01. Next base: position 1,291,668 of record OZ251531.1, on the reverse strand, counting down.
CCCCGGTCAACCCCGAACTGGAAATCACCGAAATTGCCCACCGTATGGTGCAGCAGGGCGGCCCGGCGCTGCTCTTTGAGAATGTGGTCGGCTCCGACCTGCCGGTACTCATCAATATATTCTGCTCCGACCAGCGGATGGCTTGGGCTTTGGGCGTGGAAAAACTCGACGACCTGGTGGCGCGCATCGAGGGAATGTTGCAGCTGACCCAGGGGCCGCCGCCGGGCTTGCTCAACAAACTCCGCGTCCTCGGCCAAATTGTTCAGTTCGGCTCCTTTCAGCCCCGTACCGTCGGCCGCGCCCCCTGTCAGGAAGTGGTTTTGACCGGGGATGAGGTGGATTTGTCCCGGTTTCCCGCGCTCAAATGCTGGCCGCTCGACGGCGGCCGCTACATCACCCTGCCTCTGGTCATCACCAAAAACCCGGTCAGCGGCGTCCAGAACTACGGAATGTATCGGATGCAGATTTATGACGCCCGCACTACCGGAATGCACTGGCAAACCCACAAGGTAGGGGCGCATCACTACCGGGTCAGCCAGGAACGGCAGGATAACCGGCTGGAGGTTGCCGTAGCCCTCGGCGGCGACCCGGCTACCATCTGGACCGGTTCCGCCCCCTTGCCGCCGGATATGGACGAAATGGCCGCCGCCGGCTTTATCCGGCAAGCGGGCGTGGAGCTGGTCAAGGCTAAAACCGTGGATTTACTGGTGCCGGCCCAAGCCGAAATCATCCTCGAGGGCTATGTGCGGACCGACGAACTCCGCCGGGAAGGCCCCTTTGGCGACCATACCGGCTACTACTCAATGCCCGAGGATTATCCGGTATTCCATATTGAAACCATCACCCACCGCCGGGATGCCATCTATCCCGCTACCATTGTCGGCCGGCCGCCGATGGAGGACTATTGGATGGGCAAAGTCACCGAGCGCATCTTTATGCCCATCATCAAAATGATTATTCCCGAAGTGGTCGATATGAATATGCCGGCCGAGGGCATCTTTCACAACCTGGCTCTGGTTTCCATCAAAAAGGAATATCCCGGCCAAGCCCGCAAGGTGATGTACGCCTTGTGGGGAATGGGCTTGATGAGCCTGACTAAAACCATCATCGTCGTGGATCATTTCGTCGATGTGCAAAACCCGTCGGAAGTGGCTTGGCGGGTTGCCAACAATATCAATCCCAGCCAGGATTTGGTGATAGTCGAAGGCCCCCTCGACGACCTGGAAGTCGGCTCCCCCACGCCCAAGTTCGGCGGCAAGGTAGGCATCGACGCCACCCGCAAAGGCCCGGATGAAGGCTACACCCGCGGCTGGCCCCCGGACATTGCAATGACCCCGGAAGTCAAGGCGTTGGTGGATCAGCGGTGGGGGGAGTACGGATTTTAATGTCCCTCCTCGCCAAACTTCCCCTCTACTTTTCCGCCATCCGCATCTGGGAATCCGTCTTTGCCCTGCCTTTTGCCTATATGGGGATGATACTGGCGGCCAACACCCTCCACGGCCAACCTTGGCCCGGCTGGCACTCTTTTATCTGGATTACGGCGGGGATGTTCGGGGCGCGCACCTTGGGAATGGCGGCTAACCGGTTAATTCACGCCAAAGAGGACGCCGCCAATCCCCGCACCGTCGGCCGCCATATCCCCAGCGGCTTACTGAACTCTTGGGAAGTGGCGGCGATGGCGCTGCTCGGCTTGCTGCTGCTGTTCTACGCCGCCGCCCGGCTCAACGGCTTGGTCTTATTCCTGGCGCCCTTTGCCGCCGCCTATGTCGTCTTTTACTCCTATGCAAAATACTTCACCTGGCTTTGCAACTTTTTCCTCGGCTGGGCTTTGGCTACCGCGCCAACGGCGGCCTGGCTTGGCGTTACCGGCCAACCGGCTTGGGAACCTTTCATCCTCAGCCTGGCGGTTGCGCTATGGGCGGGCGGCTTTGACATCATCTACGCCTGCACCGACTACGATTTTGACCGGCAGTACGGCATCCACTCCGTCCCCGCCAAAATCGGCATTGCCGAAGCGTTATGGCTGGCGCGGCTGATGCACTTGGGGGCGGCCGCCATTCTCCTGCTAATCGGTTTCTGGCTGCAACTGGCTTGGCCCTACTATATCGGCTGGGGCATTGCCCTTTTGCTGCTTATCTATGAAAATAGCCTGGTGAAACCGGATGATTTGTCCAAAGTCGGCGTGGCCTTTTTCCGGGTCAACGGCTATATTTCCGTCCAGTTTCTGGCTTTCACCATCCTGGCCTTGGTGGTGTCCTGATGCCCGCTTTCCCGGCGAAAAACCCGCCCGGCGTCAAACCCGGTATCAAACCAGTTGTCGTGGGCATTTCCGGAGCCAGCGGCGCTATTCTGGCCCGCAGCACGGTGGACGAACTGCTGCGCCGGGAAGCGCCGACTATTGTGGTCTGTTCCAACGCAGCCCGGCTGGTTTGGCAAGAGGAACTGGAAGTATCCTTTAACGAAACCCTGTCCCAATGGCGGGAATATCCCCATTTTACCCACTACCACATTGGCGATCTGCGGGCGGCCATTGCCAGCGGCACCTACGCCACGGCGGGAATGGTTATCGTGCCGTGCAGTATGAACAGCATTGCCTCGATGGCCCACGGCCTGGCCGGCAACCTGCTGCTGCGGGCGGCTGATGTGTGCTTGAAAGAGCGGCGGCAGTTGGTAGTAGTGCCGCGGGAAACGCCGCTGCACGCGACCCATCTGGAAAATATGCTGTCTCTGGCCCGGGCCGGGGCGGTAATCCTGCCGCCGGAGCCGGCTTTCTATCTGAAGCCGCAGGGGGTTGAGGACATTGCCCGTTTCGTAGCCGAGCGGGTCTTGGCGGCCTTGGGCGTAACCGAGGAACTGCCGCCGGATTTGCAGTATCGGGAAAGGGGAGGGCCGGATTAGATGGCGCGGCTGCACGGGGACGCCAAGCAAATCTATGTGGCTGACTTGTTCGCCCGCATTGCCGGCCGCTACGACCTGATGAACTCCCTGATGACCGGCGGGATGCACCACCGCTGGAAAGGCCGCGCCGCCGCCATCGCCGCCGCCGGCTTGACTGGCCCGGCTTTGGACATTGCCACCGGCACCGGCGATTTGGCTTTTGGCTTGGCCCGTCAGCCGGGAATTGACCATGCTATCGGGGTTGACCTGCTGCCGGAGATGATTGCTTTAGGGCAGCATAAACGGCGGACTAAACCGGCCGCCGGCAAGGTGTCTTTTCTCGTGGGCGATGCCTTGTCCCTGCCCTTTCCCGACCACAGCTTTGCCTGCGCTACCGCCGGGTTCAGCCTGCGGAATATGCCGGACTTGCCGCAAGCTCTGGCGGAAATGGCGCGGGTAGTGCGCCCCGGCGGGCGGGTCGTTACCCTGGAACTGACGCCCATGGACGGGGCCAGTGTCAAAAGCCGCCTGTTCCGCCCCTACTTTCACGGCATCGTCCCCCTAATCGGGCAACTGGTCGCCGGGGATCGGGGGGCTTATACCTACCTGCCGCAATCGGTGGATTATTTCTTGGCGGCAGAACGGCTGGCTGATTTATTCCGAGCCAGCGGCTTGTCGGAAGTGGGCTACCGGAAGTTGGGGTTCGGGACGGTGGCGGTGCATTGGGGGGTGAAGGTTGGGGGATAATTCCCTACACCGGCGGGTTCAAATTCAGCAGATGCTCAAAAACCCGCTGGGTCTGAATTACATCCCCGGCGGCCCGGTGCGCGCGGATGCGGTCCGTGGATATGCTGAAGTGGGCGCAGGCGGCCGCCAGGTTGTAGCGTACGCCCGGCGCCCGGTAAGACAAGATCCGTTGGGCATAATCCTGATGGCTTTCGCCAAGTTCGGGATAGCGGCCCAACTTGTAGCCACGAAACAGAGCCATCGCGTCAATGAAACGGCGGGCCGGCAGGTCGTCCACCTCATCAATCACCCGAACCGGCGCCGTGCCATCCGCGACGGCCCGGCGGTGGATCCGGGCTGCCTCCAGCAGAAAAGCCCGGTCAAAGTTCAGGATGTTGTAGCCCACCAGCGGCAAGCCGGCGGCCTTTTCCACCAGCCAAGCCAAGGCGTCGTCAATGGAATGGCCGCGGGCAATCAAATCCCGGTCAGTGATGCCGGTCAGCTGGACTATGTTGCGGGGCAGCGGCCGGCCAAGCTTGACCAGCCGGGAGTCGACGAAAGTCGATTCCCCCGGCAGTACCAACGCAATGCCAATCTCAATAATCCGGTCGGTCCAGCAGTCCAGGCCGGTAGTTTCCAGGTCCACCACGGCGTAGCCGTCTTGCAGGTTCATCAGGCAAGGCATCCTTATTCCCGGTTAATAGCTCTACCGATAGTTTAGCCGGCCGGTCAAGGCCGGTCTATAGGGATGGCGGTTATTCGGTTTGGTTATTCCTTGACGGAGTTAAGCGCAGTCCTTATTGTAATCGGGATTATGGCAAATACTACCCCTCCCTCCGCGGATAGCTCTGAACCAGCGGCGGTCAACCGCCGCCGGCGCATCGCCGGTTGCCGCGTCCGCTGGTACTATGCCGCCGCCCTGGCCATACTGCTGCTGGCCGCCGTCCTGCGTTTTTATGACCTGTCCGGAAACCCGCTCGATCGTCTGGAAGCGGAAACCTTCGGCAATAGCCAGGGGGATTCGCCGAGCGAGTTCCTGATCCATCAGCGGACGGACTCCCATCCGGTTACGCATCCCCTGCTATTAAGAGCGGTTCAGGAAGTAGCAGTCAGTCGTTTCAGCATCCGCGTAATTCCGGCTTTGGCGAGCCTGCTGACGGTGGCGGTGATACTGTTTCTGCTGCCCCGGTGCGGATTTGACCGGCGCGCCGCTTTAATGGCGGGGCTGCTGGCGACGGTTTCCGTTGCGGCCATCGAGCTGGCCCAGAACGGGCGCAGCTACTCCCTGGCCGCTTTATCCTCCGTGTTAATAATCGGCGGGTTGCTCCGGTATCTGCGGACGGGGCGGAAAACGCTGTTTGGTGTAACGCTGTTCCTGTCGCCGCTGCTTAACTATGGTTCAGCCCTTTTCGGCATCGCCGCCCTGGCGGCGGCCTTGGTCGCCAACCGGCCGGAGGCGGAGTCCCGGAATGGCACGCCGGGAAACTTTCATTCCCGCCCGGCGCGCCTTTGGCATTGGCTACAGCAGCGGAAAGACCTGGCAGTGCCGGGGGCGTGCTGGCTGGCCGGCAGCGTCGCCACCGGGGCCCTCTCCTTATTAAACCAATGGCAATGGGCGCCCAGCGGCAGCGGAAAGTATTTTTTTGACTGGAACGCCCCGCTGACCGCAGCATTGCCTTTCACCGTCGCCCGCCTGTGGGAATCGCTGACCTGGCTGCTGCCGTCCGTTGTCGCCGCGCTGGCGGTGGGGGCTTTCGGGATAGTCCTGTTCCATTCCCTCGCCCGGCGGCGGTTTCATCCGGTTCTGCTACTGACCCTGTTGGCCTTGGGAATTGGCGTAGCCTTAGCCTTGCTGCGGTTTTATCCCCTGGGCGCCACCCGGCAGACCGCATACTTGGCGCCGCTGCTTTTTCTGGCGACGGGATGGGCATTTTGTGAAATAGCCGACCGCTTGGCCGCCTATACGCGCCGGGAATGGCTGGCGCCGGCTTTGCTGACCGCCCTGGCCCTGTTGAGCGGACTGGCTGGCGTGGCGGCAATCCGGGCGGCGGAGGTTTATGCGGCGCAAGAGGATCCGGTTGCCGATTTTTACGCGGTATTGAAAGAGCAAGTTCAAGCTGATGACGCGGTTTACGCCTCCGGGGAGACCTTCCTGCAAGCCCTGTTTTATCTTTGGCGAACCCCGGCTTATCATCGGGAATGGGTGTGCCGCAGCGACGCGGTAGCCGGCTGTAGGGAGGAAATCGTCAACTTAACCCTCCGGGAACAGCCGGCGGCGCAACGCCTCTGGTTTATCCACTGGGGAGAACCGGGCTTGAAAGAAGCGGTCTTGCAAGCCTGGGAGCAGCAGGGCTTGGTCGAGCGGATTCCGGTTGACCGGGGACGGGCGGCTTGGCTGATGCGGGATACCACCTGGCTGCGGGAAAAGCAGGCCGCGCTGGAGATGGAACGCCGGGATATTACTGCGGGGGAACCGGCGGCCCGCGCCAATTTTGACCTGTATCTGCGGGATGACACCCTGTATTACCACAAAGAACCCTGCAATACTGCCAAATATGTCGCCGCCGCAGTGGTCGATGACCCCCGCGGCAGCTTTTTCCTGAACTTGATTCCCTTGGCTGCTACGGACTTGCCGCCGCCCCAACGCGCCGCCGGCCGCCAGGAATTGAGCTTTACTTTCTGGCAGCGCGGCACGGAGCTGGACAGCAAATGTTTTGCGAAAGTCCCTTTGCCCGATTACGATTTTCCCTTGGCTGAAATCCGGGCCGGTCAGTATATCGACGCCGGCGGCCCCCTGTGGGCCGCGGTCATTGACCGGAAACCCGACTATTTCCGTTCAGTCGATCCGGCAGTTACCGCCGCCGCGCCGGACGCCCGCGGCGTCTTTGACCTGTATCTGACTGCTGATGCCCTCTATTACTACCGGGAGCCGTGCCGCCCGGCGGATACAACCCGGCGTTTTTTCCTGCACATCAGCCCGGCGGACCAGGCGGACCTGCCGGCGGAAGGACAGCAGCACGGTTTTGCCAACCGGGACTTCGCCTTTGACCGCTATGGGGCCGCCTTTGACGGCAAGTGTATGGCCAGGGTACGCCTACCCAACTACCCCATCGCCGCCATTAAAACCGGCCAGTTTGTCATCGGAGAGCCGCCGGCGTGGTCGGTAGAGCTGACGGTAGGTCCATAAAGTTGCCGCTTATTGATTAGCGAACCACCCCAGGTTAGAAACCCGCCCGCCAATATGCTACAATGGCGGCGTTAAAGCCCGGAGCCTTGAAATCCAGCAAGTTAGAGAGGGTTGGCTATGTCCAATATCGTACTGTCAAATACCGACTACGCCGTGGTCGGCACCCGCCCCATCCGCCACGACGGCACCGACAAAGTCACCGGCCGCGCCAAATACGGCGGCGACTTTCAGATGGCCGGCTTGCTCCACGGCAAAGTCCTCCGCAGCCCCCACGCCCACGCCCGCATCAAATCCATCGACACCCGCCAAGCCGCCGCCCTGCCCGGCGTCAAAGCCGTAGTAACCGGCCAGGATTTGCCGGTGGCGTCGCTGGAAAACCCCGGCCGGGGTATGCGCTTCTCCAGCGAAAACATCCTCGCCCAGGATAAGGCGTTGTACCGCGGCCACGCCGTCGCCGCCGTCGCCGCCATCAACCCCCACATCGCCGAAACCGCCCTTTCCCTCATCCAGGTCGAATACGAACCCCTGCCCCCGGTCATCAATGTCACCGCCGCGATGCAGGACGACGCCCCCCTGGTTCTCGAGGATTTGACCACCACCGAACTGGGCGAGCGCACCGACAAGCGCAGCAACATCGCTACCCACTTCCAGTACGAATTGGGCGACCTCGCCGCCGGCTTTGCCCAAGCCGATGTAGTCGTCGAGCGGGAATTTCACACCACCACCGTCCATCAGGGCTACATTGAACCCCAGAACGCCGCCGCCCTCTGGAACGCCGATGGCAAGCTGACCGTCTGGACCAGCACCCAAGGCGCCTTCAGCGCGCGGGATTCCCTAGCGCAGATTCTTAACCTCCCCGTCTCCCAAGTCAAGGTAGTCCCGATGGAAATCGGCGGCGGCTTCGGCGGCAAAATCCCCGTCTATCTCGAACCCATGGCCGCCCTACTCTCCCAAAAAAGCGGCCAAGCCGTCAAACTCCTGATGTCCCGCACCGATGTCTTTGAGAGCACCGGCCCCACTTCCGGCGCTTGGGTCAAAGTCAAAGTCGGCGCTACCCAAGACGGCAAACTCACCGCCGCCACGGCTACCCTGGCTCTAGAAGCCGGCGCCTTCCCCGGCTCCCCGGTCACTATGGGCGCCCAGTGCATCTTTGCCCCCTACGACATCCCCAATGTCCACGCCGAAGGTTACGACGTCGTGGTCAACAAGCCCAAAGTCGCCCCCTACCGCGCTCCTGGCGCCCCCATCGCCGCCTTTGCCGGCGAACAGGTGATCGACGAAATCGCCGACCAGTTGAACATTGACCCGGTCGAGTTCCGCCTCCGCAACGCCTCCAAGGAAGGCACCCGCCGCGTCGACGGCCCCGAATTCCCGGTCATCGGCAATATCGAATGCGTCGAGGCCGCCAAAGCCACCGACCACTACAACACCCCCTTGACCGGCCCCAATCAGGGCCGCGGCATCGCCTCCGGCTTCTGGTTCAACATCGGGATGCAGTCCAGTTGCAGCATCGGCGTCAATGCTGACGGCACCATCAGCCTGGTCGAAGGTTCCACCGACATTGGCGGCACCCGCGCCTCCATCGCCATGCAGGCCGCCGAAGTGCTGAACCTCCCCGCCGAGGATGTGCTGCCCAGCGTGGCCGACACCGACTCCGTGGGCTATACCTTCCTCACCGGCGGCAGCCGCACCACCTTTGCCAGCGGTTGGGCGGCCTACGAATGCGCCCAAGACATCAAAAAGCAGCTCATTGAGCGGGCGGCCACCATCTGGGACGTCTCCGCCGCCGATGTCGAACTGGTCGCCGGCGCTTTTCAGCACAAGTCCGACTCCGACCTTAAAATGACCTTTAAGGAACTGGCCGCCCAGCTCAACGGCAGCGGCGGCCCCATCTCCAGCCAGGTCAGCGTCGACCCCCGCGGCGCCGGCGGCGCCTTCAGCACCCATATTGTCGATGTGGAAGTTGACCCGGACACCGGCAAGGTGGACATCTTGCGCTATACCACCGTGCAGGATGCCGGCAAAGCCATCCACCCCAGCTATGTCGAAGGCCAGATGCAGGGCGGCGTCGTGCAGGGCATCGGTTGGGCCTTGAACGAGGAATACTTCTTTAACCCGGACGGCCAAATGGTCAACTCCAGCTTCCTCGACTACCGTATGCCCATCAGCCTCGACCTCCCGATGATTGACACCGTCATTGTCGAAGTCGCCAACCCCGGCCATCCCTACGGCGTCCGCGGCGTCGGCGAAGTCCCCATCGTCCCCCCCATGGCTGCCATTGCCAACGCCATCCACGACGCCATCGGCGTACGCATGGAAAAACTCCCCATGTCCCCCGGCGCCATCCTCGAAGCCCTCTGGCAAAAGAACGGCCGCTAACCCGGCCCGCAACTGGCGGCCGCCGGCTAACCCGGCGGCCCGCCGCCTTGCCTTGCCGCCCGCCGCCGTGTTAAATTATTAACAAGGGGGACAACGGTCATCCCAATGGCTGCATCCAAACCGGAAATCCGTATCGGGATCCCCACCATACCCCTCGAATCGGTTCGTTGGTGGACCATCCTGTCCAGTGTTGGCACTGCCTACCTGACCGTCGCCAACACTCTGTCCCAAACCCTCCGGCTGGAAAACCCGACCTGGTTGGAAATTCAGCGCATCGCCACCGCCGAGTTTCTGCAAGCCGGCGGCGCGTCCATCATCGGCGCCGCCATCATTGTCGAGGTGTTCAGAATGATTTTTGCCGTTTTGGCCGAACTGCGCGCTATTCGGAAAGGCGAGGAGATCGGCGAAAAGCGCGGCGAGGAACGCGGCGAAAAGCGCGGCTTTGCCATCGGCGAGGAACGTGGCATCGCCATCGGTGAAAAGCGCGGCGAGGAACGCGGCATCGCCGCAGCCAATGCCCGCTGGGAAGGCTGGTGGCAGCGCCGCCAGGAAGCGGAACAGCGCGGCGAACCCTTTGACGAACCGCCGCCCAGCGCCAACCACCGCAACGGCGCCGCTGACGCTCCCTAAACTCTCCCGCCAAGGCCCGACCAAAAACGGGGCGTACTCATTAGAGTACGCCCCGCCCCTTAACCTTCCGGTCAGTGCCGGCCGCTACTTCTCCCAGACCACCGGATTGCTCAGCTTGCCGATGCCGTCGATTTCAATATCGACCACATCCCCGTCTTTCATATTTTCCGGCGCGCCGTCCGTCCCCATCCAGATAACATCCCCGGGGTAGAGCGTCAGATACTGGCTCATCCGGCTGATATAGTGGCGCACGCCGAAAATAGCCCCGGACAGGTTGTATTTGCTGACGGAGCGGCCGTTGAGGACAATCCGCACTTCGCAATCCTCCGGGTCAATCCCGTCGGTTACAATCCACGGCCCCATCGGCTTGAAAGTGTCGGTGTTCTTGGCCCGCCACATCGTCCGGTCGCCGCGCTGCCAAACCCGCTCGCTGACATCATTGCCGATGGTGTAGCCAAAGACATAATCCAGGGCTTCCGCCTCCGAAACCTTTTTGCACTGCTTCCCGATTACCACCACCAGCTCCCCCTCGTACTGAAAGACCTCGTGGGCATCGCCGGGAACGACAATCGCCTCGCCATCCGCTACCAAGGCGTTGTTGGCGCGATAGCCAATGTCCGCCGCCGGCGGATACTGGGGTTCCTCCCCCCGCTTGGCCGCCATCTCCGCCACGTGTTCCCGGAAGTTAATCCCGGCGGCGTAAAAGGTCGGCGGCACCACCGGCACCAGCAGCTTAACCCCACTGAGCGGCCGTACCTCCCCGGTTCGGGCGTACTCGGCAAAAGGGCTGCCCGACACCGCCACCACATCCTCCCCCTCGATAATGCCGTAGGACGGCCCGTTATCGGTCTGAAAACGGCACCACTTCATAGCAATTCCCTCCCTGAATAATTTGGGAAAATCTGCCGGTCATTCTGGCACTGTTACCGGCAAGGGTCAAGGATTATTCACCCGTTGCGGTTGGCCCGGTTGTTGTTACGCCGGTTTCGGGTGCGAGTTGACCGGGGCGTAGTTGTCGCCGCCTCCCGGGCCGCCGCCGGCGGCGTTTCGGAGGGCAAAACATCCCCTTCGACCGGTTCGTAAATCAGCTCCCCCTGAAAATCCGGGTCATCCGGGTCGGTGGCACCGGTTTCGTCCAAGGATGGCGGGATTTCCGCGGGGTCGTCCAACTCGGCCGCCGCCATTGCCGGAGCATCGTCCGACTGGTCGCCATTGCCCCGGTCGCCCGCCATCTGCCGGGACATCCGCCCCAAGTTCTGGAGTAGCTGCCGCTCCAGGTCCGCCAGCCGCTCCCGGCGGCGGCGTTCCTCGCTGATCGACGCCGCCGGATGGTGAACCTGGCGGTACTCCGTCAGCAGCGACTTCAATTCGGCCGCCGTTTCCAACATTCGGTTGACCGCCGGCAGGTCGGTAAGCCGATCCGCCGACCAAGCCGCCGCATCCTGCTCGAGGAAGTCCAGTTCCGGGGCGAAATCGGCGGCAATTTCAGTCAAAGTTTGGCGCAGTCCGGCGAACCGTTCCTTATGGGACTGGTTATCCTCCTGAAGTTTATTCACCGCGCTGACGAAAGCCGGCACCGCCGCCTCCCACTCCGGGGCGGCCGCCGGCAGCAACTCCAGCCAAGCCACGCAGCGGGCCAGCAGGTCAGCGCCGGTCAAATCCCCGGAAGGGTCAAGGTAAGCCGGCAAAGCGGCCGCGGGAATTTCCGCCTGCGGCTCCAATTCGGCTACCGTTTCGATTTCCGGCGGCGATTCCGGCGTAGCGGCCGGTTCCCTTGCCGCCGGCTGTTCCGGTTCTACCGCGGCAACCGGCGGGGATACCGCCGGTTGCCCGGCATCCTCCCGATAATCCGCTACATCCGCCGCGGCCGCCGCGCCCGAATAATCCTCATCGGCGGCGATAATCGTTTTGCCGGATACATAGCACAGCATCAGCGCCAAATCATCCTCGGCCCAATCGGTAGCCACATCCGCAATCCAGTCCAGTTGCTGCTCCCAAGCCTCGGCATCCCAAACGCTGCGGAAACCGTTTTCCGGCAAGTCGAGATATTCGGCGGGAATGGCGGCCGCCGCCAAGTGCTCGCTGACCACCTGCTGCAACTCCCGGTGCGACTCGGCCCAAACCCGCAAGGCCGCCCCGGCCAGTCGCTCCGAATGGAACATCGCCTTGGCCACCGGTTCCATCAGAATGTGCGGCGGCGCCGAATCCGGATGGCGGTAATCCGGTATCCGCAGATTGCCGCGAATGGCCGAATCGAGGGCGCGGCCGGCGTCGCCGGTACTCTGCCCCCGAAAGCGCAACGCCCGCATTACCACCGCCTCCCGAAACTCCGGGCTCAGCGCAGCAAAGAGGGTTGTTACCGCCAGAAGTTGCCCCCCGGCGGCCTCCGGGGACGAATTGGTTGCCATACCCTAACCTCAGTATGCAGGGGCGCGGCAATGCCAAGCTATCCGGCCGGCAAAATCGCCCGGCAGCAGTCAAGACAGCATAGCCGCCGCCCAGCCGAGAATTAACTCCCGGCATTTCGGCGTATAGTGTAATACTATTGTAGCACATCAAAGTACCGCCGTCCGCCCGGCATCGGCTGCCCGGCAAACCGGAGCGGAATCTCAACTCTCCATTAGCCGACTTCCCAAAACCCGCAACCTCCCCCAAATCCAAAAGTTTTGAGGGGGTGCGGGGGAACTTTTACAAAAGTTCCCCCGCCGTAACCCCACTCTCCCGCCAACCGTTATCCTCGCCATCCGGCAACCGTCCTTCCCACCCTTCCACCGTCATTCCCACGAAAGGGGGAATCCAGTCCCCCTACCGTGTCATTCCAACGCCCCCACCCATGTCATTCCGAGGCCACAGCCGAGGAATCTAAAATGCCGCCCACGAAACCAACTTCAACACAACCTGCCCTCCCCCAAACTCAAAAGTTTTGAGGTGGTGCGGGGGAACTTTTACAAAAGTTCCCCCGCCGTAACCCCACTCTCCCGCCAACCGTTATCCTCGCCATCCGGCAACCGTCCTTCCCACCCTTCCACCGTCATTCCCACGAAAGTGGGAATCCAGAAACGCCGCGGACTCCCGATTCCCCCCACCTCCCCGGTTGACAACCCCAACCTCATCCTGTTACCGTAACCATACCCTCGAACTTTCCCCACGGAGGACGGCTATATGCTCCCCTTGCCGCTCAAACTAATCCTCTCCCTGACCACCCTGACCCTGCTCCTGACCCTCGCCGCCGCCTTCACCCACAACAGCGGCCGTGCCGAACCCGCCCTCACCTCCTCCACTTCCGTACTACCCCCCCCCCAGAACGCTTGTTCTATGTAGACGTCGCCCAAGCCGCCCCCCGCTCCATCCCTTGGGACTGCTCCGACTGGCAACCTTCCCCCACCGTTGCCGACGCTGACGATCCCCGCGTCTCCCTTATCCTCGAATCCCTCGCCGCCAACCGCGGCAAAACCATCTACTGCGCCATCGACCAATCCGACACCTTCACCAAAGCCGAAACCTGGGCCGCCGGCCGCCACCGCAACGAACGGGACGACACCGTCTACTTTGGCCAAAGCGGCAACTTCCGCGGCTTTCTGGCCGCCCAAGAGGGCTACCTGACCGATGGCGAATCCGGCGTTACCGGCGTCTCCCGCGACCTCATCTTTGAGTTTCCCCGGGAGGAACGCCGCCGCCGCTGGAAATGGAAAAAGTTTTCCCTGTCCACCACTTACCAGTACGGGCAGCCCGCCGACTTGCCCGCCGGCGCGGTGAGCAGTACCGAAAACGCCGCAAAGTCCGACGCGGTGGCCGTGTTCGTACCCTATTTCAGCGCCGGCGGCGCCGGCGAGGCTTGGTACAACGACATCGTCAATAACCGGCAAGACTACATCGCCGCCGACGCCCGCGCCCAATGCCGGGCCCGCGGCTACTCCACCACCCGCAACATCGTGGACTCTGGCAGCCAACCGAATTACTACAGTGGTGACTTGGACGACGGTGCCAACTTCCAGTTCAAAACCAGCATCGAAAGCCCCTACACCGCCACCTGTCTCAAACGCGTCCGCCGCCGCTAACCCCGCCGGCCCGCCATCCCCCCAAAATCCAAAAGTTTTGAGGGGGTGCGGGGGAACTTTTACAAAAGTTCCCCCGCCGTCTCTCCCACCGTCAGACCATCATCCCCATCCTCCGGCAACCGTCATTCCCACCCTCACCACCGTCATTCCCACGAAAGTGGGAATCCAGAACCCTCCACCTCCAAAACCAATCCGAAAATCCGTATCAAACCCTCTTGACATCCCAAAATCCATCCCCCATAATAATACCCGTCGAGGTCAGACCCGGCCCCTGGACGCAGGGACTTAAACGATTCGCTAGCTTACCGTTGCTTTATCGCCACAGCGCGCTGTGGGCGGCCCGCCCCGCCCTAACCGGCAACGCGGCCGCCTCAACTCCTCCCCCGGAGACACGGGACTAAGGAACCCGTCAATCCCCATCCGGAGCGAACGGAAAACGGCAAATCCCAACCGCCGCCAAACCGCCGCCCCATCCTGATAGGAGTTCGAGCTAGGGTTGACTGGAGCGTGGTCAACCAACGGTAGCTGGACTGGGCCAACCCGCCGGAATGGCCACCATACCAACCGGCGTCAGTAGCCAACTCAAGGTACAGCTGCCGTAATCGGCAGTCTGGTCGGGCAATACCGGAGTGAAGTAAGCCGATGTGCCAACCGGCGTATGGCGGCCCAATGACCAGACTTGCCAACCACCTTCCGCGACGGGCGGAACCCCCGGCCAGGGGTTCCGCCACCAGCGACTTGCTTACCCCAAAACCTACCCGCCGGGGCCGCCAGGAGACGCGCCCCGGCTCCATCCCGTACTCCGCCCCGCCGCAACTACCCCCATTCCTCCCCCGCCGCTACCCCCCAACTCCTCCCTATCCCCGCCCCCCTTCCCCGAAAACCCCCAATATAAACAATTCCCCCCAAAAGCGTTGACACTCTGATTTTCTTTGTTTATAATCTATTTACTGATATTAGTATATACTAATTATATCAGTAAAGATTAACATTCCATCGTCATCCCGGTAGTTTCCGCCTGGACCGCCTCCGGTGTTGAGCTGGAAACTGCCAACTCCCGGGTCGGCGCGTTTCCCCGGCGCCTCCTCCCCGGCGTCCGGGAACGCCCGGCCCACCGTCGCCGGCTTGCCCGCCGCAGATCTGGAACCGGCCGCGGCCCCGGAAGCCCGACCGACCGCCGCCATCCCCGCCGCCTTTCGGGAAGTAATCGCAGCCTTGGACTTGCCCGCCGCTCTGGAGAGCGCGGAATCCGATGGGAGGGAACTGAATGGGTAATCAGGAAAAGAAACTCAAGCCCGACCAAGTGGCGATTCCCGCCGCTGCCGTGTCGGTGTACGAAGCCATCTACCGCCGCCGTATGGCTTGGCGGTTCACCGACGACCCGGTGCCGCCGGAAACCATCGCCCGCCTGCTGGATACCGCCGTCTGGGCCCCCAACCACCATCTCACCGAACCCTGGCGCTTCTTTGTCCTGGAAAAGGATGGGGAAACCCGCCGCCAGGTGGCCGAACTGGCCTACCAGCATTCCCTCGCGGATGGCGGCAATCGCCGCCGCGCCGCGGCGATGCGCGACAAGGTGCTGACCCCGCCGGCCCTCCTTTACGCCTACAGCAAGCCCGGCGACAACGCAAAGACCGCCCAGGAAAACTACGCATCCGTCTGCTGCGCCGTGCAGAACATCTCCCTGGCCGCCGTCGCCGAAGGCTTGGCTGTAACCTGGGAAACCGGCCGCATCACCCGCCTGCCCAACCTGCATCAAATCCTCGGCGCCAAAAAGAAGTGGCAAATGGTCGGACTCCTGATGATTGGCCGCCCCGACGAGGCGCCGCGCCCGGCCCGCACCCCCGCGGAACGCTATACTTGGTGGCTGTAGCCAGCGGCCCGCGGAAGTCTATACCGAATTCGACCTCGGGATTGCCTCGGCGCGGCAATCCCGATGATTGGCGCCGGCTTTCCATTGCCGCCGCCCCGTCCTTCCTGCTATCATCAACCCCATTAGAAATCCAGAGTATAAGGATGGGCCAGGCAATGACGCAGGATGCGGCGCGGGACTTCGTTAAGTATTCCTTCTACAAAGTAGCCCCGGAATGGCGGCGGCTGGCTCCGGCGGTACGGGAGCGGAGCAAGGCGGAGTTTGCGGCGGTTCTGGCAGAGTTCGACGACCGGGTAGCTTGGCGCAGCTACAGTATGACCGCGACCCGGGGGGATGTGGACTTTCTGCTGTGGCAAATCAGCCCGACCCTGGAAGCCCTTGACGAACTGACCGGGCGGCTGAACCATACCGCGTTGGCTGGCTACCTGCATACGCCCCATTCCTACCTGGCGATGACCCGGCGCTCGCCCTATGTGGCCGCGCATCAGCACCCGGGGCAGGAGGGGGCGACGGCGACCATGCGGATGGTGGGGCGGAAGTATCTGTTTGTCTATCCCTTCGTCAAGACCCACGAATGGTATCAGCGCAGCCAAGAGGAACGGCAACGGCTGATGAACGAGCATTTTGAGATTGGGCATCGCTACCCGGAAGTGAAAATCAGCACTTCCTACTCCTTTGGCCTGGACGACCAGGAGTTTGTGCTGGGCTTTGAGACCGATGAGCCGGGGGCGTTTCTGGACTTGGTAATGGCCTTGCGGGAGTCGGCGGCGCGTCCCTACACCCTGCGGGACACGCCCATTTTCACCGGCCTGAACCAGCCGATTCGGGAATGTTTAGACGGGATGGGGTAGAGGGCGGCGTTGCAACCGGGGGTCTGCAACGCCGCCGGTTGACCGGTCAACCGGATTGGGCTACATTAGATTATGGAGCGCAACACACTTGCGGAGGATTTAACAGCGATGACTATGTTCACTCCCGCTTCCGGTTGGGATTCCGGGGGCGGCTTTGGCTATAACCTGGCGGCCGCCGACCGGATTTATACCGGGGCGATGACCGGGCTTTACGGCTGGACGGCTTTGGGCTTAGGCGTGGCCGGCACGGTGGCTTGGCTGCTCAACGCCGCGGGGATTTATGTCGGGCTGAGCCTGATGGGGATGATTGTCGGCTTGGTACTGGCAATCGGCTGCCTGTTCGGGATGCAGTACGCGGCCCGCAAGGGCGCGCCGCTGGCGGTGGTCGGCGGCTTGTATCTGCTGTTCACGGCCATTGCGGGCGCGCTGCTCTCCTATGTTTTCGCCGTCTTTACCAGTGCCAACATCACCGCCGCCTTTGCCGGGGCCTGCGGGCTGTTTGCGCTGATGAGCGTTTTCGGCTTTACCACCAAAAAAGACTTGTCCAAGCTGGGGACGCTGGCTTTCATCGCCCTGATTGGAATGATCGTGGTAGGTCTGCTGAACGCCTTTCTCTTTCAGTCGAGCGGGCTGCAAACTGCTGGTCAGCGTCATTGCCCTGCCGGTGTTTATGGGCTTGACGGCGTGGCAAACGCAGGCGGTGAAACAGGAAGCCCAAGAAGCGGCCCGGGCCGGGGATCTGGCCGCCGCCGGGCGCATTGCCCTGATTGGGGCGGCCGGGATGTTCCTGAATATCGTCAATATGTTTCTGGCTCTGCTGCATATCTTTTCCTTTTTCGGGGATGATTAAGTTGGGAGATGAAACGGCCTGCCGCCGGCCTTTGGGGTAGGCGGCCGTCACCGTCCTACGCTACCCGCCGGGGGGATAGGTCAACCCGTTAGGTTATGCCGTCAGAGCGGGTCAGGTCAGGCCGAAACCGTCCCGGTCAAAATTGATTTTCCCGGCCGCCGGCACTGGAAAATCCTTTAACAGTCTGTTATATTTAATTAACCCGCAGCCGCGGAGGGATCGCATAGTGGTCTAGTGCGGGCGCCTGCTAAGCGCTTATCCGGGGAAACTTGGATCGTGGGTTCGAATCCCACTCCCTCCGCCAGTTTGTCTTTCTTTGCCGACTTGCCCGCTTGGGCATTTATCCCGGTTATTAAAGAGAGGTTCAGGGATGACCACCGTAAACGATGACTCCCGTCTAGGCCGGTTGGAAGGACGGGTCGAGGAACAGTCGGGAGCGATGCAGGAAAGCCGCCAAGATGTGCGGAGCGGGTTTCAGCAAGTCAACGCGCGCATTGAACGACTAGAGGCGCGGGCTGACCAGACCAACAGCCGCATTGACCGGCTGTTTCTGGCCTTTCTTGGGGTTGGGGCGGCGCAAATCGGCCTGCTGATTACTTTGCTACTGCGGGGCGTTTAGCCGGAGCAAGCAGCTATGGATACCTATTACATTTGGACTATCGGCTGCCAGATGAACAAGGCCGACTCGGAACGCTTGGGGTCGGCTTTGGAGCAGTTGGGCTTGCGCGGGGTGCGGGAAGCCAAGGATGCCGATGTCATTGTCCTGAACTCCTGCGTGGTACGGCAGGGGGCCGAGGATAAGGTGGTGGGCAACCTGTGGGGCGTGAACCCGCTGAAAAAGCGCAACCCGGACCGGGTGCTGGCGCTGATGGGCTGCATGGTCGGCCCGC
Source organism: Dehalococcoidia bacterium (assembly GCA_965243185.1). Lineage (GTDB taxonomy): Bacteria > Chloroflexota > Dehalococcoidia > Lucifugimonadales > UBA3495 > CBDBCU01. Next base: position 1,273,347 of record OZ251531.1, on the reverse strand, counting down.
AAACCGCCGAACTAGAACGGCGGTTCCCGGATGTGGACTTGTTTATGCGGCCGCAGCAGTTTGCGCCGCTTCTGGAACTGGTGGGGGCGCGCAAGGGTCTGGATTGGGAGGGCTGCGTTGGCTCCTTGGCGCCGGCCCAACCGGATGTAACCTGCTATGTTCCCATCATCCACGGCTGCGACCTGATGTGCAGTTTTTGCATCATCCCTTACCGCCGCGGCCGGCAAGTGAGCCGGCCGGTCGAGGAAATCGTCCAGGAAACGGAGTTGCTGACCCGGCGCGGCGTCCGGGAGGTTACGGTACTAGGACAGACCGTCGATGCTTACGGCTATGACTTGCCGGAGCAGCCGGATTTGTCCTTGCTGCTGACCCGGTTGAACGCTATTGACGGGCTGGCGCGGATCCGCTTTCTCACTTCCCATCCCTCTTATATGGATGACCGCATCATCCGGGCAGTGGCCGAGCTGCCCAAGGTTTGCGAACATATCAACCTGCCGGTGCAAGCTGGGGATGATGAAGTACTGCGGCGGATGCGCCGCCCCTACAGCCGGGACGATTACCGGGAACTAGTAGGGCGTATTCGCGACACCGTCCCCGGCGTTTCCCTCAGCACCGATATTATCGTGGGCTTTCCCGGGGAAACCGTGGAGCAGTACCAGCGGACGATTGATCTGGTCGAGGAATTGCGCTTTGACAAGGTGCATTGCGCCGCCTACTCGACCCGCCCCGGCACCATCGCCGACCGCACCCTGCCGGATGATGTGCCGGCGGCGGAAAAGCAGCGGCGGTTGCAAGAGTTGGACGCATTGCAGGAAAGCATAGTACGGGAAACCAACGCCGCCTTGGTGGGCAGCACGGTAGAGACGATGGTCGAAGGCCGCAAAGGGGGCAAGTGGCGGGGGCGCACCCGCACCGACAAGCTGGTGTTTTTCGGGGATACGGACGAAGCGGCCGGGGATTGCCGGGGGCAGCTGGTGGCGGTAGCTGTTACGCAGGCGGGGGCGTGGAGTTTGGTGGGGGAAGTGGCGGGGTAAGCCCGCACTATCGGAAAGGAGCGCGTGAATTATGCCGTATTGCCAGCACTGTGGGGGAGAAGGGGCTAAACAGCTCCAACAAGCCAAGGCTCAAATCGAGCAAGTCAACTCCCGCCTTAACCAAGTAAGCGCCGAAAATAGGCAACTTACCCGGCAGATTAGCGAGGTCAACAAGCGCATTGACCAGAACGATTCTCGGGTCAATGAACGCGTTGACTTCATATACCAAGCGGCCGGGTATATCATCGGCATCGGCTTGGTAGCCACCGGATTCGGCTGGGTGGCAATTGAATTGTTTCAGTCCGTATCCCGTGCCGGGGGATAGGAAATACCGGGTACGCCCGGGCCGGGATTCAACCGGCGAACCGGTGAAGTTTCAGGCGAGGAAAGGTGATTATGGCTACTAAAACCCGGATGCCGACCATACCCCTGACCGAGATTGAACACGCCGCCTTTTGCAAGCCGGAGGACGAGCTGCCGGCCAAGTCCTTGGCCGAGGAGCTGGCGGTTAATGTCCGCTGGCAGCAGATTCCCGCCGAGTATCTGCGCTGTTCCGCGGCGGAGCTGGATGGGCGCATTGACGCGGCGCGGCGGCGGTTGGGCAGCGCCGTTACCATCCTGGGCCACCACTACCAGCGGGAGGAAATCATCAAGTACGCCGACTTTCAGGGCGACTCTTTCCTGCTGTCCCAGGAGGCGGCGTCCCGGCCGGAATCCAACTTTATCGTCTTTTGCGGCGTCCACTTTATGGCGGAAACGGCGGCCATCCTGTGCGCCCCCCATCAGCAAGTTATCCTGCCCAACATTACCGCCGGCTGCTCGATGGCCGATATGGCGCCCATGGGGGATGTGGAGGATGCATGGGAGGATTTGCAGGAAGTTTTGGACAGCCACGGCGGCATTATTCCGGTTACTTATATGAACTCGATTGCCGGGATTAAAGCCCTGTGCGGACGCAACAATGGCGCGGTTTGCACTTCCTCGAACGCGCCGGCGGTGCTGCGCTGGGCTTTTGAGCAGGCGGAGCGGGTTTTGTTTCTGCCCGACCAGCACTTGGGGCGCAATACCGCCCTGAAGTTGGGCATCCCCTTGGAGCAGATGGTGGTGTGGAATCCGTTCAGGCGGATGGGCGGCAATACCCCGGAGCAGCTGCGGCAAGCGAAAATGGTGCTGTGGCAGGGGCATTGTTCGGTGCATACCCGGTTCACGGCGGGGCAAATTGCGGCGGCGCGGCAGCGTTACCCGCAGGTTACGGCGCTGGTGCATCCCGAGTGTCCGCGGGAAACGGTGGAAGCCGCCGACCTGAACGGCTCGACGGAGTTTATCCGCAAGACGATTAACGAGGCGCCGGCCGGCAGCCAGTGGGCGGTGGGGACGGAAATCAGCCTAGTCAACCGCTTGGCGTTGCAGAACCCGAACAAGACGGTATTTTGCCTCGACCCGGTGAGCTGCCCCTGCTCGACGATGTACCGCATCCATCCGGCATATCTGCTGTGGGTACTGGAGCGGCTGGAATCCGGGGAAGTGGTGAACCGCATCACGGTGCCGGAGGAAGTGCGGCAGTCCTCTTTGGTAGCCTTGGAGCGGATGCTCGCGCTGCGGTAGGGTATTATGGGAAAGTCCGACTACGACAATCTGCGGCGTTGCGCCGCCGGGCTGGACAGGTTGTATGCCAGCGTTGCCCGGATGGAAGCCGGCATTACCCGGTTAGAGGATGGCATTACTCGGGTGGAGGCCGGCGTTGCCCGCCTGAAAGAGGGTCAGGAGCAAATCTTTGCCGCCCTCTATTTCATCGGCGGCTGTCTCTTGGGCATCCTGGCTGCCGGCGTCATCGCTGTTGCGACCATTTTGCTGACCCGGATGGGGTAGGGCGTGTTGACCGTTATCCAATACGGCAACAGAAGCATCCCGTATAATTGCGGGCAACCATACAGAACGGGATGGGTATTGATGAAAGTCTATCTGGCCAGTTCCTGGCGCAATGAAGTGTATCCGGAGGTGCTGGCTTATCTCCGCAACGCCGGGTATGAGGTTTATGATTTCCGGCATCAGGGCGGGGTGGAGTGGAATAGCAACGATGGGCTGACCGCCGGGGAGTTGGACGATATGCTCGAACACCCCAAGGTGCAATCCATTTTTGACCAGGATATGGCCGCCCTGCGGGGCTGCGATGCGGTGGTCTGCGTGCTGCCCTGCGGCCGTTCCGCCCATCTGGAATTGGGCTACGGCATCGGGGCGGGCAAGCGCACGGTGCTGCTGTGGCACGACGGCGATGAAATGGACATTATGCACAAAGCTGTCGATGCCATTGTGTTCAGCGCCGCCGAAATTCCCGCCGCTTTAGAGGGCCGGGGTTAAGGCGGCAGTAGCACGCTACAAGCCGACTATTTCTCCGGCGGCGTTCACATCCATGTCTAACGCCCGGGGGCGGGTCGGCAAGCCGGGCAGGGTTTCGATGCGGCCCGCCAAGGCGTACAGGAAACCGGCCCCCACCGACGCCCGAATATCGGACACCGGGAAAGTGTAGCCGGAGGGCGCGCCGCGGCGGGTCGGGTCGTGGGACATGGAGAGGTGGGTTTTCGCCATACAGATGGGCAGGTTGTCCCAACCTTGGGCGGCAAAAGCGCGGGCTTTGCGCCGGGCTTCCGCCGTCCAGCTGACTTCCGCCGCGCCATAGACCCGCCGGGCCAAGGACAGTACCTTGTCCTCGATGGAAGCGTCCAGGGGATAGGCGTAGTCAATCGGCCTTTGGGCGGCGTTATCGTTGGCGGCTTGGGCTACGGCTTCGGCCAAGGCCACGCTGCCGGCTCCGCCTTCGGTGAACCCGGCGTATTCGGCGGTGGCGTAGGCGCCGGCTTCTTGAGCAATCTGGACTACGGCGGCCAATTCCTCCGGGCTGTCGCCGGGAAAGCGGTTCAGGGCGACTACTACCGGCAAGCCGAAGCTGCGGACGATGCCGATGTGGTGTACCAAGTTGGCCGCGCCGGCTTCTACTGCCGCCGGGTGGGGCGCCGCCAGTTCGCGGCGGCTGGCGCCGCCGTGCCAGCGTATCGCCCGCAGGGATGCCACTAACACCGCCGCGCCGACCGGCAAGCCGCTCTGCCGGGTCTTGATGTCCATAAACTTCTCAAAGCCCAAGTCGGAGCCGAACCCGGCTTCGGTAATCACATAGTCGGCATAGCCCATCGCCAAGCGGTCGGCGATGATGGAGCTGCAACCGTGGGCGATGTTGCCAAAGGGGCCGGCGTGAACCAGGGCGGGCTGTCCCTCCAAAGTCTGCACCAGATTAGGCAACAAAGCGTGGCGCATTACCGCCATCAGGGGGCCAGCCAAGCCCAAATCGGCCACGGACACCGGCTCGCCGCTGCGATTGCTGCCCACGACAATGCGGGACAAGCGGGCGCGCAAATCCTCCGGGTCAGTTGCCAAGGCCAGGATAGCCATAATTTCCGAGGCGGTAACGAAGTCGAAACGGGTTTCCCGCAAGGGGCTGTTGGCGCTGCCGCCGATACCGGCTACTACCTGCCGCAAGGCCCGGTCGGAGGCGTCAGTTACCCGGGCCCACTGGATACCTTCCGGGGCCAGATCGCAGGCTTGATTGCGATAGACGGCGTTATCGACCAGGGCGGCCAACAGGTTGTGGGCGGAACCGACGGCGTGGGCGTCGCCGGTGAAATGGATGTTGATTTCATCCTCGGGGACGATGCGGGCTTGGCCGCCGCCGGCGCCGCCGCCCTTGATGCCGAAAATCGGCCCCAATGCCGGCTCCCGCAGGTTGACTACCGGCCGGTAGCCCAAGCGGCCCAAGCCTTGGGTCAAGCCGATGGCAGTAGTGGTTTTGCCTTCCCCGGCCGGCGTGGGGGTGATGCCGGTAACTACGACCAGTTTGCCGGCGGTCTGGTTGTTGATGGCGTCAAGGCTGATTTTAGCCTTGTAGCGGCCGTAGGGGATAAGATGTTCCCCGGCGACGCCGAGACGCTCGGCTATCAAGTCAATGGAATCCATCGCTTTCCAACGCTCCCTTATCCGGATGGCGGCTATTGTGCCACATTGGGGCGGGGAATGCCAGTAGCGAACCGGCGACCACATTACCCCACCGCTATCGCTTGGCCGGTGGTGGAGGGCGTCGACCGGTTCTGTAGCATTTTGCGAGGGGGTCTCAAGTTCTGCCGTCTCATTCAGTAAAACCGGCGCCGGCGCAGACCTCCCCCGTCCCGGCGCCAAGGACCGGTTAGTATCAGCAACGTCCTCGGCGCGGTAAAGGTCAGTCCCGCCGCCCCAACGCCAACAACGCCCCGTCGTCAAACCGGACGGTCACGCTTTCCGGGCATTGCCGCTCCCCGGCCTAATCCGGCCCCCGGGTTAGCCCCAACCCGGCCTACCCCCACCAGCACAGCAGGAAAAGCCTCGTGAACGCCCTGACCGGCTCCGACATAAAAGAGACCGTCTCGGTAGTTCGGCAGGCGGCGTCATTGGAGATTGACACCGCGAATGCCCAGACGATGATTAACACCGCCAAGGTTATGGCCCCGCCTATGGTAATGTGCATATTCCCTCCTTTCAGCTGCCAGTCCCAATGCAGGACTTTAACCCGCGTAAGCCCGCTTTGCTACGCCCCACCCAAATACCACAAGCCAAATCAGGGCGACATAAATTAACGGTATGCCGACGACGGCCAGTAGAAAAGAATTATCATGATCGATGAGCGGTATCATTTGACCGAGCATTACTACCAAGAGGCCGGCGAAGGCCGGAATGGATATGAGCCGGGGTACATAGCCGGTTGCCCGACGCTCGATCAGGGTCATAATGACACCCATCGCGCCGATGAAAGTCCCCAAAAACTGCAAGGCATCGGATTGCCCCGGATAAGTCTGGAGACCGAACCTCCCCAGCGCACCTAGAGGTTTGCCTTCTCCAAGGTCGTTGTACGGATCGACTAATACATAATATACCACCGACAGGACAATGACAGCAGTGAAAAGCCAAGCAAAAATATGCAACGGCGTTAGGTTGCTTCCCTTCTCATCAACGGGTATAAGGTTGCCCCCTTGCCCCTTCTCGCCTTTGATGCTCATACCGCCTCCTTCCTACTCCTCCATCTTACACCAACCCCAACTCCCCCCTGTCAACCCCCGCAGCGTCACTAACCGTCACAATCCCCCAACCGTCCCCACTCCACAACTCCAAAGCCAGCAACGCCCCGTCGTCAAACCGGGGCGTTACGGACGCGGCGGCCTAGCTCCAAGCCATTTGCCTACTAATACCCCAGTGAATACCCCTAGGGCAACCGCCAACCCTAGTATGCCTATTACGCCCAAAATTACTATAGTGAGAGTTCCCACACTTTCCCCAGGTGTGGCAACTGACAGTGTAACCGCCACTATGTAGGCACCTAGGTAGGTCAGGAACCCTGATGCGGAAATCAAAATCTTTCGCCCCAGCGGCCTTATCTGGCGCATCCGCGGCCCGACAAGTGCTATGAGCAATGGAATCGTTGTGAATAGGGCTAACAACGATCCCCACAGACTTTCGTTGATAGTGGTAATAGCCAGAATAAATGCCACTGCCCATATCAACAAGGTAGTTCCAACTGTGGCGAAATTCTTTTCAAACTTGGCGGGAGCGTCGTATTTGAGAAAGGCATCTGCCAGTATCATACTGGCAAATACCAAGGATAGTAGCTTAACCTTGACAGCCTCAATTTGAACGTCCTGGAGAGCCCGCAGGATATCCATAATTTGGCCATCCGTGACGGTTATAATTTCACTCCCCGGTCCCAACAACCTCTCACCTGGAATGAAAAGAATACCAACCACGAGCGCAATGCCGCTCAACAGCATCAGCACAATGGGCACCCTAGGCAGGTCTTTCCCCGTTTTCGGCCCAGGTTGCTGGCACTGATTTTCCCGCCGTTCCTTTGCGCCGCAAAGAAGCCAACCTGCAAGCACGAAGCCGTTCAACAGCATCAGCCCAATGAACTTCTTGGGCAGGTTTTGTCCCTTTCCGTCCTTGCCGCTCATACCGCCTCCTTCCTACCCCCCAAATCCTACCCCACCCCCACCCTCCCCGTCAACCCCACCACCCCCGCCTCCGCCCCCGTCAGCCCGTACAGCCCCTGCACCAAACCATCCAACTCCCGCTCCCATTCCCCCGTGTCCGCCCGCAAATCCCCAGCCTTCGCCGCCAGGATCCGCTCCACCAACGCCACTAGCGGCCCCTGCTCGGCCACGCTGATTCGCGGGATGGGCAGACGCTCAACGTACGCCTTTTTCCACCGCAAAGTCCCCATCCCGGAAGTAGGCGCAATCTGCCCAAGACACCAAGTAACCAAGCTGGAATTAAGGACGGCGCAAAGGTACTTCAGGTTTTCCCCGGTCATTATGAAAGTGGACGCCTCTCCATAAATACCGTTGTCATCCCAAGCAAACCGCCCCCTTTCCACCAATTCAATCCAAACCAACTTTTCCTGGTCAAACTCGCCGTGATAAGCGCAGTTACGCAAGTTGTAAGGCGTCCGGCCCTGGTCTTGCCGCTTTTCCAAGGGCTGCCAGAACCCGTCAAGATGGCCCTTGACCGCCGGGTAATCGTCAATGTTGACCGCAGGAACATCACCGTACCCGTTATGCGTGTCAATCAACCACTTGCCGGCCCATCCCGCTCGCCAACGCCGAATGTCCTTCCCTTGCAGAACCGGTTTGAGAATATCGGCAGATTTCGGGTCGGCCGCTACCAGCCTCTCTTTGGTAGCAGTGTCAACGATGAACGCTTTGTTGTAGCCAGTCTTGATGCCGAAGTTGATGGACACCTCCCAATCCTTCAGCGGCGTCCCTACCGACTCCATCTTGTCCAGCACCGACCGCTCCAGCCCGGACAAGGCCAGCCACGGCTTTTCCCCCTCCGGCCGCAACTCCCCCCACCGCTCCGGCGCCGGCGGAAACGCCTTGTCGGTCAGCTTGTCCGTATCCACCGCCACGCCGACCGCGCCGCTTTTGCCCTGCCGGGCCAGCAGGATACTGGCGTCCACGATGACATTCGCGAACACATCCTTGCCCATTTCCAGCAGTTTCAAGGGCGTATGGTTTTCGGCAAACCAGCGGCGGGTTGCCTTGCCGTATTCCGCTTTCAGCCAGCTGTTGGAAGTGATGTACGCCAGCAGGCCGCTGCCCGGTTTCAGCAGCTGCCCGCCCTTTTCGTAGAACAACTGGTAAAGGTCCCCGGTGCGGGCAAAGGTGGCAAAGCCGGCATCCTGATAAAGGTTCGCCAGCCGGCCGCCCTCCCGTTGCAGCTGCACATACGGCGGATTCCCCAGCACCACATCAAAACCCTCCCGGATGCCGAACATATACCCCGGGTCAAACCAGTCCGCCGCCGCATTCTGGTCATAAGGATCCCACTGCGCTACCTTGTCCGCATGGTCGGCGGCCAAGCCGGCCAAGCGCAGGCTGTCCGCCAACTCCCCCCGCAGCCGCTTGTCCTCATCCCGATATTGCAATTTGTCCGCCCGCACCGTGGCGTGAAAGTGCCGCTCCCGGTTTTCATTCAACTGCCGCTGCAATTCCCGGGTGCGGTCGCCGGTCAATTCCCGGTTCAAGCCGCCCAAACCCCGCAGCGTATCCGCCGCCACAAAGCGCGTTTCCAGATTGGGCAGCGGCCGGATGCCGTAGTTGTCCGCCCGCTCCGCCGTCGCCTCCTGCTCAATGGCCAAGGAGATGAAAAAGCGCAGCTTGGCAATCTGGCACGCCACCGTTTGCCGGTCAACGCCAAAGATGCTGTTCTGAATCAGATACAGCTTGCGCCCGAAGTCCGACGCCCGGTACCGCTCAAAGGTCGCGCTGATTTCCTTCAGTTCCGCATCCCGGGCCGACTGCTGGGCGGTGTCAAAGGCCGCCGTAGCCCGCCGCCCGGCCAGTTCCTTTTGCAGCCCTTCCCAAAGAATGTTGTCCCCGTCCAGCCGGCGCAAGGCCAAAGTCAGCTTGTGCAGGATGCCCATGGGAAAGGCCCCGGAACCCACCGCCGGGTCCAAGACTTTCAGTTCGGCAATGGCCGCGACAATGGCGGCCCGTTCCCCGTCGCTGAACAGCGTTCCGGCATCATCCGCATCCGCATCGGCATAATCCAGCAGCCAGCGCAGCCGGGCCGCCCGGTCAACGGCGCCCGCCCCATCCCCGGCGGCGGCCGCCGCCAACTTTTCGGTCAACGCCGCCACCAATGCCTCCTCGACCATATAGTCCACCACCGCCCGCGGCGTGTAGTAGGAACCGGTCTGCTTGCGCGCCGTCTCCCGGGTCTCCGGGTTATAGGCCGCCAGCAAATTCTCAAAGACCTTGCCCAGCAGTTCCGGGTCTAACGCCACTTCCTGCTCCGCCGGCGTATTTTCCTCCACCGTGAACTTATAGCGGTTGAACAAGTCCACCAGCCCCGGCTCCCCTTCCCGCCGGCTATCCCCGGCAAAGAACAGCCGGTTGGGCACCGACAAAAGCCCGTACTCCGCTTGCCCCGGCCGCCGGGCGTTATCGGTAAAGCAGTCCACCCGATACCCGCCCTGCCGCGGCGCCGTTACGCTGTCCAGGCAGTCGAACAGCCCCCCGTTGATAAAGGGCGTCTGCCCGAACAGCGCCAGTAGCCGGTCGGTGTCGGCGATTTCCCGCTCATAGCGATACCGGGAAAAGTCCCGGTGCGTCGAATTGTCCCCGCTGCTGAACCCCCGCCGCTCAATTTCCGTGTTCAGCGTGGCGAAAAACAGGTTTTGCAGCACCGCCCGATAGTAGGAATCCCCCTGCTCCCGGTCATAATCCTTCAGCAGCCCCGCCACCTGATGCTCCACGAACAAATCCTCGGCAATCAACCCCTTTTCCTTGACGAACCACACGAACAGCAGCCGGGTAATCAGCCGAATGACCTGCTCCTCCTTGGCGATCTTCCCTTCCCGCCCGGCCGGAAACTTGGCGATTTTCACCGCCCGCTCGAACCACCCGAACAGCTCCCGATAGAACCGCCGGTTCAGTTCCTCCGTATCCAGCGCGTCCAGCCAGGCCGCCAGCAGCCCGGCAAAGTTAGCCGGCCGCCCCTGCCGCCGCATCCACTCCAGCCGCTGCGGCAATGCCAGCTGCCCCAGGATTTCCAGATGGGCCCGGTGCGGCCGCGCCGGATTCATTTCCCGCAGCAGAAAGACGCTGCCCAGTACCTCCCGCTGCGAATCCCGCCGGTTCTCCCGCCGGTGGACAAATGCCAAAGTCAGCCGCCCCGCCGCCGTCCGAAACAGTACCACCGCCGGCATCTGAAACCGCTTGTTGATTTCCCGGGTAAAGGCGGCGTAGCGGCCGCGGGGATAGCTGTCCCCAGCCAGCTCCACCGCCGCAAAGACAAAGCTGCTTTGCGTATCGCTAAAATCGCCCCCCTCCCGGCCGGCAAACAGCGACTCTTGCGCCGCCCCGCTGATTTCCGCATCGGTAACTTGAAACAGCACCCGGGCGTCGCGGGCGGCGGCAATAAAACCCGACTTGCTCCGGGTCTCCGGATTCGACGCCACCAAATCGGCCGCCGCCCCGGACTGCCCGGTCAAAATCCGCTCGCTCCGATAACCCAAAACCGCCAGCAAACCCCCGGCCGCCGCCGCAAAATCCCCCTCCGGCAACTCCGCCAACGCCGCCCCGATTTGCTCCAGCCGTCCCGCCGCCGTCGCCGCAATACTGCTCATAACCAAAACCCTCCTGCTTAAAACCCGGTGAAACGCCCGCCTACTCCCGCTCCATTATCACCAACCAGGTCACCAGCTCAAAATCCTCGACCCCGGTCGGCGTTTCCGACGCCAACGGCAGCACAAAGCTCTTGTCGCCGCCGGCATGAAATTGGCTGGCTTGGGTGCCGGCATACGCCTGGCTGATGTGGGCAATGGCATCCCTCACCAGCTTATTATACTTGGCCATATCCTGCCCCTGTTTCGTTTCCCGGTCGAACCGGTCGCACAGCTCCAGAATAGGGTCAACCCGCCCCACCGCCGTAGCCTCGAACACCTCCAGGATTTGCTTGGCGTTGCCGCAGCCGTAGCGGATTTGCCCGCTGTCCTGAATATAGACGAAATACCAGGGATGCACCGGGCTGACCACCTGCTGCCGGGCCTCCCGATTCGCGGCGGCGTTGCGCTGCCGCAGAAAGAATATCGCCCCCGGCGGTGCCCGGCCCGGCCCGCCGTCCACCACCGCATACACCCCGTACGGCAGCGCTTCCAGCTTATCCTGGTTCTCTTGCAGGTAGCGCAGCAGCTGGGCAAAGAAATGGTTCAGCGTCAAATCGCTCAGCGTCGGCGCATCATCCAAATCCTCCATAGCGAGGATTTCCTGTTTCAGCCGCCGCAGCTGCTCATCGCGATAGCCCAATTCCTGCTGCGCGCCTTCCTCCGTAAAGGGGTCATTGCCGCCGCTGGCCGTAATATCCGCCAACGCCATCCGCGCCAGCACCCGGCTCTCCAGTTTCAGGTACTCCTCCATATCCTCCGTCGGCCAATAATTCACCATCCGCACCGCTTGGCTGCGGCTGCCAATGCGGTCAATGCGCCCGAACCGCTGAATCAGCCGCACCGGATTCCAGTGAATATCGTAGTTCAGCACCGTATCGCAGTCCTGCAAGTTCTGCCCCTCGGAAATGCAGTCGGTGGCAATCAACAGGTCAATGTCGTCGGCCGGAGCCGCGCCCGGCCGGTTATTGTCCGCCCGCTTGCGGGCCACGGGCGCAAAGTTGGTCAGAATATCGTTAAAGGTACTGCCGCCCGCCATCGCCCGGCATTCGTCCCCCGACACCATCGCCGCGTTGATTTTCAGTTCCTTGGCCAAGCCGGTCAAGTTAGCGTACAGATACTCGGCGGTATCCTTAAAGGTAGTGAACACCAGCAGCTTCCGGTTGGGCTTGCCCTTCCGGTCCATAGTCGGCTGCTCCACCCGTTCCCGGAGAATTTCCCGGATTTTTTGCAGCTTGCCGTCCCGTTCCGGCGTAACGGCTTTTACCCTTTCCTGAACGGCGGCCAGGGTCGCCCGGTCTTGCTCCAGGTCCGCCCGCCACCGCGCCAAATCCAACTCCCCCAAGTGGTAGGGCTTACGGCCCCGGTTGACCGAAAAATCCTCATCCTCCTCGTCCTCCTCCGGCATAACCTCCCCTTCCGCCAGTTCCGCCGCCGACCGTCCGCCGCCCTTTTCGTAGCGCTCAATTTTATTCAGCAAGTCCGCAATCTTGCCGATAGTCCGCTCCAAAGTCAGGTTCAGCGCATAGGCCGAACTTTCCAACCGTTTCAGGAAGTTGGTACGCATCATCCCCACCAGATAACGCTCCCTATCCTCCTGGCTGAAGTTTGCTACCGCCCGCTCCTTTTCCAATGCCTCCTTACGGGCCGCGTCCACCACATACCAAGTGGGCTGATAGACCGCCAAGCCAAACTGTTCAATCTGCTTCGCCAGTTCCCGGTAAGGGAGTTCCCCCTGCAGATCCGTTGGCGGATATTCGTTGCGCGGCGCAGTATGCTCCGGAAACCGGCCGATCCGCTCCATTTCCTGCTGGTACAACTGCTCAATCTGCCGCCGGGAGCGGGAAATGGAAACGCCGTCCAGCAGCCGCAGAAAATCGGCGCCCAGATTCTCCAGCAGTTGGGACTTATCCCGCCGTCCGTTCCGCCCCTTGCCGGCCGGCTTGGTTTCCCAATCCTTGAACTGCTTTTGCGCCGCCTGCATCAGGCTGCGGATGTTGCCCACCCCCAAACTCTCCCGAAAGGCGTCATCCCGCCCTTCGGTCATCAAATAAATCTGATTCCGCAAATCCACCAGCGAAGTGTTGACCGGCGTCGCCGAAAGCAGCAGCACCTTGGTTTTGGAACCGGCGGCGATGACTTCCTCCAACAGCCGCCGGTAACGCTGCCCGCCGTCATTACGGAAGTTATGGGACTCGTCGATGACCACCAGGTCATAGTTGCCCCAGTTAAAATTCGCCAGGTCAATCCCGCCGGCTTGCCCGGAATCCCGGGACAGGTCAGTATGCGCCAGCAGGGTATAGCCGAACCGGTCTTGTAAAAAGGGGTTCTGGGTATAGTTGCTAGCGGCCTGGTACTGGGACCAGTTCGCCCGCAACTTTTGGGGGCAAAGCACCAATGCCCGCTCGTTACGCAGCTCAAAATACTTGATGACCGCCAAAGCCGTATAGGTTTTGCCCAAGCCCACGCTGTCGGCCAGGATACAGCCGCGATGCTGGTTCAGCTTGGCAATCAGGCTTTTCGCGCCATCCTTCTGAAATTCGTACAAGGCATTCCAGATTTCGCTCTCCGTGAACCCGGTAGCCTTCAGCGCCTCATCGCCAGCCAGCCGCGCCGCAATATCCTGCCGAAACAGTTCGTAAAGGGTTTTGTAATAGACCGTATGCGGCCCCTGGTCGCCGTGGAGGCGTGCCAAGGCCGCCAGCACCTGCTCTTTGACATCCACCGTTCGCTTCGGGTCTTGCCACAGCCGCTCAAACCAATCCTGCAACTCAGCCACCGCCGCAGCGTCAGCCGTTGCCAGGTTGATTTCCAGATTAGCCCGGTCGCTGCCGCCCAACCCCCGTTTCGTGAAATTGGAACTGCCTACTATGCCGGCGGCGCCGTCCTGTCCCGCCGTCAGATACATTTTCCCATGCAGAAAGTTGGACTGCTGCACCGAACGGACCGCTACGCCATCCCCTTCCAGCCACCGGGCGCACCGCTTGGCCAAGGCTTTCTGCTCCAGGGTATGGTTGGGCGCAAACCCCGGCTCCGCAAGCTCAAAGGATTTGGGGTCTTTCGGCCCCGGATCCAGGTTATCCACCGAACCCGGGTCGCCGAACAAAAACCGCACTTGCCCCACCCCTTCCAGCTCGTCGGCCAACAGTTCGTAGCCGTTGATCGTGAAATAAGCGGATACCAGGTCAAAGGCCGTAGCGTCCCGCAAGTTCCGCCGCAAGCAGTCAACGACCGTCGCGTTATGGTTGTCCAGCAGGTACTGGTAAGCGGGCATCGCCAAATCCCTCCAAAGGCTGCGGCGAATCTCTCCATCAAAAGCTTCCGGGCTAATGAATGCCGGCACCTAAGTAAGACCGCCGGCTTGGGCAACATCCAATCCTCAACGCCCCCCAACGCCGCCGCCCTAACCTTGCCACCAAGTGGTAAAGCCGGCATCCGCATAGTCAAACCTAATGCGGATGGCCGCCGTCGGGTCAATGCGCCCGTGCGCCCCGGACACCGGCCCCATCCCGTTAAGCATACGGCAAATGGACAGCCCCGGCGCCAACTGAAACCGCCAGGCAGAACTGCCGTTCATCCGGTTTCCCCCCTTACTACCGGTTTCCCAACTCCGGATTCAACTCGGCGGCCCGTTCCTCATCCGCATCAGCTTGGGCTTCATTACCCAACTCCCGGTAAGCCATACTCCGATAGCGGTAAGCCAATCCATCGTTGGGATTCAGGATAATGGCTTGGCTGTAGTACGCGATTGCCGGTGCGTACTTCTCCTCGGACGCAAGGGCAAGACCCCGGTTGTGGTAAGTATCCGCGTCGCTAGGATCCAGGGCAATAGCTTGGCTGTAGTCGGCAACCGCCAAATCATACTCCCCTTTAGACGCATGGGCATCCCCTCGGTCAAAGTACGCAAAGGCATAGTCGGGATTCAAGGCAATGGATTGGCTGAGGTCGGCAATCGCCAAATCATACTCCCCGATGTCGAGGTAGGCATTGCCCCGGTTGTAGTAAGAGTCTGCATCGCCCGGGTCTAAGGCGATAGATTGACTGAAATCGGCAATCGCCAAGTCATACTCTCCTTTAGATTCATAGACAAGGCCACGACCACTGTAGGCAGGGGCATAGTCAGGGTTCAAGGCAATGGCCTGGCTGAGGTCGGCGATAGCCAAGTCATACTCCCCTTTGTAGGAGTAGGCAATCCCTCGGCTACCGTAAGCGGAGGCATAACCAGGGTCAAGGGCAACAGATCGGTCGAGGTCGGCGATAGCCAAGTCATACTCCCCTTTGACACAATAGGCAAGCCCCCGGCTGAGGCAAGCCTCTGCATCTTGGGGATTCAAGGCAATGGCTTGGCTGAAGTCGGCAATTGCCAAGTCATACTCCCCTTTGGAAATATGGTCACGGCCCCGGTCGAGGTATGCCGCCGTATCCCCCAAGGCATTAGACTGCTCCTCAGTCGGCTCCAATTCGTTGAACTCCGCCATTTGTTACGCTCCTATTCCCGTTCCTTGCTAGGTTTAACCGTCCGTCCCGCCCGTTCCCGCACTATGCCCCCCATTATACCCATTGCCAACCCACCCGGCAATTCCCGCCGGTCTGTGGTAAATTATGCCTACCCTACCCCAACTACCAGCAAGGAGCGATGAAACTATGGCTGCGGACTAGATACGCCTCGGCATTATCGGCGCCAACATCCATCTCGGTTGGGCGCCCCGTTCCCATCTGCCGGCGGTAGTCGCCAGCCCGGAGTTCGAGCTGACCGCCGTCTGCACCACCCGAATAGAAAGTGCCCAGGAATCGGCCCAAAAGTACGGGGCCAAACTGGCCTTTGCCGATTGGCGGGACTTGGTAGCTTGCCCCGACCTTGACGCCATAGCCGTAGTGCTGCGGGTGCCGTCCCACTACGCACCCACGATGGAGGGAGCTTCGCCCGTGCCGCCGGACTTAGCCGCGGATGGCTTAAATAAGTTGCCAATGAACTTCAGCATTTCCTTTCTCCCGTATAATGTGGTGAGGGGAGCTTTGTCAACGCTGAATGTCAACACGCCATAGTAACGCCCATCCCCTATTCCAGTCCCTTGGCGGCGGCAACGGAGGAGCCGCCGTAGAAGTCGAGGACGCGGCGGCTCATGAAGGTGGAGAGGAAGCGGACGCCGCTGATGGCGGCGGCGTAGCTCATTCGGGTGGGGCCGATGACGCAGATAGCGCCGCCGGCTTGCTGGGGGACGCCGTATTGGCAGAGGATTACGCCGAAGGGCCGCAGGGGTTCCTCCTGGTTTTCGCCGCCGATATAGACGGCGATGTCGCCGCTGTCGGGGAGTTCGGAGAGGAGGCTGCCTAACAATACCCGTTCCTCGAGGAGTTCGACCAGTTCCCGGGCTTGGCTGCCCCGGGTCATTTCCGGCTGGTTCAGGAGCCAGCGCAAGCCGTCCACATAATGCTCCGGAGGATTGTAGTTGTCCTCCGCGCGCAGCATGGCCAAGGCGTTCTGGCGCACCTGTTCCTCCAAGGGGTTGAAGCGGCTTGGGGCGGCGGCGATTTCAGCCCAGTTGCGCCCGCTGAGGCAATCGTTCAGTCCGTGGGCAATCTGGTTCAGTTTTTCCTGGCTGGAGGGTTCCTCGAGGGGCAACAGGCGGCGCAGGAGGCGGGCTTCCTGCAAGACGATAATGAGCAAGGCGGTGAGTTCCTCGAGATAGACCAGTTGCAGGCTTTTGAGGCGTGGGGAACGGAATTGCGGCACGGTAACGATGGCCATATTGGTGGCGAGGCGGGAGAGGATGGCGGCGCAGCGGCGGCTCCAAGCGGCCAAATCGGGGTCGGCTTGGGGGATGTTGTCGCGCAGCTGGTTGCGGAGGCCGCGGGGCGGGGGCGGTTCCTCGAGGGATTCGACATAGTAGCGGTAGCCGCGGTCGGAGGGGACGGCGCCGGCGGAGATGTGGGGGCGGGAGATGTAGCCGGCTTCGGCCAGTTGGGACATAGCGTTGCGGACGGTGGCCGGGCTGACTTTGTCGGGGGAAAGGCGGGCGATTTCCTCGGACGCCACGGGGCTGGCGCTGGTGATGTATTCGTTGACCAGGATGTTCAGGACGCGGCCGGCGCGGTGGTTCAGCATAGGGATGCCCCGAAGTGATGATGTGGGTTGGCGGGATGGCTGGGATGACTAGGCAATCGTCGCTCAAAAGTTACGGCGGTTATGCCGTATTCGGACTGGTCAATCATCGCTGCGTTCAGTGTAGCAGATGGGGATAGGCGGCGCAAACTGCTGCGCTACGCCGCCGCGGCGGTAATTATCCAACAGGGGTAGCGTATATACCTGGCGACTCTGGTTTCCCCCTTTCGTGGGAATGACGGTGGAGACGGGCGGTAAGGACGATTGCGATGTGCGATAGCCCTAAATTGGCGGCAAAAAACATTTGACAAAGGACTCCGGGGGTAGTATAATAACTAATGTCATTGGGGACGCGCGGGTTCGACAGGAGCGTTCCGGGGCAGATTGCAAGCCGAGGCGCCATCGACCTCGTTAAAACGGTGGCAAAAAAGTAACTGGCGAACGTGAATTCGCACTAGCCGCCTAGCCGCGGCTACGTCTGCACCCTGCTATTCCCGGATGCGGGGCTGTGGGCGCCATCAGACCGGGATGCGGTTGTCCTGACCTGCCGATAGGGGCAATTTAAGATTTAGCGGCTGGCCTGCGGGAAATTTTGCCGGCGGAAGTTCGAGCAGGCGAGAAACAAAACGCTGGACAAGCTTGTAGTAGATCTAGCCAAGGGGCCTTTTGGACGGGGAGTTCGACTCTCCCCCGTCTCCACCAATCAATACTACAATCAGGACCGCAATCAGGCATTGCCGTTCCCGGCCGCCGCCCGAGAGAACGCCAGGATGCCCCGCTTTTTCCCCTTTGCTCTGTTCTGCCGGGAAACCGGCGCTCCAGTAGGCGCAGCTGTTGCCCGCGCCGTTGCCCAACCCAGCCTTTTGATTATTCTGCTGCTGTCCGTGGCCGGGGCGGCGCATATTCTACTGCGTACCGCTACTTATGGGGCCGGGCTTACCGCGGATGGTACCACTTTCTTATCAGCGGGGCTGAACCTGGCCGCCGGCGAGGGCTTGCAGCACTCCCGGGACGCCCCCCTGACCGATAAGCCGGCCTTATTCCCCCTGCTAATGGCATTCCTTTCCCTTTTCGGCATAGCGGCGGCCGAAACCGGCCGTTGGCTCAACGCCCTGGTTTTTGGGCTGGTCATCCTGACTGCGGGGTTATGGCTGCGGGTTAACCTGCGGTCGTCAATGGTAGCCGTGGCGGCGACCGGGCTGCTGGCGGTATCGGTAGATTTCAACCATCATTTCGCCACTTTGATGTCGGATCCACTGTTCGTTATCTTTACGCTACTGGCGTTGCTGCAATTGGCGGCATATCACAGGGTCGATACGGAAAGAAGTCGGTGGCGGCAATGGCGGCCGCTACTGCTGGCGGCAGTCTTGGCGGCCCTGGCGGCGGTGACCCGCTACCCCGGCGTAGTTCTGATCGGCAGCGGCGCGCTGCTGATATTGCTGCCGGGCGGGGGATGGCGCAAGGCGGCCCGGGTCTGGGCCGCTTTGGGGTTCGGGCTGGCGGCGGCGTTACCGTTGGCGGTGAACTTGGGTCGCAACTGGCTGGTGTCCGGGACTTTTACCGGGCCGCGGACGGAAAAGCGCGGGGATGCGGTGGGGGAGCTGCTGGAGCAGCCGATCGAGGCGTTGGGACAGTGGCTGCTGCCGGCGGCCGGGCCGGACTGGCTCACTTATAGCGCGCTGGCCGCCGCCGCTGCAATCCTGGCGGCCGCCATCGGCATTTTATGGGCCAGCCGCCGGCGGCCGCCGGCACCAGCCACGGCCGGGGGCGGCCGAGGCGGCCGGGGGCTGATGATTCCCTTGGCGATTTTTGCGCCGTCCTACCTGGCGTTTTTGGCGGTGGTTATGCCGCTGTTCTATGTTTGGGGGGCAACGGATGGCCGCTATTTGCTGCCCTTGTATGTGCCGCTGCTGCTGGCGGCGGCTTGTTTGCTGGACAAATTGCTGTCCAGTCCGTTGAGCGGCCGCTTACTGATAGCGCGGCGGGTTTTGGTCGGAATTATCGCCCTGGGCGTCCTGCTCAACGCCGGGACCGCCCTTTGGATAAACTTTGACCGTACCGCGCGGGGACTGGAGTCAGGATACATTGACCGGCTGTATAACACGGCTTATTGGTCGGGTTCGGAGACGCTGGACTATGTGCGGGCGGCGGGAGCGGAAAGCAAGTTTATCAGCAATAACCCTTATGCGTTGTGGGCCGCCGACCGCGCCGCGCCGCCGGGCAAGTATCAAACCCTGAGTTTCGACTTGGCGGCGATGGCCCAGCGGCGGGGGTTAGATACCGAAGGGCGGCCGATTGTCTGGTTCAAGGACTCTGCCGAAGCCGCCGGCTTTTACCGGTATAACGAGTTCGAGGCGCGGGCATTGCCGGGGATTCAGGTGGTGGCGGATTTGGCGGATGGGGTGATACTGCGCTATCCGCCGGGGCGGGTTTTTGATGCGGCGGAGTTTGGGGCAAGCAAGGCGGATTATTTTGAGGGGTTGAAGGCGGCGGCCGGGGAGCTAGTGGCTCAGGGCGGCGGTTTTGATCTGTATCGCAACGACAAGAGGCTAACTTATTACCGGGAACGGTGCGCGGCGGGGGATACGGCGGCGCGGTTTTTCCTGCATATCGAGCCGATGCGGATGGGGGATTTGCCGGGGTGGGCGCAGCGTTACGGGTATGAGAATCGGGATTTTGATTTCAGCCGGCGGGGGATGATGGTGGATGGGGAGTGTATCGCGGTGGTGGAGTTGCCGGAATATCCGATTAGCCGGGTTAGGACGGGGCAGTTCGAGCCGGGTTCGGGGCGGGTTTGGGAAGTAGAATTGCCGCCCGGGAAATAAGGATAGCAAATCCGCCGCGGTTGGCCGCGCATCTATCCTCAACTTATGGCGTGTTCCCACTAATTACTGACGCCCCGGATGACCGACACTATGGCTATGTCATTCTGACCAAAGGAAGGAATCTAGGGCGTGTTCACACTGGAGCGATGGTGGTAGAATGGGGAGAACTTTGGGGCTTGGGCGGGAGTTGCGGTATGGAAATCACGGAGGAGCAATATCAGCAGGTTGCCCATCTGTTCCCGGTGCCGCGAGGGAGTGTCAATCTGTCCAACTTGCAAGTCCTCAATGCCGTCCTGTATCTGGCCGAGCAAGGCTGCAAGAAATCGGGGCGCTGCCGTAGCATTGGGATGTTCTGGCATTGGACAGTACCAGTGTCAAAGGGCATCCGGACGCTACCGGGGCGCCGAAAAAAAGGTGCCGCAAGCCTTAGGCAAATCCCACGGCGGGCGGAACACCAAAGTCCATGGGCTGGCCGCTGACGACCGCACGGCTTTGGCCGTGGCCCTTTCTCCGGGCAGGCGCATGATGGAGGGGAAGGGCGGAAACTGCTGACCTGGCGGGGGCCGCAGGAGCCGCCGGCCTATCTGCTGATGGATCGAGCCTATGAGGGGAATGTTACCCGGCAGTTGGCTGCCGATTTGGGCTATTGGCCGGTGGCGCCGCCGCGGCGACAGCGCAAGGTCAAATGGGACTACGATCAGGAGTTGTATCGGGAGCGCAACGCGGTGGAGCGGTTGTTCGGGCGGCTGAAGCGGGTTCGGCGGATTTTCACCCGCTACGACCAGCTGGACTTTATGTATCTGGGCTTTGTCCTGCTGGCGTGCATCTTTGAGCTGCTGCACCGCCCTTTTAGCGTGAACACGCCCTAAAATACCCGCCTTTGACTCCTCTCGAGATTTTTAGATTCCTCCCGTTGGTCGGAATGACACAGTTGCGGTGTAAGTTGTCTGGGGCGTCAATAATCAGGGCTAATGCACTTGCCTACTGCTCAAATGACAGCTAGGGAGCGCGGGGTTATCCATAGAAAAACGGTTGCGGCGATGGCTAGGGAAAGGAAACGGGTTGTAGTTACCGGGGTTGGGGCGATTACCCCCTTGGGGCAAACCCTGGAAGCTTTTTGGGCGAACCTGACGGCCGGCCAGTCCGGCATCGGGCCGATGACCTTGTGCGACCCGACCGGCTATCCCTGCCGCATTGCCGGGGAAGTGCGGGATTTCGACCCGGCCCAATACATCGACCGGCGGGAAGCCCGGCGGATGGCGCGCTTTTCCCAACTGGCCGTGGCGGCGGCGTTGACGGCGGTAGCGGCGGCCGGGCTGAAAATGGAGCGGGAGGATGCTTACCGGGTGGGGATAATTCTGGGCAATGGCAACGGCGGCTTTCCTACTTTGGAGGAGAATTGCCGTATTCTGGCAGCCCGGGGCGGGATGCGGATGTCGCCTTTTTTCTTTCCGATGGTGCTGCCCAATATGGCGGCGGCCAATGTCAGCCAGCACATTGGGGCCAAGGGCTACAACTCTACCGCCACTACCGCCTGCGCCGCCTCGAATCAAGCCATCGGGGAAGCCTTGCAGCTAATCCGCCAAGGCGGCGCGGATGTGGTACTGGCCGGGGGGACGGAAGCCGGCATCAGCCAGTTGGGGTTGGCTGGCTTTGCCGTAATGCGGGCGTTAAGCACCCGGAATGATGAACCGGAAAAAGCCAGCCGTCCCTTTGACGCCGACCGGGACGGTTTTGTACCGTCCGAAGGTTCGGCATTGCTGGTACTGGAGTCGTTGGAACACGCCCTAGCCCGGGACGCCGTTATCCTGGCGGAAGTAGCCGGTTTTGGCTGTACGGCGGACGCGGGACATCTGGTACAGCCGGAGGAGACCGGTGGCAGCGCGGCGGAAGCGATGTGGCGGGCGGTAGCGGACGCCGGCCTGGATTTGGCGGCGGTGGACTACATCAACGCCCATGGCACTTCGACACCGCTGAATGACGCCGTGGAAACCCGCGCCATCAAGCGGCTGTTCGGGGAGCGGGCGTATCAAATCCCCATCAGCTCGACCAAGTCGATGCTGGGGCATTCTTTGGGGGCGTCCGGTTCTTTGGAAGCGGCGGCTTGCGTCAATACGATTGTTACCGGGACAATTCACCCAACGATTAACTATGAAACCCCTGACCCGGAGTGCGATTTGGACTATGTGCCGAATGTAGCGCGGCGGCAGGAAGTAGATACGGTATTGTCCAACGCCTTTGGCTTTGGGGGACAGAATGCCTGCCTGGTGTTTCGGAAGTTTGTGGGGTAAGGGGGCGGCGGTCATTCTACCGGGCTTGGCGGCGGGCCGGCCAGGAAACGCTCGAGGATTAGGGCGGCCGCCGCGGCATCCACGGCACCCCGGCGGCGGGAGGGTTGAAGGCCGCCCTCCCGCAGCAGCCGTTCCGCGTTCAGGGAAGTAAAGCGTTCATCGATGGCATAGACCGGCAGGTCGGTGCGTTTCCGCAGTTCCCGGATAAAGCCCTGGGCCAATTGGGCTTGCCGCCCGGTATCTCCGGAGAGTTCGTAGGGCATCCCAATGACAAAACCCTCGATGTCCCGCTGCTGGGACATTTCCAGAATCCGGGTCAAGTCCTTGGCCAAAGTCTCCCGCTCCAAGTGGCCGATGGGAGTAGCCGGCAAGCCGGGGACGCCGCCGGTGGCCATACCAATCCGCCGGTCGCCCAAATCCAGAGCCAGCAAGCGCATTTTATCGCCGCCCCGGCTAATCCCGGCTGGCTCCGGCTTGGCGCACCAAGTCGGCTACCCGGTTCAAGGCGTTATCGAGATTTGCGGCGTCGCGGCCGCCGGCTTGAGCCATTTCCGGCTGGCCGCCGCCGCCGCCGCCCATCAGCTGGGCCGCATCCCGGGCGATATTGCCGGCGTGAAAGCCCCGGCCGGTCAAGTCGGAAGTAACCATCGTTACCAGCAGCGGGTTGCCGTTGACTACTGCGCCCAAGGCAATAACCGCATTACTTGAGTGGCGGGTTTTCAGGAAATCGCCCATTTCGCGCATTCCTTCGGCGCCGTTGGCGGAAGTGCGCCCGGCAATCAGCGTTACGCCGTTGATGTCACGGGCTTGGGAGAGCAGGGTCTCGGCTTCGGCGCGCAGGTTGCCGCGCTCCAAAGCAGCCAAGCGGCGGCGCAGGTCATCGGTATCCTGAATAAAGCTGTCGAGGCGGGATTCCAAGTCCACTACCGGGGTTTGCAGTTTGCGAGCCAGGGCTTCGAGGCGGGCGGTGCGCTCGAGGAAAAGCTGTTCGGCGGCGCGGCCGGTAACGGCTTCGATGCGCCGCATCCCGCCGCCGATGCCGGACTCGCCCAAGACAAAGAGGGTGCCTACCTGGCCGGTAGCGTGGACATGGGTACCGCCGCAAACTTCCATACTGAAAGGCGCGGCTTGGTCGGAGGGGGATTCGTCCATCCGCACTACCCGCACGGTGTCGCCGTATTTGTCGCCAAAGAAAGCCAATGCCCCCTGCTGCACGGCGGCGGCATAGGTGCTTTCCGCCGTGGACACCGCCAGGTTGTCCCGCACTTTGCCGTTAGCCAGGGACTGGACGGCAAGCTGTTCGTCGGGAGCAAGGGGGCCGACATGGGAGAAGTCAAAGCGCAAACGGTCGGGGGAAACCAGCGAGCCGGCTTGCCGCACATGGGGGCCGAGAGTGGCGCGGAGGGCGGCGTGGAGCAGATGGGTGCCGCTGTGATTGCGGGCGGCGTCCATCCGGCGGGCGGTGTCCACTTGCGCCGATACCGGTTCGCCCAGGGAAATATCGCCGCTGACCACTGACCCCTTATGGACAATCAAGCCGGCGACCGGGCTTTGCGTATCCTCAACCCGAAAGACGCCGTTGGGGCCGCTGATGACGCCTTGGTCGCCGACTTGCCCGCCACTTTCGGCATAGAAAGGCGTATCCGCCAGTACCAACTCCACCGCTTGCCCCGGAATGGCATAACCGGCCGGGGCGTGGTCCACCAGCAAAGCGGCGATAACGGTTTCCCGGGAGAGTTGGGTATAGCCGACAAAGCGGGAGGGTTCGACGCCCAAGTTTTCGTAGGCGGTCAGCATTTCCATTCCGCCGCTGAAACCCTGGGCGGCCCGGGACTGTTCCCGCTGCCGGGCCATTTCTTGCTCGAAGCCGGGCAAATCGACTTCCAGCCCCTGCTCCCGGGCGATTTCGGCGGTGAGTTCCGGGGGGAAACCGTAGGTGTCGTAGAGGATAAAGACCTCTCGACCAGTAACTAGCCTTGCTGAACGCAGACCCCGGAGCGCGGCGTTTATAAGTTCCTTCCTACCCGCGACCTCGAGAGGCACTTGCTCGTTTATTTCCTCGTTGAGCAAGTCCAGAGCGATGCTTGCTCCGCGTTCTTGCTCGGCAAATCGCTCGCTAAAGGGATTGACTTCGCGCTGGTAGGTAACTACGGCTCCGTCCGAGCTGGCCGCAGCGGCTTCCCGGACGATAAAAATGCCGTTGAGTATGTCATTGCCACGCTCAAAGGTGCGCCCGAATCGTTCCTCCTCCAGGCCGATTACCCGCATTATAAAGTTGCGGTTTTCGGCCAGTTCCGGGTAGGCGGCGCTGAAGTTGTCCATTACTACGGCCGCTACTTGGGTGAGGAAGGGCTGGGTTAAGCCGAGGCGGCGGCCGTAGCGGATGGCGCGGCGGATGACCCGGCGCAATACATAGCCGCGCCCTTCGTTGCCCGGCACTACGCCATCGCCAATCAGGAAAGCGGCGGCCCGGGCGTGTTCGGCCACTACCCGCAGGGCGTAGTCCGTTTCCCGGGCAACGCCGTAATCCTGGCCGCTGAGCCGCACCGCCTGGTCGATGATGGGGCGGAACAAGTCGGTTTCATAGACATTGGGCTTATTCTGCAACACGGCGGCGGCCCGCTCCAATCCCATACCGGTATCCACGCTGGGCGCGGGCAAGGGGGTGCGCTGGCCCTGGGCATCCTGATAGAACTGCATAAAGACCAGGTTCCACAGCTCGACGAACCGCTCACAGTCGCAGTTGGGATGGCAGCCCGGCGGGGTTTCCGGTTGGCCGCTGGCTAGTTCCCGGCGGAATTGGGCGGTCAAGGTGTCCGGGGCTACCAGCGGGCTGCAACCTTTGGCTGCGCCGCCGTCAAAGTGCAGTTCAGAGCAGGGGCCGGTGGGGCCTTCGGCGCCGGCCGGCCCCCACCAGTTATCGCGGTCGCCGTAGCGGTAAATGCGCTCCGGGGGGATGCCGATTTCATTGCGCCAGATAGCCGCGGCCTCGTCATCGTCCAGATGGATGGTAACGAACAGGCTTGCTGGGGGCAGGTTGAACCGGGTAGTAACCAGTTCCCAAGCATAGGCGATGGCATTCTGCTTGAAGTAGTCGCCGATGCTGAAATTGCCCAACATCTCAAAAAAGGTCAGGTGCTTATGGTCGCCCACTTCGTCGATGTCGGTGGTGCGAAAGCTCTTTTGGGAACTGGTGAGCCGGCGGTTGGGCGGCGTCTGTTCGCCCATAAAAAAGGGCTTGAACGGCACCATCCCCGCGCTGGTGAACAGCAGGGTCGGGTCGCCGGCCGGAATCAGGGAGGCGCTGGGCATGGGCTGATGCCCCTGGTCGGCAAAGAACTGGCGGAAAGAGCTGCGGATTTCGTCCCCGGTCATAAAGGTCAAGGCGGTTCACCTGCGGACAAGGAATTGGCAGGGATTTTAAGGGATAAGGGCGGGGGGCGTCAATTGTATGGGCAACGATTTCCGGGCAATCGGATAAGAAAACCGCCATTCCCGTTGGCGGGGGAATGACGGCGCGGGGTTCTGGGGGGGCGACGGCGGGGGTTAGCGGCGGCGGACGCGGACTTTCTTTTCGCAGACCGCGTTGTAGAAGCGGAACTGCCGGGTATTTATCTGATAGTTAGCGCCTACCGGCCGGATGTCGTATTCCCAATGTCCATAGCCCCGTTCGAGGGTGTTATTCGGCGGCCCCGGGTCGACGATGTCGGCGCTGGTGAGGTCAGCGCGGAGGCGGGGGTAGCCCCGGGCGGTGCACTCCGCTTCGGCCAAGGGCTGGGCCAAGGCCACCCAATCGTAGGAATGAATGCAGGCAGCATCGGCGGGGCCAGTAAAAGACCCGCCGACACTGGCGTGGGTACACCAGCGGCTCCGGGCGTTTTCGATGAGCGTATTGGAACGGTCATCAGCTCCACGGAGATGTTCCTCGGACGGGTTGCCACCATTAAGCTGGGCGGCGACGTAGGTCGGATGGGAAACCCGCTCGGTCAGGCGGAGGCGTTTGATGACGGTTTTCTTGCCGCGGCGGGGTTCCTCGGGGAACTCAAAGATGCGGTCGCGGCTGATGCCGGTTACGCCAGATTCGCCGTCAGTCAGGTAACCCTCTTGGGCGGCGAGGAAACCGCGGAAGTTGCCTTGCTCGCCGAAATAGACGGTGTCGTCGCGCTCATTGCGGTCGCGGCCGGCAAGCCAAGTTTCGGACTTGGTCCAGGTGTCGGACTGGTCGATGGCGCAGTAGATGGCCTTCCCCCGGTTGGCGGCGAGGGATTCGAGAATCATCGAGACCCGGGCATCCTCGGCGTCGGCCACGGCCGGGGTCTCTTGCCAGTCGGAGCAGTCCCAGGGGATGGTGCGGGGGGCGGCCTCAGCCGCGCCTACATAGAACAGGTGTTCGGGGGGGGGGTAGTTCGGAAGTGGAGCGGGTGAGGGCCGGTTCGGCGCGGCCGCTGTTGTGGGCAAAGGCGGCGGCCAGTGCCAGCAAGCCGACCACGGCCAGGGCGGATACTAAGGCTCGAAGCATAGCGGTTGCTCCTTTTGGGGGGTTGAGGTTATAGGGTAAGGTAAGGGATGGGGTGGGGTTTTGTCAAGGGGCGGGGGATGGGGGGTTAAGGGAGAGTCTGGCGGATTTTGCGGGGATTTCAGCGGCGGAAGGGGGGAATGGGGATTTTGAATTTGGGCTGGGGGATATAACGAGCTGCGGTCGAACCGGAAACTAGCCGCGATGGAACCGGGAACGAGGCGCGATGGAACGGGGAACGAGGGGCGGGGAAACCGGCCCCACAAACCCCGAAAAATCCAATTTTCAAAATTCATTAAAATACCCCTTGACATCGGTGAAAAGTGCGCTTACAATCCCTTATTACGGAATTGCGGCGCAACGGCGCGACCAAGCCGGGGCATAACGACCCGGCGGACCGCCCAGATTCGTTGGGAACTCCGGCCAGGCCAAAGCGGCGGCCGGGAGATGGCTCAACCGCCCTTTTCCTCCGCACCTTAAAAAGAGAATAAGGAACCTTGAAAAAATTGTCCTGAAAACCTCAAACTGAAAAGTTTGGAGTTCTTAGCGTGGGTCAAATTTTTAAGGGCTTACGGTGGATGCCTTGGGACCAAGGACCGATGAAGGGCGTGGTAAGGCTGCGATAAGCCTCGATGAGCCGTCTAACAGGCATAGTCGGGGATGCCCGAATGGGGTAACCTGTTCCGGTGTTGAGCCGGTTCATCCGCGATAGCGGAAGGTAAGCGGGGGAACTGAAACATCTAAGTACCCCGAGGAAAGGAAATCAACCGAGATTCCCTTAGTAGTGGCGAACGAACGGGGAAGAGCCTAAACCGTTGTGTACTTAACGGCGCGTGGGCCTATGTCGCAGCGGGGTTATAGGGAATGTCTGGGGTTGCCGCGTCAGGCCCCGGGGAGTTACCAATCCGATTCCTAGCCGAAGGCTTCTGGGAAGGGCCGCCAAAGACGGTGACAGCCCGGTAGGCGAAAGGAAACGGACTTCCGACATTTACCTGAGTACCACGGGGCACGGGAAACCTTGTGGGAAGTTGGGGGGACCACCCTCCAAGGCTAAATATCCTTGGTCACCGATAGCGCACCAGTACCGTGAGGGAAAGGTGAAAAGAACCCCTAGCGGGGAGTGAAATAGACTTGAAACCGTAAGCCTACAGAAGGTCGCAGCCCGGCTTTGGCCGGGTGACGGCGTGCCTATTGAAGAATGATCCGGGGACTTACTGTATGGAGCAAGGTTAAGGAACTGGAGTTCCGGAGCCGCAGCGAAAGCGAGTCTGAATAGGGCGACTGTAGTTCCATGTAGTAGACTCGAAACCGGGTGAGCTACCCATGGCCAGATTGAAGGTTCGTTAACGCGGACTGAAGGATCGAACTCGTGGCTAGTACAAAAGCTTGGGATGAGCTGTGGGTAGAGGTGAAATGCCAATCGAACCCGGAAATAGCTAGTTCTCCCCGAAATGCATTTAGGTGCAGCCTCGGGAATTAGGAGGACGGAGGTAGGGCACTGAATGGGCTAGGGGGCGTGAGCTTACCAAACTCAATCAAACCACCAATGCCGTTCTGCCGATGCCCGGGAGTGAGACAGTCACAGATAAGTGCGATTGTCAAAAGGGAAACAGCCCAGACCACCGGCTAAGGCCCCCAAGCGCAGGCTAAGTGGGAAAGGAGGTGGGGTTCCCAAAACAACCAGGAGGTTGGCTTAGAAGCAGCCATTCCTTTAAAGAGTGCGTAATAGCTCACTGGTCGAGGGGTTCCGCGCCGAAAATGTAACGGGGCTTAAGCCTGCCGCCGAAGCCGTGGACGTGGTCGGTACAGGATGGAAAGCCCGGCGCCGGAAGGCGAAAGCAATGGCTTAACTTCCTTCGGGAAGGGCGGCCGGCGCCGCCGCTGGAAAGCAAAGGGCCGGATGTTCTGAGTTTGCCGCCGCGTGGTAGGGGAGCGTTCCTCGGGCGATGAAGGCAAGTCGTGAGGCTTGCTGGAGCGCGGGGAAGTGAGAATCCCGGAATGAGTAGCGTAAATCAGGGTGAGAATCCCTGACACCGAAAGCCCAAGGTTTCCTACGCAACGTTTATCGGCGTAGGGTTAGTCGGTCCTAAGCCGTAGGCAAGCGCCGAAGGCGATGGACAGCAGGTTAATATTCCTGCACCGCCGTTGTTTTGATGATACTCGGAGGGGCGCGGGAGGGTAGGTCGGGCGTCTTATTGGATTGGCGTCCTTTTCCGTAGGCGAGCCGGGGCAGGCAAATCCACTCCGGCGTTAAGCTGAGGGGCGAGGGAATCGTAGCCCAAGGGCTAACGAAACTCGGCTGAACCCAAACCGACGAGAAAAGCTTCGTTTGGAGAAGCAATGGCGACCGTACCGCAAACCGCCACTGGTGGGCTGGGATAAAAGTCCCGAGGTGTTCGAGCTAACCTCCGCTAAGGAACTAGACAAAAGAGCCCTGTAACTTTGGGAGAAAGGGCCCCCTGGGAGGTGAAAGCCCTAGCGGCTGGAGCGTTTTGGGGGCGCAGACAAGAAGGCCGGGCGACTGTTTAACAAAAACACAGGTCTGTGCTAAGGGGAAACCCTACGTATACAGGCTGACGCCTGCCCAGTGCCGGAAGGTTAAGGGGAGGGGTGCGAGCTCCGAACTGAAGCCCCGGTGAACGGCGGCCGTAACTCTAACGGTCCTAAGGTAGCGAAGTCCCTTGTCGGGTAAGTTCCGACCCGCATGAATGGTTGAACGACTTGGCCATTGTCTCGGCGGAGGGCTCGGTGAAATTGCGGTGCCCGTGAAGACGCGGGCGACCCGTGGCAGGACAAAAAGACCCCGTGGAGCTTTACTGTAGCCTGGTATTGGGCTGGGAACTGTCATGTGTAGGATAGGTGGGAGGCTGTGAATCCGCGACGCCAGTCGCGGGGGAGCCATCGTTGAAATACCACCCTTGGCTGTTTTTGGTTCTAACCTCGGCAAAACCGAGGGACAGTGCCTGGTGGGCAGTTTAACTGGGGCGGTTGCCTCCTAAAAAGTAACGGAGGCGCCCAAAGGTCCTCTCAGGACGGATGGAAATCGTCCACAGAACGCATTGGCATAAGAGGGCTTGACTGCGAGACCAACAAGTCGAGCAGGGACGAAAGTCGGGCAAAGTGATCCTACGGCACCGTGTGGAAGGGCCGTGGCTTATCGGATAAAAGCTACCCCGGGGATAACAGGCTTATCTCGCCCAAGAGTTCACATCGACGGCGAGGTTTGGCACCTCGATGTCGGCTCGTCCCATCCTGGGGCTGAAGGCGGTCCCAAGGGTCCGGCTGTTCGCCGGTTAAAGGGGTACGTGAGTTGGGTTCAGAACGTCGTGAGACAGTTCGGTCTCTATCCGCCATGGGCGCAGGAGGCTTGAGGGAACCTCTCCCTAGTACGAGAGGACCGGGAGGGACAGACCTATGGTGTTCCAGTTGTTCCGCCAGGAGCAGCGCTGGGTAGCTATGTCTGGCCGCGATAAGCGCTGAAGGCATCTAAGCGCGAAGCATCCCCCAAGATGAGGCCTCCCTTCCCGATTAACTTCGGGAGTAAGACCGCAGAGAGACTATCTGCTTGATAGGTCGGCAGTGTAAGGCTGGCAACAGCTTCAGCTTACCGATACTAACCGGTCGAGTGATTTGACCCACGCCAAGAACTTCAAACCCGGTTTAAACCGGGTTTCAGGACAATTGCTCAAGGTTTCTTGTTCCTTTTCCTTTCTTTTCCCCACTGATGGCGCGGGGTGGAGCAGTGGCAGCTCGTCGGGCTCATAACCCGAAGGTCGCAGGTTCGAATCCTGCCCCCGCTACCAACATATTGAGATAACTAAAGCCCCGGTTGATGCGGCCGGGGTTTTTTAGTTAGCGGAGGCAACTAATGGCAACAAATCCTACTCCCGCCCAAATCGTCAAAAGTCTGAACAAGCGGTTCTACAGCCAGCCGCTGCTGGACAACGTCTATCGCGGCGATTATGTGGAAACGCTAATCCTTTTCGCCTTGGGCGACGGTTGGAATCCGGTTGGCGGTTGGGTTAGTTGGGACTTGGAAAGTGACGCCGGCGTCCGATTGGAAGTTAAGCAGTCGGCGGCCTTGCAGACTTGGGGACAGCGGTACCGGAAGGAGGATAGCAAAGAGCGGCCGCCGTCTTTCGACATCGCGCCCCGCACCGGGTATCATACCGATAGCACGGAGGAGGCGAAGTGGGTAGATTTGCCGGACGGAGAGAGTGCCCGCTTTGCCGACATCTACATCCTTGCCTGGCACCCGGAAACCAATCCCCACATCGCCGACCACCGCCGGGCCGAGCAGTGGCATTTCTTTGTAGTGCCGGAACATCAGTTGCCCGACCAGAAAACTATCAGTCTGAACCCGCTCCAGAAGTTGACGGCGGCAGTAGCCTATGACCAGTTATCTGCCAAAATAGCGGCAGTAGCGGCCGAGTTGCCGTATCTGAAAGCGGAAAAGTTGAGGCGATGAAAATGCCGCGCCACCACCGCCAATTTACTGTCATCCTCGAAAAGGAAGCCGACGGGGGCTATTCCGTCCACTGCCCGGCTTTGCCCGGCTGCGTCAGCCAGGGGGACGACCGCCGCGCCGCCTTGGCCAACATCAAGGAAGCTATTGGGCTGGTTTTGCCGGTACTGGAAAGAAAAGGGGAGACGCCCGCCGCCGAAACTCCGGATCTACTGTCCCAAGAGTTGCGCCACATCCTGAAGGGGCGGGAGCAGGATGGGCTGTCCTTTGCCGGCGTCGCCTTGGCGCAAGTGAAAGTTTCCTTGCAGGACCGAGGATAGCGGTAAATCTGTTCAACCACCCCATCCCAAAAACCTGCTATACTATTCCCCATTCCCAATTAACCTACCCGGCCGGCTTTCAACCGGCCAAGTTGGCGGTGTTATGCAATCGGGGACAGATGCAGGTTGACATTTCGGCGAAGGATTGGCTTTTAGCCGTCGGCATTATCCTGACCGCCATCCTTTTTATCCTGGCCCGGGCTTATCCGGTCTGGCCCGGCGATGCGGCGGCCTTGGCGGCGATTCAAGAGTCCCAGCAGCCGGCTTTGGCCGCCTTTTTCCGGTGGGTAACTTTTATTGGCTGGCTGCCGGCGGCCATCGGCTTGGTAGCAATAACGGTAGTTCTGCTGCTGCGGTTACGGCAATGGGCGGACGCCGCCTTGCTGCTGCTGTTAGCCCTGCCGATGGCGTTGGCTCCCTTGCTGAAACTGCCGGTGGGCCGGCCGCGCCCGGAATATGGCGACATTGAAACCCTGACCCTCAGCCTCAGCTTTCCCAGCGGCCATGCCGCCTTTGCCGCCTTGTTCGGCGGATTTCTGATTTATCTGGTCGGGCGGCATTGCGCCAATTCCCGGCTGCGCTACGGGATAAGCGGCGGACTGATGCTGCTAATACTGCTTATCGGCTTATCCCGCCTCTATTTGGGCGTCCATTGGCCCAGCGATATTATCGGCGGCTATCTGTACGGCGGGATGGCCTTGGCCGCAACGATTCGGCTGCGGGATTGGCTGGCCGCCCGGCGGCGCGCCGGCCCGGGCAATTGCCGGCAATAAATCCCGGCTCTGGACGGCGCATTTCTTGCGGATGTGGTGTATAATAGGGAAACAACGGCGTCAGCAGGTTATTCCCTTCCGGTGAACCACTGCCACGCGGGAACCCGCCAACTTTTAACGAGGCAACGGCGAAAGTGGTTACAAAAACGCTCAACAATCCAACCGCAGCGCAGAAAAACGGCTCCGGCGCGCCGGCAATGCCGCCGGGAACAACTCCGGTCGGCGTTCTGGGTTCCCCAGTGCTGGTGCTGAACCTTAACTATGTCCCCATCAATGTCTCCACCGTCCGCCGCGCCATCATCCTGCTCAGCAAAGGCAAAGCCGAACTGCTCGAAAATCACCAGGGCCAAGTGCATACCATCTCCGCCCGGGTCGAAGCACCATCCATCATCCGCTTGGTCTATCTGGTCAAACGCCCCTTTGCCCCCCGCAAGCTATCCAAAAAAGAGATTTTCCTGCGGGATCAATACACCTGCCAATACTGCGGCAAAAAGACGCCGGATTTGACCCTCGACCATGTCATCCCCCGCCGGCAGCGCGGCGCTCACACTTGGGAAAATGTGGTGACCGCGTGCAGCCGCTGCAATCTGCACAAAGCCGGGCGCACACCGGCCGAAGCCAATATGCGCCTGAAACAGGAGCCGCGCGTCCCCCAGCCTAACCCCTACCGCATTCTGCAAAACCGCGCCATCCTCGAGGAATGGCGGCCCTACCTGCCTTGGACGGAGCAAAACGGGGACGGGAATTAACCCTTACGGAGCAAAACTATGACCACTGATAACCTCGCCCGCATCCAACGGGTAAGCCTGCGGGAGGAGTGGCCCGACGAATCCCGGGATTTTACCCCTTGGCTGGCTCGGAACATTGGCGAGTTGGGGGCGGCCTTGGGCGTGGAGTTGGAGTTGCAGGAGGAGGAGTCGGCGGTAGGTAGCCGCTCTCTGGACATTTTCGCCACCGACTTGACTGATGGCCGGCCGGTGATTATTGAGAATCAGTTGGAACCTACTGACAACGACCATTTGAGCCGGTTGCTGATTTACGCCGCCGGCAAAGATGCCAAGATGGTTATCTGGGTTGCCAGCGCCATTGACGACGAACACCGGCAGGTGCTGGACTGGCTGAACCAGCGCGCCGGCGAAAATACCCAATTCTACGGGGTAGCCCTGGAACTGCTGCGGATTGACGATTCCCGGCTGGCGCCCTTGTTCAGCGTAATGGCCGCGCCCAAGGGATGGCGCAAGCCGGGGATGGCGGTAAAGGCGGCGGAGTATCCGCCGCCATCGGCCGCCGACCGGCACGGGGTAAATCGTCAATTTCGCTGGAAACTGGAGGAACGGCTGCGGCGGGAGCATAACTATTCCGTATTTCCCAACGCTCCGAACGGTAGCCGGGGTTGGTGCGTCTTTGAGGGACGCGATGCCGACTTTCAATTCGTCACAGGTTGGTGGGGCAACAACCCCCGCATAGAGTTCATTATCGAGAAAAACGGTGGCGGCCCGCAATCTTGGGAGTGGAATCGGCGGGCATTCGAGCAGTTGGAGCAGTGGCGGGAAGTAATTGACGCTGAGATTCTGGACTCCACGCAAGGAGAGCGGTCAGACTGGCAAATACAAAGGTCTGGCAGGGTGTGGGTTTCCCGCCCCGGCAACATCTATGAACACCCGGAGCGGTGGGATGAATACCACGATTGGATAATCGCCAAGTTTTTCAAGTTTCGGGAAGTCTTTACGCCGCTGCTGGGGGAACTGTCGGCGGCGGGGGAGACGGAGTAAAACTATGACCGGCGACAATTTGTCCCGCATCCAACGGGTAAGCTTGCGCGAGGAATGGCCGGACGAAGCCCGGGATTTTACGCCGTGGCTGACCCGTAACATTGGCGAGTTGGGGGCGGCCTTGGGCGTGGAGTTGGAGCTGCCAGCGCCGGCAATGGCGGCCGGCAGTGCGCCGCCGGGACTGCTGGCAGTCGAGCGCAGCGGCGGCCGGTCGGTAGTCATCGAAAGTCAGTTGCAGCCGGCCGATAATGACCATTTGAGCCGGCTGCTGCTGTATGCCACCGACCAGGACGCCAAACTGGTTATCTGGGTGGCCAGTGAAATCGGGACGGAACACCGGCAAGTCTTGGATTGGTTGAACCATCGCGCCGGCGAAAATACCCAGTTCTATGGGGTAGCCTTGGAATTGCTGCGGATTGACGATTCCCGGCTGGCGCCCCTGTTCAGTGTAATGGCTGCGCCCAAAGGATGGCGCAAGCCGGGGATGGCGGTCAAGGCTGCGGAATATCCGCCGCCATCAGCCGCCGACCGGCACGGGGTAAATCGTCAATTTCGCCGGAAACTAGAGGAACGGCTGCGGCGGGAGCATAACTATTCCGTATTGCCGCAGGATCCGAATGGCGGCCGGCACTATTGTGTCTTTGAGGTAATCGATGCCGCCTTTACCATCGAAACGGGTTGGCGCAACAGCCAACTCGTCATGGGATTCAATATCGAGAAAAGGGGCGGCGCCGGCCCGCAATCTTGGGAGTGGAATCGGCGGGCATTCGAGCAACTGGAGCAGTGGCGGGAAGTAATTGACGCCGAGCTGCTGGACTCGGAGCAAGGAGAGCGGGGGACTTGGCAATTACGCCGGGTCGGCAGAATCTGGGTTTCCCGCCCCGGCGACATTTACGAATGCCCGGATTCGTGGGACGAATACCACGATTGGATAATCGCCAAGTTTTTCAAGTTCCGGGAAGTCTTTACGCCGCTACTGGCGGAGCTGTCCGCGGCGGCGGGGGAGTGAGGGGATTTTGTAATCCCGGTTAGCCCGGACGCGACCGTTGCAGATACCACTCGGCCCGGTGAATCTGCCCGGTCGCGTCGTACTCCTCAATCATCGCCCAAATGAATTCATCCAGGATCGGCTCCTCGCCGCGCTCCAATGCGGCAACCGCCCGATCCAGTTGCTGCTGGATATACTGTATCTCGGCGCGCCGTTCCCGCTCATTATTATTCCAGAGGAGCCAGCCCAGCCCAATCATAAACAGTTCCCACGCCCCCATATTTGCGCATCCTTGTTTGATACTGCATTATACCGGATTTCGTCCTTTTTGCATAGGGCTTGGAGCCAAACTCGACACGCCGGGCATCAGCGCGGCTGACCCGGCAGAGCAACTTTCCGACTGACGCTCATAAAGACAGAGACCGCTCTCGGGAGCGGTCTCGACCCTACCGTCGAATCGATAGGGGGGGTTACATAGGTAAATTATCACCATTATCCCCTTTAGTCAACCCCCAAAAGTCCGGCGATTTTTAGAAACCGGGGCGGGTCTCCGCAAACCCGCCCCTTTCTGCTGTCAGGAAGTTGCCCGGCCGAAACCCGTCGGCCGGCCGCGGCAGCTACTCCGGCGTTACTTGGGCAATGCCCAGATAGACGCCCTGCGGGTCTTTGATAAAGGCAAAGCGGATGTTGCCCTCCTGCGTTACCGGGACGATGACTTCCGCGCCCAAACCGACCGCCTGCTGCAAGCTGGCGTCGCAGTCGTCAACGCCCAAGTAGATGGACCAGTTCGGCGGTACTTCGCCCCACTCCGGCTTAATCCGCATCATCCCGGCGATGGGCTGCTCGCCGTTCTTAAAGATGGTGTATTCCTCTTGTTCCGAGCCGACGTGTTCCAGGTTCGCCGTCCAGCCCAGAAAGTCGGCGTAGAACTGGCCGGCTTTGGCCGTTTCATGGGTGTAAAGCTCATTCCAGCCCATGGCCCCGGGCTGATAGACCAGTTGGGCGCCGATGTGTTCCTTGGGTTGCCAGAGGCCAAAGGCGGCGCCGGTGGGGTCAACGGCCATAGCCCCCCGTCCGGCGTCAAAGACATCGAACGGCTCCTGGATCAGGGAACCGCCAACAGCCTTGACCCGGGCCGCGGCGGCGTCCACATCGGCGACGGCGATAAAACTCTCCCAATGGGGCGGGATGCCCTGTTCGCGCATCCCGGCGTCCATTTCGTAGAGGCCGACGACATTCTTGCCGTCCTTCTGGGCCATGGTATAGACCATATCCGGGCCGGCCGGGGCGTCGGTATAAGTCCAGCCCATCAGTTGGGCGTAAAACTCCTTGGACGCCGCGGCGTCCGTAGTGGCAAGGTGGATCCAGCAAAAGTTTCCGGGGGCGTGGCTGCTCACTTCGACCATAAGGGAAAACTACTCCTGACCAAGATTTGGAACACCTGTGCCAATATACCGCAAGGCAGTTCCCGGCGTCAAGGCGCAACTGTCAGTGATTTCAGGCAGTTGCCGATTAGGGCGCGTTCACGCTCGTTATTCCCTAATCGCCCCCGGCGCCCCCATACCCCTCGTCCAGCAAATCCACGATATGGCAGACCAGGTAGCCGGCGGCCGCGCCGCCGCTTTCCGCCAGACCCCGGGCCAGCTGCATAATGCAGCCGGGATTAGCCGTGACTACCTGCTCCGCTCCGCTGCTGCCGATGTTTTCCAGCTTGGCATTCAGGATTTTCGCCGACACCTCCGGCTGGGTCATTGCGTAAATGCCGGCGCCGCCGCAGCACATTGCCGACTGTTCCATTTCTACCAATTCCAGCCCCGGAATGGCTTGCAGCAAACGGCGCGGCGCGGCGGTAATGCGCTGGGCGTGGGCCAAATGGCACGGGTCTTGATAAGTTACCCGCCGGGCTACCCGGCGGGTCGGCGGCGTCAGAGGCAATTCATCCAGAAACTCGGTGATGTCTTTGGTCAGCCCGCCGAACCGCCGGGCCGGCTCCGCATACTCCGGGTCATTTTTCAGCAGTTCCCCATATTCCTTCATATTGGAGCCGCACCCGGCCGACGCGGTAACAATCCAATCCACCCCGGTCGCTAGGAAAATATCAATGTTGCGCCGCGCCATCCGCCGGGCCAACGCCAAATCCCCGGCGTGCAGGTTCAACGCCCCGCAGCAGCCCTGCCCCGGCGGCACCACTACATTGCACCCGTTCCGGGTCAAAACCCGCACCGCCGCCCGCATCGTATCCCCCTGCATCAAGGGCATCACACACCCGGAAAGCAAGCCCACCGTCGGCGGCTTGGCGGCGGTATCAGCAGCGTCAGAGGGCCGCCCTTGCGCGGGATAAACCCGGCGGGACGGCTTGAAAAACCGGCCGCTTAAATCCGGCAGCTGCCACTCCATTTCCGCCAAGGCCGGGGACAACCGTCTCAGCAATCCCGACGCCCGTACCAACCGCCGCAGCCCCGACCGCTGGTACAGCCGCAGCAGCCCCGCCCCCCAACGCAGCCGCTGGGGATGGGGCAACGCCGCCCGCAGCAGCAGCCGGTCAATGCGCCGCAGACTGCGCCCCTGCTTGCCCTGCGCCAATACCTGCGCCCGGGAGTATTCCATTATCCGCCCGTAGGGGACGCCGGAGGGACACACTGCCTCGCAAGCCCGGCACTGGAGGCACATTTCCCAATGGGACACGATGCGCTCGCTGATGCCGACCCGCCCCTCGTGAACGGCCCGCATTAAGGCAATCCGACCCCGCGGCGACTCCGTCTCCACCCGCAAAGTAGCGTAAGTGGGGCAGGAACTGAGGCACAATCCGCAGTGGACGCACCGGTACAAGTCGGCTTCCGCCGGTACATCAACGCCGCTGAATCCCGGTTCCCGGTTCAGCGGCGCGGTCAATTCGTCCGCCGCCGGCAGCCCGGCAAGGGGATGGGGCGAGTTCAGCCGTTCCTCCTCAGCCATTACAATCCCCCCATAAACCGGCCGGGGTTCAATATGCCGGCCGGGTCAAACTTATCCTTGATGCGCCGCATAATTGCCAATTCCTGCTCCAGAGCCGCGCCGCCGCCCCAAACATCAATGCTCGCTTTCACCGCCAACGGGCAATGCTCTACTACTACCGTGCCGCCCAATGCGTGGGCCCGTTCCCGTATTGCCGCAATTTCCGCTATGGTGTCGGCTATAGTGGCGTCATCTGCCGCCCTTTCATCCCACCGCAACAGGTGAACCGTGCCAAAGCCTACATCAGCAACAATTCCCCAATCCTCTCCATGCCCGGTGGCTTCCCCATAAGCCGCCATCTCCCCTACCGCCGCCGCGGGCAGGTTCACTTTTAACCCCAACGCCGGCAACGTATCATCATACCAACCCAAATCGGTAAGCCTTTGCAGCAGCGATTGGCCGGCCGCCGCGTCCAGAGTCTCAACATTCCCCACCCCGGCATCCCGCAGCAGCCGGGCTGATTCCTCCCGCCGCCGGGCCACGGCCCGCGGACGCCCGGCAAAAAACGCTACTAGGTAAGCGGCCGCTGTGGGGTTGGCATTGTCTATCCCCAACCGCCGGGCTGCCGGCCGGTTGATTACCTGAACGCCCTGCGGCGCATAGACTTGGGAAATCAGGGAACGACCGGCGGCAATGCCGGCGTCCAATGCGGGAAAGGCCGCCGTCAAGACCGCCCCGGTATCCGGGCGGGGCGACAGCTTGAAAGTAGCCTCGACAATGACGCCTAAAGTCCCCAACGAACCGATATAGAGCTTGTTCAGGTCATAGCCGGTAACATTCTTGACTACCCGCCCGCCGGCTTTGGTTTCAATCCCGTCGCCGCCGATGATGCTGACCCCAATCAGCCAGTCCCGGGGCAACCCGTAGCTATAGCGCAACGGGCCGCTGCTATTAGCCGCCAGGATGCCGCCAACGGTCGCCCGTTCTGCAATGGGCGACTCCAGGGGAACGAACTTGCCCCCGCCGGCCAATCCCCGCTGCATCCCGGCCAAAGTAATGCCGCCCTCGACCGTAGCTGTCAAATCCGCCGGCTGATAGTCCAGAACCCGGTTTAAGCGGCTCAAATCCAGAGCCACCCCGGCCCGATGGGGCGGATTGCCCAACCCGCGATGCACCCCACCGCCCCAAGGCAGAACCGCTACCCGGTGCGCCGCCGCCCACTGCACAACCGCCGCCACTTCTGCCCGGTCTGCCGGCCGCGCCACGGCCAGCGGCATAACCTCGTCCACTGCATACCCGGCCAATTCCGCCGCGCCGCCGGCCGCCGCCGCCAAAACGGAATCCGCCCCCAACAGGGCGGCTAGTTGCTGCTGAATGGGGACAGTCAAAAGTTATCCTGCCGCCGGCCGGCTAGACCTGGCTGGGCTGCCTGGTAATGGCTTCCCGCAGACCCTCCAGCAGCCCGCCAATTCGGGCCACTTGGGTGGACAATTCCCGGATGGTCGCATCCTGCGCGTCTATCCGCCGCTCCAACCGGTCAAACCGCTCCTTGTTGAGCCGCTCCGACCGCTGATGCACGGCAAACAGGAAAGCGATGCCGCCCAGCAGCAACGCCCCCAAGCCAACGCCCATGGTGATAATGGCGATAAGTTCAGGACTCATAACTTCTCATCGGGTAATAATTCAGCCGTCCCTAATCATACTACCCAATCGCCGGAATGTATGTAACCGGAACCGATATAACTGCGTCTATTCTGGATTCCATATTGCCCCGCTGGCGCCGCGTTTCCAGAACACCAGAAAGTAGGAGTGATTTTTGCGGGCGTGTACCTGCCGCACCGTCCGGCTGACCCCGGGCCGGTTGTTCCGCATTACCACAAACAAATCCTCGGCGACCAAGCCGATTTTCCGGTATTCCGCGATGATTTCGATGTGGGTAAAGCGTTGGCGGTTGGCGCACACTTCATCCTGGCATTTGACGATAGCAACACCCCGCTCCCGCAGTACCCGGTGGGCTTCCCGCCCGGCGGCGTAGTAAAGCTCCAGCACCGCCGCGTGATACTTGCCAGCTACCCCTTGGCCCGCCCCGTTGTTGCCGTAATGCTCCTCAAAAGCGGCATGGGTCAAATGCGCCGTGCCGCCGGGGGAGTGCATATAGGGCGGATCCAGTACCACGCAGTCAATCGCGCCGTCGCCATAGGGCAGCCGGCGGCAGTCCACCCCGTCCCGCAAGTCGGTAGCCAGCAGCCGATAGCGGCCTTCCGGAACTTCTTTCCAGAAAGCCCCCTTGCCAAAGGTAACATCGGCTACCACGCTGCCCGGCGGCACATAAAGCTCCAGGATTTTCCGAAACACCGCCGCATTGCCCAGATTGTAGGCGCTCAATACCAAGTCGTTAGTTGGCGCGCCGTTGCGGACTACCCGCCGCGGCTGCCCGTTACGGCCCCGGTCGGCGGCGCTGCGGTCAACGGCGTTGCCGGCAAAGTTCAGTTCAAGCACGGCGGACCATACCCCCTAAACATATACCCCGATCTCTCCCGGCGGCAAAGTAGGCTGCGGCGCCGGCTGATACACCCCGGCATCATCCGGGAATATCTTGCCCGGATTCAGCCGGTTCGCCGGGGCAAAGGCCGCCCGCACCCGCCGCATCGCATCCAAATCCTCCTTGGTGAACACCAGCGGCATAAACTGCTTTTTTTCCAGCCCGATGCCGTGTTCCCCGCTCAGGGAGCCGCCTACTGCTACGCAGTATTCCATCAATTCCGCCGCCCCGGCCATGGCCCGTTCCATCACCCCCGGCTCCCGCCCGTCAAAGAGCATACAGGGATGCAGGTTGCCGTCCCCGGCGTGAAACACATTGGCGATGATGATGCCATGCCTTTCGCTGACTTCCGACACCTTCCGCAGCACTTGGGTTAGCCGAGTGCGCGGCACTACGCCGTCCACCAGGTAATAGTTGGGGGCAATGGCGCCAAAGGCCCCGAATGCCGTTTTGCGGCCCAGCCACAGCCGTTCCCGCTCGGCGGCGTCATCGGCAATCCGTACCTCGGCGGCTCCGGTTTCCCACAAAGCCGACTCCACTTCCCGGCTCACCTCATCCACTTCCTCCCACAATCCCTCTAACTCAATCAGCAGCACCGCCCCGGCATCCTCCGGGTAGCCGGCGTCCGTTACCTGCTGCACGGCGCGGATGCTCAAAGCGTCAATCATCTCCAGAGCCGCCGGCAAAATGCCGTGGCCGATAACCGCCGACACCGCACTGCACGCGGAGTCAATGTCCGGGAAAATGCCCAGGAAAGTCTTGACCGCCTCCGGCAAAGGCAGCAGGCGCACCATAATTTTGGTGGCGATGCCGAAAGTCCCTTCGGAACCGACGAACACGCCGCGCAGGTCATAGCCGGGAACTTCCCGGGCAGGCCCGCCCAACTGAACCAGCGTGCCATCCTCTAACGCCACTTCCATTCCCAAGATGTGGTTGGTGGTCGCGCCATAAGCCAGGCAATGGGGGCCGCCAGCATTTTCGGCAATGTTGCCGCCCAGGCTGCACGCCTTTTGACTGGACGGGTCGGGGGCGTAGCGCATCCCGAACTTGCGGACATAGTTATCCAGGTCGAGGTTAATCACTCCCGGCTCGATGGTGGCTGTGCGGTTGTCAACATCCACTTCCAGGATGCGGTTCATCCGGGTAAAGGCAATCTGAATTCCGCCGGGCGGGGCCAAGGCGCCGCCGCTCAACCCGGTGCCGGAACCCCGGCCCACTACCGGAACCCCGGCAGCATAAGCCAGGGACAGAGTCCGGCTTACCTCGGCGGCCGTGGCCGGCAGTACCACCGCCCCGGGCATTGCCCGGTCCACCGAACCGTCATACTCATAAACCAGCAAATCCTCCGGGTGGGCGATAACATACTCCGCCCCCACAATGGACTTCAGCCGGTCAATAAATTCCTGAGCTTGCATCAAGGGCCTCGGCGCAGTTGTAGTTGGGCGTGGTGTCTGGGACTTTGCCATTGCGGCAAGGGGATGATAAAGCAAAAGGGAACTGCTGGCAAGGACGGGGCAAGCCTGCTACAATCGGAACCCTACCGACCCCAAGCAGCGCGGCGTTAGCCGGCCGCCTTGCCGCCGCCGCTACTCCAGCCGTTCCTTGACCTTGCCCCATACCTGCGTCCACACCTGCTCAATGGACGGCGCGGCGTCAATTACCGCCCACCGTTCCGGGAACTTATCCGCTTGCTCTCGAAAACCCTGCCGCGCCTTCTCGTGAAACTCCAAAGCCAAATCCTCAAACCGCCGCCCCTCAGCGTTGCGCCGCAGCGGTATCAAATCACCCAGGAAATTCTCGACAAAAGCCGTCTGATGTCCCACCGTGCGGCTCAATCCCACCGTCGGCTCCACATCCAGCAGCAAAATCAAATCCGGGCGGCAGCCGACCGTGGCAAAGCCGTTAAGGGCGGCGATTACCCCCAAATCCAGACCCCGCCCGTAGCCCTGATACGCCACCGTCGAACCGGCAAACCGGTCGGCGATGACGATATTGCCCGCCGCCAGGGCCGGCTTGATGCGGTTCACCGCCAACTCCACCCGCGCCGCCGCAAAAAGCAGCAACTCCGCTTCCGGCGTCAGCGGCCGCTCGCTTTTCAGGTAGTCCCGCAGATACTCCCCCAAATCGGTGCCGCCCGGTTCCCGCGCCAACTCCACCGGCCGCTCCAGCCGTTGCAGCGCATCATAAAGCAGCCGGGCTTGGGTTGTTTTGCCCGCCCCTTCGCCGCCCTCAAAGGCGATGAACAGTGAATCCGCCACCGCCTACCGCCCTTCGCCCGGCTTGGCTGCCGCCGGTTCTGCTTCCGGTTCCGACTCCGTCTCCGGTTCGGTCGATTCCTCGGCCGCCGCTTGCTGTTCCGCCGCCTTGGCCGCCGCTTCCCGTTCCCGCCGCGCCTCGTAAGTCTCCGTATCCAGCCAATCCTCCAACTCCCCCTTGCCCCGGTCTTTCCAGCGCAGCCACACCGCGTACAACGCCATCAGGGCCAGCCCCCCCACGACGATATACTCCAGCCAGGTAATGACCTGCAAAGGTATCAGGTTCGCCCAAGCCACCAAATCCATCAAATCACCTCGCCAAAATTAACCCGCCGCCAACCGGCCCGACGCTATCCCCGGCCGCTGGGCGGCTTCCGTTAAGCCCGATAAAACAGCACCGACCGCTCCGGCTCCCGCCCCTTGCTCGTCGATGCCAGGTTGAACCGCTGCGCCAACAAATGCTGCAAGCGGCGGACATAGGCCCGCTGTGGATTCAACTGAACGCTGAACTCGCCGCCCAATACCCGCTTGGCCGCCGCCTCCGCTTCCGACATTGCCTGGTCGATGGTTTCCCGGGCGGCCACTTCATCCCGTTGCCGGCCGCCGCGCAATTCAACCCCTTGCTCCCGGGCTAAAGTCCGCAGAAAATCGCCTACCTGCGGCTGCGTGTTTTTCCGCAGCACATACACCGGAGTGCCGGTAGCTTCCGCCGACTTGACCAGTTGCGCCCCCCGCCGGTAGTGGGTCTTGGTCGTCAGCACTAGACTGGCCCGCCGCAGTTCGTTGACGATGCTCAGCGACAAGCCCATTTCCGCCTGCGCCGCCTCCAGCTTGTCCCGGCTGACCCCAAAGAGAAAAACTTGAGCTTCCAACCGCCGCGCCGAGCTGTCCTCCGCGCTGCTATCACCGCCGGCCGCCGCTTCCGGGTAGCCGTTGGCGTAACCGTCGGCGAAATTATCCCGCCGCCGCTCGCCGTAGCGCCCTTGCCTCCGTCCATCAAAGCCCCGGGAACCGCCGCCGGGCCGCCCCAAATCCTGCGTCCACGGGGCCGGCGGCGCGGTATTGGGCCGCGGCGCTCCCTGCTGCCGATTTACCGCCCCGCTTTCCTCCAACGCCCGAATTTCCGGGACGATCGGAAAGCCGCGCAGCCACTGGTCCACTACATTAGCCACCCCGTCGTGTACCGCCACCTGCTCCCAACTCTGAATCTCCACCACCACATCAAAAGTCGGCGGCGCTTTCCGCTCCAGAACCGTTTTTTGCGTCCCCCGGTAGCGCGCTTCCTGGTCGCCCAAAGTTACCGCTTGCACTCCGCCCACCAAGTCCGACAAGGTAGGGTTCAGGATAAGGTTATCCAGCGTATTGCCGTGGGCGGTGGCAATCAACTGCACCCCCCGCTCGGCGATGGTACGGGCCGCCGCCGCTTCCTCCTCCGTCCCCATTTCGTCGATGATGATGACTTGGGGCATATGGTTTTCCACGGCCTCAATCATTACCCCGTGCTGCCGAGTCGGCGTAGCGACCTGCATCCGCCGGGCGTGGCCGATGGCCGGATGCGGCACATCCCCATCCCCGGCGATTTCGTTGGAAGTGTCAACGATAACTACCCGTTTGCGGGCATCATCCGCCAGCACCCGGGCCACTTCCCGCAGCATCGTAGTTTTGCCCACGCCCGGCCGGCCCAGCAGCAGGATATTTTTGTTGGCAAAAGCCAAATCCTCGATGATTTTGATGGTGCCGAACACCGCCCGCCCGGCCCGGCAGGTGATGCCCACTACCTGCCCCTTGCGATTGCGGATG
The DNA here is from genome assembly GCA_965243185.1 of Dehalococcoidia bacterium. Lineage (GTDB taxonomy): Bacteria > Chloroflexota > Dehalococcoidia > Lucifugimonadales > UBA3495 > CBDBCU01. The sequence goes on along the minus strand of OZ251531.1, from coordinate 1,228,993 downwards.
GCGGAGATGCGATGCAGCGTCCGCTCCATACCGGCCCGGTTGTCATCCCCGAAATCCCCCACTTGCCGCACCAGATAGTCCAGGTCATCCCGGCTGACCTCCCGGTCATCCAGGATTACATCCCCGGCCGGAAAGCGGGCCTCCGGTACCCGGCCCAAATCCAGCACTACCTCCAGCAAATCCTCGAGGTTTTCCTCGACCAGCAGGCGTTCCTTGACCCGCTGCGGCAAAACTTCCAGCAGCCGCTCCAGTTCCTCTCGGACCAATTTCTGCGCTGCGACCAACTTTACGCCTCCACCGGCGCCATCCCGTAGCTGCGGGCCGGGACGGCCGCCAACTTGACCAGCATCGTATATTCCGCCCGGGCTTGGAAACCCTGCTTTGACAGCCGCTCCGCCACGGCCGCCCGGTACTCGGGAACCAGCCACCGCTGCCGGCCGGAACGGGCCAACGCCCTATCCAGCAAGCCGCCCAACCGCTCCGGGTAATCGGGATGCGCCATAACCGTAGCCTCCGTAGCCCGGCGATGGGATGCCATGGCCAGCCAGCCCACAATGCGACCCTTATGCTCTGCTACCCATTCCGGCCCCCGGCCGCCCGGCTTGGCGCTGAACAGCGGCTCCCGGGCATCCTGCCACTGGTCAAAAGTCAGTCCCAAAGCATCCCGCACCGCCGCCGGGGTACTGGCGCAAAACAGCTGAAACAAAGCATATTCATCTTGCGCCGCCCGCGGCCGCAAAGCCGCGTCGTTATTCACGGAACCGTTGCCGGCCGGCTGACCCCAATCCGCCGCGGCCGCCGCTACCCCGTTGCCCGGCTGAAAACTTAACCCGCCATAGCCCTCCAGCAAAGTCTCGTTAAAGCAGGGATAAAAGCCGCCGCGCCGGGCCAGCGGCAAGGCCGGACTTCCCGCCGGCAGCCGCAGAAAAATCCGCTCCCCGGAACGCCAGCCAATGGCCGCAATCAACTGTTCCAGCAGCTCCAACGCCGCCGCGTCGCCCTCCGCAACCGGGGCGGCAACCAAGGAATGTACCAACCCGCCGCCCTTGCCCTTGTTGCTGTCCGCCACGCTGCCCGGCGGCCATTCCCGCCCCGGCAGATACCAGCCGTCAATCTCCCACGCCCGGCGGCCACAGCGTACCCGGGCCGACGCCAGCCCCGCCAGCCGCCAGCCGTCCCACTGGGCCAAAGCCACCCGGCCCGCCGGCTGCAACACGGCGTTTTGCCACAATCGGGCTTGCTGCCGCCCCGGAATGACTCCCGCCAGACTGTCCCGGGGACAAGCCAGGTTCGGCCCCCGCGGCGTATTGGGCAGGGTGCAGCGCAGCGCATCGCTGATCCGGAAGGATTGCATCGCTAATCTACCCCAAGCCATCCATTCCCCATTGCCGTTCCGAGCCGCCGGCCGCCAGTCCCAGAAAGTACCGATGCAGCCGGTCATCCGCCGTCAATTCCGGGTGAAACGCCGTCGCCAGCAGCTTGCCCTGCTGCACCGCTACCGCCGGCCCGCCCGCCGGCAAGGCCGCCAGAGTAGTCACTGCCGGCCCGGTACGGGTAACAATGGGCGCCCGGATAAAGACGGCGTGAAACGGTTCATCCCCTAGCCCGGCAATGGGCAAATCCTGCTCAAAACTGTCAATCTGCCGCCCAAAGGCATTCCGCCGCACTCCAATGTCCATCAGTTGCAGCGGCTGCGGGTCGGCTTCCGTAATTTCCGCCGCCAGCATAATCAGCCCGGCGCAAGTCCCCCAAATCGCCCGCCCTTCGGCTGCTATTGCCGCCACCGGCGCCCGCAGCCGGTAAATGCTCATCAGCCGGCTCAAGGTAGTGCTTTCCCCGCCGGGGATAATCAGCCCGTCCATGCCGGCCAAGTGTTCCGGCAAGCGCACTTCGGCGCAGTCCACGCCCAACCGCCGCAGCGCGGCGATATGCTCGGCAAAATCCCCCTGTACCGCCAGAACCCCGATTTTCAACGCCGGCCGCCCCCTTAAAAACTCCGCGCCGCCATCAGTTCCCGGTTCTCCAATTCCTTGACGCTGCGGCCGACCATCGGCTCCCCCAGGTTCTTGGACACATCCGCCAGAATGTTGGGGTCGTTGTAGTGCGTTACCGCCTGCACAATGGCATAGCCGCGCTGCACCGGGTCGCCGGACTTGAAAATCCCGCTGCCCACAAATACGCCATCCGCGCCCAACTGCATCATCAGGCCGGCGTCGGCCGGCGTCGCTACCCCCCCGGCGGCAAAGTTCACCACCGGCAGCCGCCCCTGTTCCTTGGTCTGCTGCAACAATTCCAGGCTGACCCCCAAGTTGCGCGCCTCCACCACCAGTTCATCCTCCGGCAGCGTTTTTAGCTTGCGGATGGCATCCTGCACCGCCCTCATGTGCCGCACCGCTTCGACCACATCTCCGGTGCCGGCTTCCCCCTTGGTGCGAATCATCGCCGCCCCTTCCGAAATGCGGCGCAAGGCTTCCCCCAAATCCCGGCAGCCGCAGACAAAAGGCACCTGGAAATCGTGCTTCCAGACATGATGCACTTCATCCGCCGGCGTCAGCACTTCCGACTCGTCAATGTAGTCAATGCCGATGGCTTCCAGCACCTGGGCCTCGACGAAATGCCCGATGCGGCACTTCGCCATCACCGGAATGCTCACCGCATCCATAATCTCCAGAATCACCGCCGGGTCGGTCATCCGGGCCACGCCGCCATCGGCGCGAATGTCCGCCGGCACCCGTTCCAGAGCCATCACCGCTACCGCCCCGGCTTCGGCTGCGATGCGCGCTTGCTCGGCGTTCACCACATCCATAATCACCCCGCCCTTCAGCATTTGGGCGTGGCCCGACTTCACCGTAAAAGTCCCGGTCAAAACTTCAACCATTCCGTTCCCCCTTGCCGCCGGGCAACCTTTCCCGTCCCCGGCGAAGTTGTCTGACTGATAACACTTGCCATTATACGCCGGCCAGGGGGATATTAGCAATTGTGCCGGCGCCCTTTGCCCGGGTTTCTCCCGTCCCCGGCAATTTCCTATACTTTGCCGCCGGCTTTCCCCGCCCCCTTAAAACCGTAATCAGCTCGACCCGAATGTGGCCCGGGGCGGGTCTAGCCTTAGGCTTGCCGATACTCTATAATCGGAGTATCCTTGCGGGAATAGCCCAACGGGTGAATCGGCAACGGCAATGAGGAAAGAGCATAATGGAGTTGACCTTTGACCGCGGCGATGGGCAGCGTCCCCGGGGCCACGCTTTGGCTTATTTTCGGGTGGATACGGAGGAGCAGCTTTACGCGGCCTATATCGTGGTGCTGCCGGTAAAGTCGGATTTCGGCAAGTATGTGCCGCCGTTTTTGGCGGGACATTTGGGCAATGCGCCGATTGACCTGTCTAAAATCGCGTTGCCGCCGGTGCCGGAGCCGGTGAGCGGCTACCCGGAACTGGAGCGGCTGAGCGAGCTGCGGGGGGATGACCTGGTATTCGCGGCCAGTATGTTTTCTTTCGACCTGATGCGGATGATGGAGGCCATCACCGAGGCGGTCGAAGCCTATGCTCAACTCTATGCCGATTATATCGACCGGTTGGGATTGAGCGGCGGGGTGGCGGTGGCGGCTGGGGCGATTTCGGGAGGAGCGGGCGGCGGGGGGGTTGTTGAGGGGGAGGCGGAAAATGACCCGTCCTATTCGGTCAATGAAGTGCTGTTCAGTCTGATGAGCGAGCGGGACAAACTGACGGAATTGTCCCGGCTGTTGGGGAAACTTCAGTTCGCGCAGGAGGGGCGGGATGAGAATATGGCGGGAGAGGCGGCGGAGGAGATTAACGCTTTGGCCCGCCATCTGCCTACGGAATTTCAGGTGCTGAACCTGCTGGCGGCGGCCCGGGAAGCGACGGCGCAAGGTTCCCGGTTGGCGCAACTGTACCTGGACCGCTGTTTTCGGCTGTCCGATGGGGATGGCGACCGGGCGCGGGAGTTGGACGCGGCGATTGCGGAACTGCGGGATGCCGGGCAATGACCGCCGTGACTGTAGCGCCGTCGCGGCCGGGGCCGTCGCTGCCGGCAATGTTTGCCCGGTATCAAGACCGGGTGGCGGGGGAGTTGGCGGCGATCGTGCCGGCGGTGGCGGGTTCGCCCCTGGCGGTGCCGATGCGGTATCATTTGGGCTGGGGGGATCGGGAGGGGAAGGCGGCGGTGTCGCCGGCGGCGCAGGGCAAGGCGCTACGGCCAACGCTGTGTATGTTTGCGTGCGATGCTCTGGGCGGCGATATGCGCCGGGCGGCGGCGGCCGCCGCCGCCATTGAGCTAATCCACAACTTTTCGCTAATCCACGACGATATTCAGGACGGTGACCGGGAACGGCGGCATCAGCCGACGGTGTGGGCTTTGTGGGGGGAGGCCAAGGCGTTGGTTTGCGGCAACGGGGTGCAGTCGCTGGGGGATGGGGCATTGCTGCGGACGGCGGGGCAAGGGACGCCGCCGGCGATTACTTTGCAGGTTTCCCGGCTGCTGCTGGAAGCCTATTTGGAGATGATTGAGGGGCAATGCCGGGATTTGGGGTTTGAATCCCGTACGGATATTGGCACTGCCGATTATCTGGAAATGATTGCCGGCAAAACCGGGGCGCTAATCCGGAGTTCGCTGGAAATCGGGGCGACTTTAGCCGAAGGTAACCAAGCGACGGCGCAAGCCTTTGCCGATTTCGGGCGTTATTTGGGGCGGGCGTTTCAGATACGGGATGATTATTTGGGCGTTTGGGGGAATGCGGACGCGACCGGCAAGTCCACGGATAATGATATTCGGCGACGGAAAAAGTCCTTTCCGGCGGTCTATGCCCTGGAGCAAGCACAGGGGCAGGATGCCGTCGAATTGCGGCGCATTTACGGGCAGGGGGAACTGTCGGAGGAGGAGGTGCGGCGGGTGATGGAAATTATGGATGCGGTGGGCGCGGCGCAATATGCCCAACAGCTGACGGAACAGAGCGCGGCTGAAGCCGGGCGGGCTTTGGAGGGGGTGGAGCTGCCGGCGTGGGCAAGGGCGGAAGTGGCGGAGTTGGTGGATTTTCTGGCGCGGCGGGAGTTTTAAGGGGGGGTAACGGAGGCAAGGGATGAAACCGGCAAAACGACCTTTGGCGTTGTCTTTCCGGCTGGCGGGGTATATTCTGCGGCAACGGCTGCGGGGGCGGCGGCGGTTCCCGCTGGTGACGATGCTGGAGCCGCTGGAGATGTGCAATCTCTCCTGTATCGGCTGCGGGCGGATTCACGAGTATAAGCCGGTAATGGAGCGGATGATGGCGGTGGATACGGCCTTGGCGGCGGTGCGGGAGGCCGGGGCGCCGATTGTGTCCATTGCCGGCGGGGAACCGACCATCCATCCCCAAATCGACGAAATCATCAACCGGCTGGTGGGGGAGGGGTATTTCGTCTATTGCTGCACCAATGCCCTGCTGTTGGAGCGGATGCTGCCGAAAATCCCGCCGTCCAAGTATTTCTGCTGGGTGGTGCATCTGGACGGGATGGAGGAGCGGCATGATGAATCGGTAGCGCGGGCCGGGGTTTTTCAACGGGCGGTAAAGGGCATCCGCGCCGCTTTGGGTCAGGGCTATCGGGTTTGCACTAATACCACAGTCTTTCGCGGCAGTGATGTGGCGGATCTGCATCGGATGTTTCGTTTCGTCGGGGAGTTGGGGGTCGAGGGGTCGATGATTTCGCCGGGTTATGACTTTGCGGCCGCGCCGGATCGGGATTTGTTTCTCAGCCGGCAGGAGGCCCGGGGGATTTTCCGGGAGTTGCTGGCGCCGGGGCGCACGGCCGGGATGCGCTTTTACAACAATCCTTTGTACCTGAACTTTCTGCGCGGCGATAAGGAATATCAATGCACGGCCTGGTCGAACCCGACTTACACGGTGCTGGGTTGGCGGCAGCCCTGCTATCCGCTGGCGGATGCCCATACGCCGGAGGTGGCGGCGCTGTATGAGGAAAAGTTGTGGGAGAATTACGGGGTGGGGAAAGACCCCCGCTGCGCTAACTGTATGATGCACTGCGGGTTTGAGTCGGCTACTATTTTTCAAGCGGTGTCCACGCCGAAAGACTGGGTGACGCTGCTGAAGTCCGGGGCGGCGCATAAGGGGGGGATTACGGCGGGTTAGGGGGCGACCGGCTGCCCTTGCCATACACCAACCGCTTGACCGCCCTGCCCCGTCGCCGCTACAATCAACCCCGCAGCGACCGGCGGCGAGCCGCTCCTTCAGCGACTACTCTCTACGGAGTCCGGCCGCTCCGCTATTCAGCAAAGGCAGGGGACGGTATGGAGACGGCGGAACAGTACGCGGCATTGGAGCGGTTTGACCAAGACCCGGACTTGGCTGAATTGGGGTTGCAACTGGCGGAATTCAACCCGTTCCGTCTGCTTGGCATAGTGGGGGATGAGGAGAAACACTCCAGAGTATTGGCTTGGCTGCTGGATCCACGGGGAAACCACCGGTTGGGCGATGCTTTCCTGAAAGATTTCCTGTCGGCAACAACGCGGATGGAAATGTCTGCGGCTGACTGGTCAACGGCGCAAGTGCAACGGGAATGGCGTAACCGAGGGGGCGGTCAGTTGGGTTTTCTGGACATCCTTATTCGCGATGAGGGGCAGCAGTTTCTCTGCGCTATCGAGAACAAGGTATGGTCTGGAGAACATAGCCGGCAATTGACCCGCTACCGGCAAGCTCTGGAGGCTCAGTTCCCCGACTTTACCCGGGGCTATGTGTTTCTATCGCCGAGCGGAATACCTGCTCAGGACGCCACAGAGCGGGATTATTGGTTTCCGGTTGACTACGGAGTGATTTGCCAACTAATCGAGAAAACCGTCGCGAGCCGGGCTGGTTCCATCGGCGAGGGGGTGCGGGTTTTTCTGATGCAGTACGTCAGCGCGGTAAGGAGAGGGATTTTGAGAAATGAGGAAGCCCGGGTATTAGCCTGGAAAATCTACCGGCGGCATAAGTCTGCCATCGACTATATTGGCCGGGAACGGCTGGATCCCCCGGTTGAAATGGATCGGATTCTCCGGGAGGTCATCAGGAATCAAGCGGGTTCGGGTTGGAAACTTGAGGAGTTGCATAAGCAGCGGGGTTTCACCCGGTTCTCTCCTGAGGAGTGGCAGAAATTTCCGGTACTTGAAACCGGAACGGGATGGTTGCCGGCCTGCCCCAAGTTGCTCCTGTTCCAGTTCCGTTGCCAAAACGACACTCTTGTGGCGGACATCGCCATCAGTGAGAGTACGGAGCAAGCCGCAAGGACTGCCCTAGATTCTTGCATTGGGCAAGTTGTCGATCCGGCCAAGAGGCAGGACAAGAGGTGGATAAATTGGATCGTGTTTGACCTCAGCGACAACATCCTGGACCAATCGGACTTTGAGCAGTGGGATGAAAATGCCATTCGCTCAAAGATCGAGGAGTGGGTATCGGCCTTTACCGAGAACGAATATCGCCGGATCAGGAATGCCGTTACCCAATGCCTCACCGAGCTTGAGGCATCCAGCCAACCCTAGCGGTAAATCATCCTCCGGCGCCAAAGTAACCCTCTAACGCCAACCGCCGGCTTATGTTGACTATCATTGCTGCTACTGAGTATGAATTGGCCGGTTTGCGTCGGGCTGGGCCGGCTGCCGGGGAGGAAGTCGAGCTGCAAGGGGTGGGTGTTGGGAAGCGGGCGGCGCAAGGGGCGGTACGCCAGCTGCTGAACCGGCGGGAGGAGGGGCGGCGAACCGGGGAGTTGCTGCTTTTGGGCTTGGCGGGCGGTCTGGACCCGGCTTTGCGTACCGGGGATTTGTGCCTGCCTTTCCGCTATTTGCGGGAAGCCCGGGAGGGGACGGACGGTTTCATCGAACCGGATGACGCGATGTACGGACAAGCGGTAGCGGCTTTGCAAGCCGCCGCTATGGAGTGGCGGGGCGGCGATGCTTTGACTGTTTCCCGGGTTTCGGCGGCCGCGGCCGTCAAGGCCGCTCAGTTCCGTCAATATCAAGCGGCCACGGTGAATATGGAGGATTACTGGATTGCCGAAACGGCCGCCCGTTATGCTGTCCCTTTTTTGGCGGTGCGGACAATCCTTGACACTGCCGGGCAAGGGTTGCCGCATTACCTGCTGGAACTGGCTGATGCCGGGCCGGGGCAAATCGCCAAGGCGGTGGCGGGTCATCCCCGGCGCATCCCGGAACTGGCGCGGCTGTCGTATGATGCGGCCCGGGCCCGGCAGAGTTTGACGAAGTTTGCCTTGGCGTTTCTGGAATTGCGGGCGGCGGGAACGGCGGCGGAGCGGTAAGGTCGGTTTCGGGCGTTGGAAGGGCGGGGAGATGAAAGTTTTGCTGACCGGGGCGAGCGGGTTTATCGGCGGCAACCTGGCTTTGGCATTGGCCGCGCGCGGCTATCAGGTGCGCTCTTTGGTGCGGCCGGGGAGCAATACCTTGGCTATGGACAGTAGCGGCGATGCCGACCGGGGGCGGATTGAAAAGGTCGTTGGGGATATTCTGGAACCGGATTCAATTCGGCGGGCGATGGTCGGCTGCCAAGGGGTTTTTCATTGCGCTGCTGTTTATACTTTCTGGTCGAAAGACCCGGCGGCGGTCTATCGGGTTAATGTCGAGGGGACGGTTAATTTGCTGAATGCGGCCCGGCAAGCCGGCGTGGACAAGGTGGTTTATACCAGCACGGTGGCCACTATTCCCTTGCCGCCGGCCGGATTAGGCGTTGAGGATGATTGGACCGGGACGGCGCGGCTGCATTTGACCGGGCATTATAAGCAATCTAAATACCAAGGGGAACAGGCGGCGTTGGCGATGGCGGCGGCCGGCTTGCCGGTGGTAATAGTTAATCCGACGGCGCCGGTCGGGCCTTGGGATGTTAAGCCGACGCCGACCGGGCGCATTGTCCGGGACTTTATCCGGGGGCGGATGCCGGCTTTGCTGGATACCGGCTTGAATCTGGTGGATGTGGCGGATGTGGCGGCCGGGCATATACTGGCTTTGGAAAGGGGGCAGGCGGGGGAGCGTTATATATTGGGCAACTGCAATCTTACTTTGCGGGAAGTGGTGGGTATGCTGAGCGGTATAACCGGGCGGCCGGCGCCGCGTTGGCAAATCCCTTTCGGGTTGGCAATGGCGGCGGCCGGCTTGGAGCAGGTGATTGGGGGCAGGCTGCTGGGGCGGGAGCCGCGCATTCCGCTGGAGGGATTGCGGGTAGCCCGGCGGCCGATGTATGTATCGGCGCAAAAGGCGGTGGAGGAGTTGGGACTGCCGCAAAGCCCGGTCGAGGAGGCGTTGGCGCGGGCGGTAAAGTGGTTCCGGGATTATGGTTATGGCTAGGCAGTTTCCGGGGAAATTATCCGGCGGCAAGCCGGCGGCATTGCATAAACCGGCGGGGCGGTTTATTATCAGAGCGGCGATAACTTACCTTTCCCCGGGCGAGGGCAACGATGACCACGCAAGTAAAAGAGCCGCCGGCCGCGCTGGCAATCGCCGCGGAGGCGCCCGCAGCTCCCGTTACCCACGTTGCGCGGTTGCGGGAGACCCGCAAATTCACTGTAGCCGAGTACTACCGGATGGTTGAGGTCGGCATCTTGCAGACCGAGGAGCGGGTTGAACTTATCGAGGGGGATATTCTGGTTAGGCCGCCCAGCGACCCTTGCCACGCTGAGGGTGTGGATGATGCCCTAGAAGTCTTTTCCCCTTACGCTGTCAGCCAGTTCCGGCTCCGCGTACAGGCCCCGGTTCGCTTGGGGGAGCGTCTGGAACTGGAGCCGGACCTGGCCCTGCTCCGCCGCCGGCCGGGGGGGTATGGACGCGCCCACCCCACGGCCGCCGATGTCCTGCTGGCGATCGAGGTAGCTGACAGCACCCTGGCGTATGACCGGGACATTAAATCCCACATCTATGGGCGGGCCGGAGTGCCGGAAACCTGGGTGCTGAACCTGCCGGGGGATTGCCTCGAAGTTTTCCGCAATCCCGGCCGCGAAGGTTACGCCCAACATACTATCTACCGGCGGGGGGACAAGATTCGGCCGGTAGCCTTGCCTGACCTGGAGTTTGCGGTGGCGGATTTGCTGCCGACGCCGCCGGCTCCGGAAAGGGTCAGCTAGTTCTTTTGGGGAAACCGGCCGGTGGTGAGTCAGCAACATACGGCTGGGGATACGGCCCGGCCGCGCCATTCCCGGATGCCGGATTTGTCACCGGAGGCTGCCGTCTTGACGCCGGCGGCGGTGGATTTGGATACGGTGATTGGGCGGAGTCAGGATTACTTCAGCGGCTGCCAGTATGCGGCCGGGTACTGGTGGGGGCCGCTGGAGTCGAATCCGACGATGGAGGCGGAGTATCTGCTGCTGTCCTACTTTCTGGATCGCCGGGATGAGGAGCGGTGGCGCAAGGTGGTGAATTACATTCTGAGCAAGCAGCAGGACAACGGTTCCTGGGGGCAGTATTACGGCTCGCCGGGGGATGTCAGCACTTCGGTGGAGTGTTACTTTGCCTTGAAACTGGCGGGCTGTTCCGCCGATTCCGAACCGTTGCGCCGGGCTAAAGAGTTTATCTTGGGCAAAGGCGGGGTGCCGGAAACCCGGGTTTTTACCAAAATCTGGCTGGCGCTCTTTGGGCAGTGGGAGTGGAAAGGGACGCCTAATATGCCGCCGGAACTGATTTTGCTGCCGCCGTGGGCGCCGTTCAACATTTATGAATTTTCCAGTTGGGCCCGCAGCACCATTGTTCCGATGCTGCTGATTCTGACCCACCGGCCGGTTTGCCCGATACCGGAAGCGGCGGCCATCGATGAGTTGTACCTCCGGCCGCGGGGTGAAATTGACTATTCCCTGCCGAAGCCGGACTCGACCCTTAGTTTGGCGGGGCTGCTTTACTACCTCGACCGGCTGGTGGGCATCTATCAGCAGTGGCCGATTCATCCCTTTCGGGGGCGGGCGGAGCGGAAAATCGTCGAGTGGGTGGTGAATCATCAGGAAGCGGATGGCTCTTGGGGCGGCATTCAACCGCCGTGGGTTTATTCGCTGCTGGCGTTGCAGAACATCGGCTTTCCGGCGGACCATCCGGTATTGGAAAGGGGCTACAGCGGGTTCGACCATTTTGCGGTTGAGGATGAAAACAGTTGTATGATGCAGGCGTGTATTTCTCCGGTGTGGGATACTTGCCTGGCGCAGCAGGCGCTGCTGGAATCGGGAATTGCGCCGGAGGATCCGCGCATCCGCAAGGCTACCCGTTGGCTGCTGGCGCGGCAGATTGACACGCCCGGGGATTGGCAGGTGCGCGCGCCGAAAGCCCGGCCCGGCGGCTGGTCTTTCGAGTTCAACAACAGCCGGTATCCGGATGTGGATGACGGCGCGGAAGTTATCATTGCTTTGGCGCAGGCGCGGCTGGATGCGGAGGAGGAGCCGGGGCGGCAGGATGCCATCGCGCGGGGGGTGCAGTGGCTGACGGCCTTGCAGAGCAAAAACGGCGGTTGGGGGGCTTTTGACAAAGACAATAACCGCAAGTATCTGGCGAAGCTGCCTTTTTCCGATTTTGGGGAAGTGCTTGACCCGCCGAGCGCGGATGTTACGGCTCATGTGGTCGAGATGTTCGGCCGTTTGGGGTATTCCCGGGATTATCCGCCGCTGGAGCGGGCTTACAAATATCTGTGGCAGCAGCAGGAAGCTAATGGTTCCTGGTTCGGCCGTTGGGGCGTCAACTATATCTATGGCACCGGGGCCGTGCTGCCGGCACTGGCGGCGATTGGGGAGGATATGGAGCAGCCCTATATCCGGCGGGCGGTGGATTGGCTTTTGTCCCGCCAGAACGCCGATGGCGGTTGGGGGGAAAGCTGCGGTTCTTATATCAACCCGGAACTGCACGGGGTCGGCCCCAGTACGCCTTCGCAAACTTCGTGGGCGTTGCTGGCATTGCTGGCGGCCGGGGAAGCAGACAATCCGGCGACCGGGCGCGGCGTCGGCTATTTGGCGGCGCGGCAGCGGGGGGATGGTTCGTGGGATGAACCGTACTTTACCGGGGCCGGCTTTCCGGGTTATGGTACCGGGGAGCCGCCCAAGGATCCGGGCCGCAACGGGGCGGCGGAGGGCGGGGATGGGGATTTGTCCGCCGGGTTTATGATTAACTATCAGATGTACCGCAACTACTGGCCGCTGCTGGCTTTGGGCCGCTACCGCCGGCAGGTTGGGGGTTAGGGCAAGGCCGCGCCGGGCGCGGCGAAAGGGCGCCGCAAGGCGGGAAAGAGTAGGGGATGAAAAGCAAATCCTTTTGTATCGAACTGGAAACCGGGGCGGCTCCGGATTTCGTGGACATTACGGAGCGGGTGGGGCAGTGCGTCCGGCAGTCCGGGGTGGGCAACGGCTTGGTGGTGGTCTATTCCCGGCATACTACGGCGGCGGTGAAAATCAACGAAAATGAGCCGCTGCTGCTGCGGGATATGGCGGACTTTCTGGAGCGGGTCAGTCCGCGCAATGGCTGCTATCAGCATAACGATTTCAGCGTCCGCACGGTCAATATGACGCCGGAGGAGTCGCCTAACGGCCATGCCCATTGTCAGCATCTGACGCTGGGTTGCAGTGAAACCATCCCCCTGATTGACGGGCAAATGCAGTTCGGCCGCTACCAGAGCATTTTTCTGATTGAACTGGATCATCCCCGGCAGCGGGAGGTGATGGTTCAGGTGGTCGGGGAGTAGGGGTAGTTATGCCGGCCGCCGGTTCCGCGGGCCCGATGCCGCAAGTTGCGCCGCTTGGCGGAGACAAGGCGGCGGGCGTGCCGTCGGTGGCCGCCGCTTACGATTACTGCCGCCGCTTGGCGCGCAGTCACTACGAAAACTTTACCGTGGGTTCCTGGCTGCTGCCGCGGGGGATGCGGCCGCACATCTATGCCCTGTATGCTTACTGCCGCACGGTGGACGATTTGGGGGATGAAGCCAGGCCGCGACAGCCGGCGCGGCGGCCGGGGCCGGAGGAAGCGGAAAGGGAGATTGCCGCTTACCGCCTTTCCTTGCTGGACTGGTGGCAGGGGGAACTGGAAAGCTGCTACAGCGGTCAACCCACGCATCCGGTTATGGTGGCTTTGCAGCAGACGATCCGCGCCTTTGACCTGCCGCCGGAGCCTTTGATCAAGCTGATTGACGCTAACCGCATCGACCAGCGGGCGCAGCGTTACCCGACCTATGCCGATTTGCGGCACTATTGCGAGCATTCGGCGAACCCGGTGGGGCGGCTGTTTTTGCAGCTTTTTGGCTATGGGGATGGGGAACGGCAAGCCCTGGCGGACGCTACCTGCACCGCCTTGCAGCTGGCTAATTTCTGGCAGGATGTGGCCCGGGATTATCAGAAGGGGCGCATTTATCTGCCGCAGGAGGATATGGACAGATTCGGCTATAGCGAGGGGGATTTGGCGGCCGGCGTAGTCAATGATGCCTGGCGGCGGCTGCTGGCTTTTGAGGTGGAACGGACGGGGGAGTTGTTCAGGCAAGGGGCGGCGCTGCCGGCGCTGCTGGAGGGGCGGGTCAAGCTGGATGTAGCGCTGTTCACTAGGGGCGGGCTGGCGGTGTTGGATGCAATCAGGGAACGGGATTATGATGTTTTGACGGCGCGGCCGGCGCTGTCCCGGCGGCGCAAGGCGGGGTTGTTCTTGTCCACCTGGCTTAACTGGAAATTGGGCCGGGGGTTGGCATTGCCCGACGCGGCGTACTCGAGGGGTGGCTGATGGCTACGGAGCTGGAACGGGCGTACCGGGAATGTCAGCAGACCGCCCGCCGGGAGGCTAAAAACTTTTACTATGCCTTTTTGACTTTGCCGCCGGCGGCCCGGCAAGCCATCTATGTGGTTTATGCCTTTTGCCGTTACTGCGATGATGTGGTGGATGCCCCGGGTTCTGAGGACCGCAAACTGGCCCGGCTGTCCCGGTTGGGGGTGGAGTTGACGCGCAGCTATGACGGGCGGGCGGAGGCCCCGGTTTTTTTGGCCTTGAACGATGCGGCGCGCCGGTACGCCATCCCGGAAGAGTACTTCCGGGAAATCTTGGCGGGAGTGGAGGCGGATTTGACGACGACCCGCTATCAGGATTTTGCGGAACTGCGTCAATACTGCTACCGGGTGGCGTCGGTAGTGGGCTTAATCTGCCTGCGAATTTTTGGCTGCCGGGAGGAGCGGGCTAAAGAGTACGCCATCGACCTGGGGCTGGCAATGCAGTTGACTAACATTTGCCGGGATGTCAAAGAGGATTGGGCGATGGGGCGGATTTATCTGCCGCAGGAGGAACTGGCGCGCTTCGGCTATTCGGAGGCGGAACTGGCGGCCGGGGTTTGCAATCCGGCTTTTGTCGCGTTGATGAGCTTTCAGGTGCAGCGGGCGCGGGAATACTTTGGCCGCGGCCGGCAGTTGCTGCCTTATCTGCCGCTGCGTTCCCGGGCCTGCCCGGCGGTACTGGGCGGCATTTACGGCAAGGTGCTGGATGGGATTGCGGTGGCCGATTATGATGTGCTGAACTACCGGGTGAGCTTGTCCACGGCGGCTAAAGCCCGGGTGATGGCGCAAGCCTGGCTGGGCGGCTTGCGGCCGCGGCGGCGGGAGCCGGGATGATGGGGGACGGCGTGGTTATCATTGGCGGGGGCATTGCCGGCATTGCCGCCGCTTTGGCGTTGCGGGACGCCGGCTATCCGGCAACGCTGATTGAAAGCCGGCGTTTCCTCGGGGGCCGGGCTTTCTCTTTCATTGACGCCGCTACCGGGCAAGCGGTGGACAACGGGCAGCATATTATTGTCGGCCGGTGTCATTACTTTCGGCGGTTAATTGCGCGGCTGGGCGTCCGGGATAAATGGCATTTGCAGCCGCGGCTTAATGCGCCTATTGTTGACCGGCACGGCAAAACCGGGCGGCTGACGGCTTGGCCGCTGCCGCCGCCCTTACACTTGTTGCTGCCTTTTCTGGGTTACGCTCACTTGAAACCGGGGGAGAGGGCAAGAGCAGTGGCGGCGATGGCGGCGGCCGGGCGTATGGACCGCAACAAGCCGGAACTGGAACAGATTACATTCCGGCAGTGGCTGGAGGAGCATAATCAGTCGGAGGGGGCGGTCAACAATCTGTGGAATCTGCTGATTGAACCGACCTTGAACGATAATGCGCGGGAAGTGAGCGCGGCGATGGGGTTGATGATAATACAGGAAGGGCTGCTGCGGGAGCGCAACGGGGCTAATATCGGCTATCCTAAAACCGGCTTGACGGCGGCCTTGGGGGAACCGGCGCGGCAATGCCTGGAGCAAGGCGGCGTGCGGCTAATTCGGGGCAAGCCGGCCCGCCGTTTCTTAATTGCCAACGGGCAGGTGGATGGGGTGGAACTGGCGGACGGGCAAATCCGGCGCGGCCGGGCTTACATTAGCGCGCTGCCTTTTGACGCCTTGCTGAACTTGCTGCCTACGGAAACCCGCCAAGGGGACTACTTCCGCCGAATCGAGGGACTGGAATGGTCGCCCATCGTCAACATTCAGCTTTGGTACGATAAGCCGGTGATGCAAGGGGATTTCTGCGCTTTTATTGACCGCCCGCTGCAATGGGTGTTTAACAAAAGCGGAATTCAGGGCGGGCCGGGGCCGGGGCAGCAGATTGGCATTTCGCTGAGCGCCGCCGGGGAATACATTGAGCAGTCGCCGGAGGAGCTGACGCGGGCCTTTGCGGCGGAAGTGGCGGCGGCTTTCCCGGCGGCTAAATGCGCCCGGTTGACGCAGGCCCGGGTGGTTAAGGAGCGGAGGGCGACTTTTCGCTGTGTCCCCGGGGCGGCGGCGTTGCGGCCCGGGCCGGCGACGCCGCTGCCTAACTTTTTCCTGGCGGGGGAGTGGACGGCTACCGGCTGGCCGGCGACGATGGAAAGCGCGGCCCGCAGCGGCTGGGCGGCGGCGCAAAGGGCCATTCCCATTCTCTCCGGGGTTGGTTCCTGATGTTGACGCCCGGCAAAGTTATCGCCGTTACCGGAGCCTCCGGTTATATCGGTTCCTGGCTGCTGCATCGGTTGGAAAGCTTGCCGGGCCGGGGTCGGCTGGTGGCTTTCGACACCGCCCCGCCGCCGCTGCCGCTGCATAACATTGCCGTGTATCGGCAGGATGTGGCGCGGGATATTCACGCCTTGCTGCGCCGGCACCGGGTTGAAACCGTGGTGCATTTGGCGTATGACGCCCGCCGGGTTCGCGCCCAAAGTGAAGCCATCGCCATCCGGGCGCATAATTTCCAGTCCGCCGAGAAAACCCTTGAATCCTGCGTCAACGCCGGCGTCAAACATCTTATTTACCTCAGCTCTAATGTTATTTACGGGGCCAAT
Source organism: Dehalococcoidia bacterium (assembly GCA_965243185.1). Taxonomy (GTDB): domain Bacteria; phylum Chloroflexota; class Dehalococcoidia; order Lucifugimonadales; family UBA3495; genus CBDBCU01. The sequence continues at coordinate 1,212,680 of OZ251531.1, read as the reverse complement.
CCCGGCAATCCGATGCCGCTGCCGGAGGAATGGGTGGATTTCTCTAACTTTCCGGCGTTTCCTTACGGCCGGGATATTTACCAGGCGGAGCAGGCGCTGAATACGGACTACCCCGGCATTAAGGTGACCATCCTGCGGGCGTGTCCGGTGCTGGGCGCGGCCCCGGGCAGCGAGCTGACGGCGCGGCTGCTGCCCCGGCGGCTGTGGGGCGTGGGGCAAAATCCGCCCTATCAACTGCTGCATATGGAGGATTTGCTGCGGATTTTGCTGGAGTTTATTTATCGGGAGACGCCGGGAGTGTTTAATGTGGCCGGGGATGGGGTGGTTTTTCTGCGGGAAATCGCCGAACTGACCCGCCGCAAGCTGACGAACCTGCCGCCGTTTCTGGCGTACGGGGCGGTCGGACTGGACCGGAAGTTGCTGCTGCAACCCGGCTCCATTCGGGCGGAACTGGACGCGGTGCGCTATCCGGTGATAATGAGCGCCGCCAAGCTGAAACAAACTATGGGCTATCGTTTCCGCTACACCGCGCTGGAGACCCTGACGGCTTTTGCTAATTACACGGCGGGGTAGTCAATTCCCGGGTGGCTGTGGTGGGGGCGCTGATACGGGCGGCGTACGGGTTAGGGTGGGTCAGCGCAAGGCGCGGTCGAAGTCGGTTGCGGAGATTTGCAGACGCCAAAGGATGTCGCGGACGGTGCCGCGTGGTAGTTCCCGCTTGCCCAGAACTATTGAAGCCGCCACTACGGAGCCGTCGGACAGGCGGCGGCGATAGGTTTGGTGGCTGCCCCGGCCGGATTTGCCGGGGTAACAGCCTAATCTTTCCAGAGCAGCCGTTAGTTGGCGGCTGGAGCAGGGACGCATCCGGCTACACTGTTACCGGCGCCGGCACGGGCAGTTTTTGGACATAGACCCGGAGGGTTTTTCCTGCGGGAACTGAGACGCTAACCGCAGCGGCTGGCGGGGGCGCCGGCTGGACCGGGATGCCTTTTTCTTTGAGTTCCGTTTCCAGAGAACCCAGGTCAGCCAAGTCCTCGAAAAGGACTTCCAGGGCGGCGCCCAAGTTGTCCAAGGCTTCCTCGACGGTATCGCCGCAACTGGCGACCCGCAATTCCGGGCAGCGGGAACAGTAGGCGACTTCGTCCCATTCTACCGTGCCGGTCAGGACTACATAGCCGGCGGTTGCGGTCGGGGTAGTGGGCATAAGGCGTCCTCCTGAGTGGTCGGGTTGGGCGGTGGCTTTAGGGGGCAAGGGGGCGCTGGACTTCGTTTTGCAGGGCGGTAAAGAACTGGTTCAGCATTCCCCGGGCGACGCTTTCGAGCATTCGCTGGCCGACGCGGGCGGCGGTGCCGCCGGCTTGGCCCTGGCTGGAGACTTGGACGGTGGTTTTGCCGGCGGTTTCGGTGAGGGTTACGAGGGATTCGCCGTTGGCGAAGCCGAGGGGGCCGCTGCCGTCGATGGCGAGGCGGTAGGATTGCGGCGGCTGGGGGTCTTTGATGGCGATTTTGGCGTTGTAGCGGCCGCGGATTAGCCCGATGCCGAGGTTCACTACGGCCTGATATTCGCCGTTGCCGAGGGGTTCCAGGCTTTCGCAGCCGGGCATCGCGCGTTGCAGGGCGGCCGGATCCATCAGGGTAGCCCAAACTTGGGCGGCCGGCGCGTCAAAGGAGTAACTGGCGGATAGTTCCATAAGGCCCCCTTTTGCGGTAAGTATAACTGAAAATCGGCAGCATTGCCTCTACCCCCGGCCCCAGCCGGCATTGTTTCTGAAACTGTTGGGGTTTCGCCAAATGACGGGTTGGGTGCTCGAACTCGTGCTGGCCTATTTCAATAGGGAATTATATACTTGCTTACATATTAGTTGGGGATTTGTTCCAATTGCCATCGATTTCCAGATAGACTGTGTAAACAGGTATATAATCCCCAATTGACATAAACTTCCCCCAACGATAGCGTTGCATTTTAGGTGGTTTGGTTGAGCAAGCCCCGGGTTTGCAGCAAAGCCAGCAGGTTATGCTCTGACCAGACCGTCCCCAATCGCTCCCGCCGGCGCAACTCCCGATTGTAGCGTTCCAGGCGGGAAGTAGTCCGGTAGGCAACCTCTCCCGTAGTCCAATACTGCCGGCCGGCGGTCAATGCCTTGTCCAGCCAGTAAGCGGCGGCGCCCTCGGTCAACTCCATTATTTGACCGGCGTAGCTCTGGGCCGCCGCCGCGCTGTCAGTCAACAGCAGTTGCCGGGCGGCGGCCAAGCCGGCCTTCCCGATATTCCGTCCATATTCCCGCAGCAGGTGAAAGATACACAGCTGATGCGGCGCCGCCCGTCCATACACCCACTGGATGCCGGCCGCAATGGCCCGGTCGCCGTCGCTGACCAGATGTCGGGGTGGCGCGGCTCCGGACTGCTCGGCCAACTCCAGGGCCGCCGCCCAAGGCCCGAAAGTCGCCAAGACCGCCCCGGTTTCGTCCCGGATTACCTTCAATTCCTGAGGGCCCTGCCGGGTGCGCGTCCATAAACCATCCAGTTCCCACACTGCCCCCGGCAACCGGGGCCGGGTCAAGGCCAACCGCCGCAGCCAGCGACACAAGGTGCTTTTGACACAACCCACCCACTGCCCCGCTTGGGCGTAACTCAAACCCTGGGCCGCCAGGCTCAAAGCCCGGTCCCGAGTTTTTTTGAGAACCGTTGGTAACGAACCTCCGGCCCCAGCAGCGCCGCGCCGCCCGCCAGTTGGCGACATTGCCCACAACGAAACACCGGAACCGCTATCCGGATGGGCCCATAGGACGTGACAATGGTGCGGTCATAGCGATGGTGGCGGTGCATCGCCAGAGCGCACTGAGCACATCGGGGCTGATAATGATCCAGGGCTTGTTGCAGCTTCGCCTGCAACTGGAGCGGAATTTCCTGCTCCAGTTGGGTCTCCAAATCGTCCAGCAATCCCATGACAGCGCACCTCCCGTCAACCAGCAAGGCCGGCCCTTTCCCCATTCTACAACTAAACCACCTAAATCGGAACGCTATCTCCCCCAACTTGCCTATTGTTACCGGCCGCAATTGGTGTATAATGGATAACCGTAACTTGGCATCCATACCAAACCTGCGGCCTGCGCCGCTATCTTGCAAGCGCGCCGGGATTGCCCCAATGCCCCCGGCCAGGTGGAGAAATGGTAACTACGCTGTCGCCAACCAAACGGGTAGTCATGGTTCAGCCGGCCTCCGCCGGCGGCAACTTCGAGTATATGGCTATCCCCCGTCAAGGGATGCTTTTCCTCTCCACCGCCCTCGGGCAATGGCAGGACGGCCCCTTTCACTACGACCGCCAAATCTGGTTCGAGGACCGCAGCGGCCTGCTTGACCCGGATAAAGACCTGGCCGACGCCGACATCCTCCTCGTTACCGCCCTGATTAACGAGGCCCCCCGGGCCTACCAGATTGCCCGTCAAGCCAAACAGTGCCATCCCAACCTCATCACCATCGGCGGCGGCCCGCAGATGGGGCCGCTACCGGAGGAAGCCTTTGCCCTGGGCAACTTCGACATCATCGTCCAGCGGGAAGCCGAGGACATTATCGCGCCCCTCTGCGACCTGCTCTTGACCTACCCGGCCGGGCGGCGGGAACCCTACCTCGCCAAAATGGGCGGCATCAGCTACCGCCACGAGGGGCAGGTTATTCAGACCCGGCGTCAGGGATTGGTCGATCCGGCCTTCGCCGAACTTCCCGATTTCCGCTCGATCAAAGACCTGACTTCCGACCATCCGCTACCCGGCGGCGTCCTCGAAACGGTCCGCGGCTGCACGGAAAAATGCACGTACTGCCAGGTCATCCAGCAGTTCCTCGGCTACCGGCTGATCCCCCGGGAAACTGAACTGAAACGCCTGCACCAGTTGCAGGAACTGGCTGCCGACGGTCTCATCCACACCGCCCGCAACGGCCGGTTCAATGTCTTTATCTCTGACGACCTGCACACTCCGCCGCTGCGCGCCGTCAAGTTCCGCAATGAGCGGCTCGAACGGCTAAAGAACTGGCCGGGCCACACCGACAATATGTATATGATTTGTCAGGCCCGGGCCGAAATCGGGCAAGACCCGGAACTGTCCCAAGCGATGCTCGACGCCAACATCCGGATGCTCTACCTGGGCGTCGAATCCAACAACGCCGAAAACCTGCTTGCCGTCAACAAACGGCAGGAACCGGGGCAGATGGAACGGGACCTGCGGGCCCTGAACGCGATGGATTTCTCTGTCGTCGCGATGACCATCATCGGACTGCCCTTCGACACGGAACAGGACATTATGAACTTGGCCGACTGGGTCACCCAGCACAGCCGCTATCAGACGGCCAACCTGCTGACGCCGCTGCCGGCGACTTCCAACTGGAACTCCCTGACCCCGCTGAACGAACACGGCGACATTCTGCAAGAGGGCGAAATGCGCCCCTACCACCTCTACACCGGCCGCCAGTTCGTCCACTACGATAAGCGGTGGACGATGCGGGAAAGCCAGGAGCTGTTCGACCGCTACTCGGACAAGCTGACTTCGGTGGACAACCTCTACGGGCGGATTTTCCGCATCCTGCGCTCCTACAAACTGCGGGTCGCCGCCACCGGCCGCGACCTGGGCGATTCCATTACTTCCCGCTTTACCGAAGCCTCGGACACTCTGCGGAGCTGGTCGGACCCGGTGGCCATCGCCGGCAAGGAATTCGGCTACAACATTTCCCAGCGCGTCGATGAACTGGCCGACACCCTAAAAACCGTCTCCCAGCCCTTGGCCAACACCCGCCGCGAACTGGCGGAAAATATCAACGGCAAGGTCAACGAACTCACCGATACCCTCAAAACCCTCTCTGACCCCCAATCCGGCGGGCGTAAAGACTTGGCGGAAAACATCTCCGGCCGCATCACCGAACTTTCCGACCTGATTAACGGCGTCCTCGCCGACTCCGCGAACCGCCGGCGGCCGGCGCAGGAGTAGCATAGGCCCCTACGCCGGTCATTGTCAGCCAACCCCGGGGGCGGGCCGCAAAACCCGCCCCAAAGCATAACCGAGCCCAAAGATAGAAACCGTCATTCCCACGAAATGGGGAATCCAGATAGGCGGGGACTCTGGATTCCCGTTTTCACGGGAATGACGATAAGTAAGTCGTCAGGTATAGGCAATAGCCCCGGGTAGGAAATCGGGACGCTTGACAGCCCCAACCGGCGCGGGGTTATGATAAGGCTGATGGAACGCTGGGGAAAATACTGGGTCATCTATTACGGGTTTTTCCTGGCGGTTCTAGCTCTGCTGCTGGCGCGATACTGGTATGCGCTGGATTGGCAGGACGAATCGGCAATACCGTTTCTGGCCGCGATATTCGGAGTGTCGGCCGGGGCGGCGTTGACCATCACCATTATTGCGGAGGTTCTGGGGCGTATGGTACTGCTGATACCGGATGCGGTGCGGAAACTGAAAGCGGAGGGCGCGGCGGAGGCTAACCGCAAGTGGCGGGCTTGGCTGGAGCGCAAGGCGGCCGCCGAGCGGGATGGCTTGCCCTTTGACGAACCGCCCCCGGGCTGAGGGGCGCCGGAGCCGGGCGATGGCTCCGGTTCCCCACGCCTTTGCTTTTCTGCTCATCTGAACCCTTACACTAACCCGGGTACCAAATGAACGACACGCACCGCGTCTTTGTTACGGGCATTGGCATCATCAGCCCCCTGGGGCTGGACGCCGCCGGAACTTGGGACGCCATTACCCACGGCCAATCCGGCATCGACTACATCACCGCCTTTGACCCGGCCGGCTTCGACACTACCTTTGCCGCCGAAGTCAAAGGCTTCGACCCGGAAAATTACCTCGAGCGCAAAGACGCCCGGCGGATGGATCGTTTCGCCCAGTTCGCCGCCGTGGCCGCCCAGCAAGCTTGTCGTCAAGCCGGCATTGATTTGCAGTCGGAAAACCCCTTTCGCGTCGGGGCGATTATTGGCAGCGGCATCGGCGGCCTGCTTACCCTTTCCCAGCAGTATGATGTGTTGCGGGAACGCGGCCCCAAGCGGGTTACTCCGTTCCTGATACCGATGATGCTGGGGGATATGGCATCGGCGCAAGTTTCAATGGTCACCGGGGCGATGGGGGCCAACTACTGCGTGGTATCCTCTTGTTCCAGCGGCGCTGATGCCCTAGGCCAAGGTTGGGAAATGCTGCGCCGGGGTCAAGCCGACATCGTATTAGCTGGCGGCAGCGAAGCGCCTATCGTCCCCATTGCGGTGGCCGGTTTCAACTCTTTGCGCGCCCTCTCCCGGTTCAATCAGAACCCGGCCGGGGCCAGCCGCCCTTTCAACCGGGACCGGGATGGTTTTGTAATGGGCGAAGGGGCGGCCGTACTGGCTTTGGAAAGCGAACAGCACTTGAAAGCCCGCGGCGTTACGCCCTTGGCCGAACTCCGCGGCTACGGCGCCACTTCCGACGCCCACCACTTGACCGAACCTAATCCCACCGGCCAAAGCGCCGCCAAAGCCATTAAACTGGCCCTTAATGCCGCCGGCATCCCAGCCGGCCAAGTGGACTACCTTAACGCCCACGGCACTTCCACTCCATTGAACGACTGGCAGGAAACCAAAGCTATCAAACTGGCGATGGATGAGGCCGCCTGGCAAACCCCGATCAGTTCCACCAAGTCCATGACCGGCCATCTCTTGGGGGCCGGGGGGGCGTTGGAGGCGGCCCTCTGCGTGATGGCGATTCAGGAGGGCATCATCCCGCCGACGATCAACCTGGTGGACCCGGACCCGGACTGCGACCTCGACTATACCCCTCTGACCGCCCGCCAGCAGCCGGTAGCCGTGGCCTTGAGCAACTCCTTTGGATTTGGCGGCCATAACTCGGTACTGGCGCTGACCCACCCGGCGTGGGCCGACTAGCCGGCGGGAGCGACGCTGATGTTCCGCCGCCCGCGCCCCGACGAAGTGCCGGAGGAACGCCCGGTTTTTACTAAGGGGGAGCGTATTGGCAGCGCCGTGGCCCACGCCGCCCCTTTGCTGTTTGGCATCCCGCTTACCCCGCTAATGCTGCCCGGCCTTAACAGCTTTGGCGCGGCTTTTATGCTTTGCCCCATCGTTGCCTACATCATCTCCCGTTCCTTTCGCCGGCAGCAATCGGCTTTGGGCGCATTTCAAGGGATGCAAGCGTGCATCGTTCAACTCATCCTGGTCGTTATCCTGTTCACCGGCGACATAATGGGGGGGCCAGCCGCCGTTTCCCAAGTAGTATCGGCGTCTTATGCCCTTGGTTTCCTCTTGTTCCTCTACACCCTCTGGGGAGCGTGGGATATTGCTTGGGGCTACAATTTCCGCTACATCCTGATTAGCAACTTTGTGGACCGGGTAACGGCCGCCAACCTGCGCCGGCAGGAAGGCCGCCAGCAGCGTCCGGCCAGCCCGCCCGACCGCCGCTAACCATCAACCGTCTCCACCCCCAACCCCTCCGCCGGAAAGTAATGTTGCGCGAAAAGGGGGCGGGATGTCTAGGTCTCGATGGCACTCACTATTTGTTCATTCCACGCTACTTTCATCGTGCCGGGAATATCCGGGGATTCCAACAGTTCCACCAAAGACCGGTTAAACCCGTCCCGCCCCTGCCGTCCGATAGTAGCCAGCAAGGCCAGAATCCACGCCTTGATTTCTACGAAGTTCACCTCATGCCCTTGGGCAAAGTATTGCCGGGCTTGCTGTTGGGCTGCCGGGTCAATGTCGCTTGACCGAACAAAGAAAAGATAATCCTCAATGCCTGACGGGGCTATTTTAGCGTTGAAAGTTGCGACAACCCGCGACCGATCCACCGCCCGCTCCGTTACCTCCACGGCCATAATGACTTGGCCGTCTTTAACAACCGTTATGTCGCCGCCGACCCCGGATGCCGTATCCGCGACGTTAATGCCTTGCCAAGCAATATCCCAATCCAAATCAAAGAACTCTTTGATAGCTTGGAATGCGGATATTGCCAGTAACATCGGAAATCGCCCGCCGCTGGGCGTGGAAAGCAACCCGGAAATGAGACGGTCGTACTGCTCCAGGCTGATCCGCTGCAACCGGGTTACCGGCACATTCGCCGCCTCCCGCAACCGGGCAAACCGGTACAGCAAGTAATCCAGTATCCCGGCCAGCGTCTCGCCCTCGGCAGTAGCCTGGAGATAGGCTATTACCTCAAGGAAGGAGTCAAATCCTTCTTTGTCCCTTAAACCGTCTCTGGTACCGGTCTCAAATCGGACCGAACGGCGGAAAACGCTCAGGTAAGCCCCTCTGGTGACGGGGACTCTCTTATCCTGGAGAAAGGGGTTAATCACCACAGTGTCAAGGGTGCGTCCGTTGAAAGCGTCAGCGCCCTGATTGACATAGGGCAACCTTATGTTGATGTCCCGGTCCTGGATTCTGGCTATGGTGCAGCCCAATAGTGCCTCTCGGTAGGCTTGGGTGCTTGACTGAAAAATCACTTCGCAGTTGGCAACAATTGACGCTGCTGCCTCCGGCACAGTGCCATCAATCAGATGCCTTTCGGCGCGCTCAAAACCTGCCGCTAAAAGCTCTTTGGCTCCGTCGTAGTCAATCGGCATATTGGCCTCACCTACGCTAGTAGTTCATCCAAAGAGCTTCGGTGCGGGGTTTTTTGACGGAATGGCAAGTTCGAGCCGGGGCCTCGTAGCAGTTCCAGCCCTTAAAGAGTTCATCCATCAACTCGCAGCGGTAGCCGGAAATAGCAACTTTTCCCCGGCAGTCATTTACCACTTCAGCCAGTTCCCGATAGGCGGGAACATCCATCTCAAAGCGATATGCCTTGCTGTCGCCTCGGGTTGACAGCACATACGGGGGATCGCAGTAAAAGAAAGTATCGGCGTCATCGTACAGACGGATAACTTCAACTGCCGGCCGATTCTCAATCTGCACCCGGGACAATCGCAGGGCAATTTGGGGCAGTTTTTCCACACTGCCCAGCCAACGGGATACCGCCCCGGCCATTCCGGCCCGACTGGTGTTCTTGCAGTTGGCCCAACGCCCTAGCGATGCAGTTTGCGCCAGTCCGGTGCGGGACTGACGCGCCCGAATAAAGAACCTCCGGGCCCGCTCCAAATCAGGCAAGTTTTCCTCTTGAGCCAGGGCCAAGTAAAACTCCTCCCGGGAAAAGGGAGTCAGCCCGATGGCTTCAATCAACTCATCCCTTTGATTCCGCAGCACCCGGAAAAAAGTTACTACTTCGCCATCCAGGTCATTGTAGGTCTCGACCGGAGAAGTCTCCCGGTTCAGCAGAACGGCAGCAGACCCGCCAAAGGGTTCGCAATAGTGATGGCAATCGGGCAACAAGGGCAGCAGCCAATCCAGGTGATTGAACTTGCCGCCGTACCAGCCAAAGGCAATCAGCTTGCGGCGCGGCAAAGCCACGCCATCATCGACTTGGAGACCATCGGCGTCGAGATATATGGGAGAAGGTCGCCGAACCATTGCTTTAGCTCCCTTTGGCTAATCCCCGATTGGGACGGTTGCCGGGGCATAATAAAGGAACTGGAATGATTATGCAATAGACGGCTACCCCCCCAGCACGCTCCCTCCCTGCACAATCCGTAGAATGTCTTGGTAGGTGATGACCACAATCAGCCCAATCAGGACGATAAACCCCACCAGATGCACCATCCCCTCCCGTTCCGGCGGAATGCGCTTGCCGCGGCGGATCCACTCCAGCCCCACGAACACCAAGCGGCCGCCATCCAGCATCGGAATGGGCAGCAGGTTCAGAATCGCCAGGTTAATGCTGAACAGGATGGACAACACCAGCCAGCCGCGCAGACCGCCCTCCTGCGTTACCTCCCCGGTTACTTGGGCAATGCCCACCGGCCCGGACAATTGCGGGGCGCGGGTTCCGGTAATCCACGCTGATATTTCCTGCCGCAGCAGGGTCAGCATCTCCCAAGTGCTGCTGAAAGCTTGTCCCACCGCCGTCCAGGGCGGCGCCCAGCGGGTTTCCTGGCGCGGTTCCATCAGCTCAATGCGAATGCCCGTCGCCCCTTGCCCCTCCGGCGGATTGACCCGGGGCGTCAAGCGGACAATTTCGGTACGCCCGCCCCGGTCAATCGTCCACTCCATTTCCGACCCGGCCCGCAGCGTAGTAACCCGCACCAAGTCCGCATTCTGTTCAATATCCCGCCCCCCGGCGTAGTCGATAATATCGCCCGGCCGCAAGCCGGCGGCCTGCGCCGGCGAATTATCCGCCACTTCCGTAACGGCCACCCGCCCCACGGTAACCTCTTGCGGCAGCATAAACAGCAGCGTAAAAACCACGATGGGAAAGATGGCATTCATCAACGCCCCGGCGGCCAGGATGATGGCCCGGGGGCCGGCCCCCTGAGCCGCCAGACTGCGCGGCGTTGCCGGATTGTTCTCCCCGGCCAGCCGCACAAACCCGCCCAAGGGCAGCCAGTTCACCGACCACAGCATATCGGCCACCGTCAGCCTATCCCCATCAACCCGGACTACCTTGCCCTCGTGCTGCAAGTATTCCCCGCCGCCTACTTCCTGCAACGCCGATTGCCGCCGCCGCTCTCCCGGCCGCGGTGCTTCGATAATGCGCGCCACCAAGTTGCCGGCGGCATCCTCGGTGGAACTGATGCGGACATACTGCCCCGGCCGCAGCGCGGCCACGGACTCCAGGTTGACCAGTTGGGTTTGCCCGTCCAGCAAGACCGGCGTTTTGCCGGTGTAGAACCCCCAAGCCCGCGGCGGATAGCCGATGCCGAACTCCATCACCTTGACCCCGAAGGCTTTGGCGGTGGCGAAGTGGCCCCACTCGTGGATGACCACCAGCATAACCAGCATTGGCACAAAGGTAATTATGGCGATAAAAGCCGTGTCCATTTCCTGCATTCCTTGTTAAAACTGGGTATATTCCCGCCCCTAAATCGGGCCAAGTCTCGACGGGTAGCGGCGGATAGCATAGACGCGGTATCCGCCGCCGCCCGTCCTTTCCACGTTCTATACCAGACGCTCCCCCTCCGGCGGCGGCATCATATCCGGTAGTCATCCCCGCAGCAGTCCTCGCTAACCCGCCGAACCCTTAGCGGCCCTTGGCCGCCGCTAACTTGGCGACCACTTCCCCGGCTTTCCCGGTAGCCCACTCATCCGCCGCCAGCAATTCCTCGACCGACTCTCCCGGCGTCGGCTGATGCGCCGCCAGCGTTGACGCCAGCACCCGGTAAATGTCCCCAAAGCCGATTTGCCCCGCCAGAAAAGCGTCCACCGCCACCTCATCGGCCGCGCTCAGCGCCGCCGGATAAGTCTGCTCCTGCCGCGCCGCATCCAACGCCAAGCCAAAGCAAGGATAGCGTTCCGCCTCCAGCGGGTAAAAGTCCAGCCCTTGCGCCAGCCCCGTATCCAGCCGCGGCACCAGCCCGTCATTAGCCAACCGCCGGGGGTAAAACAGGGCGTACTGGATTGGCAGCCGCATACTCGGCGGCCCCAGTTGCGCTTTCACCGACCCATCGGCGAACTCGACCATCGAATGGATCGTGCTTTGCGGATGAATTACCACCTCGATATTTTCCCAAGGTACGCCAAAGAGCCAATGGGACTCGATAACCTCGAAGGCTTTGTTAATCAGCGTAGCCGAGTCAATGGTTATCTTACGCCCCATCCGCCAAGTGGGATGTTGCAAAGCCTGTTCCGGAGTAGCCGCCGCAATATCGTCCAGCGGCGTATTGCGGAACGGCCCCCCGGATGCCGTGATAATCAGCCGTTGAATGGGATTGTCTTTCTCCCCCTGCAAACATTGCCAGATGGCGCTGGGTTCGCTGTCCACCGGCAGAATGGCCCCGCCGTAACGCCCTTCCCAGGCTTTCAGCGTCGGCCCGGCCATCACAATCGGCTCCTTGTTCGACAGGGCTACCGTCTTGCCCTGTTGCAGGGCTTTCAAGGTAGGCAGCAGCCCGGCGGCCCCGCTGGTCGCCACCATCACCAAATCCACCCCCTCCAGCCCGACCATCTCCTCCATTGGCGCAAAGACCGCCCCGGCCGGCAAATCCGCCGTCCCGGCCCGCGAGTAAATATATCGGGGCTGAAACTCCGCCGCCTGCTGCCGCAGCAGTTCCAAATTCGACCCGGCTGCCAAGCCCACTACCTCGAACTCCCGGGGAAAAGCCCGCACAATATCCAGGGTCTGGCAACCGATGGAGCCGGTGGAGCCGAGGACGACTATTCTTTTCATTTTCCCGCTCCCCTGAAGCTGCTTGACCCGGCTGACCGGCTCCCACTTTACCCCGTAACGGCGCTTTTGACAAATCCCGGCCGAATTTGCCGGTCAGCCCCCGTAGCGCAACGCCAGCACCGCCAAGTAATACACCGTCGGAATAGTCAGCAGCAGACTGTCCAACCGATCCAGCATACCGCCATGTCCGGGGAAAAGGCGGCCGGCATCCTTGACCTGGGCAATGCGCTTCAGTTTCGACTCCAGTAAATCGCCGCCCTGCGCCGCCATGCCTACCGCCGCCCCCAGCAACGCCGGCTGCCACCAAACCAGTTCCAAGTTCAGGTACCGTTGCAGCGGCAACGCCATCAGCACGGCGGCGATAACCGCCGCCGCCAACCCGCCGGCCGCCCCTTCCCAAGTCTTGCCCGGGCTGAGTGACGGCGCCATTTTATGCCTTCCCGCCAACCGTCCGACAAAATACGCCCAGGTATCGGTGGCAAAGGTCGTTAGCAAGGCAAAAAGCAACCAGTTGCGCCCCAATTCATACCCGTAACCGGATATGTCCCCGGTGTCCCCCAACTGCGCCAGCAGCGGTATATGCGCTAGCAGAAAGCCCACATACACCGGCCCGCCCACCAGCCAGGCCACCAGCCCCGGCCCTTGCCGCCCCCGGTAAAAGGCAATCAGCCACAGCAACGACAGGAAAGCCCCGCCCACCAGGATGGCTAGAGCAATAATCCAGAACTGTCGCGTCCCGTCCGCTACCCACCCGCCCAGCACAAAGGCGGCGACCCAAGGAATGCCCAAGGCTAACGGCAAAAGCGTCCTGCCAGCGCCGGTTGCGCCCTTTGCTACCGGAGTTGCCGGCGGCGGTTCAACCGGCGCGACCAGCAAGGAATCCGGAGCTTCATTCCTTGCCGAACAATGACTTTCCGGCGGGCGCAGCCGATAAAATTCCCGGATGCCCAAGCCGGCCGCCAGCAACGTCAGCAATACAATCCAATGAACGCCGCCCCACCACAGGGCGGCAAAAAGCAAGGGCAATCCCACCAGGGCGGTGAGCAGCCGCCGGAGCAAGGCTTCAGCCCTCGGGCTGGATGTTGCCGAACCGCCGCTGCCGGCGGCCAAAGGAATCCAACGCCTTGCCCAGTTCGGCCGCGTCCAAATCCGGCCACAAAGTATCGGTATGGTAATACTCGCTGTAAGCCGACTGCCACAACAGAAAATTGCTGATCCGCAGTTCCCCGCCGGTGCGGATTATCAAATCCGGGTCGGGGCAATGGGCCGTGAACAATTGCCGGCTGAACAGCTTTTCATCCACTTCCTCCGCGGCCACGCCCTCCCGGATTAGCCGCTGCACCGCCGCCAGAATCTCCTGCCGCCCGCCGTAGTCAAAAGCCAGGTTCAGTACCAAGCCAGTGTTGCCGGCAGTCTGCGCCTTGATGCGATCGATGGATTGGCAAAGTTCCGGGGAAAGCCGCTCCGTCTGGCCGATGTGAAAGACCCGCACCTTCTTTTCCATCAGCAGATTGCCTTCCTGCTCCAGGGCTTCCTGAAACAGTTCAATGATGCCCGTCACCTCCTCCGACGGCCGCATCCAATTTTCAGTGGAAAAGGCATACAAGGTCAGATACTCCACGCCCCGGTCAATCATCAAATCCAGCGCCCGGGGGATAGCGTCCACCCCTTCCCGGTGTCCGTCCAGCCGGGGCAGACCCCGCTGCCGGGCCCAGCGCCCATTGCCGTCCATAATGATAGCGACATGACGCGGCGCTACGGACGGCCGGTCAAGCCCGGCCGCCGCTTTTACCCCCGGAGCCGGCGCGGCCGTAGCCCGTTCCCCGCCCACCGGCCCGGCGGAATCGGCAGCAGCAACCGGGGAATGAACCGGACTGGTACGGGCTGGCATACCGGTCTCCAAGTCCCTAGACCTGCATAATCTCCGCCTCTTTAGCGGCGGCAACTTGGTCGATGTCCTTGATATGGGCATCGGTAGTCTTTTGCAGCTGCTCCTGACTGCGGCGGTTCTGGTCCTGGGAAATCGCCTTGTCCCGCTCCAGTTTCCGCAGGGTTTCCAACCCGTCCCGGCGCACATTGCGGACCGACACCTTGCCCTCCTCAATCTTGCGCTTTAGCAGGCGCACCAGTTCCTGCCGCCGTTCCTGGTTCAGGGGCGGAATTGGCACGGTGATAATGTTGCCGTCATTGGAAGGGTTAAAGCCCAAGTCGGAGCGCATCAGGCTCTTTTCAATTTCCCGCAGCGACTGCTTGTCCCAGGGCTGCACCAGGATCGCCCGGGCATCCGGGGCGGAAATCGAAGCCAACTGCTTCAGCGGCGTCGGCGAACCGTAGTAATCCACGGCTACATTCTCGATGAGCGAGGGCGTAGCCCGGCCGGTACGGAGCGCCGCCAATTCCCGCTGCAAGGCTTCCCTTGACCGGCCCATCTTGCGCTCCACCTCTTGGAGCACCGCTTCCGGGGTCAACTGGATTTCGGCATTATCCTGTTCCGGCATAACTAAAAATACCTCCGGGCTGCTGGTCTGTTTTATCCCGGCCGCTTACTGACCGGTAATAATATACCATACATCTTGCAATGGAGAATTGCTACTGCAACCGTTAGACACTGCTATCCACGATTGCCAGGGTTTTCTCCCGCAACTCGGCTTTCTGATCAATGATAGCCGAGATTTCGGCGGCGATTTTCCCGACTTCGGCCGGGTCTTTGCTGATGGGCAGCGCGACTTCGTTGAAACGGTTGCCGATGGTGGAAATGGTGGCCTGCACAAAGGTCTTGGCGTCAATCTGTTTCCGCACTACTTTGCTGTTCAGCAGATAGAACAGATAGTAGGGGTCGATGAAGTCCTGATTCAAGACCCGTATTTTCTTGAGGTGGCTCTGGATGATGATTTTCAAGTCCAGCCGGGTAACAATGGCCGTACGCCCGATAAGGAAAGTGCCATCGCTGACCAACAGGATGTCCTTCTCCTGAATGTCTTGGAGCCGCCGGTATTCCGCGTACACCTCCTCGGCGACGCACTTGATGGGGTCGAACTTGATTTCCCAGTTCACAATGTCGCTGGTTCGGATAAACGGCACCTTGCCCGTGCCGTAATGCTGGGAACCGATTTCATCGCCCCGGGTGATTTGCAGAACTTTCTGGTCAACCAGTTCGCCGATGGATACCAGGGAGTATTTCCCGCTGCGCCGCAAATCCTCTAATTCCTTGCGGATTTCCGGGTTGTAGTACGCCGGGACGAAAATCTGGTCAACCAGATCCGCGTAGCGTATGCGGAATCCCAAGTGATTGGCGCTTTTCCCGTATTCCCAAAGGCCAGCCGCTCCGTAGTTTTGGGCGATTGTTGATACTTCGTCGTCCAAAACTTTATCCCCGGACGGGGTGTCCGTCTTGTAAATCGGCTTGCCGTTTTTGTTATGGCCCACCGTATTGGCGATAGCCATAAACAAGTCGCGCCGGGCGGGTTTTTTCTCCAGGAAAAGTACGCTGGTTTTGGTGTGGGTGCTGGGTTGAAAGGTCTCTTGCGGCAGGCTGACTACTCCGATAACCGAGCTTACGCCGGAGATGTATTCCCAGATGTACCGGTCGGACGGATTGCCGAAAACTCCTTCCGGCAGTACGATGCCGAGCTTGCCGCCTTCTTTTAGCAATTGCAAGCAGCGTTCAATAAACAGAACCTGCGGAGACTGCCGCTCCAGCACTTTGTCGGTGCGACGCCATCCGCCCTGTTTTTGCCAGCGATGGCCTAGTTGGTACTGCCCCAGCAGACCTTCGCCCAAAACCGGGATTTTCGCGCCAAAGGGCGGGTTAGTGAGGACAATATCAAACTGCCCACACGCGATATTTTCCCTTACCGCTTGGCTCCACTGCCCCGGGTTTTCCAGGCTGTTCGCGCAATAGATATGGTAGTCTGCATCGCCCAAGAGAGAGAGATAAACTTTGGCGATAGTTGCCAGAAAGCTGTCTTTCTCAATCCCGGCAAGGCAGAAGTCCCGTTCATTGCGGGAAAGGTAATAGCGCAGGGTATAGGCCAGAAAGCCGCCACTGCCGCAAGCCGGGTCAATAATCCGGTCGCCGGCTCGGGGTGAAAGAACGTCAATCATCATCCGAACGACATTCCGCGGGGTAAAGAACTGGCCCTCGCTGCCCCGGAAAGCGGAGCTAATCAGCTCCTCGAAAGCATCCCCGATAACATCCCGGTCGGCTTGCAAAATGGAGTAACTCTCCAATTTTGCCACGATGAAAGACAAATCCGCCGGCCCGATTTCGATTTTTTCGTCCCGCTCGAAAATCCCGGAGTAAGTATTTTTCACCTCGTCGAACAGCTTGTTGACCCGCCCTTGGAGCCGGTTGACATTCTCCTCAGGACGGTTAGCAAACTCTGCCAACCCGACGCTGTTTTTTTCATCGTAAATCTTGCAAAACAGCAGGCGCATAATGTTTTGCGCGATTTTCTCGTCCCGGGTGATGCCGGTCACATTGCCGGCAAAGTAATCCCGTATCTCCCGGAAAATCACTTTCAGGTTGTTGACCGGCTGCAAGTCGACCAAGCGGAGCGGCTTTGCCCCTTGCCAAGACGACGGGATGGAAAAATCGGGCGTTACCATTTGCCCTCTCGGTTGCGGGCTTGCACCACGTACTCCATAAGGTCCAAAATTTCGTCCAGAGAATGGTCGGTCATCGCAACATTACACCAACGGTGGCCGTAGCGGACATTATCGGCCCGGTGTCGGATTTCCCTTTCCACCAGCGGATTGATGTGCATCAGCTGGATGCTTGAGTCGTTTCCCTCGTTCCGCTTGGAAGTACGCCAAGCCGGTTGCCAAGTTTCGCCGCGTTCCGCTTTCCGAAAATCCTCCAATTTTGCCGACACCCGGCGGCGACACAAGGGACACTGCAAAATATCATCGCCGGCTGCCGGTAAGGCAGAGGTTGGCAATGAAACTGACTTATCAACGGTCTGACCCTGCAACAGCGAAACTACTTTTCCGTGCAGTTTGTCAAAGTCCGCCCCGTAAAAATCGACGGCGATAGCGATGCCTAGAACGGCATAGGTCTCTACAGCGTCCCACCAGTCGCAGGATTCCTGTGCCGCAATGACGCAAGAATTCCGCGTCCAAAAAGCATCTGACCGATGCCTTAACGACTCGATGTAGGGCTCCCAATGTTCGGGCAGGACAACGAACCTTTCCGGCATACAATAAACCTTGTCCGCAGGAAATTTGCTCTGGCGGCCCCGGGCGTCTTTGATGACAAAGCTAAAGGTTTGCGTGTCGCCGGTTCCCCGAATTTCAATCCGTTCAATCTCCTTGGCAAAAGGCGGCTTCCCGGCGGCAACTACCAGAGGATGCCAGCGCAGGTTTCGGTTGGAGAAAGGGGCTTTGCCTTGCCGTCCCCGGGTGCAAAGGGCGTCCCTTTGCAGTTTCTTTCCCTCTCTCCCAGTGCCAGCGTCCCGGGTGGCACTGATTTTCTCGTACTGTTTGGCGAAGTCACGCTGTTTGTCCACGCCGGTTATAGCTTCGCTAGTGGCGGCGGATATGCTCTGGCACAGCCGAATAACCCGGTCATCCAAGCCGGTCAGGAAGCTGGCACTGATGGTGCGTCCGCTGGCCATATTCTACCCGCCCCCATTCCCGATCGTCGTCCCCACCGGGTCGCCGCTGAGGATGCGCCCCATACTGCCCTGCTCAAATATGTTGAACACCACTATCGGCAGGTTATTCTCCATACACAGGGATACGGCGGTCGAGTCCATCACCCCCAAACGCCGGTTCAGAGCTTCCAGATAGTCCAGGTTAATAAAGCGTTGGGCATCCGGGTTCTGATGGGGATTGGAGTCATAGACGCCGTCCACATTGTTTTTCGCCATCAGCAACACTTCGGCACCGATTTCCAAAGCCCGCAGCGCCGAGGCCGTGTCGGTGGTCATAAAGGGATTGCCGGTGCCGGCGGAAAAAATGACCACCCGCCCCTTTTCCAGATGCCGCATCGCCCGGCGGCGGATGTACGGCTCGGCCACCGCCTGAATTTGCAGCGCGCTTTGGGTGCGGGTGATAATGCCCCGCTTTTCCAAAGCATCCTGCAACGCCAGGGCGTTAATCACCGTCGCCAGCATCCCCGAATAATCGGCCGTCGCCCGGTCCATCCCCCGCAGCTCGGCCTGCCCGCCCCGCCAGATATTGCCGCCGCCGATGACGATCGCCAACTGCAAACCCATTTGATGCGCTTCGCCAATCTGCTGCGCCAGATAATTGACCGCATCCGGGTCAATGCCGGCCGGAGTCGAACCCTTCAGCGACTCGCCGCTCAACTTCAGCAGCACCCGTTGATACTTGACCGCAGGCATCGCTTCCGACAAAGCGGGCTACTCTTCCAAGGCCAGGCGGCTGAACCGCACCACCCGCACATTTTCCCCGACCTTGGCCGCCAGTTCCTGGACAATATCGCCCACCACCTTGGAGCTGTCCTTGATAAAGGTCTGCTGTAACAGGCTGACTTGGTTGGCCGGGCGGTCATCCTCGGCGGCAATGTCGGCGGCCGTCAAATAGACCGGCCCCATCGCCGCCACCTGCATCGCGATGTCGTGGGCCAGCTGCTTGAACTCAGGGGTGCGGGCCACAAAGTCCGTTTCGCAGCCCAGTTCCACCAGCGCGCCCACCCGGCCGCCGGTGTGGATGTAGGCTTCGATGACACCTTCCGTAGTATCCCGGTCGGCCCGCCGGGCGGCTTGGGCAAATCCCTTCTGCCGCAGGGCTTCCACCGCCTTGTTCAGGTCTCCCCCGTTTTCCTCCAGGGCTTTCTTGCAATCCATAATACCGGCCCCGGTCTGTTCCCGCAGGGCGCGGATTTGTTCCACCGTAGCTGCCAAAGTATCCTCCCAGTTCAGTAATTACCTCCCCGTCCCACCGGGGATTAGGTTAAGCGCAGTTTTCCCCTTTGCCGGCGAGAAAGTCCGAGACTTCCTTGGTGAAAGTCAAGCAGCGTACGCCGTTTTCCTCGACACCGAAACGACGCAGGGCTTCCTCGCGTCGGCGGCGTTGGGTTTCCTGTTCCTCCGCGCGGCCCTCGACCAAGCCCTCGGCGCGCCCCTCGTCCCGAATTTTCCGTACCGCCTTCGGTATCAAAAGCACCATTTTACCCAGCGCCTCCGAAAAGATGGGGAGAGTTTAGGGTTGCTCTTCCCCTTTGCCGTCGAGAAAGTCCAAGACTTCCTGGGTGAAAGTCAAGCGGCTTACGCCGTTTTCCTCGACACCGAAACGACGCAGGGCTTCCTCACGGCGGCGGCGTTGGGCTTCCTGTTCCTCGGCGCGGCCCTCGGCCTGACCTTCCGCCCGCCCCTCGTCCCGGATTTTCCGTACCGCCTTCGGTATCAAAAGCACCATTTTACCCAGCACCTCCGAAAAGATGGTAAAAACGACGGCTCCCGCCAGCGCCACCCCCAAGATGTCGGCCAGCAGACTTACCCAATCCTCTTGCCAACGGGACGATCCCCGGCGTAGCCAGAACAGTATAGCCGCAAACACCGGATAGGACAGGTAGTAAATTATCCAGTATTCCCCGATGAACTTTCTGATGACTCCGCCTCTACCTTCGCTTTACTGCCTGCTGCTATCCGACCCTTGCCAAGCCGGCCGCCTTACCCGGCGGCCGGCCCGCAAAGCCTAGCCGTCCGTTATCTCCCGGGGCTGTGCCATCATCTCCGCCAAATCCTCCAGGGGCATCGCCGCCAACGCCCGGCGTTCCATCTCCTCGTCGGAAAGCTCCGGGTCCTCGACCGCCTCCCGCAGGTCCGCCGCCGCTTCGGCTTGGGCCTGCTGTTCCCGCAATAGCGCTTCCCGCTCCGCCTGCCCTTCCAGAATGGCGCTGGCCAGCCGGCCCGTTACCAGCCGGATCGAACGCACCGCGTCATCATTGCCCGGGATGGGACGAGTTACCAGGTCCGGGTTGGTGTCGGTATCCACGATGGCAAAGATGGGAATGTTCATCCGCCGGGCTTCCGCCACGCAGATGTCCTCCTTGCAGATGTCGATGATAAACATCGCCTGCGGCAGCGCCGTCATATTGCGGATGCCCAGAAAATACTTCTCCAGCTTCGCCAGAGTCTCCTCCAGCTTCAGCCCTTCCTTCTTGGGCAGGCGGCGGAAAAAGCCGGAATCCCGCTGCTGCTGCAACTCAATCATATAGTTGATGCGGCTGCGGATGGTCTGGAAGTTGGTCAGGGTGCCGCCCAGCCAACGCTGGTTGATGTACCACATCCCGCAGCGTTCCGCCTCGCTCTGCATCACCTCCTGCGCCTGCTTCTTGGTGCCGACAAACAGCACCTTGCCGCCTTGGGCCGCCACCTGCACCATCGCCCGGTACGCTTCGTTCATCAGCCCCAGCGTCTGCTGCAAGTCGATGATGTGGATGCCGTTGCGCTGGGTAAAGATGTACCGCTTCATCCGCGGATTCCAGCGCCGGGTCTGGTGACCGAAATGGACGCCGGCCTCCAGCAGCGACTTCATCGTCAAGGGGCCGTGATGCGATTGGGGATGCGGACTCATCCGGGGCCCTCCCGGCCCCGGCCCGGCCATCGCCGGCCGTTCCGGACGCTCTACCGACTGTACCATAATCACCTGTCCTTATAACTGCTGACGCAGGATTTGCGGAAAAGTATAACACAGCCCAGCGAACCGGGCAATGCCCCCGCCGAACGGGCACTGTTTCAGAAAGTGTTGGTTGGGAAAATATGCCTTAAAATGAGCAAATTTCCGCCTTCTCACGCATCTGCCTGACTCGGAATTGATGCCGTAAAAATGCCGTCCGAACCAGTGCCAACACTTTCTGAAACAGTGCCGGAGGCCTTTTCTGCGATTGGTGCCATTTTGGGAGGGGATTGGTTGGCGGCCGGAGGGGTTGGGGAAGTTCCGGGAGAAGGGGCGAAAAAATACAGCCGGGGGAACTTTTACAAAAGTTCCCCCGCCTTGGCCATGAAAGTTTTTGTTTGATTTCTTAAAATTGTCCGAAAATTGACGAAAAGAAGGGTTGACAAGGAAAGAACGGGCGTTCTATACTTTGCCGCAACCTAGAACAAAGGTTTTATAGAAGCGGAGGTGAACGCAATGACGCAACAAGCGTTGGAGAGCCAAATCCGGGCGGTGGACGCGACGCCGGAGTTCTTTCACTATGCCGATACCGGGTGCGAGGCGTCGGATTCCTGCCTGGATTGCCCCTTGCCGCAGTGCAAGTTCGACGACCTGGAGTGGTATCAGCAGAACCGGCGGCTGGCCAAGGATTTCCGGGTGGTGGCGGTGATGGAGCGGGAAAGGCTGTCGGCGGAGGCAGCGGCGGAACGGTTTTCGGTAACGGTACGCACCATTTTTCGGATTATGGAGCGGTGCAAGAAAGCCAGCCCGGAAGCGGCCCGCTACGCCAGCGCCATCAACTACGGGCGGCAGCGGATGGCTTTGGCGGCTTAGGGACAGGGCTATAGCCTATACTTGGCGCCCTACTTATCGTCATTCCCACGAAAGTGGGAATCCAGAAAAGCCGAGGACTCTGGATTCCCGTTTTCACGGGAATGACGATTTCTATTGCCGGGTAAGGCAATCCGCTACCCCGGCCCGTCCTCTTTATGGGACTGTTCGTCGTCCTCGGCTTCGAGCAGCCGTTCCAGGCGCAGCATCATCTCCCGGGCTTGGCGCAATTCCTGGAGCAGTTCATCGTGGGAGGGGGCTTGCAGCCGGTCAGCGTCGCGCTGGTGCTGTTCGCGGATTTCCTCGAGGCTGTTGACGATGATGGCGACGAAAAGGTTGATGACCACAAAGGTGCCGATGGATATGTAGCTGACATAGAAAATCCAGGCCAAGGGCGCGGTCTGCATATCGATGAGCATTATCCGCGTCCAGTCGTCCAGGGTCAGCAGGCTGAACAGGGTCAGCACCGCCTGCCCCAAGGTGCCCCAGTTGGCCGGGTTGGTTTCCTGGAACAGCTGAAAGCCGATGATGGCGTAGATGTAGTGAAAAACGGCCAACAGGGCGACAACATGGGAGACGCTGGGCAGGGCGTGCATCAGGGCGGAGGCGACCATCCGCAGTTCGCGCACCGTCGACACCAGACGAAAAATCCGCAGCAGGCGGGCCAGCCGCCCAATCGCGGCGAACTGGCCGGTAGTCGGCGCCAAGCCGAGGACGATAATCAGGAAGTCAAAAACATTCCAGCCATCCCGGAAGTAGAGGTAGCTGCGGGGGGCGAAGGCCAGCATTTTCAACAGGGCTTCGACGATGAAAATGCCCAGTACCGCCCGATTGCCCAAGCGGATCAATTCCGCATAGGGCCGGGCTTCCGGCACGGTGGCCAGTCCCAGCAGGACGGCGTTAAAGAGAATGACTCCGATGATGGAGTATTCAAAAACCCGGTTATGCACTAATCGGTCCGCCCAATGGGCGGCGCGCGCCAACTGATTCATCCTGACTTGACTATGCCATCCTTACCAAGATGCCGGGCCGCCGGCCGGCCCGGGGCAACGGGGATTATTATAGCGCATTAACCGGGCGGCGGCATAATCCGGGGATTGCAAAATAACCGGTACTTGCCTAATCGAAAGCGTCGGAATGGCTTTGGGCGAGCCGCTGCCGGTTGCCGGGCCGCCGCCAACCGCTGAGCAGTCCCCGCAGGTTGCTGTAGAGCAAGGCCAGCACAAAGAGCAGGGCGGAAAAGAGTACTACGCTGGCGCCGGAGGATACATCGACGAAGTAGCTGAGATAGACGCCGCCTAACCCGCAAAAGGCGCCCAGGACGGTGGAAAGCAATGCCATCGTGCGGAAGCGGTCGGTCAGCAGGCGGGCTACGATGGGCGGGATGACGATGGCGGCGGCAATCATCGTAACGCCCAAGACCTGAATGGAGACAACGATAGTGGCGGCCAGTACCAGGGAAAACAACGCATCGACCCAGCCGGTGGCTACGCCGTAAAAGCCGGCTACTTCCGGCTCAAAGGCGGTAAATAGAAAGAGTTTGTAGCCCACAATCAGGATAACCAGGGTGGCGGCGGTAACGGCGATAATGGCAATCAGGTCGCCGGGGGTAACGCCGAGGATGTTGCCAAAGAGGGCGGCGTCGAAGCTGCGGGTAAAGGTCTTGAAGCGGCTGATGAGGGCAATGCCGAGGGCAAAGCTGGCGGTGGTGATGATGCCGATGGCGGCGTCGGCGCCGATTTTGCGTTTGCGGGTGGTCAGGGTTATCAGCAATGCCGACAGGAAGCCCCAGACGCTGGCGCCGACAAAGAAGTTGATGGACATTACATAGCTGACGACCGCGCCGCCAAAGACGGCGTGGGACAAGCCATGCCCGATATAAGCCATCCGCCGCAGGACGATATAGACGCCAATGAGGCCGCACAAGCCGCCGACCAGGGTGGCCGCCAGCAGGCCGCGGACAAAAAATTCGTAGCTAAAGGGTTCCAGCAACTTTTGACTCCGCTGCGGTCGAGATTTCCTGAGGGGCAACGCCGTTCCGATAGGAACCGTTGCGGCCGAACAGATGGGGGCTTTCCGCGACCAGGGTCATTCCCTGATATTCGATTACCGGCATTTCCGCGCCGTAGGTTTGGCGCAGGATTTCCGGGGAGATGACTTCGGCCGGCGGCCCTTCGGCCAGGATATGCCCGTTGAGACAGACCAGCCAAGGCAGATGGGCGGCGACGGCGTTGATTTCGTGGGTGGTCAGCAGCACGGTAATGCCCTGATGGTTCAGTTCGTGGAGCAGATGCATCACTTCGTCCCGGGTTTTGATGTCGACGCCGCTGGTGGGTTCGTCGAGGAGGAGCAGTTCCGGGTTGCTAACCAGGGCGCGGGCCAGAAAGACGCGCTGTTGCTGTCCGCCGGAGAGTTCCCGGATGTGGCGGCGGAATAAGTGGGCAATGCCGAGCCGCTCCATCATTTCGCCAGCCAGTTCCCGGTCTTGCTTGCGGTGCCAGGGGAGCAGGGGATTGCGGCGGGTGCAGCCCATCAGGACTACTTCCTCGACGGTTACGGGAAAGTTCCAGTCGATGGTTTCGAGTTGGGGGACATAGCCGGCCGGGGCGCGTTTGCCGTGGGCGGCTGCGCCGTTCACGGTCACGGCGCCGTGGAACACCCGGGCCGCGCCGAGGATGGAGCGGAGCAGGGTAGTTTTGCCGGAGCCGCTGGGGCCGAGCAGTCCGACGAAATCGCCGGGCATTACCCGCAGGCTGACATTGGTCAATACGACCTGCCCTTCGTAGCCGGCGGTAACGGCTTGCAGTTCGACAATAGGCTCCCCCGACCCGCGCTGGTGGGGAAATGGATGTAACATGGTTTGTCCTTAGGCTTTGGCTTGCTTTGCCGGGTGGCGCTGGCTCCTCCGGCAAAGTTCGGGATAAGCGGAGGGTTGGGTTGATTTACTGCTTACTGGGGATAGACGGCTTGGCTGGGGCCGGCAAAGACCAAGCCGGGGTCAAAGTCAGCCAGGGCCGCCGCATCGCCGCCGAGGGCGGTAACGATAATCCGGGCATCGGCCACAATCAGGCCAAGGTAGGTATGCTCGACATCGCCCGGCTGACCGGGAAGGTCGTCATCCCGGAGCTGGTCAACGAATTGGGCGCCGCCTTCCCGGGCGATTTGCTCCATTACCGGGCTTGGAAAGACGGTGGAGCCGAAAATAGCCGGGACGCCGGTGTCCCGCACCTGGTCAATCAGGGCCGCTACTTCCCGGGCCGAGGGTTCGGTAAAGTCGGAGGGCTGGACGGCTCCGATTATTTCCAGTCCGTAGCGGGGGCCGAAGTGGGGAAAGGAATCGTGGTAGGTCAGCAGTTTGCGGTTTTCCGGGGGAATGGTGGCCACGGCCGCGTGGATTCGGGCGTCCAGGTCGTCAATGCGGGACTGAAATTTGGCGTAGTTGGCGGCGTAGTAAGCGGCATTTGGCGGGTCGAGGACGGAAAGTTCGTCCCGGATGATTTCAGCGTACTTGCGGCCCAAGGGGGGCGAAGTCCAGAGATGCGGGTTAGGGTGGCCGTCGGATTCGGGAAAGGAAAAGTCAAAGACCCATTCCTCGGGGGTGATGGCGCGGTCGCCCAAGGTGAGGATGACGCCGCCGGGTTTCAGATTGGCCCGGGCCATTTCAATGGTGGGTTCCTCGAGAAAGAGGCCGTTGGCGACGAACAGGTCGGCGGCCGCTAGGGTTGCCGCCAGGGAAGGGGCCGGCTCAAAGGTATGGGAGTTAGTTCCCTCCGGGACGATGCCGGTCAGCGTTATGCGGTCGCCGCCGATATTTTCGACCAGGCTGGTGATGGGGGAGACGGTGCTGGCAACGCGGAGCTTGCCATCCGTAGCGGCGGCGGGTTGTGCCAAAGCCGGTGCCGCCGCCGGGGTCGGGGCGGCGGCCGGGGCGCAAGCCAGGAGCAGGGCAATCAGCAGTGTCAGGAAAGCCGCCGGCAAAGGACGGCGGGGCGCAAGGTTAATGGATTTCGGCATCGTTAATATCGTCAAGGTCAGCGGCGGCGGTAATGCTGGCAGGGTTGGCGGCGGCTCCGGCGGTTTCCCGGCAGCAGCGGCAAAGGCCGGAGACGGTGAAGTGTTCCAGATCCGGCGCGAAGTCGAACTCTCGCATCAGGGTATCCCGGAACTCCTCGAGGTAACGGGGGTTGAGGTTGATGGCCCGGTGGCAGTCGCGGCAGACCATGTGATGGTGTTTTTCGCCGGGGGCGGTCAGTTCGTAATGGAGGCGGTTGTCGATGTCCACTTCGGTAACGACGCCGACTTGCTTGAACAGGCGGAGGGTGCGATAGACCGTGGCCAAGTCCAAGTAGGGATAGGCGGCCCGGGCCTGGCGGTGGATTTCGTCCACGCCCAAGTGTCCGGGGCCGCCGGCGACGATGGCCAGCACCAGGAGGCGCTGCGGCGTCAAGCGGTAGCCGAGGCTTTGGAGGTAGTGGAGGGATTGCTCTTGACTGGTCATACCAATAGCAGTTATTGCAAAGGTTTGCGATAACATAGTATAGCAAAAGGGAAGGGATGTCAAGGCGGCGGGCGGCGGTTTTTTGGGGAGATAGTGGGGGAAGGAAAAGAGGGGCCGGGGATGGGGTGGTGGGCGGTAGTGGACTCGAACCACTGGCCTCTTGCGTGTCGAGCAAGTGCTCTAACCAACTGAGCTAACCGCCCGGGTGGAGTACCAGTTTAGCAGGGGATTAGGATGGCGTCAAGGCGGGGAGGAATGGGATTAGGATGGGAATTGGGGGATGGGTTAAGCAGGGATTTAACGAGGGTAGGTACAGGTTAGGGCCGGGGCGGCGGCTTTTGGCCGCCCCGGCGGGTTGGGGTTTGCCTATTGCTATTGGGGTAATTCGCTGGGGGCGGAACCTCTGGCCGGAAGTTCCGCCCGTGCGGGAGGCGGCTGGCTAGTCTGGCCATGCGGGTTGCCAAACACCGGTTGGACTGCTGGCTCCCATGCCGGCTTTGCCCGACCAGATTCGCCGGACAGTAACGGACCTTGAATTGGTTACTAACGCCGGTTGGTATGGTTGCCATTCCGGCGGGTTGGCCCAGTCCAGCTACCGTTGGTTGAACTGCCTCCAGTCAACCTGTTAACTCCAGCTCCTGTAGGGAAGGGGCGGCGGTTTGGCGGCGGTTGGGATTTGCCGTTTTCCGCGGCTCCGGTGGGGGAATTACGGGGCCTTAGGCCGGTTCCCCGGGGGTAGGAGCGGGACGCTTGACGGCCGCGGGGGCCGAGGGCGTCCACAGCGCGCTGTGAGCTGTATTTCACGGTAAGCTAGCGTATCGTTTTGAGACCCGGCGTCCCGGGGCTAGGTCTGACCTCGCAGTAATAAGTATGGGGGATGGCTTTGTGGATGTCAAGAGATAAATGGGATGAATTTTCGGGGAATTTACAAGAATGTGGGTTCTGGATTCCCACTTTCGTGGGAATGACGGTGGGAGGGTGGGAAGGATGGTTTGACGGTGGGAGAGACGGCGGGGGAACTTTTGTAAAAG
This sequence comes from Dehalococcoidia bacterium, assembly GCA_965243185.1. GTDB lineage: Bacteria > Chloroflexota > Dehalococcoidia > Lucifugimonadales > UBA3495 > CBDBCU01. The sequence goes on along the minus strand of OZ251531.1, from coordinate 1,185,471 downwards.
TTCCCCCGCACCCCCTCAAAACTTTTGAGTTTGGGGAGGTGGCTGTCCGGGTGGGGTTAGCGGCGGAGGACGCGGATTTTCTTTTCGCAGGTGGCGGTTCAGGTGCGGGCTTTGTTAGTACGAACTTTGACAATCGTAAAACGGTGGAAGGCATCCTCTGGATTGCCCGCACCGGCGCGCCGTGGTGGGATCGGCCGCCCTACTTCGGCAAAGGGAATGCCGGGCGCCGGCGTTTCCGCCGTTGGGTGCAAAGCGGGGTCTTGGCCCGGCTGCTTGACGCCCTGCCGGAGGACCTGGATTGGCAAATCGTAATGGTGGATGGGACGTTCGTCAAAATCCAGCAGCGCGGGGACGGACCGGGAAAAGGAGGCGTTCCCCGGCGGAGAGCCGGCAAGGCCAAGCCGTCGGTCGCAGCCGGGGCGGACTGACCACCAAACTGCTGGCGTTGACCGATGGCCGGGGACAACTGGTTCAGTTCCGATTAAGGCCGGGGAAGGCCGCCGCAGGGAAAGAACGGCCCGCGCTATTGGCGGGTGTATCCTTGACGGCGACCCGGGATCTCTTGGAGGATAAGGCGTATGATAGTGATGCCCTCCGGCGTTGGCTGGCTGCTTGGGACATAACGGCGACCTTTCCCGGTCGTTCCCATCGGAAAGAGCCGGGGGTTTTGACGCCGGGAGTTACCAGCGGCGGCACTTGGAGGAAAACGCGTTCAGCGACTTGAAACAGTTCCGGGGCTTGCTTCCGCTATGCTGAACTGGCGGCCAATTGTGCCGGAATGGTCAGCCTGGTCGCCTGGTTCCTCAGAACGAAGCCGAACCAGCGGCCGGCAGCGGAGTATCCAAAGGCCACGGCGGTTTCCTGAGTCTATTGTCCACAGGCCCTAAGCGATCATTCTCTGTCGCCGGAGAATGATGGCTTAAATGCGCGATTCTCCGGTCAAAAAGCGTCCGAAAACCTGACAAATCAGCCCGGCGGCGTTACAATAGTGCCGGGAGTAGAAAATGACCACCACCATCAACGACATCAGCGACTTGGCCCGCATCCTGGAGGAACATCCGGAGTGGGTTGATACCCTGCGTTCCCTGCTGATCACCGAAGTAGCGGAACGCCGTCTCCAGGGCCACCTCGATGTCGTCCTCAGCCAGCGGCTGAACCTGCGCCGCGTCACTATCCTGAAAAGCGTCAACCTCGGCATCGACCGCAGCCTGGCCGACCAACTGGAGGCAGCCCAAGACAACCAAATTATCACCCCGGGGCAGCACCTCCAAGTGCGCCTGCTCGATGTCATCCTGTCCGCCACGGACCGGGAAACCGCCGCGCCGGTCTATATCGCCGCCGAAATTTCCCTTACCCTGAACCGGAATGATATTGCCCGCGCCGCGGAACGGGCCGCCATTCTCGAACAGGCTACCGGCATTGCCGCCAAAGCCGCGGTAATCGGCGGCCGCATCCCGCCCCTTCAGGAAACCCAAGCCGCGGCCGCCGGCGTCCACATCATCCTGATGGAGGACTTGGATCTGGACAGCGAATCGGAGGGAGAGTGACCAACTCCCGTAAATAAGGGGGGAAAGGCGCAAACCTTTCCCCCGCATATTGAAAATATCCCACAGGCTTATCCCTTTGCAATTGCCCCTCCAATAGGTTACAATCCCCGCCGGAATATCCCCTTACCCCCGCGCCGGTCGAGGGACTGAATGACCACCCAGCAGTTGCCACGCTTTCTGACCTACCAGAACATCCCCCTGTGGCGGCACGTCCTGATTATTCAGTGGACGGCGCAAATTGTTTCCGCCATTGTCGTGGTCGCCCTGGTCGTCTGGTTTTTCGCCAATGTCAGCAACGCCATTCAAGACCGCGACATTCCCTTTGGCTGGTCTTTCCTGCAACGCGAGTATCAGACGCCCATCGGGGAACACTTTATTCCCTACGAGTCGTCGGATACTTTTCTTTATGCCCTGATGGTAGCGATAACCAACACGGTTATCGTAGCCGTAGCCGGGGTTATCCTGGCCATAATCCTGGGCATTGTCATCGGCGTAGCCCGGCTGTCCAGCAACTGGCTCGTATCCCGGCTGGCTCTCGTCTATATCGAGTTTTTCCGCAATGTGCCGCTCCTGGTGCAGCTGCTGTTCTGGTTCTTTATCATCTTGGCCTTGCCGCCGGTGCGCGAAGGCTACGCCATCGGCGGCTTTCTTTACATCAACAACGGCGGCATTTCGATGCCTTGGCCGCTACCTTTGGACTACACCCTATTCCGCTTCCCGGTATTCATACCCTTACCGGTCATAAGCAAATTTCAGGCGATAGTCGCAGTTACGCCGGCTTTGGTTTGGATAGTAATTGCGGTCATCGCCATTATTGCCGGTATCAAGTTGAACAAGCGGCTATCCCGCAAGGAAATGGAGACTGGCAAGTCCACCTATCCTTTAATCAGCGGACTGGCGGCGGCGGTAGTTATCGGCGCGGCCGGCTGGCTGCTTTTGAGCTTTATCGCCGGAGATGCCCCCTTTGCCATATCCGTACCCGGTCCGGAGGGCCGGTTCGGCCGCATTGCCGGCGGCTTTACCGCCCGGGCCGGGCTGCTGGTGCTGCTGGTCGGATTGGTAATCTATACCGCCGCCTTTATCGCCGAAATTGTGCGGGCCGGCATTCAGTCCGTCGGCCGGGGGCAAACCGAGGCCGCCCGGGCCTTGGGCTTGTCGCCGACCAACACCCTGCGCCAAGTCATCTTTCCCCAAGCCCTGCGGGTCATCATCCCGCCGCTCATCAGCCAATGCCTGAACCTGACCAAAAACAGCAGCTTGGGCGGCGCCGTCGGCTATACCGATTTGACCAATGTAGCCGTAACGATGACCCAGACCGCCCCGGCCATTTCCATATTCATCCTGATTATGGCATCTTACCTGGTGATGAGCCTGACCTGGTCGCTGATTGGCAACATCTACAACCGGCGGCTCCAGTTCGGCGGCAGGAGGTAGGACGATATGGCCGCGCAAACCCCGCCCCATGCGGGCTATGAAATTCCGCCGCCGCGCACCGAAGTCGGCGTTATCGGCTGGCTGACCGCCAACCTGTTCAGCACCTGGTACAACGCCGCCCTGACCCTTATCGCCGGCACCGCCCTTATCCTGGCTTTGTGGTACGGGTTGAGCTGGGTCTTTGCCGGCGCCGACTGGACGGTAATCGCCAAATTGGGCGGCCGTTTTGTCATCGGGCAATACAACACCGACGCCGCCTGCGCCGGCAACAACTGTTTCTGGCGGCCGCAAGCCGCCTTGCTGCTGGTCATCGCCCTGTTGGGAATGGCTTGGGGACTGCAAGGCAACCCGGTAGCCCGCAATATCGCCGTGGGCGTAACCGTTATCGCGGCCGCCTTCGCCTTTCTGCCCTACAGCCTGGAACGGATGGGATTGGATGTACGGCTCCTGCTGTTAGCCGGCATCCCGGCCTTGGGCGTGGGCTACGCCTTGGCCCGGTGGACACCCTTGGGAACCGGACTGCGGATTACCCTTGCCGGGGTAGTGATTTTCCTGCTGACCCTGGTACTGCTGCGGGGACTGCCGGGAGTGCCGGGAATGCAGCCGGTCGGGGTTATCTACTGGGGCGGGCTGATGCTGAACCTGATTCTGGCCGTAGGCGGCATCACCTTGAGCCTGCCCATCGGCATTGCCCTGGCATTGGGGCGGCGGAGCAACCTGCCGGTGGTCAAAGCCCTATGCGTCACCTTTATCGAAGTCTTTCGCGGGGTGCCGCTGATTACCCTGCTCTTTATGTCCCAAGTCCTGGTGCCGCTGGCTTTCCCGCAGGATTTTCCCTTGAACTCCCTGCTCCGGGCCGGCATCATCATTACCATGTTCAGCGCGGCCTATATGGCCGAAAACATCCGCGGCGGCTTGCAGGCTTTGCATCCGGGACAAGCTGAGGCCGCCCGGGCCTTGGGACTAGCCGGATGGCAAACTACCCTGCTGATTTCCCTGCCCCAAGCCATCCGCAATGTGATCCCGGCCATCGTCGGCCAGTTCATCGGCTTGTTCAAGGATACCAGCCTGGTCTATATCATCGCCATGCTGGACATTGTGGAAACCGGGCGCACTTTCATCCTCGGCAACCCGGAATATCTGCAAAGCGCCCGGGAAATGTTCGTCTTTGTCGCCCTGGTGTTCTGGATTTTCACTTACGGAATGTCCTATGTCAGCAGCAAAGTCGAGGAATCCCTGGGCGTAGGACAGCGGTAGTCAATTAAGAATTAGGAATTAAGAATTGAGGGGTTGCCGCCCGGGATGGGCAAAGTCAATTCCTGATTCTTGACTCCTGACCGGAAGGGGGCTGTTATGGCGGTCAATGAACGGACGGCGGCCGATACCGACTTGGCCGGCGGTGTCGAGGACATTATCATCTGCCGGGATGTGCATAAGTGGTTCGGCCACTTTCACGCCCTGCGCGGCGTAACCACCACCATTAAGCGCGGCGAAGTGGTCGTTATTCTGGGGCCGTCCGGCTCCGGCAAATCCACCTTTATCCGCACCATCAACCGGCTGGAAACCCACCAGCGCGGCGACATTATCGTGGACGGCATTGAGCTCAGCGGCGATGTCCATAACATTGACGCCATCCGCCGGGAAGTGGGCATGGTGTTCCAGTCCTTTAACCTCTTTCCCCATCTGACGGTGCTGCAAAACATCACCTTGGCCCCGACCAAAGTCCGCAAGTGGTCCCAAGCCGAAGCCGAAGCCGAGGCGATGAAACAATTAGAGCGGGTACGCATCCCGGAGCAAGCCAGCAAGTACCCCTCCGAACTTTCCGGCGGGCAGCAGCAGCGCGTCGCCATCGCCCGCGCCTTGGCCATGCAGCCGCGGATAATGCTCTTTGACGAACCCACTTCGGCCCTGGACCCGGAAATGATTCGGGAAGTCCTGGATGTGATGCGGGAATTAGCCGGCTCCGGGATGACGATGCTCGCCGTTACCCACGAAATCGGCTTTGCCCGGGAAGTAGCCGACCGGGTGATAATGTTTGACGAAGGCAGCATTATCGAGGAAGCCCAGCCAGATGACTTTTTCAACAATCCCCAGCACGAGCGGGCCCAAGCCTTCCTGTCCCAGATTTTGTAGCCGCCTTGCTTACCGTCATTCCCGTGAAAACGGGAATCCAGAGACTACGGCCTATCTGGATTCCCCCTTTCGTGGGAATGACGATTTCGATGTGCGATAGCCCTGATCAGCCCGCCGGCCGTCCGGCCCCCCTGTGCGCTATAATTGCCCTATGCGGCAGTTAATTGCGCTTGCCCTCGGATTGCTGACCCTGACCGCCGGTCTAGCCTGCGCCGAACCGGCGTGGGCGCCAACCCTGCGGCCGCCGCCGCCCGCCCCGCCGGCCGCCTTATTGCCGCCGCCCACAATCCTACCGCCGCCCACCTTCCGGCCGGCGCCACTGCCGCCGGCCGCTACGGCAACGCCGCCGCCTACCCCCTCCCCCAGTTCATCCCCAAAACCACCCACCCCGGCCGCTGTTGCCGCTCCCCCAACGCCGCCGCCGCTGCCAACGACAACACCGCCGCCGCCAACCCGCCCCAAGCCCCGACCGGCCGCCCCCACGCCGGCGCCGCCATCAGCCACCCGGCCGCCGCCCGCCGGTTACGCCGCCTTGCCCAACACCGCCAATTTGGCCCAGCAAAACCCGGCCGCCGCCCACGCCATCCAAGCCCTGCCCTGGATCGCGGACGGCGTAGCGGCGGCGGAACGGGACGCCGCGGCCGCCCTGGTCAACATTGCCATTGGTCAGGATGATTTGCTGAACGATCTATTGGAAAAGCCGTGGCTCCGGGACGGCGGCGACTTTAAGGAACTGGGCGCGGCCTTGGCCGGCTTGAACACCCTTTCCGTTTGGGCGCCGGCGTCAGCCCGGCGCATTGCCGCCATGCCCTTTCTGAATAGCCTGGCACCGGCCGACGCGGCAGCCCTGACCGCCCTCTCCCAACTGGCATCCAGCGACCGGCCCGCCTTTGGCGAAGTAATGTCCCATCCCACCCTGCAAGGCGGTATCGGCGATGAATCCGCAAAAGTAGTAGCGGTACTAGCCGGCGTCCACTGGACTAATCCCGACTTGACGCCGACCCTGCTGAACTTCGCCCAAACTACTTTAGAGGAACGAATTGTTGCCTTGCCCCGGGCCGGCCCGATAACTCTAGCCATCATCCGCACCGAACCGGGCGCCGCCGGCAGTATGGATTTGCTGGAGCAGGCGGTGCGCTTTGCCGAGGATTATATGGGGGAAACCTTTCCCCGCCGCTATGTGGCCGTGCTGTTCGGAGTGGCGGCGCCGCCCTACTTTGCCGGAGCCAACTTCGGCACCCACATCGCCATCCGCCCGGAATACGACCGGCCCGACACCGGCTCCCGGGCCCGTACCGCCGGGCGCGTTATCGCCCACGAAGTCGCCCACTACTATTGGGATGTAAAAGTCGCCTGGCTGGATGAAGGGGCGGCGGAGTTTATGGCCGCCGCCTTCGAGCAGCAGCGCGCCGGCGACAGTCTGATGCCCAATCACTACCCCTGCGGCCGCGTCAGGAACCTCCGGGACTTGGCGGCCATGGCCTACAAAATGGGCGCGCCCGGCTACCAGTGCAACTATGCTTTGGGCGAGCGGCTCTTTCTGGATTTGCGCCAGGCTCTGGGCCCCGATGATTTCCGCCAAGGTTTCCGGCAGCTCTATCGGGACATTCACGCCATTGACCGGGAACCGGGAATTGCGGAAGTGCGGGCGGCCTTCCAAGGCGATGCGGCTACCCCCACCGGGCAAATGCGGAACGACCTCGTGGATTTGGTAATCGCCCGTTGGTACGATGGCGACCAAGCCTATCCGCAACGCCACCGGGACACCCGCCCCGTCGCCAACCAACTCCCCGGCGTCAACGGGCAAGTTGACCGGGCTTATCTATCCCTGACCCCGGATGGCCCGGCCACCCATCGCTTTCCCGCCGCCGCGGCCGACGGTTGGGGCTGGCTCACCGTGCATTATTCCTACAACTTTTCCGGCGACCCCCAGCCGCTGGAATTGGAAATAGTGGAGTATTACGCCGATGGCTTTGCCTACCGGCGGGTTAAGGATACGGTGCTTTTAAGCGGCGATAGCTATGGCGGCGCCCGCCGCTACAGCGTCGGCCAGCGCCCGGGCCGGGAATGGACGCCGGGCCGCTACTGGATTTATGTCTATCACCAAGGCATCAAAGTAGCCGAAGTGGCCTACGAAGTTACGGAATAATTGCCCGCTATCCCGGCTTGCGGACAACCGGACGGGTTAACCGTTGCTATCGACCGACTGGTTTTGCCGGCCCTCTTGCCTTGACGCCGCCGCCCTTTGCCGGCTATCATTGCCTCAACCCAAAGCCCTTGCGATTGCCAATTTCAATGTCTGCTTTAGATTTACAGCGGCAACTCGAGGAATTGCGGGACGGCGGCCGCACCGTGGCCGACCTGCTCCAGTTCCTTCAGGATTACCCTTATCAGGACTTGGGCTTTGCCCGGGTTGACCATCACCGCCCCTTGCGTACCGGCTTTCCCGAAGTCGTCCTCGGCCGGGGCAAAACCCCGGCGCAAATCGCCGCCATCGTCCACTCCCTGACCGGCCGCGGCCATCCGGTACTAGTTACCAAAACCGACCCGGACGCCTACGCCGCCGTAGCCGCGCAAACTCCCGCCGCCGCTTACCACGAACTAGCCCAAGCCATCGCCGTTCCGGCCGCCGAACCGCCAACCTGCCGGGATGGGGTACTGCTCCTTACCGCCGGCACCGCTGATTTGCCGGTAGCTGAGGAAGCCGCCTTAACCGCCGCCCTGATGGGCAGTCCCCCGCGCCGAGTCAACGATGTCGGCGTCGCCGGTTTGCACCGCCTTTTAGCCGCCTTGGCTGACTTGCGCCAGGCCCGGGTCATCATCGTAGTCGCCGGGATGGAAGCCGCCTTGGCCAGTGTCGTCGCCGGCTTGGTATCCGCTCCGGTCATTGCCGTACCTACCAGCGTCGGCTACGGCGCCAGCTTTGACGGACTAGCCGCCCTGTTGGGAATGCTCAACAGCTGCGCCCCCGGCGTAGCTACCGTGAACATCGACAACGGCTTTGGCGCCGGCTATCTGGCCGCCCAACTCAATCAGCTGGGCCGGTAGCCGATGCACGATAACGGCGGCCGGCTGCCTTTTCCCCTCAACCCCTTGCCGCTGCTGCAAGCCCTGCGCCCCTGGCAGTGGGTCAAAAACATTCTGGTATTCCTGCCCTTTGTCTTTGCCATCAACTTGGCTTGGTCGCCGGACAACCTGACGCCGGTTCCCGGTCTGCTGCTGCGGGCCGCCCTGACCGCGGCCGCCTTTTGCGCCCTCTCCGGCGCCGTCTATCTCCTCAACGACCTGATGGACCGTCAAGCCGACCGGGAACATCCCGCCAAGCGATTCCGCCCCATCGCCGCCGGCCGAGTCAGCGTACCGGCTGCCGTTGCCGTGCTGCTTGTCCTGCTGCTGACCGGGTTAGGGATAATGGCTTGGCTGACCCCGCTGCTCGGCGGCATCGGCTTGCTCTATCTAGCCATTAACCTGTCCTATTCCTTGGGCTTGAAACGATTGCCCTTGCTCGATGTGCTGCTGGTCGCCAGCGGCTATGTCATCCGCCCGGCCGCCGGGGCGGTAGCTATTGGCGTCGCGCCCTCCCCCTGGCTTTACACCACTATGGCCGCCGTAGCCCTCTTTATCGTATTAGGCAAGCGTTACGCCGAAGTGCGGCTGGCTGGCGACAAACCCACCGCCCAACGGCCGGTATTGCAGTTCTATCCCGCCGCCTATGTGGATCAGCTTTTAACCATCGCCGCCGCCGCCGCCCTGGTCAGCTACGCCCTCTACACCGTGGAAGCCGCCAACTTGCCGGCCAACAACGCTATGCTGCTGACCATCCCGCCGGTAGTCTATGGCTTGTTCCGTTTCCTCTACCTAATTCACACCAGCCGCTATGCCGAATACCCGGAACTCTTGATTCTCAAGGATTTGCCTGTGGTATTATCTATGGCAGCGTGGATTGGCGCCGCGGCCCTGATTCTGTTCTTGAACAGTTAAACAGTTAAACAGTTGAATCACCATCCCGCCCACTCCGCCCTGAACCGGCCGCCATCTGAACCGCCCTCCCAAGGAGTTGCCCCAATGCCGGAAACCCGAAACCCGACCCCGGCAATAGCTCCGGCCATTGCCCCCGCCGACCGCAAGCCCACCGCCCGCCCGGTGGTAGCCGTAGTTGCCACTACCCCGGAGACCGTCCTGGACGACATCAGCCGGGCAATGCAACTGGCCGGCGCGGCGCAAATCCTCTCCCCGGACTTGGCAACCCTCCTGAAAATCAACATCTCCTGGCAGCACTGGTACCCCGGCTGCTCCACCACCCCTTGGCAGTTGGAGGGCGTAATTCGCGGCTTGCAGCAGTTGGGACACCGGGAGCTGATTGCCGCCCACAACGGCACGGTAGTAGTCGATTCCTTTGAGGGCGAAGTCAACAACAAGCACAAGGCGGTGCAGGATAAATACGCCTTGCCTACCATCCATCTGGACACGCCGCCCAACCGCTGGGTCGAATACCAGCCCAAAGCCGAAATGCTGGTCCTCGATGACATTTTCCCGGAAGGCATTCAGATCCCGGAAACCTTTGCCGGCAAAAACATCGTCCACCTGCCTACGATGAAAACCCATGTCTTTACCACCATGACCGGCGCCATGAAAAATGCCTTTGGCGGACTGTTGCACCGCAAACGCCACTGGACGCACTCGGTCATCCACGAAACCCTGGTTGACCTGCTGGCCATCCAACAGGAAATCCACCCCGGCATCTTTGCGGTAATGGACGGCACCTTTGCCGGCGACGGCCCCGGCCCCCGGGCCATGCGCTGGCATCTCAAAAACCGCATCCTGGCCGGCGCCGACCAAGTCGCCATTGACGCCGTCGCCGCCAAAATGATGGGCTTCGACCCCTTGAGCCTCAAATTCATCCGCTTGGCTCACGAGCGCGGCCTCGGCTGCGGCGATGTATCCCGAATTGAAATCGTCGGCGAGGACATCAGCGGCGTCAACTGGGGCTTTTCCGGTACCGAAAACACCTTCGCCAGTCGAGGGCAAAAACTGATTTACTGGGGGCCGCTCAAAGCCCTGGAAAAAGCCCTGCTCCGCAGCCCCATCGCCGCCTGGGCCTACGCCGCCTCCAACCTATACCACAACGGCTACTGGCTCAACACCCACGGCAAAGCCCGCATCAACGCCGCTCTCCGCACCGAATGGGGGCAGCTGTTTAAGAGCTATTAGCCCCTAGCCATCACCGGGTTTCGGTGTTATACTGATAGTAGTGAGGTGACCAAATGCCTATCGCCAGCCTGCAACTGACCAACGTCGGTCCCTTCGACTCCATCGAGTTTGAGTTCGACCGGCAGGTCAATGTCTTTACCGGCCCGAACAACTCCGGCAAGTCGACGGTCCTGTGGGGGCTGTGGGACATTCTAGTTTTTCCTTCCGGCTTTCCTCGCAAGTTGCTCCGGGAAGAGAAGACCGCTGATTTTGAGGTTCAGCGATGGGACAACACCGCCGGGAAGCTCAAAGGTCAGTTTCCCATCGTGGAAAGTAACAATGGCGGTTACTGGAACGAAGGACGTTGGAACCAACTTATCCATTTCTTGGATGAGGTCGGATATACCAACTTCATTCCTGCTTTACGTCGGAGCACAGATTTCAGGTCTCCAGGACCTACGTCGAGATCACGGCAAAGAGATGGCGAGCTAGACCATCGCGATTCGCAGTTGCGAATGTCACTAGTTCGTTTCTTGATGTCAACAGGTCAGTTAGACGTTCAGTCCCAAGAGGAGCGTAGGTCGCTTACCACCCGCGCCGCTATGGTTAGCGATGAGGAGGTGATCCAAAAAATAATAGAATTAGACTACCGCTCGTACCGGCAAGATAATGTTGCCTTCCGTGACATTATCGTCAAGATCGGTGAGATGGCGTCTGAGATTACCGAGGGTTTTCCGATACAGTTTCGAGGTGTGGAAGAAGACGAGCGTGGTCTATTTCCGCAATTCCATACCCCCGACGGGAATGTCTCGCTTGACGTCCTGAGTCAAGGGACTCAATCCATAATCCAGTGGCTGGCCCACTTCCTTATCGGCTATGCCGAGCATTACGACTTCCCCGAAAGCCTGGAGGATAAGCCCGGCATATTTATCGTCGACGAAATCGACGCCCACCTGCACCCCTCTTGGCAGCGGCGGATTATTCCCACTTTGACCCGGCATTTCCCCAGCCTGCAAATCTTTTGCTCCACCCACTCCCCCTTGATGCTGGCCGGCTTGAAAGAAGGCCAAGCCCAGCTCCTGCGGCGGGATGAAGCGGGCAAGGTTGTCGTTTCCCGCAACGAAAGCGACATCATCGGCTGGTCGGTCGATGAAATCACCCGCATCCTGCTGAATGTCCCCAACCCGACCGACCTGGCAACGGTAGAACATCTGGAACGGCTCCAAGACCTGCGGCGCAAGCAAACCCTGTCAACGGACGAAGCAGCGGAACTGGAAAAACTGCGGCACACGGTCAGCCGAAATCTGTTGAGCGGCCCCAAGTCTGCCCAAGTGGAGGAATTCGCGGAGATACTACGGCGGGCCCGGGCGGCATCTGTTGCCACCGAGGAATCCGTCCCAGTCCAAACGGAAACCGACGCATAATGCACTGGATTGACCGCGGCCCGGAGCCGGCCGGACTGGAAACGATTCGCTTGCGCTATACGCCGCGCTGGGTCGCCCACTACACTGAAGGCATCGGCGCCAAGCCCACCGACGCCCGCTGGTGTGATTTCATTGGTGAACTCTCCCGGCTATTTTCCGGCTTGTGCGCTTACTGTGAGGAGCGGGACAAAGGAGAAGTCGATCACTTTCGCCCCAAAAGTAAATTCCCCGCATTGGTCTATGCGTGGTCAAACTGGCTGTTTGCCTGCCACAACTGTAACCAGACGAAAGGGGCAAAGTGGCCGCCGGATGGCTATATTAACCCCTGTGCCGCCGCGCTGCCGGAACGACCGGAAAACTTTTTCCGCTTCGACACTGACACCGGGGAAATTCTCCCCGCTTTCGGGTTGAGTTCCGACCATAAAGATACGGCTCAAAAGACTATCGAGGACTTGTCCCTTAACGCCGGCCACCATTTAAGGGATCGGTTAGAATGGCTCACTTTAGTTTCCGCAGCGGTTTCCAGCGAACCGAATAATCCAGCCCCCGATGAGGAAATTGCCCTTTCCTTTCTGACCTCCCGAGCTACCCAATTTTCCAGCATCACCCGGGCGTGGCTGGCTGAACGCGGTTATCCTGTGGATAGCTGAATAAGAGTCATAGCAGACTCCCCCCCACCTCCCGATACACCTCCCCCAGCGGCCGCCCCGTCGCCAGCGCAATCCGCCGGCAATCCTCATACTCCGGCGCGGCGGCTACCGCTACCCCGTCCAGATACTTCACCTTAACCCGCACCGGCCCGTCCGCCGTTTCCACCGCCACCGTTTCCCGATGGGCGGCATAGCGTTCCACCGACCGCCGGCGTATCCCCAAAGTCGGCGTTTCCCGCAAAATCAGCTCTACCGCCGCCGCTTCCAACTCCTCCGGCAGCAGCGCCGCCAGAATCACCCCCGGCCGGTTCTTTTTCATCTGAATCGGCGTATGCCACACATCCAACGCGCCCAGGGCAAACAGCCGTTCCTGCGCGTAGCCCAGCGTCTGCCCGGTCACATCATCCAAATTAGTCTCCAGCAGCGTCAAGCCGTCTTGCAGCGGCGCTATCGCCGCCGCCGGCCGGTCTGCCATCTCCCCCAGCCAGACCCGTACCACATTAGGAAAAGCCGCCGGGTCTTTGCGCCCCAACCCGACGCCGATACTGTTAACCGTCATCGCCGGTCGCTCAAACCGGGCTAAAGCCGTGATGATGGCCGCCCCGGTGGGCGTAGTCAGCTCCCCTTCGCCCTGATGTACCGGCGACTCCGGGGCGATTGGCGCGCCGGCCCGGGCGGCCAACTCCAGCGTAGCCGGCGCCGGGTTAGCGTAGCCGCCCGCCCGCCCCGGCGGCCGGGATTCCCCAAACACCAACGGCGCGGCATAAACCGCCCCAATCCCCAGCTGATGCAGCCCAACGGCAAACCCCACCACATCCACCAGCGTATCCACCGTTCCCAACTCCTCCAACTCCACCCCTTCCGCCGGCTCCCCGTGCACCCGGCCCTCCGCCTGCCACAAGGCATTAAGAACTTGCGCCGCTTGGCCTTTTACCCCTTCCGGCAATGCGCTGTCCGCTACGATTTCCAACTGCCGCCGCGGCAGCATCCGGCTTTTGGCGGCAGTATCATCCAAGTCCACCGTCAGTTGCGTCCCCCGAACTTCACAGCGGGTCGCCGCGGCGGCGGTCAGCCGGTAGCCGCCCACTGCCAACTTGGACAGTTCGGCTTGCAGCGTATCCAACGGCAGCCCCAAATCCAGCAGCGCCCCCAGCAGCATATCGCCGCTGGCCCCGCCAATGGACTGAATATAAACCGCCTTCATCCCCATCACCCGGCGGACGCTTCCGACCGCACCGCCAACTTCAGCCCGTCATTCAAGCTCCCGGAACGCAGCCCGCACAAATCCAGCGACACCCACAAATAGCCGATTTCCTTCAGCCGAGCCGTTATTTCCTTGCGATAGGCAAAGGCCACTTCCAACTCGGACTCCCCCACCTCAATGCGGCACAGATTGTCGTGATGCCGCGCCCGCACTTCCCGCAAGCCCAATCCCCGTAGGTAATCCTCGGCTTGCTCAATGCGGGACAAAGTTTCCACGCTCACCGGTATGCCGTAGGGAATCCGCGATGACAAGCACGGTTGCGCCGGCTTGTCCCACACCGGCAGCCCCCACTCCCGCGCCAATTCCCGCACCATCGCCTTGCTGAACCCGGCTTCAACCAACGGACTCCGTACCGTATGCTCCGCCGCCGCCGTCAAACCCGGCCGGTAATCCCCCAAATCATCCGTGTTGGCCCCGTTGACGACCCAAGCAAATCCCTCCGCCGCCGCCAGTTGCCCCAGCTGCGTATAAAGCTCCGTCTTGCAGAAGTAGCAGCGATTGGGCGCATTGGCGGCGTAGCCCTCCCGCTCCAGCTCGGCGGTTTGCAGCGTACGGTGCGCCAATCCGAAACTTTGCGCCAAGTTCACCGCCGCCGCCAATTCCCGGGCCGCCAATGCCGGAGAAACGGCAGTCACCGCCAATGCCGACGCCCCCAAAACCCGCTGCGCCGCCACCGCCAGCAGCGCGCTGTCCACTCCGCCGGAGTAGGCCACAATAACCGACCCCATTTCCCCCAGCGCCGCCGCCAGCCGCTGCCCGGCCGCCGCCAAACCCGTTGCCGCCGCCGCTTCTGTCATCCCGCCCCCCTGCCGCTCTGCTTTTGCCATTACCGCCGCCCTTTTGTTAAAATAGGGTCTCGGATTAGCCCAACCCATTATACTCCATAACCGGCTCCGCCGGGCCGGAGGCACCTTGACCGTCCAAAGCATCAGCGCCATCACCCTGGCCGTGCGGGATATGTCCCGGTCGGTAGCTTTCTATCAGGAACAGCTTGGCTTGCCGCTGCTGTACGGTGGCCCGGCTGCCGATTTTACCAGTTTCCGCGTCGGCAGCGGCTACCTCAACCTTATCCGCCAAGCCCCGAATTTTACCTGGTGGGGCCGGGCTATCTTTTATGTGGACGATGTGGACGCCCTCTACCAACGGCTGATTGCCTTGGGACTGACCCCTGACACCGCCCCGGCCGATGCCCCTTGGGGCGAGCGCTACTTTCATATCAAAGACCCGGACGACCACGAATTGAGCTTTGCCCGCCCCTTGAACCCCGGCGGCTGACGCTACCCATCCCGGTCCGCCAGTTCCTTCACAAACACCCAGGCGGAAACCGGCCCCAGCGGCTCGGCGCCGGTCAGTTCATAGCCATATTTCCGATACATCGCAACCGCCGCCGCCGCGCGGGTTACAGTAGTCAACCGGATCCGCTGGTACCCCTGCTCCCGGCAAAAGGTTTCCGCCGTCTCCATCAACTTGGACCCGATACCCAAGCGGCGCGTATCCCCGTCCACACTCATCCGCCGCAATTCCGCCTCCGCATCGCTGCGCCGTTGGATGCCGGCCATCCCCTTAACCGTCCCGTCCAGGTCCGCAACCCAGAAATGGCAGCCTTCCTCCGCCAGGTAGCAGCCCGGAATATCGTCCAAATCCTCCCGCAGCGCCCGCTCAATAAAACCGGGCAGGAACCGCGGCATTGCCCGGATATGGACTTCCAGCCCCCCGGCAAACATCCGCTTAACTTCGTCCTTGTCCCCATCCTGGTAAGTGCGAATTTCCAGCATAAATCCCCGTCCCCTTGCCGCCTACCCATTCACCAGAAAGTTAATCACATCCCCATCCTGCACCGGATAGGTCTTGCCCTCGGAACGCAGCGCGCCCTCTTTCCGACCCTGGGCAATGCTACCGCACCGCTGCAAATCGGCGTACGGTATCACCTCCGCCCGGATAAAACCCCGGTGAAAGTCCGAATGTATCGTTGCCGCCGCCTCCTGCGCCGGCAGACCCTCCCGCACGCTCCACGCCCGCACCTCATCCGGCCCCACCGTCAAAAAAGAAATCAGCCCCAAAGTCCGGTAACTGCTGCGGATAACCTGCGCCCGGGCCGCCTCCGCCAACCCCAACTCCGCCCGAAACTCCCCTTCCTCCTCCGCCGACATCAACGCCAGTTCCGCCTCCAGCCGCGCGCTGATGCACACCTCGCCCAAATCCGCCCGCCCCGGCAGCTCCTCCGTCAATTCCGCCAGCGAAACCTCCGGCCCCGCCTCGTCGGTATTAAACACCGCAATAACCGGCTTGGCCGTCAACAGCTGATAGTTGACCATAAAGGCCGCTTCCGAATCAATCAACTCCTGATGCCGCAGCGGTATCCCCGCCTCCAGACCTTGCCGCACCTTCTCCGCCGTTTCCTTTTGCCGGGCCATTGCCGGCCGCTCCGCCACCTTGGCCTTTTTCAGCCCCTCATCCAGCCGTTCCACCGCCCGCTCCATCACCTCCAAATCGGCAAAGTTCAGCTCCTCCAGCAGCGTCGCCAAATCCCGCCCCGGCGAAACCGTCCCCAGCGGATGCGGCGCCGCCGGATTCTCAAAAGCCCGCGTCACCACCAGAAAGGCCGCCGCCCCCTGCAAAATGTTCCGGTACTGACCGCTGATGCCCCGGGCTTTAGCCAACGCCTCCGGCCCCGGCAAATCCCAATAGCGAATTTCCGCCGGCACCACCTTCCGCGGGTTATACATCCCGGCCAGCACCTCCAGCCGGGCGTCCGGAACCTTCACCACCCCCAAACGCAGCTCCGTAGCCGACCCGGACGCCCCGGAACTAGCCGCCTCCCCTTTCGTCAAGGCGTTAAACAAACTGGTCTTGCCCGCCTGCGGCAGGCCGATAATGCCAATGTCCATCCGTCAAACCATACTCAAAGCAGCAGAATGAACCCGCAACAATCATAGCACATCCCAACCCCGCTGTCCGCTAACCGGACAGCTAATGACAAAACCCATCCCCTATAGTATAATCAACCCACAAAACCCCGCCGGCAAAGGAGTCCATTATGCCCTTCGACGACTATCAGCCCGAGGAAATCGACGCCCTCGGCGAAAAAATCTACCGGGAACAGATAAAAAGCCAGCTGGCCCCGTCGGAAAAAGGCAAGTTCGTCCTCATCGACATCGAGAGCGGCGACTACGAAATCGACGAGGACTATATCACCGCTTCCGACCGCCTCTGGGAACGCCGCCCCGACACCGTGGGCTATGGGGTGAAAGTCGGCTACAAGGCCGCTTTCCACTTCGGCGGCCAGACTCTCGACGATGATTAGGGGCACCGTCTTTCCCAACCGCGAAGCTCTGGTCGCCCTTGAACTGCTGTCCGCCGACGGGCAGTTTCAGCCCTTCGAGTTCATCCTCGATACCGGGTTCAACGGCGACTTGTCCCTCTGGTTAAAAGCTCACCAGCCAATGACAAAACCCATCCCCCATAGTATAATCAACCCACAAAACCCCGCCGGCAAAGGAGACTGTTATGCCCATCGACGACTATCAGCCCGGGGAGATCTGCGAACTCGGGGGGAAAATCTACCGCGAACAAATAAAGAGCCAGTTGCCGCTGTCGGAAAAAGGCAAGTTCATCCTCATCGACATCGAGAGCGGCGACTACGAAATCGATGAGGACTACCTCACCGCTTCCAACCGTCTCCGAGAGCGGCGGCCCGCCGCCGTGAACTGCGGTTTGAAAATCGGTTACAAGGCCGCTTTCCACTTCGGCGGCAGCCAGACTCTCGACGATGATTAGCGGCACCGTCTTTCCCGACCGCCAAGCCCGGCTTACCGTCGAGTTGATGGCTGCTGATGGGCAGTTTCAGCCCTTCGAGTTCATCCTGGATACCGGGTTCACCGGAGACTTGAGTCTGTCTCGCCGGACTCTGCAACAGTTAGCGGTCATATCTGACGGTGAATTGCCCCTTGAACTCGCCGATGGCAGCCGGACGAGTACCTCTACTTGGCAGGCCACCGCCCTTTGGGATACTAACCCGCGCCCGGTTCTTATCCTGGAGTCAGACGGCGAGCCTTTGTTGGGAATGGGCCTCCTCTGGCAAAACCACATCACCCTCGAAGCCCGGCCCTACGGCAGCCTAGTTATCGAACGGCTGTAGTAACGCCCGTCATCCCTAACGCCTCTGCCATCCACCGATCAAACAATACCCAACGAAACCGACGCCGGCCGTTCCCTAACCCCACCCCTAAGGCAACTCCGCCGCCTTCCCCCCGTGAATCGACGGATCCGCCGCCAGCAACCGCCGCAGCCGCGCCACCGCAGCCACCGCATCCTCGCCCAAACCCAGCAGCTCCCGCACTACCCGCTCATCCAACTCAATGCGCGCCGCATCCACCGCACACTGATGAAAAGACTGAAAAGTCCTCTCCTGAAAATCCCGCCAAATCCCTTCCGCCACCGCCAACTGCCAATCCGCCAACCGCCGCACCTCCAGCGCCGGCATACTTTGCAGCATCCCCTTGTTTCCCTGCCCGCGCCCGTCTTGCGTCTCGTTAGAGCGGTTGGCGTGGAGCAGCATCCCAAAAGTGGAGTTAAGCCACAGGACAAGGGCAATTTCTCGAGACCAACGCTTTGCCGCCTCCGTGTCGAGCTGCAAAGTGTACCACGACCGCACACCCAAGGTCGTGAGATTCGTAAAACGAGCCATCACCCGCTGGGTGTTATAACGGATGCTGCCCGCCAAATGCAGGCGGCCGGCTTGTCCCCAAGCGCGGGAGTAATTCCGCTCGGGTTTGGGCGACAGCCAAGCGTTTGGCTCGGCAAACATACTCTTATGTTCAGATTCTAGGTGATTTCGCAGAGCGTGAAACTGAGCTTCCTCGTTCCACCCCATATAGGAGTTGAACGGTCCATTGCTCCCGTGAATTTGCTGGGAGTCCGGCCCCACGGCGCAGAAATCTTTGATTTTGGTCAAGGGAAAGCGGCCCACTATCCGGGTGCTGTCATCAGACCACAGTTCGCCGCGCTCCAGGGCGGCGGCCAGTTGACCGATTGCGCTGTTCCTCCACCGGGCGGAGGTCCAAGGCTCAGCCCCGAGCGGCCCATCCACAATCTCGCCCCATTGTTCGCCGCCGATGATTAAGGGGCTGCCGCCCACTGACGGCCCATCTGAACGGTGCAAAGGCGCAGTTGCGATGTTGTTCACCGCTTGAACTACAGCTAAAGCGTCGGTTTCCCGGTGTATGCCACGCCACAGATTCACGAATTTACCGCGGCCCGACGGTGCCTCATCTCCGTTCAACCGGCGCGCGACAATCAACGCCTCGCCCATTTTAGTGTCGTTAGACATAGCCCTCAGTTCCGGGTCGTGAGAGCATACGACGAATTCAACCTCATACTTTTCTGAAAGCATACGGCGAGCCTCTACCCACGCCTCCCCGAACAGAGCCGAACCGGAGATTACAAAGGCAATGCGACCTCCCGGGTTGACCATACGGTCCGCCAGTACCAGGAATGACGAACCGTGCCCGGCCGTCTGGTTCGCTGGTGTGCCGCTCAGCAAAGCGGCTGTCTTTTTCTTGACCGCGCTTTGAGATTTGGAATCTCCCTC
This sequence comes from Dehalococcoidia bacterium, assembly GCA_965243185.1. Lineage (GTDB taxonomy): Bacteria > Chloroflexota > Dehalococcoidia > Lucifugimonadales > UBA3495 > CBDBCU01. The sequence goes on along the minus strand of OZ251531.1, from coordinate 1,166,239 downwards.
AAGTAGGGAGAAAATCCTGGCTAGAGAGTCCTCATGTCCACCGTTTGCGCCCCGCCGGGTATAAGGCGGATTGCTGATTACCAAATCGGCTCGCGGCCGCTGTACCAATGCCCCGCTGCCGGTAGTAGCCCCAATCTGCTCCTCAGTAGCGGAAAAGAAAGACTGCACCTCCGGGGACGCCAACCACTCCAAGGAACCCAGGTTGACCTTGTTATCGGCGTCAATACCCAAGCGCAAGGTATGCAGTTGCATACCACTGAACCGCACCGTTGGCGACATCGCCGCCAAGGTAGCAGCGGTCAGATGAATCGCCGCCTGCACTACATCCGCGCCAATGATGATTTGCTCGACCAATGCCCGATGGATTTCATCGGAGACAGCGTTCCCATTGCTGCCGGTAGTGTGGTTCTGGAGTATCTGCCGATAGGCCGCCATCGGCAAAGTGCCAGTGCCACAAGCCGGGTCAACTACCCGGAATTTGGACACTTCCCCAATGTCGGCCCAATTCATTCCGGGCCAGCGTCCCGGGGCCAACGCCAAGCCAGCCAGCAGCACCGAGGATGGAATCCTGGTGTAGAAAGCGGCCAGCAGTTTGCGCTCTGAAACCAGTTTGTTAAAGACCCGCCCGGCCAAGTCGTGGCGACCCGCCGCCCTCGTCCGCAGCAAAGCTATAGCTGTGTTGGCGCACTCCTCTAATACTCCAGGAGCCTCGTCCACCGACATCTCCGCAACTATATCCCGGGCCATCCTGAATATGGGGTAGTAGTCCTCCCCAAGAATTTGATCCCAGTTTCGCAGCAGCAGGACGTTGGAAAAAGCCCCCTTTCGGAAAGCGTTATACACCGGCAGGTATTCGCCCACGACGCTCGCCAGCCGGTCTTGGAATACCATCGCGTTGACGATAATCAAGGCGGCCATCGCAGCCGTTTCGTCGCCGGATTCCACCTTGAACACATTCTTGGCAATCCGAGCTACCGTGCCCGGCGCATTGGAAAGGATAAGCCCTGCGTCGTGGACTCCCTGTTCCAGCAAGTCAACCGCTTCCTCCAAACCGCCGTCCGGAGGCGTAGCTAAACGCACCGCATCCCCCAACTCGGCAAAAGTCCCCTCCAGTCCCGGCCCCGCTGTCCCGTCGCTCCGCCACTCCCGCCAAGTCAGCCGCGCCACCGCCAACTGCTCATACAAACTCTGCTGCGCCGCCGTGCGCATCCGCCCCGGCACCGTTACCGCAAAAGCATTCTCCACCCGCCGCCCGTCAATCTCCATCCCCAACCGGGACAAAGCATCCGCCTCCACCGTCGGCGCCGGCGCGATTTCCGTCTCCAGCACAATCGGCGCGCCCCCCGGCATCCGCGCCACCACATCCGGCCGCCGACCCCCATGCAGCGTCTCCGCCACCGCATCCATCCCCAGCCGCTCCCGAAAAAGCCGCGCCAGGTTATCGTTGATAATGCTCTCGTGACTGCGGTCCTGCCCCGCCGGACTGGTCATAAAAATCCCGCTCCTCCCGTCAATTTTGCCCCACCCCTCGTTGTTGCTAACCCGCCGGTACTTTGTTACCCGGCGAACCTTCCACCCCATTTCCCCCCACCCCCCTCACCCCACTATCAAAACCTCATGCGACCCCTTCACATAGCCCACCTCCCCCCGCTCCCGCCGATTCTTCCCAATCCGCGTTTCTCCCTGCCCCAGCGTATATTGCCACTCCACTTCCCCAATGCGGCAGTCGGCATACCACTCCCGCACCGTCGAGCAGTCATTATAGGACAGCACAAACCCGCCCTGATGCTGCCGCAGCAAATCCCTCAGCAAAGCGTGGTCAAAACCCCGATGATGCACCGGAAAATTGCGCTGCGGATAAATGCCCCGGAACATCCGACTGTCCCCATCCAGATAGTACGGCGGGTCGCAGTAAAGAAAATCCCCCCGGTGTTGCGGCAGCGTTTCCTCAAAAGAACCCCATTCCACCGTCAGGTTGGGACAATGGAAAGTCCGCACCTTGTCCACCAGCCGCCGCACCCGTTCCGGCTCCTCATAAATCCGCGACATCCAGCCCAGAAAGCCCGGCCCATAGCTCAGGTTATGGTTAAACCAGTAATGGGCCGCCAGCTCCAACCGGTCAGTAATCGGCGCTGTGCCTAGCCAATGCCCCTTAAGCCGTTCCTTGACCGCGGCATACACCGCCTTGTTCGGCTCCCATTGGGCAATCCGTTCCGCCAACCGTTCCGGCATCGCCAACTGCACCTGCCAGTAGTTAGTCAGCGCATCAAAAACATCATAGCCCACCACCGGGATGCCCCACTCTTTGGCAACGGCAATCTCCACCGACGCCCCGCCCACAAAAGGCGACACCAGCCGCTCCAACCCGGCCGGCAGCTGCTCCACGATATGCCCCACCGCCAAACTCTTGCCCCCGGCGTAGCGCAGCGGCGAACCGTTATAACGGCGGTAACGCAGTTTGCCCGGACTCCGCAGCGCCGCCAGCAGCCGCTCCTTGCCGCCGCCGGCGTCCTCCGCTATCCGCCGCGGCGTCACCCGCCTACCCCCGCGCCAAAATCACCGTCCCCGTTGACGACAACGACCCGCCGGTGCCGTTCACCAGCGCTATACGGGCATTTCCCCCGCTCCCGTCTTTAGCCTTCACCTGCCGGGCATTGCATTCCCCCCGCAGCTGCCGCACCGCCTCCACCAGCAGGAAACTGCCGTACATCCCCGGATGGGTATAAGACAACCCGCCGCCGCTGGTGTTCAATGCGAACTCCCCGCCCGGCGCCGTGCGCTGATTCGCCACAAAATCCGGCCCTTCCCCCGGCCCGCAGAACCCCAGGCTCTCCAGCGACAGCAGCGTCGTATAGGTAAAGGAGTCGTAAATCATCGTCAGGTCAAGGTTATCGTGCGTCAAACCGGCCCGCCCCAACGCCTTCGGCCCCGTCTCCCGGGCAATCAGCGAAGTATAAGACGGCATCATACTAATCAGGTTATGGTCATGCCCCTCGGCGGCCCCCAGCAGCCACACCGGTTCCTTGCGGCAATTGGCCGCCTTCTCCGCCGTAGTAACCACGATCGCCGCCCCGGAATCCGTAACCAAACAGCAGTCAAACAGATGAAACGGCCACGAAACCCACCGCGAATTATGATAATCGTCAAAACTCATCGGCGTCTCGTGCATCACCGCCTTGGGATTCAGGTTCGCCCACTTGCGGGTGGATACCGCAATCTCCGCCAACGCCTGCCGCGTCCGTTCCTCCCCATACTCGTGCATATAGCGGGTGCACGCCATCGAGTAGTTAATCGGCTGCCCGATCAACCCGTACGGCGCTTCGTACTGCGCCACCGGCAAGTTCGGATCCGCCGGCACCCGGGCCCGGGTCGAGCGTCCCGCCTGCCCGTGGGTTATCAGCACCGTATCGCAGTAGCCGGCCCGAATCGCCGCCGCCGCGTGGGCCACATGGATGACAAAAGAGGAGCCGCCCACCGAAGTATTGTCGGTAAAGCCCGGCTGAATCCCCAAATACTCCGCCGTCGCCAGCGTAGAAAACCCCGCCGTCAGCAACCCGTTCACTTCCCCCTTGCCGATACCGGCATCCTCCAGCGCGTTATACGCCGCCTCGGCATGATGCTGCAACGAGGACTTGTTCGGCACCGTCCCCATCTCGTCCGACTCCGCCACCCCCACGATGGCAATATCCCGTTCCTGGACCGCAGTTGCCGCCATAACGTTCCTTACCCTCCTGGCTGTCTGAAATCGCCCCCGATATTACACCATTCCCAACAAATTTGCCAAATCCCCCCGGGGCTATCGCCTATCGCAACCATCCTTCCCAACCTCCCACCGTCCTTCCCGCACTTCTCTACCGTCATTCCTACTCTCCCACCATCCTTCCCGCCCTCCTCCCGTCATTCCCACGAAAGTGGGAATCCAGAAAGGCCGCGAACTCCGGATTCCCGTGAAATATGCAATTCCCCCAAATCCCCGCCCGCGCAGCCCTGCCAATCCCGCCCCCAAAATGTTACAATAGACCCCACAAAAACCCCGGCCAAGCCCGGCATATCGGTAGGTAGCAAATGCCCCGCAACTTCTGGATGATTACCTGCAACCCGGAAAACTTCAACATCACCCGCGACCTGGACTTTACCATCCAGGGCTTAAAGTCCGAATACCGCCGCAAAGTCCAGCGCGTCGAAAAAGACGACCGCATCCTCTTTTACGTCTCCGGCCTCCGCCAGTTCACCGCCACCGCCACCGTTACCGCCTCCTACCAGGAAGTGGACAACAACCCCTGGCGCAACGAAGGCAAAGCCACCTGGCCCTACCAGGTCGGCATCAAACCCGAAGTAGTCCTCGCGCCGGAGCAGTATATCACCGCCGGCCTCCTCGCCTACCGCCTCGACTACATCCGCCGCTGGCCCCCGGAAAACTGGCACCTGGCCTTCCAGGGCAACCTCCACCTCCTCTCCAAAAGCGACTTCTCCCTCATCGAAGACGAAATGAAAAAGCTCAAATTCGGCCGGGACTACCTCCGCGACACCGAACCCCCGCCGCAGCCTAACCGCCGCGCCCGCAAAGGCCGCCGCTCCAGCACCAAATCCGCCGCCGCCCCCTCCGACCCCAAACCGGCCGCCGCCGCAACCCCTTGACCGTACAGACCGGCGGCCGGGCAATGTCCCCAGCCGGCGCCTCAACCGCCGGCCCCCCTAACCCAAGGCCATCTCAATAGAACCGTCATTCCCACGAAAGTGGGAATCCAGATCGGCCGGGTACTCTGAATTCCCGTTTCCTTGGGAATAACGGCAAGCAAGCATCTAGGTATATGCAATAGCCCTACCCTTGGGCCGCCCCCATCTCCCCCAAAGCCGCCCGTATTTCCCCCAAAACCTCCCCATCCCCTTCCCCCAGCGCCGCCTCCTCCAACGCCGCCGCGGCCGCCGGCCCGCCAATCTGCCCCAACGCCCACGCCGCATGGCCGCGCACCAACGCCTCCCCCTCCAACAACACCCGCCCCAATGCCGGCACCGCCGCCGCGTTTCTCCCATTGCCCAACGCTACGCACGCATTCCGCTGCAACCCCGTCCATTTCGCCCGCAGAATCGGCGTCCCCCGAAACCGCTCCCGAAAACCCTCCTCCGACAGCTCCAAAATCTCCACCAGTTCCGCCGTTGCCAGTTCCGCCTGCCCCCAAGCCGGTTCCCGCGTCCCCTGCGCCTTCCGGTTCACCGGGCAAACTTCCTGACAAATATCGCACCCGAAAATCCAGTCACCGATTAGCGGCCGCAGCTCCCGGGGTATCGCCCCCCGATTCTCAATCGTCAAATGGGAAATACACCGGGCATTGTCAATCACATACGGCGCGACAATCGCCCCGGTCGGGCAGGCGTCAATACACCGCACACAGCTGCCGCAAGTCTTGACCAACGGCTCATCCGGCGCCATCGCCAAATCGGTAATCACCTGCCCCAGCAAAACCCACGAACCCAACTCCCGGGTCAGAATGTTGCTGTTCTTGCCGAACCACCCCAGCCCGGACCGCGCCGCCGCCGCCCGATCCAGCATCGGCCCATCATCCACATACCACCGCGCCGCCACATCAGTACCCAGCCGCGCCGCCAGTCCCGCCGCATAATCCCGCATCCGCCCTTTCATAACCCGGTGATAATCCCGCCCCCGGGCATACCTCGCGATTTTCCCGGTCAAACCCGGCTCGACCCGCCGCGCCTCGACATCCGGCCCAGCCGGTTCCTCCAGTTCCGCCCCCGGCTCCTCCGGGTAATAATTCATCCCCAAGCAAATGATTGACCGCGCCCCCGGCAGCAATTCTTCCGGACTGGTGCCCCGCATTACCCGCCCCGCCGTGTACCAGGGCAGCCCCTCCATCAACCCCTCCTCAATCCGCGCCAAGGCAATATCCCGGTCTTGGGCAAACTCCGCCGCGTCCGTAACCCGCACCAGGTCAAACCCCAGTTCCCGGGCATAATCCTTGACCACCGCCTTAATGTCCTCTGCCCCGGCCGCCCTCAAAGGTTTTCCCCCTGATACCGGCCGCTGTACCCCTCCTCCACCGCCGCCGTCAGCCGAAAAAATACCAACTGCATCAGCCGCGCCCCCTCCTGCAAATAATAGCCCTCCGGCAAATGCGCCACCAAAAACGCCTGCGACCGCCCCCGATAGCCCGCATCCCAAACCGCCGTATGGATACTGACCCCGGAACGCAGCAGACTGGAACGCGCCCGCCCCAACGCCATCAAATCCGCCGGCAAATTGACCACCTCCCGAAAAGTAACCAGATACGCCCCCGGCGTCAAATGCAGCCAACCCTCCCGGTCAAAATCCAACGCCGCCGCCGCCGCCAACTCCCGCACCCCATTATCCCGCCCCATCCAACCCGCCCCGCTCAGCCGTGCCACCCCGTGCAGCGACAAGTCAACGCCGTTAGGCTGCACCTGCTCCGCCGCGCAAAGCAAACCCTCCACCAACGGCGGCTGCCCCTCGACCGGCTCCTCAATCAAGCGGCGCAAAGCCGCCCGCTCCAAAACCCCCCCTTGCAACGCTCTACCCTCCCGGCAATCTCTGCCCCCGGCATTGACATTAGTCCCCTAAACACCGGGGGCGGGTTTGTGTGAACCCGCCCCCTATCAAATCCCGACCGACTCCGCCGCGTCCCAACCCCCTAATCGTGCATAAAGTCATGCACATCCGCCGGCAGCGGCGTATGCACCGGAATCTCCGCCACCACCGCCTGCGTCGTCAGCAGCATCCCGGCAATACTCCCCGCATTCTGCAACGCCGACCGGGTAACCTTCGCCGGGTCAATGATCCCCGACTGGATCAGATGAGTATATTCCCCCTTCTCCGCGTCAAAACCCCAATCCCCTTCGCCCTGCCGCACCCGATCCAAAACCACCTGCCCCGGATGCCCGGCATTATCCGCAATCAGTAGCAGCGGCGCGCTCAAGGCTTCCAGCACCAGCTTAACCCCCAGAGCCTCATCCCCGGAACAACTCTGCTGCAACTCCCCTACCGCCTGCTCCGCCCGCACCAGCGTAACCCCGCCGCCGGGAACAATCCCCTCCTCCACCGCCGCCCGCGTCGCCGACAAAGCATCCTCCGTCCGCGACTTCCGCTCATTCATCTCCGGCTCCGTCGCCGCCCCCACCTTAACCACCGCTACCCCCCCAACCAACGCCGCCAGCCGTTCCTGCAGCTTCTCCCGGTCATAATCGGAAGTAGTCTCCTCAATCTGCACCCGGATTTGCGCCACCCGGCTCTCCGTCGCCTCCGGCAACCCCCGACCCTCAATGATCGTGGACTCATCCTTCAACGCCACCAACCGCCGCGCCGAACCCAGATGGGCAATCTCCACCCCATCCAGCGACAGCCCGGTATCCTTGCTGATGACCGTCGCCCCGGTCAAAACCGCAATATCCTCCAGCAGCGCCTTCCGCCGGTCGCCAAACCCCGGCGCCTTAATCGCCACCCCGTTGATGGTGCCGCGCAGCTTGTTCACCACCATCGTTGCCAAAGCCTCCCCGTCCACATCCTCGGCGATAATCGCCAACGGCCGGCCCCCGGCTTGCGCCACCTTCTCCAAAGTCGGCACAATATCATTCGTCGTGCTGACCTTCCCGTCCGTTATCAAAATCAGCGGCTCCTCCAGGCTTACCTCCATCCGCTGCCCGTCCGTAACGAAATGCGGCGACAGATACCCCCGATCCAGGCGCATCCCCTCCGTCAGCTCCAACTCGTCCGACATACTCTTGGATTCCTCAATAGTGATGACCCCTTCCCGGCCCACCTTATCCATCGCCTCCGCAATCAACTCGGCGATGCTTTCCTCATGCGCCGACAACGCCGCCACCCGGGCCACCTGCTCCCGATTCTCCACCGGAATCGCCCTATCCGCCAACCCGGCCACCACCGCCGCCACCGCCCGGTCAATCCCGGCCTTCATCCCCATCCCGTTAGCTCCGGCGGCAATGTTCATAAACCCCTGCCGCACCATCGACCGCGCCAGCACCACCGAAGTCGTCGTCCCGTCCCCCACCACATCATTGGTCTTGGCCGCCGCCTCCTTCACCAGCTGCGCCCCCATATTGGCATACACATCCGGCAGCTCCACCTCCTTGGCGATGGTCACCCCATCGCTGCACACCACCGGCAGCGACCACATCCGGTTCAGCAGCACATTCCGCCCGCTCGGACCCAGCGTCAACCCCACCACCCGGCCCAGTTCATCCACGCCCCGCATCAGACTCGCCCGGGCCTGTTCGTCAAAAACCAATTGCTTGTCCGCCATACTTCCTTAATACCTCCGCTTTTCTCCGCCGCGCCGCCCAATGTCGGCGGCATTTTTCAACCTCGGCAACCAACAACCGCCCTCTTGCCGGGAACGGCCGCAACCTTGCCCCTTTTGCCATCATAGATATTCCAACACCCCCGCCCAATTGTCAACCGTCAACCTCCCAATTTTCCAAATCTATTACCTATCGAAACCGGGCATTCCCCTGAAAACGGGAATGGCGGTAAGTAAGTCGCCAGGTATAGGCGATAGCCCGGCCGGAGCCGCCGCCGGCTAATGCGGCCGGCGGCGGCCGGTGTGCTACAATTCCGGCTTACTATAACCGGTGGAGCTACGAGTATGCCCCGGACGCGCCTATTTTCCCCGGCCCGCAGCGGTAATGTTCTTGCCGCTGCCGGCCGGCAGCTAAAGGAATGGTGGTTGACGGGAGCGGCGGGAAACTTTGTCCCGCCGGGCCACTACGACAAGCTGTCCCTGTTCACTTTCAGCGTCTTTTGCCTGAATGTGCTGGTTCTGCTCTATTGTTACATCGTCGCCAGCTATGGTTATCTGGAACTCGGGGACTTCCTGGAACGGGAAAATATCCCGATTGAGCCGCTGACGGCGGCGCTGTTTGCCGGCAGCGGTTTGACCTTGTTTCTGGCGGCGGCGGCCGCCGGGCGGGGGTGGCTTCGTCGCTTCTATATTCTGGCCGGCTTGGGCGCGCTCTTTGTCGCCGGCGAGGAAGTCAGTTGGGGGCAGCATATCTTTGGCTTCGCCACCCCGGAGTTCCTGTTGTTAGCGAATGATCATCAGGAAACCAATCTCCATAATACCGCTGCCGGACCGATCATTATGTTTTTCTTGATTGCTATCCTCACCCTGTGCTACGTGGCGCCTATTGCGGCTTTCAGTGTCCGGAAATACCGTTTGGGACCGCTGCCCTTGCCCTCGCTTTGGCTGGCATTTTTCTTTGCTCTGGCCGTGAACGTTAACGACAAACTTTCCTGGCAAGGAATCATTTATGCCCAACACTCGAGTTTGCTCCCGATTTTGGGGATTTTCCTGGGGGCGGCCCTGTTTGCTCGGGATAAACGGCTATTAATGGTCGTCGGGGCGATTATTGCTTTGGGCTGCTCGGTGTTTTTCATGCACGACAAGTTCGCTCCGCAAAGTTTGGAATGGGTGTTCCCTGAAGTCCAAGAATATCTGTTGGGACTGGCGGGTTTTCTCTATTGTCTCCAGTTGCTGCGGGACAGCGGCGGGGAGTGGTGGCTGGCTTGGCGACGGCGGGTAAAGGCGGCCTGGTTCCGGACCAGGGGACGCGCTACCGAGTTATTACCTTCCTCCGACTTATCGGCGAATTGCCGTACGCCGGGTCCGGATTGGGCGCGCCATTCCTGGTGGGCCTGGCCGGCCGCTTGTCTGCTGGTAGCCGGGTTTGCCACTGTTGGCGTGGCGGCGCTGGATTGGCAACTGGCGGCGGCTCAGGGTCGGGAGTACCAGCGGATGACCGCCGCCCCGCCAACGGCGCAGGCGCACTCTTGGAACTTTTACCATACTCCGGGGCGATTGACTTACCGGAAAGCCGGCGGCTGCCCGCGGCGGGCTAATCCCCAGTTCTTTCTGCGTATTGTCCCCGTCCGGGAGGATGACCTGCCCGCCGAGTTGCGGGAGACAGGCTTTTTGAGCCGGGAGTTTTTCTGGCGCCCTGAGCTGGAGCGTTTCCGGTTCCCGGACGGAAGTTGCCCGGCGACAATACCTTTGCCCGACTACCCCATTGCCCAAATCATCACCGGCCAACAAGACCCTTGGGAGACTCAACTCTGGGAGGTCCGCCTGGACCTGGACGCCGACTATTATCGGGCGGCCTACCAGCCCATCGCCGCCGGGCAAGCCGGGCCGCCGTTGGCGCAGTCGCTCTTTGACCTGTACCGCTATGATAACGCCCTGTATTACTTCCGGGAAAGCTGCGCCCCGGCGGATACGGCGGCCCGATTCTTTCTGCATTTGATACCGGAGAACCCGGAGGATTTGCCGGCGGAACGGCAGCCGCACGGTTTCAACAACCGGGATTTTGACTTTAACCGGCGGGGGCAAGGGTTTGACGGGAAATGCCTGGCGGTGGTGGAGCTGCCGGATTACCCCCTTGCCGAAATCCGCACCGGGCAGTTCACGGCGGCCGGCACGGTTTGGGATGTAGCGTTGCCGGCGGCGAATTAGCCGGGGGCAATCGGGTTTGTTGACAACCTCTATCGCCGCCAACATAATGCTGCCTACCTTACGGACGGGGGGCAACGGGCTGATGGCGCGGGAACTGCGGAGCTGGGGCCGGCGAATCGGGGGGCTATGGGCTGACGGGAACGGGGGGGGTACGCCGCCGGGCCACTACGGCAAGCTGTCCCTGTTCACTTTCAGCGTCAGCGTCTTTTGCCTCAATTTCCTGGTACTGCTCTATTACTACGTCGCCGCCAGCTATGGTTATCTGGAGATCGGGGTCGCCGCGGAACGGGAGAATATCCCGGTGGAGCGGCTGACGGCGGCGCTGTTTGCCGTCAGCGGTTTGACCCTGTTTCTGGCCGCCGCGGCCGCCGGGCGCGGGTGGCTCCGTCGCTTCTATATTCTGGTCGGCTTGGGCGCGCTCTTTGTCGCCGGCGAGGAAGTCAGTTGGGGGCAGCATATCTTTGGCTTTGTCCCCCCGGACTTCCTGGTGTCAGCCAATATTCAGGATGAGACCAATTTCCATAATACTGTTGGTGTGGGACCTGTTATTTTGTTTCTCTATAACGCTATTTTGCCCTGGTGCTACTTGGTGCCTATTGCGGCTTTCTGCGTCCGGAAATACCGCTTGGGGTCGCTGCCCTTGCCCTCGCTTTGGCTGGCATTTTTCTTTGCCATGGCCGCGAACTTTGATGGTCGATATTCTTGGCTGGGAGTCGTTACCTTGCAAGGGCATCTGCTCGTGATTTTGGGGATTTTCCTGGGGGCGGCCCTGTTTGCTCGGGATAAAAAGCTGTTAATGGTAGTCGGGACGATTATTGCTGTGGTCTGCTCGCTGATTCTCGCGCACGGCAATATCTCTCCTAATTGGCTCAATTATTTGTTCTCTGAAGTCCAAGAATATCTGTTGGGACTGGCGGGTTTTCTCTATAGTCTCCAGTTGCTGCGGGACAGCGGTGGGGAGCGTTGGCTGGCCCGGCAGCGGTGGGTAAAGGCGGCTTGGTTCCGGCCCAGGGGACACACCGCTGCGTTATTGCCGCCGCCCCTCAACCGGCCTGAGAATATCCGGCAGCCGGGCCCGGATTGGGCGCGCCATTCCTGGTGGTGGGCTTGGCCGGCCGCTTGCCTGCTGGTAGTCGGGTTTGCCGGCGGAGTGGCGGCGCTGGATTGGCAACTGGCGGCGGCCCAGGGTCGAGAGTACCAGCGGATGACCGCCGCCCCGCCAACGGCCCAGGCGCACTCCTGGAGCTTGTACCATACCCCGGGGCGATTGACTTATCTGGAACCCGGCAGCTGCCCGCGGCGGGATAATCTCCTTTTCTTTCTGCACATCGTTCCCATCCGGGAGGATGACCTGCCGGCCAAGTGGCGGGGGCAAGGGTTTTTGAGCCGGGATTTTTCCTATATCCCTGAGATCGAGCCTTTCCGGTTCCCGGATGGAGGGTGTTTGGCGACAATACTTTTGCCCGACTACCCCATCGCCTACATCAGTACCGGTCATTACACCGAGGGCGGAGCGCTGTGGGAAATTCGTCTGGATCTGGATGCCGACCATTACCGGGCCGCTTACCAGCCCATCGCCGCCGGGCAAGCCGGGCCGCCCCTGTCCCGGGCCGAGTTTAACCTGTACCGCTACAACAACGCCCTGTATTACTTCCGGGAAAGCTGCGCCCCGGCGGATACGGCCGCCCCGTTCTTTCTGCATATCGTCCCCATCCGCGTTGATGATTTGCCGGCGGAACAGCGGCCGCACGGTTTCAGCAACCATGACTTTGACTTTAACCGGCATGGTCACTGGTTTGACGGGAAATGCCTCGCCGTAGTGGAACTGCCGGATTACCCCATCGCCGAAATCCGCACCGGGCAGCAGGTCGCTAATACGCCGGTGTGGACCACCCGCCTGAACCTGGCGGCGGAATACTACCGGGCGGCCTATCAACCCATCGCCGCCGGGCAAGCCGGGCCGCCCCTGACCCGGGCCGAGTTCGACCTGTACCGCTACAACAACGCCTTGTATTACTTCCGGGAAAGCTGCGCCCCGGCGGATACGGCCGCCCGGTTCTTTCTGCATCTAATCCCGGAGAACCCGGCGGATTTGCCGGCGGCGCGGCAGGCGTTGGGCTTTGCCAACCGGGACTTTGACTTTAACCGGCGGGGACAAGAATTTGACGGGAAATGTCTGGCCGTGGTAGAACTGCCCGACTATCCCCTTGCCGAAATCCGCACCGGGCAGTTCACGGCGGCCGGCCCGGTTTGGGAAATGGTTTTGCCGGCGGGGAATTAGCCGGGGGCAATCGGGTTTGTTGACAACCCCCATCGCCGCCAACATAATGCTGCCTACCTTACGGACGGGGGCAACGGGCTGATGGCGCGGGAACTGCGTAACCGCCGACTATGGCTGTTGGCGGCTTTGCTGGCAATGCTGGCGGTTCTGGTCGGATTGTATTTGCTGCGGGGCGCATTGCTGCCCTTGGGCATCAGCGCGGTTATCGCCTACATCCTGCTGCCGCCGGCCCGCCTGCTGGAGCGGGCCATGCCCTGGCGGGAAAAGCGGCCGCTGCTCAGCCGGCTCCTGGCGGTGTCCCTGATTTTCCTGACCGCCCTGGGCGCGCTGTTGGCCGCCGGGGTAATGGCTGTAGCCTCCATTGTGCGGCAAGGGCAGCGGTTCATCGCGAGCTTTCCCCAATTCATTGACGCCGCCCGGGCCCAAGTGGAAATTTGGGTCGCCGACTACAACCGATTGCTGCCGCCGCAAGTGCGGGATCGGGCCGAGGAATGGCTGAGCAACGCCGGCGGCCTGTTGGGCGATGCCGCCTGGAATATCGCCAGCCAAACTATTGGCGCGATTACCGGCTCCTTTTCCTTTCTCATTGGCTTGGCTACCGCGCCGGTGCTGATTTTCTACCTGATGAAAGACGCCGACCCCATCCGCGAATCCCTCTACACCCCCTTTCCCTCCCGGCTGCGCCCCTACCTGCGGGATTTAATGGACATTGTGCACCGGTCGATAGGCGGCTACATCCGGGGTCAGTTGGTACTGGGTCTGCTGGTCGGCGTAGTAGTAACTGTCGGCCTACTCCTGCTCGGCATCCCCTTCGCTGTCATCCTCGGCATCGTCGCCGGCTTGACCGAACTCATCCCCATCATCGGCCCCTGGATTGGCGGCGCCGTCGGGGTACTGGTAACTTTAGCCACCGAGCCGGACAAAGTATTGTGGGTTATCCTGCTCTATCTGGGGGTGCAGCTGCTGGAAAACGCCTTGCTGGTACCCCGAGTGCAAGCCAATACCTTGGGATTGCATCCCATAGTGGTCATTCTGGTCATCACCGTCGGCAGCCAGTATTTCGGCTTGTGGGGAGTAATTCTGGGCCCGCCCGTGGCGGCAATGGTCAAAGGAGTAGTCGTATATGCCGCCGGGGAATGGAACCGAATGGCGGCGGCTGACGGCGCTGCTGACAATACGGCAGCTGAAGTCGAAGCGGTGGATGATTGGGAAAAGGAGTAGGATTTCAGTCCGCCCCACAAATCGTTATCGCCGCTGCGCCTTTGCCCCGCCCGGTGTGTTAAACTGGCCGTATGACCAACCGCGAATGGGAAAGCGCCTTGAATATCCGCTTGGCCGATGCCTTGCGCCGCTATGGGCTGGACGCCAAGCCCGAAGTGATGCAGCCCGGCAACCGGCGCATTGATGTCGCCGTCCGCATCGGCACGGCGGTTATTGCCGTGGAAGCGGAACACGGGCAAAACACCGCCCGGGAGCGGGCCGCCATTGCCGACGCCGACGCCCGCCTGGAGCAGGGACTGGCCCAATGCGCCGTAGCCCTCTGCTACCCCGAAGGTACTACCGAAACTTCCTTGCCATCGGCGCATTTCCGCTGGACGGTGCGGGATGGCCGCCCCACCGCCGCTTGGTCCGGCGGCGACTTGGAGCAACTGGTTTCGGTTATCCGACTGGCTCCGGCCCAGTTGGGCGACCCGGATACCGTGGCCGCCGTTTTGTCCGGCAGCCTGGACGGGGCGGTATTGCGGCTCAGTGAAACCCAGAAACGGCTGCTGGCCCGCGCCCTCGACTTGCCGCCGCAGACCCGCAACAAGCGGCTGGTGCGGCAGCCTTGGGACGCTCCGGCCAAGCGGTCCCTGCTGGTAGTAGCCACCGCCGTGATGTTCCACTCCCGCCTCGATGTTCACCTGAAAGCCCTGCGCCCGGAACAGGATAATCGGCAAAATCCGCCGGAACCCTTTACGGACGATTGGCCGCCGTTGACCGCCCGCCGCTGCGCCGAATCCGCTGCGCCCATCCAGAACTTTCGGGATGCTTGGAACCTGATTCTGGCTCTGGATTACAAGCCCATCTTTCAGACCGGGCGGGCGGCCTTGGGCGCCGTTCCCCCGGACCCGGCTTTTGCCGCCGCCATTCACGACACGGCCCGGGCGGCCTTGGTAGTGTCGGAAAACATTGCCAGCCTGCGCCACGATTTGCTGGGCCGCATATTTCATACCGTCCTGGATTCGGCCCGCTACGATGGGTCTTTTTACACCACCACCCCGGCGGCTACTTTGCTGGCGTCTCTGGCGATTACTGAGGCTATGTGCGACTGGTCGGACCCGGCGGCCATTGCTCGGCTACGGATTACCGACCCGGCTTGCGGCACCGGGACTTTGCTGATGGCGACCGCGGAGCGCATACGGGATCTTAACCCGCAGCTACGGGATGACCCGGCCTTGGCCGCGGCGCTGATTGAGCAGGTCTTGAGCGGTTATGATGTGAACTTGACGGCGACCCACATGGCGGCGACTACCTTGGGCTTGCTGTCGCCGACCACCCAGTTTCAGAATATGAAAATCTGGCGCACAATGTTGGGAGTGGACGATGACGGCATAGCGCACTTGGGTTCGTTGGAGTTTCTGGACCAGAAGCCAATGTTGATGCCTTGGCCCAACGGCGCGTCCGTCACTACCCAAGTCAACGGCGATGCGGCGGCGGCGATGGCGGAACCGTCGGATTTGGTCATTATGAACCCGCCCTTTACCCGGGACAGCCTGCGGCATGACCAGTTCAACCAGGAGGATGAAAAGAAAATCAAAGACCGGGAGAAGCAGCTTTTTGCCGAAAAGCCGGTACACCTTTCCGGCAACAGCGGGGCTTTCCTGTGTCTGGCGGACTATCTGCGGAAAGCGGACAACGGCAACATTGCCGCCATCCTGCCGCTGGTCGCGGCTACCGCCTACTCCGGGGCGGAACTGCGCCGTTACTTGGCCAGCCAGTACCATATTGAAACTATTGTGACCTCTCACGACCCGGGCCGTATTTACTTCTCCGAAAACACCAACATCGGGGAGCTGCTCTTGGTTTGCCGTACTTGGCGGCCGGGACAAGGGACGAAGCCGCCGACCCGGGTAGTGAATCTGGCAAGGAATCCGTCCACGCCTGCTGACGCCTTTAGCGCCGCCCGCGCCATTCGCGACGGACGGGTATCAGCGCAAGGCTATGGCACAGTACAGGAGTGGCCGGAAAGCCGTATCGCGGCGGGCGATTGGGGTGCGGTGCAGTTTCTTTCGCCGGCTTTGTGCGAATGGTTTGTTCGGCTGCGTCAGAGCCGGTTTTTCCCCGTTGTTGCCTTGTCCGACGTTGCCGAGGTAGGGCCGGCTGGCCGGCGTACGCAAGACGCTTTTACCCGTTCCAGTATGCCCAATGAGCGGGGGCGAATGGCCTTGTGGGACCATAAAACCGACACTACCCAAGGGATGGCGGCCAAGCCGGATGCCTACCTTGAAATCCGGCCCGGCAAGGAACATCTGGCCGAAAGCTACTGGGAGCAGCGCGGCCGTTTTCTCTTGCCGCAACGTCTTTTCCTGCCGACAACTCGGGTCTTGTCGGTTCGACTGGATTTGCCGGGCTTGGGTTCGGCTTGGGTACCTTGCCGCATCGCCACCGCTCAGGACGCTGCGGAAAATTGGGAAAAGGCTTTGTGCGCCTACTTGAACTCGTCCATGGGCATATTGGCGGTTTTGGGCGACCGTTCCAACAAGAAGCCGACCTACCCGAATTTTTCTCTGGATGATCTGCGGAAACTGCCCGTCCCCGACTTTGCCGCCCTCGGCGCCGCGGCGGTAGCGCAACTGGCGGCGGCTTATGATGACTACGCAGCGGCGGTTATGCTGCCCCTGCCGCAGTTGAACGAATGCCCGGCGCGGATTGGGCTGGACGCCGCCACGATTGCCGCCTTGGGACTGGACGGAGAAAAGGTAGCCACCCTCCGCCGGGAGTTGTCCAGCGAGCCGTCAGTAACCGGTCGGCGGCGCCGCGGGGCGGCCGGATAGCATCCCCCCCTTACAACGCTACCAGCCGGGCGTTATGCACTTGGGGCAAAGCCTGAACTTCTTGCAGCACGGCCGGAGTAGCCGGGTCATCCAGTCCCAACACCATCATCGCCGAGCCGCCGCGCTGACTGAGACGGCCCACTTCCATAAAGCTGATGTTGATGTTATGGCGGCCCACCACCGTGCCAACGGCGCCGATGGAACCGGGCTGGTCGGTATTGTCCACAAACAGCAGATAGGGCGCGGTGGGCGCCAAGTCCATCCAGTAATCGTTGACCTGGACGATATGGGGGGCATTGCGGAGGGAGGCGCCGGCCACGGTCAGTTCGCCGCTGCTGGTGGTCAGGGTAACGGTAATCAGACTGGCGTATTCCGGGGCGGTCGAGTTGCGCTGCACCACTACCCGCAGGCCGCGCTCCCGGGCCAGCACCGGGGCGTTAATCAGGTTCACCTGTTCGGAACTGATCGGCGTCAAAAGGCCGGACAGCACCGCCGCATCCAGCATCAGGGTATCGTGCTGGGCAATTTCCCCTTCGTAGGCAATGTTAATGCCCACAAACTGATCCTCCGCCAGGTGGGTCAGCAGCCGGCCCACCAATTCGGCTACGGACAAGTAAGGGGACAGCAAATCGTGGGCGTCCGTGGCCATAAAGGGGGCGTTGACCGTGTTGCGGGCTGGGCGGCCGGCCAGCACCGCCAACGCCTGCTCCGCCGCCTCCATCGCCACTTCCCGCTGCGCCTCCTGCGTGGACGCCCCCAAGTGCGGCGTAACCATTATTTTGGGGTGAGCCAGCAGGTCTTGATTTTTCGGCGGCTCCTCGACGAAAACATCGAGGGCGGCCCCGGCAATCCAGCCATCATCAAGGGCTTGCAGCAACGCCGCCTCATCCACCAGTTCACCCCGCGCCACATTGATTAGCCGGGCCTCCGGCTGCATCAGCGCCAACTCCCGGGAGCCAATCAGGTTGGCTGTGGCTGGAGTCAAGGGGGTATGCAGGGTTACGAAGTCAGCCCGGGACAGCAGTTCGTTCAAGGGCAGCAGTTCCGCGCCCAACCGCCGGGCATAGTCCGGGTTGACGAAAGGGTCATAAGCCAGCAGCTGCATCCCGAAACTCTGCGCCCGCTGAGCCACGGCGGCGCCGACACGCCCCAAGCCGACGATGCCCAGGGATTTTTTGTGAACTTCCACGCCCATAAACGCGCTGCGCCGCCATTCGCCCTGCTTGAGGGACTGGTACGCTTGGGGGATGTTGCGGGCCAATGCCAGCATCAGGGCCAGGGAATGTTCGGCGGCGGCGACGGTGTTGCCGATGGGGGCGTTGACGACGGCGATGCCGGCGCCGGTGGCCGCCGCCAGGTCAATGTTGTCCACGCCGATGCCGGCCCGGGCGATGACCCGGAGGTTGCGGCCGGCGGCGATGACCGGGGCGGTAACTTTAGTTTCGCTGCGGACGACCAGAGCGTCATAATCGGGAATAATCTCGAGGAGTTCCGCCGGCTGGAGGCCGGTTTTAACCGTGACATCGGCTTGGGCGGCCAGCAGGTCGATGCCCTCGGCCGCAATGTTGTCGGAAACCAGAACTTTAGACATAAGCAATAATTCCTGCTTGCCATCCCGCGCCGGGAGATTAGCCCGAAAAGGGGCGGCTATATAATACACCATTGGGGCAATGCACCATCATTAAACCCCTTGGCCCTGGCGGCTGGGGTTAGGAATTGATACTTTTCTTAAAAACCGCCCAAAATTCATTTTTAGGCTTTCCCTTTCCCTTGACAATGCCGCCGGGAAAGTGGTAAATCTATAGCCGTTGATTCCCTAATTCGCCGGCAGCGGCCGGACGGGATGGTTTGCTTATGGCCGGAGTTTTCATTATTTCCCATCGGTTGGACCCCACCGGCATTGCCGGGTGATGCGTTGGGCCGGCGGGTTTCCAGAGGGCAGCGGGTTCAGGGCGGCGGGGCTGGGGTGGCGGGGGAAAGTTGCCGGAAACTGGCGGTCGGGCGTAACACTGGCGTAATACTTGGCTGGTTAGACTAGGGACATCCTAACACAAAGGAGTGGTTTTCTATGGCGCAAAGACTTACCCCAATCATTGGCTTGGCCGTGGCGGCAGCCCTCGCGCTGGCAGCCGTCTTTGGCTTGGTGGGCTTGACCCCGGCTTATGCCGGCGTCCAAACCCCCGATGCCCGCGGCCTGGACGGCAAGGTTTTCCACGCCGCCACCAACTCCGGCGACGGGGAAATTACGGCGATTGACGCCACCATAACGGTTCCGGTGGACGCGATGGTTTCCTTCGATATGTCCTCCCTGTTCACCGACACCACCGACGGAAGCGGCACGGAAATCCTCAGTTACCGGGCCATCGCTGATCCGCCGGCGGACGCCGGCGTTGCCGCTGATCCCCCTAACCAGACCGACGAGGAAAAGGCGGCGGCCTTGGCGGCAGCCAAGTTCCTGTTGGGTCCGGCTGATGCGGCGATTCGGAATCCGGCCGAGAACCGCGATAGCAATGGCCCCTTCCATATTATTGGGCACCGGCCGGCCGATACCAGTAATCTCAACGTGGAGATTACCCCCAAGCAGGTCGGCACGCACACGCTCCCAATATGGGCCTTTGACGACGATGCCGGCGCTGACGCCATGGGCACCCTGACTGTGCGGGTCGTGGACTCCTTCGTTTCCTCCAGCACCAACCCCGGAGCCCGTTCCCGGTTCGATGTGACCTTCATCGCGCCGACGAACTTGATTGCCGGGCTCAGCGAAATCGAAATCGAGATGGAGGACTACGGTTTTCCGGGCAGCTTGGACCGCACCGGCATCGGCGTAGCCAGCAACGCGGTCTATAACAGCGATAACCTACAGCAGGCCCAGGGTGTGCTGATCGCGGGTGACCCGGGAGCAACGGCGGCGTCTGGCGACACCCAGACGGTCGGCTACTATGTCGCGGGCAACTACCGGGCCGGCTTGCAAACCCCGGACGCGGTTACCCTCAGCGGGGAAACCATCAAGATTACCGTTCCTGATATGAACGGGGAAACGGACCGGGATGACAACATCCGGGCCGGCGACTTGGTTACCGTGCTGATTCGGCAGGGGGCGGGCATCACCAACCCCACCGAGGGCGGCGGTTACTCGGCGGTCGTCGAGAACAACGAGGACGCCTCGACGTTCACCTCCAACGCAATCACCATTCCGCGCTTGGTGGAACTGAGCGAGGAGGATGGCGGCCGGGGGACTACGGTCACCGCCACCGGCAAGGGTTTCAAGAACGGTACTTCCTTGGGCTTTTTCCTGGACATTCCCCGCCACGTCGATGACGATGACGACATCGCAACCCCGATGAACAACGATGACAGCGACGCGGATACGACGGACACTCCGGTGCTTAACGGCATCCGGGATCCCGGCGAAGTCCTGCTGTGCGATGTAGCGTCGGTGGGCGGCAACGATGTGGGTTCCTGCGACTTCACGGTAAGCAACCCGCCTTTCAGCCCTGGCGACAACTTTGTCGGCGCGGTGGATGGGCGCGGGCAGTACGCCAACAAGTCGGCCACCCACAACCATGACGACCAGAAGTTCTCGCTGGATCCGTCGATTTCGGCCTCGCCGGACAACGGCAACCCCGGGGACAGCATCCTGATTCAGATGTATGACTTCCCGGAGAATGAGGCGGTCACTCTGGTTGACCTGGCCCGCCAGGTTGAACGGAATGCGAATACTACCAACACGGTAAGCCATAACGCCAGCAGCACCGGGTCGGACGGGAGCGCCAACTTCCGGATGACGGTACCCAACTGGGCGCCGGAAGGTCGGCTGGACCTGAAGGTTACGGCTGGCGGCAAGAGCGACAACATCAACATCACCATTGGCGGCCCGGTGGTAACGGTTACTCCCGGCACGGTGCTGGCGAACCAGCGCGTCAGCGTGGTCGGCACCGGCTTTACTCCCAACTCCCGGGTTTGCTGCGGCGATGCGGAAACGGACGAGACCATTGCGCCCCTGATTAGCTTTGGCGGCGAGCCGATTCCGTCGAGTCGGATTAACGACGGCAACGATGTGTCCGTGGACAATGGCGGCAACTGGGCCACTTCCATTGACCTGCCCCTGACCCAGATTACTTCGGATGAAGGGCAGCGGGAGATTGTGGTGCGGGACGCTAACGGTCGCACCGGGGATGTGGATGTGACGGTGCCGCCGCGGACGGTTACTATCGACCCGCCCAGCGGTCGGGTTGGCACCACGGCGGTAGTGCGGGGGGAGAATTTCCCCAGCAAGAACGACGAGGGTGACAGCTTCAACGTGGAAATCACCTACACCGCCGGCAGCGACGAAACTCGGGTAAGCACGGTGCCGGATGCCAGCGGCCGGTTCGAGGCTGAAATCCGCATTCCGACCTCGGCGACCATTCCCTCGACCAACACGGTGCGGGTGGTCTATGAGTACGGTCCCAACGACACTCCCATCACGACCACGGTGACGCACGATGTGCCTTCCGGCGGGCTGTCCTTGTCGGCCAACGAAGGCGCGCCGGGCACCGACATTACCGTGCGGGGCGAGGGCTTCAAGGCTTATGTCCCGGTCCAGAGCGTAAAGGTTGGCTCCATTGAGGTCACGCCCTCGCCGGCGCCTTCGACCACGCAACAGGGTACGATGGAGTTCGTTATCAAAATCCCCGGTGTGGACAGCGGTGTGCAGACCATTGAGGTTCAGGTCAGCGGCACCACGGCCAGCGTCGGGTTCACGGTGCGCCCGCCGGCGGCGGTAGGGTCGGAGACGGCGGTAGCGGTGGCAGTGGAGCCCTTGGGCGACAACTTCCTGCGGGCCTTCAACTTCAACAACGACACCAAGGCTTGGACCTTCTACGACCCGGCAGTCGGCGACGACAGCACGATGAGCCACTTCATCTCCGGCAACAGCTACTGGGTTCTGGTGGGGCAAGACCAGTCGGTTATCCTGAACCGGAAAACCCGGAACCTGACCTGCGCCAACGGGAGCTGCTGGAACCTGATTGTCTGGTAAGCAACGGCCAGGAAAAGGCAACCGTTCCGGCGGGTAACCCCGCCGGGGCGGTTGCCCCTCGGCAACAGGGATTTTAAGAGGAGGAATCAATGGCAAAAGTCAGCAGAATCCTGGCCTTGCTGGCCATCGTGGCGATGCTGTCCGCCCTGCCGGCGGCGGTGTTGGCGCAAAGCCAACCGCCCATGGTTTTCATCGGCACGGCCATGGCTAACGGCTTCCCGGTGCCGGCCGGCGGGACGGTAACGGCGTGGGACGGGGACACGCAAATCGGCTCGGCTACGGTCGGCGCCGGCGGGCGGTTCACCAACTTTCAGGTAAGCCCGTCGCGCGGCTCGATCAGCTTCCAGGTCAACGGCGTCAGCGCCGTTGAAACCCACGCGCAGTGGGAGTCGGGGCTTATCGTAACCGATTTCACCCTGACGGCCCGCGGCCAGACGGCGGAGCCGGGAGCCCAGGGTGAAAAAGGCGATAAGGGCGACCAAGGCGACCCGGGGCCGCGCGGCCCGCAGGGGCCGGCTGGCCCGCCGGGCGCGGCTGGCGCCGACGGCGCGGATGGCGCCGATGGTTCGGATGGCGCGGCCGGGGCGCGGGGGCCGGTGGGTCCTGAAGGCCCGGCGGGCGCGAAGGGTGATCCCGGTGCGCCGGGCGCGGATGGTTCCGATGGCGCGGCGGGCGCGCAGGGGCCGCAAGGTCCGGCGGGCGCGGCCGGCGTCAACGCCAGCGGCACTACGGGCATCATCGCGATCATCATTGCGGTAGTGGCGGTAATCATCGCCATTGCACTGCCGATGACGATGCGGCGGTAGGCGTCCAACCCGCTACTTGCCGGCTGGCCGGGGCTAAGGGCTTCGGCGGCTTGGCAAAAGCCAGGTTTATAGAGACCGCCCCCCGGCTCGAAAGCCGGGGGGTGGTTGTTTTATTGCCCGCCGGTTTGCTATTATTGAACGGGGAGGCACTGGTAGAGGGATGGAGGTCCGATTTTATATTGACCCGGAAAGCGGACTCCCGCACATTTACCGGCATAGCGTTGCGGAAGGGGAAGTTGAGGATGTGCTGTTGACGCCAGGGGAGGATCGGCCGGGGCGGGATGGTTCGCGGGTTGCCATTGGCCGGACGGAAAGCGGGCGGTATCTGCGGGTAATCTATGTGCGGGACCCGGAACCGGGCAGCATTTTTGTAATCACGGCGTATGAGTTGACCGGCAATGCTCTTTCGGCTTACCGGCGGCGTATGCGGAGAAGGAATTGATGAAAGAGTTGAGGGAGTTTCCGTCGGGTTGGGATGAGGAGCGGGTGCGGCGGGTGCTGGAACATTACGAGGGGCAGAGCGCGGCGGAGGCGATGGCGGAGGATGCGGCGGCGTTTGCGGAGCAGGGGCAGACGGTGATGGTTATTCCTAATGAGTTGGTGGCGGCGGTGCGGACGCTGCTGGCCGAGCATGGGGGGTAGGTTGGGGGCGAGTTCAGGAATTCCCCTAGCCCGGTTCCAAGGTTTGTTGGGCTTGGCAGTTGGCGATGATGCCGGGCCAGGCGTATTGCATTGGCACCATTTGCACTTGCCGCCAGGTTTCCGATTGGTCGGCGTAGTGGGGGCTGGCCGGATGGCCGGAGGCGCCGAGGGGGATGGCCCAGAGGCAGTTTTCCCAGTCGGCGAGGTCGTAGGCGTAGCGGGCTACGGACAGGCCGCCGACGGTGGCTAAATCGGCGGGGGCGTAGGCGCCGGCCAAGGGCGTGTCGCCATCACCAGCCATAGGTATGGGCGGCGGGTCGAGGAGTTCCGCCAGTTCCGGGAAGGCGGCGGATAGGGTGTGTTGGGGGCGGGCTTGGTGCAGCAGTTGCCACTGCCATTGTTCAAGATCATCGCCCAACTTTTCCCGCAGGATGGCGACGCCTTGGGCCAGGGCGGTGGACAGGAGGGCGGGCCAGGTTTCGCCCGGCGGCAGCAGGGGGGAGGCAGCCGCTGGCAGGTGGCTGAGCAGCAGTTCCTTGACTTTGCCGAGGAAAGCGCCGCCGCCCCGGTTGGCCGGCTGCCAGACTTGCGCCGCCAGGTCAGCGTCGAGGTGGTGGTGGAACAGGCGGTAGAGCAGGGCGTCGCGCATTGCGCTGTAGATGGCGGGTTCTGCGGCGGCGGCGTCCATTCGTCCCGACCAGTTAAGCAGTTTTTCCAGAGCGACGGCGGTTAAGGCGTCGGGCGGGGTTAGCTGTTCCCGGTTGGCTTTCAAGTAATCCAGATAAGTTTGGGCGGGGATGGATAGCCGCTCGGCGTGGACTTTGGCCAGATCGGCCGCCGTGGGGTTTTCCAGAGCGAGGAGGGCCGCCGTTACCCGGGCGGCCCGAAAGCCGGGGGTGAAGTCGGCGGAGATGTAGTAGGGGTAGTCATCGCCGACCGGCTTGTTGTTGGCGGTAACGATGTAGCCCGGCGGCGGGTTGACGGCGCGGGGCAGTTCGGCAAAGGGGATGTTGCCCGTCCATTCGTGTTCGCCGGTCCAGCCGGGAACCGGCAGGTATCCGTTGGCCGGGGGGCGGAGGGGGATTTCGCCGCGGCACAGGTAGCCGATATTGCCGGCGGTGTCGGCAAAGAGGAAGTTGTTGCACGGGTCAACCCAGCCGCGCATAGTGTCAGCCAGTTCGTGGCTGTCCTGGGCGTGGAGCATTGCCGGGATGATGTCGGGCCAGGGTTTGCCGCCATCGGTGGCGGTGTAGTGGAAGGCTAGGCCGGCGGGCGGCTCCGCTGCGCTATCTTGGGCTACGCGGTCTGGGGTTGCGACGGGGCCGCCGGCGATGACCGGGCCGTGCTGGGTAACATAGACCGGCAATTGCACCGGGTCGCCGCCGCGTACTTTGATGGTTTCATTAAAGATTTCGGCCCGTCGCCATTGGCCTTGATGGAGGTAGTAGTCCGGGGCGTCCTGCTTGAACTGCTCGATATACAAGTCCTGGTAGTCGGCGCTGGTGTGGGTGATGCACCAGGCGACGCGGGCGTTGTGGCCGAAGTGGGGCAAGCCGGGGACGCCGGGAATGGCAAAGCCGATGGCGTCAAAATCGGGGCAAGCAATGTGGCACTGGTAATAGACATTGGGTGTGTCCAGCGCCCGGTGGGAGTCGCCAGCCATTAGGGGCTGGCCGCTGGCGGTGCGGTGGCCGGACAAGGCCCAACTGTTGCTGCCGCTGTCGGTTTCCCGCAGGTAGTTGAGGGCGGCGGCGCCATGGGCTAGTTCGGCAAGGGCGTCAGCGGACGGGCCGGCGTAGGGGGTGCCCGGCGGCAGGATTTGCAGTTGGCCGGGCGTGTAGCCGGGAGACAGGAGGGCGGCTTTTCCCGGGCCTAATCGCTGGACCAGTTGGGCGCGCCAGAGTTTGGATTCAAAGACGCCCATCAGGATGTGCCGCACCTTGAAAGCGGTTAAGCCGTCCCAAGGCTGCCAAGGTTCCGGGGCGATGCCGGTGATGGCGTATTCTGCCGGCAGGCAATCGGCGGCGGTAGCGTAGTCAATCCAGGCGTTGACGCCTTGGGCGTAGGCGTCGAGGAGGGCGCGGGTGGCGGCGCTGCAAGCCTGGTAGTCGGCCCGGGCGGCCGGTTCCAGCCGAAAGCGGCGCATTGCCAAATCTGGCGTCAACCCGGATGCGCCGACTACTTCAGCCCAACGGCCGCTGCCGCGGCGCCGGTCATATTCCATCTGCCACAGCCGGTCTTGGGCGGTAACGAAGCCTTGGGCCAAGAAGGCGTCGGTGGTGTTGGCAGCCCGGATGTGGGGGATGCCCCAACGGTCGCGATAGACTTGGACGGCGGCGGACAAGCCGGGTAGGGACAGGGTGCCGGTGGTATCGGGGACGGCTTGGGTCAGGGCTTGTTGGATGGCGGTGGGGGTGGGCATAGGAGCGGCCTCCGGGGAAGTGGAGAGCGGATAAGACAATTTCAATAGTACCTAACGGGTAGGGAATTGTTATTGCGGATTTATACCTTAGCGCGTCCAACATCGCGGCCTTTGCGAATGACCCGGTTGAAGTCAGCTACGTCGAAGGGTTCGCTGACGGCGACCACTTGGTCCGGGTCAAAGAGCTTGGGGTTGGGGCGGTTCAGGAATTCGGTCAAGTCAAAGGGCTGACCCGGGCGGTTGACCGCGGTGACCTGCTCGACATAAATCGTCGGCCAAGTATCCGGGTTCTCAAACCGGCCATACCCGGCGACTTTGACATACTGATTTGCTAGGTTGAGCATTGCGGCATCCATACCGGCTACGAACTCCAAGTTGACCGTTTCGCCGCCGTAATTGTGCAGCTGGGCCGTCTGCCGGGTTTCGTCCACGGCTTGCAGCCGGCCGTACAGCAGCAAGGGTTCGGCCAAGGGCGGGAGGGGAGTAAGTTGCTGGTTCAGCATAAGCTCCTGTTCGGGCGGCGAGGCTTGCCCCGCACGCCGGGGCTTTTGGCATCATTATAGTTGCGGCGTCAAGTTGTGGCAAGGGGCGCGGCGGCCGGGCAGCCGGTTGTTGCGCTATCCGGTAACGCTGCGGTAATAGTTGACCTTTAGGATAAGGGTAAAATTACCGGCAGTTTGTTGCGGGAAAGAGAGGGCGATGGTATGGCAGCAAAGGGGTTTGGCGGTTGGTTTGGCTTGGGGCTGGTGGCGGTAGTCGTTGCCGTTGCGGCCGCGGCGGCGCTGCTGCTGGTGCCAACGGGGATGGCGGGGGCGCAGGGGGCGGAGTGCCGGTACGCCGGCGTTGTGCCGGGCAGCGTTAAAGTCACTTCCAGCAACAACCTGGCCGGCGAAGGGTCGAGGCATACCATTCGGTTTCAGCTGTGCCTTAACGCGGAAAGTGCAGCCCATAGCATTGGCAACGGGGTTGAGGCGGCCCGGCCGGCGGAAATCGGTTTGCTGTGGGACGACTGGTTTTATATGGAACACCCGGAGCAAGCCGGGATTACCTTGATGGCAACCGGGGACGGTAAATCTTGGGACGCTGCTGACGCTTTTGCTAAAAGGGCTTGCTCTTTCCGGACGGAAGGAACAGGGGTAACTGTCGGGTTTGTCGGGGACGAGCTTAACGACTTGGTTCCGTCGGGCAAGAACGCTCCAGTATCCTTACAATTCGATATCCCGGCGTCAGCAGGAATGTTAAACCCGGCTTATCCTGACGATTATCGGTGGCGGATAGTCCTGCGCTATGACCGGGGCGATTACTGGGAAACCTATACCGGAGAGTCGGTAGCAACGGTTATCACGCCAACCTTTTCCACTACGGCAGGTATAAACACTTCCGAAAATTTCGTTTCTCCGGGGAGTACTGTAACCGTAGCCGGGCATGGTTTCCTGCCTAATTCCCCGGTACAAAGAGTTCGAGTCGGATCGGTAGATGTAACCCCGGATGGCCCGGCGTTCGCCGACGCCCAAGGGAATTTTCGGCTGGATATTATCATTCCGGGACTGGATGATGGACGCCATGTTCTGCTGGTGCAAATGAACGACATCACAGCCACGACCATCGTTTTAATACCCCCCATCTACTGGGATCCAGCGACTCCAGTTATGTATGCTTTGGAGAACTTGGGGGATAACTTCGTCCGCGCTTTCCACTTCATCCCAGATATAGAGTCGTGGACTTTCTATGACCCGGAAATTCCCGAGGTCAACACCTTGTCGTATCTCATTGCTGGGGAGTGCTACTGGATACTGGTAAAAGAGCCGATGGAGGTCATCCTTAACCGGCAAACCCGCCAGTTGGCTTGCCAGCCGGACGGCAATTGCTGGAACTTGATAGTGTGGTAGGGGGTTAGGTTTATGGCAAAAGATGGGCGGGTTCTGGTGTAGCAGACGGCGCAGTGTGGCTTTATCCTGAAACCGTTGCGGCTTGCCAACTGCCAACCGTCGCCGGGGTTAGTCCAGATGCCAGGCATAGCTAACCTACTATTTAAATTTCAATGCCGGCGGTGGCGGCTACGGTGGGGACATCTTTGTCGCCGCGGCCGCTGAGGCAGAGGAGGATGATTTGTTCCGGGGGGAGGGTTTTGGCTAGTTGGGCGGCGTGATGGATAGCGTGGGCCGGCTCGAGGGCCGGGAGGATGCCTTCGGTGCGGGAAAGGAGGTGAAAGCCTTCTAATGCCTGCTGGTCGGTGGCGGCGACATATTCGGCCCGGGCGATTTCCTTGAGGTAGCTGTGTTCGGGGCCGACGCCGGGATAGTCGAGGCCGGCGGAGATGCTGTGGGTTTCCCGCACTTGGCCGTGCTGGTCCTGGAGTAGATAGGACATTGCGCCGTGGAGGACGCCGGGACGGCCGGCGGTGAGGGTAGCGGAGTGGCGGTTGGTGTCGATACCATCGCCGCCGGCTTCGACGCCAAGGAGGCGGACGGTCGCATCGCCGATAAACTCGTAAAAAGCGCCGATGGCATTGCTGCCGCCGCCGACACAGGCGATTACATAGTCGGGGAGACGGCTTTCGGCTTGGAGGATTTGCGCCCGGGCTTCGCGGCCGATGATGGATTGGAAGTCGCGCACCAGCAGCGGATATGGATGCGGCCCCACGGCGCTGCCGATGAGGTAGTGGGTGGTTGCGACATTGGTGACCCAGTCGCGGATGGCTTCGTTGATGGCGTCTTTGAGGGTGCGGGTGCCGGCGGCGACCGGCACAACTTCGGCGTTGAGGAGGCGCATCCGATAGACATTGAGGGCTTGGCGTTGGATGTCGGCCGCGCCCATATAGACGAGGCATTGGAGGCCGAGCATAGCGCAGACGGTGGCGGTGGCGACGCCGTGCTGCCCGGCGCCGGTTTCGGCGATGATGCGCGCTTTGCCCATATATTTAGCCAGCAACGCCTGCCCCAGGGCGTTGTTGATTTTGTGGGCGCCGGTATGGGCTAAATCCTCGCGTTTCAGGTAGATTTTGGCGCCGCCGCAGTGGCGGGTGAGGTTGGCGGCGTAGTAAAGGGGCGTGGGCCGGCCGGTGTAGTGGGTCAGCAGCCGGGTTAGTTCCTGCTGAAAGGCGAGGTCGGCTTTGACTTGGTTATAAGCGGTTTCCAGTTCCGCGAGGGCGGCCATCAGGGTTTCGGGAACGAACTGACCGCCGAAGTCGCCGAAGCGGCCGCGGGAGTCGGGGAGGGTTATTGCGGGTTGGGGGATAGTGGACATAGGGGAGTGGCACCTCGACGGGGTTTTGTGAGATGGGCGGGCTTGACGCAGGACATTATAGCGGGGTTTTGAGGACGGGGATAGGGCGGGGCGGGAAATTGCCCTTGACGCGGTGGTGATAAGCTATAGAATAGCCGTAATCCCCGCCCGGGCCCGTCGGCTGCCGGGGCGGCAAAAGGAAACCGGGATGAACCTGGCTGAAACCGCCGATTTTTACGGGCGATTGGCATTGGCCGGCGTCGACGCCGGCCAGCGGGCGGCCTTGGGGCAGTATTTGACCCCGCCGCCATTGGGCCGGTTTATGGCAAGTCTGCTGTCCTACCGGTCGAATGCTATGCGGGTTTTAGACCCGGGCGCCGGGACGGGAGCGTTGACCGCGGCTTTGGTGGAACGGGTTTGCGCCGCCGCGGTCAAGCCGGCGGAGTTGCGGCTGGTCTGTCCCGAGATTTCCCCGGCTTTGCGGGAAGGGCTGAGCTACACTTTGCCGGCGGTGCAGTCGCTGCTGGAATCCGCCGGTATTCCCGCCGACAGTTCCATACTGTCGGACGATTTTGTCACTGGCGGAGATTGCGGGGATGGCTTTACCCATGTCCTGATGAATCCCCCTTATCGCAAAATCCGCGCCGATTCGGAACAACGCCGCGCTTTGCGCCGGGCCGGGTTGGAAACTTCCAATCTTTACGCCGGCTTTATGTTTCTGGCGGCGCAGCGGCTGCGGCCCGGCGGAGAGATGGCGGCTATTGTCCCCCGGTCGTTCTGCAACGGCCCTTATTTTCAGCCGTTCCGCCGGCAGTTTTTGGCGATGATGGGACTGCGGCGCATTCACCTGTTCAAGCGGCGAGATTCCCTTTTCAGCGATGACGGCGTATTGCAGGAAAACATCATCATCCACGCGGTCAAAGGGGGCAAACCGGAACGGGTAAAGATTACCGCCAGCGACGGCGCCGGCCCGGAGTTGCTGTCGGAGCAAGGCATTGCGCCGGGCTGGTGGGAGCAGACCTTTTCCGGCTCTGCTGTCATCCATCCGGATGACCCGGAGCTGTTTATTCACATTCCGTCCCCGGACTGCGCCGGGGAAATTGCCGATATTAAGCCCCGATTGCCGGCGGTTCTGCCCGATTTGGGATTGGCGGTTTCCACCGGGCCGGTGGTGGACTTTCGACTGCGGGATTACTGGTCGGCCCAACCGACGGATGGGACGGCTCCGCTGTTGTATCCCGCCCATTTTGCCGGGGGAAGGCTGGAATGGCCGCGTCAAATGAAAAAGCCTAATGCCATTCAAGTTGCCCCGGCGACCCGCCGCTGGCTGTGGGATAACCGGGGACACTTCGTAGCAGTCCGACGGTTCAGCGCTAAAGAGGAACGGCGGCGCATCAGGGCGGCCGTGTATGACGGGAGCTTGCCCGGCCCGCTGGTGGGGTTTGAGAATCATCTCAATGTATTCCACGCCGACCGGCAGGGTTTCGACCCGGAGCTGGCGGTGGGGTTGAGCGTCTATCTGAACAGCAGCGTCGTGGATCGCTACTTTCGCCAATTCAACGGCCATACCCAGGTGAATGCTACCGATTTGCGGATGTTGCCTTACCCGGAACCGGCGGCCTTGACGCGTATCGGACGGCGAGCCGGCGGCGTCATCCATTCCCAACAAGAAACCGACGCCATAATTGACCGGGAGTTGGGGCTATGACAAGGGCTGGCGGTTCGCAGAAAGTTGCTGAGGCGTTGGCAATTATCCGGGAGTTGGGGCTGCCTCGGCGTCAACAAAATGAACGGTCGGCTTTAACGCTGCTGGCGTTGGTGGACCTGCGGCCGGGCGGCAGTTGGGCGGATTTGGCTGACGAGAAAATAGCGGCAATACCGGTTTTCGGGAAGTTGCGGGAGATGGGGTATGCCCCCTCCACCGCATTGGGAGTACGGTGCACGTACTCTGGGCTAAAACCCTCGCCGGGACTTCCTCAGGTTCCTCTCTACCACACCGGGGAAAAGGCGTCCGAGCATATAGTGGAGCCACATCCTCAGATTGACCATAGACCTACCCCCTAGCAATTTGTGATGGGGAGAGAATAACACATTCCCGCTGCGATCCAGTCTTAATATGGGGCGGTCATCGCAACGCCCGGTTAAGGGCCGGGTTTGACGCCTTAACCGCGCCTCGCTAGGGCGTTCCTACCGTGTCCGCTACGCCCAGTTCCTGCATCAGGGCGGTGATGCGGCGCCAGGTTTCGTCCTCGATGTAGATGCCCTCGGCGCGGCGCTGCTGTTCGGTGCGGTGTTCAATTTCGCCGGGGTAGAACACTTCGGTGAAGCCGGCGGCCGGCGGGGAAGTTTTGATGAACTCGACGAACTCGCGCATCTCCCGCTTGAAGTCGTCAAGGGGGCGGAAGTGTTCCACATTATAGACGGATATGAATACGCCATCGTTGTGGCGGGCTTGGGGGTCGATGCCAAAGCCCAAGCCGGTCAGAAGGCCGGAAAACATTTCCACCATAAAGGACAAGCCATAGCCCTTATGCCCCTGGTCGGCGCCCACCGGCAGGATGGCGCCGCCGGCGAAGTAGTCGTTGGGGTCGGTGGTGGGATTGCCGTCTTTGTCCACAATCCAGCCCAGCGGCACCGGTTCGCCGCGGCTGCGCTGGAGGTTGATTTTGCCCATAGCTACCGCGCTGGTCGCCATGTCCAGCAGTACCGGCCCCTCGAGGTCGCTGGGGACGCCGATGCAGATGGGGTTGGTGCCGAGGCGGCGGGCGCGGCCGCCGAAGGGAGCGGCGTTTTTGGGGCCGGCACCGGAGTCGGCAGTGACCAAGCCAATCATCCCTTCGTTCAATGCCATAGTGGGGTAGTCGCCAACCCGCCCGACATGGCTCTGGTGGTGGACGGTGAGGGCGGCGACGCCGTGGGCTTGGGCCTTGTCAATCGCCATCCGCATCGCTTTTTCGGTCTGGACGAAGCCGAAACCCCAGTTGCCGTTGATGACAGCGGTGTTGGGCGTTTCCCGCTCGACTACGAAGGGCGCTCCGGGGACGATGTGGCCGCGGTCGATGCGGCTGCAATACTCGGTCAGTTGGATGATGCCGTGGGAGTCGTGGCCGACGAGGTTGGATTTGACCTGATGGGCGGCGACGATTTCGGCTTCGTCGGGCGGCGTTCCCTTAGCGAGGTAGATGTGACAGGCGACGCGATGCAGGTAGTCGTGGGGAAAGACGGGCATAACGGAACCTCCGGGCGATGGGGCTGGCCGGGGCGGCGGGTCGGTTTTGGGGATAGTTTAGGGGATGGGGCGGGAAAAGGCAAATGTCGTTTTAGAAGGATTCATCAATTACCCATCAAATAAAAAGAGTTCCGCTGCTAGATACAAAGTTGCGGATTTATGGCGCGAAAACGGGGGTATTTTATTTAATTTGTCAAATGCCCATCAAATAAAATCAGGCCCAGAAAGGCACGTACTTCATCAGCCGGCGCGGAGCGTTCTCGTCAAAAGGCTTAATCAGCCCGGAGTCCACCGCTTCCCGGATGCAACGGGAAATCGTTGCGCTGTTTTGTTGCTCAATACCAAACCGATCGCGCAACGATGAGTTGGTCAGATAATCGCTCATTACACGCTTGAGGCAAGCGTGCAAATAGCAAGCCCGCACCCGCTCATCCCGGTCCATCCGGTTGAAAGGCCGGTGCGAAAACAGGGTAGCCCGGGTAAATCCCGATGGAACCTCGAAAAGCGGTGCCGGCAGTTGAAATAACTCTATCTGCTCGACTACCTTGTCAATTCCAGTCCCCCGCTCCTCACAGATACCAAAGCGGCGCATCAGCGCGGCCAGAGTTTCATTTCGGGATTGCGGCGGATTGTCCAGAAACCGCTTGGTATCCACCAGAGGCTCGCCCGGGCTGGTGATTTCAATGCGGTCGTTAAAAATTTCCACCATTGGCCCAGTACCATTTATGGGAAAATCCTGGTGAATGAGGGCATTAGCCACCAGTTCACGCACCGCCAA
Organism: Dehalococcoidia bacterium; assembly: GCA_965243185.1. Classification (GTDB taxonomy): domain Bacteria; phylum Chloroflexota; class Dehalococcoidia; order Lucifugimonadales; family UBA3495; genus CBDBCU01. The sequence continues at coordinate 1,133,303 of OZ251531.1, read as the reverse complement.
GGATGGGAACATCGGAACAGTCTGGCGCAATGCTTGGCCGATGACCTCGTTCACCGGCAACAACCCGGTGACATAGCTAATCAATCCTGCGAAGCCGACCGCGTACCCGCGTACTCCCTCGCGTTCTTTCAAGGTTTCCGTGCGGCCGGCACCGCTATACTGAATTACCCGCACGGCCTTGCGCTGAAGTCGGGGGAAATCTGCTAGATTCCGGGCAAACAGGATAGCCCCCAAGTTAGTGACATCCCAGCCGCCGGCCGCGTTGACCACAATCAGCTTATCAGCGGCTAGACCTGCCAGAATTGCCGAGTAATTTTGGGGCAAAGGAATTTTCAGCAAGTCAAAATAGGCGGGCCAGTGTAGAACACTCAAAATGTCGGCATCGCTTTGGTGTTCAGAGGCTACCCCGGTCTCGAAAGGTTGCCGGTCGAAAATACGCCACAACAACTTCTCTTTTTCGGGGTGATGTCGAAGTTCGGTTTTGCTGGAGCCGATGCGGATAAACTCCTTGCCCTTGAACTGGATGGGCTGGATGCGAGCCGCGGGTATTTCAAATAGAACAACTCTACCCGCAGGGTGGGCTACAGTATGATGTTGCCAACCCGGGTTGGGATTCAAAAGACGGTTTATCCACAGCAGCAAGTCTTGGTTGCCTTCCCCCTTGACGGTATAAGGGTCAAAAGAGGTTCCAACTACCTCGTGCGTCACGTCGTCAATCCCGAATATCAGGTAGCCATACGGCTTCTCAGCCAAGCAAGCCGAATTAGCTAGGGCGGAGAGGTATTCTCCCGTCTGCTGCGGGTCTGAGTAGTTGCGCTTGAACTCAAACCATTCGAGCTCGGCAGGATGGCGGCGCAAATTGTCGATGAGGTCAATGAATTCGCTGTCGTTCATAAATCCGTCTCCGCAGAAAATCGGGGAGCGGCAAGGTTCTCAACCTTGTAATGGTCGGGGCGGGCAGATTCGAACTGCCGACCTCCTGGTCCCAAACCAGGCGCCCTGCCTCTGGGCCACGCCCCGGATACCGCAAGCTTTAGTGGGTGAGCCGGACGGACGGGAAGGTTAGGGGGAAGGGCCGCCGCGCCGGCGGCGTTGTTGATGGGATGGTATCCCCGGAGAGGGTCGAACTCTCATCTCTGGCTCCGGAGGCCAGCACTCTATCCGTTGAGCTACGGGGACACGCGGCACGGGCTATATTCCATAGGATACCACGCCGGCGGCCTTTTAACAAGATGCCGGGGCGGCGAATTTAGCGGGGAAAGTCCCGAAAAAATCAATTTCGCTGCCGGCTATTGCAATGCCTTGACCGCCGTGTTATAATACCTGATGATGTTGGAGAAGATACGAAGTTAGAAGGTTTCGCGTAAGAATGCTGGATGCTGACACCCGGGAACAAATCACCAGGGAGTACCGAGTCCACGACCGGGACACCGGTTCCACCGAGCTACAGGTTGCCATCCTGACCGAGCGGATTCGGCAGGTTACGGACCACCTGCGTACCCACAAGAAGGATTTCCACTCCCGCCGTGGCCTCGTGACCATGGTGTCCAAGCGCCGCCGGCTGCTCAACTACCTGAGCAACGAGGACGTGAACCGTTACCAGAGCCTCATCCGCCGGCTGGGACTGCGCCGCTAGGCTTGCCCGACGCGCCGCCGCTGTCCCCGGTCTTTGGGGCCGCCGCCTTGCCGGTGGCCCGGTAAAGAACGATTGCCCGTTGCTTGACGCCGGCCGCCGCGCGGTCGCCCCGCTTTATCTTTTCTCGCGTCCATCTTTGAGAAGTGAGGTTATGTAACCTTATTATGCCTGACGCTACTGTTGTTGAACGCGTTATCGGGAACGAAAAGCTGGTTATCGAAACCGGAAAGCTGGCTTTTCAAGCCCATGGCTCGGCAGTGCTGACCTACGGCGAAACCGTCCTCCTGGCTACGGCGGTGATGTCGGAGAAGCCCCGGGCCGACATTGACTTTCTGCCGCTGACGGTGGAATACGAGGAACGCCTCTACTCGGCCGGCAAAATCCCCGGCAGCTTTTTCCGGCGGGAAGGCCGCCCCGGTCAGGAAGCCATCCTTTCCGCCCGGCTCACCGACCGCTCCATCCGACCCCTTTTCCCCAAGGGTCTCCACAACGAAGTCCAGGTTATCCTGACCGTCCTGTCCACGGACCAGAAAAACCCGCCGGAAATCCTGGGAATGGTCGGGGCGTCGGCGGCTTTGTCCCTGTCTCACCTGCCCTTTGCCGGGCCGATTGGGGCCTGCCGGGTTTCTTACAATGACGGCGGGTTTATCGTCAACCCTACTTATGACGAAATCGCCGCCGGCAGCCTGAATATGGTGGTCGCCAGTACCCGGGACGCCATTATGATGGTCGAAGCCGGTTCCTACGAAGTGTCCGAGGAAGTTATCCTCGAGGGCATCAGCAAAGCCTTTGACGCCAACCGGATTACCATTGACCTGATTGACGAACTGGTCAGCCAGGTGGGTAAGCCCAAGGATGAAGTGGCGGTGGACGAATCGGAAGCGGAGCGGCTGGATGCCCAAATCAAAGCCATCGTCAACGGGCGGGTAACGGAAATTCTAGAGCAGAACTCCTTTAAGGCGGAGCGGGACGAGGGTCTCGACCGGATCGAGGAGGAAGTGGCCGGGCAGTTGAGCGAGGACTTTTCCCGCAACCGCATTGCCGAGGGTTTCAAGAATGTGGTCAAAGAGGAAGTGCGGCGGCGTATCCTCGACTTGGGCGTCCGTCCGGATGGGCGCAGCCCGGTAGAAATCCGCCCCATCACCTGCGAAGTGGGCGCGCTGCCCCGCACTCACGGCTCCGGCTTGTTCACCCGGGGGCAAACCCAGGTGCTGTCCGTTGCCACTTTGGGGCCGCTGAGTATGAAACAGACCCTGGATACCTTGTCCCCGGACGGCACCAAGCAGTTTATGCATCATTACAACTTCCCGCCCTACTCGGTGGGCGAAGCCCGGCGGGTTGGCTCTCCGGGCCGGCGGGAAATCGGCCACGGTGCTTTGGCGGAACGGGCGATTCTGTCGGCTCTACCCTCGGAGACGGAGTTTCCGTACACGGTGCGGGTGGTGTCGGAAGTGCTGGCGTCTAACGGCAGCACCTCGATGGGCAGCGTCTGCGGCTCCAGTATGGCTTTGATGGACGCCGGGGTGCCGATGAAAGCGCCGGTGGCAGGTATCGCGATGGGCTTGGTAACGGACAACGATGGCCGCTACGCCGTGCTGAGCGACATTCAGGGCATCGAGGATTTCCTGGGGGATATGGATTTCAAGGTAGCCGGCACGGCCGCCGGCATCAACGCCCTGCAAATGGACATCAAGCTCAAGGGGTTGGATGAAGCCATCCTGCGCCAAGCCCTGGAACAGGCGCGGCAGGGCCGTCTGCATATCCTGGACAAAATGGCTGAAGCTATCCAGGAACCCCGCACCGAGATGAGTCCCTACGCTCCCAAGACGGTCCGCATCCAGATACCGGTGGAGAAAATCGGGGCGGTCATCGGCCCCGGCGGCCGGGTTATCCGGGGCATCATCGAGGAAACCGGCTGCTCCATCGATGTGGCCGACGATGGCGGCGTTACTATCAGTTCCTCGGAACAGGCGATGCTGGAACTGGCCCGCAGCAAAATCGACGGCTTGACCCGGGAGTTGGTGGTTGGGGACATCCTTACCGGCAAGGTCAACCGCATTGCCAACTTCGGCGCTTTCGTGGAACTGCTGCCGGGCAAGGACGGCTTGGTGCGGAATGAGGATATGGGGGATATGGCCGACGATGTGCAGGTGGGGCAGGAAGTCACCGTGATGGTGCAGGAGATTGACGCGATGGGGCGGGTGAATGTCTCCCGGCGGGCGTTGTTCGGGGATGACGGCCCGGCGACGCCGCGGCCGCCCCGGCCGCCGCAGGATCGGGAGCGCGGCCCTCGTTCCGGCGGCTATGGCGGCGGCAACCGGGGCGGCCAAGGCGGCGACCGGCGCGGTGGCTATGGCGGTAATCGGGGCGGTTCCGGCGGTGACCGGCGCGGCGGCTATGGCGGCAATCGGGGCGGGCCGGGCGGCGACCGGCGCGGCGGCGGCAGTCCCGCCGACCGCCGCTTTCTTGGCGGTGGGGGCGGCCGGCCCCGCTAGGCTGGGCGGTCAGCCCAAAAGTTCATAAAAACCGGGGCGGGTTCATTGCGATCCCGCCCCGGTTTTTTGTCGTGTTAGAATGGCTTTAATCGCCCGTCGGTTAGAACTACACCGCAATAACTTTGATTATGCAAGGCGGGATGATTATTGCCGACGCGCCCCGGGGCAAGCCGGGAAGGAGCGGGAATGAAGGGAGTCAAGGCGATGGCGGCGGCGCTGTTTATTATTGCCGTGCCGTTGCTGCTGATTGCCGGCAGCGTGGCGTGGGCGGTAAATGATGGCGGATTGTACCGGCGCGGCTTTGACCGCTATGATATTGCCCTTTACAGCGGCATTGCCCCCGCCGACCTGGAGCAGGTGGGGGCGGAACTGCGCCGCTACTTTAATTCTACCCAAGAGCCGCTGCAAGTGCGCGCCGCCGTTTTCGGGAGGGAGCGGGATTTGTTTAATGGGCGGGAAGTGGCGCACATGAGGGATGTCAAGCATCTGATTTGGGGGACTTATGCGGTGGCGGCGATAGCCGGCATATACCTGTTGGCGGCAACGGCGGCCGGGTTTATCCGACAGGGGCGGGCTTTCATCCCGCAGTTGGGCCGGCGGCTGCTGTGGGGGGGGCTGGCAACGCTGGGACTGATTGCGGCGGTGGGCGGCTTTGCGCTGGTGGGCTTTGACACTTTGTTTCTGCTGTTTCACCGCATCAGTTTTGCCAACGATTTGTGGCAGCTGAACCCCCGCACTGATTACCTGCTGATAATGTTTCCCTTGGGGTTCTGGTTTGACGCTACGATGCGGGTAGCGTTGACGGCGGCGGTTGGGGCGGCGGCGCTGGCGGCAGTGGGTGGGGGGTATGGGGTTTGGCGGGGGCGGGCGAATGACAAATAGGCCCTTGACAGCGCCTTGCTTATCGGATAATCTTGGCGTAATTTAGCACAGTTGTACCATTTAGCAACTGGCGGGAAGTTATCCGGAGGTGACCGTTGCCCTCGGCGATTGAATGGACGGATGAGACTTGGAACCCGGTAACCGGCTGCACCCGGGTATCGCCGGGCTGCGACAACTGCTATATGTATGCCCTGTATCCGCGCCTGAATCGGATGGGGGTACCCGGCTATGAAGGCGCCCCGGACAAGATCCGTTTGCTGGGGGAGCGGCTGTCCATTCCGTTGTCCTGGCAAAAGCCCCGGCGGGTTTTCGTCAACAGTATGTCTGACCTGTTCCACCCCCAAGTTCCCTTTGAGTTCATCGCCGCGGCTTTTAAGGTTATGGAGCAAGCGGCGGCGGAGCGCGGCCACATATTCCAGATACTGACCAAGCGGCCGGGGCGGGCCGTCGCGTGGTGGAAGCAGTACGAAGGGGATTTCCCGGAAGGCTGGCCGGCCAACATCTGGATTGGAACTTCGGTGGAGAACCAGAAATACGCCCCCCGTCTTACCGTATTGGCCCGGCTGCCGGCCCCGGTGCGGTTCGTTTCCGCTGAGCCGCTGCTGGAGCGGATTGATTTGACGCGCTGGCTACAAGACGGGACGCTGCAATGGGTAATTGCCGGGGGTGAAAGCGGCCCCAACGCCCGGCAGATGGATTTGGATTGGGCGCGGAGCCTGCGCGACCAGTCAGCTAAGGCCGGTGTAGCCTTTTTCCTGAAACAATTGGGCGGAGGGGGAAACAAGCGGGGCGGCAACGCCGCGGTGCTGGACGGGAAAACTTGGTGGGGAATGCCGGGGAAAAGCAAAAGGAGCGCAGTATGACTTACCAATCCTTTGGCGGAACTTGGACGGCGGGGAAACTGGAAATCTTGCGGGGGTATCTGGATGCCTACACCACCGCCTTGAAAGACCAACCTTTTCCATTAACTTATGTGGACGCCTTTGCCGGCTATGGTTCCTATCAGCCCGGCGCGGCATACAGCCCGGAGGATTACGGCGATTTTCAGGAACTGTGGGACGGATCGCCGCGGATTGCCTTGGGGGTTCAGGATAAGCCTTTTGACCGATTGGTGTTCATCGAGAAAGACCCGGCCGGTTGCCAAGCCTTGACGGGTCTGCGGGCGGAATACCCGGGGCGCAGCATTGAGATCCGGAATCAGGATGCCAATGTTGTTCTGCCGCGTTTCTGCCAATCCTTGCAACCCCTTGATCGGGCAGTGGTGTTCCTCGACCCTTTCGCTACCGAAGTATCTTGGGCTACGGTGGAAGCCATAGCGCAGACCGGTAAGATAGACTGCTGGATATTGTTTCCCCTGAAGGCGATCGCTCAGATGATGCCGCGGGACAATGAACCTACGGAAGCCTTGGCTCGACAGTTAGACCGCATTTTTGGCGGACGGGAGCATTGGGCTGATTTTTACCGGGTATCGCCGCAACAGCCCTTGCCAATGTTCGCCGACGAACCAGTCCAAGAAAGGCCGCACGGCAGCGACCAGATAGCCGCCCGTTACCGGGAACGCCTTGGGTCGGTATTCAACAGGGTTGCGTCAAACCGTAGGACTTTCAGGAATTCCAAAAACTCCCCGATGTTTGAGCTGTTCTTTGCTGCCGGTAATCCCATTGGCGCGCCAATTGCAGTCCGCATCGCCAACCACCTTTTGGAAAATTGGTAAAAGGCCGCCCCTTGCGGCGGGATGGGGTGTATAATTCCCGCCAACACGCCATCACAAAAAGGAAGGTAGTTTATGCCTATTTATGAGTACCACTGCTCTATTTGCAATTACCAGTTTGACAAGTTGCAGCCGATGAGCGCGGACGGGGCGGATTGCCCCCGCTGCGAGCAGCCGGCCAAGCGGGCGATATCGGTCTTTGCGGCGATCTCTGCCGGGGAGGGTTCCGGCGGCGATTTCGGCGCGATGAACTTGCCGCCGCTGCCCGGCGGCGGTTGCTGTGGTGGGGGCTGCGGTTGCGGTCACTAGGCGGGGGTAGCGGCGGCGCTGGTTCAGAAAATGTTGGCAGGGAAAGCGGCGGGCCGCCGCCGGGCTGCTCAGTGCTACCCCGGCCCGGCCGCCGTTTGCTTGCCGGGGTGCGGTTTGCCGGTTACAGGATTGGGGGTATAACGGCAAATTAAAAGATTCGGTTACGAAAGTTGGGCAGCAGTTGCATATCCCCCAAAACCGTTATATAATGCCGAATCGTAAGACTACCGGACGAAAGCAGTTGCCACCTTACGGCGAAGCTCTCAACCGCCCCGACCGCCGGGCGCGGCCGGGGTTGGCAGAACCGGAGACATCTTGAGAGAAGGAGTGAAGGTATGGCAGACCACCAGGATATTATGCTGATGGCGCATTTGATGCGCCGGGCCGGCTTTGGCGCTTCCTATGAGGAAGTGGAACGCCGGGCCGCCATCGGCTACGAAACCACCGTCGAGGAGTTGCTGAACCCGGAGGGGCAGCCGGACCTGGAAATGGACGTGATGAACCGCTATATGCACGGTTGGCGCGACCTCCAGGGCTTGATGGCGAACCAGGGCTACTGGACGTACCGGATGGTCAACTCCCCCCGCCAGCTGGAGGAGAAAATCTGCCTGTTCTGGCACGGGATTTTCTGCGTGGGCGATTCCAAGTGTATGCGGGCCCGCCAGATTCTGCTGGAGTTGAACAACTTCCGGGCCCACGGCCTCGGCAAGTTCGACAACCTGCTGATGTACCTGTCCACCGACCCGGCGATGCTCTACTACCTCGACAACCAGTTGAGCCATAAGGAGGCGGTCAACGAGAACTGGGGTCGGGAACTGCTGGAGCTGTTCTCGATGGGCGTCGGGATGGACGGGCAAGCCAACTATTCCGAGGATGATGTGAAAGCCTGCGCCCAAGCCTTTACTGGCTGGACCATCGCTAACGCCATCCCCCGGTATCCCTACGGCAGCTATGCCAACCGTTTCCTTTACAACCGGTTTGACCACATTGAGGAGGATAAGACCTTCCTGGGGGAGACCGGCAACTGGAACGGAGAGGATGTCATCCGCATCATCTGCAAGCAGCCGGCGACGGCGCGGTTTGTGGCGCGGCATCTCTACAATTTCTTTGTGGCCGATGAGCCGCAGGTGCCGGCGTGGCAGCATACGCCGCCGCGGGATCCGGAACTGATTAAGGCGCTGGAGGCGGCGTATTTCAGCTCCGGGTACGAAATTCGGGCGATGCTGCGGGTGCTGTTCAATTCGGACAGTTTTAAGAACGCCCGCTTTGCCAAGGTCAAGAATCCGTGCGAAGTGGTCTGCGGCACGCTGCGGATGGTGGGAGATTTCACCACGCCGAAGCCGCGGATTTATGACCCGGCCCTGCAAATCCGCTATATGGGGCAGGATTTGCTGAACCCGCCGACGGTGGAGGGCTGGCATACCGGCAAGGAGTGGATTGACAGCGGCACTTTGGTGGAACGGGTGAACTACGCCGCCGGGGAGATGGGTCGCACCGATTCCCCGGGCGTCAAGGCGATGATTGGCCGGCTCCAGGAGCAGGGCGATACCATCTCCGCCGATGCCCTGCTGGATGGCTGCCTGGAACTGCTGGGCGGCTATGAACTGATGGATGAAACCCGGGAACTGTTCCTGTCCCAAGCGGTCAAGAACGGGCAGCTGGCGACGGCGGGCGCGGAGTTTCCGGGCCAGGTGGCGCAGCTGTTGCAGCTGATTGTCGCGACCCAAGAGTACCAGTTCGCCTAAACCGGCCCGGCCCGGGCGTCAAACCGAGCAAAGTTGCCCCCGGCTTTCCGGGATAGGCGGAAAGCGGGGGCAAAGCCAACCGAAAGCAACTCAGGAGGAAACAATGACCAGCACCAAGAAAGACCCGGTTCTGGTGGTCTTGCAGCTGTCCGGCGGCAACGACTTTATGAACACCCTGGTGCCCTACACCAATCCCCTCTACGAGGACAACCGCCCCAATGTGCGGATTCCGACGGACCAGGTGATGCCCATTAACGAGGAGCTGGGGTTCAACCCCAATATGCCCGAGTTCAAGAACCTGTTTGACCAGGGCAAGATGGCGGTCATTCAGGGCGTGGGGTATCCGGTGCCGAACCGGTCGCACTTCCGCTCGATGGACATCTGGCATACCTGCGAGCCGGAAAAGATTGCCGATGAGGGCTGGCTGGGCAAGGCCATCCGGGAAATCGACCCCAACAAGGACAATGTGCTGACCGGGGTCAACTTCGGGCGCGGCTTGCCGCGGGCGATGGCGGCCGGCGGGGTGCCGGTGGCGTCCGTGGGCAATCTGGAGTCCTACGGCGTACTGACCACTATTGAGGCTGAGGAGCAGCGTTCCGAGGCGTTGGACATTTTCGCCCGGATGTATTCGCCGGCGATGGGCCACGGCCCGGTGGTGGACTATCTGTCCCAGACCGGGATGGATGCGCTGAAAGGCGCGGATATTCTGGCGACGGCGCCGGCCATGTATTCCTCGACGGTGGAATACGCCGACAACTCGACGGCGCAGTATCTGCGGAACATTGCCCAGGTGCATTGCGCCGGCTTGGGGACGCGGATTCTCTATACCACCGCCCCTTACAACAGCTTTGACACCCACGCCACCCAGCTGTCGGCCCACGCCAAGCTGGTTACGGATGTGTCCCGGATGGTCAATGATTTCTACAACGACCTGACGGAGCATAACGCGGCGGACAATGTGATGCTGCTGGTCTTTACCGAGTTCGGCCGGCGGGTTCACGACAATGGCTCCGGCACCGATCACGGCTCCGGCGGGGCGGCTTTCGTCATCGGCGACAGCGTGAAGGGCGGACTGTACGGGGAGTATCCGTCCTTGGATGCGGATAAGCTGCTGGACGGCGACCTGCACTTTAACAACGACTTCCGGGGCCTTTACTCCACCATTCTGGAGGATTGGTTCGGACTGGACGCCAAGCCCATCGTCAACGGCAGCTTCGAGAAAATGGACTTCATCAAGAAGTAAGCCCGCAACGGCAGGGGCGTCAATTAAGACGCCCCTTTTTACTCCCCGGCGGCGGCCGGGGTTGAGGTGAGAATGACTACTACAGCACAAGTTCAGGGGGTAACTTTTCGTTACACCCACACCATAGGCCGGGGGGAGGAAGCCGGCCCCGGTTTCAAGAACCCGGTTTCCCTGGCCCGGGGCGCCGACGATATTATGTATGTCGTCAGCCGGGCGTATGACTACCGGGCGGACTCCAAGCGCATTACCGTCTGCACCGTTGCCGAGGAATATATCGGGGAAATCGGCAATGGCGGCCGGTTGGGCGGCGACTTGATGGATACCGGAGAGAACGCCGCCGACGGTTCCCTGATTTGGCCCACTTCCATTGCGTTGGATAAGGATGAGAACCTGTATGTCACCGACGAGTGGCTGAACCGGGTTGCGGTCTTTTCCAAAGATGGCGATTGGCTGGGCAGTTGGGGCGTGGTGGGTTCCGGGCCGGGCGAGTTCGACCAGCCCTCGGGCATCCATTTTGACGCTGACGACAATATGCTGCTGGTGGATACCGGCAATCATCGGGTTCAGAAATACACCCGGGAGGGGCGGTTTATTTCCCAGTTCGGCAGTTTCGGCAGCGGGGACGGAGAACTGAATATGCCTTGGGGGATTGACCTGGACGCGGCCGGCGACATCTACATTGCCGACTGGCGCAACGACCGCATCCAGAAGTTTGACCCGGAGGGGAATTTCCTGATGCAGTTCGGGACTACCGGCTCCGGGGAAGGGCAGCTTAAGCGGCCTACGGATGTGGCGGTGGACCGGGAAGGGATTATCTATGTGGCGGATTGGGACAATGACCGGGTGCAGGTGTTTGACGCCAACGGCTGGTTCATTACCCTGATTCTGGGGGACGCTACCCTGTCCAAGTGGGGGGAGACGAAGCTGGACGCTAACCCGGATATGCGGTTGCAGCGGGAAATCGCCCAGGGCTTGGAGCGGGAGAAGTTCCTGCGGGGGCCGATTGGGGTGGAAGTGGACGAACAGGATCGGCTGTTCATCATTGACTCCCAGCGGAACCGGATCCAGATTTACCGCAAGATACCGCCTTACTTTGTGGGGCTGTACGACGGGGCGCGGCTGTAGGCTACGGAAACCGCGCCAGCGGCAAAAGACAGCATCATCCCCCGGCTGACGGTTCATCCCGTTGCCGGGGGGTGATTTTATTTCGGGGTTAAGGGGAAATGGCGTCAGATTTGAGGGTCAAAGTTATCGCGGCGGGGGAAATCAGCCCGGCGTTGTTGGCCGAGGTGCAGAGCCTTTGCGGGCGGGCGTATGCCGGGGAAAATCTGTGGCCGTTGTGGGCGGCGTATGCGGCCGATGGGTATGTAGTGGGGTTTGTCGAGGGGGCGGCGGTCAGCCACGCGATGGTGGTTACGCGGTGGCTGCAAGCCGGGGCGGGGCCGCGGCTGCGGACGGCTTATGTGGAACTGGTGGCTACTTTGCCGGAGTTTCAGGGGCGGGGGTTTGCTAGTGCGGTTATGGAACGGCTGGGGCAGGCGATTGGCGCGGCCGGCTATGATTTGGGCGGGCTATGCCCGGCGGATACGGGGCTGTACCAACGATTGGGCTGGGAATACTGGCGGGGGCCGCTGTTTATTCGGCCGGCCGGGGCTATTGACGGTACGGATGGGATAGTAGTGCCGGGGAGAAAAGAGGGGGACGCCGCGGTGGCGTCCCCGATACCTACTCCGGAGGAGCGGGTGATGATTTTGCGGCTGCCGAACACGCCGCCGCTGGATTTGGATTTGCCGCTGTCGGCGGAATGGCGGCCGGGCGGGGAGTTGTGGTAATTCCCGTTCTGTCCGCTCGCTCGGATGCCGGTTTAGCCTTTGCCGGACGCCCTCACACCATAGCCACCCCATACTTGCGCTGATACGCCTCCGCAAAAATATGCCGCGCCTCCCGCAGCGCATCCTCCAGGTTGACCAACCGCTCCGGCGTCATTCCCTCGGCCAGTTGCCGGTTGAATATAATCCACTCCCGCAACTGATAAAGGGTGATGTTCTTGTCGCTTTTAATCCGGTTGTGCGCCGGGCAAAGCGGGGCGCGGTTGATTATTTCATCCTCGCCCCCTTTGCTTTTCGGGGTAATGTGGTCCAGCTCGTAGTTGGTCAGGATAATCTGGCCGTCGTCGCCGCGGCTGATATAACCGCAGCACCACGCCCGGCCGCTGCTGTAGCGGAGTAGCGCGGTCAGCATTTCCACCCGGTCCATCAGCGTGGACTCCTGCTTGTATTTCCTTGCGGACTGCCGGCGGTTGTCCGTCCGCAGGGGCTTAACCTCAACGCCGCCGCCGCCATCGGTCCGTTCGGGCAGTTGGTTGTGGCCGTGAATGGTAACCGTCGGCTCGCAGCCCAATACCTGTTGCCCGGTGGTCTGATCATTGCAGGTCAGCAGCGGCAGTTCGCCGCCCTTGTTGAACTGCCGCTTGAACACCGTCCACGCCCGCAGATTGATGTCGCAGGCCGTCCACTGCCGCCCCAACTTTTCCGCCGCCACCGCCGTATAGGCGCAGCCGGCAAAGCAATCCAGCACTACATCCCCGGGGTTGGTGCTGGCCTGGATTAGACGCTCCGCCAACTTGTAGGGTTTCTGCGTCGGATAGCCGGTCTGCTCCCCATTGCCCGACATCAGCGGCTTAATGTCCAATATCAAATCCCGGGGGGCTATCCCGCGTTCGGGGTCCAGATAAACCTTGCGCCGGGGAAATTTACCTTTCGGCGGCCAGTAGATCAGGCCGGCAACGTCCAGTTCGTCCAAACGCTCTTGGGGGAATTTCCATACATCGGCAATACCGCGCCAAGTGTAATGATAACCGCCCCCGGAAAGACTGCGCGCCTGCAAGGGGCTGGTCATAAACTTCCCTTTGCCATCCTCGTAACGGTAGGACTTGGCAATGTAATCCGGATCATAGGGTTCCCGCGCCGCTCGCGTCCAGACGAACCGCTGGCTTTTGCTGTAGTAAAACAGGGTGTCGTGGATTTGCCCGAACCGCTGGGCGTCATTATGAGCGCTGAACCGCCGCCAGACGATTTCGTTGCGGAAATTATCCGCCCCAAACACCCCATCCAGCAGCTGCCGCAGGTAGCCGCTGACCGTATGATCGCAATGCAGGTACAGGCTACCGGTCGGCTTGAGGATGCGGTGCATCTCAAACAGCCGTATCGCCATAAAGGCCAGGTAAGCGGCGATGCCGTCCCCGTGGATCTCCCGGGTGGCTTCCAGCAGCATATTGACGGCGGGATGAGTAGCCTTAATCCCGTCCACCCAATCCTCGTGAATGTCCTTATCCCAAGACCAAGTGTCCCGATAACCGCCGCGGGCTTTGGGGTCATCCAGCCAGGCAATGCCGGCTAAATCCGCCTGCTCCGGAGTAGTAATCCCCCACTCCTCGAGCACCCGCATTTCATTCTCTTTTTCCGCCGCGGTCAAAGGCGGCCTCAGCCTGTCCGCGGTAAAAGTATCGTTCTTGGCGAAGGGCGGGTCAATGCACACCAAATCGACCGAGTTGGTGTTAATCCGCCGCAGAAAGTCCAGGTTGTCGGCAATATAGACACCCCGGTTGACGCCGTTGAACGGGGCGATGGCGGCGGCGGTCGGGTTCATCATTTTGTTCACCTCAAAGAGTTGGCATCTCTTTGGCCGAGCCGCTCCTACACGGCTCGAGGGTTTCCCCTTTCTTTTATCCGGGGCGGCAGCCCCTGGGCTGGGGATTGCCGCCCCGGGTTGGCTAGAGCAGTTTTGGCGAACCCCAATCGCCGGGCTAGGTGGCGTCGGTCTGCTGGTGCTGGCCGATGTAGCCGATGATGACCTTTTTGGAGTCGCGGTCCCAGTTGAAGGCGACGCGGATGGTGTTGGTGGGGTCTTTGCTGTTGCCGCGGCCCATGTGCTCGCTGAGGTTGTAGGAGACGCCGTTGACGCTGGTGCGGTACCAGCGCTCGTACTGGCCGATGGTGACTTCGCTCTGGTTGCTGACGTAGTGCCAGCGGCAGACCTGGTAGAGGGATTCGTCGAGGTTGGGCTGGCTGATTTCGCCGGTGCGGGAGCGGAAGTAGGTGGTGGCCAGCCACTCGAGGGCTTCGAGGGTGGAGTTGGGGTCCTCGAAGGGGTTGTTCTTGACCCAGGAGCTGGTGTTGAGGTGGAACAGGAGCTGTTCGGGGTAGCGTTCCTCGGCCCAGGCTACGGCTTCGGCGATGTTCTGCGGCCCCCGGCCCTCCATAGTGGGGTCGGTACCGGTGAGTTTGGACGCTTCGACATAGGCCAGGCGCCAGTATTCCTCGTTGGTTTTGCTGTTGTGCAGCTCGGCTTTGAGGTCTTCGACTTCGGCGCGGAGTTCCTGGAGGGTGGCTTCGAGTTCGTCGAGTTGGGCTTGGGAAATGCCGGAAGGGGGTTCGGCGACGGGAAGGGCGGCCGGTTCCGGCTCCGGGGTCGGAGCGTCGGGAGTTTCCAAGGGTTCGGCCGCGGCGGCGGATTTCGCCGGTTCTTTGTCGCCCAGGGTGGGGGCTTCGGCGAGGATTTTTTCGGCGGAGTCGAGGGCTTTGATGATTTCCGCTTCCAGTTCGGAGCGGCGGGCGGCGCGGCGGGTTTCCTCGGCGCGGCTGGAGCCTTGCTCGCGGATGGGGCGGTATTCGGCGCATTTGCCCTCAATTTGGGACAGGAGTTCCTGCACCAAGCCGGTCAGGGCGTGGTCGGTCAAGACAGGCACCGGCCATTTGGACAGGTCGCGCTCCAGGTATTCCAGTTCCTCGGCGTAGCGTTCTTTGAGCTGGTTGATGCTGGAGCGGAGGGCGTTGACATTGGCGCGGGTGCGGGCTTCTTTTTTGAGGCCGATGATTTTGTCGAGTTCGGCGGCGAAGTCGGCAGCCATATTCCACTGGGAGTGGTCCGGGGGCAGAGCGCTGAGCAGGCCGCGCCAGTGGGCAAAGTCCACGGTGTCGGTTTCGCCGGGGGCGGACATTCCGGCGTCGCGGACGAAGTTGCCGACGGGGAGGGTGATTTTGCCGGAGACGCACCAGAGCATCAAGCCGACATCGTTGCGGTCGAGGTGGCCGTGTTCGAGAAGGATGGCGTCGCGTTCGGCGTTCCAGTCGTCGGGGTTCCAGTCGTCGTGGAAAAATTCTCCGCGGAAGTCCACGCCGTCAGCGGGTTCGCCGGCGTCCTGTAGCCGCTGCTGGACGACTTTACGGGTTTCGGGGAGGGATTCGACCCAGACCCGGAGCAGGGCGCCGGAGAGTTCGTTGGAGTAGGGTAAATTCATCAAGACCGGCGGTTGGAGTTGGGCGGCCGGCGCGCGGTGGGCGGCTTGGGGTCGGAAGCTGGGAATCCGCAAGTTGGCGCGGCGGATGGCGGTATCGAGGGCTTGTTTGGAGGGATTGGAGACTTTGCTCCGGGATTCGAGGGCGTGGCGGACGACCGCGGGCAAATAGTCCTCACCCATCCATTCGAGGACGGAGAAGGTGAAGGCGCTGATTTCCGGGCGGTCCGAGGGCATTTCGGGGTTGTAGGACTTTGGGTCAGCCATAGGAATTACCTCCGTTCAGATTTGGCGGTCAGGTTTAGCCGACCGGCGGCCGAGGGCGGATGAGTTTAGCCCGGCCGGGGCGGCGGCGCTGCGCCGTTACCAGTGTAACATATTTTGAGGGGGATGATTACAGGAAATTACGCAAGGGGCGGGAAATTGGTTTTGTGGGGAATGAATGCTTGGGGCGGGGTTAGTACGGGTTAGGGCCGGGGCGGCGGCTTGGGGCCGCCCCGGCGGGTTGGGGTTTTGCTATTGCTATGGGGTAGTAGTTCGCTGGGGGGCGGAACCCGTGGCCACGGGTTCCGCCCGTGCGGGAGGCGGTTGGCTAGTCTGGCCATTGGGTTGCCTGCGTCAATGGGAACATCGGCGTACATCCGGCGAGACGTTTCCCGACCAGGTTGCCTAGCGGCAAATGGACCTTGAGTTGGCTACTAACGCCGGTTGGTATGGTTGCCATGCCGGCGGGTTGGCCCAGTCCAGCTACCGTTGGTTGAACTGCCTCCAGTCAACCTGTTAACTCCAGCTCCTGTAGGGATGGGGTAGCGGTTTGGCGGCTAGTGGGATTTGCCGTTTTCCGCTGCTCCGGTTGGGGAAAGGGAATTCCTTAGTTCCGTTCCCCGGAGGTTAGGAGCGGGACGCTTGACGGCCGCGGGGGCCGAGGGCGTCCACAGCGCGCTGTGAGCTATATTTCACGGTAAGCTAGCGTATCGTTTTGAGACCCGGCGTCCCGGGGCTAGGTCTGACCTCGCAGTTATAAGTATGAGGGATGGATTTGAGGATGTCAAGAGAAAACGGGATGAATTTTCGGGAAATTATAAATTGACTCTGGGGAGACGGCGGGGGAACTTTTGTAAAAGTTCCCCCGCACCCCCCTCAAAACTTTTGGAGTTGGGGAGTTGGCTGGCCGGGTGGGGTTAGCGGCGGCGGACGCGTTTGGTGCAGACGCCGCTCCAGGTGCGACTTTCCCGGGCTTTCCCGATGACTAGGTGGTGGTTATTATTGCTGTAGCGGTGAGCATGGGTCTGATAGGCGTAAAACCAGCCCAAGTTGTTCCCGTTAAATTCCACTCCCGAGCCGGGGTCGCGGCTGTGGCCGGGGCCGAAATCGGCGCTGCCGGCGACATACTTCCCGCCCTTAGCCCGGCAGGCGGGGATGGCCCGGGCTTCGGCCATACGGATCCAGTCGGCTTCGCCAATGGCCGTCCCGGGAGATTGCTGGTCTGGAGCGCCGAGCCGGTCGCTCCAGACGCCGGTTCGCCAGTGGCCCTCCCAGTCGGTATCGTCAATGTCGGTATAAGTTCGCCGGGCAAGCACCCGAGTGCTGCCGTGGTCGGTATAGGAGCCGGTGATGTTGCCATAGGGGGTGCAAATCAGGGTGCCGCCCGGGGTGTCGTCATCCGCCACAAACCCGTTTTGGTAAGCGCCTTGTTGCAGATTGGAAGCCGGCGGACAGGTGCCGGTATCGGACGAGTCGCTGCGGACCCGGAAGCGGACGGTTTTCTTGCCGCGGCGGGGTTCCTCGGGGAACTCAAAGATGCGGTCCCGGCTGATGCCGGTTACGCCGGATTCGCCGTCGGTGAGGTAGCCCTCTTGGGCGGCGAGGAAGCCGCGGAAGTTGCCGCTTTGGCCAAAATAGACGGTGTCGTCCCGCTCATTGCGGTCGCGGCCGGCAAGCCAGGTTTCGGTTTTGGTCCAGGTGTCGGACTGGTCGATGGCGCAATAGATGGATTTGCCGCGGTTGGCGGCGAGGGATTCGAGGATCATCGAAACGCGGGCGTCGTCAGCGTCGGCTACGGCGGGGGACTCTTGCCAGTCGGAGCAGTCCCAAGGGATGGAACGGGGGGCGGCGTGGGTGGTGGGACTGGAGGCGACGGTTAGGAGGAGGGTCAAGGCGGTCAGGGCAAGGGCGGTGATGAGAAGTCGGCAACGGTACATAGGAATACCTCCGGGCGGCAACGCCTTTTAATGCCGGGGATAAGCCGGTAATAAAAGTGTAGGAAAGGCCGCCCAACCCCTTGACAGGTTGGGCGGCCTTTCCTGGCGATTTTGGGAAATTGGGTTGGGCGGGGTTGGCTGCCGGGGGGGTTGGGGGATTCCTGGGAGGGGGAATTTAAAAAAAATTTCGGCGGGGGAAATTTCCAAAATTTCCGCCGCGCCGCCCGAAAAAGTTTTTGGGGATATAACGAGGTGCAATGGAACCGGAAACTAGCTGTGATGGAACCGGAAACTAACCGCGATGGAACTGATAACTAGGTGCGATGGAACCGATAACTAACTGCGATGCAACCGGAAACGAGGTGGGATTAAGGGTTTTGGGCGGCGACGATGGCGATGGGGTGCTTTTGGCGGCGGATGTGGGGGTGGGGACGGTGGGATGGCGGCGGATGTCCTTGGCTTCTCTCGAGATTTCGAGATTCCTCGGCTATCGCCTCGGAATGACATGGGTAACAGTGGGGGGAATGACTAGGTGAAGGCGGGGCCGCGGAATGACATAGGGGAAGGGGTTGGGGATTCGGGGAGTTTTTAAGGGCGGCATTTCTGGATTCCCACTTTCGTGGGAATGACGGGGCCGGAGGGGGAATGACGGTGGGGAGGGGCGATAGGTTTTGGGGATGGGGGCTAGGGTCTAGGCTGAAGGGGGATGGGGCGGGGGTATCAGTTGAAGGGGGTTAGGGGGCGGGGGTGTTGGGGCGGGTTAGGTGGTCGAGGAAGGCGCGGCTGCGGATTTCCTGGGCGAGCCAGTATTGGATGGTGGCGGTGAGGAGGCTTTTCAGTTCGAGGGATAGAGGTTCGTCGAGGGTTAGGGGGGGTAAGTCGGCTTGGCGGCTGCGGGCGAGGAGGCGCAGCACTTTGAGGGCGCGGAGGGAGAGGGGGCGGAGGCCGCCTTCGACCGGGGAGCAGTCGAGGCAGAACAGGCCGCCGGCGGGGGCGCTGTAGCGGTGGCGGCCGGGTTCTACGGAGCGGCGGCAGTCAACGCAGCAGTTCAGTTCGGGGAGGAAGCCGGATACGGCTAACAGGTGGAGTTGAAAGTGGAGGAGGGGGAGTTCGGCGTCCGGGGCGCGGCTGAGGGCGTTGAGGGTGTCGAGGGCCAGTTGCAGGAGGGGTTCGTTGGGGCTGGCGGCGGCGGCGAAGGCGTCGACGAGTTCGGCGACATAGAGACCTTTGCTGAGGGCGGTCAGGTTGGATTTGAGGGGGGTAAAGTTGGCGACGGTTTGGGCCTGGCTGATGATGTCGAGGCTGCGGCCGCGGCTGAGGGAGAGTTGGGTTAGAGTAAGGGGTTCGAGGTGGCCGACGAGTTTGCTGGTGGATTTGCGGGCGCCTTTGGCGGTGGCGCGGAGTTTGCCCTCCTCCCGGGAAAAGAGGGTTACGAGGAGGTCGGCTTCGCCCAAGGGGACGGATTTGAGGGTGAGGGCTTCGGCGCGGTAGGTTTTGGGCGGGGCCATTTTACATTGCCTGGCGGCCCTGGAAGGCGCGGCTGAGGGTTACTTCGTCGGAGAATTCGAGGGAGCCGCCGACAGGGAGGCCGCGGGCCAGGTGGGTGATTTGGACCGGGTGGCCGGTGAGGTAGCGGGAGAGGTACATGGCGGTGGCGTCGCCTTCGAGGGTGGGATTGGTGGCGATGATGATTTCCTGAACGGGGCCTTGGGCGAGGCGGGGGAGGATTTCTTTGAGTTTGAGCTGGTCGGGGCCGATGCCGTCTTTGGGGGAGATGGCGCCGTGGAGGACGTGGTAGAGGCCGCGGTAGCAGTGGGTGCGTTCCAGGGCCAGCACGTCGAGGGGGTCTTCGACGACGCAGATTTGTTCCCGGTTGCGCTGGGGGTTGGCGCAGAGGGAGCAGGGGCTGGCGTCGGTGAGGTTCTGACATTCCCGGCAAAGGATGATGCTCTGTTTGACGGCGTGGATGGCGGCGGCCAAGGCGGCGGCTTCGTCGGCCGGCTGGCGGATGATGTAGTAAGCCAGCCGTTGGGCGCTTTTGGGGCCGATGCCGGGCAGTTTGTTCAGTTCTTGAATCAGCCGCGCCAGGGAAGGGGCGGCTGAAGGCAGATGATCGAGGGTCATGGCAATGCCTCAACGCCACTTACTTACTATAATTCCGGTGAAAGGGGGTATCCAGAGTCCCCGGGCTGTCTGGATTCCCACGAAAGTGGGAATGACGGTCTCGATACGGGGGAATGACGGTTTCAGAGTTTCCGGTCTTTCTGGATTCCCACTTTCGGGGGAAGGACGGTCGCTATACGGGGGAAGGACGGTTTCGGAGTCCCCGGGCTGTCTGGATTCCCACTTTCGTGGGAATGACGGTCTCGATGAATGGCGGTCGCGATAGGGGATAGGCTTGGGGTTAAATCATTCCGGGGAGGTTCATTCCGCCGGTCATGGAGCCCATTTTTTGGGCGGTGACTTCCTGGACTTTGTTGAGGGCGTCGTTGACGGCGGCGGCGATGAGGTCTTGGAGGAGTTCGACGTCCTCGGCGGCATCCGGGTCGATGGTTACGGACTCGACGACCTGTTTGCCGGAGATTACTACCTTGACCACGCCGCCGCCGGCGGAGCCTTCGACGGTGAGGGTTTCGAGTTCCTGATGGATTTTCTCCAACTGGGCCTGCATCCGCTGGGCCTGGCGGATCATATTACGGTTCATCGACGGTATCCTCCAAGATTCGGGCGCCCATATTGAGGGCGGTACGGACTAGGGGGCTGTGCTGGTTGGGGCGGGTGGCCGGCGCGCTTTCGGCTTTTGGCCCGCCGGCGAGGACGGCTTCGATTTTATAGGGGGCGTCAAAGCAACGGGCGATGGCGTCGGCAATCATCTGGCGGGAGTTGGGGTCTTGGAGTTCCTCCTGCATTCGGTCGAAGTTGGCGGAATGGGCGAAGGGGAGGGTAATGGTATCACCGTTGAGGGTGATGGTGTCGGGTTTGCAGTCGCGGAGGAGGGCGCCGAGGTTAAACTTTTTGCCTTTGCAGCGGCCGAGGGCTTTGACGGTGGCTTGCCATTGGGCGGGAAAAGACGCCGCGGCGGGGGCATTAGCGGCGGCGGGGGCGGCTGCGGCGGGGCTGCTGTTGGCGGCGGCCGGGGCGCGGCCGCCGGCGGGCGGCGGGTTGGCATTGGCGCGGCGGGGGGGCGCGGCGGGACGGCCGGCGGTTTCTTGCGGCGGCGGCGCAGCCGGCGGCGGGGGGGCGGCGTCAGCGTTGCAAATCTCGACTACGGCTAATTCCAGGGGCAAGGTCGAGGGGGCGTCGTAGCGCATATTGACTTCGCCCCAAGTACGGAGGGCGCGGATGATGCGCCATTGGGGGAGGCCGGAGACCAGTTCTTGCAGTTGGGCGGTGGCGTGTTCGGGGAGTTCGAGGGCGCCGGCGGCGTTCCATTCGAGGAGCATGGCGGCGCGCAATAGTTCCAAAGATTGGCGGTGGAGCTGGCGCAAATCGGCGCCGTCCCAAGCGGCCTGGTTGACGACGGCAAGGGCGCCGGCGGTGTTGCCGGTCAGGAGGTAGTTGACCAGGTCGAGCCAACGGTCGCTGTGGCCCAAGCCGAGGAGTTCCTCGACTTGGTCGAGGGTAACGCCGTCGCCGTAGGAAACGACGAGTTGTTCGAGGAGATTTTCGGCGTCGCGGAGGCTGCCGGCGGCGTAGCGGGCGACGAGGCGGCGGGCGTCCGGGGCGACGGCGACGCCCTCGCCATCGGTGATTTCGGTAAGCCGCTGGTAGATGCGCTCGGCGGGGAGGCGGCGGAAGTCGAAACGCTGGCAACGGGAGACGATGGTGGGGAGGATGCGGTTGGCTTCGGTGGTGCAGAGGATAAAGATGACATGGGCCGGGGGTTCCTCGAGGGTTTTGAGGAAAGCGTTGGACGCCTGGTCGGTAAGCATATGGGCTTCGTCGATGATATAGACCTTGCGGCGGCCTTCGGCGGGGGCGAAGTTGACTTTATCGCGGATTTCGCGGATGTCCTCAATGCCGCGGTTGCTGGCGGCGTCCATTTCGATGGTGTCCATAAAACGCTCGGCGTTGATGGAGCGGCAGATGGCGCACTGGTTGCAGGGGTCGCCGTCCTGAGGGTCAAGGCAGTTGACGGCTTTGGCGACGATGCGGGCGGTGGTGGTTTTGCCGGTGCCGCGGGGGCCGCAAAAGAGGTAGGAGTGGGAAACGCGCCCCTGCTTGATGGCTTGGCGCAGGGTGGCGGCGACGTGTTCCTGTCCCGCCAGGTCGCTAAAGCAGCCGGGCCGCCATTTGCGGTAATAGACTTGGGTAGTCATTACACCACTTCCGGCGGGGGAAAGAGGGCGGCCAGGGCGGCCTGTTCCTGGGCTTGCATTTGGGCGGTTTCGGCCGGTTGCAGATGGTCGTAGCCGGCCAGGTGGAGGGCGCCGTGGATGATGAGCCAAGCGAGTTCTTGGGCGAGCGGCCGTTGGGCGGCGGCGGCTTGCCGTTGGGCTTGGGGGCAGGAAATTATCACTTCGCCGAGGGGCGGCAGTGCCTCCGGGGGCAGGATGAAGTCGAGCCAAGGGGCGGCCGGGCTGCCGTTCAGCGCGGCCGCCAGGGCCGGGGGCGGGTCAGTGTCGCCGTACCATTGGCCGGAATGGTGGGGGGAGAAGGACAGCACATCGGTGGTTTCATCCAAGCCGCGATAGGTGCGGTTCAGTTCGCGGAGGGCGTCGTCGTCGGTGAGGAGCAGGCTGATTTGCCCGGCGGTATCCGGGGGGAAGGCCCGGGCGACGGCCAGCCGCAGGACTTGCGTCAGCCATTCCTCGGAAAAGCCGGCGGAAAAGTCGTCGGTTAGCGACAGGTCGATTTGCTGGGCGGTCGGGACAGTCACAGTTGGGGCAAGCTCCGGCCGGCGGGGATGCCGGGCAATAAGGAGATTGGGGATTGCCGGCTTTATATTAGCACAGGGTTAAAGGCGGGCGTCAAGTTGCCGGGTTGGGGGAATTAGGGCGGGTTTTTTGGGGGCGGTGTTTGGGGGGAGCGGCGGGGATATATGGTTGCGCTACTGGCTTATAAACTGCCATAATCTACGAATGTTAGGCTTTTTTGACGAGTCGGGAGACCCGGGGTTGAAAATAGGGCGCGGTTCCAGCCGGTACTTTGTGACGGCTCTGGTTACCTTTGAGGATGACTTGGCAGCGTTGGAGTGCGACCGGCGGATTAGCCGTCTGCGGGGGGAGTTGAATCTCCCCGATAGCTACGAGTTTCATTTCGGCAAGAATTCGTGGAGGGTTCGCGTCGCTTTTCTGGAGGCGGTTCAGCTCTACGATTTCCGGTACCACATCGCTGCGCTGGATAAAGAGGCATTGAACCAAGGCAATGCTCCGCTGCGTAGCGCGGGGGAATTGTACCGATATGCCGCCGGGTTGCTGCTGGAGAACGCGAAGGCATACTTGAGTGAAGTGAATGTAATTGCCGACCGAACCGGCAATCGCCGGTTCAGGGATGACTTGGCGCGGCATTTGCGTAACAGCGTAAATCAGTCGCGGGGTGAGCGGGTCATCAAGAGCGTACGGTTGCAGGATTCTCACCGGAACAATCTGTTGCAACTGGCTGATTATGTTGCCAGCGTAGGCAACCAAGCCATTCACGGAAAGGCGGAGGCTGTAGCACTGCAAGAGCAGTATTTGAGGAGAAAGGAGGCAACACGGCTAACTTGGCCGGGGTGATGGCTGACTCCTAGCCATTAAAGGCAGGCACCCCATTTAGGGACGGTTCGAAGCCAGCCCGATTCCATTTATATTAGTAGCAGATTAGGCCGAGGATGTCAATAGGCGGGCGAGGGGGGGCTAGTT
The DNA here is from genome assembly GCA_965243185.1 of Dehalococcoidia bacterium. Classification (GTDB taxonomy): domain Bacteria; phylum Chloroflexota; class Dehalococcoidia; order Lucifugimonadales; family UBA3495; genus CBDBCU01. The sequence continues at coordinate 1,109,942 of OZ251531.1, read as the reverse complement.
TGCCCGGTATTTGCTACGGAAATAGAGCCGGCAACCGGGGGGGGGGGTGGCTGACTTCTAGCCATTAAAGGCAGGCACACCATTCAGGGACGGTTCGAAGCCAGCCCAATCCGCTTATATTAGTAGCAGATTAGGGCAGGGAGGTCAATGATTTTGCGGCGGTGGCAAGGTTATGCTCCGGCATTTCTGGATTCCCGCTTTCGGGGGGATGACGATTTCGATAGGCGATTGCCTTGAGGGTACGGCGGGGGAACTTTTGTAAAAGTTCCCCCGCACCCCCTCAAAACTGTTGGGTTTGGGGATGGAGGGAGAAATTGGGTCGGAGGGATTGGTTATCCGGCCGTCAGGTCATTCCGACCGAAGGGAGGAATCTAAAAATCTGGAGAGGGGTCAAGGGCGGGCATTTTAGATTCCTCTGCTACGCCGCGGAATGACATAGTGGGGGAATGACTTGGTGGGGCGGTCGGAATGACCTAGCTATAGTGTCGGTTATACGGGGCGTCAATAATCCGGGGGAACCGGCTTCGATTTCAGCCTTTGGTGCGGAAGTGGTAGTAGAGGCCGATGGCGGTGGAGACGCTGATGGCGCCAAAGGCCGCGCCGAAGTGGGTGATGTTGACGCGGGTATCGCGCTCGCCCAGGTAGGTAGGGCCGATGAATTCCAAGCCGTACAGGTTGCCGAGGACGCTGCCGAGGATGCCGCCGACGAGGACCATCAGGATGGTCAGGGCCACGATGTACCAGCGGAGGCTGAGGTTAATCCAGCCGACCCAGGCGCCCAAGCCGGCGCCGAGGCCGATGCTGACCACATAAATGGCAAGGTGCACGTTGGCGTCCCAGGGGTAGCCGACCATAGCGTTAAAGGTCAGTCCCGTCCAGCCGCCGACGATGCCGAGGATGGCGCCGACAAAGAAGCCGGCGATGATTCGTCCCAAGGGGATGGCGTAGCTGTAAATCCCGCCTTCCAACAGCATAATGAATTTTAATCTCCCGTCAGGGCTGCCGGCTGCGGATTGGTGGTGGGCCGGCTCTGCCGATACATATTACTAGAATTTTGGGGAATGGCGATTGGTCTAGCCAGCCTCAACCACCTCAATACGCCCCAAGGACTTCAACGCCCAAGCCACTTGGGGATGTCGGTACCTCTCGACATCCGCGGTCCAGTTACGCCGGTCTTCCGCCAACTTGGGCAACAGTTCCTCATCCCGGCGGAGGTTGGCTTCCCAAACCGGCAAAATCTGGCGTTGGTTTTCATCGGCGCTTTCCCGGATACGGTTCAGGGTAGCCCGCGTTTCCGCTACTTTGTCCCGAGCTGTCATTTCCCGATAGTCAAAGTACTCAGTCAGCCGGGACACTTCCCGGTTGGCCCGATCCGTTGCCTGACTTTGGACTTCTTGTTGCAGCGCATCGCGTTCTTTTACCGCCGCCGCGCTTGCCAACGGCTCAGCCATAGCCAAGTTGTCGGGAATCAAATACGATTCTATCTCCTCTTCGTCGTCAAAACGGCAAGCCCGTTCCACCAGATTCCGCCCCAATTCAAGGCTCACTTTCCCGTCGTCGCTTACGAACACCGGCAAGATGCGCTCGGTAGCTTGAGGCCCGGAAATCTCGAATTGGTAGGTGAACAACCACCCGGACACCGGCGACAAGTCATCACCAGCCAAGATTTTGCGGGTGCCGGTAATGCCTTCGTAGCCATCGGCAGTAACCTCCGCTACCGCCGCCTCCACAATAGGGTGTCCAAAGACCATGAACTCTATCCCTTCGGCATCGGGACGGCGGTCAGGACGGAATACCGCCCTCTTTTTATCACCCGCCGGGAAAAGCACCTTATGGTTATCGACAAAAGAGCCGTGGAAACTGAGGTCGTAAATCCCACCCCTTTGCCGAATGTAAGTGCGGACGCCGGCCAGCAGTTGGCCGATGAACTTGTCGAAGTCTTCGTTGCTTACCGGAGACTGCTGCCCGGCGATACGCTCGGCCAATTCTCTCCGGTAAGACTTGGTATCCATAATGAAATCACCCAGCTGTTGCTCGGCTTGCTTGGCAGCGCGAACGGTCAACTCCAGTTGCCGCCCATATTCTTCCAGCGCCTGCCCTTGCTGTTCCACGGCTTGACGCATAATTTTCTTGATGTCGTTCTCCGCTTCCCCGAGGATAGCATCAAGACCGCCGACCGTTTCCTGAAATATCTGGATACGGTTCTCCAAAACCTCGAGGACACGCTCCTCGATAGTATCCTTGGAGTAAAGGTTGAAAATGCTGATGGCATTTTCCTGTCCGATACGGTCAACCCGGCCGATGCGCTGCTCAACACGCATCGGATTCCAGGGCAGGTCATAGTTGACCAAATAGTGGCAGAACTGGAAATTCCGCCCTTCCCCGCCGGCCTCGGTGCTGATCAGGACTTGCGGGCCGGCTCGGTTCTTGAAACGCTCTACGGCCCGGTCTTTTTCAGTAACGTTCATCTGGCCGTGGAACAGGTTGACACCCCAACCCCGGGAGGTAATCTGTTCCTCCAGGTAGCGTTGGGTTTCCCGAAATTGGGTGAATATAATCACCTTCTCATCCTGGGAATCCTCAAACAACCCGGCCAGCCGCTCCACCAGCACCAGAGACTTGGAGTCGCTTTTCACCAAGTCCAAGGCTTCCATAGTACGGTCAAGATGCCGCAGCTCTTCGTCGGCCAAACTAGTCACGGCGTGGGATTCTCGGATTACATCGCTGACGGTGTCATCGTCATCCAAGCGGGACTCCATTTCGTCAGCAGTCTGGCTACTGGTTGCCCGCGCCCGGACGCGCTCCTGCCGCCGCCCCAAAGAGTCCTTAATGGCCGCAATGCTTGAGGCCATCATTTTCTGAAAGATTACCATTACCAAGCCGACCGCGGTGTCGTTAGCCCCTTCCGCCATACGAAAACCGTACTGGACATACTCCTCTACCGCTTCGAGCGCATTTCTCTCCTCATCGGTGAGATCAACATCCCAACGGTAAGCGGAGCGGGGCATAAACCCGCCTATCTTCACTTTTCGGTTGCGGATCAGTCTCTCGCTGAGCCGGTGGCGATCTGACAGGTCGCTGGCAAGGGATTCAACAGCCTCCTGTCCGCCAGAGAGACGCTGCCGTGCTTCGGATTCGTCCAGTTGCAACCACTGGCTAACCTGCTCAACCGTAGTTTCCTCAGTTTCTTCCGGCAACGGGAAACCGTGGATAAGCAACCGTTCCACCAAACTAGACAAGCCCGGAACCGCCCGGCGATGTTCCTCGAAATGCCTTTCCGACGGGAACAAAGCCGGGTCTAGCATCTCAACTAGAGAATAAAGCTCATGGGTGTTGAGCTGCATCGGGGTAGCAGTAAGAAAGAGCATCCCCCGCCGCGAGGAATAATCGGGCGCGGCCAAGTCATGCACCAGACGGTAAAGGCGGGTGGTGTCGCGGGCGTGATGCGCCTCGTCAACGATAACCAAGTCCCAATCCACCACGGCGCATTGCCGCGCCCAATGGGGATTGGCCGCCCACGCGGCGGAACACACCACGTTGTCATAATAAGTAAAGGGATTATCCCCCTGCCCTTGGCCTTCCATATACCTGACGGTGGCGGTATTGAGGACGGAAAAACTCTCGTTGAACTTGGACTTCATCTCAAACTGCCACTGACGAACCAAGTTGGGCGGCGCAATAACCAAGACCCGCCGCGCCCCGCCCCGCGCCCGCAGTTCTTTGAGAACTATCCCGGCCTCGATAGTCTTGCCCAAACCCACCTCATCGCACAGCAAAAAGCGATGCGGGTAGTTAGTAATGACCTTGTGAACTACGAAAACCTGGTGCGGCTTAATGTCAACCCCAATCTGGCCCAAGGAAACCAGTTCGTCGTAGAGGTGCAACCCCCGATACCAACGGGTCACTTCCTGCAAGCGGTACTTTTTCAGGGAGCCGATACGTTTGCTTCGGAATCGCTCAATGGGATCATTGACCGGCAACGGGCGGAGATTGGCCTCGGGATGATTGACGTTTTGCCCACCACCGCCAACAGTAGCGACAAAGCATCGCCACGCCGGCGTGGATGATTCTGCCGGCCCCATAACGGCAGCGGTGGATCCCGTCGACCTGACGCTAACGGTTTGTCCCGACAGGTCAACCCGTAGCAAGGGGAGGTTGGAAACCGCAAATTGCGGCGGGCAACCGCCAGCGTCCCACGCCACCGAAACCCGTCCGTTCTCAATTCCGGTCACCACGCCATAGGTATCCGCTTCCGTCCACTGGACAAGGGCACCAACTACGATTTCACCGTTGTTGCCGGTCATAAGCTCCCCCATCGGCCACTGATGGGCGGAATATAGCATATATTTCACCAAGTTGCAAACATAATATATATTGACATAAGGCATCCCCCCCTTGACCCCCAACCTACTATCCCCCATACTTACCCCCGGGTTCATTCCCCTAAACTTTCTGCGGAGGTAACAACTCTATGGCTACCGTTGGCAGCGGCAGTTACACTTACGAACTGGTCGAAAGCTGGGCGCAACTCCCGGCCGGCGAAACTTTCGGGATGGTCAGCGCCGTGGCTACCGACTCCCAGGGGCGGGTCTATGCCTTTCAGCGCAAAGAGCCGCCCATCGTCATCTTTGACCCGGACGGCAGCTATGCCGGCTCCTGGGGTCTCGACGCCATCAGCAACCCCCACGGCATCTTTATCCAGGACGACATCGTCTATATCACCGACCGGGAGGACTCGGTCTGCCTGCGCTACACCCTCGACGGCAAGCCCTTGCAGGTCATCGGCGAGCGCGGCGTCCACTCCGACACCGGCTGCGAAGTGCCGGGCACCCTCTGCCCCCGCAGCGCCGGGCCCTTCAACTACCCGGCCGAACTGGTGCCGGGCGCCGGCGGCGATCTGTATGTGGCTGACGGCTACCGCAATGCCCGCGTCCATCGCTTTGCCGCCAACGGCGAACTCAAAGCCTCCTGGGGCGAGCCGGGCAAGGACCAGCCCAACGAGTTCCACCTCGTCCACAGTATGATGGTCGGCGCCGATGGGCTGCTCTATGTCTGCGACCGGGAAAACAACCGCGTCCAGATTTTCAACGCTGACGGCGAGTATCAAGGGATGTGGACCGACCTGCTGCGCCCGATGGATATTTCCCAGGACGCGGAAGGGACTTTCTGCATCAGCGAGGGCGGCCGGGACGCCCGGCAGGGCTGGACGGAGGAGACTGACTCCCGCATCAGCCTGATGAACACCGCCGGGGAACTGCTGGCCCGCTGGGTAATCCGCGGCGGTCATGGCAGTTGGATTGCCCCCAACGGGGACATCTATGTAGGCGTTCCCGATGGCGTGGGCGTGGACAAGTATGTCCGCCAGCAGTAAAGGGGACTAACCGGCTTAACGGGATTTAACCCGGAACCGGCGTAACCCGCCGGCATGGCCGAATCAATCGGGGGAGCGGCGTATATGCCGCTCCCCCATTGCTGTCCGTGGCGACCCGGAGCGGACTCGAACCGCCGATCTCCGCCTTGACAGGGCGGTATGTTAACCAACTACACCACCGGGCCGGGTGTATGCCAGTGCAAACACTGTTTATTAAGTTTAAGGCATTGGCCAAGGGGTGTCAAGATGCCGGGCAAAGGGATTCTGTTCGCTTTTTGGATAGGGGGCTACGGCTTTGCTGCGGCAACGAAGGCCGCCGCCCCATTTCCCGCCGCCGGTCTATTGTTGTATCATTATTGGCAAAGGTAAATCTACATTCCCGCAAATCCGCCGGTTCCCTGCGCCGCCAATGTCCACGCCGCCATCCGCATACCAACCAGTCCCGCCGCCCTGGAGCAACTTGGCCCTGCTGCGGCTGGGGGCTTTCGGCTTCGGGATGACCGGCTTTTTCGTGGCAATGGATACCATCATCCTGCCTACCCTGGTGCTGGATGTGGCCCCGGAGGGCGCGAAAAATACCTTGCTGGGGATATTAGGGTTAAGCGGTCTCTTGGTCGCGGCCCTGGTGCAGCCCATCGTGGGGGCTTACAGCGACCGTACCCGCTCTCCCTTGGGGCGGCGGGTGCCGTATATGCTTTGGGGCGTCGCCTTGGTCTGCCTCGGACTGGCCGGCCTTGCCTTTACTCTAACCCTGCTTTCCCTGCTGATTATCTGGATTTTCATTCAAGCCAACGCCAGCATTGGCTACGGCCCCTATCAAGCCCTCATCCGCGACTTGGTGCCGCTGCACCGGATTGGGGTAGCATCGTCCCTGAAAATCCTGGCTGACGCCAGCGGCGGGGTAGTCCTGATTGCTCTCAGCGGCTGGCTGATCAGCCGCTACGCCGGCCCGGAGTCGCTGCTCTGGCTGCGGCTGACTTTAGGGATGTTGGGCGGGATATTGCTGTTGACGGCCGCCATCAGCGCGGCCACGGTAGTACGGCGGGAGCGGGCGGCGGAACGATTGTACCGCGGCCGCCACACCTTGCGCGGTTCGACCAGCGGTCTCCATCCCCAACTGCTGCGTTTCCTGCTTTCCCGCTTTATGCTGATTACCGCCAGCGTCGTCTTTCCTACCTACGGCTTGTTTTTCCTGCGGGATGTGGTGGTAGTGGACAACCCGGCGGCTACTTTGAGCCAAGCCATTCTAGCTATCGGCGGCGCATTGGCAGTGAGCGTATATCCGGCTGGCTGGCTTTCCGACCGCATCGGCCGCCGGCCGGTAATCCTGGCGGGTGGCGGCATCGCTGCCCTCGGCTCCATCGCCGTATTCTGGGCGGCTGACACCGGTACGGTCATTGCCATCGCCAGCGGCATCGGGGCCGGCATCGGCATAGTCTTGTCGGCCAACTGGGCTTTAGCCAACGAACTGGCCGCCCCTGGCCGGGAGGGGCAGCACATTGCAATGGTCAACCTGGCTACCATCGGCGGCGCTGCCTGTGCCAAAATCCTGGGGCCGGGGGTAGATTTGCTGAACAGCCTGCTGCCGCCCAACGCCGGCTACGCCGCCCTGCTCTTTGGCTGCGCCGCCTTGTTCATCCTCGGCGGCCTGCTGCTGCTGCCGCTAAAGGCAACGGTGAATGGGGATGGTGCGGTTATGGATGGGGATGGGTAGTGTTGCCCAGCGGCTAGGGTTCTATCCCGTTGCGAGGGCGGCGGAGCAGCAAGACTACTTCGCCGTATAGCGCGGCGTTGCCGCCCAAGGCGTTCAGGAATTGGTGTTCAATATCCTGCCAACGGCCCAACTTGCTGGTCCAGTGGCCGTTGGTCAACTGCCGGGCGGCGTGGGTTGGCAAACCGTCGGCATCGACGAAAAGGGCTACCTTCTCAAAGCCGGGTTCCAGTTCCTCAGTGGCGCATTCCCGGTAGCCCAGAGACTCGAACGCCATCCGAAAACTCGCCAGGGTTTCCTCTAATGGCGCTTGGGCTGGCCAATAGGTATCGCCGTCCGGGTCGGGCCACCACCAATTGGTATTAACCCCGGCGGCCCAAGCAATGCAGTTATACCGCGTTGACGCCGCGCTGGTTACCCGGTATTCGCCCCGTTTAAGGTTGGGGAAAAAGACTTCTTTATAAGGTTCCAGCGGCATCGGTCAGGAAATATACCCTTTCCGCCGACCCCAATCCAGCCAGCGCTCGCACATTTCCGGAACTTGGCCGGCGTATTCCCGCGGCACCGGATTCTCGCCGCTAATCGCCCGCAGGGCCGCAAACCAGTGGTCGGGACGCTCCGCCAGTTCCCGCAGCAACAAGGGAATGGCAGCCACGCCCATTCCAATGATTTTCCGGTAGGCGGGATGCGCCGCCATTTTCGAGCTGGAGGAGAGCATACCGGTTTCCCGCCGCCACTGGTCCGCCAAGGCGTGAAACTCGGTTTCCAATTCGACCGGGATGCCGGTCTTAATCTGCTGCTGCATAATGGGTAACTATATACCTCCGGGCTGAGCTGGGCAACGGGCGGCGGCCGGCGCAGGTGAAAGCCGGCCGCCGCCCCCGGTTACCCACTACCACACAATCACATTCCAGCAGTTGCCCTCGGCGCAGAACAGTTCCCGCTCCACCGCGTTAAACACCAAGTTGGTCGTCCGGGAAACCAGGAACCAATAGGAGCGTTGGGGGATGAACTGGAGCAGGGTATTAGCCTCCGGCGTCTCCCGGTCAAAGAAAGACCATTCCTTGGTCTGATTGTCAAAGGTAAAAGCCCGCACCAAATCGGGCAAGGCATCAAACAGCCAACCGGCATCCGTCCGGTCCGCAGCCGTGCCGACGGTCAGGTTGAACCCGCCGGTTACCTGCCCCAGCTGCCAGGTTTTCCAGGATTGGGCGGCCGGCCGCGCGTCCACCTGGAAAGTTATGGGATTGACCGCCCGGTGGACATGGATGGTAAAGCGTCCGTTGCCGGCCGTAGTGGTCGCCCCCACCAGGTTATTGTCGCCGTCATAAGCGGCAACGGCAACGCCCGGCCCGGCGGAGACGCCGTCGATCGACGCCCAGCCGGAGAAAATATGCGGCGGTTCGCCGGTCGGCGAAGCCAGTTGCGTCGGCGCAGCCGGAGTCGGAGTAGGCGCCGGCGTGGGGGTAGGCGTTGGTACCGGAGTAGGCGTTGGGGTCGGCTGTGGCGTGGGCGTCGGCCGGGGCGTTGGGGTCGGCCGAGGGGTCGGCGTGGGCGACTGCGGCGTGACCCCGGGCTGCGGCGTGGCCGTGGGCGCCGCCGGAGTAGGCGTAGCGGTGGGAACCGGCGTAGCGGTCGGCTGCGGCGCGGGTGTAGCCGTGGCCGCCGGCTGCGGCGTAGGCGTGGCCGTCGGAACCGGCGTGGCGGTGGGTGCCGGCGTGGGTGTTAGCGTCGGTTCCGGCGTAGCAGTAGGTTCCGGTGTGGCGGCGGATGGCGCCGGCACATTATGCCCTCGGCGATACCCTTGCCGATAACTCCCTCGATGACTCTCGATAATGAATGACGTATAGATGCTGTTGAAGGAAGGAGCGTCCACGGTGTCAGGAACGGTTATCTCGGTTTCAAAGTCCCCGTCCTCATCAGGTACCGCACCGCTGCTGGCGTGAGTTTTATAAGTTCCACCATCCTCCCAAACTTGGTATTCCACCCGGATGGCGAAACTGGAACCGTCATCATTCCCGGCCGGGAATTTGCTGCCGCGCACCGTTACCACACTTCCAATATCGCTGGTGCCGGGACTGACTTTAACTTCGGGCGTATAGGTTCTCACCCTGGTTCGAGCCTCGCGTCCGCCGGAGTCCCGTACTTGGATGTCTCTATCCCCCGGACCAAATAGAGTAGGACCAAGCAGCCTAGATTCTAACGGCAAGTTCACCTTGGCGCGCCAACTGCCATCGCTGGCGATACTGATGTCGTTGCCGTCATTGATGCGGCCGCTGGGGATATGAAAGGTACCGATGCCGACTCCGGTTATGTAAAGGTGAGTGATGGTTTCACCCGGGTTGAAGTTGGAACCGGACAGGGTTATCTGCTGGTTCGCGACTACAGTACTGTGGCTGGATTCGAGATAAGCATTATAAGGTTCCGGCGTAGCGGTAGGCTCCGGCGTGGCCGTGGGCGACGGCGCCGTAATCCGATGCGTCACGCTCATCTTATGATGGAAAAATCCGAGCTCATCCTCCAAAGTCAACCACGTTCCGACGCAGTTCGTGGAGGGAACGGACGGACCAGTGGGCACCGTGAACTCGAAGTCAAAGTCACCGTCCTCATCGGTGTGCGGAAGATCCGAGTAGTAAGATGGACTCGACGCCGAATTTTCGATACCACATTGGCCCTGGTCTTTATAGAACAGCCAGAGCGAGTGGTATGGCCAACCCGCGTCGTTATTCCTGACCGGGAAGTTGCTGAGCCGTGCCGTTACCGAACTGCCAATCTCGCCGGTGTCGGGGCTGATTGAAAGTCGGGGACTGGAGATGCTGACCCGGGTTTCGGCTGCTCGGTCGCCCGAGTCCGTTGCCTGGATAGTTTTGTTCCCGGCATCCAGCATATAACGGTGGACTGGCAGGTACACCTTAGCGTTCCAGCTGCCATCGCTGGCGATGCTGATGTCATCGCCGTCATTGATGCGGCTGCTGGGGATGGTAAGGTCGCCGATGGTAATGGAACTGATGGTTCCGTCCGGGGTGAAGTTGTCGCCGGACAGGGTTATCTCCTGGTTCGCCAGCACCTTGCTGCGGTTGGAGTCGAGAGACGCCGCCCCATCCTGGGCGGCATAGCGGGGGAAGCCGGCAAAATTGCCGTCGCTTTCCCCGGCAAAAGCGGTGTTCAGCATCCAGCCCCAAGCCAGGGCCAGGATCGCGATCAGGGAAAGGGTGAGCAGGACGGAAACTTTAGGCATTGGTGAACCTCCTATCGCATCCGGCATCCGGAATAAAGTTGCCGCCCCGGCAAGTCTTGGCGCGGTGTAAAAGGGCATTGCCCCAAGTCAGAATTCGCTGTTGTTGTCGATGGTAACATTCCCGAAAGCCCATGGCAAGCCCCGGATACATCCCCAATGGCAATGGCAGGTTAAAACCGTCATCCCCGCGCCCTCCGGCAATCCGGATTCCCCCCAACTTACTGACCCTTGCCCCTGGCGGCCGCCCCGTCTCAACCGTTATGCTACCCCCGGCAACTTTACGCCCATTCCCCTAAAGGATAACTCTACCGATGCCGCAACCGCCCCGCCGTTGGCAGCTCCCGCCCGATACTGCAATACCCCCGGAACTGTCCGCCTTACCCCCGGCTCTGGCGCAAATCCTGCTGGCCCGGGGCTTGGACACCGGGGAAAAGCTGCGCTGTTTTCTGGAGCCGCCGCAACAACTGCCTTATAACCCCCTGCGCTTGAGCGGGATGACGCCGGCTTTGCAGCGGCTTGCCGCCGCCTTACACCGCCGGGAAACCGTGGGCATCGTCGGCGATTTTGATGTGGACGGCGTAACCGGTACTGCCATCCTGATGGACGGCTTGGCTGATTTTGCCATCCCGACCATTCCCTACCTGCCGCACCGGGTTGACGAAGGGCATGGCTTGTCCGCCGCCGCCGTCCACCTACTCCACCAGCAGGGCGTCCACCTGATAATCACCGTCGACTGCGGCGTCGCTTCGACTGACGAGGCCGCCTTGGCCCAGCAGTTGGGAATAGATGTAATCATCACTGACCATCACCTGCCCCCGGAAACGCCGCCGGTAGCCGCCGCCATCATCAACCCCCGGATGTCCGGCAACGAATATCCCTTTCCCCAGCTTTGCGGCGCGGGACTGGCTTTCAAGCTGATGCAGGGCTTTTATCAATGGCAAGGCTACGACTACCCGCGCCGTCTGCTCGAATTGGCCGCCTTAGGCACCATTGCCGACTTGGTGCCGTTGCAGGATGAAAACCGCTATCTGGTCCAGCAAGGCTTGCCCGCCTTGGCCGCCACGCAACGCCCCGGCCTGCAAGCCCTGTACCGCCAAGCCGCCATCGACCCGGCAGCCCTTGACGCCGCCACCGTTGCTTTCCAAATAGCTCCCCGCTTGAACGCCCCCGGCCGAATGTCCCACGCCCAAGACAGCCTGCAACTCCTCACTACCACTGACCCGGACGCCGCCGCTGACCTGGCCCGCCGCCTGGAATCCCTGAATCAGCGGCGGCGGGAATTGACCGCCCAAGTCTATGCCCGGGTGCGGGATGATGTCGCCCGCCGCGCCGCCTTGCCGCCCTTTCTGCTGGTGACCGACCCGGAACTTACCCCCGGCATCGCCGGCTTGGTCGCCGGCCGCTTGGTCGAGGATTTTCACCGCCCGGCGGCCGCCCTTGCCGAGTTGGCTGACGGTACTTGTATTGCCAGCGGCCGCAGCGTCCCCGGCTTCAACCTGACCGCCGCCTTTGCCCATTGCGCCGACCTGCTGCTGCGCTACGGCGGCCACGCCCAAGCCGGCGGCTTTGCCATCGCCGCCGCCCACATCCCCCCACTGGAACAGCAGCTGACCGCCCTAGCCGGGGAACTGCTGACCGACCTTGACTTGCAGCCCGTCCTGAACATCGACGCCGTCATCCCCTTGTCCGCTTTGACCCCGGACTTGCAAACCTGGCTGAACCGCCTCGAACCCTTTGGCGTGGGCAATCCCCAACCCCGCTTTCTAACCCGCAGCCTGCCCGTGTCCGCCCTGCGGACGATGGGCGACCGCGGCCAGCACCTGCGCTTTCAAGTCCAACAGGGCCGCCAAAGCTATACCGTCCTGGCTTTCAACCGGGCTGAGGAATGGACCCAATATCTATCCGCCCCGGACGCCGCCATCGACCTGGTCTATTCCCTGAACTTGGATACTTGGCAAGGCGTCCAACGGCTCAACCTTCTAGCCGCCGATTTGCGCCCTAGCGCATAAATAAAGCCGTCACCCCGACCAGTGGGATGACGGCTTTATATCCAACTGCACGGTAGTGCCTACGCCCGGTTAGTCAGTCGCCCGCTTCCTCCCAGGGAAAGAACTGGTAAGCGTCATCCTCCACATAGTAGGGGGCAAAATCCAGGTAGTAATCGGCCGCAAAGGTAGTGGTGTAGCGGGTATAAAGGACGGCGTAGCGCACTTCCCGGTGGGCGTGAACCGCCTGACTGAAAATCTCCCCCTTGACCCGGTGCAGGGCTTTGCCGCTGTCGTTGATTTCGTCCACCACCAGAATGTTCCGGCATTCCCCCAAATCGCTCAGCAGCGCATAGTCGTTGATGAAAAACAGCGGCAAGTCAAACCGATAGCTGAAATGCGCCGCCGGCACCAACCCGCCGCGCACCACGGCAACGATAGCATCCGGCCGCCACCCATCCGGCGCAGCAACGATGCGGTCGTAAAGGCAGTGGATGCCCGCGCAGATTTCGGGGTAGTCAACAAAGCGTCCCGGTAGGCTCATTCTTTCACCGTCCCTATTCGTTACCCGGGCCGGAAGTTACCCGGCCGGATTGCCCGGTCTTTTCCCGACCCGGCCGGGCTATTCCTCTTGCCTTTGCCGGCCGCCCGCCCGCCGGGCCGGGCGCACAAACTGCGCCTTATAGACCAGCAGCGGCACCGCAATGATGATAACCAGCAACGCCACTACCTGCGCTTCGTTCAAGTAGCCGCCAAAATAGGTGTTCTGCTCCACCCGCAGGAAACTGAGGAAAAAGCGGCCGATGGAATAGAGCGCGCCATACAGCGCAAACAGCATCCCCGGCGGCCGCAGCCGATTCCGCAGCGGCCAGATAATCGCCAGCAATGCCAAGTCAAAAAGCAGTTCGTACGCCACCGCCGGGTGGCTCGCCGCCCGCCCGACGCCGGGGCTTTCCGGGTGCGTATAGACCACCCCCCAAGGCAAATCGGTAAAGGTAGCCCAATGCTCCCCGTTGATTATATCCCCGATGCGGCCGACCGCCATCGCAATCAGTAGCGCCGGCGCGGCAATGTCCGCCAACTGACCGATGCCGGGCAACGGCGCCCGTTCCGGCTCCCCCAGAAAGCGGAAATACTTTCCCCACAGGTTCAGAAACCAGTTGGAATTGCGAATCAGAATGTAAGCCGACCCGCTGATAAAGCCGCCCAGAATCGCCCCGAAAATGGCAATTCCCCCCGTCCAGACCATCAGTATCTGAATCGGATTGGGCGAATAGAGCGACCAGAAGTCAATGACATGGAGCAGCCGCGCCCCAATGATGCCGCCAACGATGCACCACACCGCCACCGACAGAATGGCGTCCCCGTCCAGCCCGGCCCGGCGGCCCCAACGCATGGTCAGAATAACCGCTATGGCCACGGCCACAAAGGTCAACAACCCGTGCCAGGAAAGCAGAAAGGGGCCAAAGTCCAGAATGTGCGGGTTAATGGGGATGCTGATTGCGCCCAGGATGCTCATTAGTTTTGCTCACCACAAGGGTTAAGGATAAGGATGATTTCCGGGTTGGGCCGCATTTACCGCCCCGTCAGTGGCCCGCCCCCTAGTCCGTACAAAATACGCCGCCGCCGCCTCCGGATGCAAGGCATTCGCCAAGCGTAAGTAGTCCGATTCGGCCGCCGGCAGCAGAAACAGCGCCGGCCCGGCTCCGGTCAGCTGCGGCCGCCGCCCGGCAATTTCCCCCACCCGATTATACAACGCCGCCAACCCGGGAAAGACCGGCAACGCCGGTTCCGTAAAGACATTATGCAGCAGTTCCCCGTCCAACCGCCCCGCCAGCAGATTCTCGACCATCCGCCGCGTAATGCCGCCATCACTGTAGTGCGCCGCTGTCAGTTGCCCGTACATCCGCTTTGTCTTGTTTTCCAATGTCTGCCCGGGGCAAATCAGAATAACCCCAACCCCCGGCTTGGTCGGCAGCGGCGCCACTTGTTCCCCCCGTCCCTCGACCCAAGCCGCGCCGCCCTGCAAAAAATACGGCACATCCGACCCCAGCCCGGCGGCGATACGGCACAGTTCCGATAAAGGCCGGTTCAACTCCCACCATCGGTTTAAGGCCAACAGAGCCGCCGCCGCATCGCTGCTCCCGCCGCCCAAACCCCTTCCCACTGGAATGGCTTTGTTGATATAGATCTGCGCTCCCGGCCGCCGGCCGCAGCTCTCCGCCAAGGCCGCCGCCGCTTGCCACACCAGATTGCCCTTCCCGCCCAACGCCGGCTCGCTGCACTCCACTTGCAAATCGGCCGCCGGGCAAATTTCCAGTTCATCCGCCAAGTCAACGGCTTGCATCACCGTGCTGATGTTATGGTAGCCGTCCGCCCGCCGACCCAACACCTCTAAAGTCAAATTCAGCTTGGCAAAGGCGGCCACTTTCATCGCGGCTCCGGCCCCTTTGCATCAATCCCGCCGCCATCCGCCGTCCACGCCCCATAAATTGCCGCCCATTCCTCCAGCGACAGCGTTTCCGCCCGGCGCCGGCCGTCAATACCGGCCGCCGCCAGCAGTTGGTCAACGCAGCTGCCCGGCTGGTTCAACCCTTGCGCCAGCGAGTTACGCAGCTGCTTGCGCGGCGCGGCAAAGCCCGCCCGCGCTAAGTCAAAAAAACCGCCGGCATCGTCCACCGCCACCGCCGGCTGCGCCCGCAAATCCAGCCGCACCACTGCCGACGCCACCTTGGGCGGCGGCCGAAACGCCCCCGGTGGCACGGCGCAAACCAATTTGGGGATGGCGTAGTATTGCGTCGCCACCGCCAGTAGCGACCTTTTCCCCGGCCCGGCGGCAATGCTCGCCGCCACTTCCCGCTGCACCATCACCGTCAAAGACTGCGGCCGCCAATCCGCTTCCAGCTCCAAAAAGCGGCGCAGGATCGGATTGGCCGCGTAGTAAGGCAGGTTGGCGATAACTTTGTAAGCCACCGGCGCGCCCAGCAAAGTGGCAATATCCACCGTGCGGGCATCCGCAACAACAACTTCCAGGTTAGGCGGGTAGCCCAACCGGCCCGGCAGCGCCGCCGCCAAACCCGCATCCAACTCCACCGCAACAACCCGGCCCGCCCGTCGCGTCAGCAGCCGGGTCAACGCCCCCCGGCCCGGCCCGATTTCCAGAACCACATCCTCCGGCGTCAGTTCCGCCGCCGCCGTAATCCGGTTCAGAATACCGGCATCGACCAAAAAATGCTGCCCCAAAGCCTTGCGCGGCTTGGCCGCCGCCGGCTTGGGGTATGCCGTTACAGGGATAGCGGAAACAGTCAAAACTTCCCGGATTTGCTTCGGATAATTGGGATAAGAGGCCGCGCACCTGCCGTCGACTAAGGACTCCCGGGACATATCCCGGCGGACAACTCAGGCCAGGTTTGCCCACGGCGCCCGCAAGTACCTGCTTACCGTTGCTTCCTCTCGGACCTGGCGGGGTTCACAAGCTCACGCCGCGTGGGGCCCAACCTTTCAGCGCCGCCCCACCGAAACAGCGGCCCCTCAAGTCCAGCCTCAGACCGGAATTCCACCCCGCTGTAGCGGATTGCGGGTTCAGGGCACCGCTAGCTCCCCGTCTAGCGCAGCCTCCGCACCAATGTTAAATCACCCAGCCCCGTCTGTCAAATGTCTGGGGATGACGATTTCTATAGGCAATAGCCCGGTGGGGGGTTGGCGGCAAGGTTGATTGGGGCGGGGGTATCTGGTAGTCTGGGGGCAAGGTAACAGTTTTGATTTGCGGGAGGCCGGAAAGTGGCGGAGAGGAAGCGCAATCGTATAACCATTCCCGAGTTTCTGGAGCGGATGCCCAGCCCGCAAGCCAGGCAGACCGCCCAGCGGCTGCTGGAGGTGGCCCGGGAGGGCGGCGGGATTATTTATCGGGGAGATGCCGGCATCAGCATCCGCTACCCCAGCAGCCCGGCTTGGCCGCACCCTATTTCCGTGGCTTGGCTGTACCCCGGGGAACGGGGGTGGCTGAAAACCCGGGAGTTTTCCTTTGGGCGACAAACCTTGTGGAAAGGGCCGGAAAGCCTGCCGGCCGAAGTCCGTCAAGTGCTGAAAGAGTGGGCCGATTCCTTTGCCCGGACGCCTTATGCCTGCGATGTATCCTCGACCGGCGTCTCCGCATGGGCGGTAAGCCACGCCGCCGCCGTTAAACACGGCGACGAACTGGCGGCCCGGCTGCACGGCGTACTGGCGGCTTTGCAAATGCTCGACTCGGAAGCCAAGGAGGATTACTACCAAGCCGTAGAAATTTTGGAGCGGATTCGGCAGGGTAAGGAGAAGGTGTATTCCGCGGCGGAAGTGAGGGCGTATCTTGGCTTGGACGGTTGAATACTCCACGGCGGCCCGAGCGCAGCTCGACCGGCTCGACCGGCAGGTTGCCCAGCGTATCATTGATTACGTGAATGCGGCCGTTACGGCGCCGGAAAACCCTCGGGTTAGGGTGGAGCCGCTTACCGGCCGCCGATTTCGCGGTCTGTGGCGTTATCAAGTAGGCCACTATCGCGTTATCTGCGATATTCAGGACGAAATCCTGGTGGTTGTAGTTGTAAAGGTAGGTCATCGCTCCCAAGTGTACCGTTAGCAGTTGCGCCAACTCCGAACCCAATTCAGGAGGCCAAACCCCTTTGACCCAGCAGCACATTTACCACCTGAACGAATTGGGCCAGTTGGAGCCGATGCAGGAAGCGGAGTTTGACCTGGAGGACACCCTGCAAGAACTGGTGGCAAAACATCTGGATTTGCTGTCCGGGGAACAGATAACTCCCGGTGTTCCCCGCCGCTGGATTCTTATCGACCGGGAACAGGGCATCCCGGATATTGAGGGCGGCAGCAATCGCTGGGCTTTGGACCATCTGCTTATCGACCAGGATGCCATCCCAACTTTGGTGGAGACGAAACTGGCTGGCAACCCGGACATTCGCCGGGCGGTCGTCGGCCAGATGCTGGAGTACGCCGCCCACGCCCGCCGCACTTGGAATGTGGAAAGAATCCGCCGGGTTTTCGAGGAGCGCGCCCGGGATGATGGGCTGAATCCCGATGAGGTTCTTTCGGAACTACTGCAACCGGAGGAGGAGTTGGATGTCGAGGCGTTCTGGCAGCAGGTGGAAACCAACTTGCGGGCGGCCAATTTGCGCTTGCTCTTTGTTGCCGATGCTATCCCCGATTCGCTGACCCGGGTAGTGGAGTTCCTGAACGAACAGATGCCCAATATCCGGGTGCTGGCGGTGGAAATCAAGCAGTTCCGGGGAGCTACCGGTCGGACGCTGGTGCCGCGGGTGATTGGGCGGACGGCGGAGGCCGGGGTTTCCCCATCACCAGATTCCCCCCGCAGGCGTTCCCGGATGACGCGGGATGACTTCTTTGCTCAGATGCCCAACGCCGCAGTTCGGCAGGCCGCTGAGCGGCTTATGGATCTAACCGAAAAGGGCGGGGGTTCCGTTGTCTTTGGCGAATCCAGTGTCAGCCTGCGGGGCAACTGTCCGGCATGGCCCAGGCCGCTCACTGTTGCTTGGATTTATCCAGTGGCAGGACGCGGCGGCTGGCTAAGTACGCAGGATTTTACCTTTGGGATGACTAGTTGGGACAAGGATAAGCAACCGTCCCAAGTAGTTGAAATCCTTGAAAGGTGGGCTGCTCAATTTGAGAATGACCCGTTCTCAAACAAGATTTTCAGCAAACCTATAGCAGCGTGGTGGGTTTCCCACCAAGACGCCGCCGCCAACATTGACTTGCTGGCGGAGCGGTTGGAGCGGGTGTTGGGGGAGTTGCGGGAATTGCCCCCCAGCAGTTAAACTATCCCCCAACCGCAGAAAATCCCCAAACCAAAAGGAGCCGGCTTATGACTACTACCATCCAGGCCAACCCGGCCCAAGCCCCTTATCCCATTACCGACGATAACCGCTTTACCGCCGTCTTTGGCGCGCCCGATCCCAACGGGCGGGCTGTTACCAAGGTCATCAATCGGATGACGCCCTTTGTGCAGGAGTTTATCCGCCAGTCGCCCTTTGCGGTGATGGCGACCAGCGACGCCGCCGGCAACTGCGACGCGTCCCCCAAGGGCGGCCAGCCGGGGTTCGTCAAGGTACTGGATGACCGCCATTTGCTGGTGCCGGATGTGGCCGGCAACCGCCTCTTTCAGTCCTACCTGAATATGGACGCCAACCCCCATGTGGGGCTGATTTTCCTCATCCCCGGCGTCAACGACACGGTGCGGGTCAACGGGCGGGTCAGCATTGTGGACCAAGCCGAGTTGCAGCAGCTGGAAGTGGAAGTTGCCTTGTACGAGCCGGATGAGCGGGGCTATCATCTGCAAGGCATTCTGGTGGAAGTGGATGAAGCCTACGGCCACTGCCCCCGGGCGTTGCACTTTTCCCGTTTCTGGGATACGGAAACCATTGCCGCCCATAAAGCGGAGCGGCCGGTGCCGGTGCGGTAAGGTTCATCCCTCCGGCCCCGGAGCTATGCCAAAGATGTTGCTGATGACTCGAACCGCCTTCCTGCTCTTTGGGCTTTGCCTGCTGATGGCGGCCGCCATAGCGTGCCGTGGCGGCCCGGCGGCTACGGCGGCACCGGAGTCTCCGGTTGACGGGGAGCCGGCAGCGGCCGCTCCGGCCGCTGCGCCTAACGGCCCGCCGCCGACTCCGGAACCGACGCCCGAACCGACAGCGGGGCCGCCGGCAACGCCCACGCCGCTGCCGGCGGGCTGCCGGCCGGAAGTGCGGTCGGCTTATGTGGCGATGGGGCGTTATGTGCCGGTGCCGGAACTGGAAACTCCCGACCCGCACCCGCGCCTGAAAGTAACGGCGCGGCTGGGCTGCATCGGCGCGACCACGCCGGTCTATTTCCGCTATCGGCTCTTGGGCGCGCCCGAATGGAACGGGCCGGTGGTCAAAAATGCCCAAGCCGGCCAGACCCAGATGGACTTCGCGGTGTCTTTCCTGCCGCCGGGCAGTTACGAGGCGCAGCTGTCGGTGCAATCCGACTTCAGCGAATATAAGGGCGGCTACCGCACGGTGCCGGAAAAGCTGCTGAATTAGGGCGCGGCCGCCGGGCGAAACCGGCTAATCCAGCACATCCTTATAGCCGGTGTCGTTGGGGTCGAAGTGCGGCGGAAACTTGGTAGTTTCGTCGTATTTAGCCATATTCAGGTCGGAACGGTGCAGGCTGGCTTTGTCAAAGTTGGCTCCCCGCAAATCGGCCATAATCCACAGAGAATCCCGAATCATCGCCAGGGTAAAGTCGGCTCCGTCCATAGTAGCCCGGCTCAAATCCGCCCCGTTCATATTGGCCCCCTGAAACCGGGCTGCCGTCAGGTTGGCGCTCCGCAAATCCGCCTCAATCATCGTGGTCTGGCTGAGGTCGGCGCCGGTCAGGTCGGCGGACATAAAGGATGCCCGCATCAGATGAGACGCCCGCAGGATAAGCCCCCGGGCGTTGGACTGCTTGGCGTCAGCCCAGAACATATTGACATTGGTTAGGTTGGCCCCCTCCAGATTGGCCCCGGTCATTCCGGCCCGGCCCAAGTCTGCGCCCTCGAGGTTAGCCCCGGCCAGGTTGGCGGCGGAAAGATTGGCGCGGGTCAACCGGGCGCGGGACAGGTCAGCCCCTTCCAGATTGGCGCGGCGCAAACGGGCGCCCGCCAGGTTGAGACCGGACAAGTCAGCCCCCGCCAAATCCAAAGGCGTATCGGGATGTTCCGCCGCCCATTGCGCCAGAGTTTCCCGGCCCTGCCGGGCGGCCGCCAGATGTTCGGGATTAGCCACGATATTATCTCCCTCAATGTTGCCGCCATTCCCACGGTGGCGGGAATGGCGGTAGATATACCGAACGGTTGGGCCGGGACTAGTAGGGCGGGCCGGGCGTCAGCGACCGGCGGCCACCGCCTCGTCCACCTCAAAGATTTTCTCGGCGATTTCCATTTTCAACTCGTTGGCCCGGGACAGGTTGGGATACACCCCATCCTCGTCCTTGCGGTCGAAAATTTTAGCGCCGTCCAGATAGACCTCGAGGCGGCCGCTGCCGGCCGGGGTCAGTTTGATGGCGATGTCGCCGGGGTTGTCCCCCTTGAGAAACTCGGCCGCCAGCCACATGGCGACTGCGTGGTAGCCTCAAGGGACGCAATAGACGATGTCCACTTCCACCTTGCCGAACTCTGCTCCGGCCATAACGCTCTCCTTTTGCTGCTGGATATGGGAATGGCAACGGGGGCTAGTGTAGCGCAATTGGGCGGTCGAGGCAATGGCCGGTTACCGGGGAAAGGGATAGCGGCGCCGCTAAATAGCCAGCCGCATCCCGCCGCCCGTATCCTCTGGTGAAAAGCCGCCCCGGCCCACAACTACACGATGGCCGAACCTTGCCCCACGGCGGTGGTGTCGCCGTTCTGGTTCTGGCACTGCACCTGCACCGTTACCTGCGTTCCCTGCTCGACCGGCTGCTGGTCGATGACCGCGCCGGAGACGGTTACGGTATCGCCGCCCTTGACCGGGCGCAGAAACTTGAGGTTGACGCTGCCGGTGTGGTTAAAGACTTCCGGGCCGAAAAACTTCCGCAGGGCTTCGGCGGCGAAGGTTATGGACATTCGCCCGGAGGCGATGGGGTAGGTGGTGCCGAGCCGCTGGGCGGCCAGTTCCGGGTCGTTGTGGATGTTCTGCCGTTCCAGGATGCCGCAGGACTCGAACTGGTTGATGCTGTCCTGGGTGATGGCCTTGGTCAGCGTAGGGATGGGGGCGTTATCCGGGATTACTTGGGATGCCATTTCTTTCCCACCTCGTCAGGTTTTTTCATCTGGTAAGTCCGCAGCTTTTCGAGCAGGCGGCCGTCCTCGTCCTCGGCGGTGGCTTCGATGACCATATAGGGCTTGTCCCGCCGCAGGTACTTGTCGTGGATGCGCCCGGTGACCCGGATTTTCTTGCCGGGAAGGGGCGGGTTGAAAAACTCCACTTCGTTGCCGGCGTTCACCCCGCCGGTCTGGTCATCATAGACCATCGCAAAGGCGGTGGCGTCGTGCTTGACCGCCAGGGTCGGAAAGGGAGCGTCCGGGTCATCTACCGATGCCCGAAAGTTGTCCAGCATCTCCTGGGTCAGGACATACTCGTAGGAACCCAACTCCTCGCCGATTTCAATATCGGCGTAGTTAAAGGGTTTCAACTGCTCAGCGGCCATATACTACCCTCCGGCTGATTTTGCCTTGGCTGATTGTTGCCCCTTATACTAACGGACGGAAAGGGTTGGGTCAAGAGATGATTCGGCAAGGGAATTATATACTTGGCTCCCAAACAACTTAGTCGGGTGGCGTTGCGGTAGCAATAGCCCAAGGTATCAGGATATAATCCCCAAGGGATAACACCTTGTAGTTAGCGCCAACAGCCCCGGCGTTCCGGATTTTCCACGAAGGACAGGCATCTTTTCCCCGGAGGCGGCATTATGAAAATTTGCTCCCTGCTACCCAGCGGCACCGAAATTCTCTATGCCTTGGGACTTGATGCTGCCATCGTTGGCGTAACCGATTTGTGCGACTATCCGCCGCAAGTTAAGGATAAGCCGATCGTCTGCCGCAGCCGCATTGCTGTGGATGCTATGTCCAGTGATGAAGTGGACGCCGTGATGCGGCGCATTCTGGCGGCTGGGGAAAGCCCGTATCTATTGGATACGAAGTTGCTGGCCGCCGACCCGCCGGATTTGGTACTGACGCAAGACCTGTGCTATTTCTGTGAAGTGGACGCGCCGACGGTAAGCCAAGCGGCGGCGGGCCTGCCGGTTGAACCGGAAATTCTGATACTGAACCCGCGCACTTTGCCGGATATTTTTGACACCATCCACCGAGTAGGGCAAGCCGCCGGCGCCGGGAATAGAGCGGTGAAACTGGTCGCCGAGCTGCAAGGGCGGGTTAATGCGGTAGCTCAAGCGTTGCCGCCGGCGGCTGAGCGGCCCCGGGTCTTTTCTCTGGAGGGCGTCAACCCGCTGGTGGTGGGCGGGCATTGGATACCGGATTTGCTGGAACGGGCCGGCGGTACAGTGGGCCGGTTTCAAGCCGGCTGCCCGGCGGCGCGGATTGACTGGCGGGAAGTGGCGGACTATGCCCCGGAAAAGCTGTTTATCGACCTTTGCTCCTCGGATTTGGGACGGCAGCGGCGGGAAGTGGCTTGGCTGGCGGCGCAACCGGGTTGGCAAGAACTGCCGGCGGTGCCAGCCGGGGAAGTGTATCTTATCGACCACGCTTATTTCAGCATACCGGGGCCGCGGGTAGTAACCGGGTTGGAAATCCTGGCGCAGCTGACCCATCCGCAGTTATTCCGCGGCTTGATTCCCCCGGGAACCGTCCTGAAACTGGATGCCGTCCGAGCCGTTGGGTGCCCACCGGAGGAAATCGGCGGTTGTTTTGTGGATTGGCCGGCGGCATAGTAGCCGATTGGGGCGGTAGCGGTTATAATGGGCAAAACTTACCGGGAAGGGTGTACGCTTTGACGAGCAGAGATGAGTTTCGGTCGGCGATGTCCCTGTTTGCCACCGGGGTTACGGTGGTAACTTCGGTGGACGATGACGGCAATCCCCACGCGATGACCGCCAATTCCTTTACTTCCGTTTGCCTGGAGCCGCCGACGGTGCTGATTTGTGTGGCCCACGGCACCCATACCTACGGCTATGTGGAACACACCGGCAAGTTCGGCATCAACATTCTGGGGGAGGACCAGGAGGAGTTGGGCGTCTATTTCGCCAAACGCCCGGAGGACCGCCAAGCGGGGACGGAATATCGCTACGAGATTTCCGCCGACAACATTCCGGTACTAGGCGACTCGATGGTATTTTTTGGCTGCGAAGTAGTGGGATCCCATATCTATGGCGACCACACGGTCTATATGGGCGAGGTCAAGGAAGTGCGCCGCAACGCCGCCGGCAATCCTTTGATGTTCTATCAAAGCCGCTGGTATCACCCCACGGCCGCCATTCGGGAGTAAGGGGCGGCGGCTAGCTAAAGGGATTGGAGAAACCCGGCAATGGCGGCGTTGACGGCTTGGGGCTGCTGCAACTGGACAAAGTGGGTAGCCCCGGGGATGATGATTTTTTGCGCGCCGGGTATGCGGTCAGCCAGATAGTCTGCGTATCTGACCGGCGTCATTTCATCCTCAGCCCCAACGATGACCAGGGTCGGGATGCGGATGTTCGCCACTTCCCCCATTACATCGAAGCGGTCGCAAGCCAGCAGGTCGTTCAGTTCCACGGCCGGGCCAATGGCGGCGGAACGTTGCTCTAACCCCCGGCGGAGTTCCGGTTCTACGCCGTCATAGTAGGCGGCGGCGCGGCGGCGCAGCCAGTCGGCGTTGTTTTCACCCGGATCCCGACACTGTTGCAAGTAGTCGGGATGTACCCGTAGCCGGGCCCCAGTACCGATAAGGATGATGGCGCGCAGTTCCTCCGGGTAGCGCAAAGCGTAAAGCAAAGTAATCGCCCCGCCCATCGAGTGGCCGCCCAATACCACATCCCGCCCGCCCCGGCCGGCGATAAACCCCCGCGTCCACTCCAGATAGGCGTCGATGCTGCCGCCGGGCTGACCGTGGGGATGGCCGGGCAAATCCACCGCCGCCGCTTCGGGAAATCCTTGCAACTGGTAGTGAAATGCCAACCCGCAACTGCCGGCGCCGTGGATGAATAACGGTTTCATCGAGTTGTCTCCCGGTGTCCTAACAAAACCGGATACGCCCATACTGCAAAACCGAGCGGGGGCGGATGAATACTCCGCCCCCGCCAAGAGAGTTGATGCCTTGGTAAATCCGACCGGCTATCCAACCGGAGCCAACCACGCACCAAGCAGGCCGAAACCTACTTTTTAGGCGGGTTATTGCCGCGGCCCGACCCGGACTCGTTGCCGGTGGTGCTGGGGCCGTTGGGGACGGGCTTTCCACCGTTTCCTGACATAACGGTACCTCCTATCATAGAGTTCAGGAGGACTGCCGGTCGACCGCTGAGCGCAGTCAAAAAGGTCATTAACCTTCATCAGGTTGGCCGGAGTCCTGTTATCCTGACCGATTCAGGATAACATAGCCAAGTCCTCAAGTCAAGGGTTTGTCCATTCGGATTCGTCCCCCAACAGCAAAATCCCGCCCCTTGCTGGAGATGGGGGAAAGCCCGACCGGGGGCGGCCGATTAGTCGGCCGCCAAGTGGCGTCCGGTTTTAGGTTTTTCCTGCTGGCGGGCTAGATGGTCCCGGTATTCTCGCTCAATGTTCAGCCAGACGCCGGCTTTCAAGTCCGAGGCCGCGGCGAATTTTCGGGCCGTGTCCGGGGTAACGGGAGCAATGCCGGCGATTATCCGACTGACCAGAGCCGGCGAGCGGCCGCAACGCCGCGCAAACTCGGCTTGGGAAATGCCCCAGACAATCAGTCGTTCCGCCAGAACAGCACCCGGCGCGGCCGCATAGTCGGGTTGGAAAGAGAAAGGGGGTTCAGGCATACATTTACCCTCAGCTAGTGGTAATCAACTACCTCGATGATGACAATGGCAGTCACCTGGCCAGTGTCGATGCCGCCGTCAGCGCGTCGGGGAACCGGGTCGTGATTTGGCTCAAATATCAACCGGTACGGATGAACCAAATCAATAGCATATTGGCCGTTTCTACGCCCGCTCAAGGCGTGCCGGCGTTCCGGGGGCGCACTTGCCACTTCCGCCAGCACCGGCACCCCCTGTAGTACTGCTATGCGGAGCGCAATAGTTTCCGCCATAGTCGTACCGTACGCCCGACGTAGTTCCCGGCCGGAAGTGAAGGTTCTTGCCAGTCGCCGCGTCCTGAAAGTGATTTCCACTGCACCTCCCTGCGGTGCGTGTTTCCCTGGGGGCGGGCTGCCCCCCTAATCCGACGACGGCAGCTCCTTAGGCTGCTGCAACTCCATCAACTCCCCGTTATAGCGCAAATCGCAGCGCCCCGCCTTCGTCACCAGCGCCGACACCGTGCCATCCGGCGAACTGTAGCGTTTGCCCAACGCCAGATCCACCGCCGCGGGCGCCGCCGCGACGCCGGCAAAGGCCGCCTCGCTCCCCTTCAGTTGCAGCGGCGTATCCCCATCGGTAAAGTCCCCATCGCCGCCCTTAGTAACCACCAGTTCGGCCCCGCCGGGACTGACATAGCGTTGTCCAATCTTGACCATAGCTGCCGGGTTTCCTCTCTATCTAGTCTGGTTCCTCGGGATTTTGTCCTTGGCAAGGACGATTATGCCTACCGGGCGTAGGCGGCGGCGTTATAAGGCACCGGCTCCCGCAGCAAAGTAGGCGACCAGGACGCGGTATGGCTCAAGGCTTGGCGGACACTTGCCAAGACCGCCTGATTGCTGGTCACCACCGGCCGCCGGATCGCTTTCCGCAGGTCATCCAGAATCTCCACCGCCCGCAGATTGGCGCAGGAAACAAAGAGACACTCGGCGTCCACCCCAGCCATCTGGTCCCGCACATACTCCAGCAGCTCCTGCGGAGTAACGGCGGCGATATTGAACGCCCCTTTAATGTCCATTCCCGCCAAATGCGTAACCCGAAACCCGGAAGTTTCCAGCGAGTCCTTAATCGTGTCATTGATTTCCTGGGAATAGGGCGTAAGCACCGCCACCCTTTCCGGCCTGATGCGGCGCAGTTCCTTGACCACCGCGCCCATAATCGTAACCGTAACGGCCCCGGTAGTTTCAGTCAGCTCGGCGGCCAATTGCTGCTCATAAGCCGGCCCGCGCAAAGCCCCCGCCGAAGTGCAGCCAAAAACCACCACATCCGGGCGCAAAGTAGCTATCTGCCGGGCGCACTGCGGCAGATACTTGTCCAGCATCAGCTCCTCGGCCGCAATGGTAACACTGCCCTCGAGTAGCATTCGGGAAGTATGGAGCGTGGTGTACCGGCGCGGCAGATTGCGGTACAAATCCGGCTCCATAACCGTGTTAGTCGAGGGGACAATAAGGCCAACGCGCTGGTCAACCCGGTAATCATCCGGAGTAGGAATCCCCTTGCCTTCCGCCTGCATCCGGGTGCAATACTCAACCCACTCCGGAATAACCTCGATGGCCGGCCGGGCATTGGCAAAGAAATCCTCCCCCATCTCCTCGGCGTCCGGATCCCGGGCAATCCCGGCGTTAATGGCGACCTCCTCGCCGTGCATCGCCGCAATTTCGTCAAAGGACAAATCGCTGGCCACCAGCTTATCCCACTCCTCCGGGGAAATGCAGTCAGGCTTGAGCTCGGGACTGAGCATAATGTCTCTCCTCGCGGGGGTTGGCTTTACGCAGGCTGATGACCCGGCACTTGCCGTTTCTCAGCGTGAAAATGACCGTATGCAGGCGGCCGCCGGTATAGCCATAGGCGCGAAAGCGCAGCTCGCCATAGCGCGGGGTTTCCTCAACAACGGCGGTATGCCAATCGAAAGTCCAGATGGGCGTGAAGTCAGTCTGATGTTTAATCAGGTTAGCCGACTCCTTGGCATCATCCCATTCGTAGTCATCCCGATTGAACTGCATACCCCCATTGTAACGGCGGGTTGTGGAAAGGGCAACCTTGGCCGACGGCCCACCAATACGTTCAGTCGTCGCTCAGGTCAAGCCAATGAACGCCATTCCAGTCCATCCCCTCCTCGTAGCGATGCCCGCACACCACAGCATACGCCGGCATCCCCGTAGCCTCCTGGAGCAGTCCGGCATTGCGGCGGGCCCGCTCCAAGTCCCGGGGCGCGGTAGTCCAGGAAATTTCCACCGCATACCAGTTGATGCTGCCGCTGGAATCCTTGGCTTGAAACACCAGGTCCGCCCGAGTGAAACTGCGGCGAATGTTGTAGGGGAGACCCAGTTGTCCGGCGAACTGGTAAAGCGCTTCCTGGTCCGTTATTGAAACCTCGGTCAGCTCCAGCAGGTCGGCGATTTCCCGGGCGGCTCTCTCCGGGCGCGCTTCCGCAAACATACCCTTCAGTTCTCCACTGTCCGACTCCATCCGGTTCATCCGGTAGGTCTGGTTTTCCGTGACGCGGCGCAGCTCCGTAATTTCCTGGGAATTCTCCTCGATTAGGTGGGAGTTCCGCTCGATATGCCGGGAATTCTCGGCAATCAAGCGAGAGTTCTCCTCGATTTGCCGGGAGTTATCGGCGGCCAAGCGGCGCAGCTCGGCGATTTGCCGGGAGTTCTCCGCAATCTGCCGGGAATTCTCCGCGACGGTCTCGATCAGTTGGTCAACTTTGACCGTCAGCTGCGCCAGCTGTTCCGGCATCGCCAGCAGCTCAGCGCTCAGCAGCTGATTCCGCAGGGCCTCCCGCCAATGTGGTTGCTGCTCCAGGATGTGGTACAGGTCCGTAATGTCGTTAATGACCGTCGGCTGGGTCATCAGCAGTTATTCCCCTCCCGTAGTTTCGACCCTGTGGCTAACCATTATAACCGAAACCGCCGGATTAGTTAAGCCGGCGCCGCCCAGACCGGGGTATCGCCTTAGAAATCGCCATTCCTACCCTCCCCCGTCCTTCCCGCAAAAGTGAGAATGGCGGTTGCGGTAGGCGATAGCCCGGGCGTCTCCGGAAAAGCGGTTGACGCGGCCGTAATTTCCCGCCATACGGGGAACTTTTTTAATACCGCCGCCATCTCCCTTTGTAGTAAAATCCTGCTAAAATTGGGGACGGCAATTTTTCATCCCCTTTAAGACGGATAGCAAGTCGATGGCAATGCAAAAACTTTCGGCTTTCCTGGCGGCGGCTTTAGTCATAAGCCTATTGCTGGCGGCGGCCTGCGGCGCGGCTGAGGAAAGGAGCGGCCCGGAACGGGGGTTTAACGCCGCGGCGGAAAGGGAAATTATCGGACAGGAGTTTGGCGCGGCCGCCGGTGCGGCCACGATGCCGCAAGCGGCTATGGCACGGGATGATGCCGGGGGCAGTGATTTCTTTGACGCCGATACTGCTACGATGGCGACGCCGGCGCCGATGCCGGCCGCCGCGATGGTCGAAACGATGGCGGCGGATGGCGGCGATGGCGGCAGTCAAGGCAGCAGCCGGGAAACCAGCCAAGCCATTGACCGCAAAATCATCGCCACGGCAACCTTGACCGTCGAAGCCGATTCGGTGGAGCGGGCGACAGCTTTGGCCCGGGGCATTGCGGAAAACCTGGGCGGGTTCGTGGCGCAGTTGTCCAGTTCCGGCGGCGCCCAATCACCCCGGGCTGACTTGACCATCCGCGTTCCGCAGCCGCAGTTTTTCCCGGCGTTGGAGCGTATTGAAGCCCTGGGCGAAGTTCAGTCCCGAACCTTGGGACGGGAGGATGTTACCGAGCGTTACATTGACTTGTCTGCCCGCTTAAAAAGCGCGGAGCGGGAGGAGCAGAGCCTGCTGAACTTGTTGGGGCGAAGCAGCAGTGTAGCGGAGATTTTGTCGGTGGAGCGGGAGTTGGCCCGGGTGCGTGCCGAAGTGGAGCGGTTGCAGGGGCAGTTGAACTTCCTGGAGCGGCAGGTGGATTTGGCATCGATTCACTTGACCCTGCTGCCGCCCGGCTCCCTGCCAACTAATCCGCCCATTGCCAACTTTACTCTGGGCGTTTCCAATGTAGCCGACCGGGTAGCCCAACTGAAAACCTTTGTCGCCGGGCTGGAAGGGGAAATCGACGAGGTTTATCTATCTACTTCGGAACGGGGGGAGCGGGCGGAGGTAAATTTTCGGGTCTATGCCCAAGACTTTGACCGCACTACGGCTTTCGTTACCGACCAGGGCCGGCTGACCTACCGGGAACTGCGGGAAGCCATTAACCAGTCGGACGCGCCCCAAGCCCGGCGGCCGGATGCCCGCATTGTCGTTTCCTATGTGGACGCCGCCTTTAACTTCCAGCCCTGGCTGCTGGCAGGAATCCTGGCGGCGGCCGCGGCGCTGGCGGGCGGCGTTGCATTGCTGACCCGCTTTGCCTATCGCCGGGGCCGCATCCGGGGCCGCTTTTTCTAGGCGGCGGCTCCAGCCAGGGTTAAGCAGTTACGCAGTTGGGTACGGAATTGCGCCTTATGCGCCGCATCCGGAGTTGCCGCTGGTATTACGGGGCGGCGGTCGGGCTGCTTATCGTGGCGGCCGCCCTGCGCTGCTACAACCTGCCAGAAAATACCCTTTGGTTCGACGAAGCCAACATTGTGTATATGGCCGGCGGCACGCCGGGGGAAATGGTCAATGCCATTCGGCACGGCGATGTCCACCCCATCCTGAATCCCTTGCTGCTGAACGGCGTACAGCGCATCGAGCTTTCCCCGCTGGCGGTGCGGCTGCCTTCGGTCTTGGCAAGCGTACTGACCATTGGGGTAATGCTGTTTTTGCTGCCGCGCTGGGGACTGCCCCGGGGGGCGGCTTTGCTGGCGGCCCTGTTGGCCGCGCTGTTTCCCGCCGCCATCGGGGAAGCGCAGAATGCCCGGCTTTATTCCCTCGACGCTTTGCTGGCGGCGCTGCTGATTGCCGGCTGGTTTCAGTATCGGCAAACCGGCAAAATAGTCCTGCTGAGCATTGGGCTGTTGCTGTCGCCCTTAACCCACTATGCCCTGGTTCTTTTCGGCGCGGCGGTACTGGCGGCCGCTTTGACCGGGCGGGCGGCGGCCGGCAATGCTGAAAAGGTTGACCGGGAGGGGAATGAGCCGCCGGATTTGCGGTGTCGATTTCGCCGCTATTGGCAGCGGCAGCGGGCTTTGCTCTGGCCGGTTATATCCTTTCTGGTCGGCGGCCTGGCTACTTACTGGCTGACCTTGCGCTTTCATCTGGAGGAGCAAGGGCGGGTCATTTCCTATTTGCAGCCCTTTTACTATGGAGGGGAGCTTTACGAACCGGCGGCCTTGCTGCAATTTGTGATAACCCGCACCGGGGATTTTTTGCGGTGGCCGCTGCCGGATGGGGTGGCACTGTTGGCCGGGGCGGCGCTGCTAGGGCATACCGCCCTGGCTTTCCGCCGGGGTCAATTTCATCCCTTGCCGGCACTGTTGCTGGGCGCCCTGCTTATCGCCATGGTCGCCGCTGTGCTGCGTCTTTATCCTTTTGGGGCAACAATCCGGGCATCTTACCTGACGCCAATTCTCTTTATTACCGCCGGCTTTGCCTTGCATTGGGGTATTGGGGAGTTGGCGGCGCAGTTCCGGCGGGCGTGGCTGCAACCGGCATTGCTGACTGCCATGGCGGTCTTGACGGCGGCGGCCGGCTTTGCCGCTCTGGTCGCGGCAAATCCTTGGCAGGATAAGGATGGCAGCTTGGGGGTGCGAACTCACATCCGCGTCCTTTTCGACACTTTGGACGCCCAAGTTCAGGCTGATGATTTCGTGTATATTTCCGAGGGGGCGATACCGTCGGTCAAGTTTTACCGGCCGGAAAAGCCGGCTAACTACTACTACGGGCATCCGGATGCCAACCTTACCGCTAGTCAGCGGCTCCAGGACATTGTGGATACTGCTTTAATCCATCCCGCTGACACCGACCGTATTTGGTTGGTGTTTCTGGGCAGCTGCGGAAAACCGCTGGTCGGGCATTTGACCGGCTGGCAGGAGCAGGGGCGGATGGAACGCTACGCCGGGGATGCCTGTTGGGGGCTTTATTTGACGACCGGGGACAATCCGCTAGTGGCGCGGGTGGCTCAAGCCCGGGCGGATTACCGGCGGCGGTATGCGGCCGTTACTGCCGGTCAACCGGCCAGCCGGGCTTACTTTGACCTGTATTTACAGGAGGATAAACTGCACTATGTCAGGGAACGGTGCGGCGTTGGGGATACGGCGGCCCGGTTCTGGCTGCACATTAGCCCCAAAGACCGGGCGGACTTGCCGGCCGGCGGGCAGACGGTTGGTTTTGACAACCGGGACTTTAACTTTGGGGGCAATGGCGCGGCCTTTGACGGCAAATGTATGGCGACTGTCCCCTTGCCGGATTACCCTATAGCCGAACTGAAAACCGGTCAGTTCACCAAGGCCGGCTCCACTTGGGAAACTATTTTGATAATGGAATAACAAGACCGCCGCCGGTTGTATAATGCTTGGAAACACTGCGCCGGGAGGTTTATACCTGATGCAGATTACCCGCTATGTTTTCAGTACGCACATTGCGGAAAATCCCGGAACTTTCGGGGCGATGCACCCCGGCGGCACGCAGATTTACTTCGTCGGCGAGCCGGCGGAGGGGATGGTTCTGATCGACACCGGGGAACCTTATCGCTCCTGGACGCGGCAGATACTGGATTATCACCGGGAACTGGGGCAGCCGCGGATGGCGGCCATTCTGATTACCCACGGTCACGGTGATCATATCGGCGGCCTGGATCGGCTGCAAGCGGAGTTCGACTGCCCGGTGCGCTGCCATCCCAAATTGGCGCCGGCTTTGGCGGAACGGCTGGGGCCGGAGTGGGTAGCGCCGCTGCGCTCCCGGGAAATCATCCCGGCGGGCGGCGGCGCAACTCTGCGCGCTCTTTTTACGCCGGGGCATGAGGAGGATCATATCTGCTACCATCTGAAGGCTGATGGGGCGCTGTTCAGCGGCGATAACATTCTGGGGCGTTCCTCGTCCAGCGTCCGCAACCTGAAACAGTATATGGCGTCGCTGGAACTGATGGCGCGGCAGAAACCGGCGATTATCTGCCCGGGACACGGCCCGACGGTTTATGACGGGGCGGCCCGGATCCGGTGGTATCTGCAACACCGGCAGGAAAGGGAGGCGCAAATCCTGGCGGCCTTGAACAACGGGGCGGCTACTGTTGAGGAAACGGTGGCGGCGGTCTATCCCCGCAATTTGCGGAAAAACCTGCGCCCGGCGGCGGCCCGCAATGTCAGTACGCACTTGGCAAAGTTGCAAGAGGAAGGGCGGGTAAGGGAACAGCCGGCCCGCTATGGGGCGGTGGAATAGGTCAATCCGTAGTAGTAAGGGGATGGGATTAACGGGGGATGCCGGATTAGGCGGAAACCGCGGCCGCGGTTTCCGCCTTGTCGGGAGAAGGTTGGCAAGGCTGGTCATTGGGTTGCCTGCTCCGGGGGGTATCCTGGCTTGCATCCTCCCGGAGTTTCCCGGCCAGGCTGCCGATTACGGTTGCACTACCTTGAGTTGGCTACTGGCGCCGGTTGGTATGGTGGCCATGCCGGCGGGTTGGCCCGGTGTTGCGACCGCGGTTGACCGTTCTCCAGTCAACCTGGGTTGCTCCGACTCCTGTAGGGTTGGGGCTGCGGTTTGGTACGGCGGGTGGGATTTGCCGTTGGCCGCTGCTCCGGGTGGGGATTTACGGGGCCTTGGGCCGTTCCCCGGGGGTAGGAGTGTTTGAGGCGTCCGGCGGCGGGTTTAGGGCCGGCCGGGGCCCACAGCGCGCTGTGAGGAGCTATTAAGTTTTACGGTAAGCTTAGCGTAAAGAACCCGGCGTCCCGGGGTCAGGTTAACCGTGACGGGTTTTATTATGGGGGAGGGAGTTATGGTTGTCAAGGGGTTTTTGAGGGGAATTTTTAGATTCGTGGAAAATCCGTTTTATAGAGTACGGCGGGGGAACTTTTGTAAAAGTTCCCCCGCACCCCCTCAAAACTTTTGAATTTGGTGAGGGCTGGTTGTCTTGAGGATGGTTGCGGGAGTGGCATTTTAGGGCGTGTTCACACTAATTATTGACGCCCCGGATAACCGACGCTATGGCTAGGTCATTCCGACCGAAGGGAGGAATCTAAAAATCTTGAGAGGAATCAAGGGCGGGCATTTTAGATTCCTCGGCTGTCGCCTCGGAATGACATAGTGGGGAGTCTGCGGATTTTGGGAAGGGGTTTAGGGCGGGGGTTCTGGATTCCCACTTTCGTGGGAATGACGGGTGGAGGGCGGGAAGGATAATGGTTTTATAGGTGATTGCCCGGTTGGTGGTTTCGGTTTGCTTGTCCCATTGCTGGACAAGGGTTATGATGGGCAGCGGGACGGCTTGGAATTACGGGGCGGACGCTGCGGGGGTTGATACCAAGGCGGCCCGGCATAGGGGCGGTGCGGAGCAGACGGGGCCGGCCCGGTACTAGCGGTACCACCGGCCGGGTACTACCGAGATTATTGGATGGAGGGAGCGATATGCAGCGGCGGGATGTGCTGCTGATGGTGGTGTCTCTGGCCGTGGTGCTGGGGATACAGTATACGTTGTTCGACCCCAGTCAGACGGTGCATACCGGGCTGGCCTATTTGATTGGATTTATTCCGGGGATATTTTTCTTTCGCTGGCTGCGGCGGGAGTTGGGCAGCACGCTGACTTTGACGGGGCTGGCGGGGCTGTACGAACGGTTTCTGGTCAACCGGATGCCGGGCTATGTGGTGGAGAACAGCGTAATGACTGTGCTGGTGACGGCGGCGCTGGTGATAATCGTCGTCCTGCTGTTGGTGTCGGCGGTACTGGTGTCGGGCTACGCCGCGGATTTGATTACCGGGCAGCGGAGTCTTATCGGTTAGGAGGCGGGTTTTGGCGCAGGAGGATGAGGTTATTGCGGTGGGTGCCGGCGGTGCTACGGGAAGCGCGGCGGTTATTGCGGCCAAGGTGGGCTGCGGACTGGCGGCGGTGGAGTTGCCGGTTACGGTGATGCTGGAGTCGCTGGGGGATACGCGGCTGCGGGTGAAGGCGCCGATTGAGGTAAGGGTGTTTGAGACGGAAGGGTTCATCCTGGCGGAAGCGGTCGGGTTCAATGAATTCGGCGAAGGCGACAGGACGGAGGAGGCGGTAGCTGACTTGCAAGCCGCTCTGGCTGACCTTTACTTTAGTTTGGAGGGGGAGCAAGATAACTTGGGGCGGTGGTTGCAAGGGGTCTGGAAAGTTTTGCAAGACAAGGTGGAATGGCAGTGACGCCGCGGGAGTTTGACCGGGTGGTTATGGGGTTAATATACGGATGGGTAGCGCAGTCAATTGTCTGTGTCATTCCGAGGGATAGCGAGGAATCTGAGAATCTTGAGAGGAGGCAAGGGCGGGCATTTTAGATTCCTCCCTTTGGTCGGAATGACATGGGTACGAGGGGCGGGTCGATAGTTTGGGAAATTTTTAAGGGCGGGGGTTCTGGATTCCCACTTTCGTGGGAATGACGATTGCTATATGCGATAGCCCGGTCAGTTATTCCGGGTTGCTTGCCCCATGGTTAAGGGTTATGATAGGCGGGGTTAGCGGGGCAAGGCTGCCCGGCGGAGGGCCGGGGTTGTCCGTAGTCCTAACCTAATTTTAACCTTTGCTTACCGGGTCTGGAGGTGCGAACTTGGCTCAGGAGTATGATGTCATTGTAGTGGGTGCCGGCAATGCGGCGCTGAGCGCGGCGATTGCGGCCAAGGAGAACTGCGAGTCCGTGCTGGTGGTGGAAAAGGCGCCGGAATACTTTCGCGGCGGCAATACCTATTTCACCGGGGGGATTATCCGCTTTGCCTTTGACGGCATTGAGGACATCAAGTCGGTGATTCCGGATTTGTCGGCGACGGAGGAGCAGTCGGTGGAGGTGGGTCGGTACACGGAGGATATGTATTATGACGATATGATGCGGGTGACGCATGGGTTGACGGACCCGGAGTTGGCGCAGATTCTGGTGTCGGAGTCCCGGCCGACGATGCAGTGGCTGCAACGGCATGGGGTGCGGTTTGTGCTGTCTTTCGGGCGGCAGGCGTTCAAGGATGGGGACAAGTACCGCTTTTGGGGCGGGCTGGTGGTGGAAGCGGTGGGCGCGGGCAAGGGGTTGTCGGATCAGCAGTTTGAGGTGGCGCGGCAGTTGGGCATTGAAGTTCGCTACGCTACGCAGGGCGTCAAGCTGCTCCAGGATCAGAAGGGGCGGGTCAACGGGCTGCAAGTGCTGGGGCCGGAAGGGTTTGAGGATATTGCGGCGCGGGCCGTGGTGCTGGCGGCCGGGGGGTTCGAGGCTAACGCGGAGATGCGCTGCCGCTACTTGGGGCCGGGTTGGGAAACGGTGAAGGTGCGGGGGATTCCCTATAACACCGGAGACGGGATTCGGATGGCGTTGGAGGTGGGGGCGCAGTCGCATGGGCATTGGAGCAGCTGCCATGCGGTGGCGTGGGATATGAATGCGCCGCCGTTCGGCGACCGCACGATTACCGAGCTGTTTCAGAAACATTCCTATCCCTTTGGCATTATCGCTAACATTAACGGTGAGCGGTTTCTGGACGAGGGGTATGATTTCCGGAATTATACCTATGTAACCTACGGGCGGGCGCTGCTGAGCCAGCCGCAGGGGTTGGCGTTCCAGATTTTTGACGACAAGGTGAAGCATCTGCTGCGGGATGAGTATTGGATTCCGCAGGTGACGATGGCCCAGGCGGATACGATTGAGGAGCTGGCGGCCCGGCTGGATATGGACCCGGCGGGACTGGCGGCGACGGTGCGGGAGTATAACGCCGCCGTGCAGCGGGATGTTCCGTATAATCCGACGGTTAAGGATGGGCGTTGCACCAAGGGGCTGGCGGTGGATAAGACCAACTGGGCGGAGACGATTGACACGCCGCCGTATCTGGGGTTTGCGGTGACGACGGGCATCAGTTTTACCTTTGGCGGGGTGAAAATCAATAACCGGGGGCAGGTGGTGACGAACGCGCAGGAGCCGATACCGGGGTTGTATGCGGCCGGGGAGATGGTGGGGGGGCTGTTTTATTACAACTATCCGGGCGGGTCGGGATTGTCGGCGGGAATGGTGTTCGGGCGGTTGGCGGGAAACAGCGCGGGGCAGGACGCTAATTTGTTGAAGGATATTTAGGGTTGGGGGTGTAGCTTAATCCCGCTCATTCGGAGTTTGTTGAGGGGATGGGCGGGGTTAGGCTACGATTATCCCAACAGTCCACCGAGCCGCCGCCCTATTGTAGAGGGTTTAGCGCCATGTTAAAGACGCTGGAAATCCACAACTTCAAGTCCATTAAAGAGTTGAGCCTGCCTTGCAAGCGGTTCAATATCTTTATCGGCGAACCCGGCACGGGCAAGTCCAACTTGCTGGAGGCGTTGGGGTTGCTGTCTTTTGTGGGGACACGGCAGTATTGCCCCGATATTGCTTTGGGCGGGTTTGTGCGGCATGAGGGGACGGCGGACTTGTTTTATGATGGGGATACTGCCGCGGCGTTGTCGGTGCGCGGCGGGGAGATGTCGCTGGAGTTGGCCGGGCGGGATGGGGATTTTCGGGGGGAATACCGCCATCCCGGGGGCGGCGTTGCTGAGATTGCCGGCGACCGGCGCACTTTACGGGAGGTGGGCCGGCTGGATAAGTCGGTTATCCCTCAGGTCAGGTTTTACCGGCGGCCGCGGAGGGGGGAGTTCACCGAAGCCGCTTGCGATTTTCTGCTGCCGCCGGATGGGGCCAATCTGCCGGGTCTGCTGCGGCGGGATAAGGAGTTGCGCCACAGCGTCAGCGCATCTTTGGGCGGCCGCGACCTGAAACTGGGTTTGCGTCCTGATGAAAGCAAGATCGAGCTGGTCAAAAACCGGGATGATGACACGAGCGCCGCTTATCCTTACTCTCTGGCGGCGGATACGCTGTTGCGGCGGCATTTTCACTACGCAGCGATGCAAACCAACCGGGGCCAAGCGCTGGTCTTTGAGGAGCCGGAAAGTCATTCGGATCCTTTCGAGGTTCAGCATTTGGCGGAGCGGATGGCTTGGGATGGCAATGGCAATCAGTATTTCCTCAGCACTCACAGCGGTTGCATAGTGGCGAACCTGATGGCAAAGACGCGCCCGGAGGAACTGGCAATCAATGTAGTCTATGGTCAAGACGATCGGACTAAAGTTCTGACGCTGACTTTGGAGGATATGGCGACGGTCCGGGAGGAGGCGCCGGGGGATATTTTTACCATCTTGCATTGGTTCCGGGACGGTTAATGCTGTGGGTGGAGGGCAATGCGGATTTGACTTTGGTTCGGACTTTGTTAAGGCTGCCGCGCAACGAGGTCTTTCGCAGTCGCGGGGGACGGGATTTGATACTGAAAGAGCTGGCGCGTCAATCGAACTGGATGGCGTTGCTGGACGAGGATCCGGCCAATCCATTGCCGGTTTATCTGACACGGATGACGCTAGCGGCGGATTTTCCGATGCTGGGTTTGCGGGTACTGGAACACCGGGCGCAGAATAACCGGGTAATCCTGCTGCGGCCCCGGCTGGAGGAGTGGTTACTGCGGGCGGCCGGAGATGCTGGCTTGGATGTGGGCAGTCCGCGGTATAACCTGCCCTCCAGCCCAACCCAACTTCACCGGGAAATAAACCTTGACCTGAGGAAAGTGGAGCGGCTGCTGG
The DNA here is from genome assembly GCA_965243185.1 of Dehalococcoidia bacterium. Taxonomy (GTDB): domain Bacteria; phylum Chloroflexota; class Dehalococcoidia; order Lucifugimonadales; family UBA3495; genus CBDBCU01. The sequence goes on along the minus strand of OZ251531.1, from coordinate 1,072,408 downwards.
CTGACTTGCTGGCGGCTGATGCGCCCCGCTTGCAGGAGTTGCGGCGGCTGCTGAGCGGTCAAACCGAATAAACGGGAGCAAATAGCACTATGCCCACGCCTTCCGGGAACGACGAACTGGCGCGGCAGTTTGCCGATAGTTTTTAAGGGAGCGGCGATGACTAACCCTCAAGACCGGGTGGAGGTTCTGCGTCGGGAAGTGGCGGATTTCCGGGAACGATTGTCGGCCTTGCCGCCGGGGGCGTGGGGGCAGCCCAGCGCCTGCGCCGGCTGGACGATTGCCGAGGTGATGGGGCATCTGGCAGGGCAGGATTTTGCTTTGCGGGTGCGCCGGGGCGTTGCCGGGGATTATTCGCCGCCGCCGGGCAGTCCGCCAGTGAGCCAGCACGATGAGGATGCCTTTGCCCAAGCTATCTTTGAGCGGGCCTTTGCTACCCGGGAGCGGGAGGGCAAGGAATTGATGGCGACTTTGCTGCTGCGGCTGGAGGAGACGGTGGCGGTGTTTGAGGGCGTCCCGGCGGATGGTTGGGAGGCGCTGTGCTACTGGCCGCCGGGGCCGGAGCCGGCGCGGGTAATGCTGGATATGCGGATTAGCGAGCTTGGTATGCACGCTTGGGACATCTTTTCCGGCTTGGACCCGGAATATCGCTTGTCGCCGGCGGCGGTAGCGGTTTTGATGGATACGGTACCCCGGGCGGTACGGCGGGCTTTTCGCCCTGACCCGGGGTTGACGGAGCCGTTGCGGTTTCGGTTTATTATCGACCAGCCGGCGGCCGCTTATGACCTGGTCTTTACTGATGCCGGCGCAAGTTTGGAAACGGTCAGCCCGGCGGCTGATGCGGCCGCCCAACCGGCCGTAACCTATCAGTGCAGCGGGGAAACTTGGGTAATGCTGATGTACGGGCGGCAAACGCTCGAGGCCGCCAGCAACGCCGGTCAACTTACCTACAGCGGAGATGCCGGGTTAGCCGCAAGCCTGGACGCCCGTTTCGTTGGCGGCTGAACCCCGGCCGCAAACAGTGGGGCGACGCTCATAGTTGTCTTGCCGGCGGCGGTTAGCGTCAACCCGGCCGGAAATTTTCCTGGTCCCGCCGCCCCCGGTCAAATCCCTTTTCCTGTGCTATAATCACCGCTATGACTGCCAGGACTACTGCCGAAAGGGAATTGACGGACGGGTTGAACCCGGCGCAGGTGGACGCGGTGCTGCATACCGAGGGGCCGCTGCTGATTGTGGCCGGGCCGGGCAGCGGCAAAACCCGCGTCATCACCCACCGCATCGCTTACCTGGCGCGGGCGCATGGGGTCAGCCCCTACGCCATCGCCGCCGTTACTTTTACCAACAAGGCGGCCCGGGAAATGGGGGAGCGGATCCAAGGTCTGCTGGGGGACGGTTCGGGCGCGGCGATTTTTGCCGGCACTTTTCATGCCTTTTGCGCCCGGCTGCTGCGCCGCTATGGCGAGGGCGTGGGACTGGAGCCCAACTATACCATCTATGACGCCGATGACCAGTTCAGCTTTATCAAGCAAGCAATGGAATTGGCCGAGGTGGACCCCAAACGCTTTAATCCCCGGGCGGTGCAGAGCGTCATCTCCAAAGGCAAAAGCCTGCTGCAAGACTCCGTTGGCCTGACCCGGCAAGCGCAGTTGGATGATGATTACTTTGCAGAAGTGGCGGCCCGGGTTTATCGGCACTATGAGGAGCTGCTGGCGCGCAACAACGCGGTGGATTTTGACGACCTGCTGCTGCGGGCGGTGCAGCTGCTGCGGGAAAATGCCAGCGTCCGGGAGGATTATCAGCGCCGCTATCGGTATCTGATGGTGGATGAGTTTCAAGATACCAATGTAGCCCAGTATCGGCTGACTAAACTGCTGACCGGGCCGGAGCAGAACTTGTGCGTGGTGGGCGACCCGGATCAGTCCATCTATTCCTGGCGCAACGCCGACCTGCGGAACATTATGAGTTTTCAGCAGGATTACCCGGACTGCCGCACTATTGCCCTGGAACAGAATTACCGCTCGACCCAAACTATCCTGAAAGCCGCGGGCAGTCTGATTGCCCATAACGATTGGCGGCTGGATAAGGATTTGACTACGGAGAACCCGGCCGGCCGGGAAGTGGTCATTCACGAAGCCTATACTCCGGAGGAGGAAGCGGCCTTTGTCGTGGGGCAGATCCGGGAGTTGCAGCGGCAGCGGATTCCGGCCGGCGGCTGCGCGGTGATGTATCGGGTCAATGCCCAATCGCGGGCTTTAGAGGAAGCCTGTTTGCGGGCCGGGATGAAGTATCGCATTATCGGCGGCATCCGCTTTTACCAGCGGCGGGAAATCAAGGATTTGCTGGCGTATCTCTACATCCTGCACAACCCGGCGGATGAAGTGAACTTGGCCCGGGCGGTCAGCACGCCGTCCCGGGGCTTGGGCAGCAAGTCGATGCAGGATTTGAGCCGTTGGGCGGTAGGGCAAGGCATTTCGCTGTTTGCGGCCTTGGTCCGTCTGGCGGAAAGCAAGGCCGGGGGGCGGTCTTGCCCGGCGCCGCTGACCGCCCGGGCCTATACGGCGGCGGCCCGGTTCGGGGAACTGCTGATAATGCTGTCCGGTATGCGGGAGCAGCTGCCGGCGGCCGAGTTGGTCAAGCTGACTTTGGCGGAGTCGGGGCTGGAGGCGCATATTCAGCGCAATGATGAAAACCCGGAGGAACGGCTGGAAAACCTGCGGGAGTTTGTGGCGTTGGCGGAGGAATATAACGCCGCCGCCCCGGGGGACGGCTTGGCGGCTTTGCTGGAACGGGTGTCGCTGGTGTCGGATGTGGACAGCTACGAGGAGTCCGCCGATACGGTTACGCTGATAACGCTGCACCAAGCCAAGGGGCTGGAGTTTCCGGTAGTTTTCATCGTGGGAATGGAGGAGGGATTGCTGCCGCACAGCCGGTCGCTGGACAGCACCGCGGAAATGGAGGAGGAACGGCGGCTCTGCTATGTGGGCATTACCCGGGCCAAAGAGCGGTTGTATCTGGCGCGGGCTTTTCGGCGCAGCTTGTACGGCAATAGCGGGCCGACTTTGCGCTCCCGCTTTCTCGAGGAAATACCGGAGGAGTTGACGGTTTATGCCGGGGGCCGGGGCAAGTCAGTTCCGGCGGCGGTTCGGGTCAGGGCAATTCCCGGCAGTCGGAGCGCAGCAGTTTGACCAGTTGGCGGCGGGAGCCGGTCGTGGCGCCAGCGGCGGCACCGCCCCCGCCGCAGTATGTCCCGGCAGTGGGCGACCGGGTGCGGCATAGCAAGTTTGGCGAAGGGACGGTGATGTCCTGCGACGAGTGGGGCAGCGACTACGAAACGGCGGTGCTGTTCGCCGGCGGGGAATTGCGGCGGTTGCTACTGAGCTATGCTAGGTTGGAAAAGATGGAGGAATCGTGAACTTTGCACATCATATCGGTAGTAGCCTGCGAGACGGCTATGCGGTGCTTGACTTGGAAACTACTGGGCTAAGCTACGCCCGACACCATATCATCGAAATCGGCGTTGTCTTGGCGCTACCGGCACAGCGCCTCGAAGTAGACTCCGTTTTGGTTAAAGTCGATAGGGCGTTGCCTGCTGACATAACCCGCCTGACCGGCATTACCGACCAAGCCTTGGCGGCCCGGGGAATCTCTATCGACGAAGCGTTGGCTTGGTTCGTGGAGCGCACGGGCCAATTGCCGCTGGTAGGTCATAACGTTATCCAGTTTGAGCGTATGTTTCTGAAAGGCGCTGCTTTCGACCATCAACGGAATGTAGCGAAAGGCAATTATCCTGAACTGGTCATAGACCAAGCGAATCAGCTATCCGTCGAGCGGTTCATCGATACGGCCGCAATTTATAAGGGTTATAAGTTGCGAGACTTTCCCAAGCATGGGGAAAGTCATCGCCATTATGCCGAAAGGATTCTTAGCCAGCGTGTCTATGGTTTGCGCTACAACTTGGAATTGGCCTGCTTCGAGCAAGGGATTTCTGATGCCGAAATTCCTGATGCGCCTGCCTATTACCGTCACCGGGCAGCGGGAGATGCCTTGAGGACGCAGAAACTTTTTGAGAAGCTCTTGCAAGTGGAGTGGCCGGACGAAGGTTCCAATCCTGAGTCTGCAAGTATCCTCGATGAGATTTGGAATTTCTTTCGGGGTGGCTCCTCTAGCACTATTCCTAATACTGAACAGCGCGATGATGAATCAGGTTTCCGAAACCGTTCATCAGGCCCAAGTGCGGAGCCGGGGTTTCAGCCGTTGCAACAGGATTTACGGCCGCCCCCGCCGGCATACATCCCGGAAATCGGCGACCGGGTGCGGCATAGCAAGTTTGGCGAAGGGACGGTGATGTCCTGCGACGAGTGGGGTAGCGACTACGAAACGGCGGTGCTGTTCGCCGGCGGGGAACTGCGGCGGTTGCTGTTGAGCTATGCCCGGTTGGAGTGGGTGGAGGAGTAGGGTTGCCTACCCCCAAGACCGTGCCAAGTATGCTATACTCAAGGGGAATGAACGCCAACCGAGGGTAGCAGCATTATGACCACCGCAATGTCTCCAGCCAATCGTCAAGCCCTGCTCCAAGCCCTGCGGGAAGACCAGGACTTTCGGGAGGAAGCCCGCGCCCTGCTGTTGTGCCAAGAGGTGCTGAATCTGCCGAAGCAGGTTGCTGCGCTGAACGAGCGGCTGGACGAATTCATAGCGGCCCAAAAAGCCGCCAACGCTGAGCAACGGGAATTCAACGCCGCGCAGCGGGAGTTTAACCGGGTGGTTGAGAGTCGGCTGTCCAATTTGGAAATCCAAGTTGGCGGACTGACCGAACGCGTCGATGGTCTGACTACCCAAGTTGGCGGACTGACCGAACAAGTCGGTGGACTGACTGAACAAGTCGACGGTCTGAACACACGAGTCGATGATCTGACCGAACAAGTCGGTGGCTTGACCACCCAAGTCGGCGGTCTGAACGAACGAGTCGATGGCCTGACCACCCAAGTCGGCGGTCTGAACGAACGAGTCGATGGCCTGACCAACCGAGTTGGCACCTTGCTGGGCAGCGATCTCGAAAACCAAGTCCAGGGCAGCATCCACTCGCTGATATTCCGGCACTTGGCATTCACCAGCACCCATGTCCTTAAAAGCCGTAGTGTCCACCCGGCTCAGTTTTTCCACAACTTCCTGATGGATGCAATCGATCAGAACCGCATTAACCATGAGGATGTCGGCCAGTTGCTGGCCGCCGACTTGCTGCTGCGCGCCCGCTTGCCGGACTCTACCGAGCAAGTTCATATCGCGGTGGAGGTTTCCCGCACTATTGCCGACGACGATATAGTCCGGGCGCGGGAACGGGCGGACTTGCTGGCGGCAGCCGCCGGCACCGCCGGCCAAGCGGTGGTCATCGGCGTTATTATCCCGGAGCCGCAGCGGCGACTGGCTGAAAGGCTGGGGGTAGCGGTATTCCAGGAGGAGCCGCCGCCGGCCGGTTAAGGCCGCATTGGTCGAGCGGGCCGGGGCTGGCTTGCCTTTAGCGGCCGCCCCGGCAAAGTGCTATAATGCCCCCGAACCGAGCAATTCATCGTCAACCAGGAGGAACTGTGACTAGAGGCCAGAACCTGCGGACGCCGGGGCCGACGCCCATCCCGGAGGATATTTACGCAGCGATGTCGGACCCGATGATTGACCATCGGGGGCCGGAGTTTTTTGAGCTGATTACCGAATGCACCGAGCGGTTGCAGCAGGTCTTTATGACCCGTAACGAGGTCTTTATCCTGACTGCCTCGGGCACCGGCGGTCTGGAGGCGTCGATCGTCAACACGCTGTCGCCGGGGGATAAGGTTTTGGCGGTGAGCGCCGGCTCCTTTGGCGACCGCTACGCCGATGCCCTGGATGCCTATGGGGCCGCGGTGCAGCGGGTGGCTTTCGAGTGGGGCGAACCCATTGACCCGGACGCCATCTGCCAGGGGCTGCGCGCCGACCCGGAAATTGCGGCGGTAGCCGTTACCCACAATGAAACCTCTACCGGCGTTACCCACGATTTGGAAAGCATCGCCCGGGTGGTCAAGGGGGAGTTCGGCAAGCTGCTGCTGGTGGATGCGGTGAGCAGCTTGGGCTGTCTGCCGCTGCCGGTGGACGGGTGGGATTGCGATGTGGTGGCGACCGGGTCGCAAAAGGGGTTTATGATTCCGCCGGGTTTGGCTTTTATCAGTTTCAGCGATACGGCTTGGGCGGCGCAGGAATCGGCGGCGATGCCCCGGTTCTACTTTGACTTGGGCGAGGCGCGCAGCTACCTGAAACGGGGGCAGACGCCGTGGACGCCCAATGTGGCGGCGATGTTCGGGCTGCGGTTGGCGTTGCGGAACATCTTTGCCGAGGGGTTGGAAAATGTCTATGCGCGGCACGCCGACATCGGGCAGTTCACCCGGGACGGGGTGCGGGCCTTGGGACTGGAATTGCTGTGCGCCGATGAAGCCCGGGCCTCGAACACGGTTACCGCGGTCAAGATGCCGGCTAGGGTCGATGGCGGCCAGCTGATGTCCTTGATGCGGACGGAGGAGAATGTGGTGCTGGCCGGCGGGCAGGGCAAGCTGTCCGGGCAGATTTTCCGCATTGGGCATTTGGGCTATGTGGGCGAGTCTGACATTCAGGAAGTGCTGGACGCTTTGCAGCGGACTTTGCCCAAGGTGGGGTTCTAGCCGGCGGCCCGGATGTCCACTTCCCAACTTCAGCAGACCATGGCCGCGCTGCGGATGAGCCTGGCGGAGCTGCGGCATAAGGAGGAGCAGCTGGATGGGCAAATCAGCCAGTTCCGGACGCAGCTGCGCCGGCTGCCGCGGCAGGTGATTTACGGACGGACGCCGCTGGAGGCTTCCCTGTCGGCAATGGGGGAAATCGAGGAACGGCTGGCGGATGCGGAAGCGGCCCGGCGGCGTCTGCTGATTGTGAAGCAGGCGGCTTTGGAGGAGTTGGCGGCCCTGGAGGCGGTGCAGCAGGTGGATTTGGCGCGGCGGTCGCTGGCGGAGTTGCGGCGACAGGTGCGGGCCGGTGGGGAAACGGCGGAAAGCCGGGCCGAGCGGCGGCGGCTGGAGGCATTCATCGCCGAACACAGCCGGCAGGCGGAACAGAGCATCACCGCGCGCTGGCAGGAACGGCAGGGGGGTTAGAGAAAGCGCAGGGAGAGGGTTACGGCCATATTGACCAAGAGGACGCCGCCCATTCCCAACCAGATGTAAAAGACCCAGTCAAGGCGTCGATTGATTTCCTGATTGCCGGCAAGCAACTCGGCAAATCCGGAGTCCAGGCGGGTCTCGAATTCCGTTAGCCGGGCACCTATGTTGGCCTCAAACTCAGTTAGCCGGGCACTCAGGCGGGTCTCGAATTCCGTTAGCCGGGTGTTTATGTTGGTCTCAAACTCGGTCAGCCGGGCGTCCAACTGGCTCTCAACTTCCGGAGTAACCATAGTTTAATCGCTCCATCCGGGATTGGCTGTCGGTAAGTATAGACTGGTCAGCTGCAATTAGCAAGCCGGTTTCCCCGCGGTAGCGGCGGTAGGAGAAATAGCCGCGTCTGGGAGTTAAACTTGCTGCGATGGGGGTTCGGCTGATAGAATAGGGGCAATTTGCAGATTCGTTAAAAATTCCTTGCCCGGAAAAGTTGCGCCGGGCGGGAAATGTGTTATAATAGGCGGTGTGCCAACCGGCCGAGGTGGTGGAATTGGTAGACACGCGGTCTTGAGGGGGCCGTGAGCGTTAGCTCGTGTGGGTTCAAGTCCCGCTCTCGGCACCAGTCCGGCCCAATCCGGGAACAGGATTATCCTAACCGCCGGGCCGGCCCGGGCGCAAACGGGGCGACGTAGCCAAGTGGACTAAGGCGGAGGTCTGCAAAACCTCTATTCGGCGGTTCGAATCCGCCCGTCGCCTCCATCCCATCCTTGCCAGGACTATTTTCGCTGATGCTGCTCTTATGCGTTTCCGGCCATTGCTGACGGGTTCAGGATTTGCTGCCGGAGTGGCGGAATGGCAGACGCGGCGGACTTAAAATCCGCTATCTTTATTGATGTGTGGGTTCGATCCCCTCCTCCGGCACCACTTTTCCCCGCCATTGACCCGGATAAATCCAAAGCCCCCGGAATGTTCCGGGGGCTGCTTGTTGAGGTGATGTTATGTCCCGCCTGCCGCCGGTTACCCGGGAAAGCGTCCCGGAGGAACTGCGCCCGATTTTTGACCAAGTAACCGCCGGCCCCGGCGGCGTCGGCACCGGGCCGATGTCGGTTCTCAAGCACAGCCCGGAACTGGCCCGCCGCGCCATCCCCCTGTTCGAGTATGTCCGCAACGAGTCCACCCTGCCCCAAGCAGTGCGGGAACTGGCAATGCTGACTACCGCCCGCTGCAAGGATTGTCCCTACATCTGGAACGCCCACGCCGCCTTGGGCCGGCGGGCCGGGTTGAGGGATGCCTTGGTGGATGCCCTGCGCGACCGGCAGCCGCTGCCGCTCTTGTCCTCGGCCGAGGCGGCGGTCATCAACTTGGCCCGGGAGTTTTTCGAGGGCAGCCGGGTCAGCGCGGCAACCTTTGCCGCGGCCCGGGAGCAGTTCGGCAGGCAAGGGCTAGTGGAGTTGACTACGCTGATGGGCTTTTACGCGATGCTGGCTTTCAACGCCAACACGGTGGATTTGCAATTGGCGGGGCCGTCGGAGGAGCCGCTGCTGCCGGTGTAGGGGGCGGCGGGCAGGTTGGCTTGCCGGGTGTTTCCCGGATTTACGGGCCGGGCGGTTTTAATCGGCAATGACTTGGGGTTAAGCCCCTTGCCCTTTCCGTTCCCTTTTGCCATAATGCGCCATTATGATTGACGCCGCCCTTGCCGACGCTTTGACCCGCATTGTGGGCGCGGACAACTTGCTGACCGCGCCTTATGAATTGGACCGTTATTCCGCCGACGCTCTTACTCCCTATCGGGCTTACTACGCCGGCTACGCTTTCGAGCGGCTGGCTGATTTGGTAGTCCGTCCCGGTTCGGCCGTCGAGGTGTCGGAAGTGGTCGCTCTAGCGGCCGCCCGGGGCGTTCCGGTTATTCCCTATGGCGGCGGCACCGGCGTTATGGGCGGCGTTTTGCCGGTGCGCGGCGGTATTGTCCTGGACTTGAAAGGGTTGAACCGCATTGTCGAAATCAGCCCCCGCAATATGACGGCGACGGTGGAGCCGGGCGTAACCCTGGAGGAACTGGCCGGCGCTCTGGCCGAGTATAACCTGATGCCGGGCCACGACCCCTACAGCGTGGCGATTGCCACCGTTGCCGGGACGATTTCCACCAACGGCGTCGGCTACCGGGCGTCAGCTTTTGGGCCGATGGGGCAGCAGGTGGTGGCCCTGCAAGCGGTATTGCCGGACGGGCGGATACTGGATACCCGCCCGGTGCCTAAATACTCTGCCGGCCCCAACTTGAATCACCTGTTTATCGGCGGCGAAGGCGTCTTTGGCGTCATTACCCAAGCCACCATCAAGGTCTTTCGGCAACCGGAGGCCCAGGTTTTTGCCACGATGGGCTTTGATTGCTTTGAGCAGGGATTTGACGCCGCCGCCGAGATGATGGCTCTGGACTTGCATCCCGCCCTGTTGGATTTGACCGAGGAAGGGGACGGGATAAGGATGTTTCTGCTTTTCGAGGGCTACCGGGAGGGCGTGGCGGCGCAGGAAAAGCGGGCGCGGCAGGTTTGCGCCGACTTTGGCGGGCGGGATCTGGGCCCGGAACCGACCTGGACCTATTGGGCGGAACGGCATCAGTCCGGGGAGCGGTATAAGCGCAATGCCTTGGGGCGGCCGCGGGCGGAACGCTGGCAGCGGCAGTGGGGGCGCAGTTTTGACTATCTGCACATGGCTTTGCCCACGGCCCGGGTGCTGGACTATCGCCGCCGCTGTGAGGAAATTCTGGCGGCCCGGGGCGTGCGGGTAGCGGAGTACGCCATCTGGAGCCGGCCGGAGTTTTTCTCGATGCTGGTAGTTCCCGACGACCCGGATGCCGATGATGCCCGGGACAACCTGGCGGCGGCGGTCGAGGAAGTGCTGACCCTGGCGCAGGATTGGGGCGGCATAATGGAATACTGCCACGGAGTCGGGATGAAGCTGAACCACCTGCTGGCCCGGGAGCAAGGGGTTGGTCACGAAGTAACTCGCGCCCTGAAGCAGGCGTTGGACCCGGCCGGAATTATGAACCCGGGCAAGTTGGGGCTGTAAGCGGCGGGATAGGGTTTTCCGGCCGGCACAGTTCCCGGAGATATGGATATGTCCCGGACTGACGAGGTTTCCCCGGCCGGCGGCGGCGGTAATGTGCTTGTTGCCGCGGGACGGGAGTTGAAGGCGTGGTGGGCAACGGGAGGGGCGGAAGCCGAAACGCCGCCGGGACTTTACGACAAGCTTTCCCTGTTCACTTTCAGCGTCTTTTGCCTGAATGTGCTGGTTCTGCTCTATTTTTATGTAGTTACCGGCTACGGGGAGCTGGAGTCAGCCGGGGAGAATGCCCCGGTGGAGCCGCTGACGGCGGCGCTGTTCGGCGGCGGCGGGTTGACAATGTTTCTGGCGGCGGCTTGGGCCCGGCGCCGCTGGCTGCGCTGGGTCTATATCCTGGCCGGCTTGGCGGCGCTCTTTGCCGCCGGGGAGGAAGTCAGTTGGGGGCAGCATATCTTTGGCTTTGCCTACCCGGATTTTCTGCAAGGGGCTAATTTTCAGGATGAGACCAATTTCCATAATACTTTTGCCCTGAGCGGGGTCTTTGGCTTTCTCCTCATTGCCATTCCGACCCTGTGCTATGTGATACCGCTGGCGGCTTTCTATGTCCGCAAGTACAGTTTTGGTGCGCTGCCGTTGCCATCGCTCTGGCTGACGCTTTTTTTTGCGCTGGGGATGAACCTGGGCAGCAACCTGCCCTGGCCGAAAATCATTGCTTTGCAAGGGCGGCATCTGCTCTTGATTTTGGGGATTTTCCTGGGGGCCGCCCTGATTTCGCGGGACAAAAGGCTGTTGGCGGTAGTCGCGGCGATTATGGTCCTGAGCGGGGCGGCCTTTTACCTGAACGAGCAGTTTATCCAGTATCGCTGGGTAGCGTATGGAGAAATCTCGGAATACCTGTTCAGCCTGGCGGCATTTCTCTACAGCCTGCAATTGCTGCGGGACAGCGGGGGCGAGCGTTGGCGCAGCTACGGGCGGCGGGTAAAGCGGTGGGTTGGGGGGATGGGAGGCGGGACAAGCGGCGGGAGTTTGCGGCGGCCGGGCCGGGGTTGGAAATACCATTCCTGGCGATGGGCTTGGCCGGCGGCTTGCCTGCTGGTACTGTTGTCCAGTATCGGACTGGTACTTTTAGACCGGCAGCTTACCGCCGCTTGGGGGCGGGAGTACCAAGCTCTGTTGACTAATCCGCCGGCGTTTCAGTCCCAATTCTGGAACATCTACCACACTCCCGGGCGGTTGACCTATGTGAAAAATGCGGACTGTCCCCGGATTGACGATAGAGAGGGCCGGTTCTTTCTGCACGTAATACCCGTCCGGGAGGTTGACTTGCCCCGGGTGGCGGGGGCGACCGGTTTTGAGAATCGGAACTTTAACTATAGCAGTGAAGTAGAGCGGTTTCTATCCAGCGATGGGAGGTGTATGGCGGTCATTGAACTGCCCGACTACCCGATGGCACAAATTGAGACGGGGCAGCATGATTTATGGGAGACCCGACTGTGGACCGCCCATCTGGACTTGGACGAACCTTATTACCGGGCGGCCTATCAACCCATCGCCGCCGGGCAAGCCGGGCCGCCGCTGGCGGAGTCGGTATTTGACCTGTACCGCTACAACAATGCCTTGTATTATTTCAAGGAAAGCTGCGCGGCGGCGGATGTTGCTGACCGGTTCTTTCTGCATTTGATACCGGAGAACCCGGAGGATTTGCCGGCGGTGCGGCAACCGCACGGTTTCGACAACCGGGACTTTGACTTTAACCGGCGGGGGCATTGGTTTGACGGGAAATGTTTGGCGGTGGTGGAACTGCCGGATTACCCGGTTGCCGAAATCCGTACCGGGCAGTTCACGGCGGGCGGCACGGTTTGGGAATCGGTTTTGCCGGCGGGAAATTAGGGTTGCCCGGCCCCGGCATTATCTAAAAATCCATAATAACCCGCGCTTAAATTCATTGAATTGGGGGGCGCCAATGGGGTAGGCTGGTTGTTGGCGGCGGCGCTGACCGGGTTACAGCAATCATTTCTATTGTTTCTTTCATCCTAAACGGTCAGCCGGAGAGTTCGCCAAATCCGAATTGAGGAGGTGGGAATTTAGCCGATGCTGACCGGGCCGGCGGTAGAGCCGGCTCTGCCTTTCAGGGGCGTTTAACGGGGGTTAGGCTCCCGTCAACTATCGGGGCCGGCGGCTGATTGCCGACCGGCTGCCGTCAACGAAATCTCCACCCCAAGGGAGGATGAGAGAACCGATATGAGCAAGATTGCGACTACTTTGGTGTCCTGGTACGACTGGCTGAGCAGCCCGGCGTTGAGCGAGCGGGAACGGGTGCAGCGGCAGATTGCCGCGTCCCGGAGCGTCATCCGGGCGCATACCGCCCTGCGCTAGGCGGCCGGGCGTTACCCCGGAAAACCATAGCAAGCCCCCGGCAGCATTGCGCTGCCGGGGGCTTATTTTGGTATTGGGGATTGGGTCAGAAGGGCAGTTCTTGGCCGATGCCCTGTTCTTTGGCCTTGCGGTACACCAGTTGGGCGGCGGCGATGTCCTCTAAAGCTACGCCCATCGACTCGAACAGGGTTATGGACTGGTCGTCGGGGCGGCCGAGGACGCGGCCGGCGATGATGTCCTGCAATTCGCAGACTTGGTCCCAGCGGAATTCGCCGCGGCTTTCGGGCCAAAGCAGGTCGCCGCACTCGATTTTGGCTTGGTCGAGGTCGTCGACGGCGATAACTGAGGAGCGCAGGACGGCGGCTTCGTCGATTTCCCGGCGGATCCAGTGATTGCCGCCGGCGGCGTTGATGTGGGTTCCGGGGGCCAGCCAATCCCCTTCCAGCACCGGGTCGCGGGCGGAGGTGATGGTAACGGCGACGGCGACATCGGACAGGCATTCCTGGGCGGTGTCCACCGGGGTAATTTCCAGGTTCAGGCGTTCCGCCATGCGTTGGGCGAACTGTTCCCGGCGTTCCGGGCTGCGGCTATAGACTTTGGCGCGCCGGATGTCCCGGACGGCGCAGACGGCTTCCAGTTGGCTGCGGGCTTGGAAGCCGGAGCCGATGACGCCGACGCTGTCGGCATCCCCGCGGGCCATCCAACGGGTGGCGAGGCCGGAGGCGGCGCCGGTGCGGATTTGCCCGAGGCGGCTGGCTTCCATACAGGAAAGGAGGGCGCCGCTGGCGTAGTCGTAGAGCATCACGACCATTCGGGCGCCGCCGGCAAAGGAGGGATAGGCTTTGTAGCCGAAAACCTGATGCCCGGCGTCGGCGGCGGCCATAAAGTGAAAGAAACCGCCGGGCATTCGGATGCGGGAACGGGGTTTGAGGTCCACCTGGCCGGCGCCGGCGTGGGCAAAGGCTTCCTCGAGGACGTCGATGCACTCGGCCATCGGGAGCAGTTGGGCTACTTCGGATTCGTTGAGAAAGAGGGACATTATTTCCTCCGGGATTGGTATGGGGATGGTTAGGGTTACGGGGGCGGTAAGATGGCGGTTACAGGGGGCAGGGTACCGCCAACTCGCCGCAGGTGTCGCGGAGCCACTGGATTACTTCCGGGTGCAGGGGGATGCCTTCCTGGCGGCGTACGGCTTCCATTTCGGCTTCAGGTTGGCCGGCGACCAGGACCCGGTCGTGGCCGGGGGCGGGTTTGGTGGACTTCATCATCCGCAGCCAGCCGTCCATTTCATCCTTGAAATGCTCCGGGTCGTCGAAGCCGGCGATGTTGTAGGCGGCGACATAGTGGCCGAAGTTGGGGCGGCCGGGAACCGCGCCATAGCCGAAACCGGTCAGCACGCCGGCAAAAATATCCACTACGCAAGCCAAGCCGTAGCCTTTGTGGGAACCCAATTCCCGGGTCGCGCCCATAGGCAGCAGGTGGTAGGTTTGGGGTACCGGGACTTCCGCCATAATGGGGGTACCGTCCTCGGTAGCCAACCAGCCGGGTTCCAGGTCGGCGCCCAAGCGGCGGGCGATTTCAATTTTGTTCTGGGCTACGGAACTGGTGGCGGCGTCAAAGACGAAGGGCGGTTCGTTGCGGGCGGGAACGGCGACGGCGATGGGGTTGGTGCCGAGGCGGGGTTCCGCGCCAAAGGTTGGCACCATTCGGGGCGGCGCGCTGGTCATACAGACGCCAATCATATCGTGTTCGAGAGCCAGCATCGCATGGTAGGATGCCATCCCCAAGTGGCGGGAATTGCCCACGGTGACCATTCCCACGCCGGATTGACGGGCTTTTTCGATGGCAATATCCATCGCCTTGGGGGTTACGATAATGCCGAGGCCGCGGTCGGAGTCGAGGGCGGCGGTGCTGGCGGTTTCGCGGACGGTAGTAATGTGGGGCTGGGGATTGATTTCGCCGCGCTGGTAGCCGCCGAGATAGCTGCGGAGCATATTGGAAACGCCGTGGCTGTCCACGCCGCGCAGGTCGGCGAGGGTCAGCACATCGGCGCCGAGCATAGCATCCGCCGGGGGGACGCCGACTTTCTCAAAGATGCCGGCTACTACGGATTTGAGGTCAGCGCCCGGCACGGTGATGGCTTCGTCCAGATTGACGCGGAAACGGGGCAGCACGGTCAAGCCTCCTCAGGATCGATTGTCGGGTTCGGTTTGCTTTCGGGGCGCTCTGGATTCCCGTTGGCACGGGAATGACGGTAGGGATGGCATTCTCTGATTGATACCGGTTAAGGGACAGTCCGGGACTATAGAAAATCCCGGGCGGCTTGCAGGAATTCCGCCGGTTTTTCGATATGGGGCAGGTGGCCGCAGTTGTCGATGATGACCAGGTCGGAGCCGGGGATGGCTTGCTGGTACAAGCGGCCGCACTCGACGGGGGCCAATTCATCCGCGCGGCCCCAGAGGATGCGGGTGGGGATGTTGACCCGGGACAGCAAGTCGGGCAGGCGGGGGTCGTGCATATAGGGTTTCCAGCAGAGGCGTACGGCCATTTCCCGATTGCGTTCGAGGATGGCGGCCAGTTCCGGGGTGGGCGGTTGGCCGAACACCTGTTGATACTCCGGGGATTGGGCCGGGTCGTGAAAGAGCAGGTCGATGACCTGTTGGGGGGTGATGATGAATACATCGGCGATTTCGCCATCCTGGGGTTTGATGCCGACGGCGCCGACCAGGAGGAGTTTGCTGAATACCGGGCCGGCGGCGGCGAGCATTTCGGCGGCAATCCAGCCGCCCAGGGAAAAGCCGACCGCCCGGCAGCCGTACAATTCCTGGCTTTCGAGAAACCGGTTGTAGAAGGCGGCCATATCGTTGATGGTTTCCAGCCAGGGCGGGCGTTCCGACGCGCCAAAGCCGGGATGGGAGGGCAGATAGACGGTGAAGTTTTCGGCCAGGGATTGGGCGTAGCGGAGGGGGCCTTCGCTGCCGCCGGCGCCGTGGAGTATCAGCAAAGGGTCGCCGGCGCCGCCGGTCTGCATCTGGATGCGGGCGCGGCCGACATTGACAAAGGTTTCGGTAAAAGGCACGGGCATAATGGTCAAGCCCTCCTGAAAGTTAGCCGGGTTAGTTTGGAGATAATCCTAACCGGCGGCGGGCGGTTGGTCAAGGATAAGGATGACGGTTGGCGGTGGGGGGATTGGGGGTTGGCGGGGGATGCCGGTTTTGGCGGAAACCGTGGCCACGGTTTCCGCCTTGTCGGGAGAAGGTTGGCAGGGCTGGTCATTGGGTTGCCTACGTCAATGGGAACTGCGGCGTACATCCAGCGAGACGTTTCCCGGCCAGTCTGCCGGTTACGGTTGCGCTACCTTGAGTTGGCTACTGGCGCCGGTTGGTATGGTTGCCATGCCGGCGGGTTGGCCCGGTGCTGCGACCGCGGTTGACCGTTCTCCAGTCAACCTGGGTTGCTCCGACTCCTGTGGGTTGGGGCGGCGGTTTGGTACGGCTAGTGGGATTTGCCGTTGGCCGCTGCTCCTGGTGGGTTTGCGGGTCCTTGGGCCGCTTTCCCGGGGGTAGGAGTGTTTGAGGCGTCCGCTTTGCCGGTTTAATGGCTGGGCGGGGCCCACAGCGCGCTGTGTGGAGCGATATTTAGTTTTACGGTAAGCTTAGCGTAAGAACCCGGCGTCCCGGGGTCAGGTTAACCGTGACGGGTTTTATTATGGGGGATGGTTTGGGGGTTTGTCAAGGGATGAATGGGATGAATTTTCGGATGAGTTTTGAGGGAGTTGGATTTTGGGGTTACGGCGGGGGAACTTTTGTAAAAGTTCCCCCGCACCCCCTCAAAACTTTTGAGTTTGGGGATTCTGGGGTCTGGATGCTTTTTACAAGGGGCCGGGGGTGTGGTATAGTTGTTGGCAGTTAGGTTGTTCAGGGCTAGACACGGGAGGGATGCCGGCGATGACGACGCAAATTAACGATATTCACGACCTGCTGCGGCTTTTGGAGGCGCGGCCGGATTTGGCGGCGGAGCTGCGGCAGCGGACTTTGACGCCGGAGTTGCTGGGGATGCCGGAGCAAATGGCCATTCTGACGGGACGGGTGGACGGGCTGGCGGAGCAGATGGTCGTTCTGACGGAACAGGTGGCCGGGCTGAGCCGGCGGCTGGATGACTTTATCCAGGAGCAGCGGGAGACTAACCGGGAGTTCGGCCGGCGGCTGGATGAGTTTATCCAGGAGCAGCGGGAGACTAACCGGCGGACGGATGAGCGGCTGGCCCGGCTGGAGGAGCTGCAAAGTCAGGGCAATCAGCAGCTGCGGTGGTTGGATAATCGGTTGGCTGATTTTGCGGGCGAGGGGTATGCGCAGCGCTGCCTGCGGCGGTTTCCTTCGCTGGTTTTTAATCAGTTCGGGCTGGTGAATACGGCGGTGCTGTATGGCGGGCTGAATGGGCCGGAGCAGCAGTTTCAGGGTCGGATGGTGGCGGCGCGGCGGGAGGGGAAAATCAGCGATTGGGATTTCCGGCAGCTGATGGCGGCGGATTGTCTGGCGTATGCGTGGGATGCGGAGGCGGAGGCAGCGCGCTATCTGGCGGTGGAGATGTCGGTGACGCTGGATCTGAGCGATATTGAGCGGGCTCGGGAGCGGGCGGCGGCGTTGGGGCGGGTTACGGAGGGCGCGGGCTGGGGGGTGGTGATCAGCGCGAATGTGGCGGAGCCGCAGGAGGGGCAGGCGCGGGAGGCGGGGGTGACGGTGATTCATTTTATGACGAATAGGTGAGGCGCCGGGGGGTGGGGTAGTTGGGAATTGGGCGGGCGGGTTTCCCGGTGGACGGGAGACCCGCCTTTTTTGTTGGGTAAGGGAGACGGCGGGGGAACTGTCACATAAAGTTCCCCCGCACCCCCTCAAAACTTTTTGGGGTTTGGGGGATGGTTGCGGAGGCGAAGGGGGGATGGGGTTAGCGTTGGAGGGAGGCGATGAAGGGTTGGGTGAATTGGGTTCTTTCATCGGCTTCTTGCCAGAGGGCGTTGTGGGGGTTGTGGCCGGGGTAGAGGCGGACGAGGACGCCTTCGGATTTGGTGACGGCGATGGCGGGGATAAAGTCGCTGTCGCCGGTGACGAGGATGGCTTCCTGGATGAGGTGTTTGGCGGCAAGGAGGACGAGGTCGACGCCGAGGAGGATGTCAACCTGCTTTTGCTCGAAGATGGGGCCGCCGCGCCGGGAACGGCCGACATAGGCGAGGCGGCCGAGGCGGACGGTGTAGCGGGGCAAGCGTTCGAGGGCGTTAAAGAAGCTGCGGCGTCCGGCGTAGCGGGACTGCTCCTCGGGGGTGGGCGGATTGCCCTGGTAGGGCAGGGAATGGTAGTAGTAGGTGCGGAGAATATCGCCAGCTCCGGCCAAGGCTGCGGAGAGTTTTTGATAGCTGAGGTCGGCGGCGGGGAATTCGGATTCGAGAACCTTGTCCAGATAGCCGCCGTCGATGAATAGGGCAACGCGGTTGGGCAAAGCAATTCTCCTACAGGGGAAACCGCACGGATTGCTCCATGCGGTTTTACGGGGGATAACAACCTGATGTGCGCTGGGGTTGCGGACACCAGGGGAGATAACGGGGTTAGTGTAGCAGGGTTGGGGGGAGGGTGTCAATGGGGATTTGGCGGTTCTGGATTTCCGTTGGCACGGTAATGACGGTAGGAAGGGGGCGGGTGGAAGTATGGCCCGCCCTCATTCCCGTTAGCCGGGAGTGGGGGTTAGCGGCGGACGCGGCGGCGGACGTCTTTTTCGCAGGTGGCGGTCCAGGTGTTGACGCGGGCGGCGCGGTACCGGCTGGGGTCGGCGGTGGGGCTTTGGCGCTCATAGACCCAGTCGTGGGCTCCGGTGGGGGCCGGGTCGCCGGCGGCGACAGCTACGGCGCGCTCCCAGCCTTGGGCTAGGCAGTGCGCGGTGGCGGCCTCTTGGGCCCGGGCGGCCCAATTGACGGAGGGATTGCCATAAACGGACCGGGCGGTCGAAGGCCAATGGGTGGCGTTCGTGCGGTCATTATTGGCAACCGGAATAGGAAATTGATTGTAGCTGCCCCAGTTCAGGGCGCGGCGGCAACCTTCGATGTAGGGGTGGCCACCGGGGTGGTTGGGATATTGGACGCTCTGATAAGGGTAACAAGTGCGGGTGTCGTGGGGGATGGGGTCGGAGGATTCGGTTACGATGATGTATTTGTAGCGGCGGCGTTTCTTGGGTTCCCGGGGGAATTCAAAGATGAGGTCGCGGGAGACGCCGGTGACGCCGGATTCGCCGTCGGTGAGGTAGCCTTCCTGGGCGGCGAGGAAGCCGCGGAAGTTGCCGCTTTGGCCGAAGTAGACGGTGTCGTCGCGTTCGTTGCGGTCGCGGCCGGCTTCCCAGGTTTCGGACTTGGTCCAGGTGTCGGACTGGTC
This sequence comes from Dehalococcoidia bacterium, assembly GCA_965243185.1. Taxonomy (GTDB): domain Bacteria; phylum Chloroflexota; class Dehalococcoidia; order Lucifugimonadales; family UBA3495; genus CBDBCU01. The sequence goes on along the minus strand of OZ251531.1, from coordinate 1,053,411 downwards.
GATGGCGCAGTAGATGGCTTTGCCGCGGTTGGCGGCGAGGGATTCGAGGATCATCGAGACGCGGGCATCGTCGGCGTCGGCAACGGCGGGGGATTCTTGCCAGTCGGCGCAGTTCCAGGGGATGGAGCGTTGGGCGGCTTGGGCCGTAGGGTCGGGGCTGGAGTCGACGGTTAGGAGGAGGATGCAGGCGGCGAGGGCGAGGGCGGTGATGAGGAAGCGATGCACGGGGATACCTCCGGGAGAGGGTGAGTTTATGCTGGGTTAATGTCGGCATAAATAATAGGCAAGGGCGGGGTTCCTGTCTTGACAGGAACCCCGCCTTTTTTGAAATTGGGGGGTTAAGGGTGGGGTTCGGGATGCACGGTTTTGGGGGAGGGGCGGGCATTTTAGATTCCTCGGCTGTGGCCTCGGAATGACAGGGTATATAGGGTAATGGCATGGGGGTAGGTGGGGGTGGAGGGGTTATGGGGAAAGGCGGCGGTGGTTTGATGACCGCCGCCGCCGGTTCAGGGTTGGGGCGGGGTGGCGCTACTGGCTGCCGTTGCTGGGGTCCGAGGGGTTCCGGGCGAGGCCCGGGGGCAGCGGCAAGCCTTCCGGCCACTGGTCCTTGTGCTGTTCGTACCATTCCCGCAATTGGGAGCGTTCGGCGGCGGCCGCGGCCGCGGCCGCTTCGGCTGAGGCCCGTTCCACTTCCCGCCGATTGGCTCGCTTGGAAAGAATCATGTGCCATACCTCCAGGTGCAAGTATAGGGCGGCCAGGAGCCAGGGATACAATCCGCCGCCGGCGAAGGACACGCCCTCTTTAATGTTGACGAGGACCGGGCGGGTTGGGTGCTGGTAAAACTCGACCGCCAGGGCCGCGCCGGTGGCGAGGTAGAAGGTCAGCCAGGCTAACAGGAAAAACCACCGGGGAATGTCGGTTATCATTTCCGACAGCAGCCATTGTTTCAACTGGGCTTTCACCTCCAAGCAGATACTCTATTATATACTATTGCCGGCTTGCCGCAAATTAAGGCGGTCAGGGCAACCACAAGGGTTGCCCCTACAAAATAAGGAGGACGGTCTGTCGTGGGAAGGGCGGGGTATAACGGGCGGGGCGGTGATGTAGTATAATGACGGGGGCGAAGGGGGTTTCATTGCTTGCCGGGGGATTTCCGTCAGGTGGAAGTTGTTGCTGGGCGGGGAAGTTTGGGGAGCTAACCGAGCGGCAATAGCCCGGCCGGGCAAAAGCATGGCGGCGCAAGGGCGTCAAGAATAGCGGGAGCGGTAGGAATGAAAGGCGAACAGCAGCGGGGGCGGTAGGAATGAAGGGCGAACAACATCGGGGGCGGCATCTGGACTACATTACTTTGACGCCGGAGGATTACGACCCGGCGGTCAGCTATCCGTTGGTCATTATGCTGCATGGCTTTGGGGCTAGTATGTCGGACTTGGCGGGGTTGGCGCCGGCAATCGGGGAACGGGGGTATGTGTATGCCTGCCCCAATGCGCCGATGGCTTTTGATTTTGGCGGGGGACATATTGGTTACGGTTGGATGCCCCGGCAGAATGCCGCCGCGCCTGAGGAAGTGGAAAGGGCGCGGGCGGAGTCGGAAACGCTGCTGGCGGGCTGCTTTGAGGAAATTTTTGAGCGGTTGAAGGCTACGCCGGGGCGGGTGGTTTTGTTGGGGTTTTCTCAAGGCGGCACGATGACTTACCGGTGCGGTCTGAACCGGCCGGAAACTTTTGCCGGTTTAATTGCGCTGAGCGCCGCGGTCTTTGACCCGGCAATCCTCGAACCGCAATTGCCGGCGGCACGCACGCAGCCGCTGTTCATTGCCCACGGGACGGGCGACCGGCAGATTGATATTGCTACGGCCCGGGCGACCAGGGCTTTTCTCGAGGCCGCGGGGTATCAACCGGAGTACCGGGAGTATGGGATGGGTCACGAAATCCCGCCGGCGGCGCTGCAAGACTTGGCGCCCTGGCTGAAGGGCGTACTGCCGCCGCTGGGGGATTAACCCCGGTGGGCGAGCCATTCCGGCGGTGGCGGCGGCCCGGAGGGATGCCTTGACCGGCTATAAAAGAGCGCTGTTCTATGTTCTGCTGGCCGGGCTGACATTGGCGGCTATGGAGGGGATGGCGCGGCTGGCTTACTGGCTGGCTTTTGACGAGGGGTACGGCGGCGGGACGGGGCTGGCGGCGGGGGATGCGGCCCGCCCGCGGGAATTGTATTGGCGGATCAATCATCCCTTTTACAGCTATACTTACCCGGCGGCAGAGGATGACCTGAATTGGATGCCGCCGCAGCCGGGAGCTGAGGATACAGTGGTGGTCGCGCTGGTGGGCGGGTCGGTGGCGCAAAACATTGTTCCCAACTTGCGGCGAGCCTTGAAAGGGCATTTTGCCGCTGAGGGATGGCCGCGGCGGCCGGTGGTGGTTTGGCTGGCGATGCGGGGGATGAAGCAGCCGCAGCAGGCGATTGTGGCGGCCAATACGCTGTCTTTAGGCGGGGATTTTGCGATTTTGATCAACCTGGACGGGCATAACGAAATTGTCGAGGGGCGGGTTAATCGCAGCGCCGAGGTGTTTCATTTCTTTCCCATCAGTTGGGACAAGGGCATCAACCTGCCGCCGGCGGAGACTTTGCTGGCGGGGCGGATTGGGGCGCTGCGGCAGCGGCAAGGGGAATTGACGGACGCTATTACCAGCAGCCCGTTCCGTTACACTGCCTTGTTTGGCTTGGCGCAACGCTACCGATGGGAAAGAAACGAGCGGCGGATTAGCCAACGGAACTACGAGCTGGCGGCGGCCCGGATTGCCTATGGACTGGAGAAGCACGGGCCGCGGCGGGCTTTTGCTGATGCGGGGGAGTTTCCCCGGGAGCAGGCGCAGGCGTGGTATCGGGGTTCGCTACTGCTGGCGGAATTGGCGGAATTGGCGGGGGCTGAGTACTATCACTTTCAGCAGCCGAGTCAGTATGTCCCCGGGTCAAAGCCGCTGACGGCGGAGGAGTGGGAGTGCTGTTATGCCGCGGGCAGCCCGGATGAAAGGGCGTATCGGGAAACCTACCCGCTGCTGCTGCCCTTGGGGGAAAAATTGCGGGAGCGGGGCGTGAATTACCGGGACTTGAATGGCATTTTCGCCGATAACTACGAAACGCTATACTATGATAATTGCTGCCATTTCAATGAGCGGGGCAAGGAACTGCTGGCGGCCGCGATTGTGGAGGGGATTGCGCCGGCTTTGGAGCGGGCGGCGACGGGGGCGGCGCCGGTGACGCCGCTTATTCCGGAGGCGATACGGCCCGAGGCGGATGAGCTGCTGATTGACGGCGATTTTCAGGTGTACCGGCGGGCGGGGCATTGGCTGCTTTATGTTAAGGAGGATTGCGCCCAAGGGGATACGGCGGAGCGGTTTTTGCTGCACATTACCCCGGTCGATTTGGCGGATTTGCCGCCGGGCCGCCGGGAGTATGGGTTTGAGAACCGGGATTTTGAGTTTGGGGAGGCCGGCATAATTGTCGATGGCAAGTGCATAGCGGAGCGGCGGCTGCCGCCTTATGCTATTGCCGGCATCCGCACGGGACAGTATCGCCAGGGCGGGGCTATACTATGGGCTGGCGAGTATCATTTTCCGAGGCAGGAGTGACCGGCCTTGACACTCCCCAAAAAGCTGCTTTTCTACGGCGTACTGGCGGTACTGATTCTGATCGTCGTGGAAGGGATGTCCCAGCTGGCTTATTTCCTGGCACTGGACCGATGTTTCGGGGGCGTTCCGGCGGCAACGGAGGCCGCGCCCGGGACGCCGCCGCCCCGGGGCAAGTATTTTCTGGGGGGGCAGCATTGGAAACATCCCTTTTACGGCTATACCCCCTCACCTAACATATATGGCGAAGGGGAATTAAATTTGATGCCGCCCCCCCCCCAATTTGATGACACGGTAGTGATTGCCTTGACCGGCGGCTCCGTGGCGCAGAATGTTGCCTTGCCCAGCTTGCGCTACGCTTTGGAGCAACATTTTGCGGCTAAGGGACTGCCGCGGCGTCCGGTGTTGATTAACCTGGCTTGGATAGCGATGAAACAGCCGCAGCAAGCCAGCGAAGTTGCCAATATGCTGGCCTGGGGCGGACACTTCGATGTACTGGTCAACCTGGACGGGCATAACGAAATCAACCTGCCCGAGCCGGAGCACGACACTCTGGAAAGTATTGAGGTCGCGGCGTTTCCGTTCCTGCCTTTTGGGTGGGAAAATGCCGTAGATTTGACCGTCGGGGAGACTTTACTGGCGGGAGAGATTGCGGTTCGGCGGGAGGAGCAAGGGGAATTGAGGGACGCCATCGCCAGCAGCCCTTTGCGCTGCACCGCGGCCTTTGCCTTGCTGTACCACTACCGGCTGGAAAGAACTACTAACCAGATTATTCAGCTGAACCACGCTTTGGCCGACGCGCAAAGCGGCTACAGTCTGGAAAAGAAGGGGCCGCATTACCCTTTCCAGTGGTATTCGGAGGGGATGTACCGGGATAAAGCTCAATCCTGGTATCGGGGTTCGCTCTTGATGGCGGAACTGGCGGAACTGGCGGGGGCCGAATACTATCATTTTCAACAGCCGAGTCAGTATGTTCCGGGGGCCAAGCCTTTGACGGCGGAGGAGTTGGATTGCTGCTACGCCGTCGGCCACTATGAAACCACTTATCGGGAAAGCTATCCGCTGCTGGTTCCCTTGGGCGAGCAACTACGGGAGCAGGGCGTCAATTACATTGACTTGAATGGCATTTTTGCCGATAACCACGAAACGCTATACCGGGATATATGCTGCCATTTCAATGAGCGCGGCAACGAACTGCTGGCGGCGGCCATGGTGGAACGACTGGCGCCGGCCTTGCGCCGGGCGGCGACGGCCGCGCCGCCGGTTTCGGCCTTGGCGGCGGCCCGAGACGCCAGGGAGGAACTGCTGATTGACGGCGATTTTCAGGTGTACCGCCGGGCGGGGCATTGGCTGCTTTATGGGAAGGAGGATTGTTCTGTGGAGGATACGGCCGCGCGGTTCTTGCTGCACATTACCCCGGTCAATGCGGGGGACTTGCCGCCGGGCCGCGGGGAGTATGGGTTTGACAACCGGGATTTCGAGTTCGGGGAGGCCGGCATAATTGTCGAGGGCAAGTGCGTGGCGGAACGGCGGCTGCCGCATTATGCCATTGCCGGCATCCGCACTGGACAGGTAAGCGGCGCGGGGGATATACTTTGGGCTGGCGAGTATCATTTTCCGAGGCAGGAGTGACCGGCCTTGCCGCTCTCCAGAAAGCTGCTTTTCTACGGCGTACTGGCCGTCCTGATTCTGGTGGTCGTGGAAGGGATGTCCCAGCTGGCTTATTTCCTGGCTTTTGACGAATGTTACGGGGGCGTCCAGCCGGCAAGGGAGGACGCCCCCGGGCCGGGGGCGCCGACCGAGGATTTTGCGGGTGACATCGTTACGGCGCGGGATCCCTTTTCCGGTTATACCCCACTGCATCCGGGAGCGGATGCGAACTTGATGCCGCCCCGTCCCCAATACGATGACGCGGTAGTAATCGCCCTGGTCGGGGGTTCGGTAGCGCAAAACATTGCCTTGCCCAGCTTGCGCCGCGCTCTGGAGCAACATTTCGCCGCTAACGAACTGCCGCGCCGCCCGGTACTGCTCAACCTGGCTTTGCTGGGGATGAGACAGCCGCAGCAAGTCAGCGAGGCGGCCAACATCCTGGCCTGGGGCGGACACTTCGATATACTGGTCAACCTGGACGGGCATAACGAAATTACCTATCCGTACTTCCGCAACAAACCGGCGGGCAGTCGCAAGGTCGAGGTGTTTCCGTTCTTTCCGGAAGGGTGGAAAAGTGAACTGGGTTTGACGGTGGCGGAGACTTTACTGGTGGGACAGATTGCGGCGCGGCGGCGGGAACAGGGGGAACTTGCTGATGCCATTACTGACAGCCCTTTCCGCTGCACCGCGGCCTTTGGATTGCTCTACCGATACCGGCTGGAAAGAATTGCTGACCAGATTATTCAGCTGAACCACGCTTTGAACGACACGCAAACCGGCTACCGGCTGGAGAAAAAGGGGCCGCATTACCCTTTCCAGTGGCATTCGGCGGGGATGTACCGGGATAAAGCTGAAGCCTGGTATCGGGGTTCGCTGCTGCTGGCGGAATTGGCGGAACTGGCCGGGGCCGAATACTATCACTTTTTACAGCCCAGCCAGTATGTTCCCGGGGGGAAGCCGCTAACGGAGGCGGAACTGGATTGCTGCTACGCCGCGGGCAGCTACTATGAATCGGCTTATCGGGAAACTTACCCGCTGCTGCTGGCGCGGGGGGAACAACTGCGGGAGCAGGAGGTCAATTACATTGACTTGAGCGGAATTTTTGTCGATAACCACAAAACGCTTTACCGGGATGTATGCTGCCATTTCAACGGGCGCGGCCGGGAGCTGCTGGCGGCGGCCATGGTGGAACGACTGGCGCCGGCGCTGCGGCGGGCGGCTACGGCGGCGCCGCCGGTTTCGGCTTTGGCGGCGGCCCGACCGGATAGGGAGGAACTGCTGATTGACGGCGATTTTCAGGTGTACCGCCGGGCGGGCCGCTGGCTGCTTTATGGGAAAGAGGATTGCGCCCAAGGGGATACGGCGGAGCGGTTCTTTCTGCACATTACCCCGGTCAATGCGGCGGACTTGCCGGCGGACCGCCGGGAGTATGGGTTTGAGAACCGGGATTTCGAGTTTGAGGATGCCGGGAGCAGGGTCGAGGGCAAGTGCATAGTGGAGCAGCGGCTGCCGCCTTATGCCATTGCCGGCATCCGCACGGGACAGTTAGGCGGCGAGGGGGATATACTTTGGGCTGGAGAGTATGATTTTCGGGAGTAGGGGCTGCCGAACCCGGCTGGTTCATACCTTTTACGCCGCCGCTCGTTCAGCAGCGGCATAGACGATATTCCCGTCGGTCAGCACTACGCCATCCTCGCAGTAGCACTCGACCCGGCCGCTCTCGAACTGTTCCTCGTAGAGCCGGGCGTACAGGCCGCCGGTGGTCAGCAGCTGGGAATGGGCGCCCTGCTCGACAATCTGCCCCTGGTCGATGACGTAGATAATATCGGCGGCGATGATGGTGGAAAGGCGGTGGGCGATGGCAACGGTGGTGCGGCCGCGCATTAGCGGCGTCAATGCCGATTGCACATAACGCTCGCTGGCGGTATCCAAGGCCGAAGTAGCCTCGTCGAGGATGAGCAGACGGGGTTGATGCAGGATGACCCGGGCGATGGAGAGCCGCTGCCGTTCTCCGCCGGATAAGCGGTAGCCGCGTTCCCCTACTACCGTAGCGTAACCGTCGGGAAATTCCATTATGCGGTCGTGGATGTAAGCGGCCGCCGCCGCTTGTTCCAGTTCCGCTTGGCTGGCCCGGGGATTGCCATAGAGCAGGTTGTCGCGGATGCTGGCGTGAAACAAATAGCTTTCCTGGGTTACATAGCCAATCAGCCCAGCCAAGGATGCCAGTTTAATCCGCCGCACATCGATGCCGTCAATGGCGATGCTGCCGGCGGTGGCGTCATAAAGGCGGGGGATCAGGTAGGATATGGTGGTTTTGCCGGCGCCGCTGGGGCCGACAAAGGCGGCCAATTGACCGGGCTGAATGGCAAAGCTTACTCCGTCTAAAGCCCAACGGGTTGCGGCCGCCGGGCCGGTGGCGGAATTGTCGCCCTTGCCGCTGTCAGTACTAGCCCATTCCGGCCGCCCGTTGCTGCCGCTGGCGGCCGCGGCCAGTTCGCGGTGGGCGGCGTAGTTGACGCGTACTTGGTCGAAGCGGATGGCGCCGGCTACTTGTTCCGGGGACAACTCGACCGCATCCGGGGCGTCCACTATCTCCGGTTCAATATCCAGATAGCCAAAAATCCGCTCAAACAATGCGAGGGAGGCTTGCAACTCTACGGATACTTCGAGGAGCCGCCCGATGGGGAAGTAAAGGCGGCTTTGCAGGGTGGTAAAGGCGACGATAGTTCCGGGGGATAGGGCATTGGCGCCGCCGCCGGTTAGCAGGTAGCCAGCCAGGAGGTAAATCACTACCGGCGACAGGGAAAAGAAAATCTGCATCAGGGTAAAGAAGGATTGGCCGGTCATTTGCTGTCGAATGACCAGGTCGGAAAGTTTTTGATTTTCCTGATGAAATCGTTCAATTTCCCGGCTTTGCCGTCCGAACAGTTTGGCCAGCATAATGCCGGAAATGGACAGGGTTTCCTGGGTGATGGCGGTTACTTCGGCGGTGGACTGCTGGGTTTCGGCCGCCACGGCCCGCCGCTTGGCGCCGACCATTCGGCTCAGGAAAAAGAATGCCGGGGCTGTGCCTACAGCGACGATGGTCAATTCCCACGAGAGTACCAACATCGCAATCAAAGTGCTGACCAGGATGACTGCATTGGACAGGACATCGGAGACGGTGTTGGTGACGACGCGCTGCACACCGCCCACATCGTTAGCGACCCGGGACTGGATTTCTCCGGTGCGGGTGCCGGTGAAAAACCCGAGGGAGAGGCTTTGCAGGTGCCGGTACAGCGTATCCCGCAAGTCCCGCATTACCCGCTGGCCGACTTGGTTGGTGAGGTAGGTTTGGACGATGCCCAAGCCGCCGGTGACTACGGTAATGCCTGCCATTACCGCGCCCAAGAGCCAGAGCAGGTTAAGGTTCGGGCCGCCCTCCGGGAACAGGGCGGAATCAAAGACTACTTGAATCAGTACCGGGTTGACGACGCCCAACCCGGCGGTCAACAAAATCAGCAGCCCGACCAGAGCTACCCGCCGCCGGTAGGGACGAAAGGCGGCGATGATGCGGGGCGTCAATTTGGGGTTATGCTTTTCCGGTGCCATAGGGGTAATTTACTACATCCGGGCTGTTTTTGCACAGTAAAAATGCCCCGGACGGGTTAGCGTCCGGGGCTATTCTGGATTCCCACTTTCGTGGGAATGACGGTTGGGGCGGGAAGGACGGGTTCGATATGCGATAGCCCCGGACGCTAACCCGTCCGGGGCGTTTCTTTGAGCGGCATTAACCGAGCGGGTGGCTAGCGGCCTTGCTGCCCCGGCTGCCCCCGGCCAAAGTCCTCCAAATCCAAATCATTGATGAAGTCGGTAAAAGCGGACATCCGCCGCAGCTCCTCCTCCTTTACCTCGGTAACTTCCTCCCGGGGGGAGCGTTCCGGGGTTATGGGCTTGCCATCCTCGTCGAGGAGGATGCCGGCCTTGTCCATCACCGCCTCGGCGGCGTAGATGGGGGCTTGGGCGCGCACGGCAAGAGCCATGGCATCGCTGGGCCGGGAGTCAATTTCGCGGGTGTCGCCGTTGACCTGGATGACGATTTTGGCGAAAAAGGTGTCGTTGTGCAGGTCGTTGACCAGGATGTGGTTGACCGACCCGCCCAGGGCGTTGATAACTTCGCCCAGCAGGTCATGGGTCAAGGGCCGGGGGACGCTCAAATCCTGGAGCTTGACCGCGATGGCGTCGGCCTCGGCCGGCCCAATCCAGATGGGCAGATAGCGGTCCGATTCCTTTTCTTTAAGGATGACCACCCGTTGGTAGTTCATCGGGCTGACCCGTATGCTGTCGATGGACAATTCACGCATTCCCGCCGCCTCCAGTGTGATACCCTGCCATAAGATATTATGCCCTTTCCTGATAATATGTCAATCGGAAAGCGGGGCGGTTATGGGGAAAATCGGGCCGATTCTTGGCATTACTGACTTTCCGGGGTCGGGCGTAGCGCGTCACCGGCTTTTCTGGATTCCCACTTTCGTGGGAATGACGGTGGGGGGCGGGAATGACGATTGCGGTAGGCGATAGCCGGGGCGTACCGCCGTCATTCCCGTGAAAACGGGAATCCAAAGTTCCCGGCTTTTCTGGATTCCCACTTTCGTGGGAATGACGGGGGAGGGCGGGAAGGACGCTAAGGAAGGGCTGACGCCAAACTGCTTAAAACTGACCCGGTTTTTCACTGGAAACTTTCGGCAAGGGGTGAATTATAATGCCCGGCAGCAGCAATATGCGGGTGGCCGGCGGCAGCGCCAAGGGCCGCCGGCTGACCGGCCCGGTAGTAGCCGGGGTTCGGCCCACTACGGAGCGGGTGCGCGCCGCTATCTTTAACATTTTACCGCCGGAAATCTGCCGGCAAACCCGCGTCCTCGACCTGTTCGCCGGGGCCGGCAGCTTGGGCATCGAGGCGTTGAGCCGGGGCGCGGCTTGGGCGGATTTTGTCGAGCGGAATCGCCGCCAAAGCCAAGCCCTTCGGGACAACCTGGCGGCGGCCGGGTTCAGCGGGCAAGCCGCCGTCCATTGCGCTGATGCCTGGCGGGTGCTGCCCGGTCTGGCGGGGAATTACCGGCTGATACTGCTCGACCCGCCCTATCGGATGAACGGGCTGAGCTATTTTCTGGAGTTGTTGGCCGCCACGCCGGGGCTGCTGGCGGCGGAGGGCGTGGTAGTGGTCGGGCATTCCCGGCATATTGGGCTGGCGGAACGGTATGGGGATTTGACCCGCTATAACCATCGCCGCTACGGGGACAATCTGGTGGACTTTTACGCAAGAGGAGGTCGGGAATGGTGACCGCTCTCTACCCGGGGAGCTTTGACCCGGTAACGATGGGTCATATCGATGTGGCGACCCGGGCGGCGGCACTGTTTGACCGGGTAGTGGTCGCGGTGTACGCCACGCCGGCCAAAACCCTGCTCTTTTCCGACACGGAACGGGTGGCGCTGTTTCAGGATGCGGTTAGCCATCTGCCTAATGTGGAGGTGCGGCAATTCGCGGGATTAGTGGTGCGCTTTGCTCAAGAAATCGGCGCCGCCGTTATCGTGCGCGGATTGCGGAGCGGCTCCGACTTTGAGTACGAGTACGAAATGGCTTTTATGAACCGGAAACTGGCGCCGGATGTCGATATGGTCTCCTTTATGACCTCGCAAGACCATATGTTTGTCAGTTCCAGTTTGTTGAAGGAAGTAGCGCGTCTCGGCGGGGATATTACCGGGATGGTGCCGCCGCCAGTGGCGCAAGCCGTCTATGGCAAATTCGGTATGCCGGCTCCGTAGCCCGAAACCCCGGCCGGCGAAAGGGGGACATCATAGATATTATCAACGCCATCGACCGATTGGAAAGCCTCATCGAGAACAGCAAGGCGATGCCCATTACCGGGGCCTTGCTGATGGACAAGCCGAAACTCCTGGAACTGGTGGACCAGATGCGCCTGGGGATTCCCCAGGAAGTCAAGGCCGCCGAGGAGATGCTGTCCCAGAAAGACCAGATTATGAACAACGCCTTGGCGGACGCCCGGCGGGCCCGGAGCAAGTCCGAGGACGAGTTCCGGGAAAAGCTGACCCAGTCGGAGTTTCAGCGGCGGGCCGACCAACTGGTGGCCGAGGCGGAGCAGAAGGCGGCGCGCATCCTGCAACAGGCCGATGCCGAAGCCCAATCCCGCCGCACCGAAGCCGACGCCTACGCCCTGCGCTCCCTGCGCGCTTTGGAGCAGGAAGTGAACAGCATCGGCGGCTCGGTCCGCAAGGGCATTGATATGCTGGCGGGCAATGCCCTGGTCGGCGCGTCGATGAGCAACGGGAACGGGTATTTCGACGATTAGTTGGGGGTGGCGGCGCGCTAACCCCATCGCAAAGGGGAAATTTGCCGGGGCCGGCTGGAGCTGGCTCCGGCAATTTTTTCCGGCCTAATACTTGCGTGGCTTGCGCCGCGAGGTTATACTTTTCTTATATCGTTAGCAGGATTAGATGGGGGCAACAATGCCGGTCACCGCTAAAGTCCGGCGGGGCAAAGTCAAAAGCCAAACTAGGCGCAATCGCCGGGGCGGTCGGTACGACCAAACCCGCCCATCCTCTCGAACCACCCAACTCGCCGCACTTCGCCCAAATCACCAAGTCCGTCGAATCCGACCCGCCTACCAAGCCCGCATCCGGGAACTACGGGCGGATGGCGCAACGGACGGCGTTAGGCTGAACGCCGCCTCTGAAAAGGACTTCTGGCATTTCGTCAATTCTCCGCCCGCCGCCGGCAAAGGTTCCCTAGTATTGCTGGACAACGGCAATCTCCGCGCCCTCTGGAAAGGGGAAGGACCCGGTCAATTGGGGGTGCAGTTCCTTGGCGACGGGATGGCGGAGTATGTCATTTTTCGGCGCCGACCGGAAGCCGAAAAGGTGTCCCGGGCCGCCGGTGTGGATACTCTGGACGGGGTTAAACGATTGATTAACGCTTTTGACTTGAGCCAGTTGGCGGGGCGACAATGACGCCGGAGTTGCCGGATGAGTCGCACGTTGTCCGCTACGCCGCGCCGCAGCAGATCCACGATGACGGCAGCGTTGACGGCTACATTTTCCGGTTGCGGCTCCAGGAAAGCGGTTTGTCGGTCCACTGGCTGGAGTATTTCAGCGGCTGGACCAAACCGCAGCAACTCGAGGAAATCCGAAGGCTTTCCCGCTTGAATCTACGGCGGAACGGGCGGCTGGCTGAATTGAGCGTCGGTTTGACCCGGCAGGAATTGCCGGATTTGGCTTTTCTGAGCCAACCGCTACCCGCCACGGAGCAGTCTCCTGCCGACCCGTCCCACAGTGAAATTACCGGATTGCCGCCCGGCGATTCTCCGCAGGCGGCGTTAATTGGCGATCTGATGGCCGCGCTGGTCCAGAACTTGCACCCGGCCTTGGGCGAGGGGTAGCGATAGCGTAGGCATTGTGGAAGGTTAGGGTGTTTGTTAAGGGGATTTGGGGGGCTGGATTCCCACTTTCGTGGGAATGACGATTTCTATTCTGATTGGGGCGGTTTGGAAACAATGCCGGAATTGGGGCTAACCGGGTTTTCCGACGGTTAGCTCTCTTTTTGTGCCGCTGTGGGGAATAAGGGCTATAATCCTTACCGCCAAGGCAGACTGACGGGCGTTTTCGTTGACACTTTGCCCCGGATAGCATATATTTTGTTGAACTTTAGGGGAGACTTGCCCATCGGCAGCAAAGCGGCCATGGTTCAGACTGACGGCCGCCGTTAATCCGGGATCGAAAAGAGTTGCCGGGCCTACCAAATCTGAGGTGAGGGTATGCAGCGTTTCATCATCATCCGCGGCTTTTACGCCCTGATTGTGCTGTTTGTCGTCAGCGTCATTGTGTTTGCCCTGGCCCGGCTCAGCGGCAATCCGGTGGATGTGTTTCTCCCGGCTGACGCTACCGTAGCGCAGGAGGAGGCGTTGGCCCGGGAGTGGGGGCTGGATCAGCCCTTGCCGATTCAGTACCTGCGGTTCGTGGGCAATGCCCTGCGCGGGGACTTTGGCGACTCCATCAACTGGGCGGACCAAACGGCTATTGGACTGGTGGGGCAGCGCTTTCCGGCTACGCTTAAGTTAGCCGCCGTGGCGATGGGGGTGAGTCTGCTTATCGCCGTTCCCATCGGCGTCCTGTCAGCGGTGAAAAAGGACAGCATATTTGACTATATCGGCAAGGTTATCGCCCTGGCCGGGCAGTCTTTGCCGCCGTTCTGGCTGGGCATCGTGCTGATTTTCATTTTCGCGGTCAGCTTGAACCTGTTGCCAGCAGACGGCATCGGGAGAGACTGCGATGTTTGCTGGCGCAACCTGATTCTGCCGGCCATTACCCTGGGCTGGTTCCAGGTGGCGGCGATGATGCGGCTGGTGCGCTCGGCAATGCTGGAGGTGCTGGATACCGAATACATTAAACTGGCGCGGATTAAAGGGATGCGGGAGTGGAAGGTTATTTGGAAACACGCCCTCCGCAACGCCTCCATTCCGCCGCTGACCTTTTTCGGCATTGTCGCCGGGCAGTTGATGACCGGGGCGGTGATTACGGAAAGCGTTTTCACTTGGCCCGGCACGGGGCGGTTGGCGGTGGACGCCATCCGGGCCCGGGACTATCCGGTAGTGCAGGCGGTGGTTATCATCTTTGCCGGCATTTACATCCTGTCCAACCTGATTGTGGACGTCCTCTACGCCTACCTGGATCCCCGCATTCGTTACTAGGGCAAGAATATGCCGGTCGGGATAGCAGCCGGCATATTCCGGCCCCATTCCGGTACCGGAGGTGTACCACCCAGGAAATCCTGAGGAGCAGACTATGGAGATAACGGCACCGGCCCCCAAAAGCACTTGGTACTCGCCGGGTGGCATCGTCAGAGGCGTACGCGCGGCCCGGCGGTACCCGCTGATACCCTTTATCATCCTGATGGTGGGACTGGTAATCCCGGCCCTCTTTGCCCAGTTCATTGCGCCACATCATCCGACCCGGGGGCAGTTTTCGGAGCGGTTGACGCCCCCGGCATGGCAGGAGGGCGGCTCGATGCGCTACATCCTCGGCACGGACAAGCAGGGCCGGGATCAGCTCAGCCGGATTCTGCACGGCGCTAAATATGTGCTGTTGGTGTCGATCACCGTTATTGCCATCAGCGGCGTTATCGGGGTTTCCTTGGGGCTGATTGCCGGGTACTTCGGCGGTCGCTGGGATATGCTGATTATGCGGGCGGTGGATATTGCGCTGTCCATTCCGGCAATCCTGTTAGCCTTGGCGATAGTAGCGGCCCGCGGCCCCAGTTTCGGCACGGTGATTTTCGTCATCTGCGTAATTCTCTGGTCGCGCTATGCCCGTCAGGTGCGCGGCGAGGTGCTGGCGATTAAGAACCAGGATTTCATTGGCCGGGCGCAGGTGGCCGGGGCCTCCCATTTCCGCATTATCGTGCGTCATGTATTCCCCAATGTGGTCAACTCCATCGTGGTGCTGGCAACGCTGCAAGTGGGCTTTGTTATCCTGCTCGAAGCCAGCCTCAGTTTCCTGGGGGCCGGCATTCCGCGGCCCACGCCGGCTTGGGGGTTGATGGTAGCCGACGGTCGGGAACTGGTGGTAACGGCTTGGTGGGTATCCTTTTTCCCCGGCGTCGCTATCTCTCTGGTGGTGCTGTCCCTGAACCTGATGGGGGACTGGCTCCGGGACCGTCTCGACCCGAAGCAGCGCAATTTGTAAAAGCCCGTTGCTTTTCCGCAAAAGCTAAAGCCCCGGTCGTCTCTGTGGGACCGGGGCTTGTTTGTCGGGCAAGGTTTGACGGGGCGGTGCCCCGTCCTTGCCGGGCAAGGCGGCTATCCCTACGACCGCAATTCGTCCGCCCATAGCTGATAACCGGCCGCCAGGACGCCCGGCCAAACCCCGACGCACAAGACGACCAGCCCCCAACTGACTTCTACGCTGCTCTTAAAGAACAGGCGGGAGTCGGTTTGGGGGATGTTGCCCACATTGGCCCAGTTGACCATCCCAATCAAGGTGATTACGCCCAGCAGGCTGAAAATCGCCAGCAGGAGAAAGCCGCAGGAACGGGGCGGCCAAAAGAGCCGCCACAGAATCAGCAGGGCGGCCAAGGCGGCCAGGATCAGGATGACCGTGCCATCCCCCACCAGGGGAATCATTCCCGGGGCGTCAAGGCCGCGCACCCAGAACACAGCGGACGGGTCGGCGGCGGCGGCTCCGCCGTAGGATGCCCGGTAGGTCGGCACCCGGGCCCAAGGGCTTACTGCGCCGACCAGTGTCGCTGCTACGCTGGCCGCGCAAACTAACATTGGCCACGGAAAGGCTCGGGGACGGGACGCCGCCGTTGCTGCTGCCGGTCGCAAAGTTAATCAGCCCTCGCGCAAGGATTTGACTGCGGCCCATTATAACAGCCGGGGCGGGTTCTAAATCCGCCCCGGCCGGCCGCAAACCGGGTTAGTTAATACCGCGCCGCTTACCGCAAGGAGGGCATTACTTCCTCGGCGAACAGGCCGATGGAGCGCATTACCTGCTGGTGGGTCAGGTCGCCCCAAGCAAAGATGGAGTTGAAATAGTTGATGCTGCTTTCCGCTACCGTGCGGCCCACCTGTTCCCGCACCGTGGCCGGGGAGCCGGCGAGAAGCACTTCCTTTTCCACCCATTCGTCAAAGTCGATGCGAGCGGGCAACGGCACGTCGTGCTTGTCCCACAGGAAGTTGATGTTGTAAAACCAGGTGTCAAAGGCGGCCCGGCAATCCTTAATGGCTTCGGCGTCCGTGGGGGCGACATAGACATGACGGGTCAGCCCCAACTTCGGCTCCGCGATATGCCCGTTCAGCCGGTTGTCATCCGACCGGTGTTCCTGCCAGACTTGGCGGTACAGGTCAAAGTGGCCTTTGACTTCGGGGGCCGGGTCAAAGACGGTGCTGGTGTTAAAGCCGTGCTGGGCAATCCACGGCACCGTTTCCTTGTTGTTGGTGGCGTACCACAGGGGCGGGTAGGGCTTTTGCTGCGGTTCCGACCACATTCGGATGTCTTTGTAGGCGTAATGCTGGCCTTCGTAGTCCAGGGTCTCCTGGGTCAAGCCCATAATCAGGATGTCGAGGGCTTCGCGAAACATATCCCGCCCATCCTCGAACTTGACATCGTAGTGTTCGGCTTCCATGGGGACGATGCCGCGGCCGACGCCCAACTCCAGCCGCCCGTTGCTGAGGTTGTCCAGCATACAGACTTCGTGGAGCAGGCGGAGGGGGTTGTAAAAGGGGAGCAGATAGACCAGGGGGCCGAGGCGGATGTTTTGGGTGCGCTGGGCGGCCGCCGCGAGGAAAACTCCGGGCGAGGGGGCTAGGCTCAGCGGCGTTACATGATGTTCCGCCAGATGGTAGCAGTAAAAGCCCTGCCGGTCGGCATACTCGAGCAGCTTCAGCCGTTCCTCGTAAATTTTGCTGTGGGGCTGCTTTTCCCACTCAATCCAGTCAAAGATGCCGAACTCCAGGGACTTGCCGTTGGCCGGTTGGGATTGGGTACTCATCAGTCGAACTCCCTTATGGGCTGGCTGGGGCCGGTGTTGACCGGGGGTTGTAAAGAGGGGCAGGCCACTGTAGCAGCGACCTGCCCCCGGTTAAGCCTGCGGATTAGCGGGTTTCCGCCGCGGTCTAACCGCCCTGGTAGGTGGCCTTGATGGCGTGCATATGGCCGTTGCGCGGCACCGTGCTGCCGGGGTAAATCCAGCTGGACACCACGGCCGGGTCCACCACTACGGTGTGGGGGAACCAGAACAGCGGCATGGTCATATAGTTGTCGAAGGCCCAATTGCCCCACTCCCGGGCCAACGCGTCCCGGCGGGCGAAGTCGGTTTCGTTCCGCCATTCGCTGGCCTTGGCGTTGGTATAGTTGTCCTGGTAGTGGTTGCTGCCGCCGAAGGTGCTGGTGAAACCGGTCAGGTTGCCGTACTCCAGGGGGAAGTAGATGATGATGTTGGGCCAGACCCGGTGCTGCATCTCGCGGGCCCGGTAGCGTTCCCGCACCTGGGAGGCGCTCAAGTCCTCAATCACCACATCAATACCCACCTGGGACCAGTAGTTGCCAATGGCTTCCATGGCCTGGGGCAGTTCCGCCTCGCCGGGGGAGACATAGGACTGGACGGTTACCTTGACCGTCTTGTCGCTGTCCGGGCCGTAGCCGGCCTCGGCCAGCAGCTGCATGGCTTCCTCCGGGTTGTACTTGTATTCGGTTTCGTACCGCTGCTCCCAGCTGGGATCCCAACCGTAGTGGCTGGGGTGGTAGTAGCCGACATACATCAGCTCGCCGATGCCTTTGTAGAGCTGCTCGAGCAGTTCCTCCCGGTTGATGGCTTTGTTCATGGCCCGGCGGACTTTCCAGCCGTTGTTCTCGAAGCCGGGTTCGCCTTTCCCGGGCGGTTCCTGTCCGGCCCAAGGGGTTTCGGCCCAAGGCACCGTCGGGTCGTAGTTGGCTACATCCCGCTCGTCGTCGCTCAGGTACATTCCGCCAAAGAACACAAAGAAGTTGTTGGCGGTGAACTGAGAGCGCATCAGAGCCATGCCCCGGTTGGCCGCGTCCTTCTGCAAGTCCAGCGGCAGGTCAGCCATGTGCGCGGTGCCAGCCAGCAGGTTGGCAAAGCGGGTGGCATCCTCCGGGGCCCAGTAAATCCGAATTTCCTGGAAGTCCGGATCTTCGGGGAGAACGCCTTCCGGCAGGTCGGCATCCTGAGACCAGTGGCGGCCCGGGATTTTCTCAATGAGGAAGGCTTGGGCCGGTTCCCGTCCCATATACTGGTAGGAGCCGGTGCCTTGGAGACCTTGTTCGTCGAGCAGTTTCTCCCGGGCTTCCACATCCTCCCCGGCGGATTCCCAGAAGGCTTTGCTCCACGCGCCCATTTCCGAGGAGGCGTTGCTCATCACAAACTCGGCGTCAAAGGTCGTCGCCGGGTTGCCCTCCCGTCCGTGGAAAATGATGGTAAAGGTATGGTCGTCAATTTTCCGGAAATACTGATCCGGCCCGGCCAAGGGGTTGCCGTCATCGTCCCGGCCGCCGACAAAGTAACGCCAGGTACCCAAGCGGGTATCCGGTCGGGTCAAAATCTCGGCGGTGTGCCGGAAATCGTCGGCGGTCAGTTCACCCCAACCGTTGTGGAACTGGATACCCTCCCGCAGGTAGAAAGTCCACTCGGACAGGTCGTCGTTGGCTTCCCAGCGGGTGGCCAACTCCGGCACATATTCGCTGGTGGTGGGGTGAATGCCGATGGCGTATTCCAGGGTGGGATCGTACTGCACATACGCCTGCCGGCTGCCCTTCCAGGGGCGGTTGCTTTCGTTGTTGGCGGAAGTGATGGCAAACTCGAGGCGAGTAACCTGCCGGGCTTCCACGCCGGGGTCAGGAGCGGCGGTGGGTTCCGGCACGGCGGTGGGGGCCGGCGCGGTGCTGTCGCCCATAGTCTCGGAGCCGCTGGTGGAGCCGCCCTCGCCGCCGGCCATTCCGGTGCTGGGCTGCCGCTGGGCTGCTGGCGCGGGCGCCCTTTCGTCGGAAATGCCGGCCACTTCCGAAGCGGACTGGGAGGCCACTTCCGACTGGGCCGGGG
This sequence comes from Dehalococcoidia bacterium, assembly GCA_965243185.1. Lineage (GTDB taxonomy): Bacteria > Chloroflexota > Dehalococcoidia > Lucifugimonadales > UBA3495 > CBDBCU01. Next base: position 1,034,525 of record OZ251531.1, on the reverse strand, counting down.
ACGCCGGAGCTTCCTGCGCCGAACCGCAGGCGATGATTAAGACTAATGCCAAGCTCAAGGCCCCGTAGAGCCACGCCTTGGGACTGGTGAACCAACTATATTTCATGTCTTACCCTCCATAACCTCCGGTGAAACTGAATGGGGATCCCTGGGGAACCGGGATGGACACGAGCCGTTGGGTAACCGGCGCAAGGCAACTTACGCCGCCTTTGCCCGGCAATTTGGGGCAATATAAGGCAAGGATGGGCAGTTGTCAACAATTCCTTAACGAATTTAACAATCGGGCAAGCCGGCGGTTTTACAGGGGGCCGAAGTCCGGCGGGGGAATGCGGCGGCGGGAGGCCGCTTCGTAAGCCGACGCGATTTCCAGCAAGGTATCCTCTTTCCCGGGTTCGGCCCGGAACACCAAGGAAAAGGGCAAGCCCGGCGCCGGCAGCGTTTCGGCTTGGTCGGACTGGACCGACACATAGCGTTGGCGGTCGGGGGAGAGTTGAAACACCGGGTCGTACACGGTGGTAACATAGCCGGCGGGTATCAGAACTTCGGTCAGGCCGGCGTTGGGGCCGTTGTAGGATTCCTGGCGCAGGTTGTTGCCGTTGCCGTGCTGGTAGGCGCCGCCGATTTTCCCCGGCGGGTAGGGGGTATGCAGCCGCACCAAGGCGTCGAGGCGGTTTTCCAGCAGCACCATCATATCGACCCGGCGCAGCAGTTCCCGGAGCATAATCCGCTCGTTCACGCCCTGCCGTCCGTCCAGGGGATTGCGCGGATCGGTAACCTCCTCCCAATTCTTGAAGGCGGCCCGCTGGTCATCGCCCCAGAACTTGGAGCGGGCGTTGAGGGTCGGCCAGTCCACCAGGGACTCGGTGTAGCCCAATTCCTGCCAATCGGCGGCCCGGCGGGAAAGATACTGCCGGATGTGGTAGCGGAAGGACATGGCCAGTTCCTGCTGCTGAATAGTCGCCAAATCCAGGTTCACCGGCGGTTCAATGCGCCCGTCCGCCAAATCGACGAAGTAGTCGATGGGCGGCATTTCCCCGGAGCCGAACACTTTGCCGGGGGCAAACTCGGTCGGCGTGATGGCGGCGGCAAATTCCGGGAACAGCGGCTGTCCGTCGGCATCCAAGCGGTACAGCACATCGGGCATAAACACCGGCAGCAGATAGGCAATAGCCCGCCGAAAGTCCACTTTCATGGGTTCAATTTCCGGGTCAGCCGGCCAATGGCGGTCGCCGGATTCGAGCAGGGTAGCCCCCAACTTATCCCGCAGGATTTCCTTGATTTCCTTATCAGCCGCCGCCACAATCGGCCGCTCGGTCAGGGAACCGGGGGGAATGGCCATCGATTCCCGGATGATGCCGATACGCCGCCCGGTCAAAGAACCGGCCGCCCCGGAACTGCGGGCGTGGCCGGCGTAGGGAGTGGGCAGCACGGAGGAACGCGGCACCGTGGTAAAGGGGTCGCGGGGGTCATAGTAGCCGTTCTCCGGGTCTTTCAAGGCGTCCAGCACCCGGGCGCAGTCCGCAATGCGGCGGCAATGGATGCCGCTGCGGTCGCAATAAATGTCCGCGCCAATGGCCCCGCCGTCAAAACCGAGCATTGCCTTGTGCGGCAAAATCAGCGCCACGGAGTTGTGATTGGCCGGCCCCCGGGTGGAGGCCCGGGTTTCCTCGCCCAGACTGGCCATCACCATATTGGTGCTGACGGACAGGGCCGACCCGGAACTGGAACCTAAAGACGCCGAGCGGGTAGTGTCGTAGGGATTAGAGGGATTGCCGCCCCAGGAACTGCGCTGATAGCCGAGTACCGACGGGAGAATCTGATCGGGAGTGTGGCGGCCGCCCGGGTCGCCGGCCCGTCCGTTATATTCGGTGTTGACCGCTTTGGCAAAGATGATGGCGCCCTTGTTCCGCAGCTGCTCGACCAAGATATGGTCCCGGGCCGGAAAGTCGATGTCGTAAGCGGCATCGCCGCCCCCGGTCGAGCGCATATCCTTGGTGTCGAAGGGGTCTTTGAAAGAAAAAGTTACGCCGTACATCGGCAGCAGTTCCAGGTCGGGGTTGCGGCCATAGGTAGCGTCCAGTTCCGCCGCCCGTTCCAAAGCGTCGGGGAAATGGCGGAAGTGTTCGCAGACCGGCGGCGCGCCCGGCGGCAGCGGCCCCTGGGCGGGATGGCGGTCATATTCCCCTTTGCAGGTTACGGAGCGTTCCCCGCGCAGGTTCAGGGTGGCCAGGGCGTTGACCTGTCCGGCCTTGGCTTTGCCGACAATCATCCCGTACTGCTGCTGCACCGTGGGGTCGGAAGCCGTAGCAGCCATCCGTCCGAACTCCAGCGGCGGCCCCTGGTACTGGTCCAGGTCGGGAAATACCGCCGCCGCCGCGACCGTTGCGGTGGGAAACTGAAGGGGCTGCCCGCCACGCAGGGCACCGGCGGCCGGCGGCACCGGCGCGCCATCGGCCGTTACCAGCAGGCTGGGGACGCCGTTATAAGCCCGCACCCGGTCAATGTAGCCCTGGACAATTGCAACGCAGGTGGTTTCCCCGGACTGGATGGCGGCGTGCAAGCCGGCAATGGTAGCCTCCTCCAGATGGAACTTGCCTTCGCTCATCACCGTAACCTCTCAACACTGGAAATAGGGGGCGTTGGGAATCTCGAGGGATACCCTTACTCGACAACGACCTGCTCATCTAAAAGTACGCCGCCGCCTTGGTAAGCAATAGTAATCGGGTCGCGGGCCAGGGCCGCCGCGATAGTTTCCGCCGGCAGGGTATCCGGGCGGCCGGGGACAATCACACGGCGCAAAGCCGGCCGCTTGGTAATGTTGCCGGTAGCGGCGTCGCTTTGCGAGCGTTCACGGCCGCCCCGCATCAGCAAGCCCACTTCCACGCGCAAATCCCGGGCAACCTTGGCGTCCGGGAAAGGCAGCAAGCCGGTCAGGGTGGCGACGGTAGATGCGGCCCAAGCGGCTTGGGCTGTTGGGAAAGGCGGCGGTACCCACCCTGGGGAGCTATGCCCGGCCAGCAGCGTCCAGCGGCCGGCACCGGTCAGATTTTCGGCGCTAATGTAAATCTTGGCTTCCCCTTCGTCCGCCATCTTGCCGTCAGCGTCATACTCTTTGGTATCCAACAGATAGCGGGCTTGCACCGTGCCGGGAGGGATAGCCGGCAAGCTGCCGGTCAAGGATTGGCCGTCAGTAGCATCCGGAGACAAGGCGACGGTTTCCCCATTGTCCCATTCCACTACATCCTCGAATTGCATCGACCCCTTGGTCAATGCCTGCCCGACCGGACAAAACCGCACGGCCCGCTCCAACCGCACCCGCTCTGTTTCCGACAATTTGCCTTGTAGCCGCACCGTTTCCCGCACGCCAAAGCCCGGCCCGGCGGCCGCCGCAATTGGCTCTACGGCAAAGTCCACTGCGATATTCTCCAAAGGGATGCCGCCCCGGTAGGCCACGCCTACCACCGTAACGACCGTTCAAGCCGCCCAACCGGCCACCGCCAAATACTGGGCCGGCAGGCCGCCGATGTCTGCTTTGCCGTTGGGGATGCCGGTAACAAAGGTCCACGGTCCCCGGCCGCCGGCGCCAATGCCGGCCAAAGTTACCGCCGTGTTTTGGTCCGCCAAGCGGCTGACAATGCTGGGCCGGGGTTGACTCTCTGAGGTCATATAGTGCCTCCGCAGCGGCGTCGCGGCTACCACAGGATAAGGGATGAGACAAAGGGAATAACAGGGCAACTATAATAGGGACGGGGGAAAGCGTCAACCGGGGAAAGGCGGCTTAATCCTCGCGCCGGGGCAGCCGGCAGGCATCCTCCGGCAAGCAGGGCTTAAACTTGGAAAAGCGGGGGCGCACTTTAGCGAACAGGGCATAGCCAGCCATCCCCAACTGCCGCAGACCGGGAACCCGCGTCCAGCCCCAAAGCCAGCCCAAGCCAACCGCGCCCCACATCAGGGGAAAGCTGTCCAACCCGTGCCGCAGGACGCCTTGCCCGTCCCGTACATACATCCGGGCGATAAAGTCCGACAATGCCAACCCGTACGGCTCCGGGGCAAAATCCGGGGCGGCAATGTCAACCAGCCGCAAGTTGTCCTGCTTGTCCCGCCGCTGCAAAAAATCCACTTCCCGGCGGCACACCGGGCAAAGGCTGTCGTAGAAAATTTCGACTGGGGCGTTGGGGGTAGGCATAACAGATTCAGCGTTAACAGGGTATTTCTCCAGATCCGGAGAAGGCACTGACCGGGTGACCGGAAAGCAGGGCGGTTACGGCTACTGACCGGGGCAAAGTATAACAGGATGCAGGCAAAAATGCCAAGTTTCGGAAACAGCGCCGCCGGCCAAGGGGATGGCGGAATAGGACCATTATAGCTAAACATTTGGCGGATTTCTCTCGAGGCCCCAATTAAAAACTTGGTTGCGAGTCCGCTTAACCCTTGACACTTCCTTGCTCAGGTGTCAAACTAGCCCTTGCTGGCTGACGGTCAACCGGCAGCGGATGCGCGCTGCTTCCCGGCGGGGCCGCAAGTCGCGGTCGGCTTTGGCGTCAGTCCAGCAACATTATTTATCGGGGAGGATAAATCTTATGGCCGATGTGAAAATCGAAATCCGGGCCAATGGGCCGAACCGGGTAACCGGGCCCATCGAAATCGTGGACCAGTCCGGCAACAACTACAGCGTTCCCGAAGGGCAGTGGGTTTCCTTGTGCCGCTGCGGGGCGTCTGCCAACAAGCCCTTTTGCGATGGCGGTCATCGGGACGCCGGCTTTCAGGCCGAAAGCCAGGCCCGTTAGCCCAATCCGCGCCAGCCTTTAACCCCAAGACGCAGCGGCGGCGAGAGCCGGGGATTTGCCCGGTACAGCGTCAAGCCGTTGCGTCTCGGCTTGGCAAAAGCATCGCCAAGCCCACCACGAAACAATGCCGCTGGGAGGTAGGTCAATGCCCACTGCTGACCAAATCCGTCAAGCCGCCGCCAGTCTTTTCGCCGAATACCAAGCTGGTCAACCCTTTACTCCGCTGCCCGGACCGTGGGGAATTGACAGCATCCCGGCAGCCTATGCCGTGCAGCGGGAATATCGGCAACTGCTGACCGCCGTTCAGGGGCCGGTGGCCGGCTATAAACTGGCCTACACCACCGCGGTGATGCAGGAGCAAGCCGGCTGGAATGAACCCTGCTCCGGGGCGCTGCTGGCTGCCACTATTCATCAGTCTCCGGCAACCTTGGACAGTACCAGGTATCAGCGGTTGGGGATGGAGTGCGAGGTGGCGGTACGGTTGGCGGTGGATTTGCCGCCGTCCGGCGCGCCCTATACCCGGGAGGCGGTGGCCGCGGCGGTGGATACGGTGATGGCGGCTTTTGAGGTAATCGATATGCGGCTGCCGCCGGGGCTCGATGGCTGGACGCGGACGCTGACTTCGGTGGCGACTAACATATCCAACGCCGGGGTAGCGCTGGGGCCGCCGGTTGCCGATTGGCGGGACCTGGACTTGGCGGCGGTGCAAGGGACGGCGTACATTAACGACGCCGCGGTGGGACAGGGCTGGGGTTCCGATGTGATGGGGCATCCGCTGGAGCCGTTGGCTTGGCTGGCGAATCAACTGGCGGCATGGGGGGAAACTTTGCCGGCCGGGTCGCTAGTTATCACCGGGAGCATCGTACCGCCCCGGTATCTGAACCCCGGCGACCGGGCGGTGGTTTCGGTAACCGGTTTGGGAATGGCGGAGTTGCAGATACTTGGCGGTTTTAGGGAAGGGACGGCGTAATTTTTGGGGTAACTGGCAAAGCAGCGTGGGGAGGCGGGATTGAACCGGGAACGAGCCGCGGGCGGTCGGGTAGTTTGACACTGTTGATATTGGGCTAATATAATCTGCCCGGGCGCAATCCTATTTTATTCGGCTTGGGCCGGGGGTGTGTTTTATGGAACTGCGGGAACGATTGGAGGCGGACATTCGGGCGGCGATGCGGAGCGGGCAGCAACAGCGGCGGGACGCTTTGCGCTACTTGAAAAGCGCGATTAACCGGGTGGAAATTGACACCCGGACGACTTTGGATGACGCCGGGGTTATCGAGGTAGTAACCCGTCAGGTGAAAGACCGGCGGGACAGTATTCGGATGTTTGAGGAGGGGAAGCGGGCCGATTTGGTGGCCAAGGAGGCGGCGGATTTGGCGGTGCTGGAGGAGTATCTGCCGCCGCAGCTGTCCGAGGAGGAGTTGGACGGGCTGGTGGCGGAAGTTATCAGCGCAGTGGGGGCGGTAAGCATCCGGGATAAGGGGAAGGTGATGGGGCGGTTGATGCCGCAGGTGCGGGGGAAGGCGGATGGGGCGTTGGTGAATGCGCTGGTAACGCGGCGATTGGAAGGGGAGGGCTGAGCGGCGTCGTGGCGGTACGCTTTGGCATTGTGGTTTTCCCCGGGACTTGGAGCGATGGGGATTGTGCTTATCAGGTTCGGGACATTTTGGGGCAGGCGGCGGATTATGTGTGGCATCGGGAGGAGCGGCTGGCCGGGTATGACTGCGTGATTTTGCCGGGCGGGTTTTCCTACGGGGATTATCTGCGGGCCGGGGCCATTGCCCGGGTGTCGCCGGTGCTGGCGGCGGTGCGGGAGTTTGCGGCGGCCGGCGGGCTGGTTTTGGGGATTTGCAACGGGTTTCAGATTTTGTGCGAGGCGGGTTTGCTGCCGGGGACGCTGTTGCGGAACGGGCATTTGGAGTATCGCTGCCAAGGGACGAATTTGCGGGTGGAGCGGGCGGATACGGCGTTCACCAATGGCTGTGCGCCGGGGCAAGTTTTGCGGATTCCGGTGTCGCACGGGGAGGGGAATTATTTTGCGGATGGGGAGACGCTGGAGCGGCTGGAGGCTAACGGGCAAGTTCTGTTTCGGTACTGCGAGTTGAATGGGCGGGTTACGGAGGCGGCTAATCCGAATGGTTCGGCGGGGAACATTGCGGGGATTGTCAATGCCGCCGGCAATGTCTTGGGGATGATGCCGCATCCGGAGCGGAGCTGCGAGGAGCTGTTGGGGAGCGGGGACGGGAATTTGATATTGGGGTCGGTGGTGGCGGCAGTGGGGGGATAACCGGTTCAGGGGTATGCTACAATTGGCCGATTTTCAGTCCCCGGCGTTATGGTGAAAGATGCCCTTGCCGCCCGTTGTCTCGGAACTGCCGGCTGCGCTGCTCCGCCGCCCCACAGTTTTGGTTTTTGTCTTGGCCCTGGCGCTGGTTGGGCTGGCTGGCTGCGGCGGGGGGAATGCTCGGCCGGAGAGTTGCGATGCCAGTGGTTACTGCGGGGAATTCACTGTTGGCGGGCCGTTGCACGCCGCAACTTGGCTGGACAGCGACCGGATGTATCTGGCCGATGGGGAAGGCAACATTCGTCTGCTGAATGTGGTGAACGGCCAAGTTCGCACCGTCCGGTCTGACCCGGCGTTATATAAGGGCATCACGCTGCTGGATGGCTGGTTATATCTGTCGGATGTGGAGCCGATGTGCGCGGCGCTGCGCGCCGTGCGGGCATCCAGCAAATCGCTACAGGAAGCAACCCGCCATTTCCGCAGCCTGCACTGTCCCCGCATATTTTTGAGAAACCCCTTAATGCCGGATTTGCTGGAAGTGCTCGGTCAAGGAGCCGGAGGGCAGGTTCTGGCGTACCGGGTGGACTCGGTCGGCAATCTTTCCGACCGTAAAGTGGTTATTGACCGGGTGGCGGCTTTTGATTTGCACCACAGCCTCAACGGGCTGGCTAACGATGGGGAATATGTCTATGCGAGCATTGGGCATCCGGCTAACCAGATGACGCCGGATGGGGAGGTTCTCCAGGACTTGGCGGCGCAGGATAACAGCGACGCGCGAACCGACTGGTGGGGAACTGTTATTCGGTTTCGTCCCCCGGATAGCGAAGTGGAAATTTACGCCTCCGGCCTGCGTAACACCTATGGTATATCCATAGCCCCCGACGGAACTGTTTACGGCGGTGATAACGATGACAATTTCACCAATCTGCCGGAAGGTATGGAGCTGCCGGTCAAGACCCATCGGGAGGAGTTGAATGCCTTGGTGCAAGGCGGTTTCTACGGTTATCCCCGTTATGGAACTAATGACGCTCCGGCGGCGGCCGGAGTAATTGAGCCGGCGGCGATAATTCCGGGGATAAGCAGTACGGCGGTGTATGCCAACCGGGACGGAGTGTATCTGAGCTACCTACTGCCCGGCGCGGGGGCGGTGATTGACCGGTTTGACTACGGCGCCTTTACGCCGGAGCGGGTTTTTCAGGGCGGCGGGTTGATTACGGCGCTGCTGGAGCGGGAGGGCTTGCTTTACGCCGCATTCCTAGACGGGAGGGTATTGGCAATAGACCCGCGGCAAAGGACGGAAACCTTGCGGGAACGGCTACGCGAGCCCGGGCAGTTAATGGCCCGTTCCAATTATGCCGTATATTTTGACGCGGCGGCGCGGGCCCTTAACTATGGCAAGGAGGGAAGCTGTCAACCGTACACCGCTGCCAAGTTCTTTCTGCATATCACTCCGGCCAACCCGGCGGACCTGACGCCGGAGAGTCGAGAACGCGGCTTTGACAATCGGGACTTTTTCAGCTATGAGCGTAATTTTGCCGGGCCGGTCGATGAACAGTGCTTGGTATCGGTTCCCCTGCCCGATTACCCCATCGACAACATCCGCACCGGGCAGTTCATCCCGGGTCAGGGGGAGCTTTGGGCGGTCGAGTTTTCGTTGGAGCAGTGATGCCGGGCGGCCGGGCTTAGTCAGGGAGTCGCAAAACTTCCTGAGTTGGGGAAATGGGGCAAGGCTAGTTCAACTCCGGCAGTATGGCGGCCAGTTCCGGCGGCAGTTGCGATTGGAATTGGAGGGGTTGGCCGTTGTTCGGGTGTTGAAACCCTAACCGGTGGGCGTGGAGGAAGTGGCGGGATAGCAGCGGGCTGGCTTTGCCGTAGGTGGCATCGCCGAGCAAGGGATGTCCCAAGTGGGAAAGGTGGACGCGGATCTGGTGGGTGCGGCCGGTTTCCAGTTGCAGCTCCAGCAGGGTGTGGCGGTCGTACTGCTGCCGGGTTTGGTAGCGGGTGCGGGCATCCCGGCCGCCGGGGACTACGGCCATTCGTTGGCGATGGCGCGGGTCGCGGGCGATGGGGGCGTCAATTACCCCCTGCGGCGGCGCGATGATGCCCACGGCCAAGGCCAGATAGCCTTTGTCCACTTGCCGGGCTTTCAGCTGGGCTGAGAGCTGGCGGTGGGCCGGTTCGGTTTTGGCGACGACCATCAAGCCGGAGGTGTCTTTGTCGAGGCGGTGGACGATGCCGGGGCGCAAGACGCCGCCAATGCCGGGCAGGTCGGGGCAATGGGCCAAGAGTCCGTTGACCAGGGTGCCGTCGGGATGGCCGGGGCCGGGATGGACGGAAAGTCCGGCGGGCTTGTCCAGGACGAGGAGGGCGTCATCCTGATAGAGGACGGACAAGGGCATTTCCTGCGGGGTTAAGGCGGCGGCTCGGGCCGGGGGGATGGTCAGGGTGATGTGGTCGCCAGCTTTGACTTTTTGAGCGGGTCGGGCGGGCTGGCCGTTCAGCTGGGCCATTCCGGCGGCGATGAGGGCGTGGAGGCGGCTACGGCTGAGACCGGTTTGCTGTAGGGACAGGAAACGGTCGAGGCGGGGTTGGTCCCGGGCGGCCCGGAATTGACGGATGGCGGACGGCGGGGCGGTCATGGGGACGGCTCCCGGTCGGTAGGGTCAGCCGGGTCGGGCGGTTCGATGGCGGCAACGGTGGCGTCTGTCGGGGCGGCCGCCGGCGGGTCGGCGGCGGCGTCTTGGCGGTTGGCGCGGAGTAAAAACCACGCCAAGAGTATTAAGCCGGTTACGATAGAGGCGTCGGCCAGGTTAAAGACCGGCCAGCGGCTGACATCGATAAAGTCGGTTACAGCGCCGAGGCGGAGCCGGTCAATCAGGTTGCCGAAAGCGCCGCCCAATTGCAAGCCGAGGCTTAACCGCAGCAGATGGGTGGGCCGCGGCTGGCTGCGATAAATCATAATCAGCACGAAAACGCCGAGGAAGGATACAAAAATCAGCGGCGTGTTTTGCCCTTGGAGGATGCCGAAAATGCTGCCGGTGTTGTGGGTGTGGGTGAATTGGAAAATATCCCGGCCGAGCCATAGCGGCCAGGAGGAGCCGAAGGGGATGAATTCGCGCACCAGAAACTTGGTGAACTGGTCGGCAAGAAAGACTATGGCCGCCAGTTGGAGCAGGATGAAGTCGCGGTAGATGGGGAGGCGGCCGCTACCGGCGGGGCTGGTGTCCGCGGCCGGGTTGGCGGCGGTGTCCGCAAGGGAAGGGTCGGCGGCCGGTTGCGGGCAAGAGTCCGGGGGTGGAGCCGGGTCGAGTTGCGGGCGGTGTTCGGGCGGGGTCATGGGGGCTACTTCAGGTGGGCGGCGAAAAAGTCGGTTAGCGGGCCAATTAGCTGCCGCTCCATTCCGCCCCAATAGTGGTCGGCGCCGGGGACGATTTGCAGCTGCGGCGGCTGAGCAAAGGCGTCCAGGTTGGGCGGCAACTCGTCGGACTGCACCAGTTTGTCCCGGTCGCCGGAAATTATCAGGGTGGGGGTTTTGGATTTTTTCAGGGGGGTGTCGGGAAAGGCGCGCAAGGGCGGGGAAATCAGGGCGATGGCTTGGGCTTTTTTCTGGACGGCGGCGCTACCGAGGATTACGGAGGTGCCGAAGGAGTAGCCAGCCAAGCCGAGGCGTTTGCCGTCAATGCCAGGCCAGGCTTTGAGGAGGTCGAAAGCGCCGAGGATTTCGTGGTGTTCCTGTTCGCCCTTGCTGTGCTGGCCTTCGCTGTTGCCGACGCCGCGGAAGTTGAAGCGGAGGGTGGCAAAGCCCTGATCGGCCAAGGCAAAGGATACGGCAATGATGACATTGTTATCCATATTGCCGCCAAAGAGGGGATGGGGATGGCACAGGACAATGCCGGGAACCGGGGTAGTGGTATCGTCCGGGGTGGCGACGATGCCCTCGAAGTTGAGACCTTTGGCCTTGAAACTGACGGCGCTTTGGCGCATAACGGCTGCTCCTGCTGTGGGGGCGGATCGGTTGTGCTTATATTAGGGTATTGGGTTTAGTTTGGCAAGGAATGTGGTAGAATGGGCGGGCTTTGGTAGGCGGGTAGGGATTTACAAGCAGGGGAAAGTTGAGGGACGGGATGGCTGTTGGGACACGGACAATTGAAGGGGCGGAATTGCCGGTTCAGGAAGGGGCGGCGCAGTTGGGGCTGGATGCTTTGCGGCGGCGGGAAGGGGATGGGGTTAAGGAGCCGGCGGGGTTGCCCGATGCGCCGGAAGGGTTGGTGGATACGGTGCGGATTGAGGGGGATATTCCCCGGGATTTGGACATCAGCCAGCCGGGGAAGCGGTTTCTGTTCATCAGCCGGGATCAGCGGGCTTATACCCATGGGCTGCATAAGTATCCGGCCAAGTTTTTCCCGGAATTGCCGCGGTGGATTATTGAACGGTACAGCCGGCCGGGGGAGCTGGTTTTGGATCCCTTTATGGGGAGCGGGACGACTAATCTGGAGGCAATGCTGCTGGGGCGGCCGAGCGTGGGGGTGGACATCGACCCCTTTTCGCGATTTCTGGCGCGGGTTAAGACGACGCCGCTGGAACCGGGGGAATTGCGGGCGGCGGCGGCGGAAATGACGGCGCGGCTGGACGGGTTTGACGCCGACCGGGATGGCGGCGATATTCCGGAGTTTCCCTATCGGGATAACTGGTTCAAGCCCTATGTGCTGCGGGAATTGGCTTACATTAAGGGCGGCATTGCCGGGCTGGATTGCTCTGATGCGGTCAAGGATTTTCTGCTGGCAGCCTTTTCGTCGGTGATACGGCAGGCGTCGCAAGCGGATAATAACTGCACCCGGACGGTCATCCGCAAGAAACTGGATAAGCGGATTGAGCCGGGCTATGCCATCAGTTTGTTCCGCAGGCGGATGGAGGGTAATGTAGCGGGGATGCTGGCGTTGGCGGAACGGGCGGCGACCTCTACTCAGGTGACGATACCAACGGATTGCAGCGCAACAGACTTGGCGGCGTATCCGGATGGAACTTTCGACTTGGCGTTGACTTCGCCGCCGTACCTGAATGCCGTGGACTACCCGCGCACGCACCAGTTGGAAATGTATTGGCTGGGTTTGGCGACCGGTTCTTTGCGGGACTTGAAACGGCAGCACGTGGGTACGGAAGTGATAACGGCGGCGGAGTATGCCGAGCTACAGCAGACCGGGATTGCCAGCGCGGATGGGGTGATTGGGGACATTTTTGCGGCCGACCCGCGCCGGGCCGGCATTGCTTACCGCTATATGCAGGATATGGTTAAGAACCTGGCGGAAGTGAACCGGGTGTTGAAACCGGGCGGCAAGTATGTGCTGGTGGTCGGCTCGAATATGATGCGGGGGCATATTTTTGAGACTTGGCGGTATTTGCGGGAGGCCGCGCTGGGGCTGGGATACCGAATTGAGACCTGGTTTGTGTCGGGGATTATTAACCACTTTATTAAGGTGCCGCGGGCGGAGCGGATTGAGGATGATTGTATTTTGGTACTGGAGAAAAGGGGCGGGTAAGGGCGGCGGCCGGATTTTTGACAAGGGGCGGTTGGGGGAGTAGGATGGCGTTGAACGAAGGAAGGGGGTAGGTTATGGGATCCAGGAAAACGGAACCCGGCGTAGAGCAGACCTACGACGCTGCCAAGCAGTGGGTTGCTCGGGTATTGCGGGGTGATGACTCGCTCTTTACGCCGGGCAAGGCTGTCTGGACGCCTGAAGTGCTGGATGAAGTACGCGCCGGGTTTATGGATAACCCGGACCCGGGGCAGGGAACCACTTTACAGAAGCTGGAGCATCAGCTGACCGGGAGTACTCCGGAAGCGTATCAGTTGGCTGCTGAAGCACTCTACTTCGTGTATCTGACGCCCCATGTGCCGAGTATCAGGCCGGTGACGAAGCTAGCGCGGGTTAGGCAAGTGTTGGGGTGGTCGGGTCAGGAAATAGCAATACCCGACGATCTCATTGCCGGCTTGGCCCCCGGCATTGCTACGATTGGGACCGCATTTGCCTCCGGGCTTCCCGCTTACCTTGGATTCATCATCGAGTTTGTTGAGCGGTGGAAACAAACCCAAGATGATATCGAGGGGTGCTTGCAAGACCCTTGGGCGTTCAAGAAGTTCGTGGCGGATGTCAGCTCCAGTTTCCAGAGTGCGCTTTTGCGTCTCCCTAATTACGCCGGCAAAACCATTGTCCAACGCCACGCCCTCCTTCACCTCGTACATCCGGATACTTTTGAGCCGATAGTTTCGGAAGGGCAGAAAAACACGATTGCCGAGAAGTTGGGGAGTTACGCCACTGCAAGCGAATCCGACGTTGACCGCAACATCCTACAGATTCGCCAAGCACTAGAGGGTGAGTTAGGGAGCGACTTTCAATTTCACGATGAAGGCATTCGTGAACGTTGGAATTACTCCGGCAACCAGCCGCCGCCCCCGCCTCCAGTAGTACCGCCGCCTACGGAAGGGTTGCAAGCCCTTGCTAACCAAACCTATTTGCCTGTCTCTTTCCTAGGGGAAGTCGAGTCGCTGCTGGCGGAGAAGGGGCAGGTGATTTTTCAGGGGCCGCCGGGGACGGGCAAGACTTATGTGGCCCAGGCGTTGGCAAGGCACTTGGCCGGTTCGGGGGATGATGCCGCCGGGCGGGTGCGCTTGGTGCAGTTTCATCCGTCTTATGCCTACGAGGATTTTGTGCAGGGGTTTCGCCCCAAGCAGATGGACGGCGGGCAAGTGGGGTTTGAGCTGCGGAAGGGGCCGTTGCTGGAGATTGCGGAGAAAGCGAAGCAGGACAAGGACAATCGCTATTATCTCATCATCGACGAGATAAACCGGGGTGCCTTGGCGACGGTGTTCGGGGAATTGTATTTCCTGTTGGAGTATCGGGGTGAAAAGATGCGGCTCCAGTATTCCGACAAGGATTTTTCTCTGCCGAAAAACCTGTTCATCATTGGGACGATGAACACGGCGGACCGTTCCATTGCAATGGTGGATTTGGCTTTGCGGCGGCGGTTTTACTTTGTGGAGTTTCTCCCGGGCGAGGAGCCGGTCAAAAGTGTGCTGCGCCGCTATCTGGAGGAAAATCCTACCAATGCGGGATGGGTGGAGGATGTGGTGGACAAAGCCAACGATCTCCTCAAGACCTACGGCGCGTCCGACGCCGCCATTGGACCGAGCTACTTTATGCGGGAAGGGCTGGACGAGGACGGCGTCAAGCGCATCTGGAAGCATAGCGTACTGCCATACATTGCGGAGCGTCTGTTTGACGACCGGGAACGCCTTGCCGAGTTCGACTTGGAGAAATTGAAGGGCAATGCGCCAGATTAACCTGCGGGAGTACGAGCCTAGCGAGCATAGGCTCTCGACCGACGAGCGGAGTACCCTGCAACTGCTTAATGCAGGGAAGGAAAACCTGTCTCTCGATATTCAGCAGGTCATTGGCAACAACGACACATATCGTCTGACGCCCGGCTCGATAGTTGGGGCGATGGAAGCCGGCAACTTGTCTTTGCTGATTAGTCCCAAGATAGGGATTGGGCAGTTGCTGTCATTGGCGTGTTACGCTATAGGCAAGTTCCGCCCACAGGAAAGGGACTTTGACTTTGGGCGGGATGATGAGGACTTGCCGGATGTTTTGGCCCTGGCGTTGAATGCTATGGCGCGGCGGGCTTTTGCGCGGGGGTTGCTGCACGGCTACTTGCGGAAGGAGGAAGCCCTTTATACGGTGCGGGGGCGGATTCGGTTTGACGCGCAACTGCGGCGGCGGTTCAACATTCCGCTGCCGGTGGAGGTGCGGTATAACGAGTTCACCGAGGATATAGTGGCAAACCGGCTGGTAAAGGCGGCGGCCTATCGGCTGGGCGGGATGGGGCTGCGCTCGCCGCGGGCGCGCAGCGGCTTGGCTTGGGTGGCGGGTATGCTGGACAATGTATCCTGGAAAGAGTTTCCGGCTAATGCCGTGCCGGAGGTGCGGTTCGACCGGCTGAACGAACACTATCGGGGGGTAGTGGCGTTGTCCCGGCTGATCCTGCGGCACAGCGCGTTTGAGGCGCAACGGGGCGAGGTGCGGGCTAACGGGTTCCTGATGGATATGAACCAGGTTTTTCAGGAGTTTGTGACGGTGGCTTTGCGGGAGGAATTGGGGGCGTCGGAAAGAACTTTTGGCGAGGATGGGATTGGCGGTTTGGATGTAGATGACCGGATAAAACTCCGGCCGGACTTGGTGTGGCGGGATGGCGGGGTCTGCCGTTTTGTGGGGGATGCAAAGTATAAAAACCTGACGGACCGGGCGGTTCCGGAAGGGGATTTGTACCAGTTGCTGGCTTATGTTACTGCCGCCAACTTGCCCTGGGGTATGCTAATTTACGCCCAATGGGAAGGGGAAGCGGGTACGGTGAAATACACGGTGCGGCATT
Organism: Dehalococcoidia bacterium; assembly: GCA_965243185.1. GTDB lineage: Bacteria > Chloroflexota > Dehalococcoidia > Lucifugimonadales > UBA3495 > CBDBCU01. The sequence continues at coordinate 1,019,030 of OZ251531.1, read as the reverse complement.
GCGGCAAGAGGTTGCAAGTGGCGGCATTGGACTTGTCCGGCAATTTGGAGGGTGTGCTGGGTCGGGTCAAGGAATTGGCAGATAAAATAAAGGCGTTGCGGGAGGAAGCCGAGGCGAGGCGCGCGGCGGCGTGAGAGTATCCGTTTAATGCGGGCTTACCGGGAGAGTTAGGGATGAACACTATCGACTTGCGGAGCGATACGATAACCCAGCCTACGGAGGAGATGCGGCAGGCGATGGCGGCCGCCGAGGTGGGGGATGATGTGTACGGGGAGGATCCGTCCATCAACCGGTTGGAGCACCGGGCGGCGGAGCTGCTGGGCAAGGAGGCCGGGCTGCTGACGGCCAGCGGGACGATGAGCAATCTTATCGCCGCTTTGACCTTTTGCCAGCGGGGGGATGAGCTGGTAATGGGCGACCAGGCGCATATTTTCTGGAACGAGTCGGCCGGGGTGTCGGCGTTGGCCGGGGCGCAGGTTCGTCTGGTGCCGAATGATGAGCAGGGGCGGATGGCGCCCGGGGATTTGATGGATGCCATTCGGCCGCGGGGCAATGTGCATAATCCCCCGACGACGCTGGTGTGTCTGGAAAATACCCATAACCGGTGCAGCGGGGGCGTACTGACGCCGCAGGATACCAAGCGGATGGCGGATGTGGCTCACGCCGCCGGGGTGCGGGTTCATCTGGACGGGGCGCGGCTGTTTAACGCGGCGGTGGCTTTGGAAGTGCCGGCCAAGGAACTGGTTAAGGATGTGGATTCGGTCTCTTTTTGCCTGTCCAAGGCGCTGAGCTGCCCGGTGGGGTCGGTGCTGTGCGGGAGCGGGGAGTTTATCGGGCAGGCGCGGCGGTGGCGCAAGATGATTGGCGGCGGGATGCGGCAAGCCGGGGTGCTGGCGGCGGCCGGTTTGGTGGCGTTGGATACGATGATTGAACGGCTGGCGGATGACCACGCCAATGCCCGGCGGTTGGCTTTGGGCTTGGCGGAAATCCCGGGGCTGCGGATTAACCCGGAGAACGTGCCGACTAACATTGTCATCTTTGAGATTGAGCCGACGGTGGGGACGGCCGGGGAAGCGCTGGCGGCGTTGGCGGAGGCGGGGGTGAAGGTTACGCCGTCCCGGGCGCAGTCGCTGCGGATGGTGACGCACCGGCATATTGGCGCGGAGGATGTGGATGCGGCGTTGGCGCGGGCGCGGCGAGTGGTGGGGGAGCTGCGGGCGGCGCATGGTGGGGGGTAAGGGAGGGTAGGTAGTGAAGGAGGCGTTTTCAGAATGGGGGAGGTGGTGAATTTGTACCAGGGGTAGCCCGGGGATAGAGGCAGGTTTCATTTGAGGAGTCCCATCTGTGGAGCGTACATTCTTGCGGTTAAATAGGCTTGCGCGGCGCAAGTTTTCCTGATATGATAGTGATGCCCTAAGTAGTTCAGGAGGACGAAGCAGTATGAATTATCGCGATTGCCTAATCATTGGTGGCTGCCAGCCCCCGTATCTCGGGATAGGACGAAACCCGACTCGGAATATCGGGTAGATGGATGTATTTGCATCGTGGAAGGGGACGCGGTAGATTATTTCATCACCGAGTCTGAAAGGGATCGCGTCGGTGAATTGGACGAGTCGGCTCTACAGCGTCTCCGTGCAGATCTTGTCGCTCAACACCAGGGCGGAGTTAAGCTGCTGATGGTTGCGGATGCCCTGGTGGACGTAAACAAAATGGAATTGTAGGGGGAATCTTGGTAATACGGCCCAAATCCCGCCAAACCCCGACCACAGTCGCAGGCAAGTCGCAGGCAGGAACTTCTCTAAAGCCGCTGGGGCAGTGGTTGGTGGAGAATATGCCGCGCGGCATAGACTTGGAAATCCCCGACCGCCGGGAGCCGGAGCGGCCGGTTCCTTTTGTTGACGAGTCGGCGACATGAGCGGTTGCCTGCTGGACACCAACATTGTGTCAGAACTGGTCAGGGCGGCACCAGAGCCGCGGGTGCTGGCGTTCTTGAACAGTCAACCGGACTTGTGGCTGTCCGTGGTCGTGCTGCACGAAATGGAGTACGGATGGCGGTTGTTGCCGGCGGGACGGCGGCGGGAAAATCTGCGGGCGGCGTTGACTGACTTAATTGGTCAATACGCGAACCGTATTCTACCTCTGGAACGAGATGCGGCCGAAGTAGCAGCGCATTTTCGGGCGGAGGCGCGTCAATCGGGACGGGTATTGCACTTGGCCGACGCGCTGATTGCCGGCACGGCAAAGGTCAAAGACTTGAGCGTAGCTACCAGGAATGTGGCGGACTTTGACGGTTTGGGTATTGAAATCCTGAACCCGTGGGAAATACCGTAACTACTGCAACTCCCTTTAATCCCAGCCTTTCCAAATATCCCTACGCCAGATTGCCATGCCAGCGAGTATTGGCGTGTCTTGAGCAGATCGGGTTAGTTGCGCCGCTCCTGAATATCCAGCGGCAAGTCCAGAAAGTCCACTTTACAGTTCAGTCGGTTACTTTGGCAGTTAGCCTAGCCAACCCTTTGACTTATTTTCGCATAAGGAGTTTTCCCCATGTCTGACTTTAACTTGGACAAAACCGCTACTGCCCTGCTGATTGCGGACTTTTACGCCGAGATGATGAACACCTTGCCGCACGCCGTTGACCGGGGCGTGGTGGCCCGGACGGCGGAGTTGCAGCAGGCGGCCCGGGATGCCGGGTTGCTGGTGTGCTATTCGGCGACGGTGTTTCGGCCGGGCTACCCGGAAATCAGCGCGCGGAACAAGACTTTCAGCCAGCGCAAGGCGTCGGGGCAGCCGGCGGTAGCCGACCCGCTGCAAGTAATCCATCCGGCGGTGCGGCCGCTGGCGGGCGAAGTGGTGGTGGGGAAACACCGGGTCAATGCGATGTTCGGCACGGACCTGGAGTTGGCTTTGCGGGCCAATGAGGTGGATACCATCATTCTGCTGGGCTATGCCACCAGCGGAGTGGTGCTGTCCACGACTCGCTACGCCGCGGACGCCGACTTTCGGCTGTTTATTGTCGAGGATTGCTGCTCTGATGCTGACGCCGAGGTTCACGACTTTTTTACGCAGCGGATTTTTCCCCGGCAAGCCGAAGTGGTCAGCGCGGCGGATGTGATGGCGGCTCTGGCGGCGGGTTAAGCCGGCGGGTCAGCCCGGTCACCCCACCACTGTTGCAGCCGTTCAGCGATGGCTTTTTCCTGCCCTTCGGTTGACGGCTGGTAGTAGCGGCGGCCGCGCAGGGAGGGCGGCAGGTATTCCTGCTCGACAAAGTGGCCGGGGTGGTCGTGGGCGTAGCGGTAGCCCTGGCCGTAGTCCATTGCTTGCATCAAGCCGGTTACGGCGTTGCGCAGATGCAGCGGCACCGGGTCGTTGGGCTGCTGTCGCACATCCGACAAAGCCCGTTCCAACGCCAGATAAGCCGTGTTGCTTTTGGGTGCGGTTGCCAGATAGACGGTAGCCTCGGCCAGGGGGATGCGGCCTTCGGGCATTCCGAGGAAGTGGACGGCTTGCTGGGCGGCAACGGCGACCGGCAAGGCTTGCGGCGTCGCCAAGCCAATATCCTCGGCGGCCAGAATGACGAGGCGGCGGGCAATAAATAAGGGATCCTCGCCGGATTCAATCATCCGAGCCAGCCAGTAGAGGGCGCCGTCCGGGGAGGAGCCGCGCACCGATTTGATAAAGGCGGAAATGGTGTCGTAGTGGCCTTCGCCGGCTTTATCGTACAGCGGGGAGCGGCGCTGCAAGGCGTCGGCGATGATTTCCGGGGTGATAATGCCCCCGCCGCCGGCCGCCGGGTCGGCGGCAAAGGCGGCGGTTTCCAAGGCGTTCAGGGCAACCCGGGCGTCGCCGTTGGCGATATTGACCAGATGATTCAGGGCGGCGGGGTCGAGGGAAAGAGCAAGGGCTCCCACGCCGCGCTCCGGGTCGGTCAAGGCGTTGCGGACAATTCCGGCAACCTGTTCGGCGGTCAGGGACTGGAGGGTAAAGACGCGGCAACGGGAAAGCAGGGGGGCGTTCACCTCGAAAGAGGGGTTTTCCGTAGTGGCCCCGATAAAAATGACGGTGCCATCCTCGATATGAGGCAGAATTACATCCTGCTGGGCTTTGTTGAAACGGTGGATTTCGTCAACGAACAGGATGGTGCGCCGCTGGTACATTCCTTGGCGGTCTTTGGCTTCGGCCGCCACCCGGCGCAGGTCGGCCACGCCGGAAGTGACGGCGCTGACCGGCTCGAAGTGGGCTTGAGTTACGCCGGCTACCAGGCGGGCCAGAGTAGTTTTGCCGCTGCCCGGCGGCCCCCAGAGGATTAGAGAGGGCAAGCGGTCGGCGGCGATGGCGCGGCGCAAGACTCGTTCCGGGCCGAGGATGTGTTCCTGGCCGACGAATTGGTCAAAGGTGCGGGGGCGCATCCGCTCGGCCAGCGGCGCGGCGGTGGCGGCTTGCTGCTGCCGGGTGTGGTCAAAGAGGGACATCGAGATTTTCCTGAATGGGGGTATCCGGGATTGACGGGTTGGCCCAATTCTAGCATGAATGAGATTGGGGTATTACCCGGAGAAAGGGCGGACGTCCCGGATTCGGGGCGGCAGGGAAAAGGCGTGCGCTCGGGATGGTCGGCAATCTTTCGCCGTAGGAAGGGGCAACCCTCGGGTCAGGGTGTACTGCGGGCGTGGATTATTGGAAGTGGGGCATAACTTCGTCGGCAAAGAGGCGCATGGAGTTATGCACTTCGGCGTTGGGCAGGAGGCCGCCGGTGGCGAACCAGCACATAAACTCATCCGCGCCGAACATCTCCCGGAAGGATTCGAGCTTTGCAATGACCCGCTGGGGGCTGCCGATGACGCAGAACTCTTGGGATACATGGTCAAAGCTCAAGTCGCGGTTGCGGCCGCTGATGGAGCGGGAACGGTTGCTCCGCAGGATGCTGAGGTAGTTTTCGAGGCTGGCGGCGTAGGCTTGGGCCGTGGGGCCGGTTTCATCGGGGGTTACGTGCATCAGTACCATAACATTGACGCGGCGTTTTGCCGGGTTATGGTCGTGGGCTTGCAACTGGCGGCGGTATTCGGCAAGGCCGCGCTGGGCCCCGTCCAGAGTTACTACCAAGGGGGCGATAAGGATGTTATGCCCCAACTGGCCGACCAGGGGAAAGGTATCCTGGCTGTTGGCGGCGATATAGACCGGGGGATGGGGTTGTTGGCAGGGCTTGGGGACGACGCGCACCTGCTCAAATTGATGATACTTGCCCCGGTAGGTAAGTTCCTCGTTAGCCCAGGCTTGCAGCACAATGTCGAGATTTTCGACAAACCGCTCCCGCCCTTCCGCGACATCAATGCCATAGCCGGCGTACTGCTGGAGCATTGCGCCGCGGCCGGTGCCTAAAATGGCCCGCCCGCTGGAAATAACATCCAAGGTGGCAAACTCCTCAGCCAAGCGTAGCGGATGGTGCAACGGCATCAGGTTGACGGCGGTGGCGATTTTCAGATTTTCGGTGGTCTGGGCAATGGCGGAACCGAGGAGCAGCGGGGCCGGCAGCACGGAAAAGCGCGGGTTGAAATGGACTTCGGCCAGCCAAACGGCGGCAAAGCCCAACTGGTCAGCCAACTGCGCTTGGGAGATGGTGTCGGCGTAACGCTGGGCCGGGGATTGATGGTCGGCGCAGGGCAGTTGGTAGAAAATGCCGAATTCCATAGGGCTTGGCTCCTTACGGTGTTGGGAGTTGGCTCGCCGGGAATATGCCTACAACGGTATATTCCCGTGTTTCTTGGCGGGGAGGCTGTCCCGCTTGTTTTTCAGCATTTCCAGAGCCTTGATGATGCGGCCCCGGGTTTCCGCCGGGTCGATAACATCATCCACAAAGCCCTGGCCGGCGGCAATGTAGGGGTTGGTGAATTTTTCCTGATAGTCGGCGATAAGCCGCTGCCGTTCCGTTTCCGGGTCGTCAGCTTGGGCGATTTGCTCCCGATAGATGATGTTGACCGCGCCATCCGGCCCCATTACGGCGATTTCCGCCGAGGGCCAAGCCAGGTTGACATCGGCGCGCAGGTGCTTGCTACTCATCACAATGTAAGCGCCGCCGTAGGCTTTCCGCAGGATGACGCTGACTTTGGGAACGGTGGCCTCAGCATAGGCGTAAATCAGCTTGGCGCCGTGGCGGATGATGCCGCCGTATTCCTGGTCAACGCCGGGCATAAAGCCGGGGACATCGACCAGGGTAACGAGGGGAATGTTGAAGCAGTCGCAGAAGCGGACAAAGCGGGCGGCCTTGGCCGAGGCGTCAATGTCCAGCACGCCAGCCAGCACTGAGGGCTGATTGCCGATAAGGCCCACGGTGCTGCCGTTAAAGCGGCCGAAGCCGATAACGACATTGGGGGCAAAGTCGGGCTGGACTTCCATAAACTCCTCGACCGGGACTTCCTCGAGTTCCTCCTCGCCGCCAATGTCAACGATGCGATAGATGATGTCGCGGACATCGTAGGGGCGGTTGGGTTCATCGGGAACCAGATAGCGCAAGTCCGGGTCGAAGCGGTCAACCGGGTCGCCGAGGGGCAGCAGGGGCGGGTCAGCCAGGTTGTTGGCGGGCAGGAAACTGAGCAGGCGGCGCACTTCGGCGAGACATTCATCCTCGGTTGCCGCGACGAAGTGGGCGACGCCGCTGCGGGTGGCGTGGGAATCGGCGCCGCCCAATTCCTCGTGGGTAACTTCGGCGCCGGTTACGGCTTTGACCACATCCGGCCCGGTAATATACATCTGGCCTTTGCCCTGGACCATAAAGATAAAGTCGGTGATGGCCGGGGAATAAACGGCGCCCCCGGCCGATGGCCCCATAATGACGGAGATTTGCGGGACTACGCCGGAGTAGAGGGTGTTCCGCAGAAAGATGTCGCCGTAAGCGCCGAGGCTGACTACGCCCTCCTGGATGCGCGCACCGCCGGAGTCGTTGATGCCGATGACCGGGCAGCCGGTCTTGCCGGCCAAATCCATCACCTTGCAGATTTTCTCGCCCACCACTTGGGAAAGGGAGCCGCCAAAGACGGTAAAATCCTGGGCGTAGGCAAAGACTTGGCGGCCTTCGATGCGGCCACAGCCGGTGACGACGGCGTCGCCGAGGATTTTGCGGTCCGCCAAGCCGAAGTCGGTAGCCCGGTGGGTGACGAAAGAGTCGATTTCCTGAAAGGAACCGTCGTCCATCAGCCGGGACAAGCGTTCCCGGGCGGTGAGCTTGCCGCGGTTGCGCTGCTGGGCAATGCGCTGGGGGCCGCCGCCTTGTCGGGCGGTACGCCGCATTTCCTGCAAGGCGTCGATTTTTCGGTCAATGATGCGCTTTTCGGTGGACACGGCGGCTCCTGATGGGGGTGTTGTCGGCGGTATTATAACCCATATTGGGACAGCGTGGGGATATGCGCTTAATTGGGGGAAAGAACGGGGGCGGGGTGTGCTACTATTGGGCTATCAAGAATTGGCAAGGGGGACGCTGGCAAATTGACGGCTTGGGAACAACTAACCGTAGGGCGGGGCGAACCGCTGATTTGGGGCCGCCGCACCTATGTTATGGGAATTATCAACCTGAGCCCGGATTCCTTTTCCGGGGACGGCTTGGGTTCGGATCTCGCGGCGGTGGTGGAACAGGGGCTGCGGTTTGAGGCGGAGGGTGCGGATTTTCTGGATGTGGGGGCGGAGTCGACCCGGCCGGGTTCAAGTCCCATCAGCCCGGAGCGGGAGTTGGCGTTGCTGCGGCCGGCGTTGGCGGCTCTGGCGGCGCGGGTCAACATTCCCATCAGCGTGGATACCTACAAATCGCCGGTGGCAAGGGAAGCGATTAAAGCCGGAGCCGTCATCATCAATGATGTTTGGGGGCTGAAGTATGACCCGGAAATTGCGGCAGTGGCGGCGGAAACTGGGACGCCGCTGATACTGATGCACAATCAGGAGGGGCGGGAATATCAGGACTTGCTGCCGGATATTTTTGCCAGTCTGCGGCGCAGCGTGGCGCAGGCGATGGCGGCGGGAGTAGCCCGGGAGAATATCATTCTGGACCCGGGCATCGGGTTTGGCAAAACGGCAGAGCATAACCTGGAAATTATGCGGCGGTTAGCCGAGTTTCGGGAGTTGGGGTTTCCCCTGCTGATGGGAACTTCCCGTAAATCTACCATTGGCTTGGTATTGGATTTGCCGGTAGAGGAACGGTTGGAAGGGACGGCGGCCACGGTAGCCCTGTCGGTAGCCGGGGGCGCGGATATTGTACGGGTGCATGATGTGAAGGAAATGGCGCGGGTGGGTCGGATGAGCGATGCCATTGTGCGCGGCTGGAAGGCAGCCAATTGACGCCGCCAGACGACCAACCGGTACGGGCTTACTTGGGGCTGGGTTCCAATCTGGGCAGCCGGCGGGATAATTTGGCGGCCGCGGTGGCGGCTTTGGCCGCGGACGGGCGGGCGGCGGTAATCGAGTATTCTGCCGTTTATGAAACGGAACCGTGGGGCTATCGGGAGCAGCCGGATTTCCTGAACTGCGTCGTGGGCGTGGATACGATTTTGTCCCCGGGGGAGCTGCTAGCATTATGCAAGGCGATTGAGGAACGGCTGGGACGGCGGCCGGGAATGCGGTTCGGGCCGCGGGTGGTGGACCTGGACATTCTGCTTTACGGGGCGCAGGTAATCCGGCTGGAAACGCCGGATTTGGAAATACCCCATCCCCGGCTGCATCTGCGCGCCTTTGCCCTGCTGCCTTTAGCGGAAATTGCCGGGGGGGTAGTTCATCCGGTATTGGGGCGGACGATTGGGGAATTGGCGGCGGTAGCGGATGGGCGGGATGGGGTGGTAAGGGTGGGAGGTTAAGAATAAGGGACGGGTTAAATAGGGAGGGACGGGATAGGCCGGGTTTTGAGGTTTGCGGATTCCCGTTGGCGCGGTATTGACAGGCGGTTTAATATGGGATTTACCTGTTGCACCGGGAGGTTTTGGCTATGGCATCCCATTCTTTGGGGCTTTCGCTGCATGAAGCGGCGCGGCAGAAGGGCGTTCCTTTTACCTTGGAGAATACGCCGACGGATAACAGCGTCCGGGTGAACGGGATGAACTTTCACTATCTGGAGTGGGGGGAGCCCGGGCAGCCGGTCATTGTGATGCTGCACGGCGGCGGTCAGCAAGCCCACAGTTGGGATTTTGTCAGCCTGCCCTTGTCCGAGCATTACCACATTCTGGCGTTGGACCAGCGGGGTCACGGGGACAGCGATTGGGCGGCGGACGGGGACTATTCGATTGAAGCCCATCAGTCGGATATTGATGGCTTGGTCGCAGCTCTGGGGTTAAGCGGGTTTCACCTAATCGGCCACTCGATGGGGGGGCGCAACAGCTATGTTTGGGCGTCGCGGAATCCGGGGATGCTGCGGTCGCTGGTGATTGTGGATACCGGGCCGGTGGCGCAGCCCCGCGGCCGCAATCGTATTCAGAACTTTCGGGAACTGCCGGATGAACTGGACAGTTTTGAGGAATTTGCGGCCCGGGTGCAGGAATATACCGGGCGTTCCCGGGAGCAGACTTTGGGCGCGCTGCAATACAGCATTCGCCGGCGGGCGGATGGCAAGTGGTCGTGGAAGTATGACCAGCTGCTGCGGACTCCGGGGCGGCAAGGGCCGGTCTGGTCGGAGGAACAGCTGTGGGACGCGGTGCGGAAAATTGACTGCCCGACGCTGGTAACGCGGGGCGGCGACAGCGATATTTTCGCCGCGGAAACAATGCGGCAGATGGAGCAGGTCATTCCCAACTGCGCTACCGTAACCATCCCTAATGCCGGGCATCTGGTCGCCGGGGATAACCCGGCGGACTTTCTGGCGGCGGTTCAGGATTTTCTGGACGGGTTGGAACGGTAGGACAAGGGCCTATTGCGGCTAAATCAGGTCAGTAGGCGGGGAATCAAGTCGCCGAGGAGAAAACCGAGGCCGGCGGAGAGGGCGCCGATAGTCAGGATTTCCAGCCCTTGCAGCAAGGGGGATTTGCTGACGAGGCGGCCTTTGCCCATACCGAGGATGAATAGGGCAAGCAGGGCGGCGGCTACGGATACGGCAATGGCCGCGCCGCCTTGCAGAAACAGGTAAGGCAATATCGGCACCAGGGCGGCGGTGATGAAGGATAAGCCCATCACCAAGGCGTCTTTCAAGGGATGGGTAGTATCCTCGGGGCTGATGCCCAATTCCTTTTCCACTAGGGTACGGAGCCAGAGGTCTTTATCCTGGGCGATGGCGTCGGCCAGGGCAATGGATTCGGCGTAGGATTTGCCTTCCCGTTGAAAGATGATGACCAGTTCCGCCAGTTCCTCGGCGGGATTTTCGGAAAGTTCGCTGGCTTCCCGGGCGATTTCGGCTTGCTGCACATCCTGTTCGGCGCGGGAGCCCATATAGGCGCCGGCGGCCATGGAAATCATCCCGGCCAAGGCGGCGGCCAAGCCGGCCAGCAGAACGGTGCTGCCATCGCCGACGGCTACGGCTACGGAAGTTGCCAGGGCCACGGTGCTTAAAATGCCGTCCTGCGTGCCAAAGACCACTTCGCGGAGGCGGCCGAGGTTGGCGACGCGAAAGCGCTCCCGGTCAACTTCCCGGCCGGCGGCGATATAGGTTTCCAGGTCCAAATCGTCCGGAGAATTGACCGGCGCGGCGGCTGGCGCAGTTGGTGCGGCGGCCGGGCCGGTTGTGGTTTCCGTTGCGGGGGCAATGGTTGGCGGCTCCGGAGCAAGGGCGGCCGTGGCGGCGGGAATGTATGCCGGCGTACGGGTTTCCAGTTGCTGGAGGGCTTGGGCAAAGGCTTCGAGATGACGCTGTTCCCGCGCAAAAGCCAAGGCAAAGGATGCGGCGGCGTCCTCTCGCCCTTCGGCTTGGGCTTCGCGAATCATCCGGGGATACAGGGCGCTGAACTCTTTGGCTTCGCCGGCAATGACCTGTTGCAGGTTGTCCCGGGTGCTGCCGAGGGCGCCGGCGACGCGCAGGTGGTTGATGCCGTGGATGGTTTCGGCGCCGGCTACTTCCTGAAAGACCTGGGCCACTTCCGGGCAGCCTTCCTCCAGGGCTTTGTGGGCGTAGGCGTTGTATTTCAGGTTAGCCATTGCCTCGCTGAGGATGGCGTTCCAGAGATTGCGGTCGGTGCGGGACAAGGCGGCGGGGTCGGCGGTCATAATTGCAACTCCCGGGGTTAGCGTAACGATATATAGTTCAGTATATTCCATTGCCAGAGCGGGCGCAAAACCGCATAATGGGGGCAAGTTTTGGGTTCCGGCGTAATCCGGCGGAAATGGCTTTGCGGCCAGAGTAGCCAGCAACTGGAAAATAGAACCGGGAAAAGGGAGAGCGTTATGAAAGTGGGATTTATCGGTTTGGGGACGATGGGCGGGAGTATGGCTTACAACTGCCTGAGGGGCGGCAACGAGATGATTGTCCACGACCTGCGGCGGGAGGCGGCGACGCCGCATCTGGAAGCCGGGGCGACTTGGGCGGATACGCCGCGGGAAGTGGCGGCGGCGGCCGAAGTGGTCTTTACTTCCCTGCCCGGCCCGGTGGAAGTGGAAGCGGTGGCTTTGGGCGATGATGGGCTGCTGGAGGGTTTGAGCGCGGGGAAGGTCTATTTCGACCTGAGCACCAACTCGCCGACGGTCATCCGCCGCATTTATGAAATCTATGCGGCGCAGGGTATCGCGATGCTGGATGCGCCGGTCAGCGGCGGGCCGCGGGGAGCGCGCAGCGGCAATCTGGCGATTTGGGTCGGCGGCGACCGGGAAGTGTTCGACCGGTACAAGGCGGTGCTGGATGCTATCGGCGACAAAGCCTATTATGTGGGGCCGATTGGCTGCGGGGCCGTCGCCAAGTTGGTGCATAACTGCTCCGGGTACATTATCCAGTGCGCTTTGGCGGAAACCTTTACGATGGGAGTTAAGGCGGGGGTGGAGCCGCTGGCCTTGTGGCAGGCGGTGCGCCGCGGCGCGCAGGGCCGGCGGGGGACTTTCGAGGGACTGGCGGAGCATTTGCTGCCGGGCAACTTTGACCCGCCGGATTTTGCGCTGCAACTGGCGCGCAAGGATGTGGATTTGGCGGTGGGCGTAGGCCGGGAGTTCAATGTGCCGATGCGGTTGGCTAACTTGGCGCTAGCCGAGTTGACCGAGGCGATTAACCGGGGCTGGGGACAGCGGGATTCCCGGGTGGCGATGCTACTGCAAGAGGAACGGGCCGGGGTCGAGGTGCGGGTGGCAGAGGAGGTTTTGCGGCGGGCGCTGGAGGAGGAACGGGGGGAGTAGGGGCGGTTGGCCGGGATGGACAAGAGTCCTGATAACTTTCTTGCTGGAAGGATACATGGATGAAGGGGATGGCTTTTAACCATCCCCTTGAATCCAAGATGACTATTCAATGGTGGAGGAACGCGCCCGCCACTACCTCAAGCGCTCCTAGTCTATTACCTTGGACGCCCCTACCGCCCGTACCGGTACCCGGCCGCCGTCCGCTCGCAGTTCAGCCGGCGGTTCAGATGCAGACCCTCCAGCACAAACTCCACCGCCGCCGCTGCCACCGCCGGGCGCGGGTCGTCGGTCAGCCGGGCCGCCGCATCGGCCAGCCCCTCTACTTCCGCCGCCAGAGCCGGGTAGTCGGCGGCCGGTTTTTCACTGCCGGTCTCCGCGCTGCTCCCTAGGTCAAAAGCCGTAACAATATCCTCCAGCGCGTCCACATCAAAGTAGCGGCCAAACACCCGCAGCGTTGCCCGCCGGGTCAAATCCTCCATCACCCGGCCCTCCCGGCCTTCCTCAAAAGTCTCCAACTCAATCTTGCCGCCGAAAGAGGCCGCGATGTAGGGCAAATCGCTGACCCGAGGGCAGGCAATGGCATCCCCGGCCCGAATGGCCCGCCGCACCGCATTGCTCAACAGGGTTTCGTAGTTGGCAATAGACACCCGGACGCTGACCCCGGAACGCTGGTTGATTTCGCTGCTGTTACGAGCTTGGGCGGTAATCTCCGCAATGATTTCCTTCATATATTGGGGAATCACCAAGCCATCCTCATCAGCAAACCGCGCCCGCTCCTGCTCCATAATGGCAATTTCCTCGGCAATGCGCCGGGGGTAATGGGTATGAATCTGGGAGCCGTAGCGGTCCTTCAACGGCGTAACAATCCGCCCCCGGTTGGTGTAATCCTCCGGGTTGGCCGTAGCCACCACATACACATCCAAGGGCAGCCGCAGTCGGTAGCCCTTGATTTGCACATCCCGCTCCTCCATCAGGTTGAACAAGCCCACCTGAATCCGTTCCGCCAGGTCGGGCAATTCATTGATGGAAAAAATGCCCCGGTTAGTGCGCGGCACCAGCCCGTAGTGGATGGCCAGTTCGTCGGACAAATGCCGGCCCTCGGCCACCTTGATGGGGTCGATTTCCCCAATCAGGTCGGCAATGGAGATGTCCGGGGTCGCCAGCTTTTCCGAGTAGCGTTCCGCCCGCGGCACCCACTCGATCGGGGTTTTGTCCCCCAGCTCGGCCACCATTTCCCGGCAAGCCAGGGAGATGGGGTTAAAGGGGTTGTCATTGATTTCGGAGCCGGCGATTTTGGGGATGGCTTCGTCCAGCAAGTTGACCAGGCTGCGGATCAGGCGGGATTTGGCTTGCCCCCGCTCGCCCAGCAGAATGACATCCTGCCCGGCCAGAATAGCGTTTTCCAGTTGGGGAATAACGGTATCCTCAAAGCCGACGATGCCGGGGAAAGGCGTTTCGGCGGCGCGCAGTTTAGCGGTCAAGTTGCGGCGCAGTTCCTCCCGCACCGGCAAAACTTCATAGCCGCTGGCGCGTAGCTGACCGATCGTTTCGGGACGGGCCGCCGCCTTGCGGGTTCGGGTTCGGGGCCGGCTGGTCATAGTAACCCCTCAATAGTAAAGTCAAGGAATGGTGCGGCCGCCATATCGCAGTCGCCCGGCAAGTATAACACAGGCAGCAATGAAAGAAAGGGGCGGCGGCCGGCATCGGTTCTGCGGATGCCGGCCGCCGGATTGTAAGAGCTACTCTATAGTAACGGTGTAGCTTTCCAGCAGTTCGGATGTGCCGGACTGGTACAGACGCACCGTAGCCGTCCCGGGCGAACAGGCTTTGAGTACCAAGGAATCGCCGTTGCCAAACTTGATATCCGCTAGGGGATCCCCGGGGCAACCGGCGAAGCCCAAGACGCCGGTATCCTCCCCGTAGTTCACCCCCACCCGGACGCTGGCATTCTCCGGCAAGTCAGCATTTACCTGGAAAGATTGCTCCTCCTCAATGGCGAACTCCTGCGGTGGCGGCGACAGACTGGCGGTAGCCCCGGAGGGATTGACGGTAACGGAGTAGCTTTGCAACAGTTCGTCGGTGCCATGCCGGTACAAGTGTACCGTAGCCGTCCCGGAGGAGCAGGCTTTAAGCACCAAGGAATCGCCGTTCTGGAACCTCTTTCCCGCCTGGGGTTCCCCGGGGCAGCTATCGAAGCCCAAGGTGCCGGTGTAATCCCCGTAATTCACGCCCACCCAGACCGCGGCGTTATCCGGCAAGTCGGTGTTCACTTGGAAAGATTGTTTCTCCTCGACCGTGAACTCCGCCGGCGCCGGCGACAGGCTGGCGGTGCCGGCGGAGGGATTGACGGTAACGGTATAGCTTTCCAGCAGTTCATCAGTGCCATGCCGGTACAGGCGCATCGTAACCGTTCCGGGGAAGCAGGCTTTGATAGTAAAGGTGTCGCCGTCGTTGAAGGGTACGCCATCGCGGGGTTGAGCGGGACAACCGCGCAAGCTCAGAGTGCCGGTATCATCCTCGTAGTTGTAGCCTACCCAGACGCTGGCCCCGTCCGGCAAGTCGGTGTTCACTTGGAAGGTTTGTTTTTCCTCGATGTCAAACTCCTCAGGTACTGGCGACAGGCTGGCGGTGGCCCCGGAGGGATTGATGACAACGGAGTAGCTTTCCAGCAGTTCGTCCGTGCCGTTCCGGTACAGGCGCATCGTAACCGTTCCGGGGAAGCAGGCTTTGATAGTAAAGGTGTCGCCGTCGTTGAAGGGTACGCCATCGCGGGGTTGAGCGGGACAACCGCGCAAGCTCAGAGTGCCGGTATCATCCTCGTAGTTGTAGCCTACCCAGACGCTGGCCCCGTCCGGCAAGTCGGTGTTCACCTGGAAGGTTTGTTTCCCCTCGATGTCGAACTCCTCAGGTACTGGCGACAGGCTGGCCGTGGCCCCGGAAGGATTGATGACAACGGAGTAGCTTTCCAGCAGTTCGTCCGTGCCGTTCCGGTACAAGCGCATCGTAACCGTTCCGGGGAAGCAGGCTTTGATAGTAAAGGTGTCGCCGTCGTTGAAGGGTACGCCATCGCGGGGTTGAGCGGGACAACCGCGCAAGCTCAGAGTGCCGGTATCATCCTCGTAGTTGTAGCCCACCCAGACGCTGGCCCCGTCCGGCAAGTCGGTGTTCACCTGGAAGGTTTGTTTTTCCTCAATGTCAAACTCCGCCGGCGCCGGGGAAAGTAGGGTCGTCGGCTGCGGCGTAGGCGTGGGTGGCAATGGCGTAGCAGTTGGCTGCGGCGTTGCCGTGGGTGCCGGAGTAGCCGTGGGTTCCGGTACCGGGGTCGGTTGGGCTGTCGGCATTGCTGTGGGAACCGGCTCCGGAGTAGCCGTAGGCCGCGGCGCGGGAGGGTCTGCCGGGGCGGACGGGGCTGCTGTCGCCGTCGGCGGCAATGCCGGGGTAGCCGTTGGCGCCGGGGCGGCCTCCGTAATCACTTCGCCGAACCCGGCCGGCGTAGGGGCCGGTTCCGAGCTGCAAGCGAGCATCACCGCCGCCAGCCCCGTCAGCAGCAACAGGGAAAGCAAGGACAAAAACTTTTGCGATTTTACGGACATAGAACAGGTTCGCTCCGGCAATGTTGATTCCGCGAACACCGGCCATCCGGCGCGCCGGGTGTTTAATGCGGTTGGCTGAAGTGCGGGGGAAATTGCCCCGAGAGGAAACGGCCGCCCCTACCGCCCAATTGCCGGGGCAACTTACCATAATCTAAAGCCGGGTGTCAATCAGGCCGCCGGCGTCGGTTTGGGGTGGATTCCATATTGGAAGGAACGGCGTTTCGGTTTGCTTTTAGCGTTTTTCATCCTTTAATAACTTCGAGATGAGCGGAAAGATAGTAACTGCAAACAGAATGGCAAGTCCGCGCCGGGGTTCAAGTTTGTTGGGCCGGATAGTGTATAATTCCGGCAAGTATTCCTACCTTGGTTTATACTATAGCGGCGTCAACGGATGCCCGATACTTGGATGGGGGGCGGTTATGTCCCGTTTGCTGGTTAATGTCTTAATGCTGCTACTGCCCCGGTTTCTGCCGCAGCTGCTCCGCTACGGACTGCTGGTGTGGCGGCTGACCTTTGACCGGCGGGTCAGCATCTTTCTGCGGGCATTAGTACCGCTGGCGTTGGTCTATTTGGTGTTGCCTTGGGGGTTAGTTCCTGACCGGACGCCCATCCTGGGGTGGATGGATGACCTGATAATCCTGGGTTTGGCACTGTTCTTGCTGCTGAAGCTGGCGCCCCGGGCGGTGGTGGATGAACACTTGGGCCGCGCCCCGCCGCCGGAACGACCGGAGGATAAAGACCCCTCAAAAGTGGTGGACGGCAAGGCCCGTTTCCTGGACCAGGAATGATGACGCCGGGAAAGGGGCCGGCGGCGGCTGACGCCGGGGCGGCCGCCGGGCTGTCCCTGTATATCCACATTCCCTTTTGCCAGACCAAATGCCCTTATTGCGATTTCAACACTTACCAGGGCATTGAAAGCCTGATGTCGCCCTATGGGGCGGCCTTGCAAGGGGAGCTTGCCCGGTGGGGCCAGGTTTTGGGGCGGCCGGCGGTCAATACGATATTCTTTGGCGGGGGGACACCCTCTTACCTGCCGCCGGGGGCCATCGGCGATATTCTGGCGGCGGCCGGGGCCGCTTTCTCCATTGCCCAAGACGCCGAAATTACTATTGAAGCCAACCCCGGCGACTTGACGGACGCGGCGGCAAGGCGGCTGTTGCAGCAGGGCGTCAACCGCTTGAGCATCGGGGTGCAGAGCTTGGATAACGGCTTGCTGTCGCTGCTGGGCCGTCGTCATAACGCCGCTGAAGCTATCGCCGCCTTTCAGACGGTTCGGGCGGCCGGATTTTCCAATGTCAATCTGGATTTGATGTACGGCCTGCCGCAGCAAACTATGACGCAGTGGCAGGATACGCTGCAACGGCTGGCAGATTTGGAACCGGCGCATATATCCCTCTACTGCCTGACTTTGGAGGAAGGGACACCGCTGCGCCGTTGGGTGGAGCAGGGCAAGCTGCCGCCGCCGGACGAGGATTTGGCGGCGGATATGTACCAGTATGCCCGGCAGCTACTGGGGGAACGGGGCTACCGGCACTACGAAATATCCAATTGGGCGCGGCCGGGGCTGGAATCGCAACACAACTTGGCTTACTGGCGGAACTTGCCTTACCTGGGCGTCGGGCCGGGCGCGCATTCCTGCCTCGGTGGTTGGCGGTTCTGGAATATGGATTCGCCCCGGGGCTACATTGCGGCGGTGCGGGAATGGGCGGCGACGGAGCCGGTACCGCTGATGGCGGCCGGGGCGGTAATGGAATTGACTGGCGAATGGCTGGAAGGGGCCGGCCCGGTAAGCGGTTGGGAATGGATTAGCCCGGAACTGGCGGCGGCGGAAACAATGTTCCTGGGCTTGCGGCTGCTGGAGGGATTGGATTTGACCGCCGCCGCGACGCGCTTGGGCCTCGATCTGGCGGCCAAGTATCGGACGCCCATTGCCGAATTGCTGGAGTCGGGACTGCTGGAGCGGCAAGGCGATACCCTGCGGCTGAGCGGGGACGCTTACCTGATTGCCAACCAGGTATTTACCCGGTTTATGGAATGAGGGCTATCCTGCCCCGGCCCGGGCGGCTTGCACCGAGGCGATGATGCGGCCGTAGGCGTTGCAGCGGCAGAGGTTGCCAGCGAGGGCTTGCCGGATTTCAGCGTCGGTGGGATTGGGGTTGTCGTTCAGCAGGGCGCGGGTGGACATTACAAAGCCGGGCGTGCAGAACCCGCACTGCCCGCCGTCATTATCCAGAAACGCCTGCTGCACCGCGTCCAGGGTTTCGTCTCCAGCCAGTCCCTCAATAGTTACGATGGGGCGGCTCCCGACCTGCACCGCCAGCAGTTGGCAGGCATAGACCGGCTGGCCGGCGAGCAGCACGGTGCAGGAACCGCACTCGCCCCGGTCGCAGCCGCGCTTGGCGCCGGTCAAATCCAACTGCTCCCGCAGCACATCAAGCAGCGTCCAGTGGTGGCGCACCGTTACCGGGCAGCTTTGCCCGTTGACTTGCAGGTTCAGGTCGGCGGTGTGGTAGTGGTTAGCGGCGGGCATAAGAGCGGCGTTCCTCCCGGTCGGGGCTGGATGGTGAATGCTTGCCCTTATCCTACCCTACCGGGCGGGGGTAGGCAAGGGGCGGTGTTTTCAGGACTTGTTGGCAAGGCGCCGCCGGCTTTTATTGCGCGCCCAAAGGTTTAATGGTCAGCGGCCCCGCCCAGCAATGCCGACGGTTCCAGGTAATACAGGCCGCCCGCCAGCAGCCGTTGCACTTCCGGGGTGAGCAGGTTCAAGCCGAGGCCGGCTTGGCTGCCGGGTCGGCCCAGCAGTTTCTCGGACATTGTGCGTTTGGGGCGCAGGTATTTGGGGCGCGGCCGGGTATCGCCGAGTTGGGCGGCCAAGGCCAGGGATGCGTCAAAGTCGAGGAGTTCATCGACCAGTCCCAGATCTTTGCCCTGCTGAGCGGTGAACAGCTCGCCGGTCGCCAGTTCCAGGGCTTGGGCCGGCTCCATTTTGCGGCCGCGGGCGACAACGGCGACGAAGTTCTCGTAAATCTCGTTAATCAGCCCGTCGAGTTTGGCGGTTTCCTCGTCCGTGGGATGCCGCCAGAACCCGCTCATATCCTTGAGGCGGCCGCCCTTGAACACGGAGAACTCGACGCCGGCGCGGCCGAGGAGCTGTTCGAGGATGGGGCGCAGGTAGATGACGCCGATGGAGCCGACCATGGCGGTGGGCAGGGCGGTGATTTGGTGGGCGGCGCAAGCCAGGTAGTAGCCGCCGGAGGCGCCCAAGTTGCGGATGTAGGCGACGACCGGTTTGCGGGCGGCGACGCGGCAGAGGCTGAAGTAGAGGAGTTCGGAGCCGGCGGCGCCACCGCCGGGGGATTCGATGTCGAGGAGGACGGCTTTGTAGCGTTGGTTGGCCGCCAGGTCGGAAAAGAGCCGGGCATAGACCGACTCGCGCAGGCGGGTGCCGATAACGCCGTGCAGTTCGACTACCGCTACTCCGGAACCCCGCCGCCGTAAAAGCCGCGCCATAGTTAAGTTGCCCCCTTCAGGTGTTGGTGTTGTTGGGTGCTGCCGGGGGGAATGATAGCACATTTTGGACTAGCGTGGGGGGCTAGGTTACGGCAAAGGCTTGAATTAGGTCGGCCAGGGTGCGGCCGGATAGTTTGTTGAAGTCGATTTGGGCTACTTTGACGAATTGCCATTCCGCGCCGGTGAGGCGGGTGGCGTTGGCGCACCAGAGGCGGGCGGCCCGGTCTTTGTTGGCGACATTGGTATCCTCTTGCCCCTTGGTTTCGAGGAGGAAATGCTGGCCGGCGGTGTTGATGGCGGCGAAGTCCGGGTGGTAATGGCGGATATTGCCGGTGTTGGCGATATACTGGATATTGAACCCGAAACGCGGCGGCAGTTTGGCAAAGCGGGCGACATCCGGGGCGGCTTCGAGGAATTGGGCAAACTCCCGCTCAAAGTCGTTGTCGGCGGCGACCAAGTTAAAAATCGTCTTGGCGGCGGGGCAGGTGGGGCGGGACCAGGGGAAGGGTTCGGTTTGGGAAAGGAGGCGGGCCGGGGTAGTGATAGCCGGCTCCTTTTCCTGGCGGGTCAAGGGACGGATGGCGCGGGCAAAACCCTGCACGGTCAGAAAGCCCACGGCCGGCCGGGCCAGTATCGGAGCCAAGTCGTTGTTGTCCAGGTCCACGGGCTGGTTGAAGGCGCGGCGGGCAAAGAACTCGCGCACTTTGCCGGCGATGACGGCGAAGTGACCGGGCAAGTTAGTTTCGGCGCCGATGCGGCCGGCGTAGTAGCTGATAACTTCGCCGCAGGTGTTGGGCGCGGGCAGATTGTAGATGCGTTCGACTAGAGTAGCGTCGGTCAGGGCGTCCAGTCCCAAGTAGCGAAACCTTTCGTCGTCCCGGGGGGCCAGGCTGAAAGGCAGATTGTCAATTTCCAGAGCGTCAATATCCAAGTTGGCGATGGCCGCGCGGGTGTCGGTTTTGCGCTCGTAAATGGGGCTGAGGCTGGGGATGGCAATGTCCATCGCCGCTTTGTCGGCGTCGGGTTGAATGGTGACGATGGTGATGGGCTGGTCGAGAGCCTCGGCCGGCACGGTTAAGAACTCCTGATTTTCCAATTCGGCGACGAACTCGATGAACTTGTCGGTGCCGATAATGTCCACCCGTTCGGTGTAGCCTTTATCCGGGCCGGAGTCGCCGGGGAACATCAGGCGCAGGCCGCGGCCGATGGCTTGCTCCGGGAGGACGTTGGCTTTGGAGGTGTAGGGGCGCAAGCCCAGCACTACGGAGACATTACGCACATCCCAACCTTCGCGCAGCATCATCACGCTGATGACGGCGTTGACCGCGCTGTCCGGGGAGTCAATATCCTTGACCACCCGGCGGGCCCGTTCCACATCCCGGTTGGTTATTTCCCCAGCCCGGTCAATGTGGATAACCTGCAACTTATCGCCGCTAAAGTCAGCCGGGTAAGTGTCTTGCAGGTAGTTGCCCACGGCGTCGGCGTCTTTAGCGGTTTCGAGCATTGCGAACAGCACCGGCTTTTTGCCCAGGGGCCGCAGCTGTTCCCGGTATTCCTGCCAGCGTTTTACCGCCGCCGTGATATAGGCGGCGTAACGGGTGGGAGCGTCGTCGGCCGCGATTTCCGCGGCGTCGCGGAGTTCGCCGCGGATGGGCTGCTTGACGATACCGTCGCGAATGGCTTGGACCAGGGGGTAGTCGTAAATTACCCAAGGGAAAAGGGTACCGTCGTTAAAGCGGGGCGTGGCGGAAAAGTCCAACTGGGCCATAAAGCGGTCTTTGCCTACCCCGTCCCGGAGGCGGCGGATGGTTTTATTCCAATCGGATTCCTCGTCGTGGGTATGGTGGGCTTCGTCGTTAAGAATCATTAGGGGGGCTTGGCGGCGGATGATGCGGGCGTCGAAATCATCCCGTTGGGCTGCCGTGTCGCTGGCGGCCGGCCCGAGGAAAGCGGCAATGGGGGCGGGGAGATTGCGTTGCGGCCGCCCCTTGGTTGGCGCGGCGTTAGTGTGCAACTGCTGAATGTTGGTGAGGTACAAGGCTCCGGCGGAGGCCAATTCGGCCCGGTCGCCGCGCATAACAAAGCGCAGGTCGGACCATGGGGCGGCGTATTCCGGGGGAATCATCGGATATTCCCGAAAGATGCGGCCGCCGGCAAAATCGCCGTGCAATCGCTCAAAGACGATGACATTGGGGGCGAGGATGAGGAAACTTTTGGCGTAGCCGGCGCAGTCCGGTTCGTTGACGGCGTTAAGGTAACTCCAGGCTACGGCCAAAGCCATTACCATAGTTTTGCCGCTGCCGGTGGCCATCTTGACCCCGTAGCGGGCAAATTTTTCGTCCCGCAAATGCCGCTGCTGGATCCCCTGGGTGAACACAAAGGCTTGCAGCAGGTCCCGGCTGGTCCGCCGCTGCATTACTTCATAGACATAAATCAGCGACTCGATGGCTTCCTGTTGGGCGGGGTAAAAGGCAAAGGGCTGGCCGCCGACTTCGTGGTCGGTGTCAAACCACCACGCCAGCAGGCGTTTAGTGGTGGCGGTAGCGCCGGGGTAGCCTTTTTTCCGCCAATCGTCAACGGCGCGGGCTACAGCCGGGGCGCAAGTGGCAAGGGGCGGGTCGGGAGCCAAGGCATCATCCAGTAAGCGCCGGGTCATACCGTTACCTCCAGCCGCCGGGTGGTGTCGTTGCCCAAGAGGTCGATGACTTTGACCACGATGGTGTAGTCGCCGCGCCGGTCATAGGTGTGAAAGGTGGAGCGGCGCAGCTGCGGCTCCTGGCGGGTGCGGTAGCTTTGCCACTGATTGTTGAAAGCGTCGCCCCGGTAGTCCCAATCCACGGCCCAATAGTCAATCCACTGGGACCAGTGGGTAACGGCCGGGCGCACGGCGTCGGGGATGCCATCCGGGGGCATTACAAAGTCGGCCAGGGTCAGGGTTACTTTGCGCTGCCGCCGGTTGACGCTGTTATCCAGGGAGAGGGCGGCCAGTTCAAAGAACTGAATATCCCCGGCGGCCACGGCTTTAGGATCCATTACTTCCCGGGGGATCCGCAGCAGACGCAGGTTGACGCCGGCGGTTTGGGCCAAGGCCCGGGCGTCGGTGTCCACTTCCAAGCCGAAATCCCAACCCAGCAAATCCAAGCCGGCGGCGGCACTGCCGGCGGCCGCGCCGAATTCGGCTACCGCCTTTTCGACATCATCCAGAGCCACCGGCGCATCCACGCCGCCGATATGGACCAGCCGGCCGGCTTTGGCGCCGTGGAGCCACTGGTAGCCGCTGACCGGCTCCGCCCGGTAGAGTTGCAGGATAAAGGCGCGGTAATCCTGTTCCAGTTCCGCCGACTGCCACGCCTGCCGCTCGTAGCGGCCCAGGTTCTGCACTTGAAAGGGCTGGACTTCGGGGATAGCCAGGAGGCGTTTGCGGGTGGTGGAAATGGCGAACCGCCCCAAGTCGGCGGCAATCCAGCGGCGGCCCAACTTTTCCGCCACGGCCGCGGTAGTGCCGGAGCCGACAAAGCAGTCCAGCACCAAATCGCCCGGCTTGGATGACACCTCGATGATGCGCTCCAGCAGAGACTCCGGCTTTTGGGTGGGGTAGTTAAGCGCTTCTGTAGATTGCGAGTGTATGATAGTGATGTCGTCCCAGAAATCGTTTAACGGCACACCTTGGTTTTCATCCAAGTAATACTTTAGCGTAGGAGCGGCACCGGCCCGATTAGGCCAATGGATACGATTTTCTTTATCGTACTGCTCCAGATTGCTGTGGGTGGTCACCCAATGCATCCCGTCTCTGCCCCGTTCATTCGGGTCAATGCCCCGCCACGGTTGGCCGGTCACGCCGCCACTTCGACCACTTACCAGCAGAGGAACTAATCGGTAATGCCCTCGTTCGTCAACCCTGCTGTAAAGGTCTTTAGACGTTTCCGAAAGTTCTCGGTACTGCATCTCGAATTGATACGAGGAACTCTTACCGTAAAATAGGACTACATCGTGAGCCCTGCGGTACCTCTTGCTGATGGACGAGCGCGTTTGACTGCGATGCCAAGCTATTTCGTTGACAAAATTATTGCCCCCCAAAACCTCATCCATTACGGTTTTAATGTAATGACTAGCGGTGTCATCGCAGTGGACGTAAATAGACCCCGACTCCGCGGAGAGTTCCCGCAAGAAAGTCAGGGTCTCAAACATCCATTTAAGATAGGTGTCGAGGCCGCCGCCCCAAGTATCGCGGTAGGCCAGTTGCTCAATCAAGTTGGGCTGGTATTCCAGAGACAAAGACGAATAACGCCTATTTACCCCCCCCCGTTACGAATTTCGTCGTCATCCGGATGGATTTGGGTTTGGTAGCTGAAGTTGGCGCCGGTGGCAAAGGGCGGGTCGATGTAAATCAAATCGACTTTACCGGCGAACTCGGCGAGGAGGGAGGGGAGGACGTATTTTTTGTCGCCCCAGATGAGGCGGTTGCGCCACTGGGGGGCGTGGCCGGCGTGGAGGGCGGCGAGGGCGGTTTGGCGTTCCTGGGCGGACTGGTTGACGGTTTCGATGGTCTGAAAGGGCAAGGAGACGCGGGGCGGGCCGATGATTTGGCCGTGTTCGTCGTACTTGCCATTCCAAAGGAGTTCCGGCACGGGTCACCTCGCAAAGTTCAAGGGTCAAAGTCGGCGGCAGCAACCGCCGCCGGGGGGATTATGGCAGGGGGAGGGGGTGGGTGTCAAGGGGGGGTATGTGGTTGTTGCTGCCGCCGGCCCGGAACGCCGCTACTTGACCCCTTCCTGCTCCAGCAGTTCCTCCAGGGTCAAGCCCTTTTCCTGCGCCATCCGGGCCAGCACCTTGTCCCGCTGTTTTATTGCGGGCGTCAGTTCCGACCGCATCTCCTCGCGCCCCTTTTCACGGCCCTCCTCTCGCAAGGACTCCCGCACCGCTTGGTGCTTTTCCCACGCCCAGAACATAAGCCGTACACCTCCTTCCACGGTTAGGGCCATCATACCATAAATTACCCCGGCCAGGGGTACCAAGTCGGCGGCCAACTTCCCATTGTCCGGCCCCAACCACTGGCCGCTAATCCACCAAGTCAGCAACGCCGTTACTACGAACACGCCAAAAGGAGTAGCGATAGCGTGGCGGCGCGGCCAGCGCATTTCCCACCACCTCGGGTTTTCCATAGACACCGCCTTTCGGTTTGCCGATTGTCCCATGCCCGGTGACTGCGGGGAAAGGGATGGCTTATTCTAGGGCTGAACCGATAGGGGTTGTCAACGGGCAAATGTCAGGGACCGGAGGCGGCCGAACTCTGCTACTTGACCCCTTCCTGCTCCAGCAGTTCCTCCAGGGTCAAGCCCTTTTCCTGCGCCATCTGTTTCAAGATGGGCAGATACCGCTTCTCGGTCTCCTTCCGCCCTTCCTCGCGCATGGCTTCCCGCCACATCTGGTGCTTTTCCCAAGCCCAAAACATCAGCCGTACACCTCCTTCCACGGTTAAGGCCAGCATACCATAAATTACCCCGGCCAGGGGTACCAGGTCGGCGGCCAACTTCCCATTGTCCGGCCCCAGCCACTGGCCGCTAATCCACCAGGTCAGCAGCGCCGTTACCGCAAACACGCCAAAAGGAGTAGCGATAGCGTGGCGGCGCGGCCACCGCATTTCCCACCATCTCGGGTTTTCCATAGACACCGCCTTTCGGTTCGCCGATTATCCCATCCCCCAGCGACTGCGGGGAAAGGGGATGGTCTATTCTAGGGCTAAACCGATCAGGGTTGTCAACGGGCAAATGTCAGGGACCGGAGGCGACCGAAACCCGGCTATTCCTCCCGCAGTGTTGGCTGCCCCGGCGTCGCTTTTCAGCCCGTTCCGGCTACCGCGCGTGGCCTACGCTTTCCAGTTCCGTGGTAAAGCGCTCCCCAAGTCGCGGCGTCCAGTCGCCAACCCGGGGGCCAATGGCGTAGAGACTTGCCGTTTGCACTACCGGAATGACCGTCCGATTGCCCAGGATTATCTCGTAAGCCCGGCGGATGAGCCGGTCTTTTTCCTCCAGGTTGGTCGACGCCTGAATCTGCGGAGTTAGGGCTTCCAAGTCGGGATTGCAGGCAAATAGAGCCGTCCGCTCCTGAGTGCAGCGGTATTGGGAAATCAGCCGGCGGGTGGTGTCGGTCAGATGACCCAGCCGCATCAGCCAGATTTTACCCTCCAATTCCCGGCCGCGGCGCATGGCCGAGTGGGCGCTGCCCTGAATGTTCAGCTTCAAGTCCACATTCAAGCCCACGGCTTCCCACATCCCGGCGATAGCTTCCGCCAACTGCGGCCCCTCCGGGATGCCGCCCAAAGGCCGCTGCTGAAACTCGATAGTAATGCCGGCCTTGCCCGATTCGTCCAACAGCCGCTTGGCCCGTTCCGGGTCATAGGGTTCCGGGCTTTCCCACTGGGCATCATAGCCCAAGGAGATGGGTGACAGGTCAGTAATGCCGGTCGGCACCGCGCCGCCGAAAAAGACCACATCCGCCAGTTCCTGCCGGTTAATGGCCAGGCTCAAAGCTTCCCGAAACTGCGGGTCAGCCATCGGGTTGTTGGGGTCGGGAGCGTCAATGCCGGTAGTGCCGGGGATATAGACCACCGGGACGATAAAGACGCCGGCCACGCCCGGGTTCAGCAGGGTGCGAACCTGAGCCGCTTCTGCCTGCCGCTTGAAAGAACCGGGCAGCAGGGCAATATCCACTTCCTGACTCAGCACCTGCGCCAAACGGGTCGAGGCTTCCGGAGTAATGCGAAACTCCAGGTTCTGCCATTGGGGAACGATGCGCCAGTGCCGGCCTTCGGCGGCTTCGAGAGAGATGGATTCGCCCAATTTGTGGTCAACGAACCGATAGGGGCCGGTGCCGATGGCATTACGGCGGGCTTCATCCAACCCCACCTTTTCCACATAGGCCCGGGACAGCATACCGGTGCCGTTGTTGCCCGAGGACAAGTCCATAAAGGCGGTCAGATAGGGCGCGCCGGTATATTGCACTTCCACGGTGTAGGTATCCACCGCCTGCACTTCCGGCGCGGACTGCAACTGAGCCGCCACTGACGGGTGGGTGGATTCCTCATTAAACAGCCACTGGTCCAGGCTATAAGCGGCATCGGCGGCGGTGAACTCGCCCCAGCCGTCGTGGAACGGAACGCCCTGCTCCAACTGATAGGTAACGGTGCGGCCGTCGGCGGACAGCGACCACTCTTTAGCCAGACCGGGCTTGAACTCCCAAGTAACCGGGTCGAGGAGCAGCAGGGTTTCCATCACCCGCTCCCAGTAGAAACGCTGGGTAACGCCCTCCCAAGGCAGCCAGGACTCGGTATCGTAGTCAAACTCGGAAACGGTCAAAGTCCCTTCCGGCATCCGCATTGCATCAGCCGGTTCGGGAACGGCGGTGGGCTGCGGCGCCGACGCCGATTGCTGCTGCTGGGCGGCCGCCGCCGGCACCGGGGCTTGCGATTGGTCGACGGCGGGTTCGGCCGACGCGCTGGACGGCGGCGCGGCCGCTTCTTGAGCCGGGGATGCCGCCGCGGCCGGGGCTTGCACCGGAGCCGTATCCCGCTGGGCCGGAGCCGGTTGGGCGGCGGCCGCCGGCGCGGCCGGGGCAGCCGGCGCCGCTGTCGGGTTAGCCGCGCTGCCGCAGCTCACCGCCAGCAAGGGGACAATCGCCATGGCAAGGTAGAAAAACAACCGGTTAAGACCGCCAAACCTTTTCATTCCGGCGCCTCCATTGGGAGCAAAATGGGAATTGGGCTAAAGTTCCGGGGACAATAATACTCTAAAACCGGCGGTTAAGCATCCCGCTGCCGGCTTTTATACCGTTGCCGGCAGCTGCTTAAAAGCGTAAATCAATGGGATAACCGGGAATTTACGGTTCCCGATTGCCATTGGCGTCCGTTGACCGGCTTTCGTCCCTAATCCGCCGTAACCGCCAATTCCCGGTCGGCCGCCAACGCCCCCACATAGCGTCCCAGGAACCGGGCCATATTCTCCACTATGGCTTGGCTGAACGTCGGTATCCGGTCAAACATATGATCCTGCTCGGCAAACAGGCACAAATCCGCCGGTACGCCCTGCCGCTCCAGAGTATGGAACATCCGCAGCGTCATCTCGTGCGGCACCCGGTCGTCATTGGTGCCGTGCAGTAGCAGGGTCGGCGGGTAGCTGCGATCCACCCGTTCGATGGGATTGGCAGCGCGCAGGGCTGCCGCCGACCGGTCGGCGGCGGTGTAGGGTTCCAGATGCGGCCGCCGCCAGTATTCGCTGATGTCCGACACCGGCGCCACCCCGATAACGGCGGACACCCGGCTGCTGTAGTCCGGCAGAAAACTGCTGCCGTTATGGGATTCCTCAAACTCCCCGCTGCCGTTGGTTGCCCCGGCCAGCAAAGTCAAATGCCCGCCGGCCGACTTGCCGCCCAAAGCAATGCGCTCCGGGTCAATGCCCAGCCCGGCGGCGTTGGCCCGCATCCAGCGGATAATCGCCTTCACATCCTGAATCGCCGCCGGCCAGAGGGCTTGCTCCAGCACCCGATACTCCCCGGTAACGCAGACCAAGCCGCGCTCGGCCATGGGGATGCCGTAGCGTTCCGGCAGCGGCGACCGGTCAGCGGTCAGCCACCCGCCGCCGGGCAGAAACAGCAAAGCCGGGGCCGGCCCGTCCATATTGGCCGGCCGGGCCACATCCACCGTCAAGTCAATCCCGCCAAAGTTGCCGACCACTACATTCCGTTCCAGGCTAACCTGCGCCATTTCCATTCCCTCCTTAACCCGATTTGAGTTTGAGGAGTAGTGTAACACGGTTTTTTTGGGGAGGGTGTGGGGGCGTATGGTTTCGTTCGGTTTTAGCAGTTGGTCAACTGTGAGCTATTAGCGGACACTTAAAAAACTGCTAATTCATTACCGGCCGGGAGTTTCTGGGATGACTAATGGCGGCGGCGCTAACCAGGATGACTATAACCCGGAGCCGGAAGTGAACAGCTTGGCGCCGGCGGCGGCCGGGGGAGGATATTGCCCGCTACCATCACCGCCGACGTGACTTCTGATGGATTGATACCGGCCGCTACCCATTGGTATGTACTAGAGCGCGTGGACAATCGGATCAGGCAACCGTCGTGGCCTTTGGATACTCCGCTGCCCGCCGCTGGTTCGGCTTCGTTCTGAGGAACCAAGCGACCAGGCTGACCATTCCGGCATAATTGGCCGCCAGTTCAGCCTAGTGGCAAGCAATGCCCCGGAACTGTTTCAAGTCGCTGAACGCGTTTTCCTCCAAGTGCCGCCGCTGGTAACTCCCGGCGTCAAAACCCCCCGGCTCTTTCCGATGGGAACGACCGGGAAAGGTCGCCGTTATGTCCCAAGCAGCCAGCCAACGCCGGAGGGCATCACTATCATACGCCTTATCCTCCAAGAGATCCCGGGTCGCCGTCAAGGATACACCCGCCAATAGCGCAGGTAGTTCTTTCCCTGCGGCGGCGTTCCCCGGCCTTAATCGGAACTGAACCAGTTGTCCCCGGCCATCGGTCAACACCAGCAGTTTGGTGGTCAGTCCGCCCCGGCTGCGACCGACGGCTTGGCCTTGCCGGCTCTCCGCCGGGGAACGCCCCCCTTTCCGGGCCGGCCCCGTGCTGCTGGACTTTGACGAAAGTCCCGTCCACCATTACGATTTGCCGTTCCAGATCCTCCGGCAGGGCGTCAAGCAGCCGGGCCAAGACCCTGCTTTGCACCCAACGGCGGAAACGCCGGCGCCCGGCATTCCCTTTGCCGAAGTAGGGCGGCCGGTCCCACCACGGCGCGCCGGTGCGGGCAATCCAGAGGATGCCTTCCACCGTTTTGCGATTATCAAAGCCGGTGCGGCCGGGGTCGGTAGGCTTGCCCGGCAGCAGAGGCTCCAACCGTTGCCATTGGGCATCAGTAAGCTTGGTGCGAGGCTCCATAGAACACCTCCTTTCCTATGTCATAGTATAGTCCATAGTCCAAAGGAAAGTATTGTCCGCACACCCTAGGAGTTACACAGTTGGTTAAAGGAGATAAGCCGGGTTAGCCAGGCACCGCCGCCGCGCCGCGCGGATGATGTCGCTCTTGGCTTGATGCCAACTAATCCCGGTGCGCAGCCGGTGGACTTCCAGCCGCAGAAAGGCTTGCAATGCCATACGAATGTGGTTCCATTGGGGCCCTGTCGCTGCGGGCCAGCTACTTTTCCACCCCACAGTGTTGCTTGATGCCCCGGTGCTAATTCTCAATCCCCCAGGCTTGCCGGGCCAGCTCGGCCCGCTGCTCCGGGGGCAACTCCAGGTCATTAGTCGCCCAGTGTTCCCCGTCCCCCGTCTGTAGCGACTGTCCCACCCGCACCCCTTTCCGGTTCTTCAGACTGGAATACCAGCGGTCAAAGAGCGCATGGCGCGGCGCAAAGCCCCGTTCTTGGGCCACGGCCAACAACTGCCGAAAGTAGTCGTTCTTGGTCAACCCGCTCCAAGGCTTGTCGTAAAGCCGAAAGTCGCAGGGGATCAACGCTGTCCCGTCGCTCCAGAGCAGGGTCAGCAGGTTGATGCCCCACACCCCTTGACCATGTTTGCCACTCCAATGGCGGGTCACCAAATCCATTTTCCTGGCATAGGGCTTGTCCAGAGTGGTGTCATCCAGAACCAGAACGCTGGCTTCCAACCGCACCAAATCCCGGGTTTCCGGCCACAAGGCCGCCGTGTCGGGCGGCTCCCGCTGTAGCAAGCGGGTAAAGGCGTCGTGGGCCGGGGCCGCCGCGCCCTCCGGTTGGCAACGGGCGGCATCCTGGCAAGTAAAACTCTGTTGGGCCGCCACCAGAAAGGGGACGTAATCCAGAGCAGCGCATTTAGCCGGGTTCATTTCCGGTCCTCCCTTGCCGCAACCTCTTTATTTCAGGCCATTATACCCGGGCGAAATTTGCTATACCCTCAACTGCGTAACTCCTATCTCCATTTCCCCTTTCCCCTCGCCATTGACTTACCGCCCATCATCGGTTAGTCTAATACCCGTTAATTCCGCCCGCATAAAAGCGGCCGCCAAAATGACGGCCGGCGGCGGGTGTGGACGAGGATTTTGTTATGACACAGGAAACCCAATCGGCTCTGACCCCGGAAGTGCGCGCGATGATTGGGGTGTCCGGGGATGTGGTAACGGCGTGGGGCGTGGTGGACGCCGAATATCTGCGCCGCTTTACCCAAGCGGTGATGGATCCCGACCCCCGCTATTGGGACGCCGACTTTGCCGCCACTACGCCCTATGGGGAAATCATCACCCCGCCCATTATGGTCAGCTACCTGGCATCGCGCATCCGCCCCGACCAGGATGACCCGGTAACCCGGGCCTTTGAGGAAAACCCGGAATCCGACGGCATCGGTTCGGTAGAACGGCCGGGGGAACTGCCGCCGGTGCCGACGGATTTGGTGCGGGTGCTGAATGCCGGCAACGAGCTGGAAATCTACCAGTATCCCAGCATCGGCGACCGGGTGTTTTTCCAGAACCGCTATTCGGACATTCGGGAGCGGGTGGGCCGGGACGGCCGCCCTTTTCTGATTATCACCCGGGAAACTACCTACAAGAACCAGGACGGGGCCTTGCTGTGCATCACCCGGGCCTCGACCATCCGCCGCTGATTTACCAGCCCGGCGGTTGGCAGCCCGGCAGGGATTCGCCGGCATCCCCAGGAAAGAGGTAACGGAACTATGACCACTCCCTTGGAAGACCTGCTGAAAATGGCGCCGGAGGCGATTCTGGCGCACAACGAGCGGCCCAAAGCCGACGCCCTGCGCCATAAGGAACAGCTCTACTACGAGGATGTGGCTGAGGGGATGGAACTGCCCAAGTATATTTACCATCCCACGCCGACCCATCTGTTCCGCTGGAGCGCGGCCATTGAGAACTTCCACCGCATCCACTACGATTTGGACTTTGGGCTGAACCACGACAAAAACCCCAGCATCCTGGTGCATGGCTCCTGGAAACAGAGTGTCGTCCCCCAGTACCTGAAAGACTGGACGCTGCCCGGCGGCTGGCCCTGGAAAGCCCAGTTCGAGCATCGGGCGATGCTGGTGCCGGGCGACATCCTGATTATGTGGGGGCAGGTCACCGGCAAGTACGAAAAGGGGCAGATGGGGTTCATCGAACTGGAAATCGGGATGAAAACCCAGGACGGCATTGAAAGTATGCCGGGGACGGCCACGGTGGTACTGCCGCTGCGGGACGGGCCGCCCATCCCCTATCCCTTTGTGCCGCCGGCCGATTAGCGGGGAAAGCCCGACCGCTCCTTCCGTTGCCTTTGCTTATCGGGTACTATCTGGATTCCCGTTTTCACGGGAATGAAGGTAAGGGCGAATCACCCGATAAGCAGCCACAACCGCCGGCTGCCGAAACTAGCGCGAGGTAAAGAAACAATGGCACGATTTATCGCCATTCATAATGTACCCGGAATTACCGAAGCCGATTTCCGGGAAAAGCTGGACGGGGTGCGGAAGTGGCGTCCCGACCGCCGTACCACCATCTTAAAGGTGTACGGCGACCTGTCCAGCGGCCGTCTGGTGTCCGAGTGCGAGGCGGTGGAACAGTCCCACTTCGAGGATTGGATTAACCTGGTGGGCTGGCCGGCGGAGTCCATCCACCGGGTCGACATGGTCTGCCAGGTGGGGAATTTCTGGAAGTTGTAGGGGTTGTAGGGATGCCACCCGCCGCGTTCCGGGCGGCGGCGCAGTGCGGGAAAGTTTTACCGGGGCGGCCCTTGCGGCCGC
The DNA here is from genome assembly GCA_965243185.1 of Dehalococcoidia bacterium. Lineage (GTDB taxonomy): Bacteria > Chloroflexota > Dehalococcoidia > Lucifugimonadales > UBA3495 > CBDBCU01. The sequence goes on along the minus strand of OZ251531.1, from coordinate 986,892 downwards.
CCCGGTTTTATGTTGTGGCCCACTACACTACCACCGCCCGGCGACTTTTCCGCAAAGCCGGCCGGGTCGGCTTCAGGCGTTGAGCAGCCAGTCTAAAGTTCCCGGGGGGATTTGCAGGCGGGCCGGCCAGTCAGCGTTAAGCCGGGCCAGGAAGGCCGCCACATAGTGGCAGCTTTCGACAAAGGCCAACCGGGGTTGTTCCGGCCGCAGCTCAAAGTTATGCAGCCGGTTGACCTGACTCCAAATAACATCGCCTTTGCCGTACTTCCGCTCAATGTATCCGCCCAACTGGGTGGATTTGCCGCTGGGCTGCCGTCCCGTTTCCAGCTGGTAGCTAATCGCCGTGCCGTAAAGGACGGCTTTCCAAAGCTGCCCGGCGATGGCGGCGGCGGCGCAGGGATGGTCGCCCCAATTCGCCGCGGCCAAGCCGGCAAAGCCTTCGCCGGCAGCCCGCAGTTGAGCCAGAGCGCACTGCCGGTAGGTGTCAGGACTGATGGCCACAGGGCTGCTCCAACTTCCGGAGGAAGGTTTCGGCAATCAGCACGCACCGCTCCCAGTCCTCGTCGTCCCGTTCGATGTCCCGCTCCAGGTCGTAGTCAAACCACTTCACATAGGAATAGGCGGCCTCAAACTCGATGTCGTTGCGGTCTTTGGCGATTTTCCGGACGGTGGTCCAGGGGTCGGCCGGGTCGGTTTCCGGCACCCGGTCGCGCAGGTGAACCTGCAAGGTTTGGAACAGGACGCTAATGGCTTCCCGGGGCTGGTGGGGCCACAGGTTTTGCGCCGTCTGGATGTTGACTGCGATGTCTTGCTGGGTCATTTTTACCCCTTTACCCCAAAAACTGGCGGAGCTGGGCCGCCTCGGTTACATAGTGGGACAGGCTGACCCGGCTGCCGTGGTCGATACCGGCCCGGATGGCGCTGGTCAGGCCCTCATGCACCCGGTCGATTTCGTCGGTGAAGCGGCCGACGAGGCGGAGGTAGTCGTCGCCAAGCATTTCCTTGACTTGCCGCTCGTTGGCGTAGCGGAGGGCGGCCCGCAGGTCGGCATCGACGCTGGGATAGACTTCGCGGACGAAAGCCCAATCCGCATCATCCAGGGCGGTCAAGCCGAGGAGTTCCGGGGGGGCGCCGATGGAATAGAGGGCGGCGGCAAAGCCGATGGCGCGGGGCAGGGCTACTTCGTCGCCGACGCTGTCGAGGGTGCGGCCGTAGCCGAATAAGCCGACATGGAGTTTGCGGTCGCGGCGGCGCGGGACATTGGCGGCGGCGGCGCTAATCAGGTTGATGTGGCGGCGCACTTGGGTTTGGTATTCGGCGGTGGCTTTGTCGATGACGGTCCGGGCCCGTTCTTGGTCGATAGGCGGGGGTTCCTGCCGCTGATGTGCCATAATTTCGCCGATTGCCTGGCGGACGGTGGCTTTGTCGTAATCGTATTTGAAGGCGGATTGCACGGTGAAGGTTTGCGCGCTGGGGTATTCCCGTATTGCGCGGTCGATGTTGACCGGGGTCAGGTGGCCGCGGAAGGGGACGGAGCCGGCGCCGATGATGGGGTAGAGGGGGATGCCGAGCCGCTGTTCGAGTTGGTAGAGGCGGGAGAGGCCGGCTTTGAGGGTCAATTCGGCGCCGATGATGCCGTAGTTCAAGGCCGGGTCGCTGCGGGCGAGAAAGACGCGCTGGGCCGGCAAATCCCGGTCGTGGAGGTATTCGTCGACGATACGGTCGCAGTAAAAGAGATGCTCCATATCTTCGATGAGGGGAATGACCCGGAGGGTTTTGGGAAAGAATTCGCCGACCCAATCCTTGACCAGTTGTCCCTCCAGGAGCGGCTGGGTTTCCTGGCCGACAATCATGCGCCGGTAGTAGGCTTCGACTAATGCCAATTCGCGGGCTGAGGTGGTGAAGGGGAGGATGACTTCCTGGATGGGGGCGGTGTCCGGTGCGCCGCCGCCGTAGAAGCTGTGGGCCATATCCCAGGCGGCCGGGATGCTTTGGAGGGCTTCGACCATGGACTTTCGCATATCCCGCTCGATGCCGGGATTGGGCACCCGGAGGGTCAGGACTACATCGCGGCCGAGGCGCTGTTCCTGCTGAAAGAAATCCGGGTAGCCGGTCAGCAGTTTGCGGACGACCTGGTTGTCGGCGTCCTTGCCTTCGGAGTCCCACATTTGCTCGTCGCAGCCGAGGGCGAAGACGTCGGCGGCCTCGTGGACTTCGCCTTCGCTTTTCAGGACGCCGGCGGGGTCGGCGTAGGGGGCGGGCGTGGCGTTGTCGGGATGCTGGGTACTCATTACTTTCGGCACAAAAAACACGGCGCACCTCGGCGGGGAATAGAATAAACTGCGCCTAATATACCGGAATGGGGGGCGGTTTAGCAATAAGGGGGGGTGAGGGGGGACTAGGGGGCTGGATTCCCACTTTCGTGGGAATGAGATAGCGTTGCATTTTAGGTGGTTTGGTTGAGCAAGCCCCGGGTTTGCAGCAAAGCCAGCAGGTTATGCTCTGACCAGACCGTCCCCAATCGCTCCCGCCGGCGCAACTCCCGATTGTAGCGTTCCAGGCGGGAAGTAGTCCGGTAGGCAACCTCTCCCGTAGTCCAATACTGCCGGCCGGCGGTCAATGCCTTGTCCAGCCAGTAAGCGGCGGCGCCCTCGGTCAACTCCATTATTTGACCGGCGTAGCTCTGGGCCGCCGCCGCGCTGTCAGTCAACAGCAGTTGCCGGGCGGCGGCCAAGCCGGCCTTCCCGATATTCCGTCCATATTCCCGCAGCAGGTGAAAGATACACAGCTGATGCGGCGCCGCCCGTCCATACACCCACTGGATGCCGGCCGCAATGGCCCGGTCGCCGTCGCTGACCAGATGTCGGGGTGGCGCGGCTCCGGACTGCTCGGCCAACTCCAGGGCCGCCGCCCAAGGCCCGAAAGTCGCCAAGACCGCCCCGGTTTCGTCCCGGATTACCTTCAATTCCTGAGGGCCCTGCCGGGTGCGCGTCCATAAACCATCCAGTTCCCACACTGCCCCCGGCAACCGGGGCCGGGTCAAGGCCAACCGCCGCAGCCAGCGACACAAGGTGCTTTTGACACAACCCACCCACTGCCCCGCTTGGGCGTAACTCAAACCCTGGGCCGCCAGGCTCAAAGCCCGGTCCCGAGTTTTTTTGAGAACCGTTGGTAACGAACCTCCGGCCCCAGCAGCGCCGCGCCGCCCGCCAGTTGGCGACATTGCCCACAACGAAACACCGGAACCGCTATCCGGATGGGCCCATAGGACGTGACAATGGTGCGGTCATAGCGATGGTGGCGGTGCATCGCCAGAGCGCACTGAGCACATCGGGGCTGATAATGATCCAGGGCTTGTTGCAGCTTCGCCTGCAACTGGAGCGGAATTTCCTGCTCCAGTTGGGTCTCCAAATCGTCCAGCAATCCCATGACAGCGCACCTCCCGTCAACCAGCAAGGCCGGCCTTTTCCCCATTCTACAACTAAACCACCTAAATCGGAACGCTATCGGGAATGACGATCCTTTGACACTATCCCAAAATCGGGTTATACTAGTTGCCGGCATTGATGGCCGCTGGGGTTAAACTTGGCGGGCGGGCGGCTAATTCCGCAGTGAGTCCAATAAACCCGCAGTCGGTTAAGCAAATCCAGCAGTTAGTTCGTAGGAAAGGCAGGCAAGTTACGCTTATGTCCCGGTTAGCCGAGCAAGACCCGGCAGTGGCTCAAGCCATTCAGCAGGAGGATGAGCGGCAGCGCAACTGTATCGTTCTCATCGCGTCGGAGAATTACGCCAGCAAAGCCGTTCTGGAAGCGCAGAAGGGCTTGATGAACAACAAGTACGCCGAGGGCTATCCCGGCCGCCGCTATTACGGCGGCTGTGAGTATGTCGATGTGGTGGAAACTTTGGCAATCGACCGGGCCAAGGAGCTGTTCGGGGCGGAACACGCTAATGTGCAGCCGCACAGCGGGGCGCAGGCGAATATGGCGGTCTATTTTGCCTTGCTGGAGCCGGGGGATACGGTGATGGGGATGGAGTTGGCGCATGGCGGCCATCTGACGCATGGGGCCGGCGTCAACTTTTCCGGGAAGCTTTATAATTTCGTTCCTTATGGCGTCAACCGGGAGACGGAGGAGATTGACTATGACGAAGTGGAACGGTTGGCGCGGGAACAGCGGCCGCGGCTGATGGTGGCGGGGTGCAGCGCCTATGCTAAAAGGCTGGACTTTCCCCGGTTCCGGGCGATTGCGGATAGCGTTGGCGCTACTTTGATGGTGGATATGGCGCACATTGCCGGGCTGGTGGCGGGCGGGGCGCATCCTTCGCCGTTTCCCCACGCGCAGGTGGTAACTTCCACGACGCAGAAAAGCCTGCGGGGGCCGCGCGGCGGGTTTATACTGTGCAACGCCGACTTGGCGCGCAAAATTGACTTTGCGGTGTTTCCTTTTATGCAGGGAGGGCCGCTGATGCACGCTATCGCGGCTAAAGCGGTGTGTTTTGGGGAAGCGCTGCGTCCGGAGTTTGCCGGCTACGCCCGGCAGGTGGTGGATAATGCCCGGGTTATGGGCCGGGAAGTGTCGGAAGCCGGGTTGCGGCTGGTGTCCGGCGGCACGGAAAATCATTTGATTTTGGTGGATTTGACGCCGCTGGGGATTAGCGGGCAGGCGGCGGAGAGGGCGCTGGAAGGGGTGGGCATTATCGCCAATAAGAATGCCATTCCCTTTGACCCGCAGCCGCCGCGGGTGGCGAGCGGGCTGCGGTTGGGGACGCCGGCGATTACCAGCCGGGGGTTTGGGGAGAAAGAGGTTAAGCAGGTTTCCCGGCTGATTGCCCGGACGCTGAACGATAGGGAGGAGGCCGCCGAACTGGAGCAGGTGCGCCGGGAAGTTAAGGAATTGACGGCGCAATTCCCGGTTCCGGGTTTGGATGGCTAGGGAAAGGGGCGGGAGAGGGTTGACAATTCCCGGATTTCAATTTCCCGGATTCCGATTCGGGAAAGGTAGTTGAGGATACGGCCCGGCAGTGTTATAATTGCCGAAAATCTTGACAGGAGCGCCTTTTGCGTCATTACGAACTGGTAACTATCCTTAGCCCGATGCTCAGCCAGGAGCAAGCGAACGAAGCCTGGGGGCAGATTAGCAATTTCATCACCAACCGCGAGGGTGAAATCATCCAGGAGCTGCCGTGGGGGACGCGCCGCCTGGCGTATCCGATCCATAAGGGGCCGCACCATTTCCTGGAGGGGAACTACCGGCTGACCCGGTTCTCGACGGAACGGCCGTTCAACCAGGCGTTGGAGACGAGCCTGCGTCAGGATGAGCGGGTGTTGCGGTATTTGATTGTTTCCATTCCGGAGGGGGTGCCGATTCCGGAACCGGCGCCGGCGGCGCGGCCGGCTGGGCCGGCGGCGGTTGTTGCTCCGGAAGCGGCGGCGGAAACTCCGGTTGCGGAAACGGAATCGGCGGCGGCTGAGGCGGCTACGGGGGAAAGCGCGGAAAGTCCGGCGGTGGAAGGGGAAGTTGTCCCGGTTGCGGCTGAATTGGAGCCGGCGGCTGTTGCGGTCGAGGAAGCCGTTGCGGAAACGCCGACTGAGGAAACCCCGGCTGCTGAAGCGGAACCGGCGGCTCCGGTAGTGGAAGCTGTTGCGGAAGTTGTGGCTGAGGAGCCGGCGGCCGTTGTAGAGCCGGAACCGGCGGGGGAAGTTGTGGCTGAGGAGCCGGCGGCGGCCGTTGGGGAGATGGAAGCGGCGGCGGGGGAAGTTGCGGTTGAGGAAGCCCCGGCTGAGGAATCGCCGGCGGCGGCGGTTGGGGAGACGGAAGCGGCGGCGGAAGTTGCGGCTGAGGAACCGGCGGCGGGGGAAACGGATACCGGTACTGGTACGGATACCCCGGCGGACCGGGAAACGGAACAGCCCCAAGCGCAAGGGTAGGGGGATATGCACAAAATCACCATTATCGGACATCTGGGCCGCGACCCGGAAATGCGCTACACCCCCAGCGGGGACAGCGTTACTTCGTTCAGCGTGGCCTCCAGCCGGCGTTACCGCACCAGCGCCGGGGAGCAGCGGGAGGAAACCATGTGGTTCAATATCAACGCTTGGGGCCGCATCGGTGAAGCCTGCAATCAGTATCTGACCAAGGGCCGCCAGGTCTATGTCGAGGGGATTCTGACCACCCGGATTTTCCAGGGGAATGACGGTCAGGCGCGCATTGCCAACGATGTCCGGGCAAGCGAGGTTCAGTTTCTCAGCCAAGCCGGCGCCGGTATGGAATCGGAGCGTCCGGCTTATGGCGGCGGCAGTGGCGGCGGGGATGAAATGGACGAGTATGGCGGTGGGGGCGGCAACTTTGGCGGCGGTCGCAGCAGTGGCGGCGGCGGTTATGGTGGCGGTAGCGGTGGTGGTGGTTATGGCGGCCGCGGTGGCTATGATACCCCTAACGATGATATTGACGACCTGCCCTTTTAGGCGGCGGTCGGATTTGGCCTGAATAATCGACCTCAACCAGCAGTGGAGGAAGGAAGCGGAATGACGACACTTGAAACTCCGGCGGCGGCTCCGGCGGCGACTACGGCGGCTCCGCCCGTGCCGGCGGCTCCGGCTACTCCGGCCGCGCCGGCGGAAGGAACGACGCAAGCGCCGGCGGCACCGGCTACTCCGGGGGGGCCGGGCGGGCCGGCTACTCCGGGGGGGCCGGGTTTTCGGCCGGGCGGGCCTAGTTGGCCGCGGCCGGGCGGGCCGGGTTTTCGGCCGGGCGGACCTGGTGGGCCGCGGCCGGGCGGTGGGCCGGGCGGGCCGCGGCCTTTTCGTCCCGGCGGCGGGCCGCGGCCGGGGGGTGGGCCGCGGCCGGGCGGGCGGCCGCGGGGTCGTTACGCGCCGCGGCGGCGGGTGTGTATGTTCTGCGTGGAGCGGATTAAGGAGATCGACTACAAGGATTTTGAGAAGCTGCGGCGTTTTGTTTCGGACCGGGGCAAGATTGAGCCGCGGCGCAAGAGCGGGGTCTGCGCCAAGCATCAGCGGGCGCTGAGCAATGCGATTAAGCGGGCGCGGCATTTGGCGTTGCTGCCGTATGTGCCGATGACGCCGGTGCGGAGCAACATTCGCCGGTAGTCGCGGCGGTCAGCCCCGGCAACTTTACGCCGGCATTCCCGGCGGTCATTTCCGGCAACTTTACGCCGGCATTCCCGGCGGTCATTTCCGGCAACTTTACGCGGTCATTCCGGTCAAGCCGGGAAGGGCGGAATTGCCCGGAGCTTGGGATTGGGCCGGAGTTGCGGTTAATTTACTTGTCCCCCCATCTCCTAATCCCCTAGAGGTAAAGCAAAAGTATGGTCTTTCCCCGTCCCCCGGAGGCACCGGTACCGCCCTCGCCGGCTGCTGCTGAGCCGAGGCGGCGGCGACGCCGGCGGCGGGAACGGGCTGACGCCGCGGCGGAAAGCGGCGGTGGTGGCGGCAGCGGCCCGAACCCGGCGGCGCGCCGGGAGCAGGAACGCCGCCGGCAGCGGATTGCCATCATCATCGGGGCGGTTCTAATCGCCGCGGTTTTTGCCATTGTCGCGGTGGGGTGGTATCGGGAGTTTTATCAGCCGCCGCGCACTTTGGCGGGGCAAATCCGGGATGTGCGCTTTACGATGGGGGATTTGGTGGACCGGATCCGGGTTTTGCAGGGGTTGAGCCGGTATCAAGGGGGGCGGGTGGATTTAAGCACGGTGCCGTTCCAGTATTTGCAGGAGATGCTGCGGGCGGAAATCCTGCGGCAAGCCGCGCCGGGGTTGGGGTTTTCGGTTACGCCGGAGGATATTGACACGGAGTTGCGCCGGCGGTTCCGGCCGACGCCGCCGGCGGGGCAGGAGGTGGATGCCGGGCAGCTGGATCAGGAATTTGACAATGCCTTTGCTCAGTTCCGCACGGCGACCGGCCTGTCGGAGGAGGAGTATCGGGTGCTGGTGGAGGAGGAACTGCTGCGGATTCAGTTGTCGCTGTTCATTGACGCCGGCATTCCGGGCAATCTGGAGCAGGTGGAGGTGGAGTGGATTCGGTTGGATATTGACGGGCCGGTGGCGCCGGAGGAGGTTAGGACGCGGTTGGCCCGGGAGGATTTTGGCGTTGTGGCGGCCGAGGTGAGCGCGCCGACGCCGCAGAATTACGCCGGCCCCGAGGGCTATGTGGGGTGGGTGCCGCCGGAGGCTTTCCCGGAACTGGATGGCCTGATTTTTGGCAATCCGGACCGGGAGATTGAACCGTTGGCGGTGGGGGAAATCAGCGAGCCGTCTTATACGCAGGATGGGGTTTATATCGTGCGTAAGATTGCCGGGCCGGTGGAACGGCCGTTGCGGGGGTTTGAGGCGGTTATCGGGATGGATGACGCGGCGCTCGATGCGCTGACGCCGGAGGAACGGGAGGAATTGAGCCGGGAGATTCGCATTCGGGGGCGGTTGGCGCAGGAGCGGGTGGAGCAGTGGTTTGATGACCAGATGGCGCAGGGTTCGGCGGATGGTTGGCTGAGAATCAACTTTGACAGCGAGGTTTATGCGTGGGTTGCGGATCAGGTGCAGCTGTCGGCGCCGCGGCTGGAGCAGCCGGGGCCGCCGGTGGGCGGGCCGGGGTTTCCGTAGGGGGGGCGGGATGAGTTCGCCGCCGGCGTTGAAGGTCGGCTTGTTGGGCTGGGGCGTTACGGATGAGGGGACGCTAACGCTTTGAGGTGAACAAAATGATGAACCCGACCGCCGCCGCTGTCGCCCCGTTCAACGGCATTAACCGGGGGGTATATCGCCGACAATTTGGACTTTCTGCGGGCGATAAATACCGGGTTGGTGGACTTGGTGTGCATTGACCCGCCGTTTGCCAAGAATGATACTTTTACCGCCGATAAGCTGAAGCCAAAACTCGAAGACCGCGAGAGGGACAACGGATGCTGTTGAACTTGATAGGGCCGGCGCGGAAAGCCATCTTGGGGGAGGGGTATCGGGAGTCGTACAAGGAAAACCGGGTCAAGGAGCGGGAAAGGGCAGGGTTGCCGGCGTTAAGCGCGGCGGAGTTAGAGGATGCAGCGTGGGCGGCGTGGGAGAAGTATGCGCGGCGGCATCCGGAGGTAGCAGCGGGCTGGGAGTGGACGCCGGTGGTTTTGCTGGGATTCCTGGCAGTGTTTGCGGTGCTGCTGTTCAGTTGCACGGGGCGGGGGTAAAGGAGGGTAATATGCTGCTGATAGGGCCGGCGCGGAAAGCCATCTTTGGGGAGGCGTATCGGGATGGGGTAAAAGAAGGGTATGTCAAGTGGCGGGAGCGGGCGGGGCTGCCGGCGTTAAGCCAGGCGGAGTTAGAGGATGTAGCGTGGGCGGAGTGGGCGAAGTATGAGCGGCGGCATCCGGGGATTGGGGAGGATTGGAGTTGGCCCATCATTGGGGTAGCGCTTTTCCTGGCGGTGTTTGCCGTGCTGCTGTTCAGCTGCACGGGGCGGGGCGGGTAGGCAAGGCCGAGGGTCTGGCCGAGGGCGCCGCCGAGGAACGCCGGAAGTGGCGGGCGTGGCTGGAGCGCAAGGAGGCCGCTGAACGGGTCGGCTTGCCCTTTGACGAACCGCCGCCGGGCTGAGGGCGCGGGCGGGCGGGCAGCCGCGTGGACGGCCGGAAAGCCGAGGAGGAACATCTGATGCCTGAACGTAGCAAGTCAAACCGGCCCTTGGGGTTTCTCCCAGGCGGGCGGGGATGAGTTCGCCGCCGGCGTTGAAGGTCGGCTTGTTGGGCTTGGGGGTGGTGGGCGGCGGGGTGGCGGCCGCTTTGCTGGAACAGTCGGATGCCATTTCGGGCAAGGCCGGGCGGCCGCTGGTTCTGAAAAAAGCGCTGGTACGGGACTTGGACAAGCCCCGGGACGCCGGATTGGGCGCGCCGCTGCTTACGGCTAATCCGGAGGAAATCCTGGCGGATCCGGACATTGGGTTGGTGGTGGAGGTTATCGGGGGCGTCCAGCCGGCCGCCCAATATCTGAAAGATGCGCTGATGGCCGGGAAGCACGTGGTTACGGCCAATAAGGAGGTGATGGCGAAGCACGGGCCGGAATTGCTGGCTTTGGCCCGGGGGCAAGGAGTCAATCTGCTGTTTGAGGCCAGCGTGGGCGGCGGTATTCCGATTCTGGGCTGTTTGATGGATGAACTGCTGGCGAATGAGTTTCGCTCGATTCGCAGCATTATCAACGGCACGACTAACTACATTCTCACCCGGATGGCTAATGACCACACCGGCTTTGGGGAGGCGTTGGCGGAAGCGCAGGAGCGCGGCTATGCGGAAGCCGACCCGACTAATGATGTGGAGGGGATTGACGCGGTTTATAAGCTGTCGATATTGGCGGCGTTGGCGTTTCATCATCGGGTGGATCCGGAGGATATTTACCGGCAGGGGATTGCCCGGTTGCAACCGCAGGATTTCCGCTATGCCCGGGAATTGGGGTACGCCATCAAGTCTTTAGCCATTGCCACACTGGAAAAGGGCAATTTGCAGGCCCGGGTGTATCCGGCGCTGCTGCCGGTGGACGATATGCTGGCGAAGGTGGAGGGGGTTTATAATGCGGTGGAGGTGGAGGGGAGTTGGTGCGGGCGGGTGCTGTTTCACGGGCAGGGGGCGGGCCGGGGGCCGACGACCAGCGCGGTGGTTGGGGATATTATCGAGGTAGCGCGCCGGCTGGAGAATGCACGGCGGCCGGCGGCCGGGGATAATGCCGAGGGCGTTCCGGCAAGTCAGTGCCGGATTCAGCCGATCGATGAACTGGAGTGTAAATACTACTTGCGGCTTAATGTAACGGACGGGCCGGGGGTATTGGCGCAAATCGCGCAAATTCTGGGTCAGCAGAACATCAGCATTGCCGCCGTGCTGCAAAAAGACACGGATCCGGCAACGCAAACGGCCGAAATCGTCATTACTACGCATCCGTCGATAGAGGCGGCGGTGCAGCAGTCGCTGAAGTTGTTGGCGGATTTGCCGGTGGTGCGGGAAATCAGCAATCTGCTGCGGATTGAGGATTAGGGCCGGCGGGCGATGCTGACGGAGGGTTTGCTGACCGGGGAAGTGCGCGGTGTGGCGGCGGCTTGGCTTAATGGGGAATTGGCGCCGGGGGTGGCGGATGCCCTTGCCTTGGGTTTGCCGGAATGGGATGAGCGGCTGGAGTGCTGGCGGGTGGCAGTGGTGGCCGCGGCCAATCCCGGCGTGGCGGTGGGGGAGATTCAGGTGGATCGGTCGGGGGAAATTCGGCGGACGCCGGCGGCGGCATTGGTGGAGGAACGGTTGAACGCCGCCGGGCCGGTTGCGCCGGCGGGCAAAGCCGGCCGCGCCGGGCGGATCGCTTTTCCGCCGCTACCCAACAAGGTAATTCTGGGGGACTGCCGGGTGGCGCTGCCGGAGTTTCCGCCGGAAAGCGTGCAGCTGGTTTTTACTTCGCCGCCTTATTTCAACGCCAAGCCGGAGTGCGCCGAGTATGTGGACTATCCGGCTTATCTGGATTTTCTGGGGGAGGCGTTTGCCGCGTGCCATGCGGTATTAGCGGAGGGGCGGTTTCTGGTGGTCAATGTGTCGCCGGTTTTGGTGCGGCGGACTTCCCGGAGCGCCGCCAGCAAGCGGCTACCGATTCCCTTTGACCTGCATCCCATTCTCGACCGCAGCGGGTTTGAGTTCATTGACGATATTATTTGGCGCAAGCCGGAGGGGGCCGGTTGGCATTTGGGGCGCGGCCGCCGGTTCGCCGCCGACCGGCAGCCGCTGCAATACAAGCCGGTCACCGTAACGGAGTATATTCTGGTCTATCGGAAAAAGACGGATCGGCTGATTGACTGGAACTTGCGGAATCATCCGGACCCGGCGGCGGTGGAAAGTTCGCGGATTTGGGGCGATTACGATAAAACGAATGTGTGGGAATTGGCGCCGGCGAATCATCCGGGACATCCGGCGGTGTTTCCGGAGGAACTGGCGCGCCGGGTTATCCGCTACTATTCGTTTGAGGGGGATTGCGTGTTAGATCCCTTTGCCGGGGCCGGCACGGTGGGGCGGGTCGCGGCCGCGATGGGGCGGCGGTTTGCGCTGGTGGAAAAGCGGGCGGATTATTTTGAGCTGATGCGGCGGGAATTGGGGGAGCTGCCTAAGGCCGGGCGGGTGGATTTTGATGATTTGCAATACTGGGGGAGTGCCGATTATGACTCCTAACCTGTATGACCTTAACTTTGCCGCCTACTGATGCCGACAGCATTTTGGCGGCAGTCAACGAATTGCCGGATAATGTTTTCGTACCTGAATAATTCCCTAGGATTGTCAACCCTACCCGGTCACAGTAGCTAAATCCGGTGTATAATACCGGCGGCATTCAATTGGGGAGAGGGGCTAACCCAGCAACTATGGGCGTCGGGGTTTTACATAAATATGGGGAGTTTCTGCCGCTGAACGCGGATACTCCCTTGTTTTCCCTGGGCGAAGGGGATACGCCGCTGGTACAATCCCGCCGCATTGGCCCGGATTTGGGGGTGGGGGAACTTTACTTCAAGTTGGAGGGCTGCAATCCTACCGGGTCGTTCAAAGACCGGGGGATGGTGGTGGCGATGGCTAAAGCCCTGGAGGGCGGGGCGACCGGGGTGATGTGCGCCTCGACGGGCAACACCAGCGCCAGCGCGGCTGCTTACAGCGCCTATTGCGGCCTATCTGCCTTTGTTATCATCCCCAAGGGCGAGGTGGCGTTGGGGAAACTGGCGCAGGCGATGGCGTACGGCGCAAAAATCATTATGGTGGATGGCAATTTTGACGCCGCGCTTAGTTTGGCCCGGGACTTTACCGCGCAACACCCTATTACATTGGTCAATTCGGTCAATCCGCACCGCTTGGAGGGGCAAAAGACGGCCGCCTTTGAGGTTTCGGATGTGTTGGGGGACGCGCCGGATTACCTGTTTATTCCGGTGGGCAATGCCGGCAACATTACCGCCTATTGGAAAGGCTTTGTGGAATATAACGATTTGGGGCGCACCGTTACGCTGCCTAAAATGATGGGGTTTCAGGCGGCCGGGGCCGCGCCTATCGTGCAGGGGCAGCCGATAGCCAATCCGCAGACCATCGCATCGGCAATCCGCATTGGCAATCCGGCGAGTTGGCAGTCGGCGCTGAAAGCCCGGGATCAGTCCGGCGGCGCGATTGACCAGGTCAGCGATGATGAAATTCTCGAGGCTTACCGCCTGCTTTCCTCGCGGGAAGGGTTGTTCGGGGAACCGGCGTCGGCGGCGTCTTTGGCGGGGCTGATTAAAGGGGTGCGGCAGGGGCTGAATCTGGAGGGGCAGCGGGTGGTGTGCATTATCACCGGCACCGGGTTGAAAGACCCGGATTTGGCGGTCAGCAGCGTTACGGCGCAGACTATTGAAGTGGCGCCTACTTTGGAGGCGGTGGAAGCGGCGGCTTTGGCGCCGGGGGGCTAATTCGCCGATTTGTCAAGGCTAACGCCGCCGGGCTGGTAAATGTGGTAAAATGCTGCCATTCCGAAATTTCGGCGGCGGGTACAGCATTAGCCCATTGCCGTCCTTACCAAGCGGCATTTACCCGCTACCTACCCAAAAAAGGCAGGCCCCGCTATTCAGCAGCCTATTGAACATAACATTCGGGAAATTCTGACGGCGATTGGGGAGAACCCGGGCCGGGAGGGCTTGGCGGCTACGCCGCGCCGGGTGGCCCGTCTGTACGCCGAACTTTTTGCCGGCGTGGGCGTGGATCCGCAGGAAGGGATCGACGCGGTTTTTGAGGCGGAAAGCGCCGACCCGGTAATGCTGCGGGATGTGCCTTTCTATTCAATGTGCGAACACCACTTGCTGCCCTTTTACGGCGTGGCGCACTTGGCTTACCTGCCGGACGGGAAAATTGCCGGCATCAGCAAGTTGGCGCGGACTTTGGATTTAGCCGCCCGTCGGCCGCAGGTGCAGGAACGATTGACCGGTCAGGTAGCGGATGCCATCTATGCCGCCTTGCAGCCCCGGGGCGTGGCGGTGGAATTGGCGGCGGAGCATCTCTGTATGGCAATGCGCGGGGTGCAAAAGCCGGGCAGCCGGGTTGTTACCACTGCTGTGCGCGGCCGTTTCGAGACCGTAGTCCGCAAGGATGGCCCGGATAGCTACTGGAGCCGGGAGAGCCTGCTGGCTTTGCTGCATCGGGAGGGCTAGTTGGGGAATAGCGGGACGATAACGCCGATTACTTCCTTTGGGGCGGCGGCCGCGCAATGGACGGAGCTGTTGGCGCAATGCCCGGCTAATACGCTGTTTTTGCTGCCGCAGTGGCAGGAAGTTTGGTGGGAGGCTTTCGGCGGGGGGCGGGAAATGGCGGGCTTTGCCCTTAACGCGGCCGACGGTATCGCCGCGATTGCCTCCCTGTCCCGGGTGGGCGGGGACTATGCCCTGATGGGCAATCCGGAAACTTTTGATTACAACGATTTCATCATCCGGCCTGGTGGGGAAGGCGATTTCTTTGCCGTCCTGTTGGAGCGGCTGGAAAAGGAGAATGGGCAGACTTTGGAATTGCCCTCCCTACGGGAGTCATCGCCGACCTTGGAACACTTGCCCGATTTGGCACGCCGCCGCGGGTATGCTGTAACCATTACCGAGGAGGATGTGACGCCCGGCTTGGATTTGCCGGCTACTTGGGAGGAGTATCTGGCGGGCTTGTCGAAAAAGAACCGGCATGAACTGCGCCGCAAGCTGCGCCGCCTGGAAGGGACGGCGAATTGGCGTTGGTACTGCGTTAAGGAAGCGGCCGCCGTGGCCGGCCGTCTGACTGATTTTCTATCCTTAATGCGGCAGAGCGATCCGGAAAAGGCGGCGTATATGACGGCGGAACGGGAAGCCTTTTTCCGCCGCATCGCCGCCCGCACGGCGGAACTCGACTTGCTGCGACTCTATTTTCTGGAGATGGAGGGGCAGGAGGTGGCGGCGTCTTTGTGCTTTGACTACAACGGCGTCCGCTACCTTTACAACAGCGGCTATAATCCCGAGTTCAGCTATTACAGCGTGGGGTTGCTGCTGAACGCGCTTTGCCTGCGGGAAGCCATCGAGGAGGGGCAAACCTATTTCGATTTCCTGCGGGGGCCGGAGTCCTACAAATATCACCTGGGCGGCCAAGACCGCCGGATCTATCGGATGGTGGTGCGAAAAAGTTGAGTTTGTCCCGGATTGCTTTCATCTCTTACCACGCCAGTCCGCTGGCGGCTCCCGGACAGGGCAAGTCCGGGGGAATGAATGTGTATGTGCGGCAACTGGCCCGGGCGTTGGGGCAGAGCGGCGCGGCGGTGGACATTTTTACCCGGGAACACCGGCCGGCCGGCGATCCGGTAGTCCACCTTTCGCCCCAAGTACGGGTTATCCATTTGCCGGCGGGGGAACCGGATACGCCCCTGTCTGAATTGTACCGGCATCTGCCCCAATTCCGGGACGGGATGCGGGAGTTTCAGCAGTGGCAGGGGCTGGACTACCAACTGGTGCATTCCCACTACTGGCTTTCGGGCTGGCTGGGGCGGGCGTTCAGCCGGGAGTTGGGCATTCCCCACGCGGTAACTTTTCACACTTTGTCCCGGATCAAAATGCAGTCCCGGGCCGGGGAAAAGGAGCCGCTGCAACGGCAGCAGGTGGAGGGGGAATTGATGGCGGACGCGGACGCCATTATCGCGTTCAGCCCCCACGAGCGGGATGCGATGGCGCGCCTTTACGCTGCGGATGTGGGGCGGATTCATCTGATTCCCTGCGGGGTGGACCTGCGGACTTTCCGGCCGCTGGACCGGGAGGAGTCCCGGCAGCGGTTGGGATTGAATGGGGACAAGGTGCTGCTCTATGTGGGCCGCATCGAATCGCTGAAAGGGGTCGAGCTGCTGGTGCATACGGTCGCGCAGATGGATACCTGCGAGCCGGTGCGGGCGTTGGTGGTGGGGGATGACAACGGGCAGGATAATGAGCTGGCGCGCATCCGCCGCTTGACGGAAACTTTGCAGGTGGAGGATGCCTTTGATTTCATCGGCCGGGTGCCGCAGGAGGAGCTGCCGGTTTATTACAGCGCTGCGGATGTCTGCGTAGTGCCGTCCTTTTACGAAAGTTTTGGACTGGCGGCGCTGGAGGCGATGGCTTGCGGCACGCCGGTGGTGGCGTCCCGGGTGGGCGGGATTGCTACTGTGGTGCAGCACGGGCGCACCGGCTACCTGAAATCCTGGCGGTGTCCGGAGGCTTTTGCCAACTCGCTGGAGATGTTAATATCCAGCAAGAGTTTGCAGCACAGTATGGGGCGGGCGGCCCGCCGCCGGGCCGAGGATTTGAGTTGGGAGAAAATCGCCGGGCGCATCGCCGCCGTTTATCAATCCTTGACGCCGGGGGGCGGTAAAGGGGAGTAAGCGGCGGAAAATAATCCCGGCCGGGCAGCCCCGGCCATGGCCATCCACACTACAAACCGGGGAGAGACGGGGAAACCAGTATGGCTGTGCCGCAAAACCCGCGCGCCAACCTGTTCCGCCGGGGGCTGCGCCATTTCGAGAGCAATCTGGGCGCCGGCTTGCTGGTTATCCTGCCGCTGATTATCACCATTTGGGTCATTCAGTTCCTTTTTGGCTTGTTCGACCCCATCTTTCGGGAACTATTTCTCGAGTTCCTGCCCGGCGAATACATCCCCGGCACCGGCTTGCTGGTGATGCTGGCTTTGATTTACCTGGCGGGCTGGTTCACTACGCACGGGTTGGGGCAGCGACTTATTGACTACGGGCATCGCAGTCTGGAGTTTCTGCCGGTCATCAAAGCGATTTACGGGCCGCTGCGCTCGGCGGTGCAGCTGATGGGCAATGCCGAATCCCGCCCCTATCGGGGGGTGGTGCTGGTCGAGTTTCCGCGGGCCGGGGCTAAATCCATTGGGTTGATAACTTCCCAACTGGGGGACGACCCGGATGGGGAGGAGATGGTGGCGGTTTATGTGCCGACGACGCCGGTGCCTTCCTCCGGGTTTCTGATCGTAGTGCCGGCCAAGGATGTAATTCCTACGGACTTTACCGTGGATGATGCGATGAAAATCATCATTTCCGGGGGCATTCTGGCGGGGAGCATAATGGGGGATCCGCTGGGTCAGCAGACGGCCACGCCGGAACGGGATCATGATTAGGGGCGATTAGAACCCGGCTAACCGGCCCGCCGCGCCATTGCCGCGGTCAACTGTAAGGAGCAGATTATTATGTCCGATACCGCCGCGGAGCGCCGTCTGTTGGCCTGCTTTGCCCATCCGGATGATGAAGCTTTTCCGGTGGGCGGCGCATTGGCGGCCCACGCGGCCCGGGGCGTCCGCATTCGTCTGATTACCGCTACTTTGGGGGAGGAGGGGGAGATTCGGCAGCCGGGGGCGGCGACGCGGGAGACTTTGGGGGCGGTGCGGCGGGCGGAACTGGCGCGGGCGGTCCGCATCCTGGGACTGCAAGACCAGATTTTGCTGCACTATCGGGATTCCGGGATGGATGGGTCGGCGGCGAATCAACATCCCGATGCCTTTATCAATGCTCCGGCGGAGGTGGTGATTGAGCGGCTGACGGAGGAAATCCGCCGCTTTCGTCCCCAAGTAGTTTTGACTTTCGACCCGGCCGGCTTGTACGGACATCCCGATCATATTGCCATTTGCCGGCATACTACGGCGGCTTTTGAGCGGGCGGGCAATCCGGCGGCGTATCCGCAGCATTTGGTTAAGGGGGTGACGGCGTGGCAGCCGCAGCGGCTCTTTTACAGCGCGCGGCCGCGGGGGTTTCGGCGGGAATGGGCGGAGACTTTGCGGGCGGAGGGGATTGATTTTCCGCTGCCGGACCCGAACCGGGCCAACGACGGGGCGCCGCCGGAGGAGATTAACTTGGAGTTGGATGTTTCCGAGGGGCTGGAGTTGAAAATGGGCTGTATCCTCAGCCACCGGACGCAAGTGGCGGCGGATTGGCCGTATGACCGGGCGTCGCGGGCGGCCGCCAACCGCATTCTGGGGCGGGAGTATTATATCCGCGCCCGGCCGGCGGTGGGGGAGGGGGAGAGGGTGGAGGGGGATTTTTTTGCGGGGGTGGGTTAGGGGAGGGGACTTGACCTTGACCTACCCGCCCGGATGCAGTAAATCCAGCATTGCCGGCCGCCAGTCGGCACCGGCCGGCAGGATTTGCTCAATGGCCCGGGCGTTGTAGTAGGTAGGCGCAACACCCGGCGGCGTGCCGCCATCGGCAACGGTGGCCGCCGCCTGGAGCAGCATACGGCGGGCTTGGACGATAGCCATGTCGCTGCGGGTCAGGTTCTCCCGGGTGCGGTCAACGATAGGGCCCATACTTTCCTGCACGGCCACATCCTGGGCGTTGATGCCGGCAATGCCGGTAAAGGTTTCGTACTTCTGCACCTGCCGGTCAATCAGCCAGTCATTTTCCCGATTGCCGATGCTGCGGTAGTCGGCGGTCAGCTGCCCGGGGCCGCGCCCGTAGCCGCGCTCAATCTCCGTCCATTCGGCATCGGTTATCGGCTCCGGGCCAAAGCTATAGACCCAGTTATAAATCATACAATTTTCATCATCCATCGGCACCCAGGCGTGGCCGGCGATAACCTGTTTAGCCGCCTGCCCTTTGTACCCGGATTGGCGGGGGCGCATCTGGTGAAAGGGCATAATATACTGGTAAGCCCGGACAAAATTGCCCCGTTCGCCCAAGGCGCGGATGCCTACATAGCGGTAGCCGTAATCGGTAATATCCACTTCCAGAGCCGGCGCGCCGCCCTGCACGAAGTCGGTGTTAATGCCGATGCCGGCCTGGTCGGTGTCCGGGGTGATGGTGCGGTGCAGGATGGGCGCATGGGCGGTGTCGATACCGCCTTCCAGGGCTTGCAGCCAGTTGCAGACCTGCCGGTTCTTGGAGACCCGGCGGTGGGTCGCCGCAACCTGCGTCCACTCGAAATCCGGCGGCGGCGGCCGGCGGGCCGGGTCGCCCAGATACGCCCAGATGAGGCCGCCCTGTTCCAGAGTAGGGTAGGCGGTAATGCGGACTTTGGTCGGGTAATCGCTGCCCGGCGGCTCGTTCATCATATCGAGGCAATGGCCGGCCGGGTCAAACTTCCAGCCGTGATAGACGCAGCGCAGTCCGCCCTCCTCGTTGCGCCCGAGGAACAGCGACGCCAAGCGATGGGGACAAAACTCGTCCAGCAGTCCTACCCGGCCGTCAGTAGCGCGGAAAGCGACCAAATCCTCGCCCAGCAAGCGCACTCGTACCGGCGCCCCATCCGGCTCCGGCAGCTCCGCCGCCAGCAAAGCCGGCAGCCAGTAGCAGCGTAGGGTCTGTCCCATGGGGGTGTCGGGGCCGACGCGGGTTAGGGTTTGGTTTTCGTGGGGGGAGAGCATTTAAGTTCCTCCGGTTATTCCGCCGCGGCCGCCTCCGGCCCTTCTCGAAACAGTTCATACGCTTCAGGAAAGAACAGGCGAACCGAAACTATTTCCGGCTTAGGAATTACGATGCGGAAATCCTCATAGGTCAGTCCTCAACGCCGCAATGCCCGACCAATTACTGGAGAGTAATAAGTTGTGATCCGCAATTCGTGGGTAGCCTTGTCCCGATAACCACTCGCCAATGGCATCAGAGCTATGTCGGACTCGCCGCTGCGCTCAATTCCGCTTACCAAAGCTAAACCAATGTAAGACTTCCCACTTTTCAGGGAAAGCTCCACCGGTTTTTGATCGGCAATAGACTCGGCAATCAGCAATTCCACCAAGTCGCCGCTGCTTTTAGCCGCCTTTTGCGCCGCCCTTTCCGCGCCATAAACCCAGTTCAGAGGTATGGGCAACAGGAAGCCCAACAGGACGCTCAAAACGGCCGGAGCGGAGTGAGGAATTGGGACATAGTCATCCCAGCGGGAGCCAAACTGAGGGGTTAGGTGATTCAGCAGTAGAACTATGCTGTAGGCCAAGCCAAAGAGAACTAATCCCACAAAAGCGGAGCGAAAGAGGAGATGATAGCCGGAATCCCGGGCCGCCCGGTAACGGGTGTAATGCAGGTGGGTCAAGAACCAGTAGCCTCCGATGGCGGGAACCAGCAACCACCCCAAACCCATAGCTACACCTCCCGGGGCGGTCTTGCCGCCTCTCTAATGGGGAGCTTTCGGACCTTTGGCAGCCCGACGACGCATCCGGGCCGCCAACTTGTTCATCGCCGCCAACCGCTCTTGGCCGCGCTTGCTCCGTAGCAAATCGTCGGCCTTGACATACCGCTCGCCCTTCCGGGTCACATAAATCTTGGGGCGTTCCGGGGCATCCTCTTTTGCTTTTGGCATAACCCTCTAACGGTCGCACTGACCTTCTCGTTGGTGTTTGCGCCTATTATTCAGCCAGTTCTTTGATTTGTCAAGCAGTAAATCACACCCCAACCCTACTCCCCCCACACCCGGGCTACTGCGCCCCGCAGCCTACCGACGGTCGTCGCTATCAGCCCGGCCAAAAGCGGGAGCAGCCGCTCAGTTCCGGCTGACCAGGCTACTAATAAATATCAGCTGAGCGGTATTCGGCTCGCAAATGGCAAACCCGACGCTGTCGGCGTGCCGCATCAGCCTTTGGTCGTAGGTGTGGAATTCGTCAATTTTTATCCCGGTGTCAATAAGCCACTGGGCCGTCGCCAGATGAATGGCATCGTAGGGCCGCAGACCGCCACCTTGGGGGAGGGACTCCCGCATCAACCGGGTAGCCTCTTGACCAATGAAATCGTGGAAATCGACCAACCGGATGGCGGCGGGGTCGGACCATAGGGCATCGATCTGAGCAGCGATCTCGGGAATCGACTGCTGCCGGGTTTTCTCGACCGCGCCGAAGGATACTTCGACTTTGCTGAGGGCCGAGGTGTAAATGGCGACTTCGCCGTTGGAGCTGGCGCTGCTATGCAGCAACGCTTCCAGAACCGGCATACGCCCTTCATACCCATTAACATAGGAAAGAAAGACGTTAGCGTCCCAATAAATGTTGCGCCGGTCAGCCATCGCGCAACCGCCGAATGACCGTTTCCGGCTTCTCGTCCCCGGGCAGACCGGCCAAGGCCCCGCGGGCCTGCTGGTACGACCCGGGCGTCGGTTCCGCGAGCGGTTCAATGTTCAGGACTTGCCGCACCGCCACCGGCAGACCCACGCCATCCCGGGACACCGTGCCGCTCACCCGAGCCCGCCGGCCCCACGCTTCCCGTATCCAATCCTCGCGTCCCGGTTGCAGGTAGCAAGACACGGCTTTGTCGTGGATGTGGTCATACAGGGTGAAGCGCAAACCGCCCCGGTTGGTCAGCGTCTGCACCCGTCCCGTGATGGCCCCAACGCTGACTTTCAGCGACCGGGGCGGCGCGACCGCGCCATTCTTGGCAACTATATGGTCGCTGTCCGCAGTCTCAAAGCGCACCGATTCCACTATACCGGCCAAGCCCTGGATGCCAAGGGCCGCCTGTCGCACCCGCTTGCTGTAAGTGTCCGGAAGCGGTTCGTGATTGGACAGCGCTTTGCCGATGTTGTCGAAATCAGCAACAACTTGCGCCGCCTTATTCGGGGTTTCCGTCTCCGCGACCAAAGTGACGGTGGCGCTCCCGGATTGCAAATCCTCGATAACCCACTTTACCCCTTGCTTGGGCGTAAGCGCGGTCACCAGCCGTTGAAACCGGGTAATTCCTTCCTGGAACTGCCCGATTTCGACCCGCCCCCCCAGCGCAAAGGTCAGCGTATGAGTAGCCATAATCATCACGGCCCGGCTTCCCCGCCGGAAACCTGACTTTTCCGGCAGCCTTTGATGGCAAGATACTAGCCTACGCCCGGTTCCCTGTCAATAACCGCCGGCCCCCCTACTCCCCCCACACCCGCCCCACCGCCCCCCGCAGCCGCCCCCCCACCAAGCCGGCTAACTCCCCGGCCGCCGTGACCCGCCGCCGTTCCTCCTCAATCCCCGCTACTATTTCCTGCTGGACGGAGAGCGGCGGCAGCGGTATCTGGATTTTCCCGATTTCACTCAACCGCAAGGACGGATAGGCTTGGTCGGCCGTCAACTGCCGGGCGTCCACTTGGCACAGCAGTTGATAAACATATTTGGGCAACGCCTTTTCCGGGTTGCAAACAATCCCGGCCAAATGGCTGGCCACATAAGCCGGCTTCCCCATCACTACCCGATGGTTCAGGAAAGTTGACGCCCCGCTCTTGGGAAACAGAATCGTCCCGGCGGGAAACAAACGCAGCCGTTTCTCGTCCACCGCCCGCTGGTTCACCTTATCCTTGGTCCCTCTGAAATTGTCCGAAAGATGAACCGCCCCCACATCCGCTGTCCGGATGAACGGGAAATTGCCGCCCTGAAAATACTCATTGCCTTGCGGCGCCGGATTGCCGCTGGCAACTTCAGCGATTTCCCCCAACGCCACCACATCCCACTCCGGGTTAACCGCTACCCGCGGGCGCCAATTCGCTACCACCTGCCGCGCCCCCGCAATCACCTGTTCATACCCCGCTACCTCCGCTACCAACTCCTGCTGGACGGAGAGCGGGGGCAGGGGGATTTGTGTTTCTTTCAGCTTTGAGAAATGCCGCTTATACCCATCGGTTTCCAAGGGCCGCGACCGCAAAGTATGGAACAAGTAGGCAGGTTCAAGAACATCCATAGTTTGGATAATCTTGATACCGTCTGCGCCTTGGGCAAATGGCGTACTCGCAAGTTTTACAGCGCAGGTATGGTCTCCGAAAATCACCAGAGGTTTCGCCGGGGTGATTACGGCAGATTCATCATTCGTCCACCCGGCAATATCGTTCTGCGACTGGTCAATAATGGGAAACCGGCCAACCGGGGCAAACGCCGTCTTGGGTATTTTGGCCGGCGGCGTTACCGTCTTAATCACATCACCTATTTTGACCATCGGGTAGGCGGAAATTTGCCGGCCCCGCTCCCGATACCGCTCCCCGCTCAAGTTATATTCCCCGCCCTCCGCCAGCCGGGATTTTGCCACTATCAACCCGGTCGGCGGCGCAAAGTCGGCTAAACTTTCCCCGGCCCGCAATCGCCGCAAATACTCCTGCAACTCGGCCCGCACCAAGGGCAAATCATCCCGGTCAATGGGTCGCCGCTGCGCGCCCAGGTCAAAGCCATCCTGCGCCACTTGGAAAAAGGCGACGGTTTCGGCCCGGGCCGCCAGGCTTTTGTCCAGAATCAGGATGGAGGTTTTGACCCCGGAATAGGGCTGAAACACCCCGGCCGGCAGGGACACTACCGCCGCCAGATACTCGGTCACCAGCAGTTTCCGCAGCTGCCGATACGCCTGCTGGCTCTGAAAGATGATGCCCTCCGGGACGATGATGCCGGCGCGGCCGTGGGGATTCAGGTGGCTGGCGATGTAATCGACGAACAGCACTTCGGTCCGCTTGGCCCGGGTATAGAACCGGGAATGGGGTTTGATGATGCCGGCCGGCGACATAAAGGGCGGGTTGGCCAGGATGACATCGTAATGGTCATTCCAATGGGCGTCGTGGGAGACCGTGTCATAGACTTCCACCCGCGGCTCCTGGTTGTGCTGGAGAAAGAGGTTGACGCTGGCCAATTTGACCATATCCGGGGCCAAGTCATAGCCGACCAGCCGGCCGGCCACCCGATTGCGGTCGGGGATGGTCAAGGCCGCGCCTTCCTGCCGTTGAATGTGCCGCCAGGCCGCCGTCAGAAAGCCGGCGGTGCCGCAAGCCGGGTCCAGGATGGTTTCCCGGCTCTGGGGGTTCACAATGCCCACGATAAAGTCGATGATGTGCCGCGGGGTGCGGAACTGGCCGGCTTTGCCCTGGGCCCCGGTGTCCTGGAGCAGATGCTCAAAGGCGTCGCCGATGGTTTCCGGGTTCGCCGTGTCAAAGGCGTCCACCGCCCGCAGAAAGGCCGCCACCGTGGGGGCATCGTCGCAGGGCAAGGCGGCATCCTGATAAATCCCCTGAAACGCTTGGGGAATGTCCCGCCGCCCGCCGATGTGGGCCAAGCCGTCCCGGTAGCGGCTGGCAATGGCGTCCGCCGGCAGCCGCATACTCATCAAGGCGTCCCAGCGGTACTCCTGCGCCGCCCCGCAGAAATAAAAAGGGGCGTCGCCATCCGCCTCACTCTCCGCATCGCTGACGCTGATGAACTTGTAAATCAGCGCCTTGGTGATTTCGTGGCACTGCTCCATGGGCATCGGCACTTTGCCCACCAGAATATCCCGGGCCCGCTTGATGACCGCCTGATTCTCCCCTTGCGTCATTCCTTCCCCTTTCCGCGCTCGCTATTCCCCGCCTTCGCCGCCCGCCGGCTCTGCCGCCGGCAAGTTGTCCCGGATATAGGCCGCGATTTGTTCCCGCACTTCCCGGGGCACCGCTTGATAAACTTGCTGACTCAGCCCGGTATCCAGCAAACGCCCGGGCTGCCGCCCGTCCACGGCCGCCCGCACCGCCGCATCCGTAGCGTAAGCCTCAAAGAGTTGCCGGGCATTTTCCTGAATTCCCGGGTCAGCAATGGGATGCGCCGCCAGATAGCGGTTGAACGACTGCCTCAGTTCATAACTTTCCTGCGTATCCCGCCGCTCCAGGATGGTGCGGGCGTCCGCCTCAAATTCCAGCTCCGTCTGACTCTCCGTCTGGTCCGCGCCGGTATAGATGAACTGACCGCCCCCGCCGCCCTCCTCCCGCCGCGCCCCGTCCTCCCCGGGGCCAATATCCTCCGTCTCCTCCCGCGGCCCGCCCAGCCGCGGCTCATACAAATGCCCCTCGTGATGCCGCGCGCACACCCCGAAAAAGTCGATAATCTTGAACTGTTCCTTGGGATACGGCGGCATTTCCCGCCGCACTACCGCGTCGGTAACATTCTCCCGAAAATCAAACTTCCGCGTGCCGCGCCCCTTCACCTGAATAAACTCCGTCGGCGAATCCATCTTGCCGCACAGGACGATATTCAGCAAATCCGGGCAGTCGTACCCGGTGGTCATCATCCGCACCGTCACGCAGACCCGGGTTTTGCTGGTATGCCGCCCCGCCGCGCGCGGATGATTTCCTTTCAAGTCATTATTCCGGAACTGCCGGCCGAACTCCGCCGCCTGATCCACCCCCGAAACTATCGCCACCGCAAAATCCGACTGGTACACCCCCGGCCACCGCTCCATCGCCGCCGCGTTAATCACCTCCGTCAGCTCCAAAGCCTCCCGTTGGCTGGGCGTATAAACGATGGTCTTGCCCATCAGCCCCGTCTCCGGCTCCCGCAGCGCCTCGGCAATGATCGTCTCCGCGAACTCCCGCCGGGTTGCCGGGCTGAACAGATTGCGCCCCAGATTGCCCGCCTCAAAAGGCCGCGTTACCGCCACCCGCCCATCCAAACTGATTACATCCAGCTCCACCCCGCCCTCCGCCAGCAGCTGCCGGGTCAACTCCGTCCGCACATCCACCGCCGTTGGCCCCACCAGATAGCCGTCCCGCCGCGCATCCTCCAGCGTATAGGAATAAGTCGGTTCCCCGGCCGGGCGGCCAAAGGCGAAGTAAGTATCCCGCAGCGCCTGCTGTTCCAATTGCAAGTCGCTGACCCCTTCCCCCGTCTCCCGTTCATTCAGCAATGCCCGCGGCGTCGCCGTCAGCCCAATCTTTTCCCCCTCCAGCCGGTCAAACAGCCAACGCCGGCTGGGGCCGCTGATGCAGCGATGCGCCTCATCGGTAATTATCAGGTCAAAATGCTCCGCCGGCAGCCCCAGCCCCTCCAGCGATTGAATGCTGACCACGCTGATATGCGTCCGCGCCCAATCATAATCCCCTTGCCCATTGTATATCCCCACCGTATACTGCCCGGCCAACGCCTTCTGCAAATCCGGCCCGGTCTGGTCTTTCAGCTCGATGCGGTCCACCAGGAACATAATCCGCTCGGCGTTCCCCGTGACCAGATACAAGTAGCAAAGGGCCGCGGCCACCGTCGTCTTGCCCGTCCCGGTCGCCATCTCCAGCAGAAAAGTCGTCTCCCCCTGTTCCGCCGCCCGTTGCACCGCGGCGACGGCTTCCCACTGATACGGCCGCATCACCCGCCCGGCCGCCGCCGGCAGATAATCCGCCCCCACCACGGTTTGCCCCAGCAGCGACCGATCCCCCGCCGGCCCTTCCAGTTGCCGCTTTACCTTGGCCGGCGACGGTATCGCCAGAACCCGGAACGGATTGCCCTCCCGCGGATCCCAGCAGTAGTGTTCCTCCCCGTTGGACAGGATGACATACTGGATGCCCAAGGCCGAATTGGCATAATCCCGGGCCTGCTCCTTCCCCGCCAGGGGATGCTTGCTCGCCGCCTTGGCTTCCAGCAGCGCCCACTTCACGCCCGCGCTGTCCGACAGCACATAATCGGCAAACCCGTCCCGTTGCGCCCCCGGGGCGTGCACCTCAGTGCTGAACTGCCAACCGGCGGCCTTCAGCAGCCGGTCTATTTTCCTTCTGGCCCGCTGTTCCGGCGTCATCGCCCCCTCCCGGACGGGTTTCAACTTCCCCCGCGTTGCCCTTGCTGTTGGGCAACCCAGGCCAGCAAAGTCCCAACATCAGATTCCACATCCTGCCGATAAGTAGGGGAATCGGTCAAGGGTTCCTGGGGTTCGTAATAGTCATCGTTGCCGCAGTATTGCATCAGCACGGCGTAGTTCGACCGGGGGACAAACCCCAATTCCGGGGCGGCGGCTCGAGCCTGCCGTAACAGATGGTTCAGGCTGTGGGTTCGGTCATAGCGGGCATTGGCGGCAGAGATAACGGCTTTGAGGGCGTGTTCCATAGCTTCCTGGGCGTTCTTGCCAATCAGCCGGTCATTCTTGCCCAACTCAGCCATAGTGATAAAGCCATCCAGATGGATCTCGGCGTGCCTTACCCGCTCCTCGGTTAAAGTCCACTCGTAGGAGGGGGTGTTAGTCTCGTCGGTATAATCCGCGCGGTTTGGGGACATTAAAACTCCTTCGTCGAGGGCCCGGGCCACCAGGTGGTTGACCGTCCGCCGCATCTGCTCATATTCAGCGGCGGTTTTCCAGACCAGTTGCACCGGCACCGGTTCCCGGTACCGGCCGGCGGCCGCGGCGCCGGCGGCGGCCGCCGCCTTTTCGCGCAACTCCAGTTCCGGGGATTGGCGGGTAATCAGCAGCAGGTCAATGTCGGAGTCCGGGCGGTGGTCGCCGCGGGCCCGGGAGCCGAACAGAATCAGTCGCAGCGGCCGGGCTGCGTCGTACACCTCTCGGGCTACCGCTACCGCTTTGGCATCCGGTCGGGACTTGGTTGCCTTTCCCATAAAGGAACCCCCTGGCTGCCGCCCCCCCTCACGCCTCCAACGGCGCCGCCACCGTCGTCCGCACCCGCGTTACCAGAATTACGCTGCGGATGCCCTCTAGTTTGGCGAACAGCTTGCCTAGCTGATCCAGTCCGGTGGTGTGCAGGGTCAGTTCCATGGTCACCGTACCGTCGGACTTTTCCTCGGTTACTACCGCGGCGATATTTACCCGCTCCTCGGAAACCCGCACGGTCACATCCCGCAGCAAGCCCACCCGGTCGTACGCCTCAATGCGAACCCGCACCGGATACATTTCCTTGGCCTCCCCCCAGGAAACGCTGACGATGCGCTCCGGCTCATCCTCGTTAAGCAGGCTGCTGCAATCCTTTTTATGCACGGAAACGCCGCGCACCCGGGTTACAAAGCCGGCAATTTCGTCGCCGGGGATGGGGTTGCAGCAGCCGGCAATGCGAATCAGCAAATCGCCGACGCCCAACACCGAAATGCCGGAGCTGGGGCTGGAGAGCGGCAGTTTGACCTTGCTTTGCGGCAGTTCCGGCTCGGTTTTGACGGCTTGGGACAGGCGGTTCGCCAACTGACCCTCGGTAAAGCCGCCGGAACCCAGGCTGACCAGAAAGTCCTCCATATTGTCAAACTTGACCAGGGTAAGGATTTCCGGGTCGGGGAGGCGCATATTGAGCCGGCGCAGTTCCTTGCGGAGTTTGTCGCGGCCCCGCTCGATGTTGCTGCCGCGGGCCTGATGGTTGAACCACTGGCGGATTTTCTGCCGCGCCCCCGCCGATTTGACATAGCCCAAGTTGGGATTAAGCCAGTCCGGGCTGGGGCCGCGTTCCGACTTGGCGGCCATTATTTCCACCGTGTCCCCGTTCTGCAAGGCGGTGTCCAGGCTGACCAGTCGGCCGTTCACCTTGCCGCCGGCGCAGCGATGCCCCAATTCGGTGTGGATTTTGTAGGCAAAGTCAATGGGCGTGGAGCCGGCGGCCAGTTCCACAATGTCGCCCTTGGGGGTATAGACAAAGACCTGCTCGTGAAACAGGTCTTGCTTGACCGACTCGATGAAATCGTCAGTGCCGGCGGCCTCCCGCTGCCACTCCAGCAGCTGCCGCAGCCAGGTCATCTTTTCCTCAAAGCGCAGGTCTTTATGGCCGCCGCCCTCTTTGTAGCGCCAATGGGCGGCCACGCCATACTCGGCGACTTGGTGCATTTCGTGGGTTTTTATCTGCACTTCCAGCGGCTGGCCGCCCTGGCACAGCACGGTGGTATGCAGGGCTTGGTACATATTTTCCTTGGGATTGGCGACATAATCGTCGAACTGGCCGGGGATGGGACTCCAAATCTGATGAATGATGCCCAAAGCCCGGTAGCAGTCCCCTTCGGATTCGACCACTACCCGCAAGGCGTACAAGTCAAAAATGTCGCGCAGTTCCTCGCCTTGCCCTTGAGCGGCGTACTTCTGCATTTTGGTGTGGATGCTGTAGATGCCCTTGGGGCGGCCGTTGACTTCGCATTTGAGTTCGGCTTGGGCCAAGAACTGCCGCAGGGTAGCGCAAATCTGCTCGACATATTCCTCCCGTTCAGCGCGGCGGGCGGCGAGCATCCGGGAAATTTCCCGATAGCGTTCCTCGTCCAGATGGCGAAATGCCAAGTCGTCCAGCTGCCACTTGATTTCCCAGATGCCGAGCCGGTGCGCCAAGGGCGAGTAAATGTCGAGGGTTTCCTGGGCGATGGATTTGCGCTTGGCCGAGGGGAGGGCGTCGAGGGTTTTCATATTATGCAGGCGGTCGGCCAGTTTAATCAGCACTACCCGAATATCCTCGGCCATGGCCACGAGCATTTTGCGGAGGCTTTCGGCATAGAGCTTGTCCGGGTCGTCGGGCAGCGGCAGCGGGCCGTTGCGGTCGGCGCCGGGGCTGCGGGGATAGTCCATTCGGGTGAGCTTGGTAACGCCGTCCACCAGTTTGGCGACTTCCGGGCCAAAGCGGCCTTTAATGTCGTCAAAGCCGACGCCGCAATCCTCCATCACATCGTGGAGCAGCGCGCCGCAAAGGGTATGGACATCGAGGTTGAGGTCCGCCAAAAAAACGGCGGCCTCGAGGGGATGGGCAATGTAGGGTTCGCCGGACTTGCGGGTCTGCCCTTGATGGCAGCGGTCGGCGTAATCGTAGGCCCGCGCCACCAACTGCACCGATTCCTCGGGCAAATAGCGGGCGGCCTTTTCGAGCAGGGCTTGGGCGTCTTGGGTTGCTACCCCATACTTCATAACTCGGCGTCTTTATTGGCAAAGATGATACTGCTACGGCGGCGGAAAGTCTATGCCGCCGGCAAGGGTAATTGGATGAAAAACAGCGGGTTATCCTTGGGGCAAGT
The DNA here is from genome assembly GCA_965243185.1 of Dehalococcoidia bacterium. Lineage (GTDB taxonomy): Bacteria > Chloroflexota > Dehalococcoidia > Lucifugimonadales > UBA3495 > CBDBCU01. Next base: position 957,265 of record OZ251531.1, on the reverse strand, counting down.
ATATAACTATTGCCAAGTCGAGGCAATGGCAGCGGGAGAACCGCCAAGGCTATCGCATATAGAAACCGTCGTTATCGGCCGGGGACTCTGGATTCCCGTTGGCACGGGAATGACGATAAGTAGGCCGCCAGGTATATGTGATAGCTCGGCTGAAATCGCAGCCGGCCCAGGTGTTTCTTTTGCAAACTACACCCGCGCCGCCGGCTAGTCAAAGTCGGCGGCGTAGGGTTTCAAGTCCAGCACCGGAGAACCGTCTTGCGCGTCGAGGCCGCTGACGGTCAGGATGTTACCGTCGATGTTCTGGATTTCCGCCACCGTGGCCGCAATCGGATTTGGGCGGTATTGGCTACGGGTGGCAAAGACGCCGCGGATGGGGTTTTGCGGGTTGTGGCCGGGATGGAGTTGCAGTTGGTAGTCGGCGGCCCGGTGCAGGTGAAAGAGGACCAGGATGGATTGGCCGGCGGTCAAGCCCAGCAGCCCCGGGGCCAGTTCCGGGCGCAGGATGATGCGGGAGGGCCGGGCGCGCATTTCGTCGGAGGGGGCATAGCCGGCAAACTCGCTTTCCACATAGCCGATGGGGGTAAAGGTTGCCGGCGCGTACGGCGGCCGGGCGGCGGCGTTCATCAGTCTTTCCCCCCGCAAAGGGCTAAAAGCCGGCGGCCGGATTTACCGGGGATTAAAGCCGCGGAGCCGCACATAAGGCATCCGTTTCAGGGTCTGGTTAACCGGGTCAACCGCAATGCCTACGGATTCCAGCACCGTCAGCCCCAGCAGCGGTTCGGCGTCATCAGCGCCCATTACGATGGTAGTCCCGGCAAAATCGCCCATAAACTCCACTACCGCGGTCGTGGCATCCATTCGGGTTTCGCTGCCGTCCGCCAAGCGATACCGCCGCTGACCCTGGGAAGCCAGTCCGATGGCTTCGAGATGCTTTCGGGGGGCCAAGCAGTTGATACTGCCGGGGTCAACCAGGAACAGCCCTTCCCAAGTGCGGTGGGGTTCCGCCGGGTTTTTGACGGTAACGGTTACATGAGTTGCGCCCATAGCATAATCTCCTAGCCGGTTTTCAGGATTTGGTTAACCGGGTCAACTTACAGTCCCATCGATTCCAGAGCGGTGACGCCCAACAGCGGCTCAGCGTCATACTCTCCCATCACCAGCGTTGCCCCGGCCACTTCCCCCGGTAAAGGGCTAAAAGCAAACCGCCGGTTTTACCGGGGGTTAAAGCCGCGGAGCCGCACATAAGGCATCCGTTTCAGGGTCTGATTAACCGGGTCAACCTCGACGCCGATCGATTCCAGAGCGGTTACGCCCAGCAACGGCTCGACATCATCCTCACCCATCACGATGGCGACTCCGGTGAAGCCGCCCATAAACTCCACCCGCCCGACGGTGATGTCCATACTGATCCGGCTGCCATCGGCCAAGCTATACTCCCGCTGCCATTCCGGGACCAAGCCGATGGATTCCAGATGTTTGCGGGGAACCAGGCAGTCGGTAGCACCGGTGTCGACGAGGAATTCCCCTTCCCAAGTTCGGTGGGGTTCGGCGGGATTTTTGACGGTAACGGTTACATGAGTTGCGCCCATAGCTGCGGCCTCCAGTTGCTTTTGCCGGGAATTATACACTATAGCAACGGCTGGCGGTTGATGGGGCGGCGGCGTATGCCGTCCCCGCTATTTTCCCCGTAAGGCCCGCTGCAAGTCGATGGCGGCGGTGAGCAGTTGGGCGATTTGTTCCGGGTTGATGTCCTGCGGGTCGGCGATTTCGAGGTAGCGGACTTGCTTGCCGGCGGTAGGCCCGGGTTTCAGGATGCCGTGCGGGTCGGGCAAGCGCGCCCCCTGTTCCAAACCCAACTTGACCCGGTCGGAGTGTAGGAAAATGGCGCCGAAGTAGCCGGCTTCCGGATGTCGGTAGCCGATGCCGCGCCAGACCGGGTAAGCCCGCTCCGCAGCGGCCGGCACCAGGGCTTTAACTAGTTGCCGCAACTGCTCCGCCAATTGCTGCACCGGCGGCGGATAGTCGGCTAAAAGCTGTTCCGGGGTGATGCTGCTGCGTTGACGCGGCATTGAAATATCGGCAGCGGGGGGCCGGCGGGATGACGCCAAAGGCTGACGCGCCGCCGCCGGGACAGGACGGGAAGGGGACTAATGGAGCTGGCGGAGAGAGAGGGATTCGAACCCTCGAGGGACTGGTAAGCCCCTACACGATTTCCAGTCGTGCCCGTTCGTCCACTCCGGCACCTCTCCGCAACGGGGGAACGCCTAGACATTATAGCGTATGGGATGGGATGTTGTCCACCGGCCGGAAATGCGGTAAACCGTCTTTTCCCCGCCCGCTAAATCAGCCCCCTTCTTTCAGGATGGCAATGTAATCCCCACCTTTACTTGCAGCGTTGCCCAAACCTGCCGCAGCCCCTTGCCCAAATGGTCTTGCTCCGCCGCCAGCGTAAAATACAAGTCAACCAAGGCGCATTGCAGGTCCGCAATGGCCGCCGCCAGGTCATCCCCAAAGCCAAATTCATCCAAGCCCGCGGCTGCGGCAACAACCTGTCCGCACTCCACAAACACCACCACCGCAATGGGTTCTTTCACCCGCAGCCGGGCGTCGTTCAGGGATTCCAGGGTAATTTTGGCCGGCAGTTCCGGGGACAGAGTAGCGGTGTTTCCGGGCCGGTTTTCCAGCGTCATTATCCCACCCCCGATAAATCAAAGTGGCATCATTCCTTACACCAATCATAGCACAAGTTCAGGGTTAATTGCTTTAGGATAATTTTGGCGAAAATTAGTGCGAAATTGATGGCATATTGGGCTTGACAATTGGCATAACCCTGCGTTAGCCTGATTGCTATGGATTGCGGCCAACCCCCCATTGCCGGCCGCCGCAACCGTTGAAACCCGATAACACCGCGTCCAATCGCCCAGGGACTGACCCCGGCAAGGGTCAGTCCCTTTTTGCTGTGGGCGGCTTGTTGTAAGCGGCGCGGCCGCCGGGAAACCGGAAAGCTAAACATCAGGAGGCGTCAACTTTGCCCGAAAACTTGCTAGCCGCCGCCGGCGAAACTCCTTGGGAACGGGAGCGGCTTTTGGAATCCCTCGAGGCTTATCAGCGCGGTTTGAGCGAGGCCCCGCTGCTCCGCAAATGGCGCGGCGGTTCGCCGGCTAATCCGACCAATGCCGCCAACCGCCTAGCGGCCGCCGGCACCCAGTCCATCCCACTAGCCGCCAGCCCGGATGCCGGTTCGCCGCCGGCCGCGGCGGCTCCGGACGCCCCCATGACCTTCATCGTCTCCACCGAGGAACCCGACCGGCACGGCGACATTGTTGCCGCCGCCGGTTGGCAACTGACGGCTTACCGGCAAAACCCGGTGTTTCTGTGGGCGCACGACTATACCCGCCCGGTTATCGGGCGGGCGGTGGCGGTGTGGCCGGAACCGGGTGCGCTGTTGGCGCGGATGGAGTTCGCGCCTACGGATTTTGCCCGGGAAGTGGCCGCCCTCTACCGCAGCGGCTACCAGCAGGGCGTGTCCGTGGGGTTCAAGCCGCTGCGCTATGCGGAACGCCGCCACGAACAAACCGGCGCTTTCCTCGGCATCCACTTCCTCGAACAGGAATTGCTGGAAATCAGCGCCGTCCCGGTGCCCGCCAACCGCCAAGCCTTGCGGCGGGCCATCGCGCAAGCCCCTCGGCTTGGCGACTATCTGGCCCGGGCGGCCGATTTTCCCGACAGCGAGGGCGTGTCGCCCGGCTTGGCGGAGGTTCTGGCCCAAGTCCGGGCCGGGCTTTAACCGGGCAATCCCCGGCAATCGCAAATCCCAACCATCCAAAACTATCCAAAACCATATTAACGGAGGAAACTTTTATGACCTTAGGCGCGCAAGACCTGGAACTCATCAAACGCGAAGTCGCCGGCATTCGGGACTTTTACCAGTCCCGGCTCGACGCGGAACTCCCCCCGCTGCAAGAGGAACTCGGCCGCCTCGCCGCCCAGTTGGGGCAGGTGCAGGAACACTGGCGGGAGGGGGAACGCCGCGCCCTCCTGAACCAGTATGCCGGCGATGACCGCCCCCGGGCGCTGTTCGGCAAATACAAGGGGATGGATGCCCTGGCTTTGGCTTATGTCCGCAGTGTGCTGAACGCCCAACTGCGGGAGCCGGCGGGCATCAATCCCCGGATGCTCGAGGATTGGCAGAACAACCTGAAAGCGGCCATGGACAGCACTACCGCCGGCTCCGGGGATGAACTGGTGGCGACCCGGGAGGCGGCGGCCCTGTGGGCCGATGTCAACCTCGAAACCCTGGTTGCGCCGCTCTTTTCCCGGGTGGATATGCCCAGCAATCCCTTCGAGATTCCGCTCCAGATGGGCGGCGTCAACTGGTATCCGGGGACGGAGAATTTGGCGGCTACCGGCACGGCGTTGGCTACGGCGCGGCAGACGCTGAATGCCTACGAACTGGTCGCCGAAGTCCCCTGGTCCCTGACCCTGGATGAGGACGCCGTTATCGCGATGGCTGACGAAGTCCGCAATTCCCTGGTGCGGAACGCCGTCGAAGTCATCGACGATGTGCTGCTGAACGCCGACACCACCACCCTGAACAATATCAACGCCGACGGGGCGACCATATCCACCGCCGACGCCAAAAAGGCGCAGTGGCTCCTCGGCTTTGACGGCTTGCTGCACTTGCCGCTGGTGGACAATACCAGTCAAGCCAACAACCACAACGCCGCCGTATCCGATGGGATGTTCAACGAAATCCGCGGCAAGCTCGGCAAATACGGCGTCCGTCCCTCGGAACTGGCCTATATCACTGATGTGAACACCTACATTAAGGCGTTGACGGTGGACAATTTCCGCACTCTCGACAAGCTCGGCCCCCAAGCTACCCTGCTCCGCGGTCAGTTGGGCTCGGTCGAAGGCATCCCGGTCATCGTCTCCGAGCAGATGGCGTTGGCGGACAGCGATGGCAAAGTAACCGACGCCGGCAATACCGCCAACACCGGCCGCCTGCTGATTGTCAACCGCAGTCAGTGGCGGGTCGGTTTCCGCCGGGAACTGCTCATTGAAACCACCCGGGACATCCAGAAACGACAGAACATTATGGTGGTCAGTATGCGGTTGGCGTTTATGGAGCGCACCGGCAGCCGCAGCGCCGCCACCCATACCGCCCTGCAATACAACATCACCGGCGTAGCCTAGCCGCTGCCAGACCGGGGCGGCCGGGGAATAGGCCGGCTGCCCCTTACTTGCGCCGCCAATACCGCTAACAAAGGAGACCGCAATGACCAATGCCTACTGCGACCTGGCCACACTGAAAGCCGAGGGCGCGCTGAATATCAGCGGCCGCGTCTATGACCGGCGGCTCTTGTCCCTGCTGGAGCAGGCGTCCCGCTGGATTGACGGCTACTGCAACCGCCCCTTTTATGTGCTGCACGAAACCCGGGAGTTTGACGGCGGCGGCAGTCCGCAAATCCCTTTGCCGGATTTGATTGCCGTAACCGCTCTGGAAACCCGCCCGGCCGCCGCGGCGCCCCGGCAAACCTGGCCGGCGGACCGCTACCAACTCTATCCCTACAGCGCGGCCCCGGAACAGCCTTGGGGCCGGCCCTATACCTGGGTTGGCGTCCATCCCGCTGCCTTGTCTTGGCTGCGCTTTCCCCCGGGGCCGGGCAGCGTCCGCATCAGCGGCCGTTGGGGTTTCCGCGAAGTCACCGCCGACAGCGGCACCACCCTCGCCGCCGAAAACCCCTTGCCCCCGGCCGCTACCGAATTAACCGCCGCCGCCGAGGACAAACTAGCCGCCGGCCAAACCCTCGCTATCGACCAGGAACAGCTTTATGTAACCGGCGTGGACGGCGCTACGGCTACAGTAATGCGCGGCGTCAACGGCACAGCGGCGGCGGACCATCCCGGCGGCGCGGCCATTGCCCTGTACGCCTACCCCGGCCCGGTGACCGAGGCGTGTCTGCAACTGGCCGCCCAACTCTGGCATCGCCGCGACCGCTTCGCCCTCCCCGGCGGCAATGGCGGCGGCAGTGAAGTTATCCCCGGCGCCGAAGTAACCAGCCTGCTGACCACCTACCGCAAACTGGCTTTGGGCGGGAGCTAGTCCGGGGCGGCAGAGGGGATGGGGGAAAGGGCGGCCGGCTAATCCAGCAGCTTAATCAAGGTAACGATTAAGCCGCCTTGGGCAACAAAGGCCGGCAAAGCCCATTTGAGGAGGTAAAGTTTGGCCGACTCGATTTTACGCTCAGACGCTTGCTGGGCCGCGTCGATTTTAGCCTCGGTGGTCTGCTGGGCCGCGTCGATTTTAGCCGTGGTGGCTTGCTGGGCCGCGTCGATTTTAGCCGCGGTGGTCTGCTGGGCCGCGTCGAACCTGGCTTCAATGGTAATCCGGAACTTCTCCATTTCGGCTGCCGAATCTTGGCGCGACCTTTCCACCTCAGCCCTAACCTCGGCAATCTGCCGCTCAGTGGCAAGGCGGGATTTTTCCACTTCGGCCTTGACCTCAGCAATCTGCGCTTCGGAGTCCCGGCGGGACTTTTCCACTTCGGCCTTGACCTCGGCAATCTGGATTTCGGTAGCGTGGCGGAGTTCGGCGATCTGCGACTCGGTAGCACTGCGGAGTTCGGCAACTTGGATTTCGGTAAAGCGGCGGAGTTCGGCAATCTGCATTTCGGTGTCCTGCTTGGACTTTTCCGCCGCGGCTTTGACCTCCGCAATGCTGAGCTCGGTCTCCCGCCGGCTTTCCGCAAAGCCGGCTTCCGTCTCCCGCCGCGCTTCCTCGAAGCCGGCTTCCGTCGAACTCCGCAGCCCGGCAATATCGCCGCTGGTTGCCAAGTTGCTGTTCAGCAGGTTCACCTGCTCGTAGGCCAAAACTTCGGCCTGCTCCTCGGTGAAGCCGCTTTTCATCAGGTTCTGGATGAACCGGTGGGTGTCAAATGCTGCTACCGTAGCCATGCCCCCATTGTAACCCACTTAACCGCCCCATTGCAACACCCGCCCAACCCGTCAAAAAAGGAGCCACCTATGCCCAAATACCCCATGGCCGCCCACACTTACCTTGCTGTAGCCGACGCCGCCGGCATCCCCCGCAACCTGGCGCCCTACCTCGCCGAAATCGAACCCCTCGGCCGCCAAACCGGGGCGGTCGAAGTTACCGCCCTCAACGACACCGCCCGCCATTTTCAACCCGGACTGGAATTGCCCCAGGACTTCGCCATTTACGGCTACTTTGACGATACGCCGGTTCACGGGCCGGATGTCGTATTGGCCGGCATTGTCGGCAAAATCAGCGCCCTCAGCTACGGCCCCGCCGGCCGTCAGCCCGGCCAGCGCAAAATCAGCGGCCAATTCCTCTGCCGCAGCTATCAGGTTTTCGGGCGTATTGATGGGCCGGTGCGTTTTACGGCTCGGTTTCGTCAAACCGGCCCGGTGGAATTAGGAGTTTGGGATTAGCCCGGCGCGCCAGCAGCCGGCATCAGGAAACCCCGGTAAATCCGATTTGTCCCGGCATATTCAGCAGCCCCGTTCATTCAGCAGCAAGGAGCGTACTATGCCCAACTTTCACTGGCGGGTGTGGGTGGATTGGAATCATAACGGCATCTGGAACGAACCCGGAGCGGATATTGCCCCGGACATCGCCGCCCTGCACTGGCGCAGCAGTCAATGGGGGGATGCCGACCGGTTGACGCCGGCCCGCCTGCGCTTGACCCTGCACAACGGCGGCGGTAAATATACCCCCGGCAACGCCGCCTCGCCCTTGTACGGGCAACTCCAACCCGGCCGCCGGGTCTGGGCGGCCTTGGCTTGCCCTTACGACAACTTCCCCGCCGCCAATGGTACCGACTTGTCCGGCCGCCCGGTTGCGCCGGACAATGCCATCGCTTGGGTCAAACAAACTTCCGGCAGCAGCGCATGGGTCATCCGGGATAATCAGGTCACTCCCCAAGCCGGCAGCGGTGAATGTATCTACACCCTCGACTGGGGCGACCCGGATGCCCTAATCGGCGGCAACTACCGCCGCGCCGGCAACGGGAAAAGCGGCCTTGCCCTGCGTTTTACCAGTGTTTGGGACTACTTGCGGATCCGCTTTGCCAACAGCGGCACCGTGCTGGAAAAGGTCAGTTTCGGCTACCCGACTACCCTGCGCCGCGGCCCCGCTTTAACCGCCGGCGTCAACTACTTCCTCGAACTGGAACTCCACGGCGACGCCCTCCGCCTCTTTGCCACTGATTTAGACGCCGGAACGGCTGACCGTCGCCAAATCCTCGACGGGCAGGGCAATGCCGGCAATCTTACCGCTACCCGGCACGGCATCTGGCACGATGGTACCGCCGCCGCCACGGCCGACCGTTGGGCGAACTTCGGCGGTTGGCGCAGTCTCTTTTACGGCACGATAACCGCCTTGACTCCGACCCGCGACCCCGAATTAGGCCCCATCTGCCAACTGACTGCCGCTGACCCGCTAGACGCCCTAAAGGATGTCGAACTGTTCAACCTGCTAACCGGCCGCAATCTCAACGCCGCCGCCATCGCCAACCGCATTCTGACCGGGGCCGGTTTCAGCCCCAACCAGCGCCGTCTCGACCCCGGGCCGACGCTTATCGCTACTGAACCCCGCGCTTTATGGGGCATTTCGGCCGTCGCCGCCCTGCAAGCCCTCCAGGTCGAAGCCAACGCTAACATCTATGCCGATGGACGGGGCTATCTCCGCCTGGAATCCGCCGCCCATAGGGACGCCGCGCCGCATACGGCGGCCCGGTCGACCTTCCGCGGCACCGGCGGCAACGGCCCTTATTTTGCGGAACTGGCCGGAGATAAGGGCGGCGAAGTAGAAAACGCCATTGTCTTTCGTTACCGCCGCGCCGAAAACCGCGGCTTGCAGGAAATCTGGCGACTCCACGAAACCGCCGCCATTCCGGCCGGCGCCACCCGCGACTTCCTCGCCGAAACCGCCGCCTACGCCGCCGTGGACCGTATCCGCGTTCCGTTGCCCCCTGCCGACTACGCCGCCAATAGCCAAGCCGATGGCGGCGGTACGGACTTGACCCCCAGCCTTGCCGTCTCCTTGCCTTATGCCGCCGCCGGCAGCGGGGGTTATAGCGGCAAAGGCACGGTAATTCGCGTCGCCAACCGTCACGCCACCGCTACCGCCTATCTGACGCTGCTCCGCCTCCGCGCCGACCGGACTTATCGCAGCCGGGAACCGGTCAGCTCTGCCGCCACTGACACCGCCAGCCAAACCGCCTACGGCCGCCGCGCCCGTACCCTCGATTGCCGTTTCATTGACCATTACGCCGCCGCCCGGCAAGCCGCCGCATCCCGCCTCGCCCGCCACAAAGACCCTCATCCCCTTTGGACCATCACCCTGCCGACTGCCGACCCCCAAACCCAGCTCCAAATCGCCCACCGCGTCCTGTCCGACCGCATCCGCCTCCTCAGCCCCCAACACGGCATCAACCGCGACTTTTTCATCACCGCGATGGAACTTACCGCCGACGCCCCCGCCGGCCAACTCACCGCCCGTTGGCGCATCCAGGAAATCTAGCCGCCCACCCGGATAACTAACTGCGTAGCTATGTCATTCCGAGCGATAGCGAGGAATCTAAAAATCTCGATAGGAATCAAGGAGGTAAAACCCCAATGCTCTCCACCCAAGACTTTGCCCAACAGGTTTGGCTCTCCCTGGAAAACATCCGCGAGCGGCTGGCTGTCCTCGAAACCGAAGCCCGCCACACCCGCCATCACCTGCAGCTCCTCGAAAACCGCTTGTCCACCCCGGACAACGCGGCAACCGCCGACGCCAACAAAAACGCCCCGGACAATGCCGGCGCCACCATCCACATCCGCATCAGCCGCAAAACCCTCGGCAGCCTGAGCGGCGGCGGGGCGATTGGCGGCGGCGTCCTCGCCGGCGTGATGGCCCTGGGCCGCCTCCTCGGCTGGTGGTAGCGGCTTACCGTCGCCAAAGGCAAACTTCCTGCCGGTGGAAGTCTTTGGCATCCTCGTGTAAAATGTTGCCCGCAGCCGTTTCGATGCGGTGCGTAGTTGCAATATGTTTGCCATTGGGCAAACTATGCTTTACAATGCGACTGAGGGCATTGGCGTAATGATGCGCCGGAACATCCTTCTTGGGCAAGGGCAGGCTGGTCAGCCGCCCCTCCCGGATTTTCTCCCAAATGTCAAACTCCTCGAACAGGAGTTCCAGAACTTCCATTGAGACCTCGGCGGTGGGCTTCCTACGCAACCGGATACTCCTTGCCGAAAAGTTGAGCCGCCCAACTATGGACGAACTGACCGAACTGTTGCAAAGCTACCTGAATTCCGCCCAAGACCTGGCCCAATGCGCCGAATGGCTGGCCGGCGTTGATTGGGCTGCCCCCTCCTTGACCGACGGGGAAAAGGAAACCTTGGGACTGCTGGAATTATTAGCCGTCGAAGTTTCCGAAGGACTGCGCCCGGAGCAGGATTTTCGGGACGCCGCCGCGGCCCTGACCCGGCAGCCGGTCGCTGTCGGCTAAACCGCCATCCCCCTACTCCTCCCCCGCCGCCCCTTCCTCCACCTCCAGCAGCGCCGGCGGATAGTCAATCAACGCCCGCTCCCCAATCTCCCCAGCCATCAAACGCCGGCGGCTCAACACCAGCTCCCGGGCGGCAAAGAACTACGCCGCTTTATTCCAAATGGCGGCCAAGCCTTTCCGACCCTCCCAGCAACCCCGGCAGAACCCTGTATAGCCCGAGCAATTCTGGCACTGTTGGGCAAACTCCATATCCACCCGGTAGAACTTGCCCCCGCAAAAATCGCACTCCTCTTTGACCCGGATGGACTTGAAAAACTTAACCAGGTTCATCGCCTTTCCTCCCGTCCATCTATACTATACCCCGCCGTTGCCCCCAGTCTATCGCCTATCGCAACCGTCCTTCCCCGAAAGTAACCGTCCTTCCCCCATCTACTACCGTCATTCCCACGAAAGTGGGAATCCAGCCCCCCCAAATCACCAAATCAGCATCGCATCCCCAAAACTGTAAAACCGATAACCCTGCGCTATCGCCGCCCGATACGCCTTCAGCATCCGCTCCCGCCCGGCAAAGGCCGACACCAGCATCAGCAAAGTCGAGCGCGGCAAGTGAAAATTCGTAATCATCCCGTCCACCCACCGAAACTGATGCCCCGGCAAAATGAACAAATCCGCCTGCCCCCGGGCCGCCGTCAACGGCGCCTCCGGAGACACTCCGGCCGCCGCCCGCTCCCGCCCCACCTGCTCCAAAGTCCGTACCGCCGTAGTCCCCACCGCAATAATCGGCCGCCCTTCCCGCCGGGCGGCCGTCAGCAGCGCCGCCGTTTCCGCCGGCAATTCATAGTATTCGGTATGAATATGATGTTCCGCCGGATTCTCCCCCGCCACCGGCCGAAAAGTATCCAGCCCGATATGCAGCGTAACAAACGCCGTAGCAATCCCCCCCGCCCGCAGATTATCCAGCAATTGCGGCGTAAAATGCAGCCCCGCCGTCGGCGCCGCCACACTCCCCGGCTCCCGCCCATAAACCGTCTGATACCGCTCCGGATCCGCCAACCGCTCCCGAATATACGGCGGCAATGGCGTCACCCCCAACTGCTCAATCCCGGTTTCCCGCGCCAACCGCACCGTCCGTACCCCCTCGCCATCCACCGCCAACACTTCCGCCGCCACCGTTGCCGCCGGGTCATTCACACCATCCCGGCCGGCATTATCCGCCGCCGTCAGCAGCAACGCCGTCCCCGGCCGCAACCGCCGCCCCGGCTTGCCCAACGCCTGCCACACCCCCGGACTTTCCCGCCGCAGCAGCAGCAACTCGACCTGGCCGCCGCCATCCCGCCGCCGGCCGTACAGCCGCGCCGGAATCACCCGACTGCGATTCAACACCAGCACGCAGCCCGGCGGCAAATATCGGCCAATATCGGCAAAGCGGCGATGCTCCATCCGCCCCCTCGACCGGCGCAGCAGCAACAAACGGGACGCGTCCCGCGGCTCCACCGGCCTTTGGGCAATCAACTCCGGCGGCAAATAATAGTCAAAATCGCTGGTACGCATCGCGGATCGATCCTGCCGGCCCGTTGGACGGCGCAGGCGTTTCTTATTTTCCCGAAAGTTAAGCGGCCGGCAATCCAATGGCTGCCCGGCCGCTTAACTGTTTATTTAACGGTTTATGCTACCGGGTCGGGCAACTGATGGCTTTCCCAATCGCCGCCATAGATGTGTCCCAGCAGGCGTTGGGTTTCCTCGTCGGTCAACTTGACGCCGCCCAAGTGGGCAATGAACTCGCAAGCCCGGTTGACCGCGCCGCGCCCGGACATAACCCGTCCGTTGGGATTCATCAGGACGCCGTGCCACATCGGTTCATTGACGCCCCAATTGATACGGTTCAGCCGCGCGCACAAATCATCCTCAGACACACCGCCGCACCGCTCCCGCATCATCAAGTAGCCTCGAATCAGGGCAATCTGACCCACCGGCTTGCCCAGCAAAGTATCCTCGCGGATTTGGATCCGCTTCCCATCACCCCGTTCCGAAGTATCGGCCAAAGACTCGGCCCACAGGTCAACCTTGCTCAGCAGCCGGGCCCACAAGGTTTGAATTTGCCCCTTGACCAATTCCCGCTGCTCCTCCGACATCTGATGCGGCGACCCCTTGTCAACAATGCCCAAACCCAAAACAATAGTCTGGTTGGCCTCGTAAAAAGTCGCCAGAGTAGTGAACTCCGGGGCATTGCTGGGTAGGGTATTGGCCCCAATCCGCACCAAACGCGCCGGAATTACCCCGTGTTCGCTCAGCAAATCCCGCGTGATGACGGCAATGGCGTCATCGTCATCGGTAATCAGGTTGTCCCCTTTGGTAGTGGGCTTGGCGTAGCGGTTCAACTTGTTGAAAATGCGCCGGGCCCGCTCCGGGTTAAACCGCACCAAGATGACCGCTACCTGATCCTTTGCCAGGTCTTGATTCGCCTTAACCCCGGCAATGGGCCGGTTGTTGTCATCCGCTCCCTCAATAGCGAACTTGAACGCCTTGGCCCGGTGCTGACCATCCAGCGGCACCAGAACCTCCGTGCCTTGCAAGGTCAAAAAGCCCATATCCCGGGCCGCACTCTGGTAGAGTTGGGGGATTACATTCCTGCTCCCCCCCCCCCCCCGCCGCGAAATTCAGCAACGGCTCAAAGACCAGCTGGTCGTCATTCATCACGGCCAGCACCAAGGAGCCGGAGAACCGGTCGGGGTCAGCGGCGAAGTAAGGCGCAATCTCGTTACGGACCCGCCGCAGGTTAATGTCCCGCTGGTACTTTTCCTCAATCGAGAGATTCTCCCAATCGGAAAGTTCCTGCGGAAACTGCACATTCCGGACGAACTCCCCGATGTTCATCGTGGTAATCCAATACTCCGTCGCCCCAAAGTTGCCGCGCAAAGCCGGTATGGTGGTAGGCATCGCCAATTCCTCCTCTGAATCAGGTTTTGTTGGTCAGCGGTCGCAAGACGCCGATTAGCTTGTCCTCCAACTGCCGCAAATCCGCCGCCGAACGATCCCGCAAGGTAATGTAGGATACTTCGATCCGCCGCGAGAACGCCCGAAAGTAGCTTTCCAAGGACGGGTTGTGTTCCTGCATCCGGTGCTGGTACATCCGCTGGCTGATATTGGTGCTCATCCCCACATACAGGCAAGCCCCGCTGTCCAGCCAAAAGGCATACAACCCGCTGGACTCCGGCGCCACCCGATTGTGAAAGTTGTAATCAAACCCCTGCTTGCGGGTTTGCAAGACATTGACGGCGCAATTGAATACAGTCATCCTAAACTCCGCACATCCCCTCGCACTCCTCGCCGAAGTCCAGGGAGTATTGCCGGTCGTCGGGGAAACGCTCGATTTCCCCCAAAGGCGTCAGGCTGCGGTGCAGATACATCTCGCCCCGGAACAGCTGCGCCCGCTCCGAAGTACGCAGGGCGGCGTCCACCAATACCGCATCCGCCCAAGATACCTTATCTGCCAGTTTCATCTCCGCCCATTCCGCATCGCTATGGTAAGGGCAGCCGATACAAGCGCTGCGCGGCAAAAGGCGGCCGGGATAACGCTCTGCAAACCAAGCCTTGCAGTCGGAACGGGTCATTTCCTGCTCAATCAAGGGCCAATAGTGCTTAATCCACGGCTCCCGGCTCGGCTTCATCCGGATGATTTCGTCGCGGCTGATGCCCAGCCACAACTCGACGAACATCCCCTTGGGGATTATCTCCCGGTAGCCCAAGCCCAGCAGGTTGCGGAGTTCCGTCTCGATGGGGCTTAGCTTATACTCCCGGGTGCATTGCCGCTTGACGGTGCTGGTTTTTCCGGCCAGGGTGCGGACAAAGGCGGGAATGGAGTTGAACTGTTGCCCGGTGGAGTTAGTGCCGGCCAGAATATCCTCCCGGATATTGCCACTACTGACCCGCCGTACCGGAAAGGGCAGCTGCTTTTCCAGCCAATCCAGATGCCGATAAACCCCTTGGGGTTCCCACCCGGTATCGGCAAAGATGGCGAAATCCGGCAGCGGCTTGATTAGCCCTTGGGCCGCCATCAAAGCCATCACCGAGCTTTGCACTCCACCGCCCAAGGAAATTACCGTAAGTTCTGGTTCGCCGTTCATTTGCCTGTGTCTCCCGCCGCTGCCTGGCCCCACAACCTCACGGTAAAATTCCCCACGAGCGGCGGGATAATACCATAATTAGCGGCGTTGTGCAAACCGAATCCGCTGCAAGCCTTCCGTTGCTTTCCGGGCATTCCCCGGACTACCTCTTTCCCGGGGCGCGGTAAAACGGACACCCCCCCTACTCCCCCACAAACCGCAGCGACAACGAATTAACGCAGTGCCGGGCATTCGTCGGCGTAAAGCCCTCCCCAAAAAACACATGACCCAAATGTCCCCCGCAGCTGGCGCACTCCAGCTCCGTGCGGAACCCGTCCGGGTCGGGCAGCTGCCGCACCGCTTCCGGCAGCTCCCGGTCAAAGGCCGGCCAACCGCAGCCGGCATCAAACTTAGCCCCCGAGCGATACAACTCCGCATCGCAGCGCCGGCATAAATACACCCCCTCCCCATAAAAATCATCATACTCCCCGCTGAACGGCCGCTCCGTCCCCTTAAACTCGATGACGTACCGCTCCTCCGGCGTCAGCGGATTGTACCCGGGATTGGGGTTCTGGGGATTATCCTGCTGCGTCATCAACGCCTCCTTTATGCTATGCCCTAACTGACCCTTGCCGCCGCCCCGCCGGGCCGCGCTATGCCCTGAAAGTTGCGAACCTCCGGGCGGAACGCAAATACCAGCAGCGCCGCCAGGAAAACGACTACCGCCCCCAGACCCACCGCCAGCGGCGCCCCGAAATACTGCGCCACCAACCCGGATTGCGCCATCCCCAAAGGCACCAGACTCCAAGTTGCGCCGTATAATCCCATCACCCGGCCCCGAATGTTATCCGGCACCATCGCTTGCAGCGCGCTCAATCCCCCCACCTGATACAACCCATAAGCCGCCCCCACCGCAAAAAGCGCCGCCATCGCCGGCAGATACCGCCCCTGCCACGCCGCCACTGCAAACAGCAGCAAAGCCGCCCCGTACAACATCCCTCCGCCCAATATCACCAACCCGTGCCGGCTGTCCCGCCGCAGCGTCCCCACAATCCAGGTGCCGACCAGCGCCCCCACTCCCGACACCCCTAGCAGCCAGCCCACCCGTTCCGCGCCCACCCGCAGCCACTCCTCCGCCAACGCCGGCATCAGCGTTATATGCGCCATCCCGAACACGCTGTTGCCAAAGGTCAGCAGCATCACATACAGAAACAACGGATGCCCGCGCACATAGCGGATACTCTCCCCGATTTGCTGAACCACCTGCCCCCGGGCCGGCGCCCGCGGCCGCAGCCGCAGCAGCGACAGCGCCACCGCCATTAGGTAGAAACTGCCCGCGCTCAACAACATCGCCGCCGCAATGCTCAACCGGTCAATAACCAGCCCGGCCAACGCCGGCGCCAATATCCGCACCCCATTCCAAACCAGCGACTCCATCGCCACCGCGCTGACGATATGCTCCCGCTCCACCAACCGGGGGAAAATGCTGGCCCGGCTGGGCTGGTCAAAGGCCTGCCCCGCCCCCGCGATAAACGCCCCCAGCAGTATATGCCACGGCTCCACCCGCTCCAGCAAAACCAGCGCCGCCAAAACCGTCGTCACCGTCGCCGAAAGACCTTGCGCCGCCGCCACCAGCAGCTTGGGCTCCAGCCGATCCGCCATCACCCCGCCCAGCAGGTTCAGCGCCAACGCCGGCAGCGCAATCGCCAACCCCAAATACGCCAGAAAGCGCGGCTCCCCGGTCAACTGAAACATCAGCCAGCCCAGGGTAAAGTGAAACAGCATCTGATGCCCGGTAACCCCGGTCAGCAGCGCCAGCCAATAATAACGAAACTGCCCATACCGCAGCGCCGCCGGCAAAAACCGCCGCCACCCGCGCTCCGGAGCCAAGGGCGGACGAACCTCAACTTGCATCGCAGTATTGTGCCACCAGCCGGCAAGAAAGGCAATGGCCCTACCGGCAAAGGCAATGTTTCAGAAACTATTGGTACTGGTTTTGACGGCATTTTACGGCCTCAGTTCCTGGTCAGTCAGATACGGGAGACGACGGAAATTTGCCCAATTTGAGGCGTATTTTTCTTGCCAACACTTTCGGAAACAGCGCCGCCCCGCCGCCCCCATTTGACACACCCGCCCCGGTAGTGCTATCCTTGATTGTTGACCTTTCCGGTCAACTATTCCCAATCCCCAGCCGCCGCCGGCAGGAGCTGCTCCTATGACCACCCAACGGGTTATCTCCCGGGAGTCCACGGACCTGGACACTGAATATAAGTGGGGCTTTACCATCGACATCGCCCAGGAGGTGGCCCCCAAAGGGCTGAGCGAGGACATTGTCCGGTTCATCTCCGCTAAAAAGGATGAACCGGAGTGGCTGCTCGACTGGCGGCTCCGCGCCTACCGGCATTGGGTTTCCCTCAAGGAGGAGCCGACCTGGGCGAACATTGAGCATCCGCCCATCGACTTTCAGGACATCAGCTATTACGCCGCGCCCAACGCCGGCAAGGACGGCCCGCAAAGTATGGAGGAGGTCGATCCGGAACTGCTGGCGGCCTTTGACAAGCTGGGCATTCCGCTGGATGAGCAGAAACGCCTGGCCGGGGTCGCCGTGGACGCGGTGCTGGACAGTTCCTCGGTGGCTACTACTTATCAGGAAACCCTCGAAAAAGCCGGCGTCATTTTCTGCTCCATGAGCGAAGCCGTCCGCAATCATCCGGAACTGGTGCAGCGGTATCTGGGGTCGGTGGTGCCTTACGCCGATAACTTCTATGCGGCGTTGAACTCGGCGGTGTTCAGCGACGGGTCTTTTGCCTATATCCCCAAGGGGGTGCGCTGCCCGATGGAGTTGATGACCTACTTCCGCATCAACGCCCTCGACACCGGGCAGTTCGAGCGGACGCTGATTGTAGCGGAGGAGGGGGCGTATGTGAGTTATCTGGAGGGCTGCACGGCGCCGATGCGGAAGTCGCATCAGCTGCACGCGGCGGTGGTGGAGCTGGTGGCGTTGGATGATGCCGAAATCAAGTATTCGACGCTGCAAAACTGGTTCCCCGGCGACAAAGAGGGCAACGGCGGCGTCTATAACTTCGTAACCAAGCGGGGCAAAGCCCAGGGGATAAACTCCAAAATCTCCTGGACGCAGGTCGAAACCGGCTCCGCCATCACCTGGAAATATCCCAGCGTCATCCTGCAAGGGGATAATTCGGTGGGGGAGTTTTATTCGGTGGCTCTGGTGAACAATTACCAGCAGGCCGATACCGGCACCAAGATGATTCACTTGGGCAAAAACACGAAAAGCACCATCGTGGCCAAGGGCATTTCCGCCGGCCGGGGGCAGAACACCTATCGCGGCCTGGTCAAAATTATGCCCACGGCCCGCGGCGCCCGCAACTTTACCCAGTGCGATTCGCTGCTGATTGGCGATCAGTGCGGAGCGCATACGGTTCCCTATATTGAGGTGCAGAACCCCACCGCCCAACTCGAACACGAAGCCACTACTTCCAAGGTCAGCGATGACCAGCTGTTTTACTGCCAGCAGCGGGGCATTTCCCCGGAGGAAGCCAACTATATGATTATCAACGGGTTCTGCCGGGGGATTTTTCAGGAGTTGCCTTTTGAGTTTGCGATGGAAGCGGGGCAACTGATGAAAGTCAGCCTCGAAGGGACGGTGGGCTAGTCGGCTAAAGGAACGGCGCGCTGGACGGTGCGATAGGTTGGGGTATCGGCCCCCGCCGCCGCCCGCCGCCCCTTTTCCCGGAAAATAAAATCGCCGCCGCGCTGACCGGCCGGCGGCAAAGTAGTAAAATAACCGTGAATGACGCTGACCACGGCAGTGAGGGCCTCCTGCGCTGGCTGCTCAACCTGCCGGCTGTTCCCCGATTGGTGGTGTTGGGACTCTGCGGCCTGTGGTGGATTTACTTTACCATCGGGGCCTACATCGAGAGCCTGCAAAACCCGGGGCAAGTCTGGTGGCTCCACCTGTGGAACGGCAGCCTCGGCGGCAACAGTTTCAGCGCCTTCGGCGCCACCGTCTTGTCCCTATACCTGACTTCGGAGGTAACAACTATGATACTTACTCTGCTGGGCAACCGCCGCCGCATCCTCGACGCCGCCAAAAAAGCCGACTCCAAAGCCCGCCAAGAGGGCATATCCATTGGCCGGCAAGAAGGCGTGGAAATCGGCCGCCAAGAGGTCCGACAGGAAGCCCGCCAAGAAGCCCAGCAGGAAATCCGCCAGCAAATGGCGGACTGGTACCAGTCCATCAAAGAGGATTTGGCCGCCGGCCGCGACCCCGGCCCCCCGCCCATCCTCGACGAAACCGGCAACAACCCGGCTTAACTTTCCCGGGGAGGGGCAATAGCTATGATCCTTACTCTGCTCGGCAACCGCCGCCGCATCCTCGACGCCGCCAAAAAAGCTGCCGCCCAAGCCCGCCAAGAAGCCTGGCAGGAAGGCCGCCGGGAAGGCGTGGAAATCGGCCGGCGCGAAGCACGCCAGGAAATGGTGGACTGGTGGTACGGGTACGCCAAAGCGGAATTCGCCGCCGGCCGCGACCCCGGCCCCCCGCCCATCCTCGACGAAACCGGCAACCAGACCTCCTAATATCCCTATGGAGGATTTACCTTGAACACCTCTACCCAGTTGTCAGGCATTACCTCGGGACTGAAAGTCCCGAACAAGGGGTCTGGCATATACATTCCCGGTAGCCTCGATCGGCACATATATGACAAAGCCGTTCATTCCCTGAAAGCCTTGCTCGAGGGCAAGGCTCAACTGTCTGACGTTCTGATTGGGGAAATTGAAACCTTGGAGGAGATGTTCAATCACTGCCTAAGCCATGACTCCGAAGACTGGTTTACCGTCTACTCCGAATTTGGCGCACCGCGCATACGCCATTTGAGGCGTATATCTGATGAATTGTCTCATCTACGCCCTTCTTTAACGGGTAAGGATGAGGATCGGGCTACAGATGTTGTCGCTCGTATTGCCGACGCCAATATCTATGGCCCTCTGTGGAGCTATGCGAACCGGGCGAACTGGTTAAACCATTTGCCCGAAGGGGCCGGTTGGGTATATATACTTTACCAAGACTGTCCCGACATTCTAAAAATAGGGATGACGAAGCGCAGCCGGGTCAGGGAGAGGGTTCTAGAACTAAACCGGTATACCGTGGTTCTTTACCCCTTTTCCATACGCATGGCTTTCCCGGTAAAGGATGCTAAGGCCTCTGAAGCAGTAATTTTTGAGCGGCTGGACAGTTACCGGCTTAGGCCCGACCGGGAGTTTTTTCAAGTTGCGCCCTGGCACGCAATCAGAGAGGCTGAACAGGTTTTCAATCAGTTGGATATGTTTAGCCGACCGACCGGCATAATCGCCAGTTTGAACCGGCGAAAGCGTTCTGGAGTCATCAAGACCAGCGAAGGAGAGTTAGAGTTATCTGAAGTTCCTGCCAACGATATTCAGCTCCTCGAAAAGGGAGTTGATGTTGAGTTTGATGTAGGGCTTCGGAATAGGCAGCCGGTCGCTATGAACGTCCGCACCCTAAAACTGCTACCCGATCTGTTGCCCCTATAATTTTGTAAAAGGAGCCACCACCCCCACTATGTCCCCCATCCTCGAAATAGCCAACCTCCATATCGCCGTCGCCGAACAGCCCATCCTCGCCGGCGTCAATCTCACCGTCCACCCCGGCCAGGTCCACGCCATTATGGGACCCAACGGCTCCGGCAAAAGCACCCTCGCCAACGCCCTCGCCGGCCGCCCCGACTACACCATCACCGCCGGCCAAGTCCACTACCGCGGCCAGGATTTGCTCGCCCTATCCCCCGAGGAACGGGCCCGGGAAGGACTTTTCCTCGCCTTCCAATACCCGATGGAACTCCCCGGCGTCCGCGCCTGGCAATTTCTCAAAGCCGCCGCCGACGCCGCCCGCATCCACCGCGGCGACGAGGAATACTCCGCCCGCGACTTCGACCGGATGCTCCGGGAAAAAATAAAGCTGGTCGAGATTGACCCGGAACTGGTCCGCCGCTCCGTCAACGAAGGCTTCTCCGGCGGCGAAAAAAAGCGCAACGAAATCCTCCAGATGGCGATACTGGAGCCGACTTTGGCGCTGCTGGATGAAACCGACTCCGGCCTCGACATCGACGCCCTCCGCATCGTCGCCGACGGCGTCAACGCCCTCCGCCGCCCCGACAACGCCATCATCCTCGTCACCCACTACCAGCGCCTCCTCAACTACATCACCCCCGACCAGGTCCACGTCCTCCTCGACGGCCGCATCGTCCGCTCCGGCGGCCCCGAACTCGCCCTCGAACTCGAGGAAAAAGGCTACGACTGGATTAAAGACGCCGTAGCCTAGCCCCGGCCATTGCCCGGCATTGCGCCGCCGCTTCAATAAACCGTTTCCCGGAACGGGGAAAATCGGCTATAATGCTAACAGTCCCTAAATCAGGAGACGGAAACTATGGACATCGCCAACAACGACCGCGTCGGCAAAGGCTTGACCCAGCTCAAGCTCGGCCTCCTGCCCTACGTCTCTAACCGTTTCATCGCGTCCTACCAGGCCCAAGGCAAAGCCGGGCAAATCGTTTCCGACCTGAACCGAATTGTTGGGGCGAACCTCGACCCCGGCCGTCCCTTCGACGGTATGGACGTCGCCGCCCTGCTCAAAGTAATGTCGCGATCCTGGAACGATGTTTTCTGGTCCGCTTTGGGGCCGGTGGAGCGCAGCCTGGTCGGCGAATTGCGCGCCGCCCGCAACAACTGGGCGCACCAAGAGCCTTTTTCCGACGGCGACGCCCATCGCGCCCTGGACTCCATCTGCCGCCTGCTTACCGCCATCAATTCCCCTCAAGTCCAAAACGCCGAAAGCCTGCGAGCGGAACAGCTGGCGATTCTGACCGACCAGCAAACCAACCAATTGGGAAAACCGGAATCGCCGCCGATTCCGGCCGGCGGCCGGCAAACCAACCGACCGGGAAAAGCGGAACCGCCGCCGATTCTGTCCGACCCGGAAACCGACCCGGAGGACATCGCGCTTTTCTGGATTAACTTCGACTCCGCCCGGACCACTTTGCATCGGGATGGTTGCTCAACCATCCGGGGCTTTAACACCCAGCGGAAAATCGACCCGAGGTACGGCTGGAAATACTTTAACCGCCGTGACGCCGCCAGCGCCGCGCTGGGTGAGCGCAAATTCCACGCCTGCCGTGTCTGCAACCCCTAACCGCGCTGCCAGGGAGCTAACCAACCAACTATGACCCAAACCCCTACCGTCAACCACCCGGCTTACTACGCCGACTACCTGGCCCGGCAGCAGCAAACCGCCGCCGGCCCGGCTTGGCTCCACGACCTCTGCGCCGCCGCTTGGCAGCGTTTTGACGCCGCTGGCTTTCCTACCGCCCGCCGCGGCAATGAACCGTGGAAATATACCAGCGTTGCCCCCATCGCCCGGGCCCAATTCACCCCTTCCCTTGCCATCCCGGACGGCATCCCTAACGCTGAACTCCCCGGCGGCGACCTTCCCCTACCCGCCGCCGCCTTGCCCGCCCATTGGCATAACCTGCTCTTTAGCGACGGCATCCCTCAGCCCGCCCCGGCCGCCGCCGCGCCCGCATCGACGCCGCCGGACGCCGCATCATTCACCCTTAGCTCCCTGGCCGCCGCTATCCAGAACGAACCGGAAACCCTCCGTCCCTACCTCGGGCAACTGGCGGCCCTGGACGAACCCTTTACCGCCCTCAACACCGCCTTTCTCCACGACGGCGCTTATATCCGCCTGCCCGACGACTGCCCCGAACCCGTTACCCTCCATCTAACCTACCTGACCACCGGCGCGGCGGCCATCCCCGCCAACGGCGAACCCGGCAGCGACAACGCAAACCCGGCCGCCGCCGTAACTTACCCCCGTACCCTCGTTATCGCCGGCCGCAACGCCAATCTGACTATCCTCGAAAGCTATATCGGCCCCGGGGCGGCGGCCCCGGATGGTAGCCGCCCGCCGCGCTACTTCACCAACGCCGTCACCGAAGTTGCCCTCGCCGCCGGGGCGCAAGTCAACCACTACCGCCTCCTCGCCGAAAGCCCCGACGCCTACCATATCGGTACCACCCGCGTAACCCAGTCCCAGGACAGCAGCTACACCTCCGGCAGTTTCGCCCGGGGTATGGCCCTCGGCCGCCACGACCTTTCCGTCCTCCTCAACGGCGCTGGCGCTTACTGCTCTCTCAACGGCTTGTACCTGGCCGACGACAGCCAGCACATCGACAACCTGGTCAGCATCGACCACGCCCACCCCCACGGCACCAGCCGTCTCTACTACAAAGGCATCCTCGACGGCCGCGCTAAAGCCGTCTTTGGCGGCACCGTCCTCGTCCGCAAAAACGCCCAGAAAACCGACGCCCAGCAGACCGACAAAAACCTGCTGCTGTCCGACCGCGCCGAAGTGGACAGCAAACCCAGTCTCCTCATCTATGCCGATGATGTAAAATGCGGCCACGGCGCCACCGCCGGCCATATCGACGCCGATACCCTGTTCTATATGCAAAGCCGGGGCCTCGACCCCCAAACCGCCAGCCAAATCCTGATCCACGCCTTCGCCCGGGAAATTATCGATACCGTGAACCCGGCGGAAATCCGCGATTATCTCGACCGCCGCTTTACCGCCGCCATTGCCAACAAAACCTTGCCCGGCGGGAGCCGAACCTCGGGGGGTGCCTAGTATGTCCACCGCCGCTTTGCCCTTTGACCCGGCCCGCATCCGGGCCGACTTTCCCATCCTCCAGCAAACCATCAACGACCAGCCCCTGGTCTATCTCGACAACGCCGCCACCGGCCAGAAACCCCAGCCGGTCATCGACGCCCTCGTCCACTACTACGCCACTGAAAACTCCAACGTCCACCGCGGCGTCCACACCCTCAGCCAGCGCGCTACTGACGCCTACGAAGGGGCTCGGGAAAAAGTCCGCCAATTCCTCAACGCCCCCGCCGACCGCGAAATCATCTTTGTCCGCGGCACCACCGAGGGCATTAACTTGGTAGCGCAGACTTGGGGACGGCAGAATATCGGCCCCGGCGACGAAATCATCATCTCCGCGATGGAACACCACTCCAATATCGTCCCCTGGCAAATCCTCACTCAGGAAAAGGGGGCGCGGCTCCGCATCATCCCCATTAACGACGCCGGCGAACTGCTGATGGACGAATACGAAAGCCTGCTTAATGACCGCACCAAGCTGGTCGCCGTCGTCCACCAGTCCAACGCCCTCGGCACCATCAACCCGGTGGCCGAAATCATCGACTTGGCGCACCGCCGCGGCATTCCCGTCCTCCTCGACGGCGCCCAATCCATCGCCCATATCCCGGTCGATGTAACCCAACTCGACTGCGACTTCTACGCCTTTTCCGGCCATAAACTCTATGGACCCACCGGCATTGGCGTCCTCTATGGCAAAGCCGCCTTGCTCGAAGCCATGCCCCCTTACCAGGGCGGCGGCGAAATGATTCGCTCCGTTACCTTTGAGGAAACCCTTTACAACACCATCCCCAACAAATTCGAAGCCGGCACCCAGAACATCGCCGGCAGCGTCGGCTTGGGCGCGGCGATTGACTATGTTACCGCCTTGGGGATGGACAAAATCGCCGCCTACGAACAGGAACTCCTGGCCTACGGCACGGAACGCCTTTCCGAAATCGGCCCCCTGCGCCTCATCGGCACCGCCCGGCACAAGGGCAGCATCCTTTCCTTTGTGATGGAAAACGCCCATCCCCATGATGTGGGGACGATTCTGGATGTGGCCGGCATTGCCGTCCGCACCGGCCACCACTGCGCCCAACCCTTAATGGAACGCTACGGCATCCCCGCCACCGTCCGCGCTTCCCTGGCTTTCTACAACACCAAAGAGGAGCTTGATACCCTGGTCCAGGGCCTCGACCGGGTTATCGAAATTTTCGGCTGACTATGGCTAATCTCAACGAACTCTATCAGGAAATCCTGCTCGAGCATAACAACCGCCCGCGCAACTTCCGCGTCCTGCCCGACGCCAACCGTCAGGCTGACGGCTACAACCCCTTGTGCGGCGACCGCATCACCCTCTACCTCCGGATTGAGGATGACACCATCGCCGACGCCGCCTTTCAGGGCATCGGCTGCGCCATCTCCCGCGCCACCGCCTCGATGCTCACCCGAAGCGTCAAGGGCCAGACTCTCGAACAGGTCGCCCAGCTTTTTGACGGTTTCCACACTATGCTCACCGTCCCGGACGGGGAAGTGGACTACGACGCCTTGGGAGATTTGGAAATGCTGGCCGGCGTTGCCGCCTATCCCACCCGGATCAAGTGCGCCATCCTCCCTTGGCACACCCTCAACGCCGCCATCGCCGGCCAGCAAAGCTCAGTAACCACGGAGTAGCCAGACGACCGCCTGTTTTACTCGGTCATTGCTTTAGAAACCAGTTTCTGAGTTGCTATGACCTCCGAGAAGTGGTAGTATAATATCTGCCGGGTCGCCACTGCGCTGGAAAATGGATAATATCCCCATCTAGTCTAGCAGTGTGAACTCGTTTCAGAGAAGGTCGCAGCCAGATCTTGCCTATATAATGAGCGGGAGAGTTAGATGGCTAATTGGACGCAAGAGGAACTCGAGAGCGTCTTGCTCGAGCAGGGTTGGTGGAATCCCGGGGATCAAAGGCCCGTTGCCAATGGTATCCAGTACCGCCTAACCGACGGTACTCCTGTATCCTTTTACCCTAGCACGGGTAGGGTACTCGTCCAAGGGCGGGAAACTCCGCTGAGGCATGAGGTGCAGGCGCTTCTCGAGAGCATCTCGTTAGAAGCAGTTGTACCCGAATCCAGCCCCGTTGTAGTGCCGTCCGGGTCTCAAGCAGGCGGGTTGCAACCGAGGGCAAATCTTCCCAAGCGGGTGTTTATCGTGTATGGACACGATGTTACCGCCCGCGACCAGCTCGAACTGATTTTGTTGCGCTTGAGGTTAGAGCCTATAGTGCTACAAAACCTGTCTGGCGGCGGAGACACCATTATCGAGAACTTGGATTCTCTGACCAATGCGGACTTTGCCTGTGTCCTTTTAACTCCTGATGACGAGGGACGCCTTCAAGGAAGCCAGAACCCTTTGTCCCCCCGTGCGCGACAGAATGTTGTTCTCGAGCTCGGAATGGTGTTAGCTCGGCTGGGGCGGCAAAGGGTCGCCATCTTGGTTAAGGACACCAAGGGGCAGTCCATAGAACGGCCCACTGATATTGAGGGGATTATCTACATCCCCTTCGAGGAACATATCAACGAGGCCAAAAACAAACTCGCCGCTAGGTTGCAAGAGGCGGGTTTCGAGATTAAGGTCGCTGATCTAGTGGATTAACCATGACTACGCTCAAGCAAGTCGAAATCCACACCGACGGCGCCTGCCTCGGCAATCCCGGCCCTGGCGGGTATGGGGTCGTGCTGTGCTACGGCGAAGTCCGCCGGGAGTTGAGCGGCGGCTATCGGCTGACTACCAACAATCGGATGGAGTTGATGGCGGTTATCAAAGCGCTGGAGGCTTTGAATCGGCCTTGCCCGGTCATCCTGCACAGCGACTCCCGCTATGTAGTGGACGCCATTGAAAAAGGTTGGGCTAAAAAATGGCAAGCCAACGGCTGGCGGCGCAACAAACGCGAACCGGCATTAAACCCCGACTTGTGGCAAACCCTGCTGGAACTCTGCGCCCGGCATCAGGTACAATTCCGCTGGGTGCGCGGCCACGCCGGCAATCCCGAAAACGAACGCTGCGACCACCTCGCCGTCCAAGCCGCCAAACAGCCCAACCTACCCGAGGACACGGGCTACCGTCCCTAACCGCCCAGCCGCCTTTCCCGCAAGGGATGAAAGGAAGTCCAACTATGCCCGACCCGCAAACCCCAGACCCCCGCCCTTGGGAAACCGCGGAAATCCCCGAAGTCCGCTACTTATACCCCTGCTACGGCGAAAGCTGGCACGACGTTTCCGACTTTAGCGCCGCTGCCCTCTATTGGTGGCCCGGCGACGCAGCCTGGGACGGCGACGAACCCGGCTGGCTCTGTCGGCAATGCCACTGGGAGCGGTTTTCCCTCTACCCCGACCCCAAAACCGGCGCCCATCGCCTCAAAGACCCACCGCCCGCCCTCAGCTTTCCTGACTACCTGGCAACCCTGGTAACTTTGAAGCAGGAATTAGCCCGGCGCGCCGGCCTACCCCGCTACCTGGTATAATTCCAACCACTGCAAACCTTCCCCCGCGCCACCAAACCGGAGCGTCAACCCCAAAATCTTAACCCCAAAAGGCGGCCCCAACTATGACCCTCACCCCCTTCATCCAATCCGCCCTCGACCAAGAACAATCCCTCCTCCTCGCCGCCGTCCACGACCTCACCCCCGCCGAACTCGCCTGGCAGCCCACCCCCGACGCCAACCCCATCGGCTGGCTCCTCTGGCACACCCTCCGCGTCGAAGATATGTGGATCCAATTCTTTATCCAAAACCAGCCCGAACTCTGGGAACGCGACGGCTGGCACCAAAAATTCGGCCTGCCGACCCGCGACAACGGCTTCGGCCACACCCCCCAGCAAGTCGCCAACTTCCCCATCCTCGACCTCCCCCAACTCCTCGACTACGCCGCCGCCGTCCGCGCCGCCACCCTCGACTACCTCCGGCAGCTATCCCCCCAAGACTTCGACCGCATCCCCCGGGAACGCCGCCCCAACCTATCCATCGCCCGCGTCTTTATGCAGCTCCTCGGCGAATTCTACCAACACCAAGGCCAAATCGCCTACCTCAAAGGACTCCAGCGCGGCCCCAACGCCCTCCCCGCCGACTACGCCACGCCTCCCAGCTAACCCCCCGTCCTTCCCCCAAAAGCGGGAATCCAGCCCCCTATCGCCTATCGCCACCGTCATTACCGCCGCTCCCACCGTCATTCCCACGAAAGTGGGAATCCAGAAACGCCGCAAACTTTTACCCGCCGCTTTCGCCGGAATGACGACTTCTATATGCGATAACCTCCCCGTCACAGCGTCCACGCCTGCGGAAAATCATCCTTATCCTCCGGCCGATAGATGTTCTGATACTGGGAGCAAATCTCCGCCCCCAAAATCAGAATCAGCGCCGCCACATACACCCAAAACAGAAAAACTATTGCCGACGCCAGCGACCCATACAACTGATTATAGTTCGCATAATTCGTCAAATACCAGCTGAAAATCACCTTCGCCGTCTCCAGCAGCCCCGTCGCCACCACCGCCCCCAGCCACACGTGCCGCCAATACACCCGGCAATTCGGCACAAACCGGTAAATGGCGACAAAAATCACAAAAGTCACCAGCCACGAAGTCAGCTGCAAAACCAGCTGCCCCATCCCCGGCTCCAGAAAAATCTGCTGCCCCGGCATCCCCAAATCCTGCCGCTGCAAAATCTCCAAAGTGGACGACACCGCCACCGACGACATCAGCACCAGCCCGAAAAATCCCAGCGATACCAAATGCCGCAGCCGCGAAATGTGAAACGGCCGCGCCCGGTGTACCCCCCACGCCCGATTCACTACCCGCGTTATCGCCTCGAAAAACGCCCCGGACGCCAGCAGCAAGCCGGCCACCGAAATAATCGCCAGCGCGCTCCGCTGCCGCACAATCTCGTTAATGTTGTTCTGGATAAACCCCGCCGACCCCGGCAGATTCCCCAGGATAAACTCCAGAAACGCCTTCTGGAGAACCTCCGAATCCGTCACCCAGTCCGAAATGACCATAACCCCCAGAATGCAGGGAAACAGCGCAAAAATGGCGTAATAGGAAACCCCCGCCGCCATGTGATTCGCATCCCGGGTCAACATCTCCCGGGCAATGCAAATCAGCATAATCACCGGCCGGTAATGCAGGAACGGCAGATTCGAAATCCGCTCCCGCAGCGTCGCCGTATGCCGGGAGGTCGCCTCCCTCGGCTTAATCATCAGTTGCCGGTAGCCCCCCGCTCCAATTTGCCGAACTGCCACAGCCGCCCTATTCTCCCTTCCTTCTCCCGGTTAATGTCCCCTTACTCCCGCCTTGCCCCACCCTACCACCGTCATTCCCGCCCTTCTACCGTCATTCCCACGAAAGTGGGAATCCAGACGCCCCCCGCCCCCGCCAAAACCACACCCGCCCCCCAATCAGCCCCTCCGCCACCGGCCCAAACCGCCGGCTATCCGCGCTGTCCCCCCGATTATCCCCCAGCACAAAATACTCCCCCGCCCCGGTATGCCAACGCCGCGCAAAATCCCGCCCTCCCGCCGGCGCCGCCACCATCCCCAACTCCGGCCGCAGCTGCCCGTCAATCCAAACCCGCCCCCCCGCGAACTCGATAAACTCCTCCGGCAGCCCCACAACCCGCTTGATATAGCATTGCCCCCGCGCCCCCGGCTCCCGAAAGACAATTATATCCCCCCGCCGCAGCGGCCGCCTGCAATCCAACGGCCGGGTCAACACATACTGCCCATCCCCCAGCGTCGGCCGCATACTATCCCCCCGCACCCGCACCAAACCCACCGGCCGCCGCCCCAGCCGCATCAATTCCCGCAGCCGCCCCAGCCGCGCCAACTCCGACCGCAGCCGCCGCCCTAACCCCCGTAACCCCCTGGCCCCAACCCGGAACGCCATTCTAACCGTTTCCCCCCAACTATTCCTAGCAGAATAATCACCATTATAGACTGAATAAGCCCTCTCGTTTATAATCCCCGCCAGCCATCCCCCAAAAACACCCCAAACCACCCCCAGGAGGTTCACCGTGACCGACACTCCCGTACGCATCGGATTTATCGGCGCCGGACGCAACACCCGCGACCGCCACATCCCCGGCTTTCTCAAAGTCCCCGGCGTCGAACTCGCCGCCGTCGCCAACCGCAGCCGCGCCTCCGGCCAGCGCGTCGCCGACGCCTTCAACATCCCCGCCGTCTATGACACCTGGCCCGAACTCCTCGCCGACCCCACTATCGACGCCGTCTGCATCGGCACCTGGCCCTATATGCACCACACTTTGACCATCGCCGCCCTCAATGCCGGCAAACACGTCCTCTGCGAAGCCCGCATGGCCGCCGACGCCGCCGAAGCCCGCGCGATGCTCGACTGCTCCCGCCAACATCCTGACCTCATCGCCCAAATCGTCCCCGGCCCCTCTACTTTTCCTGTGGACAACCTCCTCCGCCAACTCATCGCCGACGGCTACATCGGCGACCTCCTCGCCGTCGACGCCCAAATCCTCACCCCGGCCTTCATCGACCGCGACGCGCCCCTCCACTGGCGGCACAACCGCGCCCTCAGCGGCTACAACATTATGAATATGGGCATCTGGTACGAATGCCTGATCCGCTGGACGGGCCCCGCCGTCCGCGTAATGGCCATGACCAAAGTCAATGTCCCCGCCCGCCGCGATGATGCCGGTAACTGGCAGCCCATCACCATCCCCGACCATGTCGACATCCTTATGGAACTGGCTAACGGCGCGCAAGGACACCTCCGCGTCAGCTCCGTAACCGGCCTCGCCCCCGGCGCCCAAGTCTGGCTCTACGGCAGCCAAGGCACCCTCCACCTCACCCCCGACCTGACCGTCCGCGGCGGCCAACCCGGCGACCGCGCCCTGGCCGAAATCCCCAATCCCCCGGAAACCCAATACGCCTGGCGTGTCGAAGCGGAATTCATCAGCGCCATCCGCGGCCACGAACCCATAACCCACACCCCCTTTGACGTCGGACTCCACTACATGGAATTCACCGAAGCCGTAACCCGCAGCGCCCAAACCGGCAACGCCGTAGCTCTCCCTCTCTAACCGCCCACCGCCCATAAAAAACCGTCATCCCCGCCTTCCCACCGTCCTTCCCACCCTACCGTCCTTCCCACGAAAGGGGGAATCCAGAAAAGCAATCGTCATCCCCCCTTTCGCGGGAATGACGATTGCCTTGGGCGACAGACTTGGGGAAAGTAAAGACGGCCGCCAGCAAAGGCGGCCGGCCTTGGCGTAGCTAGCCGTGATGTCCGTTAGGGGTAGCGTCGAGAGTAGGCGGCGGCTCAGTAAAGGGTTCGCCGTTAGCTAGGGCCGTCTCCCGCCGGCGATTCCAGTCCTCCCAAGCTTTCTGCTGGGCAGCCGTTTCCTGCCGCCCCTGCTCGAGACCCTGGGTAAGACCCTGCTCGAGACCTTGCTCGCGGCCCTGCTCGATACCCTGCTCGAGACCTTGCTCGCGGCCCTGCTCGCGGCCCTGCTCGCGGCCCTGCTCGAGCCCCCGGCGGTGTCCCAGCTCGTAACGTTGCTGCTTGAACATTTCGGCAATCATTTTCCATACCTCCGGAATGGCGTAGTTGATGAACCAGAGACTAACCAGGCAGAAGCTGGCGCTTATGAAGCCCTGGACCACGGCCCGGGGGAACAACGGCGCCCAGCACAGCGGGTCTTGGGTCAAAGCGCCGCATTGGGCTTCAGCCGCCAACTCCTGCCAAGTCCACCCGGTTTCGGCAATCAGTATCAGGAAAAACCCGACAACGACGATAATAAAGCGTTTGGGCCCCAGCAGCCAACCGGTAAAAAGCTGGCGGAACTGGCGGTCGGGATCCTGGTCAGGACTTGGCGTCAAAGCAACCTCCGGCCTTTGGGCTAAGTCCAGTTTAGCCGGCAGCAGCGGGAATTGTCAATCGGGGTTGCGTCAGCAAAAAGCAAAGGGGGCGGGCATTCCACCCGCCCCGGATCGGGTTTGCGGTTAGGCGGCCAGACGGACGGTTAGCGGCGGCGGACGCGTTTGGTGCAGACACCGCTCCAGGTGCGGCTTTCCCGGGCTTTCGCCTGGTAAGCGTTGGCATTGTTCCCTAACCCCGATTCGCTCTGTCGTCGGTAGTCGTAAAACCAGCCATGGTTGGGCCCCATATAATCGACTTGGTTTTGGCTGCCTTCGCCGCTTTCGCGGTTGTGGCCGGGGCCGAAATCGGCGCTGCCCTCGACATACTTCCCGCCCTTAGCCCGGCAAGCGGAAATGGCCGCGGCTTCCGCCTTGGCGATCCACTCAGCCTCGCTAAGGCTGCTGCCGCCAGCGACCGCCGGAGACTGAGTACTTCTGGTCCGGACGCGGGTTCGCCAGTCGAAACTCCAGCCGTTGTCACCGGGAGGCCGGCCGACATACACGTTCCGGGCCCGATGCCGCACAGAACCACCCAGCCATTGGACCCAGGAGCCGCTCCAGGCACTGGGCAAGTCAGAGCAAATCAGGGTGCCGGGGGGCGACGGCGTGCGCTCCGAGAGGGTTTGCGGGTGCGGCGTGATACAAGTGCCGGTATCGGCGGAGTCGCTGCGGACCCGGATGCGTATGGTTTTCTTGCCGCGGCGTTCCTCCCGGGGAAACTCAAAAATGAGGTCGCGGCTGACGCCGGTAACGCCGGATTCCCCGTCGGTTAGATAACCCTCTTGGGCCGCCAGAAAACCGCGGAAGTTGCCTTGCTGCCCAAAATAGACCGTATCATCCCGCTCGTTGCGGTCCCGGCCGGCAAGCCAGGTTTCGGACTTGGTCCAGGTATCGGACTGGTCGATGGCGCAGTAGATGGCCTTCCCCCGGTTGGCGGCGAGGGATTCGAGGATCATCGAGACGCGGGCATCCTCGGCATCGGCCACGGCCGGGGTCTCCTGCCAATCGGAGCAGTCCCAGGGGATGGAACGGGGGGCGGCTTGGGCGTCAGGGGTAGGACTGGCGGTAAGGAACAGTCCGAAGGTCAGGACGGACAGGATTAGGATGGCAATAGGGAATCGGTAGCGGTTCATTGGAATACCTCCGCGGCGGCGGGTGTTTTTAATACCGGGGATAAGCCGGTAATAAGAATAGGAAAGGCCGCCCAACCCCTTGACAGGTTGGGCGGCCTTTTCTGGCGATTTTGGGAAATTGGGAGGTGCGGGGTTGGCTGCTGGAGGGTTGGGGAGTTAAAAAATTTTTGGGCCCGGGAGAGGGGCGAAAAAAATACGGCGGCCGGGTTGGTTATCCGGCCGCCAGGTCATTCCGTCCGCAACCCCCTATGTTATTCCGACCAATGGGAGGAATCTAAAAATCTCGAGAGGAGTCAAGGGCGGGCGTTTTAGATTCCTCGGCTGTCGCCTCGGAATGACATGGGTATATAGAGCGGGGGGAATGACACGGGTAACGGTGAGGGAGTGGCGGTGGGGAAGGGGGTGGGAGTTTGGGGAGTTTTTAAGGGCAGGGGTTCTGGATTCCCACTTTCGGGGGAAGGACGCTCTGGGGAATAATGACATAGCTATAGGGTCGGTTATCCGGGGCGTCAATAATTAGTGGGAACACGCCCTAGCATTTAACCCTCCATCGCTTTCCGGGCATCCGGATGCCCCGGAAAGCGATGGGAGTTTTTGTTGCGCTAGCGGCCGGGGCGGTTATGGCGGAGGTCGATAATGCCCAGGTCGGGGAGGGGGTTTTCGGTGAAGCGGAGGGCGGTTTGGTCGCCTTTGAGGTAGAAGTCGAACCAGTTTTTGGTGTAATAGTTGCGGATGAATATGGGGAGGTAGAGGGGGGTATCGCCGACGGTGGCCCAGTTCAGGGGGGTGTAGGGCTGGCCCTGGAAGGCGGGATTGAGGACATCTTGCCCGACGGCTTTGCGGGGGGCTTGCCGGGGTTGGTTCCAGTATTGCCGGCCGTTGACGGTCAAGGGGGCGCTGCGGGGGAAAAGGGCGAGGTGGTCGTCGACGAGGGAGCCGTGGTTGACATCCTTGACGGAGATGATGACCTTGTCGCCGGTGGCGCGGGTGTAGGCGTTGCGGGCGATGGGCTGGGGATTTTCGTCGGTGGGGAGGACGCGCTCCGGTTCCAGTAGCCAGATGTCCTCGGGGTTGCCGCCGGCGGCGGTAAGTTGATTCCACATCAGGCCGCGGAAGACGCCCTGGACAAAGGCGTCCTCGGAGCCGTGGATTTGCATTACCGGCTTGGGGTTGCCGGCGGGCTGCCCATCCGCGGCTTGGCCGATGCCGAAAATGCCGGGCGGTTCCCAATAGCGGGGCGGGCCGTTGTTGTAGCCGACAGCGGCGGTAACGCGGGGGTCGCGGGCGACGGTGAATTGGGCGGTCATGGAGCCGAGGGAGTGGCCGGCGATGCCGATGCTGTCCAATTTCAGGGAGTCGGTAAAGGAGCCGCAGACTTGGGGGCCGTGATTAGCCTGGCCGCGGGCGGCGTATTCGGCGGCGCAGGTAGCGGCATCCTGATTCAGGCTGTAGAGGCCGTCGATGATGGTACTGACATCGCCGACACGCTGGGTAAAGAATTCAGCCATCATTGCGCCGACTTTTTGGCCGCCATCGGGGAGGGCGGTGAGTTGGCCGGCGCCGGGGGCGCCGTCGAAGCCGATGGGGCCTTGGTAGTCGAAGAAGTATTTATAGAAGCCGCTGATGACTTTGAATTCGCCGAGGAAGGTTTGATAGGCGTTGCCGACCCAGACCGGGCCGCGGTGGAGGGCGAATTGGGAGTCGGGGCTGTCGAGGACGTTGGGGAGGCCGCTGTCGGAGATAAAGCTGGGGGCGATAACGACATAGCCGTGGCTGGCGAAGTATTCGGCGAAGTTAATCCACATTTGGGCGCTGCCGCCGAGGCCGTGGGCGGCAATCAGGATGGGGAATTGGCCTTCGGCGATGGGGGCTTGGTAGCGGGCGTTGACCAGTTGCTGCTTGAGGGCGTCCGCCGCCAGTCCGGCGGTCGCCGGGTCGGCAAAGAGGTCGGGGCCGCCGCCGCCGTCGGTAAGGTTGCTGAGGTAAAAGGAGAGGTTGGACTGGTAGGCGCGGTTGAGGGCGGCGCCGCGGCTGCTGGAGGCGATGTCGTCATAGGTAGCGGGGCGGGTAGTGTCGGCGGGGTCGACGGGATACCAGGCCAGGGTGGAAACAATCTGGTTTTCGCCGGCGGCGTTGATGGTTTCGAGGAGGATTTGGTAGTCGGAGGAGGCGTGTTTGGCGTTCCAGGGGTCAAAGGGACGGTCGGGGTCGTGGAAGTAGAGGGCGCGGACGCCAACGGCGTAGGGGCCGCGGTCGACATAGTCGGTCAAGGCCGGGGACGCGGCTGGCGGATCGGCCAGGTTGAGGGACTGGCAGGCGGTCAAGGTCAGACCTCCGAGGAGGGAGATGAGGGCGAGGGCGAGAATTTTCAGCATTGGCGGGGCTACCTCTAATGGTATGGATTGGGGTTGATTATACCGGAAATTGCGGGGCAAGGGGGAATTTTTGGGGGATGGAATTGACGGGAAATTGCCGGCCGCGGGGTCTTGACAACTGCTTAATTATATAGAACAATAATTCTTTATTGCTTGGTCAAGGCAGCGGACAAACAGCGGAGGCAAGGATGAACGGTTATCTGTTGAAGGGCTGCCGGAAATGCGGCGGCGACCTGGCCCGGGATTGCGGGGACTGGATTTGCCTGCAATGCGGGAGTTGCTACTATGTGGGCTTGTACCGGCGGGGCGAACCGGCCGCTGAACCGCCGGCAGCGGCCGCTAGTCCGCCCTTTCCCGTTGTCTTGACGGGGACGGACGGGCCCGGGGATGGCCTGAACCGGGCGGCGGAAAAGGCGGCGGCGGTTCTATCCAGGACGGGGTATCCGGCGGGCCCGGCGGTAATCGGATGACCGGCGGCCATTATACGCCGAGGCCGGATTTGGCGGGTGGGCCGGCGCTGCTGGCGTTGAATGCCGGGGTGCGGGAAACCGGCTGGGCGGTGTTTCGGGGAAACCATGCCGGCCCGACGGGAAACATCCGACTGCCGCGGCAGCGGCGGCTGGATGCCGTGGACCGGGTGCGGCATCTGGCGGCGGCGTTGGATAAATTGGCGGCGTGGTGTGAGCCGGCGGCCATTGCCTACGGGCAGCCGGCGGGCGTGCGCTGGCCGGAGCCGGCGTTGGAATTGCTGGATACGGCGTTGGCGCAGTGGTCGGCAGGCTACCGGCTGCCGCTTTATACTTATCCGGCTGCCGTTGTCCGGGCAGCGCTGCTGGGGCATTCCCGCGTCCCGCCGGAGCAGCTGGCTTATGCGGTGAT
This sequence comes from Dehalococcoidia bacterium, assembly GCA_965243185.1. Classification (GTDB taxonomy): domain Bacteria; phylum Chloroflexota; class Dehalococcoidia; order Lucifugimonadales; family UBA3495; genus CBDBCU01. The sequence continues at coordinate 921,599 of OZ251531.1, read as the reverse complement.
GGTGCGGCTGGAACTGATTGGCTGCCCGAAAAGTACGCAGGAATGGGCGGCTTTGGCGGTGGGCTGCTGCCATTTGGACCGCTGGGGCAACGGGCGGTAGCGGCGTGGTATCATTTGGGGGTGGATTGCTTTCCTGGCTATAGCTCTGAAACGGCGGCGCCGGCCGGGAGCCGGGATTTGGCCCGGCAGCTTTGGCGGCGGCTGCGGCGGGGCTTGCTGCTGTTGCTGTTGAGCGGGCTGCTGCTGACGGTCGGCGGCGGCGATTATCGGCCTTCGGCGGTGGATTTGGCGGCCGCCCCTTATCGCTACAGCATTGTCGCCTGGGAATTGAACCACCTGCCGGATAATGCCCTGCGGCGGCTGGCGGCTTTGTGGCCGGGCCGGGAGGAATTGCCGCGGCCGGAACGGCTGGCGCAAGCTCAAGAATTCTTTGCCTTGGGCCAGGAACAGCGGCGTTGGGCGCGGCGGCAGCGGCAAAACACCGTCGCCTACCGGCCGCCGACGGTACAGGAACTGACCGCGCTGTCCCGGCGGGAGCGGCGGCGGGAGGAATTGCGGCCGGCCGCGGAAGCCACTGTCGAGGCCGAACTGTCACGGATTTTGGCGGCGCAGGGCATTACCGCGCCCTGGGGCGGCGTCTTTCCCCCGGTGGATGCGGTGTTTGGCGGGCCGCCGAGCGTACTGGTGGTTTCCCCGCGGGAGCGCATCGCGCGGCAGCAATCGGTACTGCTGCGGCCCGGGCTCAGCGCCACGGTCAAAGGGGATATTGAGGAGGAATTGCTACGGGCGGCTAACCTGTCAGCGCTGGTCGAGGACACCGGCGGGTTGTCGGTCTATCCCAGCATCGTGCTGGACACGGTGGGACTGCGCTACGCCTTGGAAATTACGGCGCACGAATGGCTGCATCAATGGCTGTTTTTCCGACCCCTGGGCCGCAACTTTCAAGCCAGCCCGGAAATGCTGACGCTGAATGAGACGGTGGCGTCCGTAGCGGGCGCGGAGTTGGGCGATTTGGCGTGGGCGGCGATGACCGGTCAGCCGCGGCTGCCGAACCCGATTACTGCCGCCGCATCATCAGACCAGCCGCCGCCTTTGCCGGTCGTACCGGCCGGCGGCTTTGACTTTACCGCCGAGATGCGGCAGACCCGTATCCGCACGGAGGAGCTGCTGGCGGCCGGGGAGATTGCGGCGGCCGAGGCGTATATGGAGCGGCGGCGGCAATACTTTGTCGCCAATAACTACTATATCCGCAAGCTGAACCAAGCCTATTTTGCCTTTTACGGCAGTTATGCCACCGGGCCGGGTTCGGTCAGCCCCATCGGGGGGCAAGTATGGGAATTGCGGCGGCGCAGTCCGACCCTGAAGGATTTTCTGGAAAGGGCGGCGCAGTTTGGCAGTTACCGGGAGTTTGTGGAGTATGTGGAGGGGAAATAGCAACCTTCATTCCCGCGAATGTGGGGATACCGGCGGGCGGCGGGAAGGGGTTAGAGGTCGTAGCCGCGCTCGCCGTGAATTGCCAAATCCAAGCCGACGATTTCGTCCTCCGGGTCAACCCGGACACCGCCACAGAACTTGTTCAGGAATTGCAGGATCAGGAAGGAGATCAGCGCCGCCCAGACCAGCGACACGGCTACTCCCAACGCCTGCACCCCGAATTGGGTCAGGATGGAGCGGTCGGGGACATTATAGCCGGTGCCCCAGAGAATTTCCAATGCCAGTATCGGCAGCAGCAGCAAGCCGATGATGCCGCCGAGGCCGTGGACCGCAAAGACATTCAGGGAATCGTCGATGCCAAAGCGGTTTTTGACTACATCGATGGCAAAGAAACAGACGGTACTGCTGGATACGCCCAAGAGCAAGGCGCCGACCGGACTGGTGAACCCGGATAGGGGCGTAATGGCCGCCAAGCCCGCCATTACGCCGGTGACCATTCCAATCAGGGAAGTGCGGCGGTAAATCAGCCGCTCGAGGGCAATCCAGGTGAGGGCGGCGGCGCAGGCCGAGGCGTGGGTCAGGGCGATAGCTATGCTGGCGTGGGCTTCGGTGCTGAAGCCGCTGCCGCCGTTAAAGCCGAACCAGCCGACCCACATCATCCCGGCGCCGGCGGCGGTCATTCCCGGATTGTGCGGCGGCGACAGACGGTTGGGAAAGCCCAAGCGTTGGCCGACGACGAGGGCGGCGACCAATGCCGACGCGCCCACGGCGGCGTGGAGGGCAAAGCCGCCGGCAAAATCCATCACGCCTAGGCGGTTGAGCCAGCCATCCCCCCAAACCCAATGGCAAATGGGAACATAGACCAGTAGGGACCAGGCGCCGCTGAAAATCAGCACGGTGGAGAATTTGGTGCGCTCGACATAGGAACCGACGATGATGGCCGGGGCGGTCATGGCAAAGGTCATCTGGAAAATGGCGAATAGGATTTCCGGGATGGTGCCGCGGGCGCGGGTTTCGCTGATTTCCTGAAAGAAGGGGTTTTGCAGGATGCCAATGAGACCGCCGAAGCTTTCGCCGTAAGCCAAGCCGTAGCCGACAATAAGCCAAATCAGGCTAGCAATGGCGGCGATGGCAAAGCACTGGATGGCTACCGACAGCACCGATTTGGAAGTGACCATCCCGGAGTAATACATCGCCAAGCCGGGCAGGGTCATAAACAGCACAAAGGTGGTGGCGGTGAGCATCCAGGCGGTATCGCCGGTGTCAATTCCGGTAGGCATAGGCGGGCGTCCCTATTCCGCCGCGGCAAGGGGCGGCTGATTGGCGGGCTACGGGGAAAGATTATAACCGGCTTTGGGGGCAAAGGAAAGGGGGGAGAGATGGGGGTATTCCGTGTCACCGGAGCGGCGGATAAGCTCAGCAAACCCTTGCTCGGGTGAACACGGGCTAGTTTCCATCGTCGTGAATCAGGATGACCTGAGCCGCGGCCGCCTGTTGGACCTGCGGCGGGGGGATTTCCTGGGCGATGGCCACGGCGATGGCGTTGCCGCCGCTGGCCGCCGCCATCAGGTCGGCCCGCTCCCGGGCCCGGGTGATGTCGTTCTGGCCCAAAGTCCAGGATACTTCGGCGACGAAATAGACTTCGGCATCGTCAGCAGTCTGCCGGCCATAAACTATGTAGTCGGCCCGATCCAGTTGGAAAGCCTGGTCGGCGGTGATTTTACCCTCGGCCTGGGCTTGGGCCAGGCGGCGGTTGAACTCCTGGTTAGGCATAGTGAAACGGCTTTGCAGGGTGTGGACATCGTAGAGGCCAAAGGTGCGGGCCAGGACGGGGCCGATGCTGCGCTCAAGTTTGGCTTCGAGGTTGTCGCCGAGGGCTTGGCCGAGCCGGCGGTCCATATTGTCCAAGCGGGCATCGACCCGCTCGTTGATTTGCCGCTGCTCAGCGTTAAACTGCCGCTGCTCGGCGTTAAACTGCTCTTGGTTTTCGATGAAGCGGTCGATGTTGGCGAAGCGGGCGTCGACCGTTTGGTTGAACTGCCGCTGCTCGGCGTTGAACTGTAGCTGCTCGGCGCGGAACTGCCGCATCTCGGCGTTGAACCCCCGCTGCTCAGCATTAACCCCCCGCTGCTCGGCGTTGAAGCTCTCTTGGGCCGCGATGAAGCGGTCGACGCGGTCGGTCAGCTGGGCCAGTTTTTCCGGCAGTTCCAGCACTTCCCGGGTCAGCAGGAGGGCGCGGGCTTCCTCGCGAAAAACGGGGTCATCGCGCAGGGCTTGGATGAAAGCTTGGCGGTCGGCAGGGGATAGGGTGGTAGTCATCGCGCTTGCCGTCTTGGTTGAAGTTCCGGGCTGAATGGATTATAGCGGGTTCGGCGCGATTTGTCATCCGGGAAATCCGGGCACTTCCCGTTCCGGTTTAGCAGTTGCTCCGTTTTACGATATTGCCGCAAGGGTGAAACGGCTAAAAGGGATCAGCGCCCCTGGCACCGGGCTATTACCTATATCGATAAAAGAAGCCGGGGCGGGCATTACACCCGCCCCGGTTGCGGTTGCTGGACTGGCCGGATGCCGGAGGGTTAGCGGCGGCGGACGCGTTTGGTGCAGACACCGACCCAAGTGCGGCTTTCCCGGGCGCTCCATTTAAGGTGGGGATGACCATCCCGGGGCTCAGTAGCGTAAAACCAGCCATGATTGTCCCCGTTAAAATATAGGTTATCGCCGACGTGGGCGTTGTCGTTGTGGCCGGGGCCGAAATCGGCGCTGCCTTCGACATACTTCCCGCCCCGGGCCCGGCAGGCGGCGATGGCCCGGGCTTCGGCCATGGCGCGCCATTGTTCCGGGGTACGGAACCCGCCGCCGCCAGTGCCGGATTCCGTTAGCGTCCCATCGCCACCCCGGGTGTACCGGATGTTGGTTTCCCAGTCAACTTCCCAGTTTTGGCTGGATTCGGCTACGCTGGCATAGACATTCCGGGAATGATAATAACCTTCTGGGGCTTGCCAGGGATTGAGCCAGCTGACGTGGGTGCCGCCAAAGGGAGTGCAAAGCCGGTGGGTAAAAAGGTATATAATTCCCTTTTTAAGGGCGGGGGGTCTGGATTCCCACTTTCGTGGGAATGACGAGGGGAGGGTGGGAATGGCGGTGGGGGAGTTGCCGGGTATAGGGGATAGTCCGGGATGGGGGTTCGTGTGATTAGCGGCGCTTGAAGGCGGGATAGAATGAGCTAACGCGGCGGGGCGGGTAGGACGGAAAGGCGGCGGCGGGTATGGGGAAAGGGGGCAGCGAGTAGGACGGAAAGGGGGGCGTCGGGGAAATTGTTTTCCCGACACCCCGGTAAATCGGCCGGTGGGATTGTGGGGTCAGGCCGCGGGGGGTTTGGGGTCAGGCCGTACGCCTGCGGTGGTTAGCGGTGGGCTACCGGGGCGACCGGCTCTACGGCGTTGGGGTGGCTTTTTTGGTATTCGCCGTGGAGGTGGCCGTTGGTGAGGTGGGTATAAACCTGGGTGGTGGAGATGCTGGAGTGGCCGAGGAGTTCCTGGACATGGCGGAGGGAGGCGCCTTTTTGGAGCAGGTGGGTGGCGAAGCTGTGGCGCAGGGTGTGGGGGGTGATTTTCTGGTCGATGCCGGCTTTGCGGCTGTAGGTTTTGAGGATGTTCCAGACCCACTGGCGGGTGAGGCGTTCGCCGCGGTGGTTGACAAAGAGGGCGGGTTCGTCCTTGTTGTCGCCGACGAGGGACAGCCGGGGGCCGGCCAGGTATTCCTGCAAGCCGTCCATGGCTTTGGCGTGGGCGTGGACGATGCGTTCTTTGGAGCCTTTGCCCCAGCAGCGGATGAAGGATTCCTGGAAGTCGATGTCCTGGATGTTGAGGGAGACGAGTTCGCTGACGCGGAGGCCGGTGGCGTAGAGGAGTTCGAGGATGTTGGCGTCGCGGCGGCTTTCGGCGGTGCCGGGTTTGCCGGCTTCCTCGAGGAGGAGTTCGACTTCGGCTTCGGAGAGGTACTTGGGGAGGGCGCGGCCGACCCGGGGGGAGCCGAGGGATTCGGTGGGAGGCTCCTCAATATCGCCGTTCTGGGCGAGGTAGGTAAAGAAGGATTTGATAGCGGCCACCTTGCGGGCGGTAGTGGTGTCGCGGTAGCCCTTGCGGCCGCGGAGGTCGGCGATGTAGTCGTTGAGCAGGTCGAGGTCGACCCCGCGCCAGGCGTCGTCGTGGTGGGCGGCGCCGTTGAGGCGGGAGTGGAGGAAGTGCTGGAATTGGGTGAGGTCGTTGCGGTAGGCGTCGAGGGTGTTGCGGGACAAGCCCTTTTCCACGACCAGGTGCTGCAAGAAGTCGTCGATGACCTTTTCCATAGAGCTGAAACCTCGCTATCGATAACCGCCGCATCGAATAAATAAAAAAGAATAATAGGACGCGGCTGGTCAGAATGTTCCCCGGCATAAGGAGGGCCGGGGATTGATGATGGCGGGCAGTCTAGCACGGGCGGGGGAAAAGTTACCGTAGGGAGTTTTTGCGGATTGTGGGGATTATATGGGGGTGGGTTGACACTGACACCAATGGGGGCTAGGCTGGGGGTTATGGAAATTTGTCCGGCCTTTATCGATGAAACGGGCATCCTTACCGAAGCACCGCGGCAACAGCCGGTCTATGGCATCGGAGCGTTGCTTATTCCGGACACCCGGGCGATCACCGATAGCTTGTATCGTTTGCACTTCAACTTCAGAGCGACCCGAATGGCGGAGCGGCAGGGTATCCGCCGGGCGATTCAAGCCGGGGGTTACAGGCCGACTTTGCAAGAAGTAGATCGGCTGATGCACTCGACCCGGCATCATGAGTACAAGTTCAGCGAAGTTACCCGTTTCAATCTCCAGCAGTATATTGACTTGCTCAATCTGTATTTCTCTTTCCCGGGGCCGCAATTTTACGCGGTAGCGCTGGACCGGCTGAGCCCGTACTATAGTTTGGGGCGTTGGAAGGGAGATGTATGGGCGGCATACGCTGATTTGGCCAAGGATTTGCTGGAGCGGCGGCTGGAGCGGGAGGTTTTTGCAATCGTAGATTTGCAGGGGACGCCAGATAAATCCTCGGTTTATTTGGAAGATGCACTTTGCAGCGTTCCGGCGGTTAAAGGCTGTTTGCGCGCAACTTCCGATATGTCGGTGTACCTGCAACTGGTGGACGTACTGCTGGGTTGCATTCAGTTTGACTGGAAAGACGCGAATGGGTATTACAGTCCGACTTCGCGAAGGGCCGGGGAGAAACGGGAATTGGTCAACTTTGTTAAAAGCCGTTTGGAAATGAAGCCGGAAGAGCCTTTTCTGACACGGGAGCGTCCTTACCGGGAATTGGGCAACCCCATCCGGTTTACCGTGGAAATCGGGGAGTGGTGAATGGAATAGAGGACAAAAGCACGGCTATGTCTGGCGTCCATCCCTTAGAGCAGGATAACGTTCTCCAGCCACTCCGTGCTTACCGGGGTAATTTACTACATTTCGAATGGGGTGTCAACCGGCGGACGGACGGTCAGCTGCCGGTGTAACTGCTATCCCGGTTACTGCTTTCCCCACTTCACCGCTGCCCGACTTTCTGCTATGCTTTTGCCCGATTTTGACGATTGGGCTATAATCGGCGGCGGGAATTATAGCGGCAGGAGGTTTTTTCCGTGTATCAGACCATCAGCGAGGAGACTATGGCGGCGCTGGGGCGGATTGACACGCCGAGCGTTTGCAACGCCATTGAGTTGTTTGACGCGCGCCCCCGCAACAGCGGGTTTATGCTGGGCGACATTAAGGGGATTTACCGGGATTTGCCGCCGGCGGTGGGCTATGCGGTTACCGGGGTGATCACTGCCGACCGGCCGGAGGGGCGCAATCTGTCCCGGGAGGATTGGGTGGATTTCATTTTGACGGTGCCGGCGCCGCGGTTCATCGTGCTGCAAGACCTGGATATTCCGTCGAAGGGGGCGTTCTGGGGGGAAGTGCAGGGGAACATTCACAAGGCGTTGGGCGCGGTGGGGGCGGCCACTAACGGCACGGTGCGGGACATCGACGAGGTGCATGACCTGGGGTTTCAGTTCTTTGCCGGGGGCATATCGCCTTCGCGGGCGTATGTCCATCTGGTGGAAATCGGCATACCGGTTACGGTGGGCGGGTTGACGGTGCGTACCGGGGATTTGATGCACGGGGACAAGCACGGGGTTACGAACATTCCGCTGGATATTGCGGAGCGGATCCCGGAGCTGGTAGAAGCCAACGCCGAGTATGAGGACAAGACGATCAGCCTGTGCCGGTCGGGGGAGTTCACGCCGGAGAAGCTGAAGGAAGTATTGCGGCTGCCGCGGCCGACGCCGTAAGCCGTACCGGTGCCATCCCGGCAAGGGCCGGCGGATTTATTTACGGAAACCTGGCAAGGAGTTCGGGAGAACGGATGAAAGCGATTATTGCCATTGCCCTGATGTCGCTGCTGGCGGCGCTGACGGCGGCGTGTATGCTGCCGGAGGCGACGCCGCCCCCGCCGACGGATATTCCGGAGGTGATACCGACGCCGCGGATTGCGGATACGCCGACGCCGGCGGTTATCGGGACGCCGACGCCGCAGACTTCGGAGTCGCAGAGCGGACGGGTGGTACGGGAGTATGCCCAGCCGCCGGAAATGACCATTGACCCGGAAGGGAGCTATGCGGCGGACATCCGCACTAATCAGGGTACCATCAGCGTGGAGCTGTATGCGGAGGATGCGCCGGTGACGGTGAACAACTTTGTCTTTCTGGCGCAGCAGGGGTTTTATGACGGGGTGATTTTCCACCGGGTCATTCCCGATTTTATGATTCAGGGCGGCGACCCGACCGGCAGCGGCGGCGGCGGGCCGGGGTATCGGTTTCGGGATGAAATCGTGCCGTCTTTGACCTTTGACGGGGCGGGAATTCTGGCGATGGCGAATGCCGGGCCCGGCACTAACGGGAGTCAGTTTTTCATCACGGTAGCCGCGACGCCGCATCTGACCGGGGGGCATACCATCTTTGGCCGGGTAACGGCGGGGCAGGAAGTGGCGGACACTATTTCCAAAGTGCCGACCAGCAGCGGCAATCGGCCGCGGGAGGAAGTGGTTATCCAGTCCATTGAGATTAAGGAAGGGGGGTAGGCGGCCGGCGTTATGGCTTTCCAGACCATTCTTTACGAAAAGCGGGCGGCGGTCGGCTATTTGACGCTGAACCGGCCGGAGCGGTTGAATGCGCTGAACGGGCAACTGCTGGCGGAGTTTCGGGAGGCGTTGGATGTGGTCGAGGCGGACCCGGACATCCGAGCAGTGATTTTGACCGGGGCCGGCCGGGCTTTTTCGGCCGGCTTTGACATTGAGCGGGAGGAGGGAGCGGTGGATCCGCAGGAGATGCAGCCGGATGAGTGGCGGCGGGGTCTGCAAAGCAATGTGGATACCTTTATGCGGGTGTGGAACCTGAGCAAGCCGGTGATTGCGGCGGTGAACGGGTACGCATTGGCTGGGGCTTGTGAACTGGTGCAGGTGTGCGACATTAAAATCGCCTCGGAACGGGCGATTATGGGGGAACCGGAGATCCGGGCCGGCGTGGGGCCGCCGCTGCTGATTACGCCCTTCAGCGTGAATTTGGCGACAGCCAAAGAGCTGCTGCTAACCGGGGATACCATTGACGCGCAGACGGCGGCGCGCATCGGCTTGGTCAGCCGGGTAGTGGCGCACGAGGAATTGATGGGGGAGTGTGAGCGGATTGCCCGGAAAATCTGCCTGATTTCGGCGGTGGGGGTCAAGATGACTAAAATCGCAGTGAACCGGGCATTGGAAGGGATGGGGTTTCTGTCGGCGATACAGCACAACATCGAGCTGATGACGCACTTTGACACCAGCATAACGCCGGAGCAGGAGGAGTTTAACGCCATCCGCCGGGAGCAGGGACTGCGGGCGGCGTTGAACTGGCGGGATGCGCGGTTTAAGGAGTTGGGATAGCCGATTAGCCCAAGATGGCGATAAAGACGCCGGCGATTACGGCGGAACCGATTACCCCGGCAACATTCGGCCCCATCGCGTGGGGCAGCAGGAAGTTGCCGGGGTTGGCTTGTTGGCCGAGGTTGTGAGCGGTACGGGCCGCCATCGGCACCGCCGAGACGCCGGCGGAACCGATGAGGGGGTTGACCTTGTCTTTGACAAAGAGGTTCAGCAGTTTGGCAAAGAGGAGGCCGCCGATGGTGCCGCAGGAAAAGGCGACGATGCCTAATGCCAGGATGGCCAGGGTCTGCACATCAAAGACGCGTTCCGCCGACAGCTGCGCGCCAATGGTAATCATCAGAAAGATGGTGGCAATGTTGAGGATTTCGTTGGAGGCGGCGTTGCTCAAGCGGGGGACGACGCCGCTTTCGCGGAACAGGTTGCCAATCATAAACATAGCAATCAGCGGGGCGGATTCCGGGACAAAGAGAATGATGATGAGCATTGCGCCGGCGGGGAAAAGGAGTTTTTCGGTTTTGGAGACTTCCCGGGGCGTTTTCATTTCAATCTGACGCTCGCGGCGGGTGGTGAGCAGGCGCATCAGGGGGGGCTGGACAAAGACGACGCTGGCCATATAGGAGTAGGCGACGACGGCGGTGATGCCCAACAGGTCGGGGGCCAGTTTGCCGGCGGCAAAGATGGTGGTAGGCCCGTCGGCGCCGCCGATAATGCCAATGGCGCCGGCTTCCTCGAGGGTGAACAGGGGCAGGTCGAAAAAGCCGGGGAGCAGAGCCAGCCAGAAGGCGACAAAGATGCCGAGTTGGGCGGCCGCGCCCAGGAGCAGGGTTTTGGGATTGGCAATGATGGGGCCGAAGTCGGTCAGCGCGCCCAAACCGAGGAAAATCAGGGGCGGCAGCAGGTTCCAGGAAGATAGGGTGAAGTGAAAGATGATGCCGAGGATGCCGGAACTCTGGACGCCGCCATCCGGGTCGAAGTCCACCAAGCCAGCGCCGGGGAGATTGCCGAGGATGATGCCCAAGCCGATGGGCAACAATACATAAGGCTCCATACCTTTGAGGATGGCGGCGAGGATGAAAGCGCCGCCGAGGAGGAAAAGGAGGAGGTTCCGCCAGTCCAGATGGGCGAAGCCGGATTCGAGTAGAAATTCCATAGAGCCTTTTGCGGTGCGGGTAGTTCCGGTTGGTAGTCTCTGGATTCCCGTTGGCACGGGAATGACGGTATTAAGCGGGTAGGCTTGGGGCTTGGCGGTATTATAAAGGAAACGGGGTCAGCGTTCCCGGTCGTGGAGGCGGCGGGTGTCGAAGGCGGCGATGCGGCCTTGTTCTTTCCAGCCGGTACTGTCGGCCAGGGTCAGGGCAGTTTGCGCTGGGTCTTGGGCGGCGGTTTCGGCGCTTTCCCGGCGGCGGGTTTCCAAGGCTTGGGCTACGGCTACGGCAATGGCGGCGGCCAGTTGGGGCGCCAAGTTGGGCGGCTCGGGTGGAGCGGCTGCGGCGGAATTGGCGGCGGCCGAGACATTAGCCGGCGGCGATTGCTGCGGTTGGGGAGTGGCGGCAATTGCTGCGGTTAGGGACTGGCGGCGGGCGGTTTGGCGGCGGGCGCGCAAATTGCCCAGCCAGCCGATGAGCAGGGTATAGACGATGAGGGAGCCGAGGACGATAAAGGCCGCGCCGACGCCGGCGTAGGTCAGCATTAAGGCCCGGTTCAGGTCAAGGTCGGTCAACTACGGCCATCCTTATAGTCCCGGATTATTCCGGATTTCCGGCGTAACTGGGCGGGGGTAAAATCGAGGGGATTATACCGCAAACTAAAGGGATGGGGTTTAGGATACGCCGACGCCGACCCCACGCCCCTAGGCCGGTAGGCATTGGCTAATAGCAACCGGCCCCGGCTTGCTGTGGCCGGTCAATCCAACCCGCCCCGGCATCAACCTTATCCCCGGTCAGAAAAACCGGCAACCGCCGCCCTTAATCCTCTTTGACCGCCGGGATTACTTTCGTCCCCAGCAGTTCCACCGAGCGCATCACATCCTCGTGCGCCATATTGCCCTCGTTGCCGTAAATCAGCATATAACCCGGCTCCAGGGTCTGCTTGATGTAGCGCAGCTTCTTGATGACCGTTTCCGGGCTGCCCACGATGATGTTATGGGCGTCTTGCAGTTCCTCGTAGCTCATCCGCCGCCCAACGGTGCCGGTGCCGATAGTGGGGCGGGACATTTTGATCCGCAGGGCTTCCCGGGACTGGTAGCCCGGCGGGTCGTTGAACTCCACCGGGCCGCGCTGGCGGTGCGATTCCGTCCACAGGAAAGTGCGCCCCACTTCCTGGGCCTTTTCGTCGGTGTCCGCGACCAGGCAGCGGATGAGGTAGCCGAAATGCTCCGGCCCCGGTTCGTAGCCCTCCTCCCGGGCGGTCTCAAAGTAGATGTCTTTGAGCTGCTTGGTCAAGTCCAGGAGCGAACCCAGGTTCATATAGGGATACTGCCGCTTGGCCGCCCAGATGACGCTTTCCGGGCTGCCGGTGCCGGGAAACCACACCGCCGGGTGCGGCTTCTGCATCGGCACTACCCAGGGATTGACCATCCGGTGCGGGAAATAACGCCCTTCCCAGCGGAAGGGGCCGGGCGTAGTCCAGCACTTGACAATCAAATCGTGGGCTTCCTCGAAGCGGTCGCGGTTTTCGGTGGGGCTGATGCCGGCGTGGAGGGTTTCCACAGCGGTGCCGCGCACAAAGCCGGAAATGATGCGGCCGCCGGAAATGCAGTCCAGCATCGCGATTTCCTCGGCCATTTTCACCGGGTCGCTGAGGGCGATGACATTGCCCAGCATCGCGATTTTCACCCGGCTGGTGACTTTGGCGATGACGGCGGCGTCCACATTGACCGAGGGTTTCATACACCAGTAGGAGGAATGGTGTTCGTTGGACATAATGCCGTCAAAGCCGGCTTCGTCAGCCAGGGCGTACTGGTCGTGGTAGTTGCTGTAGAGGATATGGGCCTTTTCCGGGTCGAAGTAGGTGTTGGGGAAGTGCATCCGCCCCGACTCGTACTGCGCCAGGTCGGTGTCGGTTACATGGCCGTAGGGCTGTTCCGAGAACCAAAATACTTCCGTCATCTGACTAACTCCTTTCCGCCGGTTTTTTGCGCCGCAACTATTCGTGGAATGTCCGCTAGGTTTCCGGTTTGCCGACTAGATGCCGGCCAGGAAACCGCGCACCGCCGCCAGAAACTCGGCCGGCTTTTCCAGGGCCGGGGAATGGCCGCAGTGGTCGATAACTTCCAGCCGGGCATTAGGCAGGGCGGCCTGATACAGTTCCCCGCACTCTACCGGGATGATAGCATCCTGCCGTCCCCAAAGCAGCAGCGTCGGCGTAGCCACCGCCGGCAGGTAGTAGGGCAGGCTGGGGTTATGCAAGTAAGGACGCCAGCACAGCCGGGACGCCATTTCCTGATTGGAATGGGCGACCAGCTGCTCCTCCGGCGTCAACTCCCGCTGGTACTGCTCGGCGTTGGGTACTTGGGAAATATCGTAAAACCGCTGCTGCGCCCGGGTTTGCGCCGACACCATAAAGATTTCGGCGATTTCCCCCTGCTCCGGCTTGATGCCGGCCGCGCCGACCAGAATTAACGCCTTGAGCCGGTAGCGGCAGCGGGCCGCCATTTCCGCTGCGACCCAGCCGCCCATCGAGGAACCCATCAGGATATAGTCCTCCAGCCCCAATGCTTCGACCAGCATCTGGTTGAACTGGCAGACATCGCCGATGGTATAAACCCAATCCGGCCGCTCCGTGCCATTAAAGCCGGGCTGAGAGGGTACATAGACGGTATAGGATTGGGCCAGTTCCTGATGCCAGGGCTGCCAGCCGGCATTGCCGCCGGCTCCGTGCAGGAACAGCAGGGGCGGCCCGCTGCCGCCGGAAAAGATTTCTACGGAAACGCCGGCCACTTCAATAGCGGTTGCTGCCGACGCCGCCGCCGTTGCGGTCAAAGTCATACGCTGACTCCTTGCCCGGTGTAGATAGGGGAATGATGTTGGGCGTATTGTGCAGCAAGTGGCAGTTATTGTCAAGTTTGGGGGATTTAGTTGTCAAGGCTATCGCATATACTTGGCGACTTACTTACAGTCATTCCCGTGAAAACGGAAATCTGGAGGCCCCCTTTCGGGGGAATGACGATTTCGATATGCGCCAGCCTTGAACCGGGCGGCCGCGCCGGATGCAAAACCGGCGCAAATCGTGTAAAGTAGGTTTCCTATGTTTTACCATCCGTTTTGCCACCGCCCGATGAGCGTTGCGCTGTGAGCTATGACCTGACCAATGACGCCGAGCAGCCGCTGCGGCCGCCTTTGCCGGGGCTGTCGGAGCGGCAGAGCAAGCTGTTGAGTCGCTGGAGTACCGGGCTGACCCTGGCGGTGATTGCCGGCTTGGGTATCTGGTGGGGCGTCAACTTTTATACCGATTGGCTATGGGCCAAGGAGCTGGGGTACGAGCGGCCGTGGGCCCGGGCGCGGGTGATGCAGGGGGGGATGTTTTCCCTGAGCATCTCGGTGGTCGCGACTTTCATCAGTTTGAACCAGCTGGTTACGCTGCGGCTGTCCCACGGGCCAGGGACGCGCATCATTCTCCCGGACCTGATGCGGCTGCTGTTTGCGCTGCTGCGGATCGGGACGATGCTGACGATGTTCGTTCCGGGCATTATCCTGGGCTTTTTTGCCTACGGGTATTGGGACGAATCGCTGATGTTCTTTTACCGGGAGCCGTTCGGGGTAACGGATCCGCTGTTTGGGCAGGACATCAGCTTTTATGTAGTGAACCTGGCGGTGATGGACTTTCTCCAGACCTGGAGTTTGTGGGCGTGGGTGGCGACGGTCATTGCGACAATGTCGCTGTATTGGGCGATGTTCTGGCTGCGCGGCGCCAGTTTTATTGTTACTCCGAAAATGATGATTCACTTTGGGGTGATGGGCGTCATTCTGATGCTGCTCCTGGCTTGGGGGCATCTGATTGAGATTTTCAATCTGGTACTTTCGGACCGGGGGGCGGTTTTCGGGGCGGCCTATACGGATGTGAATGCGCGGCTGCCGGCTTTGCTGTTTCTGACCGGAATTGCGCTATTGGGGGCGGTGGTTTTCGGGGTCAGCATCCGCTACGGGGGCTTTCGGCTGATGGCCGGGGCGTTCAGTTTGTGGCTGCTGCTGTTTGTGCTGGCGGGCTGGGTTTATCCGCTGCTGTTTCAGCGGTTTCAGGTAACGCCGGAGGAGTTTTCCCGGGAGGAACCGTACATCAGCCGCAACATTGCGGCTACCCGGGCGGCTTACGGGCTGGAGCAAGTAGCGGAGTCGGTGTATCCGGCGACGGCGGCCCTGAACCCGGCGGCGGTGCGGGAACACCGGGCGACTATTGATAACATCCGGCTGTGGGATTTGGCGCCGCTGCGGGACGCCTATAATCAGCTCCAGTTTATGGAGCTTTATTACAACTTTCTGAATATGGATTCGGACCGCTATATGGTGGACGGGCGGCTGCGGCAGGTGCTGATTGGGGCGCGGGAATTGGATCCGGAGAACCTGCCGGCGGCCGCCCGCAATTGGGTGAACCAACATCTGCAATACACCCACGGCTACGGGGTAGCGATGAGCCCGGCTACCGGGTTCACGCCGGGGGAAGGGCGGCCGGAGTTTTTTATTCAGGATATTCCGATCCAGGGGAAACTGGCGGTGTCGCGGCCGGAGGTGTATTACGGGGAGGCGCCGGGCGAGTTCGCCATCGTGAACGGCGGGCTGCGGGAAGTGAATCCGGCGGCGGATTTTGCCGGCTATGATGGTACGGGCGGGGTGCCGCTGAGTTCCTGGTGGCGGCGGGCGGTCTTTGCGCTGCGGTTTCGGGACATTAACCTGCTGCTGAGCGACCAGGTGACCGGGGACAGTCGGATCCAATACCGCCGGCAGGTGCAAGAGCGGGTGCAGACTTTGGCTCCTTTCCTGAAATTAGATCCGGACCCGTACCCGGTACTGGATGACGCCGGCAAATTGTGGTGGATTCAAGACGCTTATACGGTTACGGATCGCTATCCCTACGCTACGCCGAGCGGGGACGGCTTTAACTATATCCGCAACAGCGTCAAGGTAGTGGTGGACGCCTATAACGGGGAGGTGGATTTTTATGTCATCGACCCGGAGGACGGGATGATCCGGATGTACCGGGAACTCTTTTCCAAACTGTTCAAGGACATCGAGGAGATGCCGCCGGATTTGCGGCGGCATCTGCGCTACCCGCCGGCGCTGTTCACTACCCAAGCGCAAATCTATCTGCGCTATCATATAACGGAACCGCAGGTGTTCTTTAACCAAGCGGAGCAGTGGTCGATTCCGTTGGAAACGCGCATCGGGAAAACCGGGGTAGGCGTAACGCCGTCTTATCTGGTGATGCGGCTGCCGGGAGAGGAAAAAGAGGAGTTTGTGCTGCTGATGCCCTTTTCGCCGGCGGGAGAAAAGAAAAACCTGGTGGGCTGGCTGCTGGCGCGGAATGACGGGGAAAATTACGGGCAATTGATGAGCTTTCAACTGCCGGATGACCGGCAGATTGACGGGCCGAGTCAAGTCGAGGCGCGCATCGAAAATGACCAGCAGGTATCGCAGCAGTTCACCCTTTGGGACGGTTCCGGTTCGCAAATCATCCGGGGGCAGCTACTGGTCATTCCCATGGCTGATACAATAGTTTATGTGGAGCCGCTGTATCTCCAATCGGAAGTGCTGGCGTTTCCGGAGTTGAAAAAGGTTATACTGGCGGACAACACCAACCTGGTGATGGCCGATACCATTGAGGAGGGGTTGGCGCGGCTGGTAGGCGTGGCACCGATGGCGGCGGGCGAGGGCGGCATTGGCGCGCCGGCGGCGGAACGGGTCGAGGAAATCGAGGCGGCGGTCAGCGCACTGGAGGCGGAACTGGCCGACCTGGAGCAGTCTCTGGACAACTTGCGACAAATCTTGGGAGGAAACAGGCGATGAGCAAGAGTAGCGAGTGGATTGGGGTGGAGAACAAGTATTACGCCCAGACGGTGCGGCGGCAGCCGGTAGTTATCGTCCGGGGGGAAGGTTCCCGGGTGTGGGACGCCGACGGGAAGGAATATCTGGACTTTGTAGCCGGTTGGGCGGTGGACAACTTGGGCCATTCCCATCCGGCGGTTACGCAAGCCATCGTGGAGCAGGCCGGCACCCTGCTGCAAACCTCCAACCAGTTCTACACGGTGCCGCAGCTGCAACTGGCGGAGCTGCTGGTGGAAAACAGCTGCCTCGACCGGGTGTTTTTCGGCAACAGCGGGGCCGAAGCCAATGAGGGCGCGCTGAAACTGGCCCGGCGTTACGGGAAGCTGCACCGGGACGGGGCCTATGAAGTGATTACCGCGTTCAGTTCCTTCCACGGGCGGACGATGGCGACGGTGGCGGCGACCGGCCAGCCGCACTATCAGGAATCCTTTACGCCGCTGCTGCCGGGCTTTGTCCATGTGGACTTTGACGATGTGGAAGGGATTATGAATGCCACCACGGACCGCACGGCGGCGGTGTTGCTGGAGCCGGTGCAGGGCGAAGGCGGCGTCAATATCCCGGCGGAGGATTATTTGCAGCGGGTTAGGGAATGGTGCGACCGGCAGGGTCTGCTGCTGATGCTGGATGAAGTCCAGACCGGCTTGGGCCGCTTGGGTAGTCTGTTCGGCTATCAGGAGTATGGGGTGGAGCCGGATGTGATGACCCTGGCCAAGGGCTTGGGCTACGGGGTGCCGATCGGGGCGTTTATGTCCAAGGAGTTGGCGATGGCGTTGGTGCCCGGCGACCACGGCTCGACCTTTGGCGGCAATGCCTTGACTACGGCCGCGGCCTATGCCGGCACCAAGTTTCTGATTGACAATGACATTCCCGGCCGGGTGAAGGAATTGGAGCCGCATCTGCTGGGACGGTTGGATGAACTGAAATCCCGTTTTTCCTTTGTTACCGAGGTTCGGGGCAAGGGGCTGCTGGCGGCCTTGGAGTTTGAGCAGGATATTGCCGGGCAGGTGCTGACCAATGCCAACGCCGCCGGCATTCTGCTGAACGCCGTCCGCCCCAATGCGGTGCGTTTTATGCCGCCGCTGACCATTACCGCCGCCGAGATTGACGAGGGCATCGGGCGGCTGGAGCAGGCGTTGGGGCAGATTTAGGGGGAAAGGCGGCGTTAAGGCGGCGGGCCGGGGTTATGCTGCCCCGGCCGCCGGCCGGGTTTTCCTTTAGACGGGCAAGGGCAAAGCAAGGAGGCATAGCAATGCTGAGCCGGCAGGAAATCGAGTTGCTGGAGCGGATAACGCTGAACCCCGACCCCAAGGTGGGGAAGCCGGTTATTCGCAACACTACTTTGACGGTGCAGGAAGTGCTGCATCTGATGAGTCGGGATATTCCCATTGCGGAAATCGTCAAGCAGCATCCGCCGATAACCGAGGCGGATGTGCGGGCGTGTGTGCTGTTCGCGCAGAAAACTATGGAGGACATTACCTTTATGCCCCTGTGCTAGAGCGGGGGATGGCAAGGGCAATAGTCGGGAAGGAGTCGTTTTGTGAACGGGAAGGAAAGCGCGCTGTTGGAGCGCATCGTGGCGAATCCGCAGGTGATGGTGGGGAAGCCGGTTATTCGGGGAACCCGTATTACCGTGGAGCAGGTAATGCAGATGCTGAGCCAGGGGATGACTTTTGAGGAAATCCTCGAGCAGTATCAGCACATCACCCGTCAGGACATCCTGGCCTGCCTTTGCTATGCGGAGCAGGCGATGACGGACAATGCCTTTCTGTCTTTGGTCTAGGCCGGGAGGTGGATCATTCGCTTTCTGGTCGACGAAAATCTTGGCTTTGACCTGGTAGTCTGGCTGGATGAGTTAAAGCATGATGTTGTCTCAATTCAGGAGGAAAGCCCCGGGTTGGATGACCGGGCGGTTTTGCGGCGGGCGGTTGCCGAGAACCGCATTTTAATTACCAAGGATAAAGACTTCGGGGCGCTGGTCTTTAAGGAACAGCAGCCGCATAGCGGCGTCATTCTGCTACGGCTGGGCGACGACAAGCTGCCGACTACTATAGAGGCGATGCGGCGATTGCTGGCCGGCTATGCGCCGCGGTTAACCGGCAACTTTGTAGTAATCAATAACCGCCGGGTGCGGGTGCTTAATCCGCAGGGCCGCCGGATTTAACCCCGGCAAGTTGACCGGTAGTCGGCAAAGGGTTGCCCCGACAACACGGGAGGTACATCAAAGCAATGGCGAAGGATAAGATTGTCCTGGCTTACAGCGGCGGGCTGGATACTTCGGTGGCGGTGCCCTGGCTGCAAGAGGAGTATGGGGTCGATGTGGTTACGCTGACCATTGACCTGGGGATGGTGGATTTGGAAGCCATCCGGGAGCGGGCGATGCAGGTCGGGGCGGCCAAGGCGTTGACGGTGGACGGGCGGGAGACGCTGGTCCGGGAGTTTCTCTTTCCTGCGTTGCAGGCCGGGGCGATTTATGAGGAGCAGTATCCGTTGGCTACCGCCTTGGGGCGGCCGCTGATTGCCCGCTGTCTGGTCGAGGCGGCCCGGGCCGAGGGGGCTTATGCGGTGGCGCACGGCTGCACCGGCAAGGGCAATGACCAAGTGCGGATTGATGTGGGCGTGGCCGCGCTGGCTCCGGAGCTGAAGGTCATCGCGCCGATCCGGGATTGGGGGATGAGCCGGGAGGATGAAATCGAGTACGGGCAAGCCCGCAACTTGCCGATCAATCCGGGGAAAAGCCGGTTTTCGGTGGATGAGAACTTGTGGGGGCGCAGCGCCGAGGCCGGGGAACTCGAAGATCCCTGGCGGGAGCCGCCGGAGGATGCTTACGACTGGACTAATCCGGTCAGTCAAACGCCGGATAGCCCGGCGTATCTGGAAATCCGCTTTGAGCAGGGCATTCCTACGGCGGTGGACGGGGAAACTATGGCCGGCGTGGACCTGATCCGCCATCTGAACGCCTTGGCCGGGGAACACGGGGTAGGACGGGTGGATCATTTGGAGAATCGGTTGGTGGGCATCAAGTCCCGGGAGGTCTATGAAACGCCGGCGGCGGTGGTTCTCCACGCCGCCCACAAAGCCTTGGAAACTTTGACGCTGAGCAAGGAGCAGGCCCGGGCCAAGGCGCGTATCGCCCAGGAATACGCCGATATGGTGTATAACGGGCTGTGGTTCACCCGGCACCGGCAGGATTTGGACGCCTATGTACGCAGCACCCAGCGCTATGTGACCGGGGACATTCGGGCGCGGCTGCACAAGGGGGTCTGCACGGTGGTAGGGCGCAGCGCGCCGCAGGCGCTGTACCAGTACCAGTTGGCAACCTACGACCGGGAGGATCAGTTCGATCACGCCGCGGCCGCCGGTTTTATCAACATTTACGGGCTGCCGGTGCGTACCCAGAACCAAGTGCAGCCGGATTAGGGAGGCGGACCAGCTACGCCCGGAACGGAGAACGCCAGGAGGCAACGATGGACAAGGTGATGTCCTGGGAGGAAATTGAGGATGCTTTTGACGGGGAGTGGGTGCTGATTGAGGACCCGGAGTTGGCTCCTACCTTGGATGTGGTCGCGGGACGAGTCATTCTCCATGGTCAGGACCGGGTGGAGGCATACCGCAAAGCTGAGGGGTTGGCCCCGGAAAAGACTACTGTCCGGTTCACCGGCGGAATGCCGGCGGGCTGGGAGATGATTCTGTGAACCGCACTTTCGCCGCAAGGAGGCAGCGATGAACGAGGTAATGTCCTGGCCGGAAATCGAGGAGACCTTTAACGGGGAGTGGGTGCTGATTGAGGATCCTGAGTTCACCGTTTCTCGCGAAATTGTCCAGGGTAAGGTCGTCTTTCACAGCAAAGACCGGACTGAACTCGGCGCTAAAATGATCGAGTTGCCCCGAATGCACCACGCCATCCGGTATATCGGTGGTCTCCCGGAGGGGTTGGAGATGATTCTGTGAATTTCCCCTTCAACCCGGATGGCGAAGTCATACCGGTTGAGGTCTATTTGTCCGGGCCGGCCGGTAATACGTCCGCCAATTTTTCGCTGGATACCGGCGCCACCCGGTCTTTGGTGGGCCGGGATATAGTTGTTGCGCTGGGCTATGACCTTGCCGCAGCTACCAGTTTTTCCCGTTTCATTACCGGGAGCGACATAGAAATTGCTCCCCGTATTGTAATCGGAAGGATAGCAGCCTTAGGGCAGGAACGCAGCAACTTTCCGGTGGTGTGCCACAACCTACCCTCCGGCTCCCCTGTCGACGGAGTCTTGGGCCTAGATTTTTTGCGGGGGCAGAAACTGACCATCGACTTTCGCGCCGGCCTAGTAACGCTGGAATAATCCCTTTATCCTGAAAGAACTGTTACGAACTACCCGGAGGTTTTTATGACCCTTGCTGACCGAATGCTGAACCTGGGGACGGAAACGGCTTTCGAGGTGCTGGCCAAGGCCCGCGCTTTGGAAGCTCAGGGGCAGGAAATTATCCATCTGGAAATCGGGGAGCCGGACTTTGACACGCCGGGGCATATCGTCGCGGCCGGCGTCCGGGCTTTGCAGGAGGGCTATACCCACTACGGCCCGACGCCGGGGCTGCCGGAACTGCGGGAAGCCATCGCCCGCAACAGCCGGGAAGGGCGCGGCATCAACACCGACCCGGCGCAGGTAGTGGTAACGCCCGGGGCCAAGCCCATTATGTTCTATGTCATCCTGGCCTTGGCTCAGCCGGGCGTGGAAGTTATCTACCCCAACCCCGGCTTTCCCATCTACGAGTCGATGATACGCTTTTCCGGGGCGACGCCGGTGCCGATGCGGCTGCTGGAGGAGAAAGCCTATCACCCGGATTTGGCGGATTTGGCGGCCAAAATCACCGACCGCACCCGGCTCATCATCATCAACTCCCCGGAAAACCCCTGCGGCTCGGCACTGACCCGGGCGGAACTGGAGACTATCGCCAACTTGGCCCGGGGCCGGGATTTGTATGTGCTGGCTGACGAGATTTACAAGGATATTCTCTATACCGGGGAACATTACAGCATTGCCGCTTTCCCCGACCTGGAAAAGCAGACCATCATTCTGGACGGCTTTTCCAAGAGTTATGCGATGACCGGCTGGCGGTTGGGCTACGGGATAATGCCGGAGGAATTGGTACCGCACATCACCCGGCTGGCGGTGAACAGTGTATCCTGCGCCGCCTCCTTCAGCCAGCGGGCCGCCATCGCCGCCCTGGACGGGCCACAAGATGCGGTGCAGGAAATGACGGCCGAGTTCGCGCAACGGCGGCGTCTGATTACTGACGGACTCCGCAGCATTCCCGGCGTCCACTGCCCGGAACCGGAGGGGGCCTTTTACGCCTTCCCCAGCATCCGGGAAACCGGCTTGAGCAGCGCCGAGTTTGAGGAGCGGGCGTTGAGCGAGGCGGGTGTGGCGCTGCTGTCCGGTTCGGCTTTCGGCGAATACGGCGAGGGTTATGTGCGCTTGTCCTACGCCAATTCCCAAGAGAACATCAGCAAAGCCTTGGAGCGGCTGGCCGGGTTTGTGGGGAAACTGGTTTAGGGGGTGGGCGGGCCGCTACCGGCCGGGCCGGCGTTGCTGAAGCCGGGTGGTATGATACTACAGCAGTCCAGCCCCCAATGCACAACTTCCCAATTTGCGCTATACTACCCCCCGGCAATCTTTTGCGGTTTGACCGACCTTTGGGGCGGATTATCAGGAGTTGACCGATGGATTTGGGGCTGAGCGAGATTCAGCAGATGTTGAAAAACAGCGCGCGGGAGTTTCTGTCCGCCGAGTGTCCGTTGACTTTGGCGCGGGCGATGGAGGAGGATGAACACGGCTATACCGATGAACTCTGGCGGCAGACCGTCGGCTTGGGCTGGCCCGGAGTGGCTTTTCCCGAACAGTATGGCGGCACCGGCGGCGATTTCCTGGACTTGGCGGTACTGCTCGAGGAAATCGGCCGCGCCCTGATGCCCGGCCCCTTCTTTGCCACCGTTGTCCTTGGCGGCCTTACCGTCCTGGACGCCGGCACGGAGGCGCAGAAACGGGACATCCTGACCGGCATTTGCAGCGGTCAATTGCGGCTGACACTGGCCTTGACTGAGTCGTCGGCTACCTACGAACCTTGGGGCGTTGCCACTACCGCCATCCGGGAGGGCGACGCTTTCCGGCTGAACGGCAGCAAGCTCTTTGTCCCGGACGCCCACGCCGCCGATTTGCTGCTGGTGGCCGCCCGAACTGCCGAATCCACCGACCCGGCGGAGGGCATTACCCTGTTCATCGTCCCGGCGGACGCTGCCGGGCTGACGGTCAATCAGCTCAGTACTATATCCGCCGACCGGCAGTGTGAAATTGTCTTTGACCAGGTGAGCGTGCCGGCGGATGCCGTACTGGGCGCGGTGGATGGCGGTTGGCCGATCATCCACCGGGCGTTGCAACGGGCAGTGGCCGGCAAGTGTATGGAGATGCTGGGCGGCGCTGACGCGGTGGTGGAAATGACGGTCGAGTATGCCAAGCAGCGTACGCAGTTTGGCCGGCCGGTAGGAACTTTCCAAGCGGTGCAGCATCATTGCGCCAATATGGCTACGGATGTGGAGGGCTGCCGGCACATTGCCTATCAAGCGGCGTGGAAAGTGGCTTCCGGGGAATCGGCGGCGCGGGAAGTGGCGATGGCTAAAGCGTGGGTCAGCGGGGCTTATCAGCGGGTTTGCAACCTGGCGCACCAGTGTCACGGGGCCATCGGCTTTACCAAAGAGCATGACTTGCAGCTTTATACCCGCCGGGCCAAGGTGCAGGAACTTTCCTACGGGGAGGTCAACTTTCACAAGGAACTGGCCTTGCAGCAGATTGAGGCGTAGCCGTTGCTGGCGGCCCCTTTGCCGGGGGAGTAGCGGCAACCCCTAAATCAGCGCAGCCCGGCTTGGCCGCCGGAGAGAGGTAGCAGAATGACGACCAGTGAATGCGTTTTCTGCGGCATTGCCCGCAATCCGACGCACGAGGCGCCCATCTACCGGGACGAGCAGGTTTTTGCCCTGCGGGACATCAATCCGCAAGCGCCGGTTCACCTGCTGATTATCCCCAATATGCACCTTAACTCCCTGGCTTATATCGGCCCGGGGCAGGTGCCGGCGATGGGGCATTTGTTTGTGGTGGCCGAGGAACTAGCCCGGCGGGAAGGGGTAACCGGCAGCGGCTATCGGTTGGCGCTGAATCAGGGAGCGGACGCCGCCCAAACCATTGCCCATCTGCATCTGCATTTGTTGGGCGGCCGCGCCTTGAACGCGATGGGCTAGGCCGATGCAAACTACTATCGCTACCGATCTGGAGAGGCGTATCCAACGGCGGGTGGATGCTTTGCCGCCCAAACTGCAAGCCCATATCGCCCGGGCGCAGGATGCGGCCCGGGAACTGGCTCCCTGGCATGGGGTAGCGCCAGAGCGGGCG
The DNA here is from genome assembly GCA_965243185.1 of Dehalococcoidia bacterium. GTDB lineage: Bacteria > Chloroflexota > Dehalococcoidia > Lucifugimonadales > UBA3495 > CBDBCU01. The sequence goes on along the minus strand of OZ251531.1, from coordinate 897,728 downwards.
GCTTTGGGGATTCTGGCTCACGACATCGCCCGGGCAATGCCGGGCACGGAACTGCTAAGCTATGCCGCCCAATTCGAGTTGCCGATAGGGATGGTTGACCGGCGGGTTCCGGTACTGCTGCACGGGCCGGTGGGCGCGGAAATCCTGCGCCGGGAGGAGGGGCTTCCGGTTGACGGGACGGACGCAATGGGGGATTGCGCGGCGGCCGGGCTGTACCAAGCCGTCTATTGGCACACTACCGCCCATCCCGATTTGGACGATTTGGGCAAGGTGGTGTTTCTGGCGGACAAGCTCGACCCCAACAAAGGGAAAAAGTATCCCTATCAGCCGCTAATATGGGAATTGGCCCGGGAAAATCTGGACGCCGCCATTCTGGAGTTTTTGACCCGGCAGATAGCTGACTTGACCGGGCGGGGGCTGCTGGTACATCCGATGATGGTAAAGGCGCGCAATGCGATAGCCCGGCCGCCATTCTTGTCTTGAATTGCTACGCTTCCGCCGCGGCGGTCGCACTGCCGCCGTCATCATCCCTATCGCCGCCGGCGGCCGCCGCCATTTCCCGTTCCTGCCGGGCAACCCAGTTTTGCAGCCAGCGGCGGAATTCGTCCAGGGCTGGCGGGGCGATGTAAAAGACTTCCAAGTCGGCGGGGAACTGGACTTGATGCCGCTCGTTAATCAGCAGCAAGCCGGTTTCGTCCGGTTGCAGGGTTTCGTCAATGCGGCGGGCGATGTGTTCGTAGCGGCGGCGGTTGGCGGTGTCAAACCATTCCCGGAGGCGGGACAAGACGGTTTCGTTGGTGAAAGGCACCATCAGGCAACGCTGCAAGTCCAGGGTTTCGGTCAGCAGTTCCCAACTTTCGGTGGCTTCCAAGGCCGCGCCGTCGGTCTGTTTGGCTTGTACCAGGGCGTAGCTGTTGGGGTCAGCCAGTTGCAGATAAGCCAAGCCGGCGGCGCCGCCTTCGGTCAGACTTTCGTGATAGATGCGCTGCAATCCGCCCAAGCCGGCGGCGAGGGCGTCAACTTGGGTTTGTACCTGCTCCCAATAGCGTTGCAGGATAGTTTGGCCGGCGGCGGTTTGGTCATCCGCCGGGTTGTCGGGCAGCGGCGGGGCGTAAAGGAGCGGGGTCAGCAGCAGACAGCGGCGGCCGCGGTACTGGTCGGCGGGCGGCCGGGCGATGCGGCCTATTGCCGGGCTGGTTTCCGGGGCGGCGGCGCTGGCCGGCGGGTTGACTTCCGGGGTAGTCATGGCTACATCCCGAAAGCCTTTTTGTAGCTGAGGCTGATGCGCCGTTTGGCCGGGTCAATGTCGAGAATCTGCACCCGGATCTGCTGGTTCAGGTGGACGCATTCGTTGGGGTCTTTGACTTGGCGGTTGGAGAGTTCGGAGATATGCACCAAGCCCTCGACCCAATCCTCCAAGCGGACAAAAGCGCCGAAGTCGGTGACGCGGGTCACGGTGCCTTCGACGATTTGCCCCACATTGTAGCGTTCCGGCACCGTGGCCCACGGCTCCGGCTGGGTGCGTTTCAGGCTGAGGCTGATGCGCTTGCTTTCCAAGTCCACTTTGATGACCTGAACTTCGATTTCCTGGCCGACCCGGACTACTTCCCCGGGGTCTTTGATGCGGGCCCAAGCCAGTTCGGAGATATGCACCAAGCCCTCGGCTTGGCCCAGGCTGACGAAGGCGCCGAAACCGCGCAGGGAAGTGACTTTGCCGGTAACGCGGCTGCCTACTTCCAGTTGGGACAGAAACTCCGCTCGCTCGGCGTCCTGCTGCTTTTGCCACAGGGGACGCTCGGTCATGACCAGCCGCTCCCGGCGCTGGTCGATTTCCAGCACATTAAAGGGGGCGTCCTGTCCGATGCGTTCCGCCAGGACTTCCTCGCGGGTGCCGCCGGCGAGGGGGGCCATTTGGGAAAAGGGTACAAAGCCGCGGATGCCGTGGAAGTGGACGACGATGCCGCCTTTGTTCTGTTCCACAATCCGGGCGGTAACCGGTTCGCCGCTGTCGAGGCTTTGGCGCAGTTCGACCCAGCCGCGCTGGGAGGCGGCCTGGTCGATGGAGAGCTGGGCCATATCGCCGGGGCCGCGCATACTGCGGACGGTGACGATGAGGCTGTCGCCGGGTTGCAGGTTTTCCCGCTCCTCCGGGGAGAGGGTACGCATTTCCTGGGGGGGAACCATGCCTTCGGTTTTGAGGCCGATGCTGACTACGATGCCGTCGTCATCAATCCGGACCACTTCGCCGGAGACCACTTCGCCGCGCTGATAGCGGCGGGGCAGAAAATCCTGTTCGGAAAGTTCCGCCATAGATTCGTAGCTGTTGAAATCGATGAAGTCGCTATCGTTAGCGTTGCCGACCACCATAATCCGGGTCATCTCCTGCGCGAGTTCCGACGGGGCAAAGGGAAAGGATACCCCATCCGGCGGTTTTATTCAAGGGGTTGCGGGTGTTTTGAGGATTTTAGCCCGGCGGGGCGGGTTTGGCAATAGGGGGGCGATGGGATAGGGCAAATAGCAATCGTCCTTCCCCATTGCCCGGGGAAGGACGGTTAAGGATTTCCGGGGATAGATTACCCACAGCGGCAAGCTGCCGTTGCGATAGCCGGGCTAATGGTTAGCGGCGGCGGCCGCGTTTGGTGCAGACGCCGACCCAGGTGCGGCTTTCCCGGGCTTGAAACTGAAAAGCGGTCGCATGGGGATTAGTGGCGTAAAACCAGCCGTGGTAGTCCCCGGTGGCGTGGTTGCCCCGGCCGTTGTTGCGGTTATGGCCGCGGCCGAAATCGGCGCTGCCTGCGACATACTTCCCGCCCCGGGCCCGGCAGGCCGCGGGGGCCCGGGCTTCGGCCATACGGAGCCAGTCGGCTTCGCCAATGGCCGTCCCGGGAGATTGACGGTTTGGATCGGTATTAGTCCGGTCGCGCCAAATACCGGTTCGCCAGTCGCCATCCCAGTCGGTATCGGCACTGTTTCAGAAAATGTTGGTTGGGAAAATATGCCTTAAAATGAGCAAATTTCCGCCGTCTCACGTATCTGCCTGACTCGGAATTGAGGCCGTAAAAATGCCGTCCGAACCAGTGCTAACACTTTCTGAAACAGTGCCGCCGAACACTATCGCCTACAACAACCGTCCTTCCTACCCCCCCACCGTCATTCCCACGAAAGTGGGAATCCAGAACCCCCAATTACCAAAATCAATCCGAAAATCCGTATCAAAACTGCTTGACATCCTCAAATCCCGCCCCCATAATAAGAAGCGCAAAGTCAGACTTGGCCCCGGGACGCCGGGTGTAAAACGATACGCTAGCTTACCGTGAAACTATAGCTCACAGCGCGCTGTGGGTCCCATCGTCGCATTGCGGCTTTAGGGACCCCGCTCCTGACCCCGGAGAACGGGACTAAGGAACCCCGTATCCCCAACCGGAGCCGCGGAAAACGGCAAATCCCAACCGCCGCCAAACGGCCGCCCCTTCCTACCAGGAGCTGGAGTTAACAGGTTGACTGGAGGTCGGTCAACCAACGGTAGCTGGACTGGGCCAAAACGCCGGCATGGCAACCATACCAACCGGCGTAAGTAACCAATTCAAGGTCCGTTACCGGACGGCGAATCTGGTCGGGCAAAGCCGACATGACCAGCGAGGAGAGCAATCGGTGTTTCGCAACCCGCATGGCCAGATTTGCCAACCGCCTCCCGCACGGGCGGAACTCCCGGCCAGGGGTTCCGCCCCCCGCGAACTACTACCCCAATAGCAACCGGCAAACCCCAAAACCGCCGGGGCGGCCAAAAGCCGCCGCCCCGGCAATAACCCGTACCCGCCCTCACCTTCTCCCTCACCGTCCTTCCCACTCCCCACCGTCTTTCCCACGAAAGTGGGAATCCAGACCCGCCGCCCTTAAAAACTTCCCCAACTCCCGCCCCCTTCCCCCATATCATTTCCCCCTCTCTCCCCCTGTCATTCCGAGGCGATAGCCGAGGAATCTAGGGCGTGTTCACACTAATTGCCGAGGGCAGGGCAACCACAAGGGTTGCCCCTACAAAATAACGGATCCCGTCGGTGGCAAGAGCACGCCCGCCGGGAGCTTGGGCGGTCAATTCATATCTGAAAATCATTAGTGTGAACACGCCCTAAAATGCCTGCCCCTGACTCCTCCCGACACTTTTAGATTCCTCCCGTTGGTCGGAATGACATAGATGGGGGCGGCGGAATGAAACAGCGGCCGGAAACCCATCCGGCCGCCGTATTTTTTTCGCCCCTCTCCCGGGACCAAAAAAATTTTTAACTCCCCCCCCGGCAGCCAACCCCACCCTTCCCCAAATTCCCAAAATCGATAGGAAAGGCCGCCCAACCCCTTGACAGGTTGGGCGGCCTTTCCTATCCTGTTATTACCGGCCTAATACCGGCATTAAAAGGCTCCGGCCGCCCGGAGGTGTTCCTATGTACCGCTACCGATTCCTCATCACTGCCTTTACCCTGACCGCCTTGACCATCCTCCTAACCGTCGCCTCCAGTCCCGCCCAAGCCGCCCCCCGTTCCATCCCCTGGGACTGCTCCGACTGGCAAGAGACCCCGGCCGTAGCCGACGCCGACGATGCCCGGGTCTCGATGATTCTCGAATCCCTCGCCGCCAACCGCGGCAAAGCCATCTACTGCGCCATCGACCAGTCCGACACTTGGACCAAGTCCGAAACCTGGCTTGCCGGCCGGGACCGCAATGAGCGGGATGATACGGTCTATTTCGGCCAACAAGGCAACTTCCGCGGCTTTCTGGCGGCCCAAGAGGGCTACCTCACCGATGGGGAATCCGGCGTTACCGGCGTCTCCCGCGAACTCATCTTTGAATTCCCCCGGGAGGAACGCCGCGGCAAGAAAACCGTCATCAAACGCCTCAAACTCGAAGCCAGCCCCGACCGCTTGGCCCGCAGCGTCGATGGCGCCCAGGCTTCCAGTTACGGCTACCAAGGAACCTATGGTGGTACCTCCCAAGGGAATGGGGCTTTAGGGCAGGGTTGGCGGTACTTTTGCAATTCGGGCCGGCCTGGCTTCTATCCTGGGACCGACCGCGACTACGGTCACGCCAACTATTGCCAAGGCGTTAATTGGGAGCCGTTGGTACAAGCGGCCGCCGAACGGGATTGCGCCGCCCGGGGCTATCCTAGTGTCAAGGAGGCCGCGCCCTCCGGCAATTGGGGATTTCGGTTTCGCGACACGGACGCCAGACCTGATGATTGGGCGTATATATTCTGGCAGGTGCGCCAATACACCGCCACCTGCGAAAAGAAAATCCGCGTCCGCCGCCGCTAACCCTAGCCATCCCACCATACAAAAAACCGGGGCGGGTCGAGGTGACCCGCCCCGGTCTAAATCCCTACCCCCACTAATTATTGACGCCCCGGATAACCGACGCTGTAGCTATGTCATTCCGACCGCAGTCCCCCATGTCATTCCGACCAAAGGGAGGAATCTAAAATGCCCGCCATAGATTCATCTCAAGATTTTTAGATTCCTCGCTACCGCTCGGAATGACCTAGATAATCGACCTAAAAAGGCACCTCATCCACCCCCGGCCCGTCCCCATCCCACAGCAGCACCGCGCTGTTCCCCAGCAGCTCCTCCGTCTCCAGCCGCCGCTTCAACTCCTCGCAATACCCCGTGCTGACCACCGGCAGCTCCAGCACCACCCGCCGCCCGCCGGTATGAATTTCCAAATTCACCCGGTCTTTCCCCGGATACTCCAGCAGCAGCCGAATTACCTCCCGTAGCCGATGCGCATCCTCCAGCGCATCCGCCGACTCCGCAATGTTCAGATAGACGGTGCGGCCGCTGTCGCCATTCTCCCGATAGCCGTTGCCATTCCCGTTGCCGCCGTTGCTCGGCCCTTTGCTATGGCTGTTGCCGTTGCCGCCATTGCTCGGCCGGTTGCTATGCCCATTCCCGTTGCCGCCGCCATTGCGCCCGTGGCCATTCCCCCGCCGGGCTTGTCCCGGCGTTTCCCCCTTGACCGGCGTGGCCGGAGTTGCCGGCATATCCGGCGTTGCCGCCGTAGCCGCCCCTTCCGCAGCCTTGGCCGGCGCCGCATCTGGAGCCGGAGCCGCCGCCGCTTCCGCCGCCTTAGCCCTAGCCGGCTGGTCCGTTACCGCCGCCCGGTCCGTAGTTGCCGCCGTAACCGCCCCGGCCGCATAATCCCCCGCGCCGTCCCCTTTATCCTTGACCACTGCCGGCTTGGCCGCCGGAACGGCCGGCGTAGCCGCCCCCATAACCGCCGCCGGGACGCCCTGCGCCATCGCCGCCGCCACCGCCTGGGCCGGCGGCGTATATTCCTCCGCCATCTCCCCAGCCAGCGAATAGCCGTCCCCCCGCATCCGCAGCTTCCCGTTCACCCGCATCAACTTCCCCTCCGCCCACAACTCCCCCGTCCGCTCCAGCACATCCGGCCAGATGAGCAGCTCAATCGGCCCCCCCATCAGCTCAAAGTTCACTACCAGAAACTTCTTTTGCTCCCGGGTATACCGTTCCGCCAGCCCCGACACCAACCCAATGCAGTGCAGCGTCTGCCCCTGCATATCCTCCTCCAACTGGTCAATGGAATTGATCCCATCCTCCGGATCCACCGCCGCCAAGGCCATCAGCGGATTGTAGGACAGGGACACCCCCAGCAGTTCCTTCTCCCACGCCGCCTTTTCCGCCGCATTAGCGTCCGACGCGGTCAGGCTGATGCTGGTCATCTGCGGCGCTTCCTCCTGCGCCATCGCCCCGAACAGGCTGACTTGCCCGGTGTTCCGGGTGCGGGTTTCCAACTGCGCCGTGGCCATAATCTGATCCAATACGGCGCACAACGCCCCCCGCGGCCCTAAAGCGTCAAAGGCCCCCGCCTTTACCAGATTCTCCAAAGTCCGCCGGTTCAGACTGCCCACATCCGCCCGCCGGCAGAAATCCTCAATGGAAGTATAAGGGCCGTTTTCCCGCCGCTCCTGCACCAGCGGCCGTACCGCCCCCTCGCCCACCGTCTTGATGGCGGACAGCCCGAACCGCAGCCCCGGCCGCTCGCCGCTTTCCTTGTCAATGGCGAAAAACTCCCCGGACAAGTTCACATCCGGCGGCAGCACCGGAATCCCCAGCTTGGAACATTCGTTAATCGAACTGACCATCCGCTCCGGGTTGTCCAGCCGGGCGTTCAGCACCGACGCCATATACTCCACCGGGTAATGCGCCTTGAAATACGCCGTCCAGTAGGAAATCAGGGCATAGCTGACGCTGTGCGCCTTGTTAAAGGCATAGCCGGCAAAGGGTTCAATCAGGTCAAAAACCTGTACCGCCAATGCCTGCTCGAAGCCCTTGCCCAAGGCCCCGGCGATAAACCGCTCCCGTTCCTCCGCCATCAACGCGGCGATTTTCTTGCCCATCGCCTTGCGCACCGTATCCGCCTCCCCCAAAGTATAGCCGGCAAAGTTCTGCAAAATCAGCAGCACCTGGTCCTGATAGACGATGACCCCGTAGGTTTCATCCAGCAGTTCCTGCAAGCTCGGATGGGGATAGGTAATCGGCGCCCGCCCGTGCTTCGCTTCAATAAAGGTGTCAATATGCTCCATCGGCCCCGGCCGGTACAGGGCAATCATCGCCGCAATATCGTTCAGGCTCGACGGTTTCAGTTCCTTGATGTACCGCTGCATCCCCGCGCTTTCCAACTGAAACAAGTCCGTAGTCTTGCCCGAGGACAGCAGGTCAAAAGTCGGCTTGTCATCCAGCGGCAGCCGCCCCAGGTCAATCTTGACCCCTTGGGACTCGTCCACCAGCTGCACCGCCCGGTCCAGAATGGTCAGGTTAGTCAGCCCCAGAAAGTCCATTTTCAACAGCCCCAGCTTGGCCACCGGGTCCATCGAATACTGGGTCATCATTACCGGGCTGTTTTCATCCCCCCGGCTCGGCCGCTGCAACGGCACCGTCTCCGTCAGCGGCTCGTCGGCAATCAGCACCCCCGCCGCGTGCGTGCTGACATGATGGACAATGCCCTCTAACCCTTGGGCGTCATCCACCAGCTTATGGATTTTTTCGTCCCCCTGATAAGTGGCTTGCAGCTCCGGGTTCACCCGCAGGGCATCCGCCAAAGTCCGCGACTTGAACGGCACCATCCGGGCAATGCGGTCCACATCCCCGTAACTCATCCCCAGACTCCGCCCCACATCCCGCAGGGCCGCCTTGGCCCCCATCGTGCCAAAGGTGATAATCTGCGCTACCCGGTCGCTGCCGTACCGTTCAATGACATAGTGCAGCACCTCGTCCCGCCGGTCATCCTGAAAGTCCATATCAATGTCCGGCATCTCCTTGCGCTCCATATTCAGGAACCGCTCAAAGACCAGCCGATACTCCAACGGATCCACATCGGTGATGCCCAGACAGTACAGGGCTACGCTGGCCGCCGCGCTCCCCCGCACCGCCGACATTATCCCCCGCCGCCGCACAAAATCCATTATGTCCCACACCACCAGGAAATAGTTGGCGAACTGGGTATAGCGGATGACTTCCAGTTCATACTTCAGCCGCTCCTCCGTCTCCGCCGTCGGCTTGGGGTAGCGGCGGCGGAATCCCTCCCGGCAGATTTGCGCCAGATACTCGTCGGCGTCCATATTGTCCGGCGTGGGATACTTGGGCAAATGGGTCAAGCCAAAGCCCAACTCCACATTGCACATTTCCGCAATCCGCTGCGTATTTTCCAACGCCGCCGGATATTCGGCAAAAAGGGCGGCCATTTCCTCCGGGCTTTTGATATAATAGGAATCGTCCTCCATCCGCAGCCGCTTTTCATCCTGCACCGTGGTGTTGGTCTGGATGCAGATGTAGATGTCCTGCAAGGGCGATTCGTGCTGATGGACGTAGTGGGCGTCGTTAGTTGCCACCAGCGGCAGGCCAAATTCCTTGCTGAACGCGGTCAGTCCGGCGTTGATGGCCGGCAGTTGCTCCACGTGTTCGTGCCGCTGCAACTCCAGGAAATAATTTTCCCCGAACAGTTCCCGATACCAGCCGATCCGCCGCCGGGCATCCTCCATACTGCCCGCGGCAATCAGCCGCGGCACTTCCGCCGAGGCGCACCCGGAAAGGCAGACCAAGCCTTGGCTATACTGTTCCAGCAGTTCGTTGTCAATGCGCGGCCGGTAGTGAAACCCTTCCAGATTCGCCTTGGTCACCAACTGCATCAAATTGCGGTACCCGGTATTGTCCCGGGCCAGCAGTACCAGATGATAGGGGCTCCGTTCCGCGCCGCTGCGGTCGTGGCGGCTGTTGTGCGCCACATAAACCTCGCAGCCGATAATGGGCTTGATGCCCACTTCCTTGCATTCCGAATAAAAGTCCACCACCCCGTACAAGTTGCCGTGGTCGGTAATGGCCAGGGAATCCATCCCCAAATCCCGAACCTCACGGACGAGCTCGGGGATGCGGCTGATGCCGTCCAGCATACTGTATTCGGTGTGGGTGTGCAGGTGGGTGAACAAGGGTGGGCTGGCCTCCTGGCGGCGCGGCGGATTTGCTGATTAGGGTTAAACACTAATACAAACCCGCCGGGTTAGCAAGGCAGGATGACCTGAATTGCCGGGCAATTTCCGCGCCGGCCGCCCTATCCCGGAACTACTAACCCCTAGCCGGCAAGTGGCGGCCCGGTATAGGCTGAATAGGGCGGGGCGGCGCCGCCCGGCCGCCGGGAATACTGTCCGGCGGCCCGGCGGCCGCTGCCGGGCCGCCGGCTGCGGATTAGCCGGGGCGGTTAGGTAACCCCGGCCCGGCGGCCAGCCCGCTTCCGGACCGGCCGCCCTCCTAAAACTCATCATCGTCATCCTCGGCTTGAGCTTCGGCTTGTGCCAACTGCACCTGCTCCCGGTGCCGCGCCTTTTCCTCGTTCCAATAGGGCGCTTCCACATAGTTGCGGAACTCCCGCTGCGCGCCGCAGTTTTGGCAAATCCCGGGGCTGAACGGGCCGGTGGCCGCTTGGATTATCCAGTGATGCCGACATTGGGCCGGACTTTCCGCTTCCGCGGTCGGGGTGCTCGAAATCTGCTGGGTCATAACGCTTCTCCTATTACAATATGATATATATTATCACCATTCCTAACCTCTGTCAACCCTTTTCCTAAAAATTAAGAATAATCATTATTATAACCCTAACCTACCATTGCCCCAGCGCATAACTCCAACTGCCCATCTTATCAGCCCTTTATGCTATGGATACTATGCAAATATCGTATAATCTATATTACTATTCTTGCCATTATACTGATATTACCCTCAAAACCCCTCCGACCAGTGCCGCTAAGTCTTTATTCCATTTAATAATAACGCTATGCCAACCCCTGATAACACCGCCGGCGGCAAATCCAGCCGGCAAAAAGAAACGCCCCGGCGGTCGAAACCGCCGGGGCGGGTACTGTTGCATTTGCTGGGTAGTGATGGTACCGGCGTCGGGAATCGAACCCGATTCGGCAGCTTATAAGGCTACTGCACTGCCATTGTGCTACGCCGGCTTGTTCCACTACCCAGCAAATGCAACAGTACCCCGGGGCGCGCTGCTTGCCCTGCTATCGGGAAAATCCGGGTCAGCTTAGCTGTTCAATCTCCTGCGTTACCACCCGGGTTACGCCCCAGCCGGCCAGCCACGCCGAATGTCGCCCGTCGCCGCCAGCCACTACCACCATCAGGTCATCAGCATCCCGCACCACCGGAATCAGCGTCTCCGGGTCGCTCTCGTCAATCCACGCCGGCCAGTTGCGATTGCCGTAGTGGGCAATATCCTTCAATCGGGACAGGGGCATCCGGGCGTTCTGAAAGATATACTGCCGCACATCGGCTTTGGACAAGCCGGAGGCGTGGATTTCCGCCGCGTGTTCCGGGCATAAAACCAGCGTCAACTGCGCCCCGGTGCCGGTCTGATAATAGTTGGAAAAGCCCAAAGTGCGGATGGCCCCCACCAGCGTCCGCAACACCGCAATGCCGGTGGACGAAGTGCTTTCCATTATCGGATACATTCCCCGAATGCCGGTCAGCGTAACCATACTGGCCGCCGCCGGCAGCCCCAACTCGATATGGCGCGGCTCCCAGGGGCTGCGCACCTCATTTTCGGCAAAGCAGAAACTGTAGCGGGCCGGCAAAGCTAGGGTAGCCTTGTCCATCTCCCCCGGCACCAAGCCGGCCACATTGCGGACAAAGAGCCGCAAGGCCCGCCCGATCGACGCATTAGCCCGGTGTCCCGGCCCGAAACACCCGGAATCGCCGTTGATACCTAACTCTTGAGCAATCGGCCCGTTGACGATGATCGCCGGCGCCGCCCCGCCGGTAGTAGCCTGTACGCTGGCAATGTTGAACCCCGGTTGCAGGGCGGCCTTGACCGCCGCCACAACCACCGGGAAATGCTCCGGCTTGCACCCGGCCATCACCGCGTTAATGGCGACCTTTTCCAGGGTAACTTGGGCGTTGCGCGGCTGCACTACGCCCAAGGAAGTATCCGGGGACTGACCGTAGGGGCGCAGCATTGCCGCCACCAGTTCCTCAGTAGCCGGCACTACCGGCAGCCCGTCGGTCCAACCCCGCTCCTCATAGTAATCCTGAATGGCGGCGAAGTCGGCGGACACCTCAACCCGGCGGGATTGCAAGTCCAGCGGATGGGTCGGACGGGTCATCACTGCCCCCGGGACGGCAGGAAGGGGATGATTTTCCCAGCCAGTGACGACAGGTTGCGGGTCTGCACCCACACCTGCCCGCTGCCCTTAAACTTCATCACCAGACCCTCGCCGCCCAGCAGCATCGAGCGCAAACCGCCCACCTTGCCAATGGAATAATCCACATCATCGGTAAAGGCGACCAAGTGGCCGGTATCGACGACCAACTCCTGCCCCGGCGTCACCGGCAGCGGTTTCACCGCCCCGTAAGAGTTGTAATAAACCGTCCCCTCGCCCCTTTCGGAAAAGGCCCGCAGGAAAAACAGGCTTTCCCCGCTGAAAAAGCCGCGGAAACCCTGAAATTGGGAGTCGGTTTGCACATTCTCGGTACAAGCCAGAAAGGAACCGGATTGGATAAAAAGATTGCGGCCCGGGGTCAGAGCAAACTCACCAATGTCCCCCGGGGTCGCCGGCGCCAAGTTCACCTGCCCGCCGCCGCTCCCGGCGGTAAAGGTATTGATGACAAAGGACTCGCCGCCCATCATCCGGCGCAGGCCGCCGAAAACGCCGCCGCCCCCGCCGCCGGTTTTCAACTCGACGCCCTGCTGGGCTACCATTGCCCCCGGCTCCGCCTTGATGCTTTCCCCCGCGGCCAATTCCACCGTCAGCAGCGCATAGCTGGGGGCGTACTCGATACTGGTCTGCATTGCTCTCTCCTAATCCCGGGTCAAAAGCCCGACGATTTCCGCAGCGTATTCGTGGGCCATCTGCTGCACTTCGGCTACGCTGCGGGAAGCCAGCGGGCTGGGCAAAACGACAATCCGCACTCCCGGCATTCCCAAAGACCGGGCCCGGGCCTGCGCCGCCCGGGTAAAGGCGCTGGTGATGACGCTGACCGAGGGGATGCCCCGGGATTCCGTTACTACCGTGTCGTGGAGACCCCACGCCGTGCAGGAGCCTCAATCGGCAATGCCGTGAACTACGGCGTCGCACTCCTCCACCAGCGCGTCAATAGTTTCCTCGGCGCAAGGCATACTGAAAGTGAACTTGGACGCGTACACCACCTTTTGCGCCCGGTAATCCTGTTCCAGAACCCGCTGCAATTCCTGCAAAAAGGCGTCGGCGTGGTACTTGCGGTTCTCCAGCAGCCCGATGGTTTTGCCCTCCAGACTGCCGATGCGGGAACTGACGCCCAACTCCTCCGGGGTTTCCTCCAGGCGCGGGTCCAAAATCTGTATCGTGCGGCTGGCAACAACCATAATGGTTTTGACCTCCCGGTGCGATTTAGCGATGGGCTGAACGGCCGGCTGTTTCAACTGCCGTTGCCTACTATAACGGAAAAGCCGGCCCCTTGGCAACCGGGGCCGACAAAGATGATTAAGCGACGTGCCGGCGGCAACTCCGACTTGCCACGCCGGTCACCGCCGGTTAGCCGACGGGATTTCCCCGGATTATCATAACCACCAGAGCCGCGATGATGCCGCCGCCGATGCCGAGCAGAGCATAGAAAAGGCGGTCAATGCGGCGGTTAGTTTCCCGGTTATCCGCGCGTATTTCGGCCAGAATGGTCATCACAGTATCCATCCGCGCCTCCATAGCGCTCATCCGCGAGTCCAGACGGGGGCTGTCGTTGTCCTGTCCCACAGTAGTCATAATGTTCCCTCCTGATTCCATTTTAAGCCGCCAAGCCGCCTTTGGTCAAATTTGACGGCAATCCCGCAAACTCGTCCGGCTGCCGCCGGTCGCCCTCTACTCCCCCAACTGGAAATACTTGCCTTCGGTTTTGATGGACGGCGCGATAACCATATCCGCCTGATGAAACTCCCGGATGGTGGCTGCGCCGCACATTCCCATCGCCACTTGCAGCGCGCCCACCAAGTTTTGCGTCCCGTTAGTTACCGAAGTAGGCCCGTACATAATCTGCTGCAACGACCCCTTGGTGCCAACCTTGATGCGGGTGCCGCGCGGCAGTTCGGCGTGGGCATTAGCCATCCCCCAGTTATAGCCCCGGCCCGGCGCCTCCGCCGCTTGGGCAAAGGGTGTCCCGACCATCACCCCGTCAGCGCCGCTGGCGATAGCCTTGCACAAATCGCCGCCGGTGCGGATGCCCCCGTCAGTGATGACCGCCACATAGCGGCCGGTGCGGTGCAAATAATCCTCTCGGGCTGCGGCGCATTCCAAGGTTGCCGTTACTTGGGGAACACCGACGCCGGTAACTTCCCGGGTCGTGCAGGCCGCCCCGGGCCCGACGCCCACCAGGATGCCGTCAATGCCGGTTTCCATCAACTCCAGGGCCACATCGTAGCTGACGCAGTTGCCCACGATGACCGGCACATTGAGGGTTTCCAGCAGTTCGGCAAAGACCAGCCCCCGATAGCTGCGGGAGTGATGCCGGGCCGTGGTAACCGTGGACTGCACGATGATTAAGTCCGCCCCGGCTTCCACGGCCACCGGCGACATCCGCTTGGCTGCTTGGGGAGTAAAAGAAACGGCGCATACCGCGCCGCCGTTCTTAATTTCTTGCACCCGCTGCCCCAACAGGTCCTCGCGCGCCGGTTGGGCATAGACCTGCTGTAAGTATTGCGTAACCTCGCCTTGGGGCATTGCGGTTATTTCCTCCAGCACCGCATAAGGGTCGTCGTAGCGGGAATAGATACCCTCCCCGTTCAGCGCCCCCAAGCCGCCCATTTCGTGCATCAGGACGGCAAAGCGGGGGGAAACGGTGCCATCCATCGCCGAAGCCAGCATTGGGGCGTCAAAGGAATGGTCGCCGATGGTCAGTTGGGGGGAAGTCAGGTCGGGGTTGATGGTTACATTGCCCGGGACAATCGCCACTTCGTCGAACCCGTAGGAGCGTTCCAGTTGCTTGAAAAGGCGTCGCGCCATAGCCGGCAGCCTCCCGATAGTCGATTTTGGTAGGGCAGGAATATACCAGTTAAGGGGGTAAAAGGTCAACGGGAAATGGCGGCGGTAATTGGGAATTAAGGAGATTGGAGGACGGGCTTAACCGGGATGGGCCGGCTCGACCGGATGTTGTGCATTCCGGGTTCTCGTTTTCGTGGGAATCGTTCTTTCATTAAAAATTGCCTATAAAATTGCCCGCCGCCGGCTATAGACAAGCGGCGGCGGGCTGGTTATAATGGGTGTTGGCATCACGCCAGCGGCAGTGGCTCAGTGGTAGAGCATCTCCTTGCCAAGGAGAGGGTCGTGGGTTCGAATCCCATCTGCCGCTCCATTTCTTTTCCCTTTTACTACTCAGCCGAACTTTCTACCGCCATTCCCCGGTTGCTCCACTCCAGATAGGAGCCGTCGTACAGCCGGACGGACATTCCCAACTGCTGCAAAGCCAGCCAGCCTACTGCTGCGCGGATACCGCTGCGGCAGTAGGCGATTATTTCATCCGGCGGGTTGATATTGCGGGCGGTTAGCAGTTCGCGCAAAGCCGCCGGCGGTTTCAGGTAGCCGCTGCTGCCATCGACCAGTTCTTGCCAAGGCAGATTGACCGCGCCGGGGATGTGGCCGGGGCGTTCATCGAGGTCGGGCATTCCGGCATATTCGGCGGCGCTCCGCAAATCCAGGAGTTTGACCGGGCCGGCGGCGGCCGAGGGGGCGGCCGGCAAATTAGTCGCTACTTCCTCGAGAGCCGCCCGAACTTGCGGATTGACTTGGGGGATGAACTGGTTGGCGGTCGGGCGCACCGGGCGGTAGAACTTGGGGCGGCCTTGGGCGGCCCATTCCTCAAAAAAGAGGTCCATAATGCTGATGTCGGTATAGCCCAGGTAGGTCAGCGTCCAAGCAATCATCGCGGCGTTGCGACCATCGCCGCCGTCATACAGGGTCAGGGCGGTGTCATTGCCCAAGCCGACGGAGCCGAAAAATTCGGTCAGTTCATAGACCGAGAGCAGGCGGCCGGCCCGGTCGAAAAGCCGCATTGCCGGCAGGTTCACCGCCCCTTGCAGATGCCCCTGCATATAGCGCATTGGCCCCCGGGGGTCGACCAATAGCCGCCCCGGCGCATCGAGATTTGCCGCTACCCAGTCGGCGGATACGAAAGCGACCATCAGGCAACTCCGGGCGGGACTAGCCCACCAGCTCAAACTCCGTGGCCACGGCGGTGGGATTGACTACCGATTGGGTTACCGGCGAGCCCTCCACGGCCAGCCGCCAGATTTCCCGCAGGGTAGCCTCGTCCCCGTCGGCGCGCACAAAGCACTTGGCAGAGATTTGCCCGTAGCCGGGATTGCCGGTGTCCTCGACGCCGGCCCACTTGCGGATGTTGTCGAAGTAGCCTTCTACGGCCACTTCGAGGTCGTGGATGCGGACGCCCTGCTTGGTGGCGTTGACCACGAAGCCCACGGTCATACAGCTGCCGATGGCCGACAGGAGCTGTTCATGGGCGCTGGCGGCCACATCGGTAGCGGTCAAATCGCCGGGTTCGTCCATATCCACCTGATGGTTCCGCATATAGGCCCGGGCGCGCATCCCGCCTTGCCAGGCTACCCGCGCCTTCCACGGCCCGGTAACGGCGTTAAAAACCTCCGGGTCTTGGAAAGAGTCCAGAACTTGAGTTAGTTTCTCCCGGGGGAGACCGTTAAGGTCGCGTTCCTCAGCCATTTTCCTGCTCCTTTGTCCGGTATGGTGGTAATAAGTGTAACCCAGCGGTCAATAGGCGTATTGCAGTTTGCCCTTTGCCGGGGGCGGCGTTAATCTTTGCTCCTGAAATGAACCGAATGGGGGCAGCAGCGCGATGGCGGTATTGACTAGCGTAGGGACTTATATGGAGCGAGGGTTAGAGAGAGCGGGGCCGCTGTTGGTTGACAAATCGAGTAGGGGGGTGGTTAGATAGCGTTGAATCAGCAGAATTTTGACCCGCACAATCTGGATTGGGGACTGCCGCGCTGGCGCATTTCCGCCGGCGGGTTGATTCACATTGAACTGGCGTGGCCGGTGGACGCTAGTGTAATTGGCTGGCGGGGGCGGTTCAGTTCGAGCATTTCGACCATTCCGAGGAGGGGGGTAGCAGCGCGATGGCGGTATTGACTAGCGGGGGGACTTATTTGGAGCAGGCTTTGGCGGAGGGCTATGCCCGGCTGGAGGGGGAAGGCAGTCGGGAGCGGATTTACTATGTGGCGGCCGGGCATTTCGAGCGGTGGGCGCACCCGGAGGAGAAGGTTCGGGCGGAACTGTGGGCGGAGCTGATTTACCGCTACGAGTATCCGGCGGAGTTGATTGACTTTGAGGTCATTGCCCCGGACCGCACCCCGCAACGCCAAGCGGACTTGGTCATCAACAAAGCCGCGGCCGGCGGGAAGTCGCCCTGGTTTGTTTTTGAGTGCAAGCGGGCCGATATAACGGACGCGGAGTTTAACCAAGCCATTGAGCAAGCGGTGGGCAACCACAACTTGCTGGGCGCAACTTACTGCGGGGCGGTAGCCGGGCATACCCGCCGTTTCCTGCATTTTGACGGCTGCGCGGCGGATGAGCGGGATAAGAACCGCTTGACCGACATTCCTATCCGCTACGGGCGGCCGCCGGAATGGCGTTTCCTGAAAAATCAGCCGGGCCGGGAGTTGCGCGCGGTTTCCCGGGAGGAATTGCGGGCGGCGATTCGCAAGTGCCATCAAACTTTGTGGGAGGGCGGCAAGCGCAGCCCCATCGTGGCTTTTGGCGAGTTCTGCAAGCTGGTGTTCATCAAGTATCGGGATGAGAAAAACCTGGACTTGCAGGAAGGTCAGCCGTATCACTTTCAGCGGCGGGAGGGGGAGACGAACCGCCAACTGGCCGAGCGCATCAATCGGCTGTATGACGCGGAGCAGCGGCAGCAGCCGGCGGTGTTCACCGAGAGTATCAATGTGGAGCCGCCCATACTGGCGCAGTGCGTGGAGCATTTGGAGGGGATTTCCCTGAATAATACCGAACTGGACACCAAGGGCGTGGCCTTTGAGGAGTTTATGGACGGGTTTTTCAAGGGAGATTTCGGGCAATACTTTACGCCGCGGGAGTTGATTGCCTGATAGCGTTGCATTTTAGGTGGTTTGGTTGAGCAAGCCCCGGGTTTGTAGCAAAGCCAACAGGTTATGCTCTGACCAGACCGTCCCCAATCGCTCCCGCCGGCGCAACTCCCGATTGTAGCGTTCCAGGCGGGAAGTAGTCCGGTAGGCGACCGCTCCCGTAGTCCAATACTGCCGACCGGCGAGCAACGCCTTGTCCAGCCAGTAAGCGGCGGCGCCCTCGGTCAACTCCATTATTTGACGGGCATAGCTCTGGGCCGCCGCCGCGCTGTCAGTCAACAGCAGTTGCCGGGCGGCGGCCAAGCCGGATTTCCCGATATTCCGTCCATATTCCCGCAGCAGGTGAAAGATGCACAGCTGATGCGGCGCCGCCCGGCCGTACACCCACTGGATGCCGGCCGCAATGGCCCGGTCGCCGTCGCTGACCAGATGTCGGGGTGGCGCCGCCCCGGACTGCTCGGCCCGCGCCAAGACCGCCGCCCAAGGCCCGAAAGTCGCCAAGACCGCCCCGGTTTCGTCCCGGATTACCTTCAATTCCTGAGGGCCCTGCCGGGTGCGCGTCCACAAACCATCCAGTTCCCACACTGCCCCCGGCAACCGGGGCCGGGTCAAGGCCAACCGCCGCAGCCAGCGACACAAGGTGCTTTTGACACAACCCACCCACTGCCCCGCTTGGGCGTAACTCAAACCCTGGGCCGCCAAGCTCAAAGCCATGTCCCGAGTTTTTTTGAGAACCGTTGGTAACGAACTTCCGGCCCCAGCAGCGCCGCGCCGCCCGCCAGTTGGCGACATTGCCCACAACGAAACACCGGAACCGCTACCCGGATGGGACCATAGGACGTGACAATGGTGCGCTCATAGCGATGATGGCGGTGCATCGCCAGAGCGCACTGAGCACATCGGGGCTGATAATGATCCAGGGCTTGTTGCAGCTTCGCCTGCAACTGGAGCGGAATTTCCTGCTCCAGTTGGGTCTCCAAATCGTCCAGCAATCCCATGACAGCGCACCTCCCGTCAACCAGCAAGGCCGGCCTTTTCCCCATTCTACAACTAAACCACCTAAATCGGAACGCTATCTGATTGCCTTTGCGGGTTGATATTGTTGACAGCCTATAGTATAGTTTGCCCTGCCATAGCCATCCGCTAGTTCAGGCTATTCGGGCATTGGGCGGGACAAATGGAATTCAACCTTGGCGAACTTTTCTGCGGCCCTGGGGGGCTGGCCCTAGGCGCGATGCAAGCGTCCATCGATGCACGGGGACAGACCTACACCATCCGGCACCGGTGGGCCAATGACTTCGACCGGGATTCCTGCGAAACCTACCGGAGGAATATGGCTGGGGCGTCGCGGGACTCCGTTATCTGCCAAGATGTCCGCAATCTGGACTTGGACTCCCTGCCGCCGATAGACGCCTTTGCTTTCGGTTTCCCGTGCAACGATTTCAGCGTGGTCGGAGAAAAGCGGGGCATAAACGGCGTGTACGGCCCGCTCTACTCCTACGGCATCCAAGTGCTAAGGCACTTTAAGCCGCAATGGTTCTTTGCTGAAAACGTGGGCGGCCTCAGGAGTGCCAACGATGGGCTGGCTTTCCAGACTATTCTGGAAGATATGCAACTGGCGGGCTATACCATAACCCCCCACTTGTACCGTTTTGAGGAATACGGAGTACCCCAGGCTCGGCACCGTATAATAATTGCCGGCATACGGTCGGATATTAGCGTTCACTTTCGTGTTCCTGCGCCGACTACTGATAAGCCGCGCACTTGCCGGGAAGCTATTGATGAGCCGCCGATTCCTGAAGAAGCACCCAACAACGAACCGACGAAACAATCGGCGCAAGTCGTAGAGCGGCTGTCTTACATCAGGCCGGGAGAAAACGCGTTCACCGCCGACCTGCCGCAAGGTCTGGAGATTAACTCCAAAGGCGCGAACATCAGCCAAATCTACAAGCGGCTTGACCCTAATAAGCCGTCATATACGGTTACGGGTAGCGGCGGCGGGGGAACGCACGTTTATCATTGGAGCGAGGACCGGGCGTTGACCAACCGGGAGCGGGCGCGACTGCAAACCTTTCCCGACAACTTCGCGTTCTGCGGCGGCAAAGAAAGCGTCCGGCGTCAGATAGGGATGGCTTTGCCGCCGGCCGGGGCGAAGGCTGTCTTTGAAGCCATCTTGAAATCCTTTGCCGGAATAGAGTATCCTTCCGTTGAGCCTAACTTGGCAGTCAGGGCGGAGTCCAGTGCGGCAATCTCCGAACAGCTTAAACTTTTGGAGCGCAGACGTGCTTACGGAAAATCTGTTTGACAGCGTCCTCTTGGCACCGGTCAGGCAGAACGCCGATACTCTCTACATCGTTTCCGGCTATGCCAGTGCGACGATGGCGCATCGGCATTTGCAGGAACTGACCGGGAGGTTCAGGCAACGGTCGGTCAGGGTTGAACTGATTGTCGGTATGGCCGTACGAGAGGGTCTCTCTGCTAAAGACCATCAGGGGTTTAGGGAGTTGGCGTCCGACTCCTTTTCCTGCCGGTATGTTGCGTACAACCGTCCCGTACATACGAAAACCTTTGCCTGGTATTCAGGAGACCGGCCCAGGGCGGGCTTTACCGGTTCAGCCAACTATACCCAAGCGGCTTTCGGCTCCGCGCGCCGTGAGGCGATGATTGAGCACGACGCCGAAGAAGCACGGGATTACTTCGACCTTATCCGCCAGGACACGGTTGACTGCCGCGACCCGCAGGTGGGGAGTCTGATTGGGATTCACGCTGAGCCCGAGTATTCCATAAGACAGGCTAACGAAGATGACCGGGAGGAGGGAGCTGAAGCCGTAAATTGGATTGCCGGCCAGTTGGAAAGGCTACCGCACCAGAGGATCAGTTTTCTTAACCGGTATGGTAATCTGCCGCAGAGGTCTGGCTTGAATTGGGGTCAGCGTCCTGAACAAGGTAGAGAACCAAATCAGGCTTACATCAGGCTCCCGTCATCGGTATACGGTACCGACTATTTTCCGCCGCGCGGAGAGCAGTTCACGATACTTACTGATGACGGAAGGCCATTGGTTTGCGTCCGGGCGCAAGACCACGCCAAAGCGATACATACGTCCCTTAACAACAGCGATATGGGACGTTATTTCCGGGAGAGGCTCAATGTCCCTTTGGGGGCGCCTGTAACTACGGAAGATTTGGCGCGGTACGGGCGGACGGATGTCGATTTTTATAAAATCGACGAAGAGACCTACTATATGGATTTTTCGGTCTGATGGACAATCTTTCGCCGGAAGACCGCAAAAAGAATATGTCCCGGATACGCTCCCGAGGCAACCGCACTACTGAGCGGCGTTTCCGCAGTTCTTTGGTCGGGGCGGGAGTATCTGGATTCAAGATGCACCCGGCAGACCTGCCGGGAAAACCTGATTTTGCTTTCCCGGCTCAGAAGGTCGCCGTGTTTGTTGACGGCTGCTTTTGGCACGGCTGCCCCAAGTGCTATATCCGTCCCAAGTCCAGCCAGTCCTATTGGGATGAAAAGTTGCGGCGCAACAAGGCCCGGGATATTAAGGTCAACGCTGAACTGGAGCGAATGGGGTGGACTGCCATCAGGATTTGGGAGCATAGCGTTAAGCGGCCGGCAAGGGCGCGCCGGGCTGTGGTAAAAGCCTTGGCGGCGGCCGGAGATGATTAAAGGCAGGCGGCGCGGGAGTGGTTTGAGGTGGATGTTTGGAGTATAATTGAGGCATCTGATAGACTGGAGGTCGGAATGAACAAGCTGCCGCCTTTTGTGATTGGGGCCGGAATTGGGGCGTTTTGCGGGGCTATCCTGGGGACGGTGGTGGCCGGTTTCATCCCGGACGTGGGACTTCGGGAGGGTTTCTTTGGCGGGCTGGCCGTCGGCGGTATCGGTGGAATGGTTTTAGTTCTGCGGTTTGGAAAGGGGTAAGCAGGGCTTGCCCGGCTGACAACTCCGTATATACTACTGGGGCAACCGTTACGGTTGCCCCAGTTTTTTGTTGGTCGGCGGGTTGCCTTTGGTTAGGTTTGCGGGCGGGTTTTGAGGGCTAACATCAGGCCGGCGGTGGCGAGGAGGCCGCTGAGCAGGAGGAGGAGGAGGGTGATGATGGTGAGGGTGTTGCGGAGGCTGTAGCGGGTGGCGAGGGTTTCATCGGCGCGGCCGGCGACGGCGTTGAGCAGGTGGTCGAGGGGCTGCATTATGCGGGCCTTTTCCTGATGGTATTCGGGGCCGTGGAGGGTTTGGCGGGCTTGCTCCAGTTGGGCCGGGGTTTGGGCAGCCAGGGCTTGCCGTTCCAGTTCGGCCAGGCGGTTGGAGTTATCCTCGGATTGGCGGAGCAGGGCGAATTCCCGGTCCTCGAAACCGACATCCGAGGCTAGTTGGTCGAGGGATACGGCGTTGTGGGCGGTGCGGGGTTTCTGGCCGGTTGCGACGACGAAGTCCCAATAGACGCGGAAGTAGCCGTCGGGCCGGGGGGCGGCGCCGTTGCGGATGTCAAGGATTTCCTGAAAGTAGTCCTGGTAGCGGGTATCGCCGGTGACGGCGTAGAGGCGGGCCATGCGGGTGAGGTCGTCGGAGGTTTGGCGGAGGCCGTCGGCGAGTTGGTAGGCTTGGAAGCGTTCCTCCTGGATGCGGGCGATGCCGTTGGAGTTGCGGAGGAGCTGCCAGACGAGGATGAAGGCGGCGGCGGCGAGGAGGATGGCGAGGGCGAATAGGGCGGCTTGGAGTTTGGAGCTGGGGGACATTTGGGTACTCCTGTTTTTTTGGGGGGAGTTGCGGCAAGGCTATGGCTAGGTAGCAGCCGGCCGGCGGGACAAGTCGGGCGGGATGGCGTAGCGGGGGTTGGCAAGGGGCTGGCCCGGGGCCGGCGGTTCGAGGAAGGTAACGCTGTCGTAGAAGTCGTCGAGGGCGATAAAGACGCCGTATTGTTCCGCCCATTCGCGCATTCGGCGGTTGCAGCTGTGCCGCCAGGAGAGGACTTCGATCCGCCAGCCGCGGCGGCGCATTCGTTCGAGGTCGGCGTGGAAGCCGACGCCGTCGTCAAAACCGGCGCCGTCTCCGGTGAGCATTACGGCAATGCCCGGGTCGCCGTTGTAGTCCAGGGAGTCGCGGAGCATGGTGGTTTGGAGGGCTTGGTCGACGCCCTGCTCCCGGCCCTGAATGGCGCCGCGTTCGAGCAGTTGGACGGTGACGCCCTCGTTTTCCAGTCGGTTCCAGATATGGCGGAGTTCCGGGGGGACGGAGCCGACAGCCACGGCGTGTTCAATGTCCCGGGCGGCGGCGGCCAAGGTCAGCAGATTCCGAAAGTGCAAGCGCACCCGGTAGCGGACGGCGTCGCCTTCGAGTTCGGCAGCGGCCTGCTGGGCGCTGATAAAGATGTTGGAGTTGTCCCAATAGATGAAAACTTTATCCATAGTGACTCTGGATTCCCACTTTCGTGGGAATGACGGTGAGGAGAACGGGAATGACGGTTGCGATAGGCTTGTCCTGGGGCCGGGGCTTTCCGGGGGTCAGGGCAGGGGGAAAGGCCCGGCGGTTTTGATTCAGTATAGCACAGGGTGGGGGCGGTAGGCTAGGGCAAATCGCCGGTTTCGTCGTAGGCTAGTAGGGCGCGCTGGGCGGCGGAGAGGCTGGCGCCGGGGGCAGTTTCGTAGCCCTGTTCGGGTAAGAGGCGTTCGAGGGCGGAGAGGAGGGCGAATACATTGGTTTCCTGAGCGGATTCGCCCATCAGTCCGATGCGCCAGACTTTGCCGCTGCCTTGGCCGAGGCCGCCGCCGATTTCGATGGCGTAGTCGTCGATGAGGCGGCGGCGGATTTCGGCGTCGTCGATGCCGTCGGGGATTAGGGCGGTGGTCAGGGGGTTGAGGCGGTAGCCGGCGGCGGCCATTAGTCCGATGCCGAGGGCGGCCAAGCCGGCGCGGAGGGCGGCGGCGACCCGGGCGTGGCGGTGGATACGGGGTTCCAGTCCTTCGGCCATCAGCATCCGGAGGGCTTCGCGGAGGGCGTAGGTCATGGAGATGGGGGTAGTGTGATGGTAGGCGCGGGTTTGGTTCCAGTAACTTTCGAGGTCTTTGAGGTTGAAGTAGAAGCTCTGGACGGGGGTTTGGCGGGCGTTGAGGGCGTACATAGCGCGGGGGCCGAAGCTGATGGGAGCCAAGCCCGGCGGCGCGCCGAGGCATTTCTGGGTGCCGCTGTAGCAGACATCCAAGTCCCAAGCGTCCATTTGGAGGTTGTGGCCGCCGAGGGAGGTAACGGCGTCGACGATGACGAGGGCGTTGTGGCGGTGGATGAGTTGGACGATTTCGGGCAGGGGAGTGAGGGAGCCGGTGGAGGTTTCGGCGTGGACGATGCCGACGGCCTTGACCGGGCGATGCTGGTCGAGGGCGTCGGAGAGGGCGGCGATATTGACCGGCTGGCCCCAATCAAAGTCGAGGAGGATGGTTTGGGCGTGGCAGCGGTTAGCGATGTCGGCGAGGCGGTCGCCAAAGAAGCCGTTGCGGCAGACGATGATTTTGTCGCCGGGTTCGAGGAGGTTGGCGCAGGCGGCTTCCATGGCGCCGGTGCCGGTGGAGGAGAGGGGGACGGTCATTTGGTTTTCGGTGCGATAGACTTGGCGGAGCATCGCGCAGACGTCGTCCATTACGCCGAAAAAGCGGGGGTCGAGATGGCCGAGGATGGGCTGGGTCATGGCTTGGAGGACGCGGGGATGGACGGAGCTGGGGCCGGGGCCGAGGAGGATGCGCTGGGGGGGCTGGAATTCGTGGAGGTAGGCGGGGGTAGCAGTCAAACCGGGGGTTACTCCTGAGGGTTGATAGGTTTAGGGGGATATTTTAATGGGGATGGGGAAAAATTGCAAAGCGGTATTGGCGGAACCCCTGGGTACCCAGGGGTTCCGCCCGTCGCGGAAGGTGGTTGGCAAGGCTGGTCATTGGGCCGCCATACGCCGGTTGGCACAGTGGCTTACTTCACTCCGGTATTGCCCGACCAGATTGCCGATTACGATAGCGCGACCTTGAATTGGCTACTGACGCCGGTCGGTATGGTTGCCGTTCCGGTGGGTTGGCCCAGTCTTGCTACCGTTGGTTGACCACACTCCAGTCAACCCTAAGCTCGAACTCCTGTAGGATGGGGCGGCGGTTTGGCGGCGATTGAGATTTGCCGTTTTCCGCTCGCTCCGGTGGGGGATTGGGGGCCTTAATCCCGTGTCCCCGGGGGAGGAGTTGAGGCGGCCGCGTTGCCGGTTAGGGCTTAGCGGGCCGCCCACAGCGCGCTGTGGCGATAAAGCAACGGTAAGCTAGCGAATCGTTTAAGTCCCTGCGTCCAGGGGCCGGGTCTGACCTCGACGGGTATTATTATGGGGGATGGATTTGGGGATGTCAAGGAAGTTTGGGATGGATTTTCGGGCATTTGGAAATTGGTTTTAGGGGAGACGGCGGGAGAACTTTTGTAAAAGTTCCCCCGCACCCCCTCAAAAGTTTTGGATTTTGGGGTGGCTGGTTGTGTTGAAGCTGGTTGCGGGGGTGGCAGACTCTTTTGGCACCGGCGCTGAACCACCGGTATATGCAATCGCCCGGGAACTTAACCTTGCCCGGCTGGTAAAACCGGCTTATAAAACCCGGTTGAAATCTTGCCCGGTCAAACGGTTGCAAAACCGGGTCGATATTATATAAAATCATCCCCAACATCGCCGACTATTCCAATTAAGGGGGAAATCGGATATGCCCAACATCGACGCCGGCAACCTGCGCAACGTGGCGCTGCTGTCCCATAGCGGCGCCGGCAAAACATCCCTGTGCGAGACCCTGCTGTTCAACACCAAGGCCGTTACCCGTATCGGCCGCGTGGAGGACGGCAACACCGTTTCCGACTACGAACCGGAGGAAGTCAAGCGCGGGGGCAGCATCCAGACTACCCTGATTTCCTGCGCTGGGGATCAGTATAAAGCCAACTTCCTCGACACCCCGGGCTATGACGACTTCTTTGGCGAAGTGGTCTCCGCCCTGCGGGTAGTCGAAAGCGCCACCATCCTCTTGGCCGCCACTTCCGGCGTGGATGTGGGTACCGAACGCTCCTGGCAGCAGTGCCAGGAGACCGGCTTGCCCCGCCTGCTCCTGGTCAACAAAATGGACCGGGAAAACGCCAGCTTTGCCCGCGCCGTCACCGACATTCAAGCCAGTTTCGGCAGCCAGTGTGTACCCTTCCAACTGCCTATCGGCGACGCTCAGGATTTTCAGGGCGTAGTCAGCATTATCAACCCGCCGGCGGAAATCCCGGCCGCCGTGGCCGACGAGTTCGCCGCCGCCCGGGAGCGGCTCATCGAAGCCGTGGCTGAATCCGATGACGCCCTGGCCGACAAATACCTCGAAGGCGAGGAACTGACCGCGGAGGAAATCATCGCCGGCGCCAAAACCGCCATCCAATCCGGAGACTTAATTCCCATTCTGGCTTGCTCTGCCACCCAGAACATTGGCGTCAGCGAATACCTCGACACCATCCGCGACTTTTTCCCCTCCCCGGCGGAAGGGGCCAAGCCGGCCGTGCAGGACAGCAGCGGCCAAGCCGTCGAGTTTGCCGTGGACGCCGCCGGGCCGCTGGCCGCTTTCGTGTTCAAGACTACCGCCGACCCCTTCGTGGGCAAACTTTCCCTGTTCCGGGTCTATCGCGGCGTCATCAGCAGCAACTCCGAAGTCTGGAACAGCGCCCGCAATCAGGCGGAGCGCATCGGCCAGCTTTACCTGCCCCGCGGCAAATCCCAGGAAAACATTGCCGAAGTAACCGCCGGCGATATTGGCGCGATCGGCAAACTGGCCGCCACCGTTACCGGCGATACCCTGTGCGCCCGGGAACAGCCCCTTTCCTTCGCTCCCATCCCCTTCCCCCGCGGCTACTACAGCGTTGCCGTGGCCCCGGCCACCAAAGCCGATCTCGATAAAATGTCCACTTCCCTGGCCCGCATCGTCGAAGAGGATCCCAGCCTGCGCTATTCCCGGGATGCCGACACTGGCGACAGCCTGCTCACCGGATTAGGCGATGCCCAGATTGAGGTCGCCATCGACCGCATCAAGCGCAAGTTCGGCGCCGACCTGCTGCTCCGCCGCCCCAAAGTCGCCTACCGGGAAACCATCAGCCGGGTCACCAACGCCGAGTACCGCCACAAAAAGCAGTCCGGCGGTCACGGCCAGTACGGCCATGTGTTGCTGCGGTTGGAACCGATGGATCGGGACAACGGCTTTGAGTTCGGCTCCGAAATTGTCGGCGGCCGGGTGCCGCGGGAGTATATCCCGGCGGTGGAAAAGGGCGTGGTCAAGTCGATGGAGGAGGGCGTCCTCGCCGGCTTCCCGGTGGTTGACCTGAAAACCGTCATCTACGATGGCAGCTACCACGATGTGGACTCCTCCGGGATGTCCTTCGAGATTGCCAGTTCCCAAGCCTTCAAGAAGGGTATGGCTGACGCCAGCCCCATCCTGCTCGAGCCGATTGTCCGGCTGACCGTCAATGTCCCCGACGCCTACACCGGGGAAATTATGAGCGACCTGAACGGCAAGCGCGGCCGCATTTTGGGGATGACGCCGGGCGACCGCTACACCGTCGTAGAAGCCGAAGTTCCCCTCTCCGAAGTGCAGCGTTACTCCCAGGATATGCGCTCCCTGACCCAGGGCCGTGGCAGCTACCGAATGGAGTTCGACCACTACGAACCGGTGCCGCCCAACATCGAGCAGCGCGTCATCGCCGAAACCAAACGGATGCGCGAGGAGGAAAGGGTGTAGGGCGGACAGCCGCCGATTCGGGATAAATTGACCGGGGCCGGTTTTATTGCCGGCCCCGGTTATTTAGCCTTGTACCCAAATTCAAAGACCGCCGGTGTAGTATAATGTGCCGGCTGATCGAAGTTAAACGGTAAGTTGAGGTGAACTAGAATGCGTATTTTTACTGAAAGAACTTTGCGAGAGTATTGGGAAGTCCATCCCGCCGTTGCCCCGTCTTTGCGGGCGTGGCTCAAACATACAGAACAGGCCCGTTGGAGTTCGCCCGCGCAGGTCAAGTCCGACTACCCCAGCGCCAGTATCATCAGCAACAACCGGGTTGTCTTTAATCTCAAAGGCAACGATTACCGCTTGGTGGTGCATATTAACTACCGCACGGGCTGGGTTTATGTTAGATTTATCGGCACCCACTCGGAGTACGACCGCATCAACGCCGCCGAGGTGTAGCAATGGCAGAACTCCCGCCCATCCACACTATCGAGGACTACGACCGGGCCTTGGCCCGGCTTTGGGAGGTTTTTGACGCCGCCGCCGGGACGCCGGAAGCCGACGAATGCGACGCCTTGGCTGACTTGGTGGCGGCTTACGACGACCAGCATTACCCTATCCCGGAACCTTCGCCGGCCGACCTTATCCAAGGGCGGCTGGACGCCTTGGGTCTGACCGAGGATGACCTGATTCCCCACATCGGCAGCCGGGAAAAGGTGGCTGAAATGCTGACCGGACAAAGGGAAGTTACGCCGGAGCTGGCCGCGGCATTGCGCCATTTTGGTGTGGCAATGACCGACCGGCTACCCACCAGAAAGGTGTAGCCCGGACAAATCAAAGGGGCGGGTTTCCGAAACCCGCCCCTTTCACTTGCCTATTCCCGCCAACCCGCCGCCAACACGCCCTACCCCACCGGGAAAATCGAACTGACCGCAAAGACCAGCCTCGGCATAACCTCCGAATCCGGCGACATCTCCCCGGTATACACCCCCAAGGAAACAAACTTCCCATCCCGCAAAACCAGAACCTCAATGGAACGGGCTACCGGGTCCACCAGCCAATACTCCCGGACGCCAAAGCGGGCATACCGCCGCATCTTTATCCCCAAGTCCCGCCGCGCTGTTGACGGCGACAACACCTCCACCACCAAGTCCGGCGGCCCTTCGCAAGCCCGCTGCGTAATAATCCCTTCGCGCCCGGCCGCCACAAACAAAATGTCCGGCTGCATCGTGTCATTCTGGCCGAAAATGACATCGAGCGGCGCAATATAAACTACGCCCAAGCGCCGGCTTTCCACAAAGTCGGCCATCAGGCGGGTCAACTTCAAAGTCGCCCACTGGTGAACGGATCCGGGAGCTGGTGCCATTTCGTAAAACTCCCCATCAATAAGTTCGTACCGCCGGTCGTCGGGCAACTGGCAGTAATCCTCATAGGTGTAGCGGACTTTGGGACTATTCGTAACCATTGCTGCCTGCCTTTAACTGAATTGACCGCCGGGCCAAGACGCCATCTTTGCCCATTCTATCACATCCCCATCCCCCCCTAAAACCCCCACCCCGGTTGATACTCCCCAAACACCTCTCGGAAAACCCCCATCATCTCCCCCAGCGTAGCGTAGGCCCGCACGGCGTCGAGCAGCGGCGGCATCAAGTTGTCCGTTCCCCGGGCCGCCGTCGCCAAATCCCGCAGCCGGGCCGCCACTTCTCGGTTATCCCGGGTGCGCCTCAGTTCGTTCAGCCGCCCAATCTGCCGCGCCTCGCCCTCCCGATCCACCCGCAGCAAGGGAATCGTCAACGCTTCGTCGGTCACATACTCATTCACCCCGACCGTTATCCGCTCCTTCCGATCTGCTTCCCGCTGATAGGTATAGGCCGCCTCGGCAATTTCCCGCTGGAAAAACCCCGACTCCAGAGCCGGCAAAACTCCGCCTACATCCTCAATCCGGCGAAAGTAATCGTATGCCCCCGCCTCCACCGCATTGGTCAGCGACTCCAGATAGTAGCTGCCGCCCAACGGGTCGACCGTGTCCGTTACCCCGGTCTCGTGGGCGATAATCTGCTGCGTCCGCAGGGCTTGCAGCGCCGCCGCCGCCGAGGGCAGCGCCCAGGCTTCATCCTTGCCGTTGGTATGCAGCGACTGGCAGCCGCCCAGCACCGCCGCCAGGGCTTGCAATCCCACCCGCGCCACATTATTCTCCGGCTGCTGCGCCGTCAACGCCGCCCCGGAAGTCTGCGCGTGGCAGCGCAGCCAGTGCGACCGAGGATTTTGCGCCCCGAAAGTATCCCGCATTTCCCGCGCCCAGATGCGCCGCGCCGCCCGAAACTTGGCGATTTCCTCAAAAAAATCGTTATGCGCGTTAAAAAAGAAACTCAACCGCGGCGCAAAATCATCCACCGCCAGCCCCCGGTCCACGCACCGCCGCGCATACTCCAAACCATCCGCCAAAGTAAAAGCCAGCTCCTGCACCGCCGTTGAGCCGGCCTCCCGAATGTGGTAGCCGCTGATGCTGATCGGATTCCACCGCGGCAGCCCTTGCGCCGCGAACTCCACCGTATCCACCACCAACCGCAGCGACGGCTCCGGCGGAAAAATATATTCATTCTGCGCGATATACTCCTTGAGAATATCGTTCTGCAAAGTGCCGCCGATTTTTTCCGCCGGGACGCCCTGCTTTTCCGCTACTACCAGATACATCGCCCAAATAATCGCCGCGGGGCTGTTGATGGTCATCGAAGTAGTAACCTGCCCCAGGGGGATGCCGTCAAACAGGGTTTCCATATCCGCCAGGGAGGACACCGCCACGCCGCACTTGCCGAACTCCCCCGCCGCCCGCGGGTCATCGGTATCGTAGCCGTACAGCGTCGGCAGATCAAAAGCCACGCTCAGCCCGGTCTGCCCGTTATCCAGCAGAAAGCGGAACCGTTCGTTAGTCTCCTCGGCCAAGCCAAAGCCGGCGAACATCCGCATCGTCCACAGCCGGGAACGATAGCCCCCGGGATGAACCCCCCGCAGATACGGAAACTCCCCCGGCAAGCCCATATCCCGCCGGTAATCGGCCTCCGCCAAATCCTCCGGGGTATAGACCGGGTGCACCGGCAGCTGGGACAGCGTCTTATACGCCGCCTTGCGCCCGCCGACCGCCGCCGCATTCCGCTCCCGCCAAAGGCGGCCCTGTTCCCGCAACTCGGCCAGTTCCTCAGGAGAAAACACGGAAACACCTCCGGGCGTAGGATTTACTTGCCGGCATTAGCCGGTTACATACTGCCCAACTACTTTAACACACCCGCCGCCAGTTAGGGGAAAATAGGACAAGCCCCCACCGTCATTCCCGCTTTTGGGGGAATGACGGTATGCAAGCCGCTAGCTATATGCAATAGCCCTGAATTTATCCCTTTCCCCCTATTGACAACCCGCCAAGGCAATCCGGCGGGCGATTAACTTGGCAGCTCGGCTGACCGGCAATCTCGATCCAATGCTGGTCCTGGAATAGACCCGCTAATCCCCCTACCATTCCCGCCGTCAATAGGGTAAAATCAACGGTGGCGGCCCCAGCGGGGCTGGCCGCAACTTTGACTTACCGAAACGGAGCGGCAGTTATGGCTAATATGGAACAGGTGCAGTTGGTACGCCGGGGGCGGGACGCCGTAGCCCAATGGCGGGCGGAACATCCCGGGGAAGCCCTGGACCTCAATGCCTGCTATCTGAGTCATACCCGCATCCCCCAGGTGGATTTGAGCGGCGCGGATTTGCGGAACTCGGATCTGATGGGGACGATGCTGCGGCGGGCCAACTTGACCGACTGCCGCCTTAATCCCATCCATCTCTACCGGGGGGATGTGCGGCAGGCGGTTTTTGACCGCTCTTTGCTGAACGGGGCAAACCTGCGCGGGGCTGACTGCCGGGAAGCCAGCTTTCAGGATGCTGACCTCGACCGCATCATCCTCTCTGACGCCAACTTGGCCGGGGCTAACCTGCGCGGGGCCAATCTCTCCCGGGCCAACCTCGACCGGGCCAACTTGTCCGGGGCCGACTTGACCGGCGCCAATCTGAACGGCGCAGCCCTGACCCGTACCAACCTGTCCGGGGCCATCTTTCGGGAAAGCGACTTTTACGAAGCGGTGTTCAACACCACCCCGCTGGACGGCGCTGATTTTACCGGCAGCATTATGGGCTACACCGTCTTTCAGAACTGCAATCTCAGCGCCGCCCTGGGCTTGGACGCCGTGCGCCACGACGCCCCCAGCACCTTGGGGGTCGATTCTCTGTTCCGCTCCGGCGGGCAAATCCCGGCAGTATTTCTGACCGGTGTGGGGTCTCCGGAGTCTTTGACCGCCTTTCAGCAGTCCCTGGCCGGCGGCCCGGCCTTGTCCGGGGATTACTTTATCGCCTGCGCCGCCGCCGACCTGGATTTTGCTACCGGCTTGCGCGATGACCTGCGGGCTAACGGGGCCCGCTGCTGGCTGTTCCCGGAGAACGCCCGCGGCAGCGCCCTGGTTGACCGCCGCAGCACTTCCGAGGAGGAGGAGGTCGAGCGGTGGATTCGCCACTATGACAAATTGCTGGTGGTCTGCACCCCGGAGGCTTTGGGCAGCGAAACTATCCGCAACGACATTATCGCCGCCAAAGAGCGGCAGCAGTCCCGCGACCAGTGGGTTTTGTTCCTGGTAACTAAAGACGGCTTTATGAACGCCCCCCGGGACCGCTACGCCCGCAGCTTGAGCGCCGAACACCGGGTTTTTGACCTGCCCGGCCAGTCGGAACAATCGGACGCCTACCGGCAGGGAGTGGCAGAATTGGCCGCCCGGTTACAAGAGACCCAGCCGGCCAATGCCGGCGGCCCGGCGCAGAGCAGCGGCGGCGGCAGTATGCAGTTGTAGCAACGGATAGCGCGGCAATCAGCGTCAACGCTACTCGGTCCGATGCGCTATTTGCCCGCGCCGAAAATTGATGCCTTCAGCCGCTTGACATTTTGGCAGGGATGGTTTATTCTAACCCTTACCACCCCTGTCCACTCAGTCGGCAGGGCCGCAAGGCCACCCTTAACCGGGTGGCTATTGCATTTATGGTCTCTATCCTGCTTTGCTATGGTATAAAAAATGATGCCTTCAGCCGCTTGACATTTTGGCGGAGATAGTTTATCCTATTCCTTACCACCCCTGTCCCTTCGGCGGCAGGGCCGCAAGGCCACCCTTACCGGGTGGCTATTGCATTTACGGGGCGTACTGATGTCCGTGAACATATATGTCGACGGTTTCAACCTCTACTACGGCGCCTTGCGGGTTACGCCGTACAAGTGGTTGAACCTGATGGCTATGTGCCAACTCCTGCTGCCCGACGAGGATATTAACCGTATCCGGTATTTCACGGCTCCCGTTTTGTCCTTTCCCCACGACCCTTATGTCCGTATCCGACAAGGCACCTACCTTCGAGCCTTGCGGACGCTCCCCAACCTGACCATCCACTACGGACGGTTTTCCTCCCATCCGACGACTGCCCCACGCTACCCTCTGGTCTATCCCGACCCGTCGCGGCCGCCGGAGACCGTGTCTATCCTGAAAATCGAGGAAAAGCGTTCTGATGTGAACTTGGCTACCTTGCTGCTGCTGGATTGTTTTGACCACGATTTTGATGCGGCGGCGGTTATCACCAACGACTCCGATTTGACCTTGCCCATTTCGTCCATTATCTCCCGATTTGGCAAGTCGGTCGGCGTCATCAATCCCCATCGCCGTTCTCGCATCAGCTTGGAATTGGCTCACGCCGCCAGTTGGCATTACCGGCAAATCAACCGCAGTGTCCTGTCCCGCAGCCAGTTTCCCGAAACCCTGCAAGACGCTCAAGGAGAATTCAGAAAACCCGCCCGTTGGTAGCTGCCGCCGCGGGGCCGGCCCGCTCTACAGTCCCCCGCCGCTTTGACGCTCCTACTCCGTTTTAGTAATATGACCGGCAGTTAAAACTGTCAATCGGGAGGGTTTGCCCTTATGAAAGCCGTTTATTTCAATCAGCCGGGCGGGCCGGAAGTTTTGACTTACGGCGATTTGCCGGAGCCGGAACCGGGGCCGGGTGAAGTTATGCTGCGGGTTCACGCCAGCGCGCTGAACCGGGCTGACTTGGGCTTGCTCCGCCGCGGCCGCAGTTCCTACCCCCATATCCCCGGAATGGATATTGCCGGCGAAGTGGCCGGGCTGAGCCCGGAAGCGGCCGCCACCGGCCGGTGGCAAGCGGGCGACCGGGTTTTGCTGGAGAACCGGGTCAAGTGCGAAATCTGCGACAACTGCGTTGCCGGCGTCGACCAGTATTGCCGCAATCAAAAGCGGTTGGGCGTCGACCTGGATGGCGGCCACGCCGAATATGTGGTGGCCCCGGCGGTGAATGTCTATAAAATCCCGGATACGATGCCCTTTACCGAAGCCGCCGCCCTGCCCTTGGCCGGTCATACTGCTTGGCAGTGTATGGTGGTGCAGGGGCAAGTGCAGCCTTGGGATGATGTGCTGATTCACGCCGCCGGCAGCGGCGTCGGCAGTATGGCGATACAGATTGCCCGGATGGTAGGGGCGCGGGTCATCACCACCGCCGGCAGCGACTGGAAACTGGAAAAGGCTAAAGAGTGGGGCGCGTGGGCCGGCATTAACTACCGGGAAACGGACAGCCTCAGCCAACGGGTGATGGAACTGACGGACGGCCAGGGCGTTGACCTGGTGTTTGATGTGGTGGGCGCGGATGTGTGGGATGAAAGTATGCGCTGCCTGAAACCCGGCGGCCGTCTGGTGATTACCGGGGTTACTTCCGGGGCGCAGACGATGATGGATTTGTCCATTCTGCAAGGGCGGCCGCTGCATCTGATGGGCAGCGGCGGCCGCACCCGCCGCAGTTTTGGCGACCTGATGAAAATGGTCAATCAAGGGGAACTGCGCGGTATCGTCGGCCAGACTTTCCCCTTGCCGGAAGTGGCGGCAGCCCACCGGGTAATGGCGTCCCGGGATTTTTACGGCAAGCTGGTGATTGAGAATTAGGCCGGCGGATTTACGCCTACTCCCCCACGATGTAGTTACGCAGCGTCCCGATGTGGCTGATTTCCACCGCGATCGTGTCGCCGGGATGCAGGTCGCCATCCGCGCCTTGGGTGCCTAACATCAGAATGTCGCCCGGGTGCAGGGTAGTGTATTGGCTCATTTCCTGAATCCACGCCGGAGCGTCCCAGATTTGTTCAGCGGCGGTGAAATCCTGCCAGATGTCTCCGTTGCAGCGGACGATGATGCGGAAATCGTCCGGGGGCAAGCCGGTTACAATCCAGGGGCCAAGGGGCTTGAAAGTGTCGCAGTTTTTGCCCCGAAACATCGTGCGGTCGCCGCTCTGCCAAACCCTTTCGCTGATGTCGTTGGCAATGGTATAGCCAAAGATGCAGTCGAGGGCTTGCCGGCGGTTTTCCAGTTTGCGGGCCGGCTGGCCGATAACTACGGCCAGCTGACCTTCCGGCTGGACGGCGCCGCTGCTGTCGGCAGGAATGATTATGTTGGCGTCGGGGCCGATGACGGCGTGGACGGAGCGGAAGTTGGGTTCGGGGAAACGGGGATAGACCGGCGTTGCGCCGCGCCGCTGCGCCATCGCTTCGATATGGCCGCGGTGGTTAGGGCCGGCGGCATAAAGCATCGGCGGAATAATCGGCGCCAAAAGCCGCACTTCGCCCAGGGCATAGGTAACGCCGGTGTCTTGGGGATTTTCCAAAGGACTGCCGTCAACGGCGATAACTTCGTCGTCAACGATGCGGGCGTAGCCGGTAGTTTCGCCCTGCTGAAAGCGGCACCAAAGCATATACGATTCCCAATCGGGCAATCTGCTGCGAATAAAACCGATGGAGCGGGTGATGGGAATCGAACCCACGTAGCCAGCTTGGAAGGCTGGAGCTCTACCACTGAGCTACACCCGCCCGGGTTTGATGGGTTCATTATAACGGATGGGGATGGGGTAAGTATAGGGGGACGCCTGCCGGTTTAGGGCGGCCGGTAATGGGAAACGCGGGGTAGAACCGTCAATCACCGGAATAATGGCAATGGGCTGGGAATGACGGCTTTAACCCGGCACAAGAATGCCGGCCGCAGCCGGGCTAAACTTGCCGCAGTTTGGGGTCGAGGGTGTCGCGCAGCCAGTCGCCGAAAAGGTTGAAAGCGATTACCGCCAGCATTATGGCCACGCCGGGCAGGGCCGAAACCCACCAAGCAGTATCCACATACTCCCGGCCGCTGGAGACCATACTGCCCCAAGCCGGTGTGGGTGGCGGTATGCCGGCCCCGAGGAAACTCAGGGACGCCTCGACGATAATCACCCAGCCCACTTGCAAAGTCAGCAGCACCAGCAGGGTGTTGACGGTGTTGGGGAACAGGTGAACCAGTAGAATCCGCCAGTGGGAGCAGCCGGCGACCCGGGCCCGGGCGATAAAATCCCGTTCCTTGAGGGATAACACTTCGCCGCGGATGACCCGGGCATAGCGCGCCCATAAGACCAGGGCAATGGCAACGACTACATTCGCCAGATTGGGGCCGAGGGTTACGACCAGCAGGATGGCAAAAAGGATGATGGGAAAGGCCAGGGTGCTGTCCGCGCTCCGCATCAGGACGGCGTCGATGCGCCCGCCAAAGTAGCCGGCGACCAAGCCAATAGCCGTACCTACGCCGCCGCCAATCAGCAGCGTCAAGCCCGCTACCATCAGGGAAACCCGGCCGCCGTACATCAGCCGGGTACCCAAGTCCCGGCCCAGGGCGTCAGTGCCGAGGGGGTGTTTCCAATCGCCGCCCTCCTGCCAAGCCGGGGGCGTCAGCCGGTCCGCCAGCGAAGGGGCGGTAGTGGAGTAAGGGCTGAGCAGCGGGGCGAACAGGGCGGTGAAAATCATCACGGCAATGATAATCAGGGGAATCAGGGGCGCCCGGCGCAGGCCGCGCACGGCCCGCCAACCCCGGCTGAAAGCCGCGGAACCGCCGGCTGCGGTGGCGCTGAAGGTAGCCAAGGCGATACCTCCTAGTTGTAGCGGATGCGCGGGTCGATGTAGGCGTAGAGAATATCAACTACCAAATTGACCGTGATGACCAGGGCGGCAATCATCAGAATCAGGCTTTGCAGGACGGGAAAGTCCCGCCAGATGATGGAGTCGTACACCAGCCGCCCCAAGCCGGGCCAGGCAAAGACGGTTTCAACCAGAATGGCCCCGGTGATGAAAGTCGCCAGGTAGGTGCCGGCAAAGGTCAGCACCGGAATCAAGGCGTTCTTAAAGGTGTGTTTCCAAACGATTTTCCATTCGGGCAGCCCTTTGATGCGGGCCATTTTGATGTATTCGCCGTCCAGGGCTTCGAGCATACTAGAACGGAGCAGGCGCATTATGGCGGCGGCGACAAACCAGCCCAGGGTAAAGGCCGGCATTACATAGTGGCTGAGCCCGCCGGTGCCGGCGGCCGGGAGCCAGTCCAATTGCACCGTGAACAGCTGAATCAGCATTATGCCGACCCAGAATTGGGGCAGGGATTGGCCGAGAACGGCAATCAGCTTGGCCCCGCCGTCAAAGAAAGTATCCCGCTTGACGGCGGCCAGCACCCCTAACGGTATGCCGATGGATAGAGTAATCGCCATTGCTACCAAGCCGAGTTTGAGGGAGTTGGTGATTTTGGGCTTGATGAGATCCAGCACCGGGCGTTTGGCTTTGATGGAGTCGCCGAAGTCGAGCTGCGCGGCGTTGCTCATAAACTCCCAGTATTGGATGGGCCAGGGCTGGTCGAGACGCAGGGCGGCGCGCAGTTTATCCTCGGCTTCCTTGGTAGCGTCCGGGGGCAACAGGATGATAACCGGGTCGCCGCTGACCCGGCCCAGGACAAAGATAATCATCGAGAGGATAATCAGGGCAATCAGGGACTGGCCGACCCGCATAACGATGTAACGCTGCATAGTTGGTCCTTAGCCGGGGATGGGGCTGTCGCTGGTTGTGCGCTTTAAGGTAGCGGCCAATTGTCCATGTCATTCCGAGCGATAGCGAGGAATCTAAAATGCCCGCCCTTGATTCCTCTCGAGATTTTTAGATTCCTCGCTATCGTTCGGAATGACATAGTGGCCGGGTGGACGGAATGACCTGACTACTGGATTCCCGTTGGCACGGGAATGACGGTAGGCATTTGGGCGGCCGCCCGGGAATGGCGGTTTGATGGGGCGGCCGGCCCGGCAGCGTTCCGGCCCGGCCGCCCGGTTGCGCCGCCGGGTTAGCGCAGGTCGGGGAAAATGAGGCTGTCCATATTTTTGTCGTAGGAGTCGCGGCCGGTGTCCCAATAAGTGATTTCGGGAATGGTGGCAAAGGGAGTGTCCACCTCGAACAGGGGAATGCCGTAGTAGTCGGCGTGGAGGAACTGCTGCATTTCCCCAATCAGACGCTTGATTTCCTCGACATCGGTCGAGGCAAAGGCGGCGTCCATCAATTCGTCGAAGCCGGGGTTTTTGTAGGTGGTGTAAGGGGCCCCGGAGTATTCGAGGGCGCGGGTGATGCTGAGGATTTCGGCCGGCGCGGCCCGGTTGGTGGTTCCCCAAGGGCCGACCCAGCCGCCGCCCAAGTCCCAAGCGCGGCGCATACTGCGGAGGGTGCCGTACTCGGTAGGCTGGAAATTGACCCTGACGCCCACCGCCTCGAAGTCCGCGCCCATGGCCTCAATCATCCGGGGGAACTCGGCAATGCCGCCGAAGGGATAGATGGCAAGCTTGATTTCGAGGGGGCTGCTTTCGCTGTAGCCGGCTTCGGCCAGCAACTGGCGGGCCCGGTCGGGGTCGTAGGGGTAGGAACTGAGGGCCGGGTCATAGCCGCTTTCGGCGGCGTAACTGCCCATGGGATACAGGGTAGTGCTGCCCCGTCCCAGGAAAATGTGTTCCAGGATGGCGTCCCGGTTGATGGCGATGTTCAGGGCTTCCCGGACGCGGATGTCCTTAAAGGGATTGCCCTCCTCCCACTGCTGAAAGAAGTAAGCCCCCATCAGGTCGGCGCGTTCCTTGTAGAAAATGTTGAAACCGTCCTCAGCCAGGGAAGCCACCCGTTCCCGGCTGGTGTCGATGACATCGGCCTGGCCGGATTTCAGCATTGCAATGCGGGTAGTTTCCTCGGATACGCCGAGGAAGGTAATGGTTTCGTATTTGGGGATGCCGCCGCGGAAGTGAGCAGTGCCAATGGAATCGACCCGCACCGATGCGCCCAGGACCTGTTCGCCGAAGCGATAGGGGCCGCTGCCTACCGGAGAGCGGGCAAAGTCGGTTTCGGAGACGCCGCCGTAATCCACCGGGGTAATCATCCCCTCCGTGCCGCGGACGCCGGAGAAAATCCAGGGGGCAAAGAGGCACAAGGTATGGCAGCGGATGATAAAGGTATAGTCGTCCGGGGTGTCATAGCCGTCCCACAGCGGCGTCAGTTCCCGGATAAAAGCGTTCTGAGCGTCATCCTCCATCACTTCCAGGGCGCTGAACTCGATGGCGGCGGAAGTTACTTCGGTGCCGTTGTGGAACATAACGCCGGGGCGCAGGTTGATGGTGTGGGTTTTGCCGTCCGGGGTCATCGACCAGTCGTTAGCCAGGCCGGTGTCTTTGCTGAACGCGCCTTGAGCGTTGGAGCCAATAACCACATCGTACATTGTGGAGTTGACATCCTTGCCGCCGGCATTGATGTTGCTGGCTTTGGGATAGACGCCGTCGCTGCCCAGGGAGGTATAGGTAATGCGGAGATGGCCTTCGGAGACGGTAGCGGCGGCCGGGGCGGCGGCGGGAGTGGGGGTAGCCACCAGAATTTTGTCCACTTCCTTGACCACTTCGACCTCTCTGACCACCTCGACCACTTCGCGGACTACTTCCCTTTCACCGGGAACGGCCACCTCCCTGACCACTTCGCGGACTACTTCCCGATCGACCGGGACTTCGACCTCGCGGACTACTTCCACTTCCCGCACCACTTCCTGCGGCGATGCCGTGCCGCAGGCGACGGTAAAGAGCAGCAAAAGCAGGGCGGTACAAGCCAGCAGGGCGCGGCTACTGAAAGGATGGATACTGAAACGGCGGTAAAGCATAGTTGCCCTCCCCATTCGCGCTCGGATGGCGCGCATTTTCGGGATTACCGGGTGGTTTCCGCTGCCGGTTGGGGTTAATGGAGCGGATTTTACCACAAAGGGGCGGCAATGCAAGTTATGGGCAGCAGTTGCGGGCGCAAGGGTTGCATTGGTGCGGTTTAGGGTTATGTTGTAGCGGATATGATGCGGCTCAAGGAATTATGGTAACGAAAAGCGTAGGGATGTCTATTGGTATCCCGGTGGAGAAAGCCGGCGGGGTAGCGGAAAAGAATGGAAGGGCGGGGAGAGAAAGCCCGGGCCGCCCTTGGTGCGGCCCCGACCAAACCCGGTCGGCCTCAGTTAATTACCGCCTCGTAAAGTTCAACGGTCAAATTGGCCGGCCAGGTAGTCCAAGCAGTTTCGTTCCCGTCGGCGTCAAATCCCGTGGGCTGGGGTGAGATATTAATCCGGTCCTGCCCACTCGCCCCATTAAGGATGCTGTGGTAGGTTATCACCAGGAATTGGCTATTGCCGAGGTACATCCGGGTAAATGCTGGGGCGGGATGTAAATTCGAAGACGAGTTGACGATTTTGGGAATAATTCCGGTGGGACTAAGGGTCACCACGGCGCGGGCGACTTCCGTCCCGCTGACTTTGGCGATGAACAGCCAGCCAAAGCACTGAGCCGTCGGCGTATACGAGTCAACCCGAATACGGTTGTGCTGGTCGATGGGCAGATTGCCGGGCTGGGCGCCAATCAATCCGGTCCCCGGCAGGATAGATTCAACACTCCAATTCGGCTTACGCCCGCCCCCGGTGGGTGTGGTAGTCTGCGCCGTCCAGGTTGCCAGTTTCCCGCCCTGGATACTGCGCGGCTTGTCGTTAGGAATGAACCCCACTTCCAAGCCGGACAGGTCAAGGTTAAACATTAGGCTGCCACTTTTCCCGGTGTAGGAAAGGTAGTAGCCCAAGTTATTGTCGGCATCCCGGGCCAGATAGAGGGACACGGTGCCTAAAGTGGTAGCGCCGTTGTGAATGACCGCATCCCCGACTTGGATACCGTTGTCGGCGGCGCTGCTATAGTCGTCCCCCGCCTTGACGGCACTGGCAAAGGCGATGCCCGCGATGGAAGTCCCCCGCAGGGTGGGAGTATTATCGTCAAAGCCTATGGCGCTGGGGGAGCCGCTGGTCAACCGCAGCTTGGCCCGGACCGTGATGGTCCCCAACCCTTTGCCGGCGGCGGTAAGGTCGAAGGCCGGGGTGAATGCGGTAAAAGCAAACCGCTGCACCGTGGTTTGGCCGCTGTTGGAGATGCTGATGCCGGTTCCCGGCCCGGAGTGGAGAACCTGAACGGCCGCCGCCGTCAGTTTGTTCGAGGGGATTTCATCGGGTTTGCCGGCTTCAGCCCATCGGGATACGCTGCCCGGGGTCAATTCCCAACTGCTGCCGTTGAAAGTGTAGGGGTCAGGTTGATACTGGCGGCTGGAGGGATGGATATTCCCATCGGCCAGGGTAAAGGCGTATTGGGGCTTTTCGCCAACCACCAATCCCGCGTACATCAAGCCGGTCACTTCGTAGAAGCCGGGCAGATTGGTCGCGGCGGTTTGGCTGATGGTGTAGTCGGTACCTTTGTAGGACAAACTCTGGGGCAAGGAAGTGGGACTGCCGCTGGTGATGACGAAAACTTTGCCGCGCAAAGTGGCCGAGTCAGAGCCGGTGAGGGTCGGGATGTAGCCCTGCAAACTGGTAACGTTGCCGCCGGGGATAGTCAAGTTCACCGCCATAGCCCGCAAATTTTCCCCTTGCGTAACCGTCCCGGTGAAAAATCGCCGAATGGCATCGGGATGCAGCAGGATGACGCTGTCGCCCGTTGCCGGATTGGCCGGGAAAGTCAGGACTTTGGGCGTATCGTCCGGGACTTGCCGGCGGTAGCGGTCATCCAGCAGGGACAGCGGGACTTGGTTGATGTCGTCGGCATAGCCCAGCAAGTGGCCGGGGATGGCGGTGGCGGCCGGCATGGGGTCGGGCAGCAGGTTAGCCGCGTTAATGGGGGACAACACGGATACTTGATAGCTGTTGCCGGTCTGGTACCAAGGGGTGTAGTCGCCCACGAAAGACCATACCGTTTGGTCGGCGTTGCTGCTGTAAGTGGCGCTGTCGGCCTGATCCCGGAAAGACAGGTAATTATCACCAATCCGTAGGGTCTGGTCGGTAAAGGCAGCCGCCGGGCCGGGCGTGGTGACGGTCAGGTCTTTGCTGGCAGTGGTCAGTTGGATTTTCAGCAGGCGGGCGGCGGCGGCCCCGGTCTCCCCGCTAATCGTGCCGCGGACGGTTTCGCCGGAGACTCTGGTCCAGACTACATTACCGGCGTTGGCAGCCGGCGTTATTACCGCCGACCAGATTGTTACGCCGGGTTCGGTAAGTTGGGCTAACTGGGCTTTGACGGCGGCCACTTCTTTAGCCAAGGCGGCTATTTCGGCGGCGGCTTCCCTTTCCGCCGGAGCAGCCCCGGCGCGGACTGCTTCCCGGATGGCTGCCTTTGCGACCGGGCTTTGGAGTTCGTGGAACGTTTCGGCTTCCCGCCCCGCTTCCCGGGGCGCGGCCGGGCCGCAGGCGGCGGTAAAGAGCAACAGCAGCAGGGGGGCAAAAGTTAGCAGGGTGTAGATACTGAAAGGCCGATTCAACATAGTCGCCCTCCTCCAATGGGGCGGATTTTACCACAGCAAGGGGGCGGCCACGCCAAACCGGGCGGACTCAGTTAATTACCGCCTCGTAAAGTTCAACGGTCAAATTGGCCGGCCAAGTAGTCCAAGCGTTGGCGTTCCCAGCGGAGTCAAATCCCGTGGTGTGCGGGCTAATATCAAACCGGTCTTGCCCAGTGCTGGTACTACTGTAATCAATCAGCAGGAATTGATTGTTGCCCAAATTCAACCGCGTATAAGACGAGCCGGTATGCCCTACGACCGTGGTAGTGGTAACACTATCAAACCCCGAGGGGCTAAGGGGTACCACAGCCCGAGCAATTTCTGTCCCGCCGGTCTTGGCGATGAACAGCCAGCCAAAGCACTGAGCCGTCGGCGTATACAAGTCAACCCTAATACGGTTTCGCTGGTTGATGGGCAGATCGCCGGGCTGGGCTTGGACTGAACCCGTCCCCGGCGGGGAACTTTCAATGCTCCAATTCGGTTTGCGCCCTCCTGTGGTGGGCGTGGTGGTCTGCGCCGTCCAGGTTGCCAGTTTCCCGCCCTGGATACTACTGCGCGGCTTATCGTTGGGGATGAACCCCACTTCCAAGTCGGACAGGTCGATGGCAAAGGTAAGGCTGCCGCTTTTCCCGGCATAGGTAAGGTAGTAGCCCAAGGCATTGTTGGCATCCCGGGCCACATAGAGGGACACAGTGCCTAAAGTGGTAGCGCCGTTGTAAATGACCGCTTCCCCGATTTTCTCCCCGTTATTGGCGGTGGCGCTGTAGGCAGTATCAGCCTTGACGGCGCTGGCAAAGGCCATGCCCTCGAGGGCAATCCCCCGCCGGGCCGGCGTTCTCTGGTCAAAGCCGATGGTATCGACGAAACGGCGGGTGAGTCGCAGTTTGGCCTGGACGGTGATAATGCCCAAGTTTTTATCGCGGTTAGCCAAGTTAAAGGCCGGGGTGAACTGGGTGAGAGAACTGCGCCGCGCTGCTTGGCCGCTGCTGTTGATGGTGAGGCCGTTACCTGGCCCGGCGTGGAGCGACTGGGTGGCCGCCGCCGGCAGTTTGTTCGGCGGGATTGTATCCGTGCTGTCGGATTCAGCCCACCGGGATACGCTGCCCGGAGTCAGTTCCCAACTGCTGCCGTTAAAAGTATAGGTATCCGGTTGATACTGCCGGTCGTGGGGATACCGGGTTTGGTCGGCTAGAGTAAAGGCGTATTGGGGTTTTTCGTCAACCACCAGCTGGGCATACCCCAAGCCGGACACTTCATAGTGGTGCTGTGACCCGGGGACAATGCTTTGCCTGATGGAATGGGGAAAGCCCTTGTAATACAGCGTATTGGGCCAAGAAGTGGGACTCCCGCTGATGATGGCAAAAACTTTGCCGCGCAGAGCGGCCGCGTCGGTCCCGGTGTAAGTCGGGATGTAGCCCTGTAAGCGGACGATATTGCCGCCGGGGATAGTCAAGTTCACCGCCATAGTCCGTAAGGTAACCTGCGCTTGGATAATCGTGCCGGTGTAGTATTGGAGGACGGCATCAGGATGCAGCAAGGTGACGCTATCTCCCGCTACGGGCGCGGGATCAGTCGGAAAGGAAAAGACTTCCGGCGTATTGTCCGGGACTTGCCGGCGGTAGCGGTCATCCAGCAAGGACAGGGGGACTTGATTGACTTCGTCGTCATAGCCCAGCAAATGGTCGGGAATGGCTGTGGCCGCCGGAATCGGGTCCGGCAGCAGGTTGGCCGGATGGATGGGCGTCAACACCGCTACCGGATAGGTAACGCCCAATTTATACCAGTTGGCATAGTCGCCCACGAAAGACCATACCGTTTGCTTGGCGCCGCTGTTGTAAGTGGCACTGTCAGCATTGGACTGGAAGGACAGGAAGTTATCGCCGATGCGGAGGGTCTGGCCGGTAAAAGCGGCCGCCGGGCCGGGCGTGGTAACGGTCAAGTCTTTGCTGGCGGCGGTCAGCTGGATTTTCAGCAGGCGAAAGTCGGCATCTCCGGTCTCCCCGCTAATGGCGCCGGCGGCGGTTTCCCCGCTGACCCGCGTCCAGACTACATCCCCGGCGGCGTTGGCTTGCGGCGTTACTGTCGCCGACCAGACTGCTACGCCCGGTTGGGTAAGCTGCTGCAACTGGGCGGCGACCGCCTCGGCCACGGCTTCCTGGATGGTTTCCTTGGCGACCGGGGCGGCGACTTCGCGGATTACTTCCCGGACAACTTCCGTTTCCGCCGGGGCTGCAACGGCGCGGCTGGTTTCAATATCCGGCCCGGCGGCCCGGGGCGCGGCCGGGCCGCAGGCGGCGGTCAAGAGCAACAGCAGCAATGCAACGCCGGCCCCCCAAGTGTAGCTATTGAAACGATGATAAAGCATAGTCGCCCTCCGATGGAGGGGATTTTACCACAGCAAAGGGGGGGCAGCCATTGGGCTAATCCCTTGGGAGAAAGGGAGTATAATGGAATTGGGAAATTGGTGACTTTGGCCGCTTGACAAGCCGAAAGACTGCTCTTATGATAGGATATAAGTTCTAAACTTTCGTTCTATCAATGGACGCCGGGGGTGTGTTATGGCTGAAG
Source organism: Dehalococcoidia bacterium (assembly GCA_965243185.1). GTDB lineage: Bacteria > Chloroflexota > Dehalococcoidia > Lucifugimonadales > UBA3495 > CBDBCU01. The sequence goes on along the minus strand of OZ251531.1, from coordinate 852,994 downwards.
CCGAAGTACAGGAAATTACCTGCAAGTCCCTGCTGAACCGGGTGGATGTCCCGGGCTTTCCCTTTCGTTGGACGCTCAATCCCTATCGGGGGTGCCGCCACGCCTGCCGCTACTGCTACGCCCGGCCGACCCACGAGTTTTGGGGTATGAACGCCGGCAGCGAGTTTGACCAGCGGGTTTTCGCCAAGGTGAACGCCCCGGAAGTGCTACGGCAGGAACTGCGGTCGCCGCGCTGGACGGGGGAGCCGGTGGCTATCGGCACGGCGTCGGACCCTTACGAACCGGCCGAGGCGCAGTATCGGCTGACCCGGCAGATTCTGGAGGTTATGGCCGAAGCCCATAACCCGGCCTCCATCACCACCAAAGGAGTTTTGGCGCGGCGGGATGCCGATGTGCTGCTGGATTTGTATGACGCTGCCGATGTGCAGGTGATTTTCAGCGTGGGCAGCATCGACGAAACGGTGTGGAAACGGACCGAACCGGGGACGCCTAGTCCGCAGGCCCGCTTGGAAGCGATGCAATATCTGGTCGAGCAAGGCATCCCGGCCGGGGTGATGATGGCGCCGCTGCTGCCGGGCATTTCCGACAGCGAGGAGAGCATTAACGCCACGGTGTCGGCGGCGGTGCAGCATCGGGCCCAATTCCTTTCGGCCAACCTGCTCTTTCTCAAGCCCGGCTCCAAAGAATGGTTTATGCCGCTGATTCGGGAGTCCTATCCCCACTTGACGGCCGGCTACCAGCGGCTGTATCGGCAAACTTACGGAGAGCGGGACTATACCCAAGCGGTGCTGGGCTTGGTCGATGACGCCCGGCGGCGCTGGGAACTGCCCGCGGTAACGGCCCCGAAAAACCTGCGGGCCCCGCGGCGGGAACAGCAGATGCAGTTGGCGTTGATTGCGTAGCCGGGGAATTTAAGCCGGGCAATTGCCGGCCCCATTACCGCCATTACCGTTAGCCCGGTAATGGCGGTTTTAATTTGCCTGGCCCCGGATGGCCTGCACTGCACGGCAATGCCGGTCGAAATCTGGTATAATGCGGCGCGGCGATAACCCCGGCCAATCTGGAGAGAGTCCCTTGTTGCCCTTTGCCATTAGAATCGACCCCTCGCCGGTTTCTCAACAAGCCCGCAACAAGAAATTGATGCCGGCCCTTCCGCCAACGGATTGTCCCCCCTTATGGAGCAAGTCAATCTCACCCGCTATCAACTAACCGGCCTCCTCGGCAGCGGCGCCGACTACGAAGTGCGCGCCGCCCTCGACCGGGAAACCGGCCAGCCGGTCGTGCTGAAACGCCCGGTACCCCAAATGATTTCCCGCCGGATGCACACCGCCGTTGAAACCCGCACCGACCGCATCTTGCAGTTTCACGCCGACTTGGGCGCCGCCATCCCCCAACTTTCTCCCATCCTCGGCTACACGGAGCGGGCCAACCACGATGCCTATTTTGGCGATGACCTGGGGCAGGAGTATCGGGTAATTGTCGCCGCCCGGGCTGCCGGCATCCCTTTAGTTGGCGATCCCCGCTCCCGCATCCTGCGCGTCCCCATCGGCTTGGGGCAAAACCTGTTCTGCCTTTACCCCCTGGCTTGGCTGGATACTGATGACCCTTTCCCGGTGCAGCGGCAGTTGCTGGATGTGCAGGAACAGCTTTACCAAGCCGGCTATGTGCTGCTGGACTTGGGGCCGCAAAATGTGTTCTTTCAGCCGGCTGACGCCAGTATCGCCATCATCGACTCCGGCGCCCTGCTAACCCCGGATAATGACCGCACCCCGGTCGGACGGGGGCCGCAGGACATCCACGACTTCTATCTGGAAATGCTCAAGTTCTACACCACCCCGGCGGAACCGCCGGCCATGGTGGATGGCTACCGGGATCCCTACGGCCTGCGCCCGGTGGTCAATTTTGAGCAGGAACTTGATGAAATGGCCCGCAACTTGCAAAGCGCGCCTGCCCCGGCCGCAGTTCAAGACGCCGCTTTGCCCTTGCTAACCCGCGTTAAGCAGCGTAATTACCCGGACTTTGCCGATTTCCGCCAGGATTTCACCGCCTATCGCGACGCCCTGCAAACCCGCAACCGCGCCTTGCCTGATTTGGCCGCCCGGCGGACAGCTTGGCAGGAAGCTCTGAACCTGCTGTATGCCGACCACTGGCGGCGCTATCGATTCGATCCGGAAGCCCACTTGGCCCCCTTCGCAGCCCGCTCTTGAGGAAACGGGATAAAACATTCTGGAGCTAGAGGTTCTGAATATGGCAGACCCGACCCTGGCCAGCAGCGTGGCAACCCTTTACGATAACTCGACCCACGGTGAGGATACCTACCTGATTAAGGACTTGGGCGGCGGCCATTTTCTGGACGCCGTGATGGATGGGGTAACCGGCCACGGCGGCGAGGAAGCCAGCCGCTCCGTGGCCGCCGCTCTGGATGCCGCCGCCATTGCCGGCCCGGCGGATGTTGTCGCCGCCCTTGAGGAGCAGAACGCCGACTTTTTCCAGGTTGGCGGCGGCCGCTTTCTGCTGACCACCGTATCGGTAGCCCTTTTCCTCGGCGGCCCCCTCTACATCATCAGCGCCGGGGACAGCCCGGTGTTTCAGATCCGCGGCGACGCCCATCAGCAGCTTTCTGGGCGCATCGGCGGCATCCTGCGGATGGGGACGGCTAAAGCCATCGGCGCCGGGGCCGACTTGAATCTCCACCGCGCTGAAACGGATTTGCAGCCCGGCGACCGACTGATAACCGCCTCCGACGGCGTAACCGACAATGTGAACCCGGCGGAACTGGCGGCGATGGTGCGCTCGGCCGCCGATCCGGAGGCCGCCGCCGCCGCCGTCAAAACCGCCATCGACGACCGCTTGGAACGCGGCATTACCCCGGAATTGTTGGGCGGCCGTTTCCGCCACGATGACCAGACCGGCATTTTCCGGTTTTTCAGTTAGCTGACAATCCCGACCAAGGAAGGCGGGGCGTATTGATTTGACCGGATAACCAAGCCGGGGTTAGCTCATTTCGGGAATGCAGCTAACCCCGGCAAACTACTGTAAGCGGTACGGGGATATGAATCCTTGCAAGGCGTCATCCTTGCTTAAACCGCCCGCCCGGTGTATCCTTGCCGCAATGAAAGCTTACTTGTTCCTACCGTTGCTATTGGTGTTGGCGGTTGCTCTGGTCGGGTGCGGCCAGTCGGCAACGGAGTCGGCTTACCCGGCTGAGCCGGAAATGGCTGCGCCGGCTATGGAGTTCATGGGCGACGGCGAGGGGATGTCGGAAAAGGCGGTTGAGGTTGAAAAGGAAGTAGTCAGATCCGCGCCGGCAGAGGTTGCACTGGCCCCGGCTGTGATGTCCGCTGCAACCGGGGATGCCGTTGCCGGCAGCGCCGCCCAATCCGCCGGCTTTGCCGTGCCCTCTTACCAGCAGATACAGGCGTCGGTAGCTACCCAGAACCGGATTATCGTGCGGACGGTGGCGATGACTTTGGTGGTTTCCGAGGTGTCCGGGGTGGTGGATGAAATCGGGTGGGTGGCGGTGGACCTGGACGGCTGGGTGGTGTCGAGCGACCGCAGTTCCCGGCACGCCGGCGCGATTGCCATACGGGTGCCGGCCCAATCGCTGGATGACGCCGTCCGGCAGCTGCGGCAACTGGCGGTGGAAGTGGCGGCCGAGTCCTCGACCAGTCAGGATGTAACGGATGAGTATGTGGACAGCAACTCCCGGGTGCGGAGCTTGCGGGCTACGGAGGAGTCGCTGTTGGAACTGCTGGGGCAAGCGTCTGATGTCGAGGATACGCTTTTGGTGCGGGCGGAATTGGCCCAAGTGCAGGCGGAAATCGAGGGTTTGCTGGGGCGCATCAAGTATCTGGAGCAGACGGCGGCCTATTCCCTAATCAATGTGAATTTGCGGTTGGCGCCGCAGCCGCTGGCGGTAGATGCGGGGGCGGACCGCACTTTCGGCGTGGGGCAGGCGGGACGGTTTCGGGCTTACTTCACCCCGCCGGCGGGCATTGAGGATTTTGCCTTTACCTGGGATTTTGGGGATGGCAGCGAACCGGTCAGGGGCGACAGCAGCGCGCCGACTACCGAACCGGGGCAACGGGTAACGGCCACGGTGAACCATTTTTATGACGATGACCGGGATTCGCCCTACATCGTTCAGTTGGAAATAAGCGGCACCGGGCCGGCCGGGGTGGTGGAGGGTTCGGACACGCTGATTGCCACGGTTACGCGGGCGCCGACGATTGAGGTTTTTGCCGGGGAGGGCATAGTGGTCGAGGAGGATACGGCGGTGACGCTGCGGGGTTCTTTTACCCGCCCGGAGGGGCTGCGGGATATTCAATACCGGTGGGATTTTGGGGACGGCACGTCTCCGGTGAGCGGTATCCCGGAACCGGGCGTTACCAACGCTTTTGCTACCCATACCTATCAAGACTATCGGCCGCAGCCGTATGAAGTTACCTTGACGGTGACGGCGGAAAGCGCGGCCGGGCCGGTGGAGGGTTTCAGTTCCCGGTGGGTCGAGGTTGTTGCGGCGCGGGGGCTGGTCCTGGGCGGCTGGAGCGCGGGGGATACGGCCCGGACGGCGACCCGGGCTTTGTCGGTGGTAGGGCAAGGGTTGGGGACGCTGCTGATTTGGCTGGGGATTTTCAGTCCGCTATGGCTGGGGACGGCGGCTATCGTCTATGGAATCATCCGTTGGCGGCGTTCCCGGCGGGGGCGGCTGTTAGCAGTACCGGCCGGGGAAAATGGCGGGGCGGCGGACGGGCGGTGATTATCCGTTTGGGAATTATATATTTAACTTCTCAAATTGACTTCTGAGAATTAAGTGATATAACCCCATATCACCTAATTACAGTACAAGATACCCAAGCCACTATACCAGGTTGACCATTCCGGCGTAACTTTTCTCCAATTCAGCGTAGCGGCAAGCAACGCCCCTGAATTGTTTGCTGAACCGCCGGCCGCGGCGGCCTAATGGCGATGCCAAGGAAAATGCGCCTCGATTCCCCGGCCTCGCCGGAGCGCAGCAAGGCCGGATTTAACCCCGCCAACGCGTGTTGAAAATACCTTGATATATTTTCAGCAAAGCCGTTAAGATATTCCTTATGGAGACCCCGTCCAGGGGTAGCGTCCATTGAAACTTTTAATTCCCCAACAAAACTTCCGAGGACTCCCTGAAGTTTTGTTGATGGGTTAAACCGGAGGAGATTGAAGGGATGAGCAGCCCTCCCCATTACCCCAATCGGGATGCCCTGCAACGGGGGCTGAATTTGTACCGCAGCAGTATGAGCGAGTTTATCGTTCGTCATCTGCGGCAGAAGCCGGGGACCCGCTTGCCCGAGGCTGTCGTCGATTCCCTGGCGGATAACCAGCAACGGGACTTCGCGGCCAAGCTGCAGGGAAATGGCGGCGATGTGGCCGGCGCCATTGACATCAACTTTATCCCGCGCTTGGTCGAACAAAACTGGAGTGACATATTTCAGCAGCGGTTCCGCGGGACGCGCACCATCCGGAACACCCTGCGTACCATTCGGGACCTGCGGAACAACTTGGCTCACGACACTTCCGGGCAGGACATCGAGACCGGTATGGCAGAGACGGGTCTCTACCATATCGGCGAAGCCTTGGCCAGCATCAACCAGCCGGAACAGAGTCAGGAAATCGCGTCTATCCGCAACCGGATTCAGCAAACCGCCTTGCCGGCGGCGCCAACGGCGCCAACCGTCAATCCACCGGCAGAGACCCGAAGCGGCGACATTCGTGCCCTGAAACCGTGGCGGCTGGTAATCCGGCCCAACTCGGATGTGGCCGACGGTTCCTTTCAAGAAGCGGAGTTCGCCGCCAACCTGCAACAGGTGTACGATGGTAGCGCGCCCGCCGTGTACGGCGACCCCCGGGAGTTTTTCCGCCGCACTTACTTGACCAACGGGATGAAGGATTTGCTGACCGCCACCGTTAAACGCTTGGTGGGAAGGGGCGGCAACCCGGTCATCCGGACCAAAACCGGATTTGGCGGCGGCAAGACCCACAGCCTCATCGCCATTTATCACTTGGTCAACAGCAACCGGGAACTGCTCGACGCAACCCGCACCCTTCAGGATTCCCGGGTCAGCGAGGAGTTGCGGGGCGTTATCCGCCAGGCCGAAGCCGACCCGGAGGCGGGTGTAACGGCAGAAGTAGCTGTATTGTACGGCCCCTGGCTTTCGGAAACCAGCGGCCGCCAAACCGACGCCGGCGACCCGTTAAATACCTTGTGGGGCGAGCTGGCTTGGCAGTTGGGCGGGCAGGAAGCCTATGAGATTGTCGGCGCTGCGGCCCGCAGCGGCAAGGCCCCCGACGCCGGCCAGTTGACGCAGCTGTTCAAGGCCGTCGGCCCCTGCGTCATCCTGGTCGATGAAATTATAAGCTACGCCCGCAATGCGGACTTGGCCGGCGTCTCTACTTTCCTGCAAAACCTTACTGAAGCCGTCCAGCACCCGGAGGCCGGGAATGTGATGCTGGTCGTAACCCTGCCGGTTACTGAACCCGAAGCCGGCGGCCCGGAAGGGATGCAGGTGTTGGCGGTAATCGAAAGCATCCTGAACCGGGTGCAGTCGGTACTGGCTGTAGCCGAAACCAGCAATGATGAAGCATTTGCCGTAGTGCGTCGTCGCCTCTTTCAGGACGAATACGACACGGCTGCGCGGGAGGAAACCTGCCAGGCTTTCTATCGGATGTACCAGCGCAACACCGGCGACTATCCGCCGGAGGCCCGGGAAACCCGCTACCGAGAACGGCTGCGGCAGTGCTATCCCATCCATCCGGAAGTCTTTGACCGGCTTTATCAGGACTGGTCGGTGTACCACGATTTCCAGCGTACCCGGGGGGTATTGCGGTTGATGGCGCAGACCATTAGCCGGCTGTATGCCAATGAGGACGATGCCCCGATGATAATGCCGGCCAACCTGCCTTTCACCGACACCCAGGTCAGCCACGCTTTCCTGAGCCTGCTGGGGCCGCAGTGGGATGCGGTGCTGGGCGAAGTGGATCGGGAGAACTCCCACGCCCACCAGATTGACTTGTCCCAGCCGGCCCGGTTCGGGGTTGGCGGCGGCGCTGCCCGCCGGGTCGCCCGGGCCGTGTTTCTAGGCAGTTCCACCCGAAAGTCCGTCCGCGGCCTGGACTTGCGCCAGGTCAACCTCAGCGTGGTCGCTCCCGGCCACGGCGTCGCCGTTTATCGCGAAGTCATCCGGGAAATGGACGGCAAGCTCTACCATTTCTACCGGGGCGGCGACGACCGCTATTACTTCGACGCCCAGGAAAACCTCAACAAAGTGGTTAACGACCGGGCTCTGGAACTCAGCGATGAAACCCGCGACCGGGAAATCCGCCGCCGCCTCAACGAGTTCAGCAGTTCCAACGCCAACCACGCCGTTATTTCCTTGGGGCCGGAGCCCCGCCCGGAAAGGCCGGAGCCCCACCCGGAAATAGCGGACAGCGACTATGTGCGACTGGTCCTGCTGGGCCCCGACCGGCCGCGGCCCAGTCCCGGCAATGAGGAGGACCACACCCGAAAAGCCGTCGAACGGATAATGACCAACGTCGGCAGCATCCGCCGGACCAAGCCTAACACCCTCTTGTTCCTGGCCGCCACCAGCGACCAAATCCGGGAACTGCGCTCCAAAACCGCCCGCTACCTGGCTTGGGACTCCATCACCAACGGCGACCGGCGCATCCCCAACCTGGGCAATGACCGCCGCGCTGAAGCCCGCAGTCAAGCCACCGCCGCCGACCGGGAACTGCAAGAGGCCTTGACCAACGCCTACCGCTGGGTTATGGCCCCGACCCAGCCCGACCCCTTGCAGGCCGAGTACGATACCACGAACTGGCGGCAGATTAACCCCGCCGCGGACCTGGCCGCCAACGCCCTGGACTACTTTGTCCAGCAGGGGCAACTGGTCGATGTTCTGGCCCCGGCGGTGCTGAATTCCCAACTGGACCCTTATATCTGGAAAGGCCCCAACCCCCGGGAACACATCACCGTGGATGAACTGTGGACGGTGCTGACCGGCCAGGTCTATCTGGGCTTGCGGTTGCGGAACCGGCAAGTTCTGGAACAGTGCCTGCAAGCCGGTATCGCCGCCGGCATTTTCGGGAGAGCCGACAGCTATGACGCCGCTGCCGGGGAATACCGCAATCTCCGCATTGTCGAAACCTCCGGCAGTTATTTGACCGGCGCCACGCTGATTATGCCCGGCGCTAAAGCGGCCGCCTTGCATTCCCCGGCGACCCCGTCATCCAGCCCGGAATCCCCCCTGGAACCCGGCGCGGAAGCCGGACCGGACCCGGATACTACAACCGGGCTGGCAACCCCGCGGCTCCAGCAGTTCACCGCCCGCAAGCGTATTGACGCCGATGTGGCTATGTACGATTTCAACCAGATTCGGGATGAAATCGCCCGCACCATCACCGACGGCGGCGGCAGCGTAACGGTGGAAATCACCGTAGTCGGCTATAATCCCGAGGGATTTTCGGAAAGCATCGCCCGGGCCCTCCGGCAAAACGGCCAGCAGTTGGGCTTGAACCTGGAAACGGGGTAGGGGTGAATGGCGGTAATTACTACCTACAGCTTGGCTTGGGCGGTGTTTGCTGGCATCCCAACCCCTGTAGCCGCCCGGGGCGGCGCAGGGTATAATGCGCCGCAAATATCGGTTTGGCAGGGGTAATGCCTGATGCGGGTCTTTTCCAAAGGGACGCTGCGGGATTTTTGGCTGGGCCACCCGGACGCTGCGGCTGGGCTGGATGGCTGGTATCGGGAAACCTTGCGGGCCCGGTGGCGCCGGCCGGATGAGGTCATCGCGCGCTATTCTAATGCCAGCATTGTCGGCAGCGACCGGGTAGTATTTCGGATCAGGGGCGGCGCCTACCGACTGGTGGTGAGCGTCGACTACCAGTATCAGCAGGTCTATATTCGTTTCGTCGGCACCCACGCCCAATATGACCGCATCAACGCCGCGGAGGTGTAACTATGGCGACCGAAGCAGTCCAACCGCAAACCATCCTTACCGAGGAGGAGTACCGGTGGGCCTTGCAGCGCTTGGGGGAGGTTTTCGGCGCGGAACGCGGCACTCCGGAGGGCGACGAATGCGAGCGCTTGGCTGACCTGGTCGAGGCTTACGAGGACATCCACTTCCCGATGAAAGACCCCACGCCGGCCGCCGCCATCGAGTTTCGGATGGACCAAGCCAACCTGACTCTGGAGGACCTGGCCCCCTGCATCGGCAGCCGCGACCTGGCCGCCGCCGTCCTCGCCGGCCAGCAGGAAGTTACCCCGGCTATGGCCCAAGCCCTGTACGAACGGCTGGATATTGACCTTTTCGACTTGCTGCCGGCGGCGACGGTTGGCACTAGGGCGGAGGTGTAGCAAATGGCAGACATCCGACCTTTGGAAACCAAGGAGGAGTTCGACCGGGCCGCGCAGCGGCTGTGGGAAACCGTCGGCGCGGAACCCGGCACCCCGGAGTACGCTGAACACCAAATCCTGGCCGACCTGGTCGAGGCTTACGATAACCTCCATTACCCGATGAAAGACCCCACGCCGGCCGCCGCCATCGAGTTCCGTATGGACCAAGCCAACCTGACCCTGGATGATTTGGCCCCCTGCATCGGCACCCGGGAACTAGCCGCCGCCGTCCTGTCCGGCCAGCAGGAAGTTACCCCGGCTATGGCCCAAGCCTTGTACGAGCGGTTGGATATTGACCTGTGGGATTTGCTGCCGGCGGCAAAGGTGAGTAGCGCCTGATGCGGATTCTGACTTTGGGGACGCTGCGGGACTTTTGGGAACGGCATTCGGACGCCGAGGCGGCGCTGGATGGCTGGTATCGGGAAACTTTGCGGGCCCGGTGGGACACGCCGGCCGAGGTCATCGCGCGCTATCCCGATGCCAGTATCGTCGGCAGCGACCGGGTAGTCTTTCGCATCCGGGGCAACGCTTACCGACTGGTGGCGCGGATTGACTACCAGTATCAGCGGGTCTATATTCGTTTCGTCGGCACCCACGCCCAATATGACCGCATCAACGCCGCGGAGGTGTAATTATGGCAGTCCAACCGCAAACCATCCTTACCGGGGAGGAGTACCGGCGGGCGGTGGCCCGGATTGACCAGATTTTTCACGCCGTACCGGGCACTCCGGAAGGGGAGGAACTGGAAAGGCTGTGGAGTTTGGCCGCGGCTTATGAAGCGGTTCACTACCCGATGAAAGACCCCACGCCGGCCGCCGCCATCGAGTTTCGGATGGACCAAGCCAACCTGACCCTGGACGACCTGACCCCCTGCATCGGCAGCCGCGAACTGGCCGCCGCCGTCCTCGCCGGCCAGCAGGAAGTTACCCCGGCCATGGCCCAGGCGTTGTACGAGCGGTTGGATATTGACCTTTTCGACCTGCTGCCCCAGCCGGCCGCCGCCAGTTCCTGAACGCGGTATTGCCGCCCGGTCCCGCCGGATTGCGGCCGTTGTCCCCATACCCCAAAAAACCCACACACTCCGGAGCCTCCTTTTATGACCAGCCCGTCCGCCGCCGCCTACCCCAAAAAGCTCATCGAGGTTGACCTGCCCCTCGACATCATCAACGCCGAGTCGGCCCGGGAGAAGTCCATCCGCCACGGCCATCCCTCGACTTTGCATCTGTGGTGGGCGCGGCGGCCTTTGGCGGCGTGCCGGGCGGCGCTGTTTGCCAGCCTGGTCGATGACCCCTCCGCCTACCTTTCCGACCCGGGGGAAATTCAGGAGGAACGCCAGCGGCTCCACGACCTCATCGGCCGGCTGGTTAAGTGGGAAAACTCCAACGACCCCAACCTGCTGGCCGCCGCCCGCTCTGAAATCGCCGCTTCCGTGGCCCGTAGCCGCCAGGAAACCGCCCCCACGGAGCCGGCCGCCGTCCTCGACTACCTGAACCGTCAAGCCCAGCCCATCTACGACCCCTTTTGCGGCGGCGGCTCCATTCCCCTCGAAGCCCAGCGTTTGGGACTGCGCGCCATTGGCACCGACCTGAACCCCGTTGCCGTGCTGATTACCAAAGCCCTCATTGAACTGCCGCCCAAGTTCGCCAACCGCCCCCCGGTGAACCCGGACGCCGACCCTATGGGCTTTACCGTGGGCAAGGGCAAGCAAGCCAAACAAGTTCCCTGGCGCGGCGCCGCCGGCTTGGCCGCCGACATCCGCTATTACGGGCGCAAAATGCGGGAACTGGCTTGGGAAAAAATCGGCCACCTTTACCCCACCGCTAAACTGCCGGAGGGCGGCGCGGCCACCGTTATTGCCTGGCTGTGGGCCCGGACTATTCCCTGCGCCAACCCGGCCTGCGGCATCGCGATGCCCTTGTTGAAATCCTTTCAAGTCTCCAAGAAAGCCGGCAATCAGCATTGGATTAAGCCGGTGGTGGACGAGGAAAGTAAAACGGTCGCTTTCGTGGTGCAGAGCCACGGCCGGGATGTACCATCCGGCGGCAACATTGACCGCTATGGAGCCACCTGCGTGGCCTGCGGCAACCATGTCGTTCTGGAGTATGTGCGGGAGCAGTCCCGGGCTGGGAAATTGGGAGAGCAGATGATAGGCATAGTTGCCGAGGGCAACCGCAAGCGTCTGTTCCTATCCCCTACTGACGAACATATCCAAACGGCCGTTTCTGCCAAACCTGAATGGCGGCCTAATGGCAAGTTCCCGGAGCAAGCGATGAGCTTGCGGGTTGAGGGATACGGATTATCTGAATGGCAGGAGCTGTTCACTGAGCGGCAACTTACCGCTTTAACTACCATAAGCGATTCTCTGCAAGAAATTCGGAATGTTCTAAATCAGGACGGTTCCGAACCGGAGTATTCAGACGCAGTTTGTACTTACCTTGCTCTGGCAATAGGCAGGTTGCTCCCGGGAAACTGTAGGCACAGTTTGTGGCGAAACGCTGTCCACTTTGTGGACAGCGTTTTCGGGCGGCAAGCTATTCCGATGGTCTGGGATTTCGCAGAGGCAAATCCCTTTTCCAATTCATCCCAGAATTGTATCGGGCATATTGAGTGGGTTGCTCGAGTGCTTGATAACCTCCCTACGAATACGAACGATGGGGAGGTACATCAAGCCAACGCGTCCACTACCATATATGCCCAAAGTGGCCCGGTCATCGTAACTGATCCTCCTTATTACGATAATATCAGCTACGCTGAACTATCTGACTTTTTCTATATCTGGTTGCGTCCTTTGTTGCGGGGGATTTATCCGGACTTGTTTTCCGGCATCCTTGCCCCTGCGAGTGAGGAGATGATCGCCGCCCCCCGTTTTGGCCGGGATTCCCGGGAGCGGTTTGAGGATTTGCTGAATCAGACCCTGCGCTTGATACGGGAGCGGTGCAGCCCGGACTTTCCGTCCTCGATCTTTTACGCCTACAAGCAGCAGGAGGAGGAGCAGGAGGGCCGCACTTCCACCGGTTGGGAAACGATGTTGACGGCAATCATCGACGCTGGTTTTCAGGTAGTGGGGACTTGGCCGATGAGGACGGAGTTGATTACTGCTCTCAAAGCCAATGTCAATGCCTTGGCATCCTCTGTCGTCATGGTCTGCCGGCCCCGGCCGGAGAACGCGCCGCCGGCCCTCCAGATGCAGTTTCGGGGGGAACTGCGGGCGGAAGTGCCGGCAGTGCTGAAACAGCTGACCCGGGAAAGCCATATCGCCCCGGTGGATTTGCGGCAGGCGGCCATCGGCCCCGGAATGGCGGTCTATTCCCGCTACGGGGTGGTGCAAACCCCGGCCGGGGAGCCGGTAACGGTGCGGCAAGCCCTGGCGGCCATCAACGATGTGGTGTCCCAATACCTGGCCGAGCAGGCCGGCGCGATGGATGACGAAAGCCGGTTCTGTCTGGATTGGCTGCTGGCTCATCCCTCGGGCAGCGGCAGTTACGGCATCGCCCAAGTGCTGGCCCTCTCCTATAACCTGTCCATTGAGGATGGGCTGGAACAGCGGCACAATCTGCTGACGGCCAAGGAGGGCTTGGTAACTTTGCGGGACTTGGAGGAGTATGATGAGGAACGGCCCTGGCCCGGCCGCCGCGCCGCCATGACGGCGTGGGAGGGCGTCCACCGGATGGCGTGGCAGCTGCTGCCCGGGGAAAGCGGCCGCGGCGTGGAGGGCTGTATTGCGCCGGCCCAGCGGGCCGCCGACCGGCTGGATGACCTGGAACGGCTGGCCCGGATCCTGTACGATATATACGACCGGCAGGGGGTTTCCGCCAAAGCGGTGGCCTTTAACAGCGTGGTCGTCTCCTGGAACGAAATCACCCGCCGGGCGGCGGAGCAAAGCAGCGAGCAGCGGCTGCTGTAAGCGGCCGGCCGCCCCGGCGTCAAGAGAGGGAAAATGTCGGAAACGCCCAACTTTCCGCTGGCCCGCCACCGGCTGGATACGGAGCGGCAGCCGTACAACCTGGAAACGGTGCGCGCCTTGCCGGAGGATGGCTGCGGGGTGTACGCCCTCTGGGCCGGGCCGGACGAATGTCTCTATATCGGCAAATCCGAAAAGGGCAACAGCGTCAAAGCCCGGCTCTTGGCCCATCTTTCCCCCCAGGAGCCGAACCAGGAGCTGCGGCAGGATTTGTACCGGTGCCGGGACGACTTGGAGTTTGCGGTCTGCCTGACCGCCGGCGCGGAATGGGCTGATGAATTGGAAACCCGCTTAATTGAGCATTACGATACCAAGCATAACCGCAACAAGTTAGGCCGCCGCCGTTCCCCAACCCGCCGGGGAGGCGGCAATGGCGGCCCAAGCGGCCGGTGAAAGCGGGCAGCCCGGCCGCGGCCACAGCTCCGCGCCGCTAAGCGGAACCGCCGGGCAGCAACGTTCCGGGTGCGGATTGGCTTGCCGGCCTTAAAGAGCAAGGCCAACTGGCGGGTGCAGCAAATTCAACTTGTCCCGGAGTTGGCTTACCATTGGGACGATTAACGCCGGTTGCCGACGCTAAACCCCCACTATCCCACTTCCCCCAACCCCCGCACTAACCCCTCAATATCCTCCCGCGAACAAAGCTCCGTCACGCACAGCAGCAGCCCGTTGGGGATGGCATCGCTCACATCCAGCCCGCCCAAAATGTTATGCCCTTCCAGTAACTGGCGGTTCACCTCGGCCGGCGGTTGGGGGCATTCCACTACGAACTCTTGAAAGAAAGTCCCGGTCAAAGGCAGGCTGTAGCCCGGCAGTTGGGCGATTTGGGCGGCGGCGTAATGCGCCTTGTGGTAGCACAGTTCCGCCATCTGCCGCAGCCCCTGCCGGCCCAGGGCGGCCAGATAGATAGTGGCGGCCAGAGCGTACAACGCCTCATTGGTGCAAATGTTGCTGGTCGCCCGCTCCCGCCGAATGTGCTGCTCCCGGGTTTGCAGGGTCAGCACATAGCCGGGGCGGCCCTGCGTGTCCACAGTCCGCCCCACCAAGCGGCTCGGCATCTGCCGCAGATACCGCTCCTGGCACGCGAACAGCCCTACATACGGCCCGCCGTAGCTGACCGGTATGCCCAAGGGCTGCCCTTCCCCGGTAACAATGTCCGCGTCATACTCCCCCGGCGGCGCGAACATCCCCATGGCCATCGGGTCGGCGGATACCGCCAGCAGCCCGCCCCGGTCGTGAATGGCGGCGCTCAATTCCGCCAAATCCTCCAGATACCCGTAAAAGTTGGGGTATTGGACGATTAAGCCGGCCGTATCCCCGTCCAGTTGACGGGCAATGTCCGCCGCCGGGGATACCGGATAGCGGTCAATGCCCTGGGCTTGGCAATAGGTGGCGATAACCTGCCGGTAAGCCGGCGACAGGGTAGCGGCGATGGCGACCCGGCTGCGGCCGGTTACCCGGCACGCCATCAGCGCCGCCTCGGCCAAGCTGGTCGCCCCGTCATACATCCCGGCGTTGGCGACTTCCATCCCGTAAAGGTTGCTGATAAGGGTCTGAAACTCGTAAATGACCTGCAAAGTCCCCTGGCTCACTTCCGGCTGATAGGGCGTGTAGGCGGTCAGAAACTCCCCCCGGGTCATCAACGCCTTGACGATGGACGGGATGAAATGATGGTAAGCCCCGGCTCCCAGAAAAGACGGCCCGCTGGTCAGGGTGCGGTTCCGGTTGGCCAAGGCCGCCAGTTCCCGCTGAATTTCCAGTTCCGACAAGGGCGCCGGCAAGTCCAGCGGCGGATTGCGAAACGCGGCCGGAATGTCGGCAAACAGGTCGTCGATAGCGGATACGCCTACGGCCGCCAGCAGCTCCGCCTGCTCCGCCGCCGTGTTGGGGATGTAGTGGGATTGAAAGTGGTCAGTGGTCAAGGGCCGGTTGCTCCTGTGGTTTGGTTAAGGGGACTGTATCAAGGTTTCCAGATAGGCAAGCACTTTAGCCGTGTCCATATCCTCCGAATCGACCACCCTGCCGTCGCTGAGGTGTCGGTGAAAGGGAAAAGTGTTGCAATCCCTCTGGTGGTAAGGAGAATTATCCCAACGGGTAATCAGGGTCCCGTCCGCGAAAATATGAAAGCTATACCGCCGCCCCCGCCGTTCGATACGCTCCCGACAGTCCATCAGCCACCCGTTGCGTAGCTGCACCCGAATTCTGGTTACGACAGCATCCCCTCGCCTGGCGATGGACTGGTCGATAACCGCGGCGACTAGCCCCGACTTTTCCAGCAAGGGTATATCGTCCCTTAACATATCAAGCCAACTCGTCCAGCAACTGCTGCCAGTAAGCCACGCTGTCCCGGGCCCACTCCCAATCAAAGGCAATATCCTCTTGCTCCGGAGTGGCGATGTTCATAATCGCGTCGTTGAACTTCTCCCAGCTGATGAACTGCCGCTCGAACCCCAAGACCGCCCGCCGCTCCTCCTCGGCTTGCTGCCGGGCGTAGTCTCGCAGAAACTCCTCCTCCGACTCGTATATGCCCTCCCGGATTAAGGGTTGGGCTACCTTGTTCAAGCACTCCAGGTACTTCCGGGTATTATCGGTAAGCCTGGCGGTTTCAACCATAACTCATTGCCTCCGTCCCCAGCCGGCTAATGCAGCCCTTGGGTATAGGCGTCATACTCCGCCGCCGTCATCAGCCCGTCCAGCTCCGCCAAGTCCGCTACGGTCACCCGCACAATCCACCCGGCGCCGAAAGGATCCTCATTCACCAGTTCCGGGCGGTCGGCCAGTTCCGGGTTCACCGCCACAATTTCCCCGGTTACCGGGGAAAACAGGTCCGAAACCGCCTTTACCGACTCCACTTCGCCCAGCGTCTGCATTGCGGTCACCGCCGCCCCCACCGCCGGCAGCTCAAAATAGACAATATCTCCCAACTCATCTTGGGCGTAGTCGGTAATGCCCACCAGAACCGTCCGGGCGGCGGCGTCCTCCACCATAGCCCATTCGTGTTCCCGGGTATATTTGCGGTCGTCGGGACTGCTCACGGGGTTCGGCCTCCAGAACTGCGATTTTTGCGCCTTGGCTTCAGCCGCGGCGGCGGCTGTAAAAGGGCAGCGGCGTCACTTCCGCCGCCACGCTGCGCCCCCGGATGTCCACGGCCAAAGCCGTGCCGGGTATGGCGCATTCGGGCAAAAGGTAGCCCATAGCAATGCTGCTGTCAAGGGTAGGGGAGTAACTGCCGCTGGTGATGCGCCCCACTTCCCGCCCCTGCTGCATAATGGCATAGCCGGCCCGCGGCGCGCTGCGGCCCGGCAGTTTCAGTCCGGCCAAGCGGCGCGTAACGCCTTCCTCCCGCTGCCGTTGCAACACTTCCCGACCAATATAATTCCCGTCCGTGCGGACAAACCTCTCCAACCCAGCCTCAATGGGCGTAGTCTCCGGGTCGATTTCGTGGCCGTGCAGCGGCAACCCGGCCTCCAACCGCAGCGCATCCCGCGCCCCCAAACCGCAGGGCAACGCGCCGGCCGCCAGCAGAGCATTAAACACCGCCGGCGCCGGCACGGCATCCATCGCCAGCTCAAACCCATCCTCGCCGGTGTAGCCGGTGCGCCCGATAAAGACTGCGACCGATTCTGCTCCGGCCGTCAAAACCCCTTCCGCCGCGGCAAAGGGGCGGATACTTGACGGCAGTTGCCCATCCGTCAAAACGCACAAGCCATCCAGCAAAGCCGCCGCCTGCGGCCCTTGCAGGGCTACTAAGGCGGTTGCGGTAGTATCGTCCCGCAAATCCACGCCGCCGGCAAACTCGGCGGCAATCCATTGCTGAAACCACGCCACTACCGCCCGGCGGTTGCCGGCGTTGGGAATCAACAGAAACCGGTCGGCGGCCCGGCGGTAAAAGATGGTATCGTCGATGACGCCGCCGCTTTCGTTGCAAATCAGACAGTAGCGGGCCCGCCCCATCCGCAAAGTGGACGCCGCCCCGGTCAGCATCCGGTCCAGAAAGGCGGCCGCTTGACTCCCGGAAATATCCAGCCGCCCCATGTGGGAAACATCGAAAATGCCGGCCGCCGTCCGCACCGCCTTGACTTCGCTGATAATGCCCGAATACTGCACCGGCATAGCCCACCCGCCAAAAGGCACCAGCCGCGCCCCCAAGTCCCGGTGGGTTTGGTACAGGGAAGTTTGCAAGTTATCCATAACGCCATTATAAGGCAAGGGATGGGAATAAGCCAACCCCGCAGCCGTTCCGTTCTGTTGTGGTTGATAATACCTTCTTTCCCTACGCCAGGGGGTATTTACCGTTCGTTATCAACCACAACAGAACGGCAGCCCAAACCCGATTGCCTTTTCCCTAAAAATGTAATACAGTTAAACCGGCATCAATCCTTGTCCCTCACTTGAACCAAAGGAGTTCTCCCCATGGCTCTCAGCCAAACCATCCAGGACGCCCTCAACCGCCACATCAACGAGGAGTTCTACTCCTCTTACCTCTACCTGTCGATGTCCGCCTACTGCGAATCCATCGACCTCCCCGGCTTCGCCCACTGGCTCCGCGTGCAAAGCCAAGAGGAATACACCCACGCCATGAACCTCTTCGACTTCGTGCTAAACCGCGAGGGCCGCGTCTCCCTCTTTCCCATCAACCAGCCCACCCTCGAGTTCCAGTCCGCCCTCGGCGTGATGCAGAACACCCTCGACCACGAGCGGGAAGTCAGCCGCCTCATCAACCGCCTCTACGAAGTGGCGGTCAACGAAGGCGACTACGCCACCCAGGTTCACCTCCAAACCTTCATCACCGAACAAATCGAGGAGGAAAAAACCGCCGCCGACATCGTCGCCCAGCTCAAAATGATTGGCGACAACCCCAGCGACCTCCTGATGCTCGACCGTATCCTCGCCGCCCGCGGCCCCGCCGGCACCGTTCCCGCCGCCCCGGGCCTCTAACCCCACGCTATCCCCGGCCCAAATCCCCCGGCGGCCATTAACCCCACAACGGGAATCCAGAGATTTCCCCAATGCGGCGGAGCCTCTGGATTGTCCTGTTGCGGAAACCATCCGACCTATTGCCCAATCCTTCCGCATTCCGCAAAAATCGCCAATTTCCCCTTTCCCCCATCCGGCTTATTCCCAATTGCCCCCAAGTGTGTTACAATACTCAACCGGTATGAGTTAAGGTTCCCCGCGAGTCGTAGTCGATTTGTCGCTGACGCCGGATGACCTCGACGCAAGCCATATCAAATAACCGTTAGGGAGG
Source organism: Dehalococcoidia bacterium (assembly GCA_965243185.1). Lineage (GTDB taxonomy): Bacteria > Chloroflexota > Dehalococcoidia > Lucifugimonadales > UBA3495 > CBDBCU01. The sequence goes on along the minus strand of OZ251531.1, from coordinate 834,358 downwards.
TCATCTTTTGGCTCTGTCCGACAAAACCTTGGTCTGCGCGGAATGCGCTGCGGAATTCATCTTTACCGTGGGGGAGCAGGAGTTCTTTAATTCCCGCGGCTTCACCAACGAACCCCGCCGTTGCCCGGACTGCCGGCAAGCCCGCCGCAGCCAGCGCTCCTACGATGGCGGCGGCGGCCAGCGGGAAATGCACCCCGCCGTTTGCGCCCAGTGCGGCATCGACACCACCGTTCCTTTCCGCCCCCGCGGCGACCGCCCGGTTTATTGCAGCGACTGCTTCAGCCAGATGCGCGAAAGCAACTATCGCTAAAACCCCAGCTAAACCCGGCCCTAAACCCGCCCCCGGTAGCAATGCCGGGGGCGGTGTTGTGCATTTGCTGGGTGGTTTATCATAGCAGTTGACCGCACGGATGCCGCCGCAATGCACCGGGCATTACGCCAAAGCCCCTCGGTTCGCGGTTGACCGCCCCCGGCAATTTGCCCCCGCAATGCTTGTTTCCTTTCCGCCGCCCATCCCAAGCAATCCCATTCCCCTTCATAACCGCTTACCGTCACCGTCCATCGTTGCGCTTGCAACAATTCCCCCAACCGGTCAAAGTCAAGGCCGCCCATAGTGTACGGTGTAGTGTTGGCAGTCGGATACAGCGGGTCTCAGTAAATCACCGCATAATCGCAACCCGCAACGGGATGATGGCGGCGTCAACCGGTGTCAGCAGCAGGGGGAAGTGGTCAGCCCATTCCGGCTAGAACTGTGGCGGCGGTTTCGCCGATGTCGGCGGGGGTGGGGATGATGTGGGCGCCGGCAGCCCGCAGGGCGGCGATTTTGGATTCGGCGGTGGCATTGGCGCCGGTGATGATGGCGCCGGCGTGGCCCATCCGCTTACCCGGAGGGGCGGTCGCGCCGACAATCAAGGCGCAGACCGGTTTGGTGATTTCGTCCCGGATGCAGGCGGCGGCTTCCTGTTCCATATTGCCGCCGATTTCGCCGATAAAGACGATAAGGTCGGTGTCGGGGTCGGCTTGGTAGAGGCGGAGGATGTCGGCAAAGCTGGTGCCAATGATGGGGTCGCCGCCGATGCCGACGCAGCTGGATTGGCCGATGCCGCGGGTGGTGAGTTGAGAGACGGCTTCGTAGGTCAGGGTGCCGCTGCGGGAGACTACCCCCACGCGGCCGGGGAGATGGATGTTGCCGGGCATAATGCCGACTTTGCAGCGGGCGGTAGGATTTATCATTCCGGGGCAGTTGGGGCCAATCAAGCGGACTTCCGGCTTCTGGTCGAGGTAGCGGGAAAGGCGGGACATATCCTGCACCGGGACGCCTTCGGTGATGCAGGCAATCAAGGGTACGCCGGCGTCAGCGGCCTCGGCGATGGCGTCAGCGGCAAAGGGCGGGGGAACGAAAATCAGGGAGACATTGGCGGCGGTGGCGGCAACGGCTTGGGTTACGGAGTCAAAGACCGGCACGGTATCGTCAAAGAGCTGGCCGCCACGGCCGGGGGTAACGCCGGCGACGACATTAGTTCCGTAGGCAATGCCGGCGCGGGCGTGGAAACTGCCTTCGCGGCCGGTGATGCCCTGCACCAGGATGCGGGATTGTTCGTTCAGTAGAATGCCCATACTTGGCGTTTGCTCCGGGTTTTTAGGGTCGATTGGGGATTTCGGTTCCGGTTGGCGGGGGAATGGCGGCGCGGATGATGGGTTCAGGCGGCGGCGCGGATGGCGGCGGCGGCTTCGGTGAGGGTGTCGGCGAAGGTTACATTGAGAGGGGAGTTTTTGAGGATGGCTTTGCCCTCGTCGACATTGGTGCCGAGCATTCGGACGATTAAGGGTAGGGTGGCTTTTTGCCGCTCAAAGGCCATTACGATGCCGCGGGCGGCGATGTCGCAGCGGAGGATGCCGCCGAAAATGTTGACCAGAACGCGGTCGACTTTGGGGTCGGAGAGGATGATGGATACGGCGGCGGCGACTTTTTCCTCATCAGCGCCGCCGCCGACATCGAGGAAGTTGGCCGGGGCGGCGCCGGCGGCGTTGGTTACATCGAGGGTTGCCATGGCTAATCCCGCGCCGTTGACCAGACAGCCGACGCTGCCGTCGAGGTTGACATAGGCGATGTCGCGGTCGGCGGCGGCGGCTTCGAGGGCGTCCTCCTGGGATTTGTCGCGGAGTTCCTGGAGGTCGGTATGGCGAAAGAGGGCGTCATCCTCGAGGTCGAGTTTGGCGTCGAGGGCGATTAGCTGGTCGTCGTTGGTGATGATGAGGGGGTTGATTTCGACAAGGGAGCAGTCGTTCTCGGTAAAGATGCGGTAGAGGGCATTGAGGATTTGGGTTGCCGGGCGGGTTTGGGCCGGGGTCAGGTTGAGTTGGGCGGCGATGCGGCGGGTCTGGTAGGGCATCAGGCCGATGACGGGGGCAATGGGTTCGGTGTGGATGTCCTGGGGGCGAGTGGCAGCGACTTCCTCGATGTCCATACCGCCGGCGGCGCTGGCGATAAGCACGGGGCCGCGGTGTCCCCGGTCGATGGTCAGAGCAACATAGAGTTCGCGCTGGATGTCCGCCAAGCCTTCGACGAGTACCGAGTTGATGGGGACGCCCGAGGCATCGGTTTGATGGGTGACCAAGCGGCTGCCGAGGAATTCGCGGGCGGTTTGTTCGGCTTGTTCGGGAGAGCGGGCGATTTTGATGCCGCCGGCTTTGCCGCGGCCGCCGGCGTGAACCTGGGCTTTGACTACGGACTGGCCGCCGAGGTCGACGGTGGCTTGGCGGGCTTGTTCGGGGGTGGATGCCATTTGGCCCGGGGGGATGGGAATGTGGTAGCGGGCAAAGATTTCTTTGGCTTGGTATTCGTGGAGTTTCATAGGGGCTGCTGCTCCGTGGCGGGTTGGCCCCTTTCCCTCACCTTAACTTGAGGGAAAGGGGGTTGTTTATCCCGAGGCGGCGGGCTATTGGGAAGTGCCGAGGTAGCGGAACAGGGGTTCGTCGGCGGAGAGGATGACGGTATCCTGTTCCTGGAGGAACTGCTGGTAGGCTTGGAGGCTGCGGCGGAAGGAGAAAAAGTCGGGATCCTGGTTGAGGGCGGCGGCGAGGATGCGGATGGCTTCGGCTTCGCCGGCGCCGCGGATTTGATTGCTCTCCTGTTCGGCTTCGGCGAGGATGACTTCGCGGTTGCGGTTGGCAACGGCGCGGATTTTCAAGTCCTCCTCCTCGCCCTCGGCGCGGAAGCGGGTAGCGATGCGGTTACGCTCGGCGCGCATCCGGGTGTAGATGCTGGGGGTGACGGATTCGGGGAAGTCGGCGCGTTTGATGCGGACATCGATGATTTCGATGCCGAAGTCCTGTTCGCCGGTGCGGCGGCGGACGCCGTCGAGTACCTCGGTGAGGATGGCGGTGCGGGTGTCGCGGCCCTCGAAGAGGGGGAGACCTTCCTGGTCTTCGACGGGATTGCCGGCTTCGTCGATGATGGGTTCGGCGCCGATAATCTCGAAGCGGTCGCGCAAAGCTACCCGGTCGCGGAGGGTGGAGGTGACGATGTCGCCGAGGCGGCTGCGGGCGTTGTTTTCGGTTTGCAGGGTTTTGCGGAACTGGACCGGGTCGGTGATGCGGTAGCGGGCGTAGGAGTCGATGATGAGGTTCTGTTTTTCCTTGTCGGGCATCGCGACCGGGGCGGCGTCAATCCGCAGGATGCGCTTGTCGAAGGTGGCGACGGTGTCGACGAAGGGGGCTTTGACATAGAGGCCGGGGGCAAGGCGGGTGTTGATGACCTCGTTAAAGCGCAGGATGATGACCTGCTGGGTTTCGTCGACGATGTAGAGGGACTGGCGGAGGAGGATGACGCCGAGGATGACGATGACGCCGAGGATGATTAGCGCGCGCATAAGTTGTTACTCTCTGCCGGGGGCGGTTAGGTTCGGTTGGGCCGGTCGGGTTTAGGTTTTTCCGGGATTCCCGTTGGCACGGGAAGGACGGTTTAGCCGCTGGGGATGCCGGTAGGGTTGCCTACGGCGTTCCAGTAAGGACTAAGGCGGGGGTTGGGGGCCGATGGGTACCGGGGTTACGCCGTCATTGCCGCCGAGGAGAAGGACGGATTCGGCCTCCGGGGAGATGATGATTTTGGTAACGCCGGGGAGGATTTGCTCCATAGCTTCGAGGTAGAGCCGCTGGCGGGTGACTTCCCGGGAGTTGCGGTATTCCTGAAGTACGGCGTTGAACTGGTCGGCTTCACCCTGGGCGCGGGCGATGCGGGCCTGGCGGAAGGCTTCGGCGGCTTCTTTGATGCGCTCGGCGTCACCTTCGGCGCGGGGGATGATGTCGGCCTCGAAAGCGCGGGCCTGGTTGATACGGGTATCCCGTTCCTGACGGGCGCGCAGCACATCGTCGAAGGCGTCGCGGACTTCCTCCGGGGCTTTGACATCCTGCAACTGGACGGTTTCGATGTTAATGCCGGTGTTGTAGCTGTCGAGGATTTCCTGGAGGCGGGTTTTGGTTTGTTCCTCGACTTCCTCACGGTTGCGGACCAGGACGTCGTCAATGGAGCGCTGGCCGACAACTAAGCGGAGGGCGGCTTCGGCGGCGTCTTTGAGGGTGCGGCCGTCGGGGCGGCCGGGCTGGATGGCGCGGCTTTCCTCGCCGGGGTCGTCGACGCGGAACAGGTAGTCGTTGAGGCTTTTGATGTTGTATTGGACGACCATTTGGACGTCGACGATGTTGAGGTCGCCGCTAATCATCAGGGCTTCGGTAGGGAAGGGATTGCCGGCGCCGGCGGCGTTGCTGCGGAAGCCGAGTTCCATGCGGCGGGTTTCGGTGACGCGGACGACGTCCCGGTTGCCGATGGGGGAGGGCCACCACCATTGGAGACCTTCCTGGGTTACCGGAGTGCCCTGAACCGCGCCGAAGAGGCGGCGGGCGGCGTTTTCACCGGGGCCGATGGTATAGACGCCGGTAGCCGCCCAAACGATGATGAGAAGGGCAAGGATGGCGATGATGAAAATGCCGAGGCCGCCGCCGCCAAAGCGGCCGGAGAAGCGGCCGACGCCTTCGCGGAAGCGGGCGGTTACCTGCTCGAAGTCCATTTCGGGTTGCCGTTGGCCGCCGCCGGGTGGGTACATAAGTTTTGCATCCTTATTTTAGGTTACTGGAGTGGGCAACAAGCCGGCGGGCGGGTTTGGGGTCAGCCGGCCGGGGCTGCCGGAGGGCATTGTAACACTGTTTAGGGCGATTGGGGCAAGGATTGGGGGAAATTGGGAAAATTGGGGGGAATCAGCCGGAATGAGGCGGCTAATCGGAGGGTACGCAGTTTTGCCGGCGGTCGGCGGGGCGGGTATAATACCCCTAAACTTTGGGAGGTTTCAGAGCTGATGACGGAAGGCGGGCTGACTATTAACCCGGGAAGCGATTTGACGCGGATTAAGGTTAGTTGTCCCCACCAGAGCGGGCTGCTCTATGTGACGCCGGGGGAACGCAGTTGGGTTTGCGCGGCCGAGGAAATGCCGGGCCACGCTCTGGCCGGGTTTTTCCGGGAACTGCTGGCCTTGCAGGATAGCCGGGTGGCCGGGTTGATGCAGCAGTGGGGGTTGTATTACCGGAGTTTGCCGTTGGAAGGAGAGGAGGGCTAGTCCACCGGGCACCGGATTCGGGCGGGACGAGGCGGGATAGTTGGCTGGGCGATTCGGATAAATAGACCGGGGCGGGTCTGAAACCCCGCCCCGGTTGTTTGCGGTTGGCCGGTGTAGGATTATTGGCTAGTTGTCGCCGCTGACCGCGCCCGGGTCGAGGATGGCCGCTTGGCTGGACAGGGTAGGAGCCGGCTGCGGCGCATAGGGCGGAGTCGGCTCCGGCTTGGGCGCGTAGGGCGGCGGTTCCGGGGTGGCGCCGGGGGAGCTGCCGGGTTCCGGGGCAACGCCGCCGCCCGGTTCCGGGTCGCTTTCGTCGGCGTTGAACAGGCGGTTCAGTTCCTCCCCGGACACCGCCTCGTGTTCAATCAGATACTCGGCAATCCGCACCAGTTTGGGCTGGTGGTCGGTGAGGATTTGGCTGGCTTGGCGGTAGGCGTTTTTGACCAGGTCTTTGACTTCGGCGTCAATTTCCTCGGCTACCTTGTCGCCGTAGTCCCGTTCCTCGCTGATTTCCCGGCCGAGGAAAACCAGTTCCTCCCGCTTGCCAAAGGTGCGCGGCCCCAGTTCCTCGCTCATCCCGTAGCGTTTAATCATACTGAGGGCGATTTTGGTAGCGCGCTCCAGGTCGTTGCTGGCCCCGGTGGTCACTTCGTCAAAGATTTGCTCCTCGGCCACGCGGCCGCCCATAGTGACCGCCATCATATCGAGGAACTGGTTTTTGGTCCAGAGGTAACGGTCCTCCTCCGGCAGCAGGGTGGTATGGCCGCCCATATTGCCGCGGGAGATGATGGAAATCTTATGCACCCGGTCGGCGTGGGGCAACGACCAGGCGACCAGGGCGTGGCCGGCTTCGTGGTAGGCGGTCATTTCCTTTTCCCGGCTGCTGATGACCCGGCTCTTGCGTTCCGGGCCGGCAATGACCCGCTCGACGGCTTCCTCGAAGTCGGGCATCGCGATGCTCTTGCTGTTCTTGCGGGCGGCCAGCAGGGCGGCTTCGTTAATCAGGTTGGACAGGTCAGCGCCGCTGAAGCCGGGGGTTTCCTTGGCCAGGGTGTCGAGGGTGATTTCCGGGGCCAAGGGCTTGCCGGCGGCGTGGACTTTCAGGATGGCTTGACGGCCGACCACATCCGGCAGGTCAAGGGTAACCCGGCGGTCGAAGCGGCCGGGACGGAGCAGGGCCGGGTCGAGGATGTCCGGGCGGTTAGTGGCGGCGATGACGATAATGTTGGTGTTGGTCTCGAAACCGTCCATTTCGACCAGAATCTGGTTCAGGGTCTGTTCCCGTTCGTCGTGGCCGCCGCCCAAGCCGGCGCCGCGATGCCGGCCGACGGCGTCGATTTCGTCGACAAAGACGATGCAGGGGGCGTTGCGCTTGGCTTGGTCGAACAGGTCGCGGACGCGGGCCGCGCCAACGCCGACAAACATTTCAACAAATTCACTGCCGCTGATGTGAAAGAACGGTACGCCGGCTTCCCCGGCTACGGCCCGGGCCAACAAGGTTTTGCCGGTGCCGGGCTGCCCGACCAGCAGTACGCCTTTGGGAATGCGCGCTCCCAAGGAAAGGAAGCGTTCCGGGTATTTGAGGAAGTCCACCACTTCCTCGAGTTCGGTTTTGGCTTCATCCACGCCGGCCACATCGGAAAAGGTAACTGTGGGGCGGTTGAAAGGCATCATCCGGGCGCGGCTGCGGCCGAAGCTCATGGTCTGGCTGTTGCTGCCTTGGGCTTGGCGCATCATAAAGAGGATGAGTCCGCCGAAAAAGATGAGCGGCAGGAAGTTCAGCAGCAGGCCGAGGAAACTGCCGAGGCCGCCGGAACCCTTGAAAGTAACTTGCACTCCGGCCGGGCCGGTTTCGACATCATTCTCCGCCAGCAGCTGCATCAGGTCGGTGCGGCCGCTGATGCGGCTGGTGAACTGGACACCTTCGGCGCCGCCGGTCACCTGGGGAATGACGGTAAGTTTGTCGCCGTCAACGATGATTTCGCTGACTTCGCGGTTTTGGGCTTTGGCGACCACTTCGGTAAGGGGCAGGTCGTTGCTGTCGCCAAAGGCGGGAATCAGGGTGTAGAAAATGACAATCACCCCGACGATGATGAGCAGATAGACCAGACTGTTACGCAGCCAGCGACTGTTTCCCATAATATCCTCTTGTTAGAGTGGGCGCGGGTTGGCGGCGGGTGGTTTTGCGGCGTCAACGGTATATATAGTAATACAAGACGGGGAAAAATGCAAAGGGGTTTTGCCAAATTGATTTACGCCGGGGCGGCGGGTTTTGGATTTTTGGGGGACGGCTCCCCCGCTCACCCGGCGGCAAGTGCCGGATGAGCGGGGAACTGACGGCGGCAAGGGGGAATCCTTTAGAAAAAAGCCGCCCCGCCGTTCACGTGCAGGGTTTGTCCGGTGATAAAGCCGCCGTCATCGCTGACCAGGAACAGGCAAGCGGCGGCGATTTCGTCGGTTTGCCCCTGCCGGCCCAAGGGGATGCCGGCGGCGTTGGGCGGCCGGCTTTGCGGATACCACTCCGGGTTGGCGCGGCTGGTGTCAATGCTGCCGGGGGATACCACATTGACCCGGATGTTATGGGGGGCGAACTCGGTAGCCAGGCTGCGGGCCATTCCGACCAGCCCCATCTTGGCGGCGGAAACATGGCCGCGCTGCGCCCCGCCGGCCCACGCGCCATCCCCGGTAAAGAAAAGCACCCGGCCATAGCTGTTGGCGACCATTGACGGCAGGATGGCTTGCGTGCAGTAAAAAGCGCCATCCAGAACCACGCCGCGCACATACTCCCAATCGGCGCGGGTCAGCTCGAGAAAGGGCTTGTGGGGGCGGATGGCGGCGTTGTTCAGCAGAATGTCGATGCGGCCGAACTGGTCGAGAGCCTGATGTACCATAGCGTCAACTTGGGCTTGGTCGGAAACATCGGCCAGGATGGGCAAGGCTTGGCGGCCCAGGGCGCGGACTTCGGCGGCGACGGCCGCGGCTTCCTCCCGATTGCTGCGAGCGTTGATGATGAGGTCCGCTCCCTCCGTAGCGAATTTAAGGGCGGTGGCGCGGCCGATGTTGCGGCCGGAGCCGGTAATCAGGGCTACTTTGTTGTCAAGTTTTCCCATAAGTCAATTCTCCGGAAAGGATTTGCGGGCCGGGCTGAACCCGGCTTTGCTTTGTTCTACTTGTCCCGCTTGTTCCGCCGCCGGACTGCTGACCGGGCGGCGGTTACGGCAGGACGCAGCGGATTTTGGAAAAGCTGATTTGGATGTGGGCGCCGTTGCGGCTGGGCGTGGCGGATTTGGTCGGGTTATAGGCGTAATCCTCGGGAAGTTTGGTAAAGCCGTCGGTGCGGCTGGCGCAGACTTCGGCGGCCCGGCGGCGGTTCTTGGTGAGGGTATCCTGATAGTATTCACCCTCCAGCAATTCCTGGGCTTCGGCCACGGTAGTTCCCCGTCCCAGGGAATCGACGGCCCCCACCCGCACCGGCGGCGACAAATCGACGATTTGCTCCGGCACCAAGGTAGGCGTCGGCCACGGCGTCGGCGTCAGCGTGGGGTCGATGGGCCGGTCAAAGGGCGATGCCGGGGTTGGGGCGGCCGTTGACTCCGGCGTTGGCGCGGCTTGGGCCGTGCTCTCCGGCAAAGGCAGGCAGTAGGATTGTTGGCGGCCGGCGTAGTAATGACATTCCTGGTCAATCCACTGGCCGGACGCCGGGTCGGTCTGCTTGGGGCCGTCGGCGGTGACCAGGGGCAGTACGGCCATGCCGATAACGATGCCGGCGACCATTGCCAAGGGAAGGGCAAGACTTTTCAAGGCTTTTGACATCAGCGGTTTCTCCGATTCCTTTGATGCAGGCGCAGTTCCCGTGTTCCGTTGCTGAGCAAGTTTCGGCTTTGGGGTTTCAGCCGCCGGCGTAGAGGCGGTTCAAGTTGGCGTGGCGGGCCGGGTCGAGGTCTTTATGGCGGAGGGCGGGATGGTCGGGTCCGTAGCGGTGCGCGCGGAATACGCCGTTCAGCGGGACGCCGCCATTGACCGATTCGCCAAAGAAGGGATTGATATATTCCCAAACGATTTCGCCGCCGGGAGTTACCTCGAAAATACGGCCGGGCGCGCCTTCACAGATTAGGGTATTGCCGTTGGGCAGGCGTTCCGCGCTGCTGATGTTGTAGCTGAAAAAGGAAATGTTGGGCGTCCCCTGGTACTCCCAGCCGATTTCGTTGGTTTCCGGGTCCACTTCGATAATGCGGGAATGGCTGGGCGCGCCGCGGCGATGGCAGCCGTTGTCAAAGAGCATTACCCGCCCGTTGTTCAGCCAAGTGGGATGATGCTGGTGAAAGACCTGCCCCGGCCCCCACTTCCAGCGAAAAGCGCCGCTGCCTTTATCCACGATGCCCACGGTGCTGGTCTGGCGGTAGCTGACCAGCAGGTCGCCCTCCGGGGTAACATTCAAGGCGTTCTGATGCGTCCACTCCTTGCGGCCTTCCAAGGGGCAGATGATGTCCTCAGTTACATCGAGAAACTCCCAGGAATTCCACTGCCACACTACATCGCCCTCCGGGGTGATTTCCTGAACCACATCGCCGTACATTTGCTCCGGATCCTTATCGGTACGGAAACCGCCCTGCACTTGGGCGGTCAAGTCGGCCGGCATCGGCGTCCACAGCAGAATCAGAGTATTTCCGTTGGGCAGCCGCTCGAAGTCGTGGTGCAGGTACATTTCCGGGCTGCGGTATTCCCAGACTACCGAGCCGTTCCAAGAGAGTTCAATCAGGGAGCGGGATTGCCCGCCGCCAATTTCCGTTTCCCCGGAGCCGGGCCGGGGCGGCTGGCTGCGAAAGAGCAGGTTGTCGTTGGGCAAAAGGTAGCCGTAAGTAATGCCTTCCGGGTGATACCAGCGGTGGCAGACCCGTCCCTCGGGATCGACCAGATTGGCATAATTGCCGCCGCGGTTGGTAGCGACCAGGGTATAGCCCCGGTAGCTGTGCTGGGGGTTGTAGTGGATGAGTCCGGTGGGATGATGGGATGACCAGCCCATAAACGCCTCCGGGTGTTGCGCCGATTTGGGAGTATGCCGGGTTGCCGGGCGTGGAGATAAGGTAGCGGATACGGGGAGATTTGGCAAGGGCGGCGGCGGCTGGAAATTGAACGATTGGTGTGAAATAGCTGGGGCCACCAGCCCAGCAGGTCGGCAAAGGACCGATTGGGCCGGCCCAACTGCCGGTTCAGCCCGATACAGAAGTTATGCAAGGCTGCCTCAGCCTCCAGCCGCGGCTGCAATCCCTCCAAGGTGTGCGGCCGGTCTGGCCCAACCCGGCATTTGGCGAAACCCCAACAGTTTCTGAAACAGCGCCGGGGTTGGCTGCGCTCTTGCCCTGGGCCGGGCTACTCTGTTAAACTCTGCGGGCGGCACCGGCAATAAGGGGGGCGACATTCATTCGCGGCTTAAATAATTCCCGTTGACGCCGGGAAGGGCGGTTCCGGGCAATCGAGCGTAAGGGGAGGGCCGGCGTTATGCAGCAGCTGACGGCTAATGTTTATGCGGAAACCCAAATCCGGGGGTGCAATCACGGTTTCGTGGTGACTGCCGAGGGGGTAGTTATGATTGACAGCCCCCAAAAGCCCAGCGATGCCCTGAAACTCAAGGCGGAAATCGCCAAATATGGGCCGCTGCGCTATATCATCAACACCGAGCCGCACGGCGATCACTGGACGGGGAACGCCTATTTTGACGCGCCGGTCATCGCCCACGAAGGGGTGCGGCAGCGGATTCTGGATACCAACCTGGAGGAACACGTGGCGCGGGTAGCCGGGATGGGGCCGGAGGAGCCGGCTTTGCTGGAAAACTATACGCCCAACGCCCCGGTGGTAACTTTCCGCAACGGGATGACGCTGCATCTGGGCGACCATACCTTTGAGCTGATCAATATGCCCGGCCATACCTTGTACCAGGCAGCCATCCTAATCAAAGAGGAGGGCGTAGTTTTCACCAGCGACAACATCTTTCACCGCGTCCAGACCTACATTCAGGAAGCGAACCCGGATCAGTGGCTACGGGCGTTGGAGTCGCTGCGGCGGCTCGAGGAGGAAGTCTTTGTGCCGGGGCATGGCCGGTTGTGCGACAAGAGCTATCTGGATGAGCAGGGGGAGTATATTCTGGAGTGGAAGGAGTATGCCCGGCAGGCCGTGGAACGGGGGATGACCCGGGCGGAGGCGGTGGAAAATCTGACGGATTTGACCGACCGTTACCCGATGGATGTGGGGCAGGCCGGGACTTCGCCGCGGGTGATGCGGATGAACGCCGCTAATTTGTGGGATTACTGGACCAAGGCGGGGATTCACGCAGCCCGGCCGGATTAGGGGTTGGCGGGAATAGCGGGCCGCGATGTCGCTCTCCAAAAGGGTTCTCTTTTACGGCTTGCTGGCGGCGCTGACCCTGCTGGCGGTGGAGGGGATGGCGCGGCTGGCTTACTGGGCGGCTTTTGGGGAATGGTATGGCGGTGGCGCCCCGCCGGGGGACGGCGCGGTTAGGGTCACCGCCTTGCCCAAGCACCCGAAAGACAAATCGCATCGGATGCTGCATCCTTTTTACGCCCATGGTGTGAATCATCCCGAGGCCGAGCTGAATGTTACGCCGCCCCGGCAAAAACGCGACGACCTGGTTCTAGTCGGGCTGTTCGGCGGCTCCGTAGCGGCGGAAGTAACGCCGGCTTTGCAGCAAGCCTTGTCCCGCTATTTTTCAGATAACGACCTGAGCCGGCGGCCGGTGGCGCTGTCTTTGCATTACATCACTATGCAGCAGCCGCAGCAGGTTATGATTGCCGTCCACGCCCTGCTGCTGGGCGGTCACCTTGACCTCCTCATCAACCTCGATGGCTTTAACGAAATGGATTTGCCCCCCCAGGAATACCAGGATGGCCGCTATCCCCACTTTCCGCGCTATTGGAACTTTCTGATGAACTTGTCGGCCGTGGAGCAGCAATTGGCCGGTCGCATTGGGTTGCTGCGGGAGCAGCAAGCTGAATTGCGGCGCGGCGCCGCCGTTTCTCCTCTCCGCTATACCGCCATCTACGGGATAGCCAACAGCTATCGCCGGCAGCGCATCGAGGGGGAAATTATCCAACTGAACCAGCAACTGGTGACGGCCCGGGCGGCCTATAGCCTGGAACGGAGCGGCCCCGGTCTGGAGTGGCCGCAGCCGGAACGGGAACTTTATCCGGACATGACCCGGGCCTGGTACCGCAGTTCCCTGCTGCTGGCGGAACTGGCGGAGCTGGCCGGGGCCGAGTATTATCACTTTCTCCAGCCCAACCAGTATGTCCCCGGTTCCAAACCGCTGACGAATGAGGAGCTGGAATGCTGTTACCGGCAGGATGGGCGGTGGATTGGGGTCTATCGAGACATCTATCCCCGGAGCGTCGGGCTGCTGGAAAAGCTGACGCAGCAGGAGGTCAACTATTTCGACCTGACGCCGATTTTCCGGGATAACCGGGAAACTCTGTACCGGGATTACTGCTGCCATTTCAATGAACGCGGCAATGAGCTGCTGGCGGCGGCGATGGTGGAACGAATGGCGCCGGCTTTGCAGCGGATGGGCAATGCCCGGCCGCCGGTTTCCGGGCTGGATGCGGCGGCCGCGCCGGCGGAACTGCTGATGGACGGGTACTTTCAGGTGTACCGGCGGGCGGGCAACCGATTGCTTTATGTCCGGGAGGACTGCGCTCCGGCTGATGTCGAAGCCGCCTTTTTTCTGCATATCATCCCGGACGACGCCGCCGATTTGCCGCCGGAACGCCGGGAGTTTGGTTTTGACAATCAGGATTTTCGGTTTGCTGAGGCCGGCCATTTAACCGGCGGCCGGTGCGCGGCTGAGCGGCAGCTGCCGGCTTATGCCATCGCCGCCGTCCGCACCGGCCAGTATGTCGAGGGAGCCGGGAAGTTGTGGGAGGAGGAGTATCGTTTTGGGGAGTAGGGGTTGGGGTATAATTCCGCCGGAGGTATGGGAGGGGTTAGCGTCGGAGGATAACCTTGCCTTTTCCTAAAAAGCTGCTTTACTACGGCTTGCTGGCGGCGCTGATTTTGCTGGCGGTGGAAGGGATGGCGCGGGCGGCGTATTGGCTGGCTTTTGAGCGGGCCGATTCTACGCAGCTGTCCGAATTCGGCTTTGGCCGACGGCCCAAACATCCCTTTTACGGCTATACCTACGGCGCCACCTACGGGCGGCCCGGCGATAACTTGCGGGGGATTGACCATGACCTGAATGTTATGCCGCCCCGGCAAAAACGCGATGACCTGGTTCTAATCGGGCTGTTCGGCGGCTCCGTAGCCCAGGATGCAACCCCCTATCTACAAGCGGCTTTGTCCCGCTATTTCGCCGCTAACCAGCTGCCCCGGCGGCCGGTAGTTCTGGAATTGGGCTTGCAAGCCCTCAAGGAGCCGCAGCAGGTTATGGTGGCCGCCAATGCCCTGCTGCTGGGCGGCCACTTTGACCTCATCATTAACTTGGACGGGTACAATGAGCTGCTGCCGGAAGGAATGGGGCCGGGGACTTATCCTTTCCTGCCGTACAACTGGAACAATATAACGAAATTCACCGCCGTCGAGTATCGGTTGGCTGGCCGCTTGAGTGTTTTGCGCGGGGAATTGGGGGAATTGCAGCGCGCCGCCGCCACCCATCCCCTCCGCTGGACGGCGGTCTATCGAATAGTGAACCGCTACCGCTTGCAGGAAACGGAACGGCGGATTATTCAGGCCAACCACGATATACAGGAAGTCTGGTCGGCTTATCAGCTGGAAAAGCACGGCCCCCGTCAGGATTTTCAGACGGCGGCGGACTTGAACCGGGCGACGCTGCGGGCGTGGTATCGCAGTTCCCTGCTGTTGGCGGCCACGGCGGAACTGACCGGGGCGGAGTATTACCACTTTCTCCAGCCCAACCAGTATATCCCGGGTTCTAAACCGCTTACCGCCCGGGAGTTGGATTGCTGTTACCGGCCCGACCGGAGAAGGCGCCGGGTGTACCAGGAAACCTATCCGGATCTGGCGCAATTGGGCGCAAAGCTGCCGGGGCGGCAAGTCAACTATTTTGACCTGACGCAGATTTTCCGGGACAACCGGGAAACGCTGTATCGGGATCATTGCTGCCATTTCAATAAACGCGGCAATGAGCTGCTGGCGGCGGCGATGGTGGAACGAATGGCGCCGGCTTTGCAGCGGGTGAGCCAGTCCCGGCCGCCGGTTTCCGGGTTGGATGCGGCGGCCGCGCCGGCGGAACTGCTGATGGACGGGTACTTTCGGGTGTACCGGCGGGCGGGCAATCGGCTGCTTTATGTCCGGGAGGACTGCGCTCCGGATGATATTGAGGCCGCCTTTTTTCTGCACATCATCCCGGCCGATGCCGCCGATTTGCCGCCGGAACGCCGGGAATACGGCTTTGACAACCGGGACTTTCGGTTTGCCGATGCCGGCCATTCAACCGGGGGCCGGTGCGTGGCTGAGCGGCAGCTGCCGGATTATGCCATCGCCGCCATTCGCACCGGTCAGTATGTCGATGGGGACGGGAAGTTATGGGAGGAGGAGTATCGTTTTGATGAGTAGGGGTTGGGGTATAATTCCGCCGGAGGGATACTTTGCCTTTTCCTAAAAAGCTGCTTTACTACGGCTTGCTGGCGGCGTTGACCCTGCTGGCGGTCGAGGGGATGGCGCGGGCCGCCTACTGGCTGGCTTTTGGGGAAGGGTACGGCGGGGAACGGACCGGGGGAACGGCGGCGGTGCTACCGGAGGGGGAAGCGGGTTGGAATGCTCTGGCCGCCACGCGGATACGGCATCCCTTTTACGGACATACTCCCATCGACCCCGGGCATTACCTGAATGCCGGGCCGCCGGTTAGTTCGGAGGCGCCGGTAGTAATCGGCTTGGTGGGCGGTTCGGTGGCTCATGACCTGCTGCCCTACTTCAGCCGCGCCGTGTACCGCTATTTTTCGGACCACAACCTGGCGCGGCGGCCGGCGGTGCTGGGGTTGGGCTATCTGAGTATGAAACAGCCGCAGCCGGTTATGGTGGTGGCGGAGCAACTGGCGCGGGGCGGCCGGTTCGACCTTATCGTCAACCTGGACGGGTACAATGAAATTTTTTTCAGCGGGCGCAACTACCGGGAGGGGGTTTTCCCGTTTTACCCTTATCAGTGGAGCGCGTTGACCGGGTTGACGGCCGCGGAGACTTTGCAGGCCGGGCGCATCGGGATTTTGCGGGAGGAGCAGGCGGAATTGCGGCGGGCGGCGGCGGCGCATCCCTTGCGGGTCAGCGCCGTTTTTGGCTGGTTCAACCGCTACGGACGGGAAAGGGTCGCCGGGCAGATTGTTCAACTGAACGCGGATTTGACGGCCGGGCGGTCAGACTATATTTGGGGACGGCACGGGCCGCGGGGGCAATGGCGGTCGGAAAGGGATTGGTACCCGGCGGTGGCGCCGGTGTGGTATCGCAGTTCGCTGGCTTTGGCGGAATTGGCGAATTTGGCCGGGGCGGAGTATTATCATTTTCTCCAGCCCAACCAGTATCTGCCCAATTCCAAGCCGCTGTCGGCGGCGGAATTGGCGTGCTGCTACACGGAGGCAGCTTTCCGGGAAGGGGTTTATAGGGCGGTCTATCCCCGGATGGCTGAGTGGGGGGAAGGGCTGCGGCAACGGGCGGTCAACTACTTTGACTTGACGCAAATTTTTCAGGGCAATCGGAAAACGCTCTATGGGGATGAATGCTGCCACTTGAACGCCCGGGGGAATGAACTGCTGGCGGCGGCGATAGTAGAACGGCTGGAGCCGGCATTGGTACGGGCGGCGGCCGGGGAGCCGGCGGTTTCCGGGTTGGCGGCGGCCGCGCGGCCGCCGCCGGCAATGGTCGCGGAGGAGCTGCTGATGGACGCCGAGTTTTCGGTGTACCGGCGGGGCGGCCGGCGGCTGGTTTATGTCAAGGAGCCTTGCTCTTGGGCGGAGTTAGAGGCGCCGTTCTTTCTGCATATTACGCCGGCGAACCGGGATAATTTGCCGGCGAACCGGCGGGCGGCTGGTTTTGAGAATTGGGATTTTCAGTTTGAGCGGGGCGGCGGCGGCGTCATTAACGGCCTCTGTAGGGTGGAGCGGCCGCTGCCGCCTTACCCGATAGCCAGTATCCGCACCGGCCAGTTCACCCCCGGCGGCGGTACGCTTTGGGCTGCCGAGTACCACTTTGAGCGGTAGCGATTCCGCTATATAATTCCTTGCTGGGCGGGATTAGACTTATCGCGGAGATTGGAGAGCTTGCCCTTCCTTAAAAAACTCTTTTATTACGGCTTGCTGGCCGTCCTGACCCTGCTGGCGATCGAGGGGATGGCGCGGCTGGCTTATTTTACGGCTTTTGCGGAAGGGTATGACCGGGGCGCGCCGGCGGTGGCGGCCGCTGATTCTACCCGCCCCCTTATCGAGCTGACCCGCAATGATGCCGCAACCCGGCTGGCGATAGCCCATCCCTGGTATGGCTATTCGCTGGGCAATACCGGCTACCCGCTGAATACGGTATTGCCCAGCCCCCGGCAAGGGGACACCGTAACCATCGCACTGCTGGGCGGCTCCGTAGCTTTCGAGAACGCCGCGGCCCTCCACCGCGCTTTGTACCATCACTTCACCGTCAACAACCTGCCGCGCCGGCCGGTACTGCTTAACCTGAGCACTTCCGGGGCGCGACAGCCTTATCAGGCAAACGCCGCCGCGCATCACCTGCTGCTGGGCCGACAATTCGATATTATCGTCAACCTTGATGCTCTGAATGAAGCTACCTTTACCGATCTGAATATCGAGAGCGGCATCTTTCCCCAATACCCCTTGCGGGTGTGGTCAATACGAGTAAGGAGCTTTAACGCTGCGGTCCATACCCTGGTGGGTCGTATCGCTTTGTTGCGCGCCGACCAGGAGCGCCGGCAGCAGGCCGCGGCCGCCCATCCCCTGCGCTATACCGCCCTCTACGGCTTAATCCACCGCTACCAGGTCGAACGAACCGGGCAGCGCATTATCCAACTGAACCATGACCTGGCGGCGACCCGGGCGGCTTATTCTCTGGAGGCGGATGGCCCGCGTTCCGACCTCCGGAGCGCGGCCGATTGGCAGCGGGAGGATGCCCGGATCTGGTATCGGGGTTCGCTGCTGCTGCGGGAACTAGCCGAACTGTCCGGGGCCGAGTATTACCAATTTCTCCAGCCCAACCAGTATCTCCCCGACTCCAAGCCGCTGACCAATGAGGAATTGGAATGCTGCTGGCAGCCCGACGACGCTTACGGGCAAAATTACCGCGCCATTCATCCCCGGCTGGTTCAGCTGGGGGCCAAACTGCAACAACAGTCGGTTCATTTTTTTGACTTGTCGCTGATTTTTCAGGATAACCGGGAAACGCTGTATCGGGATGAATGCTGCCATTTTAATGGCCGGGGCAATGAGCTGCTGGCGGCGGCGATAGTGGAGCGAATGGCGCCGGGGCTGCGCCGGGCCGCGATGGCGGAGCGGCCGGCTCTTGCGCTTGATGCGGCGGCGGCCCGGCCGCAATCGGAGCAGTTGCTGCTGGACGCCGATTTTCGGGTGTACCGCCGTGGCCGCTACTGGCTGGTCTATAGCAAAGAGGATTGCGCTCCCCGGGACCGGGAAACTCCGTTCTTTCTGCACATCATCCCGGCCAATGGGGCCGACCTGCCGGCAGACCGCCGGGAACATGGTTTCGACAACTGGGATTTTCGGTTTGAGCATGGCGGCGGCGTTATTAACGGCCGCTGTGTAGTGGAGCGGCGGCTGCCGAATTACGCCATCGCCAGCATTCGCACCGGCCAATATGTTGAGGGCGGCGGCAAGTTGTGGGAAGGGGAGTATCGTTTTGAGGAGTAGCGGCGGAACGGCCGCGGCGGCGGCAGTTATCCCGCCGGTTCCGGCCGGCATTTCCCGAAAGCCATTTTGGGAAAATCGTTGCAAGGTATTGATTATATGGTAAAGTATAGTAAAATCTACAATCGTTTCCTTGCCGATTCCGGGGGACGCGACTCACGGTATCCCCCGACAGTAGAGAGGAGGGCGGGTGATTGAATGTACTAGGTCTGCACCTTTTGCTGGAACTCAAGGAGTGTAACCCGCAACTCCTTGACGACCTGAGCTATGTCCGCAGTTCCCTGATTCGGGCGGCCGAGGATGTGGGGGCGCACATTGTAGGCGAGTCCTTTCACCGCTTTACGCCGCAGGGCGTAACCGGCATCCTGTCCATTGCCGAGTCCCATATCTCCATCCACACCTGGCCGGAGTACGGCTATGCCGCCGCCGACATTTTCACCTGCGGCGATTCCTTTCAGCCGCGGCACGCCGCTGATGCGCTGATTAAACTGTTCGAGTCCCGCGATTCGGAAGTGTACGAGGTCGAGCGGGGCCGGATTTTCCAGCCGGCGGCCGTGGCGGCCGGCCCGGGCGGACGGTAGGTGGCCATGGAGGATATAACCGGCAAGTGGCTGCTGGAAACCGTCTATCCCGATTTGGCGGTGATGCTGCGGGTGCAACAAGTGTTGTTTTCCGGCCGAACGGACTACCAGCAAGTGGAAGTGGTCGCGTCCAACCTTTACGGGCGCAGTCTGGTACTGGACGGCAAGACCCAGTCCACGGAGCGGGACGAGCATATCTATCACCAAGCCCTGGTGCAGCCGGCGCTGCTGTACCATCCCAACCCGGCGCGGGTTTTCATCGGCGGCGGCGGCGAGGGCGGCACTTTGCGCGAAGTCCTATCCCATCCATCGGTGGAGCGGGTGGTGATGGTGGATTTGGATGGGGAAGTGGTGCGCCTCTGCCGGGAATATCTGCCCAACCATCATCAAGGCAGCTTTGACGACCCCCGCTTGACCCTGTTGCATCAGGACGCCCGGGGCTACTTGGCGGAGACGGATGAACGGTTTGACCTGATGATAATGGACTTGGTCGATCCGATGGAGGGCGGGCCGGCGTATCTGCTCTATACCGAGGAATACTACCGCATTGCCCAAGCCCGGCTGAATCCGGGCGGCCTTCTGGTAACGCAATCGGGGCCGGCCGGGCTGCTGAGCCATCAGGAATGTTTTACCACCATTTACCGCACCCTGTCGCAGGTTTTTGCCCACAGCCGGGCTTATCAGGTACACATTCCCGCCTTTCAGACCTTGTGGGGCTTTACCCTGGCCTCGGACCAGGAACTGCCGGATTTGACGGCGGCGCAAGTGGACGGACTGCTGGCGGAACGATTGGGGCGGGAATTGGCTTTCTATGACGGGGAAAGCCACCGCAGTATGTTCAACCTGCCCAAGTTTCTCCGCACCAGTATGGCGGCGGAAACCCGCATCAACCGGGATGCAAGCCCGGTGTTTATGGCGTGATTAGCCCGCCGCCTCTGCCAACTCCGGGAAATTCGCCAGGGGCAGAACCTCCCCCGTACTCTCAAAGTGATTCACCAAAGCGCGGATGGCAGCCGGCACCGGCCGCGTGGTTTCCGTGGCCGGGTAAAAGCCCACATAGACCGCCATCATTCGGGTCAGCAGCTTATCAGCATTTTCCGGGTAAATTTCCACTGCCAAAGTCAGGCTGGTATTGCCGATGCCGGCAACCCGGGTGTTCAGTTGCAGTAGGTCGTCGACCCGGGCCGGGGCTTTGAATTCCAAATCGGCTTTGACTACGGCGCTGTCGAAATAGCCGCGTTGGGCGATGCGGTAAATGGAAAAGCCCAAGTTGCGGAAATACTCGGCTTGGGCCACTTCCAGATAGCTCAAATAAGCGCCGTTGAAAACGATACCCTGGGCGTCGCATTCCATCCAGCGCACCCGGAGCGTCGTGGCGAAATTGAAATCGGTTTTGGGCATAGCTAGTTGGTTAGTCCCGGTATACGGATTGGCTGGCGGCGGCCGGCGGGTAGCCCAAGCCGGCCAGGTACTGCAAGTCGGCGGCAGTAAGGGCGGCCGTAGCCAACAAGTCGGGGCGGTGTTCTAAAGTGCGGCGCAGGGATTCCTGACGCCGCCATTGGGCGATTTGGGCGTGATGGCCGGAGCGCAGGATTTCCGGAACCGCCATTCCCTGATATTCGGCGGGCCGGGTGTATAAGGGATGTTGCAACAAGCCGGAAGTGATGGAGTCCTCCTGCACATTTTCCTGCGTTCCCACTACGCCGGGGATGAACCGGGAAACGGCATCAATCAAAACCAGAGCCGCCAATTCACCGCCGGTCAGCACATAGTCGCCGATGCTGATGTCGTAGTTAGCCAAGCCGGTACGCACCCGCTCATCCACGCCGGCGTAGTGGCCGCAAATCAGCGTCAACGCCGGGGCTGGGGCCAATTCCGAAATCAGTTGCTGGTTCAGCCGTTGCCCTTGGGGGGAAAGGAGAATAATCGGAATAGCCGCCCGCTGCTCCGGGGTATATTCGGACAAAGCATCGGCGGCGGCGGCAAAAATCGGCTCCGGTTTCATTACCATCCCCGGCCCGCCGCCGAACTGGTAATCGTCGGCAGTGCCGTGGGCGTCCGTAGTATAGGCGCGAATGTCGGTAACGGACACCGCCAGCAAGCCGTTGCGGATTGCCCGCCCCAGCAGGCTGTAGTGGGCCGGCCCGGCAAAGGCTTCGGGAAAGAGGGTTAAGATGTGAAAGCGCATATCCGTATTATCTGCCAAAGGACGCCGGGTTTCACTGGGGGCTCAAGGGAATTATATACCGGTTCATCCAGTTCCGGGCAAAGCATTACTGAACATTTGAATGTGCTGTATAATGGGATCAAGACATTGGCGATTTTATCGCGGAGGTTATAGCTATGCCGTTGGAAGGCAAAGTGTTGGATTGTTATCAGACTGATACGGAGCGGTTACTGGAGTCTCTGGTCGTCTTGGATGACGAGCAGTTGGTTGAGTTGGACTACCATACCTGCTTCGGCGCCAAGATGGGTAATTTCCCTGATGGGGTAGCTGGTCAGAGACTGGAGATAATCCGTGCCGAGATCCGCCGCCGCACCGGTAAGGCTGGCCCTTACTGGTGGTAGGAGGAGACTCAGAACCCCCTTCCTACCAAGCCGCGGCCGGCCTTTGCACTGGCACCTTATCCACATAAGCGACGCCGCCCTTCATCACCAGTTTGATGCGGTCCGGCTGACGCAGCACCTCGATATTGCGGAGGGGGTCGCCGGCTACCGCCAGCAGGTCGGCGTATTTCCCTTTGGCGACGGTGCCGATGTCTTTGTCCATACCGACACATTCGGCCGCCCAACCGGTGCAGGCTTGAATGGCTTGCATTGGGGGCATACCCCGCTCGACCATAATCTGCACTTCCCGGGCATTGTCCCCGTGAACATAGCCACCGGCGTCGGTGCCGGCTACCACCTTGACCCCGGCGGCCAATGCCTGGTGCAGGGTTTCCCGGTGAATGTCCAGCAAGGCGCGGGAACGGGCCTGCATATGCGGCGCGCTGAGGGTAGCGTGAAACTCATAAATCTCAAAAGTAGGCGTCAGGAAAATGCCTTTATCCGCCATCATCTTAATCAAATCCGGCTCCTCAGCCAGATAGCAGCCGTGTTCGACGGAATTGACGCCGGCCTCAATGCACATCCGCAAGCCAGGCCCGCCGACCGCGTGGCACATCGTCCGCCGGCCCAAGGCGGCCGCTTCCGCAACCAGCGTCTTGACTTCCGATGGGCCGAACTCCACATCCAGCGGCCCGTGCCCGGGGCGGGAACTGGCCCCGCCGGTCGTGGCGAACTTGATAACATCCGCCCCCACCCGGCACATCTCCCGCACCTTGGCCCGCACCGGGTCATCGCCATCCGCCACCCCGGAGGGCATTAGCGGGTCATCGTGGGGGTAGCACTGGCCGGAGGGCGTTACCTTATCCGCCAACCCGCCGGTCGGGGAAATGATGGCTACCGACAGCACCAGGCGCGGCCCCGGATACAACCCCTGTTCCACCGCCTGCTTAAAGCCCACATCCAACCCGCCGGCATCCCGTACGCAGGTATAGCCGGCGGCCAAAGTCTGCTCCAGCACCTTGGCCGTACGCAAATGCTGCAAGGAAAGGGGTTCGTGATACCCCATCCGGCTGGGCAGCCCGTAGTCTTTGGATGCCAAATGGTCGTGGCAGTCAATCAAGCCGGGCAGCAAAGTCAAGCCGGACAGGTCAACCACTTCGGTATTGGGCGGCAGTTCCACCGCCGGCCGGGGGCCAACGGCGGCAATACGCTCGCCGTCAATCAGCACCGCCGCATCCGCCATTACCGGGCCGCCGGTTCCGTCAATCAAGTTGGCTCCCACCAGAGCTTTCATCAGTTACACCTCCCGGCCGCTTTCAATGGGGTTATCAGGATGGCTAAAGGTTGGCACTGATGCTAAAGAAAGGGTGATGCCTTGTCAAGGTTAAGGTTCAGTCGGGTATCGGGAATGGGGCGGAATCCATCCGGTTCGCGGGGGATATTTGCCCCCGGGCAATTAGTGGTAAAATATCCCCATTGCCCATCCTCAGCCGCGCCGATCCTTGGCCGGCTTTCGCCGCCCCATCCCGATGCCCAACCAAGGAGAACCCCTTATGCAATACGATGTCATCATCATCGGCGCCGGTTCCGCCGGTAGCGTACTGGCTACCCGCCTCTCCGCGGACCCGTCCCGCTCCGTGCTGTTGCTCGAAGCCGGCCCCGACTACCCCGACTTCGCGCAGCTGCCCCCGGATGTGAAGTACGGCTACAACACCGCCCGCGCCATCGCCGGCCCGCATATGTGGGGCTACCGGGCCAAAGCCCGCCCCGAACACGCCGCCACCTTTCACTTGCCCCGCGGCCGGGTGGTCGGCGGCAGCAGCGCGGTCAACGGCCAGGTCTGGCTGCGGGCGGTGCCGGAGGATTTTGACAATTGGGTCGAGTGGGGCAACGCCGAATGGAGCTTCGGCGCCGTTATGCCCTATCTGAACCGCATCGAGACCGACTTAGATTTCGGCGGCGACTTTCACGGTTCCGAAGGCCCCATACCGGTACGCCGCCACAAGCGGGAGGAGTGGCTGCCCACTCAGGAAGCCTTTTTCCAGGCTTGTCTCGCCGCCGGCTTGCCCGAATCCCCGGATATGAATGACCCGGACTCCACCGGCGTCGGCCCCCGCCCGATGAACAATGTCGACGGCGTCCGGATGAGCGCCGCCATCACCTATTTGGAACAGGCGCGCCACCGCCTGAACCTGACTATCCGGGCCGGCGTTACCGTCCGCCGCATCATCTTTGACGGCAATAAAGCCATCGGCGTAGAAGTGGACAGCGGCGGCGACCGCTTTGTCATTGACGGCGACCGCATCATCCTCAGCGGCGGCGCCATCGCGTCCCCGCAACTGCTGCTGCTCTCCGGCGTCGGCCCGGCGGAACATCTCGCAAGCCTGTCCATTCCGGTCGTCCACCACCTGCCCGGCGTGGGGCAGAACCTGCGCGACCATCCCCTGGTCGCCTTGCAGTTCGCCGTAAAACCGGAATATCTTGCCGACCCGGATACCCCTTGGAGTCAAGTAGCCCTGCGCTACACTACCGAAGGCTCCCCCACCCGCAACGATATGCAAATCCTGCCCGGCTGGTTTGCCGATGCCCAGGGCGGCGCGGCCGACCAGGCCGCCGGTTTCCGAATGGCCCCGGCTCTGGAAAACGCCGCCACTGCCGGCGAACTGCGCTTGACCGCCAACGACCCCTATGTGCAGCCGGAGTTAAGCTACAACTATCTGGATGACCCGGGCGACCGGGAACGGATGCGGCAAGCCGTCCGCTTGTGTCTCCGCCTGTCCGAATCCCCGGCCTTTGCCCACATCATCACCCACCGCATCACGCCCACTGACGCCGACCTGGTTTCCGATGCCGCCCTCGACGCCTGGCTGCTGCGGAATGTTTCCACCCAGCAGCACTCCTCCGGCACCTGCAAAATGGGGCCGGCCGATGACCCGATGGCGGTAGTTGACCAGTATTGCCGGGTCTATGGCCTCAGCAATTTGAGCGTCATCGACGCCTCGGTAATGCCCGATGTGGTGCGGGCCAACACCAATGTAACTACCCTGATGATTGCCGAGCGGCTGGCCGACTGGATTAAGGAAGGCAAGGCGTAACAATTTGCCCGGCGGGGCTGTATCCCTTCGCGACCGTCATTCCCACGAAAGGGGGAATCCAGAAAAAGCCGGCAGCTCCGGAGCCGCCCGGCTTCATCCGCCCCCTTCCCGCAGCTCCGTCGACGAAACATCCGCCCGAAATGCCGCCTCCGGTATCCCTTGAAACAGCGGCCGAAATCCGCCAGGAATCGCCGCTTCATCCAAAGTCCGAAACACCCCATCCATCGCCCGCCCGGCCACCAGAAACCGGCAGCCCAACGCCCAAATCTCCGCCAACGCCGTCAGCATCGCCGCCGCCGAATCGCCGTAATACTTGGGGTCAATCAGCCGAATCAGGGTATCCCAACCGATAACAAAGACGCAGCCGGGAAACAATTCCGCCTTTTCCCGAAAAGTGCGCGCCCGGGTCAAGGCAAGGCGGCTCTGCCCGGCAAATTGCGCCGCCCGCCGCCCGATTTCCAATTCCGTCAACGGCGGCTTGTCCACATTCACTACCGACAGTTCGTAAATAACTTCCAACCCGGTAATTTCCCCGGCCACCCGTGCCAACTCCCGATGCCCATAATGCCAAGGACTAAAGGAGCCGGGCAATACGGCAAGACGGGACGAATCCGCCGCCTTCCCCGACTCTACCGCCGCCAATCGCCCGTCAACATCACCCACTACTAACTCCACTTCCCCGGACAACAGCCGCGCCACCGGCCCCGGATGCTCCACCGTGGCGATTTCCAGTTCCTCGGCCGCCGTCAACCCCAAATCCAAATCGGCGTCAATGCCAAAGGCTTGCCCCATAACCTTCAGCAGCAGCCGACTGAACACCTCCTCCTCGCCTACCCGGTCTCTCAATCCCTTTTCCAGCGTCAAATTGGCGGATATTACCCGGGACGCATCCCAAGCGGCGATACACGCCCGGTCGGCGCCGCGCCGCGTCCGGTCCGTAGCAATCGCCGCCGTGCAGGCGACACCCACCACCGGCGCATCATCCTCCCGCAGCCGCAGCCCCCGCCGGTAAGCCGCTTTAGCCATCGCCCGCGCCGTCTCCGGCGCAACATACTGCTCCGGTTCCGTCCCTACCAAGTCCACCATCGCCCAACGGCTGTAAGGCACTTGTGCCGCCAGCAGCGTCCGGGATGCCCCCCCTACGCCCAGCAGCCAGGACAGCGCGCTGCTCCCGGCCCCGGCCACCGCCAACACCGCCTTATGCGGCGTAGCGTGCAGCTTAACCACCAAATCCTCAATTTCGCCCATCAAAACCCCTTGCCCTCTAAACGCCGGCCCAACTCTTACCCTTGCCCGCCCCGGCAATCAATCTCCCCCATCCGCCGCCGCGACACCGCCAGATCCGCCGCTATTTTAGCCTCCCACTCCCGATTCCACTCCTCAGGAATCTGCCGCCGCGCTTCCCGCCAAGTCAGCAATTCCCCATCCGGCCCGGCGTAGCCCGCCGCCACTTCCGCCAGAAACGCCGTCAGATCCCCGCCGTCCATCGCGTTCACCACCCGGCAATCCAGCCACCCGGCGCAATCCGCCAGTATCGGACTTCCCGTAACCCCGGATGACCAATCCACCCCGGCCAGCTTATCCCGTTCCGCCCCGGACACAAACCCGAAATCCCGAATCAGCGGCAGCTGCTCCGGCCGCAGAAAGTTCAAGGCAAAAGCCCGGCTTTCATAAATCAGCCGGTGGCTGTAATTCCCCTTATAGATTTGTACCAACACCCGCGG
Source organism: Dehalococcoidia bacterium (assembly GCA_965243185.1). GTDB lineage: Bacteria > Chloroflexota > Dehalococcoidia > Lucifugimonadales > UBA3495 > CBDBCU01. The sequence continues at coordinate 807,921 of OZ251531.1, read as the reverse complement.
CCGTTCCGGGACAATCGACGCCGCGGCGATAGCAACCGCAATCTGCGCGTTGACCCGCCCCTGCCCGCAGCTGGTCACCGCCGCCAACGGCGACCACAGCCGCCCCATCAGCAGCCCAATACCCCGATAATCCCCGCCATCATTGCCAACCTCAACCATAACCCCCAGTGTACCACATCCCCCCTGCATACACCCCGGTAATTCCCTTCACTGTTACCCATTATCATTCCCCCAGCCACCCCGTCATTCCCACGAAAGTGGGAATCCAGAACCGCCGCCCTTAAAAACTCCCCCAAAAAACTCAAAACTTTTGAGGGCGCGCGGGGGAACTGTCACTGACAGTTCCCCCACCGTATTTTTTTGAACCACTCCCGGGACCAAAAAAATTTTTAATTCTCGAGCCCCCAACCCCCCGGCAGCCAACCCCTCCCTACCCCAATTTCCCCAAATCGCCGGAAAAGGCCGCCCTACCTGTCAAGGGGTAGGGCGGCCTTTTCTATTCTTATTACCGGCTTATCCCCGGTATTAAAAACGCCTGCCGCTGAGAGGTATTCCTATGTTCAGACTGCCTATTGCCATCCTAATCCTGTCCGCCCTGACCTTCGGACTGTTCATCACCGCCAGTCCTACCCCTGATGCCCAAGCCGCCCCCCGTTCCATCCCCTGGGACTGCTCCGATTGGCAAGAGACCCCCGCCGTGGCCGATGCCGACGACGCCCGCGTCTCGATGATCCTCGAATCCCTCGCCGCCAATCGCGGCAAGTCCATCTACTGCGCCATCGACCAGTCCGACACCTGGACCAAGTCCGAAACCTGGCTTGCCGGCCGCGACCGCAACGAGCGGGATGATACCGTCTATTTTGGCGAGCAAGGCAACTTCCGCGGCTTTCTGGCCGCCCAAGAAGGCTACCTGACCGATGGTGAATCCGGCGTAACCGGCGTCTCCCGCGACATGATCTTTGAATTCCCCCGGGAGGAACGCCGCGGCAAGAAAACCGTCCGCTTCCGGGTCCGCAGCGGCTCCGCCGATACCGACACTTGCCCGGATCGGGGCGGGGGGCAGCATGATAACAACCCGATCGGCACGCTAATCTGCACCCCTTATGCCGGCCCGCACGGCAGCTATGACCACCCCGGGGGCAGTCAGGCTCGCGCCCGGGTCGTCTATTCCGGCCAATCTCCCGGCACTAACCGCTGGCGTGTTGACTGGCGAACCAACGTCCGTTACACTTGGGATTCCAATGGGGTGGTAACGGAGTCCGGCACCGGCGGCGGCAGCTTCCGTTCCCCGGATTGGTGGACTGCCCAAGCCGAAGCCCTGGCTCCCGCGGCCTGCCAGGCCCGCGGCGGGAAGTATGTCGAGGGCAGCGCCGATTTCGGCCGCGGCCATAATCGCGACAACGGCGGTGGCATTGACGCCAACGGGGACTACCACGGCTGGTTTTACTCCAGTCAGCCCAATCAATATACCCCCTCCAATCTTCAGAGCCGGGCCCGGGAAAGCCGCACCTGGAGCGCGGTTTGCAAGAAACGCGTCCGCCGCCGGTAGCCGGCGGACGCTAACCGCAAAGGGAGCGGGAGTTCCAACAACCCGCCCCCTTTGCTCCTACCGCCTACCGCCCCCGTCCTTCCTCCAGCAACCGCCATTCCCCCGACACACCCCTGTCATTCCGAGGCGACAGCCGAGGAATCTAAAATGCCGCCCCCGCAACCCTCTCCAACCCACCAGCCTACTCCAACTCAAAAGTTTTGAGGGGGTGCGGGGGAACTTTTACAAAAGTTCCCCCGCCGTACTCCCATCCGGCAAACCGCCATTCCCCCCCACCGTCATTCCCGTGAAAACGGGAATCCAGAACCCTAATACATAACTAATCTGAAAATTAGTCCCATTTATCCCTTGACATATCCTAAAACCCCGTGCTATCCTGAAATCGTCACGGTTAACCGGGCCCCTGGACGCAGGGTCTTAACGATTCGCTAGCTTACCGTTGCCTACAAGCCCACTTCGCGAGGTGGGCCCCGCAAACCCTCACCCGGCTTGCGGGCGCCCCTACTCCATTACCCCCGGGGAAACGGGATTAGGAACCCCCAATCCCCACGGTTCGGGAAACGGCAAATCTCAACAGCCGTAAGAGTTGGTGCTAGGTTGACTGGAGGCCGGTCAACCAACGGTAGCAAGACTGGGCGATACGCCGGAATGGCAACCATACCGACCGGCGTAGCAGCCAATTCAAGGTCGAACTATCGTCCTCGGTAATCTGGTCGGGCAATACCGGAGTGAAGTAAGCCACTGTGCCAACCGGTGTATGGCGGCCCAAAGACCAGCCTTGCCAACCGCCTCCCGACACGGCGGAAACCGCGGCCGCGGTTTCCGCCTATTCCGGTTTCTACTGCAATAGCCATATTATTCCGCGGCACTGTAATAGCTATGTCCTTCCGCGGCGTAGCCGAGGAATCTCGACTAGTCCATCACCAGCCCCCCCCAGCCGCCCCGCCATCCCCCTACCAATCCGGCGCCCCATCCTCAAAATCATTAGTCGTCAGCCGCCGCTGCCCGCTCCCATCCGCATTCATCACCAAAATCTCCGCCGCCCCATACAGATAGGTAACAAAGGCAATCTGCTCCCCATCCGGCGACCACACCGGCGCCAAATCCTCCGCCGCATTCCGCGTCAGCCGCCGCTGATTGCTCCCATCCGCCTCCATCGTATAAATCTCCGAATTCCCGTCCCGCCCCGAAACAAACGCCAAACTCCGGCTGTCCGCCCGCCACGCCGGCGCCGTATCATCCGCCACCGCCGGCGTCAGCCGCTCCGTCGCCAACTCCCCATCCCAACCCCCTTCATCCCCCCGGCTGATGGTATAAATGCTCGCCGTATCCCCCTCCTGCCGCACAAAAGCGATATACCGCCCATCCGGCGACCACACCGGCTCCGAATCCTCCCCCTGCGTCAGCCGCACCAAATTAACTCCGGCCGGATTCCGCAGCCACAACCCCCGATCCTCCCACGAATCCCTATTGTAGAACACCAGCCACTCCCCATCCGGCGACCAGTCCCCCAACCGGTCGGCAGTGCTGTTAAAAGTAACCCGGGTCAAATCCTTCCCCTCAGCGTCCACCGTATAGATTTCCCGTACCATTTCCCCCTCCTCCTCCCGTTCCGACACAAAGGCCAACCGCGGCGGCTCCCCGCCGCCGGGCTGCCACCGCGGCGTCTCATCCGCCCCCTTATTCAGCGTCAACCGGCTCACCGGCGCCCCCTGGCGGTCCACAATATGAATCTCCCCATCCCCCGACTCTTGGGAAATGTACGCAATGCTCTCCCCATCCGGCGACCACACCGGCGCCAAATCCGGATGCTGATTATTAGTCAGCCGGGTCGTCTCCCCGCTCTCCGGATCCAGCAAATAAAGCTCCGGATTCCCGTCTCCCTCCGCCACAAAAACTATCGGATTGCCGCCCCCGCCAAAAGGCAGGCAGCCCAAAGCCGCCGCCAGCAGCAGCAGCGTCAAAACCCCAATCCCAACCCAACCCTTGCCTACCTTAACCCAAAACCCGAAACCCATTGCCCGCACCTCAACCTGATTGTCCCTTACATCCTACGCCAAACCGCTCCTTCCCGTCCCTATAATTTTCCCGCCGCTTCCCGGGAAAATAGCAACACCTCAGCCTCCCGCCAATCTAGGTTGACATCCCATCCCAACCGCCCTACAATAGGCTGCAATTAACAGCTTAACGGGCCAAGGCACGTAGGGGAGCTCGGTTGAGCCGGGCTGAGAGGGCGGCCGCAAGGTTATGCCGCCGACCCTTACGAACCTGATCCGGGTAATGCCGGCGCAGGGAAGCGGCGCTTCTTTGGAATGACTTTCGGTTGGGGGAAGCCGCCAAGCTCCTTGCTTTGGCGGCTTATTTGTTTTGCGGAGGTTTGAGATGACGCAGGTACACGAAGGACTGGAACTCCGGGGCCAGTCCGCCTTTCCCGCCAGTCAGAAGGTTTATGCCGACGGTTCCCGCCCGGACATTCGGGTGCCTTTTCGGGAAGTAGCCTTGACCCCCACCTCGGGCCGGTTCGGGCAAGAGGACAATGCGCCGCTGCGGGTTTATGACACCAGCGGCCCCTATACCGACGCGGCGGCCAGTCTGGACTTGAGCCAGGGCTTGCCGCAATTGCGCCGCCAGTGGATCCTGGAACGGGGCGATGTCGAGGAATACGCCGCCGCGCCGGTAGCCTTGAACGGCAAAGATCGGGGGCAGCCCTTTCCCAACTTGACCCGCAAGCCCTTGCGCGGCCGCTCCGGTCGGCCGGTTACCCAAATGCACTACGCCCGCCAAGGCGTCGTCACCCCGGAAATGGAATTCATCGCCATTCGGGAAGGGGTATCCCCCAACTTTGTGCGCGAGGAAGTCGCCCGCGGCCGGGCCATCATCCCCTCGAACATCAACCACCCGGAAACGGAGCCGATGATTATTGGCCGCAACTTCCAGGTGAAAATCAACGCCAACATCGGCAACTCCGCCATCAGTTCCTCCATCCGGGACGAAGTGGAAAAGATGCTGTGGGCTACCCGTTGGGGCGCGGATACGGTGATGGATTTGTCCACCGGCAACGACATCCACACCACCCGGGAGTGGATTATCCGCAACTCCCCGGTACCCATTGGCACCGTGCCGATTTACCAGGCGTTGGAAAAGGTGGACGGCAACCCGGAGGAACTGACCTGGGAACTCTACCGGGATACCATCATCGAGCAGGCCGAGCAGGGGGTGGATTACTTCACCATCCACGCCGGGGTATTGCTGCGCTATGTGCCGCTGACCGCCAACCGGGTTACCGGCATCGTCTCCCGCGGCGGCTCCATTATGGCCGGCTGGTGTCTGGCGCACCACGAGGAAAACTTCCTCTACACCCACTTCGCCGAACTGTGCGAAATTATGCGGGCCTACGATGTCGCCTTTTCCTTGGGCGACGGGCTGCGGCCGGGTAGCATCGCCGACGCCAACGACGCAGCCCAATTCGGCGAACTGCAAACCTTGGGCGAACTGACCAAATTCGCCTGGGAGCATGATGTGCAGGTGATGATTGAGGGGCCGGGCCATGTGCCGCTGCACAAAATCAAGGAAAATGTGGAGCGGCAGATTGAGGTCTGCCACGAAGCCCCCTTCTACACCCTGGGGCCCTTGACTACCGACATTGCCCCCGGCTATGACCACATCACTTCCGGCATCGGGGCGGCGATGATTGGGATGTACGGCACCGCGATGCTGTGCTATGTGACGCCCAAAGAACACTTGGGCCTGCCCAACCGGGAGGATGTCAAGGAAGGGGTCATCACCTACAAAATTGCCGCCCACGCCGCCGATGTGGCCAAGGGACACCCCCGGGCCGCCGAATGGGATGATGCCTTGTCCAAGGCCCGCTTCGAGTTCCGCTGGGATGACCAGTTCAACCTGGCCCTCGACCCGGAAACGGCCCGGGATTACCACGACGAAACCCTGCCGGCCCAAGGGGCCAAGGTAGCGCACTTCTGCTCGATGTGCGGCCCCAAGTTCTGCGCCATGAAAATCACCCAGGATGTGCGGGAGTACGCCAAAAACCGGGGTCTCGACCCGGAGCGGGCCATCTTTACCGGGATGCAGGAAAAGTCCCAGGAATTCCGGGAAGCCGGCAGCCGCATTTACCAGCAGGGGTAGGGGGGCGGCGGCAACAGCCCGGCCCGGCCGGCAGCCGAATTCGGGGAAGCCTTGCCGGCAAAGCCGGGTTTAACGGCAAACCATCAGGAACCGCCCCGGCCGGGGCGGTTCTACTTAAAAACAGCGGCCGGGAGTAGCAGTTATGGGAACTTTCAGCCATCCTATCGAAGTTTTCTCCGTCGACGGTAGCCGCTCCGTCACCGTCGACGCTCTGGTGAACACCGGCGCCACGTACACCTGCTTGCCCGGCGCGGTATTGCGGGAGTTGGGCATTGTGCCGGATCGGAAAGCCCAAGCCCAGTTGGCCGATGGTAGTATCATTGATGACGAAATTGGCGAAGTCCGCATCCGGCTGCAAGGGATTGAACTGAAAACCATCGTAGTTTTCGCCGCCGACGATCTGCCGCCCCAGCTAGGCGCTTACACGCTGACCGGCGCGCTGCTTGTCGTTGACCCGGTAAAGCAGCAGTTGGTACCGGGCATGGCATTGCGGATTAGCCGCCGGGAAGCGATGGCGGCCTAGTTCCCACCAGCGGCGCGCCAATCGGCAGTCAACTCAGGGAATAAACCGGGAGGTTGAAGCAATGGAAAAGCAGGATTTAGGCGTGGCCGTCGTCGGCTCCGGGCGCATCGGCACTTTGCGGGCCAATATGGCGGCGCGCCATCCCTCGGTGCGCTTTCTGGCCGTTTCGGATATTGACCCGGAACGGGCCGGACGCCTGGGCGAACAGGTCAGCGCCGACTTCACTTCCAGCGACAACTACCGCATCATCGCCCATCCGGAAGTCAACGCTGTAGTGGTCTCCACCCCGGAACACGAACACCTGGAGCCGATTTTGCAGGCGTTGGAATTGGGCAAGCCGGTCTTTGTCGAGAAGCCGCTGGCCTTGACCCTGGAGGATACCGACACCATTGTCGCTGCGGTGGACCGTACCGGCGTCGAGGTGCGGATTGGCTACTCCCGCCGCCACGACCGGCGGTGGATGTTGGCTAAGGAGCAGATTGCCCAGGGCCGGCTGGGCGGCATCATCGGCATTCAGTCCCGGGTCTATAACTCCCGGGCGCACATGATGGAAATCCTCAAGCGTTCCCCGGAAGCCACGCCGGTACTGGACGCTCTGACCTATTATGTGGATATGGCTTGCTGGTATCTGGAGGGAAACCGGCCGACCGAAGTTATCGCCCGGGGCAACTACCGGCTCTATCAGGAAATTGGCTATGACATTCACGATGTAACCTGGGCGGTCATCAGCTTCGAGGATGGTTGCCTCGTGAACCTGGGCATCTGCTACGCTTTGCCGGCCCGCTACCCCACTTACGGCCAAAGCGCGCGCTTTGAGGTGCTGGGCGAGGATGGCGTCATCATCCTGGATATGGACAACAAGGATAGTTTCCTGTTCACCGACCGGGGCGTGCCGCACGCCTATGTCCCCGACCATAATGTGGACGCCCTCTTTATGCAGAGCAACTCCTCCGGGGATTGGGCGATGGGGGAATACTGGGGCCCGATAGCCAACGAAACCCGCTCCTGGCTGGACCATCTGGCCGCCGGTACGCCCTGCTCCCACACCACGGTGCGGGAGGGCCGCCGCACGGTCGAGGTAACGCTGGCCATCGAGGAAGCGGCGCGCAGCGGCCAGCCGGTGACCATTTCGGAGCGGTAGGGAGATTGCCGTTCTTGAACAAACCGGGTTGGGCGAGTATCATCGGGCTTGGTAAAGGAAACTCAACCCTTTCCGCAGGGAGGCCTTGTTATGACCACACAAGTTAAAGACCCGGAGCCGGCAACCGCTACGCTGCCGGCAATCGCCGCACCGCCGGAACCGGCGGCGGAGACGGCGGCAGTTCCGGAGAAGCGCAAGTTCACGGTAGCGGAATACTACCAGATGGCCGAAGTGGGTATCCTGCGCCCGGAGGAGCGGGTCGAACTTATCGAGGGGGAGGTTTTGGTTATGGCGCCGCCGGGACCGCTGCACGCCGGGGATGTGATGCGTTCCAACCGTCTTTTTTCCAAGATGGATGATGACCGGTTTACCGTCCAAGTTCAGAATCCCATACGCTTGGATGGCGGTTGCGAACCGGAGCCGGATGTGGCGCTTTTGCGTCCCCGGGCGGATGACTACACTACCGCCCATCCTACGCCGGCGGATACCCTGCTGGTTATGGAAGTGGCGGATAGCAGCCTGGAGTATGACCGGGGGACGAAAGCCCATATCTACGGGCGGGCCGGGGTGCCGCAGACTTTGGTAACGAACCTGCGCGAGGATTGCGTGGAGGGGTTTGAGCAGCCGGGGCCGGAGGGCTACGCCCGGCATACCATTTACCGGCGGGGGGACAAGATTCGGCTAGTAGCATTGCCCGATTTAGAGGTGGCGGTAGAGGATTTGCTGCCGCCGGTAGTAGCTGCGGAGCCGCAAGAGCCGGCGGGCTGATGAGGCTTTACCACCCCTGGATTTCCCCTTGCGCTGACAATTAAAAAACCTTGGCAAAACGCCCCAGAGCCTTTCCCAAAGCCCGGAAAAATCGTTTATAATCCCGCTTGCAATCCCCGAAATCAAACCGAAACCAGCCGGAAACCGAGTTATGCCGCCGCATCAAGACCCCATCAAGGAACTCCTCGACTTGGAAAGCCGCCGGCCTCAGGAGCCTTTCCTGGACCGGCCCCGCCGGCCCAACAACTACCGCTATATGCCGGAGTACCAAGCTTGGCAATCCGCCACTCAGGAACACGAGCGGGAGCTGACCCGCTGGTACCAAGCCAACCTGCTGCTCAGTAGCCCCGGCCTCGGCCAGGTCGAAATTAAGCTGGCCGGCCGCCGCCTGCCCGGATGCAGCTTCAGCATCGCCGCCGCCGGCTACGCCCGGCTCGAGCCGGACTTCGCCAAAGTCCTTTATCCCCAAGCCAAGTCCCTTCCCGACTATTGGACCAAGCCCCTGGAAATCCCCGGCAGCAGTCAAAACCTAGAAACCTTCCTCAAGGACAACAAAGGTCGAGATAACCAGGGCCGCCGCTGGGACCTGGAGACACCCATCACCCAACTGGAACAGAACCTGCCGGGCGTTAAACACCGCTTGCCCGGCCGGGAACTCCGTAGCGTCCACTGGCGGATCCAGGAAGCCCTGGAAGCCTTCGTCGGACAGGTTCGAGACCTGCTGGACCCGGAACCCCTCCGCTTCCTAAGCCGGCTGAATGGCGGCGCGCCCGGCAAACCCTGGACCCTCTTGGACTACAACCTGGCGGTGCACAGCCGGGAAGTTTTGGCGAAAACCGCCGCCACCAACCCCGGCGCCGTCGCCATCTGGCTTTATATGTGGCAGGAACAAATCCTGTTTCCCGCGCCGCCCGGCGGCCAGTCTCCCTACCGGGACGAACTCTCCTTTTCGCCGCCGCAGTTCCCCACTCATCCGGCGGAAATCATCAAGCCGGTCAAAAAATGGTTCGACGCGGAAGCTCAAACGCCCTGCTGGAAGTCCCTGGCCGGCCAGCCGGCGGAACATATCAAAAGGCAGCTGCGCCGCCAACGCAACAGCAGAAGCCAATTATACGGCGGCCCCAGCAACTGGCAGCTCGCCCTCTGGACTGCCGAACGGCTCCGCCAGTCCAACCTGAAAGGGCAAGCCCCGCCCCAACAGTCTAAACCGGTCCCGGCCGACTTGCCGCCGCCCAGTCTGACGCCGCCGGAACCGCCGCTGCCTCTGAAGCTGCTGCTGGCCGAAATCCGTTTCGCGCGGATTGCCCCCGGCGCCCGGCGGGACCAGCGCCGCCGCGCCTTGGGTATGCCGGCGGAAAGCCCGGCAACCGATGCCCCCCAAGCCGACCAAGAACAGGTCGAGCAAGCCCTCGACCACCTGGTCGAAATGGCTCTCCGCCAATACGCCGGAGCCAAAAACCGCTTCGCCGCCGCCGACCAGCGCAAGCGGCTCCAGTCCCATTTGCAGGACATCTCCGACTACTGCTGGAGCCAGCCGGCCCAAGCCCTCCAGTCCAAAACCCTGCCCGGACTGGCCAAAGCCAGCGAACGTTGGCATCAGGACTACATCCTGCGCCAAATCGCCGCCGAACTGGCCGCCGTCGAAGCCCAAATCGCTCAAGCCGCCGCCGAAAATTCCTCCGCCGAATGGACCCAAGAATGGCCCTGTCTGCTGACCGAATATCAAGAACCCCATTGGCAGGCCCGATACCTGCCCAACGCCCACGAACTGCTCCAAGAGAGCATCACTATGGGCCACTGCGTCGGCGACCGGCTCTACCGCCGGGACTGCGCGGCCGGCCACACTCGTATCTTTCACTTGCAGCCACGGCCCCCGGGCGCGGCCGCCGACTGGCAGCCCAACTTGGCCCAAGCCCGGCAGGAAGGCTCCACCGTGGAGCTATACCGTATCGACCTGGAGAACACGGCGCCCCGCTGGACCGTCCGTCAGCACCGCTGCTTCAAGAACGCTCTGCCCGCGCCGGCAGCTATCGACTTCGCCGACCGCTTGGCCGCCGCCCTCACCCAAGCCAGCCTTCAGGCCCCGCCCTGAATTTAACCGACCCATCCCGGATCCGGGCTCAGCCAGCGTAAATTGTCCCAAGGAAACCATCGCCGGCGTCGCTCCGCCGGTTAACCCGCTTTCCTGAAACATCCTTACCCCAAAGGCCGCTATGACTCCTCAAGAACGGGAAAACCGCATCACTCCCATTCCTATGCCCATCGGCATCATCACTGGACACCAGGACAACGCCATAACCTTCCATTACACCCGCCCGGAGGACCACCGGAACCTGCCGCCGGGATCCCCCTTCGTCATCTGGAATTGGGACGGCCAAGCCTACGCCGCCGGCTGCGGCGAAATTACCGAAAACGGGCCGCACGAAGCCGCCGGCATCATCACCCACACCGACCGGCAGCCCGATTGGCCCTTCCGCCTCGACCCCTTCGGCCGCGGTATGCCGGTATACGGGTTAGCTCCCGACCAGGAGCCGGAGCAAGCCATAACAAACTTCCTGCCGGATCCCCGGCGTATGGCTACCTTGGCCGAGCTCCGCTACCTGCTGCAACTGGCTGAGCAGCATAAGCAAGCCACCGGCATACCCATCCACAACGAAGCCTTAGTCCGGCAAACCATTGCTTACGTGGAGAACCACCCGGACTAACCCCAAGACGGCGGCCGGAGGACAATCCAACGAACCGCCGCTACAGCGAGCCTGCGTTCTAATCGCCCCCGGCAGCGCCGCCATCCCTCCATATCCACCCCAACACCCGCCGCCAAAGCCGTCCCCATCTGCATCCCCATTAACGCCCCAAAAGCCTTAACCGCAGTTCGTTTCCGGTTCCATCGCAGTTAGTTATCGGTTCCATCGCGCCTCGTTTCCGGTTCCATCGCAGCTAGTTTCCGGTTCCATCGCAGTTCGTTTCCGGTTCCATCGCGGTTAGTTCCCGGTTCGACCGCACCTCGTTATATCCCCCCGCCCCGATTTCTCCTTCCATCCCCACGACCCCAAAAACTTTTTCCCGCGCGGCGGGGGAACTTTATGTGACAGTTCCCTCGCCAAATTTTTTCGCCCCTCTCCCGGGACCAAAAATTTTTAATTCTCGAGCCCCCACCCCCCGGCAGCCAACCCCGCCCCCCAATTTCCCAAAATCGCCAGGAAAGGCCGCCCAACCTGTCAAGGGGTTGGGCGGCCTTTCCTATTCTTATTACCGGCTTATCCCCGGTATTAAAAACACCCGCCGCCGCGGAGGTATTCCTGTGTTCAGACTGCCTATTGCCATCCTAATCCTGTCCGTCATGACCTTCGGACTGCTCGTCACCGCCAGTCCTACCCCTGACGCGCAAGCCGCCCCCCGCACCATCCCTTGGGATTGCTCCGACTGGCAAGAGACTCCGGCCGTGGCCGACGCTGAGGACGCCCGCGTCTCGATGATCCTCGAATCCCTCGCCGCCAACCGGGGGAAGGCCATCTACTGCGCCATCGACCAGTCCGACACCTGGACCAAGTCCGAAACTTGGCTTGCCGGCCGCGACCGCAACGAGCGGGACGACACCGTCTATTTTGGCGAACAAGGCAACTTCCGCGGCTTCCTCGCTGCCCAAGAGGGCTACCTGACCGATGGCGAATCCGGCGTAACCGGCATCAGCCGCGACCGCATCTTTGAGTTCCCCGAGGAACCCCGGCGCGGCAAGAAAACCGTCATCAAACGCCTGCGCCTGACCGAGCGGGTTTCCCATCCTAACTACATCGCCGCCAGCGCCAATTCAGCCACTCACCCGACTGAGGGACAGCTCCGTGGCGCTGATAACGCTTCCACTACGCTCATCGAAAACGCCCGGAACAACTGGTGTATCCACGCCAGTGTCGGCGGGTCCTGGACTGGCCCGGCCAATGCTGCCTGCATTCATTCTTACGATTGGGTGGCCTTGGCCCAGCCCTTGGCCGCAGCGGAGTGCATCGCCCGGGGCTACCCCCGCCTCCGCGCCGCCATAACCAGCGCCGACATCGTCGACCCGGGGCCGCCCAATAACACCGTCGAACGGGGCTTTGGACATTGGGAATACGACATCCGGGATGTAGGCGGGTGGCGGATAAGCGCCCGACAGTTCCGCCTCTACAACGCCGTCTGCGAAAAGAAAGTCCGCGTCCGCCGCCGCTAACCGCTAACCCCCAACGCCGCACCAGCAAACCGCCCCGGCCAAAACTGACCGGGGCGGTTCTTTGCGGTGCAGTTGCCCGGGCCGGCATTGCCGGCTGGGGAGTTAAGCGGCCTGACGCTCCAGACCGGTCAGGGCCGGCTCCGCCGGGACCGGGCGCGACGCCCCGGCCTTGCTCTCCACCGCCGGCAAATCGCGGGTAAAACCGCACTGCAAGCAGTTGAAATAGCGGCCGTAAATGTCCGTCGCCAGGTACAGGTCACCGCGGCACTTGGGGCAGCCCTTGAACTTTATCATCGCCCTTCACCTCCTTAATCAGGCTCGGCGATTGCAGCCTTTCCGCTCTTTCCTTTAATACTGAAATAGAATATACCTTGACACAAGGAATGTCAAGCATTATTATATATTTTGCAACTGGTTATTAGCCTGCATATATCGGGGGTAGCCCAATGTACCAACGATTTCCTTTCCGGGTCGTCACAACAGCCGCCGCGCCCGCGGATCCTTCCGACTTTCATATACCGCCGCCCCCGCCGGCCGCCGCCGACCTGGCTCCGGCGGATACCCCTACCGCCAATACCGACAACCCTGCCGATACCGACAACGCCGCCGCCGCCAACGGCAGCGCCCCCGGCCCGGATACCGAAATGCAGGGCGTCTATATCATCAGCGTCGCCGCCCGCATCCTCGATATGCACCCCCAAACCCTCCGCAAGTACGAACGCCTCGGCCTCATCAACCCCGGCCGCACCGTCGGAATGTTGCGCCTCTACTCCCGGGAGGACATCCGCAAAGTCTTTCTCATCCGCCACCTGATGGAAAACCTCGGCCTCAACCTGGCGGGCGTGGAATTCGCCCTCAACCTCGTCGCCAATCTCCAGGGCTTTCAGGGCTATCTCCAGTCCGCCGCCCAAGGCACGGCAATGGAGAATGTCATCCCCCCGGCGATGGCTCAACTTTTCCGCAACCTGAACCTGCCCCAACCCCCGGAGGATTAGCCGCCGGACTGACCAGGCTAACCTACATCCCGCAACGGCGCGGAATTACCCCCATCCCACTGAAAGGCGGAACTACTTATGACTGACGGCGAACCCACCGGCAACTTGCCCAATCCGGAACCGGCTCCGGCGGAAACCGAACCCTTTGACTACTATATGGACTCCGACCCGGACTACCTGGCGGACTTGCCCCCGGAGGAGCAGCTTTCCATTCTGGCGACCGCCGTAGCCCAATCCCGCCGGGAAATTGCCGAAACCCGGGAAATGGCGAACCGCGCCCAAGCCGACCTCGAAAACCTGCGGAAACGCGTCGCCGAGGAATACGCCAGCATCCGCCTGGATGCCAACCGCCGGCTGATTATCAACCTGTTGCCGGTCATCGACGAACTGGAACTTGCCATCAGCCACAGCGATGGGCAAAGCGACGCCGCTGACGCCCCGGCCCAATCCCTTATCGCCGGCGTCAAGCTGATTCACCGCAAGGTCTCCGGCATCCTCGAAGCCGAAGGTCTCTCCAAAATCGAGACGGTAGGCGCGCTGTTCGACCCCTTGCAGCACGAAGCTGTCGGCGTCGTGGACTCGACCGACCAGCCCTCCGGCTATGTGGTCGCAGCCGTCCGCAACGGCTACCGCCTCCGCGACCGGGTCATCCAGGCCGCCCAAGTAGTAGTCGCCCGCTAACCGTATCCGGGGGGCATACCTTAACCCGGCGCAAAGGCGTCCTGCCGCCGCTCTGGGTAACACCGTCCCCAACCCTGATTGAAAACTTGCGAAACCAAATCAAGGAGTAACCGAAAATGCCTAAAGTCCTCGGTATCGACCTGGGTACAACCAACTCCGTCGCCGCCGTTATTGACGCCGGCGAGCCGCTGGTGGTGGAAAACGCCGAAGGGGCCCGCATTACCCCCTCGGTAGTCGCCGTCAACGCCCGCAGCGATGAGCGGTATGTGGGCCAGGTCGCCAAACGCCAGTCCGTAACCAACCCGGAAAACACCATCTTTTCCGTCAAGCGGCTGATGGGCCGCAAGTTCACCGACGCCGAAGTCCAAAGCGCCCTGGGCAAGCTGCCTTACAAGGTAGTTCAGGCGGCCAACGGCGATGCCCATGTCGAAATGGCCGGCAAGCCCTACGCCCCGCCGCAAATCTCCTCTTTCGTCCTCCAGAAAATCCGCCAGGACGCCGAGGCCAAGTTGGGCGAAAAAATCAGCCAGGCCGTCATCACCGTGCCGGCTTATTTCAATGACGCCCAACGGCAAGCCACCAAAGACGCCGGCACCGTCGCCGGCCTCGATGTGCTGCGGATTGTCAACGAACCCACCGCCGCCGCCCTTGACTACGGCTTGGACAAAAAGCAGGAGGAATCTACCATCGCCGTTTTTGACCTCGGCGGCGGCACCTTCGACATCACCATCCTTCAGTTGGGCGAGGGCGTCTTTGAGGTCAAGTCCACCAACGGCGATACCTACCTCGGCGGCGACGACTTCGACCAGAAAATCCTCGACTGGCTGATTGGCGAATTCCGGCAGGAAACCGGCATTGACCTGGGCAATGACCGGATGGCTTTGCAGCGGCTCCGCGATGCGGCGGAACGGGCTAAAATTGAACTTTCCAGCACCCTGGAAACGGAAATCAACTTGCCCTTTATTACCGCCGACGCCAACGGCCCTCAGCATCTGGTCAAGCCGTTGGGCCGGGCCCGCCTCGAGCAGTTGGTCAGCGGCTTGGTTGACCAAGTAGAAGGCCCCTGCCGTCAAGCCCTGACCGACGCCGGCGTTGCCAATTCCGCCGAAATCAACGAAGTCATCCTCGTCGGCGGGATGACCCGGATGCCGGCCGTGCAGGAAAAGGTCAAAGCCATCTTTGGCAAAGAACCCAGCCGCTCGGTCAACCCGGATGAAGTGGTCGCCCGCGGCGCCGCCATCCAAGCCGGCGTCCAGACCGGGGATGTCGGCGGCATCGTGCTGCTGGATGTTACGCCGCTCACTTTGGGCTTGGAAACTTTGGGCAGCGTGATGACTACCCTCATCGCCCGCAACACCACCATTCCCACTAAAAAGACCGAAACCTTTACCACCGCCGCCGATGGGCAAACCAGCGTGGACATCCATGTCCTGCAAGGGGAGCGTCCCATGGCCGCCGACAACAAGACCATCGGCCGCTTCCAACTCGACGGTATCCTGCCCGCTCCCCGCGGCGTACCCCAGGTCGATGTTACCTTTGACCTTGACGCCAACGGCATCCTCAGCGTTTCCGCCCAGGACAAAGCCACCGGCAAGGAACAGCGCATCGTCATCCAGTCCAGTTCCGGCCTTTCCAAAGAGGAAATCAGCCGGATGGTGGACGAAGCCCAATCCCACGAAGCCGAGGATCAGCGGCGGCGCGCCGAAGTGGAAACCCGCAACCAAGCGGATACCCTGGTCTATTCCACTGAAAAGTTGCTCCAGGAACACGCCGACAAGGTGCCGGACGACCTGAAAGCGGAAGTCGAGGGCAAAATCGCCGCCCTGAAAGCCGCCGTCGCCGCCAACAATGTGGCCGAAATGCAGACCGCCATAGCCGCCCTGAACGACGCGACGCAGCGGTTGGGGCAAGCGGTGTACGGGCAGCCGGGCGGCGGTCCGGCGGCGGGCGGCGACCCCACTACCGGCGCGGCTCCGGACGCCGACCCCGACACCGTGGAAGGCGAGTTCCGGGAAGTCTAACCGGCCCCGGCGGAAATTGGGCTAAAAAAACCGTTACAGCCCGCCGTCTAATGTGCTATAATAATTTGTAGTCTTTAGACGGCGCCGAGTTTCAACTCGACATCAGGTCTAACCGGAGAGGGAATTATGAACGCATCGGACAGCGCAGACCCGGGAGTCTTGGGAAACGGGAACTACGTCGTGGAGGGTATTGAGCAGTCCCTGACGCCCTTGCAGTACCACTACCTGAGCCTGTTGCAGCGACTGGTGGCCCTCAAAAACGGTTACCAGACCGACCCCGACTACGAGGCTTGGCTGATGACCGCCATCAAAAAGTCCATCTACGCCACCCTGCGCGACTGCATGGAAGCCAACATCGGGGACGCCGCCAAAACCCTCCTCGGTCAGCAGGAACACCAGGTCAACTAACTGGGCGTCCCGCCCACGCGCAACGGTACCCGGCAAAAGGGGCCAACCCGCAGCAGGTTGGCCCCTCTACTATGCTATGCCCGGCGCAAAGCCCCGGCCGCCGGCTAATCCTCTACCAAGGGGAAAACGGTTCGAAAAGTTGACAGGAAGTCAAACCGGCCGGGCAAGTAACATCCGCCAGCACCAGGGACAGATAAATCCCAACCGCAACCACTCCCGCTACGGCAATCTTGCTAACCACAGGCCGAAACATATTAACCTCCTTGCCGCTTGGTCGAAGCATCCCACAGGCTTTGCGCTCTCTTGGTGAACCACAACACACCGGCAAGAACCGGTATGTGAATCAAGGCAATAGCCGCAGTGAACCCCACCACCTCCGCTAGTCCACGCTGCTGAGCTTGCCAATCTTTCCACGCTTCTTGGAGAACGAAAAATAGAACCACTTCCATCGCCATAAAGACCGAAGCGCCGGCCAAATAACCGGACAGCTTCAGCAGCCACAAGGTCCAACGGAATAGCTCGCTCCCCATAACCCTATCTTACCACACCCCGCCGCATTTGTCAGCCCGCTCTCGACACCACCGCCCGCCGCAACCGCCATACTACTCCAACCCGTGCCGGGCAAAGACCGCCGCTTTCAACTCTGCCACGCTCTCCTCGGCATACCGCCGCGCCTCTTGCCTTACCTCAGACGGAACTGCCAAGGCCACATCATCCCGCAGCTGTCGCCGGTTATGCCGGTCGGCCCAAGCGGCCGGGATGGCGTCCGGCCAGTCCACGCCCAACATTATGCCGTAAGCCAAAGTCCAGCAGCGGGCTACCGCGTCCAGGTCATAACCGCCGCCGCCCAAAGCCAGCCAAGGTAATCCCAATTTTGCAAACTCCTGAATTACCGCCGCATAGCCCCGGGCAGTCAACTGCAAGTGAGTCAGCGGGTCGCTGTGGTAGCTGTCAATGCCCAGCTGCGTTACCAGCACATCCGGGGCAAAGGCGCGGATTAGCGGCAGCGCCGTCTCCCAGAAAGCCCATAAATACAGTTCATCCTCGGTATAGGGATATAAGGGAATGTTCACCGAAAACCCGGCGCCGTCTCCCGTGCCGCTTTCCTGGACAAACCCCGTCCCCGGAAACAGATACTGCCCCGATTCGTGAATAGATATGGTCAAAACCCGGTCATCAGCGTAAAAGACATTCTGCACTCCGTCGCCGTGATGGGCGTCCACATCCACATAAGCCACCCGCAAACCCCGGGCCAGCAGGTAGCGGATTGCCAGGGCCGGGTCGTTGAAAACGCAGAACCCGGAAGCGTAGCCCGGCGCGGCGTGATGCAGTCCGCCGGCAATGGAAAAGGCGGCATCCACCTGTCCGCCGGCCACCAGTTCGGCCGCCATTAGCGTAGCCCCGGAGCTGAGACAAGCGGCATCATACATCCCGGGATAGACCGGGTTATCCCCCCTACTGCTGAACCCGAACCGCTCCGGCCGGGCCAGGTCCAAGCCGGAGCTGAGGCTGCGCACCGCCGCAATATATTCCGGCGTATGCACCCACTCCAATTCCTCCTCGGTAGCCGACCGGGGAGACACCAGCCGGGAACTTTCCCCGTCAAAAGCCCCATAAGCCGCCAGCAGTTCGTAGGTATAGCGCAGCCGGGCCGGCCGCATCGGATGGTCCGCCCGCAGAATGTGCCGGGAAAGGGCATCCCCATAAACAAAAGCGGCCCCCGCCATTGGTAATCCTCCCTGTCCCCGGGTGAAATTCACAGAGCTGCCGAGGATTATACCACCGGGGCGGTGTGCTATACTGGCCCGATGATTGCCCCTGATGCCCCCGGCTCCCTCCGCATTGTCGGAATGATTGGCGTAGCCCGGGAAAACCCGGCTACCGCCGGGGCTACCCTTAGCGTCTTTGGCGGCGGCATCAATCCCGGGGCGGCCGTTCCCGCCGGCGTTGATGGCGGCTATATCCGGGAATTTGCCCAAGTCCACGAGGCCGCCGGATTTGATTTGGTGCTGACCGGCTACTCCTCGAGTACGCCGGACGGCTTTGAGGTAGCCGGCTACGCCGCCGCCTATACGGAACGCTTGGGCTTTCTTATCGCGCACCGCCCCGGCTTTGTCGCGCCGACGCTGGCGGCTCGCAAAGCCGCCACTTTAGACCAGCTGACCGGCGGCCGCATTGCCCTGCACATCATTTCCGGCGGCAGCGACGCGGAACAGGAACGGGATGGGGACTTTCTGCCCCACGATGCCCGCTACCGCCGTACCGACGAATATATGGACATTCTGCGCCGGGTCTGGACTTGCCCGGAATCCTTTGACTATGACGGAGAGTTTTACCGGCTCAAGGGTGCCGCCAGTCAAGTACGGTGCTGTCAACGGCCGCATTTGCCGCTGTTTTTCGGCGGGGCGTCGGACATTGCTTTGGATGTGGGCAGCCGCCGCGCCGATGTTTTTGCCTTGTGGGGTGAACCACGGTCGGCTATTCAGAAGCGCATTGCCGACATCAAAAGCCGGGCGGCCGCTTATGGCCGGGATATTGCTTTCAGCCTATCGGTACGCCCCATCCTGGCGGCTACTGAGGACGAGGCATGGCAGCGGGCGGCGGCAATCCTGAACCGGGTCAAGGCGGCTACGGCCGGGCAAATCGCTCCCGGCCAATCGGCCCGGCCGCAGTCGGTCGGCTCCCACCGCTTACTGAACTTCGCCGCCCAAGGGGATGTTCACGATGAACGGCTGTGGCTGCCGGTGGCCGCGGCCAGCGGGGCCGCCGGCTCGACCACCTGCTTGGTGGGTACTCCGGCGCAAGTAGCCGATTCCCTGCTGGCTTACTACGACCTGGGCTGTACCACTTTCATCATCCGCGGATTCGACCCTTTGGCGGATGCGGCGGAATACGGGCGGGAACTGATACCCCGGTTAAGGGATGGCGTAGCGGCCCGGGCGGTGCCGGCAGTCTAATCCCCCAAGGCTACCACGATGTAGTAGCGGGGTTCGGCGCTGACCACCCGGGTAATATGCCCTTGCCCGGTCAAATCCTCGGCCAGCAGCACATCTCCCGGTCCGACCCGCCGCTTGCTGCCATCGCCCACTTCCACCTCGGCTTCGCCGGACAGGGTGATGGTGTATTGCCGGCGGGGCGCGCAGTGCCACTCCAGCAGATAGCCCGGCTGGGCAATGCGGATGGTAATGCCGTTGGCCGCTTCCAGCGGCGTACCCTCGCCGTAAGCCCCTTCGGTGTCAATAAAGGACGCAAAGGGCGGGTTCAAGTCCTCCAGATGAGACTGCCCGTCCGCTCCGGTGTAGCATCGCACAAAGTTAGGCATAACGCTCCCCTGCTTGCTGTCTGATTTGGCGGTTTCCCTTTTGGGATTGGCAACTGCCCCTATTGTCTATATCCTTGCCCGGTTAGTCAAGTTTGCGTTATGCTTGCCGGCAAATTGGGCATTGGTGCAACTCGATGGACTTTTTTATTGCCTACCACGCCGCCGACCGGGATTGGGCGGACTGGATTGCCGCCCAACTTACCGACGCCGGCTATCCGGTGGAACTGCAATCCTGGGATTACTGGGCTAATTCTAACCTAGTATTGGAGATGTTTGCGGTCAGCGCCATTGCCGAAGCCACCATTGCCCTGCTCTCCCCGGAGTTTCTGTCGGAAAACTTGCAACGCCCGGAATGGGCGGCGGCCTACGCTCAAGACCCGGAGGCCACCAAGGGCATCCTGATTCCGGTAAAGGTACGCCCCTGCGATACGGACGCCCAATTGCCGGCTACCCCCTGCCTGGACTTGACCGGACTGGCGGCGGATGCGGCGGCGGAGTTGCTGCTGGCGGCGATAGGGGAAAGAAAGGGTTAGGGGTGTCTAGGGAGTTACCTATAGGGGGCCGGTCATCAGACCGGCCCCCTAAACCGTAATAGGCCGCTTAATCCGTCCGGCTAACCGGCGGGCGCGGCGGCAAACTCGGCGGCAGCGTCGAAGACGATTTCTATATGCGATAGCCTTGGTTGGGAGCGTCCCCGGCATTGCCGGGGACGCTTTGTATTGGCTGGCGGGATGGAAAGGGGGTTGGGTAGGAATTAGGGTACGGGGACGGGCTGGCCGTTCTGGATTTGGCTAATCCGGAAGGCGCCGGCGATGTCGCCGTTTTCGTCGAAGCTGATGCTGCCGTAATACTTGCCGTCCCAATTCTGGGTGCCGTACAGGAACTCCTGCATACAAGTGGTGTTTTGGTCGCCGCATTCGAGGAGCATTTCGGCAATCAAGAGGACGCCGTCGTAGGCGGTGGCGCAGTAGTAGTCGAGGTTGCAGTCGGTATCGTCCTGCAGGGCGGCGAAGTCGGGCTGCCCTTCACTCTTGAAGGTCAAAGCCGGCAGGTAGAAATCCTCGAGGAGTTCGCCGTACTGGTCGATGGCATCCTGGACGGCGACGAGACTGGTGGCGCCGGGGCCGGCATAGCCGGCGTCCCGCAGCGGGGTCAGCAGGTAGTCAATGTCCGGGATGGTTTGGGGCAGGACGATGACCAGGTCGGGGTTGGCGGCGGCAATGCGGCCGGCTGGGGCGGTATAGTCGCCCTGACCGGAGGGTACTACTTCATCGGCGACAATTTCGCCGCCGCCGCTGGTCAGCAGGTTTTGATACCAAGTCCGCAAATCCTGGGCAAAGGCGGTGTCATTGGTGAACAGGGCAAAGCGGCGGAAACCCTGTTCCAGCAGCAGGGGAGCCATAACCTGGACATGGGCGGAGTTGGCGGGAATGTTGCGGAAAACATAATCGCCGACGGTGGAGATTTCGCTGGATTCGGACAGGGGGGAGAGGAGCAGCACTTCGTTGGCTTCGGTATAGGGGGCCATCCCCAAAGTTTCGTCGGAGCAGGTGCCGCCGTAGATGATTTTGACATTGCTGTCTTCGACCAGGCGTTGGGCGGCGGCCAAGGCATCGGCTTGGGTGCATTTGCCGTCGGCCATTATCAGCTCGAGGTGGCGGTTGTCGGCAGCCCACTGTTGATTGATGTCCTGGACGGCGCGGGCGATGACGCGTTCGACCGGGTCTCCGTAGCTGGCGGCGTCGCCGGTCAAGGGGTGGACGGCGCCGATGCGGTAGGAAGTTTCGCCAGAGGAGCAGGCGGCCAAGGCTAGAGCCAGGGTCAAGGCCAGGGCGGCGGTCAGCAGGAGACGGCCGGCGGGGCGGCGGGATATAAGGCTGGCGATGGGGCGGTTCCAGTTAAGCATAGGGGGCGCACCTCGACTTTGCCGGGATGGGGGCTTTGTTGGGATGGGCTGTCCGGCGGCCGTTTCGGGATGTACGGGAAGGGTGATGCGGCGGCAGGAGCGGCCGGCTTGTAATTTTACCGTAACAAGGCGGCGGCTGTGGTGTCAAGACGGGAATTTGGGGGAATTGAGAATTAGGAATTAAGAATTGGGGATTGGGGGACGGGTTAAGCGGGGATTCAGGCAGGAATGGATGGGGCAAGTACGGGGTATTGCCGGGGCGGCGGCATTTTGGCCGCCCCGGCGGTTGGGGTTTTACTATTGCTATGAGGTAGTAGTTCGCTGGGGGGCGGAACCCCTGGCCGGAGGTTCCGCCCGGGCGGGAGGCGGTTGGCTAGTCTGGTCATTGGGTTGCCTGCGTCAATGGGAACATCGGCGTACATCCGGCGAGACGTTTCCCGACCAGGTTGCCTAGCGGCAACGGACCTTGAATTGGTTACTGGCGCCGGTTGGTATGGTTGCCATTCCGGCGTTTTGGCCCAGTCCAGCTACCGTTGGTTGACCGACCTCCAGTCAACCTGTAACTCCAGCTCCTGTAGGGAAGGGGCGGCGGTTTGGCGGCGGTTGGAATTTGCCGTTTTCCGCGGCTCCGGTTGGGGAATTACGGATTCCTGGGCCGGTTCCCCGGGGGTAGGAGCGGGACGCTTGACGGCCGGTGGCCGAGGGCGTCCACAGCGCGCTGTGAGCTGTATTTCACGGTAAGCTAGCGTATCGTTTTGAGACCCGGCGTCCCGGGGCTAGGTCTGACCTCGCAGTAATAAGTATGGGGGATGGAATGATAGTTGTCAAGGTAGTTTGATACGGATTTTCGGATGTATTTTGGGAATTGGGGGTTCTGGATTCCCACTTTCGTGGGAATGACGGTTGCCGGAGGATAGGTTACGGCGGGGGAACTTTTGTAAAAGTTCCCCCGCACCCCCTCAAAACTTTTGAGTTTGGGGAGATGAGGCGGGCTTGGTACGGCCCGCCTTTTTGGAGGAGGTGCGGTTCTGTTGCATTTTGCTGGGAGGAAATACCCTACGCCTCCCGCCTCTCCGCGCTGAATCCGGTATCTGGCTTACACTCGGAATCTTGACAGACCCCGCAAACCGCCCCGGCCGCATACCGATACGCCGACCCGTCCGGGGCGGTAACGGTTACCGACCATCCCTCGGCGGAGGTAAGGTTAAACAGGATACGCTGGGCTTGGGCCGTCAACTGCACCACCTCCTTGCAAACCGAATGGCTGGGGTAATCGTGGGTATATTTGCCCTCCCCGCCATCCTTGTCCGCGAGGGTTAGGGTCATCCGCATTAACCACGCCATCTCTACGCCTCCTTTTCCATATAGGCCACTACCGCCGCCCAACCTACCCGGTCGATGGTGGCAAGGCCGATATTGCACTGATGGCACAACACCCCGCGAACCGGTTCTGTTCCATTTTGCTGGGGGGATGGATGAAATACCCGTCATTCCGGCGCGAGAGGGTATTTCCCCCCAGCAAAATGCAACAGAACCGAGGGTGCGCTGCCAGCTAGCGGCGGAGGTCCTCGGCGGGGGTTACTTGCAGGGTGATGTTGAAGCCGTCGGGGTAGGTGGTGGTGTGGCCGCGGCCGGTGGTGTCCTCGATGAGGCGGACATCGCCGGGGCCGAATTCGTGGGAGGTGCCGTCGCTGAGGCCGATGATGGTGCGGCCGACGATGCCGACCTGCCAGCGGCGGCGGGGAGCGGGATGGTAGTCGGAGAAGTGGCCGGGTTCGCGCTGGGAGACGCTGAAGTTCATTTGCGCGCCTTCGAGCTTAATCTCTTTCAGGTCGTCGGTCGACAGTTCCGCGATGTGGGTTTCGCCGTCGTCGCCGGTGAACATTCGATATACGCCCATAAGTTTTCTCTCCTTATACTTGGGGATGTTGGATTGCTGGGGGGAGTTTAACATAAGCCGGGGTTGGGCAACATTGCCGGCGGGCGGGCGAAGGGGTCAGGCGGTGAATTGGCGGGCGTATAAGTGGTTCAGGCGGGCTACCGGTTCGGCGGGCAACGGGGGCAAATCGGAGCAGGCGGCGGCGTCCGCGACTTCGGCGGGGGACTTGAAGCCGGGGACGATGGTGGCGATGGCGGGCTGGTCGAGGCAGTAGCGGAGGGCGACTTGGGACATAGTGGCGTAGGGGTTTTGTTTGAGGAATTGGAGGGTTTGGGCGCGGGTGAAGTCGCGGGCTACTTCGGAAGCGGCGGCGACCGGACGGTCAAGGGTGTCGGCTAACGCGCCGGCGGCGTGGGCGCGGATACCGATGACGCCAATGTTCCGGGCTTGGGCGACGGGTAGGGATTGGCCTTGGTCTATGTCGTCAAAGCCGGGCGGTGGTGTTGCAAGGGCGGATTGGTTCAGGGGGTTGTAGAGGATTTGGGCGGTGTCAAAGCAGCCGCTTTCCAGAAGTTCCCGGACTACTTCTTTTTGCCCGTCCCAAGCGGTGATACCGATAAAGCGGACTTGGCCCTCTTTTACCAGGTCAGCCATTGCTTGCCCCAAGTTGAGGCAGTCGTCTTGGTTCAGGAGCAGGGCGTAACGGGGCGGCGGGCCGACGGCAGCCAGGTATTGGCCGGCGGTCAGTCCGACCTGGTGGTGGACCTGGAGGAGGTCGATGTAGTCGGTGTTGAGGCGGCGGAGGCTTTCCGCGACGGAGCGGCGGACGGCGGCTTGGGGATTGGCGCGGTCAGTTTCGGATTGCAAGCGCACTTTGGTGGCGATATAGACTTCGCCGCGGCGGCCGGCCAAGCCGCGGCCGAGGTTTTCCTCGGAGCGGCCGCCGCCGTACATCGGGGAGGTGTCAAAAAAGTTGATGCCCAAATCCAGGGCTTGGTGAATGGCGGCGATACATTGGGCGTCGGTGGTTTCGCCCCAGACATGGCCGATGCCGGCGCCGCCAAAGCCAACTTCGGAAACTTGGAGGCCGGTGCGGCCAAGGGTGCGGTAGTGCATAGGCTCCTCTTGGGGTGGGGCAAAGATAGGTAGGGATTGGGGCCTAGGGTTTGCTGTTGCCGCTGCCGTTCAGCCCGGCGGGATGGCCCGGCGGCGGTTCGGTGAAGGGGCGGCCCTCCTGTTCGGCGGCGAGGCGGCGCTCGTTCCAGCCTTCCCACGCCTGTTGCCGCGTTGCTACGGCGGCGGCCACTGCCGCTTTTTTCGCTTCCTCGGCGGCTTTGGTCGCGGCTGCGGTGGCGGCCTTTTCGGCCCGTTCGACGCGGGCCTGGTTGCTGCGCAGGGTGAAAATCATAATGATTACCTCCGTAGTGAGGAAGCCGAGGGACAGGGTAGCGAGCCAAG
The DNA here is from genome assembly GCA_965243185.1 of Dehalococcoidia bacterium. Lineage (GTDB taxonomy): Bacteria > Chloroflexota > Dehalococcoidia > Lucifugimonadales > UBA3495 > CBDBCU01. The sequence continues at coordinate 782,923 of OZ251531.1, read as the reverse complement.
CGTTGTAGCCGTTGCCGCCGACGCTGCCTTGCCACAGGTAGTACCACCAGAGTTGCCCGGGGTTGGTCAGGCTTTCAAGGTAAGCGCCGACCGCTAACCAGATTAGCAGTAGCCCCCAGATGACCACGATGAGGGGGCGCGGCAGGTCGGGTATCCAGGAAGGGATTTTCCATTCATCCAATTCTACCTTATCACCTCGTTTGGCCGGTGTCAGCAGTTGGGACGGGGAAATTGGGGGCTTTTGGCGGGTTTTGCACTGGCAGCCGGGGGTTAGCGGCCGGCTTTTTGCGCGGCGTCCCGCATAGTTTTGAGGTAGTCCACGCTGGCGGTTTGGAGCAGGCTGCCGACATTGCCGTGGAAGTATTGGACGCCGAGGTCGAGGTACTTGGGGACGAGGTTGTCGGGGCAGCTGACGCCGGCGCAGCGGCCGGCGTTGCGGATGATTCTGACGCCGCGCTCCATTTGCGCTTGGACTTCGGGGTGGGTCTGCTGGCCGGGGTAGCCCATCGATTGGGAGAGGTCACCGGAGCCGATAAAGAAAACATCGACGCCGGCAACGGCAACAAGTTCATCGAGGTTGTTGATGGCTTCTACTTCCTCGAGCATCAGGCAGGTCAGGGTGTTGCGGTTGGCGTCCTGGACATAATCGGCGGTGGCGCCGGCAAAGCCGTAGTTGGCGGGGCGGCCGCGGCTGAAAATGCCGCGATGTCCGTCCGGGTAGTATTTGACGGCGTCGACGGCGGCGGCCGCTTCGGCGGCGGTGTTGACATGGGGAACCTGAACGCCCCATGCGCCGCGGTCGAGGAAGGGGGCGATAAACTCCGGCTTGTTGGCGATGGGGCGGACGATGGGGGCGATGCCGCTGAGTTCGGCGGCGCGCACCAAGTCCTCGGAATTGTCGACGGTGATAGAGCCGTGTTCGTTGTCGAGGAGGATCCAGTCGAAGCCGAGGCCGCCGAGCATTTCGACGACCGGGGCGGCGGGAAAGGTGAGCATTACGCCAAAGACGGCTTGGCCGGCGGCCAATTTTTGTTTAAGGGTGTTCTCCTGCATTGCCACTCCTGCCGGCGGCCGGTTGACCGGCGCCGTTGATGGTGTTGGTGCCGCTGTTCTGCGGGGCGAGACGGGACATTCGGGGTCGGTGGTCGCGGTCGGGGAGACGGTAGAGGGACAAGATGTAGCGGCGCAATACCGCGCCGGCAAGGATGCCGGCCAGGGCGCCCAAGATGCCGGCGGTGCCGCCGGCCAGGGCGGCCAGCGGCCGGGTTTCCATAGCCTGGCCATCGATGCTGGGCATTTGGGTGATGGCAAAGACGATGCCGAGGATGCTGCCGATAATAATGCCGAGGATGGCGCCGATAACGAGGCCCTTGTATTGTTCCCAGAAGCCTTCGCTGGTTTGCCAAACGACGGTTTCGGCGATAACTACCGGGATAATGCCGGCGCCGAGGCCGATGATGGCCCAGCCGATGGACTCCTCAATCAAGTCCGGGGGCAGATGGCGAGGGTTGGGTTCGATGTAAAGCCAGAGCAAGCCCAGGTTGGCGGCTAGGGGTATTGCGATAAGGCAGGCGGCGACTAGGGCCAAGACCAGCAGCCCGTCAACGGCCCGGTTTCCGGTGATGTTCATTGGTCTCCTTGGATGGCAGGGTTTGATGGAGTTAAAACCGGGAAAGGTCGGTTTGGGTATCTTTGTCCCGCCGGTTTCCGGTAGAATATGATATTACTGATAATGCTCTTGGTCAATTATTTGACGGGATGATAAGGGGGGTTGTCGGCTTGACCTGAGGGATAGATAGAGGGGGAAAGAGGGAATAATCGGCAGGGTCTTTTAATTGTTTCCGATACTGGGGAGGATAGGGGGAGACAGTAAGGAGAGGGAATTATATACCTTTCTACCCACCGGCTTTGTCCGACTTGCTGTAAAAGCCAAATTTCAAGTTTGCTGGGTAAAAAAGTATATAATTCCCAATTAAAAGACCCGGGGTTTTTCAACCGGCCGCTATTGACAAGGGCGGGGCTGGCGCCTATTTTACGGGGGTTATGTTTGCTTTGACGGGAACGGACGATGCGGCGGCTACGGTTTTGACGGGCGTTACTGATGCCGGTACGGGCGGGCGGTTGGAGGTGCGGGAGCTGCGGACCTTTTTTTATACGCGGCGGGGGGTGGTTAAGGCGGTGGATGGGGTGAGTTTTACGCTGGAGCCGGGGGAGACTTTGGGGTTGGTGGGAGAATCGGGGTCGGGAAAGAGCATTACTTGTTTGTCGCTGCTGCGGTTGGTGCCGGAGCCGGCGGGTCAGATTGTGGGCGGGGAGGTGTGGCTGGGGGGGCGGGATTTGCTGGGGTTGTCGCGGCGGGAGATGGAGCAGGTGCGGGGTCGGGAAGTGGCGATGGTGCTGCAAGATCCGATGACTTCGCTGAATCCGGTGTTTAATGTGGGGAAGCAGGTAGGAGAGGGGGCGCATTATCATTTGGGTTTGGCGGGGGAGGGTTTGCGGGAGCGGGTGCAGCGGCTGTTGCGGTGGGTAAGGATACCAGCTCCGGAAGCGCGGGCGGGGGATTATCCGCATCAGATGAGCGGGGGGATGCGGCAGCGGATTGTGGGGGCGATTGCGCTGGCGTCGGAGCCGGGGGTGCTGATTGCGGATGAGCCGACGACGTCGCTGGATGTTACGATTCAGGCGCAGTATTTGCGGTTGTTGAAGGATTTGCAGCAGGAACACGGGTTCGGGATGATTTTCGTTACGCATGATTTCGGGATTGTGGCGCGGGTTTGCGATCGGGTGGCGGTGATGTATGCGGGCAAGATTGTGGAGTTGGCGGCGACGGAGGAGTTGTTCCGGTCGCCGAAGCATCCGTATGCACAGGCGTTGATTGGGTCGCTGCCGGATCCGGATGTAGAGGTGGAGTGGCTGACAACGATACCGGGGCAGCCGCCATCGTTGTATGATTTGCCGGCGGGGTGTCCGTTTGCGCCACGCTGTGACCGGGCGATGGATATTTGCCGGGAGGAGTATCCGCCGGTGGTGGATACCGGGGGCGGGCATACGGCGGCGTGCTGGCTGTATGGGGAGGCGGCGGTATGATGGCAAGGGATGGTTCGGGGGTTGAGGGTTCGAGGGTTGACACGGCGTCAGTGCCGGAGCCGCTGTTGGCGGTGCAGGGGGCGCGGAAGTATTTTCCGGTGAATAAGGGGGTTTTGCTGCGGCGGCCGGTGGGCTGGGTTAAGGCGGTGGATGATGTTTCGTTTGAGCTGCCGGCGGGGGAGACTTTCGGGTTGGTGGGGGAGTCGGGCTGCGGGAAGTCCACTTTGGCGAAGTTGATTTTGCTGTTGGAGCCGTTGACCGGGGGGGAGATCCGGTTTGAGGGGCGGTCGGTGGGAGAGCTGCGCGGTGGGGAGTTGAAAGCCTATCGGGGAGCGGTGGGGGCGGTGTTTCAGGATCCGTTCAGTTCGCTGTCGCCGCGGATGCGGGTAGGGGAGATTGTGGGGGATCCGTTGGCGGTTACGCGGGATCTGGATAAGGGACAGGCGGCGGCGCGGGTGGCGGAGGTGTTGGGGCAGGTGGGGTTGAGCGCGGCGAGCGCGGGGAATTATCCGCATGAGTTCAGCGGGGGGCAGCGGCAGCGGATTGCGATTGCGCGGGCGTTGGCGGCGGCGCCGCGGTTGATGATTTTGGATGAGCCGGTTTCGGCGTTGGATGCGTCGATCCGGGCGCAGATTATCAATTTGCTGAAGGGGCTGCAACGGGAGCTAGGGCTGAGTTATCTGCTGATCGCGCATGATTTGGGGACGGTGCGGTTTTTAAGCGACGCGGTGGGGGTGATGTATTTGGGGCAGTTGGCGGAGCGGGCAAGCGCGCGGGCGGTGTTCACGAATCCGCTGCATCCTTATACGCGGGCGCTGCTGTCGGCGGCGCTCCCGGCGCGGCCGGGAGCGCCGCGGGAGGAGATTGTGCTGACCGGGGAGGTGCCGAGTCCGTTGGAGCCGCCGGCGGGGTGTCGGTTTTATGCGCGGTGTCCGGAGGCGATGGAGGTGTGTGCGGGGACGGCGCCGGTGTTGGGGGAGGCGGAGCCGGGGCATTGGGTGGCGTGTCATTTGTATGGGGGGAGTGGGGCGGTTCGCGCTAACGATGGGGTAGCGCGGTGAATTGTCCGGGGCATTCCGAGGGGTAGGGAGGAAGCTGGAAATTTTGAGAGGAATTCGAGGCGGGCATTTTAGATTCCTCCCTTTGGTCGGAATGATATGGTTGCTTGACTGCTACTATGTAACGCACTACAGAGCACCCAGTAGCCGTTGCAATACCCCATAGTTAGCGTGAACACGCCTAATTCCCCTAACAAGTTCAGGGTTGACCCTATACCGTTGCCAATTCCGCTACTGGCGGGATGGCGGCGGTTTGTTCGAGGTGTTCGAGGTGGTGGATGCCTTTGCGGGTGTCGCTGGCTACTCTTGCCGGGTCCCAGAGCTGGTAGCGGCGTTGGGCCAGGTGGTAGGTGAATTCTTTCCAGTCGGCTAGGGAGAGGGGGGCGCGGGGGCCGATGCCGGTTTGCTGGCGGTATTCTTTCAAGAGGGCGGAGCGGGTTTGCCCGTAGAGGTGGGCGAAGGCTTCCTCGACCAGGTCCTCGCCGTCGGGGTAGCAACGGGCTAACTGGCGTTTGCGGACATCGTCCTCGACGGCTTGCTGGAGGGCTTCCTCGACGATTACGCCGTACCAGTAGTTGAGGTAGGCGCGGTATTTGTGGCCGCCGAGGCGTTGGCGGAATTCGTCGGGGGTGACAGCTGCGGGGAGGGCGCCGGTGAAGAGCAGGGTTTCCAGTTCCGGCGGGGGGATGAATTCGGAGATTTCCAAGGAGAGGCGTTCAGCGAGGGTGAGCCAGTCGAGAGCTTCGCCGTGGATGAGGTAGCGGTAGGTGCGGTCTTGGTAGGTTTCCCGGGGGAGGGCCCAGAGGGCGATGGCTTCGAGGAGGGCTTGATGCCAGGGGAGTCCGCTCCGTACGGCAGCCCGGAGGTGGAGGAGGGCATCGGGTTGGGTGGCAGCCAAGTTGGAGGGCGGGATAGCCGCGCCGTTGCGGTCAACGGGGTCGGGGGCAAGGCGGCCGTTGGGAGGGCCGTTGCCGTTGCCCGGGGCGCTGTTGGGGGTGGCGGGCGGAGTCATGGGGTTGCCGGCGGTGGGGTTGAGTTGGGGGCGGTTTGTTGGCTGCGGTATTGGTCGAAGAGTTCGATGCGGCCGGGCTTGGGGGTTTGGAGGTAGTGGAGGAATTGGGGTCGGGGCATAGTGTTGAGGATGTGGGCGGGTTGGCACCAGGCGCGGCGGGCGATGGCGATACCGAAGCGGCGGTGGACTAGGCCGGTGTGGCGGTGGGAGTCGGTGCTGATGACGAGGGGGACGCCGAGTTCGCGGGCGCGGTGGGCGTGGGTGTCTTTCAAGTCCATGCGTTCCGGGGCGGAGTTGATTTCCATAGCGGTGCCGGTGGCGCGGGCGGTTTGCAAGAGGGCTTCGAGGTCAAAATCGACGGGGCCGCGGCGGCTGAGGAGGCGGGTGGAGGCGTGGCCTATGATGGTTACGGCGGGGTGTTCCATAGCGCGGATGATACGGCGGGTCATAGTGTCGCGGTCTTGGCCCATAGCGGAATGGACGGAGGCGACGACTACATCTAATTGCGCCAATAGTTCATCGGGGTAATCGAGAGTGCCGTCAGCGCGGATGTCCACTTCGGAGCCGCAGAGGAGGGTTATAGGGTAGCGGTCTTGCAGGGCCCGGAGGAGCTGGATTTGTTCCGCCAACCTTTCGTTGGACAAGCCGTTGGCGATGCCGCGGCCGGAGGAGTGGTCGGTCATTGCCATATATTCGTAGCCCTGGGCGGCAGCGGCGGCAATCATTTGGTCGATGGGGTCGCGGCCATCGCTCCAGTCGCTGTGGAGGTGCAAGTCGCCTTTGAGGTCGGCGGCGGTTACGAGGTGGGGGATAGCGCCGGCTTGGGCTTGTTCGATTTCGTCCGTTCCGGCGCGGAGTTCCGGGGGAATGTAAGCCAGTCCCAAGCGGTTGTAGAAGGCGGTTTCGTCGGGGAATTTTTCGAGCTGGCCGGTCTGCCGGTCAGTGATGCCGTATTCGTTGAGGGACAAGCCGAGGCGGTGGGCGTAGTCGCGGAGGCGGATGTTGTGCTGCTGGCTGCCGGAGAAATACTGGAGCATGGCGCCAAAGGAGTCGGTTTCGCCCAAGCGCAAGTCAACCTGGATGCCGGGTTCGAGGATGACGCTGGTTTTTTTGGGGCCGTGAGCCAACACTTCTTTGACGGCGGCCAGAGTGGTCAGGGCGTCGCCAACGGCGGGTTGGGTTGCGGCAGGGGCGGTGCCGACGAGGTCGATGTCGCCTATGGTTTCCTCCCAACGGCGGAGGCTGCCGGCGGGGTAGAGTTGGGCGAGTTGGGGACATTGGGCTTGGAGGGCGGCGGCGGTTTCCTCGGCGATGGCTAATGCCGTGCCAATGGGGGTGCGGCCGTTTTTGACGCCGCTGGTATGGAGGTGGCGGAGGATGTTGTCGGCGGCGCGTTGGCCCATACGGGGGAGGGCGGCGAGGCGGCCGTCGTGGATGGCTTTTTCGATGCCTTCGACGGTGCTGACGCCGAGTTCTTGGGTGATGAGCATAGCGGTTTTGGAGCCGATGCCGGGGATGGAGAGGAGGGTGAGGACGCCGTCGGGGAGTTCGGCGAGGAGTTGGTCGTAGGCGGCGATGCGGCCGGTTTCCAAGTATTCGCGGGTTTTGTCGCTGATGGCTTTGCCGATGCCGGGGATTTTTTTGAGGTCAACGCCCTCCTGGGCGGCTTGTTCGAGGGAAAAGGAGAGGTGGCTGATGGTGCGGGCGGCGCGCTGGTAGGCGCGAATCTTGAATACGGTATCGCCCTTCATTTCGAGGAGGGATGCCATATTGTCGAAGAGTTCCGCGATTTGGTCGTTGGATACGGGCATAGGATTCACCGGTAGGGTACTGGATTGGGAGTTATGGGTTCAGCGGCGGGTGGTGGCCAAGTCGGCGGCCAGTTCCTGCTCGATGGAGAGGAGTTCGTGGAGCATGGAGCGGGTGCGGCGGAGCATTTGCCATTGGCGGAAAAAGGCGGCGGCGTAGGTGCCGGCGGCGGTGAGCAGGAGGAGGAGGCCAGCGGCGGGGAGGAGGTAGAGGATGGGGGAGTGGTCGAGGCCGCCGATGCGGTGGAGGAGCAGGATGATGGCGCCGCTGCTGGTCCAGAGGAAGCCGAGGGACCAAGCCCAGGCGCTGATTTTCCAGAGGAAGCGGGAGAGGGCGGTGAGGAGGGGCGGGGTTGGTGCGGGCGGTTTGCGGGGTTGGCGTTGGCGAGGGGAGCGACGGCGGCCGCCGGCGGTCAGGAGTTGGTCGACGCGGGTAAAGGCGGTTTCGGTGTCGGAAATGGCCTGGGTTACGATGCGGTACTGGCGTTCGTATAGTGCCATAAGGAGGCGGCCGCAGAGGCTGACGGCGCCCATAGTGAGCCAGCCGCCGAGGAAGATGCCGCAGAAGTAGGCGAGGCCGATGCCGAAGGCGCGGGCGGGGGTGTTGAAGGCGAGGGCGGCCGCGGCGGCGATGAGGCCGGTAGCGGCGGCGGCCAGCATAATTAGGACGAGGGGGCGTTTGAGGTGGCGGGACAATTTTTTCTCTCTATACCGGGGGGATGATGGCAACCGATTTCAGGGCGGGTTCAGGCTAATGTTGGGGTGTTGCAGTCAATCAGCTGGGTTATGAGGGGTCTAAAAATTTTGAGGGGAATTAAGGGCGGGCGTTTTAGATTCCTCCCTTTGGTCGGAACGACATAGGTGTTTGGCTGTCGCTTTGTAAGTTGCTACAGAGCAGCCCGGTAGATGTTCCAATACCCAATTTTTAGGGTGAACAGGCCCTAGATTCGCTCCACAAACCGACTTCACCCGCCAATTATAACAGAAATTGCCGACATTCGGGTTGGGGGATTATAACACGCGACGCCCTATCAATCCCGGCATTATTGTGCTACCATCAAAGATATGGAACGGATGCGGGAGGATATCGAAAGACTGCGGCGCAACCCCCGCGGCATCCGCTTTGCCGAATTAGTCCGGATTTGCGACCGGCATTTTGGCCGTCCCCGGTAGCGGGGTAGCCATCTGATTTATTCAGTGCCGTGGCCGAGCGACCCTCGGGTAAATATCCAGAACCGCCGGGGTATGGCGAAACCCGAACAAGTTGAGCAAGTCATCAAGGCGTTGGAGCGACTAGACCGTGAAAGCCGGGAGAATTTGTAATGAGCGATAGCCGCGCCTACCACTATACCGTCTTTTGGTCCGCGGACGATCGGGAATATGTCGGCTTGTGCGCCGAATTCCCCTTGCTGAGCTGGCTGGAACCGGACCAATTCTCCGCCTTTGCCGGCATCATATTCCTCGTGGCCGACATCCTTGACGATATGCAGACCACCGGCGAAACGCCGCCCCGGCCCGCTGCGAATCCGGCAACTGCTGGCGCCGCCGAACTGCGTTATATACCGGTTAAAACGCCGCCGATTCCTTGGCCGAAGTGGGAAGTTGACCGCGCAATGCCTTTCGGGGTTGACGCGGTCTATTACCAGGAATTGCGGGAAACCGAAACGCCGCCCGTCCCCGCCGACTAATTCCAGCCAACACCTTCACTCCCCTAGGCGAGTGCAAAACCCTTCCGTAGCCCCTTCAACAAAAAACAGCCCGGAATTCCGGGCTGTTTTCATTTCACCAATCTTGAATTTTGCCTGGACATTACACCCGCCAAGTTTTATAATTTGGGTTAGTCCCGGCGTAGCGTCGTTTGGAGGCTTCACCACGCCGGGATTATGGAACCCTAACCGCCTGCGGCGGCGCAACCTTGGTTGCACAGGGTTATATGTGCGGAGACGTGTCAGAGCGGTCTAATGTGCTTGGCTTCAAACCAAGTAGGGTGTTGCAGCACCCTCGCGGGTTCGAATCCCGTCGTCTCCGCCATACCTTCTCCAAGGTATAGGCTACGCCGCAACTGTCAATAGCCAAAACGATGAGGAAAATTTATCATCCTCTTCGCAACGCTAGAAATGTGGAGGGAAACGATGAACAACGAAGAGTTCATTAGCCACTTGGCGGCCAAAATAAAGGATTGGGAGGAGAAACGGCGTAATCTTGACAAGGGTATCGAGTCTATGACCCATACCCTTCGGATATTCGAGAACGACCAGACGACTGCTGACCCTGCTCCCGGCAGCCGTCCCAACACCCACACCGCCGAACTGACGGGTGCCATCTATGACGTTCTGCTGGCGGAGCGGCCCTTGCACCGGAAAGTCATTTTGCAAAAGGTGACCCAAGCCGGCATTTATGTCGGCGGCCAGAAGCCCTTGGCTGCGCTGGGTTCCTACCTCAGTCTGGATAAGCGTTTCAAGAATGTGGCGCGAGGTATCTGGACACTGGCTGAAGAGCCGGGCGATATGGGTGGCCACGACGCTGACGATAGTCCTTTGCGTCCGGTAGCTGGCTTTGCGGAGGAAAACCTCTGAATTCCCTGAATACTGACAGTTGCCTGTAGCGAGGAGCGGGCAACTGCGGTAAAATGGATACATACTGAACGGCGGAACCGCCGGGGTCTGACACACCCCGACGGTCCCTTAACCACAAGGAAGGACGAGTTCCCGGTGGTCTTTGACTATTCTAGCGGAAAGGGCGCTTTTCCGCAAATTCCCCACTGCTATCCCGACCTGCAAGCGGTATGCGCCGTCATTGAGTATGCGGACGCGGAGCTGCTAGAGCGGTTGCAGGATTACCGCCGCTACACCGGGCGCCCCGGCTACCCGCTGCGAAGCTTCTGGCGCGCCTATATCGCTAGGTGCGTCCTCAACCTGCGGGACACCAACGACCTGATAAGGCGTTTGCAGGACGACCCCGGATTGCGGGCAGTCTGCGGATTCGGCGACCAGCTGCCGCACCGAACTACCTTTAACCGCTTTATCCGGCGGCTGGCGGACCACAACGACTTGGTAGCAGCCTGCTTGACCCGGGTGTCGGACCGGGTCAAGGAATGGCTGCCTGACTTCGGGCGGGAAGTGGCAGTGGATGCTACGGCGGTGCCGGCCTACAGCAATCCGCGCCACCCCAGCGACCCGGAGGCAGCTTGGGGCGTGGCCCATTCAGCTCAATCCGCCAATAAGGACGGCAAAGAACGGTTCTTCGGCTACAAAGTCCATTTGGTAGCCGATGCTAACCATGCCCTGCCTCTTTCGCTGAAAGTAACTGCCGGCAATCGCAACGATTCCCCGGAACTGCGCCCGTTGATACAGCAGGCTAAAGCCCAACATAGTTGGTTCCAGCCCTTTGCCGCCATCGCTGACCGGGGCTACGACTCCAAAGAGAACCACCATTTCCTCCACGACCAGCACGGCATCATCCCCGTTATCCATATCCGCAAGCCGGCCAACGCCGAGTTTTACAATGACATCTACACCCCAGCCGGGACGCCCACTTGCTTGGGGAAGGTTCCGATGGAATACGAGGGAACTAACGCGGACGGGCATCACCTTTACCGTTGCCGGCTGGAAGGCTGCCACCTCAAGCAGTCCCGCCGCGGCGGTATCCCCCACTGCGACACTGAGCATTGGCAAGACCCGATGGAGGATATACGGCTTTTCGGGGCGATACGCCGGGACAGCCCGGAATGGAAGTCCCTGTATAACAAAAGGTGGAGCGTTGAGCGGCTGTTCGGAGCAGTGAAAGATTCGCGCTCTCTGGAATACCATCACGTTCGGGGGCTGAAACACGTTACCCTGCACTGCCTGATGTCGTTCCTGACTTACCAAGCCCGGGTGTTAGTGAACCTGCAAGCCGGCGATAAGGAAGGGATGCGCCGTATGAAGCGGCGCATCCCCTAACCCGGTTCTCCCAGCATTGACAATCCTCGTTCCAGCCGCTATTTTATCCCTGCTACGGATACCAAGTCTTTGGGAATACCCTTGTGTTTGTTGGACTTATCACTGAAGGGCAGGCTTGCTTGCCCCCTTGTCAGTCCAACGTCCGGGACTAGGTATCCGTAGCAAGAGCCTAGCCTAACGCTGCAAGGGGGTTCCGATTTAGATGAAAGCCCTGTTTCCCCTGGTCGCCCTGCTCCTCCTCCTTTCCCTGACCGCCATTGCCTGCGCTGCCACCGCCCCTACCGCCACCCCGTTTCCCACCGCTACCCCCACTCCTGCGCCTACCCCTACCCCTGTCCCCACCGCCACTCCGCTACCCACGGCCACGCCTGCGCCTACCGCTACGCCCACCCTGCCTATACCCACTCCAACTATCGACAAGACCGCTACGTGTCCTGATACCGCCTCCCTTTACCAGTCGCTGGAAGTCGTTGACTGGAAGGAGTGTCCGGTCATCGAGAATGGCGTCTTGCGGGCTTCGGGGACTGTAAAGGGCGAATACATACTCATGTATTCCGACATTATTGCAACCTTCGCTGTCAAAGCGCAGAACAGCGACCAGGATATTGCGGTTATCATTAGTCCCTCCCACCCCAGCGTCCGCTTTGGTCCGAACCATCCCGTATTCCGACCTCAGGCTAACCAGATAGTCGCAACGCACTATCTGGTGACTTTGCGGATATTTGAGGTCGAAGCCCCGGTAGGCGCTATCATCGGCGATACTAAGACGCCGGTTGTTTTGCTGGTTTGGGGTCAGACACCGGACGATTTGCGGCCGGTTCCCCTGGCTATTCAGCCTGTAGGTCACAGCGAATAGCCGCCATCACCGCCCGGCTAGTCAATACCAGCAAAGAAACAGCCGGGCCGGTAAAGTTCCGGCCCGGCTTAATTTTCCAAGAAAGACCTTTTGCACTCGCCTAACTCCCCCACCAAGGCTATCAATCCCGGCGTTATTGTGCTACTATCAAGGATATGGAACGGATACGGGAGGACATCGCGAGACTGCGCCGCAACCCCCGCGGCATCCGCTTTGCCGAATTAGTCCGGATTTGCGACCGGCATTTTGGCCGCCCCCGGCAGCGGGGTACCGGTCATCGGTTTTACCCCACGCCGCCGGGCGTTCCAAACATCAATATCCAAAGCCTTCGCGGGATGGCTAAGGAGTATCAAGTCCACCAAGTCATCAAAGCGCTTATGCTGACGGAGGAACTGCGATGACCGACCACTATACTTACCGGGTCACCTGGTCTGCCGAGGACAACGAGTATGTTGGCCTCTGCTACGAGTTTTCCCTGCTGAGCTGGCTGGAACCCACTGCGGAAGCCGCCTTTGCCGGTATCCGCCAACTGGTGGCCGACATCCTTGACGATATGCAGACCACCGGAGAAACCCCGCCGCCGGCAATCGCTGACCTGCCCTATATTGAGCAGACCGCCGCTTTTATTGCGGCTCTCCACGCCGCCGACCTCTCCGAAACCTATGCCGACCGCGAAGTAGCGTCCCTATCTGCCTGATTTTCTCCCTCGGCATCGCCGTAAAAGCCCCCGCCCGGGTTTGATTCCGGGCGGAGGCATTTTCCTGTCCCCCCAAAAATCCCCCATTCCCCCGGGAACAAAATCCTCAACCCTTCCGTCATAGCCGGCATAACCCCTAAATCCTGCCGGAGGTTTGAGCGATTATGCCTACCCTGAACCGCCTTTCCCTGCTGACCCTGCTGACCCTCTTTGCCCTGCTCCTGACCGCGGCCTGCCGCGCGCCGGCTGACCCGGAAATCAGCCCCCAGCCGCCGTCCACGTCCGCGCCTGCCTTGTCCGCCCCGGTTACCGCGTCCCCGGACGGTTTCGACCGCCCCATCCCCGGCTCGGCCGCTCTCTCCGAATCCGCCACTGACTCCGCCGCCCCGGAAATGGCCGAAGTTATCCACGAGGCGCAAGTGGAAACGATGGCACAAACGGAATCGATGACCGCCGCCGCCAGCAGCGGCTCCTCCGGCCCGTCGGGTCCGCAGCCGCAAGGGGTAACCGGCGCGGCCGGTGCCGCCAGCCCGGACGGAGCGATGGGCGCGGCCGGCTCCGCCGCCCCGTCCCCCACCGCAATGCCCCAAGCCCAAGCCGCTCCTCAGTCCCAAGCCGCCCCGGCCGGCGGCGGCACTACGGCCCCGGCCCAAGCCACCAGCCCGGCCGGTAGCCCCCAGCCCGCCGCGGCCACTTTCCAGAACTACCAACGCTCCCCCGTAGTGGACACCCGCCAAGACCCGGTATCCACTTTCAGCCTCGACACCGACCGCACTTCCTACCAACTAGCCCTCAATTGGGCCCGCGCCGGCTATCCCGTAGAGCCGGATTCGGTGCGCGCCGAGGAATGGATTAACGCCTTTGACTACGGCTATGCCTACCCCCAGCAGACCGACCAATTCGCTATCACCGCCGATGTTTTTCCCCATCCCTTGGATAGTGGCAAACATCTGGCGCGGCTGGCTTTCCAAGCCCCGGAGCTGCGGGATGACGGCAAGCCCCTGAATGTAACCTTGGTATTGGATGCCTCCGGGTCGATGGGCGAGGGCAATCGGGTCGCCATCGCCCGGGAAGCCGCCGAAAGCATCCGCCGAAGCCTGCGCCCCCAAGACCGCATCGCCGTCGTCCACTTCACCGACACGGTTATTCCCGAACTGACCGTAGCCCATAGCCACCCCGACGACCCGGCCGTGCCGCAGTCCATTGCCCGCTTGCAGCCCCACGCCGCCACCAATGTCCAAGCCGGCCTCGACCGCGGCGTCCAAATGGCGGCCGAAATCCGCCGCCAGCGCCCCGACGCCTACCACTATGTCATCCTGATGTCCGACGGCGTGGCTAATGTGGACGCCACCAACCCCTTTGCCATCCTCGAATCCGCCGCCGACAACCAGACCGACAACCCGCTGCGGCTGATTACCCTGGGCGTCGGCATTGCCAACTACAACGACTACCTCTTGGAGCAGTTGGCCCAGCACGGCAACGGCTGGTATCGCTATCTGGACACCCCGGCCCAAGCCCGCAGCGTTTTCCGCCGGGACAACTGGCTGGCTCTAGCCATCCCCTTTGCGGACCAGACCCGCGCCCAAGTAACCTGGCATCCGGAGTTTGTCCGCAACTGGCGGATTATCGGCTACGAAAACCGCATCACCGCCGACCATCTCTTTGAGCAGAACCGCAAGGAATTCGCCGAAATCCCCTCCGGCGCGGCCACTACCGTTTTCTACGAACTGGAATTGACCAACGCCCCGGCCGCAGCGGACACCTTGGGGACGGTCGAACTGCGCTGGGTCGAGCCGGAGAGCGGCCGCTCCCTCCAGCAGCAAGCCGCCATCGGCAACCCCTGGCCGCCGGCCTTGACCTACACCCCCAACCCGCTTTTGCAATTCGGCGCCATCGTCGCCCTGACCGCCGACCGCTACAGCGGCCTGCCCTACGCCGCCCGCCCGAACTACTCCAACAACGGCGGCGACTTGGCAACCCTGCTCGACCAACTGCAACCCCTGGCCGCCGACTTGGGCCAGCTCACTTCCTACCAAGACTTCGCCTTCCTCCTCGAGCAGCTGAACCACACCCTGCCCACCTACTGGCCCGGAGACTCCGGCTACAGCCGCTAAGCCCCCCTTGCCGGCAGTTGTATAACCGGGATCCGTCAGGAAATTGATTATCCCGGCGGCTCCCGGTCTTTGCAACTCCGGGGCTACCACAGCATTGACAATTAAAACCCTGGAATAATCGGGGAAATCGGGAAAATATCTTGACAGCGGGGATTGACGGGTATATATTCCTTTGCTAACGGGATTCCGGGTAAAGAAATTTACACGGAGTTTAACCTTGTTGGGGAGAAACCAACGGGATTTTAATGATTCAGGAGGTAGGTTGCCTAGCGGAGAACTATTAGTACCTTATTCGAGGGTTCCTCAGCAGCCAACAGAGTAGGCTGTATTCCCGAGCTAACGAGGGAGGAAAAGAGATGACCTATCAGTGGTTAAGGAAACCCAAGGCGTGGGCTTTGGCGTCGATGGTGGCGCTGCTGGCCCTGGCTGCGGTGGCGTGCGGCAGCGCGTCGGAGCCGGCGGCCCCGGCCGCGCCGGCGGCGACCGAAGCTCCGGCGGCGATGGCCGACCCGGCTCCGGCGGAGTCGATGGACGGCGGGATGACGACCGACGGGGCGACGGGCGGCGGCGAGGCGATGGAACAGCCGGCCCCCACCGCGATGCCGGAGGCGATGGACAAGCCGACGGACGATATGATGGACAAGCCCGATACCATGGCGATGTCGGACGTTGGCTTGCCCATTCCGGACAATGTCAAGGAGTTTTACGGGGATGTGGTGTCCGGGGGGACTTTGCGGATTAACTACGAGGATCCCCTGGAACACGCCAATGCGTGGGGCGCGGGTTCCGGCGTAACGGACCGCTATCGGATGCCCACCGGCGCGCTGCTGGTGATGGAGAATCCGTATGATTCCGGCGCGCCGATTATTCCCGACTTGGCGCAGAGCTGGGAAGTGTCTGACGGGCTGGACGGGATTACTTTCAACTTCCGGGAGGGCGTTACCTGGCACAACGGCGACGCCTTTACCTGCGAGGATGCCCGGTTCTCCTTTGAGACGATGATTACCGAGGCGGGCATTACGGCCAGTTATATGAAGAGCCGCTTGGCAAACGTCGGTGACGACAGCGGGGCGGGCATTCACGGCTTGAGCTGCGTTGACGATCTGACCTTGCAGATGAACTTCGTCGGCCCGAGCAGCCAAGAGGTGCTGCTGCTGCCCTTGGCGAACCGCCGGGCGCAGATTTTCAACAAAGCCTGGTTCATGGAGGGCGGCGAAGAGGCGATGTTCCAGGATGTGTCGGTGGGGTTGGGGCCCTTTATGTGGCGGGAAGGCCAGTCGGTTGGGCAGAACACCCAGTATTTTGACAAGAACCCCAACTACTACCTCGGTGGGCTGCCCTATGTGGACGAACTGGTCATCAACGGCATTCTGGACGAGTCCGCGCAGCAAGCCCAACAGTTGGCCCACAATACCGACTGGCACTGGGTTCGGAACTGGGGTCAGTATGCCGCGTATGTAGATCATGACCAGATTATGACGGTCATTCGGGCCACGCGGGGCAACTTCCGGCTGTGGATTAACCCGCGCATTGCGCCCTTTGACAATGTCGAGGTGCGGCAGGCGATCGTGATGGGGATTGACCGCAACGCCGCTATTCAGGTGCTGCAAGACGGCAACGCCGCGGTGGGCGGGTTCGGTTACGCTCCGGGCAGCCCGTGGGAACTGAGCCAGGAACAGCTGTGCTCCGTCCCCGGCTGGTGCGTGTCCAATGATATGGGCACGGTGCGGGAGGAAGCCAAGGCGCTGCTGGAAGCGAACAACTTCCCCTTTGATGAGACTTACCTGTTCACCGTCGAGGGCGACGAGCAGGTGGGCGCGCGGGCGACTTTCCTGCAAGAGCAGCTGCGGCTGCTGGGCATCCAGACGGACTTTGACCTGGTGGAAACCATTGCCTATCGGACGTTGGAGTCGCAAGGCACTTGGGGCGCGTTCAAGCCGGGCAACAACACCGTAACGGCAGACGACCCCAACGCCGGCGTGGCGGCTTTCCTGCGCTGCGATTCGGCGGGCAATCACTGGACGCCCAACGGCCCGTGCGACGAGAGCATCGTCGCCCTGCTGGACCGGGCGCAGGTGGAGCTGGACCCGGATGCGCGCAAGGAGCTGTCGGACCAGATTGAACTGGCGGCGATGCGGGCTTACGGTTCTTTCCCGGTCTATTGGGAGCAGGAAGCGGTATCCTTCTGGCCGGAGGTCAACGGGTATTCGCACTTCCCGGCGCCCAATGGTTCCTTCCTGAAGTTCATGCATCTGTGGATTGACCCGGCGGACAAGGGCAACACGGGGAACTCGGGTCAGACCAGCGGCGTGCCGGGCGGGGCCTAGTCCCTACCTACAGGGCAGAGCCGGTTAAGGGCTAACAACTGAACGCAAGCCACCCGTTCTTTGGGGATGGGTGGCTTGTGTTATCCAATGGGGGCGACCGGAGCTGCCGCCGATTGGGGGCGGGGGGATTCCAAAGGGCTGGTTTTGGGCTAAATGGCTTGACAGCAGTAGTAAATCCAATATAATCAGCAAAACCGGCTTTGGGATGGCGGCGTAGAACTATCCAAACCGGTAAATTAGCCCAAATCAGCTAGGGGCCAAATCGGCGAACCGGGCGTCTTAACTTTCCGGCGGGCGTGGTCAACGGCCCGGTGAGGGGTGTACCCAATGCGGACTTATCTGATTAAGCGGTTTCTCCTGTTCTTTCCGACGGTGTTCTTTGTGTCGGTGGTGATATTCGGGATGCTGCAATTCATCCCGGGGGACGCCGCCGATGCGCTACTGCTGGGGGGGAGGCCCGGGGAAGCCTACGACGCTACGGATGAGCAGGCGGAGCGGATTCGGGAACAGCTGGGGCTGGATGACCCGGTTCCGGTGCAGTATGCCAAGTGGCTGGGTAACTTTATCCAGGGGGACTTTGGCATTTCCTGGAACAACCGCAAGCCGGTCATTGAGCGGATGGCGTCGCGGATTTTCCTGAGTTTTGAGCTGGGGCTGCTGGCGGTGCTGCTGGCGACATTCTTGGGTACCGTTGGCGGGGTTATCGCGGCGGTGCAGCAGGATAAGTGGCTCGACTATGTGCTGCGGTCCGCCAGTATGACGCTGCAAGCGATGCCGGGGTTCTGGCTGGCGTTGATGGTGATTGCCGGGCTGGTAGCCATCTGGGGTTGGGCGCCACCGGTTGAGTACCGGCATCTGTGGGATGACCCGGTGCGGAATCTGTCGGTGCTGCTGCTGCCGGCCTTTCTGGTGGGGCTGCGGAGTTCGGCGGAGATTCTGCGGATGACCCGCTCCTCGGTACTGGAAGTGCTGCGGGAGGACTATGTCCGCACCGCCGAGGCCAAGGGTTTGTACCGCTCCCGGGTATTGGGGCGGCACGTGCTGCGGAACGCCCTGCTGCCGGTAAGCACTTTGGCCGGGTTTGAGGTGGTGTTCCTGATGAGCGGGCAGGTCATTATCGAGCAGGTGTTTAACCTGCACGGCATCGGCACACTCTTTATCCAGGGGGTGGGGAACCGGGACTACCCGGTGGTGCAAGCAGTCGTGATGTTCATTGCGCTGGTGGTGCTGCTGGCAAACCTGGTGGTGGACATTATGTACGCGTGGCTGGACCCGCGCATCCGCTATACCTAGACCGGAGGGCTGACGCTCCGCCCCGTACGGTAAGAAGTTCGAGAGGGGCGGAGCATCGCCGCCGGGGGCGGCGGGCATTTTTGCCAAGGGGAAATTAAATGGTAACGCCAAGAGAGACGACCGGTTCGGACGCCATCCGCGAGAGTTTGATGACGGCGGAGCCGCCGCGGCGTCCGGGGTTTTTCAAGTACGCGCTTTACTATTTCCGGCACAAGCTGCTGGGGACGGTAGGGCTGTGCATTGTGGTGGTGATGATGCTGCTGGCGGTGTTTGCCGACCTGATCGCGCCCTATACTTACCAGGAGCAGAACTACGAGGCGGTGCTGGCGGCGCCGAGCTTTGAGTTTCTGTTCGGGACGGACAACTTCGGGCGGGACATCTTTTCCCGGATCGTGCACGGGGCGCGCATCTCGATGCTGGTAGGCTTTTTGTCGGTGATTGTCGGCACCGGGATTGGGGCTATCATCGGGTTGATTTCCGGGTTCCTGATGGGGAAAGTGGACGCCATAGTGCAGCGGGGGGTGGATGTGTGGATGTCCTTCCCGGATTTGATTCTGGCGCTGTTTATCGTGGCGGTGTTCGGCAATACGCTGCCGAATGTGATTATGGCGATTGCGGCGACGATTCTGCCGCGGGGGGTGCGGGTTATCCGCTCCTCGACCATTGCCATTCGGGAAATGGACTATACCCTGGCGGCGCGTTCGATTGGGGCGTCGGACCTGCGGACGATGCTGCGTCATGTGATGCCCAACACGGTAGCGCCCTTTCTGATTATTATGTCGTCGATGTTCGGGACGGCGATTTTGACGGAGGCGGGGTTGAGCTACTTGGGGTTGGGGATTTCGGAGCCGACGCCGTCCTGGGGGCGGATGCTGACCGGGCAGGCGGCGCAGTACGCGCCGCGGGCGCCGTGGATTATCGGGTTCCCGGGGGTTTTCCTGACCATCACGGTGATGGGGTTTGCTTTCTTTGGGGATGCCCTGCGGGACTTGTTCGACCCCCGGCAGCGGGGTCGGTAGGCGCGGCGGCAGACCGGCGGCCGGAACCCGACCCGGTTCCGGCCGGGACGCAGAGCGGCGGAGGTTTTAGGCTCCGTTGCTCTGCGTCTTGCCTTGCAAGGGCGGCCAAGGGTAGCGGCTGGCTCTGGTATTCCATATAATCAAGGGGTCATTCAGCCCAACGGTTTCGAGCCGGCGGGTTCAGGAGGTTCCGGTGCGTAGTATTGATATTCACGCTCATGTGACGCCGCAGTCCTTTATCAAGGCGATGAAGGAGGGGCGGGAATGGCACGGGTTGGAAGTCCGGCCGCTGGATTTGGAGCCGGAGTTGGAGTGGACGCCGGAGGAGCGGATTCGGGATATGGATTCGCTGGGGGTGGAGGTTCAAGTGGCCTCGACCGGGGCGCAGTTTTACTTTTACGGGCGTCCGGGGGAGGAAGTTGCCGGGATGCACCGGGAGTGCAATGATGAAGTCCACCAAATGACGGTGGATTACCCGGAACGGTTCCGGGGTTTTGCCCAAATTCCGATGCAGGATGTGGACCGGGCCATTGCCGAACTGGATCGGTGCGTCAATCAGCTGGGGATGCTGGGGGCGATGATTGACGATAAGGTCAACGGCAAGACCTTTGACGAGCCGGAGTTTCTGCCGCTGTGGAAGGCGGCGGAACAGATGGGGGCGGTTATCTTTATCCACCAGGGCGGCGGCACTTTGGTGCGGCCGCGGACGCGGGCTTATCATCTGCCTAACACGGTGGGCAACCTGGTGGATCGGGCGGTGACTTTTGCCTCCTTTGTGATGGGCGGAGTGATGGATGCCTGCCCGGACTTGAAAATCTGTCTGGCGCATGGCGGCGGTTATACCTGTTACGGCGTGGGGCGGATGGATCGGAGTTGGGATGTGGGCCGGCTGCCGCAAATCCCGCAGCCGCCGAGCGCGTACCTGAGCCGGTTTTACTATGACTGCCTGACGCACAGCGAGTCGGCGCTGCGGATGCTGATTGATATGGCGGGCATTGACAAGGTGGTTTTCGGGACGGACTGGCCGTTCGATATGAAAATCGATTGGCCGGTGGCGTGGGTGCTGGGGCTGGAGAGCCTGACGCAGGAGGAGAAGGAAGCCATCCTTTGGAAAAATATGGAGCGGCTGCTGGGGGTGTAACCGCCAGCAACGGCGGCGGCGGTCTTTAACGGCGCCGGTACCGGTAGCAGGGTATAACCGCCCGGCAACGGCGGCGGCAAGGGTTCAATCGTTCAATCGTTCAACCGGGCAATAGCCCAAGGGGAGGCAAAAGTTGCGGAGCATTGACATTCACGCCCATTTGACGCCCCAGTGTTTTATCCGGGCGATGGCGGCCGGCCGGGAGTGGCACGGGGTCAAGCCGGGGGAGATGCGGGTTGGCCCGCGGAATTCCTGGACGCCGGAACAGCGCATCGACGATATGAACTCCCTGGGGGTGGATGTGCATATCGTGTCCACTTTCAGCTTTTACTACTACTACGAGCGGGACGCGGCGGTCATCGCCGGGATGCACCGGGAGTGCAACGACGAGGTGTATCAGATGACGGTGGACTATCCCGACCGGTTTAAGGGGATGGCGATTATCCCGATGCAGGATGTGCGGCTGGCGGTGGCGGAGTTGGAGCGCTGCGTCAACGGGATGGGTTTTGTCGGGGCGATGATTGACGACCATGTGAACGGCAAGACCTATGATGACCCGGAGTTTATGCCGCTGTGGAAGGCGGCCGAGGAAATGGGGGCGGTAATGCTGGTGCATCAGCAGGGCGGGCGGACTCTGGTGCGGGAGCGCAATCCCCGGTATCATCTGCATAACACCATCGGCAATTTGGTGGATCGGGCGGTTACTTACGCCAGTTTTGTGTTCGGCGGGGTGATGGATGCCTGCCCGGATTTGCGGGTGTGCCTGTGCCACGGCGGGGGTTACGCCTGTTTCGGGGCGGGCCGGATGGATCGGGGCTGGCAGGTGCGGTCGGAGGCGCGGGTGAACATTTTGCAGCCGCCGAGCAGTTACCTGAACCGGTTCTATTATGACTGCCTGACGCACAGCGAGCCGGCTTTGCGGATGCTGATTGATCTGGTGGGGATTGACAAAGTGCTGTTCGGGACGGACTGGCCGGCGGATATGGCGATTGACTGGCCGGTGGCGTGGGTGCTGGGATTGGAAAGTCTGACGATGGCGGAGAAGGAAGCCATCCTCTACAAGAATATGGAGCGGCTGCTGGGGATTTAACTTTGGCGGCCGCGGGCCGAACCGGCATACCCGGCAACAAGCCGGGATAGGCGGGATACGATTCCCGTTGGCACGGGAAAGACGTAGTTAAGGGAAGGGATACCAATGCGGAGCATCGACATTCACGCCCACTCGACGCCGCAATGCTTTCAGCGGGCGGTGCTGGCCGGCCGGGACTGGCATGGGATGACTGCCGCCGACGGGGAGCTGTTCAATCCGCGCAACGCCTGGACGCCGGAGCAGCGGCTTGCGGATATGGATTCCTTGGGGGTGGATATTCAGGTGGTTTCGACCACCGCCGGGTTTTACCAGTATGGCCAGGAGCCGGCGGTTACGGCGGCCATTGCCCGGGACTGCAACGATGAGATTTACCAGATGACGCTGGATTACCCGGAACGGCTGGCCGGCTTGGCGACGCTGCCGATGCAGGATGCCGGGTTGGCGGTGGCGGAACTGGAGCGGGCGGTGGTTCAGTTGGGGTTTAAGGGGGCGATGATTGGCGACCAGGTGAATGGAAAGACCTTTGATGAACCGGAGTTCTTTCCCATCTGGAAGGCGGCGGAGGAAATGGGCGCGCTGATTTTTATCCATCAGGGCGGGCAGACCATCGGGTCGGAACGGCAGCCGCGCTATCATGTCCGCAATACTATCGGGAACCTGGCGGATCGGGTGGTTACTTTCGCCGCCTTTACCTTTGGCGGGGTGATGGATAAGTTTCCCGACTTGAAAATCTGCTTGGCGCATGGCGGGGGTTACGCCTGTTTCGGGGCCGGGCGAATGGATCGGGGTTGGCAGGTGCGGTCGGAGGCGCGGGTGAACATCAATCAGCCGCCGAGCAACTACCTGAACAAGTTTTACTACGATTGCCTGACGCACAGCGAGCCGGCGCTGCGGATGCTGATTGACAGCGTGGGGATTGAGCGGGTGGTATTGGGGACGGACTGGCCGGCGGATATGCGGATTGATTGGCCGGTGTCGTGGGTGCTGGGGCTGGAAAGTTTGACGCTGGAGGAAAAGGAAGCGATTCTGTGGCGGAATTTGGAGAAGCTGCTGGGGGTGTAGGGGCTGGGGGTGTAGGGACTGTACCTGAAGTTTCCTGTTCCGGGTGTCTTGGCTACCCAAAGAGGATGATGACGAATGAGTTTCCGCGTTAATGTGGATTACCCTACTCGTAGGGCGACAATTCATACAGTTAATGACGACGGGCGTTGTCAACCCCGTAGGAAGCGACCACAGGACGGCGGATGGCTTGGACCATTTGCTACCCCGGAGGCGGCAACCCAAGCAGCCAGCGAGACCGGTCTGCGAATCCATCCGTGCCGGTTGTGCAATCCGTGGTTGCCTGCTCTACAGAGCCCCGACGTTCCGGGGTGGGAATCGCGACACTATCGTGGAACCGTCGGATCTGCTGGGAGTTCTCCGGTGGAGGAGACGGAGAACCGCTATCGGACACCCATCCAACAAGAACGCGTCCTTACCGAAGCGGCGATGGAACTGACCCAAGTATGGGCTGATATTGAGGAGATGCTGGTGGAGGCCCAAGCGTCAGGTTTCAGCGATGAAGTGGTTCAGGAGATGAGGCGGTACGCCACTGATGAGCGGATTCATGCGTTGGGTTCTTTTTCCTTAATGCAATCTGCCGACGTTGACTCTGACATCTATAAGCCGGTCTATGACATTTTCCGTGAGATGACAGAGATTCAAGTAGAGGTTTTTGATGCTTTGTTAAGGGCTTGCGATTCCCGCAACCCGGGAGACTTGGAGTCTGCGATTTTCTCAGCCCAGTACTGTCAATCATTGGGCGAGCAAGCCTTAATGATGATTCCGGATCTTGCCAAACGCAGGAGGCAAGAGGAAGGGGGGGAGGATGGGGAACAGGGGTGCATTTGGGGATGTGTGGGAGGTGCGGTCGTTCTGGTTATCTTGATTATAATTGTGGCATCAAGCTGCGGGTAAGAACGGTATGCAATCCCAGCACCTACGCATTTCACGGAATCGCTTTCTCTTGAGCAGCTTTAACAGTAGTAATTTCCGCCTCAGTGAACTGTGATATACTGTTGGCTCCAGAACTTTAAGGAGGAAGTAGGAAATATGACGCAACGGCATGGGGTGCGCCTCAACTGGTTGGGCGATGATGTTATCTATGTCGCCCAGACTGTCAAGAGCGGGTCTGCTCAGAATGCTCCCTATCGGATAGAGCGCCGAGCGGACGGGAAGTCCAAGGAGACGATGGTGAACTACAACGACGATGCCAAGTTGTTGAAGGCCATCAGGGATGCCTTGAACGGGGAGCTGTAAAGCCACATCTGGCCTTGACTAAGGAAGCCATCTGTTGGAACACTTTGAGAAAGCTGCGGGGTTACAACGCCGCAGCTTTAATTTTGCATAGGAGTCGTAACTTTAATGCGGTCGATTGACATTCACGCGCACATCAGCCCGGAGCCTTATGTTCGCGCCCTGGAAGCGGGGCGGGATTGGTATGGGATTACCGCGGAGGCGGATGAGTTTCACCGGGCGGTGCCCCGGACGCTGTGGACGCCGGAGCAGCGGCTGACCGATATGGATTCCATCGGGGTGGATTTGCATATCCTCTCGACCAATTCGGTCTTTTACTTTTACGAGAAGGACGCGGCGACGGTGGCGGCGATGGACCGGGAGTGCAACGATTATGTGGCGCAACTGGTCAAGGATTATCCGGACCGGTTTGCGGGGCTGGCGAACTTGCCGATGCAGGATGCGGGGGCGGCGGCCGCCGAGTTGGAGCGGTCGATGACGGCGTTGGGGCTGAAGGGGGCGATGATTGGCGACCATGTGAACGGCAAGACTTTCGACGATCCGAAGTTTTTCCCGGTGTGGGCAGTAGCCGAGCAGACCGGGGCGGTCATCCTGATTCATCAGAGCGGGGATACCCTGGTCAGTCCCCGGCTGAACCGCTATCATCTGCCCAACTCTATCGGCAACTTGGCGGACCGGGCGGTTACTTATGCCAGCTTTGTCTTTGGCGGGGTGATGGACAAGTATCCCGATCTGCGGATTTGCCTGTCCCACGGCGGCGGTTATACCTGCTTTGGCGCCGGGCGGATGGATCGGGGCTGGCAGGTGCGGTCGGAGGCGCGGATGAACATTACCCAGCCGCCGAGCAGTTACCTGAGCCGGTTTTATTATGACTGCCTGACGCACAGCGAGGCGGCGCTGCGGATGCTGATTGACAGCGTGGGTGTGGATAAGGTGCTGTTCGGGACGGACTGGCCCTTTGATATGTGCATCGATTGGCCGGTGGCGTGGGTGCTGGGGCTGGAAAGCCTGACGGCGGCGGAAAAGGAAGCCATTTTGTATAAGAACCTGGAGTCGCTGCTGGGGCTGTAGGCGGCCGGCGCGGCGGGTTAGCGGAAAACAGGAGAGGGAGAATGCGGACAATCGATATTCACGCCCATATCGCGCCGGCGGTGGCGGCCAATTTGCCGGCGGGTCAGGAGTGGCACGGCTTTACCCGGCAGGAGGCTAACGGGCGGCAGTTTCTGGTGCAGCCGAACAAGCGGCAGTGGCTGCATCCCAAGTATCTGCTGACGCCGGAGCAGCGGATTGCGGAGATGGACGCCCTGAAAGTGGATGTCCATGTGCTGACCACCTGGGTGGGGTTGTATAACTATGACCTGCCGGCGGAACAGGGGGCGGCCATTGCCCGGGACTGCAACGATTATGTGGCGGAGCTGACCCGGAGCCATCCGGAGCGGTTTGCGGGGATGGCGACGCTGCCGATGCAGGATGTGGCGGCGGCGATTGGGGAGTTGGAGCGGGCGATGACGGAGTTGGGGCTGAAGGGAGCGCAAATCAACGACCAGGTGAACGGGAAAACCTTTGACCACCCGGATTTTACCCCGTTCTGGCAAGCGGTGGAGGAAATGGGCGCGCTGATTTTCTTTCATCAGGAAGGGGATGATACGATCGTCGCGCCGCGGGATACCAAGGGGTACTTTATCGATAACTCCATCGGCAACTTGGCGGACCGGGTGGTTACTTTCGGGACGCTGGTGTTCGGGGGAGTGCTGGATCGGTTCCCGGACTTGAAGGTGTGTCTGGCGCACGGGGGCGGCTTTGCCTGTTTCGGGGCCGGCCGGCTGGATCGGGGCTGGCAGGTGCGTTCCGAGGCGCGGGCTAACGGGGTGGAAATGCCGAGCCGGTATCTGGGGAAGGTTTATTATGACTGCTTGACGCACAGCGAGGCGGTGCTGCGCTATATGATTGACGCAGCCGGCGTGGAGCGCATCTTTCTGGGCAGCGACTGGCCTTATGATATGGGCATTGACTCCCCGGTGGAGTGGGTGCAGGGGCTGGAAAGCCTGACGCAAGAGGAGAAAGACGCCATTCTGTGGAAAAACCTGGAGCGGGTTTTGGGGCTGTAGCCGCCGCCTTTGCCTGACCGGGTTTTGGGTCAACCGGTCAAATCTGGTATTATGGGGTAACGCCGGAACTGAAGCGGCAAGCAAAAAGGAGGGGCATTATGCTGGCTGACACCATCCGTCTCAAGAACATCAACCACATCACGTACAATGTGCGGGACAAGGACGCGGCCCTGCGCTGGTATGAGGATGTGCTGGGGCTGAAGCAGATTCCCAAGATGGTCAACAGCGACCATCTGTATTGGCTGCAACTGCCCAGCGGGGCCATGGTTCACATCATTGAGAACCCGGAGGCGCCGTCGGCGCCGTCGCACCACACCGCCTTTGAGGTGGATGACATCGAGGCGTCCCAGGAGTATTTCATCGGGAAGGGCGTCGAGACCACGGAGATTCAGACCCGGAACGACGGGCAGCGGGCCTTTTACATCAACGACCTGGACGGCAACCGCATTGAGCTGTGCACGGTTTCCGGGTTCGGGGTGCTGGTTTAAGGTCGGTTTGATGCGCCGGCCGGGAGGTCTCCCGGCCGCAACCTGAGGCAGCGAGGTTAAGGATGAAACTGGTATTCTTTGACGATTTCAAGCTGGGCGTAGTGAAGGGAGATGCGGTAGTGGATGTTTCGTCCGCCGTCAGCGGCATTGCCCACACTTCGCCGCAGGACCTGATTAACCGGGTTATCGCGGGCTGGGACCAGCACCGGGACGGCATTGCGGCGATAGTGGACCGGGAAAGCGGGACGCCACTGAGCGCGGCGCAGCTGCGGCCGCCGTTGCCCAAGCCCTATACCATCGTCTGTATGGCGGTGAACTATATGGAGGACGGCACCCGGGCCGAGCCGGCCCCCATCAACGCCTTTCTCAAGTCGCCGCACTGCATCATCGGCCCGGAGGATACGGTGGTTCTGCCGGACATTCCCGCCACTATCTTTGAGTTTGAGGCGGAAATGGCTTTCGTCATTGGCAAGGCGGCCCGCAATGTCAAGGCGGAGGATGCCTACGATTACATTTTCGGCTACCTGAACTTTATTGACGGGTCGGCGCGGGGGGTGCTGCCGCCGGGCAATACCTTCTACCAGATGAAATCCCGGGCTACTTTTGCCCCCATCGGCCCCTGGGTAGTTACCGCCGATGAGTTCACTAACCCGCTGAACCGGCAGGTGACGCTGAAGGTGAACGGGGAAACCAAGCAGAACTACAATACCAACGATATGGCACACCAGATACCCCGGATTATGGAGTGGGTTACTTCCATCCATCCGTTGGAGCCGGGGGACATTGTGGCTACCGGCACCAACCACCGGGGCTTGAGTGCGCTGATGGACGGGGATGTGATTGACCTGGAAGTGGAGGGTTTGGGCAACTTGCACATCAACTTCCGGGATGACTTGAAGCGTACCTGGCTGCGGGAGACGCGGCTCGACCGGCAGAATCAGGGCTTTGACACCACTACTCCGCAAACTGGCGGCAAGTACGCTGAGGGGAGTTAGCGGATAGCGGCGGCCGCCGGACGGCAAGGTCAGTGGAACCGGACTCCAGGGTTACCCGGAGTCCGGTTTTCCGGTATTACCGGCCGGTTGGTGGTATAATGCAAGGGCAGTTGAGCCGGGAGGGTTTTGCGATGGTTAGGCCGGAGGGAAAGGCGGTCGCGCCGGTCAAGAAGCGGAAACGGGTCAGCCGGCAGCAGCTGACCCGGGAGATTTGGGAGGAGGCGGAGGAGGCGGTTAGGGCGGTGGCGATTCGCCGGGGGTGGCCGCATGAGACTTATGAGGACCTGATGGATGCGGTGCGGCGGCTGGCGGCTGAGTATCCGGAGCATTGGATGGGACTTATCGCCGGTTTCGGGGGGACTTGCAGCTTGTACCATTACAACCTCATCCATCCCTTTATGGATCTGGAGGAAATCCGGTGGTTTCAGCCCACGGTTAAAGACTTCATCAATTTGGTGGGGTCTCTGGAGTAGCGGTGACGGCAGAGGAGCATATCGCAGAATCCCGGGATTCCGCCCGGACTGCGGAGCGACTTTATCGGGAAAACCGCCCGTTGCAGGGAGCGGAAATAACTTGGTGTTCCGTAAAACACGCCATCAATGCCATCGGCATACAACGGGGTCTGAGGTACCATAGTTACCAGCAAAAGAAGTGGATTGTCCGGTCGCTGCAACGGGAGGAAGGACATACCGGGTTAGAGTTGCAGTTGGGTCAAGCCCGCCTCTTGCACGTAGATTCCGACCACGGTTTGCTGGATGCTCAACAGGTGGCAGACGCCCGGGCGGTGACTGCCGTTTTGACGGAGCGGCTGCTGGCTATTGCTACCGCTCCGTAAGGGGTAGCAAAAGATGGCGTCCCAGGCAGGATTCGAACCCGCGACCGGCTGCTTAGAAGGCAGCTGCTCTCTCCACTGAGCTACTGGGACTGACATTGGGCGGCCCGGAACCGGCCGGTGGACATAACAAGGTATAATCTAATGGTAAGTATCCCGTTATCCGGTGTCAAGGCAATCGGGAATGGGTTACAATGGGGTTTTGCGGGAGCTGTGGGATTTTAACCCTCGTTTTTCCCGGTATCGCTTTGTTGAAGGGGAGAGTTTGCTGATGGCGCAGGAAAGCCGCCCGGTGCGGGTGCTGGTGGCAAAGCCGGGACTGGACGGGCATGACCGGGGGGCCAAGGTTATCGCCCGGGCTTTGCGGGACGCCGGAATGGAGGTTATCTATACCGGCATCCGTCAGACGCCGCAGATGATTGTTCAAGCGGCGGCGCAGGAGGATGTGGCGGTGCTGGGGTTGAGCATCCTGTCCGGGGCGCACATGGAGTTGGTGCCGGAAATTATGGCTCTGCTGCGGGAGCAGGAAATGGAGGATGTGCTAGTGGTGCTGGGCGGCATCATCCCGGAGGAAGATCGGCAGCCGCTGGCCGATATGGGAGTGGCGGCGGTATTCGGCCCCGGGGCGGGGACGCAGCAGATTGTGGACTATATCCGCTCCGGCGCAAGTCGGGGCGCGGCAGTCGGTCGGTAGTTTCAGCGCGGCGGAGTTGGCCGGGTTGCCCTTGCCGGCGGTCGGTGTTATGCTTGCTCGGCCCGGGACAGCGGGTTAGCGGCAGCATAGATAACTCAAATCGGTCAACAATCCCTTGATTTTTACTTGACATTTTATCGAGAAAAGGGCTAAATTGCCCGGCAACGGTTTGCTTCGTCAATGCAATACAATGTAGCGCAACTGCTCAAGGAACCCATCGGCGCCACCCGCAGCTATCGGCTGGAGGAGGAAAGGGCGGCGGGACCCGGGTTCGACGCTGACTATATCAGCGGGTCGGTGCAGTTTATGCGTACTCATCAGGGGGTATTGGCGCGCGGCGAGATGGACGCCCGGGTCGAGCAAACCTGCGGCCGTTGCCTGCGGGAGTTCACCGGTTCATCCCGCTTGCTAGTCGAGGAGGAGTTTTTCCCGCAGGTGGATGTTAATACCGGCCGGCGGTTGGCTTGGCCGAGGGATGCCGAGGGGATGGCGATTGACGCCAACCATATACTGGATTTGACGGAAACGGTGCGTCAGTCGGTAGTGGCGGCGCAACCGATGAAGCCTTTGTGCCGGGAGGATTGCTCCGGGCTTTGCCCGGAGTGCGGGGTCAACCGAAACGATGGAATTTGCGACTGCGGCGACGGTATTAGAGACCCTAGGTGGGGTGCGCTGACGGCGTTGCTGCGAGAATCCGAGAGTTAAGAGGAAACCGAATTATGGGCGCAGTGCCGAACAAGAAAGTTACCCGGGCGCGGCGGGGGCGGCGTTTGACGGCGTACAAGCTGAAGCCGCTGCATCCGGCTTATTGCCCGCGCTGCCGCAAGGCCAAACGGCCGCACACCGTTTGCCCGGCGTGCGGCTACTATCGGGGCCGGATGATGGTGGGGTAGGGGTACGGGGCAGCCCCGGCGGTTGCGGCCGCCGGCGGGCGATGCCGGTCGGCAGTCGGAAGGTTTTAATCGGGGCCAATCGGGTTTGTTGAGTGTGGAGGGTATGAGGAGCAATCAGGATAACAGCAGCTACTCTTTCGTTTTTCCGGGCCAGGGTTCCCAGAGCGTGGGAATGGGGCTGGAGCTTTTTCACACTTCCCGGTCTGCCCGGGAGGTGTTTGAGGAGGCGGATGACAGCCTGAACTTCCGCTTGTCCCGGCTGATTTTCGAAGGGCCGGCCCGGGAATTGCAGGATACCATCAACTCCCAGCCGGCCATTATGGTGGTCAGCATTGCCTGCTGGAAGGCGTGGCAGGAGTATCTGGGCGCGCAAATGCCCCAGCCGGTGTCCGTGGCCGGGCATAGCTTGGGGGAATATACTTCGCTGGTGGTGGCGGGCGTGGTGAACTTCCGGGACGGGGTGCGCCTGGTGCGGGAACGGGGGCGGCTGATGCATGAGGCGGCCGAAGCCCGGCCCGGCGGGATGGCGGCCATTATCGGGCTGGATGAGTTTGCCTTTGAGCATATCTGCGCTGAGACCGGGGTGGAACTGGCTAATGTGAACAGCGCAGACCAAGTGGTCATCAGCGGGGATAAAATCGCCGTGGCCCGGGCGATGGACTTGGCGGAAGCCCGGGGGGCGAAAAAGACGGTGCCGCTGAAAGTAAGCGGGGCTTTTCATTCGTCGCTGATGGGGCAGGCGCAGCAGGGCTTGACGGCGGCATTGGCGGAGTTGGAGTTGAAAGACCCGCAGGCGCCGATTGTGGCTAATGCGGCGGCGGCTCCGGCGGTGACGGCGGAGCAGGTGCGGCAGGAGTTGATTACCGGCTTGTGCCACTGCGTCCGCTGGAAGCAGTCAGTGCAGTATATGGTGGATGCCGGGACTTCCCATTTTGTCGAGTTCGGGCCGGCGCGGGTGCTGTCCAGTCTGATTAAGCGGATTGACCGGGAAGTAGAGGCGGTTACGCTTTCGGACCCGGATTCGATACAGAAACTGGCGCCGGCGCAGGGATAGAGACAGCAGCCGGCGGCGTCCCGCCTTTGGGTGAGTATGACGAAGGTATTGACCAATAATCCGCGGCGGACGGCGCGGATAATGGCCCTGCAAGCCGGCTTTGCCGGGGATTTGCGGGGGGAGTTTTCCGAGGCCGCCCTGGAGTGGCTGGCGGCGGAAAACCCGCTGCATCCGGGGGAAGGGGCGGAAGTGATGGCCTTTGCCCAAAGGCTGCTGCAAGGAATTGGGGCGGAACGGCAGGAGCTGGACGAACTGATTCAGGGTTACGCCCCGGCGTGGCCGGTCAATCTGCTGTCGCCGGTGGACCGCAACATTCTGCGGATTGCATTGTTTGAGCTGCTATTCCATACCGACACCCCGGCGAAAACCGCCGTGAATGAAGCGGTGGAGCTGGCTAAAGTATTCGGAAGCGACAGTTCGGCCCGGTTTGTCAATGGCGTACTGGGGTCGGCGATGGGGGCACTGTCCCGAGGGGAACTTAATCCGGTAAAACCTGTGTCTGAAGGGGGATGACCTTTGGCCGCCGTTAGTGAACGCGTGAAGTCCATCGTAGCCGACAAGCTGGGCAAGGATGCCAGCGATGTGGAGGAAAGTTCCTCCTTTACCGACGACCTGGAAGCCGACTCCCTGGATTTGGTGGAGTTGATTATGGCTTTTGAGGAGGAGTTTTCCACCGAGGATAACCAGGTGGAAATTTCCGACGAGGACGCTGCTGAAATCCGCACGGTTGAGGACGCCATCAACTACCTGAAAGAGCATGGCGTTGCGGACGAGTAGCAGCTGCCGGCTTTTTCCGATTTTCCGGAGCCACCCGGTCAAAAGGGCTTGGTCGGGGCGGTTCTTTTGGTCCGGCCACGGCCGGGGCAAGCGGCGTTGGTGAAGGGTGATGGATAGCCTGCAAGAAATCGCCCGGCTGGTGGCGGCGTGTACGGACTGCGCGCTGCACCAAGGCCGGCGCAATGCGGTGCCGGGAGAAGGCGACCCCAAGGCCGAGCTGATGTTTATTGGCGAAGGGCCGGGGGCGCAGGAGGATGCCCAAGGGCGTCCCTTTGTGGGGGCGGCCGGCGGGTTTCTGGAGGAATTGCTGCGCTCCATCGGGTTGACCCGGCGGCAGGTTTATATCGCCAATATGGTCAAGTGCCGGCCACCGCAGAACCGGGATCCGCTGCCAGAGGAAATGGGGGCGTGCAGCAAGTACCTGAACCGGCAGATTGAGCTGATTGACCCGCTGCTGATTGTTACCCTGGGGCGGTTCTCCCTGGCCCGGTTCTTTCCGGGAGAGGGCATTACCCGGGCCCGGGGGCGGCTGCGGGAAAAGGATGGGCGGCGGATTTACCCGATAATGCACCCGGCGGCGGCCTTGTATCGGCAGGAAATGCGGGGGCTTATCGTGGAGGATTTCCAGCGGATTCCTGACATTCTGGAACAGGCGCGGCAAGGGCCGGTTACGCTGCCGTCCAACTTGCCGGAGCCGCCGGCCGCGCCGCCCACCGAACAGCTGAACCTTTTATAGGAACTGGCGTCAATTTGACTTTGCACCGAAACAACAGCAGTACCCTGCGCGTCATTCCCTTGGGCGGTCTGGGGGAAATCGGCAAGAATATGATGGCCCTGGAGTGCGGCGAGGATATAGTCGTCGTGGACTGCGGGGTGCAGTTTCCCACCGAGGAGCAGTTGGGCGTTGACCTGATTATTCCCGATGTTTCCTATCTGGTGGAACGGGCGGAGCGGGTGCGGGGCATCCTGATTACCCACGGGCATGAGGACCATATCGGCGCGCTGCCTTTTGTGCTGCCGCAACTGGAAGTGCCGGTATATGCCCCCCGCTTGGCGCACGGCTTGATTGCGGTCAAGCTGAAGGAACACCGGGCGACCCGGGGCGCGGTGTTGGAAGTCATCGAGCCGGATATTCCCTACCAGTTCGGCGCTAACTTTCAAGCGAGCTGGTTTCGGGTCTGCCACAGCATCCCGGACGCGATGGGAATTGCCATCGGCACCCCGTTGGGGACGGTGATCCATACCGGGGATTTCAAGATTGACCATACCCCGGTGGACGGGCGCACTATTGACTTGACTACCCTGGCGCAGCACGGTTCCGACGGGGTGCTGCTGCTTTGCTCCGATTCCACTTATGCGGAAGTGCCGGGTTATACCCCCTCGGAGCATATTTTGAGCAATGCCTTTGAGCGGGCCATTGGGGATGCGCCGGGGCGGGTGATGGTGGCTACTTTTGCCTCGTTGATTTCCCGGGTGCAACAGGTGGTGGATGCGGCGGTGCGGCATAACCGCAAGGTCAGCATTGTCGGGCGGAGTATGGCGGACAATGTGGATATGGCGGCGGAGATGGGCTACCTGAACCTGCCGCCGGGTACGCTGCTTTCCCTGAACGAAATTCGGTCTTATCCCCCGGAGCAGGTGGTGCTGCTGACTACCGGCAGCCAGGGGGAGCCGACTTCGGCACTGGTGCGGATTGCCAATCAAGACCACCGGGAGGTTGCGGTGATGGAGGGGGATACGGTGGTGATTTCGGCGTCGCCCATTCCGGGGAATGAACTGTTGGTGAGCCGCACTATTGATAACCTGCTGCGGCAGGGGGCCAAGGTGCTGTATGACCGGGTTGCCACGGTTCATGTTCACGGCCACGCCAGCCAGGAGGAGCTGAAAATGATGCTGAGCCTGACCAAGCCGCGCTACTTTGTGCCGGTGCATGGGGAGTATCGGCATTTGATGGCTCACGCCCGGCTGGCTTGGGATATGGATTTGGCTCCGGGCGGCATTTTCGTGCTGGAGGATGGGGATGTGCTGGAGCTGTCAGAGGGCGGCGGTCAGGTAGTGGATACGGTGTCGGCCAGTCCGATATTTATTGACGGGTTGAGCGCGCGGGACAGTCAAAGCGCGGTGCTGCGGGAACGGCGGGCCTTGGCCAAGGACGGGGTGGTGGTAATAGTGGTTGCGTTGGACCGGGCAACGGGCCGGCCGGCGGGGCGCTGCCAAATCCGGGCCAGCGGGTTTATGGAGGCGGCGGAGACGGACGGGCTGTTTGCGGAGTTGGCGGCTTTGGTGGATGATGTATTGGCGGATAGCCCGGAGCTGGCGGCGGCCCCGGAGCGGCTGAAAAACAAGGTGCGGGACGCCGCCCGGCGTTTCCTGCTGAATGAGACGCGGCGGCGGCCGACCATTGTGCCGGCGTTGGTGGAGAAGTAGGATTTTCGCCGCCCGGTTCCGTTCGATAGCGGAGTACCGTGAATTTTGCCGAATTTGCGTTGAGCCGCTTGACAGACCGGACTGGCGCGGCGTTATGATGGCATTGATGGAACGCTGGGGGAAATACTGGGTTTGCTATTACGGCGTTTTCTTGGCGATTTTAGCCTCGCTGTTGGCGAGTTATTGGTCTGCGCTGGACTGGCGGGATGAATCGTGGTTGCTACTCTTGGCTGCCATATTCGGCGTGTCGGCCGGGACGGCGTTGACCATCACCATCATCGTGGAGGGTTTGGTGAGTATGGTACTGCTGATACCGAAGGTGGCGGAGAAACTGCGGGCGGAGGGCCGGGCAGAGGGCGAGGCAATCGGCTTGGTAAAGGGGGAGGCTAGCGGTTTGGCGAAGGGCGAGGCAAGCGGGCTGGCAAAGGCCAAGGCTTGGCTGGAGCGCAAAGCGGCAGCCGAGCGTGCCGGCTTGCCCTTTGATGAACCGTTCCCGGGCTGATGGGCCGTGGGGGGTGACGGTTACCCTTAAAACCCTACAACACCCGCAAAAATACCACAGGCAACCCGGCAACTGCAAAGGGGCGGGCGCAATTACGCCCGCCCCAACTTTTTATTTGCGGCAAAGTCCCGGAAATTGGTTACCATAAATCTTTAAGTTTTGCCGCCGTTCCGGGTAGGATAGAGGTGAGGAGATGATGTTCAGCCGGTTCTCCGGGGGGTTATATGGCAGAATCCGCGTCTTTGCTCCGCAGTCCCGCCGGGTCTTGGGGCAATCCCAGGTTTCGTTTCTGGTTTTTTGCCGGGCTGGATGCCTTTGTGGTGGTGTCGGCTTTGGCAACTGCGCTGGTGGTGTTCTGGATTTATGAGGATGCCAACCGGCGGACTTATACGGCGTTGGGCTACGGGTGGGTGCCGGTGATTTTGTGGTGCGGCGGGGTTTTAGCCACACTGCGGTACTGTCCCCGGTTTTTGTTCCGGCCCTGGCGGTGGTGGTTGGCCGGGGCGGGAGCGGTGGTATTGGTCATCGGCATCTTGACCTACTTTCACCCGGATTATGGGGCGTTGCGGACGGCCAGTATGGGCGGTCACTGGGGGCAGGCGATAGTGGGGGAATCGGCGTGGCTGGGGGCGCTGAAACTGCTGGGGGTGGCATTGGTCATTCCCCTGATTGTCTATCCCTACAGCGTGAGCCGGGCCTATTGGGTGGCATTGTTCAATACCGGCAAGGGCATCTGGTTCGTGTTGGCATTGCTGGCGTTGGGGGCGCAGTGGGCAGCGCGGAAGGTCGCGGCCGGCGTGCGGAGACTGGCTTATATCTTGGCGCATAGGGAGACGCGGCCGCCTTGGTTGACGGCGGTAGTGGAGTGGCGGCCGCGGCGGCGGGCGGTAGCAGTTGCAGCGGCGGTCGAGGTGGTGGAAAAGCCGGTGGTGGTTAAGGCAGTCCCGGCGGCCCCGCCGCCGCCGGTCGTTGCGCCGGCCAATCTGTCGCCGGTAGCGGTCAAGGGGTCGCAGTGGCAGCTACCGCCGATGGAATTGCTGGCGCCGGCGGAAAGCCGGCAACGGGATGACCGGCCGCTGAAACAGATGGCGGTCAACATTGAGAAGGCGTTGGCGGACCATGGGGTCAGCGTGGAGGTGGCGGATATTAAGGCGGGGCCGCGGATTGTCCGTTTCGGGTTGATGCCGGGCTGGATGGAGAAAAGGGGTCGGGACAAGGGCGACGGGATGGCGGCCAGTGAACGGCGGCGGGTGCAGGTAGGCAGCATATTGGCCCGGGAGAAGGATTTGGCATTAGCCATCAGCGCGCCGAGTCTGCGCTTTGAGCCGGTGCCGGGGGAGGCTTTGCTGGGTCTGGAATTGCCGACGCCGACGCCGAGCAAGGTGACGATGCGGGAGGTGATGGAGGCGCAGGATTTCCGCAAGATAGTGGGCAAGGGCGGGCTGCCGATTGCGTTGGGCGCGGACGCCGGTGGGGAAGCGGTGGCAATGGATTTGGCGGCGCTGCCCCATGTGATGATTGCCGGGGCGACCGGCAGCGGCAAAAGCGTCTGCATCAATTCCATCATCGCTTCTTTCCTGATGACCAAGCCGCCGGACCAGCTACGGATGCTGATGGTGGATCCCAAGCAGGTGGAGTTGACGCCGTTCAACGGGATTCCGCATTTGGTTTTGCCGGTGATTACCGATGTGGATGAAGTCAGCCCGATGCTGAAGGGGCTGGTGCGGGAGATGAACCGGCGCTACAAGCAGATGTCGGAAATCAATACCCGCAACATTGCCGGGTATAACGCCAAGGCCAAGGAGCCGATACCCTACATTGTGCTGATTGTGGACGAACTGGCGGATTTGATGATGGTCGGCGGGGCGGAAGTGGAGCATTCGCTGGTGCGGTTGGCGCAGATGGGGCGGGCGTCGGGGATTCATCTGGTATTGGCAACGCAGCGTCCGTCCAAGGAAGTGGTTACCGGGCTGCTGAAGGCGAATGTGCCGGCCAAGGTGGCCTTTGCGGTGGCAACGCAGGTGAACGCCCGGGTGATTCTGGACGCGGTGGGGGCGGAGAAGCTGCTGGGCAAGGGGGATATGCTGCTGGCGAATAATGATTCGCCGCAGCCGCGCCGGGTGCAGGGGACGCTGGTTTTCGATGAGGAGATTGAGCAGTTGGTGGACTTCTGGCTGGAGCAGAAGGGGCCGCCGCTGCCGGCGATTAACTTGGAGGAGTTTGACGGGGTCGACGGGGATGAGGCGGACGCCGGCGGTCTGGATGAGGAGACGCTGGAGAAGGCCCGGGAACTGGCGTTGCGGAATCCGCATTTGAGTTCGTCGCTGCTGGAGCGGCGGTTGAAAATCGGCGGCAGCCGGGCCGGGCAGATTTTGGAGGAGCTGGAGGAGGAGGGGTTGGTGATTCCGCGGTAGAGGGTAGGGCGGTTTGGTTGTTGCTGGCGGTTTCCTTTGATAAACTGGAGGCAAGGAACAGCGGTCTCAAAATCAGGGCAACCGGTCGTTTGGGGTTATGGACGAAAGCAAGTTGCTGGAGAGAATTACGGTGAACCCGGATATATTCGGGGGCAAGCCGATAATTCGGGGGCGGCGGTTGGCGGTGGAGCATATTCTGGGTATGCTGGCGGCGGGGGATGCCCCGGAAACTATTTGCAGCGGCTATGACTGGCTGGAGGTGGAGGATATTCAGGCGTGCTTGCTGTATGCGCGCAAGGGGTTCTGTAACATTTTGCTGGGGGGACGGCTGCCGTTGCACCTTGCGGCGGTGTCCGCATTGGTAGCACACCAACTCATCGGTGGTCATATCGTAGTAGCAAGTCCGGCCGCACTCCCGGCAACTCCACGCCCACATCTAATCCCCCCAGCAAAATGTTACAGAACCCGCCGGCCTAGTTCAGCGCCACCTTTCCCTGCATCGCTATGCAGCATTGCCTCATCTGCCAAGCTGGCGACTACGGCAGCGTCACTCGGGCCGTCACTGTCCCGGACGCCCTGGAACGGCTGGGCAGTATCCTCCGATTCCTGTTCAACTACCACGAGGACTTGGCCACCGGCCGCCCCCAAGCCCGCCGGACGGAGGACTTTGACCTGCACACCCTGGCCGCCCTGCTGGACACCCAAACCCACTTCCAGGAGCAGCTTAAAGCTCCGGAAACCGTGCCGCCGGAAATCGTCCAGACCATCTTGGACTATGTACAAGCCGACAGCGTAACCGCCGACAGCCTGACCGTTCCGGCCGGAACTGCTGCCCGCCATTCCAAGGCGCTGCTATGACCACCGACTTCATCAAGCACTACGACCGCTGGATTCTGGAAGCCGCGACCGCCGGCTTTTACGCCAACGGCTACGCGGTCAATCGGGCCGACCTGGAAAAAGCCGTGCCGGCCATCAAACGACAGCACCGCAACCAGTCCCCTTTCTGGGCGTAATCTACGCCTACCGCAACGGTTGCGCGGTCAGCCTGGCCCAAAGCCAGGGGCAGAACGCCCATGAAAGCTTCAGCCACTGGTTCCGGCAGGCGGTCGAATCTTGGGGCTTGGAGCAGCCTTCCCAATCCGACCCCAAGAGCTGCCGGATGATGACTCCGCCGGAACGGGCCGACCTGGGGCCGGTCTTGGCCGAAGCCATAGCCGACGGCTACCGCCGCGAAGGGATCAGCAAGCCGTCCCAAGCCGGCCGGCCGCTGACGAGTTGCTCAACTTCGGCCCCTATATCCCAGTACATCTCCTGATCCTGGAAGCCTGCTTCGGCGCCCGGGCCGAAGCAATAGCCGACCACAACCCGCCGGACGGACCCGCCGGCGGACAGACTGCCTTCCGCCGGTCCGTCCAGAAGTTCCTCAACGAATGGGAGCAGACCCGGCCCGACGATCCTTACCGCCAACCGGGGTAAAAACCGAGCTCGGAAGCTTTTCCGGCACCCGGGTTGCCCGGAACCGCCGGACAGCGCCAAAAAGCCAATTCGCCTACTGACGAGACGGGAGACCTGGCCGCGGACGTAGCCCAAGCGGAGCGAGCTCCGGCAACTTTGCAGCGCGGCTGCCTGAACGCCGTCAAAAGCCAGACTTCGGATCAGGCAACCCAAGACCAGCAAGATGCCGCCCTGCAGACCCTCATCCAAACCGCTACGACGCCGGAAAGCGGCTTGGCTCAGCTGCGCATGGTCGAGCCGGAGTTGGGACCCCCGTAGAACCCCTGTAGCGGGCCCGTCGCTTTCTGCAAGGAACCGGCGGCAACGCCTGAAGGCCAGGGTCGGTTCCACAGGAGCAACCGCCGCAAAAGCTCCACCAACCGGCTGCGCAGCGCGGCCTGCGGCCGCCGCAACCGGCGGCTCACATGGCAGACCTTCACCGGCCAAGCCGGCGACGGACGCGGCACCCCCTCTGTCGCCCGCGGCGACGCCTGATACCAATGGGTAACCGAAAAGCTCAGCGCCAAATACTCGACGGAGCTCAAAGCCAGCTTCACCGTCAGCGAAGCCCAGTGCGCCAAAAGCCGCCGGTCAACCGACTGAAGCAGCAGCTGACCCGGTCCCGGCCCGATTCAGCGGCAGAAAACTAAGCCGGCAGCTTGGCCACCGCCGCCTTCCAGACCTCCGGGTTTCCCAGCCTAACCACCGCGTCCACGCCCAGGTTCTCAATGAGCAGGCCCGCCATGATCAAGCGCTGCTCATCGGTCCAAAACAGCTTGCCGTAAATCAGCTCGATTTTCTCCGGGGCCAGGTAGTACCGGTCAATATCAATGGTCTGACCCTCCGGGCCGAAACGCCATGCCATGGCATAAGGGTCATGCCGCGGGTCGTTTTCCGGATAAAAGTTCATCCTTTCCGTCTCCTCCTGAACCGAGACAGCCCCGCCGTCCCCGGATCTACTCTGAATGCCGGCATAATAGCAGAAGCCGCCGAAACGCGGCTTTAGATAACCGCAGTAGATAACCCGCTTATGAGCCACGCCTTCATCGGCCGCAACCCCGGCCAAAGCTATGAATCCAATGCGCTGCATTTCAAAATTCTCAGCGTTGCCAGCCACCCGGCCTTTGCCCCGGCCGGCTACACCATCCGGGACCCCGACCAGCGAAAGCCCTTCAGCATGGGCTGGATTGCCAACGATGTCCAGTATATGGACGCCGGCGACGCCCTCAAACTGAGCCAGTCCCTCAAAGACTATCTGGCTACGCCGGCCGCCGAACAAGCCTATGCCGACTTCTACGAGAACAAGTACCGACATAGGTCCATCCACTACGAGGGTGAACCGCCCGACCGGGAAACGCTGTCAGCCGAATTCATGGCCCGGGACCACCGCTGGGCCGATTTCCTGACCAACTGCGGCGGATTCGAAATCCGGAAGACCAAACGCGAGAGGATCCCGCTAGCCAAGGCCGCCAACTCCTGATCGCCGGACTGATTATCTTGAGACTGACCATACCACCAATTCAAACCCGGACATCGCCGACGAGATCGACGCCATCCTGAACCGCCGCCGGGAAGCCGAAACAAACCAACCTGAAGGTCAAACCTGAAGTCAACCCGATCTCCCAGTGGGCGTAGTTCAATGGCAGAACGCCGGCCTTTGAAGTCGGAGACGCTGGATCGATATCAGCCTCCCGCGCCATTGCAAACCTCTCGCGGGCGTAGTTTAATGGCAAAACATCGGCCTCTGAAGCCGAAGACGCTGGTTCAAATCCCGCCGCCTGCGCCATAATACCCCCTTAACAAGGGACACTAAAAGGCATATAATGACCGCCAAGCCCAAACCAGCCAAGGAGATTTTCACCAAACCATGGCAGCGCCCACTGAAATCGACAAAGACTTGAAAATAGCAGCCACTAAGCCGAAAGGCAGGGTAGCCCACTTGGCCGGTTTTCCAGCCGAACACCGCCTCCATGCTAACATCAGATCTTTCCTTCCCATCCGCCAGAGGGGGCTTCGCAGCATCGTCATTCTAAAACGCTTGGTGTGAAATAGCCGGGGCTACCAGCCCAGCAGGTCGGCGAAGGACAGATTGGGCCGGCCCAACTGCCGGTTCAGCCCGATGCAAAAGTTATGCATAATCACCTTAGCCACCAGCCGCGTCTGCAATCCCTCCAGGGTGTGCGGACGGTCTTGCCCCAAGCGGAAAAAGCCTTGCAACTGGGCAAAGTCCGTTTCCCCAATCTGCCGCTTGCCGGCCACCCAACGGCGCCAGGAATAGCGCCAGGGATGCTTGCGGTGGCGTTGCGGCGGCGCCACAACGCAAGCTTGATACTCCTGCTGCCAGCGTTGGTGGGCGGCCCGCCCGGTAAAGCCTTTGTCGGCCACATACCAAGGGCAGTAAGCTCCCAAAGTGGGCAGTCGGGGATGGGGATACAACCGAAAAGCCAGGAAAACCTCGGTCATAGTCTGGTCTTTGGCGCTGGCCGGGGCCAAACTGAACCCGGTAATGTTGCCGGCCGGGCCCGTAGCCAGCAGCAGATGCAAGCCGGCATACCCGCCCAAGCGATTGCTGTAGC
This sequence comes from Dehalococcoidia bacterium, assembly GCA_965243185.1. Lineage (GTDB taxonomy): Bacteria > Chloroflexota > Dehalococcoidia > Lucifugimonadales > UBA3495 > CBDBCU01. The sequence continues at coordinate 741,931 of OZ251531.1, read as the reverse complement.
CGATGTCGGCTGGTCCGGGCAGCCAGCCCTTCCCCCGTCGCTTGGCGGCCCGGGTCGGCACGGCGGTGCTGTCCAGGGCTTGGTACAGCCCCTCCGGTTCCTGGAGCAAGTCAGACTGGTAACGCCAGAAGGCGGCCTGCAAGGCGTAACAGCGGCGGGCGTGGCGGTTGAACTGGCTGCGGTTGGGCAGCCGGGGGAAGGCATCCCGCAGTTGGGTCTCGGCATAGCGGTAAAAGTCCCGCGCGCGGCCAAAGCGTCGCCATTGGCTGAAACCGAGCAAAGTAATTACCTCGCTGTCGGACAAAGCCGGCGGCCGGCCCGGTTGCCGGGGCGGCGGCACCTGGGATTTGCAAAAGTCGTCCACCAGGACATATAGTATGGTCAGGAAGGTGTTCGGATCCAGCATAGCCCAGCCTCCTTTTGTCAGGTAGGCTTAACTATGCGGCAAAGACACCTTTCAATACAAGGTCTTTCCGGACTTTTTAATTTCACACCAAGCGTTAAAGAGCGTAAGAGAACCCGATGACCCTTCTTTTTACGACTCCTTCGCCGATGCTGTAGAGGACCGCCTCATTACCCGCGAACAGGAACCCGGCATCCGAGACGCCGGCCTGATCACCCGCGCCCGAATCAAAGGAACCGGCGAGACCGTCTACCACTATGATGTCCAAAAGGCAATCGACAATGCCAAAGCCATCAGCAGCGCCACCAAAATCGCAGCTTTCCCGATTGTCATTGGTAATACCATCACCCCCGAAGCAGTCCAAGCAACCCCAAATATGACGTTACCGCCTTTACCACTCCCCTTCTCGATCCAACTTGGGTCCATTGGTACAACCCTGACAAAAAATGATACCAATCCCCATACCAGTCCACAGCCTCGAATAATCCGACCGTTGCATCGAGAAGGGCGACTTGCTCCACCGGGACCGGGGTCCACATTCCAACTCGGAACTGACGACCATGCCGCCGGATCCGGAACGGGGCGGCCAACATTGCCAAAAACGCCGAATCCGAGACGGCCAGCTTAAGACAAACGCCGCTGCAACCCGTTATAATAGTCCCAAACTCTCAGGGGAGGATCCCCATGAGCGACACCCGGCGCAGCATACCCCGCGACTGCCGCAAGTCTCCCCGCGGACCGTACGACCGGCACTCGCCCCGCTGGGAGCAAACCCATAAGGCCCGGAACTCCAGCGGCTACTTGGTGACCGCGCCGGATGGCGCTCGTACCTTCCGGCTGGAAATCAGCAGGGATTGTCGGGTCACCGGCCTGCGGGAACACAAACTGCACCGCAGCCAAGCCCGCCAACAGCTGGCCGCCGACCCGGACAACATCATAGCCGGCAAAACCCGCCGCTACGCCGTCCGCAGGGAAGCCTACCTCATTTAAGCGCAACGCCAACCGGTTGCTGCCCCAACCCCAGAATAAAAAGGCACACCGACCAATGCCACCGCCAAACGGCCCCTTTCCATCCCCTTGAACCAACGCCATTCCCTCCAGGACAACAGACTGATGACCAGAACCGCCGCCGCCCCAGTGGAAACCCACCAATTCATGGTCGGCTTCGAGGAAGTCGCCCGCCAGAGTCAAGGCATTGCGGCCGCCGCCGCTGATCAGCTCAACATCGACCTGCGGTTTGAATCAGCCGACCGCATCATCGCCACCAAGCCGCCGCAAGCCCCCCCCCCCCCCCCCCGCCGCGCCCCTTCCCCCAGCTATGCCTTCGCTGTAGAACCTCACCTGAAATGGCTGATTGACACAGTAATCTCCGAGATGGTCGGCTTCTACCCGTCCCCGTTCGCCATCGAACTGCGCTATCCTCAACCCGGGGATGAAACCGGCTATGCCGCAGTAGTCCGGCTGGACCATCCGGAAGCTCCAGCATATTCTCTTTCCGGAACCGTCGTAACCGAGCAGCTGAAAGAAGCCGTCGTGGCTCTGTACCCCAAAGGATTGAACCTGGTGGCCATGCTGGCCGGACTGCATCAGCGCTACTTGGATGGCGACTACGGCGACGCCAACCCGGACACCGTAGCCCGGAACCAGGCAAACCGCGCCGCCAACTCCGGCGAAGTAACCGGCATTTACCTGTCCACAAGCCTACCCGAGCCCAGCATCGCCATCAGCCAGCACTTGCCCTACGAAAAGGGAGCCATCCTCATGCTGGGACCGGAATACAAGGCCATCCAGTATTAACCGTCCTCTAGTCCGACTGGATGAACCTCAGCGAACGAAGCGATTCCTGCCAAAGAGATCCAATTAGTAGTCTCGGCTAACCAGCCCATAGAGGATTGGAACAACCCACCAAATCCCGAGTCAGCATCCACTGAGGAAGTCATGAACCAACCGCTGCCAGAAGACCATTCTCAAGTCCAGTGGCCTTGGCCGCCCAGCCAGAACCGCGAGTTTTTCGGCAAGCTACCGGCCGCCCGGGACTTCAGCCTTGGACCCGAACCCGACCAGCCTACCCTGGCCTGCCGTAGCTTCCTCACCGAGCAGACCGGCGACGAACACGTGCGGGAAATACTGGCCCGGCAGGCCGGTGCTTGGGGTTTCCCGGAACTCAAGCCTAGCCACTTGCTCGACCATGGCCTGTTCATTATTGGAAACTCCCCGGAAAATCTGCCTGCGGTGGACTTCCAGCAACACTGCCTTGCTCTTTCAACTGGCGCCTGTTGCAAGGGAATACCAGCAACTGTACGGATAATAAAAAGGCCCTGCCCCGAGACTTAGGGAGGGTCAAAAGGGTAACTAATTGGGAAAAGGCGGGAGGGACTAATCCCTCCCGCCTGTCTGTATGCTTTTGGGGGAAATCGCCCCAATTCGCTCATCATTCTGTTGTTTCACCCTGGAAATTGGGATAGAACAGGAATCGTCCCCGTCGGTTCGATGCCAACCGGTGCCGACGGGGACTAGCGAGATCCCCGGCCTTGGTGGTGACCCGGACTTGGTAATCCAGGGGAGGAGCGGTTCGACCCCGCCCAAGGGCCCATTGACCGGGAGAGACAATTCCCACCGGTCGGCTTCAGCTTAATGGAGCTACAAAACTGCTGTCAAGTAACGGAGAAAACAGGCGCTGTTTCCGAAAGTGTTGGCAGGGAGCGGATTGCAAAAGGTCCGAACCGCCGTAGAATGGATTAAGCGACAAAATCCCATCGGCGGCGGTTCAACTGATGCTTATCTTAAACCTAGCCGAGCAGCGGGTCCAGCCCCAGCCCGTCCCGCCGCAGGGGTATTCCCGTTGGGGCGGTCAAACCGGGCAAAAGTGGGGCAGGAAGTGGCAGTGGGCTTTAACTGATGTGCATATCAAATGCATCCGAACCCAACGCTAGCGGTGCGCGTCTTGCGGTAAAACCATCACGGCCCGGCCGCTGGGGAGCAGCCGGGGCCGGCGCAGCCAACCCTTTACCGCTCTGCCGGGGATGTGGTATGCCTTGGGCTTGAGCCACCGGGGTATTGAGGTAATGGCGAGTCTGCCGGGCTATTCGGTGGCTCAGGTAACTAGTTGGCGGGAGATGCAGCGGTTGGGGCTGGCGGTGGGGCGGCGCTTGCCGGTGGGCTGGGTGCGGATTGGGGCGGTGGACGAGACCATGTTGCGGGTGCGCGGCAAGTTCCGGCCGGTAGGGGTGGTAGTGGGACAGGACGGGCGAATGCCGGGGTTGGAGTTGACCGGCCCGGGCTTTGACTAGGGGCGATGGTTCCGGGAATTGGCCGACCAGTTGGGAGTAGAGGTAGTGGTAACCGATGACGCCGCCGAATATGCCGGACCCATTGAGGATGCCGGGCTAGGGCGGTAGCAATGTATGGCACTTATGCAGCGCACCTTGGGCCGTTGGAAGGGACGCTTGAAACCGGACTTGCGGAAAGCCTGGGGGGGAACTGTTTTGGCAAAGGTCCCGACTGGTGCGGGAGTTGCCCGCCGCTGGGGCCGAACGGTTGCAGCAGTGGGCCCGCGATCCGGCCTTGCCCGGGAGTTGCGCCGGTTGGCGGTGCATTTACCGGAACGCTGGCGACAAATAACCCTGCACCAAAGGGAACCCGGAGTACCCAATAGCGCTAATTGGTTGAAGGGAAGGTTCGGACGGATTAAACCCCGCTATCGGTTGCACCGGGGGCTGAAAAGCGCCGCCGGGGCGACTAACTTTAGGGCGGTGTTGGGCGATGTATTGCATAGACCGGCACGAGTTGACCGCCCAGCCACGCCTTTATTCGGAACTGCCAACACTTTCTGAAACAGCGCCAATCAAACAGACTGAAACCAAAGTTCAGTAACCTATCCCGGTCAAAAATAACCACCGACAAAACAACCGCAGCCGGCGGGGCCCTAATCCGCCGACTGCGGCCGTTGCCTTGAGGAGGTATCCTTATCGCCGACCAAAGTATAGCCTCAGGGATTACATAAAGTCAACCCCCATATTCCACCAATTCCAGCCTCTTTCAGACGCCCTTGCCGCCGGCAAACCGCGGATACCTACCTTACCCTTACAATCCATCCCAAACCCAACAGCCACTCTCCAGGAGGCAAAGCAGCCTCATGCCGCCCGAAAAACTGGACTACTCCTTCGACAAGTACGACGACTACGACACCTCCAAGCCGGAAAACTACGGCCTGCTGCGCCACGACCTCAGCAAGCCGCTCCGCCAGCTGGACACGAACCTGGTCCACCACTTCGACCATCCCGAAGAGCTCATCAAGCCCGACTCCCGAGCCTTGGAAACCGGCACCGCCCCGGCCGGCATCCCCCGGGAAAAGCCCTCAACGACCGAACGGAAGACGACGTCGTCTTACTCCTCGCCCGGCTGGCCCCCGCCAGCTGACCACCGGCATCTACCAGCTGGACTCCCTCTCCGTAGCCGACCACAACCCGAACACGCCGCAAGGACACCAGGTCCGCATGGCCAACTCCTGCCCCGACCCACTCGAAAACGCTCTCTGCGCTTACGTCAGCCCGGAGCCGGACTACCAGCCCACCGACGAAGGCCAGGCCGCCGGCCGCCGCCTGCTCACCGCAGCGAACCACGCCCAAAACCCGGAGCCGGAAACCACCGCCGGCCGCCTCGAAGCAGATCTCATCACTTACCAGTTCCCCAACCTGGTAGCCGTCGGCTGCGCCAAAGACCTGGCCCGGCCGGAAGCCAAGGAACAGGCCGATTTCTGCCACGACTACCCGAACCTCACCGGCCCCAACCGGTACCGCACGCCGCTGCTGCCGACCTGACCAAAGCGGGCATCATCGACCAGCTGTCCCTCAACTTCTTCGCCCAACGGGACACGCCCCCGCTCCTCTCCGGCCGGATCCAGAATTGGGGAGAAAAGGTCAGAGACACACGCCGCAGTTGCCCCAAGCCTCTGACCGCTGATCAGCCCCAAAAAACCAACCAGACCCGGATTCCTGGCTGAAACCTGACGCCGCAGCCCTTGCGGCCCTCAGCCCGAACTTCATACAGTGGAAAATCCATGACCGTCGCTGCCGAAAACCAACCCGCCAACATTCGTCCGGAGAGGACTCACCCGCCGGATCAGGTAATCGTCGACTACAAGGGCGTAACCCATACCCGCTTCGCCGTAACGGACTGGAGCGGCCGGCAGCTGACCATCCTGCGCTTTACCCACATCAAGGAGCAAATCAGCTTCGAAAAATACAACTGAGCCGATGCTATGACTGACCACAATGACCCCGCCGTCAAAAAGCTGCACCGCCGCTACGATGAAGCCATCGTCTTCATGTGCCTGCTGGCCCTGATCGGCCTGTAACCCCTGACCGGACTGACCGCCCTTTACCTCTGCGGCTTCGAAAACTGCCTGAACTAAGCACATAACACCAGCGACGGCAGCCACGACGTCCCCAAGGTCGTCCTGCTTACCATAGCCGTTGCCCTTGCCGTAACCCCCTTTCTGCTGGGCATAACCCGCATCGCCGCCGGCCGCCGCCGTTCCTACACAACCCTCGGTCGACTGGGGCGGAAAGCCCAAGCCCTCCACGCTTGCTGGCGCTCAGCCCAGGACAACCAGCCCTGAAAACCACCCTCCCGGAGCCAACCGACAATGCCGGAAACCCTTCCTTACCCCAAATAAGACTCCATCCAAGCCTTCTATCAAGAACGCGGCAGCCTGTTTTCCCAAGAAAAGGACTACGGCGTCAACAACACCGACGCCAACCCGTCCCAAATCCAGCACTACCAGCTTTCCGTAGTGACCGACACCGGCGACGTCTACGCCCACCAGATTTACTACCCGCGGAAAGCCTACCTGCTGGGCCAAATCTCCGGCGCCGATGACCCGCTGAACCGGGTCGGCAACGCCATCCCACCGGTGTATAATGAAGCGGACCGCATCTTTGACGGCTGGGCCGAAAGCGCCGCCGGCCAAAGCCTGGAATGGTTCTACTGGAAGCTCCAGGAACAGGGCTGGGCTGCTGAACTGACTGCGGTTTTGTAACATTTTGCTGGGGGAAACCACACCCCGGCATTACCGGCTGATATTCCAATATCCGCCGCCGGGTAGTCTCAACTGCTTCGGCGTCAATATCCGCCCCGATAAAATCGCAACCCAACGCCAAGGCGGCTATTGCTGTTGTTCCGCCGCCGACAAACGGGTCAACGATAAGTTCGCCCGGCCCGGCGAGCTTTTGGCACAAAGCCAAAATGCCGGTTTCCATTTGGCTCCACTTATGGAATCGCTTATCCTTGCCGTTATGCCCGCCAGGGCAGCGCACCCAATCGGTTTTTATCAAGGCCGCCGGCTTTTCCCCGCCCGGCTTGTAATACCATAGGATTTGCTTAAAATACTGGTTTAACCGCCGCCCCCAAATCCAGTTGCCGGGCATACTTCCCCGCGACATATCAAAGGTCAAAAGCCACCAGTATTGCAGGTTATCCGCCGCCGCCAGCCGCGTAAAGATTTCCGGCAGCGCAATAGCGCCGCTCATTGCAAGCAGGGAGCCGCCGGGTTTGAGGGAATGGGCGGCGAATTCCCCCAGTTCCGACCAGTAAGGCAGGAACTCCTTGGGGTAAGGCGGGATGGTGAATCATCCTTCCCTCTTAACAGCGGCGACATCCTCCCAATCCTTGAAAGGTAGTTCCGCTCCCGCCGCTTCTGCCGGCCGCTTATCCTCAAGACTAAGGTTTTATCCCTATCCCGGAAAGTTCCTTGCAGCCGTTCCGACATATTGTTGTTAATCTGCGCTTTGATTCCCTGGCTAACCGTATGCTTGACCGGCCGGGTCGGGAAAGCCCGCGGCAACGCTTGCCGGTAAGACCGCAGCCCGTCCGTCTTTACAACCGCCGGCGCATTGTTTGACCTTTCCCTTGCCATTGCCAGCGTAGTTTGCGCCGCCCTTGCCGTCCGTTCCGGCGTCAGATGGGCCGCCAATACGAACCTCGTATCCGCGTCCATTACATTGAACAGCCACATCTTTTGACCGCCGACATTGACCACCATTTCATCCGCTACCCATTCCCGGCCGGTGTCAACCTTGACCGGCCGCAGCACATCATCCGCCGTTGCCGTCAATTCCCGCACCCAGCGATAAACCGCCATCTGCGAAGTTTCCCGCCCGAAATACTGCTCCATATTCCTTGCCACCCGCCGATAGGAAAGGCCGTCGAAATACATATCGACCGCCGCCCCCTTTTCGTGGGGCGTCGCGTGGGGCCGCTTGCCCGCCGGCTTAATCTGCTTACCGTTAGCGTCAAGCATTACCAACCGCACACCGCCGCCGCCAACGCGGCAGATGTCGCACCTTTCCCCGGTTCGCCGCTGCAATTCGGCGATTTGCATTTATGCCCCGTCCCACTATGATGCCATTCCCCCAGCAAAATTGAACACAGCGGGCAGAAGTTTTTGGGGATGTAACGAGGTGCGATTGAATCGGAAACGAGGCGCGATTAAGGGTTTTGGGGCGATAGCGGGGATGGCGATGGAGACGCCTTGCCCTCAACTGCCGCAGCCCGCCGGTTTATTCCGGGTAAATAAACAGCGCGCCGCCGGCCGCTCCGCAGGTCAGCACTCCATACGCGCCGATCGGAAACATCGCCTTAAAATCCGCCGGGTAGTGTATCTGTGGCCTACGGTACTCCTCTGAATGGCGGAGGGGTGTGGGATTCGAACCCGCGGACGGTTATTCACCGTCGGGCGGTTAGCAACCGCCTGCACTAGTCCACTATGCGAACCCCCCGATATACCCGGCATTTACTACGGCGGCCGGGCTGCGCCGCGTTGGGCTACGCCTTCAGCCCATACCCGCCCAAAGGAAACTCCTGTTCCAGGAATGTCTAGCATCAGTCTCCCCTCAGTTCAGCTGTCCCCTTCATTATAGCGCATCGCCGCAACTTTGCACGGAAATCCTTCGCCGCTCCCCCATCCCCAAAACTCCCCCAAAATGCTATAATATCCCCAAATCCCCAAAAGGGAGTCCGCTGATTATGAACCCGCTGAACCCGGCGGCCCGGGCGCGTCTCGACGGCTTGCTGCGCGACTTCGCGCAGCTGCGGCCGACCCAAATCGGCTACCCGGTCAACCAGGATTTTGACTATTCCGAGCTGCTGCCCTTCCTCAACTACTCCGCCAACAATGTCGGCGACCCCTTCCACAGCAGCAACTTCCGCATCAACTGCCACGCCATCGAGCGGGATGTAGTCGCCCGCTTTGCCCAACTGACGCGCCTTGACCCGGCTGCCGCTTGGGGTTATGTCACCAACGGCGGCACCGAAGGCAATATGTACGGCCTCTACCTGGCCCGCGAACTCTATCCCCAAGGCGTCGCTTATTTTTCCCAGGACACCCACTACAGCGTCCTGAAAAACCTCCGCGTCCTCAATATGCGGAACATTATGATTAAGAGCCAGGACAACGGGGAAATCGACTATGATGACCTCTACGAAACCATCCGCATCAACCGCGATGCGCCGGTCATTTTCCTGGCTAACATCGGCGCGACGATGAAAGGCGCGGTGGATAGATTGCCCACCGTCCGGGACATCCTCGACGACTTGGCGATAACCCGTTCCTACATCCACGCCGACGCCGCCCTCAGCGGAATGATTTTGCCCTTCGTCCCGGAACCCCAGCCCTTCGGCTTTGACGCCGGCATCGACAGCATCGCCATCAGCGGCCACAAACTTATCGGCTCCCCCCTGCCTTGCGGCATCGTCATCACCCGCAAAGACTATGTGGCCCGCATTGCCCGCTCCATCGAGTATGTAGGGGTGATGGATACTACCCTGCCCGGCTCCCGCAATGCCTGGACGCCGTTGCTGCTGTGGTACGCCCTCGAGCGCTATGGAACGGACGGCTTTAAGGAACTGGTAGCGGAGATGCTGGCGGTAGCCGAGTATGCGGTGCAGCGATTCCAGGACCACGGCGTCCCGGCTTGGCGCAACGAAAACTCCGTTACCGTAGTTTTCCCCCGGCCGCCGGTGGCGGTGTTCGACAAGTGGCAAATCGCTCCCTTGGGCGACTTGGCGCACTTGATTACGATGCCCCATGTAACCCGGGCGATGGTCGATGAACTGGTGGACGACTGCCTGACTCCGGGGGCGGCCGCCGGCCCGGGCCGCTGGCATCGCCACAGCCACGGCCAAGTCTATTAACCGCGCGCAACAGGAGGCTTGTCCCCCATGGAAAGAATCGTCATTATGGTGCTGAACGAAGTGGGCGTCCTGGCCGAAATAACCCGCGTCCTGGCCGCCGCCGACATCAACCTCTCCAGCATCAACACCGAAATTAAAGGCAATCACGGTGCCGTCATCATCAGCACCGACAACGCCGACACCGACCATGCCCTCCAGGTCTTGACCGACGCCGGCTTTACCGCCGTAGCCGACGACTCCCTGATTATCCGCCTCAAAGACGAACCGGGCGCTTTAGCCAAAGTAGCCGCCCAATTCAGCGCCGCCGGCATCAACATCCAAAGCCTGCACATCCTCGACCGCCTCGAGGACTACGCCCTGGTTGCTTTAGCTACTGACCCGGACGACCGGGCAAAGGCCGCCGCCCTGCTGGATGCGGATTCCATTGTCTAATTGGGATTAACCGGCAAAAGACCGGGGCCGCCTGTGTGAAGGCGGCCCCGGCAACTATTTGCGGTAAGGTTGTTTTCCGCCGTTGCAACGCGGGCAAGTTACTTGCGTTAATTCAGGGCAACTTGTGGGGGGAAGGTCAGGGGGCGGCAGGGTCAAAGCGTAGGCGGCCCCAATCCGCCGTAGTCGGAGGGGAGGGCTTCGCCGGCGCCGGGCCAGGGCGGGATGGTAACGCACAGGAAACGGAGGCCGGCGGGGGAGTCGGCGGCGGCGCTGAACTGAAAACGCCAGCCGGGGGGAATGGTCAGGGCATCGCCGGGCTGCACGGCTACCGGGGCAATTGTGGACGGGTCGAGGTTTGGGGGACAACGCCAGACTTGCCCTTGTCCGTCCAGGATGTACCATAGTTCGGCGACGGAGCGGTGATAGACCGGGCGGGAGATTTGGCCCGGCGGCAGAGTTACCTCGACCATACTGGCGTGGTGGGATTGATGGCGGTGGTCCAGCAGGAGGCGGATGGCGGAGCCGTCGGGGGCGACAGTGTCGGCTTGCGGCGCACGGCGGGACGGGAGCGGAATGGAGGGATGCGGGCTTGGCGGCGGTTGAGACATAGTTATCCTGCGGCGCGGTTTCGGAGAATGTTGTCCGGAAGCTGATGGCAAAGAACTGAGCCGCTGTAGAATTGATTAAACCGCAAGCAGTTTTCGGTAGGGTTCAGGCCGTGGCTCATATTAAACCCGGTCGGGTAGAGTGTCCAGGGCAATTGGTTCGGGTTTTCTCAACACGGGTTGGCATAAGTTAAAACCGGGAAAATCGCCCCGAACAAGATAAAGGGCTCCTATTGATTCTCTGGCACTGCTTTGGCTTCGACGAGGCCTCTTTTAGCATTACCAACGCGTGTTGAGAATACCCAACAAACCTCACCATAGCCCCGCCCGTCCCCTTATGCTACAATGGCTAGCACCGGGAAACTTATTCAGCTCAGGCAAGGGGCATTGGCGTGACCACATCCTCCTCATCTCCGTATCGGAAACGGGTTTATACCAAGTTCGGCGACAAGGGCGAAACCAGCCTGCTCTACGGCGGGCGGGTTTCCAAGAACGACCCCCATACCGAAGCCTATGGCATCACCGACGAAGCCGTTTCGGTGATGGGCTTGGCCCGTTCCTTGTCCACCGACCCGCGGGTCAAAGACATCCTGCGGGACGCCCAGCGGGAACTGTTCACCATCGCCGCCGAACTGGCTACCGAACCGGACAAGTACGAACTGTTCCAGCAGCACTTTGCCCCGGTAACCCCGGCTATGGTGGAAAATCTCGAGCAGACCATTGACGCCCTGGAGGAGGAGTTTCAGATGCCGACGGTCTTTGTGCTGCCCGGCGGCTCCCCGGCTTCCTCCGCCATTGATATGGCCCGAACTTCCATCCGCACCGCCGAGCGGCGGGTGGTTGCTCTGGCCGAAGCCGACCGCCTGACCAACGAACTGATTATCCATTACCTCAACCGCTTGGGGGATTTGCTCTTTGTGCTGGCCCGCTATCAAGACCGGGAGTTGCCCATCGAGCGGGCTACCGGAGAGCGGAGTTAGCCCCGATGAGCCGGTCGGACAATGGGCTGAAAATAGTCGTCATTGACTACCAATCGGGCAATCTCCGCAGCGTAGCCAAAGCTCTTGAGTTCGCCGGAGTAACCCCGGTAGTTACCCAGGATGCGGCGGAACTGGCCGCCGCTGATGGGGTTATCCTGCCCGGCGTCGGCTCCGGCCCGGCGGCGATGCAGGCTCTGGAAAGGCGGGGATTGATTGACCCCATACGCGCTTATCTCGACTCCGGCCGCCCCTTCCTGGGCGTCTGTCTGGGTCTGCAACTGCTTCTGGAGCGCACTGAGGAGGGCGACGCCCCGTGCCTCGGCGTCATCCTTGGCCCGGTACGGCGGCTGCCGCCGGGCTTGAAAGTGCCGCATATCGGTTGGAACAGCGTTGCCTTGCAGCGCCGCCACCCGGTATTTCAGGACATTCCCGAGGGTAGCCACTTTTACTTTGTCCACAGCTACTACGCCGACCCGGTGGCGCGGGATGGCGTAGCCGGCGTTACCGACTATGGCATCTCTTTTTGCAGCGTTTACGCCCGGGACAACTTGACCGCTACCCAGTTCCACCCGGAAAAGAGCGGCCGCGTTGGCTTGCAAATCTACCGCAACTTCGTTGACTTTGCCCGGCAGCCGGCCGGCGTCAAGGCCGCCTAGCCCCATAGCGGAAATATGGAAGTAATCCCCGCCATCGACTTGAAATGTGGCCGTTGCGTGCGCCTCTTTCAAGGCGACTTCCAACAGGAAACCGTCTTTTCCGCCGACCCGGTAGCCGTAGCGTTAAGTTGGCAGGAACAAGGCGCGCCCCGGCTGCATCTGGTCGATTTGGACGGCGCCGCCGCCGGTACGCCGGCTAATTTTCCGGTCATCGCCGCCATCACCGCCCAACTTTCCATACCGGTGCAGGTGGGCGGCGGCATCCGCGACCGGGCTACTGCTGACCGGCTGCTGACCGCTGGCGTTGGGCGGGTAGTTATCGGTACGGCGGCCGTTGAAACCCCCGACTTGGTGGCTGACCTTTGCCGGGACTACGACGGCGACCGGGTAATCGCCGCTGTGGACGCCCGGGACGGATGGGTAGCCATCAAGGGCTGGACGGAAGGTAGCCAAGTCACCGCTCGGGAATTGGCCCGGCAGATGGCCGCCTTGGGCGTCCCCCGCCTGCTTTATACCGACATCGCCCGGGATGGCACCCTGACCGCCCCCAACTTTATCGCCAACGCTGAACTGGCCGCCCAAACCGGCTTGGCGGTGCAGGCGTCCGGCGGTGTATCCACCTTGGCGCATATCGAGCAGCTGACGCAAACCGGGGTCGAGGGCGCTATCATCGGCACCGCCCTTTACCGGCAGGCCATTGACTTGAGAGAAGCGATTGCGGCGGCCGGGGGATAGCAGAACAGCCGCGGATCCGGCAACCGTCAGCTCCGCCGCGCCCGTCCCCGGTCGGCGCTGTCCAGTAGCAGAGTAACCGGGCCGTCGTTTTGCAGGGTTACCTGCATATACTCCTGAAAAACCCCGGTAGCCACCGGCAAGCCGGTATCCCGAAAACGGGCTACGGCGTATTCGTAGAGGCGTTGGGCTTGTTGCGGCGGCGCGGCTTTAGTGAAGTCGGGACGGCGGCCCTTCCGGGTTTCCGCATACAAAGTGAACTGGCTGACTAACAGCAACTCGGCCCCAATGTCCAATGCCGAGCGGTTAAAGTGGCTCGGCCCTTCGGCAAAAATCCGCAGGTTGACAGTTTTGTCCACCAGATATTGGGCGTCGGCTTCATCATCCGTAGCCGCCACGCCCAACAGGATGACCAGACCCGGCCCGATGCGGCCGGTTTCCTGCCCGGCCACCGACACGGCGGCGTGGGCTACCCGTTGCAGCAGGGCGCGCACGGTGCCGGGCGTCCCGTTAAGCGGTGGACTCGCTGCCTACCGGAGCCGGAGTGTCGCTCTTGGCGGTATCCTTGCCGGAATCGGCAGACGCGCCGTTGGAACTCCCGTCCGTTTCCTTCTCCGCCTTTTCCGCCGGAGCTTTGGGGCGGCCGTAGTCGGTAGTGTAAAAGCCGGAACCCTTGTAAATCACCGGTACGGCGTGGAAAACCCGCCGCCCGCTCCCGGCGCAGAGGGGGCAGGCGCCGGAACCGGCCTCGCTGAAGCTCTGGACTAGCTCAAAGCGGTAATCGCAACTGGTGCATTGATAATCGTAGCGGGGCAAACTATCCCTCCCGTAAGCCAACATTCCGATTGCTGATAATACCGGAAATAATTTATCACCGCAACCGCCCGCTGTCAATGGAAAGCCGCCGGGGGTTCCGTTTGCTTTGACTTGCCTTTTTTATTCCTTCGCTATTGACCCGTCAAACAATCCGGGCTATAGTTGCCTTCAGTAGCCACCCAGTATCCGCAACTGCGGCCAGTAAGGAGGGTTTTATGGCAATCAAACTTTCCCGTATCGGCCACGCCGCCGTCCGGGTTCGGGACATCGAGCGGGCCAAAAAGTTCTACACCGAAGTTATGGGCTTCGTCATCGAAGAGGAGGATCCGGAACACGGCGGCGTCTTTATGAGCCTGGGCCGGGACGATGTGGCCGAAGCCCATGTCTTTGACCTCCAGCCGGTCGAAGACCCGGACACCGCCGCTGAAGCCCCGGAGCGCAATCAGGTGGGCGTGGCCCATATCGCCATCAAGGTGGACAGCCACGACGATATGCGCGACGCCTACGAACACCTGACCAGCCACGGCGTCACCGTCGACCGCTTGGTGGAACACGCCAACCAGCGCAGTATGTACTTCGCCGACTCCGAAGGCAATCGCCTGGAAATCTACTACGAATTCCCCACTTCCAAAGAGTTGTTCAAGCGCGGCCGCGGCGACCGGGACTTCGTTTTTACCTTTGACGATCCGGTGCCGCCCTGGGCGAACCAGGTTCCCGACGACTGGGACCCGGATACCACCGTCGACCGCTACCACCGCGGCACCGTCCGCACTATGGGCGACTAGCCCAAACCGCCGTTCCCAACCGAGACACCTAGCCGCAACTTCCCGGCGCGGCTCGGTGTCTCGACTGATTTAAGCGGCCATAGCCGCAGCGCAAGCGAGGTTTGCAAATGGATTTTGGATTGACCGGCAAAAAAGCCTTTGTCGCCGGCGGCGGTCGGGGCATCGGCAAAGCCATCGCCCGGGTGTTGGCGCAGGAGGGCTGCGATGTAATTATCGCTTCCCGTTCAATGGAGCAGCTGGAAGCCTCGGCCCGGGAAATTGGCGACGCCGCCGGCCGCGCCGTTACCCCCGTGCAACTGGATGTTACCCGAACTGACCAGGTGAACCAGGTAGTGGCGGCGGCGGCGGCAAAGTTGGGCGGCCTGCACATTATGGTCAACAGCGCGTCCCTCCCCGGCGGCTCCGCCAACGCCGTGGGCTACATTGAAACCGTCGACGAGGACGCCCTGCTCAGCGACTTCGATGTCAAATATGTCGGCGCGCTGCGCTGCTCCCGGGCCGCCATCCCCCTGCTCAAAGAACAGGGTTGGGGCCGCATCGTCAACATCAGCGGCGGCAATGCCCGCAACGCCGGCAATCTCAGCGGCGGCGCCCGCAATGTCTCCCTGGTGCATCTGACCAAAACCCTGTCCATTGACTTGGGGCAATACGGCATCACCGTCAACTGCATCCACCCCGGTACCACCCGCACCGAACGCACCGCCGGGATGCTGGAATCCCGCGCCGCCCAACTGGGCGTCAGCCCGGCGGAAGTGGAACGGCAGGATTTTGCCCCCGGCTCCGGCCACGGCAACGCCATCTGCCGGATGGTGGACGCCGAGGAAATCGGTTTCCTGACCGCATTCCTAGCTTCGGATAAGGCGTGGGCCATTACCGGCGAAGTGATTGCGGCCGGCGGCGGTGTCGGCAGCGCCGTTTTCTACTAACCGGCCGTAGAACCGTGCGAATATCCAACAAGGGCGGGTTCGCAACCCGCCCTTGTCTATTTATGCTCCCCTACGGCCAACGGCAATCATCGAATTCCAGCCAACTGTCCAACTGAAAACCGTCCAGCTGGCAAACCGCCGTGATGCTCTGGCCCGGGTTCAGGTCGATGACATCTCTGTTGTTCCGGAAGTCGAGTTCAATGTGATTAAACCCGAACTCGTCCACCTCCATCTGAACCCTGCCGTTGGATTCGATCTTGCTGATCGTGGGCAAAGTGACTTGGAGCCACTTTCCCTTGTACCGTTCGTTGGCCCGGGTTTCATTTTCCGCGAACTCGTTCCAGACCTGGGTGGGGTTCACCACCTGCGGCGGCGTTTCGGCGACCGACGGCGACCCGCCGCCATTGCCGCCCCCACCGCCGGACGCGCTGACGATGACCACGAT
The DNA here is from genome assembly GCA_965243185.1 of Dehalococcoidia bacterium. GTDB lineage: Bacteria > Chloroflexota > Dehalococcoidia > Lucifugimonadales > UBA3495 > CBDBCU01. The sequence continues at coordinate 725,959 of OZ251531.1, read as the reverse complement.
GACAATGATGACCGCCAACAGCCCGCCGCACCCAATACCAAGTTTCTTGAGCAAAACAAAGCCCCCTTGTTGCACCAGATTCGGGTTACTTGCGACGGTTACCCAGATCCATGGGCGGTTCACAAGGGGACAAGATGCGTCCCGTTCGATGCGATGACCGCCCACGATCAGGGTAAATGGAACTAGAAGTAACCGTCGCAATCCGCATATTAACCGAATTGCCCGGTGCGCGCAAGGGGTATGATGGCAAAAGGGCGGGAAATTATCCGCGTATCCGTACCCTACCGGGAACTACCCGCAGCGGCGTCCGGCGGCCGCAGCTTTCCCCGGGCCTGCTGTACCACTCCATACAGCAGCACCGCCAGTACCAGAGCCGCCGCCGCAACGGCCGTGGTAATCAGCCAGGGATAGCGTTCGGTCAACGGCGCTTCCGCCCCGGTGTAAGCCGGGTTGTCCTGCTGCGGCCCTAATGCTGCCGCCGGCAGATTGTCGGCTTCCCGATATTGCGTCAACTGCGCCAGGTCATAAACCGGGGCTTGGGCATAATCATTCCCGTAGTAGAGGGCATAATCGGCGCCCGGCTCCGCCGCAAAGACCACTTGCCGGTTGACTCCATGCAGCCTGAGGTCCGCCAACGGTAAAGGCGTGTCGTCACCATTCTGCACCGTCCAGCGATAGTAGCGGTAATGGCTTTCCGGATAAGTAACTTCCCGGCGGCGGCCGCTGAATTGGGGCGTGTTGTAGCTATAGACTGCCGCGCCGCCCAGCCCGTCCCAACGTTCGCCGTCAATGCTGCCCTCAATTTCGGTGTCCCGGTGGAAGTTAGGCGCCTCCGTCTCAAAACTCAACCGGCTGGTGGGTATCCCGGCCGCACCCAAATCCAGCGTTATCATCGTAGCCCGCCCGCCATCCTCCTCGACCCGGTTGACCGCTGCCGGCGGGTAAGCCCTTTCCTGCGGCGGGCTGACCGTAGCCAATGCCACCGCCAAGCCGTTGATTTTCAATCCTTCCGCTCCATCATTCCTCACCCGCGCCCGCACATAGCGCGCCGCGCTTTCCGGGTAACTAATCCGGGTGTTGCGGGCGGTAAAACTTCCCCCCGGGGCGGAAAAATCGAAAATCTCCGTCCCCTCTTGAACCACCGTCCAGGTTTGGGCATCATCGCTGGTTTCCACCCGGGTCGCCCGGCTGAAATTGACGGCATCCGTCAAGATTTCCACTTCGTTATGCCGCGCCGCGCCCGCTCCCAAATCAGCGACAAAACTGGCATAACGGACACTGCTGCCGGCTACATCCTGTACCGCCACCGGGGCTTGGGCGGCTACTGGCACGCTGACCCGTTCCTCCCGGCCCGCCGCTATCCTCAACTGGTAAGGAACTTCCCGCCCGCCGTCCCGCACTATCCGCAAATCCCGCAAATCGTAGGGATTGGCCGCCGCCCCGGTCAGTACCGCCCGGTCCAGGGTTACGGCGGCCAAATCCCCGGCAGACAATCCCGCCGGCAAAGTTATTGCCTTGAAATAGGGCCACTCCGCCGGGGCAAAGTCAGCCCCCGCTTGGACCGCCGGCAGCAGTCCGGTCAAAATTCCCGTCAGCAGCAGCGTAATCAGCAGCCCGGATTTGCCCGGCCGGACCCGGCGGCGCAGTTTAATCATCCAGCAAGAACCCCCGGATCAGCCGACGGTAGCGTTGGTACAGAAACCCGCCAGCCAGCAGCATTGCCCCCAAACCGATAAAGGCCGCCACTCGATACTCCTGCTCCAAAGCAAAGGCGTCATAGGCAAAGAGTTTGACGATGGGAATTGCCAGCAATCCCAGCCCGGCTAATCGCAGCCAACGGGAACGCCGCCAGATGCCCAAGGTAATCAGCGCCGCCGCATACACCGCCCAAAGGATACTCAAAGCCAGGCTGGTAACATTGGCAACGCTGGCTTCGGGAATGGCAAAGTAGCCGAAGTAAAACGACTGATAAACCTCCACGCTCAAGGCATACAGCGACAGGAAATTGGCGGCCGCCAGCAATAGCGGCAAGAAAACCCGTTCCGCCGGGGGATCGCCGCCATCCCGCTCCCGCCCCAGGATATAAGCCGCCAGATACATTGCCCCAATACCGACGCCAAAAGCCAGCATCCACCAGTTCAGCAGGAACCGGTAAGTTTCCAGATATTCCAGGTGGGCGCTGTAGAAAATCAGCAGTTGCCCGGTGAGCAAGCCAAACAACCCCATTCCGAACCAGCGCAGCGGCCGCATCCCCAACCGGAAAGACAGCCACACCAGCGCCGCCGCTTCCGCCGCCCAAGCTACGCTGACCCACGGCCCGCCCAACTGCACCGGCACGGCAACGGTCAGCAAGACCAGGGCAATGGCTACGGCAAAGAGGCTTAATCGTATCTGCTCCTGATGCCGCTGAATGATGGCATAGCCCAAGGCCCCGTAAAAGGCCGCCAGCAGCAGGGTAAAGCCGCCCATCCAAACCCGCAATTCGTCAAAGAGCAGCAGGTAGCTGATGCCAAAATAGGCCGCCGCGTTCAGCGTCATCAACACTTGGTCCACTATCCCCGGCTGCCGCCGCCAAAGCAGATGAAACAGAGTCGTCGCCCCGACAAAGATTAGGAAAAAGACCGTCAAAGCGATTTGGGACAGCAGTAGCCCCGGCTCCAGTTCCATTTGCCAGTAGCCGTACAAGATTAGCGACCCGACCAGCCCCAGCAGGGTGAACCACCGCCAGTTGCGGAAAGTCGCCAGCCCCAACACGCCCAAATCCAGAGCCAGCACATAGGCTAACAGGATGGCTTGGGCCGGCAGCCGTTCCGCCAGCATTAAGGGCGCGGCAAACCCGCCCAATATGCCCAGCACGGCAATAGCCCTGGCTTCGTAGCGCAAAGCCAAGCCGGCGGCGGTCAAAGTTACCAGTACCGAAAAGCCCAAAGCCGGCAGCGGCGGTATCAGTTCATACAAAGCAAAGGCCGCAAACACCGACAGGTACAGAATGGCAATACCGCCGCCGGTCAAAGCCTGCGCCCAAACCGCATACTGCCGCCGCCAGTATTCACCGCCGCCCAGTAATCCAACGCCGCCGGCCAAGCCCAAAACCACCCGCCCGGTTTCGCCAATCCAATCATTGTCAAAGGCCAGTTTCAGGAAAAAGCCGACGCCGATAACCACCGCCAGGATGCCCACCCGAGCCAGCCAGTTGCCGCCGACCAGCCACTCCCAATCCATAGCCCGCAGCCGCCCGCCCAGACCATCGGCGGAACCGCCTTGCCCGCCGCCGGGCCGGTGTGTTGCCGGCGTTGTAAAGGGAGTTACTGCGGCCGGTGTAGCCGGAGCGGGAGTTGTTGCCGCCGGCCCGGCTTGTCCCCTTTCCAAGGCGTCAACCCGCCGGGACAAGCGGGCTACTTCCCCTTGCAAGGCGGCTACTAACGCCGGCAGGCCGCCGCCGCCGGCCGCCGTATCGTTGCCCAAAGCCGCCCCGCAGTAGCTGCAAAAGTTGGCATCCGGGGAAACTTCCCGTCCGCAGTTGCTGCACTCCACCGCTGACCGCCTTGCCGCCGCCAACCCGCCGGCTAATGCCGGTGACCGGGGCCCGGCTCCGCCGCCGAAGGGCCGGTATCTCCGGTCTCCGCCGCCGGTTGGTGGTGGTGGCTGTGACCGTGACCGTGTCCACCACCGCCGTGGCCGTGACCGTGGCCGCCCCGGTCGGTCGGCATCGGCCGCGGCAGCCGTAGCGCCGCCAGAATCACGATAGCCAGCCCGTACAGGGCGGCGGTGTAGTAGAAAATGTAATCGGGGTTCAGCACATAGAGAGCGGCGGCAATCAGCGGCGAGGCCGCGCTGAATATGAACCGGGCCGTGGACAGCAAGCCCAAGGTAGTCGCCGCCGTCCCTTCCCGCACAATGTCCATCGCGGCGGCGGTCAGAATAGGCTGGTCGCTGTAAAGAAACAGCCCCAACCCGCCCAGCAGAATCGTCATAATGACAATGTTGTCGCCCCAGAATGCCATCAGCAGCGTCAAGACTGCCAATACGCCCATTCCCGGTATCAATACCCGCTTCCGTCCGTAGCGGTCCGACAGGTAGCCCATCACCGGGCTGGCGAATATTCCCACCAGCACCAGCAGCCCAATCAGCGAACCCCGCACAAAGAGGTTCTCAAAACTGCGGCTTTCATCCACTCTCAGCCCCAGCACATCAGCCAGATACTGCGGCAGGATGGTAATGAACCCCAGGTAAGCCATCCCTCGCAAGCCGGCGACCATCGTTATTCCCCACACCCGGGGATTGCCGATAAGGAGCTTGGTTTCCGCTACTTGCCTCCCCATGGTCCGAGTGGATTCCCCGGCCGCTTCAGCCGCCGCCTGTGCCCGCTGCCCGATGTCCCGAAATGCCCAGAACACCAGAAAAGCCAAGAAAATCGGCACGGCGGCGTAAATGCTGATGATGGCTTGCCAGGTCAAAGTCGCCAGCAGCAACCCGGTCAATACCGGCCCGGCCACATCCCCCACATTGCCCCCGACGCCGTGAAAGGACAATACTGACGCCCGCCGGTGGCTGAATTGGGACGATAAAGCCGCCACCGCCGGCAAGTGCCAAAAGGACGCCGCCATCCCGACTACCGCCATTCCCGCAATCAGCAAGACATATCCGGCTACATTCAGCGCGGCCGCCGTTTCCCCGTCCGCCGCCTGCTGACTAGTGAACCAGGAACTGCCCGGCACCGCCCAACCGCCGGCCGCCATCAGCATCCAACCCACGCCGAACAGTGCCATACAAACCGCCATCACCCATCCCCAGTAGCGACGCAGGGCGTCGGTCAGCACCCCACCGGGCAGCGACACCACCCCGGAGGCGATTTCCCGGGTGGTCTGGATGCTGTTGACCGCGAACACGCTGCCGCCCAAGAGGGAATCCCGCACTTCCGGCAGCACGACGATAAAGCTCTGGGTCAGCCAGTGAAAGACGCCGTGGCCGCCGGTCAGCCCGCCGATGATAAAGGCCGCGCCGCGGCGGATGCCGGTATGTTCCTCGGCCGGCTGCAAGTGGCCGTGCTGGTGCTGATGCGCGTGGGCCATAGAATACGCCCCCTTTTTCCCGAACCGATTAAAGGACAGCGGTGCCCGGAATCCGGGCAAGCCGCAAAGACTGTCCCGGCAAAAGCCCGGCTGAAAATCCGGGCGTAGCCCGAAACCAAGGCGACAGTAATGGAAATAATGCCAACGGCGGGAATCCGGGCCATTGGAATCCGTCCCAAACCGGCAAAGTCTTTGGCTGCGGGGAATTCTAATCTTTCCAGATTATTGCCCGGCATTTTAACGGCATAGTACGGGGATTGCAACCAGTAAAACCTTGTCCCTATGCGGCTGAATTCCCCAACCCGAATGTCCCTTGGTGAATCCTGCGGTTTCCCGAAAAGGGCGGGCGGGAATTACTCCCGCCCGCCCTTGGCCGGATTAACCGGTTCTTACCTTACCTATTTGGCTGTTTCCGGTTCCGCTTCGTTCGCGGCGGCTTCCTTGGCCTTGTTCTGCTCTCGTAAGGCGGCGTACATTGCACCCATAGTAGCCATACTGCCGGTGTAAAGGGTGAACACCAGGACGCCGATCCAAGCCAACACCCGCACCCGGGAATCATCACCCCACAAGGCGGTTATCCCGAAAGCTACTGCCACCCCGACCGTGCCGACCAGCAACCCCAACAGAGAGCCGTAAATCAGCCCGTGCATTGCGTAGTGCCGCCCCGGGTTAGGAGCAAAGGATATGCCCCAATAGCCGGCGATAAAGGGACTGGCCGGCACCAGCACAAAGTGGGCAATGGGTATCAGGAGGCAGACTACCATAATGCCCAAGCCAACCATTAGTCCGGTAATCATTGACACTCCATCACGCTGCCGCCGGACACCGGGTACGGCTATTCCCGGGCGCCGCTCCCAGCCCACCAGCGGAAAGATGTATCGAGCTTCCCTTGCTCCGGTTCGTAGGCCAGGGGATTGACCCAGTGGTCAACTTGAGCGCGGCCGCCGGGGTACAACTGCTGGCCGGCAATGGCCGCGGTTTGCAGCCGGGCCGGCCGGGCTGCCGGCTGACGGACGACGTCGTCCGTCAGCCGGGCCGCCGTATCCGGGTTGGCGGCGGTTTCAGCCCGTAGCGTCGGCGCCGACGCGTCGGCTTGGGCTTGCGCCGCATAACCGTAGTAAGCCCCGCCGGCGGTCAGCAGCGCCAAGGCCAGAACCGCCAGGAACAGAGCCGGCGCAGTCCAGGTGCGCCGCCGGGGTTGGATACCAAGGAGAGTGTAGTCGTAACCCGCTTCCATACGCCGCACCACCCGGAATAGAGATACTGAAAGGGATAATTGCTGTTGGGAAATCCTGAGCAAACCATCCTTTCCGGACCTCCCTACCGCCGCCCGACAGCCCCCATCGGAAAGGACTCCCGCGCCGGCCTTGACGCTGTCGGCCGGTTAGCGGGAACGGCTGGTACCCATACCGCCGGGCGTAATCGGCTCGTTCAGGTAGATGTCGCCATTGCGGATTTTGATGTTAAACCCGCAGCCCGGATTGATACAGACCCACGCCTTGTAATGCACCGCAGCCCCCTGGCCGCCATAATCGGAAAGCGGCACCAGTTGGCCCTCGTTGCACTTGAGGCACTTGGGCATCGACAATTCGCCCACGAAATCACCTCCCTCCATAGCAGATGGCTAGCAGTGTAGCACCGGATTTTGCCAAGTTGCAAGGTAAATCGGGTAGCTCTATTGACGATTTTGATGCAGTTTCCCGCCCGATTTTGGGATGAAAGTCTGCCGCCCGGGGGATTACCCACCGGGCGGCGCGAGGCGTTGCCGGGTTTGACGGCGGTTGCCGGTTGGCTATTCCAGGAAGTCCCGCAGCTTGCGGGAGCGGGTGGGATGCCGCAGTTTCCGCAGGGCTTTGGCCTCAATCTGGCGGATGCGCTCCCGGGTTACGCCGAACTCCCGGCCTACTTCCTCGAGGGTGCGGCTGCGGCCATCCTCCAAGCCAAAGCGCAGTTGCAATACCCGGCTTTCCCGGTCGGTCAAGCTGTCCAACACCTCGGCTACTTGCTCTTTGAGCAGCTGGAAAGAGGCGGCGTCAGCCGGGGCCGGGGCGTTGCGGTCTTCGATGAAATCGCCCAAGTGGGAGTCCTCCTCCTCACCGATGGGGGTTTCCAGAGAGACCGGCTCCTGGGAGATTTTCATAATCTCCTCGACCTTTTCCGGGGTGATTTCCATAGCCGCGCCGATTTCCGCAGAGGTGGGTTCCCGTCCGTATTCCTGCAACAGGCGGCGGTGCTGGCGCATCAGCTTGTTGATGGTTTCCACCATATGCACCGGGATGCGGATGGTGCGGGCCTGGTCGGCGATGGCCCGGGTAATGGCTTGGCGAATCCACCAGGTAGCGTAGGTGCTGAACTTGTAGCCCTTGCGGTAGTCAAACTTTTCCACCGCCCGGATAAGGCCGATATTGCCCTCCTGAATCATATCCAGCAGGGACATACCCCGCCCGATATACTTCTTGGCAACGCTGACCACCAGGCGCAGGTTGGCCTCGGTCAGGTGGGCTTGGGACTTTTCCCCGTGCTGCTTGACTTGGTTAAAGTAGCGGCGGAACAGGGCTTCGTACTTGTCCAAATCAGGCGGGGCGTCCATTTCGCTGAGGGTAGCGTCCAGTTGCAGCAGGGTGCAGTCGCCCAGGACATCCACCGCATCCGGGGGCAAAATCCAGCGATCCAGGGACAAAGCCACCACCCGGCGATAGACTTCGTCCCGGTCCATATAAAGGTTGTCGGACAGGGCGGCCAGCAGTTCCTCGGACACTTGGGCGTCAATGGCGGCGGACAGGGCCGAGTTGTTAATCAGTTGGGACAAGGCGGGATTGCGCGGCAGTTCCAGATAGTCGGCGAGGGCATCCACCAGAGCAGTGGCGTTGACCAACCGGCGCAGCAAAATCGCCACCAGTTCGTGATTGCGGCCGGTTTCGTTAAACTCCTCCCGGATGCGCTTGCTGAGCAGGTCGGGCATCCGGCGGGGCGAGCCGACACCGCCGCGGGCAAAGCGGCGATCCTGAATGAGCGACTGATTTTCTGCGGTCAGTTCCTGCTCCAGGACCTGGCAGTATTCTTCGCCCAACACCTCTTTCTGGAGGTTCAGCAACCGCTTGTCGCCCTCCAACCGGCGCGCCAGTACCCGCTCCTCCTTGGCCACGAGCAGACTAACCCGCCCGATTTCCCGGAGGTACATCCGCACCGGGTCATCGAGGACTTGCAAGGCTTCCGCCTCGGCATCCCAATCGGGGCCTTCCTTTTCCTCTTCCTCGATTTCCGCGTCGGCGGGGCCTTCCTCTTCCTCGATGTCGGCGTCAACGGCGGCCTTTTCGGTAACGGGGCGTTCATCCCACCCGTCTTCCCGCTCTTCCGACGACTCGGCCGGCACGGTCATCGTTACCGGCAAGCCGGCGCCGGAGGTCAGGTCCTCCTCATCCTCGTCATCCTTACCCGCGTTACTGGGGATCACGATGCCCAAGAGACTCTCCTTGCTCTGGGTGGTGGCTTCGTTCAGGTCGTAGAAGTCCTCGGCTTCCCGGTTGGCGCTGCGTCGTACCATAGATATATGCTACCCCCTTAGCGAGATTAAAGGGCTGCGACGGTTCAGCAGTTGCGGGCTTGTTCCCGCCGCTGGTGATGGTTGGTTTTGATTTTCCGGTTGATTTCGAGAACGGCTTGCTCCGCGGCCGCCACGGCTTCAGCCGCGTCATCCGCAAAAAAAGCCGTCTCTGACTGTTTCAAGTCTTTCAAGTGCCGTTCCTCGAGTTTCAACACTACCTGACGAAAGTCGGCGTCCTGGCTGCGGGGTTCCAAGGGCGGCAATTTCCGGGCGGCCAGGGCTTCCAGATGTTCCGTCAAGGCTGCCGGCACCCGCTCCCGGACTGCCGGCAGCAGAGCGTCTTGGGGTACCGGAAATTCCGGGGCTTCAGCCCAGGATTGATGCAGGCGAGTGTAGATTTCCCGGTTTTCCGGGCGGCGGAAGTAATCCTCCGGCAAGTTGGATTCCTCTAAAACGATTTCCGCCAATTCCGAATGCTGCAACAGCAGAGCCAGGCAGTAATCCTCCAAGGGGTCGCGGTTCAGGGCGGCGAATACCGAATCTCTTTCCGGGCTTGCGCCGCCTTTGGCCGGGCCCGGGTTGGCGGCCCGGGGCGTCGCCAAGGGGCGGCTCAGGCTGGCCCGCAGCGCGTCGGCGCTTATCGACAAATGGTCTGCCAACTTCTGCCGGTAGTGGTCTTGCTGAATCGGTTCCCGCACCGAAAAGATAAAGGGCCGCAGCCATTCCACTACCCGCGCCTTGCCCTGGGGGGTATTGATGTCCACCAGAGCGGACAGGGTAGGCAGCAAGTAGTCAAAGAGCGGGACGCTGCCGCTGACCACTTCCGCCCAGGCTTCCGGGGACTGGCGGATAATTTCGTCCGGGTCTTTGCCTCCGGTCAAAACGGCGATCCGCAAATCCAGGTCGTCGGGACGCTGGGAGGGCGTAGCGGCCCGGGCGCGGCCGCCTTCCCGCTGCTGAAAGACCTGCCAGGAGGATTCCAGACTGCGTAAAGTGGCTTGCCGGCCGGCGGCGTCGGCATCCAGAGCCATAGTTACCCGGCCGGTGAGCCGCCGCACTTCGGCGACCTGCTGTTCGGTCAAGGCAGTACCCATCGAAGCTACTACATTAGAGTAGCCGTGCTGGTGGGCCATAATGGCGTCCATATAGCCCTCGACGATGACCAGTCCGCCGCTCCGGGCTGCCTCTTTAGCCAGATAGAGGGCGTAGAGGGTGCGCCCCTTGTCGAATACCGGAGTGCGGGCGGTGTTCAGATACTTGGGGGTAGTTTCGTCATCCAAAGCCCGGCTGCCGAACCCGCCCAAGTTGCCTTGTCCGTTGCGAATGGGAATCATCAGCCGGCCGCGAAAGGCATCCCGATAGCCCCCGCCGCGGCTTTCGTGAATAATGCCGGCTTGCAGCAACTGCTGCGGGCGGAAATCCTGCCGGGTCAGATAGTCAAGGAGGGCTTGCCCGTCTCGGGGGCTGAGACCCAACTCGAACTTCGCAATGCTGGCCGGGGAAAGTCCCCGCCCAGCCAGATACTCCCGGGTTGCCGCGCCCCGGTCGGACGCCAAGCAACGCTGAAAATAGTCCCGGGCCGCCTCGTTAATGCGGTAGGAAATATCCAGCTCCTCCCGCCGCTCCCGGGTGGGCAGAGCGATCCCGGTTTGGTCCGCCAACTTTTGCAGAACTTCGGCGAACTCGAGGTTTTCCGCCTTCATAATGAAGGAAAAGACATCGCCGCCGGTGGCGCAGGCCCCGAAGCAACGCCAAGTCTGGCGGTCGGGTTGGACATAAAAAGAGGGAGTGCGCTCCTGGTGAAAGGGGCAGTTGGCCTTGAAGTTCCGCCCGGAGTGCTGCAAAGGCACATAGGCGGAAACTACATCCATAATATCCAGGCGGCTTTTGATGTCGTCAACTACCGTCATTTCGCTAACCGCCAGACTGGAAAATGGGCATAAAGAGGCCAATGTAGCAATTATAACATAAGTGTTATGCTAAATAAAGGCTATTTCCGGCGGGGTTCCGTTCGCTTTTAGATGATACAGATTATTCTTAATGCTATCGAGTTGACTGTCGGAAAAATCATCCAATTAGGGCCTGTTGACAAACCTTAAAGTGCCAGCTGGCGATTGACCGCCGGCCAGCCCCCGGGGTTCTGGCCGGTTTCCTTTTCCCGCATTGCTACTACCGTGGCCACCAAGCAAAGGGTTGCCGCGTACATTTCGCCCAACTTGCAGTAGCGCGTCGCAATTCCCCGATACTCCTTGAGGGCCGCAAAGCGGTTTTCAATCAAATGACGCAACCCATATACCGCCGGGTCGGGCCAAGCCGGCGGTCGCCGCCGGGCCCGGGAAGGTATCACCGGCCGGATGTCCGCCGCGGCCAACCAGCTACGGATCAGGTCCGTATCATAGGCTTTGTCGGCAATCAGTTCTTGGGTGGCAACCGCACCAATCAAATCTGGCAGCACCACGCATTCCGCCGCATTGCCCGGGCGCAGGACAAACTTGACCAGTCGTCCCATAGCGTCGGCCAAGGCCACCACCTTGGTATTCAGCCCGCCGCGACTCCGCCCGATGGCTTGGGCCAACCGGGATTGGTCGCGGGAGCGTCCCCTTTTGGGGCGCCAGTCCCGTGCTGATGCCCTTTGACAAAAGTCCCATCCACCATTACGGTGTCCAACTGAAGCTCGCCGGCCAAGCTGTTGAACAGCTGCTCAAAGACGCCGGCTTTAGTCCAGCGGCGGAACCGTTGATACACCGAGTTCCATTTCCCAAACTCCGGGGGCAAGTCGCGCCAAGGATCTCCAGTGCGGGCAATCCACAGGATGCCCTCAACCGTGTTCCGATTTGCTTGCAGCGGTGGCCGGCCGCCTTTCTTGGGGTCGCCCCGCAAAGCCGGCTCCAGCCGCGCCCACTGCCGGTAAGTTGCTGGTAATCTAATCAGGAGAAACGGGTTTGTCAACAGGCCCTAGTTAACTCCCCTCCCGCAACTATTTCAGGATGAGTAGCTATCACACCCCAAAAACTCCCGACCCGCCAACTGCGCCGCCGCCAACACCGAATAACTCCCCGCCGCCGGGTCTAACACCACATCCCCCGGATCCGTCACCGCCTCAATCAACGCCGCTTGCAAGTTGACCGGCTTGGGATGAACGCCGGCTTGCTGCGGGACCGATTCCGTCCACACATCCGGGATGTCGTGCCGCTGCCATACTCCCTTGGCCCGCTTGGGCTGTTTCTGGATGATTAACAGGTGTTCGCCAAAACGCCGGGTGCGGTAGCCCATCCCCATTCGCCCCTTGTTCTAGGTCACCAAATCCACCACTTCCAAGCCCGACTGTTCCAACTCCGGCCGCAGCTGAATCCCGGTACACAGGTGAAACTTGTCAATCCACAGCAGCAGATGCCCGGAGGGAATTAGGGCGTGTTCACGCTAAAGGGGGCGGTGCAGCAGCTCAAAGATACACGCCAGCAGGACAAAGCCCAGATGCATAAAGTCCAGCTGGTCGTAGCGGGTGAAAATCCGCCGAAACCGCTTCAGCCGCCCGAACAACCGCTCCACCCCATTGCGCTGCCGATACAACCGCTGATCGTAATCCCATTTGACCTTGCGCTGCCGCCGCGGCGGCCCTACCAGCCAATAAGCCAAGTCCGCGGCCAACTGCCGGGTAACATTCCCTTCGTAGGCCCGATCCATTAGCAGATAGGCCGGCGGCTCCTGCGGCCCCCGCAAGGTCAGCAGTTTCCGGCCTTCCACGCCATCGTGCGCCTGCCCCGGCGAAGGGGCTACCGCCAAGGCCGTGTGGTCGTCAGCGGCCAGCACATGGACTTTGGTGTTCCGTCCACCGTGGGATTTGCCTAAGGCTTGTGGCCCCTTTTTTTCGGCGCCCCGGTAGCATCGGGATGCACTTTGACACTGGTACTATCCAATGCCAGAACATCCCAATGCTCCGGCAGAACTCCGATTTCCTGCAATCCGGCAAAGACCCGGGCCAGCGCCCCCTGCTGGTTCCACCGCTGCCAGCGCATATAGATAGTGTGCCAAGGCCCGAAGTGTTCCGGCAGCCCCCGCCATTTGCAGCTCCGCTCGGCCAGATACAGCACGGCATTGAGGACTTGCAAATTGGACAGCTTGACATCCCCTCGTTGCACCGGGAACCGGTGGGCGACCTGCTGGTATTGCTCCTCGGTGATTTCCATACCGCAACTCCCTCCCAAGCCCCAAAGGTCTCCCTAGTCTATCACCATCGCTTTAGTGTGAACACGCCCTAAAATGCCCGGCATTCTCAACACGTGTTGGCGTGGTTAAATCCAGCCTTGCTGGAGCCACAGCATAGCCAGGGAACCAACCAGCATTTCCGCTTGTTTGGTGTATCCCTTAGTCCGCCGCACCAGCCGGTTCAGCTTCCCCCGCAAGACCGAATGCAGCCCTTCGTTCCGATTGCCTTCCCGCCCTTTCCTTGCCACATGGCGGTCCGGCGGCAGCCAATTATACACCTCGTAGCGGTCCGTGCTGTATTTGGCCGTCTCCGGCAGCCGCGCCAGCAACCGCAGGAAAGTCTCCGTATCCCGTCCCCCCACCTCAAAATCCCGCCACCACCGCCCGTCGCTTTCCACCACTACCGCCGTCCCAATCCCCAGGGATTGCCGCTGCTCCCCCTTGCGGCAGCCCAGGTAAGTCCACGCCTCATCCAGGGAAATGACTACGGCCTTAACCCCGGCCGGCCGCCAGGCCGCTTGCTGCTCCCGCGCCCGGCTCAAGGTCTCCCGAGCCGCCGCGGCTTTTTTTGAATCCAGGAATAGACCGTCTCCAGCCACACCTTGAGCACCCGCCCGATGGCCGAGCTGCTGCTGCCCTCCAGATACATCCCCACGGCTTGGCTCTTGACCTGCTCCGAGTAGTAATGGCGGTTGCCCTCCGGGGTGTGGCGATGCTTGCAGTGGCCGCAGCGATAGGTCTGCTTCCCCCGGGAAGTGCCGTATTTGGGCATCCAGTTGGAACCGCAATGGGGGCAGCGCAAGTCGTGGCGATAAGCCCGTTGGGTCATAAGGATTTCCCTCCTCAGTCAAGGCAATTTCCCCTATTTTACCTCACGCCAACACGTGTTGAGAATACCAAATGCCCGCCTTCAATTCCTCTCATCCCCTAGGATAGCCCGGCTGATTGACTGCGCTACCTCCGCATTAGCGTGAACACGCCCTATATTCCTTGGATGCGTCTCGGAATGACATAAGCAGTACCCCACTCAAAATTTTTGGAGTTTGGGGATGGAGAGGGGAGAGTATCCGGGGGTTAGCCGACGGCTAGGCCGCGGATTTCTTTGGCTTTTTCGGGGAGGGGGTGGGATTGCCAGGTTTGGCCGTTGTCGGGGGTGCCGAAGATTTGGCCGTCGCGGGCGGCGCAATAGATGCGGTCGGGGGCGCGGGGGTCGAGCCGGACGGCCATCATGGTGCTGTCGGCGTTTTCCGGGGGGCCGACGCGCTCGAAGGTCTTGAAGAGGTCGCGGCTGCGGTAGAGGGCGCCTTGGCGGCTGCGGGCGGCGGCGCCGATGGAGACATAGAGGAGGTTGGGGTCGTGGGGCGCGGCGTAGAGGTCGCGGGTGTAAGTGATTTCGGAGAACTGGCCGAAGTTGATGGGGAGCCATTCGCTGCCGCGGTCGGGGCCGATGAAGGGGCCGACGCGGGTGGTGATAAAGACGGTGCGGGGCGAGGCGGCGGTGCATTGTACTCCGTGGAGGTCGAGGGTGTCCTCGCTGGGGGCGAGGGAGCCGGTGATTTCGTCCCAAGTGTCGCCGCCGTCGAGGGAGCGCATTACGCCGGCGACTTCGAGGGCGGCGTACATTTCGTCGGGAAAGTTGGGGTCGGCGGTCAAGCCAATTACCCGGGTGGGGAATGCCATACTGATTTCGCTGGCGCCGCGGGGAAAGTTGAGTTTTTGCCAGGAGTCGCCGGCGTTGACGTTGCGGTAGAGTTCACCGGGGGCGGTACCGAGGTACATTACATTGGGGTCGCGGGGGCGGAAGAGGAAAGTCCAGACCGGCGGGGCGAGGTCGGGGTAGTCGAGGCGTTCCCAGTGGTCGCCGCGGTCGGTACTGCGGTAGGGGCCGTTTTGGGTGCCGGCGTAGATGATTTGGGGGTTGCTGGGATGGATGGCGATGCCGGGGACGATGGGGTTTTCGGGGAGGCCGTGGGTGAGTTCCTGCCAGTGGTCGGAGCCGGGGTTGAGGCGGTAGAGGCCGCTGTTTTCGGCGCCGACGTAGACGTAGGTTTGGTGGTTATTGGTGGTCATAATGTTGTCTCCTTTGGGGGAGTTGTACGGTCGGGGGAACGGTGGCATTGCAACAAAAGAGGCGGCGGTTGTCAACTGGCCGGGGCGGGACAACCACAAGGGTTGCCCCTACAAAAGGACGCGGCTGGATGGTTGCCGGGGTTAAGGGCGGGCATTTTAGATTCCTCGCTGCGCTCGGAATGACATAGGGGGGACGGAGAAGGGATTGGTGGCCGGGGTTAGACCGGTTCCAAGGTGATACGGTAGTCCTCGATGACGGGGTTGGCGAGGAGCTGCTGGCACATTTGGGCGAGTTGGGTTTGGGCTTGGGTTTGGTCGGGGGCGTCGAGTTGGATTTCGAGGTATTTGCCGATGCGGACGTCGTGGACGGTGTTGAAGCCGAGGGTGTGGAGGCCGGCGCGGACGGTGCTGCCTTGGGGGTCGTTGACGGCGGGTTTGAGGGTTACATAGATTTTGGCGAGGTACATTTTCCGTCCTTTTGTGTCCTAGAGCAGCGGCCGGCGGTTGAGGAAGGGCCGGCCGCTGGGTCGGGGTCAGGGGGATTCCATTACGCCGCTGGCGGTGCAGGGGGCGCCGTTGGGGAATTCGGGGCCGAGGGTGCCGGCGTATTCGCGGAAGAAGCGTTCGATGCGGGTTTCGTCGACGCCTTGCATGGTGTCGAGGACGCCCCAAGCGGAGAGGGCGACGGTGTTGGCGGGGATTTGGTCGTAGTAGCGGGTGACGGCCCAAGCGGGGGCCAGCTCGAAGTTGTCCATAAAGGCGCGGAGCTGCTGGACTTGGGCGGTGTCGGGGAGGTTGTAGCTGACGATGATGTTGCCGTGTTCGAGATTGTGGACGATGCGCTCGTCGGGCATACCGTCGGGGTAGAAGCCGCAGCGGGCCCACCAATCCCAATGGTCGCCGGAGGTGGGAGGGGTGGTGTTGTAGGTTACGGAGACGCCCTCGGCGACATGGCTGCGAGTGGGCATAATTTCCTGCTGCTCGCCGACGCCCTCGACATATTCGCTGCTGCCGCCGAGGCCGGAGTTGTTGGGGAGGATGCCGACGAGGCCCTCGGCGATGAAGCCGCCGATGACGAGGACGGCGACGGTGATGGCGGCGGCGATGTACCAAGGGTTGGGCCGCTTGCGGACGGGGATGGCGGCCGGAGTGGGGACGCGGCCGCTGCGGGAGCGGCGGGGACGCTGGGACGGGGGCAATTTAGTTACCTCCTGAGGGTGGTTTTCGGGATTCCCGTTGGCACGGGAAGGACGGTAGGGGTCGGGGTTACAGTTATAGGTCAGGCCGATGTCATGGCACACGGGCCGGATGTAAGAGTGGCATAGCCAAATGTTGACAGAGCCGGTTAGAGTTCGCGGCCGGTGAGGCGGCGGTAGGCTTGGAGGTAACGGTCGGTGGTGCGGGCGGTTACCTCGGGGGGGAGTTCGGGAGCCGGGGGTTCTTGGTTCCAGCCCTGTTGGGTGAGCCAGTCGCGGACGAACTGCTTATCGTAGTTGGGCTGGGATTTGCCGGGGGCGTAGCCGTCGAGGTCCCAGAAACGGCTGGAGTCGGGGGTGAGGAGTTCGTCGATAAGGATAAGTTCGTCGTTGAGGATGCCGAATTCCATTTTGGTGTCGGCGAGGAGGATGCCGCGTTCTTTGGCGTAGTCGTGGGCGAATTGGTACACGGCGATGCTGGTAGCAGCGAGGCGTTGGGCCAGTTCGCTGCCGACCATAGCCACTACTTCGGCGTCGGACATATTCTGGTCGTGGCCTTCCTCGGCTTTGGTGGTGGGGGTAAAGAGGGGTTCGGGGAAGGGGTCGCCCTCGACCAAGCCGGGGGCGGCGGGTTTGCCGGAGACGGTGCCGTGGCGGCGGTATTCGCTCCAGGCGGAGCCGGTGATGTAGCCGCGGACGATGCACTCGATATCGATGCGCTGGGCGCGTTTGACGACCATAGCCTGGCGGGCGACTTCCGGGGGGAGTTCTGCCAAGTCGGGGTTGGCTTGGAGGAGGGCGGGAGCGTCCGGGGAGTCGGCCAGGGCGACGAGGTGGTTGGGGACGAGGTGGGCGGTTTTCTGGAACCAGAAGGCGGAGATGCGGTTCAGGACGACGCCTTTGTCGGGGATGCCGGTGGGGAGGACAAGGTCAAAGGCGGAGATGCGGTCGGTGGCGACCATCAGGAGGAGGTCGGAGTTGACGGCGTAGGTGTCGCGGACTTTGCCGCGGTGCATAAGGTTGGGGAGGCCGGATTCGACAAGCATAGGTTTTTTCCTGCGATTTAGATTCTGGATTCCCGCTTTCGCGGGAATGACGGTGGGTGGGTGATTCAGTTCTGGATTCCCGTTGGTGCGGGGGCCGGTTAAGGTTGTGATTCAGTTCAGGATTCTGGATTCCCGTTTTCACGGGAAGGATGGTTGGGTTTTGGATTCCGGTTGGCGGGAAGGATGGTTAGGGTTTTGGCGGTCTCCTTAGGCGGGTATGGCGGCGGGGAGTAAGCCGATGCGCCGGAAGGTGTCGTCGATGTAACGGGTATAGTAACTGTAATCGAAGAGAGATTCCAGTTCCGGGGGGGTGAGCCATTCCTGGGCTTGGGAGTCGGCTTGGAGGAGCTGGCGGAAGTCCTGGCCGGTGTCCCAGCTTTGCATGGCGTTGCGCTGGACGATGTGGTAGGCGGTTTCGCGGGCTAGTCCCTTGTCCACCAGTGCCAATAACACGCGTTGGCTGAAGATGAGGCCGTTGCTGTTTGCGATGTTGGCCCACATCCGGTCGGTGTGGACGCGGAGGCCCTGGATGATGCGGGTAAAGATAGAGAGGATGTAGTCGAGGGCGAGGCAGGAGTCGGGGAGGATGATGCGTTCGGCCGAGGAGTGGCTGATGTCGCGTTCCCCCCAGAGGGCGACATTTTCGAGGGCGGTTACGCTGTGGCCGCGGATGAGGCGGGCGAGGCCGCAGATGCGTTCGGCCAGTTCGGGGTTGCGTTTGTGGGGCATGGAGGAGGAACCGGTTTGGCCTTGCCCAAAAGGTTCCTCGACTTCGTGAAGTTCGGTGCGCTGCAAGGCGCGGATTTCGGTGGCGAATTTTTCGAGGGAGGCGGCGATAAGAGCCAAGGTAGTGATGAAGTGGGCGTAGCGGTCGCGCTGGATGACTTGGTTGGAGACGGGGGCGACGGCCAAGCCGAGGCGGTGGCAGACGCGTTCCTCGACTTCGGGGGGGATGGTGGCGTGGGTGCCGACGGCGCCGGAGATTTTGCCGACGCGGATGGATTCGCAGGCGGCGGTGAGGCGTTCCTGCTGGCGTTGGAGTTCTTGCCACCAGAGGGCGAGTTTGAGGCCGAAGGTGATGGGTTCGGCGTGGACGCCGTGGGTGCGGCCCATCATCAGGGTGTCTTTGTGGGCGAGGGCTTGCTGGGCGAGGGCGTTGATGGCGGCGGCGAGTTCCTGGTGGAGGAGCTGGCCGGCGGCGACGAGTTGGAGGCTTTGGGCGGTGTCGAGCATATCGGAGGAGGTCATGCCGAGGTGGAGCCAGCGGCCTTCGGGGCCGATGTTTTCGGTGATGGAGGTGAGAAAGGCGGTAACGTCGTGGCGGGTGGTGGCGAAGAGCTCGAGCATCCGGGCGTGGTTGTATTGGACGGGGCGGAGCAGGGCCATATCGGCCGGGGGGATGACGCCCTGCTCGGTCCAGGCTTCGGCGACGGCTAGTTCGACGTCGAGCCATTTTTGGTACTTGTTCGCGTCCGACCAGACTTTTTGCATGGCCGGGCGGGAATAGCGGTCAATCAAGGTTGGGTTACTCCTATGCTCGAGATTTTGTGTCGTCCCCTTGCACGGACATTTTTGCAATCGGGGAGTGTCAAGATGGGGCGCTAGTTGTCGACGCTCACGGCCCAGACGAGGGAAACGACCCAACCGAGGAGGGACCAACCCAAGAACAGGTTGAGGGCAAGGATAGCGCCCCGGTTCCGTTTGCCGCGCTTAAAGGCGATGATGGTCGGCAAGAAATATACCACCAACCCGATGGCGATTGCCAACAGAAGGGCTAGTACCGCAACGATTTCCATGTTTTCTCCTGGGATAAGGGGTTCAGATTAGGCTCAGCACAGGGTTTCCGACAACAACTCCTGAACCTTGGCGATGATGTCACTGAAGTCGTGGAAGGGGCGGTAGGGGATGTGGCGCTGTTCACATTCTTGGGCGAGTTGGCTGTGGGCAAAGACGGTGTCGGCTACGGCGGCGGCTTCTAAATCGGAGCGGCCGTCGCCGGCGTAGAGGACATGGTAGCCGAGTTGTTGGTAGCGTTTGACGACAAGGGCTTTGGGATTGCAGGATGCGGCGGCGCCGGGGAGGGAATGGGGGTAGTAGTAGCGGATTTGGCCGCCGGGGGCAAAGCGGGTTTGGACGCAGTAGATGGGGACTTGGGGGAAGCCCTCTTTTTCGAGCAAGGCCTGGATGTAGAAGTCCAAGCCCATACTGACTACGGCCAAGGGGAAGTTGTATTGCTGGGAAAGGGCGTGGAGGGCGGCGAAGTGGGGGCGGAGGCAGGCGTTTTCGCGGACATAGGCGCACATAGTTTCCCGGTCGGCGCGGATGTGGTTGAAGGTGATTTCCTGATAGTCTTGCAGGGAGAGTTGGCCGGCGCGGAAACGGGCGCGGACGGCGGGCCAATCGGGAGCGCCGAATTGGGCGAGGAGCATTTCGGCGACATTCTGGACAGCGGCGGTGTCGTCGAAGTCGGTAAGGACGGCGGGCAGCACGGTTTAACGCTCCCGGAGTTGGCGGCGGTAGTTTTCATAGGCTTGGCGGATGGGTTCGTGGCGGAGGCCGAGGATTTCGGCGGCGAAGAAGGCGGCGTTGCGGGCACCCCAACCGCCGACGGCCATACAGGCTACCGGGATGCCCGGGGGCATTTGGGCGGTGGCGAGGAGGGAGTCCCAGCCGTTGAGTTCGCTGGAGGTGAGGGGGATGCCGATGACGGGGAGGGTGGTCCAGGAGGCGAGGACGCCGCCGAGGGCGGCGGAGCCGCCGGCGGCGGAGATGAGGACTTCGAGGCCGCGTTCCCGGGCGGTGGTGGCGTATTCCTGGACGCGTTCCGGGGTGCGGTGAGCGGACATAACGCGGACTTCGTAGTCCACGTTGAGCATTTCGAGGGTGTCGAGGGCTTCTTTGACGACGGCTTCATCGGAAGCGCTGCCCATTACTACTCCGACTAGAGGCATAGCTGTTTCCTTTCTAATTGAGTTTCTGGATTCCCGTTGGCGCGGGGATGACGGTTAGGGTTGACGGTTACGGTTAGGGTCTGCGGGAATGACGGTGCCGTTAAAGCATCGTGAGCCGGGGTTAGAGTTCGAGTTCCTCGCGGAAGGCTACGATTAGGGCTTGTTCGAGGGCTTCCCGTTCGGGGCGGATGGCGACGCCGTTGACCATCAGGTAGAAGGAGTCTTCCTCTTCCAAGCCGAGCTCGACTTCGATGGCGCGTTCGCCGTCTTCTTCCCAGGAAAGGGTAAGGCAGATTTCTTCGAGTTCTTCCTCTTCGTCGCCGTTGAGGCTGAGGAGGTTGAAGCCGGGTTCGTCCGGGTCGTCGGCGGCTGCCGTTTCCCAGGAGTTGAAGCGGTCGATGGCACCTTGGCCGGAGAGGAGGACGGCGTTGACTTCGGCCAGGAGTTGGGTGATTTGGAGGGATTCGGCGAGTTCCCGGAGTTTAGCGCGGATGGCTTCGAGTTCGGCGTCCTCGGCGGCGGCTTCCTGGAGGCGGCGGGCGCGGGGAGCGGCGAGTTCGTCGCGCACGGTGGTCAAGGTATCCCGAAAGGTCATCAGGTTGCTCCTAGGTAGGGAGTGGGGGCGGTTAGTTTTGGGGCCGCCATTTCCGACTTATAAAATAACAGAATTGGTCAACTTCCGGGTAGTCGGCCAAGGCGAATTGTTGGCGAATTCGCTGCATTGCGTCGAGCAAGTCAAGGTAGCGGAGGCCCCAATGGCCTTGGGCCATGGTGGGAGGATATAGTCCCAAGCGTTTGAGGGCGCGTTCGGCGGTGGGGTTCCAGACTGCAAAGAGGGTGGGGTTGGTCAGGCAGAGGAGCCAGGAAAGGAATTCCGGGCCGGCGCCGGCCAGTTTATAAGCGCCGTCGGGGGCGGCACATTCGTTGAAGCGGACTTCGAGAGTAATCGTATCATAGAGGAGGAAGTCGATGGTATCGCGGATGTCGGCGATGGGGTTGGCGGTGAAGGCTTGGGTCTGGCGGCGGCCGGCGGCGTGGTAGAGGGTGAGGGCTTGCTGTAGGGAAAGGTCCGGCAAGCGGTCGGGGGCGAGCCATTTGGCCCGGGCGTCGGGGAAGGGCCAACGGCGGCGGTAGTAGCTGTCGAGCAGACCCTGCGCATAGGCGTACTGGTAGTCGGCGGCCAAGGCGGCGCGGTTGATGTTGGGGGGATTAGGCATTAGATAAGGTTCCAGCGGGCGGCGGTTAAGTCGCCAATGTCGCGGCGGTAGTGGGCGTGGTCGAAGTGGATTTCCTGCACCCGGCGGTAGGCGTGGGCGCGGGCGGTAGGCAGGGAGTCGCCGCGGCCGACGACGGTAAGTACCCGGCCGCCGGCGGTGACTACGGTTTGGCGGCCATCGGGCGGGCGGGACAATTGGGCGCCGGCGTGGAAAATGATGGTGTCGGAGTCGGCGGTGGTATGGGTATCAGTATCCGGGTCGGTCAAGCCGGTGATGGGAAAGCCGGTGGCGTAAGGGCCGGGGTAGCCGCCGGAGACCATGGCTACGGCAACCAAGGATTGGTTAGCCCAATGCACCGGGGTTTGAGACAAGGTACCGTCAAGGCAGGCGGTCATAGCGGTTAGGGGGTCGGTTTCCAGGAGGGGGAGGATAACCTGGGCTTCGGGGTCGCCGAAGCGGCAGTTGAATTCGAGGACTTGGGGTCCGTGGGCGGTAAGCATCAAGCCGGCGTAGAGAATGCCGCGGTAGGGGCTGCCGCGGTGAGCCAGTTCGGTGATGACAGGCTGCATAATGGTTTGTTTGATGGCGGCGGCCAGTTCGGCAGTCCAGAAAGGCGGGGGAGTGAAGCAGCCCATACCGCCGGTGTTGGGGCCGTGGTCGGCATCGGCAACGGCTTTGTAGTCGCAGGCGGCGACGAGTTGGGAAAGGTTTTCGCCATCGCAGAAGGCAAAGACGCTGACTTCGGGGCCGTGGAGCAGTTCCTCGATAACTACGGTATCCCCGGCAGTGCCAAAGATGCGGTCGTCCATACAGGCGCGGACGGCGGCGGCGGCGGTTTGCGGGTCGGGGCAGAGGGTTACGCCTTTGCCGGCGGCGAGGCCATCGGCTTTGACAACTACGGGCTGGCGATGGCGGGAGAGGAAGTCGAGGGCGGCTTGCTGGTCGTTAAAGGTGTGGAATTGGGGGCCGGGGACGGCGGCGGCCTGCATAACTTGCCGGGCGAAACTTTTGCTGACTTCGAGTTGGGCGGCGGCTTGAGTGGGGCCGAAGGCGGGGATACCCAAGTCGGTCAGCTGGTCAACGATGCCGGCGGCCAAGGGCTGCTCCGGGCCGATTACGACCAGGTCGATGCTACGGGATTGGGCGGCGGCGACAACGGCGGCGGTGTCCTCCGGGTTGATGGGGAGGTTGCGGGCAAGTTGGGCGGTGCCGGAGTTGCCGCCGGTGACTAAGAGGCTGGTGGTTTGGGGGCTTTGGCGGAGCCGCCAGGCGAGGGCGTGTTCGCGGCCGCCGGAGCCGACGAGGAGGAGGTTCACGGGTGGGGTGTCTCCAGATATGGGGGTGGGTTTTGGGGAGTATTATATAGCAAAGCGGGGGTAAGGAGGGAGTTAGGGCCAGGGCAATTGCATTATAATTTTGGTTGAGCCGAGGTTTAGAATAGATGGCAAGGAATCTTGGGTTAGGGAGGTGGCGGGGCGATGATTATTGAACATTTTCAAGGGTTGACCGATCCGCGTATTGAGCGGTGCCAGCGGCGCTACCTGCTGGACATCGTGGCTCTGGTCATCGGCGCAGTGGTCTGCGGGGCAGACAATTGGGTGGAGATTGCCGAGTTTGGACCAGCCAAGGTGGACTGGCGGCGGCGGTTTCGGTCCCGGCCCAACGGGATACCTTCTCACGATACTTTGGGTCGGGTTTTCCGTCGGCTGGATCCGGAGCAGTTTCAAGCCGGCTTCCTAGATTGGGCGCGGTCGGTGCGCCAGCTGACCCAAGGGGAAGTAATCGCCATTGACGGCAAGACTTTGCGCGGTAGTGGCGACCGGGGCGCCGGGCGGCGCCCGTTGCACTTGGTCAGCCCTTGGGCGGCGGCCAACCGGCTGACTCTGGGACCAGTTCGGAGCACGGCGCATTCCAATGAAATCACCGCCATTCCCCAATTGCTGCGCTTGCTGGATTTGCGGGGCTGCCTGGTGACCATTGCCGCGATGGGCGGCCCGAAAAGCAGCGCCCGGCAAATCGTAGCCGGCGGCGCTGACTATCTGCTGGCGGTCAAGGGCAATCAAGGAGAGTTGTACGCTAATGGGCAAGACGCCTTTCAATGCGCCGCCGGGGCGGAAAAAGCGGCTGGGATCACGCTTACTTGCAGAAGGTACTATCCAGTTAAAATGCAATTGCCCTGCCAGGGAAACCTTGAAAACGATGCGTTCGCCCGGTTATAGTGTATAGTACGAAAACCCGGCAAGAGAGGGCTAATTCCAATGGTTACATTCACCACCCGGACCGCAGTAACTGACGGCGGCATCATCCAAATTGACGGACTACCTTTTGCGGCGGGGGAGCAAGTGGAAGTGGTAGTAAAGCCCTTGCCGGCCCCGCCGGCGGAGCAGTCCGCAACGGAACGCTACCCCTTGCGCGGCTTGGTGAACCCGGAGACCTTTCACTACGAGCGGCCCTTCGATCCGGCGGTGCCGTTGGAGGACTGGGACGCCCTGAAATGATTATGCTGGACACCCACGTCTGGGTGCTGTGGGCCTTGGGGTTGCCCGGTTTGACGGCGGCGCAGCGGCAAGCCATTGCCGACAACGAGCGCGGGCGTATTGGGGTCAGCGTCATCTCTTGTTGGGAAGTTGCCAAACTGGCGCAGTTGGGGCGGGTGAATCTGCCGGTGCCGGTGTCCGAATGGATGGATACCGCATTGCGCTACCCGGGCGTGGAACTGCTGGACTTGACGCCGGAAATTGCCGTAGCGTCCACTCAGTTGCCGGGCGGTTTCCACCGCGACCTATCCGATCAGGTTATCGTAGCAACTGCCCGAATCTATCAATGCCCGTTAGTAACTTCCGACCGGTTGATACGCCAGTATCCCTATGTAGAGACCATCTACTGACCAGCCCTTTCAGCCCTGACCGTCCACCCTTGCCCTCGGCCGCCGCTACTGCTACACTACCCGCCAAATCCCCCAACTAACCGGACCCGGGAGAGTGCG
This sequence comes from Dehalococcoidia bacterium, assembly GCA_965243185.1. Classification (GTDB taxonomy): domain Bacteria; phylum Chloroflexota; class Dehalococcoidia; order Lucifugimonadales; family UBA3495; genus CBDBCU01. The sequence goes on along the minus strand of OZ251531.1, from coordinate 701,671 downwards.
CTATGAAATTCGGCTTGGCTTACGAAATGCAGCGTCCGACCCTGGATGACCACGCCGTAGTCGAGGAAACTATCGAGCAGTGCATCCTGGCCGACGAAATGGGCTTCGACTATGTCTGGTTCGTGGAACACCACTTCCTTACCACCTTTTCGGCGTCGCCCTGCCCGGAAGTCATTTTCGGCGCGCTGAGCCGCCTCACCAAAAACATCCGCTTGGGCTTTGGCGTGGTCATCCTGCCCTACCATCACCCGGTACGGGTTGCCGAGCGGGTGGCGATGGTGGATCATCTGTCCAACGGGCGGGTGGACTTCGGCACCGGCCGCTCCGCTCCCTACGAACAGACCGGTATGGGTATCGACCCCCGCCATACCCGGGAAATGTGGGAGGAATCCCTAGCAATGATTCCCCAAATCTGGGGATCTGACACCTTCGAGTGGGATGGGCGGTTCTGGCAAGTGCCGCCGCGGCAGGTGCTGCCCAAGCCCTACCAGCAGCCGCACCCGCCCATCTGGGTCGCTGCCCTGCAACCGGCGACTTACCAACTGGCGGCGCAAAAGGGCATCGGCGTAATGGCGTTGGGCGTCAGCGCACCGGCGGTACTGGAGCCGCATATCCAGCAATACCGGAACACCATCAAGGCCGCCGACCCGGTGGGCGCTTTTGCCAACAACCAGTGGCTCAGTTCCATTTTCGGCTACTGCGGCGCGGACAACCGGGCGGCCCGGGAGCTGTGCGCCCAATCCCTCAAAACCTTTTTCGGCCCCGGCCGGCCCTATGTCCAAGACCAGAAGGATATTTACGCCCGGCTGTTAGAGCAATGGGGCGGCATCCCGGAACACTTGGTACACAACTTCGCCCGCTACATTGATGTCAAGGAAGTAACCGACGAAGGGGCGGCCAGCCAGTTTGACTTGTCCGGCGGCAGCGCTCTGGCCCAAAAGATTTGGGAGGAGATGGACGCTGACACTCTGGCTGACCGGGGTGTAATTGTCGCCGGCGACCCGGAAAGCTGCATCAACGCCGTCAAGCTGCACCAAGCCACCGGCGTCGACCAAGTCCAGTTTCTAATGGCGACGGAAACGGTAGGCCACGAACCGGTAATGCAGTCGATAGAGCTGTTCGGGAAGTATGTGATACCGGAGTTTCGGTAGGGGGTGGGAGATTTTGGGGAGCTGGCAAAGATGATTAACCGGCCGGGGATTCCTGCCCTTGAAACTGGGTAGGGGCATCGGATTCTGGCAATTCCCCTACCAGTTCCGGTTGCTTTCAGGGTTTTCTGACTTTCCTTTTCGCAAGGACTCTGGTCCTGGTCAGCAATTGTCCGGCCCATTTCGCGGTCAAACTTTCCTAACCCGCAACTTTATGTTATGCTGAAACCGTTTCAGCCGACCCCACTTATTTTCGGGGGGACTGGACACGGTTTTATTGCCTTGTCGCCGGGCTTTTCCTTATTTCCCGGCGGTTGAGGCGGCGGCGCCCAGCATATTCTTTACCTAATTTTATTTTATTCCGGCGCAGGTTGGCTTACGGCTCGGCGGCGGGGGTAGTTGGGGAGGTGTAGAGGGTTGGAGTAGTCCGGCAGTTCAGCCGGTCGGGTAGCGGCAGGGTAGCGAGCCAGGGCCGGGAGCGTCGGGAAGGGGGTATTTTCGTGTTAGAGTTGTGGACCCTTCGTTTGATTGGCGCCGGCGGTTTCGGCGTTCTGGGCTGGCGGCTGGGGGCGTATATGCCGGAGCTTTCCGCCGGGGAGCGGCAGCTGGTGCCTTGGGGCGTCATTCTGGCGGTGGTGGGGGTGCCGGCCGGCGCGCTGCTGACGCCCTATCTGGTGCTGAAGCCGTGGCGCAAGAGCGTGGGCTACATCAACGCGATGCCGGGGCCGACGCTGCTGTCGGCGGCCTTGGGCGCGCTGCTGGGCCTGATTTTCGCCGCCCTTATCTCCATTCCTTTCTATACCCTGAACGGCTGGATGGCTTGGGGGATACCCCTCATCGTCAGCGTTACCCTGGGACTGACCGGCTTGCTGCTGGGCGGCTTGCGCGGCCGGGACTTGCCGGCGGTCTTTCCGACTTTGGAGCAGACGCCGCACCGCAACGGAGCTACGGCGACCGCGGCCGGGCGCAACGGCAAAATTCTGGTGGATACCAGCGTCATTATTGACGGCCGCATTGCCGACCTGACCGGCACCGGCTTTCTGGCCGGCAGCCTGGTTATTCCCCGGTTCGTGCTGGACGAACTGCGGCACATTGCCGATTCCAGCGACCCGCTGCGGCGGAACCGCGGCCGTCGCGGCTTGGAAGTGTTGGGTCGCCTGCGTCGGGATGACAATGTTACCCTGGACATTCTGGATGTGGGGGTGTCCAACGGCGACGAAGTGGACTCGATGCTGGTCAAGATGGCCCGCAATATGAAATCCCCCATCCTGACCACTGACTACAACCTGAACCGGGTAGCCGAGTTTCAGGGCGTCCAGGTGCTGAATGTCAACGAACTGGCTAACGCCCTAAAATCCATCGTCCTGCCCGGCGAGGATATGCGGGTCAACATTGTGCAGGAGGGCAAGGAAGCCGGCCAGGGGGTGGCTTACCTGGATGACGGCACGATGGTAGTGGTCGAGGGCGGCCGGCGGTATATCAACGCCTTTCACGATATAACGGTGACCCGGGTGCTGCAAACGGCGGCCGGCCGCATCATATTCGCCCAATCCAAGAACCGCTGAACCGGCCCCGTACGATTTAACCCGGTTTAACCCGGAGCCGCTGCTGCCATAACCGACGCGGCGGCTCCGGGGCATCCCCGGAGATCCGCCAGGAAATCCCGTTATGGCAATGGACAATTCCGTTGGCGCGGTTATTGTTGCCGCCGGCCGCAGCTCCCGGATGGGGGGCGTGGACAAAATCTTTGCCCCCTTGGGCGGCCGGCCGCTGCTGGCGCATACCCTGGACCGGTTCGAGGAGTTTGCCCCGGTGGGGGCGATGGCGCTGGTGCTGGCGGCGGAGGCTGTGGAACGGGGGCGGGAGTTGGTACTTCGTTATCAATACCGCAAGGTGGCCCAGGTCTGCGCCGGCGGGGAACGGCGGCAGGATTCGGTGCGGGCCGGCTTGGCAGCCTTGCCGCCGTGCCAATGGGTCATCATCCACGACGGCGCGCGCCCCGGGGTGGACGCCGCCTTGCTGCAACGGGGACTGGATGCTGCAAAGCAGGCCCCGGATGGCGCGGCTATTGCCGCCGTGCCGGTGAAAGACACGATCAAAGTCGTATCCCCGACTTTGGAAATCACTGACACCCTCGACCGCTCTACCCTCTACGCCGCGCAAACGCCGCAGATTTTCCGCTACGACCGGCTGGTACAAGCCCACGCCCAATTTGCCGGCGACGCTACGGATGATGCGGCAATGGTGGAAGGTTTGGGCGACAAAGTAGTGGTGTTTATGGGTTCCTACCGAAACTTGAAAGTAACGACGCCGGAGGATTTGGCGGTGGTGGCGGGGTGGGTGGGGTCGCTCTGATTCCAGCACCGGGGAGGCCGCGCTCCGGCTTTGCGGTTGACTAGATTAGGTGGTATAGTGCGCTCTATGACAAACTACCGGGTATTCACCATCGGCTATGGCGGGCGTACGCTGGACGAACTGGCCGCCCAATTACGGGATCGGGAGGTTGGGTTCGTGGTTGATGTCCGCTCCCAGCCCTATTCCCGGTATCAGCCCGAGTTTGCCAAGGATGCGCTGCAAAGAGGGCTGGCCGGTGCCGGCCTGGAATATATCTTTATGGGTGACCAGTTAGGCGGCCGCCCGGATGACCCTTCCTGCTACACCGCCAACGGCAATGTTGATTACGCCGCGGTCCGCCGCTTGGTCGATTTCCGGCAGGGTATCCAACGGCTGCTGACCGGTTGCGCCAAGGGCTACTCTCTGGCTCTGCTGTGCAGCGAGGGCAACCCGGAAAAGTGCCATCGATCCGGTCTGGTCGGCGACGAACTGGAAAGCCGGGGCGTCGAGGTAGTTCACTTGCTGCCTGACGGCGGGGTTAAGTCCCAACCGGCGGTAATGAAGGCCCGAACCGCCGGCAAGATGTTGTTGCCCGGCTTTGGTCAAGTATCGAGCAAGCCGGTTTCTGTTGGCGCGGGTTTCCTTAGCCCGGTGGTATAAGCCGGCGGACGCGGCTGTCGATTTCCCGGAACGCCGCTATTTGCAACTCTCCGGCGTCTATTAAACGCCCCAACATTCACACCGGGGTTATCCCGAAATGAAACGCCTGTCCATCCCCATCATCAGCCTGTCCGTTGCCATCGCCGCGCTGCTGGCTGCCGCTTGCGCTAATGGCGGTGCTGGCGATGCCGCCGCCGTTGACGCCGACCGGGCGGCTTTGGTGGCTCTTTATGAGACCGCTGGGGGGACGCAGTGGCGGCATAGCCGGAACTGGCTTTCGGAGCGGCCGCTGGGGGAGTGGGAGGGCGTTGCCGTTGACCGGCAGGGGCGGGTTATTGCCCTTGACTTGAGTTTTAACAACCTGCGGGGGACGATTCCGCCGGAGTTCGGCAATTTGTCGGCCTTGTCCCGGGTCAATTTCAGCTACAACCATTTGACCGGCCCCATACCGGCGGAAGTGGGCAACTTGTCCAACTTGACGCGCTGGCTTTCCTATCAAAACCAGTTGAACGGAGCCATTCCGCAGCAGTTCGGCAACCTGTCAAAGCTGACGGTGCTGGATTTGTACCAGAACCGGCTGACCGGGGAGATACCGGCGGAGTTGGGCCAGTTGGCGAACTTGAATTATCTGGATGTGGGCATTAACCAGCTGACCGGCCGGGTGCCGGTCGAGTTGGGCGGCTTGGTCAACCTAGATTATCTGGCGTTCACCGACAATCAACTTTCCGGGGAGTTGCCGGCAGCTTTCACCGCCCTGACCGGGCTGGACTTTCTGGGCTTTGCCGCTGCCGGTTTGTGCGCGCCGGCGGAAATGCGGGAATGGCTGGCGGGGATTGAGACGGTAGTGGGGGAGGAGTGCTGACGCGGGGAATTGAAAAGGACATTCCGGGAACAAAATTATCCCCGGCGGCGTCAAGAGGATATATGCTAAACTGGCCGCACTGCTAAAGAGAGGTTTCCCTTGACGCGCCGCAACTATCTTTTGCCCGTCCTGCTGTTGGTCAGCCTGCTGCTGCCGGCTTTGATTGCCTGCACTGAGGGCGGCACTGCTACGCCGGTGGAGACGCCGGCTACCACGGTTGTTATTGCGGCAATGCCGACGCCGATGGTTACTGTTGCGCCGGCGGCCACGCCGGCAACAATGACCGCACCGCCGCCGGCTACTGTTGCGCCGGCTTCCCCAATAGCGACTGCGCCGCCGCCCGCCTCTACGCCGACGGTTAACCCGCCGCCGGCCGCTACCGCGACACCGCCGCCGGCAACGCCTACTCCGGAACCGCCGCCCCATCCCGCGCCGTTGCCGCCGTCTGCCACCTCGGTGGAAACGGACCGGGCGGCGTTGGTTGCTCTTTACAACGCTACCAATGGGCCGGAATGGCTGGAAAACAGCAACTGGTTGACCGATGCCCCCCTGGATAATTGGCACGGGGTTGCCACTGATGATGATGGGCGGGTCATTGATCTGAATTTCCATGAAAATAACCTGGTCGGGTACATACCCCCCGAGTTGGGCAACTTGTCTCGCCTGACCGGTTTGTCTCTGGACAATAATCAACTGACGGGAAGTATCCCACTGGAGTTGAGCAACTTATCCCGTCTGGGCCGTTTGTTTCTGCACGTCAATCAACTGACCGGGAGCATCCCTCCGGAGCTGGGCAGCTTGCCCCGCCTGACCCGACTGCGTCTGGATATTAATCAACTGACCGGGAGCATCCCTCCGGAGCTGGGCAACTTGCCCCACCTAACCCGACTGCGTCTGGATAATAATCAACTGACCGGGAGCATCCCTCCGGAGCTGGGCAATCTGTCCCGCCTGACCGATTTGTTTCTGGACAATAATCAATTGACCGGAAATATACCCTCGGAGTTGGGCAATCTGTCCCGCTTGGCCTACTTGTGGCTGTCCGGTAATTACTTGGAGGGCCACATCCCGCCGGAATTGGGAAAGCTGTCCCGCTTGGAGAGCCTGGTCTTGCTCAGAAATCGGTTGAGTGGTCAAATTCCCCCGGAGTTGGGCAACTTGACCAATCTGACTGACTTGTATTTGAACTTCAATTCTCTGACCGGCCCCATACCGGCCGAACTGGGCAACCTGTCCAACCTCGCCGGATTGCATATCGCCGAAAACCAATTGACAGGGACGGTGCCGATAGAATTGGCCCGCTTGTCCAACTTAACCGAGCTGAGTATTGTTGGTAATCGGTTGACGGGGGAGCTACCGCCCACCTTTGCGGAGCTGACCGGTCTCATAAATTTGGGTCTTGACGACAACCACGGTCTATGCGTCCCGCTGGCAATGGAGAATTGGCTTCAGCGCATTCCTTGGAATGACGGTTACATATGTCCAAACTACACCCCACTGCCGTTGCCGCCGTATGCCACCTCGGTTGAAACTGACCGGGCGGCGTTGGTTGCTCTTTACAACGCCACCAATGGGCCGGAATGGACTGAAAATGACAACTGGTTGACTGATGCCCCCCTGGAGGATTGGTACGGGGTTACTACCGGTGGTGATGGGCGAGTTATCTCCCTGAATCTCGATTTCAACGGCTTGACCGGCTCCATACCCCCGGAGTTGGGCAATTTGTCCCGACTTGAAACCTTGAGCTTGAATGACTTGGGACTTTCCGGCTCCATCCCGCCGGAAATCGGCAATTTGTCGAGACTTTCTTTCCTGCAACTAATCGGCGGAGATCTAGGTCCCATTCCCGTGGAACTGGCTGACTTGTCCAACCTTTTTTACTTGGACATCTGCGGGAGCAACCTGAATCGCATCCCACCGGAATTGAGCAACTTGGCTAACTTGTGGACTTTGCTCCTCTGTGGCGTTAGTCATATCCCGCCGGAGTTGGGCAATCTGTCCAACCTTACCTCCTTAAGCATCTACGGGGACAACCTGAGCGGCTCCATACCCCCGGAGTTGGGCAATCTGTCTAACCTGACCGAGCTAAACCTGAGCTTTAACGACATAAGTGGTCCCATTCCGCCGGAGTTGGGTAATCTGTCCAACCTTACCTCCTTAATCATCCGTGGGGACAACCTGATCGGCTCCATTCCGCCGGAGTTGGGCAACTTGGCTAACTTGACTGAGCTGAGATTGGGCGCTAACTGGCATGGGCTGGGCCTAACTGGATCCATCCCCCCGGAGCTGGGCAAGCTGGATAGTCTCATCTACTTGGATCTGGATGTCAATCGACTGACTGGACCCATCCCATCGGAACTAGGCAATCTGTCTAACCTGACTTACCTGGGACTGAGCCATAACGACATAAGCGGGTACATACCGCAGGAGTTGGGCAACTTGTCTCGACTGACCGGTTTGTCGCTGAACGAAAACGGGTTGACCGGGAATATACCGCCGGATTTGGGGCGTCTTTCCAGCCTTACCTATCTGAACTTGGGCGGCAACAGCTTAACCGGGTTAATTCCCCCAGAGTTGGGCAACCTTTCTAATCTCGCCGAGGGGCGGTTTTACGACAACAGCTTGTGGGGAGAATTGCCGGTTGAGCTAGCCAAGTTGACTAATCTGACGTACTTGGATTTCAGCAACAACACCGGTGGTCTCCTTGATTTCCTCGAAAATCCCGAACTCTGCGCCCCCGCCGCCTTGCAGGATTGGCTGAGCGGCATTGAAACCGTGTTTGGTCCCAACTGCTGAAAGGTAGCATCGACATCCACCATCTATCATCGACAAGGCATCCCGCCTATGACCACCATCCCCCCCACATTCCGCGCCGGCATTGGTTTTGACGCCCACGCCCTTTCTACGGGGCGGCGGCTGGTTTTGGGCGGGGTGGACATTCCCTTTGAGCGGGGGTTGGTGGGGCATAGCGACGGGGATGTTCTGGTTCACGCGGTTATGGACGCTTTGTTGGGGGCGGCTAATCTGGGGGACAAGGGGCAGCATTTTCCCTCGGCGGAGGAGCAGTATCGGGATATTTCCAGCCTGCGGCTGCTGCGGCAAATCGCTGATTTGCTGGCCGCCAACCGGTGGCAGGTCAACAACATAGATGCTACAATGTTGGCGCAGCAGCCCCGGTTGGGGCCGTTTATCCCGGCAATGGGGGAAAATATGGCGGCCGCCTTGTCGATTGACCCGGAACAGGTCAGCGTCAAGGTTACGACCACCGACCACCTGGGCTTTACCGGGCGGGAGGAGGGCATCGCCGCCGTAGCAGTGGCGACCATTGTACGGGTTGAACCGGCGGCTTGATTCGCCGGCGGCCGGCCGCTCCAGTAAGCAAGCAGTGGCAAAACGATGAAACTCTACAACACCCTGACCGGCCAGGAACGGGAGTTCGTTCCGGCCAACGGCAACACCGTTCAGATGTATGTCTGCGGGGTTACGCCCTATTCGGCCACCCATGTGGGCCACGCCCTCAGCTATGTCATCTTTGACACCCTGCGCCGCTACTTGGAGCATCGGGGCTACCAAGTGCGGCATATCCAGAACTTTACCGATGTGGATGACAAGATAATCCAGCGGGCGCAGGAAGCCGGCCTTAGCGAGGCGGCGCTGACCGAGCGGTATATCGACGACTTTTTCCGCACGATGGACGCCTTGAATATCCGCCGGGCGGACGCCTATCCCCGGGCGACTCAGGAAATTCCGGGCATTATCGCCGCCATTCAGGATTTGGTGGACAAGGATTTTGCCTACCCGGCGGCCGGGGATGTCTATTTTCGGGTCAACCGCAGCCCCGATTACGGCAAGCTGAGCCACCGCACTTTGGACGGGATGATTGCCGGGGCGCGGGTGCAGGTGGACGCCGATAAGGAACATCCGATGGACTTTGTCCTGTGGAAGGGGGCCAAGCCCGGCGAACCCTCTTGGGAAAGCCCGTGGGGGCCGGGGCGTCCCGGTTGGCATATCGAATGCACCGCGATGTCGCTGCGCTATCTGGATTATCCTTTGGATATTCACGGCGGCGGGCAGGATTTGATTTTTCCGCATCACGAGAACGAAATCGCCCAAAGCGAGGCTTACACCGGCATTGCGCCTTTTGCCCACTACTGGGTACATAACGGCTTGCTGCAACTGGGCGAGGATAAGATGAGTAAGTCTCTGGGCAACCTGGTGTCGGTAGAGGCGGCGCTGCAACACTACAGCGCCGACGCTTTGCGGGCTTACTTCCTCAGTTCCCATTACCGCAGCCCGCTCCAGTATGGGGATGACCGGGCGGCCGCAATGGAGCGCAGCCTGACCCGGTTTCACCATGCTTTGCGCCCCGGCCCGGCGGAAACAGACGGGGATGCGGGCGCTTTGGCGGCCGCGCCTTTCCGGGAACGGTTTTTGACGGCGATGGATGATGACTTGAACACGCCGCAGGCCATGGCCGCTCTTTTCGACTTGGCAAGGGAAATCAACCGGGCCCGGGACGTCGGGCAGCCGGTCAAAGCGGCTCAGGAAACTCTGCGGGAGTTGGGCGGTGTTTTGGGACTGACTTTTGCGGAACGCGGGCCGGCGGGCGGCGCGGCCGAACTGGCGGCTCAACCTTTTATCGAGTTGCTGGTCAATACCCGGGCCGAACTGCGGCAAGCCCGGCAGTATGCCCTGGCGGACCGCATCCGGGACGAACTGGCCGCCCAAGGGGTAACGCTGGAGGATACACCTAACGGTACTTTGTGGCAGTACCAGCGGCCGGAGTAGGCGGTCAGTGGCATAACCGACAAGTCCCAAATCTACATTCCCATAAACCGGAATGAAGGTTTTAGGGCGTGTTCACGCCCCAAAAGGGCAGTGCAACAAATCACAAAGCCAATGGGTCGGGGGCAAAGGTGACTTGATTGGCTACAATAGCCCTCAAACCGGGCTGAAAAACGACCTGGGAGGTTTCCTATGGCCGGGACAATTGCGCTGGTGGGCGGGGATGAGTTTCGCATCTACTGCCGGGAAATGGACGCGGAAATTATGGCGGCGGCCGTCCGTCAACCGGCCCGAGTAGTGATAATCCCGGCCGCGGCGGCCAATTCCGGCCCGGAAAAGGCGGCCAACGATGGTGTAACCCATTTCAACAGTTTGGGCGGACTGGCCGCGCCGCTGCTGATTTTAGACCGGGATCAAGCTAACGACGCCGGCCTAGTCCAAGTCGTTGCCTCCGCTGATGTTATCTATTTCACCGGCGGCAATCCCGACCATTTGCTGGATACTTTGCGGGCTTCCAAGTTGCTGGCGGCCATTCTGGCGGCCGTGGAACAGGGGGCAACTTTGGCCGGTTCCAGCGCGGGGGCAATGGTTATGGGGGCGGTTATGCGGCGGCCCCGGGGCGGAGAATGGGTTGACGGCTTGGGCATTGCCGCCGGCCTCGCCGTGCTGCCGCACCACGAAAACAGCAACCCCGCTGCGGTATTTGAGCAACTGCACAGCCGGTTGTCTGACGGGGTAACCGTGCTCGGCATTGGCGCGCAAACCGGCGCGCTGGGGCAACCGGGACACTGGCGGGTGACGGGACACGGCAAGGTAACGGTGTACCGGGCCGACGGTTGGCAGGTGTGCCAAGCCGGGGAGACTATCAGCAATGGGAGCCGGGAAAGCGGCTCTTAACCCCGCCGCTGCCGCAGCTTTGCCCACACTTCCCCCGGCTTGGCGTCCGCCGCCGCCAGCAACGCCAAGGTATGGTAAAGCAGATCGGCCACTTCCCCGACCAGGGCGTCTTTATCCGCTCCCTGCACGGCGGCAATGGCGGTTTCGCCGGCTTCCTCGATAACCTTTTGGGCAATGCGGGGGATGCCCGCTTGTAGCAGTTGGACGGTGTAACTGCCTTCCGGCATTTCCCGCTGCCGGTCTTGAATTAACGCAAAGATTTCCTCAAGGATACCGGAGCCGGTTTCGGATTTTTCGTAATCCGCCGGCACTGCGTCCATAGAGTTGTAGAAACAAGAGACTTCCCCGGTGTGGCACGCCGGGCCATCCGGTTCAACTTTCAGCAGGATAGTGTCGGCGTCGCAGTCGAGCCAGGCTTCCCGAAGGTTCAGGTAGTTGCCGGAGACCTCGCCCTTGTGCCACAAATCCTCCCGGCTGCGGCTGTAAAACCAGACCTGTTCCCCCTCCACGGTGCGTTTCAGGGAGCCGGGGTTCATATAGCCCAGCATCAGCACCTGACCGGTGTTGATGTCTTGGGCAATAGCGGGAATAAGTCCCTGGTCATTCAGTTTGGGTTGCATCGCCCTTTCCGTCCTTAATGGCTGGATTCCTTGGGGATTGCTGGTCGTCGGCTTGCCCGGCTTTAACCGGGTTCAACCGTCGAGCAAAGCCGGCAATTCCAGCAGGTTTTTTATCTGATAGTCCGGCGGGTTCAAGTCCGGGTCTGGTTCGATACCGGCGCGGTTAATCCAAACGGTAGTCATCCCGGCGGCGCGGCCGCCCTGCACATCCTCATATTGCCGGTCGCCGACATACACCGCCTGCCCGGCCGCTACGCCCAGATGTTGCAGCAAGGCATGGAAAAAAGCCGGGTTGGGCTTGTAAGTCTGCGCCGCTTCCGAGGAAAAGGTTTCGGCAAAGGGAAAATCCAGTTGCGCCAATACCGGGGAGAGAAAGGATTCATCGGCATTGGACAGGACAACTACCCGGTGGGTTTGGGCTACCGCTCGCAACGCCGGCAAAGTATCCGGATAAGCCGGGCGTTGCCCCATATCCTCAATCCAGTAGGATGCGGCGGCGGCGGCGTCCCCAGCCAAGCTCAGGGAACGGAAAGCGGCGGCAAAGCCCTCCTGCCAAGCGGCGGCGTAAGACTGAAAAGCCGTCCCCGGCTGGCTGCGGGTAGTGCGGAAATCGGCGCAAGCTGCCAGCCATTCCCGGTTGAGGGTAGTGACCGATACGGACAGCCCCTGCCGGCTGATAATGCGGTTCATTGCGGCGTCCCAATAGTCGGGGCCGTCGGCAAAGAGGGTACCAAAGGCGTCAAAAACTACGGTGGTTATTCCGGTCATACAGGGGCTTATCCTTTCGGGCAATGAGGGTTGAATCGCCAAGCCGGGCCGCTTATTCCGGCCAACCGTCGGGCGGCGGGCGCACCGCGATGCCCCGGTCTTTCAGGTATGCTTTGGCTTGGGCAATGCTGTAAGTTCCATAATGGAAAATGCTGGCCGCCAGCACCGCGTCGGCCTGTCCGGCGTCCAGGGCGTCATAAAGATGTTCCAGGTTGCCGGCGCCGCCGCTGGCGATGACCGGCGCCGGCACGGCGGCGGAAACGGCCCGGGTCAGCTCCAGGTCATAGCCGGCCAATTGCCCGTCGGCGTCCATACTGGTCAGCAGGATTTCCCCGGCGCCGCGGGCTACCGCTTGGGCCGCCCATCTGACGGCGTCAATGCCGGTGGGGGTGCGCCCGCCCCGGGTGTAGATTTCCCAACGGGAATGGTCATCCAACGCCAAAGTATCGTCCGCCGCGGCAACCCACCCGTCAACCCCGGACGGGGCAACGCGCTTGGCGTCAATCGCCACTACGATGCACTGGCTGCCGAATTGGGCGGCACCCTCGCCAATGATGGTCGGCTGATTGATGGCGGCCGTGTTGACCGACACCTTATCGGCGCCGGCGTTCAACATCCGCCTTATATCCTCAATGGTGCGGATACCGCCGCCGACGGTCAGCGGAATGAACACCTGCTCCGAAACCCGCTGCACCACATCCACCATCGTATCGCGGGAGTCGGCGCTGGCAGTGATGTCGAGAAAGACCAGCTCGTCGCCGCCGGCTTGGTCATAAAAGGCGGCCAGTTCCGCCGGGTCGCCGGCATCCCGCAGGTTGACAAAGCTCGCGCCTTTCACCACGCGCCCGGCGTCCACATCAAGGCAGGGAATAATCCGTTTGGTCAGCATCGGGTAGGGCAAACTCCCGGGATGGTCAAGGAAAAATATCCGCAGGCAGTATAACACTTTGCCGATGGCCCGGGTTTTAAGGAATGGTTAAGTTTCCCGAGATTGAGCAAAATAACCTGATTCCCCATTGGCTAGAGGCGGCTTTATGGGCTACAATACGCCATTCCCGATTGGAGGTGCCACAATGGCGATTACTTTGGCAGAGGCCAACCGTATAATCGGCGGGGCGATTGCCCGGGCCGGGGAACTGGACATTAAAATCAGCGTGGCCGTGTGCGACGCCGGCGGGCGGCTGATTGCCCTGCAGCGAATGGACGGGGCCATCTGGGCCAGCGCCTACGGCTGCCAAGGCAAGGCGGTGGCGTCGGCAGCCTTTGGCCGGCCCAGCGGAGAGATGCAGGAGCGGGCCGACCAGCCGACGCCCCGGGGGATTAACGCCGCCGCCGGGGGCGAGATGATTATGGGGCAGGGGGCAGTGCCGATTATCCGTCACGGCGTCATCGAAGGCGCGTGCGGTGTCGGCGGCGGCACCAGCCAGCAGGATGAGGATTGCGCCCGGGCCGGCGTGGCAATGACTTACTGAGACTAACTCCGGCCGGTCAAGGCAGAAAAGCCAGAACCGACGCCGGGGAGCCGCTGCCCCCGGCCAAAGGCAGTACGCCAATAACCAGCGTAACGCCGGCCGGGGGCAACTGATACAAGTTACCCAGGTTTTCCAGCACAATGCGGGGTAGCGCCAACAGCAAGCGGTTCACCGCAAAAGCATCATCCCGGCCGCCATCCACGCCGGCGGTGTCAATGCCAATGCCGGCAATGGCGCGCTCAGTCAGCAGCCACCGGGCCGCGGCAATGCCGAAACCGGGGAAATGGCAGCTGGCCGGTTCAACTCCAGATGCCGTCAGACCCAGGTAGTCCGCCGGGTTATCCCATTTATCTTGCCAACCGGTGAACAGCAAAACCACGCTGCCGGCGGAGATTATCTCGTGCCGCTGCTCCCAAGCCAGGAGGTCGGCAATGGTAAGGGTATAGTCCGGGTCGGCGGCGGCCGCTTCCCGGGCGTCAATCACAACCGCCGGAGCGACCAAAGCATTGGGCGGGTAGGCGTCAATGCCAACGCCGCCGGGATGAAAGGCGGCCGGAGCGTTGGCGTGAGTACCGCTGTGTTCGCCCATCGCGAAACGGCGCAGGAAATAGCCATCGGTATCCCGGACGGCAACTTGCTGAAACTCCACCGGCGGGTCGCCCGGCCATTGAGGTATCGCCGGGTGCAAGAGATGGCTGAGGTTGACGATTCTGGAGTAGCGGATGGTTTTCATCCCAAGCCCTGTTGCCGCGTCTTATGGAGAAGTACCAGGCCGCTTTTGCGACCCGCCGCCGGTCTAGGCTACCACCGCCGCCCGGGCCAGGGACAGGATTTCGGCCACGGAAACCCCGGTATCCTCCAGCCGCTCCTCAATGTTGATGCGGGCGTCAACCCACTGCATCGCGGCCCGGGAAGTGCCGACGGTAGCCAATTCCTGCCGGGCCGGGCGGCGGTCATAGATGGTATAGCAGATGGCCCGGATGTCCTCGTGGATGATGTAACCCCGGTAGTAGATGTTCATACCCTGGGTCGTTGCCGCAAGCATAAGAAACGCTCCTGAAAAAAGTTGCCGCCGGGTTGCCGAATTAACGGCTGTTCCAAAGCCGGCGAAGGGATTGCACTAATGTTCTGCTATTTTGTGCGATTTGTCAAGGGGTAAAAGTCAGTAAAACGGGCGTTTTCTTTTTTGAGTTTAAGCGGACGAACCATAGCTACTGCACCACCAAATAAGCGGCGGTCAAGTTGCCGGTAATGTTGCCGCCGCCGGCAACAGCTTTGGTCTGGCGGGGTGATTGCAAGGCCGCAAAGGTGATGTAGCTTCCTTGCGGGCCGGTGGCGGCCAAGGCGCGGAAAGTTACCGCAGCCAGCGTAAAAGGCTCCGTAATGGGATTGCCCAGAGTGCCGGCGGCATAGTCAACGCGGCCCAAATCGTTGTCCAACCTGGATTGCAAGGGAACCTCCAAGGCATCCCCGGCAGTCAGGGACAAAACCGCAAATACAGCCGGGTCAAACACCAGATAAACCTGCGCCGTATCCACCGGGTTACTTTCTCCGGCCTGCACCGCTATCCGCAACTGAAACTGCTGCCCGACGGCGACGGTGTTAGTATTTTTATCCACCAAGAGAGCAATCCCGGCAGTGAGTTGCGGTCTGGGAGTGGGCGTAGGCGCGAGGGTTGGAGTATTCGCAGGGGTGGTAGTTGCGGTTGGAACGGGCAAGGGTGTTGCAGTGACCGGCGGCGAGGGTAGCGGTGTCGGCACCGCGGCGGGTGTTGTTGGCGTTGGCGGCGCTGGTGCCGGGGTTGCCGTAACCGTCGGAATGACTGGTAAGGGAATAGCCGTTGCCGTTGGCGCGATAGGCGGCGGTGCGGGTGTCGGGTCGAACCGCTCCCGGGTCGGAACAAAAAGCGGCGGTGTAGCGGGAATGTGCGGGGATAAAACGCGGCTGGTAGGCGGGGGCGGCGCGCCGGTCAAGGCCGGGCTAATTCCCAAAGACGCCGGCGGGGACGGCAAAGCTGCCGGAGCCGTTTGGGACTGGGTTAACACTATCGCCGCCAGAAAAGCCAGTTCCAGCAAAAGCACCGCTAATCCCAAGCAAAGCCACCGCCGGCGAGCAGCCCAAGCCCACAGCCGGGATTGGCGGAACCGCCGCGCTACTGCCGCCGCGCCGTTAATCCGAGGCGGCAGTCAATCCCTCCAGAAAATCGGCCAAGGAACAAGTTTCCTGATGGGAAGTTTGCATATCCCGGATAACCACTTCGCCCCGGCTGATTTCGTCATCGCCGAGTATTAGCACATAGGGAATGCCCAGAGCGTTGGCTTGGCGCATCTGGCCGCGCAAGGCCCGCCCGCCACTGCTGAGCATTGCCCCGGCACCAGCCCGGCGGATACGGGAAGCCAGTTCCAACGCCGGACGGCGGGCGGCATCTCCCACATTGGCAACCAAGTATTGCGGCCCGGGAAGTTCCGGCACGGGGATTTCCGCCCGTTTCAGGTTCAGGATAAGCCGCTCCAAACCCATACCAAAGCCTATGCCCGGAGTAGGCCGCCCGCCTAACTCCTCCATCAAGCCGTCATAACGGCCGCCGCCGCAGATGGTGGATTGGCCCCCGGAATCCAAAGGCTGCAACTCGAACACGGTGCGGCTGTAATAGTCCAGCCCCCGCACTAAACGGTGGTCAATCTGAAAAGGAATGTCCATTGCCGCCAGATAGTTCTGCAACTGCTCCCAATGCTCTTGGCTGTCCGGCTCCAAGTGTTCCACCGCGCGGGGCGCATCCTCACCCAAGTCATAGCAGGTTGTTACCTTGCAGTCCAGCAAGCGTAAAGGATTACGCTCCAGCCGATTACGGCAGTCGGCGCACAGGGTTTGATAATAGCCAGCGTAGTAGTCTTTCAGTTGGGCTACATACCGGGGCCGGCTTTCCTTATCGCCAATGCTGTTGATGAGCAGTTTGACATCCTTTAGGCCGAGGGAGTGGAGCAGCCGCCAAGCCAGTTCGATGACTTCAGCATCCACCGCCGGGTTGGCGTCGCCGATGACCTCAATGCCGAACTGGTGATGCTGGCGGTAGCGGCCGGCTTGGGGACGTTCATAGCGGAAAACCGGGCAGAAATAATAGAGCCGCACCGGTTGGGGCAAGTTGTGCATCCCGTGTTCCAAGTAGGCCCGGCAGACCGGGGCGGTGCCTTCCGGGCGCAGCGTTACTTGGGCACCGCCGCGCTCCTCAAAGGTATACATCTCCTTTTCCACAATGTCGGTGCCGGGGCCGACGGTGCGGATAAAAAGGCCGGCGTCCTCAAAGACCGGGCTGTCAATACGCTGAAAGCCGTAACTCTGGGTCAGAGCTACGGCCTTGGATTCGACATAACGCCAATACTTCTGGTCGGCAGGGAGCCGGTCGGCAACGCCGCGGGGAGCCTGAAACACCGGGGGACGCTCCTGCAAAGACGGGGATTTGGTATGCCCGTATTATGGCGGCAAAGATGGTCTTTGTCAAGCCTTGCCGCTGGCGGGTTCCTTTCTCTGTTGTGGGGTACGGGCTTTTCAATGTACGATTTTCCCGTACGGCGCATATCGTGATGTGAACTTTGTACCCTATAACAGAACGGTACTGTTGCCGTCCGGTGGATAGGTGGAGTTGCAGTCGCGGCAAAGGGGTTTGGTAGGGACGCTTTAGCCCGGATTTATGGGCTATAAAACAGAGGAGGGCCGGTTCTGCAGCCGGCCCTCGCTGGTTTGTTGGGTAACCCGGTTGATTAGCCCTGGATTATCAGGGTTGCTACCACGCCGATTAGGCCGACGATGGCCCCGCCGCCCAAGCCCAAGATTGCCAGGTAGATGCGTTCCATACGGCCATTGACCTGGTCAATTTTGGGGTTGGTCTGGACAACCTGCTCGGCCAAGTGGTCCACCCGCTCGTTGTTGTGGGTAATGCGGTCGTTGAGGTTGTCCACCCGGTCATTAAGCCGCACCATTTGGAGGGCTACTTGGTCAATCCGACCGTTGGTTTTGCCGACTTCAGCAGACAGCTGGTCAACCCGGCTGGTGAGATGGTCGACGCGGGCGTTGGTCCGGTCAACTGTTTCAGTAAGCAGGTCGACCCGGCCGGTGAGTTGGTCAACCCGGTCGTTAGTCCGGTCAACGGTTTCGGCAAGCTGATCGACCCGGCTGGTGAGCTGGTCAACCCGGGCGTTGGTCTGGTCAACGGTTTCGGCAAGCTGGCCGACCCGGCTGGTGAGCTGGTCAACCCGGGCGTTGGTCTGGTTGACCGTTTCGGTGAGCAGGTCAACCCGGCTGGTGAGCTGATCGACCCGGGCGTTGGTCTGATTGACCGTTTCGGTGAGCAGGTCAACCCGGGCGTTGGTCTGGCGGACCTCGTTGGTAAGCTGGTCCACCCGGTTACTAAGTCGTCGCATTTCTCCGACGACTTCTTGCAACAACTCGCCCTGTTGCTGCAACAAGACCGTCTGTTGCTGCAACAAGTTCGCCATTTGTTGCGACAGTTCCTCTTGGACGTCCATACGTCGTTCGAGGGCTTCGAGACGCTAGGCGTCGAAGTTACCGGCAATAGTGGTCATATTTCCCCCTGATTGGCTGGTTGAGAATAGGATAGCACAGATTTGCAGGGAGTGGTAGCGGGAAGTTGTTGCCGGGAATTATATACTTAGTGCCCCGCAGGAACCGCAAGTATATATTCCGGCTTTACTTGGCGCACAAGTATATGATTCCCCGTTGAAACGGCGCTAATTAGTGACTTTCTTGTTCCGACTCCTGAACGCCGGCTTTTTAAGGAGGGGACTTGTATCCGGCATTTTGACCATATTCCCCAACGCCGGAGGCAGCCATTTCCTTGACACTTAACCGGGTTGATTGTATGCTTTTGCCGTTCAATCCACGGGAGGTTTTGTTGTGTCCAGTCAGGAAGCTTTGATTAGCGAGGAGATGCGGCGGCAGGCTATCGGGTTGGAAGGGGCGCCGGCGGTTATGGAAGTGGAGAAGGGCCACATCCTGCGCTTTGCCGAAGCCATTGGCGACCCTAATATCCAGTGGACGGAGGAGGCGGCCGCCCGTAAAGGCCGCTACGGGGGAATTACGGCGCCGCCGACTTTTTTGCGGGCGATGCGGGGGGCGACGGTGGATTTGCCCTTCGATTTGTCCTTCAGCCGGCGGTTGGACGCCGGCAGCGATTGGGAGTATTTTCAACCGGTGCGGCCGGGAGACCGGATTACGGCGGTGGCGCGGATTGCCGATTTGACGGAGCGGAGCGGCCGGTTGGGGCGGATGGTCTTTATGACGACGGTGACTACTTACCGCAATCAGTTTGAGGAAGTGGTGGCGACGCAGACCAACACGCTGATTGCTTATTAGAGGCGACAACCGTCCATCCGGCAACAACTTCAGGATGAGCGGTTGGGATTTTGCAGTAGAGGTTCGCAGATGGCCGAGCAAGTTTATTGGGAGGATGTGGCCGAGGGCATGGAACTGCCTGCCTTGGTTAAGGAGCCGACGACGCGGCAGTTGGTGCAGTATGCCGGGGCCTCGGGGGATTTTTACGAAATCCACTACGATAAGGACTTTGCCATCGGCAATCAGCTGGACGGGCCGATTTTGCACGGAGCGTTGAAAAGCGCCTTTCTGGGGCAGTTGGTGACCGACTGGATGGGGCCTTTGGGGACGCTGAAACGGCTGCAATGCCAGTATCGGGGGATGGATGCGCCGGGGCAACCGATTACGGTCAAGGGAAGCGTTACGCGGAAGTATGCGGCGGATGAGGAGTATCTGGTGGAGTGCGAGCTGCGGCTGGAGAATGCCCAAGGGCAGAATACTACGCCGGGGTCGGCGACGGTGGCGCTGCCGAGTAGGGGCGGGTAGAGGGGCTTTTACGCTATCCCCGGTCATCCCCGGCGTCGCAAGGCGGTCGGGATGGCATAACGGGGTGACTTCCGTTCTTTGCTTTTAAGGAAATTACGCCAATCAAACCAAACAACCGAGGTTGAAACAACTATGGCGGAGATACTGCAAGACAAGGTAGCCATTGTAACCGGGGCCGGGCGCGGTGTGGGGCGGGGGGTTGCTATTCTGATGGCGGCCGAGGGAGCCAAGGTAGTCGTGGTGGACCCGGGGGTGAATGTGGACGGGAGCGGCTTTGACCAGTCCATCGCCGAGGAAGTGGTGGGGGAAATCCGGCAGGCGGGCGGTACGGCCGTGGCTTGTATGGAGTCGGTGGCGACCATGGCGGGCGGGGAGAAAATCGTTCAGACCGCCATTGACACCTACGGCAAGCTGGACATCGTCGTTACCTGCGCCGGGATTCTGCGGGATCGGATGATTTTCAATATGACGGAGCAGGAGTGGGACGATGTGATTGCCGTCCACCTGAAGGGGACTTTCAGCGTGGTCAAGAACGCCTGCATCCTGTTTCGGCAGCAGCGTTCCGGGTGCATCATCACTTTCAGCAGCCAGTCGGGGTTGCAGGGCAATTCGGGGCAAGCCAACTATGGGGCGGCCAAGTCGGGCATCGCCGGGTTCACCAAGGTGGTGGCGCGGGATATGGGCCGCTATGGGGTGACGGCTAATGCCATTGCGCCGCGGGCGACGACCCGGATGATTGGGGCGATACCGGACAGCGCGGCGGAAATTCGGGCGCGCGGCGGGGTGCAGGGTCTGGACCAGGGGGATGAACCGGAGACGATGAACCCGGATGATATTGCGCCCTTTGTCTGCTACTTGGCGAGCGATTATGCGGCCAATGTGAACGGGCAGACTTTCCTGGTGTATGCCAGTGAAATATCGTTGATGTCGCAGCCGCGGCCGCAGCGTTCCATCTATAACCCGGAAGGGCATTGGAGTATGGCGGCGATTGCGCCGCAAGCCCGGAATCATTTGACCCGGAACATTTACAACCCGGCGCCGCCGCGGGGGTAGCGCGGCGGCGGGACGCCGGGAAAGGGGCAGGCAGAGCGATGGCAACCAAGGCGACATTAGAACGGGCGCAGGAGGCGGAGGAACTGTTGCACGCGGCGGAGGTGGACTTGGCGGCCGGCCGGGAGCAGCCGGGCGCGCTGAAGGCGTGGGATGCCGCGGTTATTGCGGTGAAGGCTGTGGCGGAGCCGCGGGGCTGGGGCTGTGACGGCTGGGGGGAAATCAACGATGCCGTCAAGAAGTTGGAAAAGGAGAGCGGCGTTAAGGGTTTGACCAGCGGATTAGGCACGGCGGATGCGCTGCGCACCCAGGGGGAGTACGGCCTTATGTACGAGGGGGATGGCGTGGAGGTCGATTTCCCGCGGGTGCAACAGTTCGTGGCGCAGATGCTGGATTTGGCGGCTCCCGACCGGCCAAAGAAAGTTGTCCCGGAGAAAGCCCGATTGGCCCGGGAGTTGATGGAGAATGTCCATTACGATTTTGGAGACGGCAAGGGGGAAAAGGGTTCGGAAAATATGTGGCAGGCGGTATCCGGCGCGCTGCAAGCGGTAGCTGAGGAACGGCGTTGGCGGTGTGGTACCGTGGCGGAAATGCGAGAAGTCGCGGCGGCCTTGGCTCGGGAAACCGGGGACTGCCGGTTCGTTGGCGGGTTTGCGGTGGCAGAAACCTACTTTGCCAACTTTGCCCCGGAGTTTTTCTCTGACGAACACGATGATTACGCCCGGCCGCTGGTGCGGCGGTTCGTCATCCGGGTACTGCACCGGCTATCCTAACCAAGAGAGGTTAGACCATCGAACCGGAGGAACACATAACGACGGCCCGGCTTTTCCTGGAGGAATCCGACCGGGAGTTTGCGACCGGGGATAAACTGCAAGGCTCGGAAAAGCTGTGGGGAGCAGCGGCGCATATCATTATTGCCATCGCCCAGCGGGAGGGACGCCGTTACAACAAACATCCGCATTTGGAAGAGGCGGTACTGAGGCTGAGTCGAAATCCCGGCAATGGGGTTTCGGTGCAGGACTTCAAAATCGCTGAGCGTCTCCATGTCTATTTCTATCACGCTCAGTTGTCCGACACTGAGCTGATGGACTACCGCCGGCAGGTGCAGACTTTCGTGAACCGGTTGTTGCAAATCGCAACCTGACCGGGTAAATCCCGGATTGAGCGGCTTAAAGCCGCCCAAAATCCCGTAACCCAAACTTAACTCCAGAGAGGGAGCGCAGCAATGCCCGATTTGTTGAAGGATAAGGTAGCAATCGTAACCGGCTCCGGCCGTGGCGTGGGCAAGGGGGTGGCTTTGCAGATGGCCGCCGAGGGGGCCAAGGTGGTAGTAGTCGACCCCGGGGTGAACCTGGATGGCAGTGGGGCGGATCAGTCGGTGGCCCAGCAGGTGGTTGAGGAAATCCGGGCGGCCGGCGGGGAAGGAACGGCGTGTATGGAGTCGGTGGCCACGATGGCGGGCGGGGAGAAAATCATTCAGACCGCCATTGACGCCTACGGCCATCTGGATATTGTGGTTACCTGCGCCGGCATTTTGCGGGATCGGATGATTTTCAATATGTCGGAACAGGAATGGGATGATGTGATTGCCGTCCACCTGAAGGGGACTTTCAGCGTGGTCAAGAACGCCTGCATCCTGTTTCGGCAGCAGCGTTCCGGGCGGGTTATCACTTTCAGCTCGACTTCCGGGCTGTATGGCAATTCGGGGCAAGCCAACTATGGGGCGGCCAAGGATGGCATTGCCGGTTTTACCCGGGTGGTGGCCCGGGATATGGGGCGTTACGGGGTGACGGCTAATTCCATTGCCCCCAGCGCGTCCACGCGGATGATTGGCAGCGTGCCGGAGGAAGCGCGGGATTTGCGGGCGGCCCGGGGAATGACCGGCGGCAATGTGGGGGAACTGCGGGGGCAGCCGGAGGATATTGCGCCCTTTGTTACTTGGCTGGCTTCCGACGAGGCGGCGCAAGTGAACGGGCATATCTTTTATGTTACCGCCGGGCTGGTGAGCCTGCTGAATGAGCCGGAGCCGGTGCGGACGATGCACAAGGAAGGGCGGTGGACGATTGAGGAAATCATCCGGGTGTTTCCGGCGACTTTGGGGGTGGAACTGCATAACCCGGCGCCGGCGCCCCCGCCGGCCGGGTAAGGGTCGGGCAGGAATGGCAACGGTTTTCTCGACGGTCCGGGAAAGCAGGCGTAGCAGTACGCCGCCGGCGGCGTGGCCGTTGCCGCTGAATCAGCGCAACCGCTATGACGGTTTGCAATTGCTGGCGGAACTGGCTGCGGAGTCGGTTCCGCTGTGCATTTTCGACCCGCAATATCGGGGCATCTTGGACAAGATGCAGTATGGCAATGAAGGGGTGAGCCGGGGCGGCGGCGGAGCGGGTTGCCGCAGATGCCGGAGGATACTATCGCCGCCTTTATTGAGGGCATTGGGCGGGTACTAGGGCGTGTTCACACTAAAGCGATGGTGATAGAATAGAGGTCGATTCCAGGCTTGGGAGGAAGCAGTGGTATGGAAATCACCGAGGAGCAATATCAGCAGGTCGCCCACCTGTTCCCGGTGCAACGAGGGAATGTCAAACTGTCCAACTTGCAAGTCCTCAATGCCGTCCTGTATTTGGCCGAGCCGGGCTGCCAATGGCGGGGGCTGCCGGAACGCTACGGGCATTGGCACACTATCTATATGCGGTGGCAGCGGTGGAACCAGCAGGGGGCGCTGGCCCGGGTCTTTGCCGGGCTGCAAGAAATCGGGGTGCTGCCAGAGCATTGGGATGTTCTGGCATTGGACAGTACCAGTGTCAAAGTGCATCCGGATGCTACCGGGGCGCCGAAAAAAAAGGGGCCGCAAGCCTTAGGCAAGTCTCACGGCGGGCGGAACACCAAAGTCCATGGGCTGGCCGCTGACGACCGCACGGCTTTGGCCGTGGCCCTTTCTCCGGGGCAGGCGCATGATGGAGGGGAAGGGCGGAAACTGCTGACCTGGCGGGGGCCGCCGGAGCAGCCGGCATATTTGCTGATGGATCGGGCCTACGAAGGGAATGTTACCCGGCAGTTGGCTGCCGATTTGGGTTATTGGCCGGTAGCGCCGCCGCGGCGGCAGCGCAAGGTGAAGTGGGACTACGATAAGGATTTGTATCGGCAGCGCAATGCGGTGGAGCGGTTGTTCGGGCGGCTGAAGCGGTTTCGGCGGATTTTCACCCGCTACGACCAGCTGGATTTTATGTATCTGGGCTTTGTCCTGCTGGCCTGTATCTTTGAGCTGCTGCACCGCCCCATCGCCCAAACACTAAAATTAAACGGAACCACCTCAAGCGTTGAATTCCCAATCCCTAATTCCCGTGCTATAATACCCCCCAAACAAACCCGGGGACGCCAACCCTTGCCTTAGGTCAATCCGGCGCGGCTACCCCCTTGCATTGCCCGGCCGGTTATTGTAAAGTGTCAAGCGTTGGCCTAGTCCCAACCAAACCATTCACGCACAGGAGGTTTCCCCCTATGATGCAGCAAGCGGCCCGACCTAAATTCGAAGCCGGCCCGGTCACCTTCGTCGTCCAGCACGAACTTTGGGACGGCAACCTGCAAGACCACTCCGACCAGGGCGTCGTCATCCTCGTCGACGCCAACGACACCACCCTCCTCCGCTTCAACTGCTTCGACCTCGAACGCAGCTACGTCTACGGCCCCGACGCCAAAAACAAGCTCTGCCGGATGGATCCCACCGTCGACGGCAACCCCATCTACTGGACCGTCAAGCAAATCCGCAAAAACCTCCCCGCGATGGTCGCCGAAGCCGGCTATCCCGACCTCGCCCAGTCCATCGACATGGACGCCGTCAAAGCCGTCCTCCCCGAAGTCGAAACCACCGCCCGCGAGGTCTATGCCACCGGCCGCAACACCGTCAAGCACAACCGCGGCCACGACATCTTCGAAGCCGGCAACATCCGCTTCGGCCTCGAACTCCGCAAGCAGGCCGGCGGCGATGGCGGCCTCGCCATCCACGTCCTCGCCGACCTCGCCGGCACCCCCGGCCGCTCCTACACCGAGGAAACCGAACTCCTCGCCTTCGACTGCTTCCGGGACGCCCCCCACTACCACTACGGCCCCCGCAACAAGAACCACCGCATCTTTTGGGACCGCACCCTCGTTCCCGACACCCTCGAGTGGACCCTCGACCGCTTCAAGAACAAAGACCTCAAAGGTATGATTACCCGCGCCGGCTACCCCGGCGTCGCCGCCGACCTCGACCAGGACCTCATCGACTCCATTATGCCCGACCTCGAAGCCAAGGCCCGCGAATTCCAGCCCGGCGCCGAAGTCGTCGTTATGGACGGCCCCGCCACCCCCAACCTCGCCGGCCGCTAACCCCCGGGCAACCGGAGCCTATCCAGAACCCACTAAAGAACCGGGTTGGCCGTATTTGCGGCCAACCCGGTTCTTTATTTGCCCTCACTCCCGTCCCATCAGTAACCCGGAACAACCTTGATATAAGAGTAAGCTGTTCATCGGGTGACCATAGCAGCATCGCCCCAGTATTAGCAAACCCGGCAATCACCCTACCCCAAAACCTCCGCCCGAAACCGCCCCGCCTTCAATTCCCAAATCAAATCCGCCAAGCCGTTGACCGGCCGCTCAAACCGGGTCGCCGCCGTCCCCAACTGCTCCAACCGATGAGCATCGCTGCCCCCGGTAGTTTTCAAGTGAAAAGCCGCCGCAATATCCTGCGAAAACTCATTCTCCGCCGCCGACCCGCGCCCGTTCACCCCTTCCAACCCGTCGCAGCTCAGAAAAAAATCCTCTGCCAAAGCCCGGGCCAGCATCTCCGCCCGCGCCGCCGCCTTTCGCCCCGGCTCCGCCAGAAACCGCCGCCGGTACGGATGCGCCGCAATCATCACCCCGCCGCAGCGGTTCACCTCCCGCCGCAGAAACTCCGGCTTGTGCATCCCGAAAACATACCGCTCCGGCCCGAACACCAGAATATGCCCGGCATCGGTATTAACCTCGCTCCCCGCAAACACCGGAAAACTATGCCGCCGCCGCAACTCTGCCACCGCCGCCGCCGGCCAAAAAGCGTCATGGTCCGTCAGCGCAATCCCCTCCAACCCCAAAGCCTTCGCCTGCCCAATAACCTCATCCACTCCGACAAAGGCATCCTCCGACGCCGGATAACTATGGGTATGCAAATCAATCAGCAAAAGCCGCCATCACGCCCGAAACAAAATAATCGGCCGGCCCATCCACCAGCCGGGCCGGCCTAATCATACCATAGCGGAGAATGTCCGGGGTTATCGGCGAACTCTAAAGCGGCCTTGCTCGGCAGTAACTAAAGCACCTCCTTGCAACTCCGCCCCATAAAGATTCAAGGCGCGGATACAAGCTCCCGCTTGCTCTACAGCTGACCAGTTCACCAAGCGCACAATGCCGGCGTGAGGCATTCCGTGCAACACCGCCAACTCGCCAAAATCCTTATCCAGAGTTACCAGGACACGCCTATCCGCAAAGGCTTGATCCAAAATAGCGGCATCACCGGGGTCTTCCAGCCAGTCGCCAATACGGGCGGGCCGGGGTGCCGCAGACTTTGGTAACGAACCTGCGAGAGGATTGCGTGGAGGGGTTTGAGCAGCCGGGGCCGGAAGGTTACGGCCGGCATACCATTTACCGGCGGGGGGACAAGATTCGGCTGGCAGCATTGCCTGACTTGGAGGTGGCAGTGGAGGATTTGCTGCCGCCGGTAGTAGCTGCGGAGCCGCAAGAGCCGCCGGTGGTAACGGCGGAGTCGCAAGAGCCGGCGGGCTGACCGGCGCGGCCGGTTGCAGTTGACAAGTAGTAAGGGCGGGTATCAAACCCGCCCTTGTATTTTGCCATCAGACAACAAAAGCTGATGGCACCTGGGGAATAGATTAGCCGAGCCGTTCCAGGGTTTGGTCGGCGATGCCGGGCATAATCCAAACCGGGCGGGGGCCGTGGTCAAAGGATACATCCGGGTCGTCGGGGTTGAGGCCGGAGACGGTCATGGGGGCGCGTTGCTGATATTCAATTGCGCCGTTGACTACAGCAAAGGGGCGGTCGTGGCCGGGATAGATGAATTCCGCCGTTTCCACGATGCGGTCGATACTCTGGGTGGCTTGCTGTTCGTTCCAGAACACCAGTGGGTTTTTGCGGGTGAGGGCGACGCCGGAATAGTGCAGGACATCGCCGGTGACGGCGCACAAGCCTTGGGGCGTTTCGACCAGGACGGAAAGGCTGCCGGGGGAGTGGCCGGGGGTGTGGATGAGAGTAACGCCGGGTTCGACGATGTGGCCCTCCTCGACTTCCTCGACTTTAGGCTGGAATTCAATCATCGCGCCAGACCAGGCGGGGGTGGCCCAATCGTTGCGGTGCGGCTTGTGAGCGTATTTGCGCTCGAGGGGGTGAACCAGCATGGGGGCGTGCTGGAACAGGTCATAGTTCTGACTGTGGTCCCAATGGGCGTGGGTCATTACGGTGATGTCAATATCCTCGGGGGTCAGGCCGCGGGACTGGAGGGCGTTTTCCAGGGCGGTGCGGCGGCCGACATGGCCGACGTCGACCATAATGCGCTTTTCGCCCTCAATCAGGAGGACGGAGCAAAAGCCGACGACGCCAACATCGGCGCGGAGGGGGCTGCCGTGGAGCAGTACGCTGAGTTCGGGCATAACGGCACTCCTTACGGGTCAGATACCGGTCAAGTAGAGATTGAGTGTACCGGCGGGGGTAGGGATTGTCAACCTGATTTCCCCGGTGCCGTTCAGTTTTAAATATAACCCCATTCGGGGATAATCCCGCCACGGCCGGCCGTGGCGGGATTGATGCGACCACTATCGCCGGCATCCCGAGAAGTTCTGCGTGGCATAGACCGTCTCCCAAGCCCAACCCTGCTTCACATCGACATCTATATGTACGCCCACGCCAGTACTGCGGTACTTGGACTTCAGGATGTTCTCCCGGCTGGGGCCACCCATCCACTCACGCACGATTTCTAATGCCGCGGTTCTCGAGTCAGCCCCGTACTCGGCAGCTTCCCCGATGGTGATACCGTAGCTCTTCGTCTGGCGAAACCTCTTGATTCGAGGATATTTCATGACGTTCCCGACGAAGCCGGTACAGTAGTCGTAGCCCGCCGCCCGGGCCCGGTCTTTGGAACCCTTGCCCTCTAACGTGTTGGAGGTTCGACCCTGCCGGTGCATATTCTCGCTATGCGCTCTGGCGATGTCTGCGATGTCGGGATTGGGGACGAGAGCGGGCACGCCCGCCTTCGCCCTCTCCTCATTGACCAGGACAACGATCCAGTGCTCGATGTCGGTGAAGCCCAATGGCTCGTCGCCGGGATATGTTGGGGATGATTTGGGCACGGACGTGGATGAGGGAGCCGATGGGGCAGTGGTCTGTGTCCGTGAGGTCGTGAGCGGAGACGCCGGAGGGACATAAGGGGTGGCGGTCAACCTCGGGGTAGGCCCGGGAGTGCTGACGGACACCGACGGCGGGAGGGACGCGGGAGGCGGCTCCGAGGTAGGGGTGTTCGCAGGCAACGGGATCGGGGTAGGCGTGGAGGAGGTATTCGTAAGCGACGGCGTCGGGGTGGACGCAGGAGAGGGGTCGGAGAACCGGGATACGGCACAGGATGCCAGGAACGCGAGTAGAAATACCGCACCCACAACGAGGTAGAATTTGGTAAGCATGATGCCCCCTGCAGCAATGGGATAGGGTTAGCTGCCAGACTTACCCGTCCCGGTAGAGCGTCGCAGAGGGCGCAGGGCTTTGCCTATTCCCTTGCGAACGCGCTCGACAGCCGAGGGCTACGGGCGGGGTAAGTCTGGCAACGGGTATATTATCATATCCTCACCGCCATGTGAACCCTTTCCGGCAACAGGTTGACGATAACTGGCTAAGGTGGTAATGTTGCGGGCAATTCAGGGTAGCAAAGGAATTGGATTGGAGGTGCGCTATGCCGCGGATGACCGGCGCCCGGTTTGTGGCGGAAACGCTGAAGGGTTATGGACTGACCCATGTCTTTTATGTGCCGTCCATTGCCCGGCGGATACTGGCGGAGATGGAACTGGCGGGGATGCAGCGGGTGGTGGCGCACGGGGAAAAGGCGGCGGCCTATATGGCTGACGGCTACGCCCGGGCGGCCAATGGCCCGGCGGTGTGTATGGCTCAGTCGGTAGGGGCGGCCAATTTGGCGGCCGGGCTGCAAGACCCCTTCTTGGGCTTGTCCCCGGTCATCGCCATCACCGGCCATCGGCCGCTGTCCCACCAGTACCGCAACTCTTACCAGGAAATCGAGCATTTCCGGCCGTTCAGTTCCACCACCAAATACAGCGTGGCGGTGGATACGGTGGAGCAGCTGCCGCATCTGCTGCGGCAGGCTTTCCGCGAAGCTACTTCCGGGGCGCCGGGGCCGGTGCATCTGGACTTTATGGGCATCCAGGGGGAAGTGATTGAGAACGGGGAGGCGGATTTGGAGGTCATCATCGAGGAGGATTTCCAGCGGCGGGCGATGCTGCGGCCGGAGCCGGGTCCGGAAAAGATCCGGGAGGCGGCGCAGGTTTTGACGGCGGCGCGGCGGCCGGTGATTGTGGCCGGCGGCGGCGTTACCGCGTCCGGGGCGCAGTCCGAAGTGGTCAAGCTGGCGGAAATGCTGAACATTCCGGTGGCTACTTCCCTGAACGCCAAGGGGACGATACCGGAAAATCATCCCTTGTCCGTGGGCGTGTGCGGGGCTTATTCCCGCTGGTGCGCCAACAAAGTCGTCGCCGAGGCGGACCTGGCCTTGTTCATCGGCAGCCACACCGGGAGTCAGGTTACTTTGGACTGGCGGATACCCCTGCCGGGTACGCCGGTGATTCAGATTGACATTGACCCGGCGGAGTTAGGGCGGAGCTACCCGACCCGGGTGGCGTTGCAGGGGGATGCCCGGGCGACGGTGGCGCGGTTGAATGATGTTCTGGAGCCGCTGGAACGGGCGGAATGGGTCAGCCGGGCGCAGCAGATTGTGCGGGAGTGGCGAGAGGAGACGGAGCCGGATTTCCGCTCGGATGCCCAGCCCATTCGCCCGGAGCGGCTGTGCCAGGAGTTCACCGACCATTTGCCGGACAATGCGATGCTGGTGTCGGATACCGGCCACGCCGGTATCTGGACGGGGGCGTACATTGACTTGACGCATCCGGAGCAGGGTTTTATGCGGGCGGCCGGTTCTTTGGGTTGGGCTTTGCCGGCGGCCTTGGGGGCCAAGTGCGCCATTCCCGACCGGCCGGTGGTGGCTTTTACCGGGGACGGCGGGTTCTGGTATCATTGCGCCGAGTTGGAAACGGCGGCCCGCTACGGGATAAACGCGGTTATCGTGGTGAATGACAATCGGTCGCTGAACCAGTGCCGAGTGGGGGATGAGCGGGTCTATGCCAACTATCCGGGCGGCGATTCGGATTCGATGTGGCAGTTCAACGATGTGGACTTGGCGAAGGTAGCTGAGGCGATGGGCTGCTACGGCATCCGGGTAACGGATCCGGCGCGGATTCCGGCGGCGTTGGCGGAAGCGGTGGCCGCCAACCGGCCGACGGTGGTAGATGTGGTGTCGGATATGGATGTGGTGGCGCCGCCGCCGTGGGGGCCGTAGGGTTTAGTTTGCCGGGAATTGGCCGGATTAAATAGGGGCGGGTTCGGCAACCCGCCCCTTGGTTTTGTTGGCCGGGTTAAGGCGGCTGGCCGCCGGGAAAGTCAAGGTTAGGATATAATAGCGGCGGATAGTTTAATCGGGAGGAACACCCGCGTTATGCCTTTGGCGCTGGAGGGTTTGCAAAAGGCCGTGGCGGCTTTGGAGGAAGTGGCCGCCGTGGGGTATGACCAGCCGTTGATGCAAGGGCTCAGCGAACCGGCCCAACGCGCTATTCGGGCCGGGGTTGTCCAACATTTCGAGTTCACGTATGAACTTTGCTGGCGGTTTATTCGGCGTTGGCTGGAGATGAATGTAAGTCCCGATACCGCTGACGGCGTTACCCGCCGGGAACTGTTCCGGCTGGGCGCGGAGTATCGCCTGATTGAGGATGTCGCGCAGTGGATGGAGTATCATCGTTTCCGCAATGACAGCTCCCATACCTATCGGACGGAAATTGCCGACGCCGTATTTGCGGCGGTTCCCGAATTTTGCCGGGATGCCCGGCAGCTGCTGGCAAACTTGGAGGCGCGGAATGATTGACTTGGACGCCCGGCAGTTGGGGATGGCGCTGGATATTCTGGCAGAAAGGGCGCCGCAGTGCGCGGTTTGGGCTTTCGGCTCCCGGGCCGCCGGGAAGTCCAAGGCTTACTCGGATTTGGACCTGGTCTTGCTGGGGCCGGAACCGTTGAGCCGGGCGGTTTTGGGGCAGCTTAAAGAGTCTTTCGAGGAGTCGGATCTGAACATTCGGGTGGATGTGGTGGACTGGCGGACTTTGTCGGTGCCATTCCGGAAAGCCATTGAACCCCATTGCGTACTGCTGCGCCAAGGCGACCGGGCCGAGGGGAACTTGCCGGCAGCAGAGCAAACGGCAACGCTGACCGGGGCCTAGCTACAGTCCGGGGACGGGCAATTGCCAATTTACTGACGCTGCCCCGGTTGACATTGCCCGTCCCGCCGCCCTAACATTACGCCCTAACCTGTTGCCTTTCCTGCGTCGGGGGTTTATCGCTTATGCCGGCTTGCAATGTACCTAGCCGTACTATCTTTACCGGGGATAACCTCGACATTTTGCGGGGCATTAACTCCGGGTGCGTGGATTTGATTTACCTCGACCCGCCGTTTAATTCCAACCGCACTTACGCCGCGCCGCTGGACAGCGCCGCCCGGGGGGCGGAGTTTGATGATGTGTGGACGCTGAGCGATATGAAACAGGAGTGGGTGGAGGAGATTGAACTGCGCCGCCCGGCTTTGTTTCATCTGATTAACAGCGCCAAGCTGGCCCACGGGGAGAGTATGGCCGGCTACCTGACTTTTATGAGCATCCGGCTGATTGAGCTGCATCGGGTCTTGAAGCCCAACGGGAGCATTTACCTGCACTGTGACGATACGGCGGGGCATTACCTGAAAGTGGCGTTGGACTGCCTGTTCGGGAACGAGAACTTTGTCAACAATATCGTGTGGAAACGGGCGACGGCGCATAATGACGCCCGGCGGTTCGGGCGGATCCTGGATAATCTGCTGTTCTACTCCCGGGGGCCGCGCTACCGGTGGAACAGCGGCGCTATTGCTGTCCCCAAGAGCGATGCGGAACTGGCTAAATCCTATTCATTGACCGACGATAGGGGGCGTTACCGTTCCGCAGATTTGACCGGTATGGAAGCATCCAGCGGCGAGTCGGGGCAGCCGTGGCACGGCTACGACATAGGTTCCCGGGGCCGCCATTGGGCTGTACCCAAGACCGGACGCTATGCCCGATATATCGAGGAAAGGTTCATTCCCGGTTATCGGGCAATCGCAGGGGTTCACGACCGGCTGGACGCTCTGGACACCGCCGGGCTGATACACCACCCGGAAAAGGGTTTCTGGCCCGGACTGAAACGGTATGCCGATGCCGACGCCGGCAATCCGGCGCAAAACTTATTTCTGGATCCGACGGGCTTTACCAACTACTCGACCAAGACAGGGGAATATACCGGCTGGAAAACGCAGAAGCCCTTGGCCTTGCTGGAGCGCATCATCCTGGTATCATCCAATCCCGGGGACTTGGTGATGGATCCCTTTTGCGGCTGCGCTACGGCTTGCATTGCGGCGGAGAAATTGGGGCGGGATTGGATTGGCATTGACCGCTTGCCGCAGGCGGTGGCGATGCTGACGGACCGGGCAAAGCGGGAGTTGCAGATACCGATGGAGGATGGGGATGGCAAGGCGTGGGAGGATTGGAGCGCGGGGTTGAGCGCAGTTGCGGCGGCGCCGCGGCGGACGGACCTTACTTTGTTAAGTCCGGTCAATCCGCAGTCGGACAAGGCCCTTTTGTACGCCAGTCAGCAGGGACGCTGCGCCGGCTGCCGCTACCAACTGCCGTTGCACGTGCTGACCATTGACCATATACAGCCCCGTTCCCAAGGCGGGCAGGATTCGGTGGGCAATCTGCAACTGATGTGCCACACCTGCAACGCCATCAAAGGCGACCGGGATATGGCGTATTTGCAGCAGCGGTTGGGGGAGTTGGGGATTGTGGGGAATGGGGGGTAGGGTGGTATAATATGAACGAAATCCTTAACGAGCGAGTAGCAAAAATGAATGCCGTTGAGCTTATCAACTGGGCCGTCATTGCGTTCTTTTTCGGTTTGATGATGGCTTATGCCTATTGGTTTGGGAGTTATATTACTCGAGGGGCAGGTCGTTTGGGGGCCAGGAGAAACCGAGCGTCGTTGCAGAAGTGGGGGGTCGAGAGGGAGATATTTTGGCCCGCGTCCAGCTACCTCTTTGTCCTTTTGGGCATCGCCCTGATTTGCGGCGTGATTCTTACCTTTTTCTTGGCTTTCATTTCTACACTAACAACCTTGGACTTTCCCCTTGGGGTTAGCAGGCGCGATCGCATAAAGTTGCTTCTGGATAGTGAGCAGTTCAGAGTAACGCTGAGCATCGCATTAGTTGCAGCTTGGGCGGGTTTCTGGGTTAATTTTATGCGCCTTTGGTCTATCACCGAAAAGGTAAAAGCGTTGAATGGTTTGCGCGAAGTTTTCCACCAACGTTTTAGCGTACCCGAAATTCTTTCAATGTACGAAAGTTTCCAACCTGCGCCCCCTCTATTTTGGGAAGCGTACATAAGCCAGCCCGATGAGGAAGTAAGCGAGGAAACCAACCGAAAGTTTCGGGAATGGGTTGCCCCTTATCGGTACAGCCAAGCCCTTAGCCACAACCGGTTTATGATGGTAGCAATGGGTATCACCATAGGTCTGACCGGCATAGCGGTAATCGTAGCGATATTAGCTTGGCTGCTCGGCTAAAGGAGACGGGTTTCACATCCGAACCCTAGCCGGCTTTGAGGATTTTTAGATTCCTCGGCTACGCCTCGGAATGACATCCAGGCGGGTAGTCGTATTTGGTCACATTGACTACCTGGAAGGTGCGGACCCAGTATTCGCCGGTGATGTAGCTCCAGCTGGCGGCGTAGTTGTGCTGGATGTCGGCGGCTAATTGTTTGCGGAGGTTGCTGCGTTCGTACCAGTGGAGGTCGTCGGCGGTGCGCCAGAGGCTGAGGGAGACGGCTTCGTCGGGGCCGTCGATGCCTTTGAGGAGGGCGCGGTGGAGCAAGCCGTCGATTTTTTCGTTGTAGGGAAAGACTTGGTCCCGATAGTAGGCGGCGTATTCGTCCCAGGAATCGGGTTTGAGGTGTCCCCAGACCATTCGGATATACATTGTCCGGCGTTCTCCCGTGGGTTGGCGATGGGGCCGGCGGTGGCTTTGGCGCTGGCTCCGGTTAGGGCAATCAGAGCAAGAGGCAGGTGAGGGTGTTGGTGACGCCGTCGACGGCGCGGATGCGGTTGCGGAGGAGGGCGGTGATGTCCTCCGGGGTGTCGGCTTCGATTTCGAGGATGACGTCGTAGGGGCCGAGGACTTCGTGGACGACGGCGCCGGGCAGGGCGGTCATGCGGTCGATGGCGGCGCGGGTTTTGGCGGGTTCCAGGTTCAGCAGGATGAAGGCGTTGGCGCTCACGGTTTTACCTCAATGGCAGGATGATTGGGGGATATTATAACAGACCCGGCGGCGTTTGGGCCGCCGGGTTTTGGTTTAGGGGAATGACGGTAGGAAGTTACTGGATTCCCGTTTTCACGGGAATGACGGTAGAAGGCGCGGGAATGACGGTGGGATGGGATTAAGAGTCGCCTTGGCGGATTTCCCGTTCGGCGCTGATGGTGAGGTGGGTGAGGGTTTCGGCGTAGCGGTTGGCAAAGAGGCGGCCGACGGCGGCGTAGAGGCGCATTCCGATTTCCGGTTCCCGGGAGCAGAGCATTAGCAGTTCGGAGCGGGGGATGGCGAGGACTTCCAGGTCGGTGAGGGCTTCGCCGGAGGTGATGAGGGCGCCGGAGCCGAGGAGGGCGGCGAGGGGGAAGGCTTCGCCGGGGCGGGCGATGCGGACGGAGATTTCGCCGACTTCGGAGTGGGTGGTGAGATGGGCTTCGCCTTCGAGGATGACAAACATATTTTCGCCGAGTTGGCCGGCGGCGCCGAGGCGGTCGCCGGCGGGGACGTTATGGCGCTTGCCGAGGGCGACGACGCGGTCAATCTGGTCGGGGGAGAGGTCGGCGAAGGCGTCAATTTGGCGAAAGATGCGGTTGTCGCCGGCGTCCGGGGCGTCATCGGCGGCGAGTTCGCCGAGTTCGCGGGTACCGAAAACGCGGACTTCGGCGGCGGCGCGGCGCTGGACTTCCCGGGCGATGCTGCGTTTGATGTGGCGGGCGAGGAGTTTGCGGTCGTGGGTGTACATAGCGACGAGGTCAACCTGTTCGCGGGCGGCGAGGCGGAGGATGCCGTCGGGGACGGAGTTATCGACTTCGACTGCGAAACGCCATTGGCCGGCGTCCCAAGCCTGCTGGCGGACGACGGAGCGGAGGTAGGCGATGGCTTCGTAGCGGTCGGCTTCCTCCTGCTGGCTGCCGAGGATGATGTGGCCGCCGACCATCTGGGTTTTGGCGGGCGGGATGACTTGGGTGAGGATGACTTCGCCCTCGGGGAGGATTTCGCCCTGGACCAGGGGAAAGACTTCCTCGGCTTCCTTGGAGCCGTCGAGGGGGATGAGGACTTTGCGGTACATTGGGGGCCTCCTTGGGGGTTGTTGACGGAGCTAGGCAAGGGGTTGGGGATGGGCGGTCAGGCGGCGGTTTCGAGTTCCGGGTATTGGGTCAGTTGGCGGTCGAGGAGGTCGCGGTCGGCGGCCTGCTGGCGGGGCAGGGAGGTGCAGTGGCGGGCGCGGCTGCTGCGGTAGGCGCGGCCCTTGTAGCGGGCGGCGGCGAGGTTGAGGCTGTCGGCGGCGGCGTTGAGGGCGGCGATGGCGGTGGGGCCGCGCTGTTCGGCGCGGAGGAGGCTGCCGCCGGGGACTTGGAGGGTGACCTGAACCAGGATGCGCTCGCGGTAGGCGCGGGTGGGTTCGTAGGTGATGGCGAGGGCGCCGGCGGTCAGGGCGGGCAGGTGGCGGCGCACGGTGTCGAGTTTGCGGTCGATGTGGCGGCGGAGTTCGGGGGTGAGTTCCAGGTTGCGGGTTTCGATTTTCAGGTCTTGCAATTCCATAGTTCAGACCTCCGGGGATATGGGTTTCAGGGTTCGGGAACCGGTTAAGGATGATTGGTTTGAGACGCTCCGGCGACTAGTTCAGTAGGGGCGGGTAGGGCCGGCGGGATACTGAAACCGGGAACAGCAGCGGCGGGCCGGGTTTTGGATAGGGAAAGGCCACCGCCGCCGGGGGCTGGCAGGGCGGCGGCAGGGATACCCGGCCGGGGCGGCTAGTTGCGGCTGAGCAGGGCGTTGATGTAGAGGGGGGTAGTTTCGAGGAGGCGGGAGTGGGGGATAAAGGCGTCGGCGCCGTGGCCGAGGGCGAGGCCGGCGTCGGTTTCCTTGCCGGAGCCGACGAGGAGGATGGGGGCGGAGGTGAGGCAGCGGAGGGCGCGGAGGAGGTGGAGGGCGGCGCCGTCGGGACGGAGGGCGCAGATGATGATGATGTTGGGGGCGTATTCGAGGACGTGCTTGAGGCTGCGGCGGCTTTCGGTGGCTTCGATGACGGCGAAGGCGGTGCCGCGGAGGGCGTGGATGATGCCGGAGCGTCCGCGATAGTTGCCGATGACGAGGGCTTTGGGCTTTTCTTGCGTAACCATAATCCTCCCGGTAGAGCGGCCGGTCTTGGGGCCGGTGTAGATTGGGATGTTGTGGTTGGAGATATTTTATA
This sequence comes from Dehalococcoidia bacterium, assembly GCA_965243185.1. Lineage (GTDB taxonomy): Bacteria > Chloroflexota > Dehalococcoidia > Lucifugimonadales > UBA3495 > CBDBCU01. Next base: position 665,304 of record OZ251531.1, on the reverse strand, counting down.
CACAGAATCAAGGATTAGTCAACATTGTGATGAAAAGTACTAAGTTTATCGGATAGGATGATAGTTTATGGGGTGTTTTATTTTGATTGATGAATAATAGTGACGAAAAGCGTAATTGGTATAGGTTAAGCGGGGCTGAGTACGGGATAGGGCCGGGGCGGCGGCTTTTGGCCGCCCCGGCGGGTTGGGGTTTGCCTGTTGCTATTGGGTAGTAGTTCGCTGGGGGGCGGAACCCGTGGCCACGGGTTCCGCCCGTGCGGGAGGCGGTTGGCAAAAGGGTCATTGGGTTGCCTGCGTCAATGGGAACAGCGGCGTACATCCGGCGAGACGTTTCCCGACCAGGTTGCCTAGCGGCAACTAGACCTTGAATTGGCTACTGACGCCGGTTGGTATGGTTGCCATGCCGGCGGGTTGGCCCAGTCCAGCTACCGTTGGTTGACCGACCTCCAGTCAACCTGTTAACTCCAGCTCCTGTAGGGAAGGGGTAGCGGTTTGGCGGCGGTTGGGATTTGCCGTTTTCCGCTGCTCCGATTGGGGAATTACGGGGCCTTAGTCCGTTTCCCCGGGGGTAGGAGCAGGGACGCTTGACGGCCGGTGGCCGGAGGCGTCCACAGCGCGCTGTGAGCTGTATTTCACGGTAAGCTAGCGTATCGTTTTGAGACCCGGCGTCCCGGGGCTAGGTCTGACCTCGCAGTTTTTATTATGGGGGCGGGAATCATAGTTGTCAAGTGGGTTTGAGACGGATTTTCGGATTGATTTTGAGAGTTGGGGGTTCTGGATTCCCACTTTCGTGGGAATGACGGTGGGGAGGGTGGGAAGGATGGTTTGACGGATGGCTAGGATGACGGTTGCCGTAGGATGGGGATACGGCGGGGGAACTTTTGTAAAAGTTCCCCCGCACCCCCTCAAAACTTTTGAGTTTGGGGAGTCTGCGGGTTTTGAGAGGGGGTTTAAGGTGGGCATTTGAGATTCCGCGGCGATCGCCGCGGAATGGCATAGTTGATTGATATGACATGGTCGATTGACTGCGCTAGCCAATCGTTAGTGGGAACAGGCCCTAGATTCCGAGGCGGGGACTCCCCTTGTTGTACGCCCCTTGCTGGTATAAACTTGCTTTGACGCGGCAATGGGGATAATTCAACCGGAAGTTTCCTGGTTGAATTTGCCCCATTCCCGGCTCGCGGCAGGCGTATTTTGCGGACTTTTCGACAATTCCCCTAGAGGTGATGATGTATCAGCGCACCGTCCTGGCGAACCAACTGCGCGTTTTGACCGCCGCAATGCCCCATTCCACTTCCGTGTCGATAACCGTTTCCGTGGGGGCTGGCTCTCGCTACGAAACGGCGGAACTGGCTGGGCTGTCCCACTTTCTGGAGCATTTGCCTTTTAAGGGCACTGCTCACTGGCCCACGGCCCGGGAAGTCAGCGCGGCCATTGAGGGCGTGGGTGGGGTGATGAACGCCAGCACCGACCGGGAGATTACCGTGTTCTGGTGCAAGGTAGCCCGGCTGCACTTTCGGCAGGGGCTGGCCGTCCTGCTGGATCTGCTGCTGAACCCTTTGTTGGAGCCGGAGGAAATGGAGCGGGAGCGGGAGGTCATTCAAGAGGAACTGCGGATGACCTACGATTACCCTTCCGACCGGGTGGGCTTGCTGATTGACGAAATCCTGTGGCCGGAGCAGGCTATGGGTCGGGATGTGGGCGGCACGCCGGAATCGGTGAACAACATTACCTTGGCCGATGTGCAGGATTATATGCAGCGGCAGTATAACCCGGCTAATACGGTGATTGCCGTTGCCGGCAATGTGGAGCATAACGAGATAGTAGAGCTGATCGACCGGGCTACGGCGGATTGGCGGCCGGCGGCCGGGTTGGATTGGGAGCCGGCTACGGAGCTTAACGGCGGCGGGCCGTTGGCGCGGGTGGAACGGAAACGCTGCGACCAAGCCCACCTGTGCCTGGGGCTGCCCGGCGTGTCTCTGACCGACCCCGACCGCTATCCCTTTCTGCTGCTGAACGGCATCCTGGGCGACGGGATGAGCAGCCGGCTGTTCGTGAACCTGCGGGAAAATCAGGGCTTGGCTTATGATGTCGCCAGTTCCCTGAGCCACTTTCGGGACTGCGGCTCTCTGGTGGTCTATTGCGGAGTGGAGCCGAAAAAGACCAGGGAAGCGGTGCAAGCGGTAGTCGCGGAATTGGAGGGGATGCGCTGCCCAGCGCCGGCCGAGGAGTTGAGCAAGGCTAAAGAGTTTGCCAAAGGCCGGCTGCTGCTGCGGATGGAGGATACCCGGTCGGTAGCCGCTTGGCTGGGGGCGCAGGAGCTGTTGTTGGGGGAAATCGCCACGGTCGAGGATACGGTAGCCAAGATTGACGCCGTTACCGCTGACGACATCACCCGCACGGCGGAAAGGCTGATGGACCCGGAGCGGCTGCGGCTGGCGGTAGTCGGCCCCGGCGGCGGAGAAAGGAGCCTGCAACGGCTACTGAAGTTTTAAGGCCGAGGGGCAGTCCGCACCTACCGGCTATCCCCATTAGCCGCGAACTCGGCGATTACCGGGTTGCTCAGCACGCCGATGCCGGGGATGTCCACTTCCACCGTGTCGCCCGGGTTCAGGGCGCAGGTTACGCCGGTAGCCCCGGAAAATACCAGGTCGCCGGGGCGCAGCGTTACCTGCTGGCTGATGTAGCTGACGATTTCGGCAAAGCTGAACAGCATATCCCGGGTGTTGCACCGCTGCACTTCCGACCCGTTAATCCGCACCAGCAAATCCAGTTTTTGCGGGTCAATTTCCGTTTCAATCCAGGGGCCGACCGGGGCAAAGGTGTCGGCGCCCTTGGCCCGCCAGAAAGTCCAATCATCCTTTTGCCAGCCGCGCTCGCTGACATCATTGCCGCAGGTGTAGCCGAGGATGAACTGCTGCGCCCGTTCCGGGGAAATGCGGCGGCAGTTTTTGCCGATGACAGCCACCGCCTCGCCTTCGTAGTGAACTTCGCCGGCGGCGTCTTTTGGAATGATCACCGGGTCGCCGACGCCGGTCATCGCATTGCGTCCCTTGCGCCAGGGATTGGGATGTTCCGGAACCGGCGGCGTTGCGCTGCCGAACACTGCCCCGGCAAACTCCAGATGGTCAACGAAGTTCAGCCCCGGCCCCCATAGCTCACCGGCGTCGGTGGGCGGCAGCAGTTTGACTTGGGATAGGGGAAAGCGGGTATCGGTGATGCGAAACTTGGCATAGATGCTGCCCCGAATTTCAGCGATTTCGTCGTCCAGGATGCAGCCATAGGCAACGCGGCGGCCGGTGCGGAAGCGGGCAATTTTCATCCAATCCTCCGGGGGATTTTGCGGGTAAGGTCGGCTTGGGAAAGGGCAATTTTATAACAGCTGCGGCGTCCGGTCTATAGGGAATTTGAGGAAAATTGAGGGCAATTGTCGATTAAAACCGGCCGTTTCGCCTTGCCCCGCCAGCGTCATCCTATACCACCCCAGCGTCATTCCCGTGCCGCCCCAGCGTCATTCCCGTGCCAACGGGAATCCAGAGTCCCCGGTATTTCCGATTTCCCGTTGATACCGGAACGCTGGAAACCGTTGAGCCGCCGGGCAAACCCACCATCCCGCCTACATCTTGATTTGCTTTTCCCCGGAGAGGTAAGCATCCGGCTCTTTCTGAAAGGCCCGATTGCAGCCGGGGGCGCAGAAATAGTAGGTCTGGCCGTGGTATTCGTAGCTGCCGCCGGGCGGCTTGCCGGTATCCACTTGCATCGCGCACACCGGGTCAGCAGCGCGGCGGCCGCCCCGGTTAAACAAAGGTATCCGCATAATCCGCTCCTTGCGGCCGGCTGAACCGGCGGGCTGACCTCAAGGCATTATCACGCTGGTTACGTTACTGAGCCGCGGCGGCAGTTCCACGCCGGCCGGCAGGTTGACCTGCAGCGTTACCGGGTAGCTGATGATGCCGCGCTCGGTGCCGGGTTCGTCAGCAACCGCCGTTACGGTGGCGGTCAATTCCCGGCCGGGCAAGGCGGCTATACTGACCCGGGCGGCGCTGCCAACCCGGACCAAGGGAATATCATTGGCATCGACCAAGCCGGCGATTTCCACTTCCCGAGGGTCAAGGATTTCCAAGATGCGGGAATCCTCGTTCACCCGGTCATCCGCTTCCGCGTTGACCAGATAGACTATCCCGTCAAAGGGGGCGCGCAGCTCCGCCTTTTCCAGATCCTCCAGAATATCGTCCATCCGCTCCAAGTTCACAATAATGCCGGCTTCCAGAGCGGCAATTTGCAGCGGGTCGGGGGCCGCGTTAAGGTCAGCAATTTGGGACTGACGGGCGGCGATTTCGGCTTCCCGCAGCGGCACGGCGTCCCGGTCGGGACCATCAGCCAACAATTCGTTAAGCTCCCGTTCTGCCAAGTCCAGCCGGGTTTGCGCCAGTTCGACCGCCACGCTCAAGCGGCGGATGTTCAACCGGTCGGGGCCTTCCAGTTGCTCCTCGAGGTTCTTTTCGGCTTGGGAGAGGACGGCTTGTGCCAAGTTCACGGCGGCTTGGAGTTCAGCAAGCACCAGCGAATCGGGTCCTTCCTCGAGTTCCGCCAAATCCTCTTTAGCCCGGGCCAGGTTGACCTCGGCCACGGTGATGCTGGATTGCAGTTCCTGGAGCCGCAACGGGTCGGGAACCGCGCCTAGCTCCGCCAAATCCTCTTTAGCCTGAGCTAGGTTGACTTCAGCCACGGTTACGCTGGATTGCAGTTCCTCCAGACGCAGCGGGTCGGGGCCGGTTTCCAGTTCCGCCAAATCCTCTTGGGCTTTTTCCAGTTCCGCCGCGGCCAACTCCACATTCGTCTCCAGGCGGTTGCGGATGGAAAGATCGATGCCCTTATCGTCCGATTGCAGGTCGATGACCGGATTGCGATAGAACCGGGTTCGCGCATCTGTGGCGTCGTCCAGTGCTACCTCGGCGGCCCCTACTCGGGTGCGGGCGCGGATGACCTCGCGTTCGTGTTCGGCGGGGTAGTCGTCCAAAGCATCCTGGGCCTGGTCTAAAGCCAGTTCCGCCTTGGCGACCCGGTCTTGCCCCCGGACGACATTGTCCGGCAGGTTGTCCCGGTAGTCTTGCAGGGCATCCCGGGCTTGGTCTAAAGCCAGTTCCGCCTTGGCTACCCGGTCTTGCCCCCGCACGGCATCGTCGGATACATCGCCGGTATATTCGTCCAACCGTTTCTCCGCTTGCTCCAAAGCCAGCTCCGCATCGGCCCGGGACTGGAAGGCTTGGGCTAAGGTTTGCTGATGGGCCACATCCAAGTCATCGAGGGCTTGCTCCAAGTCATCCTGGGCCGTGTCGCGGTTCAAGATGGCTTGGTCGCGGGTATCTTGGGCGGACACCAGGGCATCGTCATAGTTCTGGTCAATATCCGCGAGGAAGTCGGCGGCTTGCCGGTTGGCGTATTCCAACCCGGCTACCGTTTCGGCGCGCTGGGCGGCCAGCAGCGGCTCCCCGCTGAAATCCAGCCGCAGCTGTTTGATGGTATCCCGGGTTTGGGCAACATCGTAGCGAAGGCGGGCCAATTCCTCCTCTTGGGAGGGCAAGTTGTCGGTTTTCAGCCGCGCCAAAACTTGCCCTTGGGTCACCCGGTCGCCGGCGGCCACCAGAATTTCCGCCACTTCCCCGGCGGTGTCAAAAGACAGTTCGGCTTTGCGGGGAAAGACGAGACGGCTGCGTACCGCAATTTCCGCGGGGGCGGTGTCAGTCTGCTGACCGGCGGCCGCCGGCAAAGCCGCCGGCCCCGGGTCGGCATCCCCGGAACTGGCGGCGCCGCAGCCCGCTGCGCCGATAATCAGAATTAAGGCAGCCGCGCCCAATAAGGCGGCGCCAAGCCGGGAATTAAGGTTGCGGAACGGTTTTGCCACTATCGGATACCTCTACAGAAAAATGCCGGTTAGATTATGCCGTTATTACCGCTAAAAGGGAATGGCGGCAAGGAAAGACTTTACCCCCCAACCCGGCGGCGGCGGCGCAAAAGCCCCCGCAGCGTTGCCGGGGCATTGGGTATTGACCAGTGCATCAGCGTATAGATGACCGGCACCACCAGCAGTGTCAACATCGTCGAACTGACCAGCCCGCCAATAACCACCGTCGCCAGTTCCGCGCCGATAATGCCGCCCCCTTCGTCCGTGGACAAAGCCAGGGGAAATAAAGCCAGCGTAGTAGTGAACGCCGTCATCAGGATGGGGCGGATGCGTACCCGCCCGCCGCGCAGCAGGGCATCGTGAACGCCCCAGCCGCGCTCCCGCAGCTGCTCCACAAAAGTTATCAGCACAATGGCATTCGTTACCACAATGCCAATCAGCGTCAGGAAACCCATCAACGCCGACATACTCAAAGTGCGGTCCGTTATCCACAACGCCACCAGCGCCCCGGCTATCGCCAAGGGCAGGCTCAAGACGATGATAAAGGGATTCCGCAGCGACCCCAGGCTGGCGACCATTACCAGATAGACCAGGACAATGCCAATGCCCATCGCCAGAAAGATGTCCTGAAACCCCTCCGAAACTTGGGAAAAGACGCCGCCGGTCTGAATTTCCACCCCCGGCGGCAAGTTCAGTTGGTCAATAACCTCTTGGGTGGCGTTGCTGACCGCTTGGGTGTTGACCGCGGTAATGGTGCCGGTAATCGTCGCCGACCGATTGCCGTCAAAACGGCTGACCGTTACCGGCCCCTGTTCAATAGCAATGTCGCTGATAGAACCCAGCTGGACAATGCCCAACGGCCCCTGCACATTCAGATTTTTCAGGCGGTTGATGTCGTCGGCATCCTCCGGGCGGCCGCGCACCACTACATCCATCGTAATGTCGTCCAGTTCAATGTCGCTCACATCCTGCCCGAGGATAAAGCGGTTCAGCTGCCGGGCAACTTCAGCAGTGGAAAGGCCGTATTGGGCCGCCGCCTGCGGGTCGATACGGATGGTTACTTCATCCCGGGCCTGGCTGATGCTGCTGCGGACATTGATCACGCCGTCGAGGGCGGCCAGCTGCGGCTCCAGTTCCCGGGCCACCGCCACGATTTCGCTGAACTTGGCCCCGGTGATGGTTACTTCCAAATCCTCGCCGCCGGGGCCGGCTGACTGGGCGGTCAGAATATACGCCACCCCCTCCGGCGCTTCCGGCAGCTGCTCCCGCACTTGGTCGGCAATATCCGGCGGCGCGCCGTCCCGAATCTTGACAGTGAAAGTGGCGCTGGCGGCGGCCCGGTTCAGCGTAACCTGGTACATTTCCACCGGCCCCGCCGCCCCCCGAAAGCGATCCAGGCTTTCCTCGATGCCCTTGACCTGGCTGAAGTTGCTGCCGATAGCGCTGCCCGGCGGCAGTTCCACCGTTATGGTCAAAGAAGTCGGCGTGCTGGCCGGGAAAAAGGTTATCGGAATGACCAGAATCAGGGCCAGGCTGGCCCCGGTAACGGCAATCGCCGCCAGCAGCGCGGGCAGCTTGTGGGAAATCGCCCAAGTCAGCACCGGGGAATAGAGCCGTTGCAGCCAGGTTTCCGGCCCCAGATCGGCATCGCCGCTGCCCACGCTGGGCAAATCCCCCGGCCGCAGCAGGATGACGCACAACACCGGCACGGCAGTAAGGGCCACGGCGGTCGAAGCCACCAGCGCAAAGCTCACTGACAGGGCAAAGGGCGTAAAGAACTCGCCGACTACCCCGCTGATGAATGCCAGAGGAATGAATACCACCACGGTGGTTAGCGTCGAGGCCAGAATCGCCGCCCCTACTTCCTGCGTTCCGACGATGGCGGCTTCCATTCGTTCCTTGCCCTGCTGCACATGGCGGTAGATATTTTCCAGCACCACGATGCTGTCATCGACCACCCGCCCCACGGCAATTGCCAAGCCGGCCAAACTCATAAAATTCAGGGACATATTGGCGGCGTACATCAGCAGGATGCCGCTAAGCACGCTGAGCGGTATGGAAATGCCGATAATGATGGTAGGCCGCAGGGTAAGGGACAAGCCGCGCAGTAGCGTAGGGCGCAGGTTGATGAGGAAAATAAAGACGGCAGTAACGGCAAAGAGAAAACCCAGCGTCCCGGAGCGCAGCAGGTTGGACAGGGAACCCTCCACTTCCGGCCCGTCGTTGGTCAATTCCAGCAGTTGAATGTCCGGGGGCAGCCCGGTCAGCGCATCGGCCATTACCGCCTGAATGCCCCGGGTTACATCCACGGTATTGGCGTCCGGGTCTTTGACGATGATAATGTTGAGGCTGGGGCGACCGTTGGTACGGGAAATGCTGCCGGCGGCCGAAGTGCTTAACTCCACTTCCGCCACATCGGAAAGCAGCACCGGCCGCTGTCCCCGCAAATCGGCCGAGGGCGCGGCCGCATCCGCCGGCAAAGTTACCCGCTCGTAGCCGATAGTTAGTTCCCGGATTTGCCCCAAGGAGCCCAACTCGTGGGCGGCCCGCACCGGGTAGGTAATGGCGTTGTCGGTAATGCTGCCGGCCGGCAGGCTGATATTGTTGCCGGTAATGGCGTCAGCCACTTCGGACAGGGAAAGGCCCAAATCCTCGAGCTTGGCGGTGTTGACGGTGATGATGACCTGTTCCTCGACCCGGCCGTCGACATTGACGCTGTTGACGCCCTCCACCCGCTCGAACCGGGGAATCACCAAGTCGTCGAGAATCCGCTGCAAGGATACAATGTCCCGGTCGCCCGAGGCGCTGACCTGCATAATGGGAAAGACATTGTTGTTGATGCGCGTAACCCAGGGATTATCCACGCCGTCCGGGAAGTTGATGCCGTTGACCTGGCTTTGGATGTCCCGTTCCGCCTCTTTCATATCCTGGCTGTAGTCGAAAGTGGCGATGACCGTGGACAGGTTTTCCTGAGAAGTGGATTCGGTTTCGGTCAGCCCGTCCACGCCGGCGATAGCGGTCTCGATGGGTTCGGACACTTCCCGCATCACCGTTTCCGGGTCGGCGGTGGGGTAAGCGGTGGTAATGAAAATGGTGGGAAGTTCGATGTCCGGGAAAAGTTCCCGTTCCAACTGGTTGTAGATATACACCCCACCGCCCAGAATGAGCAGAATCACCAGCAGCGTAACCGAACTGCGCCGCAGAGCCAATTGGGTGATAAAGGTCAAGGTTACGCCTCCGGGAAAATTGCGGGAATAAAAGAAAAATGCGGTATTCAGGATACGCAATAATCGGGAAAATGGAAAGGGGTAAAAGGCGGCGGTTAGCGGCAATTGCCCCGGACAATCCCCGGCCGGACATTGCGCGCCGGCCCGGGGCGGCATTAGAATAGGGCCGGTTTTATCAGTCCGACCGGCAAAGTTTCCGGCGGCCCCAGTCAATTCCAGCCCGGGGAGGTTAGCGTGGCATTCAGCAGCCAGTCGGCAATCTTAACCAATAGCGGACGGCAAGGGGAATTGGGATTTGCGGCGGCCCCGGTCGAACATCCGGACTATCTTTCCCGTCAAATCATTACCTACATCGGCAACAAGCGGGCCCTGTTGGGGCAAATCGGTTTAGCCGTAGAGCAGGTCAAGCGGCGGTTGGGGAAGGAGCGGCTGGCGGCGTGGGATGCGTTCAGCGGGTCGGGGGTAGTGTCCCGGTATCTGAAAGGCCATTCGGAGCTGCTGGTCAGCAGTGATTTGGAGGATTACGCCGCTGTCATCAACCGCTGCTATTTACGGAACAAAAGCGCCGTGGACTGGCCGGCTCTGGAAAGCCTGGTAACAGAACTAAACGACCGGGTTGACGAAAATCCGGCGGCCGGCGGCTTTATCGCGGAACTCTATTCGCCCCGGGATGAAAGCAACATCCGCCCGGGCGAGCGGGTGTTTTACACTCCGGACAACGCACGCCGCCTGGATAACTACCGGCAGCTGATTGCCGACTGCCCGGCCGATTTCCGGGACTTGCTGTTGGGGCCGCTGTTGAGCGCGGCCTCGGTTCACTCCAACACCGCCGGCATATTCAAGGGATTTTATAAAGACCGGCGCACCGGCATTGGGCAGTACGGCGGCACCGGCGCCGATGCCCTGTCCCGAATTAAGGGGCAAATTCGGCTGGAGCTGCCGGTATTAAGCAACTTCGAGGGGGAGTATCGGGTAGAGCAAGGGGATGCCAACAGCGTGGCGCGGCAGGTCAAAAATCTGGATTTGGCGTACATTGACCCGCCCTACAATCAACATCCCTACGGTTCCAACTACTTTATGCTGAATTTGCTGGTGAACTATCGGCGGCCGGCGGCGGTCAGCCCGGTATCCGGTATTCCCACGGACTGGCGGCGTTCCGGGTATAATGTCCGCCCCCAATCCCCGGAATTGCTGCGAGAACTGCTGCGGAACATTGACGCCCCCTTTCTACTGGTATCCTTTAACAACGAAGGCTTTATTAGCCGGGAAACTATGGAAGCAATGCTCCGGGAAATCGGCGCGGTCAATACCGTTGCGATACCCTATAATACCTTTCGGGGTTCAAGAAACCTGCGCAACCGGCCAACCTATGTTACCGAATGTCTGTTCCTGGTGGAAAAGACCCGCCGGAAAAGTTTCGATTCAAGACTTTTGCCCGCGGCCCCGGTTTCACTACACAACTAGAGGCGTCGTCAATGCAATTTGCCCTTTTCACCCATATCCCCTGGCCCGAAGGCGCGGAGCCGGGGCGGGTTATCGCCGAAGCCACCGCGCAGGTGCAGTTAGCCGAGGAGTTGGGCTTTTCCGGAGCCTGGTTCGCCGAGCATCACTTCTCCCGCTACGGCATCGGCTCCTCCTCCCTGGTGCTGGTCAGCAGCATTGCGGCCCAGACCAAAACTATCCGGCTGGGTACCGCCGTCCTGGTGCCGCCGCTCCATCATCCGGTACAGTTGGCCGAGGATACGGCGACTCTGGATGTAGTCAGCGGCGGGCGGCTGGATGTGGGCTTTGGCCGCGGCACCGCCGGCTACGAATACGCCGGCTACAATGTCAACCAGCAGGAAAGCCAGGAACGATTTCAGGAAACGATCGGTATGGTGCAAGGGCTGTGGACGACGCCCAACTACAGCTGCGAAGGCCGCTACTACACCATCCGCCAAGCCAACCTGGTGCCGCCGCCGGCGCAACAGCCCCATCCGCCGGTCTATATCGCCGCCACCCGCACGCTGACCACCCTGGAGTATGCGGTATCCACCGGCCATCCGTTAATTTGCGGGGTAGTGCTGGACCACGCCGACGCGCTGGACTTGTGCCAACGCTTTGTAAAAATGTCGGCGGCGGCCGGGTATCACATTCCGATGTCCCGCATCCCCTTTTTCCGCTACCTTCATGTGGCGGAAACGGCGGAACAAGCCCGGCAAGCGGCGGAGCCGGCCCTGGCGTGGACGATGGATATGACTGACTGGCGGCGCACCTTTGCTTACGGCAGCGAAGTTCACCAGCAACTGGCCGACTATCGCCGCGTCCGTACCCAACTGCCGCCGAGCTACGACTATCTGGCGGCTAACCGGGCCATCATCGGCAACCCGGAACAGTGCATCGCTAAAATCCGGGAGTTTCAACAAGCCGGCATTGAATACTTCGGCTGCAACTTCGACTTCGGCGGAATGCCGCAAGCCCAAGTGCTGCGGTCAATGGAACTGTTCGCCAAGGAAGTAATGCCGGCCTTGGCCTAGCGGCGGCAAGCGTCCGCCGCCCTTACTCCTCGCTGAAACTGTCAATTATCCGCTCCCGGTCGATGCCATAGGCGGCCAAAGCGTCCGAACAGACCGCGACTTTCAGGCGGTAGCCATAGGGCTTGGCCGGATAGGTAATCGCCCGGGTAATAATTTCCACCACATCATAGCGGCAGGGATCCGTCTTGCCCTGAATGCGGTATTCCAGCCGCCAGTAGCGGCGGGTGCCGGCCCGTTCCTGGGCTACCGTTACTTCCTCGAAAAACCATCCCGGCGTCCGGGCTTGGGTCATCAGCACACTGCGGCGGCTAGCCAGATAGTCCGCCAGGGAATGATTGCGCGTCGGCAGTTGCTCCGCCGTGGCTTCGACCCGGACTTTGGAATCCGGGCTGACGATTTGATAGCCGGACGGGCCGCTCCAGGTTAGCTGCCAACCCACCGGCGTGGCAATGGAGTAAGCGTAATCGTTGTTGGTGTAAGTTTGCAGCGGCGCCGGCGTGGGCAGCGGCGTCGGGGTCGGTACCGGCGTGGGCGTAGCCGGCGCTACGGTAATTTGGCCGGTGTTGATAAAATGCTCAAACTGCTGCTGGGTGAGCAGAACCTCCGCCCCGGTTTCCGGGTGACGGACTAAATGGCTTCCGGGCTGCGGCGTCGAGGTCGGCGTTGGCACCGGAGTGGGCGTTGGCGCCGGCGTCGGGGTAGCGGTAGGCAAGGGCGTCGGCGTCAGGGTAGGCGCGGCCGTCGGCTCCGGGGTATTGGTAGGCGGCGGCGTAGGCGTGGGCTCCGGGGCGGGCGTCGCCGTCGGTTCCGGCACCACAGCCAAGGCTTCGACGATTTCCGGCGTCGGCTCGAGCGTAGGCGGCGGCGCAGTCGGTGTCGGAGTAGGCAGGATTGCCGGCGCCGCCATCGCTGGCGCGGTGTTGCTATTCGCCGAATAGTTCTGCCAGATCGTCCAGCCCACATAGCCCAAGACGGCAAGGGCGGCCATAATTAACAGCCCGGTAATGGCAGCCCCGGAGCCGGATTTGCGGCGCGGCGGACTGCCGGATTGTTGGGACTGACGGTTAGGCGGCGGCTGATTCCTTTGCGGTTGCTTAGCGGCCGGCGGCCGATTGGCGGCCCGTTGTTGTTGCTGCCGGTTGTTGGCCGGCGGCTGATTGGATTGCCGTTGTTGCCGCTGCTGCTGCCGCTGCTGCCGGTTGGCTGACTGTTGTTGCCGTTGCTGCTGCCGATTAGCGGCCGGCGGCTGATTGGGCGACTGTTGTTGCCGTTGCTGCTGCCGGTTGGCAGCCGGCGGCTGGTTGGCCGGCGGCCGATTGGCGGCTGGCGGTGTCTGGCTTGGCGGGTGGGGCGATTGATGTTGCGCCGGTTGTTGTGGGGCGGCAGGTTCAGCAGTTGCCGGCTGGTCATCCGCCGCCGCAATTGGTTGTTGTGGGGCGGCAGGTTCAGCAGTTGCCGGCTGGCCATCCGCCGCCGCAATCGGTTGTTGCGGAGCAGTAGGTTCAGCAGTTGCCGGCTGGTCATCCGCCGCCGCAATCGGTTGTTGCGGAGCAGTAGGTTCGGAAGTTGCCGGCTGGTCATCCGCCGCCGCCGCAATCGGTTGTTGCGGAGCAGTAGGTTCAGGATTTGCCGGCTGGTTATCCGCCGCCCAAATCGGCTTACGCGGCGGTTTGCCATCGGCCGGCTCAGGCTTTTCGGTCTGGGAAGCCGGCTGTTGTCGCGGTTCGTTGGTTTGTCCTTGCGGTGCCGGCGGCGGATTGGATGACACCGGCCGGCTACCCGGTGGCGGCGTTTGTTGTGCCGGCCGACTGCCTGCCGGCGGTGGCGTTTGTTGTGCCGGCTGATTGCTTGCCGGTGGCGTTTGTTGCGCCGGCTGATTGCTTGCCGGTGGCGTTTGTTGCGCCGGCCGATTGCTTGCCGGCCGCGCTGTCCGCCGCGGAGCCGGCGGCGTGGATACCCATCCCTTGCCCTGACAGGAGGGGCAGCGGATTTTCTTGCCATCGTGATAGCGGATGATTTGCCCGTCGATGCAGTGCGGGCAGGTATGGCGGTTGGCGTTGCCGGAACTCTGGGACGAGCCACGGCGGCGGCCCGGAGGTTGAGCCGCGCCCCGCCGACGGGCCGTGCAAGAGACACAAGTACAGGTCGGGGGATGGCTACCCCGTATATAATCCCGGTCACTCAGCGGCATATTCTACCTACCTTTCCGATGCGTCTGACTCCGCCCCCGTCTCCCCCGCCCGTTCCCGGAACACCTCCGTCAAATCCTGAACCAGGCCGGGGATGGCTTGCCATTGCGCCAAGGCCACGGCAACCGCCCGGCGCGCCTCAAATCGCTCGGTTTCCCGGTAATCCAGCCAGATGCCCCAGCCAGCCCACAGCAGCAGGATGACCACCAGCCAAGTCGCGATTTTCCGCAGCCAATCGTTCATTTTCCCGCCAAGCCCAACGCCGCCCCTACGGCGCCACGAATATGGAATAGTTGGTCAGGGCGATCTTTTCCCCATCCTTGCGACCCAGAATATAGACCGTATAGATACCCGGCCCGAATTCAGCCATAGTTGCCGACAAATCGGCGGCCACCGCAAAGTCCGCGCCCTCCACCTGCCAACGCTCGGTTTGCGTCCACGGCACCAGCCGGGATTTGGGATAAAGCGGCGGGCGCAACTGGATAGTGGATAGAGTTCGGGACCGCTCCGGGGGGACATCGTAAGGGTTAGTCGCGGCGTCCCAACGGAAGGGCGCCGGAGCCAACGCCGCCGCCGAATAGAAACAGCCGGCCGGAGCCGGTTTCAGCAGAAAAGTAGCCGGCCGTTCCCCTTCGTTGTAGGAATGGGTAACATCCAGTTGCCCCAGGGTCAGCGGATGCGGCGGCCGGTCATACCAAACCTGCACGCTCTCCATAATAAACCCGTCTTTCAAGCTACCGGCAAAGCTCAGCGCATTAGTGTCCGGTGCAATAGTCGGTTCGACGCTGAACTCGACATAATCGCCGGCAAAGTGCTGCGCTACCGAACAGGAAAATTCGCTGCAAGCGATACCCAGGTTCACTTGCTTGTGCCAGGGATTCAGAATGTTTTCTCGATGGCGGGGACTTCGCATAAAGCCCTGATGCAAGCTGTCGATGGATTCTTGGGGAGTATGCGCGCGATAAGTTAAGCCTTCCTGCAAAACGCTGCCGGCGGTATTCTCGCGGACATAGTTGACGCCGCCGGCCCGGGTGTAGCGGGCATAGGGCGGCAAACCGTCTTGGCTCCAATGGCCGACAAAGTTATGCTCCAGCATTGCGTCAGCGTGCTGCTGGGCGGCGGCGTTGCTGCCCAAGATTACCGGAGACAAGCCGGCTTCCTGCCGGGCGGCGTTAATCAGCGTCAGCATATACTGCCGCCATTGGGGCGGGCCGGAGTCAGCAGGCAGGGATGCGGCCCGTTCTGCCGGCGGATTTGCCGCATCGGCCGCGGCCGCGCCCGGCAGTTGGCCGGTGCGGTTAAACTCCTCCAGCTGCCCTTTAGTCAATTCCGCCATTACCCCGCTAGCCGGGTCGATGACCGAATAGATTTCGGCATTCGGCGCGGCGGTAGCGGCCGGCGGGGGCTGTGGCGTCGCCGTGGGCGTAACGCAGTCCACGGTAGGCAAGGGCGTTGGCGTGCTGCGAATGGGCGTGGCGGTCGGCGGCGGTGTCGCCGTAGGCGCGGGCGTGACGGTAGGCTCCGGCGTGGGTAGCGCCGCCACCGGCTCCGGGGGCCGCCCGGCTACCGCCTCCGGGTTAATCAGCCCCACTATGCCGTTGCCAATAGCGGTGGGGATAGACTGCAACCGCGCCCCGGCTGCCGCCGCTGCTGTCCCCGCCGCAAGGCCGCCGTTTTCCCGCGAGTCCTGCCAGACACCCCAACCAACCCACAGCGTCAGGGCAATGATAACTACTGCCGCCAGGATGACCAAAGGGCTACGGTAAATAGGCTTCGGGTTGGGCATAAAGAGATGGTTTCGCTCCCTTGAGGATAAGCTGGTTCAGGAATGGATTTGCCGTAGTTCGTCGACGATGCCGGGGTTACGGTCCAGCAGTCGCAGCAAAACATCGGCGGTTTTGCTCGGCAAGACCCGCCCCTGCTCCCACTGTGCCACCGAGTTTTTGCCCAAGCCGAAAAGCCGTTCCAGCTCCGCCGGAGAAATCTGGCAGCGTTTGCGGATGCTGGTAATAGCCTCCGGGGGAAGCAAATCCAGCCGCTCCCGAGCCAAGCCTTTGACTTTTTCGGAAACGGCTTGGTCCTGTTCCGGGGTCAGGGTGCATTCACCGCAACGCTGACACTCGTACATCTCCACGGCGTCCAGACGAACGGGAATCTGATTGTAAAGGGAGTCAAAGGGACGCTTTACCAGGTAAGCGCTATCGCGTCCGCAGACTTCGCAGGTAAAAACTGCCATAGAACACTTACCGCTCCACTCCCAAATTAGTTGCCCTCAAAGATAACGCCGCACTGCTGCAATGTCAAATGTCCCCCGCCATTACTCCACAAAAATGGTGTAGTTGGTCAAATCCACCCTTTCCGCGCCAACCCCGGCCCAAAGCTGCACCGTATAGACGCCCGGCCCGGCCCTTTCCAGAACCGGCGTCAAATCGGCGGTTACGCGAAAAGCCGCGCCGTTGACTTGCCAAAGAGCGGCCGTAGTCCAGGAAACAGCGGCGGTATGGGCTAAATCCACCGGCAACGGCGGGATGTTGGCGCGGCCCAGTTCCGGGTTCAGGGTGTAAGGGTCAATGCCGTTTCGCCAGGCATAAGTGGCTTGGTCATCCGGATAATAGCGGCCCGGCCCGGGCGGGGAACGCAGAAAAGTTGCCGGATACTGCCCCAAGCTGTAGGAATAAGTGGCGTCCAGTTGCCCCAAAGTCAAAGCCCGCGGCGGCGGATGATACCAGACCGCCACGCCCGCCAACTCCATACCGTCCGCCAACCGGCCGGCAAAGCTGAGCCTCCCGTCGGTAATCGCCGGCAATTCGTCGAACCGCGCATAATCGCCGGCAAACTGCTGAGCTACCCAGCAAGCGGCCGGGTTGCAGGCAATGCCCAGATTCACCTTGCGATGCCAATGGTCGCGGATATTGGCGCGCTGCTCCGGGCGCGTCATCATTTCCCGATGCACCTCGGACAGCAAAGCAGTCAAGGATTGGCGGTCATAATCCGACAGATTTGTCAGCAGTTCCGGGCCGGAGATATTTTCCCGTTCCCGATTGACGCCGCCGGCTCGGGTGTAGCGCATATAGGGCGTCAACCCGTCCAAGCCCCAGTGCGAACGGAAATTATGCTGAGCCATATCGTCAGCGTGTCGTTGCGCGGCCAAGTTGCCGCCGAGGGCTACCGGCGGCAAGTTGAAACGAACCCGGTCGGTGTTAATCAGCGTCAGCATAAACTGCCGCCCGCGCATTAGTTCCTCCGAGGAGAGGGGGAGTAGTTGATAAGCGGTTGGTGAGTCGAGCTCAAGGGATGCTTTTGCGGATACCCCGGTTATGCCGGCGGCCGGTGCTACCGGGTTATCCGCTTGAAATAGTCCGATGGCCGATTTCGGTATTTCCGCGAACCGGGCGCCGGCGGAAACAAAAGCCCGGCCCGGCTGCAAGTCGCCATTCCACCGGTAATCCTGCCCAAGGATAGTCCCGATAATGCCCAGCAAAACCGCTACACAGAGGGCTATCAAACCCGGGATTATCTTGTGGTACATTCGGCAGTCCAGCGGCGGTACGGACGCGGGATAAGCCGCTACCCCCTGGCGGCGATTTTAATACCGGGAGTCGTCGGGCTGATCCGCAGCAAAGTCCAGGAGAAACTGCTCGAACTCCGGGCTGTCCGGGTCGATGCCGCGCGACCGGGCCGCCCGCAGAGCCGAAATCATCCGCATCCGCATCCGCCCTCTTTTCCGGCCTTCGCTCCGACCCTCAGCAAGCCCCTCGGCGTAGCCCTCCGCATATCCCTTAGCCATTATGGCCCGCACCGTCCTGGGGATAAGTAACTCCATACGCCCCAAGCCCTCCACTACGACGAATGTCGCTAGTCGGTAAAGTCTCGCCGGCAGAAGCTATCCCCTACCGGTCATCTCCCATCCCGTCAACCTGAAAGTCCAAGAGAAACTGCTCGAACTCCGGGCTGTCCGGGTCGATACCGCGCGACCGGGCCTCCCGCAGAGCCAGCAGAGTGCGTTTCCGCTCCTCTTTACGGCCGCGGTCGACTAGAGACCGTACCGTTTTGGGGATAAGCAGCACCATACGCCCCAAACCCTCCACTACGACCACCGCCAGCAACGCATACCCGACGGCAGTGCTGAATATGTCCGCCATCAACTCGACATCGTCCCACTGGGACAGCGTCCAGTCGTGCCGGTACATCAGAACCAGGACGGCTACTAGATACACCAGATAGTAGCCAATCCAGTAGTTTCCCAGAATCCGCTCGATGTTCCGCATTGCGGAATTATAGCACAAGGCGGCGCAAACTTTCGGCGATAACCGGAAAGACCGTGCCGCCCTTTTCCGCTATCACTCGTGGTAGTGGATTTCGAACCCCCTCGATACCGTTTGCCAATACCGAACTCGCCAGCATAAAGGCAAACGCCGGATGTTTCGGCTAACTCACTTGCGGGTAAGGCCAAATCCGCAAGGCGCGCTGGGCCAGGAGTTTGCCGCGCTCCTCCATTTGAGTCGCTGTCCACTCAGACTGGTTGCGGACGAACAGGTTCAAGCGCACGGCGCTCTCGTTAAAGCCGTTTGGCCTGGTTTTCTTTACTTCAAAAGAGCTGTTGGAATACTCCGAGTTAAATCCGGTCAGGGTAAGGTTACCCAAACGGTGCAGCCACTTCTCGTGAACTTGCGCCCAATCCTCACCGAGCATATCCTGCCACTCTTTGGTCAAAGTCTGCGGCATGATGTGCTCAATGCTGTAGTTGCCAACCGGACTCGGTTCCCGTTCCCCTTCGTTCTCCAGACGGGCCAAGATAGCCGCGCACATTTGGAGACCATATAGGTTTCTTTCTTGGAGAACCCGGGCAAATTCACCGTCCGAGGGAAAGCTCCAAAAGCCGTAACTCCCTCGCGGCTCTGCTAATGTGCTTAGCAGTGACTCGGCGGGAGCCTCGTCGCTTATGGCACGAGCCATTCGAGCAAATATGCCCGGATAGCTACGAATCTGGCGATTGCATACTCTGTGGCGCAGGATATAGCTCTCGATGAGCCGCAACCCGTGTGCAAAGTCGCTTTCCGACAGAGTGCCATTTTCGTAGCAGCCGTAGAGCCGCATAACAAGCACACCGGTCGTATTCCCGAGGATACGCAGGTTACGCATTGCTGCGGTAAGCTGACGCGAAGGCATCTCGACGCGACCGTTCCAGCCAGCGCAATAGCCGGCGCATCGCCGTATATCGTCGAGTACCGTCTCGACCGGAGACGGGTTCAAAACCCTGAACTCCTTGAACCTATCATAGATCAGATGGTTTTGAACCGGCTCGGTGGCTTTTTGCCGCAAGGTGATGTAATCGCGCAGGAACAAGTTCAGAGCGCCGTTGTCCATTTTCCCGTCGTTGCCCCGAAACAGCGACTCAGTCCTGTGCCAGTATTCATCGTAAAGCCGAGTCTGCTCCGGCACATCCAGCCCCATGAGCAAGTAGTTCCGTATCAAATCGCCCGGGGTGAGGTCAACGCCCGTGGAATTAAGACTCTCAAAGACACCCTGAGGGTCATCGCTATTCCGGTCCAACGTAATATCGGCCAGTTGCAGTTGCGACATACCGCGATAGACCAAATCAATATCGGTTTCCGGCGACTTCAACATACCCCGGAAATACCGATAACATTCAGCTATCAAAGTGGAAGTGGTGCCTTCGAGGTTGTCAAGGGACTTGCCATCGACCACCGCTCGCAGCGCCGCATCGTCGGAGCGCCTCAGCAATACTTTGTAGCGTTCCTTCCCTTCGTGGCGAGTGTTCGCGACAAAAGTATGCTCCAGTATATCTACTGGTGGGATGGTCCCGTCGCTTTGCAGCGGGTTTTCCTTAATGTGGTCGCGGAGGGCGGCGCACAGAATGACCAGCGTGGTGAGCCGCTGTTGACCGTCAATTACCAAGTAGCTAGTCATTGCGGCAAAGGTCCTGTCGGGAACGTGGACAATGCAACCAACGAAATGCCCCTCCTTCTTGCTGTTGGCCCCGGCGAGCGAAATATCGTTCCACAGCCGGCGCCAATTTGGCATACCCCAAGCATAATCCCGCTGGAATACCGGGATTATGAACTGTTTGCTACCGTCAATGATGCGTTGGAAAGTGGTTTTGTGGGCTTCCATAACACCTCACCGGGATGAGATACTTAAAAGACAGAGGGCGGCTCTGTCTTTCAAGTACTAAGTTCTCCGACTATACACTACGCGACGCTTCCCGGCAACCCCTACTCCTCATCCCCATACTGCGCCTTCAGCGACTCCACCACCGCCGGATCCGCCAGGGTAGTGGTATCGCCCAAAGCCCGGCCCTCGGCCACATCCCGCAGCAGGCGGCGCATAATCTTACCGCTGCGCGTCTTGGGCAGCTCCGCCGCAAAGTAAATGTCATCCGGCCGCGCCATCGGCCCAATCTTGCCCGCCACATGAGCTTTCAGCTCCGTAATCAGGTCCTCCGAAGCCGTCACCTGGTCCTTGATGGTGACGAAAGCGACGATGGCTTGCCCCTTGATTTCGTGGGACTTGCCGATACACGCCGCCTCGGCCACCTTGGCGTTGTCCACCAGCGCGCTCTCCACCTCCATCGTGCTGATGCGGTGGGCCGAAACATTGATTACATCGTCCACCCGCCCCAGCAACCAGAAGTAGCCGTCCTCATCCAGCTTGGCCCCGTCCGAAGTGAAGTAGGTATCCGGATAGCGCGACCAGTATTGCTGCACAAACCGCTCCGGGTCGCCATAGATGCCCCGCAGCATCGCCGGCCACGGCCGCTTGATAGTCAGATAGCCGCCGCCGCCCGGGCCGACCGGATTGCCCGCCTCATCCAGAATCTCCGCGTCAATCCCCGGGAACGGCTGTGTCGCCGAACCCGGCTTGAGCGTGGTAATTCCCGGCAAAGCGCTAATCAGAATGGAGCCGGTTTCCGTCTGCCACCAAGTATCCACCACCGGGCAGCGGCCGCCGCCGATATTCTGCCAGTACCACACCCACGCCTCCGGGTTAATCGGCTCCCCCACCGTCCCCAGCAGCCGCAGCGTGGACATATCATGCCGATTGGGGTATTCCTCTCCCCAGCGCATAAAGGTGCGGATCGCGGTCGGCGCGGTGTAAAGGATGGTGCAGCCGTACTTGGCGACAATGGCCCAGAACCGATCCCGGTCGGGGTAATCCGGCGAACCTTCGTACATCACCGAAGTAGCCCCATTAGCCAGCGGCCCATAGACAATGTAGCTATGCCCGGTGACCCACCCAATATCGGCGGTACACCAGTACACATCCTCCTCTTTCAGGTCGAAAATCCACTTGGTAGTGGCGTAAGTGCCGGTCAGATAGCCGCCGGTAGTGTGGACAATCCCCTTGGGCTTGCCGGTAGTGCCGCTGGTATAGAGCATATAGAGCATATCCTCGCTGTCCATCGGCTCCGGTTCGCAGGTCATCGCCTGCCCATCCACCAAATCGTGCCACCACACATCCCGCCCGGCCGTCATCCGCTCGTCGGCGTGGCCCGTCCGGCGCACCACTACCACCCGTTCCACCGGCGTAGCCCCCTCCAAAGCGGCGTCGGCATTCTGTTTCAGCTGGACTATACTGCCGCGGCGATAGCCCCCGTCCGCGGTAATCATCACCTTGGACTGGGAATCGTCGATGCGATCCCGGATCGACTCCGCGCTGAACCCGCCAAAAATTACGCTGTGCGCCGCCCCAATCCGGGCGCAAGCCAGCATCGCGATCGGCAACTCCGGCACCATCGGCAGGTAGATGGTCACCCGGTCGCCCTTCTGCACCCCCAGGCTTTTCAGCCCGTTGGCAAACCGGCACACCTCCCGGTACAAATCCCGGTAGGTATAGACCTGCCAATCCCCCGGCTCCCCTTCCCAGATGATGGCCGCCTTGTTCCGCCGCGCCGTTGCCAAATGCCGGTCAATGCAGTTGTAGGCGGCGTTGAGCTGCCCGCCCACAAACCATTGGGCATAAGGCGGCTGCCACTCCAGGGTCTTGTCCCAAGGCTTGAACCAATCCAGTTCGGCGGCAAAGCCCGCCCAGAAACCCTCCGGGTCTTTAGCGGCCCGGGCATAAACCTCCGAGTCGCTGACATTCGCCTGCCGCGCAAACTCCGGCGGCGGCGGAAAAGTCCGATCCTCTTGCAGCAGCGCCTCGATACCTCCGGCGTTCTCAACCATAATCGTTACCCCTTTGCGCGGCGCAGCGGCGGCGCGTCGAATGTTGAATACGGGTTGAATCCCGACCGCCGCCGGCCGGCAATTAGCTGCCGGCGGCCGCGGCTATTGTAATGTTAAGGGAAGGGGGTTGGCAAATGGGGAATTGCCCGGTAGCATAGCGGTTCAGGACGGGCGCAATACAATGCGCCGCCCATTCGAGTTGACGGAGAGGTCTAACCCCTATGGCCGATTACATCTACCTGGTACAGATGGACATTCCCGAGGAACACGAGGCCGACTTTAACCGCATCTACGACACTCAGCACATCCCCAACATCCTGCAAGCCCCCGGCGTCCGCAGTTGCATCCGCTACCGGCTGGAATCCGCTGATGTGCCGGGCGTGGCCCGCTACGCCGCCGTCTATGAAATCGACGACCCCGCAGTGCCGGAGTCCCCGGGCTGGGTCGCCGCCTCGGACACCGGCGATTGGCCCACGCTGATTCGCCCCCACACTACCAACCGTTCCCATATCACCTACCGCCGCCTGCCCTAACCCCGGTTGGCGGCGGCTAACTCGGAATGCCCGCCGTGCTGGTGATTTCCACCAGGTTGTCCGCCGCCCCGAAGTTGGCGATAACCGCCGTGCGCGCCGGGTAATCCTGGGGGAAAAACTCCCGATAAACCTCGTTAAACCCCGGCAAATCCTCGGCCTTGGTCACATAGCAGGTATTGGTCAGCACATTCTCCAGGGAAGCGCCGGCCGCCGCCAGTATCATCCGGATCCGCTCCAAAGCGTAGCGGGTCTGCTCCCGGATGCCGTCGCCCGTCTCCCCGGTAGTGGGATGCCGGCCGGTGCAGCCCTGCACAAACACCAGGTCGCCGAACCGCACCCCTTGCGACAGGGGATTGCTCCCCGGGGACAGCTCCGGGCAGGTAATTATCTCTTTCCGCGCCATATCAACCCTCCTCTAACCGCTTTTAACCAGTTGAACCCCGGCCGCCGGTTTGACCGCCGGCTTTCCCCAGCATACTATATACCGAGCCGCCCCTATGTCAAATCAACCTCGCCCCCGGAGTTTCCCCAATGCAACCTGACTCTGCTACCCCGGCAACTGCCGCCGCCCCGGTATCCGAATCCAGCCGCATCACCAGCCTCGACCTGATTCGCGGCGTGGCCGTGTTGGGCATCCTGCTGATGAACGCCGTATCTTTCAAGTACGACTCCGTCCCCTACTGGAATATCAGCGCCGGCGGGATGAATAACGGCTTGGATTGGGCGGTAGGAATTTTCGGCGAGATTTTCGTTGACCAGAAGTTTATGGCATTGTTCTCCCTCCTGTTCGGCGCCGGCATTATGCTGTTCATCGACCGGGCGGCCGCCCGCAGCAACCATCCCGTACTATTGAACCTCTGGCGCAACGCCCTATTGCTGCTCATCGGCATCCTCCACGCCCTGCTCTGGCAAGGCGATGTCTTGACCGTCTACGCCCTATCCGCCCTGTTTCTGATTGCCCTGCGGAAACTGTCCGCCCCCGCCCTCATCAGCAGCGGCGCTGTCCTTTTCCTGCTGACCGCCGCCAACGGCTTGCTGATGCAATGCCTCGCCAACAGCACCAACGCCCCCTTGGCCGGCATCTGGACGCCTACCGATATACCCTTGGGGGCAACCGGTGGATAACGAACCGGCGCGGCTTGGGCTTGATAACCTGCTGCTCTTAATGCTGCTGTTCAACTACTTCCTGCGCGGCTTGGGCTTGATCCTGATGGGCGCCGGCTTGGCGACCGGGACGCCCGCGCTTACCGCCTGACCGCCCTGATCGGCTTGGGTGTAGGGCTGCCTCTGGCGGCCGCCGGCATTGGCTGGGTTGCCTGGAACGACTTCAGCCGGGAAGTAGCATTTATCGGGCAAGTTCCCAACACCCTCGGCACCATTCCCGCCGCCCTCGGCTATCTGAGCCTGATTATCCTCTGGAATCAGCGGGGCAACAGCTGGCTGAAAACCCGGCTGCAAGCCGTCGGCCGGATGGCATTGACCAACTACTTGACCCAAAGCGTCTTGGGCGTCCTGCTCCTGACCCATCTGTTAAGCGACGCCGCCATCGGCCGCAGCGGAGTATTGGCATTCATCTTGGTAGTATGGGCGGCGCAGCTCTGGTGGTCAACGGCGTGGCTCAACCGATTCCGCTTCGGCCCGATGGAATGGCTCTGGCGCGTTGCCACTTACCGCCGGGGCCAGCCGCTCCGCCGGTAACTTAACTCGGGGGATGGGACAATTGGCGGGTAACGAGGCATTGCCGGTTACCCGGGCCGGGGGCGCAGGGTGGAGATGGCGGCGGCAATCAGGAGCAGGGCAGTCATCAGCAGGTAGGTGTAGCGGAGGCCGGCGGTGAAGGCGTGGCCGACGCCGCCGGCGCCGCCAACCTGCACCGCGGACAGGCTGGGTTCGTAGCCCAAAGACCCCATTGTCGCGGTAACAATGGCAGTGGATACGGCAATGCTGATGACATTGCCGGAGTTACGCACCAGGTTGAGAAAGGCGGAGACGACGCCGTAGCTTTCCCGTCCCACGGAGTTCAGCACGGAGCTGGCGTTGGGGGAAAAGAACAGTCCCATTCCGCAGCTTTGCAGAATCAGGGCCGGGAGCAGTACGAACAGGGAAGTGTCCACCCGTACCCAGGAAAGGATGAACAGGCTGGCGGCGGAGCAGAGCAGGCCGCCAATGGTAAAGATGCGGAATCCGTAGCGGTCGGAAAGACGGCCGCTTAACGGGCCAAGAAAGAGCATACAGACCGCGCCCGGCACCAGAATCAAGCCGGTTCGGGTGGGGCTGTAGCCTAGTACGCCCTGCAAGTAAAAGGGGGTCAGGAAAAAGATGGCGATGCCGCCGAAAAAGGCGAGGAAAGCCGCCGTTACGCCGCCGGAAAAGGCCCGGCCGCGGAAAAAGCGGGGATTCAACATCGGGTTGGGCGTCCGCAGTTCCTGCCGGATAAAGGCAGCCAGCAACCCGACGAATACCACCAGGGCGGTCAGGATAGGCGGGGAAGTCCAGCCAAAGCGGTAGGCGTTGGTGACGGTCAGCAGCAGCAGGAGCAGCGCGGCGGTGGATAGAGCCG
Source organism: Dehalococcoidia bacterium (assembly GCA_965243185.1). Classification (GTDB taxonomy): domain Bacteria; phylum Chloroflexota; class Dehalococcoidia; order Lucifugimonadales; family UBA3495; genus CBDBCU01. The sequence goes on along the minus strand of OZ251531.1, from coordinate 640,185 downwards.
CGCCGAGCCAGTCAAAGCCGGGACGGGATTGGTCCGAGTCGGCGGCGCGCCGCTCGGTCAAGACGGCCAAGGATAAAGCCACGCCGATGCCGACCATGGGCAGGTTGACCAGGAATACGGCGCGCCAGTTGAACCAGTCGAGCAGGAAGCCGCCCAAAGCCGGGCCGACGATGGCCCCGGCGCTGACAATGCCCATCATCAAGCCGATGGCTTTGCCGCGTTCCGTGGCGGGAAAGGCGGCGGCGATTATCGCCATTCCGGTGCCTTGGGTCATGGCCGCGCCGGTGCCTTGCAGCACTCGAAAGCCGATAAGCAGTCCCATATCGCCGGACAAGCCGGCAGCCAGGGCAAAGAGGGCAAAAATGAGGGAGCCGATGATATAGACCTTTTTCAAGCCGATGATGTCGGCGAGGCGGCCCATAGGTAGCAGCAGGGCACTGATGGTCAGGGTGTAGCTGAGGATGACCCACTGCACGGTGGGGATGTCGGTCTTAAAGTAGCCGGCGATGGGGTGCATGGCTACATTGACGCTGACCTGGTCGGCGACGGAGGCGAAGGTGCCAATGGCGACGGCGCAAAAAGCCCACCATTTGTAGTTGGGGCTTTGGGTGATGCGGGTCAGCATTGGATTTAAGCGGCGCGGCGGCTAGGGCAAGGCCCGGGCGCTGCGGAAAGTGAGGGTTTGCAGGAGGGCTACCGCCAAAGCGATAACGCCGATAACGGTAAAGGCGTGGGAGGGCTGCCACAAGTGGATGAACAGGCTGATTAGCAGGGTGGCCAGGGGCGTCAGGCCATGGTCGAGCATATAAATGCTCATCACCCGGCCGCGCAGGGTGTCGGGAACTACGGTTTGCAGCAAGGTGCCGTTGGCGACGCGAAAGACATACTGGCAAAAGCCCATTCCCATCAGCATACCGAAGGATACCGCCATCCAGTAGGATTGGGAAAAGAGGATGACGAAAATGCAGCCGCCAATCAGCCCCAAGAAAGTTACTATCCCCTTGGGAAAGATGTAGCCGACTAACGCCACGCATACGGCGGCGATAAATCCGCCCACGCCCACGGCGGCGGCTAGAGCGCCGCCGGCGTCCGGGCCGCGGTCGAGTACCTGGGTAGTGAATATGGGCAGCACGAAAACCAGCGGCTGAAAGACCAGGTTGGGAATCAGCGGCATCAGGATCAGTTGCAGGATACGCTTTTCATCCTTCACATAGCGCAAGCCGGCCAGCATACTGGCAAAGGCGGACTCCCGCTGGGGCGGAGCATCGGTGCGGTAGGGCAGTTTCACCGGCAAGAGCAGCAGGACAATCAGGACATAGAGGACGGCTTCGAGAAAGAAGTTCCACTTGAACCCGAGGAGGGCAATCAGCACGCCGCCAATGGCCGGGGAGATGATGCGGGTGCTGGGATAGACCATTCCGTTGAGAGCCAGGGCGCCGGTCAGGGCGTTGCGCGGCACGGTGTTGGCGACCATAGCTTGGCGCACCGGCTGGATGATGGAGTGGGCAATGCCGGCAATGGTCATATAGATGAAGGGATGCCACCAGCGCAGCGGGCCGCTGGTATTTTCTCCATCCAGGTCGGTGCTGATGACCAGCAAGGCAAAGAGGATGGCGGCGACGGCCATAGCCGATTGAGTAATCATCACCAGTTTGCGGCGGTCCACCCGGTCGCCCAATACGCCAGCCCAGGGGCCGATAACCAGTACCGGGATGGTGCGGATGCCCACGGCGGTGCCGGTGAGCAGGGCGTTGCCGTCGGTTAGCTCGAGGACGAGCCAGCCGATGGAGAGCATTTGCAGCCATTGGGCGCCGATGGCAAAGAAGTTGCCCAGCCAGACATAGCGGAAGTCGCGATACTGGCGGGCTACGGAAAAAGTGCCCAAGCCGGGCATTCGGCCCCGGCGGGGGCGGTCGGCGGCCCTTTCCTGCCGGGGGGCGTCAGTGGCCATAGGAGTTGCAGGGAGTCAAACAGTTCACCCGTCCTGAAATGTGCGGCGGCAATGCGCGGGGAAGTTAAGATGATAGCACAGATGGGGGCGGATTGCATTTTGGGGAGATGGGGATTGAATCAGATTTCCGGGGACTTTGGGAGCGGTGTAGGGCGGCGCCGTTATCCCGCGCCAACGGAGATGGCGGTTTTAATGTGGTTGCCCGGCGGGATGAAAAGGGTGGCTAAATGCCCAGTAGCCGCTCGAGGTTTTTCCAGAGGATGGCATCTTTTTCGTCTGGGGTCAGGCTTTGCAGTCCCAAAACCCAGGAGACCGGCCAGTCAATTCGCATATTAGCCGGCCAGTCGGTGCCTAATACCACCCGGTCGACGCCGACGGTGTCAATGAGCATCCGCAGGGCAGGTTCGCTGTGGGTGAGGCAATCGTAGTAGAAGCGGCGCAGGTAGTTGCTGGGCGGATGGCTGATATGGGCGCGGGCTTCAGCGCGCACTTGCCAGCCGCGATCCATCCGCCCAATGCCGAAACAGGTATAGCCGCCGCCGTGAGCCAGGCAGATTTTCAGGTCGGGGCATTGATCCAATACACCGCCATAGACGAAGGAGGCAAAGGTAATAGCCCGGTCCACGGGATTGCCGACGGTGTTGGGCAGATGCCAGCGTTCAGTGCGGGATTCCACTACTGTGGGGTCGCCCTGGTGGATGAACAGCAATGCGCCCAATTGCTCGGCGGCCTGCCAGAAGGGGAGAAAAGCGGGGTCATCGTAGGTTTTGGCGTTGACCTTGTCGTCAATCATCGCGCCGACCATCCCCAGCTGCTGCACGGCGCGCTCCAGTTCGGCAATGGCGGCCGGAATATCCTGCATCGGCAGGGTAGCCAAGCCCCGGAAGCGGTCGGGATGGTCAAGAGTGAGCTGATGCACTTCGTCGTTGCATTCCCGGGCGATGGCGGCGGTAATGGCTGGTTCCCGGTCGTACAGATAAAAGGCGGAACTGGTGGAAACCACCTGCACATCCACGCCTAAAGAATCCATATCGGCGATGCGCTGCTCCGGCGTCCACATTTCCATGGGGTCAATGTCGGCTTCGGGGCTGGCGGCGGTAAGGCCGTGCCAGGATTGGCCGGCGGCGATGGCGCGCTGAAAGCATTGAGGTTCCTGGTGAGCGTGAATGTCAATGGCCCGCACGGTGGATGGCCTCCGGTGGCGTTTTAGTTGGGGATGTTGGGTTGAAAGATAGCGGCATCGGGATGGGGGAGTCAAGGGGGGGAGATGGCGTTGGGTGGGACGGGGGAAGTTGACAGCAAACCAGATTCAGCATTAACATAGGCGCAAATGCCGGTAATTCGTTGCTGGCGGCAAGCGTACGAGGGAGCGTCGAAATGCCCACCGTCAAGGAAATGGGAGACTGGGTTCTCCTTGCGCTTCAAGAATCGGGCGGAGAAGCGCAGTTCGAGCGCATAGACTCAGAGGTCAAAAAGTTATTAGTGGCCTCGGGCGTAACCGAGCGAGAGGCTAATCGCCTGATTCCCTTCGCTCGCGGAAAGAGCGAAATCCGTAAAACTTCCAGGGCCCGCACGGGGTTGAAAAAGAGCGGGCTTTTTCCGGGGAGACGCGAGCTAACTTCGTGCGTCGGGAACTGGGGCTTGAGCCGCCTAAAGCTCCGGTGGTCAACAATCTGGCAAAGGATGCCAAAATCAAGCCCGACGCCTTACAGGTTCTGCGGGACAATGATGTCTCCGAGGAAGTCTTGGAGCAGTTCCTGGAGCTGTTGGTCTCCGTTCCATCCGTGCCTGTAGAGCCTGACACCCCAATTCCGCCGCCTAATCGGGAGGTGGAAGACGCGGCCATTAAGTTCATCCGCAAGATCGAGAAAGGATGGCACACCACCCGGACTAATAACCCGGGCTTCGACTTGTTCCGGACGGAATCCGGCAGGAAGAACGGCAAGATAACCGTTTGGTGCGAGGTTAAGAGCTTGAGCGGCAAATTCTCCAGCGTTTCTTTGACGCATACGGAGTTTGAAAAGGCGCAAGAGTGTGGTGACGCTTATTGGCTTTATATCGTTGAGGAAGCCCAAAGCGCCAATCCCAAACTGCTGAAAATTCAGAATCCGGCCGGTAAAGCCGAGCGGTTCACCTACGGACACCGCTGGCGCAGTATGGCGGAGAAGTAGCCGTTGCGCTTGGTCAGGAGAAATGCCAGCTATGAATGATGCCCAACGGGAAGCCGCCTTGCAGGAAGTAAAGCGGCTACGGAAAATGGCCGCCGATTTGGCGGGCCAAGCGGAAAGTCTGGAGCAACTGCTGACCGCTGACTCGGCGGCGGGCGTTGCTGTTGACTACGCCATCGGCCAATCGCCGCCGCCGGAAGGGGTGGCCGCGGTCTTGAAAGCCGGCAAAAAGGCGGTGGATTGGGGTTCGCTGGCCGGCCAAGATTTGCCCAACGCCATTTTGCAGGGGCGGAAGGCGGAGGATCTGCTGGCGGAAATCATCCGGGTTTATAGCAGTTTTGACCGGGTGCGGGCTATTGCCGTGGGGCAATTTGCATGGGAGGTGCGGGTTTATGTGCTGACCGCGGCCACCGAGTTTTATGACGGGGAGTTAATGGGGAGCTTGATTGACGCCGAGTACGACCTGCACCGCCGGTTTGAGCCGTTGTGCCTGTCGGTGGATTACGCTGCGGTGGGCTGTCCGGAGCGGTCGGAAAGCGGTTACTGCGGAGCGTCCCTAATCTGGCGGAGAGGGGACGCGGACGGTGAGTAGTCGCAGCGCGCATATCCGCCAAGCCCGGCATAACGAGGCGTTGGCCAAGGAATTGGTCAACGGCGGCTATCGCTACCGGGATTGGGCGATTATCGCGGCCTTTTACGCCGCGGTGCATTACTTTGAGGCCCGGCTGCACGATACGCCGGCTTTTACGCACCCGGAGGCTCTAGCACCGGTTCGGCATACGGAGGAGTTGCTACCGCCATCCCCGGCCGGCGTCGGGAGACGTTCGCCGCACGGGTGGCGGGAGCAGTTGCTGGCAAGAAACTGCGACCGGGTTACTTGGAACTCCTACCGGGAACTGCGGCTTGCCAGCGAAAAGTCTCGTTATCACACCAATATAACGGTGATGACAACAGCCCACGATTACTTTACCCGGCAGCAAGTTGATTGGGCGGTGTCAACCTTGCTGGAAAGGGTGAAAGCCGGCTTGGGTTTTACCTAATCCGATACCCCGTCCCACCCCAAGGTTTCCCGCAAAACCTCAAAGAATCGTTCCCCATTAACCTTTTCGGCTACGGCTACCGGGCCGGTTGGGCCGGCGGCTTGGCTTTCCCCTAACTGCGGGCCGGGGGCGGTTTCCACTGTTATTGCTGCCGGGCGGGTGGTGATTACTTCCGGGGCGATTAAGGCGGCCAAGGCCAAGGGGTCATAGAACTCGAAGCGCTGTCGCTGTTGGTCGCGGCGGAACCAGTTTTGAATCAGTTGCGCCGCCAGTTTGACCAAGCGGCTGTTGGCGCGTATATTGGCGGCATCAGCGCGCTCGAGGGCAACTTGGCGGCAAGCGGCTAAATCTACCAGAGTCAGATATGCGCCGCAGTTGAGAACTTCCTGGGCGGCCGTTGGGTCGCTGTAAAAGTTGAACTCGGCAGCCGGAGTGATGTTGCCCGGGGCGTTGACCGCGCCGCCCATTACGGCGATGGCGGCGGCTTGGGACAGGCGGCCGGGATGCTGCCGCTCCAGTCGCGCCAAGTTGGTCAGCGGCCCCAGGGCGGCAATGTGGATTTGCCCGGGGTAGTCTTGCAGCTGCGCAGCCAGAAAATCCACGGCGCTGGCGGCGGCGGGACGGCTTTGCGGCGCCGGCAAGCGGCGGGACAAGCCGCTCCAGCCGTGAAAATGCTGGGCGTAGGGAAACTTGCCACGCAAGGGACGGGCGCAGCCCCGTAAGACCGGCACATCGGCCCGGCCGGCGTATTCCAACAAAGCTAAAGCATTGCGGACGCCCCGGGCCAAAGGGACATTGCCGCCGACCACGGTCAAGCCGGCTATTTGCCCAGCCGGGGACGCCAAAGCCATCAAGATAGCAATGGCGTCATCCACGCCGGGGTCGGTGTCAATGATGAGGCGGGGCATTTTCCGCGGAGTCCCGGGTTACGCCTAGACTTCGGTTAAGTTGGGGGAGACTTCCGGCAGGTAGAAATCGTTAGCCCACAGGTCATCGAGGATTTGCTGTTCGCCATCAGTCAGGGGCGGGGTTTCAACGGCGGCGGTGTAGTCGCGCAGTTCATCCAAGTTGGTGAAGTTGGGCAGCACCGAGACGATGGCGGGCTGGTACAGGGCGAACTGGATGGCGGCCTGGGCCAGGGTGCGGCCGGTCTCATCGCCAGCCAGAAACTGAACCTGCTCCACTTTTCGCAGGGCTTCCCGCAACCACTCGGCCCGGCGGTGGGAACGGTGGTCGCTTTCGTCAAAGGTGGGGACTTCGGTATAGCGGCCAGTGAGGGCTTCCGAGGCGTGGGGGACGCGGGAAAGCAACCCCACTTGGCAATCGGCGGCGATGGGAAAGAAATCTTTGGCCGGCTCCTGCTCCAGGATGCTGTAGATGATTTGCAGGCTGCTGACTTGCCGCTCCCGCATTGCCGCTTCCCCTTCCTCGAACCAGCCGATGTCCGGGCCCAGGGCGGCGCCGTAGTAGCGGATTTTGCCCTCGGCTTGCAGCTGTTCCAAGGTCTCGAACAAATCATCCTTTTCCAGGGCGTCGATGCGGGGGTTATGCACCTGGTACAGGTCGATGTAGTCGGAGTTCAGGCGGCGCAGGCTCTGTTCGCAGGCAAAGCGGACAAAGTCCGGGTCGAATTTCTGCGGCCGTTCCTGATGGCCGCTGCGCGGCGTCAGCTTGTCGTAGAAGTCGTAGCCGAACTTGGTGGCGATGACCAGGTCGTGACGGCGGTGGCCGAGGACTTTAGCCAGGATTTCCTCGCCGTAGCCCTCGCCGTAGGTGTCGGCGGTGTCAAAGAAGTTGATGCCCAGGTCGACGGCGTTCTCGAGGAGGGCGGCGCGCTGTTCCTCGGGGATTTTGCCCCACCAGGTAGTAGCGACGGTCCAGACGCCAAAGCCCACAGCGGAGAGGGAAAGGTCGGTGCGGGGGAGTTGCCGGTAGTTCATAGTTAGGTTGTTTCCTTTTGATGGGATTGAGGTCGCAAGACAAGGGGAATCAGGGGCGGCCAAGGGGTTTCAGCGCAGGAAGGGCCAACCGGCCTTGGACTTAAACCAAAAGAATCCCAGCAAGGTGACGGTGGAAATCGCCCGGGGATGCCGCCGCGCCAAGTCGCAAACGCCAAACCCGCAACCGTCCGAGGTGAGGGGGGTGAATCTCTACCGGCTTCCCCGCCACCGGGCAAAACCGTACCCGCCGCCGAATCCGCCTAACCCCACGGCCGCCAACTTGATTATTTCGGCGACCAAACTGTTCTGTTGCAGAAAGGCAAAGTAGCCCAGCAACAGGGCAACCACGATAATGATGAGAATGGAGATTACGGACTGCCATTTCCGGGCGTTGCGGCGATCTTCCAGTGCGCGATCCCGATCTTTGTCCGCCGCGGAAATCAGAGACGAGATGTGTTCCGCAGTCAGCTTATCCAGCAACGGGTTCCGCAAAGGCCCGGACAAGGTGGCGGAGAACATCCTGCGCAAACTGACCGGCAGACTGACCAAAGCCTCCTCAGGGTCAACGCCTTCAGATGGCGTAGTTTCCTGTGGAGCTATGGGGTTTCCTTCTTCCGGCGATGCCGGACGGATCTCTTCAGGCATAAGACAACCCGGAACGGTTTGCGCCTTCCAGCAAGCTGAAACGATGCTTGGCGAAACTCGGCTCCCGGTCAAAACCGCGCCCGAAATCGAGCAGGACTTCCTGTAACTCCCGCTCTATCGTCTGCGTCGCCAACTGCGCGGCCAGCAGGGACAAAACCCATTTCAGTTCGTCCTCGGTCAGACGCCCCTGCCGGAAAACCTCGACAGTTTCCAGCATTGCCGCCCGCAATTCCGCCGCAGAAGGCGGCCGGTCGAAGTTTACCAGTTCCGCCAAAGCCGCGTCCCAATCAACTTCACCTCGGCCAAACTCGGATTTCGGTATCGCCATTTCGTCTCCTGGTACGCAGGATAGTTCGCCCGGTTCGCCGGTCAACTTTGCCCCAACCGGCGGCGCGGCGACCGGTTCAAACTGGCTTAATGGTATATGCCCGGTATCCCGGTGTCAAGGCGCGGGGCTGCTCGTTGAATTAGGTACTTTCCCAGTCATCCCGAACCCCATACCCTCCCCAAAGCGCCGGGCTACGCTGTTTTGCACCGCCGCCATTGCCACTTTATTGACGCCCAAAACCTGCTGCATTGCTGTAACCGGCCGGTCGGTTAGGCCGCAGGGGATGATGTGGTCATACCAGGACAAATCCGGGTTCACATTCAGGGCAAAGCCATGCCGAGTTACGCCCCGGCTGATTTTTACGCCAATGGCGGCGATTTTGGCGTTGCCGACCCAAACGCCGGTCAAACCCGGCTCCACTCCGGCCGCAATGCCGAAGTCGGCCAGTACCTGAATGATGATTTGCTCTAAAGTGCGGACATAGCGCAGCGGGCCGCCCCAATTTCTCAGGTTGACTACCGGCCAAGCAATCAGCTGTCCCGGCCCGTGATAAGTAACCTGCCCGCCGCGGTCGGTGTCCACTACGGCGATGCCCCGAGCTGCCAACTCCGCCGGAGACAGCCGTATATGCTCCGATTTAGACAACCGCCCCCGGGTATAAACCGGCGGATGTTCCAATAGCAGCAGCGTATTGGGTTGCCGCCCGGCTTGCACTGCCGCCGCCAAATCAGCCTGCCGCGCCACCGCCCGGCAGTATTCCACTACGCCCCAATTTTCCACCCGGCAGACCGGCATTGTTTCCGACATAGCGCAAAAATCAGCCGGGAGAATTCGGGAATTACCTTTCCCCATTCTCCCGGCTTAATCTCCCGATTCCTGATTGATGCCGGCTTAACTCAACCCGGCGTCCGGGTTTATTGCTTCCAAGCGGCCTTTAATGGACTGGATGAATGCGCCGGCTTCCGCTCCGTCGTTGATGCGGTGGTCAAAGGAAAGGCACAGGTTCATCATTGACCGAATGGCGATAGCGTCATTGATGACTACCGGCCGTTTCTGAATGGCCTCGGTGGTCAGGATGGCCGCTTGGGGATGGTTGATGATGGGCTGGGACACGGTGGAACCCAGGGCGCCGGTGTTGTTCAGGGTAAAGGTGCCGCCCTGCACATCGGTCAAAGTCAGCTTGCCCTGCCGCGCCCGCTGGGTCAAGTCAGCTACGGCGTGAGCCAGCCCGGACAAGCTGAGCCGGTCGGCATCGGGGATAACCGGCACTACTAATCCGCCGGGAGCCGCTACCGCCAAGCCGATATTCAGCCGCCGTTTCAGGATTATCTTATCCTCGCCCCAACTGGCGTTGAAAGTGGGGTTCTCTTGCAGGGCCGCCGTCAAGGCGCGCAGCACAAAGGGCAGGTAGGTCAAATCCACCCCTTCCCGCTGCTGAAAGGCCGGACGCAGCGCGGCCCGGGCCGCTACCAGATTGGTAACATCCACTGCGGTGACGCTCCAGGCGTGGGGTATCTGGCTGACGCTCCGGGTCATTGCCGCGGCAATCATCCTGCGCACCGGGGTTAGGGGGATGTGGGTTTCATCGCCGGTTGCCGCTGCCGGCCCGACTTGTTCCGGAGCCGGCCCGGCTGCCGCCGCCGTGGCCGCGCCCGATTCCAGATATTGCAGCACATCATCCCGGGTAATGCGGCCGCCCATTCCGGTGCCGGCAATGCGGGACAAATCGACGCTATGCTCCCGGGCTAACCGCCGCACCGCCGGGGAAAGCCGGGGCGCGCCGTTAGCAGACTGTTCCGGCGCCGGGACTGACGGGACGGATGGGGCGGCCGTTGACGAATCGGTAGCAACCGCCGGGTTGACGGCTGCGGTTGGCGGCGCATCCGGGGCCGCCGTATCCCCGGCACCGCCGCCGGTCGGACCGACCATAGTAGCGGCCGTGTTCAGGTATCCGATACGGCTGGCGGCGGGAGTAGCCGGCGCGGCCGCCGGTTCCGCCGGCGCTGCGGTAACGGTCGGATTGGCGACCGTCGCCGGCGACTGAACGGATTCGGTATCCGCCGCCGTTGCGGCCGGCGCGGCGGCGCTGCCGGCTGTTTCCACTTCGGCAATGGGCGCGCCCATGGGGATGGTTTCCCCTTCCTGCGCCAGGATTTTCAGCAGCGCGCCGTCCACCGGCGAGGGAACTTCCATCGTTACCTTGTCGGTTACGACTTCCACCAGCGGCTCGTACCGGGCGATGTTGTCGCCCGGCTGTTTCAGCCACTTGCCGATAGTGCCTTCGACGACCGACTCGCCAACTTGGGGTAGTTCTATTGTTTGCGCCAAGGCAGCACCGCCCGCTGTTTAATCCGTTCCCTGGCCCGGCGGGCCAGGGATGCGGTCGCTGGGGTTTCCTAATAGGCCGCCAGCCGGCGCAGGGCGTCGGCTATCTTGCCGGTGTTGGGCATATAGGCGTCCTCTAAAGTTTGGGCAAAGGGCATGGTCGGCACATCCGGGCCGCACAGCCGGGCAATGGGGGCGTCCAAGTAGTCAAAGGCTTCATCCGCCGCCAGGGCCGCAATTTCCGAACCGACGCCGCCGGTGATGTTGTCCTCGTGAACAATCAGCAGTTTGCCGGTCTTTTTCACCGAATTAAGCACCGTTTCGGTATCCAGCGGTTTCAGCGTCCGCAAGTCCACCACTTCCACTTGGGCAACGCCCTCGGCCGTCAACTGTTCCGCCGCCTCCAGGCAGTAGTGCAACATCAGCCCGTAGCTGACTACTGTGATGTTATTGCCGGCCCGCTTGACTTCCGCCGGGCCGATGGGGATGGTGTAATCCTCCTCCGGCACTTCGCCGCGCACCAGCCGGTAGGTTTTCTTGTGTTCCAGAAAGACCACCGGGTTGTTGTCGCGGATGGCGGATTTCAGCAGACCCTTGGCGTCATAAGGCGTAGCCGGGGCGACGACTTTCAAGCCGGGAGTATGGAAAAAGTAGGCTTCGACATTTTGGGAATGGTACAGCCCGCCGCGGATGCCGCCGCCGTAGGGAATGCGGATGGTTACCGGGGCGTTAAGATTGCCGTCGGTGCCGTAATGCACCCGGGCCGCTTCGCCAATCAACTGGTTCACCGCCGGCCACAGGAAATCGGCGAACTCCACTTCCGGGATGGGGCGCAGGCCGCGGAAAGAGGCCCCCAAAGCGATACCCATTATCGAGGCTTCAGCCAGGGGCATATCAATAACCCGGCTTTCCCCGAACTCCTCGATAAAGCCCTGGGTCGCCAGAAAGACGCCGCCGCGCCAACCCACATCCTCGCCCATCACAAAGACGGTTTCGTCCCGGCGCATCTCCTCCCGCATCGCTTCCCGCACCGCTTCAATTACGCTTTGGACCGCCATACTCTTTCCCGCTTTTCCAATAGTTGTTGAACCGTGTTGCCCGGCCGCGCGCCGCCGCCATCAGGGGGCGTACACGTGCTTGTCCATTTCCCCGGCGTCCGGGGGGGCGGCTGCTTCCGCGGCGTCGGTGGCTTCGTTCACCGCCCGGGTGGCCGCGGCTTTGTAGCCGGCCTGCTGCGCCGCCGTCAAGTAGCCCTGTTCTTGCAGCCAGTCGCCAAAGAGGATTAGCGGGTCGCGCAATTTGGCGGCGGCCACTTCCTCCCGGGGGCGGTAGCGGCTGTCATCGTCGTCGGTGGTGTGGGGCATCAGCCGCTCGACTTTCATCTCCAGCAGAACCGGGCCTTCCCGCCGGGCGCGGCTGATGGCTTCCTTGGTGGCTTCATAACTGGCCAGCAAATCCATCCCGTCAATGACCAAGCCGGGAAAGCCGTAGCCCTCGGCCCGGGCGGCCACATCGCCAATAGCCATCTGCATCCGCTGCGGCACCGATATGGCGTAGCCGTTGTTTTCGCAGATAAAGACTATGGGCAGATTATGGACGCCGGCAAAGTTCATCGCTTCGTGGGTTTCCCCCTGGCTCGAGGCCCCGTCGCCGAAATAGACCAGGGTCACCGTGCCATCGCCCAACATTTGGCAGCCCAAGGCGTAGCCTACCGATTGGGTCAGCCCGGCGGCCACTACATTGGACAGCTGAATGACCTGGTGTTTCAAGTCGGCGCCCTGCAAGGGAAATTGGCGGGCGTTGCTGTAAGGGTCGCCGGCCTTGCCCATAAAAGACAGCATTACCTGGGTCGGCGTCAAGCCCACGGACATTTTGATGCTCAAATCCCGGTAGTAGGGAAAGAGAAAGCAGTTGCCATCCCGCTGCGCCGCCAGTAGGCTGCCCAACTGGGCCGCTTCGTGTCCCTGTCCGGAGGCGGCGATGGGGACTTTGCCCTGGCGGTTCATCATCCAGATGCGCTCGTCGAGGGTGCGTACCAGTACCATCTGGCGGTAGGCGTCGGTCAAATCCTGGGGCGTCAAGCCGGCCGGCAAGGGCCGGGCCAAATCGGCCGCCGAATTGACCGGATGGGCGGTTTGCGTCATAGTTTCCCTACCCCCGCTGGCTGCCCTGGGCGGGCGTGTCCGGGGACATTATATAACTGAAATTGCCGGGTAAGCAAATGCCTGATAACCGCCGCTTAACCGAAAAGTTGAATTGCCGAACGGGGCAGACTATACTAGAGTTGGCGAGGGTTGGCAATTGGGGGATACCCGCCATCAAAACCGCCAACGGGCAAAGAGGGAAAGGTTATGCGGATTATTGGGGTGGATTTTAGCGGGGCCGAGCCTGACCGGAACACTTGGCAAGCTGAGGGTGTGCTGGTAGGCAATACCCTTACCATCGAAAATTGCCGTCGGATACGCCGGGCGGCTTTGACCGCGGAACTGTCGGGTTTGACCGGGCCGGCAGTAGTCGGTATGGACTTTCCTTTTTCGGTACCGGTGGATTTTGCCAATTTCTGGTGTCCTCGCAGAGTCGCCCAAGAAGGAATTATGCCTGACGTATGGGCAACAGCGGCCAGACTGAGGCTGGGGGACTTTAGGACTCGGCGGAACGATTTTGCAGGTAGGCACGGAGAGCCGAAACGGTTTTGTGACCCGCCGGAAAGTTTTTCGTGTCTGCATAATACTCGCCCTGATATGCTCCCAATGACCTTTCGGGGTATGCAGATGCTGAACCGGCTTTGGCAGGGGATTACCGCCAGTCCGGTAATGGTTCCACCGCTACCCCAACCCAATCGGCCCGACGAGAAAGAGCCTATAACCCTGCTGGAAGTGATGCCGGGGGCGGTGCTGAACCGTTTGGGATTGCCTTTCACGGGCTATAAATCCGGGCGCGGTCAAGAGCAACGGGAACAACGGAGACAAGTGCGAAGGAGCATCGTCGAGCAGTTACCGGAAAGAGTTGACCAGATGGAGGTCGATTTGGGCACTGTTTCAGAAAGTGTTGGCACTGGTTCGGACGGCATTTTTACGGCCTCAATTCCGAGTCAGGCAGATACGTGAGACGGCGGAAATTTGCTCATTTTAAGGCATATTTTCCCAACCAACACTTTCTGAAACAGTGCCGTCGATTTGACCGCTGCGTCCGATAGGTGCGTGTCTAACCCCGGAGGAGACGCCTTGGACTCAGTAGTAGCCGCCATTGCCGCCGCTTTGTGGTGTCAAGACCCGGACGCGTTCCACCAGCCTCCTATGCAGGATGAACCGGGTTATCAGCAGGCGTTGCTGGAAGGTTGGCTATACGACCTGAAGGGATGTTGCCGTTGTTGCGATGTATAACTCTGCCGGCGGTGGAATATCATATAATCCCCAACTAACCCTGAGGTGTCCCCCACAAAATGACCATCCTCCGCCGCGCCGCCATCCTCCTCTCCCTCGCCATCATCCTCTGGTGGGCGGCCGCTCAGTTCGACCTCCTCCAACCCCAATATCATCCTGTACCGGTCATCGAGCGTATCCTCTACGGCCAGCTAATGCCGGCCTTGGCCGAAAGGCAACTTGCGCCGTCGCCGGTCAATACGCCGCCGCCCGCCCCAGCCAATACCCCGGCGCCCCGGCCTACCGTCGCCCCGGCCGCCGTCAGCGAACCAGTGCCGGCCGCCATTGCCGCCGCGCCGGCCAACGCCCCGGCGGCCGCCGCCATCATCCTGCCCACGCCTACGCCCATTCCCACCGTCACACCCACGCCCTTGCCCACTGCTACGCCTACCCCGGTTCCCACGCCTACGCCCCGTCCGACGCCGACCATCACGCCCACGCCTACGCCCTTGCCGCCGCCGGCCCTGCGGCATTTGGCGGAAAAGGAGTATATGCTGGAACTAATTAACTTGGAGCGGGCTAAAGTGGGCGCGCCGCCGGTGGTTTTGGGGGATAATATCGCCGCGCAGTTGCACGCTGAGTCCGCCTTGGAAAATTGCTTCACCGGTCATTGGGGAGCTGACGGGTTAAAGCCCTATATGCGGTACAGTCTGGCCGGCGGGTATCAGAGCAATGGCGAAAACGCCAGTGGATTGAGCTACTGCATCCAAGATTGGGAAAACTATACTCCCATTCGCAGCGCCGAACAGGAAATCCGCGAGGCAATGACCGGTTTGATGAACAGCCCCGGCCATCGCCGCCAAATCCTCGACCGATGGCATCGTCAGGTAAGTATCGGACTGGCTTGGGATCGCTATAACTTCCGGGTAGTCCAGCACTTTGCCGGCGACTATGTTGACTATTCCGCCTTGCCTACCCTGAACAACGGCATCCTCTCTTTCGCCGGCAATACGAAAAACGGCATAACTTTCCGCGACCGGCAGGATTTGGGCGTACAGGTCTATTACGACCCGCCGCCGTATTCCTTGACTCGGGGGCAGTTGGCGCGGACTTATTGCGTGGGATTGGGTGTGGAGGTGGCGGCGCTGCGGCCGCCCTTGACCGGCAACTGGTTTTATACCGACCATCAGTTCAGCGCGTCCCAAAATCAATGCCCTGACCCCTATCAATTGCCGGCGGATACGCCGGGGCCGGTTTCCCACGATGACGCGCATCGTATCGCCCGAGCTGTGCGGAGCGTAATTTTGCCGGCCCAAATTGTAACCGGTCCTTGGATAACCGCCTCAAGTTGGCAGGCTAACGGCAGCAACTTTTCGGTCCAAGCCAATATCAGCCAAGTAACCAACCAGTATGGCCCCGGCGTCTATACCATTACTGTTTGGCATCAGAACCTCGACGGCGGCATCATCATATCTGAATACTCCATCTTTTACGGCATCGACCCGCCAACTGCCTATTCCCCGCCCTAAAACCCCAAGGCCGCCGGCCGGGCTTTTGTGATATGCTGATAGCAACCCTGAAAGCCATCCCGCCAAAGTCCCCCGAACCCGAATGACCCTACCGTCCTGCTCGAGGGCTGGCTTTACACCCCGGGGGGCTGTTATTTGCATAACTGCGTCGGTCTTATCTGACATTTGGGACGACGTAGGAGGAGTGGGTAAATGACTTTTATAAAACGCTTGGTGGTCGTTCTGTCGATTGCCGTTATTGGCTGGTGGGGGGCGGCGCAGGTAGAGTTGCTGCCGCCGCAGTACCATCCGGTAGAAATGGCGGAGAGGTTGCTGTACGGGTGGACGCCGACGACTTTGGGTGAACCGGAAGTTGCGAGGATGGCGGAGCCGTCCCAGCCGGTCAATAGTCCGGCACCACAGGCTGCGGCTACACCGGTAGTTGCAGCGGTGGAAAGAGGGGATGCAGTAGCCGTTACGCCGGCGGATGTGGCGGCATTGCCATTGCCGGCCATTCCGACAGTGGCGGCTGTTCCGGAGGCTACGCATACGCCTTTGCCGGGGGCTACGACTGAGCCGGGGGATACGCCGGTTCCTATGACGACCCAATCTGCTACGACGACACCATCAGTTACACTAACGCCAACTTCTTTGCCGCCGCTAGATCCCACCGTAGTGCTAGCAGAGGCAAAGGAGTATATGCTCGAACTGATTAACCTAGAGCGGGCCAAAGCCGGAGTGCCTGCTGTGGTTTTGGGGGATAATATCGCCGCCCAGTTGCACGCCGAATCCGCCCTCGAAAACTGTTTCTCCAGCCATTGGGGTGCGGATGGGCTGAAGCCGTATATGCGGTACAGTCTGGTAGGAGGGTATCAGAGCAATGGCGAGAATGTGAGCGGGTTGAACTATTGCATTAAAGCCGGAGACGGGTATCGCTCTCTCGATAGCCCGGAGCAGGAGATGCGGGAGGCAATGGACGGCTTGATGCGGAGTCCGGGGCACCGGCGGCAAATCCTGAAACCCCGACACCGGAAAGTGAATATCGGGCTGGCTTGGGACAAGTATAATTTCCGGGTGGCGCAGCAGTTCGAGGGTGATTATATAGAGTATTCCCGCTTGCCGACCATTGACAACGAGGTTCTGTCCTTTGCCGGGCAGACCCGGAACGGCCTTGAGTTCGGCGACCGTAAGGACTTGCGGATACAAGTCTATTATGACCCGCCGCCGCATCCGTTGAGTCGGGGCCAGCTGGCCCGAACTTCCTGCGTTGGGATAGGAATTCAGGTAGCTATACTGCGGTCGCCGTTGCCCAGCAACCGGTCTTATACCGAGCATCAGTTCAGTAAAGGCCAAAGTCAATGTCCGGATCCTTATGCTGTTCCCGCGGATACCCCGGGGCCGGGTTCTTACGATGCGGCGCACCAAGTAGATCGTGAGGCCGACAGTATCAGTTTGCCCAAGTTGGAGGTAAGCGGTCCCCGGATAACGGCGTCGAGCTGGAAATCTAGCGGGCAGGATTTTGCGGTGACTGCCGACTTGGGCGAGGTTATCGACCAGCACGGTCAGGGGATTTATACCGTCGAGCTATGGGGTAATGCCGGTGAGGAATATGTAGTGATTTCTAGGTATGCGATTTTTTACGGCATCGACCCCCCAACTGCCTATTCCCCGCCGTAAAACCCCAAGGCCGCCGGCCGGGCTTTTGTGATATGCTACCGGCAACGCTGAAATCCATCCCGCCCAACCCGGAGTAGCCCCGCAATGACCCGCCGCCGCGCCCTAATCCTCATCCTCCCCCTCGCCGTCATCGCCCTTCTCGCCCTGTCGGCCCTTACCGTCTGCGCCGCGCCCCCTGCGCCCCCGCCGGTGCCGGCTGCCACCCCCGTACCTACCAAAACGCCCATGCCCACTCCCACCGTCGACATCCCCGCCACCGTCGCCGCCCAACTGGCCGCCATCCTCGCCGCCACACCGCCGCCGACCGCAACGCCGGAACCGACGGAGACGCCGAAACCTACTGCTGAACCCACTGACATTCCCACCCCCACGCCCCGGCCCACTCCCACCCGCCGCCCCACGCCCGTTCCTACCCCCACGCCGGAACCGACTCCGACACCGGCGCCCACGCCGACGCCTTTGCCCACCGCCGCGCCGACGCCTACGCCTACGCCGGTTCCTACCCCCACGCCCACGCCGGTACCCCCGCCGCCGACTGCTACGCCGGCACCTACTCCCACGCCAACCCTCGCGCCCACGCCTACGCCGCTACCGCCGCCGGCCCAGCGGTATCCCGCCGCCAAGGAATATCTGCTCGAACTCATCAACGCCGCCCGCGCCAATGCCAACGCCCCGCCGCTAATCCTCGGCGACAACATCGCCGCCCAACTCCACGCCGAATCCTCCCTCGCCGGCTGCTTCTTTGGCAATTGGGGACTGGACGGCCTCAAATCCTATATGCGCTACACCCTCGCCGGCGGCTACCAGAGCAACCGCCAAACCAGCTCCGGCATCAACTACTGTATCCCGCCCGGGGACAACCATCCCCCCCTCGGCAGCCTCGAGTCGGAAATCCGCAGCTCCCTTGACCGCCTAATGACCGACACCGCCAGCCGCGACAACATCCTGAACCGCTGGCACCGCCAAGCCAATATCGGCTTGGCTTGGGACGACTATAACCTGCGGGTAGTGCTGCAATTCGCCGGCAATTACGCCGAATACACCCAAACTCCCTCCCTCAACTACAGCCTCCTCTCCTTCTCCGGCCAAACCCACGGCGAAATCAGCTTCGACAACAAAGACGACCTGCTCGTCCAGATTTACTACGACCCGCCGCCGCAACCCCTCACCCCCGGCCAACTCGCCCGCACCTACTGCTCCGACTCCGGCTTGCTCGTCGCCGCAATCCTTCCTCCCCAGACCGACCGCGAACGCCGGGAATCCCGCCGCGCCCGCGACTTCACCCACCTCCACGAACCTTGCCCCGACCCCCACGCCATCCCCGCCAATGCGCCGCCGCCCAACTCGCACCAGGAAGCCCAACAACTTCGCGCGGAAGCCCGCGCCGCCAGCCAAAACCAGCCCCCCCAACGCATCACCGTCCCCTGGCTCACCGCCGAACACTGGCAAGCCGACTGGGGCGGCTTCTCCGTCCGCGCCGACCTGCGCGATATACTGGAACAACACGGCCCCGGCGTCTATACCATCGCCTTGTGGGGTGACGCCGGCTACGCCGACGACATCCTCTTTTCCGAATACTCCATTTTTTACGGCATTGAACCGCCGACTACTTACGCCCCGCCGTAAAACCCGGTTAAAGCCGTTGCGTCCATTCGGTTTCCGGGTACAACGGCTTTTCGCCGCTGCCGAAGTCCCGCCATTTGATACCCGGCCGGTTTAGTGTTATGCTGTTGCCCGGTTCGCAACGGATAACTACTTGCCGGAGGGAAATCGGGTGGAGTTTGACATTGCCGTGCTGAGCGGCGACGGTATCGGGCCGGAAGTTACCGCCGAAGGGGTCAAGGCTCTGGAAGCGGTGGGACGGGCCTATGGGCATACCTTTAACTTGCATTACGCCGAGGTCGGCGGCATTTCCATTGACCGGCACGGAACGCCATTACTGCCGGAAGTGGCGGAATTGGCCGGAGACGCTGATGCGGTGCTGTTCGGCGCCGTGGGCGGGCCGAAATGGGACGACCCGGCAGCGGCGACCCGCCCGGAGGACGGACTGCTGCAACTGCGGGCGCACTTGGAAGTATTCGCCAACATCCGCCCGGTGAAGGTCTATCCCGAATTGGCGCCAGCCAGCGTGCTGAAACCGGAGGTTTTGGAGGGCGTGGATCTGGTGGTGGTGCGGGAGCTGACCGGCGGGCTTTATTATGCTCAGCCCAAGGGACGGCAGGAGACGCCGCAGGGCTGGACGGGCGTGGATACGATGCGCTACAGCGAGGGGGAGATTGAACGGGTGCTGCGGGTAGGCTTTGAGCTGGCCCGGGGCCGCCGCAAAAAGCTGGCATCGATTGATAAAGCCAATGTGCTGGAGTGTTCCCGGCTGTGGCGGCAGATTGCCACCCGATTGGGGGCGGAATACCCGGATGTGGAACTGGAGCATATCTTGGTGGACGCCTGCGCGATGCAGTTGATTCAGCGGCCGGCCCGCTTTGATGTAATTGTGGCGGAAAATACCTTTGGGGACATTCTGACCGACGAGGCGGCGGTGCTGTCGGCGTCGATGGGGCTGCTGCCGTCAGCCAGTCTGTCGGCGGTGCCGGTGGCGGGGCGGAAAATCCGGGGGTTTTACGAACCGATCCACGGCAGCGCTCCGGATATTGCCGGCCAGGGCATTGCCAACCCGGTAGCGGCGACGCTGAGTGTGGCGATGATGCTGCGCTACTCCCTGGGGTTGACCGAGGAGGCGGCCGTAGTGGAGCGGGCGGTGGAGCAGGTTCTGGCGGCCGGCGGCCGTACTCCGGATATTGCCGGCGGCGGGCCGGCGGTCAGCACCACCGCAATGGGCGACCAAATCGCCGCCGCCATTGCCCCTTAACTTACCGCGCTGGAGCGGCTCGACCGGATTTTGTTGGCCTGCCGGGGAACCGGCGGCGCCAAGGGCGAATATAATCCGGTTTATCCGGCCCGGCGCGGTTTTAATCCAAATCACTGCGAGGAACGCTCTATGCCGGGACTGCCCGATTCCGTTGGTTTGGTGGTGTCCATTCCCATATTTCTGGCCAGCGCCGCCGCCGTTATCTTTCTGGGATGGCAGTTGGCAAAGTATGGCGACGCCTTGGCTACCCTGACCGGATGGGGCCGGCTGTTCGTGGGGAGCATCCTGGTAGCGATGGCTACTTCGTTGCCGGAACTGTCCAACAACATCACCGCGGCGCGGATTGACAACCCGCAGTTAGCCCTGGGCGATGTGGTCGGGTCCAATATGGTGAATATGTTCGCGATAGTGGTGGTGGGGCTGCTGTTCGGCGGGCGGCGTTTCCTGCAACGGGTGGCTCCGGAACAGGGCTACCTGATTGTGCTGGCGGCCATTCTGACCGGCTTGGCGGTGCTGTTAGCTGGTTGGCACGCTTTGGCCCCGAGCAGCTTTACCGAACTCCACGCTTGGCAGGTTGGCGCGTCCTCGATTTTCCTGCTGGTGGTCTATGTAGTCGGGATGCGGATTGTCTATCAGCATCGCCCGGCAAATACAGCGGAGGAGGAAGCGGATACCCCGGAAATGTCGCTGCGTAAAGCCTGGGTGATCTTCAGCTTGGTGTCGGTGGGGGTGGTTATTGCCGGGGTGTTTCTGGCGCAGAGCGCGGACTGGATTGCCCATACCACCGGCATATCCTCCGGGGTATTGGGGATTCTGGTCGTGTCCATTGTAACTTCAATGCCGGATGCGGCGGCGGCGGTAGCGGCGGCGCGGCTGGGCGCGGCGGATTTGGGAGTGGCTGGGCTTTACGGCAGCTGCGTGTTCAATATAACCATCCTGTCTTATGCCGACCCTTTCTACCGGGGCGGCATCATACTGAACGCGGCGGCTCCGGAGCATTTCATAGCAGGCATTATTGCCGTGGGGCTAATCTTGGGGGGCGGGCTGCTGCTGTGGGGCCGCAATCGGCTGCCGCAGCCGGCAGTGTTAAGCGGTCTCGCGTTGATGGCGGCGGTGTATGTGCTTGGCGCGCTTTGGGTAGCGTGGCTGGGGACGCCGGCGTAGGCATTTTCCATCCGGCAACAAGTTCCGGGTGAGGGGGAATCTGCGGGAGCGGTGCGCTATGCTATAATTCGGCTATGCCTGCGTTTCCCGTTCCGCCGCCGTCTTTCCGCCGCCTTGTTCTCTATGCTTTAGCCTTTCTGCCCTGGCTGGTCCTGTTGACTTGGCTGGTCAGCCTTTCCTGGTGGCTGACCGATGACGCTTTTATCAGTTTCCGCTATGCCCGCAATCTGCTGGAAGGGCATGGCTTGGTCTTTAACCCCGGCGAGCGGGTTGAGGGCTACACCAACTTTCTCTGGGTCTTGGAGCTGGCCGCCCTGTGGGGTCTGTTCGGGCTGCGGCCGGAATATGCCGCCCCCTGGCTGTCGGTAATCTGCACCATAGCCACCCTAGCCTTGCTGCTTTACTGGGCTGCCCGGATGCCCGGCTTGCAGCGGCGGGGGTTGACGGCGTGGCTGGCATTGGGACTGGTCGGTAGCAGCGCGACCTTTGCGGTGTGGACTTCAGCCGGGGGGCTGGAAACCCGGCAGTTCACGATGTTTATCGTGGCGGCGGTGGTTTTTCTGGCGGTACACCGGGCAAGCCCCTGGGGGCTGTTGGCGGCGTCGTTCAGCCTGGCCGGGGCGGCGTTGACCCGGCCGGAGGGATTGCTGATTGCCGCCATCTGTTTCGGCTGGTTTGTGGGGCAGCAGCGGCTGACCGACCGGCGGCCGGTCGAAAACCGACCGGGACTTACGGTAGCCGGCATAGTTTGGCGATTAGTCAAAGGGCTGAACTGGCGGGAAATAGCTTATCTGGTCGCGCCCTTTGCCGTATTGATTGCCGGGCATTTTCTGTTTCGCTATGCCTACTATGGGGAGTGGCTGCCTAACACCTACTACGCCAAGTTTGTGCGGCCTTGGTGGGAATCCGGGGTTCGCTACTATGCGGCGGCGGCATTGGAAACGGGTTTATACCTGCTACTGCCGCTGTCCATAGCCGGGGCTTGGCGACACTGGCGGCGGAATGGGGACAGCCTGTATATCTTGCCGCTACTGTTGATTGGGCTGCACGCGCTATATGTGATGCGGGTGGGCGGCGATTATTTTGAGTGGCGGCCGCTGGATTTTTACTGGCCGCTGCTGGCAGCGCCGGCGGCCGTCGGGATAATCGGTCTGGGGGAGAAACTGGCGACGGGGTTGCGGCGGCTTGGGTCAGGCCGGCCGGCCCGGTGGCGGCCGGGAGTAACGATTTGCACACTGCTAATCTTTATTCCGACGCTGTTCTATGCCGGGGCGATGCAGGGGACGCTGCTGCTGAAAGAAGGGCTGGGCGAGTTCGACCGCGACCGGGTAGCCCGGTATCTGTCGACGGGTTCGGGGCCGCTGACGAGCTGGAATGAGGAGCTGCGCATGGAAAGGGTAACTAGAGGAGTTGGGGGACGCGCTGAGGCACATAATATATTCGCCCAAGGGCTTATTAAGCGATATGAGCCTTACGAGGCCGTCTTGGCCGGGGTAATTCCGGCGGACGCGGTGATGGCAGATTTAGCTGTGGGCATTAAGCCTTTTTATATGCCGGAGTTGCGGGTAGTGGACTACCACGGCTTGACGGACAAGGTCATCGCCCGCAACCCGGCGTCCACGCCCAACGCCGCCCGGGTGATAGGCCACGACCGCCAGCCACCGCCGGGCTATCTGTCCCAAAGGGGAGTCAATTTCGGCATACACCCCCCGAAGGCCACGGCAGCGGCGGCCCTGGAACGCGCCGCCTACGCTATCCCGGTAGGTCCGGAAATGTGGATGCCCTTTACCGCCCTGGATTACCAGTGGGTCAAGGCTAATTTTGCCCACCGGGGTCTGGAAAGCCGGATTGACTGGGAGAAATTATCGGTTCCGGAGTATATCCGGGAGTTGGTAGGAGATAGTCAGCCGGTAATCCGGGGCAACTATGATGTGTATCGGGTGGACAGCCAGTTAATCTATGCCAAGGCGTCGTGCCGTTATGCGGATGCCGAAGCGCGTTTCTTTCTGCATCTGGTTCCGGTGAATCAAGCCGATTTGCCACCGGAGCGGCAGCCGTACGGCTTTGACAACTTGGATTTCAATTTGGTAAGACCTGATTTACTGCTGCTCGACTACGCCCTGATTGCGGACAAGAAACTTTGCGCGGCGGCGCGGGAGCTGCCGGAGTACCCTATTGCCGAAATCCGGACGGGGCAGTTTGTTCCGGGAGCAGGAACGGTTTGGGAGGAAAGGCTGGCGATTGGTGAATAACCGTTCCATTCCCTTTCGCTATTTAACAAGTATCGGGACAAGCGGAAAAGCCGGCAAGCCTGCCATTCTTTTACAGCAGTGGCGGTACGCTGTGCTATAATTCGGCTATGCCTGCGTTTCCCGTTTCGCCGCAATCTTTCCGCCGCCTTGCTATCTATGCTTTAGCCCTTCTGCCCTGGCTGGCCTTGTTGGCTTGGCTGGTGAGCCTTTCCTGGTGGCTGACCGATGACGCCTTTATCAGTTTCCGCTACGCCCGCAACTTGCTGGAAGGCCACGGCCTGGTCTTTAACCCCGGGGAGCGAGTTGAGGGCTACACCAACTTTCTCTGGGTCTTGGAACTGGCCGCCCTGTGGGGGCTGTTCGGACTACGGCCGGAATCCGCCGCTCCCTGGCTGTCGGTAGTCTGCACCATAGCCACCCTAGCCTTGCTGCTTTACTGGATTGTCCGGATGCCGGGATTGCAACGGCGGGGGTTGACGGCTTGGCTGGCCTTGGGACTGGTCGCCAGCAGCGCCACCTTTGCGGTGTGGACTTCGGCCGGGGGTTTGGAAACCCGGCAGTTCACGATGTTTATTGCGGCCGCGGTGGTCTGCCTGGCGGTACATCGGGCAAGCCCTTGGGGATTGTTGGTGGCGTCTTTCAGCTTGGCCGGGGCAGCCTTGACCCGGCCCGAAGGATTGCTGATTGCCGCTATTTGTTTCGGCTGGTTTATCGGGCAGCAGCGATTGTCGGACGCTTTGCCCGGTGTCGAGCGGCGGGGTGGTACGGTAGCCGGCATAGTTTGGCGGCTGGTTAAAGGGCTAAATTGGCGGGAAATAGCTTATCTGGCCGCGCCCTTTGTTGTATTGATTGCCGGGCATTTCCTGTTTCGCTATGCCTACTATGGGGAGTGGCTGCCCAACACCTATTACGCCAAGTTTGTGCGGCCGTGGTGGGAATCCGGGGTTCGCTACTATGCGGCGGCGGTGTTGGAGACGGGGTTGTATCTGCTGATGCCGCTTGCCATAGCCAGCGCTTGGCGGCATTGGCGGCGGGAGCGGGACAGCCTGTATATCCTGCCGCTGCTGCTGATTATCTTGCACGCGCTCTATGTGATGCGGGTGGGCGGCGATTATTTCGAGTGGCGGCCGCTGGATTTTTACTGGCCGCTGCTGGCCGTGCCGGCAGCCGTGGGGATAATCGGACTGGGGGAGAGAGTGGCGGCGGGACTGCGGCGGCTTGCTGTGCCTTATGGCCCAAGTTGGCGGCCGGGGGTGACGATTTGCGCGCTGCTGATTTTTATCCCGACGCTGTTTTATGCCGGGGTGATGCAGGGGGCAATACTACTGGGCAAGGGGGCAACCAACCTTGACCGCAGCCCGGCGGCTTGGTATTTGTCGCCGGGGTTGACGCTACTGACCGCCTGGAATGAGGAACTAGTCAGGGAAAGAGCAATTCGCGGAGTTGGGGGACGGGTTGCGACCCATAGGAAGTTCGCCCAATGGCTTATTGAGCGATATGAGCCTTACGAGGCTGTCTTGGCCGGGGTAATTCCGGCGGACGCTGTGATGGCGGGGGTAGCCTTGGGCATTAAGCCTTTTTATATGCCGGAGTTGCGGGTAGTGGATTATCTCGGCTTGGCGGACAAGGTCATCGCCCGGAACCCGGTGGCCACGCCCAACGCCTTCCGGGTAATGGCTCACGACCGCCTGCCACCGCCGGGCTATCTGTCCCAAAGAGGAGTCAATTTCGGCATACACCCTCCGCAGCCCACGGCAGCGGCGGCCTTGGAACGCGCCGCCTACGCCATCCCGGTGGCCCCGGAAATGTGGATGCCCTTTGACGCCTTGGATTACCAGTGGGTCAAGGCTAATTTTGTCCATAGGGGTCTGGAAAGCCGGGTTGACTGGGAGAAATTAGCGGTTCCGGAGTATATCCGCGGGCTGGTCGGTGAAAGTCAACCGATAATCCGGGGCAACTATGCGGTGTATTGGGTGGAGAACCGGCTGATTTATGTCAAAGAGCAGTGCAGTTATGATGATGTGGAAGCCCGCTTCTTGCTGCATTTGATCCCGGTAAATCAAGCCGACTTGCTTCCGGAACGCCGGGAGTACGGCTTTGACAACTTGGACTTCGATTTGGTAAGACCCGATTTACTGCTGCTCGACTACGCCTTGATTGCGGACAAGCAACTTTGCGCGGCGGCGCGGGAGCTGCCGGAGTACCCCATCGCCGAAATACGAACCGGCCAGTTTTACCCCGGTCAAGTAATTTGGTGGGAGGGAAGGCTGGTGGTTGGCGAGTAACGATCAACCGCCCGGCACAGCGCCGCTAAAATCCGCTGCCAACCACAATCGAACGAAACCCGGCCCACCGGCCAATGTTGCAAACTGCCCGGTCTGTGCTATAATTTACGCGGCTTTTCCGGTTGTCCCCCCGTCCTTGCCGGAAAGCCGGGCCCGCCGGCGGGCTGCAACCTTTACTCCAGCCATCAGAGGAGCAGTAGAGAATGACCTACATCATTACCGAACCCTGCGTTGGCATCAAAGACGCCGCCTGCGTCGATGTTTGCCCGGTGGACTGCATTTACACCACCGACGCTGACGATATGTACTACATCAGCCCCGATGAGTGCATCGACTGCGCCGCCTGCGAACCGGTCTGCCCGGTAACGGCCATCTTTGCCGAGGACGCCGTCCCCGGCGAGTGGGAGTCCTATATCGCCAAAAACTACGACTACTTCAAGAACGCCAACCCGGACGACCTGAAACGGAAGTAGCCGGACCGACTTGGCCGCAACCGAAAAGCCCCTTCCCCGAAACCGGGAAGGGGCTTTAAGCTAGGCGGGTTTTCCAATATCTGCTATGTCAAGCCGGGCGGTTTCCCGGCGGCGGCCGTTGCGGCAGAGTAATCACATCAGCTTGCTGATGCGGTAAGGCCCGGCTCTAACCTTAAAGCTGCCGTAGCCGGGGGTCGAGCAAATCGCGTAGCCAGTCCCCCATCAGGTTCATCGACAGCACCGTCAGCATAATCGCCAAGCCGGGGAACAATGCCATCCACCAAGCGACGACGATATAGGCGCGGCCTTCGGCTACCATCTGCCCCCAAGACGGGTTGGGCGGCGGCACTCCCAAGCCCAGGAAACTCAGGGTAGCTTCGAGCAGAATCACCGCCCCCACTTGCAAAGTTGCCAGCACAATCACCGTGTTGAATACATTGGGCAGAATATGGCGGGACATTATGCGGTAGGGCGAGGAGCCGATGGAGCGGGCCAGCACTACAAAGTCCCGTTCTTTGACCGACAGCACTTCGCCGCGGATCTGCCGGGCATAGTTGGCCCAGCTGAGGGAGCCAATGACGATAATCACCGTCAGGATGCCCGGCCGCAGCACCGCCACCAGCACCAACGCCATCAGGATGGTCGGCAAAGCCAGGGCGATGTCCACCAGTCGCATTATCACCCCGTCAATGCGCCCGCCGAAGTAGCCGGAAATCAGCCCCAGGGAAGTGCCAATGCTGCCGGCGATGAAAATGGCAAAGATGGATACAATCAGGGAGATGCGCGCCCCGTAAATGATGCGGCTATACACATCCCGCCCCAGGCTGTCGGTGCCGAGCAGATGCGCCGCGCTGCCGTCCGCGCTCCACGCCGGGGGAATAAAAGCGTCCCGCAAGCTGCCATAGGTCGGCGTCTCACTAGCCAATAGCGGCGCCAAGAGGGCGCAGACCACGACCAGCAGCAGGATAAATCCCGGCAGTACCGGCAGCCGGCGCAAAGCCGGCCAGGAAAATCGGAAACGCCGCCGCCGTAACCGACGGGTCGTGTTGGCCGCAGTATCCAAATCGCCTCTCTAGCTGGGGATGGACTTATTCGTAGCGGATGCGGGGGTCGAGGTAGCCGTACAGAATGTCCACCAGAAAGTTGATGGTGATGAACAGCAGGCCGCCGAACATTACCACCGTCTGCACGATGGCAAAGTCGTTGGATTGGATGCCCCGGATGGCCAGCAAGCCCACTCCGGGCCAGGAAAAAATGGTTTCCACCACCACAAAGCCGGTCAGAAAGTTGCCCAGAATCAACCCCAGGAAAGTCACCACCGGAATGGCGGCGTTGCGGAGGGCGTGATTCCAGATGACGGCATTCTCCGGCACCCCCTTAACCCGGGCCAGTTTGATATATTCGCTGTCCAGCACATCGAGCATTGCCGAGCGGGTAATCCGCATTATGCCGGCCACGACAAACCAGCCCAAAGTAACCGAGGGCAGGACATAGTGGAGCGGCCCGTCGCGCCCGGAGGTAGGCAGCAGTCCCCAAGTTACGGCAAAGGCCCAAATCAGGATGATGCCTAACCAGAAGGGCGGCACCGATTGCCCCAGCATTGCGATAGTTTTGCCGGCGTAGTCCAGCCAGGTATCCCGGCGGATGGCTGACAGAACCCCCATCGGTATGGCGATAAGTACGCTGATGGACATGGCAGTAAAGGTCAACTGCACCGTGGCCGGGATGCGGCGGGCCAGCATTTCCACGGCCGGCTCCTTCCAGAAAATGGAATCGCCAAAGTTGCCGGTCAAGGCGTTGCGGATAAAGATGGCGTACTGGATATAAATGGGTTCGTCCAGGCTCCACAGTTCGCCCAACTTGTCCCACTGCTCTTGGGAATAATCGTCGCCCAGCAGCACATCCCGGGGGTCGCCGGTAAGCCGCGCCAGGAAAAAGACAATCAAGCTCAAGGCCAGCATACTGACCAGGGCTTGCAGGAGTCGGGCGAGGATGTAGCGGCGCATCGGCAATTACCTGAGGGGGGCCGTTAGATTGTGGCGTACCGCATTTTCAACTGTACGAATTTTCCGTACAGTTCAAACAGTCAGTAAAGTCACCGTACGCCCCAATCGGACGGAACCCAGATACGTTCTTTTATCGATGAATGTTCCAGCCCTAGCGGAATACGGCCATACACTTGGGGGCGTTGAAACTCCAAGTTTCAGCCCATTCGAGGATGTCGGCTTGGCGGTTCAGTTCAGCCATTGCGCCGACCAAGCATTGCCAGTTGAGGGTTTCCTGCTGACCGGATTCCTCGACCTGCTGTAGAGGCCAGTCCCGCCAGGTTTCGTAATGGCCGTTGCGGAGGGCGTCGAGCAACACCCGGTCGGCGTCCAAGTCGGGATAAACCCAGGAGTTCTTTGCGGTGAGGAAGGCGTGGGACCAACTGGAGGATGCCAGCAGAACGACGCGCCAAGGGCTATCCTTTAGAGCGCGGGCGGTGGCTTGGCCGACCTCAAAGCAGCGGCGGGGAGTGGGCGAAGGGGGGTCGAGTTCGTCGGCAAAGACTTCGGCGCCGCCGCGCATCCGCACCACATTGCTGCCGTAGCAGTTGACGGCTACCGGCAGCACCGGGTAGTTAAAGCCTTGCCGCTCCAGGTCGAGAAAGAGCAGAGTGTTGGCGAAGGCGTGGCCGAGACCGGCCTTTTCGTGGAGGGGTTTGTAGGCGTAAGCCATATCGATGCCCTGGTCGATGAGGGCGCGGGTCAGGTAGCGGCCGGCGGCTTGATGGCCGGGGACGCGGAAGGTAGTATCTTTGGGTTCGCCCCAGATGTTGGGTCGGTCGCCGATGCGGTGGTAGGGCTGAAAGTCAATCTGGTCGTAGGCGAGGACGCAGAAGGGCGGGATGATGTCCTCGCGGAAGTTTTCGTACTGGTCGTCGCCCCAGAGGAGGATAAAGTCGGGTTGGAAGGCGTCGATTTCGGCGCGGATTTGACGGAAGGCGGCAAAGATGCGGGCGCGGTGGGCTTTGTGGGCGGTGATGCCTTCGTCGTCGCCCCATTCGGCCTGCATTTCGGGGGGCCAGTTGGCCGGGTTTTTCATCGGCTCCGGGATGCGGTCGGTTTTCAGCATCCGAGCCAAGGGCCAAGGTTTGTATTCGTCGGGTACCAGTCCCGGGGGATAGTGGGTGGCGCCGATGCCCAATAGCTCAGCCATAACAGCCTCCCGGTTTGCCCGCCCTTTGGGAGCGGTTGGAGTTGGGGTATCGGCGGCTATTATAGGATAGGGCGGGCGGGGTTGCAAGACGGGGCGGTCACCTCTATGGCGCGGCGGGTTGGCTCTGGACAAGCGGCTTGGCCGGATTTAGGATACATAAGCCGAACCATCATTGGAATTAGCGGCGGGTTAATCGATTCGACGGCGAGGTCAACTTTCCCGATGTCTCTCGACTTGGGCGAAACTATATTGCAAATTGACCAGGTAGCCGCCGCATTGCGGCCGGGCTACCGCGACCGGCAAGCCCGGCTAAGGCAGCTTTTGCAGGATTCCGCCGCCGTCAGCCCCCAATTGGCCCGGGAAAAGACCCGCAGCTTTTATGACCCTTTCCTGGCGGCGGAAGTGCAAGATACGCTGCTGGGCGCAACGGAGGCCCCGCCGCCGCCGGCCGACTGGGCTACTGTGGCGGTGGACGGCTCCCATATTGATGTGGACCGCCATCTGCCCTTGGGCTGCTATCTGATTAACCTGGGCGGCTGTGTCTTGACCTACGGCCGCCAAGCCGAGGCCCGGTTTTTCAGCCAGCCTTATGTTGCATACCGGCAAGAGGAGCTGTATCTGCAAGACCCGGAACAGCCCACCGCCGAGGAAGCCATTGCCGGCCCGCTGCTGGGACTGCTGCGGACGGTGCGGGAACTGGAACGGCTGGCGGCGGCGGTTAAGGAAATCCCCCCGGACTTGCCCGTCCTGGCTCTGGTCGACGGCACTTTGGTGCTGTGGGGGCTGGCCGGCCAAGGCTACCGTCCCTTTGTCCGGGATGCCATTCTGAAGGCCGGATTGCTGCCGGCTCTGGAGGAACTGCGGCAGTTGGCGCAGCAAGGGCGGCGCCTTGCCCTGGCCGCCTATGTTTCCCTGCCTCGGGTCACCGAAGTTGCCAATGCCATCCGCCGCTGCCTTTGCCCCAACGAACTGGCATACTGCCGGGAGTCGTGCAGCAACCGCCGTTCCCATCGTACCCCGTGCAGCGACGCCAACGATTTCCTCGACCGGGAACTTTTCGCCGAACTGCTTTCACCCTACCAGCGTTCTCCCATCTACCGCACTAACTCGTCGGTGCCGCGGGATCATTACGGCCGGGAGCAGCAAGTCTGCTTTTACTACTTGTACGCCGGCGCGGAAATCGCCCGGGTGGAAGTGCCGCAGTGGGTGGTTGATGACGCGGATTTGCTGGCGTTGAGCCATAGCCTGCTGGCTGAGCAGTGCCGGCGGGGGCAGGGCTACCCGGCCGCCATCTCCGAAGCCCACGAGCAGGCGGTAGTCAGCGGCCGCGACCGCCAATTGTTCCGCCGGATGATTGCGGAAACCCTGGAGCGGCAGGGTTTGCCGGCTTACACTTCCCAAAAGGAACGGTCGAAACAGCGGCCGTGGCTGTAATCGGGATATTCTTAACGGCTTCCGTAACGCCGGCGATGCTGACATTGCCGCAGCGACCGCGCGCCGGCTAAATCCGTCCGAGCCGCCGCCCCGCTATGCTATAATCCCGCCTATGCTGGAACGCATTCCCTCGATGTCCCCATCCCGGTTCCTTTCCGGTTTGCCGCGGGCGGCCAATTTCCTGACAGCCCACGGCGCGTTGCTGATTTGCGCCCTGTTTCTGCTGGTCGGCGTGGCCCTGGCTGGAGACTACGGCATCAGCACCGATGAGCACTGGCAGCGGGGAATTACTGCTGTCCAATGGGACTACATCCTGGGCCACGGCGACCTTACTTTTGACAAAATACAGGCGCTGAAGCCATGGGATCGGGCCTATGGCATTTCCTTTGAGCTGCCCCTGCTGCTGGCCGAGCGGGCGTCGGGGTTGGAGGATTACTATGATGTCCATCGGCTTCGTTTAATCCTGACCCACTTGTTCTTTATCGCTGGCGGCTTTTGCTGCTATCTGCTGACTTGGCGGCTGTTCAACAACCGGCTGCTGGCATTACTGGCCCTGCTGCTCTATGTGCTGCATCCGCGGATTTATGCCCATTCCTACTTTAACTCCAAGGATTTGCCCTTTCTGAGTATGTTCAGCATTGCCCTTTACCTGCTGGAGCGGGCCTTGCGGCGGGATACGGTTGGAGCTTTTGTTCTGTTAGGCGTAGCCGTAGGGATACTGACTGACCTGCGGATTATGGGGATTATCCTGCTGCCGGGGGTGTGGGCGCTGCGGGGACTGGACTGGATTTACGCCGTTGGCCGGTCGGAACGCCGGCGCATTCTGGGGACTGCCGGGCTGTTCACGCTGATTTTTGCGGCGACCCTGTACGCGCTGTCACCCTGGCTTTGGACCAATCCCGTCGAGTACTTTATTACCAGTTTCGGGCTGGCCGCCGACCATCCTCATGTTGTCCTAGTGCTTTTCCGGGGGGAATTGATTTATTCCACGGAGCTGCCGCCGGATTACCTGCCCACCTGGTTCAGCATTACCACGCCGCCTTTAGTTTTGCTGCTGGGGTTTAGCGGAATGGCGGCGGTAGTGGGGCGCGGTCTGTCCCGTCCCGGGGAGTTTTTCGGCAACACCCGACTGCGTTTTGGCGCCTTGCTGCTGGCTTGTTGCGTTCTGCCGGCGTTGGCCGTGATTATCCTGGGCGCCAATACCTACAACGACTGGCATCATCTCTATTATTTGTATGTGCCGTTCGTGCTGCTGGCGGTTTGGGGTGTGCATTGGCTGGCGACGGCTTTTTGCGGGCGGCGGCGCTGGTGGGCCCGGGTCGCGCTGTACGGGTTAGCTGGCGCTGGGCTAGGGCTGATTGTTCTGCAAATAGCGCAGCTGCATCCCCTGCAATATATTTACTTCAACTTTCTGGCGGATCGCACCACCCCGGAGCATCTGAAAACCCGGTATCAGATGGGGACTTGGAACATCGAGGTGCAAGACGCGCTGAAAGTTCTGCTGGAACGCTACCCCGGCGAAGCCCTAAACGTGTGGTCGCATACCAAGCCCCGGGGGATCCCGCCGGCGGAGGACGTTCTGCCCGCTGACGAGGTGCGGCGTTTGGAGTTCAACGCGGCGGCCCGGGACCCGGACTTTGCCTTGGTCGGACAGCTTTATGGACTGAGTTACCCGCACCGGCCGGACCTGGCCTTTAACTCGGACTATATCCACCAGCGCATTTATAACAATACGGTCGTCAACCTGGCGGCTCTGGATGGCTCCCGGATGACTCCGGCGGCGCTGGCGGCGTACCGGGAGCTTTACGACCAGGCCCGGACCAAGCCGCCGATTATCCGCGCGCCCTACGATGTCCATTTCCAGGAGCAAACCCTGACTTTCATCCGGGAGAACTGCCAGCCGGGCGACCGGAAAGGCCGCTTGGTCGTAAAGGTTTATCCGGCGGTCCCGACCCAGCCCCCCCGAGGATTGCCCAATGCCTGGTTGCCCGCTGCCGGGGACTACCAGGAGTTTTACAATCTGGGGGTGGGACTGGATGGCCGCTGTCTGGCAGTAATTCGGCTGCCCGACTATCCCATCGCCCAGATCATCGTGGGGCAAGGCTATTCCGGCAAGGAGAGATACGCTGAATGGGAGGAGTGGCACAGCTTTGCCGGCCCGGACTTGGGGGACATTGTGGCTGGGTTGAGGGATAACTCTCAACAAACCGCCCTCCGCGGCGATTTTGAGGTTTTTCTGGAGCCCGGGGACAATGGCGACCAACGGCTGATTTACTATAAAGGGGACTGTCCCCGGCAGGATTACCAAACCCGGTTTCAGCTGCATATTTACCCGGTGGAGCCGGCTACGCTGCCGCCGGAGCGGCGGGAGTACGGCTTTGCCAATCAGGATTTTTTCTTGTCCCACTACGGCGGCTGGCCCGGGGGAGAGTGTTTCGCGGTCGTTCCCTTGCCGGACTACCCCATCGCGGAAATACATACCGGGCAAGCCGACCAATGGGAGGGCGTCTTCTACCCGGAGGCTAACCCGCCGGATTTGCGGGCGGCTGATGCCGCCGTGTCCGACACTGAACCGGACGCCCGGGGCTTTTTTGACCTGTATCGCCGGGGCAAGGAACTGATTTACCGGCGGGAACCTTGCACGGATGGGGATGCGGCGGCCCGGTTTTTCCTGCACATTGTCCCGGTGGACGCCGCTGACCTGCCACTGGAACGGCAAACACACGGCTTTGCCAACCGGGATTTTCCCTTGGCCCGGCAGGGCGGGCAGGTTGACGGGAAATGCCTGGCTACGGTTTCCCTGCCCGACTACCCCATTGCCGAAATACGGACCGGGCAGTATATTCCCGGGCAAGGGCAGCTGTGGGCAGTCGAGTTGGCGGTGGGGCGGTAAGTCCGCCCCTTTCCCGCTAATGGCGGCTTGCCGGCGGGCGGGACGACATGGTTAGTTCGGGTTCCGTGCGATGGGGCGTACGGCATTTTGACCTGTACGGAAAATTCGTACAGTTCAATAGGCAGTAAAGTCGCAGGGCGCCACCATCGAACGGAACCGGCTATATGCTATAATCCGGCCTATGCTGGAACGCATTTCCCGGATGCCCCCATCCCGACTCCTTTCCGGTTTGCAGTGGGCGGCCAATTTCCTGACGGCCCACAGCGCGCTGGTTGTATGCGCGCTGTTTCTGCTGGTCGGCGTGGCCCTGGCCGGAGACTACGGCATCAGCGCGGATGAGCACTGGCAGCGGGGAATTACTGTTGTCCAATGGGACTATATCCTGGGCCACGGCGACCTTACTTTTGACAAAATACAGGCGCTGAAGCCATGGCATCTAGCATATGGCATTTCCTTTCAGTTGCCCCTGTTGCTGGCGGAGCGGGCTTCGGGGTTGGAGGATTACTATGATGTCCACCGGCTCCGTTTAGTTCTGACGCACTTGTTCTTTATCGCCGGCGGCTTCTGCTGCTATCTGCTGACTTGGCGGCTGTTCAACAACCGGCTGCTGGCATTGTTAGCCTTGCTTCTCTATGTGCTGCATCCGCGGATTTACGCCCATTCCTATTTTAATTCCAAGGATTTGCCCTTTCTGAGTATGTTCAGCATTGCCCTCTACTTGCTGGAGCGGGCTTTGCGGCGGGATACGGTCGGCGCTTTTGCTTTGCTGGGCGTAGCCGTAGGGGTATTGACCGACCTGCGGGTTATGGGGATTATGCTGCTGCCGGGGGTGTGGGCGCTGCGGGGACTGGACTGGATTTACGCGGTGGGCCGGTCGGAACGCCGGCGCATTCTGGGGATGGCCGGGCTGTTCACGCTGATTTTTGCGGCGACCCTGTACGCGCTGTCGCCTTGGCTTTGGACCAATCCGGTTGATTACTTTGTCACCAGTTTCCGGCTGACCACCGACTATCTGGATATTATGACGACGCTTTTCCGGGGGGAATGGATTTATTCCACGGAGCTGCCGCCGGATTACCTGCCCACTTGGTTCAGCATCACCACGCCGCCGCTGGTTTTGCTGCTGGGAGTGGTCGGAAGCGGCGTGGTAGCGGGGCGCGGTGTGGCCCATCCCGGGGCGTTTT
Organism: Dehalococcoidia bacterium; assembly: GCA_965243185.1. Lineage (GTDB taxonomy): Bacteria > Chloroflexota > Dehalococcoidia > Lucifugimonadales > UBA3495 > CBDBCU01. Next base: position 605,492 of record OZ251531.1, on the reverse strand, counting down.
TCAGCAACACCCGGCTGCGTTTTGGCGCCCTGCTGCTGGCTTGTTTCGTCCTGCCGGCGTTGGTGGTGATTATCCTCGGCGCAAATACCTATAACGACTGGCGACATCTCTATTACCTGTATGTCCCTTTCGCGCTGCTGGCGGCTTTTGGGGCCCATTGGCTGGCCGGGGCTTTCCGCGGGCGGCGGCGCTGGCGGGTCGCGCTGTATGGGTTGGCCGGCGCGGGCTTGGGGCTGATTGCCCTGCAAATAGTGCAGCTGCATCCCCTGCAATATATTTACTTCAACTTTCTGGTGGATCGCACCACCCCGGAGCATCTGAAAGCCCGGTATCAGATGGGGCTTTGGAACTTGGAGGCGCAAGACGCGCTGAAAGTTCTGCTGGAACGCTATCCCGGGGAAACCTTGAATGTGTGGGCGCATACCCGGGCCCGGGGTGTGCTGCCGGCGGAGGCCATTCTGCCGCCCGGGGAGCTGCGGCGTCTGGAGTTCAACGCGACGACCCGGGATCCGGACTTTGCCCTGGTTGAACGGCTGTATGGACTGAGTTACCCGCACCGGCCGGATCTGGCTTTCAACTCGGACTATAGCCACCAGCGCATTTATAACAATACGGTCGTCAACCTGGCGGCCTTGGATGGCGCGCGGATGACTCCGGCAGCGCTGGCGGCGTACCGGGAGCTTTATGACCGAGCCCAGACTACGCCGCCCATCATCCGCGCGCCCTACGATGTCCATTTCCAGGAGCAAACCCTGACTTTCATCCGGGAGAACTGCCAGCCGGGCGACCGGAAAGGCCGCTTGGGCGTAAAGGTTTATCCCGCCGGCCGGAACCAGCCCTCCGGAGGATTGCCGAATGCTTGGCGGCCCGCTGCTGGGGACTACCAAGAGTTTTACAATCTGGGGGTGGGACTGGATGGCCGCTGCCTGGCCGTAATTCGGCTACCGGACTATCCCATCGCCCAGGTCATCGTGGGGCAAGGCTATTCCGGCAAGGAAAAATACGCTGAATGGGAGGAGTGGCACAGCTTTGCCGGCCCGGACTTGGGGGAGATTGTGGCGGCGCTGCGGGATAACTCTCAACAAACCGCCCGCCGCGGCGATTTTGAGATTTTTCTGGAGTCCGGGGACAATGGCGACCAACGGCTGATTTACTATAAAGGGGACTGTTCCCGGCAGGATTACCAGACCCGGTTTCAGCTGCATATTTACCCGGTGGAGCCGGCGGCGCTGCTGCCGGAGCGGCGGGAGTACGGCTTTGCCAATCGGGATTTTCTCTTGTCCCACTACGGCGGCTGGCCCGGGGGAGAGTGTTTCGCCGTCGTTCCTTTGCCGGACTACCCCATCGCCGAAATACATACCGGGCAAGCCGACCTTTGGGAAGGCGTCCTCTACCCGGAAGCTGACCCGCCGGATTTGCGGGCGGCTGATGCCGGTTTGTCCGGCGTCGAACCGGACGCCCGGAGCTTTTTTGACCTGTATCGCCAAGGTAACAAGCTGATTTACCGGCGGGAATCCTGCGTGGCGGCCGATGCGACCGCCCGGTTTTTCCTGCACATCATCCCGGTGGATGCCGCCGACCTGCCGCCGGAGCGGAGGCCCCACGGCTTTGCCAACCGGGACTTTCCCTTGGCCCGGCAGGGCGGGCGGTTTGACGGCAAATGCCTGGCCACAGTTTCTTTGCCCGAGTACCCCATTGCCGAGATACGGACCGGCCAGTATATTCCCGGGCAAGGGCAACTGTGGGCGGTCGAGTTGGCAGTGGGGCGGTAAGGCCGCCCCTTTCCGGCTAATGGCGGCGGGCCACCCGGTTAGTTCGGTTCCGTGCGATGGGGCGTACCGCATTTTCAACTGTACGGAAAATTCGTACAGCTCAATAGGCAGTAAAGTCGCAGTACGCCACCATCGAACGGAACCGGCTATATGCTATAATCCGGCCTATGCTGGAACGCATTCCCCTGATGTCCCCATCCCGGCGCCATTCCGGTTTGCGGCGGGCGGCCAATTTCCTGACGGCCCACGGCGCGCTGGTTGTCTGCGCCTTGTTTCTGCTGGTCGGCGTGGCCCTGGCCGGAGACTACGGCCTTGACCGGGATGAGACCGGGCAACGGGGACTTGCTGCTACCCATTGGGACTACATCCTGGGCCACGGCGACCTTACTTTTGACAAAATACCGGTATTAAAGCCCTACATTCCCCATGAGGTCTATGGCATTTCCTTTCAGCTGCCCCTGCTGCTGGCGGAGCGGGCCTTGGGGTTGGAGGATTACTATGACATACATCGGCTCCGATTATTCCTGACCCACTTGTTCTTTATCGCCGGCGGCTTCTGCTGCTATCTGCTGACTTGGCGGCTGTTCAACAACCGGCTGCTGGCATTACTGGCTCTGCTGCTCTATGTGCTGCATCCGCGGATTTACGCTCATTCCTACTTTAATTCCAAGGATTTGCCTTTTCTCAGTATGTTCAGCATTGCCCTTTACCTGCTGGAGCGGGCTTTGCGGCGGGATACGGTGGGGGCCTTTGCGCTGCTGGGCGTGGCGGTAGGGATACTGACTGACCTGCGGATTATGGGAATTATGCTGCTGCCGGGGGTGTGGGCGCTGCGGGGACTGGACTGGATTTACGCGGTGGGCCGGTCGGAACGCCGGCGCATTCTGGTGACTGCCGGGCTGTTCACGCTACTGGCTGCAGCGACCCTGTATGCGCTGTCGCCTTGGCTTTGGATCAATCCTGGCGACTACTTTATCACCAGTTTCCGGCTGACCACCGACTATCTGGGTATTCAGCCGCTGCTTTTCCGGGGGGAATTGATTTATTCCACGGACTTGCCGCCGGATTATCTGCCTACCTGGTTCAGCATCACTACGCCGCCTTTAGTTTTGCTGCTGGGGTTTAGCGGAATGGCGGCAGTAGTGGGGCGCGGCGTGGCGCGTCCCGGGGCGTTTTTCGGCAACACCCGGCTGCGTTTTGGCGCCCTGCTGCTGGCTTGTTTTGTCCTGACGGCGCTGGCGGTGATTATCCTGGGGGCCGATGCCTACAACGACTGGCGGCATCTCTATTACCTGTATGTTCCGTTCGCGCTACTGGCGGCGTGGGGTGTGCATTGGCTGGCCGGGGCTTTTCGCGGTCGGCGGCGCGGGCGGGTCGCGCTGTACGGGTTAGCCGGCGCCGGCTTGGGGTTGATTGCCCTGCAAATAGTGCAGCTGCATCCCCTGCAATATATTTACTTCAACTTTCTGGTGGATCGAAGTACCCCGGAGTATCTGAAAACCCGGTATCAGATGGGGCTTTGGAACTTGGAGGCGCAAGATGCGCTGAAAGCTCTGCTGGAACGCTACCCCGGGGAAACCTTGAATGTGTGGGCGCATACCCGGGCCCGGGGCGTACTGCCGGCGGAGGCCATTCTGCCGGCCGGGGAGCTGCGGCGTTTGGAGTTCAACGCGACGACCCGGGATCCGGACTTTGCCCTGGTTGAACGGCTGTATGGACTGAGTTACCCCCACCGGCCGGACTTGGCCTTTAACTCGGACTATATCCACCAGCGCATTTATAACAATGCTATCGTCAACCTGGCGGCCCTGGATGGCGCGCGGATGACCCCAGCAGCGCTGGCGGCGTACCGGGAGCTTTACGACCAGGCCAGGACCAGGCCGCCGATTATCCGCGCGCCTTATGACATCCATTTCCAGAACCAAACCCTGACTTTCATTCGGGAGAACTGTCAGCCGGGCGACCGGAAAGGCCGCTTGGGCGTAAAGGTTTATCCCGCCGGCCGGAACCAGCCCACCGGGCACTTGCCGGCTGCCGGCGATTACGCGGAGTTTTACAATCTGGGGGTGGGCCTGGATGGCCGCTGTCTGGCCGTAATTCGTCTGCCGGACTATCCCATCGCCCAGATCATCGTGGGGCAGGGCTATTCCGGCAAGGAAAAATACGCCCTTTGGGAGGAGTGGCACAGCTTTGCCGGCCCGGACTTGGGGGAGATTGTGGTGGCGCTGCGGGATAACTCTCAACAAACCGCCCTTCGCAGCGATTTTGAGGTTTTTCTGGAGTCCGGGGACGGGGGGAAGCAGCGTCTGATTTACTATAAAGGGGACTGTTCCCGGCAGGACTACCAGACCCGGTTTCAGCTGCATATTTACCCGGTGGAGCCGGCGGCGCTGCCGCCGAAGCGGCGGGCGCACGGCTTTGCCAATCAGGATTTTCTCTTGTCCCACTACGGCGGCTGGCCCGGGGGAGAGTGTTTCGCCATCGTTCCCTTGCCGGACTATCCCATCGCGGAAATACATACCGGGCAAGCCGACCTTTGGGAGGGCATCCTCTACCCGGCCGCCGACCCGCCGGATTTACGGGCGGCTGATGCCGGTTTGTTCGGTGTCGAACCGGATGCCCGGAGCTTTTTTGACCTGTATCTCCGGGGCAAGGAACTGATTTACCGGAGGGAATCCTGCACGGAGGGAGACGCGGTCGCCCGGTTTTTCCTGCACATCGTCCCGGTGGACGCCGCCGACCTGCTGCCGGAACGGCGGGAGCATGGCTTTGCCAACCGGGATTTTCCCTTGGCCCGGCAGGGCGGGCGGTTTGACGGGAAATGCCTGGCTACAGTTTCCTTGCCCGACTACCCCATTGCTCAGATACGGACCGGGCAGTATATTCCCGGGCAAGGGCAGCTGTGGGCGGTCGAGTTGGCGATAGATCGGTAAGGCCGCCCCTTTCCGGCTAATGGCGGCGGCTATATGCTATAATCCGGCCTATGCTGGAACGCATTCCCCTGATGTCCCCATCCCGGCGCCATTCCGGTTTGCGGCGGGCGGCCAATTTCCTGACGGCCCACGGCGCGCTGGTTGTCTGCGCGCTGTTTCTGCTGGTCGGCGTGGCCTTGGCCGGAGACTATGGCCTTGACGGGGATGAGCGCGGGCAGCGGGGAATTGCTGCTACCCGATTGGACTACATCCTGGGCCACGGCGACCTTTACAAAGTAAAGGCACACATTCATCAGGTCTATGGCATTTCCTTTGAGCTGCCCCTGCTGCTGGCGGAGCGGGCCTTGGGGTTAAAGGATTACTATGACATACATCGGCTCCGGTTATTCCTGACGCACTTGTTCTTTATCGCCGGCGGCTTCTGCTGCTATCTGCTGACCTGGCGGCTGTTCAACAGCCGGCTGCTGGCATTGTTAGCCTTGCTGCTCTATGTGCTGCATCCGCGGATTTACGCCCATTCCTACTTTAACTCCAAGGATTTGCCCTTTCTCAGTATGTTCAGCATTGCCCTCTACCTGCTGGAGCGGGCCTGGCGGCGGGATACGGTTGGGGCTTTTGTGCTGCTGGGCGTGGCGGTCGGGGTCTTGACTGACCTGCGGATTATGGGGATTATCCTGCTGCCGGGGGTGTGGGCGTTGCGGGGACTGGACTGGTTTTACGCGGTGGACCGGTCGCGGCGGCGGCACATCTTGGGGACTGCTGGACTGTTCACGCTGCTGGCTGCGGCAACCTTGTACGCGCTGTCGCCCTGGCTTTGGACCAATCCGGTTGATTACTTTGTCACCAGTTTCCGGCTGACCACCGACTATCTGGGTATTCAGCCGTTGCTTTTCCGGGGGGAATGGATTTATTCCACGGAGCTGCCGCCGGATTACCTGCCCACCTGGTTCAGCATCACCACGCCGCCTTTAGTTTTGCTGCTGGGGCTTATTGGAATGGCGGCGGTAATGGGGCGCGGCCCGGCCCGGCCCGGGGCGTTTTTCGGCAACACCCGGCTGCGTTTTGGCGCCTTGCTGCTGGCTTGTTGCGTCCTGCCGGCGCTGGCCGTGATTATCCTGGGCACCGATACCTACGACGACTGGCATCATCTCTATTACTTGTATGTCCCGTTTGCTCTGCTGGCGGTATGGGGCGTACATTGGCTGGCCGGGGCTTTCCGCGGGCGGCAGCGCCGCTGGCGGGTCGCGCTGTATGGGTTAGCCGGCGCGGGTTTGGGGCTGATTGTCCTGCAAATAATCCAGCTGCATCCCCTGCAATATATTTACTTCAACTTTCTGGTGGATCGCACCACCCCGGAGCGTCTGAAAACCCGGTATCAGATGGGGTTCTGGAACTTTGAGGCGCAAGACGCGCTGAAAGCCCTGCTGGAACGCTACCCTGGGGAAACTTTGAATGTGTGGGCGCATACCCGGGCCCGGGGCGTACTGCCGGCGGAGGCCATTCTGCCGCCCGGGGAGCTGCGGCGTCTGGAGTTCAACGCGACGAGCCGGGAACCGGACTTCGCCCTGGTTGAACGGCTGTATGGACTGAGCTACCCGCACCGGCCGGACTTGGCCTTTAACTCGGACTATATCCACCAGCGCATTTACAACAATACGGTCGTCAACCTGGCGGCTCTGGACGGCGCGCGGATGACTCCGGCGGCGGTGGCGGCGTACCGGGAGCTTTATGACCAGGCCCGGACTACGCCGCCGATTATCCGCGCGCCCTACGATGTCCATTTCCAGGAGCAAACCCTGACTTTCATCCGGGAGAACTGCCAGCCGGGGGAGCGGGCTAAGCAGTTAGGCGTGAGGGTTTATCCCGCCGGCCGGAACCAGCCCCCCGGGCGTTTGCCCGCTGCTGGGGACTACCAAGAGTTTTACAATCTGGGGGTGGGCTTGGATGGCCGCTGTCTAGCAGTAATTCGTCTGCCCGACTACCCCATCGCCCAGATCATTGTGGGGCAGGGCTATTCCGGGAAGGAAAAATACGCTGAATGGGAGGAGTGGCACAGCTTTGCCGGCCCGGGCTTGGGGGACATTGTGGCGGCGCTGCGGGATAACTCCCGGCAAATCTCCCTCCGCGGCGACTTCGAGGTTTTTCTGGAGTCCGGGGACGGGGGGAAGCAGCGTCTGATTTACTATAAAGAGGACTGTTCCCGGCGGGATTACCAGACCCGGTTTCAGCTGCATATTTACCCGGTGGAGCCGGCGGCGTTGCCGCCGGAGCGGCGGGAGTACGGGTTTGCCAATCAGGATTTTTTCTTGTCCCGCTATGGCGGCTGGCCCGGGGGACAGTGTTTCGCGGTCGTTCCCTTGCCCAACTACCCCATCGCCGAAATACATACCGGGCAAGCCGACCAATGGGAGGGCGTCTTCTACCCGGAGGCTAACCCGCCGGATTTGCGGGCGGCTGATGCCGCCGTGTCCGACACTGAACCCGCCGCCCGGAGCTTTTTTGACCTGTATCGCCAAGGTAACAAGCTGATTTACCGGCGGGAATCCTGCGCGGCGGCGGATATGGACGCCCGGTTTTTCCTGCACATCGTGCCGGTGGACGCCGCCGACCTGCCGCCGGAGCGGCGGGCGCACGGCTTTGCCAACCGGGACTTTCCCCTGGCTAGGCAAGGCGGGCGGTTTGACGGCAAATGTCTGGCTACGATTTCCCTACCCGACTACCCCATCGCCGAAATCAGGACGGGGCAGTATATTCCCGGTCAAGGGCAGCTGTGGGCGGTCGAGTTGGCGATAGAGCGGTAAGGCCGCCCCTTTCCCGCTAATGGCGGCCGCCCCGCCGCCATTAGTTCACCGGCGCCAACGGGGCGACGCTGAAAATTACTTGAAAGGGCTGGCAGTAGATGATGACGCTGCCGCCTTGCGCCGCCGGGGCAACTTCCGCAGGTATGGGATAGTTCTGGCTGCCGATATTGCCCTTGAGCGGCGCCAGGTGGACATAGTCGGCGGCGTGCAGTTCCTGACGGCTTTGCGGGTCGGGGGCTTGCGCCAACAGCACGCGCAAATCCGGGCCGTTGGTTACGCGGAAATCCTCGAAGCGCAGGATATGGGAGCCGTCGGCGTTGCGGTAGATGGTAGCGGTGCCGCGGCCGCGATGAAAGGAATCGGCGTCCCGGAAGTTGCCGGCGGCAATGGCGATGGGGCCGGCGGCCGCCGGCATTGCCTCCGGCGTGACCGGCTGGTCGGCGGTTTCCATAGCCCGCATTTCCGCCTCGACTTGGGCCATAGTCTTATCGGGCGGGATTACGGCGTTGGCGGCCCGGGGGAAATCCTCGGCCACGGTTTGGTTGAGGAACAGGGGAGACAGCAGCCACCAAGCCAAGCCCAAAACCGGTATCAGGATGATGCCGCCGGCGATTAGCAGCAGGTTGCGTTTCCGCATTGTTGGCTCCTTGCAGTTCAGTTCAGGATGGGGCGTCAGCCCGGCCGCGGGCTACTTTTCCCGATGGCGGTACACTTCCGGGTTGGCGCACTGTTCCAAGGGGCGGCCCTCCAGACCGGCGATGAGATTGCGGGCAGCCAATAGGCACATTGCGCCCCGGGAGTCCGCCGATGCGCTGCCGATATGGGGGGCGATGACCACATTCTCCAAGGTCAGCAAAGGGTCATCGGGAGGGATGGGTTCCGGGTCGGTAACATCGAGGCCGGCGGCGTAAAGGCGTCCCGATTGCAGGGCGGCGTAGAGGGCGGCGGAATCGACTACCGGGCCGCGGGCGGCGTTGACCAGTACGGCGGTGGGTTTCATCAAGGCCAGTTCCGCCGCGCCGATGTAGTGGCGGGTTTCCGGGGTCAAAGGCAGGTGCAAGGAGACAAAGTCGGATTGGGAAAGCAGGTCGTCCCGGGAGGCCCAAGTCAAGCCGTAGCGGGTTTCCAGTTCCGGGCGGCGGGTGCGGGAATGGTAGAGGATTTGCAGGTCAAACCCCCGGCCGCGCTTGGCCATTTCCAAGCCAATCTGCCCCAAGCCGATGATGCCCAAGGTGCGGTCGTGAACATCGACGCCCAGCCAGCGCAGGGGATGAAATGCCAAAGTCCACTGGCCGGCCCGCACCCAACGCTCGCTTTCGCCGACGCGCCGGGCGGCGGCCAGCAAGAGGGCAAAGGCCAAATCGGCGGTGGCTTTGGCCAGAACGCCGGGGGTGTAGCCGACCGGCAGGCCGCGCCGGGTCGCCGCCGCCACATCCACATTGTCCAAGCCCACGGCAACCTGACTGAGGACTTTCAGCCGGGGCGCGGCGTCCAGCAGGGGGGCGTCCACCCGGTCCATAATGTTGGTGAGCAAGCCGTCCACGGCGGCGGCCTTGGCCCGCAGGATTGCCGGGGCGGGCGGGGCGTCGTCGGGCCACACTTCCATAGTGGCGGCGGCGGCAATCAAGTCCAGGGACTCCGGAGTAATCCGGCGGGTGATGAAAACTTTCGGTTTGCTCATAACGGCGCCGCCCCCTTGATTAAAGATTAGTTAAAATTGTAACTAACCGGCGGGGGATTGGCTAGGGGGGATATGGGGTGGGGGATACCGGTTTTGGCGGAAACCGCGGCCGCGGTTTCCGCCTTGTCGGGAGAAGGGTTGGCAGGTCTGGCCATGTGGGTTGCCAAACACCGGTTGGTCAGCTGGCTACATCATGCCGGCTTTGCCCGGCCAGATTGCCGATTACGGTTGCTTGACCTTGAGTTGGCTACTGGCGCCGGTTGGTATGGTTGCCATGCCGGCGGGTTGGCCCGGTGTTGCGACCGCGGTTGACCGTTCTCCAGTCAACCTGGGTTGCTCCGACTCCTTTGGGATGGGGCGCGGTTGGTGCGGCGGGTGGGATTTGCCGTTGGCCGCTGCTCCGGTTGGGGATTACGGGGCCTTAGTCCGTTTCCCCGGGGGAGGAGTATTGAGGCGTCCGGCGGCGGGTTTAGGGCCGGCCGGGGCCCACAGCGCGCTGTGAGGAGCTATTAAGTTTTACGGTAAGCTTAGCGTAAGAACCCGGCGTCCCGGGGTCAGGTCAACCTTGACGCTTTTTATTATGGGGATGGTTTGGGAATTTGTCAAGGGGTAATTTGGATGAATTTTCGGGAATGCGGAAAATTGGTGGAGACGGGTTACGGCGGAGGAACTGTCACATAAAGTTCCCCCGCGCCCTCTCAAAACTTTGAGTTTGGGGATGGATGCCGCCCCTTTGGGGTTGCCAGGGTTAGCGGTGGCGGACGCGGACTTTCTTTTCGCAGGTGGGTTCCGTTTGCCATCCCTTTGCCATCTTGCTATACTGGCTAAACACTGGAGAGGAGAGGTATCAACATGGCAGTTTGGGTAGTACGGGCTGGCCGGCAGGGTGAGTTTGAGGAATTCGCTATTGACAATAGCGTTGCCGGCATTGATTTTGAGTTGCCGAAAGGCGTAACCGAGTTTCCCAGCCGGGAGGCTCTGCGCGAGTACGCCCGCGGCCCTCATGCGGCCGGGCAACTGTGGCGGTTTGCCCACGAGGTGCAAGTAGGGGAGACGGTGGTATTGCCGCGTAAGCAATACAAGGTAGTTGCCGTTGGCCGCATAACCGGGCCGTACCGCTATGAACCCGATTGGTCCTATCCCCATATCCGGCCGGTAGAATGGGCGGCGGTGGACATCCCCCGCATCAGCTTTGACCAGGATTTGCTGTATAGCTTCGGCGGAAAGCTGACCGTTTTCCAGGTCAATCGCACCAACTGCCAAGAGCGTATTGACGCGGTGGTCCGCCAGCATCTTGGCGAGCTACCGCCCGCCGTATCAACTCCCCCGCCCGATATTGCTGAGGATGAACCCAGTGCTTTCGACCTGCCGGAGGCTATCTCCGACCAAATCGTCGAGCGCATCCGTCAGAAATTCACCGGTCACCGTTTGGAGTATCTGGTCGAGGAGATTCTCAAAGCCCAAGGCTACACTACCTTGCAAACCCGGCGCGGCGCTGATGGGGGTATTGACATCGTCGCCGGCAAAGGGGAAATGGGCTTTGCCGAACCCCGGTTATGCGTCCAGGTAAAATCCGGCAGCTCTCCGGTGGATTTGCCTGACTACGACCGGCTCCAGGGCAACATTACCAGTTTCAGCGCCAACCACGGTTTGCTGGTCAGCCTCAGCGAATTTACCCGCGCGGTACGCCGCGAAAACGAGCGGTCTTTCTTTCAGATACGCTTGTGGGGTTCCGAGGAACTCATCAAGAATCTTGTCGACACTTATGACAAACTACCCTCAGACATACGCGCCGATATTCCCTTGGCCGACCGCAAGGTGCTGCTGGAAACTGAAGTTTAACCCCGGCTTACGGCGCAAACCGCACTAACGCTTGGGCGGCGTGGCGGCTTACGGCCGCCGTCCCTTGGCCGACCCATTCCTCCAGCAGTTCCCGGTAGGAACAGGATACGAATTTTACCTCGTCGTTTGCTACTTCTTTGGCAAAGGCGTCGATCTCCTCTCGGTGCCGGGCCAAGGCCGCCGCCGCAATTTTTTCGCCGCCCTCCGGCCAACGCTCCGGTTCGGCGTAGATGTAAAAGAGGATTGGCCGCAGCCCGGGATAGGCTCCGCCGTTCTGCACTGCCGCCCGCAATCCCAAAGCGTGCTTGAACAGCTGCGCCGCATTCAGGGAGTAGATACGGCCCCGGTGGTCCCGCAGCTGGTCCCGCACCCGCGCATAGCCCCGCATCTGTTTTCCCCACAGCTCTGCCTCTTTGCTCCAGTAGGAATCGGCCAATTTTTGGACCTTATTCCCCTTTCCGTCGAACGGCTCAAACCGCTTGGACTCGATGCCGATCAGGGTCGTCGGCGTCGCTACCACCACATCGGGATGGGGATGCCACCGCCCCTTTAAGGGCAACCGCAACTCCTTTTCCACCGTCAGGTACTCCGCCGGCCAACGGGCATCGCCGCAGCCCGGCAATTCCGGCAATTCCTTGGGGCGGCTCAGGAAGTAACCGAACACATTCACCGCCAAGGCCGCCGAGGACCGGGGGCTGTCCAGCCTTTCGTGTTCATTGCCCGGAGCCTTTTTAAGCAGCTCCATAATTTCATCGCCCGGCACGCCGGGCAGAAACCGTTCCGTCATTCTCCAACTCCCTTGCGTCTTAACCCCAAAATCCCCCGGGCCGCAGCTCCACGCCCAGCGCCGCCGCGCACCAAGCGGCCACGCCCAGCAGCCGCCCCTCGGCAAAAGGTTCGGCCGCTAATTGGATGCCCAAGGGCAGCCCGTCCGCCGCCAATCCGGATGGCACTACAATGGTCGGCAGCCCCGCCGAAGTCCACGGCGCTTGAAATGCCGCATCTCCGGTAGTGTTCAAGTCCCGCGGCGCCGGAGCGGGCGTTGCCGGCGTCAGCAGCCCATCCACTCCTTGCGCCAAGGCGGTCAGATCCGGCCGCAACTGCCGCCGCCGCTGCTGCGCTTGCCCATAACTTACCCCGGATACTGCCAGCCCCTGCTCGATGTTTCCCCGTAGCCGCGGCCCATATTCCGCCGCCCGCTCGCGAAACCAATCCTGATGAAAGGCCGCGCACTCGACATTCATCACCACCCGCTGGTCGCCCAACGCCGTAGCGAAACTGGCGGGCAGTTCCAACTCCTCAATCACCGCTCCAGCCTGCGCCAACCGCTCCGCCGCCGCTTCAGTATGCCGCCGTACCTCGGCCGTTGCCCGCTCAAAAAAGTACCCTTTGTTCAGCAACCCCAAGCGCGGCGGCCCGGCAAACCGGTTCATTTCCCCTGAATAATCCGGCACCGGCCCCCTTGCCGAACCCGGGTCTTGTTCATCATACCCCGCCATTGCTTGTAGCAACAAAGCCGCGTCATTGACCCGCCGCGTCAGAATGCCCACCGTATCCAGGGACCAGCTTACCGGCACTACTCCGTGGCAGCTGATGCGTCCGTAAGTGGGTTTCAGTCCCACAATGCCGTTATAGGCCGCCGGCCGGCAAGTGGAGCCGCCGGTCTGCGACCCCAAGGCCCCGGGACACATTCCGACCGCTACCGCTACCGATGACCCGCTGCTCGACCCGCCCGGGGTATGCTCAAAGTTCCAGGGATTCCGCGTGGGCGACGGGTCGGAGGTGGCGAATTCCGTAGTTACCGCCTTGCCCAGAATGACCGCCCCGGCCGCTTTCAACCGGGCAACGCAAGTCGCGTCATATTCCGGCACAAAGTCGGCGTAAATCCGGGAGCAGGCCGTAGTCCGCAGCCCCGCCGTGTAAAAAATATCCTTCAACCCCAGCGGTACGCCATAAAGGATACCCGGCGTCTGCCCGGCCGCCAATTCCTGCTCCCGCTGGCGGGCGGCGGCCATAGCCCCCTCCCGGTCCACGGTTACCCACGCCTGCAAGTCCGGTTCGTAAGCGTCAATCCGTTCCAGCAACGCCGCCGTGTAATCTACCGGCGACAGTTCCCCCCGCCGCATCAAATCGGCCGCATCACTGACGCCCAAGCTGTGTAGTTCCGCCATTCCGTCCTCCCGCCGGCCTTTGCTGCTGATAAACTCCGGTTCCGGTTCGCCGCCAACCGCCCGCCCTATTTTACCCTAAAACCGGCCAATAAGGAAAACCCTATCCAACCGTACCAACGGGGATGGCGGTTCTAACCGGCAATTATCCGGTAGGCGCAATCGGGGCTGTCCCGGGAGCAGGCACTGCTACTGGCAGGCTATATAGCCGGGGGAAAGGGAAAACTATTGCCGGATGAAAGGTGGCGGTCACGACCTTTGCCGACCATCGCCCCGCCAAGGCCCGCTAATTCAGCCGCTGCCCCGGCCCGGTAGCCGCGTACCAGTCAAAGCCCTGCGGCTCGACCCGCACGCACACATACTTGGGCGCGGTGTATTCGTGGATGAAGTCGAAACTCCCTTCCCGCCCGTAGCCGCTGTCCTTGAACCCGCCCCACGGTGTTGCCGGGTGCAGGCGGTGATGGTCGTTAATCCAGATTATCCCGGCTACCACTTCCCGCGCGACCCGGTGCGCCCGGGCCACATCCCGCGTCCAGATGGAGCAGCCCAAGCCGTAGGGAATGTCGTTGGCAATGGCTATGGCCTCATCCTCGGTGTCAAAGGGGATTACCGCCACCACCGGGCCAAAGATTTCCTCTTGCGCCACCGTCATCTCCGGCCGCACTTCCGACAAGACCGTGGGCTGAATAAAGTAACCGTTGGCGTATTGTGCGCCGGCCGGATGGCGGCCGCCGGCAGCCACGCCAGCCCCTTCCTCTTGGGCGATTTTGATATAGCCCATTATGCGCTCATAAGCCGGCTTCGACACTACCGGCCCCATCTGCGTCTCAAAATCCGTCGGGTCGCCGATGCGTATGGTCGCCGCCTTTGCCGCCAGCCCGGCTACGAACTGGTCATAAATCGAGCGATGCACTACGGCCCGGGAACCCTGAATACAGGTCTGCCCCGAGGCCACGAAAGAGGCAAAAGCGCAGCCGTTGACGGCATCCTCCAAATTGGCGTCAGGAAAGACGATGACCGGGGCTTTGCCGCCTAGTTCGGCTTGCAGCGGCGTCAAGTTGCTGCCGGCTACCTGCGCCACCGCCTTGCCGGTTTCGGTGCCGCCGGTCAAATCCAGTTTGCCCAGGCGCGGGTCTCCCGCCAACGCTTTGCCCGCCGTCGGCCCAAAACCGTTGACGATGTTCAATACCCCCGGCGGCAAGCCCGCTTCCATAGCAATGTTGCCGATTTCGGTAGGGGTCAGCGGCGCCCATTCCGACGGTTTCAACACCACCGTGCAGCCGGCGGCCAATGCCGGCGCCAGTTTCTTGGCCGCAATCATCAAGGGATGATTCCAGGGGGTAAGTTGACCGACCACGCCCAGCGGCACCCGCACCGTATAGTTAAAGTGTCCCCGGTCCGTCGGCACCGTCGAACCCTGAATCTTGTCGCAGAACCCGGCAAAGTAGCGGAAGTAACTGGCGACCACCAGCATTTGCGACGAAGTTTCCGAAATGGGCCGCCCGTTGGAAATCGACTCCAGCCGGCCCAATTCCATCCGCCGCTCCTCGACCAAATCCGCCATCCGCCACAGGATTTTGCCCCGCTCGGCGTCAGGCATAGTGGCCCAGGGGCCGTGCTTAAAGGCCCGTTCGGCCGCGGCCACGGCCGCCGCCACATCCGCCGGCCCGGCATTAGCCATCCGCGCCACGGTGTAACCGGTAGCCGGGTTCTCCACCGCGAAATAATCCCCGCTATCCGCCGCCCGCCACTCCCCGTCAATCAGCAGCTCATACTGCATTACTTCCACTGCGGTTTGCGTCATCAACAGCCCCCTTTGTAATTCGTGTAGGGGGGATTATATACCAATGCACACCAGCCACGGGCTACTGACGGACACGGGATTTTGCCGCGCCGGTAACTCTACGGGGGCGGTAAAACCCCGCCTACGGGTTGGCGTGGGGCAGGCCGCGTTCGATAGCCCGCATTTGACATTCCAGGCAGAGGGAAAGTTCCGACAGCTCCGGGGCGGCCCAGATGTTATCGCTTTCGTAACCGCAGAGGAATTTGGGCACCGTTTCCTCCCAGGAGGAGGCGGCCAAGGATTCGACATAGTGGATTTCGCCGCTATGCTCCGGGTTAGCCCACCACCAGGGGGAAAAGTCCCGGTTCAGTTCGGCGGCAGTGGCGGCGCTGACCCAGCCGGCTGCCGGCAGTTCGACCAGCCAACCGCCGGGGCGGCCGTTGGCGCCGGGTTCCCGAATGGCGTTCAGTTCGCCGCCGCGGATGCACTCCCGGACGCTGGCCGTGGAAATCCGTAATCGGCGGGACGCCTCTTGAATGGATACCCTTTCCATCGCGCGGCCTCCCGCCGTTAAGGTATGGGGCTTTTGGGATGGCTGCATTGCCCGGCCTATCGACAGCGGTTGTCGGTAGGCGGGGCAAGCCTTTTACGGCGCGGGTAATCAGCCTACGCCGGCTTCTTTAGCCTCTTTGGTGGCTTTGAGCCAGCGCCACCGCTGCAAGGGGTCGCTGACCGCCCGCATCCAGACGCCAAAGAGGTTGAAAGACAACGCCGTCAGGAAAATCGCCGTCCCCGGCACTACGACTACCCACCAAGCGGTGACGATATAGTCCCGGCCTTGGGAGAGCATCAGACCCCAAGAGGATTCCGGGGGCTGGATGCCGAAGCCGAGGAAGCTGAGGGTGGATTCGGTCAGGATGTTGCGCGGCACTTCCAAGGCGGCCAGGGTCAGCAGCGGCGTAATCAGATTGGGCAGGATGTGGCGGCCGATAATGCGGCCGTCACTGGCGCCAATGGCCCGGGCGGCGTCCACGAAAGCCTGTTCCCGCAGGGAAAGCACGACGCCTCGGCTGACCCGGCAGAACAGCATCCAACGGGCCACGGCAAAGACGATGATAATGTTGGTAAAACTCGGCCCCAGGATGAACAACACCATCAGGGCCAGCAGCAATAAGGGAACGGACATAAAAATGTCCACCGCCCGCATAATCACATCGTCGAGGATGCCCCGGTAGTAGCCGGCAGTAATGCCGAGAAAGACGCCGATAACGCTGGAGACCAGTACGCCGAGCAGACCGACGGAAATGGAGATGCGGCCGCCGTAAATCAGGCGGCTGAGGTAGTCCCGGCCCAAGTGGTCGGTGCCGAGCAGGAAAAAGCGGCCTTGCTCCACGGTGCCTTCGGGGGTGCGGCTGGTCGCGGTGCCGGTGGTCAGCGGCGCCTGATGCCGCAGGCGCAGTTGCTGGTTCTGCGGGTCATAAGGCGCGGCGACCGGGGCGAATACGGCGGCCATAACGATGACAAAGAGAAAGACCGCCGAAATCAGCGTAATGGGGTCGTTCAGGAACGCCTGAAGCAACGGTTGCTGCCACAGGGCCACGATGGGGTTCGGCCGCTGGGCGATGGTGGTAACTTCGTTTTGCATAATTGCGCCGCATCCTCTAGGCAGAATGGGTACGGGTTAGCCGCCGGTTTCCCCTTGCCCGCCGGCCGGCCGCTTTTTACTTTGGGGGACACGGCGGCCGCCGGGAATGAGGGGATTATCGGCTAACTGTAGGAAATGCGCGGGTCCAGCCAGGTATAAATCAAGTCCACCACCAGGTTAATGACCATCACCATCAGGGCGATGACAAAGACCGAGGAAGTGACCACCGGCAAATCCCGGGCGTTGATGCCGTCAATCAGCAGTTTGCCGATGCCGGGCCAGCCAAAGATGATTTCCACCACGGTGGAGCCGTTCATAAAGCCGGCCAGTTCGTCGCCCATCAGGGTTACGATGGAGATGGAGGCGTTTTTGAGGACATGGCCGTACAGGATGGCCGTTTCCGCCAAGCCCTTGGAGCGGGCGGTGGCGACATACTGCTTGGCGATTTCCTCAATCATCGTCGAGCGGGTAATCTGGGCGTTGCGGCCCATTACCAGCGGCGAGAGCGCCATCGCCGGCAGAATCATAAACTGCCAGCCGGCGGGGCCGAGCCCCTTGAACCCGGAAGTGGGCAGCAGATCCAGCTGCACTGAAACGATGAGAATCAGCATCAGTGCCAGCCAGAACTGAGGGACGGAGATGACGGCAAAGGAGAGGATGTTAACGATGCGGTCGATAAAGCCGCGCGGTCGCCGGGCCGCTAACATCCCTAAAGGTATGCCAATCATCCCGATAATCCAGGCGACCATCGCCAGCACCGCCGTGTTGGGCAGACGGTCGAGAATCATTTCCCGGGCGTCGATGCGGTGGCGGAGGGACTTGCCGAAGTCGCCGCGGGCCAAGTCCCAATAAAAGTCGGCGAAGCGGATGTGCAGGGGCCGGTCGAGGCCGAATTTTTCCCGCAGGGCGTCGATAGTTTCCTGGGACGCGTCCTCGTCCACCATCAACTCCACCGGGTCGCCCAGCACATTGATGGCAAGGAACAGCAGCCCCATCAAGCCGGCCACGATAAAGACGGAGTGGCCGATACGCCGAATCATATAGTTACGCACAGCAGTCCCCTTGCTAAAGCCGGCTGCGGAGTCCGGCGGTTGTCAGTTACTTGGCATACGCCCGTGGCGGGGCTTTGGACTTATCCGGTTTGCCAAGTTTTCCCAATGGTTGTAGCTGCCGGTGGCGCCCCGGGAGTTTTACAAACTCCCGGGGCGCGGGGTTGCGGTAATGCCGGGTTACTGGGTAAAGCGCATGGTATTCACCCGGACGCGGGGGTCATAGCGGGGTTCCCATTCAAGGTTGTCCGCCAAGCCATAGACCTGCACCGAGACAAAGAAGGGGAGGAACCAGTGCTGGTCGTGAATAACCTGGGCCAAGTACTCCATCTTGCGGACACGTTCCGGGCCCAAGGGGGTGGCAACGGCGTCGTTGATGCTGTCCTCCCAAGTCATCCCATCGAAGCCGGGGGCCAAGTTGCAGACCCGGCTGTTGACATTGAAACAGCTGTTGCGGAGATACAGCTGACGCTGCATATCCAGTGCTTCGTTGGAGGTAGCCGTTTCGTAGAAATGAGTGGAGGAGCCGAAGGGGGCCGGGGGTTCCTGTTCAGCGCAAGCCAAGGCTTTGTCGCGGATCTGCGTCCCGTCATCTTGGGTTTCCACGAACTTCCCGCAGCCGGAGCGGCGGGCTTCCCGGGCCCGGTTGGGTTCCAGCACGATGACATGAGCGTTGACGCCCAATTCGCGCCAGCCGGCGACTACGGACTCGAACATTTCCAGGCCGCGATAGACCCGGGCGGCCCGGGTGTGGATGCGGATTGCCGGGTTCACATCGTGGTTGTTGGCGGACGGATCGTACTCGTCGCTGTAGTAGCCGGCGGCGGTCAGCAGCCGGACGGCTTCCTCCGGATCATAGCCATAGTCAGCGTAGTTGCTTTCGTTGATGCCGACCGTCCCCCACTGGGAGATGTTGCCGATGCACTCCTGCAAGCCGTCATAGAGGGTATCCATCAGCAGTTGGCAGTCAACGCCCAAGGCCAAGGCGCGGCGCACCTCGAACTTCCGCAGTTCCGGGTGCCAGATGTTATCGGCAACCAGGGTAAAGACTTCGTTGTTGGTGCCGGTCTTGAAATTGATGTCGTCGGAGATGTTCTCGAAGCCGATGTCCACAGCCCAGTCGGCTTCCTCGGCCTCAATCATCGCCGCCCGTACCAGGTTCTCACCACGCCAGACTTGGAAAGCCCGCTTGATGGAGGGGGCTTGAGCGTCAAAGGCGGTGTTGGGTTGGTAGTCCTCGAAGGCTTCGATTTCCACTTCCACGCCGGGACGCCATTCCACTACCCGGTAAGGGCCGGTGCCGATGGTGTTCAGCTCCCGCTCGTCCTCACTGGCATTCTGGTACCATTCGGGGGCTTGGAAGGGGGAAAAGATGGCGGTGCGGGGGAAAATGGGGCAGGCGTTTTCGCAGACCACATCGACAGTCAGGTCATCGACCACTTCGCCGCGGATGGGACCGTGGAAGCCGTACCCGCCGCCGCTGGTGGGATCGCCGGACCAGTCCAAGCCGAATTTGGCGGCTGCGGCGTTCCAGGGTTCACCGTTATGGAAAGTTACACCGGAGCGCAGATTGAACCGCCAGCGTTTGGGGTCGACTTGGGACCAGCTGTCCACGCCACTCAGCGGCACCACCTCAAAGTTGGTGCTGTCAATCCAGGTAAAGGGGTCGGTGGCGATTTCCTCGCAAATCATTGACGGCACATTACCGCTACACCCGTCGCTGAAAGTCCCTAGGGAAACCGGTTCCTCCTGGGTCACCAGGATGATGGTGTCTTTGGCGGTAAATGCGGTGCCGGGAGTGGGCGTCGGCACCGGGGTAGCCGTGGCTGCCGCCATGGCCGCCGCCGGGGTCGGCGTAGCCTGGAATTGCCGCTGCTCGGTCACCAGAGCCCGGGCGTCGGCGGAAGTGCCGGCCGGTTCTTGAGCCGCGGGCTGCTCGGCCGGGGCGGCCGGCTGGGCCGGTTCTGCCGCCGGCGCGGCCGGTTGGGCTTGCGCGGCCGGTTGGGACGGCTGTTCCGCGGCCGGAGCGGCCGTGGGCGGCGTAGCGGCGCCGCAGGCGACGACGAACAGGGTCAGCAGCAAAGCGATGGCCGCCGTCCCGCGCCGCCACAGGTTCCTGGGGTTACCGGTAGTTCCGTGTCTCATCTCAGGTAGCTCCTCCTCGTGTGTAATCACGGATGAACGATGATTGTCGTAAGGGGGTTCACCTAGCTGATTGCTGACTTACGGTTGGCGGTGGCTTGCCGGGACGCCCCGACCGGCCCAAGGCCGGGGCGCGCCGGTTTGCCGTGCCAAAGGGTTACTGGGTGAACCGCATAGTGTTAATCCGAGTGCGGGGGTCGTAACGGGGTTCCCACTCGAGGTTGTCGGCCAAGCCATAGACCGTTACCGAAACAAAGAAGGGCAGGAACCAGTATTCGTCGTGGATAATCTGCGCCATAGCCTCCATCTTGGCGGTGCGTTCCGGACCCAAGGGGGTGGCGATGGCGTCGGAGATGCTTTCCTGGAAGGTCATCCCGTCCAAGCCATCCACCAGATTGCAGACCCGGCTGTTGACATTGTGGCAGCTGTTCCGCAGGAGCAACTGACGCTGCATATCCAACATTTCGTTGGAGGTAGCCGTTTCGTAGTAGTGGGTGGATTGGCCGACGCCCGGCGGGGTCTGGTTGACGCAGTCGAGCTGCACTGCCGAGTCGAGGGCGCCGCAGCCGGAGCGGCGGTGTTCCCGGGCCTTGGACGGCTCCAGCACTTGCAGCTTGGCGTTGACGCCCAATTCCTCCTGCCAGTTGCCCACGACGGACTCGAACATTTCCAGTCCCCGGTACACGCGGGCCGCCCGGGTGTGGATGATGATTTCCTCGTTCACATCCCAGTTGTTGCTGGCCGGGTCGTACTCGTCGCTGTAGTAACCGGCGGCGGCCAGCAGGCGGCGGGCTTCCTCCGGGTCATAGCCGTAGTCGGCATAGTTGCTTTCGTTGATGCCGACCGTACCCCACTGGGAGATGTTGCCGATGCACTCGAGGAGGCCATCGTAGAGGGTCTCCATCAGCAGTTGGCAGTCCACGCCGAGGGCCAAGGCGCGGCGTACGTCTTTCTTGCTGAGTTCCGGGTGCCAAATGTTATCGGCGACCAAGGTAAAGACTTCGTTGTTGGTGCCGGTCTTGGCGACGGGGACGGCGTCGATGTTCTCGAAGCCGATTTCCACAGCCCAATCGCCTTCGCCGGAGCTAACCATCGCGGCGCGTACCAAGGGTTCGGGACGCCAGACCTGGGTGACATTCTTGATAGCCGGAGCCTGGGCATCGTAGGCGTTGTTGGGCTTGTAGTTCTCGTAGGCTTCGAGGGTTACGGAGACACCGCGATTCCACTCGACAATCCGGTAGGGGCCGAGGCCGACGGTGTGGGTAGCTTGTTCGTCCTCGGTAGCGTTGTCCCACCATTCCGGGGCCTGGAAAGTAGTAAAGATGGCGGAACGGGGGAAAACGGGGCAAGCGACTTCGCAGACCACATCGACGGTCATATCGTCAACCACTTCGCCGCCGATGACGCCGTGGAAGCCGAAAGCGCCGCGGCCGTGGCCGGAAGTTTCCTTGTCGCCGAGGTAGTCCAAGCCTTTCTTGGCGGCGGCGGCGTTCCAAGGTTCGCCGTTATGGAAAGTTACGCCGTCGCGGAGGACAAAGCGCCAGCGGTCGGGGCCCTGCTGAGACCAGCTTTCCACGCCGGTCAGCGGGACGACCTCGAAGTTGGTGCTGTCAATCCAGGTGAAGGGGTCGCTGGCGACCTCCTCACAGACCATGGAGGGTACATTACCGCTGCACCCGGCGCTCCAGGTGCTGAGGGAATCGGGTTCCTCTTGAATAACGATAACTACTTCATCCTTGGCGGTAAAAGCGGTTCCGGGAGTGGGCGTCGGTACCGGAGTTGCGGTAGCGCCGGCCATCGCCGGTTCCGGGGTCGGGGTGGATTCAAACTGCCGGGTGTCGGTCAAAGCCCGGGCGTCGGTAGGGACGGCCGGGGCGGCCGTGGGCTGTTCTTGAACCGGGGCCGGTTGGGCCGGTTCCTGCGCCGGAGCGGCCGGTTCAGTCTGGGCCGCCGGCTGTTGGGCCGGAACGGCAGTCGGCGGCGTAGATGCGCCGCAGGCGACGATGAGCAGGGTCAGCAGGACGGCGCCAGCGGCCAAGCCGCGCCGCCACTGGCACCACGAGATAAGAGCGCCTATGTTTGCCATGCCTGGTTAACTACCCTCCTTAATTTTGGATTGGATAACCGCCGGGCTGGAAAGTCGGCATTGCCGCTACTGGCGGCGCTGCCGGCAAACCGCCCCGGCAGACCCGCGCCTCCCGAAAGATACGCAGATATTGCGGAAACTTATACAATGGCAAAAGGGTTTTGTCAATAAGCAGTTAGCGGCAAATGGTTTTTTAGTTAAAACCGTTATTTTCAGATATTGCCGGTTAAGGTCGGCGGGCGGCGTGGCGGGCGGCGTCCCCGTGGCGGCTACGGGTATCCCGTTGGCGGGTTTTGCAGTTGATGGACGGGAAAGGGGGCGGTTTGATGGGGAAAGGGCTTGGGGTATAATGTATAATGCACCAATGGAAACCATTGGATATTACGAAAATCAGGCAAGGCGCAATCATCCGGAAATCCGGGATGAGTGGGTTGAACAAGTAGTAGCTAATCCGCACCATACCGAAATCCAGGATGATGGCCGGGTCAGGCATTACGGCTACATCGCGGAAGCCGGCCGGTGGATCAGGGTTGTCCTCGATGAAGGGAAGCTGCTTAACCGATTTTTCGACCGGGGGGCATTGCGAAAATGGGGAATACCGGAAACCCGAAACTACGAATAGAGTACGACGGGGAAACCGACACCTTGTGGCTGGGCAACGGGCGGCCGACGCCTAACGGCGAGGACATCAGCGACGCCGTGGTGGTGTTCTTTGACGATGACGACCGGCCTAATGCGGTCAGCATCGACCACGCCGCCGAACTGCTGCTGCCCCTATTAACCGCCGCCCGGGCTGCCGGCAAGGCGGGCAAAGCCGGCAAGGGGACCGCCACGGTTAAGGCGGCGGAGGGGCCGCGCTAGCCGCAAGGGGCGCAGTCGGATGAGAAGTAGGGGGCGGGTTTGGGTATAATGGCCGCTAATGGAGACGACTGACTACTACGACGGGGAAGTCCAGCGGAAACACCCGGAAGTCCGGCCGGAGTGGGTCGAGCGGGTGTTGGCTAACCCTTACCATTCCGAAGTGCAGCCGGACGGGCGAATCCGGTATTGGGGCTATATCCCGGAGGCGGACAAGTGGCTGCGGGTGATAGTTGCCGATGGGAAGCTGCTCAACCGTTTTTTCGACCACAAGAAACTTAACCAGTGGGGACGGATATGAAACTGCGGATTTCCTACTATAGCGACACTGACACGCTGTCCCTCTGGAACGGGGCGCCGGCCAGCGCGGCGGATGATGTGGCGGAGAACCTTATCGTGGACTATGACGCGGCGGGCGAGGCGGTAGGCTTTACCCTCGACCACGCCGCCGAACTGCTGCTGCCCCTCTTGACCGCGGCCCGGGCTGCCGGCAAGGAGGGCAAAGCCGGCAAGGGGGCCGCCACGGTTAAGGCGGCGGACGGAACGCCCTAGCCGCAAGAGGCGCAATCGGATGAGAAGTAGGGGCGGGTTTTGTACCCGCCCCTATGGTTTGTTTTGCCGGGAAATGCCGGCCGTCAGTGGGGGTTAGTTGGCGAGGTTGGGCAGCACCTGGTACCAGCCGGAGCCGAAAATCAGCCCGTCGTGGCGCACCGCCCAAGTGTGCTTGAATTCTTGATTGCCGCTGGCCGGGTTCAGGTACACATAGTCCACCCAATGGCCTTCCGCCGGGGCGGCGAGCATTGCGGTGCCGAAGCGGTAGCCGGCGGAGTCGACGCCCAAGTCGCCTTTCATATCCTGGCCCAACAGGGCTTGGTTGGGATGGGCAATCAGGCGGTCGTTTTCGTCGATGATGAAAACATACCAGGAGCCATCGACATTTTCCGGGGAGTTGTAGTATTGGAGGGCGGCGTCCCGGCCGCGGGACTGGTAAAGTTCCGTGGCTTGCTCGACCTGAGCGACGGCGTAGGCGCGGGGGTCGGCTTTGGTGATGCCCAGGGGCGGCACGGCTTGATACCAGCCGGCGCCGAACAGCAAGCCGTCGCGGCGCACTACCCAGCTCTGCTTGAATTCCTGATTGCCGGTTACCGGGTTCAGGTTCATATAATCGACCCAGTCGCCTTCCTCAGTAACCGCCAGGATGACATCGCCGAAGCGGTATTGGGCAATGTCGATGCCCAAGTCGCCTTTCAAGTCCTCGCCGAGGAAGGCTTGATTGGGATGGGCGAGCAGGATGCCGTTTTCCTCGATGATGAAAACATACCAGTCGCCATCGACGCTTTCCCGGGTATTGTAGTATTCAATGGTAGCGTCGCGGCCGTCCCGGGCATAGCGGCGGAGGGCGGCGTCCACCAGGGAAACGGTGTATTCGATGGGATTGGTCTTGTCGGCAGCCCGGACCGCCGCGCCCTGATACCAGCCGGAGCCGAAAATCAAGCCATCGCGCTGGATTACCCAGGAATGTTTGCGCTGCTGAAAGCCGGTATCCGGGTTGTTAAAGACATAGTCCACCCATTGGCCGTTTTCATCAGCGGCAGCCATCACTTCGCCGAAGCGATAGCCGGTGATGTCAACGCCCAGCGGCCCGGTCAAATCCTGGCCGACCAGGGATTGGTCAGCGTTGGCGGCTACTTTACCCTGTTCGTCGATGATGAAAACATACCATTCGGCATCGACGCTTTCCGGGGTATTGTAGTATCCGATGGTAGCGTCGCGGCCGTCCCGGGCATAGCGGCGGAGGGCGGCGTCCACCAGGGAAACGGTGTATTCGATGGGATTGGTCTTGTCGGCAGCCCGGACCGCCGCGCCCTGATACCAGCCGGAGCCGAAAATCAAGCCATCGCGCTGGATTACCCAGGAATGTTTGCGCTGCTGAAAGCCGGTATCCGGGTTGTTAAAGACATAGTCCACCCATTGGCCGTTTTCATCAGCGGCAGCCATCACTTCGCCGAAGCGATAGCCGGTGATGTCAACGCCCAGCGGCCCGGTCAAATCCTGGCCGACCAGGGATTGGTCGGCGTTGGCGGCTACTTTACCCTGTTCGTCGATGATAAAAACATACCATTCGGCATCGACGCTTTCCGGGGTATTGTAGTAGCTGATGGTAGCCGCGCGGCCCTCCCGGTCATAGCGACGGAGGGCCTGATTGACCAGAGCGACGGTGTAGTCAACCGGGTTGGATTTGTCGGCGGTCTGGATGGGGCTACCCTGATACCAGCCGGAGCCGAAAGTGATGCCGTCGTGCTTGACCAGCCAGGAATGTTTGCGCTGCTGAAAGCCGGTGTCCGGGTTGAGGAAAACATAATCGACCCACTGGCCTTCGGCGGTGGTTTCCGCCATTACCTCGCCGTAGGCGTAGCCGGTGATGTCCACGCCGGTGGGGCCGGTGACCGGCAAGCCGAGGAGGTCGGGACGGATGGGATGGGCGATGCGGATGTTTTTATCGTCATAGATGAAAACATACCAAGAGCCGTCGACGCTTTCCCGGGAGTTGTAGTAGTTGAGGGTGGCTTCCCGGCCGTTTTCCTGGTAGTAGCGGACGGCTTCGCGGACAAAGGCGACGGTGTAGTCGGTAGGGTTGGACTTGTCCGGAAGGGCGGAGGTTTGGGCTGGCGCGGCGGAACCGGACAGGGCGATGACCGCGATAATGAGGGCGATGACGGCCAGTCCCGCCGACAAGCCGCTCAATAGCCAAAGGTTACGCATGGTTTTTACTGCCTCCGGTAAGGGTAGGGATGGCCAGACGGCCCCGGATTAGCGAGCGGGGGCGCTGGCCTTGGTTGGGTATGCTGTTTCAACCTTAACACGGGGCTTTGGGGGATTGCAATAGGGGATGGCGGGGGGCTTTTAATTGTCAGCGCGGGGGAAATCCAAGAGTTGCAAAGCGGCCGCGGCCCGCCAGCCGTAATACTGCAAGGCGGCGGCTATGTTGCAATGGCCGCCCAAGCGCAGCAGCCCGCTGACCAGGTTGCGTAAAGCCGCCAACACTTGCGGCGCCGCCCCGCTTCCGACCCGGCAGCGGTCCTCGCCAAAAGTTACATCCCGCACCCAATGCAGCCGGTTCTCAATGCCCCAATGCCCCCGCCACAATTTCCAGCAGCCGCTCCAAGGTCGCTTGCTCCGGGGATAAACTGGTGATGGCGTAAGCCGTCTCCACCGTCGTCGTTCCCCGCTCGGTGCGGGCGCGCTACAGGCAGCATATTTGCTGCAATCCCGGCCAATCCAGGTAATCCGTCAAGGCGGTGGCAGTCCGCAGCCAGCGCTGCTCTTTACGCCCGCCGTGGCGGCTGGCTTGCCACGCCTCCGGGAAGGCTTCCCCAAAGGGCGGCTCCCGAAACAGCAGCTCCACTGCCGCCAAAATTCCCGTCCCGCCCCCAGTTCACTAGATTTGGGCTGCCCGGCCCCCTTTTGCCTGACCACCTGGCCGGCATACACTGCATAGGCGGCTACTAACCGCCCCCGGGCAGTTCGTCCCCGTGCAATCCCCGCAATGCCTTGCCATCTACCGCTAAAGCCGTTGTCTCGGCCGGCAAGGCCGCCCAAGCCCATTGGCTTAAGGGGGCCGCAAAGGCGGCTACATCCAGCCGCCGGAAAACATATTGCAAAGTCGCCACGCAAGGGGGCTGTTCCCGAGTAAAGCCCTCGGCTTGGGCCAACTCCGGGTGCTCTCGCCCCCATTGGGCCATAGCATACAAACTGCGACCCTCGCCAAAGCCAAAGTATCCCGCCCCCGGGTTGGTGAGGATCCGGAACCCTGGCTAGAACTTCCCGCAACGACCGCACCAACCTTTTCGACATAGCCGCTACCTCCCTTTTCCTTAATGTCTCCCCTGATTACCCCCCGTATCGGAAACAATTAAAAGACCCTGAGGATGGAAAGCCGATTAAACCGCCTGCACTCCGCCGCCAATGACCCGCAGATGGTGAATGGCGGCGGCCTCCGGGAAGGCTTGCCGGGCTTGACGGAACACTGACCGGCCGCGCCGTTCCCTAGCGTCCAGCAGCACCCCGATAACCACGCCGCTATGGGCTACATTGACCCCGACTGCGTTCACCGTTTCGGCAAAGCGGACAACATCCGGCAGCCGGGGCTTGAACAATACCTGCTGACTGGCGGCGGCGCTAAGAGATGCGCCTTGCCCCAACAGCCGGGCGTCGCCCCGGGCCAAACCTTCCCGCACCAAGTCCAGAGCCGCAGCGGTCTGCGCTTGAATCGCCTGCCATTGGGGACGGCGGTCAACCCGGTTGAACTCCACCGTATCCACCGCCCCGCCGAAATCCAGAGCAATAATTTCCAGCGGCATCGGCCGGCCCAATTCCTCGATTAGATTACCATTGCGATGGTCAAAAAGGGCAATGCCGGGGAACATCACCCCATCGGTAGGCTCCACTTGCAGGGCGATGCGGCCGATTTCCGCCGGGGACAAGGCAACGCCTAACGCCAAGCCGGTAGCGGCAATGGCGGCGGCCAGGTCGGCGCTGCTGCTGCCCATACCCTTGCCGCGGGGGATGGGATTGCTGACGCTGACCCGCGCGCCGAGGTCGGGGCGGTCGAGATAAGCCAGGGTATGGGCTACGGCGGCGGCGGTCTTGGCGCAGTCGGGCGGGGCGTCGACCCCGGAAAGTTCCTGGTAAAGCTCCACCCGCACCCGGGCGAAAAAATCCACCGGGCAAGTTACCAGAAAATAATCATCCCCCAACATCCCCTGCGCCAGTTCCCCGCAAACGCTGGGGGCGCGGACGGTGGCGGCCATGGGGGGAGATGGCAAGTTGGCCGGTGGCTGTTCGTTCAAGTTAATACCGGTTGGCTAGTTCGTCAGGAAAGGGAATTCCATTCCTCGATATTTAGACTGCGCCCGAGCCTTTCCTCTACTTGGCGGAGCAGCATACGCACTTGGCGAACTGAGTAATCCCTGTTGGAGGGGAGAATCAGACGCCGTAGCCCGACGGTCATATATTGATGGCGGCCGCCTTGATGCGGGCCATCAAATCCCAGCCGGCTTAACCGCCGGATAAAATCCTGCCGGCTACAGGGATTCCACCGGTTCACGGACCGGCTCCTTAATCGGGTTCAGGTCAATGCCCGCTACTACCGGCAAGGGATGTTTCCACCACAAACCGGTCAAAATCCAATCCTCGAGGACAGACTGCAACTCCTCCCGACATTCGGCTACAGTGTCGCCGAAAGCCAAGACGCCCCAGCAAGGGGGAATGGTACCGCCAAAGGTGCCGTCGCCGATGTCCTCAAAAACGGCTTGGGACATAGCCTGTTGGATGTAGTCAGTGAGGATATAGCGGAACTCCATTTCTCTGCCCCTTGCTTGGTAGTTGCGGGCATTATACACCCTTTGCCGGTTCATCAGTACGCCGGCCGCAAATCATCCTAAAGAGATTGGGCGGTTCAATCACCCCAGCTGGGCTGATTGACAATTTATGCTACCATAACGGAAATTACCGGCCGCAAGTTAAGCGTCCCGGTCGGGATGGCTGACGGGAACGCAGGAGGGAAAGTTATGGCTGATATTGTATTGGGCATCGGTTCGTCCCACAGCCCGCAGTTGAGCACTCCGCCGGAGTTGTGGCGGGCTTATGGCGAGGGCGATAAACGGCATCAGGAACTGTGGGCTTCGGATGGCAAGCCCTACTCTTTCGAGGAACTGCTGTCCACCGCCGCCGCCGCCATCATCGCCAAGGAATTGACCGCCGACAAGTTCCAAACCCGCTATGCCGCCTGCCAGCAGGGTATCGCCGCCTTGGGGCAGACTCTGGAGCAGGCCGCCCCGGACATTGTGGTGATGATTGGCGATGACCAGTTGGAGCTGTTCAATGACAGCAATATGCCGGCCGTGCTGGTTTATTGGGGCGACACCATCCGCAGCATCCCGGTTGAAATACCTGACACCGCGCCGGCCCACCGCAAAGCCAACGCTTGGGGTTGGTTTGCCGACCGGGAAATCGACTACCCGGTAGCCTTCGATTTGGGCCGCCATCTGATTGAATACCTGGTTGACCGCCAGTTTGATGTAGCGCATTCCCGCCGCCTGCCGGCCGGGCAGGGGATGGGCCACGCCTTCGGCTACCTGTACCAGCGCATTTTGCGGCAGCAGCCCATTCCCGCCCTGCCCCTAATGGTCAACACCTACTACCCGCCCAATCAGGTTACGCCGCAGCGCTGCTACGAACTGGGGCAGGCCGTGCGCGCCGCCGTTCAGGAATGGCCGGGCGACGCCCGGGTCGCGGTAATCGCCTCCGGCGGCCTCAGCCACTTTGTCATCGACGAGGAGCTGGATAACGCCGTGCTGAACGCGATGCAGAATCGAGATGCCGCCGCATTAGCAACCTTGCCCCGCAACAAGCTGAACTCCGGCAACTCGGAAATCCGCAACTGGATTGCCGTCGCCGGAGCCGTGGAACACCTGGATATGCAAGTAGTGGACTATGTGCCGTGCTACCGGTCGGCAGCCGGAACCGGGTGCGCCATGGGCTTTGCCCGTTGGGAGTAGGACTCGATTAACCGCCGCCGGAGGATTAGCCCACACTTGGATAGGGAAACTTTGCGAGCCGCCGCCCGCCCAACGCAAAGACTAGGGAGTGCTGGCAAAGTCAAACACCGGAGTCTCCTGGATGCGCTGCGGTTTCTGAACGCCCCGGGCGATTTGCTGCAACTTATCCACCGTATCCGGGGCGAACAGACGCTCGCCGCACTGGACACAGACCCGGGCCGGCACCTGCTCAATCAAAACCCACCGTCCATCCAGCTCCAAGGGGTAAGTTACCATAGCGTCCGACACTCGCGCGCCGCAGAGGTCACAAGCCATTGAGCGGCCTCCTGATTTTGTAATTTTCCATCCACTCCGACGGGTCGGGTTGGTACAAGGTGATTATTTTGACCAGCGGACGGGTGGCGTAGGTGCAATGTATGTGGAGCGGCCGTTGGGTCAGAGTATAGCCAAGAATAAGGCAACTGGGGCCATAGTAGTCGTCGGGATAGTCCTCGATAATCTCGCCGCTGGCAATGGCCTGCCGAATCTCCTCCGTCGTAATACCCCGCCGGATGCTCCGATAAGTGGCGTGGTCGGAAAACTCAAAGACGCCGCCGGCAACCTTTTGCCGAATTGCGCCAACTATTTCGTCCCGCCGGTCATTATCCTGCATTGCCGCTGGATTATAGCACAGCCCTACAAAGAAAGCCCCCGGTGCTAACCGAGGGGCTTTCTCGATACCCGCCATTTCCGGCCAGCCGGGGACTATCCCCCCTACTCACACTTATTCCAGCCGCAGGCTACGCACATCAGGCAGCCCTCCTGGAAAATCACCGGCGTGTTGCAGTCCGGGCATTTGCGGGCAATGCTGACCGCCGGGACCGTCTGCCGAAAGACGCCGTTCCCGGCCGCCAGCTCCCCCTTCCCGTTCCGCTGCGCCGGCTGGGGGACGAACTGCATTTGCACCGACTCCACTTCCGGCGGGTTCAGGGTTTCGACGGCGTCCCCGGCGTAATTTTCCAGAACCAGCGCCACCGCATCCGGGCCGGAGCGCACCAGCGTCCCGTTGTCCCACGCCGGGCAGCAGGTAATTCCCCGCAGCTGCGTCACCACATCCCGCGCGCTGATGCCGGAGCGCAACGCCAGGGACACCAGCCGGGAAATGGCTTCCAGCTGCGCCGAATCGCAGCCGCCGGCCTTGCCCAAAGTCCCAAACAGCTCAAAGGGATTGCCGGTTTCGCCGAAGTTGACGGTGATATACATATTGCCGTGGCCGGTGCGTACCCGCTCGGTAACGCCGTGAATCTGCCGCGGCCGTTCCCGCGGCACCCGCCGCTCCGGGATGACCAGATAATCGCCATCCGCTCCGTAGCCATTGGCAGCCGGGACATCGCTCACCGCGCCGTTGCCAGTGTCCCCGGTGCTTAACACCTGCCCTTCCTTGCTGCCGTCCCGATAAACGGTGATGCCCTTGCAGTCGGTTTCGTAAGCCAGACGGTAGGCCGCGGCAACATCGGCAATAGTCGCTTCGGCCGGGAAGTTGATGGTCTTGGACACCGAGTTGTCGGTGTACCGCTGAAAGGCGGCCTGCATCCGCACGTGCCACTCCGGGGTAATGTCGTGGGAAGTGCGGAACACCTCCTTAACCCAATCCGGCACCGGCAGCTCCGGGTCAATCAACGCCAGACTGCCCTTTTGCGCCAACTGCTCCATCAGTTCGGTGGAGTAAAAGCCTTCGTAGCGGGCCACCGCCTCAAAGTAGGGATTGCCCTCGACCAGCCGGGTATTGTCCATCACATTGCGGACATAGGACAGGGCAAAGAGCGGCTCAATGCCGCTGGAGGCCCCGGAGATGATGCTGATGGTGCCGGTAGGCGCAATGGTCACCGGCGCCGAGTTCCGCATCCGCTGCACTTGCCCCGGCCGGTTGTAAATGCTGCCCTCCCAAGCCGGAAAGACGCCGCGCCGTTCCGCCAGTTCCGCCGACGCCCGGTAGGTTTCCTCTTGAATCCGCCGCATCACTTCCGCGCCCAACTCCAGGGCTTCCTCGGAATCGTAGCGGATACCCAACTGCACCAGCAGGTCCGAAAAGCCCATAATGCCCATTCCGATGCGGCGAGTCTTTTTGCTCATCGCCGCAATTTCCGGGATGGGATAGTTGTTCATATCAATGACATTGTCCAGCAGATGGACGCCGGTGCGGACCGCCCGGGCCAGCCGGTTCCAGTCCATTTCCACCGCCTCCCCGGTATGCCGCACCATCCGGGCTACATTCAGCGAACCCAAGTTGCAGGATTCAAAAGGCAGCAGGGGCTGTTCACCGCAGGGATTGGTTGACTCAATCCAGCCCAGTTGCGGGTTGGGATTGTCCCGGTTAATCCGGTCCAGAAAGACAATGCCCGGGTCGCCGGTTTTCCACGCCATTTCCACCAAGCGGTCAAAAACCGCTTTGGCGTTCAGTTGACCGACTACTTCCCCGGTGCGCGGGTTCACCAGATTATAATCCCGGCCCTGCTCCACCCGCTGCATAAAATCCTCGGTAACGGCGACGGAGATGTTGAAGTTAATCAGGTGTTCCCCGTCCTCTTTGGCGTGGATAAAGCGCAGAATATCCGGGTGTTCCACATTCAGGATGCCCATATTGGCACCGCGGCGGGTGCCGCCCTGCTTGACCACATCGGTAGCGGCGTCAAAGGCGTTAATAAAGCTGACCGGCCCGGACGCCACGCCCCCGGTAGTGCCGACCACATCCCCCTCCGGCCGCAGCCGGGAAAAGGAAAAGCCGGTGCCGCCGCCGCTCTTGTGAATCAGCGCGGTCTGCCGTACCCGGTCAAAGATGGATTCCAGGGAATCGTCCACCGGCAGCACAAAGCACGCCGAAAGCTGCTGCAACTCCCGGCCGGCGTTCATCAGCGTCGGGGAGTTGGGCATAAACTCCAGACTCCGCATCACATCATAGAACTCCTCCTCCGTGGCCTGCCGTTCCCGCTCCGGGACGCCATAGTTCCGGTCGGCTTGGGACAGGTTGCACGCCACCCGCCGAAACATCCCGTCCGGGTCTTCGAGGACATTGCCCTCCCGGTCTTTGGACAGGTAGCGGCGGCGCAACACCACCTGAGAGTTCTCCGTCAACTCGGTGGAACGGTTGTTGATTTGGCCGCTGATGCCGGCGGCGGCCAAGGCATCCCGGAGCCGACGGCGCGTCTCGGCGGTGGCTTGGCCCGTACTTTCTTTGATGGTTGCCATTTTCCTCACCCTTGCAGCGCTCGAAAATATAAAGTCAAGTTACTCGGTTGGGCTATCCCCTCCTCAAGGCAATAGCTAGTCGGGCATTCGTTGAATTCCGGCGGCCGCTTTCCGGCCGGCTTTGGGGAAAATGCCTACCGGGAATCCGCCGCCAGTTCCAGACGCGGCGGCGGGTTCAGCCGGGCGTTCAGCATCAGGTCAAGGTTCAATCCCCAATGGAAATACATCACCGGCACAGCCCGGAGCGGCCGCGGCCGGCCCAGGCAACGGGCGATGGTATTGACCGCCGCCCGCAGCGGACTGGCGGCAACGGCTTGGCGGATGACCCCGGACTGCAATTGCGCCCCGCGCTGCGCCAGTTCCCGCTCCAGCAAATCGGCCAGGTCTTTCAGCGCGCCGTAAGCCAGGGGATGGGACGCCGCCAAAGCGACGGTCAGCCCCTCCGGGGCAAGGCGGCAGTCCCGCACCGGAAAGCTGCGCCCCACGGCGGCGGCCAAGGCGGCCGCCTGCTCCAGAGGCAGGGGCTGGCAGCGGATTTCTACCAGGTAGTTAACTTGGTCAAGCATAGGATTATTGTAATACTCCCTTTGGTGTTGATGGTAGGGCGGGAAGTTGCCAAATTAGCAAACTTCACCAGTCTCGGCTTTGCTGCCGGGCGGTTGCAACGGGGGAAATCGTCCCGGCCCGGTTCAGGAACCGGCGCCGGTTTCCGCCCACTGTTGTAACACTTTTTCCGCCGATTGTCTCTGTGCCGCCGTCAGTAACCGGGCCACTTGGGACAACTCGCCGCCCAGTTCGGCGTGGAGTTTCCACATCCGGCGGCTTTCCGCTTCGAGCAATTCCAGTTCCGCGGCGGCGTCAGCTTTCACCGGAACTTCCGCCACCGCCAATCCGCCGGCCGGCGCGGCGGCCAATTCCCGCTGCGGCAATACCGCCACCGCCATATTGGTCGCCGGCCCCGGCGGCGTCAGTTGCGCCGCCGCCGGGGACAAATCCAAGTTGACACCGCTTTCCAGCCGCTGCCGCAGTTCCGCAGCTTGGCCGTCCAACCCCACTGCCGCCCACTCCGCCCGTTTGTGGCTTTTCCACAAAACCACATAATCCGCAGTGCGATTGATGTTCAACATAGCTGCCTCCCCGGACGGCGCGGCCGCCGGCTAAATCTCCTCGAGGTCGTCCAACTCCCGGGGCATCGCGAACCAGCACGCCACCAGGCTGGCCCGCACCTCCTTGTCAATGTCGTTCTGCAAGTCGGCGATGGGGTTCACCTCCCGGTCAAACTCCCCGGCGCCGCCCTCTTGCGCCGCCGCCCCTACCGGGGTCGGCAACCGCGCGAGCAGTTCCTCCAACTGATGCACCTTGGTGTTGTGGTTCAGGAGCCGGGTCAGGGCGGAGTATTGGGCGCTGCTGTTCATCGGAAAAACTCCTTTTATAATTCCGTTGCCGGGGTTTCCGTAGTCGGTTCGTCCTCAGGATTACCTTCCGGGGTCTCCGGGGCCATTTCGGGGTCGGTTTCCGGCGGCTCTGGGCCGGCTGCTTCCCTTGAACCGCCGCCGCGCCGCCGTTGCTGCCGGGCTTGTCCCGGTTCCAGTTGCGGCAGGGTCAGCTGCGTACCGCCGCCCTCCCGCAAATCCTTAACCGCCTGTTCAAAGCTCTCAATGTCCTGAAAGTCCCGATAGACGCTGGCGTAGCGGATGTAAGCCACCCGGTCGAGGTTTTTCAGCCGTTCCATCACCGTTTCGCCGATAATGCTGGTGGCTACTTCGCCTTGGCCCAGCCCTTGCAATTCCCCCTCGATTTCCTCGACCATCTGCTCGATGCGGTGCGCCGGCACCGGCCGTTTGGCGCAGGCTTTGCGGATGCCGCCGGCCAGCTTTTCCCGGTCAAACTCCTCCCGGCGGTTATCCCGTTTAGTCACCATCGGCGCAGCGGCGTGGATGCGCTCGTAAGTGGTGAACCGCCGTTGACACTCGCGACACTCCCGCCGGCGGCGGATGCCGTTTTCCACATCCCGGGAGTTGGTAACCCGGGAT
Source organism: Dehalococcoidia bacterium (assembly GCA_965243185.1). GTDB lineage: Bacteria > Chloroflexota > Dehalococcoidia > Lucifugimonadales > UBA3495 > CBDBCU01. Next base: position 570,914 of record OZ251531.1, on the reverse strand, counting down.
TCGGCAGAACCGCAATAGGGACATCGCATTTCCTTGTACCGTTTCTAAAAAAAGTTTTAGACTTTTCTTAAAAATACTACATATTGCATTGCTTCCGCTCAGCGATACAATTTATAGTAGCGGGATTGTATCGCCGCCCCCAAGTATAAGTCAATAGATTTCGCCCCTGAAATCCGCCTTAAAAAACCAGTTTTGCCCCAATTCCGGTCAATTTCCCCCGGCCCGGGACCGCCGCCGCGCCCCGGCTCCCTTTCAATTATCCGGCAGCAACCGCCCCCGGCGGAAGGGGCAACTGTCAGTGACCCGGGGGTTACGGGCGGGATGGCTTAGCCGTTGGCGGTGTGCTATGATTGCGGCGGCAGTTGAGAAAAGGAAGGCGCGGATATGACTACGCAACACTTATCAGGAATGGAACCGGCGGCGGGCGGGCAGATGCACGAGCAGACCTTTAACATCGCCCTGGCCCAAGCCCTCCGCACCCGGCGCAAGGCGTGGCGGGAATCCGATAAAGCGATCCTTTGCGAGCGGAATCGGGTTTTGTGGGACGCCCAAGCCGACCGCCCGGATATTCTGGCGCAGACGCCGGAGATTTACCCGGTGGTGCTGGAAGTGGAGTTCGGCGACCCGGCTTTTGCGGATGCCCGCAGCCGGTTGGGCAAGCGGGTGCATGGCACTGCCGTTCCCATCCGCTCCGCCATTGCCATCGGCGCGGCCCCCGAAATCCGCAGCTGGTCCGACCGCCAGTTGCAGGAATGGCTGGCTGACCCCTACGCGGTGGAATTGAAATACGCCATCCTTTCCGCCAACATCCGGGGCGACGAGGCAGGCGAAGTAACCCTGACCGATGCCGACATCCATTATTGGCCGCGGCGCCCCGGCTTTGTAACCGGCAATCTGGAGGATTTGGCGGTGTTGTGCGAATACGCCGCCGCCCCGCCGCAGCTGGTTACCGACACGGCTAAATCTGTCGCCGCCCAAATCAATAACTTGGCTGAGGCACTGTATCGGGGATTGGAGCCGGCGGCGATTCAAGAAATCGCTAAAGAGTTGGGACAGACCGACTTGCGGCAAGGGCTGCGGATGGCGTGCTGTATCTGGTTGACTTCTTTGCGCTTGCAGAACCTGCTGGCGGAAACTTCCGATGACCTGAAAGCGCAGGGATTGAAAACCCTATCGGAAATGCGCTTTGTGAGCCAAGCCGGGGCGGTAATTATCCCTGACGATGTGCGCGTCGAGTGGGGCAAAATCCTGGCGTTCAACTACAAAGCGGTGTTCAATGCGGCCCGCAATGTCCTGCATCTCCGGATGCCGGATACCGTTGGCGGGGATGTTATAACCCTACTGGCTCGGCAGGCGTCCCGGATAACTAACTTGCGCTTGGGCAACCGGGTGGACTTTGCCGGCGAGCTGTTCCCGGAACTGCTGAGCGACCGGGAGGAAACGGCCGCCCATTACACCTTGCCGGAAACAGCGGAGCTGCTGTCCCAGATGGCAGTGGCCCGCTTGAACTTGCAAGAATGGCAGTCGCCGCAGGAAGTAGCGTCTCTGAAAATAGCGGACTTTGCCTGCGGCACCGGCTCTCTACTGCGGGCCCCCTACCGACACATCCGCAGCCGCCACGACGCCGCCGGCGGCACCGGGGAGGGTTTGCACCAGCGAATGATGGAGGAGTCCATTACCGGCTTGGACATCAACGCTTTGGCCGCCCACATGACCGCCGCCGGTCTGTCGGTAACGGAATTGGCAACCGAATACCATCGTACCAACATTGCGGCGGTAGCCGTGCTAGGCGGGAAAGCCGGTTCCCTGGAGTTGCTGGATTCGGAACAGATAACCGATATTACCGGCCAAACCGTCAGCGCCGCCACTGATGACTGCGCCCTGCCGACCAACATTGAGGTGCAGAACGAAAGCCGGGATTTAGTTATCCAGAACCCGCCCTATACCAGGGCCAAGGGCGGGTTTCAGCCCTTTGCTATAGCCGGCATCAGTGAAAAAGAACGCCAACGCAGTGAGACCCGGTTGAAAAACCTCCGGGATAAACTCCGCCGGGCCGGCAACGAAATTCCCCACGGTCAAGCCGGTATGGGGGCGGATTTTTCCGCTCTGGCCGACCGCAAGCTGAAAAAGGGCGGCGTCTTTGCTACCGTGCTGCCCTTGACCGCGGCCCATTCCGAATCCTGGCAAGGTTTCCGCAAGACTCTGGAAACCGAATACCAGGAGCTTACTGCTATCGCTTTCGTTTCCAACGCCGGCGCGATGCTGTCCGCCGAAACGAATATGAACGAGATGCTCCTGATAGCTACCAAGCGGATGGAGCCGAAACCCGATTCCGAGCAAGCCCGATTGCTCTGTATCAACCTGAGCGCCGCCCCGGAGTCCCTGTCTGAGGCGTTCTGGTATGCCAAGCTGTTCAATCGCCTCGGTCAACCGGAGCGGGGCGGCGATGTCATCTACGATACGGATATGGGCAAGAACATCGGGAGTTGGGTGGTTCAGAATGTAACCGCCGCCGGCTTTCCCTGGTTCACCGTGGGGATGCAAGACCATCACCTGGCCCGCACCGCTGCTGAATTGATGGCCGGCCGGTTTTATTCCATTCAGAATATGGAGAGTTGGGAGTTGAGCCTGGAGTTCACTGCGCTCCGGGAAGTGGTCAGCGTTGGTCCCACTCATGATTTAATCGGTCATCCCCGCGGCGGTGACGGTCGCGGCGCTTTCACTTTCGACCGGGTAGAGAGAGAGCAGGAACCGAGCCATTCCGCTATTGGCCCTACTCATCACCTAATCGGCCATATTCGCGGGAACGAGGAAATCGGGGCTTTTACCTTTGACCCGATTGCAGAAGGGCAAGTACTTAATTATCCAGCCCTTTGGTCGGTGGACAGCAAAACCCAGCAAAGTATCTTGACTAATCCCACCCACGAGGGGCAGCCGGTTGCCGACCGGGAGGATTTGCAACGGCAGATGTTGGCGCAAAGGAGCGACTTGTTCATCTCCCGCAACCTGCGGATGACCTCTCAAGCCTTGGCTGCCGCCCGGACGGCTGATTTGGCAATGGGCGGTTCGACTTGGACGGCGTTGCTGGTGGACGCCGGGGTGAAAGACGCTCTGGCGATTTGGCTCAATTCCACTTTGGGACTGCTGACCCGGGTTTGTTATGGTCAAACGACTCAAGCCGGTCGTTCCCGGATGCAAATACGCGGGTTAGCCGGTTTCCCCGTCCCCAACTTTGCCGCCGATACTCCCGCCGGCCAGCAGGCGCGGCAACTGGCGCCGGAACGCTATGGGGAACTGGCAACTTTGCCGCTGGAGCCGATTTCCTACGCTTTCCGGGATGCGAACCGGCACAAAATCGACGCGGCGGCTCTGGAGTTGGTCGGCTTGGGCGGCAATGCGGCGGCGGCCCGGGCCCTGTCCCACCTTCGCAGCCTCTGGTGCCGGGAGCCGGCGGTCCACGGCGGCAACGAAACCATTATGAAGGCTTTGGGCTTGCGGAGTTAGGGTTTGGGGATAATAAGGCCGCCCCCCGGTTAAAGGGGGGCGGCCTTCATTCCGATTCTCGGGACTGGTTGCGGTCGGGGTTGTTGGAGGATTGTAATACTGCGTGCAGCCGCCGAGAACATTCCTCGGAGTTAGCCCGGGTTGACCGGGTTAGGGTTGGCATTGGGGCCGGCGGTATTGCCGGCCCCGTTGCGGTTAGGTCAGGGTTTAGCGAAAGAAGCCGCGGCGATTGCTGCTGCCCTGCTGCCGGCGCAGGAAGCTGGGGACATCCAGCTCGTCGTCGCTTTGGCGGGGCATATCCTGGAGGAGCCGCTGCAACTCGGCTTCCCGGGCCCGCTGATTGTCTTGCAGCACCGGGAACGCTGCGGCGACCATCGTCATTTTGACTTCGTCTTCGAGGCGCGGGTCGCGGCTGGTGCCAAAGATGATATTGGCCTCCGGGTCGGACATTTCCTCGAGGACATGGGCGGCGTCCTGGACTTCCTGCAAGGAAAGGCTGGTGCCGCCGGTGATGACAAAGAGGATGCGCTTGGCCCCTTCCATGGCAATGTCGAGCAGGGGGCTACGGGTGGCCATCCGGGCGGCGTCAATGGCCCGGTTGTCGCCCTTGCCGCGGCCGATGGCCAGCCAGGCCGGGCCGGCGTTGCTGAGGATGGTTTTGACATCGGCGAAGTCCACATTGATTTCGCCGGGGACAGTTACCACTTCGGCAATGGCCTGAACGCCCTGATGCAGGACGGAGTCGGCCATTTTCAGGGCATCCTCCCAAGTAAAGGTCTGGTCTTTCTCCTGGTTGAGTTCCAGGAGGCGGTCGTTGGGGATGACGATGACCGTATCGGCGTGTTCCTTGAGGCGTTCGATGCCTTCCTCAGCATTTTTGCGGCGGGCGGCGGCCTCGAAGGAGAAGGGGCGGCTGACCACGGCGACGGTCAAAGCACCGCTGGATTTGGCGATTTCGCAGACCACCGGGGCGGCGCCGGTGCCGGTGCCGCCGCCCATCCCGACGGCGACAAAGACCATATCGGCGCCGTCGACGGCTTTTTCGATGTCGGGGCGGGATTCCTCGGCGGACTGGCGGCCGAGTTCGGGCTGGGCGCCGGAGCCGAGGCCGCGGGTGAGGTTCTGGCCGAGGGCGATGCGGTGGGCGACGTCGCAGCGGAAAAGGTGCTGGGCGTCGGTGTTAAGGGCGTAATACTCGACCACCGGGAGTTTGTCCTTATACATCCGGCTGACCGCGTTGCTGCCGCCGCCGCCGACGCCGAGGACTTTGATGAGGGGGACGCCCCGGGCGATTTCCGGCATGGCGTTGGCCGCCGGGTCGTTATGCTCCCGGCCGGGTTCCCAAGATGCGGTGTTTCCGAATACCATAATTCCACTCCTTCCGAACTGACTAAAGTTGACCAAGACTGCGATAACTGCGCCTTGCCGCCGCCGGGGCCGGGTCTGCCGGGTTTAATCGAGTTGACGCTCCCGTTCCCGCCATTGGCAAAGTCTGCTCTCGACGGCCGCCGCTGCGCTACCGGGGAACTTTTTCGGTGGCGCGCTTGATGCGGCTGAGGAGAGATTTGTACCCCCTGGTGATGGCTTCGCCGGGGCTTTCGGAACTGCCGCCGCTGCTGCGGTAGTTGCGGCGTTCCCCCTGATGTTTGATGCCCCAGAGCAGGGCGCCCACGGCGGCGGAAAAGCCGGGTTTCCGCAGTTGGGAGGGCAGGCCGGGGACATTTTCCGGGTAGGCAATCCGCACCGGCCCGCTGAGATATTTTTCGGTGAGTTCGCGCAAGCCGGCCAGTTCGGCCCCCGCGCCGGTAAAGACCAGGCCGCCATCGGGCAGGCGGTTCAGGCCGCTCTGTTCGCTGAGCCGGCGGATGGATAGTTCGAGGATTTCCAGCATCCGGGCGCTGAGCGGCTCACAGAGCGTCCGCCGCCGGGCAATCCGCTCCTCCTCGCCGGGACTGCCCGGCAGCACCACTTCATCATCCACCGCCAACTCCGGCAGGGCGTTGCCCCACTGCAACTTGACTTCCTCGGCTACATAGTAGGGAATGCGTTCCGCTACCGCCAAATCCCGGGTCAGCTGAATGCCGCCGACCGGGAGTACGGTAGTGCAGACCGGGCTGCCATCTCGGAACAGGGATACATCGGTAGTGCCGCCGCCAATGTCCATCAGAATAACGCCCATTTCCCGCTCGTCGGCGGTCAGGACGGCTTCGGCGGCGGCCAGGGATTGGGCGACAAGGCCGTTGACCGGGATGCGGTTGGCTTCGGCGGCGGTGGCGGCGTTTTTGAGGGCGGCGGCTTCGGCGGTGATGACATGGGCTTCGAGCTGCACCTGGCTGGCGTGAAGTCCCATGGGATTGCGGACGCCAGCCAAGCCGTCCACCTGGTAGCCCATGGGGATGATGTGCAGCACTTCGCGGTTTTCGTCGAGTTGGGGCAAGGAAGCCCGGATGAGGCGGTGCATTTCCCCTTCGGAGATGCTGCTACTGCCGGCGGCGTTAGGCTGCCAGATGTCTTTGGTATTGACGCTGGACAGGTGGTCGCCGCTGACGACCAGATAGGCGCCGCCGTGGGCGCTGCGGCCGACATAGCGGTGAGCTTCGTCGAGGGACGCTTTGACGGCGGCCTTGACTTCCTCGAGGTTTTCGACGCGGCCCTTTTGGATGCCCCGGGAAGGGGTGATGCCGCTGCCGAGGACTTTCAGTTCGCCTTCGGCGCCGACGCGGGCTACGATGGAACACACCTTGCTGGCGCCCAAATCCAGGGCGGTGTAGAATGTCTCTTTCACCAGGTTTCCCCGTCCTTCTTAAAGAGTTTTCCGATAGTTTCCGTTGCCGGGTTTCCGCTTTCCCGGGGTTCAGCCGGCCAACCGTTCAGCGACGCGCAAGCGGGCGCTGCGGCTGCGGGGGTTGGCGGCGATTTCCTCCGGGCCGGGCTTGATGACCCGGCGGTTGACCAGGCGCAGGGTGGGCTGATGGTCACAGCGGCAGACCGGGAGACCGGGGGGGCAGATACAGGCCGCCGCCGCCGTGGTCAGGGTTCTTTTGACGATACGGTCCTCGAGGCTGTGGTAGCTGATGACGGCGAGGCGGCCGCCGGGTTTGAGGAGTTGGGGGGCGGCGTTCAGTCCGGCAGTCAGCTGGTTCAGTTCGTCGTTGACGGCAATCCGCAGGGCTTGAAAGGCGCGGGTGGCCGGGTTGATACGTTGGCGGCCGCGGTTGCCGGGATTGCCGGCTACTTGGGCAATCAGGGCGGCCAGTTGGCCGGTAGTATTGATGGGGCGATGGCTGACGATAGCGCGGGCGATGGCCCGGGCGCGGGGTTCCTCGCCGTATTCGTGGAGGATACGGGCGAGGTCGGCGGCGGGCCAAGCGTTGACCAGGTCGGCGGCCGTGGGGATGGCGGCGGCCAGGTCGAAGCGCATATCGAGGGGTTCGTCCCGTTGGAAACTGCCGCCGAAGCCGGGGGCGTCCACCTGGCGGGAACTGATACCCAAGTCGAGCAGGATGCCGTCGGCTTGGCTACCCTGGCCCCAAGTTTGGCCGGCCAGTTCGAGCAAATCGGCGTAGCTGCCTTTTACCGGAGTAAAGGGGGCCGGTTCGGTGGGCAGGGTACTGGCGTGGTTAAAGGGCTGGAGGCGGGCGGCCGCCCGGACTAAAGAACGAGGGTCGCGGTCGATGCCCAACACTTTCCCATTAGGCGCGGCAGCCCGGAGGAGGGCTGCGCTATGCCCTCCGTCGCCCACGGTGCCATCCACATACCACCCGTCCGGGCGCGCGCCCAACTGACCCAAGACCTCCGGCAGCAAGACGGGCCGGTGCCAGGGAGTATCCATTCCCTTAACCCTGACCGGGCCGCCGGGAAGCCGCCGCCGCGGTCGCCGGCTGGTAAAGCCGGCGGCCCAACCGCCCAACCGATATTCCCGGGGCAATGCCGCTGGAGATGCCATAATCGTCCGTAGAAACGCCTCGTTCTTGGTCCGGATTGCCGGGGTTTCCGCCGCTGCGGGGCAATTAAGAGAAAGGGAATGGATACCTGGGGGAGCAAGCCGCCCCGCCGTATAGGGAAACCCCCAAAGCTGCCTTGGCGATACCTTTATCGATAGACTTGCCGCTACCCGGTATAGGCAGAGACAGAGTCGGAAATGGGCCGGCCGGCGGCGGGAATTCGCCCCGAACGGTGGTGTCTGCGGTGGCGTTGGGCGGGCGTTTGATGGCTCCGCACTGCGCCCCGGAAACTGGATTGAAGTTACCAATGGGTAAAAGATGATGTCAACAAGAGAAGGATACGGTTTTTTACGATTTTTAGAAAAGGGATAATTTTGGTTGGAGTTTTAGAATTGGGGGAGTGGTGAGGGAGCGGCGGGGTTGGAGGAGTAAGTGGGGGAGATGGGGGAGAGGATAGGTTAGGGTGGGAGATGGGGGAGAGGATAGGTTAGGTTAGTGGGAGATGGGGGAGAGGATAGGTTAGGTTAGTGGGAGATGGGGGAGAGGATAGGTTAGGTTAGTGGGAGATGGGGGAGAGGATAGGTTAGGTTAGTGGGAGATGGGGGAGAGGATAGGTTAGGTTAGTGGGAGATGGGGGAGAGGATAGGTTAGGTTAGTGGGAGATGGGGGAGAGGATAGGTTAGGTTAGTGGGAGATGGGGGAGAGGATAGGTTAGGTTAGTGGGAGATACCGGTGTTGGCGGAAACCGCGGCCGCGGTTTCCGCCTTGTCGGGAGAAGGGTTGGCAGGTCTGACCTAGTGGGTTGCCAAACGCCGGTTGGACTTCTGGCTACCAATTCCGGCTTTGCCCGGCCAGATTGCCGATTACGGTTGCGCTACCTTATAGTGGCTACTGGCGCCGGTTGGTATGGTTGCCATGCCGGCGGGTTGGCCCGGTGTTGCGACCGCGGTTGACCGTTCTCCAGTCAACCTGGGTTGCTCCGACTCCTGTAGTCTGGGGCGGCGGTTTGGTACGGCGGGTGGGATTTGCCGTTGGCCGCTGCTCCGGGTGGGGATTGACGGGGCCTTAGTCCGTTCCCGGGGGTAAGGAGTGTTTGAGGCGTCCGCTTTGCCGGTTAGGGTTTGGCGGGGCCCACAGCGCGCTGTGTGGAGCGATATTAAGTTTTACGGTAAGCTTAGCGTAAAGAACCCGGCGTCCCGGGGTCAGGTCAACCTTGACGGGTTTTATTATGGGGGATGGTTTGGAGGTTTGTCAAGGGATAATTCAGATGAATTTTCGGGAATTAGTAAATTGGTTTTTAGGGGTTACGGCGGGGGAACTTTTACAAAAGTTCCCCCGCACCCCCTCAAAACTTTTGAGTTTGGGGAAAGTTGGTTGTCTTGCGGTTGGTTGCGGGGGTTGATGGGATGAGGTTGGCATAACCGGGTCTGTGCTACAATGGATTTTTAACTTGGCGATGCCGTCTCCGGCCCGGAGGAAGCCTTGACCGTACTGCAAATTGTTGCCAATCGCGCCGCTGCCGGAAAAACTGCGCTGGCCGGGGCTATCCTGTCCCGCCGGGCGGATGCCGGCCAAGGGGGTGCTTGGTACAAGCCCTTGTCCCCGGCGCCGGATACCGATCCGGACTACGCTTTTATGGCGCAAAGGATGGTCACCGACCCGGCGGCCATTTCCCGGCCGCTGCCCCAGCCGTTCGACCCGGCAAGGGACGCCTTGCCTTTGACGGAACAGCAGCAATCGGCAATTGCGGCGGCGGTGGCGCAACTGGATGCCGCCTTTAATCTGGTACTGGTCGAGTGGGCGGCGCCGGCCACGGCCGCCGTTTCCCCAGCTTTGCCGGGTTACCCGGTGCTGCTCTGGTATGCTTATGATGCCGGCATAGCCCCGGCGGTGCAGGCAGCGGAAATCGCCGCTATTGCCCAAACCATCGGCAGCGACTTGGGCGGCATCATCATTAACGGTGTAACTAGACACCGCCGGTATGAAACCGAACAAGAAATCCTGTCGCCGCTGCGGGCCCGGGGCTTGCCGGTCTTGGGCGCCATCCCGGAAAGCCGGCAAATGTTAGCGACTACGCTGCAACAGTTAGCCGAACAGCTGGAGGGTCGCTGGCTACAGGAGCCGGCGGACCCGGCCGTTGCTATTGAACACTTTCTAATCGGCGGCAACATTATGGACTCTGGCCCCAACTATTTCGGCCGTCACGCGGCGCAAGGGGTTATCACCCGGGCGGCCCGGCCCGACATCCAAATGGCAAGTTTGCAGGGGGATACCCGTTGCTTAATTCTGACCGGCGGCGATGTCCCTACCGAATATATCCAGGTTGAGGCCCGCAAACGCGCCATTCCGCTGCTGCTGGTCAACGCCGGCACGCTGGACACCGCCGAAATTGTGGGCCGGCTCAGCGGGCAAGCTCCTCATACTCCGGAAAAACTAGCCCAATTCGCCGCTTTGCTGGAACAGCAGCTGACTGGAATGCCGGATTTGATTGGCTTGGGCGAGGGAAGCGCGGCTGGGCGGGCGGCTGCGGTTTCGAGTTAAGGGGAGCCCCGGCGATAGTGGGGAATCTGAAAATTTTGAGGGGAATCAAAGATAAGCATTTTAGATTCCTCCCGTTGGTCGGAATGACATAGCTATGGCGTCGGGTATCCGGGGCGTCAATAATCAGGGTGAGCACGGCTTACGGGCGCAGTTTCTGGAGCAGGCCGCCGTCGAGGGATAGGACGCCGCCGGTGAGGTAGGCAGCCCGTTCCGATGCCAGGAAGGCGGCTAAATCGCCCACTTCTTCCGGCTTGCCCAAGCGGGACATCGGTACGCTGCGGTGGGTCTGTTTGACCAGGGCGGCCGGGTCGGTGTTAGCGGCGGCGGCTTGTTCCTGAAGTTGGCGGCGGAGTTCCTTGGTGTCCAGGGGGCCAGCCAGCAGGGTGTTGACGGTGATGTTGAAGGGGGCCAGTTCGTCAGCCAGGGTCTTGAAGTAGCCGATCAGATACTGCTGCTGGGCCAGGGACAGGGGTGGGTCGGCGTCGGCGGGCGGGGCGTGGACCGGCATCAGGTTGATGATGCGGCCCCAATGCTCTTGTTTCATATAGGGGATGACTTCCCGGCTGAGCCGCAGGGCGCTGCGGAAAGAGCGTTCCAGTTCATCGCCGCGTTCATCCTCGGAGTCATCCCGGGGCTGGCCGGGCGGGATGCATTGGGGTTGCAGGGCGAGAATATCCACTTGGCCGAAGCGGTTGAAAGTGTCGCGCACCACCCGGCGGATGCTGCGATTTTCGGAAAGGTCGGCGGGCAGGGCGAGGATGTTGCGCTGGGTAGCGACGCGGGCGAAGTCCATCTCGGCGCCGCGCAATTCATCCTCGTGGTAGTCGCAGACCGCGAGTTTAACCCCTTCGGCGGCCAGGCTGAGGGCGACACTGCGGCCGACATCACCGCCGGCGCCGCAGACAATAGCCACCCGCTCGTTCAAGCCCAAGTCCATAATTCTCCGCGGCCGCGCTGCTGGCGGCGTAGTTGGCGGTTCAGTCCGCCCGAATAGGTTAGAGATGGGCAGCATTTTGCCCGGATTGCATTACAACAGTATTACCACGGCGGGCGGCGGGAGCCGGTCAGCTGACTTCATTATAGCGGAAGCAGGTTGTGATGTGGTCGTTGACCATACCGGCGGACTGCATAAAGGCGTAGCAGATGGTGGGGCCGACGAAGCGGAAGCCGCGCCGCCGCAAGTCCCGGCTCAGGGCTGCGGATTCCGGGGAGACGGCCGGGATGGCGGCGGCGTTGTCCCAATGGTTTTTGATGGGGCGGTGGTTGACGAAAGACCAGAGGTAGGCGGCAAAGCTGCCCCATTCCTGCCGGATTTGGAGAAAGGCTTGGGCGTTGCCGATGGCGGCGGCGATTTTTTGCCGGTTGCGGACGATGCCCGGGTCGGCCAGCAGTTGGGCCACTTTGCGGTCATCGTAGGCGGCGATGCGGGCGGCGTCGAAGTTGTCGAAGGCTTGGCGGTAGCCTTCCCGCTTGTTCAGGATGGTCAACCAGCTGAGGCCGGCTTGCGCGCCGTCGAGGAGCAGGAACTCGAAGAGTTTGCGGTCAGCATAGAGGGGGACGCCCCATTCGGTATCGTGGTAGGCGACCAGCAGGGGGTTGGCGCCGGGCCAGGGGCAGCGGGTCAGGGCGGGCATAGATTATCCTGCCGGATGATTGTTTGGGGTTAAGAGCTGATAATTTCCCTACCGGCTAAATATCCGGCTACTCCGCCAGATGAACCCAGCCGCGGTCAAAGGTAAAAGTCTGCGCTTTGCCGGCCGGGTTCTGTATCTTGACAATGCGACTCGATGCCGGGTCGCCGGCATTTTCCACCACATAAAGCCAGAAGGCATTTTGACGCTTTTGGGCAAACTCAAACTGCGTTTTGGTCAAGGTTGCCGGGCGGTTGTCGAAGGTGCCAGACATAGCCTTGACTTCAACCCACCGCACCGCTTGACCATCCGGGCCGGCTTCGTACAAGTCAAATCCCGGATTGCCGGGCGGAGTCTGATGGAGGTTTGGCTCTTGGGAAAGGATAAAGGCAATTGCCTTTTCCTCCAAGTTCATACGGGACTGATGAGTCAACCCGTCCGGGTCCGCATCGGCTTCATCGGGGGAGGCTTTCACGTAGGTAACAAACTTCCGGTAACCGGTGGGCCGGCTGACTGCGCCGCTGCCAGCCTGAGCATTGGTCTGGTTTTGACCACTGCCAGGAGTTGCCGCCGGGCGTGGGGTGGCAATTTGACTGGCAGGTACCGGAACCGCAACCGGATGCTGCGGTTCCGGCTTGTCCGCCAGAGAATCGGGCGGCACCACTTCAGCCGCGGCTTCCATTGCGCCGAGAATTACTATAAGTTGGGACTCGGTGGTGATGCCGCGCCTTTTCAATAAAGCCAACGCGTCCGCTTCGATCCCGGCTTCTATCGCCAGTTCGTTGAGGACATCCGGCTTAAAGGGAATCTTGGCGAACAGGGAAGGGTTTTCTTCCCACCCGGTATTCTTGAAAACCACTTCACTTGGCCGGTGAAGTTCTCCCTTTTCATCGGGAACCCAAGCAACTTCGTTCAGCGTTTTGACGAAACGAGCCGGGAATTGCTCGCTTTTCGGAACGTAATACATCCACCGGTAAGTGCCGCTAAACGCAGCATTGGGGACATTGCCCAATGCCTGCCAAAGCAATTGGGCCCGGGAAACTGCCTGCTCAACGGGCAGATTAGATAGCGTCGCCAAGAGCAAATCTAAACCCATAAGGGTATGGTCTTGCACCGATATTTCCCTAGTAATACCGGCAGTCCACGATTTGTTCCTGAGCTCGAATTTTTCTTCCCCGGTTAGCGAAGGTTTTACAGGAGACGGGAGCAGGGTCTCGGGTGTTCCCACCGCGCGGAGCAGGCCACGGATGCGCTCGCCCCGAAGGTATCTCCTGGAATCGTCCACTATCAAGACACCCGGCACACCCTCGAAAAGCGCTTTCAGTCGCTCGGTAGGAACGTAAGCCTCCCTCGGCTTGACGAATCGACCAGCCCTGCTTACAACGTCCACCGCAGCAATAAACTTGGCCTCCCGTAGGCCGGCTATTAGGCTGTTGCGTTGAGCGGCGGAGTCGGTGTCAAGGGCGGTCAACATAAGCTCAAGGTCGGACTGATATTCCCCGGCGGATACATTAACCGAGGCCTTGATATACTTGGGGATGATGTTGGCAATGACATCATCAACCGGGTCGGGGGTGCGGAGGTCTAATGCCCTGAGAAAAGCCAGAGAACTGGTGGATTTGCATACGCTCCTTTTTACGGTACGAAACCCCGTCCAGCTATTGCCCGGGAGGTAGGCTTGCGGCTTCTCAGCAACATAGGCTACGGTGTGGGAACCGTCCTCCAGCCTTATCAGGGGCCGAGGACGAAGCCGGTTCAGGAGCGACCTCTGACGGTTCAGAAATTCATACAGCCGCGCTATCCACGCATCCGACTGCGCCTCCAAGAATTCCCGCGTCAGCCGGGGAATCAGCCACTCTGTAGTAACTTCCGCAACTTCGAGCTGTTCAGTGAGGTAATTACGCAAGAGAAACGCCCGATTAGCGGTAATATCATCGCTGAGCCAAGCCGGCTTGCTCTCATCCGGGAACAAGGCAGCCAGTTGTTTAGGTCCAATAAGAGAGCGCAATTCTTGGGTGCGGGACAACTTGGCGTTTCGGGCGGTAATGTACCCCCTGGTATGAGCCGGGAGCAACCGTTCGGTCAGTAAAGCATCCTTGACCGACTGAAATAGCGGAGCAAGGCGTCGGCCTTCGGAAAAGAGGGTGGAACTCAGGGGCAAGCACTCAAGGGCGGATATACTGAGCAAGCCCAGCTTACGCAGCCCCTTCAGGGCTTCCACCAACAGGGTTGCCGTCTCTCTTACGAGATACTGGTTCCAATCATCCCTTTCCGGCACATTGTCCCGGCTAGGCGTAGTGCGGTATGGGCCTTGCAGGAGAAAGCCGAGGTGAGTTGGCAAAGCAGTTGGAAAGAAAACAACCAATTGGGAGTCTTCTATTTTCTTCACCGTCGGGTTTTGGCTGTTATCCTCGCCCCGGTCAAGCACGAAAGCAATCTCGACGTGACCCGCGCTTTTCTCTTCGTGAAAAACTTCGCGGGAAAAGACAAGCCACTCTTCCGTTATCTCATCCGAAACGTCGTCCCAACCGGCTACCCGGACTTTCCGGGCTCCGTTGAATGGCACTATCTCGTTGCTGCGGCGGTAACGCCCGGCTTCCTTCCCGTTCACCGACCATGCTATTTCCTCAATCTCCCGTAGGAAAAGCAAGGTTCGCGGGCCAATGCGCTGCAATCCTTCAAGGACTTCGTCTTTGGCTGACGCTTCACTTTCCTTAAAAGGTATGTGAAATTGCGTCTCTTCCTGCGCAACGGTCTTGGCCGCCACAGCCCGAGGCCACACATAGGAATCAATGGCGAAACATTCTTCTCCGGAGTGAATCTCCGGGGTTTCGGTAAAGGCGTAAACCGACTTAAAGCCGATGCCAAACCGTCCGATGTCGGTATACTCCTTGGTGCTTTCGCCAATCCCGCAGACACCCCGAACGTCGGCCTCATCGAAAGGCTTACCGTAGTGGGATATGGTAAGGGCAACATTGCTCAAGGAAAACTCGACCGAGCGTTGCCCGGTCCACTCGCCGCGCTTCTTCAGGGCATCCTCAGCGTTTTGCAACACCTCGAAAATGAAATGAGTGCGGTCGTCATAACGCTCCGCCAAGAGCTCACGCCCGATACGGCCAATATCCGTACCGTACTTCACCAAGTTTTCCTTTTGGAGGGCGTTATAGTCCACTGGCATAAGCAAATACCTCTACGGTATGGGCGCAATAGCAAGCCAACCGGCTGGTCATTATAGCACAAACCTGTTGCCCATTTCAGATAACCCCTTGCTGTTCCATGGCGGCGATTTGGGCGGCGCTGTAGCCCAATTCTTGCAGGATGGGGGCGTTGTGTTCGCCCAGCAGCGGCGGCGGCAAGTCCAGGCCGCCGGGGGTTTGGGAGAACTTGACCGGCAAGCCGGTCTGTTTAATGCTGCCCAAAACGGGATGGGGCATTTCCAGCAGCATTTCCCGGTGCAATACTTGCGGGTCGGCAAATACATCGGCCAAGTCGTTGATGGGACCGGCCGGCACGCTGAATTCGTGCAAATCGGCGACCCAGGCATCAGCCGGGCGGGTCAGGAAATGCGCTTGCAGCAACGGCACCAGGGTAGCCCGGTTTTCGACCCGGACGCCGTTGGTCGCGAACTCCGGCCGGTCTTTCAAGTCCATTCGCTGGATGCCCTGGCAGAACCGATCCCACAGCCGTTCCGAACCGACCGCTACATTCAGGTACTTGCCGTCCTGCCCCATAAAGGCTTGGTACGGCACCAGAGTGGGATGGGCCGCGCCCAACCGCTGCGGCGGGCGGCCGTAGGCAAAGTAATAGCCGGCTTGATAAGTAAGCCAAGCCACCTGCGCGTCCAGCATCGAGATGTCAATATACTGGCCGGGGCCGCCGTGCTGCGCCCGGTGGTACAGGGCGGACATTACGGCAAAGGCGGCCCACATCCCGGAGCCGATGTCGGTAACGGCCACGCCTACCTTTTGCGGTTCGCCGCCGGGTTCACCGGTAATGCTCATCAGGCCGCTGATGCCCTGCATAATCTGGTCATAAGCCGGGCGGCTCTGGTAGGGGCCATCCTGCCCGAAACCGGAAATGGAGCAGTAGATGATTTGGGGATTGACCGCCTGAATGGCGGCGTACTCCAGTCCGAAGCGAGCCATTACGCCGGGGGTAAAGTTCTCGACGATAACATCGGCGTCCGCGGCCAGTTTGCGGAAAATTTCCCGGGCCTGTTCCTCTTTGAAGTTGAGGGTCAGGCTGCGCTTGTTGCGGTTGATGGAAAGGAAGTAGGCGCTTTCGTCGCCGATAAAGGGCGGCCCCCAATGGCGGGTGTCGTCGCCGGTACCCGGCAGTTCGATTTTGATGACCTCGGCCCCATAGTCGCCCAGCATCAGCGTGCAGAAGGGGCCGGCCAAAGCCCGGGTCAAGTCCAGTACGCGCACCCCGTCAAGCGCCTTCATTCCAACCATACCTCCTAAACTTGCGGCGGTTCCCGTTTGCCGGGTATATATTAGCACAAGGGGCGGGAATAGGCCGCCGCAAGGTTGCGCCCTATCCTACCCGGACGCAAGGCAAAGGCTCAACCCCGGAAAACCCGATTACCCCCAATAGGGCCGCAGCCCCCGCCGCCGCCGGCGCAGCAGCCAGTAAGCCAGCGCCGCCAACAACAGCAACAGCAAAAGCAGCAGCGGCAGGACAACCACCGCCCCATTGCTGACGAAAGATTCCTCCAACAGCGGCGGCGCTTCCGGCTCCGCCGTTGGGGTCGGTTCCGGCGCCGGCGTAGGCCGCGGCGTTGCGGTCGGAATAACGGCGGCCGCCGCAGCGGGCCGCGGCCGCAAAGTAGGCGTCGGCGCCATTCCTAAACGCGGCGGCAGCATCGTGGGCGTGGGGGTCGGAGTAGGCGTAGCCGTCGGTGTTGGGGTTGGCGTGGGCGTAGCCGTTGGCGTTGGTACCGGCGTGGGCGTAGCCGTTGGCGTTGGTACCGGCGTGGGCGTGGGCGTCGGAACCGGGGTGGGCGTTGCCGTAGGCCGCGGCTCCGGCTCACGGGTTGGCGTGAGACTGGGCGTAGGAGTTGGCGTCAGCGTGGGGGTAGGCGTGGGCGTACCGGCGGCCGCCGCCTCTGGGGTGAGCATAACCGTTGGCGTAACCGTGGGTATCAGCACCTCCGGCGATTCCAAGTCCCGGGTAGCCGTCGGTGTCGGCGTAGCGGTCCGCCGGCGGCGCGTTGGCGTGGGTGTCGGCGGCGACTCCTGTCTAATCGGCCGATCCACCCAAGTCTGCCCGGCGTTGACGATGACCCGCTGCACCCCTTCGAGAGACGCTCCGTTGCGGTTGACATAGACTTTGCGGTCCAGCTGGGTGCCGAGAGTATCCGGTTCCGCATCCGCGCCCCAGCACGCTACCCGGCCGTTGGCGCTCAACGCGCAGGTATGCCGCTCCCCCGCTTTAATGGCGACAAAAGATGCCCGCGCCAAGCCGGCCGGAACATCCGATTCCCCGTACAAATTGCGCCCCCAGCACACCGGCCGGCCGCTGCCCGCCCGCAAGCCGCAGGTGTGATAGTAGCCGGCGGAAATGGCGTCAAAAGTCAGTTGCGCCAAATCGGAACGCAGTACGACCGGCGTAGTCGAGTTGCCGGGAATGCGGGCATCAGCCCCGGACGCCTGCCCGAAATTATCCGCGCCCCAGCAGCTGACCCGGCCGGCGGCGGAAAGGCCGCAAGTATAATCCCGGCCGGCGGACAGGGCGGCAAAGGTCATCGTATCCAGATTGACCGGGGCGAAAATCCGGCTGAGCAAGCCGGAGTTGACCGTGGCGGCGTTGCTATCCCCGGAGGCTTGGGCATAGTTGTCCAGTCCCCAACAGAGGGCTTTGCCGGCGTCCGTCCCGCCCTTCCGCAAACCGCAAGTGTGAAAATTGCCGGTGGCGATAGCGGAGAATTCGTAATCGCCCAAGTCCACGGTTTTAATGTGCGGCTGCCACCCGGTAAGAACCTGCTCCGTAGTGCCGGTTACCATACCGCCCGCCCAATCCCAGCCCCAGCACAGTACCCGGTCCGGAGTTTGCCCGTAGCGGTCATCAGTAAGACCGCAGATTGAGGCGCGGCTGGTGCCAGTACTGAGCCGATTCAGCGACAGGGACGGGATGGCAACCGCGCCATTGGCGGCCGGGCCGTTGCAGAACAGTTCGCCCGGGTCGATGCGACTGGAAGGGAGGTCAACGCCGCTGAGCCGAATGCAGTAATGGTTGCGGCCCGACGCCACTTCCGCCACATCGTGGGAAAAGTTGAAAAAGAAGCCGGGCCAGTGGGAGCCGGAGCCGAGCCGGCCATAGGTATAGGCCCGCTGCCCGTCGGCCAGTTCGCCCCAGCAGCGTACCGGTTTTTGCGTCCCGGATGCGCTGCGGGCCAAGACGGCGCAGGCATGAGAGTCGCCGGCGCTGATGGACAAGGCATAGTCGCCGCTGGATTCCTGGATACCCACCGGCGGTACTTGGTAAGTAGCAGCAGGGGCGCCCGAGCGCGGGGCCGGTTCCAATGCCAATACCTGCCGCTGCTCATTTTTCCCCCAGCAGCGGACTTTCCCTTCATCCTGATTGCCGGTAGTTCCGGTATCGCTGTCCTGCAAAATCGCGCAGGTAAAGCCGTCCCCGGCGGCCGCCCGGGAAAAGGTCATGGTGGACAAATCGGCCCCGGCAGTATGGTAGTTGCAGTTAGCCGGCGTCGGTTCGTTAGTCGTAGCGTCCCGGGTGCAGGCGATTTTATCGCTGCCGCTGGGCGCGGCAGCCGTGCTTTGCCCGTAAGCGTCGCCGCCCCAACAACGCAGCTGCCCGGCGGTCTGCACCGTTACCGTCTGCGGCGTCGGGCTGTTGTCAGTGTAGGTAGCAGTAACATCGTGGATACCGCAAGTGTGGTCAACGCCCACTGTCACTTTGGCAAAGGTATAAGCCGTTTCGGTAGTGACCGGCGGGCTGGCGGTGTCGGTATGGGAATGCACCGGCACGGTGGTTTGCCCGGCGGTATTGTTCCCCCAACAGAGAACTTGCCCGGCCTGCTGCGCCCCGCTGGTGTCCGGATCGCCGTCCGCCAAAATCCCGCAGCTATGCTCCCACCCGGCAACAATAGCGGAAAAAGTATAAACGCCGCTGGCCGGCGCCGGCACATTGGCTTGGTTAGCATCATTCTGTCCCCAGCATAGAACCTGGCCGGAGGTCTGCGTTCCGTCCCCGTTCAGCAAACCGCAGGTGTGCGCCGTCCCGGCCGCCACGGCCGCAAAGCGGTAATCATCCCGCCCGGTCAAGGTCTGCACATTGGCTTGATTCGCCGCATCCACCGCATCGGTAGTTGCCGAAACCTGCCCCCAGGAATCCGCGCCCCAACAGCGGATGGCGGCGGCATCCTGGGATAAATAGTCGGACAGGATGGCGCAGGTATGGCTGCCGCCGGCGGCTACGGCGGCGGCTTTGATGGTGGGAACTACCGAAAAACCTTGAAACGGTACGCCGCCGCTTTGGGGGCCAACTCCCCAGCAGAGGGGGACGCCGGCGGCTTGCAAACCGCAGGTGGTAAAACTCGAGGATGCAATGGCGGTGAACGGCCCCGGCTGCCAGGCGACCCCGCCGGCGTTGGTACTACCCCAGCATTTGACGCCGCCGTTCACCGCCAGAGCGCAGGAAAAATACTGAGCAGAGGTAAGGGCGTATTCCGGGTCGTCAACCTTAATCAGCGCCGGGTCGCGGCTCTCCCAAGGCCGGGCCACGCCATAATCATAGACATCCCGCGCGTATAAATCGGCGGGAATTTCTGACCCCCAACAGCGCATTTCTCCGGCAGTTTGCCCGTTTTCCCCGTTCAGAATGCCGCAGTTGTGCAGTTCCCCGGCGGCGATGGCGGCAAAGCGGTAGGCAACGCCGTTCCCGTCCGCGGGAGTAGCGAACTGCCCCACATCAAAAATCCCGTAGGCGTGATGCTCAGTATCGCCCGCCGTTCCCCAACATAGGACTTCCCCGGCGGTCTGACTGCCTTGCCCGTCCTGAATACCGCAGCTGTGATACAGGCCGGCCGCCAGTTGGGTAAAGGTAGTGTTTGCCGCCGCCGTTCCCGCCGGGCCGGGACTGGAATAGTCCGCGCTCATCGGGTCCGTTACCGTGTCAATGCTGCGGCGGCCCCAACAAAGGGCTTTGCCGGCATCCGCCCCATCCTGCTGAACGCCGCAAGCCCAATTTTCGGTAGCCCCCACGGCCAGGTGAGCAAAGGCTTGACCGGCTTGGGCGGCGGCTCCGGTCACCGCGCCATAAAGGTCATCGCCCCAGCACAAAACTTCCCCGGCGGTCTGCACCGTTACCGACTGCGGCGTCGGGCTGTTGTCGGTATAGGTAGTGGTGACATCATGCCGCCCGCAGGTTAGAAACCCGCCGGCGGCCAGTTGGGTAAAAGTGTACGGCGTTTCGGTAGTGGCCAGCGGCGTGGCGGTGTCGGTATGGGAGTGTACCGGCGGCGTGGACTGGCCGTGATCGTCGTTGCCCCAACAGACCGCTTGCCGGTCGGCGGCGCGCAGGGCGCAGTTGTGGGAGTGGCTGGCGACGATGGCGCTGAATACCGTATTGGCGATGGCGTCCGGGACTGATGCTTGATATTGCGGCAGTCCCGGCGCCGGCGGCGGACAAGTAGTGCAGCCCGCCGGCGTGGGCGACGGCTGCGGCACCGACCGGTTTTCGCCCCAACAAACCGGATTGCCGGCCAGGTTCAGGGCGCAGACATGAAAGTTGCCCACGGCCACCTGCTGGTAGCCTTCCGCCAGAAAGGGGCCGTGGGTGGTATCGCCCCAGCAGCGCAGATGATTTTCCGTGGTGATACCGCAGGTAGCCCAACGGCTGGCGTCCACCTGCTTATAGCGGATGTCATTAGGCTCCACCGGCAGCCCCGGGTCCGATTGGGCCGCCGCGCCGTCCAGCATCAGCCCAAAGGCAATAACGCCGCCCACCACCGCCAGCAAACCGGCCAGGGCGGGGAGCGGCAGCAACCGCAAGGCAACGGCAATGCGCGCCAGCATTGCCGCTACCCCCCCCCTATCAGGGTTCATAATGATAGATATTAAATTAGGCAATATATCCCAACCGGGACAAAATTTTGCCATAATGCAGCCTGCTGGCTAAAGGGTTTGCCCCGGACGGGGCAAATTTTAACGCCCGGTTAAAACGGGGTTAAAGCGGCGAATATATTACCACAAATCCGCCCGGTCTGCGTCCCCGCCAACGCCCAATATCCGCCAAAGCCCCCGCCGCCAACTCCCGGCTGTCCTTCCCGCCGGGTTAGCCCATACTCCCCCCAGCAAAAAGGGGCGGGCCATCCAACCCGCCCCCGGTCAACTTCTTGCCCTACTTGCCGCCGAACCGGCGACGATGCTGCCGCAGCGTTCAATCATCCATCACCACCGGAATCCCCGCCGCCTTTGCCTTTGCCGCCGCCTCCGGGTTAATCACCCCATCCTGCATCCAGATATACCGCGCTCCCACGGCAATGGCTTCATCCACCACCGGCGCCACCAGTTCCGACCGGCGGAAAATATCCACCAGATCAATCGGCTCCGGCACCGACTTCAGGTCCGGGTAACTTTTCTCCCCCAGCGCCGCCGCAATCATCGGATTCACCGGAATAATCCGATACCCTTGCCGCTGCATATACCGGGCCACCCGGTTGCTGTCCCGCTCCGGGTTATCCGACAGCCCCACCACCGCAATCGTCCGGCTGTTCCGCAGCTGCTCCTCCACCAAGTCCATAACGCCCTCCTTAAAACCAAATCCCGCTAACCGCGTTATCCCCTTTTCGCCCTAATCCCCGCCCCA
Source organism: Dehalococcoidia bacterium (assembly GCA_965243185.1). GTDB lineage: Bacteria > Chloroflexota > Dehalococcoidia > Lucifugimonadales > UBA3495 > CBDBCU01. Next base: position 549,463 of record OZ251531.1, on the reverse strand, counting down.
TTATCCCCCATTCTATCCTTTCCCGCTACCGGTTATAATGCTATCCGCCAACATCCGAAACCAAAGGGGGATAAAATTACCGCCGCTACCGCCGCCATCCGCTGGGCTTGGGAACGCAGCGGGAATCCGGTATAATCTCTCCAACCTGACCGCAAAGGAGGAACGCCAATGCCCCGCATCAAGCACATTGCCATCCGCACCCCCGACCCGGAGCAGACCGCCGCCTTCTATGTCAAAGTCTTTGGGCTCGAGGAAGTGGGCAAGGCCGCCGCCGGTTGCTACCTCTCCGACGGCTACATCAACTTGGCCATCCTCAAATCCGTCGACCAGGGCGACGGCGTCAGCCCCCGGGACACCGCCGGCTACGCCGGCATCGACCACCTCGGCTTTATGGTCGAGGACATGGACGATGCCTGCCGGAAACTCGAAGCCGAAGGCGCGCAGCCCCTCAACCAGCGCATCGAGATGAACAACCCCCACGGCCAATCCTACTACGAACTCAAATACCGCGGCCCCGACCAGCAGGTCATCGACATCTCCGGTTCCGGCTGGATTGGCGCTTAAAGCCCGGACGGGGCAAGCCGCAAAACCCGCCAACATATCCCGGGGCGGACTGTTAATCCGCCCCAACTCCCGCCGCCGCCAACCTTTTCCGCGTTTCCCGGTTCCCGGCATTCACCCCCGGCTGCAAACACATCAGCCGCCGCCAGGTATTCAGCATCTGCTCCGTCTCCCCATTCCACGGCAGACCCAACATCAGCGTAACCACCCGGTCAATCTCCGCCCGGTTCTCGTCCAGGACGCTCAAACTAACCCGCTCCAACTCCAGTTGCCGCAGCCGCTCAAAGTTCTCCCCGGCAATGCGGCGCGCCGCCCGCCCGGCGTCGCTGTCGCTGGCAAAATCCGGTATCGGATGGCCGTCAATTGCCCTGACCTGAATGGGCGAACGGCCCAAGTAGGTGGACTGACCGTAACCGATCCGGATCAACATTCCGTAGGTGCTGTTCAGAAACAGGGCGATGGCTTCGGCTACCCCGGCCTCAGCTTTAAGGGTAGTCCACGACCGGCCGCCCATACAATCAACCTCGGTGTAAGCCACGGCGATTTTCTGCGCGCTCATACTCAAGTTACGCGACAAGTGAAACCGGCCGGCCGTCTGCAACATCCGCCGCGCTTCCTCCGGAGTGCTGCGCGGCTCTCCGTAATGCGTCGGCTGGCAAGTTATTCGCACCTGTTGCCCCGCCTGCAACTCCCACAAAGACGGGTTTTCCCGCCGCTCCGTTTCTCCCGCCGGGTGCATAACAAACGCGCCTATCTGATTCGGAACCTCCCTTTCCGGGAGACAACCCAGCAAGTGATGCGTCGGCCCCTTGTCCGCCAAGCTGCCCAAGACCGTCATCGGCATCCCGAACTCCATTATTGCCCCGGTCGCCGAAACCCAAGCCCGCCCCTCAGTAACGTGTTCCGTCAGAACCGCATAATCCCCACTGATGCCCAATGCCGACCAGGGATTGCCTTCCCCCAACCCGGTCATCCGATAGTAAGTGCCAACCTCCACCCCAACTACAATCTCGCCCGAGGGCTTGCCGAGGGCCAGCTCCCGCCGAATGGCGTCGGCAAACAACTTCGCCTCCAGCTTGTTCCCAAAAGTCCGTTTCAAGTTCACGCAGGTTACTGCCCGGTCGCCGTTCTGCCAATGGCCGTTGCCATTGCCGTTGCCGTTAGGGTTGGCTTGCTTGCTCCCAATCAGCAGCATCTCCTGAATCCCCGTATCCGCAGACATCGAAGTGCCGTCCCCGGCCGCCGTGCTGATGGCGATAACCTCGCAGTATTCCCGCTCAATGTTCCGCCGGAAACCCTTGTAACTCTCCGAATGGGCCGCCGTCAGCGGCAGCACCTTGCCGTGCGGACACCCGTAGCCCAGCATCTCATGCTCAATCACGTGCATAAAAGTAGCCAACCCGGCCTGGCCGTGCGCCACCCCGTCAACCCGCCGGTCCGCCAGTCGTTTATACCCCGCCATAACCGAACTGCTGATGGGACTGCGCGCCCCGCCGCGCGGCCGAAAATAAGGGTCGTTGTTGCAGCAGATGCCGATAGTGTTCGGAATAACCGTCAGCATCTCCCCCCGAGTGCCGTGACTCCCGATAATCCCCTCGCCCAAATTGGCTACCCCTTCCGCCGTAAGAAAGTTCAGCGACCCGCCATCGCTGGTAATGGCAAAGATGGAACTGGTCTGGAACGCCGTCTCCGGTTCCAACGACGCCATATTAGCCGTAGCCACCGATATGGACTGGGGATTGATGTCCGTCAGTTGGATGTAGCCCTCCATCCGCTGGGCGTGGATGCTGACCTTATCCTCGGGAGCGGTCTTGGCCGCATAATGCCGAAACCGTATGTTTTCCTCGGTGGCCCGGGCGATAGTCCCGGTTCCCGCGCAGATTTCGTTGTACCGCGCCGCCGCCGGGTCTGCCAGCCGCGCGCTGGTCAGGTTCGCCAGCATCTCGGCAGTGGCCGGCTTGGTGTAATAGGCCGCCCGCTGATCCCGGTCCGGGATCAACGCCTGCCAGATTTCCGCCGCCACATTGTTCGTCGCGCTGATGCCGGCTTGAATATACTCCGCCATCGTTTCCTGTATTACCCGCAGCGCCCCGCCCAACTTCGCCGACAAATCGGTATCCTCCAACATCCCGGCCGCAATAGTCGAGAGCGGCATATAGTCCACTCCCTCAATCTTGCGCCATTCCCGGGCAATGCGCCCCGCTATCCCGTTGTACGGCTCGACCCCCTGCCAGAACTCCGCCGCGTCAATGCCTTGTATTTGCCCCAAGCTGCCCCATTCCTTCAAGTTCATGTGCAGCTGAATCATACTGGCCAAAGTCCCCACCACATTGCCGGCTACACTCTCCAGCCCATTGCCGCTGTCATGATTCCCATACCGCCGCGTCAGTTCCTCTTGCGTCGCCGCCTCGGAAATACGCAGCAGGCCGGTCAATTCCTTTTTAGCGGCTTGCAGCCGTCGGATTACCCTATCCACGACCTCCTTGGCGTAAGGCTCCGGTATCGCCGCCAGCCAAGCGTATTGAGCCAAGTCTTGCAATGCTACCAACGCCGGCCGCTCCGGCGTAATTCGGATGTTCGGGTCATCCTCCGACCGGCCGGTTACTACCTGCATCAGAAATTGCGGTTCGCCGCTCCGCAAAATCGGACGCCGCTCAAAGTGGCCCAAATTGCCCAGCCTTTCCGGGATGCCCACCGCCAAAACGCTTTTCATCGGAATCAAGTAGTCCCGAAACTGGTAGCCCAACCGCGCCTTGGCGTCCCCAATAGCCGGCGCGTCATATTCCGTTTCAATGATGGTACGCAAGCCATAGGGCATTTCTACAATGAAATCCGGGCTGGTGTTCCCCTCCAGCGCAACGCCGTGTTCCTCCACCCGCACCGTGTAGTTCGGCGGCGCGAACTCCTGCATCGCCTCCGCGATGTAAGCATTCATTGCCCTTTCGTTAATCGCCACGGATTTACCCCCTTCTCCCCGCAGTTAAAGCCCGTGGTAGCAAACAGCCCTCGGCGACCGGCACAGTACTTTTCCGGAATGGTTATGTCAATGGGCCCGGCGTCATTTTTCGATAATAATATCCAAAACTGAGGTCGCCAACCATCCCTAAAAACCCTGGTGGAGGTGAGGGGATTCGAACCCCTGACCCCCTGCGTGCAAAGCAGGTGCTCTCCCACTGAGCTACACCCCCATCTACCGGCGCGGCCCCTCCATTCTATCACGCCCCAACCTACCCCTGCCATACTTTTGCCCTGCCGCCGCCGGGTTATCGCCTACAGAAATCGTCATTCCCACGAAAGTGGGAATCAAGAGTCCCTAGGTATATGCGATAGCCCTACCGCCCCACTCCGTTACCCCCAAAGCATTTTAACTGTCGAAAACCCCTGGGAAAATCGGCTCGCAGTGAGCGTGCTGCAACAACGACTTGCCCTTTTTTCCGGCACCGGTTACAAAGGAATGCAAGCGTCGGTGTGGAAATTAAAAAACCCGTGGCTGGGAGCAGATTGCCCGATGGCCGCCATCCGGGGGCGGCTACTGAGCCGGGTGGGCGACCCCGGTGACATATTTACTGATGCCGAGGACGCTGGATTGTTCCGACAGGGGGAGCAGCAGAGAGGCCGGGAATTGGTAAAGGATGATAAAACTTCCATCACCGTACAATTCAGCCCAAGCCTTATACTTATAAAGGTAAATGTCCTGGCTGGCGATGCCGTTGGCTTTGAGCCAGGATACTACTGCTCGGGTACTGGCAGTATCCGGGTTGTCCCTCAGCCAAACCTCCACTGGTACTTGAGGGTCAGCAGAATCCGGCCAAGCGGCGCCGGGGCATTTCATAAAGGCCAGGACCAAGCTGTCCAGGTCGGTGTCTAGTTTGGGGTACTTCGGGGCCGGTATCGGCGGGGGCGGCGGCATAACTTCTCCACCTTGGTAATCTATCGGAGGAGGGGTTTCTTGAATATGGTCAACGCCGAAAACACCATCCCGTTGGGACAATCTGTCCATCAAGGATGACGCCACCCGGTCGGCAATAATGTAATTTTCTCCCCATAGTATTATGGGCCAGCCGTCAACACTATGGTCGCGCAGCCAATCGATCAACGCTTCAGTGGCGGGGGAATAGAGACCGGTACAAGTCCAAATCCTCACGGCCGCATAGGTTTCGACGGTCGTTTTACTGTCTCCGCCGGGAGACGGGGTGGGTTCGGCCGCCGGTTTTTCGGTGGTGGGGGACAATTTGGGGTAATTGCGGGCCGGGGTTGACGGAGGAAGTGGGGTGTCCACCGGAATTGGCGGCGGCGTTACTGGAGTGTTGACCGGGGTAAGCGGCCGGGTTGCCGTTGGCGGCGGCGCAGTTGTATGCGCGGGTTCAGGGGACACGGCAGGAGCCAGCGCAACGGTGGGCGTCGGTATCGGGGTATTCGGCATAGCCGGGAGGATACCGGTATTTTCCGGGGTCGGCTGGGCTACCGGGCCGCAGGCCAGCAGCGCGGCCATGACCGACGCCAGCAGGAACCGGGTAAGGAGCATTATGGAGCGGCGGGCGGTTTCTGCGGCAAGTAGTTGCATAAATCATTACTCCTGATGCGGCGTACTATACGAGCAGGCAAGAGTTTGGTCAAATGTCAAATGATTGCGGAAAATTAAAAGCCCCCATCCCCCCACCCTCACCGTTAGACATCCCCCCAACCATAATGTAATATACTACCCGCCTAATCCCCCAAACCCGGGCCATCAAAAACAAGGAGCAATGCAAATGCGCGGAGTCGCCATCGTTTCCCCCGTCCGCACCGCCGTCGGCACCTTTGGCGGCGGCCTTAAAAATGTATCCGCCGCCGACCTCGGCTCCATCGTCATCAAGGAAACCGTCCAGCGCAGCGGCATCGACCCCACCCGCATCGACGATGTCATCCTCGGCCTCGGCTATCCCAACGGCGAAAATCCCGCCATCGGCCGCCTTGCCGGCCTCAAAGCCGACCTCCCCATCGAAGTACCCGGCTACCAACTTGACCGCCGCTGCTCCTCCGGCTTGCAGGCCATCCTCAACGCCGCCATGCTCGTCCAAACCGAAAACGCCGACGCCGTCATCGCCGGCGGCGTCGAAAGCATGAGCAACGCCGAGTACTATGTCAACGAATCCCGCTGGGGCGGCCGCTTCGGCTCCCTCACCCTCCACGACCGCCTCGTCCGCGCCCGCGAAACCATCTCCCCCGAGGAACGCTTTGGCTACATCTCCGGCATGGTCGAAACCGCCGAAAACCTTGCCAAACAATACGAAATCTCCCGGGAGGAACAGGACGAATACGCCCTCCGCAGCCATCAGCGCGCCGTTGCCGCCACCACCGAAGGCAAATTCGACCCGGAAATCGTCCCCGTCCCCATCCCTCAGCGGCGCGGCGACCCCGTTCCTTTCAACAAAGACGAAAACCCCCGCCCCGACACCAGTATGGAAGTCCTCGGCCGCCTCCGCCCGGTAATGCCCAACGGCACCGTCACCGCCGGCAACGCCAGCAGCCAGAACGACGCCGCTTCCGTCTGCCTCGTCGTCGCCGCCGACAAACTCGACGAACTCGGCCTTACCCCTATGGCTTACCTCAAAGGTTGGGCCGTCACCGGCTGCCATCCCGCCTATATGGGCATCGGCCCCGTCCCTTCCGTCAGCAAACTGATGCCCCGCATCGGAATGTCCCTCGCCGATATGGACTTGATTGAACTCAACGAAGCTTTCGCCGCCCAGGTGCTTTCCGTCCTCCGCGAATGGAAACTCCCCAACGATGACAAGCTCAATGTCAACGGCTCCGGTATTTCCCTCGGCCATCCCATCGCCGCCACCGGCGCCCGCATCCTGACCACCCTCCTCCACGAAATGGAACGCCGCGACGCCCAATTCGGCTTGGAAACGATGTGCGTCGGCGGAGGCCAAGGCGTAGCCGCCGTATTCGAGCGCCGCTGAAATAAGACCCCGGCCACTCGACCATCACCAGAACCGTATTACCACGAACTCGACCACCATTCCCGCGCCCACGGGAATCCCGCCGCCCCCACCGGGCCGGACTCAGGAGGGAATCCATGGCTAACCGACACAACACAGCCGATGTCCTCGTCATCGGCGCCGGCGCCTCCGGGGCCGCCTTTACCTGGAGCCTGGCCCAAGCCGGCATCAAAGTAGTCTGCCTCGAACAGGGCGGCTGGGTACCCCTCGACGCCTTTTCCACGGAGGAACCGGATGCCCAACTCCATTGGCAGACCGACTTTAACCCCAATCCCAACCTCCGCGGCTTGCCCGAGGATTACCCGGTGCGCGAGGCTGAAACCCCCATTGCGCCCCTGATGTATAACGCCGTGGGCGGCAGCACCATCCATTGGGGTTCCCACTTCCCCCGCTTTCATCCCTCCGACTTCCGCCTGAAATCCCAGGATGGCGTCGCTGACGACTGGCCGCTGACCTATGCCGAACTCGAACCCTACTACGACCTGAACGATGTAATGCACGGCGTCTCCGGCCTGCGCGGCGACCCGGCGTATCCCCCCAAGCCGGAACGCCCCTGCCCGCCCCTTTCCATTGGCGTTGGCGGGGAATTATTAGCCAGAGGCTTCAACCAACTCGGTTGGCACTGGTGGTCATCGGACAACGCCATTTCGTCAGTGGAGTACGACGGGCGGCAACCCGATATTGGCGGGACTATCCGCTCCCTCTCCAGTTCCGACATCATCTATTGGCCCAAAGCGTTGCGGCGGGGGGCGCAGTTGAAAACCCATTGCCGCGTCCGCGAAATCCTCACCGACCCGGCCGGCCGCGCCGCCGGCGCCCTCTACTACGACGCCCAGGGCAACTTGCAGGAACAAAAAGCCCGGGTCGTAGTAGTAGCCGGCAACGGCATCGGCACCGCCCGCTTGTTGCTTAACTCCAAATCCGCCCTATTCCCCGACGGCATCGCCAACAGCAGCGGCTTGGTCGGCAAAAACCTGATGCACCATCCGGTCGGCGGCGTTATGGGCATCTTCGACGAATGGCTCGGCGCCGAAGCCGGCCCCCGCGGCAGCGCAATGCTCAGCCAGGAATTCTACGAAACCGACTTGACCCGGGGTTTTGTGCGGGGCTACGACCTCCAAATCACCGGCGTCACCAGTTCCCCCTTGCCGGCGGCCCTCGGCGGAATCCAGCAGGAAATCGTCCCCTGGGGCGCCGACCACCACCGCGTCTTTGCCCAACGCTTCGGCCACACCATGAGCATCAGCGTAATGACCGAGGACTTGCCTGAGGAACACAATCAGGTAACTCTCGACCCGGAACTGACGGATGCCCACGGTATCCCGGCTCCCCGCATCCAATACACCGTCAGCGACAACACCCACAAGATGCTCGACCACGGCGTCGCCCGCGCCAAAGAAGTAATGGAAGCCGCCGGCGCCAAGGAAATCTTTACTTCCCACCTCCGCCGCAACACCGGTTGGCATCTCCTCGGCACCGCCCGAATGGGCGACCACCCGGCTAACTCCGTAGTCGACCGTTGGGGCCGCGCCCACGATGTGCCGAACCTGCTGATTATCGACGGCTCCATTTTCACCACCGGCGCCTGCATCAACCCCACGTCCACCATCCAAGCCCTGGCTCTCCGCACCGCCGACTTCCTCAAAGGCGAAGGCAGCGGCCTGCTGTCCTGAACCCCTATGCCCTTCAACGCCGGTTAACCGGGTATCCGGTTAACCGGCCGTTGCCAACTTACCGCCGCCGGTCTATCGCCTATCAAAACCGTCATCCCCCTATATGCCCATGTCATTCCGAGGCGTAGCCGAGGAATCTCGACTCCTCATAGGCAGACCCCCACAAAACCCGCAGACTCCCCAACTCAAAAAGTTTTGAGGGGGTGCGGGGGAACTTTTACAAAAGTTCCCCCGCCGTCTCCCTTACCCCACAAAAAAGCCGGTCTCCCCAACGGGAAACCCGCCCCCCTATTCTTAATTCCTAATTCTCAATTCCCGGTTGACAACCCCAGCCCTATCCTGTTACTGTAACCCTACCTCGAACTTTCCCCCAGGAGGCCCCAGCTATGTTCCCCTTGCCGCTCAAACTTATCCTCTCCCTGACCACCCTGTCCCTGCTCCTGGTCGCCGCCGCCTTTGTCCAGAGCGGCCGCGCCGAACCGGCCTTGACCCGCTCCGATTCCGTACTACCCCCCCCCCCGAACACCTGTTCTATGTAGACGTCGCCCAAGCCGCCCCCCGTTCCATCCCTTGGGACTGCTCCGACTGGCAAGAATCCCCCGCCGTTGCCGACGCCGACGATGCCCGCGTCTCGATGATCCTCGAATCCCTCGCCGCCAACCGCGGCAAATCCATCTACTGCGCCATCGACCAGTCCGACACCTGGACCAAGTCCGAAACTTGGCTTGCCGGCCGCGACCGCAACGAACGCGACGACACCGTCTATTTCGGCCAAAGCGGCAACTTCCGCGGCTTCCTCGCCGCCCAAGAGGGCTACCTCACCGACGGCGAATCCGGCGTAACCGGCGTCAGCCGCGACCTCATTTTTGAGTTTCCCCGGGAGGAACGCCGCCGCCGCTGGAAAACCGTAAAAAAGCGACTGTTTGTCCCCGAGGACAACTCCCGCCTACTCCGTTCGCCCTTTGGCCCTAACGGATTGTCGAGTAATAATATCACCCAAGCCCAAGCCTATGCCGTAAGCGCTTTTAACAGCAGCCCGCCCTCCGGCTTTTCCTCTGCCCAATCCTCCGCCACTTGGCAGGCGTTAACCGAAACCGCCGCCGCCGAGTATTGCCGCCAAAAAGGTTATCCGCGCGTTGTCAGCTCGATCTCCGGCACCGAGTATCGGGAATACAGTAGCAATTTGGACACTCCCCCCGCCCACCAATACCAATCCCGCTTGGCCCGCACCTGGCGCGCCACCTGCGAAAAGAAAGTCCGCGTCCGCCGCCGCTAACCCCCACCAAGCCAGCCATCCCCAAACTCCAAAAGTTTTGAGGGGGTGCGGGGGAACTTTTACAAAAGTTCCCCCGCCGTACCTCCACCCCCGGCAACCGTCATCCTCGCCATCCAGCAACCGTAATTCCCACCCTCCCACCGTCATTCCCACGAAAGTAGGAATCCAGAACCCCCGCCCTTTCTGAATTACCGTTTTCACCAGAACGCCGGCCGGCAATTCGCCAAATATACGCCATTGCCCCGCTTACTGACGCCCCGCCCCTTGCCCCGGCCTTCCCCCTCTGCTACCCTGCTTCCGGCGTCCCGCAAACCAAATCCGACGCCCCGAGGTTCACCTATGCCCCGCATCGTCCACTTCGAGCTGTCCGCCGACAACCTCGACCGCGCCCAGCAGTTCTACGCCGACCTCTTTGGCTGGACTTTTAACAAATGGGAAGGCCCCAACGGCTTCGTCTATGTAATGGTCAACACCGGCCCCGACGACCAGCCCGGCATCAACGGCGGCCTCCTCCAGCGCGCCCCCGGCCAGCCCGCCGGCGCCACCATTATGCTCGAACTCGTCGAATCCATCGACGACTACACCGCCAAAATCACCGCCGCCGGCGGCCACATCGCCGTCCCCAAATTCCCCATCCCCGGCGTCGGCTACGGCGCTTACTTCCACGACCCCGAAGGCAACCGCCTCGGCCTCTTTCAATCCGACACCACCGCCGCCTGACCCGCGCCGGTTACACCGTCATTCCCGTGAAAACGGGAATCCAGAACCCCAATTAGCACACGATTTCCCAGTGTCAATGCCTCCCGGCAGCTCCGGCTACATTTGGAATGACGGTTTTAACCTATGTTACCTTGCCCTCCCCGCGCCCCCATTTGACGCCGCCTTCCCCATTATGTATATTGGCGACAACCCCAACCCACCGGCACAACCCAACAGCAGGAGGGAAAACTATGGCGGAAACTTTCGGCTACGGCGATTTCCAATACACCTTTGTCGCGGACTGGCTCAAACTCCCCGACGGGATGCGCCTTATGGAATGCCCCGGCGTAGTCTGCGACTCCCAAGACCGGGTCTTTATCCTCACCCGCGGCGAACACCCCATTATGGTCTTCGACCCGGATGGCAACTTTATCCGCTCCTTCGGCCAGGGCTTGTTCAGCGACCGCACCCACGGCCTCTACATCGCCCACGACGACTCCATCCTCGCCGCCGATGACGGCATCCACACCATCCAGAAATTCACCCCCGACGGCGAAAAGGTTATGGAAATCGGCGAACGCAACCATCCCGCCCCCAAATGGAGCGGCCAGCCCTTCAACCGGCCCACCTCCGCCGCCATCCGCCCCGCCAACGGCGACATCTACATCTCCGACGGCTACGGCAACTCCCGCATCCATGTCTATTCCGGCAATGGCGACTACAAATTCAGTTGGGGCGAACCCGGCATCGACGCCGGCCAATTCATCCGCCCCCACAACATCGCCGTCGACGACGCCGACCGCATCCTCGTCGTCGACCGCGAAGCCCACCGCGTCCAAGTCTTCGACCCCGAAGGCGGCTTCATCACCATGTGGAGCAACATCCACCGCCCCGACGCTATGGTGCTGTGGAACAACAACATCTATATCGGCGAACTCAACGGCATGGGCGGCGTCGATGACGCCCCCGGCCTCGGCCACCGCGTCACCATCTACGACCTCGAGGGCAACCGCGTCGGTATGTTCGGCGCCAAAGACGAAGGCGAAGGCCCCGGCCAATTCATCGCCCCCCACGGTGTTGCCGTCGACTCCACCGGCGCCGTCTATGTCGCCGAAGTCTCCTACACCATCCGCGGCTCCAAAATGAACCCGCCCCGCGAACTCCGCAGCTTCTCCAAATACGCCCGCGTCAAATAGCCAACAGCCAACCAACGCCCCGGCATTGACTATTGCCTGTAGTCTAGTAGCAATGCCGGGGCAGCTTGCCAGGAAATTAGCACCATGACCCAACTCAACAACACCGTACCTGCCCACTGGGACGACATCTTCGACGCCGTCGAACGCTGCTACGAACTCGGCTGGACCGACGGCTTGCCCGTTGTCCCCCCCACTACTGACCGGGTCGCCGCCTTCCTCGCCGCCGCTAACCGCGACCCGGCTGAAATCATCGGCGAACTCCCGGAACGCCGCCGCATCATCACCGCCGACAAGGTAGCCGCCAACGCCCTTATGGCCGGCTGCCGCCCCGAATACCTGCCCGTCGTCCTCGCCGCCACCGCCGCAATGCTCGCCCCGGAATTCAACCTCGTCGGCCCCTCCTCCAGTATGGGCGGCGCCGCCATCCTCGCCATCGTCAACGGCCCCATCGCCCAGGAACTCAGCATCAACTCCCGCAACAACCTTTTCGGCCCCGGCAACCGCGCCAACGCCACCATCGGCCGCGCCCTCCGCCTCGTACTGATGAACGCCTGCGCCGCCATCCCCGGCCTCTTCGACCGCAGCGTCATCGGTCACCCCGGCAAATACACCTACTGCATCGCCGAAGCCGACACCGAAACCCACTGGACACCGCTCCATTGCGAACGCGGCTTCCAACCCGACCAAAGTGCCGTCACCGTCTTTGCCGCCGAAGGCCCCCGCCAAGTCCGCTCCGTCGGCCGCCCCGACGCCATCCTCTACGCCATCGCCGATGTTGCTTCCTCCCTCGGAACTTCCCTCTCCACCTCCGGCTCCGTCGGCGACCCGGAGCAAGGCATCCGCCAGGGCGAAATCGCCGTCACCATTGCCGGCAGCAGTACCCTTTGGCAGGATTGGAGCAAAGCCGACGTCCGCCGCTACCTCCACGCCCATATCCGCCGTTCCGTTGCCGACCTCAAACGCGCCCAGGTCTTTGCCGGCGACCTTGAACCCGCCGACGAACAACGCTACCTGACCCTGATTCCCTCCCCCGACGACATCCTGCTCATCTTTGCCGGCGGCGAGGAATCCAATATGTCCTCCGTAATCCCCAGTTGGGGACCCAAAGTAGCCTCCGCCGCCGTAACCCGCGAAATCCGCCGCTAACCCCAAAAGTATCCATCTTTCCGCTCCCCTTGACCCTGCCGCCGGGTAGCCAAATCCCCACCCAAAGGAGCCAGACTAATGCCCGAATATACCCTCATCAACCCCACCACTGAACCGGTAATCGCCCCCTTTAACGGCGCGCCCCGTCTGCCCACCCTTGCCGGCGCCCGCCTCGGCATCATCGACGACAGCAAGCGCAACGCCGATGTCCTCCTTGCGGAACTGGCCGAAACCCTCCGCACTCGTTACGAAATCGCCGGCGTCCAGTGGCATCGCAAACCCAGCGCCTCCCGCCCGGCTGACCCGGCTGCCCTCGCCGCCCTGGCCCAAGACTGCGATGCCGTCATCATTGCCATCGGCGATTGAGGCTCTTGCAGCGCGTGCAGTGTGCACGACGGCATCCACACCGAAAAGGCCGGCATCCCCTCCGCCACCATCTGCACCGACCGCTTCACCCACACCGCCCAAGCTATGGCCAAAATGTGGGGCGCGCCCGACTACCCCACCCTCTACACCCCCCACCCCATCGAAAACCTCGACCGCGCCCAACTCCGCCAACGCGCCGAAACCCTGGCCACGGAAGTAGCAGCAGTCCTTACCGGCAGCTAGGGCTATCACATATCGAAATCGTCCTTCCCACGAAAGTGGGAATCCAGAGCCGCCGCCCTTAAAAAAACTCCCCAAAACTCAAAAGTTTTGAGGGGGTGCAGGGGAACTTTATGTGACAGTTCCCCCGCCGTAACCCATCCCCTCGATCGTCCTTCCCCCGAAAACCGGAATCCAGAATACCACAGCCTCTGGATTCCTCCTTTCCCGGGAAGGACAACCTTAACCTGCGGCCGCCCTAACCAAACCGCCGCTTTCCCCTACCCCCGCATCCCCGCCGGCAGCAAATTCGGAATCCCATCCCCTATCGGATAACTCTCCCCGCACACCCCGCAGTAAAGACTCCCCTCCACCACCTCATCCCCCGCCTCCACATCCACCGTCAACTCCAACTCCCCCTTGCACTCCGGGCAAGCCAATATCTCCATCAACTCCCGTTTCACCGTTCCCTCCCCTAAACTGCATCTCTGCCTTTAACCGGCCCCGTCCCAATCTAACCGTCCCTATGGAAATCCGGAGTATCCAAAACTGAACCCCCTACCCCAAAGCCGCCAGCACATCCGACAGCCCAATCACCAGCACCCCCAAAACCAGCAGCGCCGTCGTCCCGGTCAAACCCGCCTTAATCCTACCCCACCGTCCCAACTCCGTGCTTACTTCCTGTTGCGCCGCCGGCCGCCGTCCCCACCACACCAGCAGCATCATATACCCGGCCAAACCCACCTTCACCCCCAACGCCGCCAGATACATCCCGCTGACCTCCTCCCGCGTCAGCTGCGCCACCGCCATAACCGCCCCGGTAACCACCAGAATGGCAATCGCCGTATGCACCATCCCCCGAAACTCCTCCCCTATAGTCCGCCGCAGCTCCGGGCTGGCCGCCGTCCGCCGCCACGCCGGCCGCAGCACCAGCAGATAAAACACGCTCCCTCCTACCCAGGCCACCGCCCCCAAGTTATGCAGCCAGTAAATCGCCGTCAAAATCCCGTCCAGAACCGTCATACCCGCCCCAAACTCCCGCGTCTAACCTTGCCCCCAATATACCACCAACCCCTTGACACCGGCCCGCCGCCGGTTACAATCCCTCCTAACCGAACATCAAAGGAGACAGCATTATGCGCTTGCAAGGCAAAGTAGCCCTCATTAGCGGCGGCGCCCGCGGCCAAGGTGCCGTCGAAGCCCGCCTCTTCGCTCAGGAAGGCGCCAAAATCGTCATCGCCGACATTCTCGAGGACGAAGGCCGTCAAGTCGAAGCCGAAATCAACGAAACCGGCGGCGAATGCCTTTTCCTCCCCCTCGATGTTACCAGCGAATCCAACTGGCAGGAAGTCGTCGCCGCTACCCTCGCCCGCTTCGGCAAACTCGACATCCTCGTCAACAACGCCGGCATCTACCGCACCGAACGCGTCGAGGAAACCTCCCCCGAACTCTGGGACCAAATTATGGACATCAACGCCAAAGGCGTCTTTCTCGGCGCCAAAGCCGTCATCCCCGAAATGCGCCGCGCCGGCGGCGGCTCCATCATCAACATCTCCTCCGTCGCCGGCCTCGTCGGCAGCCAAATGTCCGCCGCCTACGGCTCCTCCAAAGGGGCCGTCCGCATCTTTACCAAAGCCACCGCCATTCAGTACGCCGCCGATGGCATCCGCTCCAACTCCATCCACCCCGGCATCATTGAAACCCCCATGACCGCCCATCTCTTGGCTGACGACGAACAATACCGCGAACGCCTTGGCCGCACCCCCTTGGGCCGCATCGGCCGCCCCGAGGATGTCGCCTACGGCGCCCTCTACCTCGCCTCCGACGAATCCTCCTTCGTAACCGGCAGCGAACTGGTCATCGACGGCGGCCGCACCGCCATGTAACCCCCACCCCACCGCCGCCGTCAACCCCTTCCCCCGACCGTCATTCCCGTGAAAACGGGAATCCAGAACCCCACTCCTTGGCTATGTCATTCCGAGGCGACAGCCGAGGAATCTCGACTCTCCATCAGCAGACAACCAAAAACCCAAAAGTTTTGAGGGGGTGCGGGGGAACTTTTACAAAAGTTCCCCCGCCGTCTCCCCAGCGGTAAACCGTCCCCATCCTCCGGCAACCGTCATTCCCGTGAAAACGGGAATCCAGAACCGGGCGGTCGTCCGACCCGGCAGGGGGGCAAACCGTCCTTCCCCCGAAAATGGGAATCCAGAACCTTCCCATTCCTGAAATCCATCCGAAATTCCGTCCCAAACTCCTTGACATCTCAAAATCCCAACCCCATAATAATACTCGTCTAGGTTAACCTGACCCCGGGACGCCGGGTTCTTTACGCTAAGCTTACCGTAAAACTGAATATAGCTCACAGCGCGCTGTGGACCCCACCGCCCTAACACGGCTTTTCGGGGCCCCGCTCCTAACCCCGGGGACAGGACTAAGGAATCCTCAATCCCCATCCGGAGCTGCGGAAAACGGCAAATCCCAATCGCCGCCAAACCGCCGCCCCTTCCCTACAGGAGCTGGAGTTAAACAGGTTGACTGGAGAGTGGTCAACCCCGGTAGCTGGACTGGGCCAACCCGCCGGTAGCGGCAACCATACCCAGCGGCGGCAGTAGCCAATCCAAGGTCCATCCACCGTCGGCAACCTGGTCGGGAAACTCCGGGCGGAGCAAGCCAGGATTCCCCCCAGAGCAGGCAACCCAATGACCAGCCTTGCCCACCACCTTCCGCGACGGGCGGCGCCCCTGGGCCAAGGGGTTCCGCCACCAGCGAAATCCCCAATCCCCAAAGACCAACCCGCCGGAGCGGCCCCGGAGGCGCCGCCCCGGCCCTACCCCGTACCGGCTCATCGCCCACCCCGGCTATCATCCTTCCCCCGCCAACCGGAACCCGGGAAATACCCCGAAACCCATCAGAACCCGCAGCCTCCTTCCTTACCCCGCCAACCCCAAAACCATTATACTTACTTTCCCAACCCCAAATCAGGAGAGTCCCCCCAATGGTGGATGTCAGCCTAAACCTCGACCACGCCCGGCAGCGGGTCGCTGACCTGTCCCGGGAACTTAACTACCACAACCACCGCTACTATGTCCTGGACGACCCGGTTATCGGCGACGGCGACTATGACCGCCTGTTGCAGGAACTCCGCCAACTCGAAGCCGACTACCCGCAACTGCTAACCCCCGACTCGCCCACCCACCGCATCGGCGGCGAACCGGCTGATGGTTTCGTCCCCGTCCAGCACCGCCAAACTATGCTCAGCCTCGGCAATGTCTTTGACCCGGACGGACTAGCCGCTTGGCACAAGCGCGTCACCAACCTCCTCGACGGCGCATCCTTTGCCATGACCTGCGAACTGAAAATCGACGGCTTGGCCGTCAGCCTGATTTACGAAAACGGCGTACTGACCCAAGGCGCCACCCGCGGCAACGGCTACACCGGCGAAAATGTTACCCACAACCTCCGCACCATCCGCACCATTCCCCTGCAACTCCAGGGCAGCCCGCCGCCCTACCTGGAAGTCCGCGGCGAAGTCTATATGCCCCTCGCCAGTTTCCGCCAATTGAATGAGGAGCGGGCCGAACGCGGCGAACCCCTCTTTGCCAACCCCCGCAACTCCGGCGCCGGCACCATCCGCCAGCTCGACCCCAAAATCACCGCATCCCGCAATATGCACATCTGGGTCTATTCCCTCACCGCCGCCGGGGAAACTCCCTCTCCCGCCGGCCATTGGGATACCCTCCACTGGCTCCAGGAACTGGGCTTTCGTACCAACCCGGAAAATCGCCTGTGCCACACCCTCGACGAAGTCAACGCCTACTATCAGCATTGGCTGGAACGCCGCCACCAATTGCCCTACGAAGTGGACGGCATCGTCATCAAGGTTGACCCCTTCAACTATCAGAACGCCCTCGGCGTCGTCGGCCGGGAACCCCGTTGGGCCATTGCCTACAAGTTCCCCGCGGAACGCGCCGTTACCCAACTGCTCGAAATCGGCATCAATGTCGGCCGCACCGGCAGTCTCAACCCCTACGCCGTCCTGGCGCCGGTAGTAGTCAGCGGCGCCACCGTCCGCCACGCCTCTTTGCACAATGAGGAGGACATCCGCCGCAAGGACATCCGCATCGGCGATTGGGTAACTATCGAACGCGCCGGCGATGTCATCCCCCAAGTCGTCGGCCCCATCCTGGCCCGCCGCCCCGATGGGCTAACCGAATTCCAAATGCCGCCGCACTGCCCGGTCTGCCAAACCCCGGTCGTCAAACCCGACGACGAAGCTATGCACCGCTGCCCCAACGCCTCTTGCCCGGCCCAGTTCTTTGAACTCCTCAAACACTTCGTCGGCCGCAGCGCTATGGACATCGACGGCTTGGGCGAACAGTGGTGCCGCATCCTCATCGACCAGGGATTAGTCCGCAGCGTTGCCGACCTCTATTCCCTGCACAAAGACCAGTTGCTGCCCCTCGACCGGATGGGCGACCGCTTGGCGGACAAAATCACCGGCAACATCCAAGCCAGCAAAACCCGCCCCCTGCCGCGTATCCTCTTTGCCCTCGGCATCACCCATGTCGGCGCGGAAGTCGCCGAACTCCTCACCCAGCGTTACGCCAGCCTCGACCAACTAGCCCAAGCCCGCCAAGAGGATTTGCAGGAAATCGAAGGCATCGGCCCCAAAATCGCCGAAAGCATCTTTGACTATTTCCAGGTCGCCGACAACCGGGAAGTCATTAGCCAGCTCCAAGCCGCCGGCGTCAAACTCCACCACGAACTGGAAATCGTCAACCCAAGCGATTTGCCCTGGCACGGCATCTCCTTTGTCATCACCGGCACCCTCTCCGGGATGACCCGCCGCGAAGCCGAAAGCAAAGTCAAATCCCTCGGCGGCAGCGCCACCTCCTCCGTAACCCGCAAAACCGGCTATGTCGTCGCCGGCGAATCCCCCGGCTCCAAACTCGACGCCGCCCAACGCCTCGGCGTCCCGGTACTCGACGAAACGGCATTCCTGCAGCTGCTGGCCGAACCGTCCACCGCCGTAACCGAACCGCCGCCGGCCCTGCTCTAGCCGGGCCCGGGTGTAAGGAATTGTTATGCGGATAATCGTCGGCTTGGGCAATCCGGGCGACCGCTACCGCTGCACCCGCCATAATGTCGGGTTTCGCTGCATCGACCGGCTCTCCCGCCGTTGGGAAATCGCCGTCACGGAACGCCGCGCCAAAGCCGTCCTCGGCCGCGGCCGCCATCAGCAGCAGGATGTAGTGCTGGCCAAACCCCGCACCTTTATGAACCTCAGCGGCGAAGGCGTGGCTTACTTGCTAACCCGCTTCGCCGCCAAACCCGCCGACCTGGTAGTAATCTATGATGAAATGGACTTGCCGGTCGGCAAACTGCGCCTCCGCCCCGGCGGCGGCCCGGCCGGTCACAACGGCATCCGCTCCATCATCAGCGAACTGAAAACCACCGACTTTGCCCGCCTCCGGGTTGGCATCGGCCCTCCCGCCCCCGGCCAGGAACAAGTCGCCCACGTCCTCAGCCGCTTCTCCGAATCCGAAGCCCCGGAAATCGCCCGCATCGTCGAACAAGCCGCCGAAGCCATCGATTGCCTGCTCGAATCCGGCATCGACACGGCAATGAACCGCTTTAACTAACGGCCTCGGTATCTATAACCGGTCGCCGCCCGCCCCCCTACCTTGCCAGTACCGGCGGCCCGGAAGTAGGGCTTTCCGGGTAGCTCTGCTGTTCGCTGCGGATGGTGTCCAGGCGGCCGGCAATGTCCCGCACTTCCGGGTAGTTGCCTTGGCACCCCTCGCACCACACTTCCTCATCCACGAAAAGGCGCATATTGTCCTTTTTGACCGTGATGGTCTCAATTTCGGAACGGCAGCCGCCGCACATCCGCACTATATCCACCGCGTCAATGGGCATAATCCTGTTATCCCCCTTATCCTTACTTTCCGGCTGAACCCCTTGGCTTGGCCGGCTTTGAGTGTATGTCTGAACCCGGTTGCTGTCAACTTGCCGGGCGCCGTTTCTGAAACCGCGCCACCGTCACCCCAACTTGACCAATCCACATCCCTGTTATACCCTGTATCCCCAATCATTCCCCCGCCAACCTTACCCCCAAGGAGCAGCCCCGCTTATGAAGTTTGGCCTCTTTTACGAATGGCCGAATCCCCACCTCCGCAACTGGAAAACCCTCTTCGAGGAGGGCGTCGAGCAAATCCAATACTCCGAGGAGCTGGGCTTCGACTACTGCCTGATCGCCGAACACCACTTTTCCAACTACGGCAACTCCCCGGCGCCGCTGATGCAAGCCCTCTATATCGGCCAGCGCACCAAGCGGCTCAAAATCGCTACCGGCATTCTGGTTGTCCCCATCTGGGATCCCCTTCGCCTGGCTGAGGAAGTGGCCGTCCTCGACAACCTGATTGACGGCCGCTTTATCTGCGGCGTCGGCCGCGGCTACCAGCCCCACGAAATGTCCCGCTTCGGCGTTACCCTCGAGGACTCCCGCCAGAAGTTCGTCGAAAGCCTCGAGGTAATGGTCAAGGCGTGGACGCAGGACGAATCCTTTACCTACGCCGGCGATTTCATCCAGATTCCCCACGAAACCACCGTTTGGCCCAAGCCGTTGCAGCAGCCGCATCCCCCCTTCTGGATTGCCGGCACCAGCGTAGAATCGATGAAAATGGCCGCCCAGTGGGATATGATGCCGCTGACTACCGGCTTGCTCGGCGATGCCGGCGTCCGTACCCACTTTGCTTCGTTAATCCACGCCCGCAAAGACCTGGGCAAATCCATTCACGGCTTGGAATTGGGCTTGCAGTCCATCACCCATGTTGCCGAAACCGACGCCGAAGCCCGCAAGCTGCTGGACTACGCCCGTTGGCAGAACCGGGCCGGCCGCGCCCTCAACCGCCTCGAAGTTGCCAACGGCCGAGTGCAAGTCGGCCCCTATCCCGGCGAACTCGACGATGACGGTTTTATGGATCGGCTCTACTTCGGCAGCCCCGACACCGTCATTAAAAAGTTCCGCCAAGCCGCCGAACTGGGCGTTACCAATGTCAGCAACTGGATGATGTTCGGCGGCCTCGAACACGAAAAAATTATGCGCTCCATCCGCTTGATGGGCGAGGAAGTTATCCCGGCCCTGAAAGATGTCGCCCCCCCGGAGGGACTGGCTGACGAACTGGCCGCCACGCCCCCGGCTACCACTGACCAGCTGCTGGCCGCCCGTTTCGGCGCTACCCCCTCCGATGTAACCGCCAGCACGTAGCGGCCGCCATTGCCGCCAGTCCAACAATCCGGGGCGGACGTAAAACCCGTCCCGTAGCATATAAAGCAGCCGCCATTACCAAGACAGCCGGAATAGGGCAATACACTACGCTTATCTGGAGTCGACCGTCGACTCACCCACCGCCAACTCCACCGTCCAAAGCGGCGGCTCCCCCATCACAAACTGCCCCGTCCGGATGGCGGCCACCGGGTAATCCGGCAGCCCCACCGTCGCCATACACTTCCCGTCAAACACTGCGCCCCGTTCCGCAAAGTCAAAGTCCCGGTTCTCCGACCCATACTCCTGCCGCTCCGCCGGCAAATCCCCTACTTCTACCGGTATGAAGTGCAGCAGGAACCGGGCTGCCGTATCCGCCGCGCTGCAATCTTTCTTAACATAATGCAGCCGGTCGCCCTCCAGATACAGGTCAAACCCTTCCCGCGTCGCCGGCGGATTTGCGATAACTGCTGGATAAGCCGCCCGGTAATGCTCCGCCAAGTCCAGGTAAAACTCGGTTTCCCAAAGCCGTTCCGCCCCCAAGATGAATTGCCCGCTGCGGATGGCCGCCACCGGGTAATCCGGCAAGGATGCCGCCGCAAGACACTTCCCGTCAAACACCGTCCCATATTCCGCAAAGTCAAAATCTCCGTTGCCTACCCCATAAGCCCGCCGTTCCAACGGCAGGTCTGACGCTACTACCGGGACGAAATGCAGAAAGAACCGGCCGGCCCGGTCGGCCGCCGCGCACACCTCTTTATAGTAATACAGCGTGTCATCCTTCCGGTACAAATCAAACACGCCCCGGGCTGCCGGTTCGCCAGCCACAATTTCCCGGTAAGCCGAACTGTAATAATCCGCTTTCAAGTCAATGCTGCCTTCCCACACCGGCCCGCCATCCCCTACAAACTGCCCGGTCTGGATTTCCGATAAGGGGTAATCGTAGTCCGGCAGCGTCATTACTCCAAAGCAACCCCCGTCAAACACTGCTCCCTGCTGGGCAAAAGCAAAGTTCAACTTCTGATAACCTCGCTCTCGGTCAACTTCCGGCAAATCCACTACCTTGACCGGAACCAGGTTCAGGAAAAAGTGCCCGTCAATTTCCGCCGCCGTGCAGGATTTCTTGTGGTAATACAGCGCATCCTCCCGCAGATACAGGTCAAAATAACCGCGCGCCGTCGGCTCCCCGGCAATTGCCGCCGCTTGAATCGGCCGGTAATAATCCGGCTTCAAGTCAAGGTCGGTTTTCCAGATAACTCCGGCCGGCGCTAGAAAGCGATGCAGTTTAAGCTCGGCTATGGAATAATTGGGCAGCCGCTCCGTGGCCAGGCATTTTCCGTCAAATAAACTCCCGCGCTCCTGGAAAAGAAAATGCCGGCGTTCAGAGCCAAATCGCCGTCTCTCTACCGACAAGTCCTCCTCCCTGATCGGAATTATATCCACCGTGAACGCGCCGGTTACATCCGCCGCCGTGCAGGGTTCTTTAAGCAGATACAGCCTATTGTCCGCCACATACAGGTCAAAGTCCGCGCGCCGCCGCGGTTGCCCGGCGGCGATGGCCCGGTACTTTGCCTGCATCGCCTGATATTCCTTATCCAGAAAGCCGGTATCGCCCATCAGGTAAGCCGTGCTGCCGCCGCCAACCGCAACCGGTTTGATTACTCTCCGGGCTTCCCACGCTTGCAAGGTCTGATGTTCCAAGACGCCCGATAACGCATCGCGGCGTCCACTATGGAGGAGCCAGATGCGTTGCGCTGTTGGCAGTTCCCTCAGGAGCAGGTTGACCGTTTCTCTGGCGCAGTCGCCCCCAAAATCATTAGCGCAGCGCCAGCGCCGCGGCCAAGCCGGATTGTCCCGCCAGTAAAAAGCAGTTCTTGGATACAGGATGCCGGCGGCGGCATAAACGGCGTCATCCGGTCGAAACTGCTCTTTCAGTCCGGCATAAAAATCCGCATATTCGTAACCTTTTCGAGTATAGACACCCGACTCCCGAATTGTGACAATCCCGGCCAGGGCAATCAGCAGACCCACGGCGGCCAGCGTAACCGGCCCCAGCCATTCCTGGCGGGCATAAGCCGCCAGTTGTCCCGCTGTCGCCGCAAAAGCCAGCCCGGCCGCTAGAAAAAGCAGCGGGCTTAAATAAATAGTCTGCCGGGTGCCGCCCAGCGGGTAGATGACCACCACCGCAAGGACGGCGGCAATCCCCAAGGTCAACAAAGTTACTATCAGGATGGGGTGAACCCGCCGCCGGGCTGCCGACCGTAGCAGCAGGGCCCCGAAAGCCGCTATCGACAAAGCGGCGACAACAACCGGCAAGTGCCAAGCCAGGGTATCCCAAATCCGGAAAACGGCAAAAGTCGCCGCCTCCACCAACGAACCGTCGCGGTCAAAATAGTGTTCAGCCAAGTAATCGTTGCTGCCCCAGCCTTGAGCGTCATAGTGGTGGCGCAGCGTAGCCTGCCAGGTAGCGGCGCAGCCGGCCAGAAAGGATATCCCGGGAACAGTCAGGTCGAGCCGCGCCCTCAGCCAAGCCCAAAACCGGCTTTGGTATGAACCCGGCTTCCCCAAATCAGGGACGGGTGGGACTCTTGCTCCGTCCCGCGGCGCAAGGACCGCCGTCGCCAGTGCCGCTATCCCTAAAATCACTAATCCGTACTGAACCAATGGGGACAGAAGCAACGCCGCGCTCAGCAGAACTTTCCGCTGGTCCCGCAGATACAACAGTAGCCCGGCAATCAGCAATACGGCCAGCAGCGCATCAATCGAGTATTCCCGGGCGTCTCGAGCGTGGAAAATAGCTTCGGCGGAAACGGCCGCCAGCAGGGCGGCGACAAAGGCCGCCTTTCGGGAGATGCCGGCCCACGGCAGCAGAAACAGGAGAGCGGCGACAGTAAGAACGCTGGCCGCTGCCGGAATCAATCGGATGGTCAGCTCCGACCGTTCTATTCTCTGGATGCCGTACAGCGCCAAGGGGTACAAGATGGGGGAAGTGTTGCAGCAGCGCGTCGCGTGCAAGGTTTCGTAAAGAGAGCCGGTGGAATTGAGCGACGCCACCGCTTCGTCGTGACTTAAGTTGGCCTCCGGCAGTTGGTAAAAACGCAGGAAAGCCGCAACAATCAGCAGCGCTAGGGCCGCCGCATAGTACCAGCGGATATTTCGTCCGCTGCCGACCGCCCTTCGCCCAAGGGTGAGTTTTGTCCGGGGGGGGGGTAAAAATAAACTGCCGCAGTTTCATCATTGCAAAGGGCATTATAATACTTTTTACCTTGGCAAGCGTCCTTGGCAGCAAAGTTTTTTGCTTGCCGGACTTTTCGTTCATCCCGAAAGCCGGGGCCGCGCCGCTCTATTCGCCGTACGCCTTTTCCCTGGCCCGGAAATAGCCGCAACGCTAACCTACCCGCCAATATCTTGCCATTCCCGAAAACCCTGGTAATAATATGCAATAGCAGGGCAGACTAATGCCAAATTCTCAGCCGGCAGCCGGCCGGGAGGTTAAGGATGAGCGTAGCTATCGGATATATGCCGGGAGCTTATGGCGAGGGCGGCGAGGACCCGGATTATCTGCGCCGTCTGGTGGAACTGGGCGACCGCTACGGGTACGATTCCATCTGGCTCAGCGACCGCATTGTGAGCGACCGGTTCAGTCTGGAGCCGATGGTGGCGTTGGCGATGGTGGCAGCCTGGTCGGAACGGCTGAAGTTCGGCACCAGCGTGCTGGCCTTGCCGCTGCGCAATCCGGTGGTGCTGGCGAAGCAGATTGCCACCCTGGATTTTCTGTCCAAAGGCCGCTGCTTTCCAGCGGTGGGATTGGGGCAGGAGGAGCCGGAGGAATATGAAGCCTGCGGCGTTCCCAAGACGGACCGCAGCGGCCGCACGGATGAGGCCATTGCCCTGATGCGGCGGCTGTGGACGGAGGATAGCGTTACCCACGAGGGACGCTATTTCACTTGCCACGAGGTCAGCATTACGCCCAAGCCTTGTTTGCAGCCGGCGCCGCCGGTGTGGATTGGCGGGCGGAGTCCGGCGGCGGCCCGGCGGGTGGGCCGGGTCGGCGATGGCTGGCTGGTGTCCGGGGCCACGCCGCAAGAAATTCGGGCGGGACGGGAAATTGTCTTTAGCACGGCGGAAAAGTACGAACGGGAAATTGAGGATGACCATATCGGGATGCTGCTGGGCTACTACCTTTGCCCGGATGCGGAGCGGGCGGTGGCGCAAAGCCGGCAGTATGTGACCCGGCATCGGCCGGACGCCGATTTTACCGAATACAGCGCCTTGGGGGATGTAGATACGGTTTGCGAGGTGATACAGGGCTATATTGACGCCGGGGCGTCAAAGTTTGTGGTGCGGCCGCTGTGCGCCGGGGCGGAGGCGGTGGAGCAGTTGAGCCTAATGGGGGCGGAAGTTTTGCCGCGGTTTCACCGCTAACCGGGACTCGGGACGGGCGGTTGGGGTTGGCATCGAAGGCGGGGTTGGCATAGAATAGGAAGCGGAGGGATGGCAGAGCGGACGATTGCGGCGGTCTTGAAAACCGCTATACCCCCGGGTATCGTGGGTTCGAATCCCACTCCCTCCGCCAGGGTATAGCGTTACCGTTGCTATCTTTGCCGGCAGTGGAATCGGGGTTTGCCGGGGGCATAAGTATTGAACGGGGGATGATGTTTTATGGCTACTACCGCGCCGGCGGTTCATCGCAACTATATCGGCGGCCAGTGGGTGGAGTCGGCGGCAGGCCGCACTTACCCCATTACCAGCCCGGCCCATAAGGATGTCGTCTTGGGGGAGTTTCAGACTTCAACCCCGGAGGATGCCCGGGCTGCGGCGACGGCCGCCCAAGCCGCCCTTGACGGTTGGGCGAATACGCCGGCCCCGGCCCGGGCGCAGGTACTTTACAAGGCGTTGGAAGTGATGGGCCGGCGCAGTGAGGAACTGGCCCGTACCATTACCGA
Organism: Dehalococcoidia bacterium; assembly: GCA_965243185.1. Lineage (GTDB taxonomy): Bacteria > Chloroflexota > Dehalococcoidia > Lucifugimonadales > UBA3495 > CBDBCU01. Next base: position 524,127 of record OZ251531.1, on the reverse strand, counting down.
GGAGGAAGGCAAGCCCTTGGCCGACGCCCGGGGCGAAGTGCGGCGGGCGATGAACATTATTGAGTACGCCGCCGGGGAGGGCCGCCGGATGTTCGGCTACACCACGCCCTCGGAGCTGCCGGACACAGTGGCCTACACCGTCCGCCGTCCCCTGGGCGTGGTGGCTCTCATCACTCCCTGGAACTTTCCCATTGCTATTCCTGCCTGGAAAATGGCGCCGGCGTTGATTTGCGGCAATACCGTCGTGTTCAAGCCGGCGTCAATAACGCCGCTGAGCGCGGTTAAGTTGACCGAGGTTTTCGAGGAAGCCGGTTTGCCGCCGGGTGTGCTGAACCTGATTACCGGGCCGGGCGGCTCCGTGGGCAATGCCTTGGTGGAAAGCGATGCGGTCAACGGCATATCCTTTACCGGTTCGACGGAAATCGGGACGGGGATTTACGCCGCCGCGGCGCAACGCTTGAAAAAAGTTCAGTGCGAGATGGGCGGCAAGAACGCGGTCATCCTGCTGGCGGACGCCGACCTGGACAAGGCGTTGGGCGGCATTGTTTCGGGGGCTTTCGGCTCGACCGGGCAACGCTGCACCGCCACCAGCCGGGTTATCGTCGAGGAAGGGATTTATGACGCTTTTATGGAGCAGTTGCTGGACCGCGCCAGCAGCCTGAAGATCGGCGACGGGTTGGCGGCGGATACGGACATCAGCCCGCTGTCCAGCCAGTCCCAGTTGGATACGGTGCTGCATTACATCGGCTTGGGGACGGAGGAGGGGGCGTGTTTGGCTTATGGCGGCCGCCAGCCGACCGGCGGCGATTTCGACCAGGGCTATTATGTGGAGCCGACGATTTTTACCGAAGTTGCGCCGGAGATGCGGATTGCCCAGGAGGAAATTTTCGGCCCGGTGCTGACGGTGTTCAAGGCGCGGGATTTGGAGGATGCGGTGCGGATTGCCAACAGTGTCAAGTTCGGCTTGTCGTCGTCGGTTTATACCCGGGATTTGCCGCGGGCGTATCGCTACATCAACACGGTGGAGGCGGGGATGGTTCATGTGAATGCGCCGACTTTGGGCGGCGAGGTGCATCTGCCTTTCGGCGGGTTGAAGGCGTCGGGCGTGGGGCAGCGGGAGCAGGGGGTCGAGGCGGTGGACTTTTTCAGCGAGGTAATTACGGTTTATATTGACTACGGGGACACGGCTGGGGAGCGGGCGCGGTTTATTTAGGCTTTCCGGGGGAAGGGGGGTGTTGCGCTTAACCGGCGGCAACCTCCGTTTCCACCGGGGCATCAGCCAGTTCCTCAGCATCAAGAAAATCGTCCCGCTCCAGCGGCTGAATCCGTTCCAGTGCCGCCGCCTCCGTCCGTTGGGCGTGGTAAAGATCCCACGACCGTTGCAGGTTCAGCCAGAACTGCGCGCTGCTGCCGATATACTTGGACAGCCGCAACGCCAGCGGCGCGGTAATCCGCCCGCGCTGGTTGACCAGTTCGTCGATTTCCTGGCGCGGAACAAAGATGGCGTCGGCCAGTTCCGGCGGCGTCACTCCCAGTTCTGCCAAGAACTGATTTTGCAGCAGCACGCCCGGATGAGTCGGTTCCCGGTGGGTCGGTATTCGGACCATAACCGCGCCGCTACCGGCTACTCCCCTACCACTGCTGAATCACCGGCAGCACTTCCCGACCGAACAAGCCGATGTTGTCCATTGTCGCCTGGTGGGACATTCGGGATTCCTGCCCGTAGAAAATCAGATGCTCCATCCCCAAGCGGTCGTGGAGATACTTGATTTTTTCCAGTACCGTATCCGGAGTGCCGGCTACGATATGGTAGTTTTCGTTCAGTTCCTCATAGGTCTGCTTAATCAGCGGGCGGATGGCCCGGCGGGCCGCCACCTGCTCCCCCTGCTGGGTGCGGTAGCCTACCGGGTTCATATACTCCCGGGGGCCGCGGGTAGTAGTCCCCATCCGCCAGATGAAATGCCGGGCTTGTTCGTCGGCCTTTTCCTGGGTTTCCGCCACATAGCAGCAGAGCAGGTAGCCGAAGTTGTCGGCGGTCGGAGTATAGCCGGTTTCAGCCGCCGTATCCCGATAGATTTGGAACAAGTCCTCGGTAACATCCAGCGGCGTCAGAAAAGCGACATAGGTATAGCCGTGTTCGGCAGCCCATTGGGCCGTTTCCGGGCTGGCGGTGCCGGGCACCCAAATGGGCGGATGCGGCTGCTGCACCGGCGTCATCCAGGGGTTGACCACCCGAAAGTTGTAATGCTTGCCCTCCCAGCGAAAGGGGCCGGGCGTAGTCCAGGTTTTGATGACCAAGTCGTGGCATTCCTCGAACCGCTCCCGGTTATGCAGGGGATTGCCGTTGGTCGCCAAAGTTTCCACGCCGGTGCCGCGCACCATCCCGGAGATGACCCGCCCGCCGGAGATGACATCAATCATCGCGATTTCCTCGGCCAGGCGCACCGGGTTGTCGTGGATGGGCAGGATGTTGCCCAAGAGCAGGATTTTGGCCTGCCGAGTAGTGCGGGCCAGGACGGCGGCGGAAAGGTTGCAGGAGGCGTTCATACAGGACGGGGTGTTATGGTGTTCGTTGACCATAATGCCGTCGAAGCCCATTTCGTCCACATAGCCGCACTCGTCGAAGTACCGCCGGAACAGGTCGCGGGCTTTTTGCGGGTGAAAGTAGGCGTTGGGAAAGGTCAGCCGCAGGGAAGGATACTTCTCCCCCTCGGCGTCCGGGTATTCGTGGTAGGGGAACTCGCTGAAATAATAGACTTTCATCGGCGGGCAAAACTCCTGGCGGCCGTTTCAAGGATGGCGGGATGGCAATGGCAAGCGCAAGGCATTATACACCATAACCGGATCAGGGGACGGCGATTGCCGAACCCTAACCCGCCGCCACTTCCTCCAGAACCGGCTCCGCAGCCGCATCAGCCGCCACCCGGGCCGCCGCCAATTCCTCCGGGTCAACATAGTCCTCCCAACGCAACGGCTGAATCCGTTCCAGCGCCGCCGCCTCGGAGCGCAGGGCGTGCCACATATCCCAAGCCATTTGCCCCTCCAGCCAAAACTCCGGGCTGATGCCGGTATATTTAGATAGACGGTAGGCAATGCCGGCGGTCACCCGTCCCTGCCGGTTGAGGATTTTGTTGACCCGGCCATAGGGCAGTTCCAGGGCTTGGGCAAAGGCTTTGCGGGTAATGCCGTAGGGTTTAAGAAAATCCTCCAGCAGCATCTCCCCGGGATGGGTGGGCGGTCGATATTTGGGGATAAAGGGCATAGCGCGCCTCCGGCAAAGGGTAGAGAAAGGTCAGCCGTGATAATCGGTGATTTCTACGGCAACGGGACTGCCCTGATTCCAGTCAAAGCAGATACGATACTGGCTGTTGATGCGGATGCTGTGCTGCCCGCGCCGGTTGCCCCTTAACAGTTCCAGGCGATTGCCCGGATATTCGGCTAAGTCATTCAGAGACTGCGCTTTGTCGAGGGTATCCAACTTGCGCCGCGCCGCCGGCCACAAACTTTGCGGCAAGGTACGCCGCGCCGCCCGGCTGTCAACGCCTTGGGCGATGTCCTCCGTCCCCTGGTCGGCAAATCCCGCAATCACCCGGCTATAGTATCAGGAACAGCCGGTTGGGGGCAACTGGCGGCGACTTGCCGGGTTCAGTCAGCCGCCGCCTCCGCCGACTCGGGTGGGGTTTCCAGATTCCCGTAATACTCCTCCCGGGCAATGACGACTTCCCCCGGCTCCAGCGGTTTAATCCGTTCCAAAACTTCCGCCGCCGACCGCTGGGTATGGTAAATCTCCCACTCCCGTTGACCGTTCAACCAAAAGCCGACGCTGGTCACGAAATACTTGGCAAGCCGCAAAGCCAACTCCGTAGTGACGCCCCGCTGCCCGGCGATGAGTTCAGCGATTTCCGAAGGCGGCACAAAGATAGCCGCGGCCAGTTCCTCCGGGGTCATTCCCAAAGGCACCAGGAATTCCTCCCGCAGCATCACACCCGAATGAACTGGTTCCCGGTGGGTCGGGATAAGCAAAGGCATAGCAGCTACTCCTTAACAATGGTTCAGGAACGGTCAGCCGTGATAATCGGTGATTGCCACCGCGCTGGCCCGGCCCTGTTCCCAGAAAAAGCAGATACGGTATTGGGAATTGATGCGGATGCTGTGCTGCCCGCGCCGGTCGCCGTGCAAGGCTTCCAACCGATTGCCCGGCAGCTGACCCAAATCCTCCAGTCGGTCCGCCCGGTTCAACGCCGTCATCTTTCGTACTGCCAGGGAATGCAGTTGCCGGGGGCAAATGCGCCGGGCTGCGGCGCTGTTCACGCCGTTGAAAATATCCTCCGTCCCCTGGTCGGCAAATCCCGCAATCACCCGGCTATAGTAGCAGGAATAGCCGGGTGGGGGCAACCGTCCGCTGCCGGCAGTTCAGCCCAGTTTAAGCCAGACTTGGCCCGCGTCCACGCCGAAGTGGTGGAGCAAGGATTTGACCTTCCGCATCATTGCTCGACTGGTACCGTGCCGCTCTATATAAAGAGCGTTCGACAACTTATGCGGACCCGCGAACTGCTTACCGTCATAATCTACCGGGGCAGTATGGATAATGTGCCGCTTTCCTCCAGACACCACTATCGGGCAGCTGCCGGCGGTAAGTTTCTCCGACTTGATGAGCCACTCTGCCACTTCCGAAAGCATTTGCCACCAGAACCGGCAGGAAATAATATCCTCTCCCGTAGCAAACTTAATCGCCGACGGAGCCGATGTGCCGGCCTCGAGATGGAAGTCGGACAGGCGAACCCATCCTGCATCAACCGTCGGCACAGGAAGTTGGTTGGTAGGCTCTTGAGTACCGCTATCCGCCGGCGGATAAGTGGCAACTACCTTTGTCCCGGCAATAGGAGCATTGGCCTCAATCGGCCGCCCCGTTGCCAAGTTTGGCCGCCACAGCAGCAGCAGTTTCAAGGCGCACTCATGGGCCGGTTCACTGGACAAAGATACCAGCAAAAGACTCTTTTCAGGCAAAGCTACTGGCTTGAATACGTCGTACAATTCCCACTGGTTGCCGTCGGTCAACCCGGCGTAAGGAACACCGGACAGTGTGGCGTAGTTGACCATCTGCGCCCGGTGCTGAGCCAAGCCCTCATCCAGCTTCTTGGCTTCTACCAAAGCCGCCGGTTTCCCAGTCCCCAGCAGGGCGTAGTCCACCCGTTGGTTGTTGAGAGTGCTGACACCATACTCCGGCGTAACCAACGCCGGGTTGGCTACATCCCAGCCCAAGGCTTGCAGCAACGGGTCAATAAGTGCCACCCGGGTGCGGATTTCGTCCTGCCGCAAAGTGTCGCCGTAGTCGCTGATGCGAACTTTCAGCGTCTTGACCACTTCCACCAGGCTGTCCAGTAGCATAGATAACCTCCTGTGTCAGGTTCAGCGCATTTTAGCCAATGGGCAAGGGATGGTCAAATTTTTGACGGATCCCGACAATCACAATCCCTGCCCAACGGCGGCAATCAGGTTCAGGCTGCGCTGCATTGACGCTTGCGGGTCGCTGCCGGCGGTGATGGGATGCGCCAGGATTTCCGTTGCCCCCCAGTCGAACAGTTCCCGCAGGCGGCCGGCTACTGTTTCCTCATCGCCGCTGAACACCACAGCGGCCAGCATCCCGTCGCTCCACGCGCCTTCCCGGGCTTCCGGATGGCCGGAGGCGGCAAACATTTCCTGGTAAAAGGGCGAGCGGGGATAGTTAGCCAATTGCTGCCGGGCGGCGGCGTTCACTTCCGCCCGGTTTTCGTGGACACAGACCGGGGCGTGGGCAATGAGCGGCGGCGTTTCCCGCCCGGCATTGGCCGCCCCCTGCCGCATTGCCGGCAAGGCTACATCCCGCAGGTACTGGCCGGGGCAGACCCAGCTGATGGCCCCGTCGGCGATTTCGCCGCACAAGCGGAAGGAACGGCGGCGCAGGGCGGACGCCATTATCGGCACTTCCGGGACGGCGGCGCCGGGCAGGGCGGCGTGGCCGTGATACTGCGTCCCGTCATAATCCACCCGCCCCTCCCACAGCAGGGTTTTGACCACCGCAATATATTCCCGCAGGTTGGTCAGGGGGGCATTATGGGCAATGCCGAACATCGGCTCAATGCTGACCTTGTGGCTCGGCCCCAACCCCAGGCGAAACCGCCCCGGAGCCAGTTGCGCCACTACTTGGGTTTGCTGGACGGCGACGATGGGATGGCGGGGATAGGTAGGGATAATGCTGGTACCCAGCAGGATGTGGTCGGTAACGGCGGCCGCGGCGGCAAAGGTGGTCAAAGCGTCCGGGCCGGCCCCGCCGGAAGTCAGCCAAGCCGCCGCAATGCCCAGGCTTTCCAGTTCCTGAATCCGGGCGACTACCGCCCGGCTGTCCCCGCCCATCGCCGCCACGCCAATACGCTTTGCCGATTCTGCCATAATCCTTGCCTCCCGTTGCCCGATTTTTACGGGCAGATTAGCATTGACCGCCGTATAATTCAACCCGCCGGCTTCAGCGGCAGCGGCAACCCCGCTATTACCAGATAGACCGCATCGGCGGCCGCGGCGGTTTGCTGATTGACCGTCCCCAACAAATCCTGAAAGCGGCGGGCCAAGGCGTTGGGCGGCACCGGGCTTAATCCCACTTCGCTGCTGACCAGGATGGCGGCCGCCGTTTGCCGCCGGCACACCGTCAGCAGTTGCTCCAGTTCCGCCAGGGTTTGGGCTGCCACCGCCGCAAAATCGGCGGTTTCCTGCTCCATAATCCGGCTGGCAATCCATATATCCAGGGCATCGAGCAAGACTGCCGGCGTAGGGTCAGCGGCGGGCAAGGCTGCGGACAGGGCGGCCGCCGGGCGCAGCGGTTCCTCGATAGTGCGCCAGTGGGCCGGGCGGCGCTGCTGATGGCGGCGGATGCGTTCCGCCATTTCCCCATCGCCGGCTTGCCCGGTAGCCAGATAGATGACCGGACGGTGCAAGTCCGCCGCCAACTTTTCGGCAAAGGCGCTTTTGCCGGAGCGGACGCCGCCCAAAACCAGCGTCAATTTTCCCGCGTCCATTTCATACCCAATCCGCAATGCCTAATTCCCAAAATCCCGTGCCAAGCCGGTCATCCGATAAATGGCGTCCATTTGCAGGCTGGCGCGCACCCAAGCGGCCAGTTTGTCGAATTCGGCGTCCATTGCCGTCTCCGCGGCGGCCGGCGGCAAAGTTGCCCCTTTGCGGCGGGCCAGTTCGAGCAGCATGGCCCGGCGCAGGCCGCCGTTATGAAACAAGCCGTGAATGTAGGTGCCTAACACCTGCCCGGCGGCGTCCATGGCCCCATCCCCGGCGGTGGCGGCGGTAACCGGTACATCGGAACGATCGTTGATGCGGAAGGGGACGACTACCCCCTCGCCGGCAGTCCGTCCCATGTGAATTTCATAGCCCTGAATGGCGGCTCCGGCGGCTCCGGCCAACAACCCGGCGGCGGCCGCTACTTCCCCCTGTATCCGATGGGTTTCCTTGCGGCCGGCAAAGACTGTAGTCAGCGGCAGCAGTCCCAAGCCTTCCCTTTCCGGGCAAGGGGATTCAATGCCTTCCGGGTCATAAAGATTAGTTCCCAACATCTGGTAGCCGCCGCAGATGCCGATGATGGCGGCGCCGGCCTGATGCCATTCAATAATTGCCGGGGCCAAGCCCTGCCGGTCGAGCCAGATTAAATCGGGGATGGTGGTTTTGCTGCCGGGCAGGATAATCAGGTCGGGGCGGCCCAAGTCGGCGGCGCTTGCTACATAGCGCAAGGCTACGCCCGGCTCCCGGGCCAAGGGGTCGAAGTCGTCAAAGTTAGAGATGTGCGGCAGCTGGATTACCGCAATGTCCAAGGCCGCCGGGCCGGTAGCGCGGGTCGGCAAATCCAAAGCTACCGAATCCTCCTCCGGGATGTGGATGTCGCGGAAGTGATGGACGACGCCCAGCACCGGCACTCCGGTGCGCTGTTCCAGCATCGTCAGCCCGTCAGCCAGCAGGGATGGGTCGCCGCGGAACTTGTTAATGATAAAGCCCTTAACCGTTTCCCGTTCCGCCGGCTCCAATAATTCCATAGTGCCGACGAGGGCGGCGAATACGCCGCCGCGGTCAATATCGCCGCAGAGCAGCACCGGGGCGTTGGCGTATTGGGCCACCCGCATATTGACAATTTCCGTAGCCTTGAGGTTGATTTCCGCGGGGCTGCCCGCCCCCTCGATAACGACCACATCATAGTCTTGCCGCAGGGCGTCGAGGGAAGTATGCACCGCGGCCCACAATTCGGCTTTCAGGGCGAAGTAGTCCCGGGCTTGGGCGGAAACCATGGGGCAGCCGAGGCGCACGACTTGGGCAATGTGGTCAGCTTCCGGTTTCAGCAACACCGGATTCATCTCGACCCGGGCTTCGACGCCGGCGGCCGCCGCCTGCACCGCCTGCGCCCGGCCGATTTCGCCGCCGTCCGGGGTAACATAGGAATTGTTGGACATATTCTGCGCCTTGAAGGGGGCAACGCGAAACCCGTCCTGGCGGAGAATGCGGCACAAAGCCGCCGCCAGAACGCTTTTGCCGACATGAGAGGCAGTGCCTTGCACCATTAAGACGCGGCCGGGCATATTGGCTCCTTTGCTTTAAGGCGAAATGCGATAGGCTTTCCAGTTAGACCGGGGTTAGAGTTCCAGAAATTCGGCCACGGACAAGCCGGACTGCCGAATGATGGCGCGCACCGTTCCTACAGATAGCGTACCGGGGTGGACCGCCACCGTAGTACGCGCCCCGGTAGTGGGGTTCCTCCAGATTTGGTGGCTGCCCCGGGCTTGGCGGTCTAAAACGAACCCGGCCCGCCGCAGCTTGCGGATGATGTCGATGACGCGAAACCCGGAGAGGCTTACCATGGGATGCTGATTACCGGAATGGATACTTCGGCGTTGCCGGGCATAGGTTTCAGTTTAGCCGGCAACTCGTCGCCGTGTTCCCGGTAGGACTCGATGAGCTTGGCCGCTACATCCTGAGCTATCTCCAGCGTTTCGCCGGCTGTCCGCCCTTGAGCCAGCAAGCCGGGCAATTCGTCGCTGGTCGCCAAGTATCCCCCTTCCGGGAGTTCCTCGATTTGAACGGTTAACAATACTTCCATAGCCGGCCTCCGGGTTGTTGGATTTTGGTACCGCTACTCGATTCCCGCCAAGTGGGAAGTGTCATTATACAGATGCAAGACGGCGTTGTCCGGGTAGGTATTGACGAGGGAGAGGGCGCAGTTGTGCATCACGAATTTCCAATTGGCTTCGAGGGGGAGAGACAGCAGGGCGACGATGAACGACCGCAGGGAGCCGCCGTGGCCTACTACCAGTACCTTATCCCGCGGGCTGTGCGCCGCCGTTAGTTGGGCGGTGAAATCAGCCATCCGCGCGCTGGTCTGGCGGATGGTTTCGCCGCCGGGGGGAGCGAAGTCGAGGTCGTTGCGGAGGGAAGCCTGGTACAAATCCGGGTAGCGTTGGGCGTATTCCCGGACGGTCAATCCCTCAAAGACGCCTTTGTGATATTCCCGCAGCTGCGGCGTAGCGTACAGCGGCGTATCACGCTCACCCAAGATGATTTGCGCCGTTTCCCGAGTGCGGCTCAGATCGCTGCAATACGCAGCGTCAAAGGCTATGCCGGTCAAGCGGCAAGCCAAAGCCGCCGCTTGGAGGCGGCCGCGGTCAGTCAAGGCAATGTCGGTATGCCCCTGGATGCGGCCCTGGGCATTCCACTCGGTTTCGCCGTGGCGGACTAGGTAGATTTCAGCCATATCCGGGTCGGCGCGCCAAGAGTAATTTTGGCTGCCGGTCGGGCGCGCCGGAAACTTCCCCCTTATATTACCGCAAATTCGTCAACATTGCGCTGCCTTGACGCCGTTTCGTAGTATAATACCGGAAAATCCCGCTCAATCCAGCCCTGACGGAGCAAGCAGCATTATGACGCAACCGGCCAACAGCTACATTGACTCCCACGCCCATATCGTTCCCCCGGCATTGCTTGACGCGGCCCGCCAGTCCGGGGCGGCCCTGGGCGTCAGTGTGAAGGATACTGAGCGGGGGCCAGCCCTTCAGTTTGACGGCTTGACCCGGCTGCGGCCGGTGGGCGGCTTGGCTCGGCTGGAACCCCGGCTGGAATGGATGGAGCAGCAGGGATTGGGGCGGCAAATCCTCGGCTCCTGGCTGGATATTCAGGGCTATACCCTGGCGGCGGAGCCGGCGGCGACTTGGGCGCGGCTGTTCAACGAACACTTGGCGGACCTGGTCCGGGACTACCCCGGCAAGTTTGCGGCACTGGCGACGGTGCCGGTGCAGGATGGGGAATTGGCGGCCCGGGAATTGGAATACGCCATTAAGGAACTGGGTATGTTGGGGGTAATGCTGGCGGCCGACCCGGCGGAGCAGGATTTGGCGCAGGAAAGTTTTGAACCCTTTTGGGCGGCCGCCGTTGACCTGAATGTGCCGCTAATCCTGCATCCGCCCACTCACGGTTTCGGGGCCAACATCCGCCCCTCCTACCTGGCTTTTTCCCTGGGCCGCACCCTGGACACCACCATCACCGCCGCCAAGCTGATTTTGGGCGGGTTGTTCGACCGGCATCCCGACTTGAAAATAATGCTGGTGCATGGCGGCGGCTACCTGCCCTATCAGGCGGCGCGCATTGACAACGGCTATCGCAGCGGCGCCGGGCGGCCGGTCGAGTTGCAGCGGGACCAGCCTTCCGACTACCTGCCGCTGCTTTACTATGATAATGTAGCCGTATCCACCGCCGTGGTGCGGCTGCTGGCGGAAATCGCCGGCCCGGAACATCTGTTGCTGGGTTCCGATTATGTTTTTGCCGGCAGCCCGGCCCCGCTGACCGGCAACATCACCCCCGCCGGCTTTAGCGACGACCAGGTGGACTTGATTTGCTGCGGCAACGCCCGCCGCCTGTTCTGGGGGGAGAAAGAGTAACTGGGGCAACGCCCCGGTAAATGTCGGACCGTTACTTGGACATCGGCCAGTAGCGTCGATAGATCTGACCTGCCCCCGGTTGAGCCGCAATTCCCGGCCGGGGATGGGGAATAACCGGGAATAGGCCGGCCGGCTAACCTGGTGCCGGTCAGTTAAATCTGTCCTGAATCCATCAAGGAGCGTGAAACCTGATGCAGATTGTCGATACCCACTGCCACGCCGGGGTCAACTGGTTTGAGCCGGTGGAAATGATTTTGCACCAGATGAACCTGAACGGCGTTGAGCAGGCCGTGTTGATTCAGCACGGCGGCAACTACCATAACGATTACTTGATTGAGTGCGTCAAACGCTACCCCGGCCGCTTTGGCGCCGTGGTCTGGGTGGATGTGGCTGACCCCAATGCGCCGGCGGCCTTGGAGCGGCTGGCCGTTCAGGAGGGCGTAGTGGGGACTCGTCTGCATCCGACGCAGCGTTCTCCGGAACCCGACCCTCTGGCAATCTGGCGCAAGGCCGCCGAGTTGAACCTGCCGGTCAGCTGCTTTGCCCGCAGCGCGGCCGATGTGGCCGCCCCGGAGTTTCAAGCCATTGTCGAGCAGTTTCCCAATCTGACCATCATCCTGGAGCATCTGGCCGGGGCCTACCGCCCGTTAAGCCCGGATTCGGTGTCGGAACCCTATGCTGCCTACCGGGAAGCCTTGACCCTGGCGCGTTTCCCCAATACCTACATCAAGTTCGGCGGCTTGGGAGAGTTCTGCGTCCGCCCCAATCCGTTGGCGGCGCAGTACGGTTTTAACGAAATTCCGCCGCTGATGGAAATGGCATACGCCGCCTTTGGCCCGGAACGGATGATGTGGGGCAGCGACTTCCCGCCGGTAGCCGGCCGGGAGGGCTACCGCAACTCCCTGCAAGCCCTGTTGGAATACCCTTGTTTCCAGACCCCGCCGGAACGGGAATGGGCTTTCGGCAAAGCGGCCTTGACGGCCTTTCAGATGGGGTAGGCTTAAAGGGTTTCCCGGTTTTAACTTAGGGAATTATATACCATTTTACCCACCGGCTTTGTCCGGCTTGCTGTAAAAGCCAAATTTCAAGTTTGTTGGGTAAAATAGTATATAATTCCCTTAACTTAGCCAACGGGCGCCGGAATGCCGGTCTGGACTTGCCAACGGGCAAGGCATCGTTTATCATATCCCCCCAACCGGTTAGCTATCTTATCGACGCCAACCGGCGGATGCCGGGGCGGGAGGTTTTGCTGATGCCCGCAGCCCACGACCGCGGCGGTTGGCCCACCACCGAACCCATTAGCCAAGATGAACATACCCTCGCTGATTGGGAGCGGCGCGTGGATGCCCTCCAAAACGTGCTTAGCGAAAAAGGACTCCGCCGCACCGATGAAATGCGCCGGGCCATCGAAAGCCTGCCCGCCGCGGAATATGAACGCCGGTCTTACTATGAACGGTGGACGGCGGCCTTGGAGCTGCTCCTCTTGGAAAAGGGCATATTGACCGCCGCCGAAATTGACGCCCGGATGAACGCCGGGGAAGGGCCGGCATAGTTATGACCGCCGCCATTGCTGACGTGCCCATCCAATATCAGCCCGGCGATTTAGTGCGGGTGCGAGTGGATAATCCCGGCGGGCATTTCCGTACGCCGGCTTATATTCAGGGGCAGACCGGGCAGGTCGCGGCGTTGGGCGGGATTTTTGCCAATCCGGAGTCGCTGGCTTACGGGGGCGATGGCCGGCCGCGTCAACCCCTGTATCGAGTCGAGTTTCCGCAGTCGGCAGTCTGGCCCCATTACCCGGGGCCGGCCGCCGACCAAATTGTAGTGGACATCTATCAGCACTGGCTGGAGCCAGCCGGGGCGGCAGGAGAGGGCAATGGCTAGTCAATCCCATAGCGGGCATAATCATAACCACGACCATAACCATCCCGGAATGGCCCCGGACGCCGAACCGGGCTACTACGCCCGCCGGGCCCAAGCCATCGAGTCCCTGCTGGTCGAGAAGGGCATTTGTACCACCGCCGAGGTTCAGGGGATGGTGGAGCGGATTGAGGCGCGGTCGCCGGCGGACGGGGCGCGGGTAGTGGCGCGGGCCTGGATTGACCCGGACTATAAAGCCCGCCTCCTGACCGAACCAGCGGCCGCCCTGGCCGAATTGGGCTACACCTTGCCGGAAACCACGCCCCAACTGTCCGTAGTCGAAAACACCCCAACGCTGCATCATCTGGTCGTCTGCACCCTTTGCTCCTGCTACCCCCGGGCCTTGTTGGGGCGCCCGCCGGATTGGTACAAGAGCCTCGCTTACCGCTCCCGCGCCGTCTCCGACCCCCGGGGCGTAATGCGCGAATTCGGCTTGAACTTGCCCGCTTCCGTCCCGGTAAAGGTCTTGGACAGCACCGCCGACTTGCGCTATCTGGTCCTCCCCCAGCGGCCCGCCGGCACCGAAGGTTGGGCTGAGGATGAACTGGCCGCCCTAGTAACCCGGGACAGTATGATTGGCGTAACCGCCGCCCGGCAGCCGGCGCTAGCGTCGTCCAGTTCGCGTCGCTAACCGCGTTACCAAAGAACGGGATTGACTAAACCCGGATAATCTGGAACAATAAAGGCCAGTTTGAGCGGTGTCAGGTTTCGCGATGCCTTGGGATGTGGAATACACTGAACAGTTTGGTCAGTGGTGGGATGGGCTTACCCCGTCGGAGCAGCGTTCCGTTACGGCCAGCGTCGGATTCCTTGAGGAAAGCGGCCCGACCCTGGGGTTTCCCCAATCGTCCGCGGTGCGCAGTTCCCGACACCGGAATATGCGGGAACTGCGGGTGCAAAGCGGTGGGCGTCCCTTACGCATCTTTTACGCCTTCGACCCGCTGCGGGCGGCTATTTTACTCATCGGTGGCGACAAGACCGGGGACGACCGCTTTTACGTGCGCTTTGTGTCCTTGGCTGACGAACTATATGACGAACATCTGGCAGAATTGCGCCGGGAGGGCTTAATCGAATGAGCGGACGCCATAAGTTCAGCGAACTTACCAAAAACTTCACCCCGGACGACTGGCGGCAGATTTCGGCCCTCCAGTCCGAAATGCGCGCCCCAATGGAGCCGGCCCAACCCCGGGAACAGCCGCAAAACCCGGATACCCCGACCGATGGAGCCGCAAAGCGGCAATAGCTTGCCCCTTTGCGGACATCCCCCCAATCCGCCCGGCCGCGACCGGCCCAGCTTTACTTGAGGTTGCCTCTGGCGCGGGATGAAATATCCCTGGTCTAACATTTTCCTGCTGCTGCTTTTGGCGGCCGAACTGGTCAGCGGTTACTTGGGGCTGATTGGCGGCACGCCGGACTGGGCGGCCGCCCTGCACATCCACCGCATCCTGGGCTTTTCCATCGTTGTCCTGCTGTTCTGGAAAGGCCGAAACATCCTCGACCGGCTGCGGCAGCGGCGGCTGTGGCGCTATCACTGGCCCTCCTTCGTAGCGGCCCTGCTGCTGTTGGGTTTGCTCCTGGGCTCCCTCGGCTTGGGCTTAGCGTGGAGTCATCTGGGCGCTTTTCACTTCTGGGGGATTAGCGGCGTCAGTTGGCACATCTATGTATCCCTCGCCTTGACGCCGCTGCTGCTGTGGCATTTCTTGAAGTATCGGTGGATCGCCCGGCCGCAGTTCTGGGCTGACCGCCGGGCCGTATTGAGACTCGGCGGACTAGCTGTAGCTGGCCTGGTTTTGTGGCGCGTCGGCGAAGCCGTGAACCACTTCGCCGGCCTGCCCGGCGCGGAACGCCGTTTTACCGGCTCCTACGAACTCGGCGGCATTGGCAACGACTTCCCGGTTACTTCCTGGCTGAATGACCGGCCCCCGGCCGTGGACGCGGCCAACTGGCGGCTGGAAGTGAGCGGAGTAGTACGGCGGAAGCTGCTGCTGTCTTACGCCGACTTGGTCGGGCAGGATGCCCAAGTGCGGGCTACCCTCGACTGCACCGGCGGCTGGCACACCACCCAGGATTGGCAGGGCATCCCCCTAAAGGAAGTATTGACCCGAGCCGGACTCCTCCCCACAGCGGCCAGCGTAACCGTGCGCTCCAGCACCGGCTACAGCCGCCGCTTTGCCTTGGATGAAATTGACGATTACCTGCTCGCCACCCGGGTCGGCGGCGAAATTCTATCCCCGGGCCACGGTTTCCCCCTGCGTCTGGCCGCCCCCGGCAAACGCGGCTTCGAGTGGATAAAATGGATCGACCGCATCGAGGTCAACGACACCAGCAAATGGTGGCAGCCGCCCCTGCCGTTGGGTTAGCCCCCCAAGGTCAAGGGCGGGAATTACGCGAATCAAGTTTCCCACCCTTGACAAAACCCCGCTCCATCCCTTACCCTACGCCCCAACCTTAACCCCCCAAAGGATGAACCGCTATGCTTCGCGTCCTCGTATCCGCCTTGGCCGTGGTTGGCCTGCTGGCATTGGCCGCTGCCTTTGCCCAGAACAGCGGCCGCGCCGAACCGGCCCTCACCCGCTCCAATTCCGAACTACCCCCCCCCGAACACCTGTTCTATGTAAGCGCGGCTGAGGCCGCCCCCCGTTCCATCCCCTGGAACTGCTCCGATTGGCAAGAGTCCCCGGCCGTTGCTGACGCTGACGATGCCCGCGTCTCGATGATCCTTGAATCCCTGGCCGCCAACCGCGGCAAGGCCATCTACTGCGCCATCGACCAATCCGACACCTGGACCAAAGCCGAAACTTGGGCCGCCGGCCGGGACCGCAACGAGCGGGATGACACGGTCTATTTCGGCCAAAGCGGCAACTTCCGCGGCTTTCTGTCCGCCCAAGAGGGCTACCTCACCGACGGCGAATCCGGCGTTACCGGCGTCTCCCGCGAACTCATCTTTGAATTCCCCCGCGAGGAACGCCGCCGCCGCACCATCATCAAGCGCCTGCGTCTCGAACCCAGCGTCAACCACTTGGTTTTCTCCCCATGGGGCGGCCGGACCAATGAGGAACTCGATACCAATGCGCTGGTCGAAGCCCGCAACCGTTTTATTGGCGGCACCAACGACCACTGGGATACGACGATACCGAATGAACGGTATGGCGCCAACTCCAAGGTCGATTGGCCCACCTATGTTCAGGAAACCGCCACCGCCCGCTGCCGGGCCTTGGGCTATCCCCGCGCCGTCAACGCCCGGATTTCCTTGCAGCACCCCGATAGCGACGAGATTATTTGGGACGCTGCCACCTCTCCGGTCGGTCAGGCGTGGCCGGATAGCAGTAGGACCATAACCGCGTCCGGCGCAACTGAGGCCGCGGCGCAGCAAGCGGCGGAGCAGGCGGGCACTCATTACGCCCTCCTGCGAACCTCTCACGCCAACGTCTACGCTTGGGCCCGCCAAGCCTTCCCCTACAGCGCCACCTGCCAAAAGAAAATCCGCAAACGCCGCTAACCCCGGCCGCCAACCAACCCAGCAATTCCAACCAAGGCGGGCATTGCACCCGCCCCGGCTTCTTTTACCACGCTGCCGGGTTACGGCGCCGGCATTGCCCGGGTGATTGCGGTCTGCCGCTGATTAGATTCGGCTTGGGTAAATGCCGGTATATAGTTGCCGTTGCCCGTACCGGCCGTCCTTCCCGTGGGCTGGGGAACGGCGGTTGCCGGGATGCCCCTATGCTATAATCCCAATCTGATGACCAACTTGCGCCTGCAACTTTCTCCCCGCCTTTCCCTTTTCCGGCGGCGGGCGGCGGCCTTTCTGACCAGCTACAGCGCATTGCTGATTTGCGCTCTTTTTCTGCTGACCGGCTTGGCTGTAGTCGAGGACTATGGCGTGGGGACGGACACCCCAGACCACTACAAAACCGCCCAGTATACCGTTGACTATGCGCTGGGAAAAGATGACGCCCTACTGCTGACTGACTGGGCCCGGTTTTCCGGCGTGGCCTTTGAGGCGTCGCTGCTGCTGGTCGAGCGCGCCCTGGGACTGGAGGACATTCGCAGCATCCACCTGACCCGCCACTTTCTAATCCACCTGTTCTTTATCTTGGCCGCCCTCTGCTGCTATCGACTGACTTGGAACCTGTTTCGCAGCCGCTGGCTGGCAATTCTGGCGCTGCTGCTCTTTCTGCTGCATCCTCGAATCTACGCCCATTCTTTCTTTAATACCAAAGACCTGCCCTTTTTCAGTATGTTCACCATTGCCCTCTACCTGTTGGAGCGGGCTTTCCGTCGGGACACCATGGGGGCTTTCATCATCGGCGGCGTCGCCGTGGGGTTGTTGACTAATATACGGGTGGTGGGGTTGATGCTGTTTCCGGCAGCGTTGGCAATGCGGGGCTTGGACTGGTTTTATGCCCCGAACTGGGCCGGACGCCAACGGATATTGTGGTCTGCCGGCGTCTTTGCCGCGGCGGCTGCCCTGGTCCTATACGCCACTTGGCCCTTACTGTGGGGCGACCCAACCGGGCAGCTCTGGGCAAGCTGGGAGCGGATGTCCCGTTTTCCCCAATCGGTATCGTTCCTTTTCCAAGGGGAGACCGTGCTATCCACGGCAACGCCGCCGGACTACATACCCGCCTGGTTCGCCATCACCACGCCGCCGTTCATCCTGCTGTTGGGCTTGGCGGGAATGGCGGCGGTAGTAGGGCGTGGCATTACCCGGCCCGGCGCGGTTTTCCGCAACACCCGGCTGCGTTTTGCTTTCCTGCTGCTGGCCGCTTTCAGCCTGCCGGTATCGGCGGTAATTCTGCTGGATTCCACCCTCTACAACGGCTGGCGGCATCTGTATTTTCTTTACGCCCCTTTCTGCTTATTAGCGGTATTGGGCTTGCGGTGGTTGGTTACGGCTTTCCCCAGTCCGCGCCGGCGGGCCGGGGTCTATGGATTGGCCGGTTGCGGCATCCTTTTGACCATCCTTCAGATGGTACAAATCCATCCCCATCAGCAGGTCTATTTCAACTTCCTAGTCGATCGCGCTACTCCCGATTATCTACGGACGCAGTATGATTTAGACTACTGGCGGATTGCGGGCCGCCGGGGGTTGCAATATCTGCTGGAGCGGCATCCCGGAGAAAAGATTTACCTGATTGCTCCCCACTCCTGGCCTTTGTCTGCCGAAATACTCCCGGCCGCCGACCGGCAGCGGCTGATTCTCAACTCCCGGGAACATGACCCGGATTATCAACTGAGCGGCGCGCACCGGGCCGGGGATATTAACGCCGTCTATGCCCGGCAAGTCTATAACAGCCCGTTGCTCAGCATCTTGGCTCTGGATACCGCGTGGATGGATGCGGCGGCGGCTGATTACTACGCGCCGGCGTATCAAGCGGCGGTGGCTGGCAAGCCGGTTATCCAAGCCGATTATGCTGTGTACCTGAATGGCGAAACCTTGACTTTCGTTAAGGAAAATTGTCCGCCGGGCTCCTTGGCCGGCCAGTTCAGCGCCAAGGTTTATCCGACCTTGCCGCCCCGGGAGCGGAGTCAACTGCTCAATGCGGATTCCTTCCGGCACTTAAATTCCCGGGGCGTACGGCTGGGGGACAAGTGCTTGGCAATCATTCCCTTGCCGGACTACCCCATTGCCCACATCCTGGCTGGCCAGCATCATCCCGCCGCCAATGACCAGCCGGCAATCCCGATTTGGGAGGAACTATATGATTTGGAACCGCCGGGGCTGCGGGCGCGCATCGCGGCGCTGCGGGAAAGCAATCCGCAACCGGCGGCGGCCGCTGATTTTGACTTGTATCTGTTGGATAAATCCCTGGTCTATTACCGGGAGTCGTGCGCCCCGTCGGATTTGCGGGAGCGGTTCTTTCTCCATTTTGTGCCAGTCAACCCGGCCGATTTGCCGCCGTTGAGCAGTCAGGGTTTTGAGAACCGGGATTTTAGCTTTATTGAGCGCGGCGGTTATTTCGACGGCCTTTGCCTGGCTGCCTTGCCCTTGCCGGACTATCCGGTAGCAGCCATCCGGACGGGGCAGTTCGCTGCCGGCGATCGGCAGCTTTGGGCGGTGGAGCTTCAGAAATAGTTGACCAGAGACGATTACAACGGGACTGAACCGCCGTAGCAGTTAAATTCCCGTCAATACCGCAACCGGTTCAACCGTTGTTTATCTTAAAACCAGTCGGCTGCCCTAATCAGACTTGGCTAATCCCGGATTCCTAACCGTCGCGTTGACTTGGTTCCTTCGTATCCTGCTGGTAAGCAAAATCAGCAGACCCCGTCACTGCCGGGGTCTGCTGATTCGCCTGACTTGCCCGCTCCCTACTTGACCAGGTTGATGTAGGGGCGGGTCAGCAGCTGCCACCGGTTGGTGGCCGCGTCATAGCGGGAGTTGACGAATACCCGCCAGTTTTCGTCGTCGAGGTTGGGATAGTCGGCCCGGTAGTAGTAGCCGGGCCAGCGGGTTTCCTGCCGGTGCAGCAAATGCCTCATGTGGGCTTCCCCCACCCAAGTGCGGTGCGCCACTTCCCAGCAGCGCAGCATTTCGTGGCGATTGCGCGCCCCCAAATGCTGCAAATCCTCCCGCAGCATCTCGATAAGCTGAATGCCCCGCTCCAGGGTCGGCCCGTTGGTAGTGTACCAGGCCGAAGTGCCGCCGGCGTATTCGTCCATAATTTTTTGCAGCCGCACCAAGGCATCCGCGGGCGTGATGTAGTGGGGATTGACCCCTTCCGCCGTGGACGCGCCCTTGTGCTGCTCAAAGGTGTTCAGCGGCGACCAGATGGCTTCGTGCAGCTGCTGAACTTGGGCCGCGCTGACCGTGGGACTTTCGCCGTTGTCCCGCAGGAAGTTGACCGCCGCCTTGGCCGCCAACCGCCCCTCGGTAAAGGAGCCGCTGGAGAACTTGTGCGGCGCCGCCCCTACGCCATCGCCGGCGGCGAACAAACCCCGAATGGTAGTCATCTTGTTGTAGCCCCAGAAGTATTCCGGCGGCGACAAATCCTCCGGCCCGCTGACCCAAGCCCCGGCTTCCCCGGAGTGGGAACCCATAATGTAGGGTTCGGCCAAGTTCACCTCGGAGGGGGTTACTTCCGGCTCGATGTTCTGGGAGGCCCAAGTCAAGGCTTGGGCGATGGTCATATCCAGAAAATCCTCCCAGGCTTCGGCGCGCACCTGCTCCATCTTGGCCGGGTCGCCGCCGGCCAGTTTCTGCATCGCTTCCTCGGTACGCATATACATCGGGCCGCGGCCGTCCCGAATGTCCAGAAACATCTGGTGATTGCGGAGCGGCGTCGGCGTCGGCACCGCCCGGCCGTAGGGCAGATACTTGTCCAGTTCATCGTCCCGGGTAACGGTGTAATCCTCGCCCAAGGCGTTGGTCACCCGGGCATGGAAATACTGGAACCACATCCCCACCGGGCCGTAGCCGTCCTTGAACCGGGTCGGCACAAAGCGGTGTTCCATCTGGGTCATTTCCGTCCCGATGGGAATCATCAGCCCATAGGCGGATCCGGTAGCAAAGACCGAGTACCAGGTGCGGCCGATGCCTTCGTTGACCGACCGGGGGCGGAATACATTAGACGCCCCGCCGGTGGTGATGATGACCGCCTTGGCCTTGAACAGGTACAACTTGTTTTCCCGGACGCCGAAACCGACGGCGCCAGCAATGCGGTTGGGGTCGTTGGCGTCGGTAAGCAGATGGGTAATGGAAACCCGCTCGTAGAGATTTTCCGGGCCGACGGCGGTGCGGGCCGGTTCGGCGGTTACCGGCTTAATCGATTCCCCGTGAATGGGAATCTGCCAGCGGCCGATGCGCTCGTAAGTGCCGTCATCCTTTTTCCAGATGGGCAAACCCCACTCCTCGAGGAGATGCACCGAGGAGTCGACATGACGGCCTACATCATAGACCAAGTCCTCCCGGGCCAAGCCCATCATATCGTTGACCACATAGCGGACAAAGTCCTCCGGGGTGTTCCAGCCGTAACGCTGCCCCATATAGCAGTTGATGGCGGAAAGCCCCTCGCCGGTAGCGCCGCTGCGCTCGATAACGGCTTTCTCGGCGACGACCACCCGCAGGTCGCGGCCCCAGAACTTCGCCTCGAAGGCGGCGCCGCAGCCGGACATTCCGCCGCCAATAATCAGGATGTCGCACTCGACGGTTTCGGTAACCGGTAGCGTCATTTTGGGCAAGCCTCCTTTAGTTTCCGGTTTGCAGGGTAGGCAAGGCCGCCACCCCCAGCCACATCCCTTCCCCGGCCAAGCCCTGGCCTTTCAGGTCGCCCTCCGGGTTTTCGGTGAAGTCGGCGTAGGGTTCAACGGTGCCGGCCGGCCGGGAGCGGGAGGGATAGGTGAACTCCAGAACCTTGCCGTTGCGGAAGGTCACCGTCCAGGTCAAGCCGTTTTCCACCCGGCGCGGCTGCACCGACGCCCCCAAGGGGATGAAGTCCGAGTAGCCCCGAACCTGGATGGCTTCCTGCGGACAGAGCTTGACGCAGGCGTAACACTCGGAGCATAGCTGCGGCTCCTGGTTAAAGCCCTTGTTAATGGCGGTGTCCAACGCCATCAGGTCGTTGGGGCAGATATAAACGCACAGCGGCCCCTGGTGTTCGTCGGCGCAGGCGTTGCAGGCCGTAGGGTTCACAAAGGTTGGCATTGCTTCCTCCCGATTTATGGTTAAGGTTTCCGCAAAAATGCCCCCGCTACAATGCCAACGGGGGCCAAGAACCGAGTTTATGGCGCGGCGGCGGTACCGTTACAGTCCCAAGCCGGCAGCGTCATAACCGGAGTGCGGTTCGCCAAGTAGTTCTCCCCAACGAAAGGCGACCCGAACCCGTACTTATCGGCGCATTCCCGGACTACCGCCAGCACCTCGGCGCGCAAGGTAGTGGGCGCCGGCTCGGCGCCGCCCTGGATGATGCTGCGAATCAAAGTGCCAGCCAAATCCTGTTTCTGTTCCCGGTGACCGCACAGACCTTCGTAGGCCACGCCATCGCAGGCCGGACAGTACCACCATTCCAGAGTCAGCGTCGATTTTATGCCCAAATCGGGCAATTCGTCAAAGATGCGGTGGGCGGCGTAGGTATCGTAGTAACTGCCGACGCCGGCGTGGTCCCGGCCAAACATATGGTGGGTGCAGCCCAGGTTTTTCCGCACTAAAGCGTGAAAGACCGCCTCCCGCGGCCCGGCGTAGCGCATATCCCACAGCAGGGTCGAGGTCAGGTGTGTATCCTCCCGGAAAAATCCGGCTTCCCGCAGCCGGTTGTGGGTCAGCACAATCGCCTCATCGATGTAATCGCCCGGCTTCTTTTCCCCGATAACCGCGCTGACCAGCACCCCATCGGCAGCGGCCGCCAAAAATGCCCCTTTCATCAGCCATTCGTGGCCGGCGTGGGGAACATTGCGGGTTTGATGCGCCACTACCCGCTGCCAATCCCGTTCCGCCAGAGTTTGGCGCAGCTGCCGGGGCGTCTGCCAGAACCGGTCAAAGGGCGGGTTAATTGTCGGCGGGTTAATCAGAGTAACCGGCCCGGCGATGAAACAGTCTTGATAAGCATAGGTACGCTGAACGCCGGGATGGGCGGCATCGCCAGTCCCATACACCTGCCGGGCCAGAAACTCCTTATCGTAAGAGTAGATTTCGGCAACTTCCAGAGTAGCCAGCGGCTGCTCCTGATAAGTCAGCAAGGCGGTTTTGCCGGGCTGCAATTCCAGCCGCGCCACTTCCGCCGGGGACAAATCCAGGACGATGGGGATACTCCAGACATAGCCGCTGGTCAAAGTCATATTGCGGGCTACCGAATCCAGGTCCGCCCGGCCCATAAACCCCTCGAGCGGGGAAAAGAACCCGTAAGCCAGGTTGACACCTTCCCGGGCAATCTGATCCCGGACCGCAATGCGGGGCATAGGGGATAAGGCCGCCCGCCCGGCGGCATCCGGGGGCGCAACCCGTTCAATTAACACTCCCCCATGGGGGGACAAGCTGTTGTCAACCACTGCTGCCGGCCAAAGTTCCGGGAATAACCCCGCCGGTTAACCGGTTAAGGGGCGGGAAAGTAGGCAAAACTGCCGGGGCTTATTATACACCATTAACAAAATTGCGCTAGGGGTAACGGGAGGGGCAAGCAAAGTCCTGGAACCGGTGTAAATTCACTCCCGCTATCCCTCCATCCCCACCCCCCACATCCGCCGCCAAAAGCATCCCCAACGCCATCGCCGCCGCCGTCCCAAAACCCTTAATCGCGGCTAGTTTCCGGTTCCATCGCGGCTCGTTTCCGGCTTGCTCGCGGTTAGTTTCCGGTTCAACCGCAGCTCGTTCCCGGTTCCATCGCGCCTAGTTTCCGGTTCGACCGCAGCTCGTTATATCCCCCCGACCCAATTTCTCCCTTCATCCCCCAAAAACTCAAAAAGTTTTGAGGGGGCGCGGGGAACTTTTGTAAAAGTTCCCCCGCCGTATTTTTTTCGCCCCATCTCCCGGGACCAAAAAATTTTTAATTTTTAGTCCCCCAACCCCTCCAATAGCCAACCCCACCCTTCCCGAAAAGTCCAAAAGTGTAAAAAAGGGCGGGCTTCCTGTCAAGTAGGAAGCCCGCCCTTTTTTACACTTTTATTATCGGCTTTCCACCGGCATTAAAAGTCCTGCTGCCGCGGAGGTATCCCTAATGAACCGCTACCGATTCCCTATGGCCATCCTAATCCTGTCCGTCATGACCTTCGGACTGCTCGTCACCGCCAGTCCTACCCCTGACGCCCAAGCCGCCCCCCGTTCCATCCCCTGGGACTGCTCCGACTGGCAAGAGTCCCCCGCCGTTGCCGATGCCGAGGATGCCCGGGTCTCGATGATCCTCGAATCCCTGGCCGCCAACCGCGGCAAAGCCATCTACTGCGCCATCGACCAGTCCGACACTTGGACCAAGTCCGAAACTTGGCTTGCCGGCCGGGACCGCAATGAGCGGGATGATACGGTCTATTTTGGCGAGCAAGGCAACTTCCGGGGTTTCCTGGCCGCCCAAGAGGGCTACTTGACCGATGGGGAATCCGGCGTTACCGGCGTCTCCCGCGACATGATCTTTGAGTTTCCCCGGGAGGAACGCCGCGGCAAGAAAACCGTGCGTTTCCGGGTCCGCAGCGACTCCGCCGAAACCGGCACCTGCCCGCCGGTGCCGGCTTCCCGTCTGCAATTCCCTGCTCCCGAAAACAATTACGTGGCGGAGCATGACACGCCGGGCGGCACCCTGATTTGCACCGAATATAACGGCCATTCCGGCTCTTATACTTACGACGGTGAGGATACGCATAAGCGCGCCCGGAACGGCTATGCCGGCCAAGGCCACGGCGATACTGACTGGTCGGTTGACTGGCGAACCAACGTCCGTACGCCGTCTGGCTTTGGCGGCGGCGGGTTCCGTTCCCCGGACTGGTGGCGGGCCCGGGCGGAGGAGAAAGTCATCCCCGCCTGCCAAGCCCGGGGCGGGAAGTATGTCGAGGGCAGCGCCGATTTCGGCCCCGGCCACAACCGCGAAGGCGGCACCGGCGGGGTCAATGATAATGGAGACAACCACGGCTGGTTTTACGCCCTTCAGCGACATAGCGACCGCTATAATCCTGGACAAACCGACCGTTTTCGCGGGAGAGCCCGGGAAAGCCGCACCTGGAGCGGTGTCTGCACCAAACGCGTCCGCCGCCGCTAACCCCTTGCCCTCCCGCCACAAAAGGGGGCGGTTCCGGCCGCCCCCCTTTCTTAATCCCCCTTTCTCAATCCCTATTGCCCGCCGCCGCCAAAACTCCCCCAAACCCCGCCGCTCCCTGCCTTGCCGCCGCTGCCGCCCAACCGCTATCCTTACCCCTTGCCCGGCACACCCGGCCCGGGCAAAGTCGGCATTGTTGGGGAATGGCGTATGACCGTGGAAGTATCGGCCCGGGAAACTTGGCAGGCAACTTTGGGCCAATTGGAACTGGAACTGCCCCGCAACACCTTCGACACTTGGCTGAAGGAGTCCGAAGGCATCGCCTTTCGCGATCTGGATTTGCTGGTGACCGTGCCCAGCGTCTTTGTCCTCGAGCTGCTGGAACAGCGCCTCTACCAGACCATCCTCCGCACCCTGCGCCAGGTTTCCGGCCGCCAGTACGATGTGCGCTTTCAAGTCCCGGCTTCGGAAACGCCGCCGGCCAACGCCGCCCGTCAATCCGCCCCGGAATCAACGCCGGAAACGGCCGCCGGCCCGGCCGCCGACTACGCCGCCGACCAACTCCCGGCGGAAACCCGGGTCAACTTCAGCCCCCGCTATTCCTTTGCCAAGTTCGTCGCCGGCAATTCCAACCGGATGGCTTTCAGCGCCGCCCAAGCCGTAGCCGACAACCCCGGCCAGATTTACAATCCCCTGTTCCTCTATTCCGGCGTTGGCTTGGGCAAAACCCATCTGCTCCACGCCATCGGCCAGCAGGCGGCCCGCCAGGGGTTGAAAATCCTCTATGTATCCGCCGAGCAGTTTGCCAACGAATTCATTTCCGCCATCCGCAGCGGCGCTACCGAGGATTTCCGCCGCCGCTATCGCAGCCGCCAACTCCTGCTGATGGACGATGTCCAGTTCCTCAACGGCAAGGAACAGACCCAGGAAGCATTTTTCCATACCTTTAACGACCTGCACACCGGCAGCTACCAGATAGTTATGACCTCCGACCGCCCGCCCAAGGCCCTGACCCTGACCGAGGATCGCCTGCGCTCCCGCTACGAATGGGGCTTGATTGCCGACATTCAGCCGCCGGATTTGGAAACCCGCATCGCCATCCTGTACGCCAAAGCCGACGACCTGCGCGTGGATTTGGATCCCGGCATCGTCGAGCTTATCGCCAAGCGGGTGCAGAAAAATGTACGGGAACTGGAGGGCAGCCTCAACCGGGTGGTAGCCGCCGCCCAACTGATGAACACCCCCATAACCCTCGATTCCACTTCTCGCCTGCTGGACGATATTACCCTGGACACCGCCCGCCACGCCATTGACCCGGAGCGCATCATCGAGCAGGTAGCCAGCCAATATAAAGTTTCCCCCGCCGACCTCTTGGGCCGTCGCCGCACTAAAACCATCGCCCTGGCCCGCCAGGTGGCTATGTACCTCCTCTACTCAGAACTGGAACTTTCCCCCACCGAAGTCGGCCGCCTGCTCGGCGGCAAAGACCACTCCACCGTCAGCCACGGCGCCGGCAAAATCAACGCCGAACTCAACGAGGACAACCAGCTCCGCCAAGACGTGCTGAACATAAAAGAGGCGATATTTACTTGATAGCGTTGCATTTTAGGTGGTTTGGTTGAGCAAGCCCCGGGTTTGCAGCAAAGCCAGCAGGTTATGCTCTGACCAGACCGTCCCCAATCGCTCCCGCCGGCGCAACTCCCGATTGTAGCGTTCCAAGCGGGAAGTAGTCCGGTAGGCGACCTCTCCCGTAGTCCAATACTGCCGGCCGGCGAGCAACGCCTTGTCCAGCCAGTAAGCGGCGGCGCCCTCGGTCAACTCCATTATTTGACGAGCGTAGCTCTGGGCCGCCACCGCGCTGTCAGTCAACAGCAGTTGCCGGGCGGCGGCCAAGCCGGATTTCCCGATATTCCGTCCATATTCCCGCAGCAGGTGAAAGATGCACAGCTGATGCGGCGCCGCCCGGCCGTACACCCCCTGGATGCCGGCCGCGATGGCCCGGTCGCCGTCGCTGACCAGATGTCGGGGTGGCGCGGCTCCGGACTGCTCGGCCAACTCCAGGGCCGCCGCCCAAGGCCCGAAAGTCGCCAAGACCGCCCCGGTTTCGTCCCGGATTACCTTCAATTCCTGAGCGCCCTGCCGGGTGCGCGTCCACAAACCATCCAGTTCCCACACTGCCCCCGGCAACCGGGGCCGGGTCAAGGCCAACCGCCGCAGCCAGCGACACAAGGTGCTTTTGACACAACCCACCCACTGCCCCGCTTGGGCGTAACTCAAACCCTGGGCCGCCAAGCTCAAAGCCATGTCCCGAGTTTTTTTGAGAACCGTTGGTAACGAACTTCCGGCCCCAGCAGCGCCGCGCCGCCCGCCAGTTGGCGACATTGCCCACAACGAAACACCGGAACCGCTATCCGGATGGGACCATAGGACGTGACAATGGTGCGCTCATAGCGATGATGGCGGTGCATCGCCAGAGCGCACTGAGCACATCGGGGCTGATAATGATCCAGGGCTTGTTGCAGCTTCGCCTGCAACTGGAGCGGAATTTCCTGCTCCAGTTGGGTCTCCAAATCGTCCAGCAATCCCATGACAGCGCACCTCCCGTCAACCAGCAAGGCCGGCCTTTTCCCCATTCTACAACTAAACCACCTAAATCGAAACGCTATCTATTTACTTAGGGAGGTTGTACCCTTGGGGGTAAGGTGTGGTATTATTAAGCCAGTTGCCGCAAGCACCCGGAGAGTCAGGAAAAGATGCAAGACAATCGCATAGAGGAGTTGTGCCGGGCCGCCGCAGACGGTACGCTGGATTATACCGACCACTACGATGAAAGGGTGAATGAACGGCCTACCCCGGACAAGCCGGAAGTCCGTTTTATGCTGTGCGATGACGACCCGCTGGTCATTGAAACCAGAGGTCGGCTATTCTTGGTCTGGGGGAGAACGGCAGAGGGCAGGATAGGGCATTTGCTGTGCAGCGTCTTGCCCGTTTGCCGGGTGATGACCGCCTACTTCCCGGGGGAAACCCAACCGGAAAAATGGGCAGATGCCGATTACCGCATCCGCCTGACGACTGCGAGGCAATAGGTATGGAATACTGCTACAACTGCCGGAGCCGTAACACCGTAGAGAAAGGGACTATTCTCTACTTCCAGAAATCCGGCGCCGAGCCGCTATTTGTGGAGAACCTGCCGGCTGGAGTATGCCGGCTGTGCGGCCCGCGGTATTACCCCGGTAAAGTCTTGACTACATTGGACAAGCAAGTCCGGGGAGGTCGGGGAACTCCCATCGCCCACCGCCGCGTACCGGTCTTTGACCTCAAAAATCCTGACGCCAAGCCGGAAAAGGCCAAGGCGGCGGCAACCGTCCCCGCCCTGGCTGAAGTCCCGGGTGATTAGGTATGGACTGCCTGATTTGCCACAGCCCCGACGCCTTCCGGGAGGAAGTCATCCGCTACTGCGATGAAGCCGGCCCGGAACCCTTCTTTGTCGAAAATGTGCCGGCCTTTGTCTGCATCTACTGCGGCGACAAAGCCATCCCGGAGGCCGCCCTCGCCATCATCAAAAGTTTCCGCGCCGGCGAAGGCAAGCCCATCGGAGAGCTGAACCTGCCGGTCTATGACTATGCCCGGTTGGAAAGCTGACCGGCGGCGGCCGGTTTAACCCGCCGTTACCTCAATTTCTCCCCGTTCATTAGCCATCAGCAGCGCGCTGAAATCGTAGCCGCGGCGGCGCAGTTCAGCGCTGCCCCCTTCCTGCCGGTCCAGAATAGCCAAAGTCTTGACTACCCGGCAGCCGGTGGCTTCGGCGGCGGTGATGGCTTGAATAAGGGAGCCGCCGGTAGTGCAGGTGTCGTCCACAATGGCGACCGGTCCACCGGCCGGCAGCGGCCCTTCGATGGCTTGGCCGGTGCCGTGGGCTTTGGCTTCCTTGCGGACGATAAAAGCCGGGATGTCCCCGCAGCCGTCCCAGTGGCTGGTCAGGGCAATGGCGGTCACGATGGGGTCAGCCCCTAAAGTCGGGCCGCCCACGGCCGCCGCCCCGGCCGCCCGCAGCAGCGGCAGCAGGGCTTGACCGATAAGATACGCCCCCTCCGGCTCCAGGCTCAACAACCGCCCGTCAAAGTAGTAGCCGCTTTTCCGCCCGGAGGTCAGGGTAAAGTCCCCATAACGGAGCGCGCCCTTGTCCAGGGCCAGTTGCAATAGCCGCTGTGCCAAATCCCTCAAAATAACTGCTCCTGATAGAGTTATCGCGGCGGCCGAGAATGAACAACCCCGCCGCATCTGTTGTTTGTCCCGCCACTCAGACCGCCGCTCCTGCAAACCGGGCTATTTCCACAAAGCCGCCCGCCGCATCCGACCAGGCAAAAAGGGCGGCCTCCACCACCCGCTGCCGGTCGATGCCCACCACCAGTTGCTGCACCGGATAGGATGGGCCGTCCCCCCAGGGACTGGCGGCCACGGCCCGGTCGGTGTCGGAAAAATAGGCGCGCCCGTTGGGATGGGAGTGGTAAATGATCAGCGGCGGCGCCGCGTCATCCAAGCCCCGGTTCAAGGCCAGCAAGTCCGGCCCGGACAGCACATAGGCCGTTTCGGCAGTGCGGTCGGCGGCCGTAGGATGTTGCCCGCCATCCTGCATATTGACGCAAGGGCGGATGGTGTCCGCCGCGCCGCCATCCCGAGGCCCGGCAAGCCAGCCGCAGCATTCGGCAGGAAAACACCGCCGGGCTTCTTGATAGACCTGCTCCAGCAAGGCGCGGGGAATGGCTACCGGGGTTGGCATTGGCGCAGTTTCGGGCATCTAGGCTAACTCCTAGTGCGGATTTCGGGCGGCCGCCGGGTCGGGGCAAGGCGTCTTTGCCGGAATTTACATTATAACCGGCGGCGTAGAAAGCCGCGCTATAGCAAAGATTTCCTTCACAATTTCCGCACAATTAACCCTTACCCTGATTGGCATAGACTCCGGCATTTGCCGGGACAGCAATCCGCGAAGGAGGGGTAAGTCGGAATTATGCGGGAACTCAAAACCAGGTTTTACTTCAAGGCTTGCGCCAAGTGCCAAGGGGATATGTATTTGGAATGGGACGCCTACGGGCCGTTTCGCAAATGCCTGCAATGCGGGCGGATTGTGGAACTGACGGCTACGCCGCTGCCGACCATTGCGGACAAAGGTAAAGGCTACCGTCTGGCTGCGTAGGCGGCGGGCCGGTTTGCTCCGGCATTGCGCCACGGCCCGGATAACCTACCGGCCGGTTATAGGGCGGCCGCCGCCGCTTTGGCGGTGTTCAGCGTAGTCATATACGGCTTGCTCCTGCTCCCGGGTCTGGATGGAGCGGGGGCGCAGTTCCCGCACCATTGTGATGGCGGTTTGTGGGTCGTAGCCGGTATAGACCAGGTAGCAAGCCAGCACGGTGCCGGTGCGGCCGATACCGGCGTGGCAAGTAACCACCACCGGCCGCTCCCAATTCTCAATCTGGTCCTCAATCCAGCGGGACATCCGGTCAATCTGCTCCAGAGTCGGAGCGGAAAAGTCCGGCACCGGCTCATAGAGGTCATACATATTCCACAGCTCGGCGGAGATGGTATTTTCCTCCATCCGCAGCACGGCCCGGATGTCCTGTTGGCTGAAAAAAATCAGGTCGCGGCGGCTCGTCGGCCCCATTGCGCCGGCCAGGCAGCCCTCCAGCACCCAGCCAAAGTTCAAGTGTTGCAAGGTCAAACTCCCTCTAACCCCTTAATTTCCAGGCTGATTATCCGGCGAACCGCAGCGGCTAATCCGCCGGCGGCCATTGGGTTCCGCCCTCGGCCGGCCGTTGCGCCGGGGGCAAAGCCAAGCCGTCAGCCACTACTTGCTGAAACTCCCGCAGGATGACTTCGCCCCATTCCCGAGCTTTGCCCACCCGGTAGGCGGTGCGCTTGCCGCGGCCGGCGGCGCGGGCTTCGGATTCCGGGGTTCCGGCGGCGGCCACTTCCGCAGCGATGGCTTCATCCATCGCATCAATCTGCGGCACCAGAGAGCGGGCGGTTTCAATAAAGCGGGCCACTTCCCCCATATTGCCATCCAGGGCGACGAACACCGGCACCGTGCCGGCGCGGTTTTCCGGGAGAAAGCTGTTGGTCAACTCCAGTTCATCGTCCCGGTTGAACACTTGCAGCCGCAGGTTGTCGGCGCGGTCAGCCAGGCGCAGGATAGCCGGGGTAGTGCTGAGGGCATCACCGCACCAGTCGGAAGTAAAGACGGCCAGGTTCAGCGACTCCGGCAAGGCGTCAAACCAGGCCAGGGTATCAGCCGGCACCGCTACGCCGTCATAGATGTCGATGAAGGGCTGCTTGTTGACCTTGATGCAGCCATCGATGTATTCCCGGGTGGTCATACCCTGGGCAAACTTTGCGGCGGTCAGGGACATAATGGACACCTCGCTGGTTACGGTTTTTTGATGGGCGGCGGTAAATCAGCCGCCATTGCGGCGCCGGCTAGTAGCCGGGAGTGCGCCACTCGAAAGCCAGGGTAGCGTAGCGGACGAATACCGCGCCGCCGGGCGCGCCGATGGGGCCATTCATCGCCAACAGGGCAATGGTGTGCTGGTCGCCGGGCTTGGGTTCGGTACTGATGACCACCCGCTGCGGCACATTGAAACCCTGCACCGCCCCCCGGTCGCGGTTGCATTCCCCGTCAATCCACAGCTCCCCGTAGTCGTCGATGCAGGTCTCAAAAATGCAGCGGGCACCGGCGAGTTCCCGGCCATCGACCGTTTCCGGCAGCGTAACCCGGATGCGATACCAGGCAAAGGTAAAGCCGTGAGAGTGCCATTCGGTCAGGTCGTTGCAGACCTCCCAAGCGGAGTCGTCATAGTCGGTCAAGCGGGCCGGGCTGCCCTCTAGTTGGGAAACCAGCCCTTCGTTGGGTTCGCCCGGCACTAAGCCGGGGGCATACCGCCACACGCCATTGACGGCTTGCAAGTCGGCAGGGTTTTGTAGGTTCAGGGTTCCGCGGGGCATAGCGTCACCTCCTTTGGGGGTTGACTTGGGTGCGTTGTTTCCGTACTACTTAAAGCTCCCTAATCAGTCGAGCTTTGGCTTGCTCGAACTCGTCTTGCGTCAAGATACCCTGCTGGTGGAGTTTGCCCAACCCCTCCAGCTCGTCTATTACAGACCTAATCGAGGAAGCGGACTGGTGAGAGGTCTGCCGGGGGACTTCCGCCTTGTTTTTCCATAAGGCTACTTTCCTGCGCTGAGCGGCAACAAACGCGTCAACCTGCCCCTTGGGGATGCGGTCGATACATTCCCAGTTGCCGGAAATATGTATGCCTATGCTTCCCGCCAAAATTCCGCGATTAGACTCCAGAGAGGAAATCTTATCGTAGGGGAAATCCTCCACTTTCAGCTGTCCCAGCAACCCCTTGCCCACGAAAAGCATCCGCCGATCAGTGGCAACCAGAATACCAGAGTTGGCGTGATAATTACCGGTGACACACTGCTCCGGCAGTTCGTCATCCCAGAGGAGGTCAGGAAGTTCCTGTATCTCCTTGGGGCTGAAAAGCCGGCTTTTGGGAAGAGAGTCGATGTTGCGAATGGCGCGCTCAATAGCCAGAGCCTTGGACGAGGTGTAGGACGGGGTGTAGGGAGGACTACCACACACCGGGCAAAACTTCTGGTCACCGCGCATTGGCTTGGAGCAATTGGCGCAGAAAGTCGCTTGGGACATACTATCCTCCCCGGGAGCGTATTGGAGGGATGCCTAGACGCCCCAATTATAACATTCTCCCGTCAAGAGAATAGCTTTCGGCAAATCCAGTGTGCCGGGTAACGGTATTTCTAGCTCTAACCAGCACCGTCAATGGCTCATTTCTCTTATAACCCAACAATGCGGATGCTGGCGTGGATTTTGTAGATGCGGTTGATGTTGACCAACAAGGGAGTAATCTGCTCAACATATTTGGCGTTAGCCAAGCCGCCGCCATCCACCGGGCGCAAGTCGGGGATTTTTTCGGTTAGTTCCATTACTTGCCGTTTAGCCGCCGGGTGGTCGGAACAGACGATTACATCCCCGTCCATTATCCGGGCCGGTTCCAGCAGCTCCTCGGCGCTGACATTCTGAAAGGCGGCGGCTACTTGGGAATCGGGCAGCAACAGTTGGGACTCCTGGGCGGCGGAACCGGCGTCCACCGGCACGGCAATAGCGCCAACGCCGCGCTCGAACCGCATCGGGGCAATGACATTGACCACCACCTTGCCGGCCAAATCCGGAGCCAACTGCTCCAGCAAGGGACGCTGGGCGGCGTAAGGGACGGTGAGAAAGGCGATGTCGGCTTGGGCGGCGGCATCCCGGTTGTCGCCGCCGGCGATGCGGCCGGCGTCCGGTGCGGCGGCAATCAGCTCGGACAGTTCAGCGGCGGCCGTCTCCGCCCGCGCCGCCTCCCGGGAGCCGATAACAACATCCGCTCCGGCCAGAGCCAAGCGCAGAGCCAAGCCCTTGCCCTCGGGCCCGGTGCCGCCCAGAAATGCCAGCATCAAGGCTAATCCTCCCGGTTCAGGATAAGGGCCGCCGGCGGCCGCGGGGTTGCTTTGGGGGATAATATACCATAAGTTGGCGGGGGATGGGGGCAAGATTAGGGAATTATATATCTAATAGCGGGATTAGGGAGAATTGCCTATCCTGCCGTATCTAATGGCGGGGTAAGTGTATAATTCCCGTTCCTTTACCGGGCTATGCTATAATTCCCGAGCGGGGAGAAAGGGGTAGTTCGGCTATTATTGCAGAGGGGGTTTTGGTTATGAAGACGACGCCGGTTAAGGAGGAGTTGGAGGAACTGGTGGCGGAGTTGAACCTGGAGGAGCAGTTGGTGGTGGCGGAGTTGCTGCGGGTGCTGATTGCCAACCGCCAGGGGAAGAAGGGCAGCCTGATGGACATTATGGACAAGGCGGAGCCGGGTAAGATGCTTTGGGAGATGGGCATTGACGCTCAGGATTGGGTCGATGAGCTGCGGGGGAAGCGGTAAGTCGTGGCTTGGCTGGAGGACATCCGGGGCAAGACTGTTGGTCTGGATACCGCTCCGCTTATTTACTATGTGGAGCGGAACTCTACTTATGTGGATACGGTGCGTCCGTTCTTTGACGCTTTGACTGCCGGGGAGTTTCGGGTGGAGACTTCTGCGCTGACCTTGGCGGAGGTACTAGTTCTCCCTTTGCGGCGGAGGGAAGCGGCGTTGGTCGAGCGTTATCGGGACATTTTACTGAACACGCCTATGCTGGCAATTCGCCCGGTCAGTCGGGAGATTGCGGAGGGGGCGGCGGCGATACGGGCGGCTTATCGCAGAGTTCGCACGCCGGATGCGGTGCAGTTGGCTACGGCGCTGAGCGGCGGGGCGGAGTTTTTTCTGACTAATGATGCGGACATTCCGGATTTGCCGGACTTGCAGATGTTGCGGGTGGATGAACTGGTGGAAGTAAGGGGTTAAGGGCCGGTCAGCCTTATTACCGGCAAGTATTTGTTTTAGGGGAGGGCGCGTTTTGACTGAACCGGGGCGGGTTGCTGATTTGCCGATAGAAAGCCGCGTTGTCGTGGGGGAGCTGGAAGTTCACTATCTGGATTGGGACGGCGGCGGCGCAAGGGCGGCAATGCCGATGGTCGCGCTGCATGGGCTGGCTTCGACGGCGCATTGGTACCGGCGGTTGGCTGCCAGGCTGTGTAATCACTACCGCATTGTGGCTCCGGATCAGCGGGGGCATGGGCAGACGACGCAGGCTGCGGCCGGGTATGATTGGCAAACTTTGGCGGCGGATGTGGCCGGCTTTATGGATGCTTTGGGGCTGGAGCAGGCGGCGGTGCTGGGACATTCCTGGGGCGGCAATGTGGCAATCAATGTGGCGGCGCGCTTTCCGCAGCGGGTGAGCAAGCTGGTAATGATTGACGGGGGCTTTCTGGATGGGCATTTGCTGCCGGAGGCCAGTTGGGAGGTTTTTCGGGCCCGCTTTGCGCCGCGGGAGGTGTCCGGCGACCGGGCGGAGTTTCTGGCGCGGCAGCGCAACCAGTTGGCGGACTGTTGGGCTGAGGACTTGGCGGAGGTGGTGCAAACTATGGTTTATGCTGATGCCGCCGGTCAGATGCGGGATATTTTGCAGCCATCTAACCACGCCCAAGTGCTGGCGGCGATGTGGGGGGAGCCGCCGTCGGTTACGCTGCCGCAGATTGTCTGTCCGACTTTGATAGTGCCGGCTGGGCCGCGGCCGGAGCGGGTGGGGACGGATTTTGCCCGCACCAAGGAGCGGATGGTGGCGGCCGCGACGCAAGCTATTCCCAATAACCGGGTGCATTGGATTGCGGATACGATCCACGACATTGGCTACCATAAGCCGGATGAACTGGCGGGGGTTATTCGGGAGTTTTTGGAGGGGGAGTAGGGGGGGTTGGACTAGGGCTATCGCATTGTAGAAACCGGCATTCCCATAGGCCGGGGGTTCTGGATTCCCACTTTCGTGGGAATGACGGTCAAAGGGGGCGGGTTTTATGGAAAGTTGGGAGGGGGAGACGCTGGGGGATTATCTGGAGGCGGGGCTGGATTTGGTGTTTGTGGGGTTGAATCCGTCGAGTTATTCGGTGCGGGTGGGGCATTATTTTGCCAATCCGCGCAATCGGTTCTGGGCGGCGTTGAATGGCTCCGGGCTGGTGGGGCGGGAGTTGACGGCGGCGGAGGATGGGCTGCTGCTCGGGTACGGGATTGGGTTCACGGATGTGGTGAAGCGGGCGACGCCGCAGGCCAAGGGGTTGACGGCGGCGGATTATCGGCGATGGGCGCCGGTGTTGCGGGAGAAGCTGCTGCGGTATCAGCCGGGTCTGGTGTGCTTTCACGGGTTGACGGGGTATAAAGCCTATTTGCGGTATGGGGAAGGGGTGACGGAAAGGGCGGAGTTGGGACGGCAGGAGCGGCGGATTGGGGAGAGCGTGGTGTTTGTGACGCCGAATCCGAGTCCGGCTAATGCGCGGTATTCGTTGGAGGATTTGACGGAGTGGTACCGGCGGTTGGGGGAACTGCGGCGGGAGTTGAGGGGATGACCGGGGATAGCGGGGGCCGGCTGCGGTTGTTTGTGGCGGTGGATTTGCCGGCGGGGGCGAAGGCGGCGTTGGCGGCGGCGATGGGGCAATTGGGGGAGTTGCTGCCGGCGGGGGTGCGGTGGGTGAATCCGGCGGGGATACATTTGACGCTGAAGTTTCTGGGCGATGTGGAGTTCGGATTGGTGGAGCCATTGGGGGCGGCGCTGCGGGAAGCGGCAGCGGGGATGGATAATGTGCCGTTTCCGCTGCATTTGGAAGGGCTGGGGGTGTTTCCTAACCGGCGGGAGCCGCGGGTGATTTGGGCCGGCGTAGGCGGTGATTTGGCGGCGTTGGGGCGGTTGCAAGGGTTGGTGGAGGATGCGGCGGTACGGCTGGGATTTGCCGAGGAGCGGCGGGGGTTTCGGGCGCATTTGACTTTGGGGCGAGTACGGGACGGGGTTAGGCCGGCGGCGCGGCGGGAGCTGGGGTCGGTGGTGGTCGAGCAAGGGGGCGCATTGGAACCGGAGTACGCTTGGGAAGTGGGGGAAATCAGTTTGATACGGAGCGTTTTGACGGCGCAAGGGGCGGTTTATAGCACTTTGGGGACGGCGCAGTTGGGGTCATGCCGGTAGGAAAGGGTATGGAAAAGGGGACGGTTTTATTGTATCCGCGGCCGCCGTTTGACTTTGGGTTGACGGCGGAGAATCAGCCGTACTTTCGGAAGGGGATGGATGCGGCGGCGGAGGGCGGGGTGTATCAGCGGCTGCTGGATTTGGGGGATAAGCGGGTTTTGGCAACGGCGCAGCCGGCGGGGGATGTGGAGACGCCGGAGTTGGCGGTGGAGCTGGCGGGGGACGGGTTGACGGCGGCTGATATCGAGCAGGGGCGGGAGTTGATGGCGCGGCTGCTGGGGACGGAGCAGGATTTGACGGGTTTTTACGGGATGGCGGCGGGGGAGCCGGTGATGGCGGGATTGGTGGAGCGGTTTTACGGGATGCACTTGCCGCGGGTGGGGTCGGTGTTTGAGGCATTGGCATTGGCGGTTTTGGGGCAGCAACTGGCGGCCAGTGTGGCGCGGGTGATTCGGGGATTGCTGATTGAGACTTACGGGGCGCGGGCGATTTTTGAGGGGCAGGAATACTACGCTTTTCCGCGACCGGCGGCGATTGCCGGGGCGTCGATTGAGGAGCTGCGGGGGTTGAAGTTGAGTCAGCGGAAGGCGGAGTATTTGCAGGGGATGGCGCGGGAGGAGTTGACGCGGCCGGGCGGGTTGGATGCGGTTTTGGGGCCGCTGTCGGATGAGGAGGCGGTGCGGGAGTTGACGGCATTGCGGGGCGTGGGCAAGTGGACGGCGGAGTGGGTGTTGACGCGGGCGTTGGGGCGGGATGACGCTTTTCCGGTGGGGGATTTGGCGCTGCGGCGGGTGGTGGCGCGGCTGTATTTTGCGGGGGCGGCGTTGACGGATGGGGAGTTGGGGGAGTTTTCGGGGCGGTGGATGCCGTATCGGTCGTGGGCGACGCATTATTTGTTTGCGGCGCTGCGGGCGGGGGTGGGGGAGTAGGGGGCGCTGTTTCAGAAAGTGTTGACTGGTTCTGACAGCATTTTTATGGCATCAATTCTTGGTCAAGCAGATACGGGCGGCGGCGGAATTTTGCCCAGTTAAGGCATATTTTCTCCCAACCAACATTTTACGGAACAGCGCCGTAGTGCCGGTGGGTTGGTTCCATTTGATTTTATGACTATGTTACAATGTTTTATCCAAGTTTCCCGCAAGAGGTGTTAGTAAATGCCGCAAGGGCAGCCCAAAGGCAAGAAAGAGGATACGCTGACCGTTTTCCTCACTTTGGAATTGCGGAGCCAAGGCTTGGCCGTGGAAAACCAAGCCCTGTTGAAAGGCAAAGGGGGCGGCAAGGCCGACATCCTGATTAAGCTGGGCCGGCAAGCCACCATCATTGTCGAGGCTAAACACGGGCAAGGGGAAAGGGAGCGCCGGGCGGCCCTTGCCGACTGCCTGCGGCGGCTCGACAACAACCACTGCACGGCGGCCCTAGCCGTGTGCTACCCTTCCGGCGAGTTCAATCCCATTTCCTTTCGGGAGGCTCGACTGGATTATGCCATCGTGGACGCGGACAACCGGGTTCCGGTGTGGCTTTCCGGCACGGCGGCTGAGTTGGGCAACGCCGTCAAAATGGCTCCGGGGCAGTTGGGCAATGCCGACCTGGCCGCCAGCCATCTGCGGGGCGAGCTAGATAAAGTCCTGGAAAAGTTGTCCGAAGGTCAGAAACAGGATTTGGCCCAGGCTCTGGATTTGCCGACTACGCCCCAGCCCAAGTGGAAACGGCAGCAGTCCGCCGAGGCATACGCCCGGGCGGCAGCCCATTGGGAAACGACCAAGTACGACACGGCGGCTATTCGGGGCTGTCTGGTCCTTGCCAGCGCGATGATGTTTCACGCCCGGCTGGGGCCGTATCTGGTTGCGGAGAGCAAACCAGACTACGACGCCCGGGAAGGGGAAGTTACGGAATATAGCGGCCCGTGGCCGCCCCGGCGGTTGGGCGATTGCAAGGATGTGCCGGACATTGGCGGCGCCTTGCAGCAGGCGTGGGACACCATAATGGCGTTGGATTACAAGCCGGTGTTCCAAACGGCTATTGTCGGGCTGAAAGCCCCGGATGATGACCGCAACTGGCGGGATAGTCTGAAAATCATCGCCGATGCGGCGGGCGACCTGATTACCGACCGGGCCGGCGGCCGGCAGGATGTGATGGGTCGCATTTTTCACCGGGTACTGGATACCGCCCGCTATGATGGCTCCTTTTACACCGGCACCGCCGGCGCAACGCTCTTGGCGACTCTGGCGATCCGCCCGGGAGACCGGGATTGGAAGGACTTGGCGGCTATCGCCAAGCTGAATGTAACCGACCCGGCTTGCGGCACCGGCACCTTGCCCATTGCCGCCGCGGCTCGGATACGGGAATTGGCTAATGCAGTTGACCAGGAACGGCTTTCGGAAGTTCTCGTGGAAAGGGTGTTGAACCTTTACGATGTCAACTTGACTGCTACCCACATGGCGGCTACTACTTTGGGGTTGATGTCGCCGTCCACCCAATTCAGGAATATGAATGTTCACCGTACCCGCTTGGGGCCGCCGGTGGTCGAGCGGGGCAAACCGGTACTGCCGGCTCAAGTGGGCAGTCTAGAATGGCTGGAAAGCCAACCGATGCTGATTCAGTGGCCGGATTATAAGGTCAGCGAGCAGGTGGAGACCAAGCTGGAAAAAGCTCATCAGCTGGCCCCGGCCGACTTGTTCATAATGAATCCGCCCTTCTCCCGGGACAGTCTGCGCTATGACCAGTTCACCAAGGAGGAGGAAGCCGCCATCAAAGCGCGGGAGGAATATCTGCTCAGCGAAACGGCGGCGCACCGCTCCGGGGGTAGCCACGGTTTTACCGTCTTGGGACAGACGCACCTGAAGCCCGGCGGTCGTTTGGCTTCGGTCTATCCTATAGCAATGGCGCAGGCAGCCTCCGCTTTGCCGGTTCGCAAACTGCTGGGCGATAAGCTGCACGTCGAGTATGTGATTGCCTTGAAAGACCCGGGAGGCATGGCATTCTCGGAGAATACGAAAATCGGGGAGATGCTGGTCATTGCTCGGCCCTGGCAACGCCGGGAAAGCCGTGCGGAGGCGACCACCACTTTTGTCAAAATCCTGCGGAAGCCTGCGACTCCGGCGCAGGCCAAGGCTATGGGAGAAACTATCCTGCGTGGAGAAGCGCACCCGGGTTATGCCATTACCCGTTGGCCGCAATCCCGTATGGAAAAGGGCGATTGGTTTCCCACTCAATTTGTCCGGGATGAATTGGTAGAAACCTACCAGAACATCGCAACCGGGAAGTGGTTTGCGGTCCGCACTGGCCGCGCGGCCGGCGAGCAGGGTTCCAGCGATATTCGGCCGATGACCCTCAGCCCGGTCAGCACTCCTTACCGCGCCCTGTATTACCATAAAACCGACTTGCGGCGGTCGATGGAGGCAGGGCCGGACTCTTATCTGTCGATTCCTTCGGGGACTGAAGGGCGTTCTAACCGCCTGCTGGAAAAGCGCGGCAATGTGCTGTTGCCCTGCCGGTTGAGTACGCCCAATACCCGGATAACGGCGGCATTCTCCCCGGAGCGGATTATGGGCGGCGCTTTTGCCCCCTATCACCCGGAGCCCGGGGGACACCACCGGGAACAGGTGCAGAAGGCTGCCGTCGCTTACCTGAACAGCACGGTGGGAATTGTGGCCTTGATGGGAGTGACCTCGAACAAGAAAATCGTCTATCCCAACTGGTCGGTGGATGACCGCTACTTGATTCCCTTCCCCAACTGGCGCGTTTTACCCCCCCCCCCCCCGAATGGATGTTCTATTATCCGCCTATGACGAACTTTGCAACTCCGAGTTGCAGGAACTCCGCTATATGCTGACCTGCGGCACCCGGCGGCGGCTGGACGAAGCCGTGGCCGAAGCTCTGGGGATACCGTGGTCGGCAATGGAGAAAGCCCGTATCGCCTTGGCCAGCGAGCCGGCGATTACCGGCAAGACCTTTACCGGCGATGCGCTGGCGGGTGGGTTGCGGTAGGGTGTGCCGGCATTCACTGATTCTCCATTAAAAAAGGGTAGTCGTAGCCGAGTTACTGCCCCCATAACCATTTACGAAACAACGCCGTTTTCCCGTCCCCATTTGTAGTTACTCCCCGGCGGTGTTAAACTTACCGCCATAACCCGGTCGCCATCCATCCCAATTCAGCCCAGGCGGGGGAGTAGAAATTATGGCTATGGCCGCCCATACCGAGAGCAGCGTTCAGGAATTGCAGCGCACCGCCCTGGAAAACCTGTGGGTCTATCTGCGGGAGCCCAGCGATATGGCGGAAAAGGGGGAGCCGCAGATTTTCGTCGAGGGCAAGGGCTGCCAGGTTACCGATGCCCTGGGCAACACCTATATTGACGCGATGTCCGGCCTGTGGCTGAAAAATGTGGGCTACGGGCAGACCGAAATCGCCGACGCCGCCTATGAGCAGATGCTCAAAATCACCTATATGCCCATGGGTACTACCACCGAGGCGGCGGTGCGGCTGTCGGCGAAAATCGCCGCCATCACCCCCGGCGATTTGTCCCGCTCCTTTTTCACCAGCGGCGGGTCGGAGTCGGTGGAAACGGCGTTGAAACTGACCCGGGCTTATTTCAAGCGGGTAGGCGAACCGGGCCGCATCAAATTCATCAGCCGCCAGGACTCCTATCACGGGGCTACCTTTGGCGCGTTGGCCCTGGGCGGCTCCTTTCTCTATCCCAAAAGCGATTACGAACCGCTGATGCCCGGGGCCTTTCACGCGCCGCAGCCCAACTTTTACCGCTGCGAGTTCGGCAGCGCTAGCCCGGAGGAATGCGCCGACAAATCCGTGGCCGCCATTGAAAACAT
This sequence comes from Dehalococcoidia bacterium, assembly GCA_965243185.1. Classification (GTDB taxonomy): domain Bacteria; phylum Chloroflexota; class Dehalococcoidia; order Lucifugimonadales; family UBA3495; genus CBDBCU01. The sequence continues at coordinate 483,089 of OZ251531.1, read as the reverse complement.
CATCCGCTTTCAGGGGCCGGAAACGATAGCGGCGGTGATTGCCGAGCCGGTGTCCAGTCCTACCGGGGCCATTGTGCCGCCGCCTAACTACTGGCCCCGGCTGCGCGAACTGTGCGACAAGTACGGCTGCCTGCTCATCGCCGACGAAGTGATTACCGGCTTCGGGCGCACCGGCAAGATGTTCGCCTGCGAGCATTGGGGCATTACGCCGGATATGATGACGGTAGCCAAGGGCATTACCAGCGGCTACATTCCCATGGGAGCGGCCATCCTCCGCAAGCCCATCGCCGACGCCTTTGTGGGCGGGCCGAAAGCCGCTTTCCGTCATGTCATCACCTTTGGCGGCCATCCGGTCGCCGCCGCCGCTTCCCTGAAAAACATTGAGATTATGGAGCGGGAGCAAATGGTGGACAACTCGGCGCGGATGGGGCAATACCTGCTCGACGGTCTCAAAGAACTGCAAGGCAAACATTCCATCATCGGCGACGCCCGCGGCCTCGGCTTGATGTGCGGTCTGGAACTGGTCAAAGACCGGGAAACTAAAGAGTCGTTCCCGGCCGACGCCGAATTGGGGCCGCGGCTGACCCAAGGATTTGCCGAGGAGGGCGTCTTGCTGCGCGGCGGGGATGTGATGAACATTATGCCGCCGCTGTGCGTTACCCCGGGGGAAATCGAGCAGATTGTATCCACTTTGGATAAGGTAATCGGGCGGGTCGCCAAAGACTTGGGCGCGGACTAGCCGCCGCATTAGCTGCAACCAGAACAAGGGGGTAATCCGGTGTCCAGCAAAGCGGGATTTATCGGGTTGGGACGGATGGGCTTGCCGATGTCTTACCGGCTGCTTAACGCCGGCTTTGACTTGACGGTGCATAACCGCAGCCAAGAAAAGGTGCGGCAGATTGTGGACGCCGGAGCCAAGCCGGGCCATTCGGCGGCGGAAACTACCCGGGAAACGGACCTTCTGCTGACCTGCCTGCCGGATGTGGCCACGGTGGAAGCGGTTTTCCTGGACGCTGACGGCATTATCGCCAATGCCAAGCCGGGGCAGATACTCATTGACCACAGCACGGTGGGAATGTCCACCACCCAGGCTTGCGCCGCCGCCGCCGCCGCCAAGGGCGCGCTCTTTCTCGACGCCCCCATCAGCGGCGGGACGGAGCGGGCGGCCAACGGCACTTTGACTATTATGGCCGGCGGCTCCCGGGCGGCTTACGACCGCGCCTTGCCCTTGTTTGCGGCCATGGGCGCGACTATCCGCCACATCGGGCCGACCGGCGCCGGCACCGCCGTTAAACTGGTCAACCAATTGCTGGTGGGCATCCACACCATGGCCGCCGCCGAGGCAATGCTGCTGGGGGCTAAAGCCGGCGCCGACCCGGCTCTGGTTTATGAAGTGGTCAGTTCCGGCTGGGGACAAAGCTTTATGCTGGACCGCAACGCCCCGGCAATGCTGGAGCGTAACTTCGCCGGCGACCGGGCGCAAATGCGGGTCATCCTGAAAGACCTGGGGTTAATTCAGGACCTGGCCCAAAGCCTGCAATCCCCCATCCCGGCCGGGGATTTGGCTTACCGGAAATTTCAGGAAGCCATCGCCAACGGCCTCGCCGATTTAGACCCGTCCGCCCTGGTACTGCCGTTGGAGGAACAAGCCGGCTGGGAAATTGGGCAGGAAACTTAACCATTAGCGGAGGTATCAGCTATGCCCGACTTGATTGACATTCTGAAGTCCTTTAACCGCAAGGAGCGGTTTTTCCTGGTAGCGCAGGCTTTGGGGCTAAAGGATGGCGAAGGAGAACCGGCGTTTAACCTCTCGTCGGATTTCCAACAGAAACTCTGCGCCAAGGTGGGAGCTCCTTTCCCCGAGAAAGGGGAGAGGGTTTTCGTGGCGATGGACTACCACCTGAACTGGGTTCACGCCAGCTTGGTCTTGGCGCACTACACCGACGCGGAGGAAAGGGTTGACCGCCTTAACACCGCGGCCGTAGAACAGAATCAGGAGGATGTCGACTTGCTGGTCGCCTTTAAGGATGCCAGCGGCGACTATCACCTGATTTTCATTGAAGCCAAAGGGTACAATACCGATGGGATGTCGGATGGGTTGGAGGGTTTTGATAACGGCCAGCTAAAATCGAAAGCTGACCGGCTTGACCTTATCCTCAAGCCTTACCCTGCGGTTAAGCCTCATTTCTGCTTGATGTCTGGGAAAAAGCCGGATTATATCCCCCCTGAATGGGGGAAGTGGCTTGAGCTGTCCTTGCCGCCGGAAAGGTTGGTAGCAAGGCTGAAAAAACCTCGGGTTCTGAAATCCCGGAGAGACTGGAGAGGGCGTCCCGAGAAAGACCGGCAAATCGTTCCGCCACAGGGTAAGGCATGACCTACCTCCTCGTAGCCCTTGGCGGCGCGGCCGGGTCGCTGCTGCGCTATGGCATCGGGCGGTTGGCGATCCACTATTGGGGGACGGGAACCGTTGTCGGGACTCTTATCGTCAACGTTACCGGCTCCTTTGCCTTGGGGTTCTTTCTGGGGTGGGCGTTGCAGCGCAATGATTTGCCGGCGGAAGTGCGGGCGATGATTGCCATCGGCTTGCTGGGCGGTTATACCACCTTTTCCACCCTGAGCTATGATGCGGTGCGGCTGCTGGAGTCCGGGGAAGCGCTGCGGGCCGCCGTCAACCTTGGGGGCAATCTGGTCATCGGCTTGGCGGCGGCGTGGCTGGGCATTGTGGCCGGGCGGGCGGTGGGCTGAACCCATCCGTCACCGGCGGCAACTCCGGCTGTCTTACCCGCCCTTGACTCCGCAACCGGCCGCTGTCTATAATCCCGCCATCCCCAGCAAGGAGGCTGGCAATGGCCGCTAACCCCGCCGACCGGCAGAATTTTCCCGACCACGCCCTTTATACCCTCGACAACCTGGAAGTGCTGCGGGGGATGAACAGCGAGACGGTGGATTTGATTGCTACCGACCCGCCTTTTAACACTTCCCGCAACCGGGCTGGAACCGCCGGCTTTTATGTGGACAAGTGGAAGTGGGGCGATGCCGGCATATTGCCCGACCAGTGGAAATGGAACGAGGTTCATCCCATCTGGCTGGAGCAGGTACGGGATGAGAACCGGGCTTTGTACGAAGTTATAGAGGCGGCCGGGGAGTGCCACGGGGATGATATTGCGGCCTTTCTCTGTTTCCTGTCGGTGCGGCTGCTGGAGATGCACCGTATCCTGAAACCTACCGGTTCTCTGTATCTGCATTGCGACCACGCGGCCAACGGCTACATTCGGATGGCGTTAGACGCTATCTTTGGGGCCAAGAATTTCCGCAATGAAATTTCTTGGCGTACTACGCCCAAAGCCCTCAGCGCCAAGCAGTATCCCCGCACCCACGACACCATATTTTTCTACAATAAGGGGCCGGGATATACTTGGAATCCCCAATACGAACCTCATTCCGCGGAATACGCCAAGTCGTTCAATAAGAACGATGAGTTCGGAGCTTTTACCCCGGCGGATTTGTCCGGCGGCAAAGCCGGGGGCAAGGAAGCCTATCTGCCGTTCAAGGGACAACTTCCCCCGGAGGGACGGGCTTGGGCGCCGCCTACTCGAGACCGGTTCCCGGATAAGGCTATGGCTCTTATCCCGGCTGATTACGAGACTTTGAATCAACTGGAGAAGTGCGCGGCTCTGGACAAAATCGGCCTGATTTACTGGTCGGGCAACGGAAAGCCGTATTACAAAAAATACCTTTCCACGCTGAAAGGAACGCTCCTCGAGGATGTCATCACGGATATAAGTCCGCCCGGCGCCAACGAAAGGACGGGCAGCCCGGACCAGAAACCGGTTATCCTTTACGAGCGCATCATCAAGGCGTCCAGCAATCCCGGTGACTTGGTGTTAGACCCGTTTTGCGGCTGCGCCACTACCCTTGTCGCCGCCAACAACTTGGGCCGGCGTTGGGTAGGCATTGACCGGCGGGCGGACGCGGCGTATCACGTGGCTAACCGGCTGCTGGGGTTGGGCATCAATGTGAACGAGTTTCAGGCGCAGCAGCAAGCCCTGTTGCAGGAATTGCAGTCGCACTGTCAAATCCTCGACGCTGCGCCGGCGCGTACTGATGATGGGGATAATTACCCCCACTTGGCGGCCGTTTATACTTCCCGCCGCCGGCCGGCGAGTATGACCCGGCAGCAGATGCTGGACATCCTGGTGCAGCAGTGGGGTTGTATCTGTTGGGGCTGCGGCTTTGAGCCGCCGGATTCCGAACACTTGGAGCTGGACCATATCGACCCGGCATCGCAGGGTGGGAGCAACGAACTGGATAATCGCTGTCCGCTGTGCGGGCCGTGCAATCGGCGGAAGTCGAACCGGCTGACGCTGGTGGCGCTGCGGCAGCTGAATAAAAAGCTGGGGAAGTGGTATGGCAATCCGCCCATCGACCAGCGGATTAACATTCGCTTGGCCCGGGAGTGGGCGGCGCAGTATTTGGCGGGGCGGGCGCGGCAAAGCAGCCCGGCGGGGATGGCGGATTAGACCGCGAGGGTCAAAAGACCCGCCGCCCCACTCAGTCGCACCGCCGCCAATTTGAGCAGCTTTACAGCCCCCGCAGTTCCAGGGTGGTTACTTCCAGGGTGTCCAGGTCGGCGGCGCGGATGCAGTGGTTGTTGGTGTCGGCGATGTAGAGTTTGCCGAGGGCGATGCTGATGCCGGAGGGTTCGGCAAAGGCGGCTTGGGCGCCAACGCCGTCCTGATGGCCGGCGGCGCCGCTGCCCAGCAAGGTGGCGGCGGTGCGGGCCACCGGCATTATCACCTTGACCTTGTGATTGTAGGTGTCGGCTACATAGAGCGCGCCGTCGTGCCAGGCTACGCCCAAGGGGTGCTGCAAGCGGACATGATGGCCTTCGCCATCCAGGTCGCCGAACTCGAAAAGGCCCAAGCCAATGATGGTGCGTACCCGCCCGTTGGGGTCGAGTTCGGCGGAGCGGATGGCGCTGGTTTCGCTGTCGGCAAAGTAGAGGCGGTTGCCGTCGGTGGTGATGCCGCTGGGCTGGGCCAGGGTAGCGGCGGACAAAGCGCCATCGCTGATGTTTTCCATCCCGGAGCCGGCGTAAGGGCCGACTTCGCCATCGGCCAGGGTCAACAGCCAAAGCTGATGGCAGCCGGCCATGGCGATATAGAGTTTGTGGTTATGGTGAACCAAGTCCCAGGGGGAGTTGAGTTCCACGGTCGTGCCAAGGCCGAAACCGCCGCGCCGTTGGCCTTGATTGCCGTTGCCGGCAATAGTTTTTACCGCGCCGGCGGTCAGGTCAACTTGACGCAGGGCGTGGTTTTCGGTATCGGCAACATACAGGGTTTCGCCGACCACTGCCATTCCTTGGGGATGGTTGAACTGGGCGGTGGACAAAAAGCCATCGGCTAATCCCTCAATGCCAGAGCCGATAACCTGCTGCACCGCGCCATCCAAGGCGGCGACTAGGATGCGGTTGTGATTGGAGTCGGCGATAAAGAGGCGGGAGCCAGCCGGGTCAGCCAGGACTTTGCCGGGGAAGGATAGGGCGGTTTCCGGGGCGGCGGGCCGGGTGTAGGCTACCGGTTGACGATTGAGCAAGCCCTGTTCGTCGAATTCGGCAATCATACTGCCGAGCAGCCGGTCAAAGTCAGCGTAGGAAATTTCGCCTTCGTGCTTGCCGATGACCTTGCCCTGGGGGTCGATGAACATCAGGGTGGGCCAAGCGCGGCAGCCGTATTCCTGCCAGACTTGAAACTCGGCGTCGTTGACTACAGGGTGTTCGAGTTCGCAGCGGCGCACGGCTTGGTGCAGGTTTTCCCCATCCTTTTCGTTGGGGAACTTGGCGGAGTGGACGCCAATGACCATCAGTTCGGCGGGGTACTTGCGCTCCAGTTTCCGCAACTGCGGAAAGATGTGCATACAGTTGATTCAACAGTAGGTCCAGAAGTCCAGCAGCACGATTTTGCCGCGGAGTTCGTGCAGGGTGAGGGGGCGGTCGGTGTTGACCCATTCCAACCCGGCGGGAAATTCCGGGGCGTTGACCTTGCCGGCAAAAGACCTGGTGGTCATGGTGTACCTCTCTTTAGTTGCTGCTGGCAGCCGGGCGCAGCGTTCAACGGGCTACGTCGCCGGGCTATCGCAGATACTTGGCGACTTACTTAATCGTCATTCCCTTGAAAAGGGGAATCCAGATAGTCCGGGGACTCTGGATTCCCACTTTCGTGGGAATGACGGTTGCGATAGGCGATAGCCCCGGGCTGCGCCCGGTTATCGGTTGACGGTTTTGGCGTTAGCGGGCCGGGGCTTCCTCGAAAGCCAGGGTAGCGTGGCGGAAAAAGATGGTGCCGACCGGGTCGCCGAGGGGGGCATTGGCGACGAGGACGGCGATAAGGTGCTGCTGGCCCGGTTCGGCCGGTTCCTGCACCAGTACCCGCTTGGGGGTGTTGTTGCCGGTGATGACGCCGATGTCCCGGTTGATAGCGCCGTCGACATAGACTTCGCCGTAGTTATCGACATTGCACTCGAAATAGACCCGGTTGCCGGCTACGGCCTGGCCTTTGACGGTTTCGGGCATGGTGAAAGCCAGCCGGTACCAGGCGAAGGTAAAGCCGACGGAGAGGCGTTCCTGGATGGTGGCGGGCTGTTCCCAAGCGGAGTCGTCGTAGTCGGGCAGGCGGGCGGCGACGCCGCGCATTTCGGCGACCAAGCCCTGATTGGGTTCACCGGGCACCATACCCATAGCCCGCCGCCAGCCGTTGGCGGCCACTACTTGCAAGTCGGCGGCGTTGTCCAGGTCGAGGGATACTCTTGCCATTGGGTTTCCTCCTTGGGGATTGTTCCGGTTTGCGGTAAGGGCGGGAGAGTTGGTTAGCCCAGGTGGGCGGCGAAAAATTCGAGGGTGCGCGGCCAAGAGGCATCAGCGGCGGCCTGCTGGTAGCGGCCGGCGGTGAAGTCCATAAAGGCGTGGTCGGCGCCGGGGTAGGTGTAAAACTGGTGGGATTTGCCCAAGCGGGTCAGTTCGGCGTCGAATTTCCGCATATCCGCTTGGGAGGGGTTTTCATCGACTTCGCCAAAGTGGAACAGTATGGGGCAGTTGATGCCGGCAGCCAGGTCAAAGGGCGGAGTTTCGCCGGCGCCCCAAGTTACCATCAGGTTGCCGCCGTAGTAGGGCGCCAATGCCTTGAAATGGGGATTGACGGCCGCGCCGAGCCAAGCTACCCGGCCGCCCATACAGAACCCGGTAATGCCGAGGCGGTCGCCGTCGATGGCCGGGTGACTGCGGAGGAAGTCCACGGTGGCGTTGATGTCGGCAATGATGTCCGGGTCGCTGAGGAGGTCCCAGGGGCGGGGGTGCGGGTCGGCGTTGCGGACGGAGGGGAACCCGGTGGTAAAGGTTGGGGGCTACGGCGGCATAGCCGGCTTCCGCCAAGCGGTCGCAAATGGTTTGGATGAACTGGTCCACGCCGCCGCCGTGCTGACTGACGACGATGGCGGGAAAGGGGCCGGAGCTGGTGGGGACGCTGGCGTACAAGTCCATCGCCGTGTCGTTGACGGTTATTTTTTCCCAAAAGGACGGCATAGCAGGGGTACCTCCCGGTTCAGGTTTAAGGGGATTGTAACAGAGATTGGGGGATTTGGCACATTTACAGCAAGCCCTCGGCGCGGACGGCGGCGAGGGATTGCTCGAAGGCGGCGAGGGTTTGGTCGATGTCGGATTCGGTGTGGGTGGCGGAGACGAGGAAGGAGTCGCGGCCCATAATGTCGATGCCGTTGTTCTGCATACTGCGCTTGAGGGCGGTAACGGCGGAGCGGCCGAGGGCGGCTTTGATTTCGGAATGGGGCAGCGCGCAAACTTCTTGGTCGCTGGAGCAGTCGGCCAGGACCAGATGCAGCATGGAGGCGATGCCGTGGACGTAGCCGGCTACTTCCATTTTGCCGAGGACTTCGTTCAGGCCGGCTTTGAGGCGGTCAGCCATAGCGTCGGCTTGCTGGTTGATGGGCTGGTTGGCAATGGTTTCCAGACAGACGGCGCCGGCGGCGGCGGATAGGGGATTGGCGTTGAAGGTGCCAGGATGATAGACGCGTTGGCGGTTGTCCCATTCCGGGTCGCCGCGGTGGGCAATCATATCGATGATGTCGGCTTTGCCGCCGACGGCGCCGCCGGGGAGGGCGCCGGCGACGATTTTAGCCATAGTGGTCAAGTCGGGGTTGATGCCGTACAAGACTTGGGCGCCGCCGGGAGAGGCGCGGAAACCGGTAACTACTTCGTCGAAAATGAGGATTACGCCGTGCCGGGCGGTCAAGTCGCGCAGGCCGCGCAGGTAGCTGGGGACATCAAAGGGCAGTTGACCGTAGTGGGCGCCGGTGGGTTCTAGGATGAGGGCGGCGATATTGTCGTCCCGGTTCAGGGCGTCCGCGACGGCGTTCAAGTCGCCGGCGGGGACGATGACCATACTGCCCCAACTTGCTTGGGGGACGCCGGGGGCGGGACGGTCGGAGCCGGCCATAGCGTAGTCGTGCCAGCCGTGGAAGTGGTCTTGGAGTTTGATGACTTTGTCCTTGCCGGTGTAGGCGCGGGCGAGGCGCATGGCCATCAGGGTGGCTTCGGTGCCGGAGCTGTGGAAACGGACTTTTTCGACGGAGGGCATCAGGGCTTGGATGGCTTTGGCCCAACGGAGTTCCTCGTCGGTGCAGGCGCCGAGGTGGGTGCCGCGGGTGATTTGTTCGGCGACGGCGGCGGCGATGGCCGGGTGGGAATGGCCGAGGAGGAGGGCGCCGTGGCCGGAGACATAGTCGATGTATTCGTTGCCGTCCACATCCCACTTGCGGGGGCCAGCGCCGTGGGTGAGGTAGAGGGGAAAGGGCTGGGCGTAGCGGTTGTCGTGGGTGACGCCGCCGGGAAAGATTTGGGTAGCTTCGGCGTAGCGGCGGGCGGAGCCGGGATGTTTGGCGATGTATTCGTCGAGGATGGTCGGCATAGCAGTTCCTCCCGATGGGTTGGGCTGGTGGTACTTATGATATACCATGGGGCAAGGGGTGGGTAGATGGGGGATGCCGGTATAAGAGTGGGGTTGGCGGGGGATACCGGTTTTGGCGGAAACCGCGGCCGCGGTTTCCGCCTTGTCGGGAGAAGGGTTGGCAGGTCTGGTCATCTGGGTTGCCTGCTCCGGGGGGTATCCTGGCTTGCATCCTCCCGGAGTTTCCCGGCCAGATTGCCGATTACGGTTGCGCTACCTTGAGTTGGCTACTAATGCCGGTTGGTATGGTTGCCATGCCGGCGGGTTGGCCCGGTGTTGCGACCGCGGTTGACCGTTCTCCAGTCAACCTGGGTTGCTCCGACTCCTGTAGGCTGGGGCTGCGGTTTATGCGGCGGTTGGGATTTGCCGTTGGCCGCTTCTCCGGGTGGGGATTTACGGGGCCTTAGGCCGTTCCCCGGGGGTAGGAGTGTTGAGGCGTCCGCTTTGCCGGTTAGGGCTGGCGGGGCCCACAGCGCGCTGTGTGGAGCGGTATTAAGTTTTACGGTAAGCTTAGCGTAAAGAACCCGGCGTCCCGGGGTCAGGTCAACCTTGACGAGTTTTATTATGGGGGATTGTTTAGGTGTTTGTCAATGGGCTAATGAGATGAATTTTCGGGGAGTTTTGGTGAATTGGGGTTCTGGATTCCCACTTTCGTGGGAATGACGGTGGCCGGAGGGGGAATGACATAGGGAGGGTGGGAATGAAGGTTGCCGGAGGATGGGGTACGGCGGGGGAACTTTTGTAAAAGTTCCCCCGCACCCCCTCAAAACTTTTGAGTTGGGGAGGGCTGGTTGTGTTGTAGTGGTCTCGAGGGCGTGGGGTCGAGATTCCACGGCTACGCCTCGGAATGACATGAAATGTTGCGCCGCGGGAGTGCATAGGGGCCAGTGTGGGGAATGATATAGAGGAGGATGCGGTGCTGTTCCGGGGAAAATTGCATATATTCGATGGCTAACTGAAACGAAAGACCCTTACTGCGGCTAGGGCGGTGGCGGCGACCCAGGCGGCCAAGATGGCCAGCTGCGGCCAGACTTGCCATAAGGTAGCTTCCGCGAGGGCGATGTCCCGCAGGGCGGTCAGCATCGGGGCCAAGGGCAGGGCGTCGGCGGCGTAGGGCAGCAGCCAAGGCAGCGTGGAGGTGGGGAAAAAGACGCCGGCAAAGAACATCATGGGAAAGGCTACGGCGTTGCCCATCCCGGAGGCGGCGGCCGGGGTGTTGGCCCACGCCGACAGGATAAAGCCGATATTCAGGAAAATCAGGCTGCCCAGGATTACTACCGGCAGCAGATACAGCACATTGCCGCTGATTTGCGCGCCGAAGATAAACACGCCTACCGCCAGGATGATGGCGGCTTGGGCTAAAGCCAAGACCAGTTGGGCGGCGACTTCGGCGGCAAAGAACTTCCAGATGGACAAGGGCGTTACCAGCATTCGCTTGAGGATGGACAGGTTGCGGTAGTTGCTGATGCGGACCGCTACGGAGATGATGGCGTTGGTCATTATGCCCATACCGACCAGTCCCAGCAGCACCAGGTCAAAGTAGGAGGATTGGCGGGTGGAGATGCGCTGTTCCACGACCAAGGGCGGCGGTTCCAGGACGCGGGGCGGCGCGATGGCGGCGGCGGCCAGTTGGCGCAAGATCCCCAAGATTAGTTGATTGCGCTCCGGGTCGGCTGCGGTGAAGGACAGGGCAAGGGGCAGCGGCGGGCCGCCGTGGGCAAAGCCGGCCGGGATGACCAGCAGATAGTCCAAATCGCCGGCGGCAATCAGCTGCCGCCCGGCGGCGGCGGTTTCCGGCGGCGGGACCAAGCGCAGCACGGCAACATCTTTCAAGCCGGCGATTACTTGTTCGGATGCCGGGGTTTGGGCTTGGTCGATAATCGCCAACTCGGAGGAGTCGAAGCGGTTCAAGTCAAACAGTCCGAAAACTACCACCAGAATCAGGGGAAAGAACAAGGCCCAAAAGGTGGTTTGGCGGTTGCGCGCCAGCATTTTCAGGTTGGCAAGGGTCAAGGCGAGCATTGGGGTATCTACTCTCTATGGCTCTCTACAGCCCGGGTATCCGGGCTAATCGCGCAGTTCGTTGCCGGTCAGTTCCAGGAAGACATCCTCGAGGGTGGCCGGCACAATTTCCAGGTGTTTCAAGCTGATACCGCTGCGGACAATGCCCTCGAGGATACCGTTCAAGGCTTCCGGGCTGTTGTCCAAGCGCAGCAGGTAGGGGTAGCCCTCGACCGCGCCGTCAGCCGTTTCTTGACTCAGTAGCCCGATGGAGGCGCCCCAACCGAGGGTCAGGGACTGATTTTCGGTGAGGCGTTGGGCGGCAATCAGTTTGACGGTGTAGGTGGTTTTGATGCGGCTGATGAGGTTGGCCGGCGTGTCGATGGCGACAATTTTGCCTTCATCCATAATAGCCAAGCGGCGGCACAGGCTTTGGGCTTCCTCCATATAATGGGTGGTCAGCACTACGGTAACGCCGCGGCGGTGAATATCCTGAATCAAGTCCCACAGGTTATGCCGGGCTTGGGGGTCTAATCCGGTGGTGGGTTCGTCGAGGATGACCAGTTCCGGGTCGTTGACCAGGCTGGCGGCCACGGTGAAACGCTGCTGCTGTCCCCCGGAAAGCTGATTGACACGCCGGCCGGCGTGTTCGGCCAAGCCTACTTGCTCGAGCAGTTCATCGGCGGGCCGGCGCCGGGGGTAAAAACTGCCGAGCAGGTTCAGGATTTCGCGCAGGGAAAGGAAGTTGAAGTAGGCGGAGGATTGCAGCTGCACCCCGATGCGGGCTTTGATGCGGGGGGCGTCCCGGGGGGATTCCAGACCCAAAACGCTGACCTGCCCGGCGGTGGGTTTTTGCAGACCCTCGATAATTTCCAGTGTAGTGGTTTTGCCGGCGCCGTTGGGGCCCAGGATGCCAAAAATCTCTCCGGCCGCCACGCCGAAGGAAATAGTATCCACCGCCGTAACTGAGCCGAATCGTTTAACCAGCCCTTCTACCCGAATCGCGTCAGACATGATAACATTGAGAATTATAGCACAAAGTTAAGGGGCGGGCTTGCTTGTCCCGGAGTCAGTAGTGGCAAGTTTGGAAACCGGGGACAGGCATAACTGGGGGACGGGCAAAGCCGGCCGCTGGCTGCGCGGGCTGGCTTTGGCGTCGGTAGTGTCGGCATTTGCCTTGATTGTGCTGGGCGGTGTGGTGCGGGTTACCGGCTCCGGTTTGGGCTGCGGCGGCGATTGGCCGCTGTGCGATGGGCGGCTGCTGCCGGCGGCGACGGCGGAGGATATTATTGAATGGAGTCACCGCTGGGTGGCGGCGGCTATCGTCGGGCCGCTGATACTGGCCACGGCCGCGGTGGCGTGGCTGGGCTTTCGACGGGATAGATGGCTGGCGGTGCCGGCGGCGGCGGCGGTAATAATGCTGCTGCTGCAAGGCGGATTGGGCGGCGTAACGGTGTTGACGGAGCTGCCGGGGGCAATCGTGGCGGCGCATCTGGCATTGGCGCAAGCCCTGTTGGGCTGCTTGATACTGGTACTGGTGGCGGCTTATCGCCGGCCGGCGGCCGGGGTTTCGCCTAATCCGGCTCAAGCCGGTCAGCCGGCAATGGCCCGCTTTTCCCGGTGGACGATGCTATCGGCAGTCGCCGCCTATTTGCTAATCCTTTCCGGGGCGTTAGTTACGGCTACGCCGGGGGCGTTGGCGGCCTGCCCGGATTGGCCGCTTTGTCAGGGGTGGAGTTTGCCGGCGGCTCACTTGCCGGCGGTGAATATGTTTCATCGGGTAGTGGCCGCCTTGTTGGGATTGCTGCTACTCTATACTCTGCATCTGGGCTTTCGGAACGGGAGCAAGGAAAGCGGCGGCGGCATCACCCGCAATCTGTCGCTGGCCGGCGTGGTTCTGCTGACGGCGCAGCTGCTGGTGGGCGGTATCGCGGTTTGGACTAACTTTCCGGTGGAACTGCGCGCCCTGCACATCGCCTTGGCTACGGCGGTTTGGGCTATAATGGCGGCCTTGGCGCTGCTGAACTGGCGGCCGCTAGCGGCCGGAGCTAAGGCCCGGGCTATTCCCGCCGTCGTATAAAGGCTACGGGTACTGTATCATTTGCTGGGTAGGTTAGCATTTTAGAGGAGGTATCCAAATGGATGAAGTAACGATGATTTGGGAATGCCCGGACTGCGAGCGGCAGGATGATGTGACCTTGGAGTGCGTCTATGTAGAGGGGACTTCCCATCCCGATGACGCCTACGGGACGGGAGATTTATGTGGTCGACGCGCCACCGCTACGTCGTCAAGTTTCGATGTGCGCCATGCGAGGATGCGGCGGCCGAGCGAGCCGGTTAGCGGCGGAACTACCCAGCAAATGCTACAGAACCACGCTAGGGGTTCGAGTAGAGGAATTACTGATGGCTGAACCCCAATCCCTCACGGATACGCCGTCCGCTCCTGCACCGGAACCGGTTGCCGCGCCGGCGGGCGGACGCCGCCCGTTCTCCGGGATGGCGGTAATCAATGATTACATTACCCTGACCAAGCCGACGATTATTCTGATGCTGCTGATAACGGCGGCCGGGGGGATGTTTCTGGCGCAAGGGCAACTGGGCGGCGGCATTCCATCGCTGACGCTGCTGGGATTGGTCTGGCTGGGCGGCGCGCTGGCTTCCGGGGGGGCTAATGCCCTGAACCATTACTATGACCGGGACATTGACGGGCTGATGCAGCGCACCCACCGCCGGCCGGTAGCGGGCAAGCGCATTTCGCCGCGCAATGCCCTGATTTTTGGCATCGGGCTTAATATCCTGGCGGTGATTGTGCTGGCCGTGGGGGTCAACGGGCTGGCGGCCGGGCTGACGCTGGCGGCTACGCTCTTTTATGTGCTGGTCTATACGATGTGGCTGAAACGAACCACGCCGCAAAATATCGTGATTGGCGGGGCGGCCGGGGCGATTCCCCCGATGGTCGGCTGGGCGGCAGTAACCGGGACGGTGGACTTGCCGGCGGTGTATCTCTTTGCCATCGTATTTTTCTGGACGCCGCCGCACTTTTGGGCTTTGTCTTTGCTGATACAGCGGGATTACGAGCGGGCGGGAGTGCCAATGCTGCCAGTAGTATCGACGCGCAATTTCACCGTGGGCAGCATTTTCCTTTACAGTTGGGCGTTGGTGGGATTGACGGTGATGTTTGCGCTGACGGGTGCGGTGGGCTGGCTCTATACGGCGGCGGCGCTGATTTTGGGCGGGTTGTTTCTCTGGCTGGCGTGGCGGCTGAAACGGGAGGAAAGCGCGGCGAATGCCCGGAAGTTGTACCTGTTTTCCCTGCTGTACCTGGGCTTGCTGTTTGCGGCGGTGATGGTGAGCGGGGCGACCGGGTGGTAGGGGATATGCCGCGGGGATTTAAGCGGCCGGTCTAATTGGGCTGAATTGCAGTCAAGGCGGGCTAACCGGTTAGGCTGAAAAGGGCGGCAAGGTTGCTTGCGTCCAGTCAATAGCCCTTACAAAACCGATTCCAGGGCGGCGGCCAATACTGGCTCCGGGGTGAATTGCTCAAATTTGGCGGCGATGCGGCCTTTTTTATCCACGATGAAAGTCCAGGGTTCAGTGGGCAAGCCCCATTCGTCCACAGCGGGGACGCGTTGGGCAGCGAGGCGGTCGCCCTGGATTAGGTGGGGGTTGGCAAAGACTTCGATGTGGATGAAGTTGGCTTGGCCGCGGTAGCGGTCTTTGAGGCTAGAGAGGATTTCCAGTTGGGGGCCGCAGGTGGCGCTGACGCAGAAGGCGGGGGTGGAAAAGAGGATGACCAGGGGCAAGCCGGCGTCTAATGCCTGGTGGACGGAGAGTTGGTAAAGTTCCGGATCGGGATTGGGCGCGCTGGTGATGGTGGCAAGGTCGGTGGTGTCCCTGGCGGTGGGGGTTAGGCTGCGGGGAGCGGGCGCGCCGAGAGCCGGGGTAGAGGGTTCCGTGGTGACCCGGAGAGCAGTTTTGGCGTGGACGGTGGGGCCGTTGTCGGTTACGGCGGTGATTTCCAGTTCCCACAAGCCGGGGTGGTCCGGAGTGGCGGCGCCGGGTTGGTCGAAGGTGATGTTGGTTACAAAAACGCCGCGGTTGCTGCCCTCCGGCGGCCAGGGGAGGAATTGGGCGAGGGAGGTTTGTTTTTCTACTGGCTGGTCGGCGTTGGGGGGAGTGTAGAGGGCGCGCACTTGGGCGTTTTGGGCCGGTACGGGGCGGTTGTCGCGGTCAACAAGGGCGAAGGCGACGCGGTTGGGGCCGGCGGCAAGGTCAGAGCTGACCATTATGGCGCTGTGTTGGGGGCCGCCGGGTAAGGGAGTAAGCGTGCCAGTAGGGGGGGAGAAGCAGGCGGCGGCCGGTAGGAGGAGGAGCAGGAGGGCGGCGGCGGTTATAGAGGCGGCTTTTGGGGGCAGTGTGTTGAGGATGGGGGGCATTAGAAAGTTTCCTTGGGGCGATAAACGGAACCCGAGGGGGCGGCCATTCCCGGTTTTCGGGAATGGCCGCCGTTTCTGCTACAGCACCAAGCCGTAGGTGCGCTTTTTGATGGACAAGTTGACGAAAGTTTCGTGCCGCTGCACGCCGGGGATATGGCCGATTTTGCCGCTGAGGAACTGGCCCAAGCTTTCGGTGGATTCCAGACCGGCCCAGACGAATACATCGTAGGGGCCGGTGGTGACGGCGACATAGTGGACTTCAGGCAGGTCGATGAGGGATTCGGCTACGGAGTTGGAGGTGCCGGGGCTGGTTTCGATGCCGATGAGGGCGGTGGTGGAATAGCCGAGTTTTTCCAGGTTGGGGATGGCGACCACCTGAACTACATCGTCGTCGAGAAGCTTTTTCAGGCGGCGGCGCACGGTGCCTTCGCTGACCCCGGCGTCCCGGGCGATTTTGGCGTTGGAAGCCCGGCCGTCAGCTTGCAGCAGGGCAATCAGTTTTCGGTCTAAATCATCCATTGCAGGGTACTCGCTCCCGTTTCACAGAATTGGCAAGCCCAATAATAAGGCGGCAGCGGGGGACTGTCAACATTGATTTGCGGTTGGTTTAAGCCCGGCGTCGTTTTATTTCAGCGCATTGCCCAACGCGGCGACAAAATTGACGGCCCAAGCAGTCCCCGGCTTTGTCCTCGGAACTTCCGGCTGGCGGCGGTGTAGTTGCTGGGGGATTCCGGAGTTTAGGGGGTTGCGCTCCCCGGCTACTGGTTGCCCAAGTCGGGGTCAATTTCAGCGGCGTTTTTCAGGTCGGCGGCGGCTTGGGTTTCGTTGCCCAGTTGCCGGTGGGCAAGTCCGCGATTGTAGTAGATGGGAGCAGATGCGATTTCGGACTCAAACGGGTTAAGCTCGAAGTCGGGGTACCGGTCGATGGCTTGAGTGAAGTCGGCAATGGCCAAGTTGTACTCGCCCTGTTGGAAGTAAGCATTGCCCCGGTCTTGGTAGGCAGGGGCAATGTCGGGGTTAAGGGCAATTACTCGAGTGTAGTCGGCAATGGCCAAGTTGTACTCGCCCTGTTGAAAGTAAGCATCGCCCCGGCCAAAGTAGGCGGAAACATCGTTGGAGTTCAGGGCAATGGCTTTTCCGAAGTCGGCAATGGCTCGATCGAAGTCGTCCTGATGGTAATAGGCATAGCCCCGGCCGGAGTAGGCGGAAGCGTCGTCGGGGTTCAAGGCAATGGACTGAGTGTAGTCGGCTAGAGCCTGATCGTAGTGGGCGAATTCAGCCTCTTCCTC
Source organism: Dehalococcoidia bacterium (assembly GCA_965243185.1). Classification (GTDB taxonomy): domain Bacteria; phylum Chloroflexota; class Dehalococcoidia; order Lucifugimonadales; family UBA3495; genus CBDBCU01. Next base: position 466,349 of record OZ251531.1, on the reverse strand, counting down.
GGCCAGACCCGAATAAGCATCGGCCCTCCTTTTGTAGGCGTCCGCAAAGCCCGGATCCAACTCGATGGCCCGGCTGAAGTTTTCAATGGCCTTCTGGTAAAATCCCGGCTCACCATAATCTGCGTTTTTGAGGTGGGCCAAGCCCAAACCGAAGTGATCGGTTGGTCGTTCAGGATACCGGTCAAAGTTGGGAATGGCACCACCGACCTCGTTGTACAACTCCCAAGCCTTCTGGAAATCGGCTTCGGCCTGCTCAGGAATCCCTTTGGCGTCATAAGCACGGCCCCGAAGCTCATAAGCCGCCGAGTAATCGCGGTTCAGGGAAATGGCTTGGTCGCAATCATCGATGGCGGCGTCGTATTCCTCGAGATAGAATTGAGCCTCACCCCGGTGGTAGTAGTCGGACGGGTTATCGGGATGTCCATCTTCGTGACGCAAGTTAATGGCGTCGTTGAAATGACGGATTGCGGGCCGAAACTCTCTTTGGTCTGACCGATGGATACCTCGCAAAAGAGCTATTTGAGCAGGCTCCCTTTCGTCGTAGATGTTGACCGCCTCCGGGTCATCATCTAGGGCTTGTTGAAAAACTCGACCTAGACCACCAGAAGCTTGTACGCCTTCCACTTCCTCCATCACCCGCACCCGCATTTTAGCGATGTGACTGGTGGGGAGGTCGCCCAATGCAACCCGCTCCGGGCTGGCGAAGTATTCCGCCTCTTTGCCGGGGATTTCCTCCCGGCTGGCAAACTGCCGCACCCAAATGAACTCGTTATCCTCGGCGTTGACCCAGGAATTAACCACCGGGATGCCCAACCGGTCGTGCAAGGGGCGGATGTGTTGGTTGAACAAATCCGTCCAGGAACCCATCATTCCCCGGTTGATGGTGTAAATTCTGAGTTGGCAGACCATCAGTCTGACCTCGCAAGTTGGGCTGGCGGTTCTGCCCACATCATAATGGCTAACCTGCCGGCTGTCAACTTGGATTTGACCCGCCCCGTTATTGCTACTATACTTGCCCCCAGACCAAATCCAGCCTGCGGAGGATAGACCAGTATGAATGTAATGGAAGCCGTGGCCCGTATCCTGAAACTCGAGGGGGTGGAGTGGGTTTCCTGCTTTCCCTCGAACCAGCTCATTGAACACGTCGCCAGGGAGGGCATCCGCACCATAATGTTCCGCCAGGAACGGGGCGCGCTGATGGCCGCCGACGGGTTCAGCCGGCTCAACGGGCGGGAAAAGTTCGGCGTTACCATCACCCAGGGCGGCCCCGGTTCCGAAAACTCGATGGGCGGCCTGGCCCAAGCGTACAGCGACAATGTGCCGATTCTCTACCTGCCCGGCGGGCCGGCTTTGGGGCAGTACGCGGTCAAGCCCAATTTTTCGCCCAGCCGCACCTATGCCACCGTGTCCAAGTTCGGCGAGGTGGTCGTCCAGCCCGGCCAGGTGGCTAATGTGATGCGCCGGGCTTTCCACGCCCTTCGCAACGGCCGCCCGGGCCCGGTTATTGTGGAGATTCCCGCGGATGTGGGGACGATGGAAGTGCCGGAGGCGGCGATGAACTATCAGCCGCCGAAACGCCTGCGCCAGTCCCCGGACGCCGCCGATGTCAAGACCGCCGTTAATCTGCTGCTCAGCGCCAAAAAGCCGGTTATCTGGTCGGGAATGGGCGTCCTCTTTGCCGGGGCGACCGAGGAGCTGCGGGAGTTTGCCGAGCTGACCGAGATTCCGGTCTATTGCACGATGCCCGGCAAATCCTCTTTTGACGAGCGGCATCCCCTGGCTTTGGGGTCGGGCAGCAGCAGTACCTCGTTGCCGGCCCGCACTTGGCTGCAAGAGTCCGATGTTCTCTTTGCCATCGGCTCCAGTATGACCCGCACCAGCTACGGGCAGCCCATCCCGGACGGCAAGGTCATTATCCACAATGTGGAAAGCATCGACGACATTAACAAGGACTATTTCGTCGATGTGGGGTTGCCCGGCGACGCCAAGCTGACTTTGCAAGCGATGATTGCCGAAGTCAAAGCCCAAGCCGGGGATAAGGGACGGAAAGGGACGACCGGCATTGCCGCCGAAATCGCCGCTGTCCGGGATTCCTGGTTCGGCGAATGGGCGGACATCCTTAAAACCGACGAAGTTCCCATCAGCCACTACCGGGTTATCGGCGAACTGGAGCGGACGCTGGATAAGGAGAACAGCATCGTAACCCACGATGCCGGCGCCCCCCGGGATACCATTATGCCTTTTTACCCCGGCACTACGCCGCACAGCTATATCGGCTGGGGCAAAACTACCCACTTGGGCTACGGTATCCCCTTGATGATTGGGGCCAAGCTGGCCCGGCCGGACAAGTTCTGCCTGAATTTTATGGGGGATGGCGCTTTCGGGATGTCCGGGCTGGATATTGAGACGGCGGTGCGGGCCGGCGCGCCGATCACTACCATTGTGCTGAACAACGGCGGGATGGCGACCTACCCCGGCGGCTATCCCACGGCCAACGAACTGTACGGGGCGACCCGGATGACCGGGGATTACGCCAAAATCGCCGAGGGTATGGGCGCGGTGGGCATCACCGTAACCCAGCCCGGGGAAGTAGCCCCGGCTTTGCAGCAAGCCCAGCAGCTGAACGCCCAAGGCCGCACCGTGCTGATTGACGTTCACACCGGCTTGGAGGCGCGGCGGTCGAGTTTTTAGGTAGAACCAAGTAGCATAAATCCGGCCTCTCGGCAGCTGATGAAAGTCCCGCCGGGGGGTCGGGGTCATGGCATAGGAAGGCATCTAACGAGGAGGTTTGTAATGCGGGATTGGATAACCGGTAGCTTGCTGGTAGTCTTGGCAATAGCGGGCGTTCTTTGCTTAGTTCTTTGGGGACTATATTTGTGGCTACCCGGCGAGCATGAACTCAAGGATTTGGCCGCAATCCTTCAAGCAGTGGTAGCCGTTACGGCGATTATATACGCTGGATTCGCGGCTGCCGCTAGGCTGGAGCTGTTTCGGGACTTTGCGCCGCACATCACCATATCTCACGAAATTTCCCATCGGGCCACCAGTTCCAGCTATGTCCATATCGCGGTGAAAACCACCCTGCACAACACCTCCAAAGTGCGCGTGGATATACTCGACGCTATTTTCCGCATCCACCAAATTGCTCCTTTTACGGATCCTGAAGTAGAAACTCTATACTCCCAAGTCTTTGAGAACCGGGAGTTCGCCGAAATGCAATGGCCCACCCTTGATGAATTTCATCCGGCTTGGGATGAAAACGAACTCACCATTGAACCCGGCGAGTCTCATCATGAAACTATTGAATTCATAGTTAAGACCGGTAGCAATACTGTCTTGATTTACACTTACTTTCGCAATCGCAAATATAAATCCAAGCGGTCAAAAGCTCCGATGGGTTGGGGCGAAGCGACTGTTTATGATATAGTTTAAGAATACTAGGTTTCAGGAGGTCTCTTGATGGTAAACCGAGATAAACCTGAGGAGGCTGGGCTTAAACCTTTCCGACGGGGAAGTTGGCCCAGGGTAGCACCGCCGCCAGTGAAACGGGAACCGGGCAAGCCCCCGGGTATAGCCCGTGTCCCGGTTGATCAGGAACCAGCCAAACCCTGTCCGGAGCCGCCGGTCGCCGACACGACGGCAGGAGCTTAGCAAAATGCCATCCGCAGTCCCGAGCCGTATCACCTTGCTTAACCCCACGGCCCCGCCGCGGGAACTGCGGCGGGCTAGGGCGGCGCGGCGGCTCGACCGGCGCGGCCGAACCGTCGGCTTTCTCTGGAATGCCGAACCCCTACGGCGGTCGGCCGGCGGCGGTAACGGCCAAGGCCGCCGCCCGGCTGGACACGGTGGTTGCCGGCTTGGCCGGCCCGGTTTAGCTGCTCCGTTGCGCTGATTTATGCCCCGTTTTCATTGCTACCGCCAGAGTCCGGTATTGCAGCCGACTGCTGAATATGCTGTTGCGCGCCCGCCGCGTCAGAGCCGGCTATTTCCGATTGGTTTGGCGGCCCTGTTCCTGCTCCTGCTGTTGACTACCGCTTGTTCCGCTACCCAATCAACTCCGTCAACGGCGCCGGGCGTCCCGTCAGCAAATCCGGCGGCTACCCCTCCGCCGGATTTTGTCCCGCTGGTACAGGTAGCGGTGGGTAAATATCATACCTGCGGCTTGCAAGCGGACGGCAAGGCGGTTTGCTGGGGGGATGATAATGTTTATGACCTGAAGGACGCTCCGGCAGGAGAAAGATTCCGGCAGATAACCGTGGGGCTGTCCTTTGCCTGCGGGCTGAAAGTTGACGGCAGCCTTTATTGTTGGGGCGAGAAAGAATACAACAAAACCCTTCCCCCACCGGGACAATTTACGATGGTGGACGCCGGGAAGCAGCACAGCTGCGCCTTGCGCGTTGACGGGTACGCCCGATGCTGGGGCTGGAATCGGGACGGCCGCGCCACGCCACCGCCGGGTGTAACCTTTACCGCTGTCGCCGCTGGCGGCGGCCATAGCTGCGGATTGACCGACGGAGGAGGCTTGCGCTGCTGGGGGAGCAATCGATATGGGCAGGCTAATTTGCTCAACGGCAACTTCCAAGACCTGGCTTTGGGCGTACATAACACTTGCGCCCGGCGGCAAGATGGGGGCGTGGTCTGCCAGGGCAATAAGTCCCCGGAGCAATCCCGCCCGCCGGCCGGAGCTTTTACCCAAATCGCCGCTGGGGAAAATCACGGATGCGGCATCCGGATTGGCGGGTTGGTGGAGTGTTGGGGCAACGGACTGAGCGCGGGGTTAAGGGCGCCGGCCGGGCAATTCACGGCTATTAGCGCCGGCTGGTCCGATACCTGCGGGCTACGGGCGGACGGCTACCCGGAATGTTGGAGCTACAGCTCCGGTTTGCCGATGCCGGTGGCTCAGCCGGCCGAATTATCGCGAGCCGAGGGGTTAGGCAGAAGGATTCGGCGGCCGGTCGAGTTAATTCCCTGGCCGGAGGGCGGCCTAGCGGTGGTCGAGCGGGATGGTTATATCATGCGCTGCAACCCGACCCCGGACTTTCTTTGCGCGCAGGGGGCAACGCCGCCAATCCTTGATTTGACGGATCGGACCGATTGCTGCGATGGTGAAAAGGGTATGCTCAGCGCTGCCCTCGACCCGGATTTTGACCGTTTCCCATTCCTGTATGTCTATTACAATGTGCCGGATGACCGCAAGAACATCCGCTTGTCCCGTTTCCCGGTGGTCGAGGGCTATGCGGACCGGGCGGCGGAACTGGTAATGCTGGAACTGCCGATGCCTACCCTCTTTGTCCACGGCGGCGCGATAAGGTTCGGGCCGGACGGGATGTTGTATCTGGGACTAGGCATCAATCAGTTTCACGAGGACGCCCAAAGGCTGAGCAGTCTGCACGGCAAAATAATCCGCATTGATGTGCGCTTCGCCACGCCGGAGCAACCCTATCGCATTCCTGAGGACAACCCGCTGTTGGCAATACCGGAAGCTCGCGGCGAAATCTGGGCTTACGGCTTACGGAATCCTTGGCGGATGTCCTTTGACGCTGACGGGCGGCTGTGGGTCGGCGATGTGGGACTGCATAAGGTCGAGGAAGTTTCCATTGTACCGGCCGGGGCCAATATGGGTTGGCCGGTGTTTGAGGGCGACCAGTGCCACGCCGCCGCGCCGCAATGCGCTGTCTTGACTGATGCCACGCCGCCGGTAACTACTTACGAACATGATGTGGGCTGCGCCGTCATCTGGGGCGGACAGTATCAAGGCGCGGCAATGCCGCAACTGGCCGGGGACTATCTGTTTGGCGACTATTGCAGCGGCCGCATCTGGGCTTTGTCCGGCGACGACGTAAGCGGCTGGCAGCGGCGGCCGGTGGGAAAGTTACAGGTGCCGATTGTTTCCTTTGCCACGGACGCCGCCGGCGAGATGTATGTCTTGTCCATCAACAGCCCCATCCTGAAGTTGGAGCCGGGTTTGCTGGAACCGGTGGAATGAGCGTCAACCGGCAAAGTAGCGCCTTTCACCGGCCGGGGATTAGCGGCAATATAGCCCGGAAACCCCGTCTGACTGCTCTAGCCGGCCGCGGCTTCCGACTCCGCGGTTTTGCGGGCGGCCGCCCGACGCGTCAGGGCGTCCACATCCAGTAGTTCCTGCGGCGGCACCCCCAAGGCCAAGGCAATGCGGGCGATGGAGCGCAAAGTGAGGTTGGGCGGCGCGTTGAAAATCCGCGACACTTGGGATTTGGGAATGCCCATAGTGTCCGCCAACTCGGACCTGGTGATGCCCTGGCACTCCATCGCATAGAGGGCGTTTTCAATGACGGCAATAGCCAGCCCTTCGGACACAAAGTCGGGGTCTTTTTCGTACTTCTTAATTCGTTCGGCCAACATAGTGTATCGCCCCCGGTCGTAAAGTCAGCGGAGGCTTTGCAGATACTCCCTCCGCAACGCAAGGGCGCGGTCTATTTCGGTTCGCACCCGCGCTCCCTTGCTGAAACCGTGCGTGATTACGATTACCCCCCGTCGTGTCGGATGGTAGAAATAGACCAGACGGTCGCCTTGCCGCGACTTGAACTCGAAGATGTCAGCATCCCGCCGGCGGGATTTTTGCACATTGGACAGCGGCCCGCCGGCGACGCACTGCTGCAACACCTTGATTATCGACTTCTCCGAAGCCTCCGACATCCCTTCCATAAACTCCAAGGCTGGGCATTGCTTGACCCCACTCCTCATCCGGCTCAAGGCATAAATACCGAGGACGGTACCTTCTACGATAAGCTCGAGTTCCATAAGTCGTTCGACCTCCTTATGATTAGTTTGGTGGCGATGGCGCATAGGGCCCTCTAATTAAAATAAACTCCAAATACCAGCGATAAAAGATTATTGGTACGTTATCATATAAGTGAACGAGTTGTCAAGACCCTAACGCCCGGAATCCGGCAAATGTCGGCGGAATTTACTGGCAAAGAAAAAGGCGGGCTATAAAACCCGCCCCGACACTGGCTCGGTCGCTCCCGCTTTTCCCCTCACACTTCCGCAAAATAGTTGGTATCCAACTTCTTTACTTCGTAGGTGATGGTAGTAAATACCCCAACGTTATGCTTAATCATCATTTGGGCAAGCTCCCGCCCGTCAATCAGGCGGATGGACTTGTTTCCCAAAGAAATATTGCGCGCCATCTGCCGGGCGGTGTCGGAAAAGGTAGAAGTGGTGATGAATACGCCCTTGGCCGCGCCTTGACCGTCCAAACTGCCGGCAAAGGTTCGGATTTCCGGTTCACCGATAGAGTTGGAATAATACCGCTTGGCTTGGACATAAACCTTTTCCAAGCCCAGGGTATTCTGATCCAGAATACCGTCAATACCTTGGTCGCCGCTCTTACCGGTTACCTGCCCGTCGCCGTAGCCCATCTTGCCCAGTAGCCCGACGACAAGACGCTCAAACCGTCCCGGAGGAACGCCTTTCAAGCTATCCAGAATATCCTCGGTCAACTGCTCTTGTTGCAGTTTATAGCTCCGGTCCAACTGTTCCTCAGGAGTAATATCTTCGGGGTCGGCAACTACTTCCGGCGTTTCCGATTCCGCCGAGGATTCTGCCCAAAGTTGCTTTAACTCCGACTCCCGAATGTTCCCGGAGTGGTCGTTAAGGAATTGCCTGCCATACCCGGTTATCTGCAAGTGACCGGGCTTCGGACGGTGCAACAAACCAGCCTTTATCAGGTTGGTTATCGACCAATAGATACGGGTTTCCACCCGCGTCTTTGCCCCGGAGGGGACCATATCCTGCAAGTCCGCCTCGGTCAAAGCAAGCCGAATGGTTATCTCTCCAAAGAACTGCTTGGGCGACAAGCTGACCGCGGAATCAGCGGCAATCTCCAGAATTGGGCGATACAAGTCGCTTTGCTTGGGTACTACCATCTCTCGACTCTCCCGGACAAACTACGGTCGCTTCAACCCCATATATGATAAACTATCCCCCGCCATTGTCAAACTACTAACTTAATGCGGAGCGTCACTAACCCTATGGTTCCTCCTGGCGATATTTTCGGCGTTATTCCGGTATGGGTCGGCGTTTATCTGGCCCTGCTGCTGACCCAAGCTTTGGCTGGGTGGCTGGCTTACCGGCGGGTTATTCACCTGATACGGCAGGGGCGCAGCGTGGCCCGCTTCGACCGCCCCTGGGAGCGGCTGCGCGGTGCCATCTCCATCGTCTTGGGGCAGCGCAAGGTGTTGCAGCGGGTGGGCAGTCAGGACGCCCGGAGCCGGTCGCTGGATCTGGCGGGACTGGGCCATGCCTTTGTCTTTTGGGGGTTTCTGTCTTTTTCCCTCAGCTACCTTATCTTTATCTTTGGCGCGGCGATTTGGCCGCCGCTGCCGGCCGCCATTCTTACCGAAACCGGCGTGATGGTCTATAGCGTCTATCTGGATTTGTATGCCGTGTTGATACTGGCGGTGCTGGCTTGGATGTTCATTCGCCGTTGGGCCGCCCGTCCTTACCGGCTCAGTTTTGACCTGACCCGCAACATTGACGCCGTTATCGTCGTCGGCTTGACGGCCGCCCTGATGACGGCAACTCTGCTGGTTCACGCTTTTTATGTAGCTGCCGGCGGCCACGGCCCGGAGGCCGCCGTGCCGGTGGGCGGCAGCATTGGCAACGGCTTGACCGCGCTGGGCTTGTCCGCCGGGGCGGCCGGCCTGCTGCACGCTATCTTTTGGTGGCTGCACTTGGGCATCATCCTGGGCTTTGGCATTTATGTGCCGACTTCCAAGCACATCCACATGATTGGCGCGCCGCTGAACGCCTATTTTCGCTCTCTCGAACCCCGGGGGACTATGGCATCTATCGACTTGGAAAATGCGGAACGGTTCGGCGCCGGCCGGGTGCAGGATTTTACCTGGAAACAGCTGTTGGACGGCTACGCTTGCGCGGTTTGCGGCCGCTGCACCGACGCTTGCCCAGCCAACACCACCGGCAAAATCCTGTCGCCGATGCACATTGTCGAGAACCTTAAAGAGCATATGCTGACCATCGGACATCAGGGGCCGCGCAACCCGGAGCATACTGAGCCGACGCCGATCATTGACCACGCCATTCCGGAGCAGGCGATTTGGGACTGCGTTTCCTGCGGCGCGTGTATGGAGGAGTGCCCGGTGGTGGTGGAGCATATCCCGACCATTATGGATTTGCGCCGCAACTTGGTGCTGGAGGAATCGCGCATCCCGGAAACCGGGATGAATGCCCTGTTGAGTATGGAGCAGCGCGGCCATCCCTGGCGCGGCACCCAATTTTCCCGCACCGATTGGGCGGAGGGTCTTGATGTGCCGACCCTGGCGGAAAAGCCCGACGCCGAAATTCTATTTTGGGTGGGCTGCACCGCCGCTTTGGAACAGCGCAGCCAAGGCTCCGCCCGCTCGATGGTTAAAGCCCTGAAAGCCGCCGGCGTGGACTTTGCCATCTTGGGGAATGAGGAAACCTGCACCGGCGACCCGGCCCGGCGGATGGGCAACGAGTACCTGTTTCAGATGCTGGCCGCCCAGAACATCGAGACGCTGAACGGCTACGGCGTCAAGAAAATCGTTACCATCTGCCCCCATTGTTTCAACACGATGCGGAACGAATATCCCCAGTTCGGCGGCGATTACGAAGTGCTGCACTACAGCCAGTTCATTGACCAGTTGTTGCAGCAGGGGCGCATTAAGCCCATCAAACTGGTCAATGTCAACCTGGCTTATCATGACTCCTGTTTCCTGGGCCGGCACAACGGCATTTACGACCAGCCGCGCAACATTGCCCGGGCCATCCCCGGCTTGAAACTGGTGGAGATGACGCCGCGCTGCCGGGAACGGGGTTTCTGCTGCGGGGCTGGCGGCGGGCATATGTGGATTGAGGAAAGCCAGGGGGAGCGCATTAACCACGTCCGCACTGACCACTTTTTGGCAACCAACGCTGACACCGTCGGCGTGTCCTGCCCCTTCTGCCTCCAAATGATGACCGAGGGTCTCCAAGCCAAAGGCCAAGCGGACCAAAAGCAGGCTAAAGATGTGCTGGAACTGCTGGCGGAGAGTTTGGGGGATTAGGGGGGGCGGCGTGGATTTGTATGATATTATTGAGGCTATAGTAGCCGGCCGGTCGCGCTCCACCCAACATAGCACCCTGGAGGCCGCGGCTGATGGATTGTCTGAAGCGGAAATCCACTATTCGGTATTTCACGGAGAAATCATCGAGGATTATCCCGACGACTACCCTTTGCCTAGTTGTTTGATTTTCGGGCGTGCGCCCGACAACCGCCCGGTTCACAGCGTTTGGGCTTATAACCGGGAATCCCGGCAGGCGATTATGGTTACCGTCTATCGTCCGCACCCGAGCCGGTGGATTAACTGGCGCGAAAGGAGCCGGTAATATGCCCTCTATTGACCAGTGCGTCTTTTGCGGCGGCACTATGTTTCGCAAAGACGTAGAAGTGCAGTTGCGGGGCGGCGAACACACCGCCGTTATCACAGTCCCGGCTGAGGTGTGCCTGCGCTGCGGCCATCATATTTACGATTGGGCGACCGGCCGCAAATTCGAGGAAATCCGGGAAAAGTTGGCCGCCGGAGACACTGCCGAGTTCCGTTGCTTGGGCCGCCACTTCCAAGTAGTCAACTCCGACCTCCCCCTGACTGGCATCACCGACCGGCCCAACCCGCCTCCCTTTGGCCGGGGCCAAGTAGTAATCCCCCACAGGAAACCGGCCGCTCAGCTTGACCCGGCAGGGGACTAACAACAGCCGCCCTTGACAGCCCCACCCCGCAACGGCACAATACTACTTTCCCCCCACAACGGCAGTATGGCTTACAATGGTACGATGCGCGGCTTGGAAACGTCTGTTGAGAACCTCGAAGCCTTCGCCGCCGGCCGCCCGGTTAATGTAGTGGCGGCCGGCAACCGGGTTTAGGCAATGGCGGTTTCGGGATTAAGCTGGCTCAAGCCCGCCGGGCGGCTCTGCCCTTGTCTATTCTGCTACTGGCGGTGGCGGCGGTGGGATTGATTGACTTTCTGCACCGGCAACTGGTGTTCTTTCCCGACCCGGTGGTGACCCGCACCCCGGCGACGGCCGGCTTGCCCTTTCAGGAAGTTCATTTCAGCGCCGCCGATGGCGTTAAGTTGCACGGCTGGTTTATCCCGGCGCCGGCGGCTGATCCGCTCCATCAACCCGCCGCCGTCAACCCGACCATTCTCTGGTTCCACGGCAACGCCGGCAACATTGGTTACCAGGTGGATGATATAGTTGCCTTGCGCCAGTGGACGCAAGCCAACATTTTCATCTTCGACTACCGCGGCTACGGCAACAGCGGCGGCCGCCCCTCGGAACAAGGAATCTATCGGGATGCCCGGGCCGCTTGGCGCTACTTGTTGACCCGCTCCGAGGTCAACCCGCAGCGTATCATCCTGTACGGCCGTTCCCTTGGGACTGCCGCCGCCGTTGAACTAGCTACCGCCCCGCTGGACGGCCCGCCGCCTTACGCCCTTATCCTCTATTCTCCCTTGACCAGCCTGGGCGCGATGGCCCGGGCTATCCATCCTCGGCTGCCGCTCCATTTATTGGCAGGCGGTCAATTCAACTCCCTTTCCCGCATCGGCCGCGTCCCTTGTCCTATCCTGATTATCCACAGCGCGGACGATGAAATCATCCCGGTCGCGCAGGGCCGCCAACTCTTTGCCGCCGCCCCGGAGCCTAAACAATTTCTTTATCCGGACGCTCCCGGCCATAACGATGTGCTGGACCTGGCTGACCGGGCATTGGGGGTCGGCTTGGTCAATTTCCTGAACCGCCTGCCGGGGAATTGACATACCGCCCCAACCGGTCTATTCTGACTCTATACCCCGAAACTTGAATCGTTGCGAGGTGTAAAATGGCGACCGAGCGGAAACTGGAACTGGAAATTCTTTACTGCCAGGATTGAGGCCATGCCCTCCGCGCCGCCTGGATGGCCGGCGAAGCCTTGAGCCGGGTTGGCGACCATATCGCCGCCTTTAAGCTTACCCCGGGGCCGCACGGCAAGTTCGATGTCATCATCGACGGCGACATCGTTGCCGAACACCGCCACGAACCCAACGCCCACATTTTCCCGGATTTGCAGGACTTGATGCGGGCCATCGCTGACCGCACCGGCCTGCCGGTAGCTCACTAACCCCGGGCCGCCGCCAATGCCGGCGGCAGGCGACCGGAAAACAACCGGGGCGGGTTGCATCACCCGCCCCTTACTCTGGACTAAAGCCCGGAAATAACCTCGACCGTCCACGCCATAAGTTCCAAATCCGGGCGGATTTCCGCTACAAAATCCGCCGCTTCGTCCGCCATCTCCCGGGCGTGGGCGGCGTCATTGCTGACCGCGCAGACCAGCAGGGTCAAAACCTGCCAGCGGTCATCCTCTCCGGCATCAGCCACGGCCACATTAAACTTGTTGCGGAGCCGCGCCGTCAGGGAACGGGACACTTGCCGCCGCTCTTTCAAGCTGTGCGCTTCAGGCAAATGCAAGGTCAAACGCCCGGCGGCAATGTGCATGGTCGGTTTCCTTAATGGATTTGGGGCGGCGGAAAATCGCTTTCGACCGGTCAGAGTTCAACCGCCTTTCCTATGAAATCAGGAAAGACGGTCAACCCTACGCCCCCGCTACTACCCGCGCGCATAGTTCTGCCCCTTGCAGCACTTCCGGGATTATTGCCGTTTCCGCGGTGGTGTGAAAGGAACGGACGCCGATGCCGACCGGCAGGGCGGCGATGCCGTTGGCAAAGAATACATTGGCGTCGGAGCCGCCGCCGCTGCCGGCTAATATCGGTTCCAATCCCATGGCAGCCAAGGCGCGGGTCAACAGATTCACTGTGGGATGGTCGGCATCCACGCTATAGGATTGGTAGCTGCTGGCAATATCCAGGGAGAGATGGGAGTCCGGGTACATTGCGCCGACTGCGGCAAAGACCTGGTGAAATTGGGCGGTATAGTCGTCCAGTTTTTGCGGGTCGCGGCTGCGGATTTCGCCGTCGAGAAAAGCCCGCTCCGGGATGATGTTGCGTTTCAGGCCGCCCTCCAGATAGCCGATGTTGGCGGTAGTTTCGGCGTCAAGGCGGCCCAGAGGCAGGCGGGTTAGGATCTGGCCGGCAATAACCAGGGCGGAGATGCCCTTTTCCGGTGCCAAGCCGGCGTGGGCAGCTCGGCCGGTGATGTCGGCTTTGACAATGTTTTGGGCCGGGGCGGCCACGGTAAGACGGTTGGGCGGGCCTTCGCCATCAAAGACGAGGCCCATTTTGGCGGTAAGGCGGTCAAAATCCAGGTGATGCGCGCCCACCAGTCCGCCCTCCTCGGCCCGGGTAAAGACTACTTCGACGGGACGGTAAGCGGCGCCCTGCTCTTGGAGGGCGGTCAGGGCTTCGAGGATGATGGCGACGCCGGCTTTGCAGTCGCCGCCGAGGATGGTTGAGCCGTCGGAGCGCAGGATGTCGCCGTCCAGTTGGGGGCGGATGCCGCGCCCCGGCTCCACGGTGTCGAGGTGCGCCGACAGGATGACCGGTTCCCCCGTTCCATCCCGTTTGGCGATAACATTGCCAAAATCATCGGATTCCACCCGGAAGCCCAAGGCTTTGAGCCGGGCGGTTACTGCCCGGGCCATTTCATCCTCTTGCCCGGTGGGGCTGTCGATACGGATCAGGTCGGTCAAAGTTCGCAGCAGTCGTTCCTGGTCAGCCATAACCGCCCTCCTTATTTTGCCGGGTTTGTTGCCCGGTATTATAACACCGTCGGCTGGCCGCTGCTGAAAAAAGCCCGGGAATGGTGTATAGTGGAGCCAGTTGAACGGGGGAAAGACGCAGGATGCAACTGACGGTCAGGTTTTTTGCCTTGTACCGGGAACGGGCCGGGCGCAGCGCGGCGACGGTGGAAGCGCCGGCCAAGGCCACGGTTGCCGATTTGGTAAGTCTGGTACGGCAGCAGTTTCCGCGACTGGCGCCGCCGGAAGCGCAAATAGTGGTGGCGGTGAACGAGGAATATGCCGAACCGGATACTGCGCTGCATCCGGGGGATGAAATCTGTTTGATACCCCCGGTCAGCGGGGGTTAGCCGGCAATCCCGGCAATTCCATTCCAAATACGCTTGCCGCGGAGGGCGGCAGGGGAGAGCAGCGAGGCAATGAAGGGGATGATTGAAATTACCCGTCAACCCTTGAACCCGGAGGAAGTTACCGACTTGGTGCGGCAGGATTACAATGGCGCGGTGGTGACTTTCCTGGGCACGACCCGGGACTTTTCCGAGGGCAAGGCGGTGGTTCATCTGGAATATGAAGCCTACGAAAGTATGGCGGTCAAGAAGCTGGAGGAGATACGCCAGGAACTGCGGGCGGAGTTTGGCGTGGCGGATGTGGCCATTGCCCACCGCATCGGGCCGGTGGACATTGGGCAAATCAGCCTGGTGGTGGCGGTAGCGTCGCCGCACCGCAAAGAGGCGTTTCTGGCCTGCCACGAGGCGGTGAACCGCCTGAAGGAAATCGTCCCCATCTGGAAAAAAGAGGTCTTTGCCGACGGGGCCCATTGGGTTGCCTGCGCGGACCATGAGTTTGCTCCGGGGGCGGGCGTTCCGGCGGCGGCTAGTGATGACTAGGGACGGCGGCGGTTAGTCATTCCCATAGCGGCGGCTTGGTTAAGGCCGCGGCGCAACGGGAGGATGAAATGGAAAGGAACTTTGGGGAAACGGTGGCCGTCTCGGACCGGCCGGCGGCGGAATTGCCGCGGCGCATCCTGCCCGGAACTACCGTAGGAGGGGAATTGGGAACTTTCAGCGTGGATTTCGTGTTGTGGAACGCGGACAAAACGGTGTCCCGTTCCTTGAACGGACTGGTGGATACCGGGGCGTCTTACACTATGGTTCCGGGGTCGATTTTGGATGAGTTGGGCGTAGTGCGAGAGCAGACCAAGACCTTTAAGCTGGCCGACGGTTCCCGGCGGAGTTATGATTTGGGGCTGGTACAGATGGACTTGGAGGGCGATAGCGGACGGGTTCATGTGGTCTTTGGGCCGGAGGATGCCGGGGTATTGGTGGGAGCGTTGGCGCTGGAAGTATTTGCCCTGGCCGCGGATGCCAAGTATCGCCGGCTGATTCCTGCTGAATTGACTTTGTAGGAGGGGGTTTTCGGGAGAGGGCCGGGTAAATTACTTCTAACTTCAGCGGCAAGGAGGTTGACTTTATGGCTGAATTGACCTTGGCCTATCGGGTACGGAGCTACAGCACCGGCACTCCGGGGCGCGCCATCTGCAATGCCCGCAACCATCATTTTGTGGCTGACGGTTCCGGCGGCGAGGAAATCGGGGCTGGGGAACTGTTCCTCTCCGGCATCGCAGCTTGCGCGGTAAATATGGTGGAGCGGATTGCCGCCGAGGAAACCATTCCCCTGAACTGGATGGATGTAAGCGTGGAAGCCTGGCGCGATCCGGCGAAGGGGCCGGGAAGCGAACCCGGCGGCATCACGGTGTACGACGATGTCAAAGTCCATTTCCAGATGTGGGGGTTGGATGATGACCAGGGGCAATACTTGGTGAACCAGTGGAAACGGCGTTGACCCCTTTACGGTTCCGTCGCCGTGGCGACGCCGACCACCAGCGTAACCGCCGAGTTTCAGTCTCAAGCGCGCCGCTGACCTGGAGATTAAACGGGTGTTGAGGAACCGGGATACGCGGGATTTCTCTAATCCCGTGTATCCTGCTTTTTTATGCCGCAACTTTTTCGATTCCGCTAGATATTACCGGCGTCAGCAAGCCGACCGATTGGGCAGTCGTATCCTAACCCTAGTCCTCCTCCGCGCACTCCGGGCAAAAGGACCGTACCACTATGTCGCCCGGCTCTACTGCGTCGCCGCAAGAATCGCAATAGACATTAGGCACTGCCGCGCAACTGCAATGGCATTCCACCTCTGCATCATCCTCCGCTTCACACCGGTGGTCGCGCAAATCCCCACCCATAGTACGGGCATACATATAGGTGTGCATGATACCGTCAGTCCCCAACCCCGATCCCATAGTGTCCTCCTGTACAGACTCGATGCAGGACTCGCAAACCTTCCCTTTGGTCGTGAACTCGTTGAAGGACCCTCCACTGCCGCCTCTCTGACAACCGCAATGGCAATCCACATCCGCGTCGTCCTCCTCCGCGCACCCGTGGTCGCCGGGGCTGATTTGGTCCCCGAAGTCGTAGGCCCACTTATAAACGCGCTCAGCGTCTTGGTAGTCCTCGCCCGTCTCCTTGGCTGAATCCACTACCGCATCGAGACAAGGCGGGCAAACGGGGCGAGACATAATTCCCCGCAGCGTTTCCAGATCCATACGGAAACCTCCTCTAATTCCAATCTCTGAAATGCCCGGCAACTGTTCGATGGACAAAGATACGCCAGCCGCCCATCCCGGTCAACGGCAAAAGGTCAGTCCCCCCGCAGCAGAAACCGACCCCTTTACTCTCCGGTCAAATCTGCTACTTTCGGGCCTACTTCCTGCATTAGCAGTTGCAGGCACTCGTGTTCCCACTGGGGGGCGTCCGGGTCTTGGGTGATGGCGAGGAGATGGCCGAAGCCGCCGGTCTGTTCGTATAACTGGCGGATGCGGTCGGCACACTGTTGCGGGTCGCCGACAATCCAGATGTTATCCAGCATATAATCCACATCTACCGCCGCGTCGGGCATTGCCGGGTCAATTTTGGTAGATTGGAGCAAGCCGGAACCCTGGCGGTTGGGCAGCTGGTGTTGAATGTAGTTGCGGCCCAGCACGGCCCGGGCCCGCTCCCGGGCCAATTCCGGGGTGCGGGCTACGAAAACATCGCGGCCAATGCGCCAATCCCGGCGGCTGCACTCCCGATCGGCCCCGGCGGCGGCATCCGCAACCACTTCCCAATGCTCTTGCAGATACTGCGGCGCAAGGTTGGAACTGCTCATGGGAATCCAGCCGCGTTCCCCGGCCACCCGGATGGAGCTTGACCCCAAGGAAGTGGCGGCCACGCCGATGGGCGGGTGCGGCTGCTGATAGGGTTTCATGTGTAGCCCCCGTTCCATTACCGGGTCCAGTTCCG
Source organism: Dehalococcoidia bacterium (assembly GCA_965243185.1). Taxonomy (GTDB): domain Bacteria; phylum Chloroflexota; class Dehalococcoidia; order Lucifugimonadales; family UBA3495; genus CBDBCU01. The sequence continues at coordinate 449,278 of OZ251531.1, read as the reverse complement.
GGGCGTCAATCTGGAAATACTTGCCTTGGTAGCTGAACTTGCCTTCAGCCGCCCAGATTTTCAGGATGATGTCGAGGGCTTCCGCCGACTTTTCCCGCACATCAATGCCGGTCTGCGGCCCCATCCCGAACAAGGCAAGGTCGGTGGGGATAGCCCGGTGGCCGATGCCCCAGTAGAGGCGGCCGCGGGCCAGATGGTCGAGCATCGCGATGCGGTGGGCCGTTTCCACCGGGTTATGGATGGCCAGCAGGGTTACGCCGGTGGCCAGTTTGATTTGGCTGGTCATCGCCAGGGCTTTGGCAATGAGCAGGTCGGGGCAAGGGGCGTTTTCCCACCGCTCGGTGATGTGTTCGCCAATCCAGGCTTCGTGATAGCCCAAGCGGTCGGCTTCCACAATCAAAGCCAAGTCCCGGTCATAGGAGTCGGCATAGGAACGGTGCGGCGGATGCAGGGGCATCATAAACAGTCCGAATTGCATAACTAAACTCCTTTGCGGGGGCGATTGGCCGGTTTTCTAGTCGGCGGCCGGGATGCGGTTCAGGGGGCCGGGCCAGTTGAGGATGTGTCGGTCGGCGGTTGCCAGTTGATGGCCGCCGTGCAGGGCGGTAGCGATGATGATGCGGTCCGCCGGGTCGCCTTTAGGATAAGACAGGTTGCCGGCAGTAACTCCGATAACGCCGTCAAGCGGGATTTCCCTAAGCCCGGCGGCCAGCAATTCTTGCCGCCACAACCCGACATCTGCAGTAAAGGCTATTCTGCCTTTGTCGTGCAGCATAGCAACTTCCCAAAAGGTAATAGCGGACACAGCGACATCCGGCACGGCCCACGCTTGGTCGAGCAACTGATGGGTTTGCCGTCCCAGCTTTGCCGGTTCGAAAATCCGCCGCAAAATGACATTAGTGTCCAGCAGTATCAGAGCGATGCCTCCCCGGCGGCGCTGGGGCTGCCAAACCATTCCGCCGGCATTGGCCCTTCAATGTCGCCAAATATCTGAAGGGTGAACCGCTTTCCGTTAACAAAGCCTTCCAGAACCGGCGGCTCCTCCCGGTTTTGGTCAGTGGCTTCACCGTCAGCCTGCTCCGCGTCAGGATTGACCTTTAGCTCACACGCCGCCGGAAATTCCGGGTCGCCCGGCTGCGGGGCGTAGGGCGTTACCCGGGCTATGGGGTAGCCGTTGCGGGTGATGATGATTTCCTTGCCTTGATGGGCGACCATTTTCAGCAGCGGCTCCAGTTTGGCTTGAAAGTCCGGGGCGGCCGCGGCTACCGGTTGGGGTTTGGTGGCGTCGGTCATAAGGGCGTCCTTTTGCGGGCGGGATGATGGCATCGGGTCGGATTTTGGGCTGTGGCGTTATTGTAACATAAACCGCCGGTCGGTCGGGGAATCGCGCGCTCCGGCCGCGCCGGAGCCGAAAGCCGCGCGGCCGCCCTATGCTATAATCCCGCCCTGATGATGGCACTGACACGGCAACTGTCTCCCCGCCTTTTCCCTTGGCGCCGGGCGGCGGATTTGCTGACGCCCCACAGCGCGTTGCTGATTTGCGCCCTCTTTTTGCTGGCCGGGGTGTTTCTGTCCGATGATTACGGCATCGGGTTTGATGAACAGCAACGGCGGCAAAATGCTGTTGCCAACTTGAACTACATCTTGGGCAAATCCGACCTTGACGGCTTGCCTCCTTATCCCGACCGGGTTTTTGGCGTTTCCTTCGAGCTGCCCCTGCTGCTGGCCGAGCGGGCCTTGGGCTTGGAGGATTACTACTCCATCCACCGGCTCCGACTAATCCTGACCCACCTGTTCTTTATTGCCGGCGGCTTCTGCTGCTACCTGCTGACCTGGCGGCTGTTCAACAACCGGCTGCTGGCTTTACTGGCCCTGCTGCTCTTTTTGCTGCATCCCCGGCTTTATGCCCATTCCTATGTCAACTCCAAAGACCTGCCCCTGCTCAGTATGTTCAGCATTGCCCTGTATCTGCTGGAGCGTGCTTTTCGGCGGGATACGGCGGGGGCCTTTGTCATGTTGGGCCTGGCGGTAGGGGTGTTGACCGACTTGCGGATTATGGGAATTATCCTGTTTCCGGCGGTGGTCGCAATGCGGGGGATGGATTGGTTTCGAGCGGACAAACGGCGGCGAAAACACATCCTACTTACGGGCGGTTTGTTTGCCCTGGCTGCCGGGTTGACGCCTATTGCCTTGTCGCCCTATGCCTGGAGCAGTCCCCTCTACTATTTGACCAGTTCCTTGAGCTTGACCGTCAATCATCCCCTTGTTGTACCTCAGCTGTTTCAGGGGGAGCGGATTCTTTCCACGGAACTGCCGCCGCATTACGCTTTGACCTGGTTTGCCATTACTACGCCGCCGCCCATCCTGCTGCTGGGGTTTATCGGCGCGGCGGTGGTAATGGGGCAATGCTTGGCCCGGCCCGGGGCGGTTTTTGGCAACACCCGGCTACGCTTCGGGTTGCTGCTGCTGGCTTGCTTTGCCTTGCCGCTGCTGGGTGTTGCTTTGCTGGGTTCCAATATATTTGACGATTGGCGGCATCTGTATTTTATTTACGCCCCGTTTTGCCTGTTGGCGGTAGTGGGCTTGCGTTGGCTGGCGGCGGCCTTGGGGCGGCAACGGTGGTTAAAGGTTGGGCTGTATGGATTGGCCGGCGCCGGGTTGGGGTTGATTATTTTGCAAATGGCGCAAATCCATCCGCAGCAGCAGGTCTATTTCAACTTTCTGGTGGACCGGGCTACCCCGGATCATCTGCGGACGCGGTATGAGATGGATTACTGGCGGCTGGCCGGGCGGCAAGTTTTGGAGTACCTGCTGAGCCGCCATCCCGGGGAAACGGTGTATGTGCTGGGGGGGCAGCCGTGGCCCTTGGCGGCGGAAATCCTGCCGGCGGCGGCCCGGCAACGGCTGGTCTTCAACTCGACTGCCGTTGACCCGGACTATATATTGGCGGGTGCGGCTAATGCAGCGGTCAGCCGCATTTACGCTCACCGGGTTTATAACAATACCTTGCTCAGCGTCAATGGGGTGGATACGGCCGGGATGGATGCGGCGGCGGCCAACTACTACCGGGAAGCGTATCAAGCGGCGGCCGGAGAGCCGATTATCCGGGCTGACTATGCGGTGTATCGCAACGGGAGGACTTTGACCTTTGTCCGGGAAAACTGCCCGCCGGGAGCTTTAGCCGGCCGGTTCAGCGGGAAAGTTTATCCGGCGGCATCGGTAAGCCGGCCCATTGGCTGGCTCGACTTGGCTGACTTCCGAGCTTTGACCAGTTACGGGGCGCGCTTGGGGGATAAGTGCTTGGCGGTGCTTACGCTGCCGGACTATCCCATTGCCTATATCCTGGCCGGGCAGGGTTATGTTGACGCCGCCGGGGGGGAAAAGCTGATTTGGGAGGAAGGGTACAGCGCGGCCCGGCCAGAGTTGGGAGAGCAGGTTGCCGCGCTGTTGGCAAGTACGCCGGGGCCGGCGGTGGAGGCCTACTTTGACCTGTACCGGCATGGCGATTTTCTTATCTATCACCGGGGGCCGTGCGCCCCGGCGGATACCTGGCAGCGGTTCTTTCTGCACATCGTTCCGGCCGACCCGGCGGATTTGCCGCCGGGGCGGCGGCCGCACGGTTTTGTCAACTTGGATTTTGCTTTTGCCCGGCGCGGCTGGCACACGGGCGGGCAGTGCCTGGCGGGCAGCCGGCTGCCCGACTACCCCATTGCGGCGATACGGACGGGGCAATTTGCGCCCGGGACGGGCAATGTATGGACAGCGGAGTTGCCGGCGGAGCGGTGAATATACCTCTCGCCTATCCCGGCCGGTTGTATTGCTGCTGGGCCAGGGTCTGGTAGGTTACCGGCGTTACCGAAGTCAGCCCGGCGTCCACCGGCAAGGTAACGCCGTTGACCCAGCGGGATTCGTCGCTGGCCAAGAACAGGGCGGCGTAGCCAATATCCCAGGAATCGCCTTCGGTGCGCAGGGGGGCGGCGTTCTTGCGGATTTCCCGCAGGTCGGCATCCATTCGGGGGGCGACCATAGGGGAATAGACCAAGCCCGGAGCGATGCAGTTGACCCGGATTCCGTCCGGGCCGTGGTCGGCGGCCATGGACATCGTCAGCCCCTGCACGGCGGCTTTGGAAGTGGTGTAGGGGGTGCTGCTGTGGGCGCGCAGCCCGGCGATGGAGGATATGTTGATGATGGAGCCGCCGCCGCCGGCAATCATCCGGGGAATGGCGTACTTGCTGGTTAGGACAATGCTTTTGACATTGACCGCCATCACATAGTCCCAATCCTCCTCGCTGATTTCCAGCACGGAACCCCGGCGGGAAATGCCGACATTGTTGTCCAGCACATCGAGGCGGCCGTAGTAGTCCATAGCGGCGTCGACCATACGGCGGCAATCGGCGGCGCTGGTTACATTGGCGGCAAAGACGGCGGCATCACCGCCCTCCTCACGGATAATCGCCAGAGTTTCCTCGGCCCGCTCCGGGGCCGCATCCACCAGCAGCACTTTGGCGCCCTCCCGGGCAAAGAGGATGGCGGCGGCCTTGCCGTTGCCCACTCCGGGGCCGCTGGAGCCGGCGCCGGTGACGATGGCTACTTTCCCGGCTAACCGGGGACTGCTTTGCGGCATTGGGGGTTCAGCTCCTTGGTGGAAGTTTGCGACTTTGACAAGATTGCGGCCGGATGGCGGATTAGGGAATAAAGCGCAGGGCGGCAAAGAGCAGCCCAAAGCAGGGAATGAGGATGGCTACTATTTTGAGGATGATGCGCTGCTCCATCGCCGCAGACTTGGCATCCGTCCGCTGCTCGAAGGCCGCGAACTTGTCATCAATCCGTTGCTCAAACGCGTCGAACCGGGCCTCCGTGCGCTGTTCCATCGCCTGCATATCGGACCGGATGGAGCGGACTTCGTACTCCAGTTTCTGCTCCAGCCGTTGGATGTCAGCTTTGGTAGCCACATTGTCGCTGAAAACGCTGCTGACCAAGGCGACTACGGCCTCGGCCTGGGCTTCAGCAACGCCGGCCTCTTTAAGATTCTGGATGGCGCGGTGGGTGTCAAAGGTAAAGGTTGCCAACGGGTTTGTCCCCCTTTCGGTTTCGTTACAAGTTAAGGTACTGAGCAGTCGAGCCGGCCGGCGGATTAGGGAATAAACCGCAAGGCGGCAAAGAGTAGCCCGAAGCAGGGGATAAGGATGGCTACTATTTTGAGGATGATGCGCTGCTCCATCGCCCGATTGTCGGATTTGATCCGCTGTTCCATAGCCTGCATATCGGACCGGATGGAACGGACTTCGTACTCCAGTTTCTGCTCCAGCCGCTGAATGTCGGCTTTGGTAGCTACATTGCCGCTGAAAACGCTGCTGACCAGGGCGACTACGGCCTCGGCTTGGGCTTCAGCGACGCCGGCCTCTTTAAGGTTCTGGATGGCGCGGTGGGTGTCGAAGGTAAAGGTTGCCACTGGGTTTGACTCCTTTGGATTCGTTGCCGGCTGGCGGCTATTGTAGCGGCTGATGAGGTAGATAACAAGGCGTGGCTGCCGATGGTTCCGTTTGCTTTTGGCGCACAGTCTCGTTGACTATATAGGCGTTTAGCGACAAGTACGCCAAAAGCAAATGGAACCGGACGCTAATCCACTAGGGCAACAGTGCTGTTACTGCGAACACTCCTAAAGGGATTAGCAATGGCCGCGCTGTCAGCCATTGCATTTCCCACCATCTCGGTTTTTCCATATACGTCCCTACTTAAACCCCGTACCGCCGCAACGCCTCCGCGCTGAACTCCAGCCCCAGCCCCGGCTTGTCCGGCACTACGATTTGCCCGTCGACAATCGCCGGCGTTTCCTCAAACAGTTGCAGCGACCAGGGCATATATTCCACCGTCAATCCGTTGGGTATGGCTGCCATATTATGCACCTGTACCTCCGGCGCAATATGGCTCACCACCGGCATATTGAACGCCTCGGCCATCCCCGCCACCTTTTGGAACTGGGTAATCCCGCCGACTCGCATCAAGTCAATCATCACGATGTCGATGGAACGGTTTTCAATCAACTGGCGGAAGGGCGCAATGCCGAAAACATATTCCCCGGCCGCCAGCGGCGTAGTCAGGGCATCGGCAATCCGCGCCAACCCCTGGTAATCGTCATAAGTGGTCAAATCCTCGAGCCAGAACAGGTTGAATTCCTCGACCTGCCGCCCCACGGTAATGGCCCGGTTCACATCCCACAGCTGGTTGACATCGCACATCAGGTCAATCTCCGGCCCGATGGCGTCCCGCACCGTGCGGATGCGCGCCACTTCCGCCGCGGCCGACGGTTCCGCACCCATCTGGGTTTTCATCTGCCGAAATCCCTTTTCGACCAATCGACCGCTTACCTCGGCCAGATATTCCAGATTCCGCTCCCGCCCCAGCTGCCCACTGGCGTAAGTCGGCACCCGGTCCCGATAGCCGCCCAGCAGCGTCGCCACCGGCACGCCGGCCGCCTTGCCCTTGATGTCCCACAACGCCAGGTCAATGCCGGCCAGGGCAAAGTTGAACAGCCCCGGCCCGATGGTGCCGGTGCGCCGCTTCAGCTTATCGACCACTGCCTCCACCGGGATGGGGTCATCGCCGATAAGCAATTCCGCCATCGCGTCCACCGTAACTTTCAACGCCGTGAACAGCGGATTGCCCACCATTCCGGGGATAAAGGAATAGCCAATCCCCTGTATCCCCGCGTCGGTGTCCATTTCCAGAATGACAAAATCCCGCGTCCCCGGCCCCACCGGCACCCCCTCCACCAACGGATTCTCCGCCGGCACCCGAACCACCCGCGTATTAAAACCGCTTATCCGCATAACGCTAACCCCCGCTGTCTGTTCCTGCCGTCAGCCCGGCGTATAGTTGCAACCATAATTCCCGTGCCAACGGGAATCCGGGCCGCGTTCCCGTCAATGCCTTTCCGAAGGTCGGGGCAACCCTTGGCGTTGCCCCGACCTGGTAAAGCGTCATACTTCTACCGCAGTCCCCACTCCGTCATCAACTCCTCGACCGCCTGCGGCGTACGCCGGGCGGCCGCCCCGCTGCGCGCCGCCCGTTCCTCCGGGTAGCGGATGTTCGGCACAGTCTTAACCGCAATCAGCGTCGGCCCCGCCTCGCTGAAAATCTGCTCCGCTTGGGTGGCAAAATCCTCCAGATTGTCAAAGGAATAGCTGTGGGCATAGCCCGCCGACTGCCCCAAGCCGGCGTAGTCCGTCTCCTCGGCTCCCGGCACTTCCTGCCCACCGGTGGTGGCATAAACGCCGTTGTCCATCACAAAGTGATACAGGTTCGTCGGGGCCTTGTTGGCAATCGTCACCAACGCCCCCAGGTTCATCAGCAGGCTCCCGTCCCCATCAAACAGGATGACCCGCTCCTCCGGCCGCGCCAAGGCTACCCCCAGGGCAAAGGACGAAGTCTTGCCCATTGCGCCGCTGGCCGGCACATCCCGGGTAACATTGTTGGACACCTCGGCCCACCCGACATTGGCCCGCATCGCCGGCACCACTACCCCATCCCCCCGAAACTGATCCACCACCCGCATCAACTCCACCTGGTCAATCATCGTCATACCCCCTTGCCTTATCGCTTTATCCCGGACTGCTTGCCCCATTCTATCACAACAAACCAAAACCGGTTGACTAACCTTGTACCCTTTCTGTTATACTACTGGAGACGCAAATCCAGAATTGTTCGTATGGCGCCATTCTCATGGCCGGCAGTTTTATCGGTTCGCGCTTGCTCCGACCGACTGGTAGCGGCTAGGCCGCCGCGCCCCAACTCTTAACCCCAATCCCCCATCAAAAACCCGGAGGAAAATCAATGCCCACTGCCACCCCCAACCAGGATGAAATCAAACGCATCGTTCAGGAACGCTACGGCGCCCGGGCCCGCGATGTCATCGAACTCTCCCCCACTCCCGCCGCTAATGCCGCCGCTGGCTGCGCGTCCGACCCCGGCTGTTGCAGCCCCGCCGACGCCGACCGCGCCCTTCGCCTCTACACCCAAGGCCAGGTCGACGGCTTGCCCGCCGATGCCATCGCCGCCTCCGCCGGTTGCGGCAATCCCACCGCCTTGGCCGGCCTTTCCGCCGGCGAGCGCGTCCTCGACCTCGGCTCCGGCGGCGGTATTGACTGCTTCCTCGCCGCCCAGCAAGTCGGCCCCGCCGGCTCGGTCACCGGCCTCGATATGACCCCCGATATGCTCGACCTGGCCCGCAAAAACCTGGCGGCTACCGGCTTGACCAATGTCGCGTTTGTCCAAGGCGAAATGGAAAACATCCCCCTACCCGATGCCAGCGTCGATGTGGTCATCTCCAACTGCGTCATCTGCCTCTCCCCGGACAAGGATGCCGTTTTCAGCGAGGCTTACCGCGTCCTCTCCCCCGGCGGCCGAATGCACCTCTCCGATATGGTCGCCCTCACCCCGGACGGGCCGGCCCGCACCGATGGACAAGCGTGGGTCGAGTGCATCGGCGGCGCCGAGGACAAAGCCGTCTATCTCAACCGCCTCCACCGGGCCGGCTTCGTCAATGTCGCCACCACCGACGAAAACCTCCGCTTCGACGACGAAGGCGTCCCGATGAATGTCGCCAGCGTCAAAATCGTCGCCCACAAACCGACCCAATCCTGACCCGCCGACCGGCCGGCCCAATCCTTAGTGCCATCGGCTTTCCGAATCACCGCTGTCCCGATTCGGACATCCCGCTGATTCCCTTTCATAGGGGCAATAACCCGGGGGCGGCTCCGCCCGGTGGTTCACCCGCTACTGCCTCTACCGGGGCTGAAAGGCTACGGCTGTCATTTGTCATCCCCCGAAAATTGCATTATATTATTCCTTGAAACCGCTATTGGGGGAGGTTGCCTGATGATTGCCGAAACTGATACTAGCCCCCGGCCGCTGGATGGGCTACGGGTGCTGGATGCGACCCATATTGTGGCCGGCCCCTTCTGCGCGATGCTGCTGGCCGATATGGGCGCCGAAGTCATCAAAATCGAGCGCACCAAGGTAGGCGAAAGGGCGCGGCTCAACGACCCCTTTGTCCAATCCGAGGACGGCCGCCGGGTCAGTGCCCGTTTCTTGGCGATTAACCGCAACAAGAAAAGCGTTACCTTGGATTTGCGGCAGCCGCGGGGCAAGGAAATCTTTGAGAACCTGGTCAAGGCGTCGGATGTGCTGCTGGATAACTGGGGGCCGGGCGCGCTGCAACGGTTGAACCTGGGCTTTGACCATTTGCGGCAACTGAACCCGGGGCTGATTTACGCCAGCATCACCGGCTTTGGCGACAGCGACGGCTTGCGCGGCCCCTATTCCGACTGGCCGGCTAACAATCCCTGCGTCCAGGGTATGGGCGGCTGGATGGAAATTACCGGCGCCCCGGACGGCCCACCGCAAATGGTGGGCGACAACATCGGCGATTCCGTCCCCGGCGTCTGGACCGCTCTGGGCATTATGCTGGCTTTGGAACAGCGCCGCAAAACCGGGCGCGGCCAGCACTTGGATATGGCAATGTACGATTGTATGGTAGCCCATACGACCAGCATTATGCCCTTTTACCAAGCCACCGGCCAGGTTACTACCCGGGCCCGGGAGAATATGATTACCGCGCAACTGGCCCTGAAAGCCAAGGATGGCTACGCGGTGCTGGCCGGCTCCGGCGGGGGCGGCGGCAAGTGGGAAGGCTTGTGGCGGCTCGTCGGCCGGGAGGATTTGATTGCCGACCGCCGCTATCTGGGCGAGGGCATCAGCGGCCAGTTCTACTTTGACCATATCGTGCCGGCTATCGAGGAGTGGTCGCAGCACATCCCAAAGCTGGAAATCGCCCAAAAGCTGATTGAACTGGGCTTTTCGATGGGCATTGTGCAAGACGCTGCCGATTTGGATAACTGCCCGCACTTGGCGGCCCGCAAAATGTTCGTGGACAGCGGCGACTCCTTGGGCGGCTCTTTCCGAACCGTCAACAACCCCATCCGCCTCACCGAATCCCCGGACACCCCGGCCGCTGCCCCTCCGCTGTTGGGGGAACACAACCGGGAAATCCTGTGCGGCATCGGCGGCGTTGCTGATGAGGAATTGGCTTTGCTGGAAAGGGAGGGGGTGGTGTAGGGGAGGGGGGCGGGTATCCCTGTCCGATTGCCCAGAACCGTTTGCTTTGGGGTACAAAGTTCACATCAGGATATGCACTGTACGGGAAAATCGTACATTGAAAAGCCCGTACCCCACAACAGAACGGAGCCGCCTCAACCCCCTTGACAAACCCGCCGCTGCCGCCTAAACTTCACATTAGACATCCCTAGGTGTCCCGAGCTTCCTCCCGGCAGTTCGGGGCGTCGAGGTTCCCCCCATTGTAAGAACGGCAGGGAGACGTCCCTGCCGTTCTCCATACCCTTTCACCTTGCCGCCGCCCGGGCCGGGCGCACCCGCTAAATCCCCATTCCGCAACCGTCATTGCCGTGTCATCTGGGATAGCAGTTAGCGAATAACGGCAACGGACGGTTGAGGTAGGCGGCCGGCTTACCCCTCTACGGCATATTTCAGGTGTTCCAGCAGCGGCGGCTGGTTGGGGGCGGCGTTGCGGTCGAGTCGGACGCTAATCAGGTCAATGCGCCAGGGGATTTCCGATTGGGCCGGTTCCGGGCGGCGCTTTTGCAGGTAGTCCAGAGCCGCCGCTTGCAGATGTTGCCGCTTTTCCGCCGTGATGGATTCCTGCGGCGTGCCATATTCGGCAGCGCGGCGGGTTCGCACTTCGACAAAGACCAGTTCCGCCCCATCCTGGGCTACCAGGTCAATCTCCCCCCAAGGGCAGCGATAGTTGGCGTCGAGGATACGGTAGCCAGCCTGTTCGAGATGGCGGCGAGCCAACTTTTCCCCCTGCCGCCCCAAGCGGACGCGGGCGGTGGACATCTTAATCCCCGGCGCGGAGCAGCGCCGCCTGCCGCACCGGGGCAAAGGAGCGGCGGTGCAGCGGGCAGGGGCCTAATTCTTGCAGCTTGGCCCGATGCTGGGCGGTGGCGTAACCCTTGTGCCGGGCAAAGGCATAGCCGGGATAGCAGGTTTCGGCTTGGGCCATAATGCGGTCGCGGGAGACTTTAGCAACTATCGAGGCGGCGGCGATGGAATAGCTGCGGCGGTCGCCCTTAACCAAGGCGTCAAAGGGATAGGGACATTCCTTGAGAGGAATGTAGTCGAAAAGCAAATGCTGCGGCTTAACAGAAAGACTAGCCACTGCCCGCAGCATTGCCTGCAATACTGCCCGGCCAATGCCGATGCGGTCAATTTCCGCCGGGGATTCCTGGGCTATCGCTACGGCTAGGGCGTACTGTTCAATGAGGGGCAAAGCCAACTCCCGCTGCTTGGGGGAGAGCCGCTTGCTGTCATCAAGGCTGGAAAGCCAGGGTTCATTGCCGGTCAGGTCAGGAGGGAGGATTACCGCCGCCGCCACTACCGGGCCGGCCAGGGGGCCGCGGCCGGCTTCGTCCACGCCAGCCACCGGGGAGACGCCTTGCCGGTACAACTGCCGTTCCCGAGACCAGTCCGGCATCAGGGATTAGTCCCCGGCCGGCGGCGGGCCGGCGTCAATAAAGCCGCCGCCCAGCACCGTGTCGTCCTGATAAAAGACAGCGGCCTGCCCCGGAGTGATGGCCCGCTGCGGCTGGTCGAAGCAGACCAGGGCATCAGCGCAGTCTTGCCGGGGATGCAGCACGGCCGGAGCGGCGGCGCCCTGGTAGCGGATTTTCACGGCGACCGGCGTCGGCCCGGCCGGGGCCGCCCCGGATATATAGTTGACCCGGGAAACGGTCATTTTGTTCTGATACAAAGCCGATTCCGGGCCGACTACTACCCGGTTAGTTTCCGATTCCAAGCGCAGCACATACAACGGCTCCGGGCCGGTTACGCCCAAGCCGCGCCGCTGGCCGACGGTAAAGAACTCGATGCCCTGATGCGGCCCCAGAATGCGGCCGGCGGTATCCACGATTTCCCCGGCAGTGGTGGCGACCCGTTCCGCGAGAAAGGCTTTGTAATCGCCAAAGGGGATGAAGCAAATATCCTGGCTGTCAGCTTTGGCGGCGTTGGGAAAGGCGGCGTCCTGAGCCAGTTGGCGGATGGCAGCTTTGGAGTAGCCGCCGACCGGCAGCAGAGTGCGGCGCAATTCCTCTTGCCCCATTCCGAACAGGACATAGGACTGGTCTTTGGCGGTGTCCACGCCCCGTTGGAGGGTCAAGCCATCGGGGCCGGGGACTATGCGGGCGTAGTGGCCGGTGGCGACATAGGCGGCGTCGAGGATGGCAGCGCGGGTCGCTAAAAAGTTGAACTTTATCTTGTCGTTGCAGGCGATGCAGGGATGGGGAGTGCGCCCCTGCTGATACTCCCGGCAAAAGTAGTCGATGACATACTCCTGAAACTCCCGCTGCACATTGAGGACATAGTGGGGAATATCCAGCCGCCGGCAGACGGCGCGGGCATCCTCGACATCGTCCACGGTGCAGCAGCCTCGGTAGTAGTCGGGCAAGTCGGCATCATCAAGGCTGTAGAGTTTCATCGTAACGCCGACCGCGTCATAGCCCTGCCGCTGCAACAGCAGAGCCGCTACTGAGGAATCGACGCCGCCGCTCATCGCTACGACGACCTTGCGGGGGTTGGGAACGGTACTAATCATAGTGAATCAAGGGTAGCACACTGAGGGCGGGGATTCAATTGGCGGCGGGCAAAGGGTGAAAGGTTATGCCCCGGCTCCAGGAACCCGCGCACCATAGCGATGACCAGGACGGCGTTGGGCATAGGTATAACTCCCGGGGTAGGATTTAGTGACATTGATAAACGGCGGGCATCAGCCCAAGGACTCCAGTCGCTCGACCCATTGACTGAACCGGGGGCATTCCTGCCGGATGACAGCCAAACCGATGGCTAATGCCACTGGTGGGCCATCCCTCACTTTGTCATATCTGGGAATTGCTCTGGTGATACGCTTACTGGGCGCCGTGCTGCTACTGTCGTTGATTTCCTCCGGGTTGTCAAAGGCGGCGCGTACTGCGGTCAACCGGGCAACGGAGCTGGCGGTTACACCCGGTAGCGTATTAAAGGCCCTCGCATCGGAAAACAACAAGCCCTCAAACTCATATTGCTGGATGTAGGGAATTACCCGGGACTCATCCAAGTCAAAACTAGTCAGGGACTTCACCCGTTCCATTACTTGCCGCTCTAACTCAACCGGAGTCAGGTCACCCTTATCCTGAAAACCGTAAAAGTCAACCAAGGAAGTAACCCGGTCAAAGTTCGGGTAAAGGTCTGCCATACGATCGCCCAACCGAGTTACCGATATGCGGCCATTCAAGAAAACAACCGCCGCCAATACCGACTTGGACAACAAGTAGGGAGCCAAGACTTGTTTGACGAATTCGGCCTCAGTAGAACCTTCTACAACTAGGGCAAGACGGTCCACGGGCTCCCTCCCAAAAGGTTCATCTCCCATAAATCGCCGGTGTTATATTCCTCCAGCCAGTGTTCGTATCCCTCCGAACTGAGCTTGTGGACTTTGGTCTGACCGTCTTTCAAGTCCAGAGCGTAGATTTGGTTCAAGTCGAAGGAGTCCACCAGCAACGGGGATTGGGTGGCTAGGATAACCTGCCTTTCCACGGATAGAGACCTTATCATCCCGCCTAGCAAGTGAATGGCTGCCGGGTGCAAGCCCAGTTCCGGCTCGTCCAGTATGATTATGGAAGGCAGCATCTCCTCCGGCAGGTTGAGCAAAGTTACCAAGGCAAAAAAGCGCAACGAGCCGTCAGAGGTCAGGTGCGGGCCGATGGTCTTATCTGTGCCAACGGGTTTCCAGCGCAACAGAACTTTGCCGTAGCTTTCTACCAAGTCAAAGCGGTCAAAGGTTGGCAATACCCGCTGGATTTGACGGCAGATGTAGTAATACCGCTGCCCATCCTCCCTTTCCAGCCGGCACAACACCGCCGCCAAGTTGCCGCCGTTGGGATAAAGCCGGTCGCTGTCGGTAATGTCCGCCCTTTTCTTAAAGTCGGAGTGGTCGTCGGTATTGTGGAACTGATAAAAGACGCAACCGCCCAGCAATCTCACCAAATCCGCCGCCGCCAGATACGCAGACTTGTTGGCCGGGCTGCATTGGCTTTTACTGCCCGCCAACTGTGCTACTTCGCTTTCTTTGCCCCAACCGTCCCCTTGCCAACTTTCCTCAGCATTGCCGTCAGCCCGGCTATAGATAAACTCCTCTCCGGTGAAAATGAGGCTATCCGGGAGAGCGTAGTTAAGGGCGAAACGATAGCCATACTGACCTTGCTCCGTTTTTCCCTCAATTTTGGCAGCAAGTTGCGGTGTTTGCCCGCTGCCGCCAAACAACTGGTCATCAGCCCCGCCGTGCCGCGCTACAAAATCGCCCAGCCGCCGGTAGCGCAACATTTGCTGCGTCATCTCCAGAAAGCGCAGGAAGTTGGATTTGCCGGAACCATTATCCCCAATCAGCACCGTGGAGTTGGGCAGATCAACAAACTCCACATCTGCCAGCGACCGGAAGCCGCGGATGCGGACGGATTCTATTTTGGCTGCCGGGTTCATCAAACTGCCTGCTTGGATCAAAGGCTGGTGCCAGTGGGCCGGGTTGGGTGTCAGACACAGGATAGCAGAAAAGGGGCGGAGTGTATAGCCGGGAATAACGGTTTGACACCGCCCCGCTAAATCGCTATTCTAATGTTGCTACGGTCCCTTGGGTGCTGGCTCCCCCTTGGCGGGTGAGCTAGGGCCTGTTGACAAACCTTAAAGTGCCAGCTGGCGATTGACCGCCGGCCAGCCCCCGGGGTTCTGGCCGGTTTCCTTTTCCCGCATTGCTACTACCGTGGCCACCAAGCAAAGGGTTGCCGCGTACATTTCGCCCAACTTGCAGTAGCGCGTCGCAATTCCCCGATACTCCTTGAGGGCCGCAAAGCGGTTTTCAATCAAATGACGCAACCCATATACCGCCGGGTCGGGCCAAGCCGGCGGTCGCCGCCGGGCCCGGGAAGGTATCACCGGCCGGATGTCCGCCGCGGCCAACCAGCTACGGATCAGGTCCGTATCATAGGCTTTGTCGGCAATCAGTTCTTGGGTGGCAACCGCACCAATCAAATCTGGCAGCACCACGCATTCCGCCGCATTGCCCGGGCGCAGGACAAACTTGACCAGTCGCCCCATAGCGTCGGCCAAGGCCACCACCTTGGTATTCAGCCCGCCGCGACTCCGCCCGATGGCTTGGGCCAACCGGGATTGGTCGCGGGAGCGTCCCCTTTTGGGGCGCCAGTCCCGTGCTGATGCCCTTTGACAAAAGTCCCATCCACCATTACGGTGTCCAACTGAAGCTCGCCGGCCAAGCTGTTGAACAGCTGCTCAAAGACGCCGGCTTTAGTCCAGCGGCGGAACCGTTGATACACCGAGTTCCATTTCCCAAACTCCGGGGGCAAGTCGCGCCAAGGAGCTCCAGTGCGGGCAATCCACAGGATGCCCTCAACCGTGTTCCGATTTGCTTGCAGCGGTGGCCGGCCGCCTTTCTTGGGGTCGCCCCGCAAAGCCGGCTCCAGCCGCGCCCACTGCCGGTCGGATAACATCTTACGCGCCAAGCTATTCCCTCCTGATTAAGTTGCTGGTAATCTAATCAGGAGAAACGGGTTTGTCAACAGGCCCTAGGGGGCAAAGGATGGCATTCCCTTGCCCCCTTGTCAGCTCACGCCAGGGCCTAGGTGACCGTAGCAAGTGCCTTATCCTGCGCCACTACAAGGGGGTTCTTTGATGCTCCAACTTTTCCCGAAAGCTCGTATCCTGGCCTTGATTGCGGCCCTTGCACTGCTGACGCTGGCGGTTGCCTGCGCCACGGCGGCCATCCCGACTCCTGCCCCTACTAATACCCCTGTCGCTACCGCTACGCCGGTTCCCACGCCCACGCCGTCTCCCGATACCGGGAACTGGACTTCAGAGAATTGGAAGGACCCTATCGATGACGGAGCTTTCCTCACGATTCAACTGCAAGCTACGGAGAGCACCCTGGATTTTCCGTATGATGAACCCCGGCTTAGCGTCGGGTGTCGGCAATTCCCTGGTGTAAGTGTCGGAATTGGGATGATTGTACTATGGGATGCTTACGTAGGGTCCGGCCCTATGGAAGTGGATTGGCGCGTTAACGGAGAAGCGGCTAAAACCACTTATTGGCTTGGGAGAGACGAAGCGACCATACTGCCGATTAGCCATGAGTTGGATAACGAATCACTCTTGACGGACTTGCGCCGGGCGGACAAGATAACTCTAAGGTTGCGCCGGGATTTTGCGGAATCTATAACCGCAATATGGCACCCGGTCGGGTTTGCCGAGGCTTATAAGCCGGTAGCTGCAGCGTGTAACCTGACCATCCCATAGCAACCGCCCCCTACCCCAGCATCCCCCCATCAACCGTAATCACCTGCGCCGTGATGTAGCCGGCGCCGGGGCCGCAGAGGAAGGCTACCGCGGCCGCTACATCCGCGGCGCTGCCGAACCGCTCCATCGGGATGCGGGTCAGTACCTGCCGTCGGGCCTCCTCAGACATTTCCGCTACCATCCCGCCGCTGTCGATAAAGCCGGGGGCCAAGGCATTGACGGTGATGTTGCGGGAGGCCACTTCCCGGGCTGTGGCTTTGGTGAAACCAATCAGCCCGGCTTTGGCGGCGGCGTAGTTGGCTTGCCCCGGATTGCCGCTCAAGCCGATTACCGAGGATATGTTGACAATCCGCCCACTGCGCTGCCGGATCAGCTGCGGCATTACAAACTTGGTGCAAAGGAAAGCCCCACGCAGGTTGACTTGCAGCACTTCATCCCAATCCTGGGGCGTCATCCGCAGCAGCAGCCGGTCGCGGGTAATGCCGGCATTGTTGACCAGAATGTCAATGCGGCCCCACTGCTCCAGCGTCTGCTTGACCAAGGACTGAGCTTCCGCCTCTTGGGAAACATCCCCGGCCAGGCTGACGGCTTGCCCGCCGGCGGCGTTGATGTCCGCAACTACTTGGGCCGCCGCCGCCGCCGATGCCTGGTAGTTGACGGCTACTTTAGCCCCGTCCCGGGCCAGTCGTTGGGCGATGACCGCGCCAATACCCCGGGACGCTCCAGTAACCAGGGCAACTTGTCCGTCCAAAGGGGCGGCCATCAGTCCCGGGACTCCGCCAAACCCCGGCGGTGAATTTCCGACACTTCGGCCCGCATCCGGTCCAGCAAGCCCAAGCGGAAATACTCCACGGCGGTATTGATGGCTCCAGTTACGCCGGCGGCTTTTGAGGAGCCATGCCCCACAATCACCGCGCCGTTCACGCCGAACAACGGCCCGCCCATCGTCCGCGGCCGGTTCATCGTCTCCCATAGTTCCGACAGTGCCCGGCTCAGCTCGGCTGGGGGCATTTGCGCCGCCAATTGTTGGGTCAGGTAGCCGCCCAAAGCGCTGCCCATTCCCTCGGTGAACTTAATCAGGATGTTGCCCACAAAGCCGTCGCAAATGATGACATCGGCCTTGTCGGTAAAGAAATCCATTCCCTCGACGTTGCCGACAAAGTTCAGATGGCTTTTCGCCAGCAGTTGGTAAGTTTCCTGCACTTGCCGATTGCCTTTGGATTTCTCGGCGCCCACGCTGAGCAAGGCAATCCGGGGGTTGGCAATGCCCAGGAACTGGTCGGCAAAGACCGCGCCCAAGGCGGCAAAGCTGACCAACTGCGCCGGGCGGCAGTCCACATTGCTGCCCAAATCCATAACCACAGTGCGCGGCGCCAACCCCAAAAAATGGCCGCCGATGCAGGGCCGCTCCAAGCCGTCCATCAACCCTAACACTATGGCGGAGACCGCCATTGACGCCCCGGTGGAACCCAGGGAAACCAGCACATCGGCTTTCCCGCCTTTCAGTAGTTTTGCGCCAACAATAATCGAGGCGTTGGGCTTTTGCCGGAAGGCGTGCATTGGATGTTCGTCATCGCCGATTTTGCCGGCGGAGGGGATTACCGAAACCGACGCGCCGTTGCAGTCGCCAGCGGCCAGTTCCCGCTCCACGGCGTCCGGATCGCCCACCAGCAGCAGCTCAATGTCCGACCGCTCCCGGGCGGCGGCCACCGCGCCTTTGACGATTTCGCCGGGGGCGTAATCGCCGCCCATAGCATCCACCGCCACCCGGACGGGGGCCGGCGTTGTCTTGTTATCCATAGGTCAACTTTCCTTAACCGGGCGCCGCCGGCAAGCGGCGGCGGCCCTATGCAGTTTGCTGAATAGCGGCGCGGCCGGTCTTGACGGTAGCCGTGCCGGTCACCAGTTCCTGGCCGGAGTCGCTGTTGACTACCGTCACGGCGCAAGTTACCCGTTGATAGCCGGGCAATTGCTCCGCTTTAGTTACCCGGCAACGGCTTTCCACCCGGTCGCCCAAGTAAGCCGCCCCCTTGAACCGCACCTTGAGACTGCCGGTTTCCAGCCAGTCCCGCCCGTAGGCGGCGGTCATACTCCGGGCAATAAAGGCCAGGGTCAGCATACCGTGGGCGATAATGCCGCCGAATTGAGTTCCAGCCGCAAACTCGGCGTCCCAATGCAACGGGTTAAAATCCCCGGCGGCGGCGGAATAGGCATTCAGCCGTTGCTGAGTAATCGTCTCGGCAACTACCGGCAAGGCGTCTAGGTTTTGCGCTGCTTCCGTCATTGGCTACCGGGATTTTCCTGGACAATCTTATTCGTTGCCGGCCGCGCCAGGAATATCAGCCCCGGCCGGCGTCAGCACGGTAGTTTTGCCGGTCTGTACCGTGGCCCCGCGGCCATCGCGCAGGGTGTAGGTTACGGTGGTGAACTGCAACCCGGCCCGTTGGCGGGGCCGTTCCAGCACGGCGCGGCCGCTGATTTCCTGCCCGATAGCCACCGGCCCGGCAACTTCCATTTCCTGCAAGCTGTGCACCGTTCCCGGCGGCAGGTTCAGCTTTTCCAGCAATGCGCCCAAGGCATAAGCCGATAGAGCCAGCGGCGGCGTCAAGCCGTGCTGTAAATACAGTTCCGGGGAATCGCCAACGGCGGCCAAGTATTGCCGTATCCTTTCCTCGGTAAACTGCCAACTGCCCAGGTCGATGTCCCGTTCCACCTTGTGCTGCCTTTGCGCCGTCCGGGTCAAATAACCGACTTAACCAATTATAACCGATAGCCCGCCCCGGGAGACAACCGGATGGGCGGCGGGCAATTGCCAATTTGCGCGTGGTAAATCAGGCATCCAAACCAAAGGACTCCGCCGCCAGGTCAACGATATAGCCGCCGATGGCCAGGGAGGAAGTAGCCCCGGGCGAAGGGGCGTTCAAGACATGGATGGCTTGCCGCCCCCGCAGGATGGAAAAATCGTCGAGCAATGCGCCGTCAGCGGCAACGGCTTGGGCGCGGACGCCGGCCCCGCCCGATGCCAAATCCGTATCCTTAATCTCCGGGATCAGCTTTTGCAGGTCGTGGACAAAAACCGACTTGCTGTAGGAACGGCGCATTTCCGCGACCCCGGTACGCCAGTGCCGGGCGGTCATTTTCCAGAAACCGGGGTAGGTAAAAGTGCCTAACGCCTCGCCCAAGTCCACATTGCTTTTGCGGTAGCCCTCCCGGGCAAAAGCCAATACCGCGTTAGGCCCGGCTTCCACGTAGCCGTGAATGTTGCGGGTGTAGTGGACGCCCAGGAACGGAAAGCGCGGATCCGGCACCGGGTAAATCAATCCCTTAACCAGATGCTGACTTTCCGGGCGCAGGGTGTAGTATTCCCCCCGGAACGGGATAATGCGAACCCCGGTCGCCTCGCCCATCATCCGGGCTACCCGGTCAGCGTACAAGCCGGCGCAGTTAATCAGGTGTTTAGCCCGCAGGGTTCCCCGTACGGTCTCCACTGTGATAGCGCCGGAAACGCCGTTAATATCCTGCACCGCCGCATCGTTGTAGATGTCGCCGCCATTTTCCTGAAAGCGGGCGGCGTAGGCTGAAGTTACCTTAACATAATCAATAATGCCGGTGGCCGGCGACCACAGGGCTTTAACCCCTGCCGTGTACGGCTCAATTTCCCGCAGCCGTTCCGGGCCAATGATTTCCAATCCCGGTACGCCGTTAGCCACGCCCCGCTCGTACAGGTTTTCCAGCCGCCCCAACTCCGATTCGTCGGTAGCGACGATGGTTTTGCCGCACTGCTCGTACTCGATTTCGTTGCGGTCGCAGAACTGCATCAACGCTTGAGCGCCGCCAACGCAGAATTGGGACTTTTGGGAGCCGGGCCGGTAGTAAATGCCGGAGTGGATGACGCCGCTGTTGTGGCCGGTCTGATGTTGGGCCAACTCCTGCTCTTTTTCCAGCACGGCTACGGCGCACTGGGGAAAGCGGCGGCTCAACTGCATCGCCGTGGACAAGCCGATAATCCCGCCGCCAACAATTACGATGTCATACTCCCGGGAGTTCATTCCCCACCTCCGGCAATTCCTTGCCCTGACTTTTTCACCGGGTAATGGTAGCATTGGGCGGCAAGGGTGTAAATGCCAATTTCCTTATGGTAACTTGACCCCATAGGGCTGATGTGCTTAACTTGCTGCGGAATTATTTTCAAGCCCGGCGGCGGCCGGCAGGTGGTTTTATGGAGTTCGGGATTTTTTCGCAGTTCGAGCGGCGGGACGCTGGGAGTTACGCCGAAGCCTTTCAGGAAGGCTTTGCCTTGGTGGATGCCGCCGAGGCGTGGGGACTGGATGAGGCATGGCTGTCGGAAATTCACTTTGCGCCAACCCGCTCCGTCCTGTCAGCGCCGGCGGTGATTGCCGCCTCCGTAGCTACCCGCACAAAACGCCTGCGGGTCGGCACGGCGGTATCGGTGCTGCCCCTGCAAAACCCCCTGCGTATCGCCGAGGAAATGGCGACAGTGGACCAGATAGCCGAGGGCCGCTTTGACTTTGGCATCGGACGCAGCGCCTTTCCCCGGGCCTATACCGTCTATGGCGTTCCTTATGAGGAAAGCCGCGGCCGCTTTGAGGAAGCCTTGGATATTGTGCTGGAAGCGTGGAAGGGTGAACCCTTTTCCTATCACGGCGAGTATTTTCAGTTTGAGAATGCCCATGTCGCTCCCCAACCTTACACCTTGCCGCATCCGCCGTTGCGCGTTGCCGCCACTACTGAGGATACCTTTCCCCGGATGGGGCAGCGGGGTATGCCCATCTTTGTCGGCTTGCGGGCGATGGATGTGCCAGAATTGAGCGCGTGCATCAAGGAGTACCGGCGGGCCTGGCAAGCGGCCGGACATCCGGGCGATGGCAATGTTTCCCTGCGGGTGGCTACCTATGCCGGGGAAACGGAGCAGGCGGCGATGGCGGAGCCGCAGGAAAGCATTGCGGCCTATTTCAGTCAGATGGGGGAGCTGTACCGGGCCTCCGCCGGCAATCCGGCAGTGGGGCGGCAAGCCCGGGCCGAGCAACTGGACGGACTGACCTTTGAGAAAATGCTGGAAACCAAGGTAGCTTTCGGCTCCGCTGCTACTCTTACCGAGCGCATTGCCTACCTGCAAGGGGAGTTGGGGTTGAACGGTTTTATCGCCGAGCTTAACCCCGGCCGGCTGATTCCCCCGGACAAGGTAATGCGAAGTCTGGAAATTCTGGCCAAAGAAGTGGCCCCGGCTTTCCGATAGAATAGAGGCGAATACATCAGGATGGGCTAAGGAGCAATTGCCATGCTATGCGCTAACTGCAACCGACAAGTAAGACCCGGCTTCCGCCGCTGCCCGGACTGCGGTAATGCCCTGCCCGCTGAGCGACCCGGCGGGGCCACCTTTACCGCCATCGATGTGGAGACGGCCAACCGCGACCAATCCACTATCTGCGCCATCGGCTTGGCAACCTATTCCGGGAACAAGCTCCAGTCCCAATGGTATTCCCTGGTTGACCCGTCCGCCGAATTTGAACCGAAAAACATTGCCATCCACCACCTCACGCCGCGGGATGTGCAGGGGAAAAGGCAATTTCCCGAAGTGCTGCCGGAGATTGTCCGCTTTATCCGCCGCGCCAATTCACCGGTGCTGGTCTCCCATACCCCCTTTGACCGGGTAAGTTTGCAGCAAGCCGCCGAACGGTGGAAACTATCCTTGCCCGAAAACTGGATTTGGCTCGATTCCGCCTTGTTAGCCCGCCATACCTGGCCGGAAGTGGGGCATCGCGGTTACAACCTGGCTAACCTTTGCCGCAAAATTGGCTATCCCTTCCGCCATCACCACGCCTTGGAGGATGCCAAAGCCGCCGCCAATGTTTTCCTGGCGGCCATGCAGCACACCGGGTTTAACCTCGAGGAATGGATTGAAAGTATCAAGCCGGCCGAACCGGAGCGGCCGCCAGCAACTCCCCGACCGGGCAATCCCCGGTTAAATGCCAACGGACGGGGGCCGCGGCCGCAGCCCCGCAGCAACTCCCCCCGCAATCCTAATGACCCGGGCAACGCTACCCCCGGCAGGAGCAACTATCGTGAAAATCGCCGTACTCGATGACTACCAGGAAGTAGCCGGGCGGATGGCCGACTGGGCCGCCCTGCCGGCCGGTGCCGAGTTGACCATATTCAACGACCACTTGGCCGATGCGGATGACCTGGTGTCCCGGCTGAAGGACTTTCAAGCGGTAGTCGGGATGCGGGAACGGACGCCCTTTCCCCGTTCCGTACTGGAGCAGCTGCCGGAGCTGCGCTTGCTGATAACCACCGGGGCGCGTAACGCATCTTTTGACACCGCCGCCGCTACCGAGTTGGGCATCGTGGTCTGCGGCACCGGTGGCGCCGGAGAAGGGCCTACCGAACTGACTTGGGGGCTGATTATCGGCCTGCTGCGGAAAATCCCCCAAGAGGATTGGCTGACCCGGGCCGGCCGTTGGCAGACCACCGTCGGCGTCGGGTTGAAAGGCAAGACTCTGGGCTTGATTGGCTTGGGGCATATCGGCGGCTTGATGGCGCGGGTGGGCAATGCCTTTGATCTGCGGGTAATCGCTTGGAGCCAGAACCTGACGGCGGCCCGGGCGGCGGAATGTCAGGCCACTCTGGTGGACAAGGATACCCTGTTTCGGGAAGCGGACATCGTATCGGTACATCTGCGGCTCAGCGACCGCACCCGGGGCTTGGTGGGAGCGCGGGAAATCGAGTTGATGAAACCCTCCGCCTACCTGGTCAACATTTCCCGGGGGCCGATTGTTGACGAAGGGGCGTTGATTGCGGCGTTGCAGCAGGGGCGCATTGCCGGGGCCGCTCTCGATACCTTTGATGTGGAACCGCTGCCCCTCGACCATCCCTTCCTGCAAATGGAAAACACCATCCTGTCGCCGCACCTGGGCTATGTTACCGAGGAAGGCTACCGCGCTTTCTACGCCGGCGCCATTGAGGACATCCGTGCTTACGCCGCCGGGGAGCCGGTGCGGGTAATCAATCCGGAGGTACTGGAAGCCAGCCAATTGCGGGCCCGGGAGTAAAAGCCGGCAAATTTAAGTCGGAGGGAGCGGATGAAAGCGGTCAGGATCGAACAGTTCGGCGGGGTGGAAGTTCTGCAATGGACCGATACGGCGGAACCGACGCCGCGGCCGGGCCAGGTTTTAATCGAGGTGGACGCCGCCGGGGTGAACTATGCCGACATTATGCGGCGGCGGGGCAACTATCCCGGCCCCGACCTGCCGGCTACCTTGGGATTGGAAGCCGCCGGTACCATTGCCCAATTGGGCGAGGGCGTAACCGGCCTTTCGGTAGGGCAGCGGGTGATGGGAATGGGGCCGCAGGGGCAAGCCGAGTATGTGGCGATAAACGTCAACTATGTCTTTCCCTACCCGGCAAGCCTCGACCCGGTACAAGCCGGCGGTATGCCCATCGTCTTTCTGACCGCCTATCACCTGTTGAAAACTCGGGGCCAGTTGCAAGCCGGGGATACCGTTCTGATTCAAGCCGGAGCCTCCGGCGTCGGCACCGTGGCAATCCAGTTAGCCAAGGCGTGGGGGGCGCGGGTCATCACCACGGCGTCAACTACTGAAAAACTGGACTTGGCCCGGTCGCTAGGCGCGGATGAAACCATCAACTACGCCGCCCAGGATTTCGAGGAGGAAGTGCGGCAGCTGACCGATGGCAATGGCGTGGAGCTGCTGTTGGAGTGTGTCGGCGGCCCGACCCTGGAAAAAAGCCTGCGCTGCGTAGCATCGTACGGCAAGCTGATTTCCTATGGCAACGCCTCGGGAACGGCGGCCGCTTTGCCGGCGGCGGAAATCTTTGCCGCCAACCGCACCGTCATCGGGTTCAGTATGGGCCGCTCCCCCATGGGACGGCTCGACCACCGGGCGGCGATGTCCGAAATCTTTGACCTGCTGGCGGACGGGCGGCTGCGGCTGGTCGTCGACCGAGTACTGCCTATGGCACAAGTGGCGGCGGCGCAGCAACATCTGTCAAATCGGGGCAGCCAAGGCAAGGTAATTTTGACCCCTTAACTGCTAGAATCGGCGGCGGCATTATTCCACCGCCCTTTGAGCAGTTAAGGAGGCAGTTATGGCTGAGGGAGTTCCGGCGCGCCGGGGCGATGCGCTGCTGCTGGTTGGCACCCGCAAGGGCGCGTTTATCCTGCACAGCGCCCCCACCCGCCAGGATTGGCGGATTTACGGCCCTTACAGTCCCGGCAGCGATGTTTTTCACCTGACCTACGATGCGCGCCGCGGTGGCCGGCTTTTCGCCGCGACTAACAGTATGTGGTTCGGGCCGCAAGTGGAGTTCAGCCAGGACTTGGGCGGTAGTTGGGAACAGGCGCAAGCCCAGCCCCGCTTTGCCGGCAACGCGGACAATGATGAGAGTGCCGGGCCGACGGTCAATCGGCTGTGGCACATCGAGCCGGGACGGGATACCGAACCGGGAACTTTGTACGCCGGCGTCGCACCGGCCGCCCTGTTCCAGTCCGAGGATGACGGCGTTACTTGGCAGGAAGTAAGCAGCCTTTCCCAACATCCTACCCGCGATGGGTGGATGCCGGGCTTGGGCGGTTTGTGCCTGCATAGCATCCAGACGCCGGCCGGTCTGCCCAATACCATGTGGGTCGGCATTTCCGCCGTGGGAGTTTTCCGCACCGACGACGCCGGGGAAAGCTGGCAGCCGGCCAACAAGGGCGTACGGGCTGACTTTGACCCGGGCAACCGCTACCCGGAATGGGGCGTATGCACCCATAAACTGCTGTCCCATCCCATGCGCCAAGATTTGCTGTATCAGCAGAACCACTGCGGCGTCTATCGCAGCGACAACGGCGGCCGGGAATGGCAGGATATTACCGGGGACTTGCCCTCCCGGTTCGGCTTTGTGCTGGGGTTGAACTGCCACGACCCGGATACCCTGTTCGTAGTGCCGGAGGATACGGCGACCCTGGATGATGTGGGCGGCGGCCTGCGCTATGTCAGCCACGCCAAGTTGCGGGTGTTCCGCAGCCGGGACGGGGGACAAAGCTGGACGGCTTTGACCAAGGGACTGCCGCAGGAAAACGCCTACCTGCACACCCTGCGGGAAGGGATGGCTACCGATACACTGGAACCGGTCGGCGTGTACCTCGGCACCACCAGCGGTCAGATTTTCTACAGCCGGGACGGCGGCGACCACTGGGAGTTGATGATTGAATACCTGCCGCCCATCAATTCGTTAGAAGCGGCGGTAGTGGCCGCGTAACCGCCACGCCGACCGTCTCCCCGTTGCATAGGTAGCCGGTGTTCCTAACGGAATTGAATAGCTAACCCCGCTCCATACCGGGAGCGGGGTTAGCCTTTCTAACCGTAACCACGTTCCACCAGCACCGAATAGACTTTGGACATCACGGTTTTTGGGAAATGCTGACTCATCGCGCGCATTACGCCCGCCCGGTCCGTGCGGAAAGCATCCGGGGCGTGAAGTTGCCCATAGACCGCCAGCACTTCCTCCTGAAAGGCCCGGCGTTCCTTGGCTTCGTTCAGCACCCGCTCGATGGTATCCAGGGAGCGGCCAATCTGGTCATCGCTCCACTCCTCGGCCAACAGCTGCACCATATCGGCAATTTCCGGGTCATCGGAGACCTCAAAGACATTGCGGGCCACAACCACCAGTTCCTCCCGCGGCACGTGGTCGCTGGCCCAGTGAATTTCCTCAATTTCCGGGGGCTTGAGCTTAATCAGGCGGGTAAAGCCGCCGGATTCCGTCCGCGCGCCAGCGGCAAAGCGGACATAGAGCATTTCCCCTTCCTCGCCCTCAAAGTATTCATCCTCCAGCCGCACCAACCGGGCGCTGATTTCCTGCTGCCGTTGGCGGTAGGCATCCGTCAAATCGCCGCTCAAGGCAATGGCCCGGTGTTCGGCAATCGGGCAATCCAAGCCGGCAAAGTGGGGATGTTCCCGGTGCGGCGCCAAAAGATTGCCGGCGGCGTCCCGGCCAAAGAGCAATGCCAAGTCGATGGGTTCCGGGTAGCGGATAAGCATACGGTTTTCATAGCCGTAAAGTTCATAAGCCAGACATTCGCCCGGCTGCAACTGCCGCTGCTGCGCCCCCGGGTAACGCTCCAAAGCCCGCTCCAGCAGGTTGAGAAAGTGGGGCGACATAAAGGGGCGCGTCCGCAGCTTGAAAGTGGTAAAGGGGCGCCCGTCCGCATCCTGATAGGCGTACTGGCAAATGTTGGTGCCGTCAATTTTCAGGTAGGATGCCACATCCTCCGCGCCGTACAGCACCCAATCGCCGCCCTTGTGAAAGGGATAGGCGGCCTTGGGCGTAACCTTGATGAACTGCGGCGCCGGGCGGCCGTTGACCTCGGTAATCGCCAGCGCGCCGTATTCATCCCCGCCGACAATCTGAATATGGCCGGCCATACGGTTGCCCGGATTGAGCGGGTCAATCTCCAGAAAGGGCCGCCACAGCTTGGGATGGCTTTCCGGCGTGGTGTGGCGATAGTGGATGTCGTGCCAGATTCGGGTGGATTCGGGAGTGTCCATAGTTACCCATCCCTTTGCGCCCGGAGTTGGGACAAAAGTTGCCAGAGCCGCTGCCAGACCTGCCGCCGTTCCGGGTCAGTCAAGGGGCGGCCGGTTTCCCGGCGGACCATAATAACCGCTTGTCCCGCCAGAAAGCCCCAACTGCCCGGTTCATCCCGCAGCCAAGCGACGACCTTTTCCCGGTTAGCCCGCAGCAGGTCGAGCAGCAGGGAATCCAGATTTGCGGCCGGAAAAGTCATCCGCCGCCCACCGGCCGGACAATTTCCAGGGTATCCCCATCCCGCAGCTGCACTTGGGGAAAAGTCTCTTTTTTCAGAACTTCGCCGTTGTAGCCCACCGCCAGAAATTGCAGGTTCAAGCCAAAAGAAAGCAGGTAGGACTCCAAGTCGCTGGCTTCGGCTTGCCGGGTTTTGCCGTTGACGATTAGGCTAATGGTCTCCGCCATAACAACCTCACTAGGCCCGGGCGGCGCGCATCGCTGCTTTCAATCGGGCGGCGGCTCCTTCCGGGTCCGTAGCCGCCAATATGTTGGTTATCACCGCCGCGCCAAAGGCCCCGGCTTGCATCACTTCCCCCACATTATCGGCGGTAATGCCGCCGATGCCAATGACCGGTACAGCGGTAACGGCAGCGATTTGACTGATTAGCTTCGGGCCGGCTGGCGGTTCACCGGGATGGCTGCCGCTGGCGTACATTGTACCAGCAATTAGAAAGTCCGCGCCGTCCGCCACGGCTTGCGCGGCCCCCTCCAGGGAATGGACGGAGCGGCCCAACAGCGCATCCGGCCCCAAGAGCCGGCGGGCGGCGGCTACCGGCAAAGCCGCCTCGCCCAGCTGAACCCCGGCGGCCGGCAAAGCGGCGGCTACATCCACCCGTTCATTGACCATCAGCCGGGCGCGGCCGCCAATCCTTTCCTCTAACGCCGCGGCTAGTTTCAACAGTTGCCCGCCGGGCAAATCCTTTTCCCGCAACTGTACCACATCCACCCCCCCGGCTACGGCGGCGGCTACCCGGTCGGCCAAGTCGTCCTGATCCCGAGCCACCCGCCGGTCCGTTACCAGACAAAGGCAGGGATAAGGCAGGGCGGGACGCACAACGGGTTAGCTGCCGGCCGTTGCCGGCTGCGGCACTTCGGCGGTGGGGCTGCTGGCTGCGGCGTAAGAACGCACCGGGATCCGCCCGGAGAGATAGGCTTTGCGCCCGGCTTCTACCCCCATACGGAAAGCCTCCGCCATCAACGCCGGGTTCTGGGCTTGGGCAATGGCGGTGTTGACCAGCACGGCGTCCGCGCCCATTTCCAAGGCTTTGGCCGCATCCGACGGCACGGCCAAGCCGGCGTCCACCACCACCGGAACCGTGGCCTGCTCAATGATAATCCGCACTTCCTCGACGGTGTGGATGCCCTGTCCTGAGCCGATCGCCGAACCCAATGGCATCACCGTAGCGCAGCCGGCATCCTCCAGTTTGCGGGCCAGCACCGGGTCGGCGTGGATGTAAGGCAGGACAATAAAGCCCTCGGCAATCAGCAGTTTGGCCGCCTCCAAAGTAGCCGCCGGGTCGGGAAAGAGATACTTGGGGTCGGGAATGACCTCCAGTTTCACAAAGTCGGTTTTAGCCACTTCCCGGCCCAGGCGGGCGACAAAAAGGGCTTCCTCGACGGTAGCGCAGCCGGCGGTGTTGGGCAGGATGTTGTAGCGCGTCCAGTCGATATAGTCCAGGATGGTCTTTTCCGTGGGGTCATCGAGGTTAAGGCGGCGGATGGCCACGGTAACCATCCCGGTGCCGGAGGCATCAATCGCCGCCACCATTTCCTCATTGGTGCGATAGCGGCCGGTGCCGACAATCAGCCGGGAACTGAACCGCTTTCCCGCAATTACCAGGTCATCGGACATTGCGCTGCTCCTTTGGCGGCCGTGCTATAGAAAACAACCGCCGTTAGCGGGACTGGCGGTTGCGGTCCAGGGGCGCGTCCGGTTCCTGCGCCGGCATTATCCGGGTCAGGTACAGACGGTCGGCAACGCCGGATCCGGTTGCCCTCTCAGCCTGGCTTGCCCAAGCTCCCGCCAGAACAATTCATTCTGCTAATGCCCAACTTTAGCACGGAAAGGGCCGGCAAGTCAAATCAGAATTTTCCCGACAGCGCCGCAATGTATTGCCGTGCCATCGGCCGGTCTGCTATTGCGGCGTTGACCAGCATAGCCTTGGCAACATCCGCCGGAAACCATAAAAACAGCACGGGCTATTCCGCCAACCCGGTGGACTTGGTGCCGGCTACCGTCGGCTCCATACACCACTGATTCCGCAGAATTGCCAACTGCTCCACCGCGGCCGCATCCAGCCCCAAAACTTCCGTCAGCAGGCGGCGGTCCAACTCCTGCCGTACCGGGTCGCGGTAGGCTTCATTAGCCGGCAGCATCTGCTCCTGGGACAAATCATCGTAGATTTGCACGGCGGCTTGCATCCGCTCCGCCGTCAACCGCCGCAAATCCAAAGTCGGAATGTTGGGCATCGCCGTTACCGTGGTACGACCCCGGCCCGCCGTAGTCCGATTGCTTGCCAACCAGAAACTGATCATGCCCAAGGTGCCATTCAGCCAGACGCACATCGCCTTTTCCATTTCCACGGAATCCATTAGGAAATTAGGCCACGACGACCCGCCTAAAGTCCGGCGTGGAGTGAGCGCGGCCGCCGTCGGGTTGGCGTTGAACCGAAACTCCTGATTGATATGCAAACGGCTGGACTGCGCCCAGATCCTTGCCGAATCCCGCTCCTTGCCCGCTTTGATACTTCCCGCGCTGTCCGGCGCCGTTGCCATCCGGACCTGCGTCCGGCTGTTCTGATTCCATAGCATCGGATACTCGGTGCCGCTGTTCGCCCCGGCTTGCCGTTTAAAAGCGTTCAGAATCGCCCGATGTACCGGCCCTACCCGGCCCACCTGCCCCATCCGGGCCATGGGAATAGCCACCGGGTCAATCCGCTGCGGCAGGTACAGATTGCCCCGGGCCAACGCCCGCGCCGTCCGCACCAAGCCAATGTTGGCAATTCGGGCCGTAGTCCACTTATCCAGCGGATTCACCCCTTCCAAGCGTACCGTCCCTACCTCCGTGCGGCCGACTGTGATGGCAGCAGCGGTCTCCGGCGTCGTCAACCGGTTCAGGGCAATGCGGATGGCCCGGGCCGTTTCCTGGGCTTCCAGTTTGTTGCCCGGCCGCGCCGCCAAGTTGACGAAATGCGCCCGCCGCGCCGGCTGCTCCGCCGCCGCCAACCGCCGCGCCACGATCATCGCCTCAGCAATGTCCGTATCGGCGGAAAAGGCCGCGTCCCGGTTTTCCGCCCGGGCAATGGTCAGAATAACGATGTCATTGTAGCCGTCGGCCAGCAACTGCCGCAGCTTTTGCCAACTGCGCGCCGTCCGCCCGTCATAACTGCCGCCCAGCAGCGCCGAAATGGGCAGTATTAACGCAATATGCCCGCCCGGCTTGACCATATTGTGGGCAATGGCCGTGAAATAAGTTCCCAACCCGGCGTAGCCGTCCCCGATGGTGTTGCGCCCCAACTGCCGGGCCCGGTCGCCCATCGCCTTCTGTTCCGCCGGCGTAGTCTGAAAAGCGGCAAAAGCCGGATTGAACCGCCGTTGCGGTTGTTCCTCCTCTCCCTCGGCCGCCTCCGTAGCGTTAAAGGGCGCGATATTCGTCGGAGTAGTAAAGGGCGGGTTCATAATCACCAGGTCTTGGCTCAAAGGGGACATATCCACTTCAATGATGCTCTGCTCCCCATTGCCGCCCATTGCCATCCGCTCCGACAGCGGCAGCACCGCCTGCTTGCGGGTCTCTTTCAAGTCCAGTAGCTCCAGCGACCCGATATTCACTTCCGGATTGCCCTTTTCGTCAAAGTTGCCGGTGCCGCCGTAGCCGTACAACACGCTGCGCGTCCTTTCGTAATGCTCCCGGGGCGCCACCGACGACAGCAACGACGCCGCCAGATGGACGCCGGCCGGCATAATATCGCAGGCCGTCAAAGAGTTTTCCATCATCCAGGAATGGGCCGCGTCGGGATTGCCGCCATAGTTGCGGTGCAGCTCCCGCGCCCGCTGGTAGGCGGCCAGGGGCAGACCGCCGGTGCCGCAGGCATAGTCGGCGATATGGTAATTTTTCAAGGTTTCCGGATTGGCCCAATCCAGATTTTCCGGCACCGCCAGATACGCCGCCAAAGTAGTGGACTCCGGCCGGGTGTAGTAGGTAGCCAAAGTTTGCCGGTCGGCGATTAGCTGCTGAAAAACCTCGCCGGCCACATCGTTGGTGCGCGTCGCTTCCCGAATGTTGGTGGCGGCCCGGGCCATCCGCTCCAATATCTGCACCGCCGGATAGGGCGTCAAGTGCAGCATTAGCCGTTTGGCAATGTAAAATATCGGCCAGTAGTTGATGGACAGGATATAATCCCAATGCCGAATAACCGCCCGGACGGACAGCCGCCCCTCCTCGCTTTCCACTTGGAATATGCCCTTGATGCCGCGATAGCCCGCCAGATTCTCCTGGTAAGCCATCGCATCAATCATAATGGCCGCCGCCATCCGGGCGGTCTGCGTGCGCTGCCGATACTTTTGCTGCGCCACTTCCGGGGCATCCCGGTCATCCGCCAATGGATACGGCTGCCGCAGCTGCTGCCCAATGGCAATGCCGGCTTCTACGCCGCAAGAGACCATAATCAGCGCCGCCGCATCCTCCGTACCTTCCCGCAGCTCCCTGGCCGCCTGTTCAATGGCATTGCGCGGCTCCGCCGCCGGCTTGATGAAATCCAGCAAGCGGCGAACATCCCCGGCAATAAAGCCCTGTTCCGGAAACCGGCTGTACCGATTGACCGTCCCTTGATAGGCCGCATATTCCAGCGCAGCATTGCCCGCTACCAGCAAATCCCGGGCGGCATCGCCCGTTTCGCACTGTTGCAGCGTTTGCGGTGAGCGCAGGGCAATAACCGTGCTGACCACGCCGGTAGCCCCGGCCGCTTCCGGGTTCAACTCCCGGCCCAGCACCCGCAGACAATCGTCAACCACGGTAGCCGCCGGCAGATATTCGTTCTCCAGCGCAATGGGCGGCGCGTCCGCGCGGGTAATCAGAATATCCGGCTTGGTCTTGGGGCCGCGCAGAGCATTCCAAAGCTCCTCCCGCGCCGTCCAGCCCAACCCGCTCGACAGCTCATTGATGACGCTGGCAATGCGCCCGTTCAATTGCGGCTCTTCCAACGCCATTCCAGTTTTCCATCCTTGCCGGAGTCTCGCGCTTTCTTTCCCTAAATTGTCAGAATGATAGAACAGGGCTATCCGCTAGTCAACGGGCCGAGCGTCACTAAACGCTAAAATTATCCCTTACCCCTCCCCACCACCCCCCTTGCCCGCTCAAACACCGCGTCAAACATTTCCTCCGTCAGCTTGCCGGTGTTGGTGTTCTGTCGGCTGGGATGGTAAGAGCCAATCAACGCTACCCCATCCGGCAAGTAATGTATAAGGTTATGCCCGAACTGGGGACGCGGCGCTGGGTTGTCCCCTCCCGCCGCCCGCCGGGTTTGCAGGTAGGCGTCAAAGGCAAACCGCCCCAAAGCCACCACCGCCTTAATGTTGGTCAGCAACCCCAGTTCCGCAATCAGCCAGGGGCGGCAAGTTTCCTTTTCCGCCGCCTTTGGCTTGTTCTGCGGCGGCGCGCACCGCACCGCATTAGTGATATAAACATCAGTCAGCTGCAAGCCATCCTCCCGGCAGCGGGAATCCGGCCGGTTGGCAAACCCGAACTTATGCAGGCTGCGGAACAGCCAATCGCCGCTGGCATCGCCGGTGAAGCTCCGGCCGGTGCGATTGCCGCCATTGGCCGCCGGAGCCAATCCCAACACCAGCAGCCGCGCCGCCGGGTCGCCAAAAGGCGGCACCGGCTTGCCCCAATACTCCCAATCCCGATACCGCCCCACTTTTTCCTGCGCTGCCCGTTCCCGATGCGCTACCAATCGGGGGCAGCGGGCGCACTTAATAACCCGGTCGTGCAGCTGCTGCAGCGGGGTTAGTTCATCCCCCATCCCGGCGTCCCCGCTACTCAAAAGGCGTGGGCATCGGCGGCACCGGAACCTCAATCAGCGTCGGCGCGTCCATAGCCAACGCCGCTTGCAGCGCCGCCCCCAACTGCTCCGCTCCCTCAGCCCGTACGCCCCGGGCCCCGTAAGCCTCCGCCAACTTTACAAAATCCGGGTTATGCAGTTCCGCACCGTAAATCCGCCCCGCAAACCGGTTCACCTGGTCCCGCAGCACATTGCCGTAGGCGCTGTCGTTAAACACCACCGCCACGGCGTTAATGCCGTACTGCACCGCCGTAGCCAGTTCCTGGGAATTGAACAGAAAGCCGCCATCCCCGGACACCGCCACCACCGCCTTATCCGGCTGCGCTACCTTGGCCCCCAACGCCACCGGAAAGGCGTAGCCCAAATTGCCGGCGTAAGAGGAAGTGATAAAAGTCCGCGGCTGATACACCGGATAGAACGCCCGGCAGTAGTAGCCGATTTGGGTCATCCCGGAAATCAGGATGCCATCCTCCGGCATTACGCTGCGGATAGTGGCCGTCAAAGATTCCTGCGGCTCCACCCGCAAGGCCGTCGCCGCCCGCCGCTCCCGCAAGGCCGCCGTTTCCGCCGCCCGGCTCTCCCGGGCCGGCCCCAGCCCCGTCAAAGCGGCGTATAGACTTTCCAGCGTCTGCCGGGCATCCCCGGCAATGCCGTAAGTATTGGCGTAGTTTCGCCCCAACTCCGCCGGGTCGATGTCAATCTGTACCACTCTCTGCCCGCCCAGCCAAGCCGGGTTAGCCATCCGTGTGCCGACCGCCAGAATCGCGTCAAAATCTGGCGCTTCCCGGGCCACCGGATCATTCCGCAGCCGATGCGCCCCCAAAGCCAACGGATGCCGTTCCGAAATCGCGCCCTTGCCCTCCGGGGTAGTGATGACCGGGGCTTGCAGATGTTCGGCGACCTTTTGCAGGATTTCCCCGGCTCCGGCGGAAATGACGCCCCCGCCGGCCCAAATCAGCGGCCGCGCCGCCGCCTCCAGAATTTCGGCCCCGGCCCGCACCGCCACCGGGTCTGCGGCCGGATGGGGATACTCCTCCGGCTCCGGCAGTTCCACCTCCGTCCTTTCCGCCAGAGTTTCCGGGGGTATTTCAATTTCCACTGGGCGCGGCCGGCCGGTTTTCAAGTGATAGAAAGCCGTATGCACCGCCTCCGGGATTTCCGCCGGGTCTAAAATCCGCCTCGCCCACTTGGTAACCGGCTTGATGGTGTCCAACTGGTCGTTGACTTCGTGGAGAATCCCCCGGTTAACCCCAATCAAATCCCGCTCAATCTGCCCGCACACCACCAGGATGGGCGACGATGCGGCGTAGGCGGTGCCAATGCCGGCTGAAGCGTTTTGCAGTCCCGGCCCCGGCACCATCATCGCTACGCCGATACCCGCGCCGCCGGCCCGGGAGTAGCCATCCGCCATATAGGTCGTAGCCTGCTCGTGGCGGGTCGTGATAAACCGAATGCCCGGCTCCTCTGCCAACCCGTCCAAAGCGTGGTACAGTTGCACTCCGGGCAGCCCGAAAATCACCCGCACCCCTTCCCGATACAGGGACTTGGCTAAAGCCTGTCCCCCGGTCATTAACGCCATCAGTTCACCTTTCCTTGCCAAGTTAGCCAGGATTGTAGCCGGGACAGGTTATCCGGTCAAGGCAGCCTTACCGTGCCAATCCTCTGTTACCCCATCACCGCCCACCCCCGCGGGGTTTATTCTCTGATACCGCTGCCCCCCTCCTCCGTAAAACTCCCGGAAAAGGCAATTTTTCCCAATGCCTATCTCCATCCCCCATCTGCTATAATAAAACTGTCCATAGCAACTCCGACAACCCGCAGGAGGAACGCTTATATGTCCGACGAACTGCTAATCCTCCACGAAAAACCCCCAGCCGACTACCTTATCGCCGGTTGGCGCCGCCAGTGGTCCAACGGCGGCCGCATCTCCAGTGGCCTGCCCCGCTACCTCATTGAAAAGTTGGGGGCGCGTCCCATCGGCCGCCTCGGCGACCAAATCTCTACCTTGTGCTACCCCTTTCAAGTGGCCGGCACCCACGACACCTTCCGCCCGGCCGCCGCCTTTCAGGACGGCTTGCCCTCCGGCCCCATGACCCGGGAGAACGACTTTTACGACGCCGGCAATGGGCTGATTATTTTTCTCGGCGAGGAACCGTGGAGCCGCATCGACCTGTACGGCGCCGGTTTCTTTCAAGCTGTCCGGGAGTTAGGCGTCCAGCAGACCGTAGCCGTCGAGGGCGTCAACGGCCCGGCTCCGCCGGACTTGGAACGCCGCATCAACTGCGTCTATAGCCGCCCCGAAATGAAAGACACCCTGGAACGCTACGGCTTGATAATGTCCAGCCGCGGCACCGAAGGCCGCCGCGGCCCCACCATCGGCATGGCTATGGTCTCCCTGGCCCACTACGAATATCCGGAGGTCCAAATGTTCCGCCTCGGCGCGATGGCGCCGATGTATCCCTTTGTCGTCGCCAACAACGAACAGCTGGGCATTTTCCGCGACCACCGCTCCTTTTACGACATAATGCGCCGCCTCAAGCCGATGTTCAAGCTGGATCTTGACCTCAGCGAACTGCAAGCCCTCGGCGACACCGAATCCCGGGAACTGGAATCCAATCTGTCCCGCATCGCCGAAAACAACGCCGAGGCCCGCCGCATCATCGAGCAGGTGCGCTCCGACTACAATGTCATCCCCTATGTCGAGCCGGTGGAACTCGACCCGGCCCTCGACCGCACCCTCGAGGACATCCTGTTGGGAATGTCCGACCCGCCGGACAACTCTTAATCGGCTTTACCTTGCCGCAATAAAACCGGGGACGGTAGCCTACCATCCCCGGTTGCTTTCTCCGTTGCGCCGCTCCCGGCGTTAGACCGAATGTCCCGCCGGCAAGGGGTTGTTGCGATGGGATTGCGCATCCCGGGTCGTTGGCAGCGGCCCGGTAGCGGCATAATACTTAACGCCGGCCACAATCAACTCCTCCGCCGGGAACTTGGTAATCACCTGCGGCCCCTCCGCGGTCACCACCACTTCCTCCTCAATCCGCGCTGCCGACCAGCCATCCGCCGCCGGCCAGAAAGTTTCCAGCGCAAAGACCATCCCCTCCTCAATCGGCTGCGGATGTTCCAGCGAAAACAATCGGCTGAAAATCGGCGCTTCCCAGATATTCAGCCCCACGCCATGCCCGTATTGCAGGGCAAAGGCCGCCTCCTCGTTGGCAAAGCCGAACTCGGTAGCCTTGGGCCAGTGCTGCACAATATCGGCGGTAGTAATGCCCGGCTTTACCGCGTCAATGGAAATGTCCAGAATCTCCCGGCACTTCTTGTAGGCGTCAATCTGCGCTTGGGACGCGCTGCCAATCGCCAAGGTGCGGTAGTAGCAAGTGCGGTAGCCCATATAGCTGTGCAGAATGTCAAAATACACCTGGTCGCCCGGGCGCAGGATGCGGTCGGAGAACAGGTGCGGATGGGGACTGGTGCGCTCCCCGCCAATGGCGTTGACCCCTTCCACATACTCCGACCCCAGTTCGTACAGCACCTTGTTGACTAGAGCCACCCCGTCATTTTCCCGTACCCCGGCCCGCAATTCCAGATACAGCGCGTCATAGGCGGCGTCCACCATCGCGCAGGCCGTGTTCAGCAGGATAATTTCATCCTGAGTTTTGATGCGCCGGGCTTCCAGCATCAGCTGCTGCCCATCCACCACATTGATGCCTTCCCGCTGCAAAGCGAACAGCACCACCGGCTCCACCACATCCACGCCCACCGGTTCCTTCTCCAAGCCGCGCAGTTCCAGCTCGACCCGGATTTTCTTGGCCACATCCTCGGCCAGGTTCGCCGCCGGCGGCGTTGCCCCCCGCAAAGTAGAAATGCCCGCCCGGGAGCGTTCCCCCAGCCAAGGACAGTAAATCTGATGATGCCGCGCCGCCGACCCAAAATCCCACAAAATCGGCTCATCATCCTGCGGCAGCAGGGAAAAGCGTACCAGCTTATCCATCGCCCAAGTGCCGATGATCGTAGCCGTCAAATAGCGGATGTTGTTCATATCGAAGGTGAGCAGCGCGCCCAACTCCGACTCTTTGAGCAGTTTCTTGGCGCGGGCCAGCCGCTGGGTGCGGAGCCGCTCAAAATCCACCCGCTCCTCCCAGTCCACGCCCATAGTGCCGAAACTCTTGATTTGCGTCACGCCGGTACTCCTTTGCCCTCTAGCCTTCCGGGTTGCCGGTCGGGGCCGCCGGGGCCTCAGGTTTAGGCGACTCCTTCACCGGCGGCTGCCACTCCTTGTAAGAACCCGGCAGCCGCGTCGGTTTGGGATACCCGCCTCGCTTGAGCCAAGGCTTTTCTTTGGGGTTTTTGCCAAACAGCCCAAACATCGCTTATCCTCCGAATCTTTCTATTATTCTACGCCGGGTTAATGTCGTAGAACAAGCGGCGATACCATCCCAGTTTGTCCGTGCTGTTATCGCCAAACACGTTCTCCACGTATAGCGATATTACGGTTGCCGCGATAGATTTTGGCACTACTAAGTCAAAGGTTAGCTGGTCAACCTCATTAGGTTCGACAACCATACCGTGCTTCGACACGACGTGTTTGCTAAGCCAGTGCCAAGGAAACTCTTTATCCGCGGCAGCGGAATTAAAAAACTCCATTTCCATTTCCGCTACACCCATGACTGAATACGGCGCCACTACCGCCAACTCCCACTCCACATTGAACACCGGCACCGCCACTTTCGATGTGTTATGAATCCGCGCGATCACGCCGATATGATTATGCTCAGCGCTGACCGCCCGGCTGGAAGCGGACAAGTCAATAGTCAGATGCGGCTTTCCCTCCCGAAACAGCCCGAACTTGTGATAGCCGATTAAGGCGGCAATATACGCCGCCGTCAACGGCGTAGCGTACCACGCGGCCTTTAGCAAGTCATCCGCGCCGCTCTCGCCCACCCACCGCAGCAGCGGAGCGTCCGGAGGCAAAGCCAACAGATAAGCGGCAACCTTGCCGACCACTATCGCCCAAGCCACGATGATGGCGGCCGTGAACAGCGCAAAACCGGGCTTGAGAATCCATTGCCGGATGTAATGTTCCCATTGGTTAGTTGGCATTGTCGCGGATACCCTTTCCCCGGCCGGCGATTGCGGCCATCCCGTCGGAGGCAGTTTAGTTAAGCCCCCTTATCCCTGTCAACCGCCTTTCCCCAACCTTTGCTATAATACTCCCGGCTACCCATGAACCATATTGCTCACCCGGAGGACAACGCTTTGACCAAGAAACTGGAAGTCATCCACACCGCCGACCGCGATCCTTCCGTCAACCTGCCCTACGCCCCGGCCCTCAAAGTCACCGGCGGCTCTCTGCTGTTCCTGGCCGGTGTTACCGCCGCCAAAACCTACCACAGCCACCCCCATATCGCATCCGAATTCGACGACATCCCGGAGGATGTAGCCGCTCAAACCCGGATGGCTCTGGAAAATGTCAAAGCCGGCCTGGACGCCGCCGGTGCCACTTTCAGCGATGTGGCGCAAGTTACCCGCTACCTGACCAACATCGACGAACAAGACCAGCTCAACCAAGTCTGGTGGGAGTATTTCGGCGACCACCGCCCCGGCACTGCTACCATCGAAGTCACCCGCTTGGCCGCCCACCCCAAACTGAAAGTCGAACTGTTCGCCATTGCCGTTGTGGACTAGCCCGCTACGCTATTGCCCCCGGCCGCCGGTTCAATTGACACCATCCCTCAGTCAAATATAAAATCGCCCCCAAACCGGCAAGGCAGCCCAATCTGAAGTTGGGGAGGAACCGCTATGACTACCCTCTTGGGAAAGGTAAGCCCGGAGCAGGAACAGCAGTTTTACGAAAGTACCGAATCCGCCGGCTTGCGCGCCGCTTGGATGGGCCGCCGCCTCGAACGCAAACCCCAGGTCGTCCCCTTTGCCTGGCGTTGGGCCGACGCCCAGCCCCTGGTAATGCGCAGCGGCGACATCGTTACCCCCGACCGCGATGTCGAGCGGCGGGTGTTGCGCTTGGCTAACCCCGGCCTCGACCACGGCACTACCCACACCATCTCCGCCGCCTTGCAACTGCTCCTGCCCGGCGAAAACGCCCCGGCTCACCGCCACACCCCTACCGCCATCCGCTGGGTCTTGCAAGGCCAGGGCGCTTATACCACCGTCGAGGGCGACAAGTGCTATATGGAACCCGGCGACCTGGTGCTGACCCCTTCTTGGACTTGGCACGACCACAACAACGAAGGCAATGAGCCGATGATTTGGCTCGACGGCTTGGATACCCCTCTGGTGAACAACCTCGAAGCCACCTTCTACGAACCGTACCCGGAGGACCAGCAGCCCATCATCGGCGTCGGCGAATCCGAACGCAAGTATGCCTCGGGTGCCCTGCGGCCGGCGTGGGAGGAAAGCGATACGCCCTACTCTCCCCTGTGGCATTACAAATGGGCGCGCACCCACCAAGCCCTCCAAAACCTGGCCCAAGTGGACGCCAGCCCCTTTGACGATGTGGCTATGGAATTCTCCGACCCGGCCACCGGCGGCCCCGTGCTGAAAACGATGGCTTGCTGGATTCAGCTGCTCCGTCCCGGCGTCCGCACCAAAGCCCACCGCCACACCAGCAGCGCCGTCTATCAAGTCTTCCGCGGCCACGGCCACAGCGTCATCAACGGCCAGCAATTCGACTGGGCCGAAGGCGATTTTCTGGTCATCCCGGCTTGGGCTTGGCACGAACACGCCAACGCCGGGGACGATGAAGCTATCCTCTTTTCCATCCAGGACCTCCCGGTAATGAAAGCCCTCTCCCTCTACCGGGAGGAACCGTACGCCGAACACGCCGGCCACCAGCCGGTAACTTCCCACTTCCCCGACAAAGAATAGCCGCCCGGACAGCGTCAGCCCACTGCAAAAAACTACCGGAGCCGGTCCGCAAACCCGCCCCGGCACTTTCCTGATTCCCCCGCCAAAGATACGACCCGAAAAGGCCGCCCCGCCGCCTACGGCTTGAACAAGGCCACGCACTTGTTCGAGTTAAAAATGTAGGTCTCTACATAATCGATAATCTCCGGCTTGTAGTCCAGCTCCTGCATCGCTCCCGCAATGCACATCCAGTTTAGCAGCTCCTGCTGCCCCGCATCCTCAATCTGCTCCGTGGACAAGCGGCTCCACGCCACATAATCCCCGTCCCGCAGCTCCTCAAACCGCGCCCGGTCCGCCGCCACATCCGGGTAAAGGCAGTGATGCTTCTCCGTCAAAAAGGCGTGCGACCAGCTCGACGAGGCAATCAACGCCACCCGCCAGGGGCTGTCCCGCAGCGCCCGGGCCACCGCCGCCCCCACTTCCATACACCGCTTGGGCGACGGCCCCGGCGGGTCAAACTCCTCCGCATACTGCACCGCGCCGCCCCGATTGCGAATAACCTTGCTCCCGTAGCAGTTCACCAGAAACGGCACCACCGGATAATCAAACCCCTGCCGGTCATAATCCAGATACAGCAGGGTATTCAGGATGGCGTGGCCCAACCCGCCCTTTTCGTGCAGCGGCTTATAGGCATACGCCATATCAATCCCCTGCTCCAGCAGCCCCCGCACCAAACTCCGCGCCGCCGTCTGCTGGCCGGCATACTTGAAAGTCTTATCCGCCGGCTCGTCCCACACATTGACCCGCGCCTTCCCGTCCTTCAGCCTAAAGGGCTGGCACTCCATCTCCTCGTAGGCCAGCACACAGAAGGGCGGGATGATGTCCTCCTTGAAATTCTCGTACTGGTCATCCCCCCAGATGACCACAAAATCCGGCTGAAAAGCGTCAATCTCCGCCCGCAGCTTGCGGAAACCGTTAACCAGCCGCGCCCGGGCCGCCTTGGCCGCCGCCAGTCCCTCATCCTCGCCGTACTCAATCCGCATCGGCTCCGGCCAGTTCGTCGGAATTTTCAACTCCGCCGGCAGCCCCGGATTCCGCAGACTCCGCGCGATGGAAAAGTCCATCTCCTCGTCCGGCTTAATCAGTGAGGGGGAATGGGTCAGGCCAACGCCCAATATCTCTGCCATTGCTCAGCCTCCCGATGTATAAGTTGGGTCGATAAGTTGGGGCAACTCCGCCCTTTGTTGCGGCATAATTGCGGCAAGTCCGTCTCTACCGCCGACTACTCGCTACCCCCTTATCGCTATTGCCGGCCACTATACCCCATTTTACCGCTCCAGACTAGCCCGCCCTTGCCAGCCCCTTGCCGTTAAGGGTATCATCAAACCCGTCAACCCAGCAATCCGCCCGGGAGCGGCGGCCGGGCTATCGCATATAAAGACCGTCATTCCCACGATAGCGACCGTCATTCCCACGAAAGTGGGAATCCAGATAATCCGGAGGCTCTGGATGCCCGCGAAAACGGGAATGGCAGTAAGCAAGTCGCTAGTTATATGCGATAGCCTTGGGAGCAGCCGATGTCAACCAATAGCAATGTCCCAACGGCAGCCCCGGCGGCGGAAAAAGCCGCCGTACCACCGTCGGCCGCCGTCCCCATCCTGCAAGTGCAGGACTTGACCAAAGACTTCGGCGGCTTGCGCGCGGTGAACCACTGCACCTTTGCCGTCCAGCCCGGCACCGTCACCGGCCTGATCGGCCCCAACGGCGCCGGCAAAACCACCATCTTTAACCTGATAACCGGCTTCCTCAACCCCGGCGGCGGTGCCATCTACTTTCAGGGACGCCGCATCGACGGATTGCCCCCCCACGAAATCGTCCACCGCGGCCTCCTCCGCACCTTCCAGATACCCCGCGAACTCAAACGAATGACCGTCCTGGAAAACCTGATGATTGTCCCCCCCGGCCAAACCGGCGAAAATGTCTGGGTATCGTGGCTGATGCCTTGGCGCGTCTCCCGCCAGGAACAATCCATCCAGCGGCAGGCGTTGGAAGTGCTCGACTTTCTGCGTCTGCGTACCCTGGCCAACGAATACGCCGGCAACCTCTCCACCGGCCAGAAAAAACTCCTCGAACTGGCCCGCATCCTGATGGCCGCGCCAGCTATGGCATTGCTCGACGAACCCGGCGCCGGCGTCAACCCTACCCTG
Source organism: Dehalococcoidia bacterium (assembly GCA_965243185.1). GTDB lineage: Bacteria > Chloroflexota > Dehalococcoidia > Lucifugimonadales > UBA3495 > CBDBCU01. The sequence continues at coordinate 407,133 of OZ251531.1, read as the reverse complement.
CTGAACCTGCTCATTGACGACATCCGCCGCGCCTGTGCCGAGCGCAAAGTTACCTTTCTGCTGATTGAACATAATATGAACCTGGTAATGAACCTCTGCAACCCGGTGGTCGTGGTGCAGAACGGTGCGCTGCTGATGGAAGGTACGCCGGAGGAAGTGCGCGCCAACCCGGAAGTAATGCAGGCTTACTTGGGGAGCCGCCCCTGATGCCCCTCTTGACCGCCGCCAACATCGTCGCCGGCTACGGCCCGGTGGACATCCTCCACGGTGTCTCCCTGCGCGTCGAACCCGGCGAGTTCATTACCGTTATCGGCCCCAACGGCTCCGGCAAGTCAACCCTGCTCAAAGCCATCTTTGGCTTGGTGCCGCCCCGCAGCGGTACCATAACCTTCAACGGCCACGATATTACCGGCATCCCCACCGAGCGCCTCGTCTTGCGCGGCTTGGGCTATGTGCCGCAGTCCGCCAATGTATTCGCCGCCCTGACCGTCGCCGAAAACCTCGCAATGGGCGCCTTTGTCCGCAAAGCCGGCGTCCCCGCCCGCATCAACGAAATGTACGAACTGTTCCCCGACCTGGCTGCCAGCCGTCGCCGCCGCGCCGGCAACCTTTCCGGCGGCCAGCGGCAGATGTTAGCCTTGGCCCGCGCCCTGATGCTCGATCCCCAACTGCTGCTCCTCGACGAACCCTCGGCCGGCCTCTCCCCGGCGGTAATGCAAACTATGTTCGCCCAAGTCAAAAACATTCAAGCCCAAGGCGTGGCCGCCATCATCGTCGAGCAGAACGCCCGGGAAGCCCTGAGCATATCCCAACGCGCCTATGTGCTGGCCGATGGCGGCAATCGCTTTGAGGATGACGCCGCCGCCCTGCTCCACAACCCGGAAATCGTCCGTCTGTATCTGGGAGGCTGATTAGCGTGCGGCAGCGTATTGCCCGCCTTTGGGACGACCACCTGCGCTGGCATCCCACCGCCAATCCCTATGTCCGAATGGCGTTGTGGGCCATCGGCGGCATATTGGCGGCGGCCGTCCTGATTTTCGGCGAGCCGAGCCTGCTGGTCAACGGCCTCCTCTTGGGCGCCGCCTTGGCCTTGGCGGCCATTGGCGTAACCCTCATTTTCGGCATCCTCGGCTTTGCCCACTTCGCCCACGGCGACTTTATGACCCTGGGCGCTTTTATCGCCTACGGCTTGCTGGTCGGCGTCTTTCCGGCCTTGGGCTTGACCCAAACCGGCCTCGGCCCCTTCACCTTCGGCTTTCCCCTGCTCCTGGCATTGCCCGCCGGCGTATTAGCGGCCGCCGCCCTGGCCGCCGCCCTGGACTGGCTCATTTACCGCCGCTTGCGCCGCCGCTTGGCTGCGGCCATGACCTTTGCCATCGCCGCCCTGGGCGCCGCCTTTGCCATGCGCGCCGTAATCCGCGGCACGATGCAAGCCGGTTGGGATACGCAAATCGGGCAGCTCCCCCGGGAATCCCGCCAATTTATCCAACTCCCCCTCGACATTGGCATCCCCCCGGACAACCTCTTTCTCGGCTTGGCCGCCGCCCTGCTGATTGTTGCCTTGTACCTGTTCCTTTCCCGCACCCGCACCGGCAAGGCTATGCGCGCCACCGCCGACAACCCCGAACTGGCTAAAGTCAGCGGCGTCAACACCCAGCTGATTATCTACTGGACTTGGGCCTTGGGCACCGGACTGGCCGCCGTCGCCGGCACCCTTATTGCCGTTTCCCAAGCCCAATTTACCCCCCTCCTCGGCTGGAAAATGCTCATCCCCATCTTTGCCGCCGTCATCCTCGGCGGCATTGGCAGCCTCTACGGCGCTTTGCTCGGCGCGCTCCTCATCAGCGTTGCTATGGAAGTCTCCACCCAATGGATTAGCCCCAGCTACAAGCCCGCCGTCGCCTTTATCATTATGCTGATTGCCTTGCTAATCCGCCCCCAGGGTATCCTCGGCAAATCCTCCCAAGACCGCTAACATCACTATGTCATTCCGAGGCTATCTCATTCCAATATCATGTCATTCCGAGCGCAGCGAGGAATCTCGACAGTTTGCGGAGAGCCACCTGCAAGGATTCAAGGTTAATCCCGCCTCGGGAATAACATAGTACGCTATCGGCTATCCCGAGCCTCGACACTCAAAGCGACAATCCGAGGCAAGGACACCGGAGAATTATGGAACTAACCGACATCCTTACCTACCTTTCCGGAGTAGCTATCCTGGCATCGGTGTACGCCGTATTGGCCTTGGGCCTCAATGTCCATTGGGGCGCCACCGGGATACTGAACATCGGCATTGCCGGCTTCTTTTCCCTCGGCGCTTACACCTCCGCCTTGCTGACCACTGCGCCCCCCGACCCGCTCCAGTACGAGGATTTCAAGTTCGGCGGCAACCTGCCCGAACTCCTCGGCCCGCTGAACCTCGGCATCGACCTCTGGTTTTTCGTGGCCATGCTCGGCGCGGCGGCGGTATGTGGCTTGGTCGCCATAGTCATCGGCTTCATCACCCTCCGCCTGCGCGAGGATTACCTCGCCATCACCACCCTGGGCATCGCCGAAGTCATCCGCTTGATCCTGCTCAACGAAAAATGGCTCAGCAACGGCTCCCGCGGCTTGTACGGCATCCCCCAATTCCTCGATGGCTGGCTGCCCCCCCAGCAGTACGACCTCTTGTACGCCGGCGTCTGCCTGCTGGTTGTCCTGTTCCTCTTTCTTGCCCTGAACCGCGCCCTGACGTCCCCTTGGGGCCGGGTCTTGCGCACCATCCGCGAGGATGAAATGACCGCCACCGCCAGCGGCAAGGCTGTCTCCCGTTTCAAGCTCCAGGCCTTCATCCTCGGCGCGGTAATAATGGGCATCGGCGGCGCGCTATACACCCACGGCGTCCGCTTCATTGACCCCTTTTCCTTTGACCCCTTCTTGGCAACCTTTATCGTTTGGGCGATGCTGATGGTCGGCGGCAGCGGCAACAACCTCGGCGCCATCCTCGGCGCCTTTCTACTCTGGGCTTGGTGGAGCGGCACCCAAACCCTCCCCGGCTACCTCTCCAGCCCCGATTTGCGCTACTTCCTCATCGGCCTCCTCATCATCGGCGTCATCCTCCTCCGCCCCGGCGGCCTCTTGGGAGAAACCCGTTGGGCCGCCCGCATCGCCCCCCCGGACGCCGCCGCCCCGGAAACCAAAGAGAAAGGAAATGATGGATGAAAAACGCCGTTGCTGGCGGCCTTTGCCCCCGCAACAAATCCGGCTGCGCGGGAGCCGCCGCCAGCAACGGCATAACTAGGCTAGACTACGGCGTAATAAACCGCCCGGTCGAAGTAATCTGCCCCTCCTTCACCGTCCAAACCTCAAAATCGCCGAACACATCGCCCCTTTCGTCAAAATCCTGATTACCCGCCGCCCCTTCGTAGTTAATCTCCTCCCCTTGCCGCAGCAGCTCCAACGCCCGCGGCAAGTCCCCGGGGCCGACCACTACTCCCGGCGGATTTGCCACCCGCCGCAAAGCGTCCCGCACTGCCGGCCCTTCCTCCGAACCGGCCGCCTCAATCGCCAAAGCCAGTAGCACAAAGGCATCGAAAGACTCCGCGATAAATACCGTGGTCGGCATATCCCCCAACCGCTGCTGGTACAGATAGTTAAAAATGGCGTGGGACGGGCTGTTCGTCCCCGGCGAAATCCCTATCGACCCATCCAGCCGCGGATCGTTGATCCGGTCAAACATCTCCTGATTCTTGGTGCCGTCCACGAACATAAAGGTATCGGCAAAACCCCCGTCCAACGCCTCTTTCAGATACACCTCCGCGCTGGCGTTGTAGGTAATCGCCATTACCACCTCCGGCTCCCCGGCCGTAACTTCCGCCAGAGCATCCGTGTAAGTGGCTTCATTTTCCGTAACCGGCACCATCGCCAGCACCCGCCCGCCGTCCCCCTCGAAATGCTCCTTGAAAATGTTGGACAGCCCCAAGCCATAGTGGTTATCCACATACAGCACGCCCGCCGTCTCGTAATCCTCCCGGGCCAGTTGCGCCAACACCCGCCCCTGGTCGCTGTCCTGCGCCGTAGTGCGGAAAAGAAAATCCCCATCCTCCAGCGTAGTCAACTCCGGAGAAGTCGAGGACGGCGAAATCTGCAATACCGAATTGGGCGCCGTTACCTCCCGCGCCACCGCCAAAGTCGCGCTGCTCGACAGCGGCCCCATAATCACGCCGATGCGGTTCTGCTCCACCAAAGAACGCGCGCTTTCTACAGCAATTTCTGGATCCGAGCCGGAGTCCTTATGCAGGCCGCGCACCGGACGTCCCAAAATGCCGCCGGCATCGTTCAGCAGGTAAATCGCCAGGTCAACCCCATTCCGCATCACCACCGACGATGCGGAAAGCGCCCCGGTATAGGCAAAGAGCGTCCCGATTGTTACCGGCTCGACCAACCCCGCCGCTTCCCCGTCCTCCTCAGCCGCCATCGGAATCGCCGCCCCGGCCGCCCGCGCCAGTTCCGGCGTAGCCGTCGCCCTTTCCCGGGCCACCGCCGGCTGCTCAATCACCACCTGCTCAATGATGATGTCCCGGATAACCTCCCGCTCCACCACTTGGGGGACTTCCCGCACCACCTCTTTCTCAACAACCTTCTCCACCTCAATAACCTGCGGCGTCGGCTGCTGCTGCGGCAACGTAGTCGGCGCGGCGGCGCTCCCACAAGCCGCCACTGCCGCCAGCACCAGCAAAGGCAGCAGCGGCCGAACCGCGCGGAAAAGACGGCGGAACCGGTGCTTACCGGTACTCATCAGCCTCCCCTCCAGACCAAAAGTCGGGGGGGGGGGGGGGGGGCAGGTACGCCCAACCGTACCCGAACCAGTGCCGCTACAACCACAACCGGAAACCATCTCCTCTACCTCATCCCTTCAGCTGAATACCGCCCCTTTGTCTGGCGGCGGTTCTCCCGCCGCGCCGGTCAAAAACCGCTGCGGCAATAAGGGTTTATTTATTCCAACTAAACATTTTACTTTATAACCAGCCCAAAATGCAACCCCATTTCCGAATTTTGCTCAGGGCCGCAGCACCCAGTCCCCATACTTCCCGCCCTTCTTTACCGTCATTCCCACGAAAGTGGGAATGTACATTCACAGTTCAAGCGCAACACCTCCCGGGCCAAAACTTCCGCCGGGGTCTGATACCCCAAGCACTGCCGGGGCGTGTTATTGTACGCCCGCACCCGCGCGATTAACAACTCCTCCGGCAAAGTCGCCAAATCCGTCCGTCGCGGCAGCGTCCGCCGCAACCGCCCGATGGCATTCTCCACCCCGCCCTTCTGCCACGGCGAATGAGTGTCGCAAAAGTAGGTGGCAATCCCCTGCTCGTGCAAGCGGTAATGGCGGGCGAACTCGGCCCCGTTGTCAAAGGTAACCGTCTGCCGCCACTCCGCCGGCAGCACATTCAGCACTTGGCCGATGACCGTGGCGATGGGTTCCGCCAGCTTGCCCTGGGGCAGGCGCAAGGCCACCAGCAAACGGGAGCGGCGTTCCTCCAATACCAGGGCGGCTTGCCCGTAGGGGCTGAACAGCATCAAGTCCGCTTCCCAATGCCCGGGCGTCTGCCGGGTCGCCACGTCCGCCGGCCGGGCTTCCAGTCCCTGCCGGTAGGGAATGCGACTGCCGGGCTGCCCCCGCTTGGTCCAACCCCGGCGGGTTTTGCCCTGCGGCAAGTAATGCCGCCAGTCATACGCCTTGCCCCGCCGGATTTGGGCGTCAATGAACCGATAGATGGTCTCGTAGGACAAAATCGTCCGCCCCGTCTCCCGTTTCAAGCGGCCGCACACCTGCTGTGGCGACCAGCCGGCTTTGAGCCGGGCCAATACCCACTCCCGCAAAGCCGCATCCCGTTCCAGCTTGGAACCTTGCCAGCGCCGGGCCCGGGCTTGCTGGTCGGCATAAGCCGGCTGGTAGCCCCGCTGCCGGGAACTGCCGTTGCGTTTCACCTCCCGAGTAATGGTTGATGGCGCGCGATCCAAAGCTGCCGCGATTTGGCGGTAGGAGCAGCCCTGGGCTTGTAATCGGGCCAGTTCACACCGCTCTGCCAAGGTAAGCTGTTGATACCGAGTTCCCATTGCAACACCTCCGACAGAAAGTGTTGCACTTCCTTTGTGAATTTAGCGAATCCAGAGTCTCCGGCATTTCCGGATTCCCCTTTTCCCAAGAACTACAGCAAGCAAATCGCTAGATATATACGATAGCCCTGACGATTTGCAGCCAGCCATTTTGCATTGAACCCTCCTCGTTCCCTAGCGAAGCCCCCTACCATAAAAAGACGCCCCCCCACAACTGCGGAGGGCGTCCTTTTGCCGTCCGGGAAACTGCGGGATTAGGGCGTTACATAACGCCCCGTGCTGGTAACTTGCCCATCTTGCAGCGTCCAAATCTCGAAGCTGCCAAACACATCCCCCGCGTCGTTAATGTCCTGATTGCCGGCCGCCCCTTCGTAGTTGATGTCCTGCCCGTCCCGAATCAACTCCAAAGCCCGCGCCAAATCCCCCGGCCCGACCATCACCCCCGGCGGATTAGCCACCGTCCGCAGCGCATCCTTAATCGCCGGCCCCTCCACCTCGCCCGCCTGCTCAATCGCCAGCGCCAGTAGCACAAAGGCATCAAACCCCTCGGCGATAAACGGCTGACTCGGCAGTTCCCCGAACCGCGCCTCATACAGCGTCTTAAACACCTCATTGGCCGTGCTGTCCGTGCCGGGCGCCGTGCCAAACTGCCCGTCCAACTGGTCGGCGTCCAGCGCGTCAAACAAATCCTGGCTCTTGGTGCCGTCCACAAACAGGAAAGTGTCGCTGAACCCCCCTTCCAAGGCTTCCCGGAGATACACCTGCGCGCTGGCCGGGTAAGTAATCGCCAGCAGCACCTCCGGATCCCCCTCAGTAGCCCGCCGCAGCTCCGAAATATAGGAAGTCTGCTCCTCCTCCACCGGCACCAGCTCCAGCACCTGCCCGCCGGCCGCCTCGAACTGCTCCTTGAAAATCGTCGCCAGCCCTTCCCCATAGGGATTGTTCACATACAGCGCCGACGCCGTATCAAAACTTTCCCGCGCCAGTGCGGCCAGCACAATCCCCTGGTCATTGTCCCCCGCCGTAGTGCGGAACAGGAAATCGTTATCCTCCAGCACCGTCAACGCCGGCGAAGTCGCTGACGGCGAAATCAGCACCACTGAACCCGGCACCGTTACCGCCTCGGCCACCGCCAGCGTAACGCCACTGGCCATCGGCCCCATAATGGCGTCCGCCCCTTCCACATTCACCAACGCCCGGGCCGCTTCAATCGCCGTCTGCGGCGCGCTGCCCGAATCCCGGTGTACCGGCTGCACCGGCCGCCCCTCCAGCACCCCGCCGGCCGCGTTCAACAGCGATGCCGCCAATTCCGCCCCGTTCCGCACCGGCGGCCCATAAGCCCCCAGCGGCCCGGTATAAGCCAGAATCGTCCCGATTTTCACCGGCTCCCCCGGCTCCATCGGCACCTCGACGATTACATCTTTGGTGACGACGACCTCCCGCGGCACCTCCCGGATAACCTCCCGTTCCACGACCTCGACCCGGGGAACCTCCCGCACTACTTCCTGGGTAACCACCACCTCCTTGGGGACTTCCTTGACTACCTCGCGCTCGACCACCCGCTCGACCTCCACCACTTGGGGCGTGGGAACGGCCGCCGGCGTGCCGCAAGCCACCGCCACCAAAGCCAGCAGCCCCAACGCCGGCAGAATAAGCCGCATCGGCTTCTTAAAGGAACCCATTTGTCTCTACCTCCGCAATACTGAACTGAATCCCACCACCGGCCCTCGGCCGCCGGGATTGCCTTGATTCATCTTAAAGTAAGAAATACGGCTATGCAACTGGTTATTTCCCGATGTTCCAACATTGCCCGCCCTTCCCGCCGGTGTTATACTGCCCCCAAGACTATCGCATATAGAAATCGTCATTCCCACGAAAGTGGGAATCCAGAACGGTATGCTATTGCTCTGAACTCCCCCAAAATCCCCTTAACCGGTGCAAGCCCATGGCAAAAGACGAACTCCCCCTGTTGGCTCACCTGTTCCGCCGCGCCGGCTTCGGCGCTACCCAGTCGGAACTGGAAACCGCCGCCGCCCAAGGCTACGCCGCCACCGTCGAGCGCCTGCTCCACCCGGAGCAATCCCCGCCGCCCGCCGATTTAGACCTCCTCCGCCGCTACCACCCCGACCAGCACAGCCTCATGCTCATCGACAGCGCCCAGGCTTACTGGCTCTACCGCATCATCAACACCCGCCGCCCCCTCGAGGAAAAAATCGCCCTCTTTTGGCACGGCCTCTTTGCCACCGCCTACGGCAAACTGAACCACGCCAAAGCCGTCGTCAACCAGACCGATACCTTCCGCCGCTGCGGCCTTGGCGATTTCCGTACCCTCCTGCTGGAACTCTCCCAAGACCCGGCAATGCTTTTCTGGCTGGACAACAAGGACAATCACAAAGACGCCCCCAACGAAAACTACGGCCGCGAACTCCTCGAACTCTTTTCCCTCGGCATCGGCAACTACACCGAAGCCGATGTCAAAGCCTGCGCCCGCGCCTTCACCGGCTGGACTATCGCCAACGCCGACTATATGAGTATCCGCGCCGCCCGCGACTCCATCTGGCCGCACGGCCGCCTCGACTGGCAGTTTGTCTATGACCCGGCTGACCACGACGCCACCGACAAAACCTTTCTCGACCACACCGGCCCCTTCAACGGCTCGGAAGTTATCGACATAATTTGCCGCCAGCCCGCCACCGCTTGGTTCATCGCCGGCAAACTCTACAACTTCTTTGTCGCCGACACCCCGGACGAAACCGCCATCCAATACCTTGCCGACGAATTTCAGCGCACTGACGGCAACATCCGCTCCGTACTCCGCGCCCTCTTTATGTCCGACTTTTTCCGCTCCCCGGCCGCCCGCCGCGCCCGGGTCAAAAGCCCCGCCGAACTGGTCGCCGGCACCGCCCGCCTCGCCGGCAGCCACCGCTTCCCCCACTGGAGCATCGTCAACTTGGCCATGGACGCCAACTTTATGGGCCAGGAAATTCTCAACCCCCCCACCGTCGAGGGTTGGCACACCGGCTTGGAATGGATTGACACCGGTAGCCTCGTCGAGCGCGTCAACGCCGCCGCCCTCGAAATCGGCGACCTCAACCAGCCCGGCGTCCAGGAAATCATCGAACGCCTCCGGGAAACCGCTTCCCGTCCTTCCCGTGCCAACGGGAATCCAGAAATCGGCCCGGAACTCTCCCCGGAACAGTTAGTTGACGCCTGCCTCGCCGCCCTCGGCCAATACGAACTAACCGAAACCACCCGCCAAAGCCTCCTCGACCACGCCCGGCAAGACGGCAGACTGAACTTTGACCGTCGCGGCGCCGCCGATTGCGCCGCCCGGCGTATTGCTGCAATGCTGCAACTGATTGTCGCCACCCGGGAGTACCAGTTGGCGTAAGTTGCTATGCCCGCCGCTCCTCTCCACTACATCAAAACCATCGGCTTTATGGCCAATCAGGGCCGGGGCTTCAACAACCCGGTGGATATTGCCTTGGATTCCACCGGAACCCTCTATGTGCTGAACCGGGCTGGCCCGGAAATCGGCAGCCGCCTCTCCTCCAAGCGCATCACCCGCTGCACCCTGTCCGAGGACTACTTGGGGGAATTCAGCAGCGGCGGCACCGCCGCCGGCCAACTGTGGTGGCCCAGCTCCCTAGCTTTTGACCGGGACGACAACCTCTATGTAGCCGACGAAGCCCTGAACCGCATCACCATCTTTGACCGGCAAGGCGTCTTTCTAGCGCAATGGGGTACCCCCGGCGATAACCCCGGCCAGTTCAACCGCCCCTCTTACCTGACCTTCGACCGGCAAGACAACCTGCTGGTCTCCGACAGCCTCAACCACCGCATTCAGCAGTTCACCAAAGACGGACAATTGCTACGGCAATGGGGCGGCTATGGCAGTGGCCCCGGCCAGTTCAACACTCCTTGGGGCAACGCAGTGGATACCGCCGGCAATATCTACGCCGCCGACTGGCGCAACGACCGCATCCAGAAATTCGACCCCGCCGGCAATTACCTTACCGCCTTTGGTGCGCCCGGTTCCGACCCCGGCCACTTTCACCGACCCGCCGGCATCACCGTTGACCCCGCCGGCTATATCTATGTCGCCGATTGGGGCAATCAACGGGTGCAGGTATTAGACCCGGAAGGCCGGTTTATCGCCGCCATCCGCGGCGATGCCACTATTCCCTCCCAATGGGCTGTGGATTACCTCGCCGCCAACCCGGACGAAGCCGCCGCCCGCCGCCAAGCCAACCTGGAGCCGGCTATCCCTCGCCGCCCGGAACAAAGCCCAGCCGAATACGAATGGCAACGCTCCGCCGCCGTCGAAAAACTCCTCTGGGGGCCTACCGCCATCAAACTCGACGCCGCCGGCCACATTTACATCGTTGACAGCCTCCGCCACCGCTTGCAGCTTTACCGTTGGACTGCTTAAAACAACCGCCCGTTATATTCCTCCATCCCATCCCCCGCCGGCCCAATGCACTCCGGCCTGTCAAACCCCGCGGCATTCACCCGCTCCGCCACCCGGTACAGCTCCATCTCCCCCGCCGGGTAAGCCGTCAGCAGCGCCCCCAATGCTTCGGTATCCCGCAACTCCCCATCCAGCCACGCCCCTTCCTTATCCCGCTTCAGTATCACCGGCATCCGGGGATGAATCGACCCCAGCAGTTCATTAGCCGCCGTAGTCACAATAGCGCAGGAATGGACTACTTCCCCGCCCGGGGCTTGCCACCGTTCCCACAACCCGGCAAAGGCAAAAGCATCCCCCGACTTCAGCCTGACCCGCCAGGGCCGCCGCTGCCCGCCGCCAACTTGCCACTCGTAAAACCCATCCGCCGGTATCAAACACCGCCGCCGTTCCAACGCCTCCCGGAAAGATGGCTTATCCGTCAGCGTTTCCGCCCGGGCGTTGATCAAAGGATTGTTGCCGCCGGCATCTTTAGCCCACGCCGGAATCAGCCCCCACCGCATCAATCCGGCCCGCCGTTCCTTGGCCGCTCCCTTGCCCTCCCGGCGGCCGCCGACCACCGTCAAAACCCCCTGCGTCGGCGCCACATTAAAGCGCGGCGGCATCGCCAGCTCCCCGGCTGCAAAGCCGAAACGCCCCGTCAATTCCGCCAATTCAATCGTCAAGCTATAACGCCCGCACATACCTACCCGCCAATGCCCCCAAATCAGAATCAGCCCGCCCCTGACCGCATCCGGCCAAGGGCGGTACCAAATAGCCCCGATAACGCCTAAACCGGCAGCAGCGGCTCCTCCCGGTCCGGCGGCAAATCCGTGTCAAAGGCGTTAATGCAGAACGCCAGCATACTGTAACTTCCCATCACCAGCGTCAACTCCACCAGCCCCTGCGTCCCGAACTGCTCAAAGGCCGCCTGCCAACCGCCCCGGCTGACCTGATGCTTCCGAAAGAACTCCTGCCCGTAATTCACCACCGCCTCCTCATCCGCCCCCAATTCCGCCAACTCCTCCCCTTCCCGCAGCGCATCCACCAGTTGCCGCGGCACCCCGGCCGCCACCGCCGACGCCGCATGAGCGTTCCAGATGTGCTGGCAATCCATCTCCCGCGCCGTTACCAGCATCGCCAACTCCTGGATTTTCAGCGGCAGACTCGAATCCCGCCGCAGATACTGGTTCAACGCCGTTACCCGCTTCGCCGCCTCTGGCACATGAATCGTTACCGAACCCGGCCCCCGGCCCGGCACCGGCCCCTCCCCCACAATTTGGTCAAAGGCTTCCCGTTGCCCCTCCGGTACGCTCTCCCGGCTGGCTAAAGGTAGTCGCGCCATAACGCCCTCCTGTCTCCTGAAAATTGGTATAACCGTCATTCCCACGAAAGTGGGAATCCAGAAAATCCCGCCCCAAGACTATTTGCGATACCGGCTTCCCTTTGGCCCAGCAATAACCGTCCGAAATCTAACCCCCTACTGCCGCCGTTTCTTGCCGGTCTTTTCCTCAAACAACTGCCAGGTCAAATCGTTAAACGGATAGTATTTCCCCGGCGAACACCGTTCCACCTCCAGTTGCGCCTTGATAACCGCCTCCACTTCCTCCCGCTCGTGGGCAATGGCAATCACCTGGTCCACCGCCGCCCGCGGCACCACCACCGCCCCGTCATCATCCCCCACAATCGCATCCCCCGGCCGGACCAGCACCCCGCCGCACTGAATCGCGTCATTCACCTGCCACGGCCAGAACTCCGCCGGCCCCTGCTTGGCGGTGGTGGACGCCGAATAGACCGGAAACCCATACTCCAGCAGCACCTTGCTGTCCCGCACCGACCCGTCCGTAACCAAACCGCCCACCTGCCGCTGACTCAACCGCAGAAACTTAATGTCCCCGCCAATCGAGCTGTAAGTCCACCCCATCGCGTCAATCGCCAGCACTTCCCCCGGCCCGCACAACTCAATCGCCACATACTCCGCCGACTGCGCCCCCTTCGGCTTATCCTGCGCCAAATCCGGCCGATGCGGCACAAAGCGCAAAGTTACCGCCCGCCCTGCCATCTGCTGCCCCTTTTGCAGCGGCCGCGCCCCCTCAATGTAGCTCATCGGCCAACCCATCACCCACAGCCCGTCAATCAGCGTCTGCGTCGGTATCCCCTTCAGCGTCTCCAGCGTAGCCTCGGAAATCGGCTCCAGCCCAGTCATCAAACGCCTCCCTCCAAAAAGTAACCAAGCCCAAATCAGCCGCCATTATACCACTCGCCGCCCCAGGCAAAACAAAGGGGAACAGCCCCATCCGACCGTCCCCCCTCAAGAACTACAACCAACCCCCTACCCCTCCGGCCACCCCATCGGAATCTCCCCCGCCGCCAACGCCGCCTGCACCTTATCCCGCGCCTCCGCCGTAACCCACGCCCCCCACAGCTCCCCATTCCCCTCCAGCCACCACAAAGCGGCATCCCGGTTCGACGCATCCGGGTTCGCATCCAGCCACTGCGCCACCTCCCGGTAAATCCCGGCATCAAACCCCCACTCCCGCAGCATTGCCACCACCTCCGGCGCCTGCTCCTCCAAATCCGGATGAATGGCAATGATGATACGCGACTCCTCATAAGCGCACGCTTTGGTACTTTCCCAGCACGCCTCGCTGTAAGGCGGCTCCTCCAGCAGAACCAAATCCAGCAGCAGCGCCGGGTCGTTAGTCCCCCACTGATAGCCCAGCCACGGCTCCCCCTTTTCATACGCCCCGTACAGGTCCGCATTCATCGCCGCCCCGTCCCCCGGATTGATAACCTCCACATGATCCTGCAGCCCGTAGCCCTTAATCTGCGCCGCGTTCACCTCCTCGCACGACCAGCCGATAACGCACGACACCAGCCGCGCCTTGCTCCCCGTCTCCGCCGTCGCGAACAGCTCCTTGAACCGCTCCTCCCGCAAATCCTCGATACTGTCCAACTCCGGATACTGCTCTTGCAGATACGCCGGAATGACAAACGCCGACTGCCAGTCCGTCCCCAAGCTGTCCCCCACCGAAACCACCGCCCCGTCCGCTAGAGCCTTCTCCCACGCCTCCTCCTGGTTCGGCAACCAGATTTCCATACTCACATTTGTGTCGCCGCGCAGCAGACCCTGAAACAGCGGCAGCGTCGCCCCGAACTTCACCTCCGTGGGATGCTCATACCCCTTCTCCACGATGTATTGGGCAATCCGGTTCTGCACCAGCGCGCTGGTCCAGTTCAGATCCCCGAAAATAATCGTCGCCTTCTCCCGCTGCGGCGCCGCGCACGCCGCCACTATGAGCAGGAACGCCATCGCCGCCATCAAAACCATAACCCGCCCGTTGCCCCGCATAACTGTCCCTCCTCAAAACTAGGTCGCGTTCCCACTAGCGATTGGGCATTGCAGTCAGTCACCTATGTCATTCCGAACGTAGCACCCATGTCATTCCGAGGCGATAGCCGAGGAATCTAAAATGCCCGCCCTTGACTCCTTGCCCGACTTTTAGATTCCTCCCTGCGGTCGGAATGACCCGGACAATTGACTGCCTTTCCCCGGCGTTAGCGTGAACCCACCCTTGATTTACTCCCCAAATCCATTATATACCCCTCTATTGAATATAGAAAAGGGGGACGGCCTTTCCGACCGTCCCCCCAAAGGTTTCCCGCAATTTCCCGCTAAAGCCTAGCCCTCCGGCCAACCATCAGCGGATTCACCGGCCGCCAACGCCGCCTTGACGCCCGCGGCCGCTTCCGGCGTAACCCAAGCTTCCCAGATGTCCGCCTTGCTGCTCAACCACCAAATCGCGGTCTCCTCATTCGAGGCATCCGGGTTCGCGGTAGCCCACCGGGCCGCTTCCTTATAGACATTGATGTTGTAGTCCCAATTCCGCAGGAACTCCACCACATCCGGCGCCTCTCCCGGCAAATCCGGGTTCACCGCAATCAGCACCGTCGCATCCTGATATGCGCAAGCCTTCGTCGTGAACCAGCACTGGTCGCTGTAGGCCGGCTCCTCCAGCCGCACCAAATCCAGCACCAACGCCGGGTCATTCGTCCCCCACTGATACCCCAGCCACGGCTCCTGCCGCTCATACGCCCCGTTCAGGTCGGCATTCAGCGCCGCCCCATCGCCCGGGTTGATAACTTCCACATGATCCAGCAGGTCGTAGCCCTCAATCTGCGCGGCGTTCACTTCCTCGCAAGCCCAGCCGATAATGCAGGACACCAAGCGCGCCTTGCCGCCAGTCTCAGCGGTGGCGAACAGCTGCTTGAACTGGTCATCCTTCAGGTCTTCGACGCTGTCCAGTTCCGGATACTGCTCTTGCAGATAAGCCGGAATCACAAAAGCCGACTGCCAGTCATTACCCAAGCTGGTGCCAACGGACAACACCGCGCCCTCGGCCCGGGCCTTGTCCCAAGCCTCCCGCTGGTTCGGCAGCCAGATTTCCATGGCCACATCGGTATCGCCGTTCTGCAAGCCCTGGAACAACGGCAGCGTCGAACCGAACTTCACATCCGTGGGATAGCCGTAGCCCTTCTCCACAATGTATTGGGCAATGCGGTTCTGGAGCAGCGCGCTGGTCCAGTTCAGGTCGCCAAAGATGATGGTCTCTTTCGGCCCTTCCGGCGCCATCACTTCGACCACCCGTTCCACCTCAACGACCTTCTCCACTTCCACCGGCACCTCCCGGATTACCTCCTGCACTTCCACTTCGGTAACCGGAACTTCCTTCACCACCTCCCGCACGGTCTCGACCGGAACCTCCACCACCCGCTCGACTTCCACCACCCGCTCCACCTCGACCGGAACCTCCCGCACTACCTCCTGCACCTGCGGCGCGGCCGCCGGGGCCCCACAGGCGACTATGGCGAATAACGCCATTACCGCCGCCATAAAAATGAATACCCGATACTTGGCAAACAAAACCGACTTCCTCCTTAAACCTGTAAATTTAGTATTCCGGGCCAGCTGATCCAGCCCAAACTTCGGCAATGTTACCAGCATCCCCGCCCCCTGTCAAATCACCCTCGCAACAATGCCACAGAACCGTCAAGGCTATGGAAAATGGCATTAACTCAGTTGCTCCATCAGGAAATCGGCCGGGGATAGTATAGGAATGTTGCAGAAAGGATGTGCCATTCATCCCCCATTTTCATCCTGCAAAATCGACTCCAGAATCTCCGGAGTCAGCCCATTTTCTTGCGACTCCCGGCTCATCGTGTCGATTGTTTTACGCAGCGACTTGACCGGCGAACCGGTAAGGTCTTGCAACCGCAAGCTCAGCATTGCCTGCATTTTCCGCTGCTCCTCCGGAGTCGCGGCGGCGTAAGCCGCCGCCGCAACCGCGTCCACCTCAATAGTTATGGCAGTAGTGGTCATCTAGGATTCTCCCGCCTTGCCCGGCCCTACCCGGCGCTCAGCGAACGCTGCTGCCGCCCCGCCGCCGCCTGCGTCAGCCGGTCAATGACAATCGCCAGGAAAACAATCGCCAGCCCCGCAATGGCCCCCGTGCCATACTCCTGCTTCTGCAACGCCCGCAGCACCGGATCGCCCAAACCGCCGGACGCCACCAGACTGGCAATAGTCACCATCGCCAGGGCCATCATCGTCGTCTGGTTAATTCCCGCCATAATCGTCGGCAGCGCCATCGGTATCTGAACCTTCATCAGCACCTGCCGCGGCGACGCCCCGAAAGAACGCGCCGCCTCCACCGTCTCCGCCGAAACCTGCCGGATCCCCAAATTAGTCAAGCGGATCACCGGCGGCACCGCGTAAATCAGCGTGGCAAAAATGCCGGCTGCCGGCCCCAGCCCGAAAAACAGGATACCCGGCAGCAGATAGACAAAACTCGGCATCGTCTGCATCCCGTCCAGAATCGGCCGCATAATGTTGTCCGCCATCCGACTCCGCGCCCCCAGGATCCCCAGCGGCAGGCCAATCGCCATACACACCACTACCGCCACCACCATCAAAGCGATGGTGTCAATGGCATCCGCCCACATATCCATAAAGCCGATAAACAGCAGCGCCACCGCCGTGAACACCGCCACGCTGCCCCGACCCAGGGCATAAGCCAGCAGCACCAACCCCAGCACAATCGCCGGCCACGCCACCCATTGCAGGAAGTTGGAAATATACACTAGGGCATAGGTAACGCCCGACTTAATCCCGTTAAAAAAGAAACGCAGCCGGTCGTTCAGCCAGCGCACCCCGTCGTCGATGCCCTCCGAACTCACATCCCGTATCGTATGGCGCAGCTCGATCGTCCCGCCCCCGGTAGTCTCCACCGCCCGCGTCGACACGGTGGTCGGAAACTCCATCGTCTCCCCCCGAAACTCGAACGGCCCCCAGATGACATAACAGGCCACGGCCACAATCACCACCGCCGCCAACCCGGCCCCCGCCTTGTAAAGGGCCGGCAAGCCTTGCAGCGTAGCCAACAAAGACGGCGCGGCCGCCGGCTGATCCGTAGCCGCCGGATCCGAATCTTCTCGGGTCGTCAAAGACGTCATAACTGCCTCCCGAAAACTGGGCTCTGTCCCTCGTTTCAAGTTCAGGAAATAAGTTTCTCGACCGCGGCGGTCAGCGCAACCGCCACCCCAATCGCGGCGATAATCGTCCCCACCATCCACCGCTTAGCATTCCGCCGATCCCGCGCCCTATTGGCGTACCACCGCTCCATAGCGGCGATAATGTTCCTTTCCATCCGCGCGAAGTCTTCGAGGATGTTCCTCTCCGTCCGCGCTAGGTCTTCGAGGATGTTCCATTCCATCCTCTCCATGGCCTCGAGGATATTCCTCTCCGTCCGCCCCAGAGCGGCTTTGAATTCTTGGCGCGTCCGCTCCCGGTCAGCTTTGGAATCCGCAAGGATTTGTTCAAGTTCAGTAGTCATAACCCTCCCTTCCGGTCACTCCCGACCCTCGCCCAACGCCGCTTACCCCTAGGCTCCGGCCTGCCCCTACTTACCCCTCCACTGCTATTGCCGCCTCCCCCGCCCCTTCCTCACCAACCGCCGCCTCCGCCGCAGTTTCCGCCGCCAACGCCGCGTTCAGCGCCGCATTAGCCTCATAATCCTGCTCCACCGCCGAAGTTTCTGCCAACGCCTCCGCCAGCGCGCTCCGATGTACCTCCCCCAGCAGCAGGTTATTCTCATCCACCACCGGAATCGGATGGTCGCTCCCCATCGCCCGCGGGATCAGCTCCTCAAAAGTAGTCCCCACAAAAACCGGCGCATACTCCTGATCCACAAACTCCCACGCTTGGTCAAACCGATGCACCCCGGCCCGCAGCGCCTTTTCCGCCCCGCTGATCGACAAAATCCCCAAATAATGCTCCCGCCGATCCACCACCCACGCCACATCCCCGTCGCTGCTCCCGATCGTATGCAGCGCCGCCCGCGGCCCCTGATGCCCCATCACCGTCGCCTTCGGCCCCACCATCACCTTCCCCGCCGTCAGCACACTCTCCAGCCGCACATCCTGCGTGAACTCCCCCACATACTCATCCTCCGGCCGCAACACAATATCCTCCGGCGTCCCAATCTGCGACACCTCCCCGCCCTTCAGGATGCAGATATGATCCCCCAGCTTCAACGCTTCATTCAGGTCATGGGTAATAAAGATGATGGTCTTGTGCAGCTCGCTTTGCAGGTTCAGCAATTCATCCTGCATCTGCCGCCGAATCAGCGGATCCAAACCGCTGAACGGCTCATCCATCAGCAGAATATCCGTATCCACCACCAACGCCCGGGCCAGTCCCACCCGTTGCTGCATCCCCCCGGACAGCTGCCGGGGATAAGAGTTTTCCCAACCGCCCAAGCCCACCAGCTCCAAAGTCTTGCGGGTGCGCTCGTACCGCTCCTCCTTCCCCACTCCCTGAATCTCCAGCCCCCAGGACGCGTTGTCAATGACATTCCGATGCGGCATCAGCCCGTAATGCTGGAAAACCATCGCGATTTTCCGCCGCCGGAACTCCACCAGCTCATTGTCCGACATCTGGGTAATGTCCGACCCGTCAATAATAATCTGCCCGCTGGTCGGCTCAATCAGCCGCAGCAGGCAGCGCACCATCGTGGACTTCCCGCTCCCGGAAAGACCCATAATCATAAAGGTCTCCCCCTGGCTCACCTCAAAACTCACCTCCCGCAGCCCCACCAAATTGCCCAGCTCACTCTGGACCGTATCCCGGTCCTTGTAGTTATGCTCCGGGGACAGCACCCGCTCCGGATTGCGGCCAAAGACCTTCCACACCGACTTGACCGCAATATAAGGCTGGGCGCCGCCATTCGCCCCGGCGGCCGCCGTCAAAGTCTGGTTGGCATCATCATTCTGCATCCGACAATCCCTCCGCGTATCCCGTAGCGTTAAGCCGTAGCCCGCATATCCCGCAGCATTAAACCGCAACCCGCGTATCCCGCAGCGTTAAACCACAGCCGCCGAATACCGGTGTTTCTGCTTTCCCTGTCCTAGACCGCCCGGCGTTAAACCGCAGCCGCTGAATACCGCCCCTTCGCCCCATCCCTACTTAATGCGCTTATCCTAATGATACCCGCCAAATTAGTCAACCCTGCCCTCGCCCCTCAATCGACCAGTCTAACACCCGCTATATCCCATCATTCTCTGCCCCCGCTTATCCCATTCCTCGACTACGCCGGGGAATCCCCCAACTCAAAAGTTTTGAGGGGGTGCGGGGGAACTTTTACAAAAGTTCCCCCGCCGTTTCTTTTCGGGCCCCAAAAAAATTTTGATTCTCGAGCCCCCAACCCCTCCGGCAGCCAACCCCTCCCTACCCCAATTTCCCCAAATCTCAAAAAAGGGCGTGATTTTTGTCAAGCAAAAATCACGCCCTTTTTTACCCTGTTTTTACCGGCTTTCCACCGGTATTAACCGGCTTCGGCCGCCCGGAGGTATCCCTATGTCCCGCTACCGACTATTCATCTCCGCCTTTGCCCTGACCGCCTTGACCCTACTCCTGTTATTTACCGCCAGTCCCACCCCTGATGCCCAAGCCGCCCCCCGTTCCATCCCTTGGGACTGCTCCGACTGGCAAGAGACTCCGGCCGTCGCCGACGCCGAGGATGCCCGCGTCTCCATGATCCTCGAATCCCTCGCCGCCAACCGCGGCAAAGCCATCTACTGCGCCATCGACCAGTCGGACACTTGGACCAAGTCCGAAACTTGGCTTGCCGGCCGGGACCGCAACGAACGCGACGACACCGTCTATTTCGGCCAGCAAGGCAACTTCCGCGGCTTTCTGGCGGCCCAAGAGGGCTACCTGACCGACGGCGAATCCGGCGTAACCGGCGTCTCCCGCGACCTCATTTTTGAGTTTCCCCGGGAGGAACGCCGCGGCAAGAAAACCGTCCGCTTCCGGGTTCGCAGCGGCTCCGCCGATACCGACACTTGCCCGGATGACGCCGCCAATCCCGGCAACCTGCTCTGCACCCCCTTTGGCAACACGCACGGTAGCTGGGTCAACAACTGGGCCGACAGTCAGAAACGGTCCCGGGGCCGCTATGGCGCCGAAAGTGATGAAGGCAATACCGACTGGAGGGTCCACTGGCGAACCGGCGTCCGTACCCACATTACTGATCCAGCCCGTCAAGCCGGCGGCGGGTTCCGCACCGAGGCTCAATGGCTCGCCATGGCCGAGGCGCGGGCCATCGCCTCCTGTCGGGCCCGGGGCGGGAAATATGTCGAAGGCAGCGCCGATTTCGGCCCCGGCCACAACCGTGACCGCGGCTCGGGAGTGGATGATAACGGGGACAACTTGGGCTGGTTTTACCTGATTGAGGACCATCCGAATCCGCAGCAGCCAGCGAAAAAACGGAGAGCCCGGGAAAGCCGCACTTGGGTCGGCGTCTGCACCAAACGCGTCCGCCGCCGCTAACCCGGCAACTTGCCGTAGCGGGTAGTTTCCCGGGGGGAAATCCTTAACTAACCGAGGCAACGGCGGCGGTTTCAATAACCGCCGCCGTTTCTTTGGGGCAATGCCAGACAATTTTGCCGTTACGCATCGTCTTTGCCGTTATGCCCGTTAGTAGCCAGCCCCGGCGGGAGATTGAACCCCTGCTCCTCGGCCCACTTCAGCACCGCCGCCATTTGCTCCCGCTCCACAGCGGCCGCCGCCCGCTCTGCCGCCACTTGCTCCCGTTCCGCCGCCGCCGCCGCCGCTTGCGCCGCCACTTGCTCCCGCTCCGCCGCCACCGCTGCCGCCTGCTCTTTCACCGCTTCCTCCCGCTCCATCACCGCCGCCGTCCGCTGCTCCGCCGCCGCTACCTTCTCCGCCGCCGCCGCCGTTGCCGCTTTCACCGCTTCCTCCCGCTCCATCACCACCGCCGCCTGCTGCGCTACCGCTGCCGCCCGCTTTTCGACATTCCGGGCAAAAATCACGTCCTTCACCTCCGACCTAATCAATTGGATGACCAAGAACAGGTAGGGAATCAACCCCCCGCCCGCATTGGCCGCTACTTGCGTAGCCTTGCCGGCTATCGCCGTAATGTCCGCTACAAAGGGCGTCTTGACTCCCTCCGGCAGACCTGGGTAAATCGCCAACCACACCGCTATGCCGGTGGAAAGCAAAACCGCCAGAATGATTGACCATTCCCAGCCCCGCAACCATTGCACTGCTTGGCACCCCCGTTATTTCCGATTCAAGGCACACAGCTATTATATCCTTCCAACCCTTAAAGTCAAAACAATCAGGGCAGCTTATTCAGGGCTATCGCCTATAGCAACCATCATCCCCACCTCCCCACCGTCATTCCCACGAAAGTGGGAATCCAGAACCCCCAATCCTCAAAACCAATCCGAAAATCCGTCTTAAAACATATTGACATTCCCCAAAACATCCCCCACAATAAAAACCGTCGAGGTCAGACCCGGCCCCTGGACGCAGGGACTTAAACGATTTGCTAGCTTACCGTTGCTTTATCGCCACAGCGCGCTGTGGGCGCCCGGCCGCCTAATCCGCCGCCGGCCGCCTCAACTCCTCCCCCGGGGACACGGGATTAAGGCCCCCAAACCCCCACCGGAGCGCGCGGAAAACGGCAAATCCCAACCGCCGCCAAACCGCCGCCCCCTCCCACAGGAGTTCGAGCTTAGGGTTGACTGGAGCGTGGTCAACCAACGGTAGCCAGACTGGGCCAACCCGCCGGAACGGCAACCATACCGACCGGCGTCAGTAGCCAACCTAAGGTCGCGCTATCGTAATCGGCAATCTGGTCGGGCATTACCGGAATGTGCAGCAAGGAATCCAACCGGCGTAGCAACCCGCATGACCAGTCTTGCCAACCACCTTCCGCGACAGGCGGAACCCCTGGGCCCAGGGGTTCCGCCAATACCGGTATCCCCCACCCGGACAACCCCATATCGAAATCGTCATTCCCACGAAAGTGGGAATCCAGAAAGGGGGCGGGGGCGGCGTTCATCAGGGGTGCAATCGTCATCCCCCCGAAAGTAGGAATCCAGATTCCCCCGTTTCCCCATCCCCCAAACAGTGGTAAGATAAACCCGGAACATCCCCCACCGGCCAGACTCCCCGGCCCCGGAGGTTAGGCAAATGCCGAAAATCGCTATCGTTGGCACCGGCTTGATGGGTACTTCCCTCGCCCTCGCCCTCCGCCAATCCCAACTCCTCAACCTCGAAATCGTCGGCACCGACTCCAGCGGCGGCGTCCGTACCGCCGCCCAGCGCACCAAAGCCTTCGACAAAATGGAAAACCGCCTCCTCAACGCCGTCGCCAACGCCGACATCGTCGTCCTGGCCACCCCCATTATGGCTATGCAGGAAGTCCTCGAGGTTCTGGCATCCCACCTGCCCCAAGGTTGCGTCGTTACCGACCTCGGCAGCTCCAAAAAAGCAATTATGGATTGGGCCGACCAATACCTCCCCGATGGCATCGACTTTATCGGCGGCCACCCCATGGCCGGCAAAGAAACCCCCGGCCCCGAAAACGCCGCCGCCGACCTCTTCCAGGGCAAAACCTGGTGCATCACCCCCAGCCTCAAATCCGGCGAACGGGCCGCCGCCGAAATCACCACTATGGTCGAAGCCATCGGCGCCCAGCCCTTTTTCATCAGCGCCGCCGAACACGACAGCTTCGTCGCCGCCGCCAGCCACCTCCCCTTTATGCTCTCCGTCGCCCTCGTAACCTGCACTTCCAAAAGCGCCAATTGGGACGACATCGCCCGCGTCGCCGCCACCGGCTACCGCGACCTGACCCGCCTCGCCGCCGGCGACACCGTAATGCACCGCGACATCTGCATCTCCAACCCCGAACCCATCGTCGCCTGGATTGACTCCTTCATCCGCGAACTCTACGACATCCGCCAACTTCTGGTTGACCGCGATAACCTCGACCCCGCCGCCATCCTCGACCTTTTCGTCCGCGCCCGGGACGCCCGCGCCCAATGGCTCGCCGGCGACTATGGCGCCCAATCCCGCCAATATAACCCCCATCAGGAACTCCCCACCTTTGCCCAGAGCATGGGCGATATGTTCGTCGGCCGCCGCCTGATGGACGCCCAACGCCGCATCTTCCGCGGCGGCGCCAACGACGGGGAGCGGCGTTAGCTTGCCCGCCGCCATCGACATCAAAGAACTGGCCCCGGCCCCGCCGCTGCTGGTCGTCCTCTCCGGCCCCTCCGGCGTCGGCAAAGACGCCGTACTGGCCGAACTGAAAAAATTGCCCCAGCCTTGGCATTTCGCCGTAACCGCCACCACCCGCCCGCCCCGGCCCGGCGAACAGGATGGCATCGACTACATCTTTTTGGATACCGATACCTTCTCCACTATGCGCGAAAGAGACCAGTTCCTCGAATGCGCCCAAGTCTATGGCCACTGGTACGGCGTCCCCCGCAGCCAGGTCCGCCAGGGCTTCGCCGCCGGCCGGGATGTCATCCTGAAAATCGATGTCCAGGGCGCCGCCACCGTCCGCCAACTGGCCCCCGAAGCCCTGTTCATCTTTCTCCTCCCCGGCTCCCTTGCCGAACTCGCCCAACGCCTGACCCAACGCCAAACCGAAACCGCTGCCGAAGCCCAACTCCGCCTCCAAACCGCCCAACAGGAACTGTCCCAAGTCCGCCATTACGATTACCGCGTCATCAACCACGACGGCGGCCTGACCCAAGCCGCCGCCGCCATCGCCGCCATCATCGCCGCCGAAAAATGCCGGGTAATCCCCCGAACCATCGACTTCATCTAACGCAGGAAAAACCAATGACCACCGCCCGCCAGCAAACTACATCCATCCGCCCCCGTCTCCCCCAGTGGCTCAAGGTAACGATGCCCGGCGGCCCCGGCTACCTCGAACTGAAACAGCTGATGCGCGGCCAGCAGCTCCATACCGTCTGCGAGGAAGCCCACTGCCCCAATATCGGCGAATGTTGGGAACGCGGCACCGCCACCTTTATGATCCTCGGCGACCTCTGCACCCGCCGCTGCCACTACTGCGCCGTAACCACCGGCCGCCCCCAAGGCGTTGACTTGCAGGAACCGGCCCGCCTTGCCGCCACCGTCCAGGAACTTGGCTTGCGCTACTGCGTCATTACTTCCGTCAACCGCGACGACCTCCCCGATGGCGGCGCCTTCATCTTTGCCGCCTGCATCAACCGCATCCGCGCCCAATCCCCCGACTGCAAAGTAGAAGTGCTGATTCCCGACTTTGCCGGCTCCCCAGACGCCCTCGCCCGCGTAATGGCCGCCCGCCCCGACGTGCTGAACCACAACATCGAATCTACCCGCCGCCTTTTCCCCCGGGTGCGCCCCAAAGGCGATTACCAGCGTTCCCTCGACCTGCTCGCCCAAGCCAAAGCGCTAACCCCGGACGCCGTCACCAAGTCCGGCATCATCGTAGGAATGGGCGAAACTACCGATGAACTAGTGGCAACTATGGCTGACCTCCGCGCCGTGGACTGCGACCTCCTCACCATCGGCCAGTACCTGCGCCCCTCCGCCCAGCATATCGCCATTGACCGCTTCTACCACCCCGACGAATTCGCTGAACTGGCCCGCCTCGGTCAGGAAATGGGCTTCAAGCACGTCGCCGCCGGCCCCCTCGTCCGCAGCTCCTACCACGCCGACGAACAGCACAACGCGGCCGCCTTAACCCCGGCAACTTAATCCCGCCCGCTGCCGCTGCCGCCGCCGCTGCCGCCCGCTATGTCCCCCCAAGCCGACCTGCTCCTGGTCAACGCCCAAGTCATCACCCTCGACCCGGCCTTGCCCCACGCCGCCGCCGTCGCCATCGCCGGGGATACCGTTCTAGCCCTAGGCCGTTACGCCGACCTCCGCCCCTTCCGCCATTCCCGCACCGAAATTATTGACTGCCGCGGCCACACCCTCATTCCCGGCTTGAACGACGCCCATTGCCACCTCCTGGCCACGGCCGCCGCCCTAACCGCCTTGGATTGCCGCCCCCCGGCTATCAACTCCATCCCCGCTTTGCAGCAAGCCCTCCGCCGCCGCGCCGCTGCCACCCCGCCGGGCCAATGGCTCCGCGGCTACGGACTGGAACCGGCCGCCCTGTCGGAACGCCGCTATCCCACCCGTTGGGAACTGGACGCCGTTGCCCCCCGCCATCCGGTACGCCTGGAACACCGCAGCGGCCACGCCGCCATCCTGAACAGCCCGGCATTGACCTTGGCCGGCATTAACGCCGCCACTCCCGACCCGCCCGAAAGCATCATCCGCCGCGACGCAGCCACCGGAGAACCCAATGGCGTCCTGCTGGAAATGTCCCCTTGGCTGCGGGAAAAGTTGGGTAACACCCGCTCCCCGTCCGAACTGGCCGCCAGCGTCAGCCGGTTAAGCCAAAAACTGCTCCACCACGGCATTACTTCAGTGCAAGATGCCGGCCCCCACAACTCCCCCGCCCACTGGCAAACCTTCCAATCCCTCACCCAATCCGGCCATTTTCAACCCCGCCTAACAATGCTGGCTGGAGCCTCAAATCTGAACCAATTTGCCAACACCGGCTTATCTTGGGGCTATGGCGACGACTATCTCCGCCTAGGCCACGCCAAAATAATGCTTACCCTGACCACCGGCGCCTTGCATCCCGGCACTGCGGAATTAGCCGAATTAGTATCCGCCGCCCATGGCCTGGGTTTCCCGGTAGCCATCCACGCCATCGAGCAGGAATCTATAGCCGCCGTAGCCAATCTGCCGGCGTTGTCCCACCCCATCCCAATCGCCCTCACACCGGCTATCCCCGCCGGCCCATCCCATCCCATCCCCCGCAACCGCCTTGAACACTGCGCCGAATGTCCCCCGCAACTGCTGCCCCAACTGCGCCGCCGCGGTCTAACCGTAGTAACCCAACCCGGCTTTATCTACTGGCGCGGCGAAAGCTACCGGGAACAAGTAGCCCCCGAACTCCTGCCCCATCTCTACCCTATAGTCGCTCTCTACCAAGCCGGCCTCCCCCTGGCCTTTGGCTCCGACGCCCCGGTCATTGACCCGTCCCCTTGGCCGGCTCTCTACAGCGCCCTCACCCGCCGCACTGCCATTGGCCGCCCCTTGCCCTTTGCCCCCTCCGTTACCGACCAGCCGGGCTTAACCCTGAAATCGGCATTGCGCGCCTACACCCAGGGCAGCGCTTGGGCCGAAGGAATGGAAACCCGCAAAGGCACTATTAAGCCCGGAATGTTAGCCGACCTGGTGCTAGTGGATACCGACTTGCCCCAAGCCGGAGCGGCCGCCCTAAAAAACACCCAAGCCCGCTTGACCCTAATCGGCGGCCAAGTAGCTTGGGCTGACGGGATAGATGGATGAACGGGATAGCCGGATGAAAGGATGTCCCTACCAGTCTATCGCCTATAGAAATCGTCATTCCCACTTTCGTGGGAATCCAGAGTCCCATGCCTTGCTGGATTCCCGTTTTCAGGAGAATGACGGTAAGTAAGTCGCTAGGTATATGCGATAACCCCGGATGTCCCTGCCTTTGCCGCCTACCTACTCCGCTCCCGCACATAATCCGCCAGCGACTCCAGCGACTCCCGGCATTCCCCCGCCGGCAGCAACTCCAACGCCCGGTTCGCCCGATCGCAGTAGTCCCGCACAATGGCAAAGCACTCCGGAATGATCGTGGAATTATTGATCAGCTCCAAAGCCCGCCCCAAGTTGCCATCCTGCTCCGGGTTCTCAAACAAAGCCGCTATCGGGTTATCCGCCGGATACCGTTCCAGCAGCAAAATAGTCGGCAAAGTCAACACCCCTTGCAGCAGGTCATTCCCCACCGGCTTGCCCAACTCCCGCTCCTCCCCCCGAATATCCAGCAAATCATCCACAATCTGAAATGCCATCCCGATGTTGTACCCATAATCCCGCAGTGCCCGCTCCTGCTCCTCAGACGCCCCGCTCAATGCCGCCCCGGTTTCCGCCGCCGTGCAGAACAGCGACGCCGTCTTGCGATAGATCCGGTCATAGTAGCGGTCGATCGCTTGCTGTGGATTAAAGGTATTGAAATACTCGATGATTTCCCCGCTTGCCAGCTCCATAATCGTCTCGGCAAAGCGGCGCACCACCCGCAAATTCCCCGTATCGCAAACCAGCGTCGCCGATGCCGCGAACAGGTAATCCCCGAACAGCACCGCCACCGGCTTCCCCCAACGCCCGCTCACCGACACGCTCCCCCGCCGCAAATCGGCATCATCCACCGTGTCATCGTGAATCAGCGTCGCCAAGTGCAGCAGTTCCACCCCGGTCGCCATATTCACCGGCTTTTCCGCATCTTGGGGGAAAAAATTGGCCGCCAGCAAAGTCAAAGCCGGCCGCACCCGCTTGCCGCCATAGGACAGCGTATGCCTCAGTAGCGGCGCCATCTCCGGGATTTCCCGGATTGCCGTATCCGACAGGGCCAGCAGTTTTGCCTCGACCTGCGCCAATCCCGCCCGCACCGGGGCGTAAATGGCTACCGTCTGCTGATCCAATCCCTGCGTCAAAACGCCCTCTACACCGCCGGCGCGCCCAGCCGTTGACTTTCCGCCGCCACCGCCTCCGCATCCAGTTTGACATAAAGCGGCGCCGGCGGCCGCAGCGCCTGCCCGCCCTGAATGGCCGCGACCAGCGGCCCAAACTCCCACGGTTCCTGTTCCACCGCCCCGTCCAACCCCAAATAGCCGTGCAGCTTTTGCGAACTGAACGGCAAAAAAGGCGTCAGGATGACCTTCAAGCAGTTAATCACCTGCAAGGCGGTGTAAAGGGTAGTCGCCGCCGCTTGCCGGTCGCTGCGGATCGCCCGCCACGGCGCTTTGGCGTCCAGATAGCGGTTGGCTTCCTGCGCCAGCCCAAAGGCTTGCCCGATGGCTGCCTTGAACCGGGTATTGCTCAAACTTGCCCCCACTGTATCCAGCGCGGCCCGGGCCGCTTCCAGAATTGCCGCATCCCTTTCGTCCAACGCCCCCGGCTCCGGTACCCGCCCCTCAAAGTTGCGGTAAGTAAAAGACAGCACCCGGTTAACCAGGTTGCCATAAGTTGCGACCAGCTCCTCATTGTTGCGCCGCGCAAACTCCGCCCACGAAAAATCCGCGTCCCCGGTCTCCGGCATATTGATCGACAACAGATAGCGCAGCGGATCCGGGTCATACCGCTCCAGATAATCCGGCAGCCACACCGCCCAATTCTGACTCGTCGAAAACTTGCGATTCTCCAGACTCAGAAACTCGTTAGCCGGCACATCATAAGGCAGGTTCAGCCCGTTCCCGTAGCCCATCAGCATCGCCGGCCAGATGATGCTGTGAAAGGGAATGTTATCCTTCCCGATAAAGTAGTAGGACTTGGTTTCCGGGTCTTTCCAGAAATCCTGCCACTTATCGCCTTGCCCGCTATTGGCCGCCCACTCCACCGCCGCCGACAGGTAGCCGATAACCGCCTCGAACCAGACATAAATCCGCTTGCCCTCATACCCTTCCAACGGAATGGGAATACCCCAGGACAAATCCCGCGTAATCGCCCGGTCTTTCAACCCGCTTTCCAGAAAACTCCGCGTCTGATGGGAAACATTAGCCCGCCAGTGGTTTTGCCCCCGGATCCACTCCAGCAGCCTATCCTGAAACGCCGACAGCTTCAGGAAAAAATGCTCCGACTCCCGAAACTCCGGCCCGCCGCCGCACAGGATGCACCTGGAGTCGCGCAGTTCCTGCGGATCCAGCGTCCGCCCGCACTGATCGCACTGATCGCCCCGCGCCCGCTCGTAAGCGCAATGGGGACATACCCCTTCCACATAGCGGTCGGGCAAAAACCGCCGGCAGCAACCGCAGTAAGCCAGCGGCATCGTGTCGGTATAAATGTACCCCTGCTCCCGCAGCGCCATAAAGATGTCGTGAACCACCCGCTGGTGATTTTCCGTATTGGTGTGCGTGAACAGGTCAAAGCCGATGCCCAACCGCTCCCAAGTCGTCAGATACTCGGCGTGATACCGTTCCACCACCGCGGCGGGACTAATCCCTTCTTGGTCGGCCCGTATCGTAATCGGCGTGCCGTGGGTATCGCTCCCCGACACCATCAGCACCTCATTGCCCCGCATCCGGTGGTAGCGGGCAAAAATATCCGCCGCCAAGTAACACCCGGCCAAATGCCCCAGATGCAAAGACCCGTTGGCATAAGGCCAAGCCACGCCGATAAAAATTCGCTCGGTCAAGGAACTTTCCTTTCAACCCTCTAGTAATTCAATTAAGGATAGCACAAATTGGGGGACGGTAGTAGTATTATGATAGAGCAATTGGGCAACCCGCTCAGCAGCAGGAGTACGTCCTATGTTCGACAATTACCAACTCGGCGAAGTAACCGACCTGGCGAAAGAAATCTACCGGGAAAGGATAAAACCCTCGGTCGAGCCGCAGGAAAAGGGAAAGTTCATCGTCATCGATGTAGCCAGCGGCGACTACGAGATCGACGCGGAGCTGCTCGATGCTTTCGACCGGTTGCATCAGCGCCGCCCCGACGCCATTGCCTATGGCGGCCGCATTGGTTATCCCACCACCTACGACCTTCCCGGTGTGCGTCTGCCCGCTGGTGGCTAGTGGTCAGATTACCTAAAACCCGTCTCCCGCTGTTGCCAAAAAATCCCCAAATCCCCCCATTGACAACCCCCGTTTTCTCTGCTATCATTCCCAAAGTCCATTTGTCCCGCAATGAAAGGGAGTATTAAGAGCGCTTAGCCCCCAGAGAGCCGGCGTTTGCTGCAAGCCGGCGGCCCCAAGCCTCCCAACTCGCCCTGGAGCGGCCCCGCCTGAACCATCTAAAGTAGGGCGCGGCGGTTAAGCCCCGTTATCGGTTCCAGAGTTGTTCCCGGTCTCCCCCGACCGGCTGTTGCCGGCATGGGATGGCTGGGAAAAGAAGGGTGGTACCGCGGGATATTTACGCCCGTCCCTTCAGTGGGACGGGTTTTTGTTTTGCCCGACCGCCCAGCAACTATCTGCCGCGGAAAACTAGAGGAAAACTGATGGAATTGACCGGCGCGGAAATTGTCTGTGAAAGCCTGCTCCAGGAAGGAGTGGATGTTATTTTCGGCTTGCCCGGCGGCGCGGTATTGCCCTTTTACGGCGCCCTCAGCGGCTACCCCCAACTGCGCCACATCCTGGTCCGCCACGAACAGGCCGCCGCCATGGCCGCCGATGGCTACGCCCGGGCCACCGGCAAAGTTGGCGTCTGCACCGCCACCTCCGGCCCCGGCGCCACCAACCTGGCTACCGGCATCGCCGGCGCAATGATGGACTCCATTCCGATGGTCGCCATCACCGGCCAGGTGCCTCGCCCCGCCATCGGCCGCGACGCCTTTCAGGAAACCGACATCACCGGCATTACCCTGCCCATTACCAAGCACAATATGCTGGTTATGGAAGTCAAGGACATTGCCCCGGCGGTCAAAGAGGCTTTTTACATCGCCCGCACCGGCCGCCCCGGCCCGGTGCTGCTCGACATTCCCAAAGATGTGCTGGCTGGCGACCGGATGCCCTTCGTCTGGCCCGAAAGCGTCAACCTGCCCGGCTATTATCCCCCCGGCCCGGCTGATGACCTCCAGATTTCCCAGGCTTGCGACCTGATTAACGCCGCCCGCCGCCCCATCATCCTGGCCGGCCACGGCGTCCTCATCTCCCACGCCTACCCCGAACTGAAAGAATTGGCTGAAAAAGCCCAGATACCGGTCATCACCACCCTGTTGGGCATCGGCTCTTTCCCCACCGACCACCTGCTCCATGTCGGAATGCCCGGAATGCACGGCATGGCTTATGCCAGCTTGGCCATCGACAAAGCCGACCTGCTCGTTTCCTTGGGGATGCGCTTTGACGACCGGGTAACCGGCCGCCTCTCCGACTTTGCCCCCAACGCCCAAGTGGTTCATGTGGACATCGACCCTTCGGAGTTTCACAAGAATGTCAAAGCCACCGTCCCGGTGTTGGGCGAACTGAAACAGGTCCTCAATCAGATGCTGCCCTTGGTGGAAAAGCAGACCCATACCGATTGGGTGCAGTATATTGACACCTTGCGGGCGGAACATCCCTCCCACCAAATCCGCCAGACCAACGAACTGCTGCCCCAATATGTGCTGAAACAGCTTTCCGAAGTCACCGGCGGCAACGCCATCATCGTAACCGGCGTCGGCCAGCATCAGATGTGGGCTGCCCAGCATTACGATTTCCAGCAGCCCAACACCCTGCTGACCTCCGGCGGCTTGGGCGCGATGGGCTTCGAGGTTCCCGCCGCCCTCGGCGCCAAAGTCGGCCGCCCCGACCAGATGGTCTGGTCCATCGCCGGTGACGGCGGCTTTCAGATGACCATGTGCGACTTGGCTACCGCCGTGGAAAACAACATTGATGTCAAGTTCGCCATCCTCAACAACGGCAACTTGGGAATGGTGCGCCAGTGGCAGGACTTTTTCTATGAAAAAGACCACTTCGCCACCGTCTACTCCGGCAACCCGGACTTCGTAAAACTGGCCGAAGCCTACGGCATCGCTGGCTTGCGGGTTACCGATAAATCCCAGGTTCGCGCCACCATCCAGCAGGCAATGGAAATGCGCGGCCCGGTGGTCATCGACTTTATCGTCAAAGCCGATGAACAGGTCTATCCCATGATTCCCGCCGGGGAATCGGTCAACGAAATGATGGAGGAACCCCTCCCGGAGCGGGCGGTCTGAAAATGAGCGGAAACAACGGCCAGCACCACACCATCATCGCCCTGGTTCAGGATAAACCCGGCGTCCTGACCCGGGTCGCCGCCCTGTTCCGCCGCCGCGGTTTCAACATCTCCAGCCTGGCCGTCGGCAACAGCGAGCAAAAGGGCTTGTCCCGAATGACCTTCGATGTCGAGGGCGACCAGTACCATGTCGACCAGTGCACCAAGCAGCTCGACAAACTCATCGAAGTGGTCAAAGTCGCCAACATCTCCCGCGAGGAAATGGTCTCCCGGGAACTGGCTCTCATCAAAGTCAAAGTTACCCCGGAAACCCGCGGCGAAATCCTCGAGATGGTTCACCCCTTCCGCGGCGAAATCGTCGATGTCGGCGCAATGTCTATGGTTATCGAAGTAACCGGCAGCGGCGACAAAATCAACGCCCTGTTCGACCTCCTCGAACCCTTCGGCGTCCTCGAACTGATGCGTACCGGCCGGGTGGCTATGGTGCGCGGCAAAGCCGAGGGCCGGGTCAGCGATGACCTGGTCCTGGACTACCACGGTGACCATCTCAAAGTCAACGAAGCCTACGAAGTCGGCTCCTACTAGGCCCGCCGTCCTTAAATCCCGATTCCGGCGGCGCCCGGAACTCCGACCAACCAGTCAGACCACAAGGAAGGAAAGTAACGAAATGGTAAGTGTCTATTACGACCAGGACGCCGACCTGTCGGCTCTGAACGGCAAGACTATCGGCATCGTCGGCTACGGCAGCCAGGGCCACGCCCACGCCCTCAACCTCAAGGACAACGGCCAGCAGGTCATCGTCGGCCTCTACCCGGAAAGCCGCAGCCGCGCCGCCGCCCAGGACGCCGGCTTGTCCGTCGCCGCGGTGCCGGAAGTGGCCGCCGCCGCCGATGTGCTGATGGTGCTGATTCCCGACCATGTGCAGGGCGACACCTACCGCCAGCAGATTGCCCCCAATCTGCGCCCCGGCTCCGCCCTGATGTTCGCCCACGGTTTCAGCATCCACTACCGGGAAGTGCTGCCCCCGGCCAATGTCGATGTGCTGATGGTCGCTCCCAAAGCCCCCGGCCATCGGGTACGGGAACTCTTTATCGAGGGCATCGGCGTCCCCGGCCTCTTGGCCGTGCATCAGGATGCCACCGGCAGCGCCCAGTCCATTGGCTTGGCTTATGCCAAAGGCATCGGCTGCACCAAATCCGGCGTCTTGGCAACTACTTTCAAGGATGAAACCGAAACCGACCTTTTCGGCGAGCAAACCGTTCTATGCGGCGGCGTAACCGCCCTGATTCAGACCGCCTTTGAGACCCTGGTCGAAGGCGGCTATCCCCCGGAAATGGCTTACTTCGAGTGCCTGCACGAACTCAAAATGATTGTTGACCTCATCCAGCAGGGCGGGTTCAACTATATGCGCTTCTCGGTCAGCGACACCGCCGAATACGGCGACCTGACCCGCGGCCCCCGCGTCATCGACGAACACGTGCGGGACAATATGCGGAAAGTCTTGGCGGACATTCAGGACGGCACCTTCGCCCGGGAATGGATTGCCGAAAACGACGAAGGCCGCCCCCGTTTCAACCCCCTGCGCCAAGCCGCCCGCACCAGCGAAATCCACGAAGTCGGCAAAGGCTTGCGGGCCATGATGCCCTGGATGAACCCCCGGGAAGTTTAGGAGCAGTTTAGCCGGCCCCGCCGGCCTTCCCGCTGCTACCGGACAACCAAAGGTTATAAGCGCGTCCCGGCCCCTCAGCCCGGCCCGCTTAATCAGGAGGTAACAAATCTATGTTTGCGGAGGTAACTTGCACGGCAGTTCACCATCGCACGCTGGTCTTGGCGGGGCTGGTTGCGGTGGACTGCATGACCCTCCCCTCCCTTTCCCCGGCCACCGCCTAAACCCGGTCCAACCCCATCCACGAAAGGGAGCGTCAAAGGAAGTTATGGCTGACAACAATGTAAGGTTCCTCGACACCACCCTGCGCGACGGCGAACAGTCCGCCGGCATCGGTATGACCGTCGACGAGAAGGTCGAAATCGCCAAACAGCTCGAGCGGCTGAAAGTCGACATCATCGAAGCCGGCTTCGCCGCCAGTTCCCCCGGCGATTTCCAGGCCGTCAGTACCATTGCCAAGCAGGTGCGCGGCCCGGTCATCTGTTCCTTGGCCCGCGCCCATCCCAACGACGTCGACCAGGCTTGGCAAGCCATCCAGAGCGCGGCCGCGCCCCGCATCCATGTCTTTCTCTCCTCCTCGGACATCCATGTAATGCACCAGCTCCGCAAAAACCGGGAGGAAGTCATCGAGTTGGCGGTCAATATGGTGGAACGCGCCGCCGGCTATTGCGGCGATGTCGAGTTTTCCCCCATGGACGCCACCCGCACCAACCCGGAGTACCTCTTTGAGATGCTGGAAGCCGTCATCCGGGCCGGCGCGACCACCGTCAACATCGCCGACACCGTCGGTTATGCCATCCCCTCCGACTTCGCCCGTCTGCTGCGGGAAGTTCAGGAAAAGGTGGACGGCATCGACAAAGTTACCCTCAGCGTCCACTGCCACAACGACTTGGGCTTGGCGGTCTCCAACAGCCTGGCTGCCGTCGAAGCCGGCGCCCGCCAGGTCGAGGGCTGCATCAACGGCATCGGCGAGCGCGCCGGCAATGCCTCCCTCGAGGAAATCATTATGGGCTTGGACACCCGCAAAGACCTCTTTGGCGTGGACATCGGCGTGGACACCACCCAGCTTTACCCCACCAGCCGTATGGTCAGCCGCATCACCGGAATGGCCGTCCAAGCCAACAAAGCCATCGTCGGCGAAAACGCCTTCCGCCACGCCTCCGGCATCCATCAGGACGGCGTGCTGAAAGACCGTTCCACCTATGAAGTGATGCAGCCGGAGCGGGTTGGCGTCCCCGGCAACAGCCTGGTCTTGGGCAAGCTCAGCGGCCGCGCCGGCCTGCAAGCCCGCCTCGAAGCCCTCGGCTACGCCCTCAGCCGCGACGAAGTTTCCAATGTCTTCGAGTCCTTCAAGGTGCTGGCGGACAAAAAGCGGGAAGTTACCGACCGCGACCTGGAAATCCTGATGGACGAGGAAAAGCGCGTTTCCACCGAAGCCGTCAGCTACACCTTGGAACACGTCCAGTTCTCCAGCGGCGACCACGACATCCCCACTGCCACCGTGCGCCTGGTCGATTCTGGCGGCAGCTCCGTATCCGACGCCTCCACCGGCAACGGCCCGGTGGACGCCGTATGCAAAGCCATCGACCGGGTAGTCGGCTGCCACACCAAACTGGTTGACTTCAATGTCCAGTCCATCAGCGAAGGCTTGGACGCCATCGGCACCGTAACGATGCGGATTGAAAACGCCGGACGCACCTTCTTTGGCCGTGGCGCTTCCACCGACATCATCGTGGCCAGCGCCAAAGCCTACCTCAGCGCCGTCAACCGGATGTTGGCCGCCGACGAGGAAGCCAGCCTCCCCGCCGTAGGCACCACCCCCGACTAACCCCGGCAACTCGGCCCGGCAAGGCCAAAACAAAGGGGCGGATGACGGTTCATCCGCCCCTGACTCGTCGCCCCTACCGTGCCGGCGGTTCCTCCACCGGTTAATCTATGCGCCGCCGTTAGCCCGCACCTGTTCTGCCCGTTCCCGGGCCTTGTCTTGGGCCAGCTTCGCCAGTGCTTCGTTCCGCATCCAACCCACTTTGCGATTTTCCAGAACCAGCCCCCGCAAAGTCAATGTATCCCGCTTCCGGCCGTTACAAGGGCGGCACAACAAGATACGGTTCAGGATGTGATTGGCTCCCCGGTCCGACTTGGGCGTAATGTGGTCCAGCTCCATAAACTCGATTTCCAACACCCGCCCGCAGCCGGCGCAGATTACGCCCTCCGTCGTTGCCTGCGCCGCCGCAAGGATGGCCGTCATTTCATCCCGCGACAGCTTTTCCCACGGCTCCGGCGGCCGCATAACTTTAAGCCGCAGGTCAGGGACCGCTGGCGACGGGTCATAGTCGGTACGCTCTGGCGGCTCCGTCCAGTAATGCACTTGGTTAAACGGCAGGCGGACGTTTTCGACGCCCGGAACCTCCAGGCATTCCCGTTGCAAACGATCTAAAACCGTCTGATAAGCCCCGTCCCAAATATCAATGCCAACCCATTGCCGCCCCAACCTTTCCGCCGCTACCGGAGTAGTGGCGCAGCCGGCAAAGGGGTCAAGCACTACGTCCCCCGGATTGCTCGACGCCTTGATTATCCGCTCGTACAGGGCCAACGGCTTTTGGGTCGGATAACCCGTGCGCTCGCCCCGGGGCATCTGACCACCGGCCGGTATGTCCGACCACCAGTCTTCGATGGGTTTGCCCGGGCCAAAGGCAACGGCTACTTCGGCGTCCGTGCGGCCCTCAGCGTAGCCGGCGGTTATGCCGCGCTGCCCTTCGGTGTATTGCCGCCGTTTAGTAAAGGCATCGCTGTAGGGAATCCGCACCGCGTCCCGGTTAAAAGTAAAGACCCCGGAACGGGAATAGAACAGGATGGTATCGTGTTTGCGGGAAAACCAGCGGGGCGTGTTGGCCGGGCCGGTATAGCACCAGACAATTTCGTTCCTGAAATTGCGCCGGCCGAAAATCCCATCCATCAGGCACTTGGCATAAGCGTGGGCCGTATGGTCGATGTGCAGATAGATGCTGCCGGTCTCTTTCAAGACCCGATGGCACTCCATCAACCGGACGCCCAGCCAGCACAGGAACGCGGCCATATCATCGCCGGCCGATACCCGCGCCGTTTCGATAACTGACCAAACTGCCGGCCAATCATCTTTAATGGCATCCACCCACTCCGGGTGAACATCCTTATCCCAAGACCACCGATCCTCAAATTTTGCCCCTTTAGCCAAGCTGTCCGGGGTGGCGTGAAAATCCCGGCTCTTGTTAAAAGGCGGGTCCGTGGCAATAAGGTCGATATTGCCGGAGTTGATGCCGCGCAGGACCTCCAGATTGTCCGCGTGGTACAGAGTCCGGTTTGCAAAGTTAGCCAGAGTCATTTCCGCCGCTCCCTCCGGTTGCCTAAAAATAATGGCGTGTTGCACTGCTGAAGTCAACCCAAATACGGGCAAAATCAGGCCGGCGGGCCGCGGCCCGGACAAATCCCTCCCCCTAAACCAACTTCATCTGAAACCCGCCGTTATCGCCTTGCCCGTTTTTCCCGTCCAGATGCACCGCCGGATAGCCCAAAGTCCGCAAATGCGCCGCCAAATCGGGAAAGCCGTTCACCGTATAAACCCGTTTCGGCTGCACCCGCTCCACATAATCCACCAAATCCTTAAAATCGGCGTGGTCGCTGTAAGGCAGGCTGGCATCCCCCGGCCGACCCCACTGCCGCCGCCGTGCCCCTGACGCCCACCCGGTCAACTCCAGATACCGCTTCCCCAAATAGCGGTTCAAGTCCCCATTCTTGCGCCGTCCCCCCGGCGGCCACACCAGCACCTGCCCCTCGGCCCAATGCCCGTTAAAACAGCCGAAACTCCCCGGAAACTCCACCCCTGCCTCCTGATACGCTTCCGCCACTGCATAAATCCCCGGCTCCACCACCACCTCAAAACCCGCGTCCAGCAGATAGTGCATCAACTCCTGCGCCTTGCCCAACCGCCAACCCTGCACAATCGGCCGTTCCCCCCGTTCCAGCCACACCCGCAGCGTCCGATACGCCGTTTCCAGCACATTATCCTCCGGCGGAAAAGTATATTCCGGCTTGCCGTAAGTCGCCTCCATCACCAGAATATCGCACTCCACCGGCAGCAGCGGCTCGTTAATCGGACTGGGCCGCGCCTTAAAATCCCCGGTATAAAGCAGCCGCTCCCCGCTCGCCTTGCTCGTAACCAAAGCCTGCGCCGACCCCAAACAATGCCCCGCCGGATACAGCGTCAGCGTATAGCCCGCCCCCTCCAGCGGCTCCCCATAATCCAGCGTAATCGGGTCCGACTTGTGCAGATAATCCGCCAGCAGCCGCCCCGTGTTGCCGGTCAAAATAGGCCGCTGATGCCGGGCCGTATGGTCCGAATGGGCGTGAGAAATCAGCCCCATATCCTGCTTGCGCCGGGAATCCAGCCACAAGTCCACCTCCGGCAAATAAACGCCCCGGTCAAAAATCACTTCCAAAGCAAACTATCCCCGCCCATCATAATTAAGGCAAAAGTTCCTCGATACTTACTCCACCCCCAGCCTCCATATCCAGCGTAACCCGGCTGCCCCGCAACAAAAAAGTCCCCATCAGCGGAGTGCTTTCCCCTTCCAGAACAATCACCAGCCGGTGCCGGTCGTGCCACACCGCCGTAGCTATGTAGCTGTTCAGCTGAACCCGCTGACCATCCGCCAGTACGACGGTCTCTTCTTCAGGATACTGTAATCCCAGTTCCCGAATAACGTTGGCAGGCAAGACGAGATAACCCTGAAACCCGGTGTCCAAAACTACCTCAATAGACCCGTGTTGCCCAGCGTCGCCGATTAAAGTGATTTCCACCACCGCTTGGAACTCGCTGCTCACCCACCCGCTAATCATCGGGCTACCCGCGGCCCCAAACCGATGAACCCGGAGACCGGGTGTCCATCCGGAGACCAGCACCCCACCCGAACTCCGTAAAAGACGCCCTCCGGCCGCCGCTCCCGCAATCGTAGCATGGCATAGGGCTGCTCGACGTCGAGCTCATAGTCGCCGCTCTCGATGTCAATGGATACGTGCTTTCCCGACTCCTCCGGTCCCAGCGTGGGAAATACCCGCTCCAGATAAATCGCTTCCCCCTTGGCCGTAATTTCCCCCGGCGCGTAATCCGCATAAGCCATATTAACCTCCATATCCCCTTGCGAATCTTGCCCCACCCACCCCATAATCATCGGGCGACCCGCGGCCTCAAACCAATGAACCCGGAGACCGGCCGCCCATCCGGCGCCCAATAACCCACCCGAACCCCATAAAACACGCCCTCCGGCCGCCGCGCCACCAGCCGCTGGAAAGCATAAGGATCTTCGGCGTAGATCTCATAGTCGCCGCTCTCAATGTCAATGGAAACGAACTTCCCCTTTTCGCCTTGGCCCAGCGTGGGAAATATTCGCTCCAAATAAATCGCTTCCCCCTTGGCCGTAATTTCCCCCGGCGTGTAATCCCCATAAGCCATACTGACCTCCATATCCCCTTGCAAATCTTTCCCCACCCGCCCCCTAATCATCGGGCTACCCGCGGCCCCAAACCAATGAACCCGGAAACCGGCCGTCCATCCGGCGCCCAATAACCCACCCGAACCCCGTAAAACACCCCCTCCGGCCTCCGCGCTACCAGCCGCTGGAAAGCATAAGGGTCTTCGGCGTCGATCTCATAGTCGCCGCTCTCAATATCAATGGAAACGAACTTCCCCTTTTCGCCTTGGCCCAGCGTGGGAAATATCCGCTCCAGATAAATCGCTTCCCCCAGAGCCGTAATTTCCCCCGGCTCGTAATCCCCATAAGCCATACTTGCCCCCAATCATCTCCCGGGCCAAATTGGTTGCCGCCTACCGCATCCGTCCGCCCGGAAAATCCGCCGCCAGTATAGCACAGGCCGCCGCGCCAACTCCCCCACTCTCCCGATTTGACACATCCCGCCCCATTCCTTAAACTACCACCCACATCCCGCTTACCATAAAACTGCAAACCCGCAAGGAGGCCGCCGATGACCACCGTAGCCGCCCCCGACCAGTACCGCGTAGTTGGCACCCGTCCCCCGCGCCACGACGGCTTTGACAAAGTAACCGGCGCCGCCCGTTTCGGCGCCGACCTCAACCTACCCGGTATGCTCCACGGCAAAATCCTCCGCAGCCCCCACGCCCACGCCCGCATCCGCAACATTGACACCAGCAAAGCCGCCGCCCTCCCCGGCGTAATGGCTGTTGCCACCGCCGCCGACTTCCCCATCGTCCAGCACCAGCCCGCCATCGACTACGAAAACTTCCAGCAGAACCCCCGCATCATCGCCGAAAACATCCTGGCCTACCGCAAAGTCCTCTACCGCGGCCACGCTGTCGCCGCTGTCGCCGCCACCAGCCCCCACATCGCCGAGCAAGCCCTCTCCCTCATCGCCGTGGACTACGAAGTGCTGCCCGTAGTCCTCGACCTGCACGATGCCCTCAAACCCGATGCCCCCTTGCTCCACGACGATATGACCACCCGCTTTCGGGTCGAACGCTTCGGCCCCGGCGACGACACCGGCCAGCGCAGCAACATCGCCGGCCACTTGCAGCACAAAATGGGCGATGTCGAACAGGGTTTTGCCCAAGCCGACATCATCCTCGAACGGGAATACGAAACCCAAACCGTCCATCAGGGCTACATCGAACCCCATGTCGCCACCGCCCAATGGTCTCCCGACGGCCGCCTGACCGTCTGGACCAGCACCCAAGGCGCCTTTGCCGTCCGCGCCGCCACCGCCGCCATCCTCCGCGTCCCGGAGTCGATGGTCAAAGTCATCCCAATGGAAATCGGCGGCGGCTTCGGCGCGAAAGGCGTAACCTACTTGGCCCCGGTCACCGCCGCCCTGTCTAAAAAAGCCGGCCGCCCCGTCAAAATCTCCATGAGCCGCAAGGAAGTATTCGAGGGCAGCGGCCCCGCCTCCGCCACCTATATGCAGGTCAAACTCGGCGCGAAAAAAGACGGCAAACTCACCGCCGGCCAAGTCTATATGGTCTATGAAGCCGGCGCTTTCCCCGGCGCCCCGGTCGGCGGCGGCGCCATCACCGGCTTTGGCTCCTACAACCTCGACCATGTCCTGGTGGACGGCTACGATGTCGTCTGCAACAAGCAGAAAGCCCAATCCTACCGCGCCCCCGGCCAGCCCCAAGCCGCCTTTACCGTCGAATGCGCCATCGACGAACTGGCCGAGGAACTAGGCATCGACCCCATGGAACTGCGCCTCAAAAACGCCGTCCAAGCCGGCGACCGTATGCCCAACGGCGTCCCCCACGCCGTCTTTGGCTGCCGCGAACTCGAGGAAGCAATGTTGAACCATCCCCACTACACCGCTCCCTTGGGCGGCCCCAACCGCGGCCGCGGCGTCGCCGTCGCCTTCCGCGCCCAGGGCGGCCAAACCTCCTCCGCTACCATCAATGTCAACAGCAACGGCACCATCAACCTCATCACCGGCTCCGTCGACATTGGCGGCACCCGCACCGCCATTGCCATGCAGGCCGCCGAAGTCCTCGGCATCGCTTCCGAGGATGTCTTTCCCGCCGTTGGCGACACCGACAGCGTGGGCTACACCGCCAACACCGGCGGCAGCCGCACCGCCTTTGACACCGGCCTCGCCGCCATCGCCGCCGCCGAGGAAGTCAAAACCCGGATGAAACATCGCGCCGCCCTCCTCTGGGAAGTCGAGGATGACGATGTGGACTTTCAAGACGGCAGCTTTGTCTGTACCAAAACCGAGGACAAACTTGCCTTCAAGGAACTGGCTGGCCGCCTCATGCGTACCGGCGGCCCCGTTACCTGCTCCGCCTCCGCCGCCTCCACCGGCGTTGGCCCCATCTTTGCCGGCAACATCGTCGATGTCGAGGTTGACCCCGACACTGGCAAAATCGACATCCTCCGTTTCACCGCCTTTCTCGATGCCGGCCAAGCCGTCCACCCCAGCTTTGTCGAAGGCCAGATTCAGGGCGCGACCGTCCAGGGCATCGGCTGGGCCTTGAACGAGGAATACTTCTACACCCCCGACGGGACGATGGCTAACTCTAGTTTCCTCGACTACCGGATGCCCACCACCCTTGACCTTCCCATGATTGACGCCGTTATCATCGAAGTCCCCAACCCCCGCCATCCCTTCGGCTTGCGCGGCGTCGGCGAAGGCCCCATCATCCCGCCCCTGGCCGCCGTAGCCAACGCCGTCTATCACGCCACCGGCGCCCGCATCCGCAAACTCCCCCTAACCCCCGGCGCCGTCCTGGCCGCCCTAGCCGAAAAAGAGTAGCAGCAAAAAAGGGGCGGGTCCTCAAAACCCGCCCCCTTGAATACCCCGTCCATCCGGTTTATATTTGCCCTTATGCAGCAGCCCGTTAAAACCCATTCCCCAACCGAATTGGCAACCCAATTCCGCGCCTTGGCTGACCAGTGGGCGGCGGAAACCGGTTTGTTCTCCTTTGACTACCAAAGGTCTCGCCATCCGGCTTACCGGCAAATCCTTGCTCTGGGCCAGCCGGCCATTCCCCTGCTCCTTCAAGAGTTGCAAGAACGCCCCGACCATTGGTTTAGTGCCTTAACCACCCTCACCGGTGAAAACCCCATCCCGCCTGCCGCTGCCGGCAAGTTTGACCAAATGGTTGCCGCTTGGTTGGATTGGGGCCGCCGGCAAGGCTACATTTCCTGACCCATGCCGCTGGAACCCTATATGGCAATGTAGCCCTCCTGCTCCGCCGCCCCCGTCCAGAAACCGCCAACTAAAAAAGGGGCGGGTTCTCAAAACCCGCCCCTGTGAACTAACTGATTGCAACCGACACCACAAACGCCACCGCAATTAAAAATTTCCAATCCAAAGAGATAGACAGGGAAAACAGCCGCATGATTATTTCGAATTTCATAAAACCCTCCTTTACCCATTCAGAGCCGGGCTAAAAACCAATCAAGCCTCTTGTAAGGAAGCGCAGTATTATAGCGAGCAGACAAGAAACCATAAAGTAAATCGGCGCGGAATCACATATTTAGTGAAAATCCCGCCAGTTTCCGCAGCCTTGGCAATTTCTGGTTGACCTTCTGTGTCCGATTTGATATATTACCCCGACCTGAGGTTACGACTTCTTTCTGGAGTGAAAATGCTTCCTAACGTTATTATCGGCATTTCTCTGGTGCTAACTGCTCTAGTCATCGGTTGTGCTAGCGCAGCTCCGACGTTGTCCCCGTTGCCTACTTACACTCCTTACCCGACGTTGGCTCCACTACCTACCTATACGCTTTACCCGACCAACACCCCTTACCCCACCTACGTGCCGTTGCCTACTCAAACTCCATATCCAACCTATACCCCGTTCCCGACGCCGACGCCGGAACCTACTTTCACTCCGACACCCGAACCCACTCCTACAAGGGTTTTTACGCCAACGCCTGCCGCGACGCCTACTCCGACACCGGTACCAACGGTTTGGACTATGGGGAGAGTCCGACAAGACCGTCTCACTGACGCACAATCGGTCACGTTTACCACTGAGGCAATTTCTCACAACGCAGAGTGGCCGTTTGATGCACCTACCTTGTTTGTTCGTTGCCACAGCCAGGATGGGCTAGAGGTTTTTGTCAACTGGGGCGGTCAATATATTGCGGGACGTGATGACCGGCCTCAAGTTGATTTCAGGTTTGACCTTCGTCCAGTTGTTTCAGAACGCTGGCACGAATCAACAAACAACGAGGCGTCATTTGCGCCGAATCCCCAGATTTTTGTCAACCAGATCCTTAAGACGGGGGCTGAAACCGTCTATATACAGTTGACTGATTATTCGTGGGAGAGGCATACTGCGGAGTTCAAAGTTAATGGACTTGCATACAGGATGTCGTCTCATCCTACCTTGTGCCCCGAGTAGCCAATCCCTCCATCGCATTGGGGATGGATTTAACATAATATGGGTCGAGCAATAAAGGGGGCGGCTTGCCCCCTTTCTCGGTATATCCCCCCTGCCCGCCCGGCCCGGTGCCGTTCTACCCCGCCAGCGGCACCGTCGCCGTCACGCACGGCCCATCCCCGTAAGTCGCCGTCGTATGCCCCTGCCCGGTCGTATCCTCCACCAACCGCGCATCCCCCGGCCCGAAAATATGCTTGCTCCCGTCGCCCAGCCCAATCTCCAGCTGCCCCGACAGGATGATGACATACTGCCGCCGCGGCGCCGGGTGCCAATCCTGATACCGACCCGCCGGCGCCTCCCGGAAAGTAATCG
The DNA here is from genome assembly GCA_965243185.1 of Dehalococcoidia bacterium. Lineage (GTDB taxonomy): Bacteria > Chloroflexota > Dehalococcoidia > Lucifugimonadales > UBA3495 > CBDBCU01. The sequence continues at coordinate 363,530 of OZ251531.1, read as the reverse complement.
TCGTCGCTTCCTGCGCAGCCGTCCACTCCGGCGTCTCCGCCAAGTCAATCGTCTCCACATGGGTTTGCCCGTCCGACCCGGTGAACATCCGATAAGTCCCCATAACCGTTCCCTCCTCGACTGCTTGATTTTCCCTTTGCCGACCGTCCTTCCCGTCCCCACGGGAATCCCGAAACCCTTGCCGCCCCCTAAACCGTCATCACCACCTTGATAATCCCGTCCTGCTGACCCTCATACAGCTCAAACGCCCGCTGCACCTCCTCAAAAGGCATCCGGTGCGTCAACATCTGCCCCGGGTCGCACCAGCCCCGCCGCTTCAACTCCACCATCGTCTTAATCGGCGCCATCGGATTCCGCAGCCGTCCCCCGGTAGTCGGTATCAACTGCGGCTGCCGCTCCATCAGCAAATTATGCTCCACCGGAATCAGCTCATCCGCCTGTATCCCGAACACCATCACCTGCCCGAACTGCTTGACCAGCCGCAATGCCATATTGAAACTGTCCGGATAGCCCGCCGCCTCCACCACCACATCCGCGCCTAATCCCCCGGTCAAATCGTTCACCGCCGCCGCCACATCCTCCTCGTCCGGGTTAATCGTATCCGTAGCCCCCATTTTCCGCGACCACTCCAGCCGGTAATCTAGCGGATCAATCCCGATAACCCGCCGCGCCCCCAACTTCGCCGTCAGCATCGTAAAGGACAGCCCGATAACCCCTTGCCCGACCACTACCACATCCTTCCCCAGCAGACTCCCCATCTGCTGCACCGAATACAATACCGTCCCCGACGGCTGGCACAGCACCCACTCCGCCAAATCCCCCTCCTCCGGCAAAGCGCACATCCAATCCGGCGTCGCCGCGATATACTCCACCAGCCCGCCCGACCGCACGCCCCGGCCCGGATAGATGATAACCCGCTGCCCCTCGTGAAACTCCTGCGACTTGCTCTCCACCACCGTACCGGCGCACTCGTGGCCCGGCACTCCCAGCCGTCCCGGATAATGCTCCTCGGGAAAGATGTGACTGAACTCGTGCCGAATATCGCTCCCGCACACCGATATTTTCTCCAGCCGAATCAGACACTCCCCCTCCAACGGCGCCGGCACCTCCGCCTCCACCATCTCAAACTGCCGGGGGCCAACCAAACGGGCCGCTTTCATCTAAACCGCTCCTCTAAAGCAAGTTGCCGTTGAACCAACTGATTGCCCCAACTTATACCACAAGCCAAGGCAATTTGGCTATCGTATATTGGCAAGGGCGCGGGCCTACCTCCCCAACTCCCGCTCAATCCGCAACGCCCACGGCTTCAGAACCCCGTACAGCGTATCGTTAATCGGCGTCGGCACTCCTACCTCCCGCCCCATCCGTATCGCCGTCCCGGTCAAACCCTCCAACTCCACCGGCCGCCCCTCCAAAAAATCCTTCCCCAGCGACGACATCCCCGCCGCCGGAAAATTATCCAGCGACTGCATCGCCCACTCCAGCGAATCCTCCATAATCGGCGCGCCGCCCGCCCGTCCCACCGCCAAAATCTCCTCAATCGCCCCCTGAATCACCGCCCGCGTCTCCGCTATCGTCCGCATCTCCCCGAACACCGAATTGCTGGCTGCCCCCACTGCCGCCGACCCGGCCAAGTACGAAAACTTTTTCCACAGCATCCCCGGCATATTCTCTTGCAGCTCCACCCGCCAGCCCGCTTCCCGAAACGCCGTCAGCAGCCCTTGACACCGCTCCGTAATTCCCGGCGTCAACTCCCCGAAAGACGCCGCCCCCGGCCCGCCTTGGGTAACCACCCCCGGCTCCTTCACCCGCCCCTCCAGATAGCAGGAACCGATTAAAACCCGTTCCCGCCCCAACGCCGCCGCCAACTGCTCCCCATTGTCAATGCCGTTTTGCAGCGTCAGCACCAGCGTATCCGGCCCCAGCAGCGGCCGCGTCGCCGTAATCGCCGCCGCATTATGGTACATCTTGACCGTGAACAACACCAGTTCCTGCGGCCCCGCCGTCGTCGTATCCTCCACCGCCGCCCCCGGCGCCGTAAAAACCCCGTCATTGCTGCTCTCCACCCGCAGCCCCCGCTCCCGTATCGCCTGCAAATGCGCCCCCCGAGCCACAAAAGTAACCGTATGCCCGGCCCGGGCTAACAGCCCCCCGAAATACCCGCCCACGCCCCCGGCGCCCATCACCGCAACCTTCATTCCCGATACCTCCTCCAAATAACCCGGTCAGCAACGCCGCTCCCGCCCCTAATCCCCTGACGCCACCCGGTCGCCCCGCTTGCCGCCCCTAATCCCCTGACGCCACCCGGTCGCCCCGCTTGCCGCCCCTAATCCTCCGCCTGCACCCGGTCGCCCCGCTGCTCCATTTCGTAGTTGCCTTGACCAATCAAGCGGCGGCAAGTGCGGGAACGATGTATCACCCCCGGCCCATTGCCATTGCTGTAGTCAACTATAACCCTCACCCCGCGGCCAATTTCCCCCATTGTAGCACACCCCCGCCCCTCCTCTACGCCCGCCCCTACTTACTCCCCCCCGGTCATCCCTTCCCTTCTTTACTAACCCATATCATTCCAAGCGTAGCCCCCATATCATTCCGCGGCGCAACCCCCCATGTCATTCCGAGGCGACAGCCGAGGAATCTAAAATGTCGTCCCCGCAACCCCCTTAAATACAACCAGCCCTCCCCAAACTCAAAAGTTTTGAGGGGGTGCGGGGGAACTTTTACAAAAGTTCCCCCGCCGTATTTTTTTCGCCCCCCTCCCGGGCCCAAAAAATTTTTAAATTCCTAATTCCCCACCTCCCCGGCAGCCAACCCCTCCCCTCGCCAATTTCCCCAAATCGCAAAAAAGGGCGTGATTTTTGCTTGACAAAAATCACGCCCTTTTTTACCCTGTTTTTACCGGCTTTCCACCGGTATTAACCGGCTTCGGCCGCCCGGAGGTATCCCTATGTCCCGCTACCGACTATTCATCTCCGCCTTTGCCTTGTCCGCCTTGACCCTACTCCTGTTATTTACCGCCAGTCCCGCCCCTGATGCCCAAGCCGCCCCCCGTTCCATCCCCTGGGACTGCTCCGACTGGCAAGAATCCCCCGCCGTTGCCGACGCCGCCGACCCCCGCGTCTCGATGATCCTCGAATCCCTCGCCGCCAACCGCGGTAAGTCCATCTACTGCGCCATCGACCAGTCCGACACTTGGACCAAGTCCGAAACTTGGCTTGCCGGCCGCGACCGCAACGAACGCGACGACACCGTCTACTTCGGCGAGCAAGGCAACTTCCGCGGCTTTCTGGCGGCCCAAGAGGGCTACCTCACTGACGGCGAATCCGGAGTAACCGGCATCAGCCGCGACCGCATCTTTGAGTTCCCGGAGGAACCCCGCCGCGGCAAGAAAACCGTCCGCTTCCGGGTCCGCAGCGAATCCGCCGATACCGGTTATTGCCCGGATCGGGGCGGGAGTATTCGCGTCCCGGCGGACCGACCTTTCGGCAACCTGCTCTGCACCCCCTATGCCGGCTTTCACGGCAGCTTTGACTCCCGCGAGGGCAGCGAGAATCGCGCCCGGGTCGTCTATTCCGGCCAAGCTTCCGGCACTAACCGCTGGGGTGTCCACTGGCGAACCAACGCCCGTTACACTTGGGATTCCAATGGGGTGGTAACGGAGTCCGGCACCGGCGGCGGCAGCTACCGTTCCCCGGAATGGTGGACCGCCCAAGCCGAGGCCCGGGGCCCCGCGGCCTGCCGGGCCCGGGGCGGGAAGTATGTCGAAGGCAGCGCCGATTTTGGCCGCGGCCATAACCGCGGCAACGGCCGGAACCAGAACGCTAACGGGGACTATCACGGCTGGTTTTACGCCACTAATCCCCATGCGACTCATTTCCAGTATCAAGCCCGGGAAAGCCGCACTTGGGTAGTCGTCTGCACCAAACGCGTCCGCCGCCGCTAACCCCACTCGGCCACCCTCCCCCAACTCAAAAGTTTTGAGGGGGTGCGGGGGAACTTTTACAAAAGTTCCCCCGCCGTAACCCCATCCTCCGGCAACCATCATCCCCGCCATCCGGCAACCATCATTCCCACCCGCTCACCGTCATTCCCACGAAAGTGGGAATCCAGACTCTCGCAACTACTATGCCCCCTCAAAATTAAGGCTTGACAAATCCCCAAAGCCGTGAAATAATCAGTCCATTAATACCTCCTGGCGCCCTCCAGAATATGGAGCAAGGGTGTCAGGCAAAAATTTCCCAAAGGGTCGGGCAACTGTTGCTCGGCTCTTTGTTTTGGGCGGTGTTCCGTGGCACGATTGGCGATATTCATTGACGGCGGGTACCTGGATGCGCTGGCCCGGGACGACTTTCGAGTATGGATTGACCACCGCCGGCTGAGCGCGGAAATTACCCGCACTGTTGCCGCCGGCACCGCCGAGCCGCTTGATTTGCTGCGAACCTATTACTACGACTGCCTGCCCTACCAGAGCGATCCTCCTACCCCGGAGGAGCGGGAGCGTTTCAGCCGCAAAGCGAGCCGGTTCAATGCCCTCAACCGGCTGGACAATTACACCGTCCGGGAGAGACGGTTGATGTTTCGCGGCCGGGATGCCAGCGGCAATCCCATATTCCAGCAGAAGCGCGTCGACCTGCTCTTGGGGCTGGACTTCGCCCTCTTGAGCGCCAAAAACCAGATTACCCACGCCGCCCTGGTCAGCGGCGACTCCGACCTGATTCCGGCGGTGGAAGTGGCGCAGCAATCCGGCATTTCCACCTGGCTTTTTCACGGCCCGCGCCAGTCCGGCCGCAGCTCTTACTCCAATGAACTGTGGCAAGCCGCCGACCGGCGGGTCGCAATGGATAAAGCCTTCATCGACTCTGTAGCTATGCGTCCCCAGTAATTTGCCCCTACCCCGCCACCGACTAGCAATCCCGGCCCGCCCGCCCCCCCAAACCCAAAAGTTTTGAGGGGGCGCGGGGGAACTTTTACAAAAGTTCCCCCGCCGTCTCCCCGGCTGACAACCGCTATCCCCATCCCCCGGCAACCGTCATCCTCGCCATCCGGCAACCGTCATCCCCATCCTCCCCACCGTCATTCCCACGAAAGTGGGAATCCAGAACCCCCCAATCTCAAAAACTAATCCGAAAATCCGTCCCAAACCCCCTTGACAACTATAATTCCCGCCCCCATAATAAAAATTGCGAAGGTCAGACCTAGCCCCGGGACGCCGGGTCTCAAAACGATACGCTAGCTTACCGTGAAATACAGCTCACAGCGCGCTGTGGACGCCCTCGGCCACCGGCCGTCAAGCGTCCCGCTCCTAACCCCCGGGGAACCGGCCTAAGGCCCCGTAATTCCCCCACCGGAGCAGCGGAAAACGGCAAATCCCACCCGCCGCCAAACCGCTACCCCATCCTTACAGGAGCTGGAGTTAACAGGTTGACTGGAGGTGCGGTCAACCCCGGTAGCTGGACTGGGCCAAAACGTCGGTAGTGGCAACCATACCCAGCGGCGTTAGTAGCCAACATAAGGTCCATTTGCCGCCAGGCAACTGGGTCGGGAAACTCCGGGCGGATGCAAGCCAGGATGCCCCCCGGAGCAGGCAACCCAATGGCCCCTTTGCCAACCCCCTCCCGCAAGGGCGGAATCTCCGGCCAGCGGTTCCGCCCCGGCGACCCCCTACCCCAACGCTTAATCAAAACGCTAAACCACCCGCCGGGGTAGCCAGGAGTTCCTGCCCCGGCCATACCTCGTACTCAGCTACCTACCACACAATCACATTCCAGCAGTTCCCATCCACGCAGGGCAGCTCCCGCTCCACCGCGTTAAACACCAGACTGGTCGTCCGCGAAACCAGGAACCAATAGGAGCGTTGCGGGATGAACTGGAGCAGGGTATTAGCCTCCGGCGTCTCCCGGTCAAAGAAAGACCATTCCTTGGTCTGATTGTCAAAGGTAAAAGCCCGCACCAAATCGGGCAAAGCGTCGAACAGCCAACCGGCATCCGTCCGGTCGGCGGCAGTGCCGACGGTCAGATTGAACCCGCCGGTTACCTGACCCAGCTGCCAGGTTTTCCACGATTGGGCCGCCGGCCGCTCAGCCACCTGGAAAGTTATCGGATTGACCGCCCGGTGGACATGGATGGTAAAGCGTCCGTTGCCGGCCGTAGTCGTCGCCCCCACCAGGTTATTGTCGCCGTCATAAGCGGCAACGGCAACCCCCGGCCCGGCCGAGACGCCATCGATCGACGCCCAACCGGAGAAAATATGCGGCGGTTCGCCGGTAGTCGATGCCAGTTGGGTCGGCGCAGCCGGCGTCGGCGTCGGTGCCGGCGTGGGCGTAGGCGTTGGTACCGGAGTTGGCGTCGGGGTCGGCTGTGGCGTGGGCGTAGGTACCGGCGTATTCGTAGGCTGCGGCGTTACCCCCGGCGCCGGCGTCGGCGTAGGGCGCGGCGTTGCCGTCGGTGCCGGCGTAGCTGTCGGCCGCGGCGTCGGCGTAGCCGTACCTTCAACCACCGGGAACTGCCACAGTTCCGGAGTAGCCGTCGGCTGCGGAACCGGTGTAGCTGTGGGTGCCGGAGTCGGCGTCGGTTCTGGCGTAGCCGTGGGAACCGGTGTGGCCGTCGGTTCCGGTGTAGGCGTCGGCTCCGGCGTGGCCGTCGGTTCCGGCGTAGGCGTAGGCTCCGGCGTGGCAGTAGGGGCCGCCGGCACTTCATGGGGTTCATTTCCCCCGGCTACCCGGCTGTCATACCCATACGGCTCGTAAAAAATAACAAAGGAAGCATCAATGTAGTTGGTCGAGGGAGCCTCCACGCTGTCCGGAACCGTCACCTCAATCTCAAAATCCCCGTCCTCATCGGGGATCACCGTATCAGTGGAGTGATAGTTCCGCACATGGTTATCCCAACTATAGTAGCCCACCCGGACCTCGAAACTGGAACCCTCGTCATTCCCGGCCGGGAAATTACGGCCCCGTACCGTAACTGCACTGCCAATCTCTCCGGAGTCCGGCCTGATGCTAATTCGGGGTTCGGATACTCTCACGGTTGTTTGCGCCAAACGGCCGGCCGAGTCCGTTGCCACAATGGTTTTGGAACCGGCTTCAACCAAGCTGCTGGTGAACGGCAGGTTCACCGCAGCCCGCCAGTCGCCATCGCCGTCAATGCTGATGCCATCCCCATCATTGATACGACCGTCGGGGATGTTAATGTCGCCGATAGTGATGGAACTGATCCTCCCGTCCGGGGTGAAATTATCGCCGGACAAGGTTATCCGCTCATTCGCCACCACGCTGCTGCGGTTGGAATCGAGGGACGCCGCCCCATCCTGAGCGGTATAGCGGAAGTATTCGGCAACGCTGCTATCACTTTCCCCGGCAAAAGCCGTGTTCAGCATCCAGCCCCAAGCCAAGGCCAGAACCGCAACCAGGGCAAAGGTAAGCAGGGCAGGAACTTTAGGCATATAACCCCCGTTAAATCGACTATGGGAATGGAGCTACCGCCCCGAAAGTCCTTCCCGGTGTAAAGAAACGCCGCCGGGCATCCGGATTTGCGGCCGGTCTGCGTACTATAGCGGCTGCCGCCGCCAAGCGCAACCAGACCAACAACCCAGATACCTCCCATAAACCCTCAATCGCCGGCCCCGCCACAAACCAAAGGGGGCGGCCGGAGCCGCCCCCCAATTCTTAATTCCTCCTATCCCCCCTTCTCCTGCCGCCACCCCGCCTCCAAAATGTTCGCCGAATTCATCGGCAGCTCCTCCAGCCGCAGCCCCACCGCATCGTATATGGCATTGGCAATCGCCGCCATCGGCGGCACCAGCGACACCTCCCCCACGCCCCGCACCCCCAGCGGATGCCCCGGATTCGCCACCTCCACAATCACCGTGTCAATCATCGGCAAGTCCAGACTGGTCGGCATCCGATAGTCCAGGAAACTCGAATTGACCATCAACCCCGCCCCATCCACATAATACTCCTCGTTCAACGCCCAGCCGATGCCCTGCACCGCCCCGCCCTGAATCTGCCCCTCCACATAGCTGGGATGTATCGCCTTCCCCGCATCCTGCAACGCCGTATAGCGCAAAATGTCCACCTTCCCGGTATCCTGATCCACCTCCACATCGACGATATGCAGCCCAAAGGCATTGCCCACCCCCGGCGGATTGGTCGTCGCCCGGCCCACAATCGGCCCGCCGCTCCCGTTCAGCCGCCGCGCTAACTGGTTAAAGTTCATCCGCAGCTCCGAATCCGCCTTGTGCCTCAAGACGCCCCGGTCATACTCCACATCCTCCACCGCCACCTCCCAGATTTTGGCCGCCCGCTCCACCATCTGCCGCTTGATGTCCTCCGCCGCCTGATACACCGCCGTTCCCATCTTAAAGGTAACGCCGCTGCCGCCGGCCCCGGAACTGTACCCAATGGAATCCGTATCCGCGATGGACGGCTTTACCTCCTCGGCGGCAATCCCCAGCACCTCGGCAATGTGCATCGCCATCGCCGCCCGGCTCCCGCCAATATCCGGCGAACCCTCGACCAGACTCACCGTCCCATCCGGATTCACGCTGGCTACCGCGCTGGCTGGCCCCGTGCCATTCATCCAGCACCCGGCGGCCACGCCCCGGCCGGCATTCTTGCCCGCCGGCGGCTCTGCCAAATGCGGATGCTGCTGCGCCGCCTGGCACATCTCCAGAAACCCGATTTTCCGGAACACCGGCCCCGTAATCTGCCGCGTCCCCTCCTGCGCCGCGTTAATCAGCCTAAACTCCACCGGATCCATCCCGATTTGCCCGCACACTTCATCCAATACCGTCTCCGCCGCAAAGGCCGCCGTCGGCGACCCCGGCGCCCGATACGCCGCCGCCTTCTGCGTATTCACCACCACATCCAGCCCCTCAATCCACCCGTTGGGAATATCATACGGCGCAAACATCGTCCGGCAAGCCGACGCCACCGGCGACCCCGGAAACGCCCCCGCCTCATAAGTCAAATGCGCTTCCGCCGCCGTAATTTTCCCGTCGTTAGTCGCCCCCACCTTGACCTTCATGTGCGTTGCCGGCGCCGGCCCCGTCCCCAGAAACACCTCATTGCGGCTCATCGCGATTTTCACCGCCCGCCCCGTCTTGCGCGACAACGCCGCCACCACCGGCTCCAGATAGCACCCGCCCATCCCCTTCCCCCCGAAACCGCCCCCGATTTCCATCGGGATGATTTTCACCTTGGAAACCGGCACCCCCAGAATGGTCGAAGTATGGTCCCGCAGCGCAAAATGCCCCTGGCTGCTGCACCAGATGGTCACCGTATCGTCCGTATTCCACTGCGCCGTCGCCGCGTGGGGTTCAATGTAGCCCTGATGTACCGGCCGGGTATGAAACTCCCGCTCCACCACCGCATCCGCCGCCGCAAACCCCTGCTCCAAATCCCCCAGCCGAAACTCGAACTGATTCGCCAGGTTCGACACCTCCCCCGACCCATCTCCCCAACCGCCCGGCCGCATTGCCGGGCTGTCCATCGTCACCAGCCGCTCGTGCAGCAACGGCGCATCCGCAGCCAACGCCTCCTCCGCATTCAGCACCGCCGGCAGCACCTCATAGTCCACCTCGATTAACGCCATAGCTTCCTCGGCCAAATGGGCACTGGCCGCCGCTACCGCCGCCACCGCATGACCCCGGTACAACGCCTTCTCCCGCGCCATCACATTGCGGCTGTAAAAGCCGTAATTCACATTGGCCCCTTCCGCCAAATCCGACGCCTCCGCCGACACCTCCGGGAAATCCGCCGCCGTTACCACCGCCTGAACCCCCGGCAGCGCCAACGCCCGACTGGCGTCAATCCCCCGAATCCGGGCGTGCGGATGCGGACTCCGCAGGATTTTCCCGTGCAGCATCCCCGTCAAGTGAACATCCGCCGCATACCGCGCCCGCCCCATCACCTTATCCGGCCCATCGTGCCGTATCGGCCGCGTCCCGACCACCGCATACTCCTGGTTGGACAGCACCATATTAGGCTTGTAATCCAGCATAATTCCCTCCCCTAAGCACCGGTCTGACCCGATAATAGTTTGACTGTTTGGCTAATGGTAGGTAGCTATGTCATTCCGAGGCGTAGCCGAGGAATCTAAAATGCCTGCCTTTGACTCCTCACCAGACCTTTAGATTCCCCCCTTTGCCCGGAATGACCTGGCGGCCTGTCTGCCCCAGAAACCGTCACCCCCGACCCTCCTACCGTCATTCCCGCCTCCCCTACCGTCATTCCCACGAAAGTGGGAATCCAGAGCCCCCGCCCCATCTATCTCCCCGTTTCCCCAATAACCCCGGTAAGCAAGCCGCCAAGCATACGCAATAACCCCGCCGCCCCCCATCACCCCTCCAAAGACGCAAACCGCCGCCGTCCCACCTTTACCGCTGTCCCCGGCGGCGGCGGCATATAGGCGTCATCCCCGCTCAACCGATAGGATTCCCCCTCCGGCGGATAAAGTTCCACCGCCCCCTGACTGATTAGCCGCTTCCCCTCTCCCACGCTCGTCACCAACCCGGCCGCCGCCAGCGCATTGCTCCACCGCGGCCCGGTCAAACTTGCCAACGCCACTACCGGCATATCCTCCGGCAATGCCCGCCGCTGCACCACCCGCTCAAACCGTTCCTGTGCCGCCGTAGCCGCCGCCGCATCGTGAAAGAAGCCGGTAATTTCCCCGGCCAGCCGCTTTTTCAACTCCATCGGATTGACCCTCTCCGCCGCCATATCCCGCCCCATTTCCGCCAACTCCGCCTCCGGAGCATCCGTCAAGTAGTCAAAATAAGGGATAATCAGCGCATCCGGCAGCGACATCAGCTTGCCGTACATCTCCACCGGCGACTCCTCCACTCCCACATAATTATCCAGACTCTTGCTCATCTTTTGCACCCCGTCCGTCCCCGGCAGAATCGGCATCAGAAAACACTGCTGCGGCCGCTGCCCCATCATCCCCTGCAATTCCCGTCCCACCAGCAGGTTAAACATCTGATCCGTCCCGCCAAACTCCACATCCGCCTCAATCGCCACCGAATCGTAGGCTTGCAGCAGCGGATACAGCAGCTCGGTTATCGCAATCGGCCGGTGTTCCCGGAACCGTTGGGCAAAATCATCCCGCTCCAGAAACTGCGCCACCGTAAACCGCCCGGTCAACCCGATAACCTCAGCCAGGGAAAACTTCCCAAACCACTCGCTTTGCCACACCACTTCCGCCCGGTCGGCGTCCACCACCTTGAAAAACTGCCGCAGGTACGACTCCGCGTTTTCAATCACTTCCTGATGGGACAGCATCGGCCGCGTCACCGACCGCCCGCTCGGATCGCCAATTTGCGCCGTCCAGTCCCCCACAATCAGGATAACTTGATGTCCCAACTCTTGCAGTTGCCGCAGTTTCCGCAGCCCCACCACATGACCCAAATGAATATCCGGCCGACTCGGGTCGAACCCCATCTTGAGCCGTAGCGCCGCCCCCGACTGGAGCCGCCGCACAAACTCCTCCCGCACGATAATATCGCTGACCCCGCGCCGGGTAATGCGCTCCAATTCCCCCGGACTGACCGCCATCATTCTCTCCCGGCCCCGGCCAAAGTCCGCCGCGTATCCCTCACATCCCGGTTGATCTGTTCCACCAAACTCTCCAGATTCGGAAAAGTCTCCTGATTGCGGAGCTTGGCGACAAACCCCACTTCCAACTCCCGCCCGTACAAATCCCCGGCAAAATCCAGAATATAAACCTCGACCAGCCGCTCCGTCAGCCCGAAAGTCGGCCGGACGCCGATACTCGTCGCCGCCGGCCGCCGTATCCCGTCCACCACCGCCCAAGTAGCATAGATGCCGTCCCCCGGCAATGCCATTTCCGGGGCAATATCCAGATTTGCCGTAGGAAAGCCCAACTCCCGCCCCCGCCGGTCGCCGGTTGCCACCCGGCCGGTCAGCGCATACTCCCGCCCCAGCAAAGCGGCGGCGGCCGCCACTTCCCCCTCCGTAATCGCCTGCCGCACCGCCCGGCTTTTCACCAAAGTTCCCCCCAGCAGCAGCGGCTCCAAAGTTTCCACCCAAAACCCCATTTCCCGGCCCAACTCCCGCAGAAAATCGGCATTGCCCTCCCGATTCCGTCCCAAAGCAAAATCCGGCCCGACCACCAGCCCCTTCATCCGCAGTTCCTCAACCAGCAGCCGCACAAACTCCCGCGCCGTCAACTGCGCCAACTCCGTCGTGAACTCCAGCGACACCACCAGCTCCACGCCCTGCGCCGCCAGCAGCCCGGCTTTCTGCTCCGGGGTAGTAAGAAACGACACCCGCCGCCCCGGTTGCAGCACCGTAACCGGGTGATTGGCAAAAGTCAGCACCGCCGGCAGATAATCCGCGCCGGCCAAGTCCAGCAGCCGTTGCAGCAGGTAAGCGTGGCCGCGATGCACCCCGTCAAAGACGCCGATCGTAATCACCGTTTCCCGCTCCGGGGCGGCCTGACCCAGCTGCTGACGAAAGTTCATCCTGACCCTATATCCTGGAACGTACTACCCGCCGACTGAACAAAACCGAGTCCGGGCGGTTTTGCCAAGGCGCAATTTTGCCGCCGATAGTAGCACAAGCCCTCAAACAGCGTCAACCGAAAACGGCAAGCCGGTTCCGTTCGCTAGCGGCAAAATAGTATATAATTCCCTTCCCAACAATCCGCTACTATGAACAGGAGGTAGCCAACAATGGCCCGTGTCCCCTTTGCCACCCGCGAAACTATGTCCCCGGAAGGGCAGCAGGTTTGGGATGACATCCAGACCAGCCGCGGCGGCGTCCAGCCCAACTACGCCGCCCTGCTCAACAACCCCCAAGCCGCCGCCAACTTCGCTCACCTCGGCGGCTATGTCCGTTTTGAGACGCTCCTCGATCCCCGGGTCAAGGCGTTGGCAATTCTGACCTCCGCCCGGGAAGCCAGCGGCCACTATGTCTGGACGGTGAACCAGCGCGGCGCCAAAGCCGCCGGCCTTGAGGACGCGGTTATCGCCGCCATCCGGGAATACCGCGCCCCGGTCGGCTTGCCGCCCAATGACGCTGCCGTAGTCCAGTTCGTCCTCGAACTCCTGCGCCAGCACCGCATTTCCGACGCCACCTTTGAGAGCGTCCGAGCCCAAGTCGGTGACGCCGGCATCATCGACATCCTCGTCGTAGTCGCCTACTACCACGGCCTCGCCCACAGCCTCCAAGCCCTGCAAGTAGAACTCCCCGCCGGCACCGAAACCGACTTGACCTATTAGCCGCCCGCCGGTTCGCTACTGGGAAAAACTAACGCCCGCCCCCGAATGTTGGGGGCGGGCGGTTTTTCTAGGGTTGGTTGGATGCTTCGAACTTGGCAAGGCAATCTACCATGCACTGACTCGCCGCAGCGAACCTTTTGGCGGCGAAGTCAGACAGCCAGGTTTTTACCTTCCGACGTACGGCTTCCTTATCCCAAGGGTCAGGAACAATCCCCTCCAAGCGGGTTTGCCCCACCAAGGAAAGCAAGACGAAGTCTGCCGGCACTTCATCCCGTTTGGGCGGCAAAAATATGTCTGGCTTTTGCTTGACCTGCTCGTAGATGGCCCGCCGCGCCAGTTCGTTTGTTCCGGGACTGAGCGCAAGGCGCAGGGACAAGTTGTTGCCCGACAAGTGGATCTCGAACAACAACAGATGCCCCGGACCGCCCCAGAGTCCCCCTTTACCTGCTCCGGTTTGCCCCGTCTTAAAGGTGTCAAACCCCTCCCAGTCAACTGAGTAGAACCGGGTGTACCAGTGGTTCGCGTAACCGCGACGCCATTGGGGGTTATCTTCGATGACCTCCAAGATAATTCTCCGCATCTCCACCCTGGTATCGACTGGCTTGTACCGGTAAATCAGCTCGACGGCCTCGGAGTGGTCAGTGTAGATTTTCCGGGCCAGCTCCCGAACTTCTTTTTCTCCCAAAATGTCCCTCCTCAAAGTGTTAGCGTACTGCCGCAGGAACACCCGCACCTCCTCGTCAATGGAACCTGTCGGGGCTTGGGCGGCTTCCTCGACCAGTTGAGCGACTACTCGGTAGTCAATTGCTTTCCAATGCTCCCGCTCTGTGGCATTCTGAGCGGATATTCCGTCCGGCGACAGAAACACATAGTGCTGGGTAAAGTCGGGAAACTTGGCTTTCAGAGCTTGCCGGTAGCGGGTTAGTTGGCCGCTATGTTCCCCAGACCATACCTTGTTTTCAATGGCGCAGAGGAACTGCCGCTCCTTATCGAGAATAAGGATGTCCAGGAAACCCCATTGACCGCCTACTTGGTTACGCCATTCCGGTTGCACCTGCGCCGCCAACAGGTTGCCCCCGGACAGTTTCATTCCCGTAGTCGCGGACAAGAAACCTTTCAGGAAAGTATCGCCCAACTGATGGTTTTCCCGGGGGTTCAACAGCCAAGCCAATACCCGGGAGTGGGTTTCCTCCCCGTCCACCAGATTAAGCAGTCGGAACAGGTTAAACTCCGACAGTTGCCGCTTCTGTTCCAGTTCAGCCAAATCCGGGGCTTGGGCAAACCGCTCCAACGCCGCGTACTGTTCCGCTGTTTCCATACCGTCCCCTACCTTTGCTAAATACAGGAGCGGCCGGCCTCCGTAGAGCGGAGTCGCTGAAGGAGCGGCTCACTGCCGGTCGCTGCGGGATTGATTGTAGCGGCTGCGGGCGGGACGGTCAAGGTCTGGAAATGGTGTATTCTCAATGCGCCCTTGCTCGGGTTAAAATGGGGGCAAAGCCTCTTGGCGCAGCCGGCAATGGCCCGGCCTAGCCGGAGTTGGGGTAATGGTTACAGTCCCGGACAATTCATTGGGGAGGTAGCGCCGCGATGCCGCCGGAAATCCGCATTATCGGAATCGAAGGGATACCGGAAATTCAGCCCGGGGATGATTTGGCCGCCCTGCTGTTGACCGCCGCCGCCCGCCAGGGAACGCCGCCCCAATCCGGCGATGTGCTGGTGGTTACCCAGAAAATCGTATCTAAAACCGAGGGACGGGTAGTGTCTCTAGAGGGCATCGACCCGTCGCCCCTGGCCCTCGCCATCACCGCGGGACACCGCCGCGACCCCCGCCACACCGAACTTATCCTCCGGGAAAGCCGTCGCATCGTGCGGATGGACCGCGGCGTCATCCTCAGCGAAACCCGGCACGGCTTCAACTGCGCCAACGCCGGCATAGACGCCTCCAACATCCCCGGCGACAACACCGTCGCCCTGCTGCCGCTCGACCCGGACGCCTCCGCCCGCCAAATCCGGGATGCCGTCAAAGCCCGCAGCGGCGCGGACACGGCGGTCATCATCTCCGACACCTTTGGCCGCCCCTGGCGCAGCGCCGCCGTGAATGTCGCCATCGGCGTCGCCGGCTTCAATCCCCTGCTCAGCTATGTCGGCCAGGAGGACGCCCACGGCAACCTGATGCACACCACCGTTATTGCCGTGGCCGATGAACTGGCCGCCGCCGCCGAACTGGTCACCGGCAAAACCGAGGGAATACCGGTAACCATCATCCGCGGTTACCCCTGGGAACCCATGCCCAACGCCAGCAATCAAGCCCTAATCCGCGACCCGGACAAAGACCTGTTCCGCTAACCGGTCTAAACCTCCACCAGCGGCAGCGCCAACTGCGGGCTTGCCGCCGGCGCCGCCATTTCCCCGAATGCCGACACGCCCACCCCCAGCAGCCGAAAACTCCGCCCCGGCCGCAATTCCCCTTGCAGCAAAGCCCACGCCGTTTCCAGTATCACCGCGGCCTCCCCGGTAGGCACCGCCAGAGTCGTCTGCCGGTTCAGCGTAGTAAAGTCCGCCAGCCGCAGTTTGACAGTTACCGTGCGCCCTTGCAATTCCTTGCGCCCCAGATGCTGCGCTACCCCGGCGGTCAGGGCAGTCAACTCCGCCCGCAAGGCCGCCGCATCGCCAATATCCTCCGGGAAAGTGGTTTCGGAACTGATGGATTTTGGCGAGCGTTCCGTCTGCACCGGGTCCTCATCCCGCCCCATCGCCTTAGCCCGGATGCTGTCGGCCCGCTTGCCAAAATGCCGGGCGAACCAGTCCGCCGGCTGTTCTGCCAGCCCCCCGATGGTAGTTATCCCCTCCTGCCGCAGCCGTTCCGCAGTTTTAGGGCCGATGCCCCACAACTTGCCGGCCGGCAGCGGCGCCAGAAACTCCCGCTCCGCGCCCGGCGGCACCAGCACCAAGCCATCCGGCTTTTGCAAATCCGATGCGATTTTGGCGATAGACTTGCCGGCAGCGACGCCCACCGACACGGCAAGGCCGGTCTCCCCTTTAACCCGCCGTTTCAAGTCAATCGCCACTCCCAGCGGCCGCTGCCCCGACTGCTCCACCACCGTGCTGATGTCCAGATACGCCTCGTCCAGCGACAGCGGCTCCACCAAGTCCGTCAAATCGCGAAAGACCGCCATCACCCGCCGGGACATTTCCCGGTAGCGGTCGAAGCGCGGCCGCACCACGATACCCTCCGGACATTGCCGCACGGCAGTGGACATCGGCATCGCCGAATGAACCCCATAAGCCCGGGCTTCGTAAGAGGCAGTAGCCACTACGCCCCGGCTGCGTGGACTGCCGCCGACCAGCACCGGGCGGCCGCGCAGCTCCGGGTGGTCCAGCTGCTCCACGGCCGCATAGAAAGCGTCCAGGTCCGCGTGAATAATATGGTGCATGGGGCAGACCTCTGCGGCGGAAATCCTCCCTTCGGCCCTCCGCTACCCTTGCCTAACCATTCTAAACCCGGAACCGCCGGTGCGGCTATGGGCAACTGTCAGTAAATCGAAAGAATTTGCGAACCTTGCCGCCAGTCTGACCCGGCAGCAACGATTTCCCTCAACCACTACTCCACCCCAAAAGCCGTTTCCCAAATCCGGCCCCCGCCGGCATACTGGCCGGTACGAATTTCGGCAATAGCATACTCCGGCAAAGGAACGGCAGTCCGACACCTGCCGTCCTGAATCCCACCGCGTAAGGCAAAGTCAAAATCCCGGTTGGCAAACCCGTATGCCCGCCGCCACGGCGGCAAGTCCTTTACATCCGCCGGTATCAGATGCAGAAAGAACGGTGCCATCGTATCCGACGGGCTGCACGGTTCCTTGAGATAGTGCAGGTAGTTCTCCCGAATGTAGAGGTCAAAGTCGGCGCGGGCGACCGGTTCCCCGGCGGCTATGGATTGATAGGTTGCTTGCCCCAGCTGCGCGGTGTCCGCCGGAAACTCGGTTTGCCAAACCGGTTCCCGGCCGGGGCTGAGCTGACCGGTGCGAATGGCGGCAATGGGGTAATCCGGCAAAGGGACTGTTGCCATACATTTCCCGTCAAAGCGGTCGCCGTACCGGGCAAAGTCAAAATCCTGATGGTCAACGCCGCTGGCCCGCTGCCGCCGCGGCAAGTCAGTTGCGTCCGCCGGAATAATTTGCAAAAAGAACCGGTCGGTAGTGTCGCCCGGAGCGCAGGGTTCTTTAAGGTAGCGCAAACGGCTTTTGTTGCGGAACCAGTCAAAATCGAGGTACAAGTCAAAATCGGCATAGGCGGCCGGCCGCCGGGCCCGGGTTAGCCGGTATTCCTCCAGCAATTCCGCAGAATCGGGACGGGAAACGCGGTAAAGATGGGGGACGCCGTAAATCAGTTGCTCGATTTTACTCTGCCCGTCAGCCCGCACGGTTTCCCAGAGCCGATCGGTGCGGCGGGGACGGCCGGAGACCAGCCAAAGAACATCGGCGGCGGCAGCGTTAAGGACTCCGGGCAGGCCGCCTTGAGCCGCTATCCGTCCGGCCGAACAGCGATAACGGTAATTGGCCGGTTCGCCTTGATAAAACTTGACCGGGAGGGTTTCCCATGGGGATACGCAAACAATATCACCCGCCGCCGCTGGTTCATTCAGAACAGCGATGACCGCCTTGAGGTTCGACCAGTCGCGCCAAGGGTTATCCTGGCGGATCGCCGCTATTCCGGTCAAAGCGGTCAGGGCGGCCAGTCCGGTCAGCAGGGCCGGTTGCAACCGGGGACGGCGGGCCAAGTCTGCCAGTTGGCCGGCGACCCAATGAAAGGCGATGCCTCCGGTCAGGAAAATAATCGGGCCGAGATAAAGGGCGTGGCGGTTGCCGCCCAAAGGATACAGCTTCAGCAGGGCAAAGCCCACCGCTGCTATTACACTGATGATAAACAGCAAGGGGATGGTGTCCAGCCGCCGCCTTTTCGCCGCGCTTAGCAGGAGCATAGCGATGGCGGCCAAAGCCAATATAGCGATAAGCGCCGGCAAATGGTAATTCCATGCCAACCAGAAGCGGGCCGCCGCAAAAGAGAGAACTGAAATCGGGTCGTAGCCGCCGCTGTAATAGTACCCGGTCAGAAAGCGGTCTCCGCTGACGCTGCCAAAGCCGCCGGTCTGCCACTGATAACGCACGGTAACTAAATAGCTAATCAAGCAGCCAGCCAGGAATAAGGCGGCCGGGCCGGCCAGTTCCAGCCGCGACTTCAGCCAACTCCAAAGCCAAGCCAAGCCGGAACTCGGCTCTTTAGGGAGCGGCTGTGGAATGGCGTCAGTTTCCGGGGATCTGCCGGCCAACAGCGCCGTAATCAGCACTGCGGTACCGAAAAGAACCAGCCCGAATTGCACTAAGGGGGCCAGGAATAAGGCGGCGGCTAACAGGATTTTCCGACCCTTTTGGCGATACCACAACAGCCCGGCAATCAGCAAAACCGCCATTAGGGTATCCAAAGAGTATTCCCGAGCGTATTGGGCGTACTCAATGGCGGCGGTGGACAGAGTAGTCAGTAGGGCCGCCAACAAGGCCGCCGGCCGACTGACGCCCATTCGCGGCAGCAAGAATAGAATTGCCGCAACGGTAAGTACGCTGGCGATGGCCGGCACGACGCGGATGCTGATAGTGGAGATTTCAACCTGCTGAATCAGGAACAAAATCAGCAGATATATTAACGCCGAGGTGTTGGGGGATTGGGTAGCGTCGATTAACTCGGAAAAGGAGCCGCGGGTGTAGAAAGATGCCTGCGCTTCGTCGAAGTAGATGGTATTTTCCCCCAAGTTGTAAAAGCGCAATCCGGCCGCAATGATGAGCAGCAACAGGGCAGCCGGGTAATACCAGCCGATGCGGCGGCAACTGTCGGCCAGGGAGGGAAGGCGGCCGGGAATTGGGAAATTGTCGGGCGTCGTCATAAGCTTGTTGACGAGATTCTAGCATATCGGGCCGGCGGGTTGAACGGGAGCGGCGGATGGTCGCAGGGTTATTGCATAGAACAACCGTCGTTCCGGTGAAAAAGGGAATTATGGGTAAAGAGGGGGAATGCAGGGCGGCAAGGAACGCGTCAGGTATATGTAACTTTCTGACAAGTAACCCCGGCCGGTTGCTCAAGTTTGCTAACCGGGCCGGGGTTTGCGGTCGCCGCAGATCCTCAACTGCTTGGAGGATGGGCGGGTGCTAGTTGGGGTCTAGCGGGCGGCGGCTACTTTGTCGGCAAAAGGCTGGATGAGAACCCGCAGGGTGCCGTCGGTTTCCTTGCGCTGGGTCAGCAGGCGGTGGCCGGCTTGCTCCGCCCAATAGATGACATCGTAGATATTCAGGGCGTCGTGGAGGATGGCTTCGACGAAAGCGCCGCGGTCATATTCCATCTGGCGGCTGAGGGCAGCGATGACGCCGGCGCAGTTTTTGCCGCGGCCGTCCACTATGGCCCAACCGCCGGCGGCGTTATGTCCGTTGCCGCTGCTGCCGTTGGCGTGGCCGTTGACCGGCTGCTGATGGACATTGATGGCGCCGGATTTGCGGAGGTCGAGCTGTTCCTTGAAGTGGGCGACGGCTTCCCAAGCGACGGCCCGGTCGCGGGCGCCGCTGGAACAGACGGCACCACGGACGCCGACGATGTCGGGGTTGATGCGGGCCAGTTCGTCGAGGTTGTCGAGTTTCAAGTGGCCGGAAAGGGCGGTGCTGAGGCCGGCCTGCTTGGCTTCCATAACCATTTCGCGCAGGCGGGCTTCCGGGATGAAGTCAAAGAGGTTGCGGCCGTCTTTGGTGAGGGTGTCGATGAGGAAGCCGTCGCACTGCCCCTCGAGGGCAAGCTGGACCATCAGGTTGGGGTCAAGGCCGCCGGGGAAAAGGTGGTTGTCGGCAAAGAGGGAGCCGATAAGTTTGGTTTCATAGCCGTGGAGAGCGGCGCGGGCGCCTTGCAGAATTTCCACAGCGTCGGAGTAGGTGGATTCGCAGAAGCCGACTTTAACGGAGGTGGCGTCAAGCTGGCCGGCGGCGTGGACCGCCATAGCGACGGTGCCGGCCTGGTTGGGGACAACGCCGAGGGTAACGCTGACGTGCTTTTCGGCAGGGATGCGTTCGCGGACTTCGCGCACCAGGTTGGGGTGGCCGGAACCGACGAGGGCTTCCTGGAGGTTTTTGACATCGATGATGTCAGCACCGCCACGGTCGGCTTCGAGGGCTTCTGGCATATTCTGGACGCTGACCAAGAGCATCATACCGGAGTCGGAGAGACCGCTGCGGCCGTTGCCATTGAGCCAGGGGGCGTGGACGCGCGGCTGAGCGGGAACGGCCGCGGCTTCCCGGCGGGGAATTAGCGGCAACAGTTCGCGCTGGAGTTCGTCCTTTTCGGCGGCGGTCAGGGGCATCAGGGGCGGGCGGACATTGCCGCCAGCCAAGCCCATCAGTTCGCCCCAATACTTGCACATCGGGGCCGGGAGGACGCCGCCGGATTTTTTGACGGTGCCGCCCCACCATTTATCGGAAAGGGCTTTCAGGTCTTTGAGGTGGCGGTCGTAAAACTTGAGGTCAAGGTCGCCGCGGCTGGCGCGGTTGATGAACTGGACGTAGTTGTTGCAGTCCGGGGTGTCAAAGCGCCAGTCGGAGGTGTTGGCGAACATCACCTGCTGGTGGAAGCCCAGTTCCTTGGCCTTGGGGTAAATCCATTCGTCCGGGGTGCTGATGATGGCTTGGCCGCCGACGAGGAGGTGGGTTTCGAGGGAAATCTGCTGGTTGAAACTGGCTTCCTTGACGCCGACGACGTTGGGGATTTGGCAGAGGCGTTTGAGGCCCTGGGGACTCATCACCATACCGAACTGGGGGGAGTTGTAGAACATAATGGCAAGGTTGGTGTGGTCAGCGAGGGTTTTCACATAGTCAAAGACCACTTCCTCGGTTTTGGCGACCATATAGGGCGGGGCGACGACCAGGAGGTCGAAGCCGGCGGATTCAGCGCGGTCGGCCAAGGCCAGCAGATCGGCTACGGAGGTGTGGGTGACGTGGGCGGCGATACCCCACTGACCGGCGGCTTCGGCGGCCACGGTGTCCATCACCTGGAGCCGCTCGTTGAAGGTGAGGCTCCAGAACTCGCCCATACCCCAGGTGCAGCCGCCGCCGCGAGTGCCGAGGCTGCGGATGTGGCGGATGTTGCGGCGGAGGCCGTCGACATCGACGCGGTTGTCCGGGGTAAAGGGGGTCATAATGGTAGTCCACTGGTCTTTGAGGAAATCCCAGGCCCATTCCTGGGCTTCGTGTTTCCGATAGGTCGCCATAGAGAATCACCTTCCCAAATAGAGTTGCCGGGGCAAGGCCGGGGAAGGGGGTAATGCCATTTTCCCCGGCGATATGGTCTATAAGCATTGTAAGCAAAGATGAGGGTAGCGTCAACCGGCGGGGTGTCAAGGATTGAATGGGGGAATCACGGGCCGGTCTCCCCTTGGCACTGGGGGCAAAAGAAGGTGCCGCGGCCCCGGATCCGTATGCCGGATATGGGGCTTTGGCATTGGGGGCAGGGTTCGCCATCTTTGCGGGGAATAGTCCAGGTATGGAGAGCGGAGGGCGGGTCGGGCCATTCCTTTGCCCGGGAGTGGTTGTATTGGGCGGTGGCGGATTGCAAGGCGGTTACGATGCTGTGATGCAGGCGGGCGGTTTCGGATTCGGTCAGGGAGTTGGCCGGGCGTAGGGGATGGATGCCGGAGAGGTAGAGGGATTCGTCCACATAGAGGTTGCCCAAGCCGGCCACTATGGACTGCTCGAGCAACATTGCTTTGAGGGGGGCATTGCGGTTTTTGAGGTTGGCGGCCAGGATTTCCGGGGTGAAGTCCGGGGACAAGGGTTCCGGGCCAAAGGTTGGGAGGGCTTGGGCCGGGTTGGCGGTCAGCCAGAGGTGGCCGAATTTGCGGGGGTCGCGGAAACGGAGTTCCCGGCCGTCGTCGAGAGTGAAGGTGTGGCGCACCATCGGGTCAGCGGGTTGATGAGCCGGTCGCACCGTTAAGCCGCCGGTCATTCCCAAGTGGATAATCAGGGTTTCCCCGGAATCAAGGGGCAAGAGCAGGTATTTGCCGCGACGGTTGATTTCCTGCACTTGGCGGCCGGGGATGCCGAGGACAAAATCCTCGATGGAACCGCCGCGGACGCTGTTAGCCCAACCGACGGTTACGGAGGAAAAGACGCGGCCCGGCAGTCCAAACTTAATCAAGACTTGCCGGGCGTTTTCGACTTCGGGGAGTTCGGGCATAAGGCACCAATGCCACCAATGCAAGGTATGGATTCCCGTTGGCACGGGAATGACGGTGAGCTGCGGGGTAAAGGGCTAGACGCGGCGGACGCCGAGGGTTACTTCCATACCCTCAACTTTTTGGGTTTCGGATTGGGCGTCAGCCGGCGGGGCGGCGGCTAGCAGTTGGTCGCTCAAGGTTTCCTGCTGGATGTAGGTGGCGTGGTGCTGCATTACTGCGGTTACAGCGTCCGGGCCCTGATAATAGGCGATGATGTGGTCAGTGAGGTCGAAACGGGCGTTGCGGCGGAGGCCCTGGATACGGTGGGCCAGTTCCCGGGCCAAGCCTTCGGCGGCCAGTTCCGGGGTGACGGTAGCGTCAATGGCAACAAGGCAACCCGGCTCGGCGGATACCCAATAGTTGTCGACGGGATAGATGCCGTGGCCGGAGAAGTCGGTTTCGCCCTGGGCTTGGGCGGCTTGGCGGAGCCGTTCCTGATAGGCAGAGTCGGTTTCCAGAACGGCAAGTTCCTTGATGTTGAGTTCCTCGAGAATCTGGCCGCTGACCTGGTTAAGGTAGTCGGGGCGGCCCCAGACCTGGACTTGGGCCAAGGGCTGGCGGACTTTGACGCCGGCTTTGGAGCGGGCGGCGCGGCCCATACTGGAGACCTGCATCGCCAAGCGGGTGGCGGCCATCAAGTCCCGGTCGATGAGGGAGTCTTCGGGGACGGGGTAGTAGTCGAGGTGGACGCTGTCGGGAGCGTCCGGGTTCACGGCGCAGACCAGGTTGCGGTAGAGTTCCTCGGCCATAAAGGGCGCCAAGGGGGCCATCAGTCGGGCCACGGTGACCAGGCAGCGGTAGAGGGTGGCATAGGCCGCCAGCTTGTCGGTATCGTTTTCGCTTTTCCAGAAACGGCGGCGGCTGCGGCGGACGTACCAGTTGGAAAGGTGGTCGATGAACTCCTGGATGCGGCGGCCGGCGTCGGTGGGGTTGTAGGAATCCATATAGCCGTCCACTTGGGCGGCCAAGACATTAAGTTCCGACAGTATCCAGCGGTCAAGCTCCGTTTCGGGCCGCCAGTCGGGGGGGATTTGGTCGGGATGGAACTGGTCAATGGCGGCGTAGTTGGTAAAGAAGGAATAGACATTCCAGAGGGTCAGCAGGACGCGGCGCAAGGTTTCGTTGACCAGTTGGTCAGAGAAGCGGCGGGGTTCGCCGGGATGGGAAGCGGTAAAGAGATACCAGCGGAGGGCGTCGGCGCCGTGGGCGTCCAGTACGGCGCTGGGCTGGACTACATTGCCGACGTGCTTGCTCATCTTTTGGCCGCGCCCGTCGAGGATGAGGCCGAGGCAGATGACATTGCGGTAGGAGGGCTGCTCCCGGAGCAGGGTAGCCAGGGCGTGGAGGCTGTAAAACCAGCCGCGGGTCTGGTCGACGGCCTCGCAGATGTAGTCGGCGGGAAAGCGGCCATCGGTTTCAATTTCCGGGTTGTCAAAGGGATAGTGCCACTGGGCGAAGGGCATTGCGCCGGAGTCAAACCAGGCGTCCATTACTTCCGGGATGCGGCGCATTTGGCCGGGGCAGCCGGCGACGGGGCAAGCCAGGATGATGTCATCCACATAGGGGCGGTGCAGGTCAAGGTTATCCACTTGGGCTTGCTGGTCGGGGCGGGCGGCGGCTTTCAAGTCGGCCAGGCTGCCGATGCAGACGCGGTGGGCGCAGTCAGGGCAACGCCAGATGGGAATGGGAGTTCCCCAATAGCGTTCCCGGGAGATGGCCCAGTCAACATTGTTGCGGAGCCATTCGCCGAAGCGGCCTTCGCGGATGTAGTCGGGATACCAGTTGATAGTGCTGTTGCCGCTGACCAAGCGGTCTTTACGGGCGGTGGTGCGGATGTACCAGGAGGATTTGGCGTAGTAGAGGAGGGGCGTGTCGCAGCGCCAGCAGAAGGGGTAGGTGTGGCGATAGATGTCGCGGTGGTAGAGGAGGCCCCGGTCGGCCAAATCTTGCATAATGGCATTATCGGCGTCTTTGACGAACTGGCCAGCAAAGGGGTAGCGGCCGGTGATGCGGCCGCGCAAATCCACCGGTTGGACAAAGGCCAATTCCCGGTCGCGGCCGAGGTTCAAGTCCTCGTCGCCAAAGGCGGGGGCGATGTGGACAATGCCGGTGCCATCATCGAGGGATACGAAGTCGCCGGCTACGACTTGGGGGTTGAAGTCGGTAGTAGTTTCCAAGTCGGTTACGGGGATGCCGCCGGGGCCGGGATTGCGGACAAAGCGGCGGATTTCGCTACCGTATGCGGCGGGATGATAGAGAGGTTGGTAGCCGGTTCCAACCAGGGCGGCGCCTTTGACGGCGGCAATGATGCGGTATTCGTGGCGGAGGGCGGAGTTCAGCAGTTGGGTGGCTAGAATTAGCCGCTGGGTTGCGCCATCCCGTTCCAGTTCGACGAGGGAATAGTCGGCATCGGCGGCCACGGCCAAGGCGGTGTTGCCGGGCAGCGTCCAAGGGGTGGTAGTCCAAGCCAGCAGGTAGGTGGGGATGGCGGGGTCAAGGGGCAGTCCGGGGGCCGGTTCGGTGAGCAGGAATTGGACGAACACGGACGGGTCGGGGGTGTTTTCCTGATAGCCGAGGGCTACTTCGTGGGAGCTGAGGCTGGTTTCACAGCGGGGACAGTGGGGAGTGCCGCGGAGTCCCTCGTAGAGGAGGCCCTTGTCCCACAGTTCTTTGAGGATCCACCAGCCGGTTTCGATGAAGTCGTTGTCGAGGGTGACGTAGGGATGTTCCATATCGACCCAGAAGCCGATGCGGTCGGTGAGGGCTTCCCACTCTTTGACATAGCGGAAAACGCTTTCCCGGCAACGCTGGTTGAAGTTGGCGATGCCGTATTCCTCGATTTCCCGCTTGGAGGTGAGGCCGAGTTCCTTTTCGATTTCCAGTTCGACGGGGAGGCCGTGGGTGTCCCAGCCGCCTTTGCGGAGGCAGCGGTAGCCTTTCATCGTGCGGTAGCGGCAGATGACATCCTTGAAGACGCGGGCGAGGACGTGGTGTATGCCGGGACTGCCGTTGGCGGTGGGCGGGCCTTCGTAGAGCATAAACTGGGGGGCGTCGGGGCGTTCCGTTTCGGTGCGGCGGAAGATGTCGCGCTCTTTCCAGTAGTCGAGGATGCGGGCGTCGAGTTCGGGGAGGCTGACGCGGCTGGGTACGGGCGTGAACATTGCTGGCGAACCTCGGTGATGGGAGGATTGGGTTTGGCGGGTATTATAGCACAGGGATTTGATGGGGAAAGGGGCGGCGGCCGGCGGTGGGCGGATGGCTGGGAAGGGGGAGGATTGGGGGAATCGGGTTTGATATTGGGTCGGGGGATAGGACGAGCTGCGATGGCACCGGGAACGAGGCGCGATTGAACTGAAAACAAGCCGCGACGGAACCGGAAACTACCTGCGATGGAACCGGGAACGAGGCGCGATGGAACCGGAAACGAGGCGCGATTGAGGTCGTTGGCGCGTTTTGCGGCGGTGCCAGGGGATGGCGGCCGGGCGGCCGGCGGCGGTGCGGAGTCAAGATTTTTGCGGTGAGCCGGGGCGATGGCGGCGGGCCGGCGGCGGTGCGGCCGGGGGTGGATGAGGAGTATGCCGGGGGGACGGCGGGGGAACTTTTGTAAAAGTTCCCCCGCGCCCCCTCAAAACTTTTTGAGTTTTTGGGGAGGAGTCTGCGGGTTTTGTGAGGGTTGGTGATGGGGCGTCGAGATTCCTCGGCTGCGCCTCGGAATGACATGGGTAATAGTACGGGGAATGGGATGGGGAAGGGGCCGCGGTATGATATGAAGAAGGGGGCCGAAATGACAAGGGTTGCGGCTTTTCTGGATTCCCACGAAAGTGGGAATGACGGTTGCGATAGGGGCCGGGGTGACGGGGTGTCGTTTAGTTTTAGGATATAATCCCTTGAAAATCCCGAGTGGCTGTATCCTAAAACTGAACAGCACCCCGGCAATGCCATCCTTGACCGCAACCCAACTCACTGCTAAAGTCTCAACCCGGTCCCGTGCCGCCAAGTCAAACCCCATTAAAACAAAGAGGAGTTATAACCCGATGCCCTTAACCCCCAGGCTGCCCCTGTTCGCCGCGACCCTGACCCTGCTGGTCCTGATTCTGGCCGCGGTTTCCCTGAACGCCACCCTCACCCCCACGGCCCAGGCCCAAACGACGACCACCACCGACTACGACAGCGATGATGACGGGCTGATTGAAGTCAGCAACTTGGCGCAACTGAACGCCCTCCGTTGGGACTTGAACGGCGATGGGGTGGTGGATTATACGGACGATCAGACCGTCTATACCGCCGCCTTTCCCAACGCCGCCGCCGGGATGGGCTGCCCCGACGGCAGCGACGCCGACACCAACCCCGACCCTTGCCGCGGCTACGAACTGAAAGCCGACCTGACCTTTGACAGCAACCGCGATGGCATTGTAACTGCCGCCGATTCCGGAGGCCTTTACTGGAACGGCGGCGCCGGCTGGACGCCCATCGGTAACATCCGCCACGGCGCTTTCACCGGGGAGTTTCAAGGCCGGGGCCAGGTCATCTCCCACCTGTTCATCAACAACTCCACTCGGGTATATCTGGGCTTGTTCGGCGCCATCGGGAGAGGCGGCCGGGTCAGCGGCTTGGGGCTGGAGCAGGTCAGCATCAGCAGCAGCGCCACGCCGATTGCCGGGAGCATTGCCGGGTCCAATACCGGCGTCATCACGGCCAGCTACGCCAAGGGAACTATCGGCAGCAATGTCAGTTCCAGCGGCAATGCGCTGACCGGGGGACTGGTGGGGTATAACGGCTTGTCCGGCACGGTGCAAGCCAGCTTTGCGGCGGTGGCCGTGTCGAACCGGCACAGCCGGGGGGCAGCCATCGCCGGTGGGGTGGTCGGGCAGAATGCCGGCAGCATCCAAGCCAGCTATGCCGCCGGCGCGGTGTCGGTTCACGGGACCTCCCGGTTCTCCCGGGCCGGGGGCTTGGTGGGACGCCAACTTCGCAACGGCCGGGTAACCAACAGCTATTGGGACACCACGACCTCGGGGCTGTCGTCCAGCGCCGGCGGGACGGGACAAAGCAGCAGCGCCCTGCAAACCCCGTCCGGTTACAGCGGAATCTACGCCCACTGGAATCTGAACCTGGACGGCGCTGCCGGCGGCGATAACCCGTGGTATTTCGGCGCCGCCAATCAGTATCCCGTCCCGGTCTATGGGACGGCGCGGGATTATGACACCGACAATGACCAACTGCTGGAAGTGGACAATCTGGCGCAGCTGAACGCCATCCGTTGGGACTTGAACGGCGATGGGGTAGTGGCGGCGGCCGATAAAGCCAATTACGCCGCCGCCTTTCCGTGGCCGGCGACCGGGATGGGCTGCGCGGATGGCGCTGCCGCCGCCGCCTGCATCGGCTACGAACTGCAAACCGACCTGGACTTCGACACCAACGGGAACGGCAGCGTTGACGCCGCCGACCAGTTCTGGAACGACGGAGAAGGCTGGCGGCCTATCGGCAAATACATAGTGTCTGTCACCGAAAGTTCCGATGGGACTGTAGCCGGTTATAGTATAACCGGGGGATTCGAGGGAACTTTCCAAGGCAATAGCAAGACCATTGCCAATCTGTATATCTACCCACAACCGTTCGCTAACGAGCCCGGACTGTTCGCGAATACAGGCTCCACCGGGGTTATAGACAGCATAAAGCTGCGAGATGTGAACATCCGCACTCAACCCAGCGGCGGCATTATAGGACCTTTGTCCGCGTTCAACTACGGAACTATCACGGGCAGTTCGGCCACCGGGCGCATCGATGCGAACTCCCCTGACGACTTCATAAGCGAAGCCGGGGGCTTGGTGGGCCACAACTCGGGTAGTATCACCAGCAGCTACGCCAACACCGAAATTGTGGGCAACTATTCGTATGTAGGCGGGTTGGCGGGATCTAATCACGATTGCTATGTTGGTGGCGGCGTTGACACAAAGTGTGGAAGTATTGTTGCTAGCTACTCCAGCGGTGCGGTCAGCACCACTAGAGGCGATTCTGTGGAAGTGGGCGGTTTGGTGGGTTGGAACACCGGGGTGATTACCGCCTCTTACTCCAGTAGTCCAATCAAGGCTACCGGCAATGGGGTGTCCGTAGGCGGTTTGGTGGGCTACAACCAACGGATGGACAGCACATCTACCACCCCGGGAACCATCACCGCCAGTTACGCCGTTGGCCCAGTAGTAGCTACCGGAACCAACGCCTCCGTCGGTGGTTTGGTCGGCAAGAATCATAGGGGAACAGCGGTCAACAGCTACTGGGACACCCAGGTCAGCGGCCAGAGCAGCAGCGCCTTGGGAACGGGCAAGACCCTGGCAGAACTGACCGCCCCCACCGGCTACAGCGGCATTTATGCCAACTGGAACCTGAACCTGGACGGGCAAACCGGCAACGATGACCCTTGGGATTTCACCCACCATTATCCCAAGCTGAAATACGGCGGTCTGGCTCTGCTGAACCAAGCCCGCATCTACCCGGATTACGATGGCAGCTCCCCGGTGGTGGGCGAGGCCATCGTCTATCGGCTGAACGATGGTTACCATACCCGCTTGGGCAGCGACGCTATCAAATGGGAACTCTCCGCCGATGGGGTAAGCGACTGGACGGCGGCGCCAAGCAGCGGCAGCAGTCTCCGCAGCGCCGGCGGCACCGATTACTTCGTGCCGAAAGCCACCGAAGCCAACCAGCGGCTGCGAAATCAGGTGAATACCACGGAATCGGGCTGGCTTGCCAGTTACATCACCCCGCCGATCAAGGCATCCTGGACCGGGGCGACGGCTGCGGCCAGTTTTGCCAGCGGGCATAATCCGCCCCGGGTGGGGCAAAGCATCGTCATCAGCGGCAGCGATAAAGTGTGGTGGATGTTCTGCGCGGCGGCCACGACCAGCGACTGCGTGGTGGGCGACACGAATAAGGAACGCCAAACCAGTTATACGCCCGGCGCCGGCGTGCAGGGCAAATACCTGTACGCCTACCGCTACTATACCGACAGCAACGGCGTGTTGACCAAAGCCAGCACTGGCTTTATCGGCCCGGTGCAGGCGGCGGCCAGTCCCTAGCCGTAACCCCTAGCCGGTCAGCCGCAACGCGGGCGGGTTAAATTGACCCGCCCGTTTTGCCATCAAAAGCAAATGGACCCCCTATTTCCGGTAGCGTTCCGATTTAGGTGGTTTGACCTGGCAAGTTAGGGTTTTGCAGTAAGGGTACAAGCCGAATCGCCGGCTAAACCACCTAAAATGCAACGCTATCCCCATTTACGGTATTCTCAACACGTGTTGGCAATGCTAAAAACGGCCTTGTCGAAGCCAAAGCAGTGCCAGATAATCGAATCGATAGGAAACCACTTCTTGGTCGGGGCGATTTTTCCTTGTTTTGACTTATGCCAACAAGTGTTGAGAATACTCCATTTGCCGCCGCCCTTTCCCCCGGGCCGGGTTTTGTGCTATACTAACCATCAGCCTTGATTTGGCCCGCCCTTTTGACTAGTCGGGCAGACGATTATTTAATCCGGGAGAATGGCGGTGATAGTTACCACGGAGTCGTCCAGTAGCACCGAAGTTATCCTCAACATTGCGATGGACGCGGCGGACGAGGAACCTTTTATTGCCCGTTCCTACCGGCGCACTGTCGGCAACCTGTCCATCCCCGGTTTCCGCAAGGGGAAAGCGCCGCGCTCGGTGGTCGAGAACCATGTCGGCCGCCAGGCGTTGCTGCGGGAAGCCCTCGACTATATGATTCCCGAGACGCTGAACCGGGCCCTGCAAGACCAGGGTTTGCAGGCGTTCATCGAGCCGCAAGTGGAGATGCTGGAGTGGGAACCGGTGTCCTTTAAGGCGGTCATCCCCTTGGAGCCGGCGGTGGATTTGGGGGATTTTCGGCAGCTGCGGCTGGAAAAGGCGGCGGCGGAAGTCAGTGCTGAGCAGATTGACCAGATGCTGGAACGGCTGCGGCGGGAAATGACGCCTTGGGAGCCGGCGGAGCGGCCGGCCCGCTTTGGCGATTTGCTGAACCTGAAAGTGCGGGGGGTGATGGATGGCGAGGAAATCATCAGCGACGACGGCGTGGATTTTATCCCCGAACCGGGGAATGTGCTGCCTTTCCCCGGCTTTGCGCCCTATCTGGAGGGCTTGACCGAGGGCGCGGAAAAAGAATTTGTAATGACGGTGCCGGCGGATTATCCCCGGCCCGAGTTCGCCGGCAAGGAAGTAGCCTTTCAGGTAACGGCGTTGTCCGTTAAGGAAAAGAACCTGCCGGAACTGGACGATGAGTTCGCCAAGGGCGTGGGCGAAGGGTTTGATACGATGGCTGACCTGCGGGCGGACATCGCAGGGCAGCTGAACGACGACGCGCAGCAGCGGGCCGATTATGAGTTTCAGGAGCTGGCCTTGGCCCGGGTGCTGGGGCAGGCGACTATTGACCTGTCGGATTTGGTGGTAGCCCGGGAAGTGCAGGCCATGGTCGAGGAGCGGGATCGGATGCTCCGCAATCAGCGGCTGGATTTGGATACTTACTTGACCTATGCCGGCAAGACGCCGGAGGAGTTTCGCGGGGAACTGCGACCGGAAGCCATTGAGCGGCTGGAGCGGATGCTGGTCGTGCGGCAGGTAGTGAAAGAGGAGGAACTCGAGGTTACTCCGGAGGAAATCCAGCAGGAAATCGAGGCGACACTGGAAAACACCGCCGAGGAGCGCAAGGCGGCGGTGCGGCGGCTGCTCAATACCGAGGAGCAGCGCAACGCCATCTATAATTCGATGCTGACCCGCAAGGCGATGCAGCGGCTGGTCGCTATTGTCCAAGGCATTGACGAAACCGCCGCTACGGATTATGCCGCCGCGGACGCTGAACCGGAAACTCCGGTTGATAACGCCGCTGAATCTGACGCTGAACCCGCAACGGCCGCGGAAACCGATACTGACGAAACGGCAAACCCGGCGGCGGTTATGGAAACGGAAACTGAACCCCCGGCGGCAACGGCCCCGGAAACCCAAGGAAATACGGAAGGAGCAAAACCCGATGCTGATTAACCCCTACGATTCGGCCCCGGCCAGCCCGGAGAACATCATCCCCATGGTCATTGAGACCAGCCCCCGGGGCGAGCGGGCCTTTGACATCTATTCCCTGCTGCTGCGGGAACGGATAATTTTCCTGGGTACGCCCATTTCGGACCCGGTAGCCAACACCATCATCGCGCAGCTGCTGTACCTGGAACGGGAGGATCCCGACCGGGGGGTCAGCATCTACATCAACAGCCCCGGCGGGCAAATCAGCTCCGGCCTGGCCATTTACGACACCATGCAGATGATTGCGCCGGAGGTTTCGACGGTCTGCGTGGGAATGGCCGCCAGTATGGGCACGGTGCTGCTTTCCGGCGGGGCCAAGGGCAAGCGCTACTGCCTGCCCAACTCGACCGTGCATATGCACCAAGCCTTGGGCGGCGCCCAGGGGCAAGCCAGCGACATCGAAATCGCCGCCCGGGAAATCCTGCGCTTGCAGGACAAACTGCGCAATATCCTGTCCGACAACACCGGCCAGAGCTACGAAAAAATCGCCCAGGACACCGACCGGGACTTTTACCTGACCCCGGAACAGGCGGTAGAGTACGGGTTGGTGGACGAAATTCTGGGCGGCAATGCGGCGGCGGCCAACGGCAAAGAGTAAGGGCCGGGGTCAGGGCAATGCCGGATTCCCGTTGGCGCGGGAGTAACGGCGCGGCGGCGGAACTGATTTTAAGGACAGCGGAGGCAGACCGGTGACTACCCCCAGCGGCAGCGGCAGAAATTCCGGCAACCCCGGCGGCGGCAACCGAGACAGCGGCGGGCGGCAATTGCAATGCTCCTTCTGCGGCAAGGGGCGCAGTCGCGGCAGTATGGTACAAGCCGGGCAAAGCCGGGCGACGGTCTGCTATTCCTGCATCCAGACTTTGGGCGAACTGATTCAGCCGGATTTGCTGACAGCCCCGGCGGCGGCCGCTCCGCCGGCGGCGACGAATAAGCCGCCGCGACCCCTAGTGCCGCGGGAAATCTACGCCAGTCTCGACGCCTATGTCATCGGGCAGGAACGGGCCAAAAAGACGCTCAGCGTGGCGGTCTATAACCACTTCAAGCGGGTCTGGTCCGGCGGCGCCAACCCGGAGGTGGAACTGCAAAAATCCAACATCCTGCTGATTGGCCCCACCGGCTGCGGCAAAACTTTGCTGGCCGAAACTTTGGCCCGCACCTTGGCCGTCCCCTTTGCCGTCTGTGATGCCACTTCCCTGACCGAATCCGGATATGTGGGCGAGGATGTGGAGAACATCCTGCTGCGGTTGATTCAGGCGGCCGATTGGGACATTGGCCGGGCGGAACAGGGCATCATCTACATTGACGAACTCGATAAAATCGCCCGCAAGGAGGGCGTCAACCGCTCGATTACCCGGGATGTATCCGGAGAGGGCGTACAGCAGGAATTGCTGAAAATCATCGAGGGCTGCGTTGCCAATGTGCCGCCGCAGGGTGGGCGCAAACATCCGCAGCAGGAGTTTCTGCAAATCAATACCAAAAATGTGCTTTTTATCTGCGGCGGGGCTTTTGACGGGCTGAATGAAATCGTCGCCAAGCGCATCGCTACCCACGGCTCCCAATTGGGCTTTCTCGGCGGCAGCCGCAACAAAGCCGATACGGAAAATGCCCTGTCCCAGGTTACGCCGGAGGATTTGCTGGAGTTCGGGTTTATCCCGGAGATGATTGGCCGGTTGCCGGTGGTCAGCAGCCTGGAACATCTGGACAAGGATGCGTTGATTCGGGTGTTGACCGAGCCGAAAAACGCTATCGTCAAGCAGTATCAGCAGTTGTTTAACATTGACGGCGTGGCGTTGGAGTTCACCGGCGAGGCGTTGGCGGCGGCGGCGGAACGGGCGTTGAACCACCATACCGGGGCGCGCTGCCTGCGCTATGTGGTCGAGGAAACGCTGCTGGATGTGATGTACGAAATGCCGTCGCTAAAAAACATTGCCCGCTGCGTGGTGGACCGGGACGCCATTGAGGGGACAGGCGACCCGACTTTGCTGACGCCGGCGGGCGAAGGAGTGCCGTTGCCGCAGCCGGAGTTGCTGCAACGCTCGGCGTGAAAGCCATTGCCCCAAGCCATTGCATATACCTGACGCCCTACCTATCGTCATTCCCGTGAAAACGGGAATCCAGCGTCCCCGGCACCGCTTTTACCTTGCCTCACTAAGTACCAGTGCGCTCGGTAATCCGCACTTGCATCCCCAAGGCGCGGGCAATTTGCATTACCGCGGCAAAGGAAATATCGCCCTTTTCCGACAGGGCTTTATGCAGCCCTTCGCGGCTCATTCCCATTTCTTGAGCTATGCGACTTGCACTACCGGAACGGGCAATGTCAGACAAGGCGGTGCTAGTCAGACTGCCGTCGCCCGGGTCCTCCAGGGAGCAGGCTTCCAAGTAAAGACCGGCATCCTCCGGGGTGCGTAGATAGTTGACCGCATTCCAAGGAGTAAAAGTTTCGGGCATATTTCCTCTCCAGTCGCGCGCTAATTGCCGGGCGCGTACGCTGTCCCGCCGTTGGCTGTTCTTATCGCCGCCGCAAGCAAGATAACAAAACGATTGCCTTATCTTACCACCCCATCCGCAGCCATCGCCGCGTCAATTTCCGCGTCCAGGCACAGGGCGGCTGGGGTTGCCTGCCCGTTTTGGATGATTACCCGGCCGTCGGCCACGGCGCGCAGGGTTTCGTAGAGCAGGTACGGCTCCCGGCGGTATTCGGCTTGGCGGATTTGCTGGAACAGCGGCAGGTTTTCCCCTTGTTCCGCGCGCAAGGTTGGCAAGTCCCGGCCGGCAATTCCTCGCCAGTAGGGATCTAAATCCGGGCCGTCCAAGGGGGCGGCGCAGTAGGAAATTACCGGCCCCCGGTCAACCTGTTCCGTAGCCAGGTGCAGCATCGCACCGGTGCGGGCCGCCCGTTGCTCAATCAGCGTCCAGATAACTTCCTGCCAAGTTCCGATAGGTCCATCCGGCAAGGCGGGATGTAAGTTCAACAGAGGGTAGCGGCGGCACATTGCACCGCCGATAATCAGCATATAGCCGGCCAGGACGCAAATATCCGGGCGGCAATCGGACAAGGCTTCCATAACCGCCCGGTCATACGCCGGGCGCAGTTGCGACCAAGGGCCGCCGGCGGCGCGGCGAAAAGCCGCCGAGGAAAGGGTTATCAAGGGGATTTCGTAAGAACTTACCAAGCGAAAGAACTGGTCGGATCCGACGGCTTCGCCCCATTCCCGGTTGCTGAACACAAAGCTGATGCGGGCGTCAATGGGGCTGCGCTCCAGCCGTTCCTGAACGAACTGCAACAAGCCCCGGGAGCCGGGGCCGCGTCCGGTGGAAAACCAGCCGATGTTAAGCATTGGGCGGCCGCCGGCGGACTAGGCTTCGTCCCCGTCGTCAAGGGAGTCAAAGTCCAGCTCCTCATCCTCCGCCGGGGGCATTGCGATGTCCTCCCAAGCCAGCCCCGGGCCCGGCGTCCAGTCGGCCGGGGCGTTGACCGTCGGGACGGCAGCACCTCCGCCGTTTTCCCGGACCTCGGCGATTTTCAGCTCGGTCGCCTCCAGCAATTGGCTGCACCGCCGGGCCAGGCCCATACCCTGCTCGTACAGTTCGGCGGCTTGGGCCAAAGGCAAGCCGCCGGCCTCCAAAGTTTCCGCCACTTCCCCCAAGCGGGTAAAAGCCGCCTCGAAGGAAAGGGCTTGCTGGTCGGCAACGGGTTGGTCGTCATACTGCGGTTGGGGCATAGCAGTGATTACCTCGGTGGGGGTGGGGTTCAACAACTGATGGACTGACGCCGGTATTTCAGTTATTCCGCAGGTTCAGCAGCAAATACACGGCAAAGGCCCGGCGGTCTTTGGCCGGAACTTGCTGAAACTTGGCGATGGCCTCCGCTACGTCGCTGATGTCTTGGAGAACGATGTGCTTGGGAAAGTTGCCGGTCGCGGCATAGTCGGCTCGATGGCGTTTCCCTTGCATATCCACGAACACATCGGCAAAGTGGCTGATGGCCGGGGGGAACTCCCGGATGGCGGCGGCTTGACACCGCCGCCGGGCAACGCCATGCTCCAAGGCCCGATAGGTGCGCTCCCATGCCGTTGCGTTGCGGTCGGCTCCGCTGCCGCCGACCAGTAAATCGGCGCAACAGGCGGCCAAGCAGTGAAAGAGTGCGTAGTAGGCGGTGCTGACCGCCCGGCGCAAATCCGTTTGCCGCGGCCGCCCGCGGCGGCCGGTATCAGCCAGGGCCCTGGCCGTAGCAATCAGGTTAAAGGGTGTCAACTTTCCCCCGCTTCAGGTAATAGAGGTACTCGTCCTTGTCAATATAGTAGGGCGAGGGGAACTCGGTAACCCCTTCGGCTACCAGCTTGTCGCGCACCTGGGTAATCAAACCGAAAGTCCCCTTGGCGAGCATCAAGTCGGTGTCGCCGTCAATCACAATCAGGGCGCGGGCGTATTCGTCGCCGTCCCCCCAATAGTCGATGGTGGGCTTTATGATAATCGGGTCGAAAACCAGCCCGTGGGGAAACCACTCGTAGAGGGTTTCGGAAAAGACTTCTTTCATCCGTTCCATAGCTTCCGGCTTCATTGCAAGCCTCCCGGTTTCTGCGGCTGGATGGCTATACTTTAAGAGTTAAGGGTTGGCGTGTCAATCGGGGGCAAGGGCAACTCAAGTATCGCCGATTAAAACAGCGGCTCCATCCCCGGCGGCGTGGTCTGGCGGCCGCGGCCCCGACGGGCCGGACGGGCCGCGGGTTCCTCCGCCGGTTCCCAAGTCAGAGAAGGCGGCGGTTCGGGAACTTCGGCGTCGACATCCGGCATTGGCGGTTCCGGATGTGCTGTCTCCGGTACAGCGGCCGAGGCGGCGTCGGGTTGATTGGATTGACTGACGGCGGCCGGAGCGGCGGTCGGCACTGCGCCGTCCAAGGCGGTGCCATTGGCTACGGCGGCCGGGATTATGCCATCGGTTACGGTGATGGTCAGAGCATCGCCGGCTTGGATTTGACCGGCGGCGGTGATGACCGGGCCGTTGTCGCCGCGCTGCACTACGGCAAAGCCGCGGCGCAGGGTAGCCGCCGGGTCCAGGGTACGCAGGCGGCTTTCCAGGGCGGTTACTTCCACCCGGGCCAGTTGCAACCGATTGCGGAAACTGCTGTTGGCGGCATCAGCCAAATCATCCACCCGGCGTTTCCAGCCGTCGAGGTCCGGCAAGCCCAACTCCAGCCGGCGGGACAAAGCAGCCACTTCCCCCTGATATTCGGCTACGGCGCGCATTGACGCCCGATAGGTGCGGTCAGCCCAATCCTGAACGGTCTGCCGCAGGGCGGCGCCGTCGGGCGTAGTCAGTTCGGCCGCCGCCGAGGGCGTGGGAGCGCGGCGGTCGGCTACATAGTCGGCAATGGTGAAGTCGGTTTCGTGGCCGACGCCGCTGACCACCGGGATAGGGCTGCGGTAGATAGCCCGGGCCACTGCCTCCTCGTTAAAGGGCCACAAATCCTCCAGAGAACCGCCGCCGCGGGCCAGAATGATGACATCGGCCCGGCCATCGGCGGCGAGGCGGGACAAGGCGGCGGCGATGGATGGGGCCGCGTCCAAACCCTGTACCAGAGTGGGCGACAGCAGCAGTTCGGCCAGGGGGTAGCGGCGGCGCAGGATGTTCTGAATGTCCTGCCAAGCGGCGCCGGCGGGGGAAGTAACGACGCCGATAACTTGGGGATAGGGGGGTAGCGGCCGCTTGCGGGATTCCGTGAACAACCCCTCTTGCTCCAGTTGGGCTTTCAACCGTTCCAGTTCCCGGGCCAGTTCGCCCTCGCCCTCCGGCAGCACCCGATCCACCATAAAATCGACGGAGCCGCGGGGTTCGTAGAAACTCATCCGACCGTGGGCGCGCACGGTCTTGCCGTTTTCCAGCAGAGCGGCGCTGCCGGCAGCGTTGCCGCGAAAGAGGATGCAGTTCAGAGCGGCCTTGCTGTCTTTGAGGGTAAAGTAGGTATGGCCGCTGGTCGAGGCGCGGCGGTTGGAAACTTCGCCGACAATCCACAGGTCGCCCAGAAAAGGATTGCTTTCCAGCAGTTCCCGCAGATAGACGGCAACCTGGCTGACGGTGAGGATTTCCTCCCGTTCCCGCTGATAGACCACAACGCCCCTAGCTGACCCGCTCGGTGTATTGGCCGTTGCGGGTATCGACCCGAATGATGGTGCCGGGGGTAATGAACATCGGGACATTGACCCGCAAGCCGGTTTCCAAGGTAGCCGGCTTGTTGCCGCCTTGAGCCGTATCGCCGCGGAAAGCCGGCGGCGTTTCCACCACTTCCAGGTCCACATGGGTCGGCAGGTTGACATTGATGGGAGAGCCTTTGTAAAAGACCATCTCCGCCATCATAGTCTCTTTCAGGTAGTCGAGGGTCGTCCCCAACTGCTCCTTGGTCAGTTCGTACTGGTCAAAGGTTTCCTGGTCGAGGAAGTAGTAGTAGCTGCCGTCGGTGTAGAGGTACTGGGTTTCCCGGTTGTCGATTTCGGCGACGGCGAACTCGGTGTCGTAGCGTTGGAAGGTGCGCTCGACCACCGCGCCGGAGAGGAGGTTTTTCATCTTGATGCGGGTAACCGGGGCCCGCTGCTGCATCTTGTGCCGCTCGTAGTCCATAATCTGCCAGGGCTGGCCGTCGAGTTCGATGACCATATTACGGCTGAGGTCGCTGAAGTTGATGCTCATGAGTTATCGCTCACTCCTGATTTGCTGGCTGCTTATTCCGGTTGCTAGGGACGCCGGCGGAGCAGGACATAGAGGGAAAAGGCCCGGCGCTGCCCCCGGTCGACGGCGTTGAACCCGGCAATGGCCGCGGACACCAGGTCGATGAACCGCATAACTTGAGCGCGGGAAAAGGTTATGCCGGGGTCATAATCGGCGTCGTGGCGTTCTTGTTGCATTGCGACGAACACCTCGCCAAACTTGCGAATTTCCGGGGGAAACCGGCGCATTACGGCTTGGTTGCCGCACTGCTGACGAGCCAAGCCGTGTTCCAAAGCCCGGTAGGTTTGCCGCCAAGCCGGATTGCTCCGGGCGGCGGGCGTACTGCCGGCCAACAAGTCGGCGCAGCATCGGGCCAAGGTGTGAAACATAGCGTAGTAGGCGGCGCTGACCGCCCGGCACAAGTCGGTTTGATGCGGGCGGCCGCGCCCGCTGCCCACCTCACCAGCGGCCAGATGCCGGGCAATTCGCAGCAGGTCACCAGGATTCATAATGCCTCGGATACTTGCCGTGGAAAACTTCTGACCACTCGCTCTTTTCCACGAAGGAAAGGCCGGGAACCCGGGTTAGTCCCAGGCGTTCCAAGTGGGGATCCAGCTGAATCCACAACCCGATAATCCAGCGGGCATCCAGCTTGTTCTCATCCCCGTCGAAAATGACGAAAATGTCCACATACTCGTCGCCGTAGTGGTCGATAGCCCGTTCCGCGATAATCGGGTCAAAGACCAGTCCATCGTCCGTGAACCGCTCCCGCAAGGCCGCGCCAACCAGTCGGGCCATTTCGTCGGTTACCGTCTTGGTTATCATAACGGTTCTCCCAGGGGATGGTTTCCTCTTGACGCCGGCAGGACAATCCCGGCGACGATACGCCCCCCAGTGTAAGGCATTGGGGAGGGATGCGTCAAGGAAATGGGGGTGAGGTATCCAGGATCTTTATAATTGTTTCCGATACGGGAGATAATGGTGGCGTTCTAAAACGCTTGGTGTGAAAATAAAAAGGCCGGAAAGACCTTGCAGGGAAGGTGTCTTTGCCGCATAGTTAAGCCTACCCGACAAAAGGAGGCTGGGCTATGCTGGATCCGAACACCTTCCTGACCATACTATATGTCCTGGTGGACGACTTTTGCAAATCCCAGGTGCCGCCGCCCCGGCAACCGGGCCGGCCGCCGGCTTTGTCCGACAGCGAGGTAATTACTTTGCTTGGTTTCAGCCAATGGCGACGCTTCGGCAGCGAGCGGGACTTTTACCGCTATGCCGAGACCCAACTGCGGGATGCCTTCCCCCGGCTGCCGAACCGCAGCCAGTTCAACCGCCACGCCCGCCGCTGCTATGCCTTGCAAGCCGCCTTCTGGCGTTACCAGTCCGACTTGCTGGCGGAACCGGAAGGGCTTTACCAAGCCCTGGACAGCACGGCTGTGCCCACCCGGGCCGCCAAGCGGCGGGGGAAGGGTTGGCTGCCGGGACAAGCCGACATCGGCTACAGCAACCGCTTGGGCTGGTATGCCGGCTTGCATTTGCTGCTGGCTGCGGGCCCGGCCGGCAACATTACCGGGTTCAGTTTGTCCCCGGCCAGCGCCAAAGACCAGACTATGACCGAGGTTTTCCTGGCTTTTCGGCTGCATCCTCATCCCCGGCTGCCCACTTTGGGCGCTTACTGCCCCTGGTATTTGGCCGACAAAGGCTTTACCGGGCGGGACGCCCACCAACGCTGGCAGCAGGAGTATCAAGCTTGCGTTGTCGCGCCGCCGCAACGGCACCGCAAACATCCCTGGAGCTATCCCTGGCGCCGTTGGGTCGCCGGCAAGCGGCAGATTGTGGAAACGGCCTTTGCTCAGTTGCAAGGCTTTTTCCGCTTGGGGCAAGACCGGCCGCACACTCTGGAGGGATTGCAGACGCGGCTGGTGGCCAAGGTGATTATGCATAACTTCTGCATCGGGCTGAACCGGCAGTTGGGCCGGCCTAATTTGTCCTTCGCCGACCTGCTGGGCTGGTGGCCCCCGGCTATTTCACACCAATCGTTCAAAACTAGCCGAGCAGCGGGTCCCGACCCAGCCCATCCCGCCGCAGCGGGGTTCCCATTGGGGCAGTCAAACCGGGCAGAAGTGAGGCGGGCGGCGGCAGCGTGCTTTGACCGATGTGCGGATGAAATCCGTCCGAATCCAACGCTATCGGGGCGTCGACTGCGCTAAAACCATCACAGCCCGGACGCTGGGAGTAGGCCGGGGCCGGCGCAGCCAACCCTTTACCGCCCTGCCGGGGATGTTGTATGCCTTGGGCTTGAGCCATTGGGGTATTGAGGTAATCGCGGGTTTGCCGGGCTATTCGGTGGCCCACGTCACCAGTTGGCGGGAGGCGTAGCGGTTGGGGCGGGCGGTGCGGCGGCGTTTGCCGGCGGGGTGGGTGTGGATTGTGGCGGTGGATGAGACCCGGCTGCGGGTGCGCGGTAAATCCCGGCTGGTAGGGGTGGTAGTGGGCTGGGCCGGCGAATGCTGGACTCATTGAGGATGCAGGGCTAGAGCGGCAACAATGTATGGCGCTTATGCAGCGCGCCCGTGGCCGTTGGAAGGGACGCCTGAAACCGGACTTGCGGAAAGCCTGGGTGAACTGCTGGGACAAATGTCTCAACTGATAAGGGATTTCCCGCCGATGGGGATGAGCGGTTGCACCATTGGGCTTGCGACTCGGCCTTATCCCGGGAGTTGCGCCGGTTGGCGGTGCATTTACCGGAACGCTGGCGACAGATGACCTTGTATCAAAGAGAACCCGGAGTACCCAATAGCGCTAATTGGTTGAAGGGAAGGTTCGGACTGATTAAACCCCGCTATCGGTTGCACCGGGGACTGAAAAGCGCCGCCGGGCGGCTAACTTTAGGGCGGTGTTGGGCGATGTATTGAATAGGCCAACACGAATTGATGGCCCAACCCGGCATTTGGCGAAACCTCAACAGTTTCTGAAAAAGTGCCAACCGTCGCCGCGTCATCGATATCGTTCCGATTTAGGCAGTTTAGATGTAGAATGGCAGAAAAGGCAGCCCTGCTGGTTGACGGGAGACGCACTGCCATGGGATTGCTGGACGATTTGGCGACCCAGCGGGAGTGGGAAATTCCGCTCCAGTTGCAGCGGAAACTGCAAGAAGCCCTGGTCCATTGTCAGCCCCACTGTGTTCAGTGCGCGCTGGCGATGCACCGCCACCGTCAAATAATGGAGTTGACGGAGGGCGCAGCCGCTTACTGACCGGACCAAGGGTTGACCGCCGGCCGGCAGTATTGGACTACGGGAGAGGTCGCCGCTCGGACTACTTCCCGCCGGGAACGCTACAATCGGGAATTACGGCGGCGGGAGCGATGGGGGACAGTCTGGTCAGAGCAAAACCTGCCGGCCTTGCTGCAAACCCGGGGCTTGCTCAACCAATCCACTTGAAATGCAACGCTATCATGCCGGAATGACAGCAGATAAAGTCAGCCCCCGCCAATGGCTGACGGGGGCTGAACAGTTCGGCGATTTTCCGACCGTTAAGCTGGGCTAGGCCAGCACCAACTCTTTGTTGACGCGGCCGGGTTGGCCCATAATCGCCAGACCTTCGGCCGGGTCGGCTTGGTTGTTGCAGAAAAACTCGACCCGGTTGCCGTCCGGGTCCATAAAATAGACGCTGGAGGTCATACCGTGGTCGGTGTTGTGGTCCATGACCACATCCCTGCCCTTGAGGTTGTGATAGACCTCGGTCAACTCGTCGAGGTCGGAGACCTGGACGGCGAAGTGGTTCATTCCCAGTTGTCCGTTGGTGACCGGCAGGGCATCCTCCGGGGCCTGGAACAGGGCCAGGTCGTGGTGAATTTTGCCGCAGGTCAGGAAAGTACCGGTAGGGGTCTGCCGGGAAATCTCAAAGCCGAGAATTTCGGTGTAAAACCGGGTGGACTCGGCCAAGTCTTTCACATTCAGGACCAAGTGTCCCACGCGCATCGGTTTCGCCATAACTCTACCTCCTTCTGCTACAGAGCGGGATCGGGCAAGGGTAGGGGTGATTGGTGCTGCTCCCGCCGGATTGGGCTTAATTATACGCCGGTTTCGTAGAAATGCAAGGGTCGGCGGCAAGTTCACACTGTTTCAGAAAGTGGTGGTACTGGTTCCGACAGCATTTTTACGGCCTCAATTCCGGGTCAGTCAGATACAGGAGACAGCGGAAATTTACCCATTTTAAGGCATATTTTCCCAACCAACGCTTTCTGAAACAGCGCCAAGAAGTCCTTGAGGCTAGTCAGCCAGTCCATAAACCTCGACCTCGCCGGCGCCGACGTGGCGGTAGATGTAGGGCGCGCTGTTCAGTTCGGCAAGGTAGAACTTGTTCAGTTCCACAGCCTGAGGACTGAACACCACCGAGTTTCCGACCACTTTGACCGGTTGGGCGGGTTCGGCGGTTTTCTTGATGGGGAAAGGCAGAGCAGGCATTTATCGCTCCTTACTGCGGGAGGGCGCGACTAAATTATACATCAAGTTGAGCCGGGGTTAAATCTCGGGGTGGCAGATTGGGCGTTGGCTTTGCTACATGACCACATAAAAAACAGTTAGCTGTGCATATAGTTGTTTTACAACTTGTTTAATTTCTTAAATAATTGGCTAATTAAAACTCTTGACAATATGGAAAATACTATGTATAATAGTTGCAGACCAAGATAATTGGAGGTGGAGTATGACCCTTTCCATTGCCACGGCACAACCCCAATACGCTTTAACCACTCCGGCCCATCGCTTCGTTCAGGGGGGGCGGTATGTTTATACCTTTTCCCTGGAACTGGAGGAGCTTAACCGGTTATTCCCTGAGCGGGTGGATGACCGGGTGGTCAGCGAAGCCAACCGGCAACTGACGCCGAGCCATGCCAAAAATATCCAGGATTATCTGGAGAAGCGGGCGGACTGGGTGCTGGGAACCTTTATGCTAGGCGTCAACCCGGAGGTCATAGACTTTCAACCCTATCCGGGGCAACTGGAAGGCGGCGCGGTTACCGTTGGTGAGTTGAGCATCATGTCCACCGATACCGGGTCTCTGAAGATTTTCGATGGGCAACACCGCCGGCGCGCTATCAAGGATGTCCTTGCGGAACTAGCGCAGTCGGCTGGACAAGGTGAGAAGCTAGACTCCCTTAAAACCGCCTCGGTGCCGGTGATGTTGTACGCCGAAGGCAGTATTGATGCGCTGCGTCAGATGTTCGCCGACGCTTCTAAAACCAGGCCCATCGAGCGTAACGCGGTAGCTCAATTCGACCACCGGGACGCCTTCAATGTGGCGGCTATGTCCTTGTCGGCTTTGAGCGATCTTTTCGGTGGGCGGATAGAAATGGAACGGGCTTCGGTGCCTAGGAGCAGCCAGTCCATTATCTCCATCAATCAGCTGGCAGCGGCGTTGAAAACCACAGTAGTAGGATACGGCGGGCGGGTTAGCACCGAGCGCAATAGCGAATACCTTCGGGACAATGACGAGTTAGTGGACCAGTGTCTTGTCTGGTCGGAGGATTTCCTGACCAACGCCCGGGAGGAATACGAGAACTTGGTTAACGGCGAAGTGGACAACTCGGATATTCCCGAGCATCGCAACCAATCTCTCGCCTACAACGCCACGGTAATACGCATCTTTGCCGGGTGCTATTACGAATGGACGAAGAACGGAGACGATTGGAAGCCCTTGGCCGACTTTATCCGCCGAGCGTCTTTGAAACCGGGGAGTGAATACGGAGCTTTGCTGGTTGACGCCGGGGCCGTTTTGCCGAGGAGTATTTCGCCTGTGGGGCGGATGAAAGAAATCAAGGAGTCGGTTGACTATATCGTCAATCAAGCCAAGCACTCCTAGCTTTACCAAGGAGTGCTTGTCGGATTCCCTTGGGAAAGTACCAAATTCTTACAGAAGGGGTGAACTATGACCCTGCAAATCACCACCGAGACCAAGCAGTACAGCCTGCGGCAGCCGGCGCACCGGTATTGGCAAGGGGGGCGGTGTGCGTACTACTTCGCCTTGGATCTGGAAACCCTGGATGGCCTGTTGCCGCAACGGGTGGACGACACGATGATTCGGGAAGCCAACCGGCGGCTGACGCCCAGCCACGCCAAGAACATCCAAGAGTATCTGGAAAGCGAGGACGATTGGTTGCTGGGCGGGATGCTGTTGGGGATTTCGGGTGACGCCATCGAGTTTGAGTCCTATAAGGACGAACACGACACCCCCACCCTCAACTTTGGCGAGCTGCGTATCTTGACCAACCGGGTCAACACGATGCGTATTTTCGATGGGCAGCACCGCCGTCGGGCGATCCAAGATACGCTCTTTGACTTGGCCGACGACGAAGAACAGAAAGAGCGTTTTACCTCGCTCCGTAAAGCGTCGGTTCCCATCGTGCTTTATGCTGAGGAGAGCCTGCAAGCGTTACGGCAAATGTTTGTCGACGCTTCCAAAACCAAGCGCATCGAAGCCAATACCATAGTTCGGTTCGA
The DNA here is from genome assembly GCA_965243185.1 of Dehalococcoidia bacterium. Classification (GTDB taxonomy): domain Bacteria; phylum Chloroflexota; class Dehalococcoidia; order Lucifugimonadales; family UBA3495; genus CBDBCU01. Next base: position 318,714 of record OZ251531.1, on the reverse strand, counting down.
CCAGCGCGACCCCTTTAACTTGGCGGCTTTGCATCTGGAAAAGGAAAGCGAGCTGTTTAGCGGGCGTATCGAAATGGAACGCTCAACGGTGGCCCAAGGACGGGGTTACTTGGCGTCCATCAACCAGTTGGCGGTATTCCTGCGAATCACTGCGGTTGGCTATAGCGGCCGGGCCAGCCAAGGGCGGAGGCATAGCTATAGGTACGAACTTCCCTCGCTACAGGAACTTTGCTTGACTTGGGCAGACCAGTTCTTGCCGGCCGCCCGGGATGAGTACGAGGGTCTGTTGACCGGGGAGATTGAGAATTCTGACATTCCCGAATGGCGCAGCCGGTCGCTGGCCTATAGTATCACCACGATGACCATTCTTGCCGGTTGCTACCATGACTGGATTTCCGACGGTAGCGATTGGAAGCCGCTGGCTGAGTTCATCCGCGGGGCCAACTTGAAATCGGGCGGTGGTAGCGGAGCTCTTTTGGTGGATGCTGGTGTAGCGGCCCCGGGGGCAACCTCCCCGATAGGCCGGCGGCAGGAGGTGGCCGGGGCTATCCGCTACATTCTGCGGGAAGCAAAGGCTGAAATGGGTTAGTTATAGACTGGCACCATAAAAGCCGGCGGCGTCAGCAGATCTGCTGACGCCGCCGGCTTTTACTTTGCGTTGCCCCGCTAGCTGAACATTCGCATCAGGTTGCGGGGGTTGCGGGTTTTGTTGAATTGGCGCAGCATTTTTTGGGTTTGCTTGAACTGGTTGAGGAGGCGGTTGATGTCCTGGGGGGTGGTGCCGCTGCCGCGGGCGATGCGGCGGCGGCGGCTGCCGTTGAGGATTTCGGGGTGGCGGCGTTCCTCGGGGGTCATGGAGCGGATGATGGCTTCGATATGCTTGACCTGGCTGTCGTCGAAGTCGGCGGGAATGTCGCGGGAGAAGCGGTTCATGCCCGGGATCAGTTCCACCAGCTGGCTGAAGGAGCCTATTTTTTTGACGCTTTGGATTTGCTCGAGGAAGTCGTCGAGGTCAAAACTGGCTTGGCGGAACTTGCGCTCGAGTTCCGGGTCTTGCTGGCCATAGGCGGAGGCTTGGACTTTTTCAATGAGGGTGAGGATGTCGCCCATGGCGAGGATGCGGGAGGCGAGGCGGTCGGGATGGTAGGGTTCGAGGCCGTCGGGGCGTTCGCCGATGCCCATAAATTTGATGGGGACGCCGGTGACGCGGGTGATGGAGAGGGCGGCGCCGCCGCGGGCGTCGCCGTCCATTTTGGTCATTATCAAGCCGGTTAGGCCGACGCGCTGGTGGAATTCCTGGGCGGCGGTGACGGCGTCCTGGCCGGTCATGGCGTCGACGACGAGGAGGGTTTCGTGGGGGGAGACGGCAGTTTGGATTTCCTCGAGTTCGCCCATCAGGTCGTCGTCGATGTGGAGGCGGCCGCCGGTGTCGATGATAGCCCAGGTGATGCCTTGCTGACGGGCGCGGTCGACGCCGGCCTGGACGACCTGGGTTACGGTGGCAGTTTGGGGGTCTTGGGAGTGGACGGGGATGTCGAGCTGGCGGCCGAGGGTTTGGAGTTGGGAGATGGCGGCGGGACGGCGGAGGTCGGCGGCGATGAGGAGGGAGGTGTGACCCTGGCGGCGGAGTTGGAGGGCGAGTTTGGCGGTGGTGGTGGTTTTGCCGGCGCCTTGCAAGCCGACGAGCATGAGGACGGAGGGGAGACGGCTGGCGGGGGTGAGGCGGTGGTCGCCGCCGCTGAGGAGTTCGGTTAGTTCCTCGTGGACGATTTTGACGACTTGCTGGCCGGGGGTGAGGCTTTCGAGGACGGCGGCGTCGAGGGAGCGTTCTTTGATTTTGGCGATGAAGTCGCGGGCGACGCGGAAGTTGACATCGGCTTCGAGGAGGGAGCGGCGGACTTGGCCGAGGGCGTCGTCGATGTCTTTTTCGGTGAGGCGGCCTTTGCCGGAGAGGCGGTTGAAGATGCCGGTAAGTTTTTCGGTGAGGTGGTCAAACATTTTGGGGTGTTTCACGCTCCGGTTGTAGGGTGGGTGGGAGATTGGTCAGAGCGGCGGCTCCTGGATGAGGGTTACGTTTTGTTCATTGGCCCGGGCTTGTTCTGGTTCGGGGATGAAGCTGCCGATTACTACGGCCAGGGATTTGACGCCGGTGGCGGCGCGGAGGGCGTTGGCCCGTTCCCTAGCCCGGGTGATGTCGTAGGCGGCGACGGTCCGGGAGACTTCGACGGTCAAGTAGATGGATTCCTGGGATTCGGTTTCCTGGGCGGAGAGGATGAAGTCCACGGCCAGCAGCTGGTGGGACTGTTCGGTGGTAATAAGGCCGGCGTCCTCGGCGGCATAGAGGCGATTGTAGAAGTTTTGGTCGGGCGGGAAAAGCCGGCTTTTCAGGATGTGGACGCGGCGGAGGTTGAAGTTGCGGGCGGCGATGGAGGCGATATTGCCGTGCAAGCTGTTTTCCAGGTCGCTGCCCAGCAGGCCGTCGACTTGGGTTCGCAGGATGCCAACTTGGGTTTCCAAGCCGCCGACCCGGGTATCCAGGCGGCCGACTTGGGTTTCCAGGTTTTCCAGCCGGCGGTCGACCCGAGCGTTGGTTTCCTGCTGGGCGCGGTTGAATTCCTCCTGAGCTTGGGCCAGGCGGTCAACCCGGGCGGTCAGTTGCGTTACCCTTTCGGGCAACTCCAGCACTTCCCGGGTGAGGAGAATGGCCCGGAGGCGTTCGGTCCACTCCGGGCGTTCCTCGAGGATACGCAGCAGGTCGCCGATGTCGTTGATGGCGGTGGGGCTGGTCATAGTGTTTCACTCCTTGCGCTGGTCATTATACACCGGCGGCGGGGCATTTGTCATTTCGGCCGGGAATTGCCGAGGCAGGCGGCTGGGGGAAGTTTGCTTGGTTGGTTATGCTAAAATGCCGGGAGTTCATTGCCGGAGTTAGTCGGGGTAGGGTCAGGTTTTGATACCGTTGAAATTGCCCTTGGTAATATGGGCGGCAACTTTAATTGAAATCAGATCCCCGGCGGAACTGAAGGGACACGAAGCCGACTTTCGGGAGGAATTGGAGCTATGACCGCAGCGGAGCGGCCGCAACGGGATGCCTTGAGCAAAGCCTTGGATCTTTTCCGGGACGGGATGCGTCCTTTTCTAATCCGCCGCCTCCGCGCCCTCCCGGGCAGCGGTGTGGAGCGGGCCATCAAAAACTCCCTGCCGGACAAAAGGCGGGAGGGGTTCGAGCAGAGGCTGCGGACGCCCGGGGGCAGCCCGGCGGACTACATTGATGTCAACGACTTTCCGCACATCGTCTCGAGAAACTGGCGGGACGCCTTTAAGGCGGTTTTTCCCGACAACGGCCCGGTCGTCGCTATGCTGTGGATGGTTGCCGATGCCCGCAATCAGGTCGCCCATCCCGCTACTACGGACCTGGACGCCGAGTTTGTCCGCACCCACCTGTTCATCATTGCCGGTCTGCTGGAGCGGATTAACGAACCGGCGGCCGCTCAGGGGGTTACGGCGTTGCGTGACGAACTGGCGGCCGGGGCGGAAAGCGCCGGGCTGGAAACGGCCGGGACGGACGCCGCGCCGCTGCTGCCGCCGGGCCCGGCCCGGGAAACGGCGGCCGGTTCCCGCCAATGGAAACCGTGGCGGGAAGTAATGCCGCCGAATCGGGATGTGGCCGAGGGAGCCTTTCAGCAAGCCGAGTTTATGGCTGACCTGCAACGGGTGCATAACGGGGACGCCGAAACCAATATCTATGGCAATCCCATCAACTTTTTCGGGCAAACTTACATCACGCCGGGGCTTAAATCCCTGTTGGCGAATGCGCTACGGCGGCTGGCCGGCTTGGGCGGCGACCCGGTGGTGCAGACTAAAACCGGCTTTGGCGGCGGCAAAACGCACAGCCTGATTGCCCTGTATCACTTGGTCAAGAACTTCGCTGCGCTGACCAACGACCCGGTCAGCGGGCAACCCCGGCAAACCAGCCGGGAAATTCGGGATATTGCGGCGGCGGCCGGCTGGTCTCCGGAGCAGGAACCGGCGGCGGCTATCGCCGTGCTGGACGGGCAATTTCTTTCCGTCAGCGACCCGCATACTACCGAGGACGGCGATCCGCGCAATACCCTGTGGGGGGAAATGGCTTGGCAGTTGGGCGGACAAGAGGCGTACAACCTTATCGGCCAATCCGCCCGAGAGGGCATTGCGCCCGGCGGCCGTCAGTTGGATGACCTTTTCGACTATGTCGGCCCGTGTCTAATCCTGATTGACGAACCGCTGGCTTATATCCGCAACGCCGGGAGTGAACAGCGGGAGCGCATCTATACTTTTATGCAAGCCCTGACCCAAGCGGCGACGCGCAGCAGTCAGGTTTTTGTGGTGTTGACGCTGCCGCAAAATGCGGTGGAAGTAGGCGGCGATACCGGCCAGCAAGCCTTGGCGCAATTGGAGTCCATTCTGGGCAACATAATGCACCGGGCCGAAGCTACTTGGGAGCCGCTGGCCCTTAACGAAGCCTTTGCCGTAGTGCGCCGCCGGCTGTTTGGCGAGGTGGTCGATGCCGCCGCCCGGGATCAGATCTGCGCCGATTTTGCCACGATGTACGGCAACGGCGGCCGGGAATATCCGCGTTACGCCCGGGAGCAGAACTATCGGCAGCGGCTGAAAGACTGCTATCCCATTCATCCGGAGATTTTTGACCGGCTGTATCAGGATTGGTCGTCGATTCCGGAGTTCCAAAGCACCCGGGGCGTCTTGCGGCTGCTGGCGACTTGCGTCAGCCGGCTGTATCAGGACGGCAACGCGGCGCCGTTGATTATGCCGGCGGATTTGCCGTTGAGCTATGCGCCGCTGGCTAACGAGTTCAACCGGCTTTTGCCGGGGAATTGGTCGCCGGTGCTGACCGAAGTGGACGCGCCCGGGGGTCAGGCGGACTTGATTGACGGCACTTCTACCCGGTTTTCCGAGTATGGGGTGGCGCGCCGCATTGCCCGGTCGATTTTTCTGGGGAGCGCGACGAGCGGGGCGACTAAGGGCATCGACCGTCCCAGCATCCATTTGGCGGTGGCGCAGCCGGGGCATGGCTTGCCGCGGTACAACGAAGCCCTGGAGCGGATGGGGGAAAGCCTCTACTATCTCTATTACCAGGATAACCGCTACTATTTCCACGCCGAGGAGAATCTGAACAAGGTAGTGACGGACCGCAAGAATGGGCTGCTGCCGCGGGCGTTGGACGATAAAATCGTTGAGCAGTTAAAGGCGGCGGCGGCCGGAGCGCGGGGGGAGGTTATCGTCGGCCCGGCGGATACGGCGGCCGTGGCCGATGCCGACTGGGTACGCCTGGTGGTACTGTCGCCATCCCAGTCCCTCAACAGCCGCAACGCCGAAAGGGATGACGCTACGCCGGCGATGAATGAGTTGCTGGCCTATCGCGGGGATGGCGTGCCGCGCATCCACCGCAATACGCTGCTCTTTCTGACGGCGCGCAAGGATGAGATTCGCGTCCTGCGGGACGCCGCCGGCACCTGGCTGGCATGGCATTCCATTACCAACGGGGAGCAAGCCCTGACCGGCCTCTCCGCGGAACGGCGGCGGCAAGTGGACAACAGCCTGCGGGCGGCGGATGGGGACTTGCGGAAGGCGTTAGTGCAAGCCTACCGCTGGGCCATCGCCCCGGTGCAGCACAATCCGCAGCAGGCCGCCGATTACCGCCTGCGCCCCTGGATGACCGATGCCGCGGCCCACGACAATCCGGGGGACATTATCAGCAGCGCGCGGGAAACCTTTACCAGTGAGGAAGTGCTGCTCGACCAGTTGTCGCCGTCGGTTCTGGAGCAGCAGCTGGAGCAGTATATCTGGCCCAGTTCGGCTTATCCCCACCACATTGCGCTCAAAGACCTGTGGGATATTTTCACCAGTCATATCTATCTGCACCGGTTGGCGCGGCGGGAGGTTCTGGACCAAGCCGTAGCCAATGCGGTGGCGGAGGGCCGCTGCGGGTATGCCGGGGGACATAACGGCAGCCAGTATGTCGAGCCGCGGCGGTTTCGGGTGGACTTGGCTGGCTTGCCGCGGCCGCTGCCCGGCTTGCTGGTCAAGGCGGCTACGGCGGAGCGGGAGTTGCTGCCGCCGCCGGACGGGACGGAAACGCCTTCATTGCAATACCCGGTCGACGCGGCCCCGGATAATGCTTCCCGCCTTCACGAAGGGCTTGACGATGCGCCGGCCGCGCTGTCGGGCAATCGGCCGCGCCGCATCACCGTCCGCCAGACCATGCCCGACAACATTTCCCTCGACGCCGTCGACAAGTTGCGGGAGGAAATCATCCGCAATCTCAGCGCGGACGGGGGCGAAGTGACGGTGGAAATCACCATCCGCGCGGTGAAGGATGGCGGGTTTTCGGAGAACATTGCCCGGGCGGTGCGGGAGAATGGGCAGCAGTTGGGGCTGAATTTGGAGGCGGAGTAGGGGAAAGTGGCAGAAATAAACATACCGCAGGACGTGGCGAATTTGCTGCTCGAAACGCCCAAGTATCGGGTTGACGACCAAGTATGGCTTTACCCTTATGCCGGCGGAAAGGTGGTTATCCCTTTGCAGTCCCGGGATGGCCAGGAGCGGTTCCTTCTGGACTTGCACCGGGGAAGGGACGACCCGGACAAAGAGACTTTTCAGAACCGGGCGCGCGGTTCGGTAGTCTTGGCGCGGCTGGATATGGGCGGTAAGCCCCACCGCAACCCGGACAAGGAGATAATTCCGGCGCCGCACCTGCACTACTACCGCGAGGGCTATGGCCACCGGTGGGCCAAGCCGGCGCCGGTTGACATTTTCACCAATTTGGGCGACACTTGGCAAACCTTGCGGGACTTTATGGGATTCGTCAACATAACGAATCCGCCCCGCATCCAATAGGAGGTTGCTATGCGCGAGGAGATGGCGAGCCTGTTGGAACGGTATTGGGGCTGGCTGAAGTCGGAAACCACTTGGCAGCCCATCGGCGAGGGGTACGAAATCACCACCCCCCATATCGACCGGCATAACGACTATACCCAGCTTTATGTCCACCCGGAGGGTAAGGGCTTTCGGTTGTCCGACGCGGGCTATATCCTGGACGATTTGGAAATGTCGGGGTTCGTTTGGGACACGCCGCGGCGGCGGGAGATTTTGTCCCAAACGGTGCGGGGGTTCGGGGTGGAACTGGTGGAAAACCGGCGTCTGGAAACCAAAGCCGGGCCGGACAACTTCCCGGTGGAACTGCACAGCCTGCTCCAGGCAATGCTGGCGGTCAACGATATGTTCTTTTTGGCGCAGGACGCCCCGGCCCCTGGCTCCGAGGATGAAAGCGCGGCCGCGGCTACCTCGGCTGTTAAGCCGGCGCACAAATCCCGCAAGCCGGCAGGAACTACGCCCCCGTTCCATCAGGAAGTGCGCTCCTGGCTGGAGGACTGCGAAATCCACTATAAGCCGGCGGTAACTATCCCGGGCCGGAGCGGCAGCCGTCACGGTTTCCCCTTTAAGATACTGGCGTCCCCAAGTCAGCCGGAACGCCTGTTGCGCCCGGTCAGCCAGTCATCCAACAGTCTGGCTTGGGCGGTGTTTGCCGGCCTCGACACGGCTCACACCCGCCCCACAGGCACCCTGCTTTATGCCTTGGTGGACGCCGCCAAAGGCCCCCCGGCCGCGCGCAAGGATTTTTCCGATGTCATCCGGGGTCTCAAAGAAAACTATGACCGGGTAATACCTTGGTCGGAACGGGAATTGGTACTCGAGGAACTGGCCGCGTGATTCCCGGGAAGTGAATATCGGAAGCTACCACCCGCAACCCCAAAATTACCCCACTACGGAGCTGCCTGTTATGAACGGTTTGCCCGCCCTGGCCGGCAAGAAGCTGATTGAGGTTGACCTGCCGCTGGATGTTATTAACGCGGAGGCGGCGCGGGAGAAGTCCATCCGGCACGGGCATCCCTCGACTTTGCATTTGTGGTGGGCGCGGCGGCCCTTGGCGGCGTGCCGGGCGGTGCTGTTCGCCAGTCTGGTCGATGACCCGTCGGCTTATTTGACGGATACTGAGGAAATCATCATTGAGCGGGCGAAGCTGCATAACCTGCTGGGGCGGTTGGTGAAGTGGGAGAACTCCAACGACCCGAACCTGCTGGCGGAAGCGCGTTGGCAAATCGCCCGCTCCGTGGCCCGGGGAAAGGGGGAGACGGCGCCGACGGAGCCGGCCGCCGTGCTGGAGTACCTGAACCGGCAGGCGCAGCCGATTTATGATCCCTTTTGCGGCGGCGGCTCGATTCCCTTGGAGGCCCAGCGGTTGGGCTTGCGGGCCGTGGGTTCGGACCTGAACCCGGTGGCCGTGCTGATTACGAAAGCCTTGATTGAACTGCCGCCGCGGTTCGCCAACCGGCCGCCGGTGAACCCGGAGGCCGACCCGATGGGCTTTAGCGTCGGCAAGGGCAAGCAAGCTAAGCAAATCCCCTGGCGGGGGGCGGCCGGCTTGGCGGCGGACATTCGCTATTACGGGCGCAAAATGCGGGAATTGGCGTGGGACAAAATCGGACACCTTTACCCGACGGTGGAACTGCCGGAGGGCGGCGCGGCTACCGTTATTGCCTGGCTGTGGGCGCGGACGATTCCTTGTTCTAACCCGGCTTGCGGCATTGCGATGCCTTTGTTGAAAACCTTTCAAGTTTCCAAGAAAGCCGGCAATCAGCACTGGATTAAGCCGGTGGTGGATAAGGAAAGTAAAACCGTTTCTTTCGTGGTACAGAATCACGGCCGGGATGTGCCGGTCGGCGGCAATGTTGACCGCAACGGGGCGGTCTGCGTGGCTTGCGACAACACCGCTACTCTGGCGTATGTGCGGGAACAGGCCCGGGCCGGAAAGTTGGGGGAAGTGATGACTTGCATCGTTGCTGAGGGCGACCGTAAGCGGTTGTTTTTGTCGCCTACTAAGGAACATATTCAAGCGGCCGTTTCTGCCAAACCTGAATGGCGGCCTAATGGCAAGTTCCCCGGTCAAGCTATGAGTTTGCGGGCTGAGGGATACGGATTCTCTGAATGGCAAGAGCTGTTCACTGAGCGGCAATTGGTCATCCATATTACAATGAGCGATTTGATGGATGACGTAGTTCAGTTAGTTGTATCCGATGGGGCAGTAGTCGAGTACGCCGATGCCATTCGGACTTATCTTGCATTGGCGATAGGTAGGATGACGAACTCTTGTTCTAGTTTTTCGCGCTGGCAAAACGCCGGCGACAAAGTCGCCGGCGTTTTCGCTACGCACTCTCTGCCAATGATATGGGACTTTGCAGAATCCAATCCTTTTTGCGCTGCTACTCAAAACTGGATGGCGCAAGTTGATTGGGTTGCCGAGGTCGTTCAGTCTTTGCCGGCAGATGTAAATATCGGAAAAGTTCACCAAGCCGATGCCTCCACTACTATTCACGCCAAGAATGGCCCGGTAATCGTAACTGACCCGCCCTATTACGACAACATCAGCTACGCCGAACTCTCCGACTATTTCTATGTCTGGTTGCGTCCCTTGCTCCGGGACATCTACCCGGACTTGTTTGGCAGCATCCTTGTCCCTGCTAGCGAGGAGATGATAGCCGCCCCCAGGTTCGAGAACCCCCGAGACCGTTTCGAGGAATTGCTGAATCAAACTTTGCGGCTAATCCGGGAGCGGTGCAGCCCGGACTTTCCGTCCTCTATTTTCTATGCCTACAAGCAGCAGGAGGAGGAACGGGAAGGCCGCGCCTCGACCGGTTGGGAAACGATGCTTACTTCGGTAATCAACGCCGGCTTTGAGGTAGTTGGTACTTGGCCGATGCGGACGGAACGGGCCGCCCGGTCTAACGCCTTGGCCGCCAACTCTCTGGCATCGTCCATTGTGCTGGTGTGCCGGCCGCGGCGGGAGGAGGTGGGGATGGCGACGCGGCGGCAGTTTTTTGACGAGCTGGAGCGGGAATTGCCGCCGGCGTTGGATCAGTTGACGCGGCAAAGCCACATTGCGCCGGTGGATTTGGCGCAGGCGGCCATTGGGCCGGGGATGCAGGTTTATTCGCGGTACAGCCGGGTGGAGACTTTGGGTGGGACGCCGGTAACGGTGCGGGAGGCGTTGACGGCCATCAATAAAGCCATTGCCGACTACGACCGGCAGGAATCGGGGGAACTGGACGGGGAAAGCCGGTTTTGCCTGGCGTGGCTGAACAGCAACGGGAGCGGGCCGGGCAGCTTTGGGGATGCGTTGACGCTGGCTACGGCGCATAATGTGGTGATTGACCGGCTGCGGGACACGCACGGCCTGATTAGCGCGGAGGGCGGGGTGGTGCAGCTGCGGCCGTTGGCGGAGTTTGCGCCGCATCAGCCGTCGCGTTCCGGCTTGGCGATAACGGCGTGGGAGGGCTGTTGGCGGATGGCGTATCATTTGGGGCGGGAAGCCGAGGGGGAGGGCGGTGGGGGGATTGCCGGGGCGGGACAGGTGGCGCGGCAGTTGGGCAGCAATGTGGAACGGGTGGAGCGGCTGGCGCGGATTCTTTACAACTATTACGACCGGCGGCGGGATTCGGGTAATGCGGTGCTGTTCAACAATCTGGTGACTTCGTGGGCGGATATTATTGACCGGATGCAGACGCCGGAGCAGCGGCGGATGGGGGATGAGGATGGCGGCGGGCCGGCGGAGCGGATGGTGTAGGGTGATGACGCCTTTTATCCTGAAGTATCGGCTGGAAATGGAACACTGGCCCTATCGCAAGGAGGAAGTCCGGCGGTTGGAGCGGGGGCGCAGCGGGGTTTATGCGCTGTGGATGCCCTATGGGGAGTGTCTGTATGTGGGGAAGTCGGAGACCTGCCTGCGGCGGCGGCTGTTGCAGCATTTGCAGCGGGAAACGAATCCGATTTTGAGCCGGGAGTTTTATCTGTTCGGCAACAGCATCGAGTTTTCCTACGCCTTTACGGGGAGCCGGGAGGAGACGGATGCGTTGGAGACGGCGATAATTCGGGATTGGCAGCCGCGGACGAACCGGGCGAAGTTGAAGTAGGGGGGGTTGGCGGCCGGCTTGGGGAAATGCCCGGCTGCCCCTTGAGAAATTCGGGAATATGGGCTATAGTGGCACGGGGTTGAAGTTGCAAACCGGGGCGTAGGTGAGGAAAATGATTTTTGGCGCGATAACTAATTCCTGGCGCAGTCACTTGGCGGAGCAGAGTTTGGCGGAACTAATCGCCGCCGCCCAATCTTGCGGGGCCCGCCATATTGAACTGCGGCAAACTTGCCTGGGCGCCGGGGAAAGCGGGCAGGGCGCGGATTGGCGGCCGAACCTGCTGGGCTTGCAGACCATTGCCGCCATTTTCCCCAACTTGACTTTTGACCTGGCGATGGCGTTCCCGTGCTTGACGGAACCGGCGGATCCGAAGGGGGAGCAGTTTCAGATGGCGTTGGCGGCCGCTAAAATCGTGGGCGGCGACGCGCCCCATTTGCGGATTGTGGATCCGGCGGCTTTTGACGCCGCTTGGGAAAGGGCGGCTGATTTGCCGGCGGCGGCTTGGGGCGTTGCTGATTTGGCCGGGGAAGCCGCGAGTCAAGGCGTTATCCTTTCAATGGAGAATTCCGGGCAGCCCATTGGCAGTATGGCTTTGCTGGTGCGGGAATGTCGCGCCCGGATGACGCCCGCGGCCGCCCCTTATCTGGGGTTGTGTCCCGACCCGGTGAATCAGCTGCGCCGTTTTCCGCAGCGGGACGCTTTGGCGGAACTGGATGAGCTGCCCTTGGATCTGCTGAAAATCGTTCATTTCAAGCAGTCCCGGGCGGGCGAGCCTTATCCCGCCGTGGCTGATGGGGATTTGGATTGCCGGCAAATGCTGCGGCTGCTGGCGGCCAAGGGCTACGCCGGGCCGGCGATAATGGAAATCCCGCCGCATCCGGAGGTCTTTGCCAACCTGACCGCCAGTTACCAATATCTCCGCCCCAACGATTATTAGCGCGGCAAGTCGCCAAACCCTAGTCAAATCGAACTGCCATTCGCGCTATGCTGATACTGCATTGCCCATCCTGCCGGGAGCCAAGCGTCCGCCCGTGACCGACTACGCCGACTACACCGTATCGATCCACTACGACCGCCGCCTTTACCGGCAGGACATTGCCGGCTCGATGGCCCACGCCCGGATGCTGGGCCGGCAGGGGATCATCCCGGAGGCGGACGCGGCCGCGATCATTGACGGCTTGCAAATCGTTCAAGCCGAAATTGAAGCCGGGGATTTTCCGTGGGACGCCGCCCTCGAAGATTTGCACATGAACATTGAGTGGCGGTTGACGCAGCTGATTGGCCCGGCCGGCGGGCGGCTCCATACCGGCCGCTCCCGCAACGACCAGATTGCCCTGGACATCCGCCTCTATACCCGGGAAATCATTGACGAGACGCTGGCTGGCTTGCGCGGGGTGCAGGAATCGCTCTTGTATCTGGCGGAGAAGTATGAGGGCGTATTGATGCCCGGCTATACCCACTTGCAGCGGGCGCAGCCGGTCTTGTTTGCCCATCATTTGCTGGCGTACTTTCAGATGTTCCGGCGGGATGCCGCCCGGTTACGGGACTGCCGGCGCCGGGTCAACATTATGCCTTTGGGCAGCGGCGCTTTGGCCGGCGTACCTTATCCCACGGACCGGGAGTTTCTGGCCCGGGAACTGGGTTTCCCGGAAATCACCGCCAACAGTATGGATGCCGTTTCGGACCGGGACTTTCTGCTCGAGTACCAGTCGGCCGCCGCTATCTGTATGCTGCACTGCTCGCGCCTTGCTGAGGAGCTGATTATCTGGGCGAGCCGGGAGTTCAGTTTCATCCGCTTGGCGGAGCGGTTCACTACCGGCAGCAGCATAATGCCGCAAAAGCGCAATCCGGATTTTGCGGAACTGGCCCGGGGCAAAACCGGGCGGGTGTACGGCAATTTGATGGCTTTGTTGACTTTGCTGAAAGGGCTGCCGCTGACTTACAACCGGGATTTGCAGGAGGATAAGGAAGGCTTTTTTGACACCGTCGACACTTTGCTGGCGACTTTGGCGGTGTTTCGCGATATGCTGGCCGGCTTGACCCTGGACACGGAACGGGTAACTCGGTTGGCGGGGGAAAGCTATATGCTGGCTACGGACTTGGCGGATTATCTGGTGGGCCGGGGCGTTCCTTTTCGGGAAGCTCACGGCGTGATGCGGCAACTGTGCGCCTGGTGTGAAGCTGAGGATAAGGAACTGTCGGCATTGACTTTAGAGGAATATCGCCGTTTTTCGCCGCACTTTGACGCCGCCGTGTATAACATTACCGCCGCCGCCGCGGTAGCCGCCCGGGACAATCCCGGCGGCACGGCGCCGAACCGGGTGGCGGCGGAACTGCGCCGGGCCCGGGAACTGCTGGAGGCGGAAAGGGATGGCTGCTGAAACCCGGATCCAAATCGCGCCGTCGCTGCTGGCTGCTGACTTTGCCCACTTGGGCCGGCAGGTTGAGGAAGCGGCGGCGGCCGGCGCCGACTTGCTGCACGTGGATGTGATGGACGGCTGCTTTGTCCCCAACATTTCTTTTGGGGAAGCGGTGGTGGACGCGGTGCGCCGCCATACTGACTTGCCGCTGAACCTGCATCTGATGGTTCAGGAGCCGGGACGCCTGCTGCCGGCATTTCTTAAATCGGCAACGGATCAGATAATTCTCCACGCCGAAGCCTGCGCCCATTTGCACCGGGACATCTTTCAAGTGAAGGAACAGGGGGCGCAAGTCGGCGTTGCCCTTAATCCCGCTACGCCTATCGCGGACGTCGAGGAATTGCTGCCTTATCTGGACTTGGTATTGGTGATGACGGTCAACCCCGGTTTTGGCGGGCAGGCTTTCATCCCGGGGGCATTGGACAAGGTGCGGCGGCTTCGCCAAATTATCGAAGCCCGGGGCTACCCTTGCCAAGTGGAAGTGGATGGCGGGGTCAAAGCGGACTGGACGGCGCAGGAATCGGTGCGGGCCGGGGCTACTATTCTGGTCGCCGGCACTGCTATATACAACGAACAGGAAACGGTGCCGGCGGCGATGGCAAAGATGCGCGCCTGCCTGCATGGGATCTAAGGGGCGGTCAGTAGCAGCTCCGGGAAATCAGCTTCCCGGCGCGGCCGCCGGTTACTCGAAAATATACTCCCCGCGCCACAGCATATTGCCGGTAGCCCGGTCATCCTGCCCGGTCAGGATCCGCTTCGCGGCAAATTCCAGCGGTGGATGCACGATAAAACACTGTTCCTGGTACCGGCGGCCGTATTTGCCAAAGGGAAAATCAAGCCGAGCAAAACCTTGGGCTTGCCATTCCGGCGGCAAGTCGTCCGGGTTCACCGGTTGCAGTCGCAACAGGAAACCGGGTTCTACTTCCTCAGTCGCGCAGGGATCCTTGACATAGATTAAAAAGTTATCCTTGAAATAGACATTGTAATGGTCGGAGCGAATTATCGGCTGCCTTTCCCCGGTAACCGTCGCGACCATCCGCAGGTCTTGCTCCAGGGAGCGGCGGGATGATGCCAGGATGCGGGTGTGCTGAGGGTTGATGATATGAACCCGCCCGGAAAAGGAAATCAGGTAAAGCAGGCCGTCCCGCTCCAGGATGGCGGTTATGGGGCCGGCGGCGTAGTTGAAAATCCGGGTTGGGGTAAAGGTTTCGTAGTCAAACCGGTCAACGACAAAACCGGCTTCCCGGTCGTCGATATACTGGTAGGCTACATAGACCCCGGCCGCATTGGCGTGGGCGAAGGTGGAATAAGTGCCTTGCAATACCGCCGCCGGCTCCGTTACGCCGGCTTCCGGCGGGGCTTCGTTAGTTCCCCAGAACGGTATTCCGTAGAACCCGCCCGGCACGATGGCGTTCACTTCCTCCAGCTGCCCCGGCTTGGTTACCAGCCCGTCGTCCACATCATTATCGGCGCCGTAAACTGTCCCGTCCGGGGCTACTGATATGCCGTACACATTCCGCAGCCCGGTGGCAAAAACCTCGACATCCTTATCCCCGGGCCGGAACCGGATAATGCTTCCCATCAAGTCGGTCCGGCCGCCGCTGGCTTTCAGCCGTTCCTGGTTTAAGGTAATAAAGCCGCCGTGTTCATTGGGTTTCCCGGCGTAAGGATGTCCGATGCTGGCGTAAATCCACTTCCCATCATTAGTCAAGCCGTTGGCACTGTGCGATTCGTCGGGGCTTAGGATATTGTCCACCACCACCTGCCGGTCGCTGAGTTCCCCCTCCGGGCCGATGGCGTAGGACAAGATCTCGGCCCGGGAAGTAAGCAGAACTTCCAGCTGCTCCTCCGGGGAAATTCCCGTTATAAAACAAATATCCGGTTCGCCGGCTTGTCGCTGCAAGGCTTCGCAGACACTGCCCATATTGGAAACATAGAGCCGCCCGTCCAGCACGGTCAGACCCTGCGGCCGCAGCAACCCGGTCAGGGCGGTCTGTAGCTCTCCGGTTTCCACATTCAGCAGGCGGAGCTTTCCTTCGTAGTCGGCCAGGTACATCCATTCATCATCCAGCCACGCCGCCGCCGTCAACCGGCCATCCCCGGTTTCCAGCAGTTTGCAATAGCCGTAATCCCGGCAAAGGGCGGCCAAGGCCGGCCGCGCCGTCGGGGTAGCGGTGGGCAAAGGGATGGTATTGGTGGGAATCGGAGTGGCCGTCGGCGGGGCCGCGCAAGCCAAGGCTAAAAGAATAGCCGCGGCCAAGGCGGCCAGTAATCCCGGCGGCCCGAGCAACTTGGTTAATCTCTGGCGCGATAACACCCGGCCGACCGGCATCGGGCTAGGCCGCCCCGGCCCGGGCCCGCTGCCGCGGCGGCTTGTGCAGGGTACGCAGGCAGCGGCTGCAAATCTTGACCCGCTGCACCTTGCCGCCCAGCTCGATGGTCTGCTTGTGGACATTAGCCTTGAACCGGGTTTTGGTATGCCGGTTGGAGTGGCTGACATTGTTGCCGGTCATCCCGGCTTTTTTGCAAATCTGGCACTGCATCGCAACACTACTTCCTTCCCAATTTGTCCCGCATATTACCACAACTATTCCCGCCATTCAAGGCGGCTTTCAATCCGGTTCCGCTTAGCGGCGGAAACAGTGCCGACTGCTCCGGCCCATTGCTCTAGTCGGGATTGGCGGGATATGGAGGTCAGCCGGTTTTGATGGCTTGGAGGAGGCGGGCGGTTTCGACGGCGGCGGCGGCGGCGTGGCTGCCGATGTTGCCGGATTTGCCGCCGGCGCGGTTGACGGCTTGGTCCATATTGTCAGCGGTCAATACGCCGAAAATAGCGGGTACGCCGGTGGCTAAGCCGACGTTGGCGATGCCGGAGGCGGATTGACCGGCGACCATTTCGTAGTGGTCGGTTTCGCCGCGGAGGACGGCGCCGAGGCAGATGACGGCATCATAACGGCCGGTTTCGGCCATAGCTTTGGCGACGACCGGCAGCTCGAAGGCGCCGGGAACCCAGGCGATGCTGAGGTCGGCATCCCGTACGCCGTGGCGGGCGAGGGTTTCGAGGGCGCCGGTGAGGAGCGGGCGGGTTACGAAGTCGTTGAAGCGGGCGACTACGATGCCGACCCGCAAGCCGGCGCCGTCCATAGTTCCCTGCAATTGTTGCGGCAATTTGTCATCTCCCTAGGGGTATGTATTAGGCAACAGGTTCCGGGGGCGGTTGCTTATGGGGGGCTTTCTGGATTCCCGTTTTCACGGGAAGGACGGTAGGTAGGGGTTTCCGGGGCGGTGTTTTCAGCGGCGGCTTCGAGACGGCCGCGGATGGTGAACATTCGTTGAAAGAGGGTAAAGCAGGAAACCAGGGCGATGACCAGGAGGATCCAGGGCATCAGGGCAAAGGCGGGGGTTAGTCCGTCAATGAGCAGGCCGCCGCCGAGGATGATGACGCGTTCGGTGCGGGTCATCAAGCCGGAGCGGATAAAGACGCCCAAGCCTTCGCCGCGGGCGCGCAGGTAGCTGACGCCTTGGGAGAAAATCAATGCCAAGAGCAGTATGAGGACATAAAATGCGGCAAAGGCGGCGGCGTCAAGGAAGGCCGGGGCGGGCAAGTCGGCTTGCAGGGCGTAGGCGGCCATTCCGACAAAGAGGGCGGCTTCGCCGAGGCGGTCGAAGACGGAGTCGAGGAGGGCGCCGAAGGGACTGGCGCGGCCGGTCATTCGGGCCAATGCGCCGTCGAACAGGTCGAGGCCGCCGCCGAGCAGAAAGACGAGGCCGCCGAGCCAGAGGTGTCCGGCGGCGACCAAGGCGGCGGCGGCGATGCAGACGGCAAAGCCGAGCAGGGTGATGGCGTTGGGGGTTAGCCCCACCGCCTGGAAAAGGCGCGCGCCGGGCAGTTCCACATAGCGGGACAAGCCGGCGCGGAACTGTTCTCTACCCGGTACAGCCATTACTGTTCAGCGCAATGCAGTCAAGATAGTAGTTTTCCACTTGGCGGGCGACGACTTGCCAACGGTATTGCTCGACGGAGCGGCGGCCGGCGGCGCCCATGCGGGCGGCCCGGGCCGGGTCGTTAATCAGGGCGGCCAAGGTATCGGCCAAGGCGTCGGGGTCTTTGCGGGGAAAGAGCAAGCCCTGTTCGCCATTTTGGATAATGCCGGCGTAGCCTTCGATGGCGGAGGCGACGATGGGCTTGCCGGCAGCCATAGCTTCGAGCAGGACGATGCCAAAGCTTTCCTGGCCGGTGGCCGGGGAGCAGAAAATGTCGGCGGAGGCGTAGTAGCGGGGCAAATCCTGATAGGAAACGCCGCCGACCAGTTCGACATCAGCCGGGTTGCGGGCGCTCAAGATCTGGTGGGATTCCGGGTCGAGGTTGCCGGGGCCGACGACGATGAGGCGGAGATTAGGGTATTCCCACTTGAGGCGGCTGTAGGCGGCGAGGAGGTATTTCAATCCTTTGCGCTTTTCGAGGCGGCCGACAAAGAGGAGGTTGGTTTTGCCATCCTGGTATTGGGGCCAAGGTTGGGCGTTGGCGGCGAAGTGTTCGACGTCGATGCCGTTGGGGATGATGCGGTAGTCGCGGGGAAAGAAGTTGTGGACATATTTATGGGCGGCCGGGGAAACGGCAATGCCGCCGTGGAGGCGCTGATGCCAGCGTTTGACGATGGGCTGGCTGAAACGGTAGAGGTGCTGGCGGTTATGGTAGGCGTGGAAAGTGCCGATGTTGACGGTGTTGGAATACTCGAGGACGCAGAGGGGCAGCACCGGGGCTAAAGGTTCGTGGAGGTGGATGATGTCGAAGGATTCCCGTTCGAGCAAGTCGCGCACCCGGCGGTAGAGCCACCAGGAGAGGGAGAGGCGGGCGATGGAGGCGCCGGAGGGTACGGGGACGGAGCGGCCCAAGGGGACAAAGGCGTCCTGCTGGCTGCCGTCCCGGGCCGGGGAATGGGGGGCCAGGATTTGCACGTGGTGGCCGGACAGTTTGAGTTCGTGGGCCAGTTGGGAGACGTGGGCCGTTACCCCGCCGGGCCAGGTGAAATCGTAGGGGGATACCATTGCTATTTTCACGGCGGGTTCATCCCTCCGGGACGGCGCCGGGGGTTAACTTTCCGGAGCGACTTCGGCCGGGGCCGCAATCATATCCTGGGGCGCGCCGTCGCCTTTGATGAAGGACTCTACCATTTCGCGGGCGACATCGTCGGTATATTGTACCGGCGGAGATTTCATAAAATAGGCGCTGGGGCCGGCGATGGCGCCGCCGAGGCCGCGGTCGAGGGCCAGTTTGGCGCAGCGGACGGCATCGACGACTACGCCGGCGGAGTTGGGGCTGTCCCAAACTTCGAGCTTGGCTTCGAGGTTGACGGGGGCGCCGCCGAAAACTTGCCCCTCCATTCGGATGTAGCACCATTTGCGGTCCTGGAGCCAAGGGACATGGTCGCTGGGGCCGATATGGATTTGGTCGGCGTTGATTTCGGCGTCCATTTGGGAGGTGACGGCGCCGGTTTTGGAGATTTTTTTGGAGACGAGGCGCTCCCGCTCGAGCATATTGAGAAAGTCGGTGTTGCCGCCAAAGTTGAGCTGGTAGGTGTTTTCGATGGTGGCGCCGCGATCCTCGAAGAGGCGGGTCAGGATGCGGTGCAGGATGGTAGCGCCGACTTGGGATTTGATGTCGTCGCCGACGATGGGGACGCCGCGCTCCTCGAAGCGGTTGCGCCAGTAGGCTTCCTTGGCGATAAAGACCGGGATGCAGTTGACCATAGCGCAGCGGGCGTCGAGGATTTGCTCGGCGTACCATTTGGTTGCCATTTCGCTGCCGACCGGCAGGTAGTTGATGACCACATCCACCTGCCGCTCTTTGAGGATGCCGGAGATGTCGGCGGTGGAGTGGTCGGATTTTTTGACGAGGTGGGAGACATAGCGGCCGATGCCGTCGTGGGTCATACCGCGCTCGACGGGGACGCCCAAGGGGGGTACTTCGGCGAATTTGATGGTGTTGTTGGGCGGGGTAAAGATGGCGGCGGCGAGGTCTTTGCCGACCTTGTTTTCGTCGATGTCGAAGGCGGCGACAACTTCGATGTCCTCGACGCGGTAGTCGCCGATTTGGTTGTGCATAATGCCGGGGATTTCGGCGGTGGTCGGCACTTCCACATACTTGTGGATGCCCTGCACGAGGGAGGAGGCGCAATTGCCGACGCCGATGATGGCTACCTTAATCTTGCCCAAGTTGTCACTCCTTTAGCCGGCTGCGGCCGGTACCGGGTTGCCTTGACCAGTGGGGGCATTGTATCAGTTAAAGCAGGCCGGGGCAAGTAAAGGGGAGGGCGGGATGATGACTGCCGGCGGGATGGGGTTTAGACGATGTAGCGGCCGCCGACTACATTAAGGCGGTCACCGGTGATGTAGGCGGATTCGTCGGAGGCAAAGAACAGGCAGGCGTCGGCAATGTCCTGAACGGAGGCTTGGCGGCCCAGGGGCAAATCGGCCAAGTGCTGCGTCGAGCCGCGGGCTACTTCCTGAAATTCGGGATACCATTCCGGATGGGCGCGTTGGGTGTCGGTGGAGCCGGGATTGACCATATTGGCGCGGATGTTGTAGGGGGCCATTTCGGCGGCTACGGCCCGAATTAAGCCGAGCAAGCCGGTTTTGGCGGTAGTTACCAGAGCGGTGTCGGGGCGGCCGGTGATGGCGGACTGGCCGCCGAGGGCGATAATGCTGCCGGAACGGCGTTCCATCATCCCCGGCAATACGGCTTTAATCAGGTAAAAGGCCGGGAACAGGTTGATTTCCATTACCTGCCGCCACTCGTCGTTGGAGATTGCGAGGATGGGCTTGTGGGGGCGGACGGCGACATTGCTGACCAGGAGGTCCACTTTGCCCAGGGCGGCGATGCCGTCGGTAACGATGGCGGCGGCGGTATCCGGGTCGGAGATGTCGCCCATAGCGATATGGGTATTGACGCCCAACTCGCGGCATTGGGCGGCTACCTCCTCGAGTTCGGGGCGGCTTTGGCGGGTGTTGAGGACCAGGTCGGCGCCTTCCCGGGCGAAGGTGAGGGCAATTTGGCGGCCGATATTGCGGCTGGCCCCGGTGATGAGGGCGGTTTTTCCGTGCAGGCGCATAATTTCTCCTTGGCTGTTATGGAAATGCCCGCCCATTATAGCACTTCGGCAACTTGGCCCGCCGCCGGTTGGCAATCCGCCCCGGAGTTGCTACAATCAGGGGCGGCAAACCGGGACACTGAACGCTGTTTTAACGGGAGGGGCAAGTATGACGGACCCGCAGCGCCAAACCTATCTTTATGCCGGCATCGCCGGCGAAGGGCCGCTGATTGTCGGCGCGTCGGCTGCCGACCGGCCGCTGGGCGGCGGCGGCCTGTACCGCCAGACCGACGGTTCCGACGATTGGGAAAGCATCACCAAGGGACTGCCGGCGGAGCCGCAGGTGCGGGCTTTGCTGGTGCATCCCCAGAACCCGGCGGTGATTTACGCCGGCACCCAAGCCGGCGTCTATCGTAGCGACGACCGGGGCGGCCATTGGGAAGCCACCGATTCCCCCCAAGGCGATGTCTGGTCGCTGGCGGTGCATCCCCAAAACCCGGAGGTTATGTACGCCGGCTATGACCGCTGCGTCATCTGCCGTTCCGAGGACGGCGGCGCTACCTGGCAAAAGGGCAACACCAAAAACATTAACTTCCCGCACATTACGATGAACCCCTATCCCATCGTCAAGCGGGTTATCGGTCTGGCTCTGGACGCCCATAACCCCCAAGAGGTGTACGGGGCGATTGAAGTGGGCGGACTGGTGGCCAGCCGGGACGGCGGCGATAGTTGGGAATCCATCACCGACGGCCACTATACCCGCACCGGGCCGGTGGATTTGCACGGCGTACAGGTCAACCCCAAGGCCCCGGGGCTGGTCTATATCATCACCCAACTGGCAATGTTCCGCAGCCGCAACCGGGGGAGCAACTGGGAGTTTGTGGACATTGAGGAGATGTTTCCCGGCGGCAGCTACTGCCGGGATTTGGCGGTAGCCCCGGACGACCCCAACACGATGTACCTGGCGGCCGGGGCCGGCGGCGGCAGCGCGCCAGCCGGCACTACCGAGGCCGGGGTATTGGTACGCAGCCGGGACGCCGGGGAAACCTGGCAGCGGGTGGATTTGGGCGAACTGGCCCCCAGCCGAATGTTCCAGATTGCCCTTGACCGGGCGGCCCCGGAAAAGGTCTATTGCTGCGACCGGGACGGCTTGGTGTTCCGCAGCCGGGACGGCGGGGAAACCTGGGGCAAAAGCCAGGTGCCGGGGGAAATGTCCCGCGGCCGCCATATCTATCCGATGGTCTGCGGCTAATCGGCAATACAAGCGGTTCCCCGATTTGCCGGGGGCGAATGCCCGGCCGGCCGGGGAACCGGCGTCAAACAACAGGGGAGGGTTTTCCAGTGACTTCGGCAGCGTTGGAACGGGCTACTTTCCGCATTACGGAGCCGGATTTGGAGTTTATGACTCTGGATAAGGAGGACTTGCCGCCGGAGTTTCAGGGCTATCAACCGGTGCGGGTGGGCGTGCTGACTAACGGGGAGATGGCGCAGCACGGCTTTGCCGGCAGTTCGGCGACCCGATTCCGCCGGGCCGGGCGCATCAACGGCTATATGCGGGAGTTCGGGTACACCGCCGATATGTCCATCTATGACGGGTTCAACTTCGTCGGCTCCTCGGTAGCCCACCTGTTCGACAAGCCGGATTCGGTGTCGGCCTGGATGCACGACGTCTTTCTGAAAGATTTTGAGCGCAATGTGGGGGAAAGCGTCGGCGAGGATTCGCAGCTGATTTCGGTACAGCGATTGGAGCCGTCCGGCTTTTTTGACGAGGCGGTAGCCCTGAAAGCGGTACAGGGCGGGCCGTACGGGGTATTGTCCTCAACGGTCATCGACTTCCGGGTAGGGCGCATCTTGGGAGTGGCTTTTGTCGGCGCAGTAGGTGACCATGACCGCCTGTCGCTGACCGAGCAGCTGGCCTTGGCGTTGGAAAAGAAAATAGTGCGGGTGGCTTTGGGGTCGGCGTAAGGGATGGGGGGAGCGGTTACCAGCCGTAGGGCTGCCAACGGCGGCTATGGCGATTCCACCGCCACATCCGGTTACGCATTTCCGGGTTGTCGCCGATAAAGAGATGAATCAAGCCGGCCCACTCGACGGCGGCAATGTTGCCCCAAGTGGTTAGGATGCCGGCGTGTTCCCGGGGCAGCTCCAGCCAGGAATTGAGGGCCAGCCAAAGGCGGTGCAGTTCCTCAAAGTCCTGACGGTCGAGCGTAACCATAATTCGGTTGGCGCAGGCTGCGAACAGCAAGTGTTGGGTGTCCGGGGTTTGGCGGTGTCCAACATCGTACGCATGGATGGCGTCGTGGCCGTACTGGATGAGGATGTCTCTTACCTCAGTTTCCACCTGCTCATCCAGGTAAAAACGGGCCATTAGACTGCCTCCATCGACCGCAATTTGCGATCGATGTCCTCCGGAAAATCCTCATAGTAGGCCAAGGCAGCATCGACATCAGCGGCGGTCAGCCAATCCCGATAGCCATACAGTACCCGGTCCTTGTCCCCGTCATAGACTTTGTAGAGGCTGACCAGCGCCCAGACCGGCAAGCCCGTGTTCTTGAGCCGCGGCCCGTAATCATAGATTTCGTCGGCCAGGTACTCGACCCACCACTTATCGGTCAACTGGGAATACTTCCAAACCATTGCCGGCAGACCTCCGGGAAAACTTCAGCCCAGCTTGCTCCCAGCCCACTATAGCACATTTTCCGGTAAAGGGGGCGGGACGGCTGACTTCCGCGCGTTGACCGGGGGATGGGGTGTGTGGTAAGTTTTGAGGCGAGTTGAAATTGGGCGGTGTTTTGTGGTTGCGCCAAACCAAAGCCTGAAACAGACGGTTATTGACCGGCTTTACACCCTTTGCCAGGATAAGGGCGATCGGAGCTTTGACAACAGCGAAGTCAAAGCAATCTGCGCCGCAGTGGGGTTTGGCAATCCTTTTGACGCTACCAAAATTGACAATTCGGCGGTTTTGCCGGAAAGGCTGCGTCAGGATGATGTGTTCATGGTTCACTTGGGGCGCGGTCGGCATCGGTTCGTTTCGGGCATCTCCAGTGGCTATCACGAGTTTGAGCCGATTCCTGAGGGAAACCGTTACCAGTGGCGTTACCGGCGCAGTATCCTGAACAACATCAACACCAGCGAAAGCAACATCCTGTCGGTGGGCTACAACCAGCGCATTATCCACGATTTCCTGTACGAGGATATTGCCGCCGCGCCCAAAGTTTATGGCTCCCATCGGACTCAAATCCCTTTGGATTATCGCATCGGGGATGATAAAATCAATGTCAACCGGGTACAGGTTGAGATTGACTTTACCTTGGAGTACCAAAGGCAAATCACCGTTTTTGAGGCCAAGAACGGCGAGCCGGCGGATTTCAATGTCTTTCAGCTGTTCAACCCGTACCGGTATTACCGGCAGGCAACGGAGGGGTGGGAAGGGGTTTCGATCCGGTGTTGTTATATGCTGCGGCGGGATGCGCGGCTGCGGCTGTACCTCTACTCTTTTGACGACCCACAACGGCCCGGCTCCATTCGCTTGGTACGGAGCGCCGAGTATAGCTTGGTGGAACGATGAACCCTTTGCCGGAAATATACCGTAACCGGGTGGTCAACTCCGATGTGATGGCGGTCCTGCGGGATTTGCCGGATGAGTCCGTAGCTGTGATTTACGGCGACCCGGATTATAACGCCGGCATCCGCTACGCCGGGCGGACTTTCACGGCATCCTGGGATGAGTATGTGGACTGGTATATTGACTTGGCCCGGGAATGCCTGCGGGTTTTGCGCGCCGATGGCAATATGTTCCTGATTAACTATCCCAAGCAGAACGCCTATCTGCGGGTCAAGTTTCTGGATGAACACGCTTGGTCCGTCCACGATTATGTTTGGGTCTATAACACCAATGTGGGCCACACCAGCCGGCGGTTCACTACGGCGCACCGCTCCATCCTGCACGCCACCAAGTCCCGGCATAACCGCTTTTACAAGGAGCAGGTGGCCCAGCCCTATCAGAACCCCACCGACCGGCGCATTCGGGAGCGGCTGCGGCAGGGTCATCCGGGACGGATGCCGTACTCTTGGCTGAACTTTAACCTGGTTAAGAATGTATCCCGGCAGAAAACCAGCCACCCGTGTCAAATCCCTGAGGGGTTGTCGGAGCTGCTACTCAAGTCCTGCACTCAGCCCGGAGACAGCGCGTTTATCCTGTTCGGCGGTAGCGGGTCGGAAGTAGTGCAAGCCCAGAACTTGGGACTGACTTACCTGACCTGTGAAATCCAGTCCCATTATTGCGATATAATTGAAAGCCGCTTGCGGAATGGCGGCAAGATTGAAACCGCCTATCGGCATCCGGTTCAGTTGAAAGGGCGCAACGGGCAGGAAAGCGAGGATACCCTGTCGGAAGTGCAACGGCAAATGCTGGAGCAGGCGGGAGAGTATGCAGATGATAGTTTGCGCTGATTACGCCGGGCAAGTGGCTTGGCAGTCGGCAGACGGGCAATCCACCCTGTATTGCGGCGACGGGCTGGCGTTGATGGCCGCTCTGCCCGCCAACAGCGTGGATTGCATCTGGACCGACCCGCCCTATTTGCTTTCCAACGATGGCGTGACCTGCGTGGCGGGGAAGCGGGTCAGCGTCAACAAGGGTGATTGGGACAAGAGCAGCGGCATCGAGAATGACCACGAGTTTAATCTTTCCTGGCTGCGGGAGTGCCACCGCATCCTGAAACCGGCCGGCACCATCTGGGTTACCGGCACCCTGCATATCTACCTCAGCGTGGGTATGGCGCTGATGCAGTTGGGCTTTCGTATCCTGAACGATATTGTTTGGGAAAAGAACAACCCGCCGCCTAACTTGGGCTGCCGCTGTTTTGCCCACTCCACGGAAACCTTGCTATGGGCGACCAAAGCCCCCAAGGGTAGCAAGCACCGCTATACCTTTAACTACCAAGAAATGAAAGCGGAAAACGGCGGCAAGCAGATGAAAACCGTTTGGCGGCTGCCGGCATCCGGTAAAGGCGAAAAGCGACACGGCAAACACCCCACCCAAAAGCCGTTAGCCCTGATTGAACGTTGCCTGCGGGCCAGCACCAATCCGGGCGATTTGGTAGTTGACCCCTTTGCCGGTTCTTTTACCACTGGCGTAGCCGCCTTGAAGCTGGGCCGCCATTTCATTGGCAGTGAACTGGTCGAGGAGTATGCCGAGTTAGGGGTCAGGCGGTTAGGGGAAACCGTGGCAGGACTTGCCCCGGATGAAGTTTCCGATATGGAAACTGCCGATTTCAAGCTGCAACGCCAGTTGCTGGAGTATCCAGACGAATACCAGCCGTCCGAGAGTAGCAAGGTGTTTGTATGACGCTCGCTCCCATTGACGAATCTGGCAATAGCCCCAGTTGGCAAGCGATTTTCGACCGCTACGAAATCGCTAACCACGACTTCGACGTTGCGCCGTTCCCTATAGTGGGGCGTCAAATCAATCAGGCTTGCCAGCACTTCACGCGCCCCAGTGACAAGGAGGTGCGGATACTGTGCGAGCAGGACACGCGAGAGTCCCGCCCCCAAGTCTTTCGGGATAGGGGGCTTTTCATCCTGCCTGTCAAGAACGGGGAGTACGCCATCGTCAAAGGCGAGGGCTACATTGACATCCCAAACATTACTTCCCGCTTGCAGGATTACCAGAGCGCTTTTCCGTTCGAGTTGGAAACCTCGGGGGTAGGCAACTCGGAAATGCAGTACTTGGATCGGGCTTATGCGCTGAGCCTGGTTCGGCATTTTACTGGCGACGATTCTCTCGTGCTTACGATACGCGGGAGGAAATACACGCCACCATTTGATTTCGTAGCCAACGGCTTTCCTATTCATGCGGAAAGTGTACAGACCGAGGTGGATGGCGGTTACGAAGGAAGGGAGCAAGTTGTGCTGGTGGAGGCCAAAGGCGGGAAGGCTGACAATACCATCATCCGACAACTTTACTACCCGTTCCGCCAGTGGCAAAACCACACCACAAAGCCGGTTTCCACGCTCTTTTTTCAGCGCACTGACAATGATGAATACCATATCTGGCAATTCGGGTTTGACGACCCGAATGATTACAACAGCATCCGCCTGTTGAAATCCGGCCGGTATCGGATTGTGCAACAAGGCTAAAGGGCGGTACCGTGTAGTTGCCGTTGCCTACCGCCCAACCTGGCAGCAGCAACAGGTTTTAATCCCGTTGCAGCAGTTCAATCCGCACATCATCCGGGGCGCGGACGAAGGCTACCCGGACGCCGGGGCGGATGGTGCGGGGTTCGGATGCCATTTCCGCGCCGCGGCTTTTCAGTTCGGCTACGGTTTCGTCCAGGTTGTCCACCCGAAAACCGAAGTGGTCCAAGCCCAAGTGCGGGTCGGGCGGGCTGGCCGCCATTGCCGCATCGGCCGCGACCGGGGCGATAAAGACCATCAAGCCGTCAATGTTCAGGTCGGTGCGGACAAAGCCGTCGGACTGGACAGACTTGATGACTTGGGCGTCGAAAATCCGCGCGAACCAGTCAGCCATCGCGTCGGGCTGTTTGGAGCGGAGGTGAATGTGGTCGTAGGTGTATTTGGGCATTGGCGGCTCCTTTGATGGTGGATTGGGATTTTGGGGTTTCAAGGTAGGGTAGGGTAGGCGGTGGCATTGCCGCCCACTTACAACTCCTCAAACTCAGCCACGCTGAGCATAGCTTGCCGCAGGATGTTCCGCAAGGTGCCAACCGGGATTTCCCGATGGCGCGGCACCATTGCCGTAAAAGTTCCCGAGGCGTCAGATTTGACGAACTTCACATGGCTGCCCCGTTGACTGACCACGCGGAAACCGGCGGCTTCCAGCTTGCGCCGAACCTCCCGGTAAGGCAAGGGGCTAAGGGGCGGCAATTTCTACCTCAAGGGTATGGATCCGCGGCATTGCCGTCGCTACCGGCGGCGTGAAGTGAAGTTCCAACGCCTCTTGCAGGTTAGCCAGGGATTCCTGCTCCGTTTCCCCCTGGCTGGCAACATCCACTTCCAGGCATTGGGCTACGAACCAGTCGCCTTCACGGGTAACAACGGCGTTAAAGCGGCGTTTCATACTTTATCGCTCCTGATTTACGGCAAGCGGCTGCCGGGCATAATACCCTATTCCCCCAACAGCCGCACCACTTCATCCCCCACCTGGCTGGTCGTGGCGTTGCCGCCCAAGTCCGGGGTCATTACCCGGCGTTCCTGCAAGCTGCGGATTACGGCGGTGTCAACCCGTTCCGCCGCCGCCGGTTCGCCCAGGTGTTCCAACATCATCCCCACCGCCGATATGGTAGCCAGGGGGTTGGCAATACCTTGGCCGGCGAGATCAAAGGCCGCGCCGTGCACCGGCTCGAACATTGACGGATGTTCCCGCTCCGGGTTGATGTTGGCGCTGGGGGCCAAGCCCATACTGCCGGTTACTACGGCGGCAATGTCGGAGATGATGTCGGCAAAGAGATTAGACGCCACCATCACATCAAAATCCTCCGGCCAGCGCACCAAATCCATCGCCGCCCGGTCCACCAGCAGGGACTCGGTCTGGATTTGGGGATATTCGGCGGCTACCGCCTGAAACACCTCATCCCAAAAGACCATACTGTGGGCTTGGGCGTTGGATTTAGTTACCGAAGTGACTTTGTTGCCGCGATTGCGGCGGCGGCAATGCTCAAAGGCGGCGCGGATGATGCGCTCGGCCCCGCGGCGGGTGAACACATTGGCCTGGATGACGGTTTCATAAGCTGTCCCCGGATAGAGACGGCCGCCCACCGGAGCGTATTCCCCCTCGGTGTTTTCCCGGAAAATCACCAGGTCAATATCGCCCGGGGCTTTGCCGGCCAGCGGCGAAGTTACGCCGGGATGCAGGTAAGCCGGGCGGACGCAAACCCCCTGGTCAAAGACGCGGCGCATCGGCAGCAGCAGCCCTTGCAGGGTGATGTGGTCGGGAATGTCCGGGTCGCCCACCGCGCCGAACAGGATGGCTTGCTGACCCCGCAGCTGCTCCAACCCGTCCTCCGGCATCATCCGCCCGGTTTCCCGGTAGTAAGCCGAACCCCAGGGATATTCGGTGTAGTTGAAACTGAGGCCGGGGGTGTTTGCCGCCAGATAGTCCAGTACCTTTTTGCCCTCGGCGACCACTTCCGGGCCGATGCCGTCGCCGCCGATTATTGCCAAGTTATACTCCGCCATTATGCCGGCTCCTTTTGGAAAATCGGGAATTGTAAGGCATATCCTACCGGCTATAGCCAGGGGATACAAGGGAATTGCGGGATGGAAACAGGGTCTTTTGATTGTCAGCGCAAGGGGAAATCCAGGAGTTGCAAAGCGGCCGCGGCCCGCCAGCCGTAATACTGCAAGGCGGCGGCTATGTTGCAATGGCCAACCAAACGCAGCAGCCCGCTGACCAGGTTGCGTAAAGCCGCCAACACTTGCGGCGGTGCCTCGCTTCTGACCCGGCAGCGGTCCTCGCCAAAAGTTACATCCCGCCCCCAATGCAGCCGGTTCTCAATGCCCCAATGCCCCCACCACAATTCCAGCAGCCGCTCCCGGGTCGCCTGCTCCGGGGACAAACTGGTGATGGCGTAAACTGTTTCGACCGTCGTCTTTCCCTGTTCAGTGCGGGCGCGCTCCAGGCAGCAGACTTGCTGCAATCCAGGTAATCAGTCAAAGCGTTGGCGGCCAGCCGCCAACGCTGCTCTTTACGCCCTTGGCTTAAGGCCGCCGCAAAAGCGGCTACATCCAACCGCCGGGAAACATATTGCAAAGTCGCCACGCCGGGGGGCTGTTCCCGGGTAAAGCCCTGGGCTTGGGCCAACTCCGGGCGAGCCCGACCCCATTGGGCCATGGCATACAGGCTGCGAACCTTGCCAAAGCCAAAGTATGCCGCCCCGGGGACTTCCGAGATCCGGAACCCCGGCTAGAACTTCCCGCAATGACAACGCCAACCTTTTCGACATAGCCGCTACCTCCCTTTTCCTTAATGTCTCCCCTGATTACCCCCCGTATCGGAAACAATTAAAATACCCTGAGTGGATGGCGGGGATGGCATTGCCTTTTAATTTTCAGAAATCTCTAGGGAAATCCGCTTCCGGTGAACTTGTCGCAACATTGCTTTTCCCTTTCGACTTGAGTCGGTTAAGGGATACCACCGTCGGCGTGGAAAATTAAAAATCCCTAACCGTACCTCCCGTTTCGATGGGAATTACGGTCAGGGACTCCTCAGATGTATCCCCCTATCCCGGCCTCTACCCCCTACCCCAGAAACTCCCGCACCGCCGCAATAAAGTCCCCCGGATTATCCTCAAAGACCATGTGGCCGGCCCGGGCGATTTCCACCAACGCCGGGTTCGGCAAAGTAGCCAGCATCCGCGCCGCCGTTTCCGAACTCAGCAAGTCCGTTTCCGCGCCGCGCACAATCAGGCTGGGGCAGCTGATGTTGGGCAACGCCGGCCACAAATCCTCCGCCGGCGGGACGGTGCCGTTCCGCCGCTGTTCCCGAAGCAGCCCATCATACTTCCAGCCTACCTTGCCGTTAGGCAGCTCTTTAGTGGCATACTGCACCCGCCGCCGCATCACTTCCGGCGCCGCAAACCGGTTCTGCCGGCTCATATACTCCAAAGCGTCCGCAAAAGAATCAAACTCCTCCGGTACGCTCTTGATTTCCTCAGCAATGCGCTCACTGCCCCGGCTGTCCAGCGTCGGCCCCACATCCACGATAACCAGCTTGGCAATCTTTTCCGGATACCGGCCGGCAAAAGCCATGGCGTTGCGCCCGCCCATGGAATGCCCCACCAAGATAAAGTTGTCCAAGTTCAGGGCAGCGCAGAACCCGGCCAAGTCAGCCACATAGGCGGCCGTAGTATAGTCCCCATCCTTGGCCCAATCGCTGTCGCCCCGGCCGCGCTGGTCCAAAGCCAGCACATGGTAATCCCCGCAAAAGGCCGCCGCGACATCGTCCCAGGAATGGGCGTGGCCGCGCAGCCCGTGCGCCAGCAGCATCGTCGGCTGCCCTTCCCGCCCCCAGTCCAGATAGTGGAGCGAATGCCCGTTGGCCGTCGCCGTCTTGTCTTTAGGCTGAACCTGCGTCATCATAACCCGTTCCTCCTTGTTTGCAGTTTGGGAGCTTTCCAGAGGCCGCCTTGCCCCCGATTCAGACCGCCGCCTGCTCCAATTCGGCGGGGTCAACTACCTTGCTGGCATCCAGAATCTCCAGAGCGATTACCCGCCCGTCCGCGTCAAAATCCGCAATGACATCGGGCAAAATCTCCGCCGACTCCTTGACCGGCTTCGCCGCCAGAACAATGGACAGCACATCCACCGCGGCGTCGTAATCAACTGATACCATCAGCTTTCACCTCTGCCGCCGCCCGCCGGCTTTTAACCTACCGCCCCTGCCACTGCGGCTTCCGCTTTTCCGCAAAAGCCCGCGGCCCCTCTTTAGAATCCTCCGTAGCCAGCAGCTGGTCATAAGTCCGGTAAGTCAAGGCGGAAATGTCCGGCGTGGACATATTCAAGCCCCGGTACGCCAGCTCCTTGAAATACTGCACCGCCAAGGGCGCATTCTCCGCAATCTGCTCCGCCAACTCCCGGGCCGCCGTTAATACTTCCCCGGCCGGTACTACCCGGTTCACAAACCCGATGTCATACGCCCGCTGCGCCGTAATCGGCTGCGCCGTCAGGCACAACTCCAAAGTCGCCGCCAGCCCGATTTGCTTCGGCAAAATGCTGCCAAAGGGCGGCAGCAAACTCCACTTCGTTTCGGTAATCCCCAACTTGGCATCCGCCGCCGCCACCCGCAAATCGCACATCTGGGCAATCGACCAGCCCCCGGCCAGGGCGAACCCGTTAATCGCCGCAATCAGCGGCTTCCAGGTCTGCGGCCACATATACGGCCGGTCCGGATACATACTGTCCCCGGCCCGGGCTTGCCGTCCCTCAGCGTTATCGTTGGCCCGCTCCTTCAAGTCCCGCCCGGCGCAGAACGCCCGTCCCGCCCCGGTGATGATGCCTACCCGCGCCGTACTGTCCCGGTCAAACTCCACGATGGCGTCGGCCAATTCCTGCCGCAGCTGCCGGTTGATGGAGTTCAGGGAATCGGGCCGGTTCAGGGTAATGGTTACGATGTTATCCTGCTGTTCGTAAAGAACCGTTTCCGCCATTGGCTTGCTCCTTGCTGTGTGTAATGGCTGTAGTAATGGCTGGGTGTAATGCGCCGCCCTAGGCCAGGTCGGTGTAATGCCCCAAGAAAGCGCCGCCGATGATGTGCAGATGGGCGTGGCTTTGCGTCTGCAACCCGTCATAGCCAAAGTTGGATACGATGCGGAACCCGTTGGGGCAAAACATACAGCCCAAGTCCACGGCGATTTTGCCCAACCGCGCCACCGTCCCGTCCTGCCAAATTTCCAGTTGGCTCTTGTGCTGCTTGGGCATTGCCAGCAGCATCACCGGCGCCCAGGTCAGCCGGTTCACAATGACGATAATCTCCTCATCCACATAGCGGATCCGTGCCGGCTCCCGCCCGGCCACAATCTCGCAAAAAACGCAGTGCCGCCCCTGACTCGCCAACTTTCACCTCAAGGCAATCGGGCTAATCCACCGCCACCGGGATCAGATCCGGCCGCCCCCGTTCATCCCGGGTCAATCGTCCCGCCGGCCGCGCTACGCTGTGGCTGAACAGCAGCAGCCAATTCTCCCGCTCCGCCGCCGCCAGCAGCTCCCGTTTGGCGTCCAGCGTATCCAGCGGATACAAGTCAAAGGCGGTCAGATAGTTCAGCGGCAGATGTTCCGGCATCGGTATCAAATCCCCGAAAGTAGCCGCCTTTTCCCCATCCGATTCCAGACAGACTATCTGATGGCCGGCCGTATGCCCCCCGCTCCGCCGCAGCCACAGCCCCGGCAGCAGTTCCGTATCCCCCGCGACCAACTCCAACTGCTTGGCATCGGCCAAGGGCATAAAATCCTCGGGATAATACGCCCGGCTTGTCCGCTCGTTAGTCTCTGTAGCCTCCCGCCAGTCCGCCCCCTGCACCAGATGGGTCGCTTTAGGAAAGACCGGCGCCACTTGGCGGCCGCCCGCCCGGTAGCCGCCGGCCCGGTAGTAGGTACAGCCGCCCACATGGTCAAAGTGCAGATGGGTCAGCACCACCAGGTCAATATCCTCCGGCTGCAAACCGTGCCGGGACAGATTAGTCAGCAGTTGCCCGCCGCGCAGCCGGAAAATAGACCGGGCCCGCGCCCCGTGCTTATTGCCGACCCCGGTATCCACCAGGATATTCTTGCCGCCGGCCCGGATTAGCAAGCAATTCAACGCCACTTCCACCCGGTTTTTGCGGTCCGGCGGCAGCCAGCGGCTCCACAGGGCTTTTGGCGTCACGCCGAACATACTGCCGCCATCCATCCGGAGCGTGCCGTCGCTGACGATGCTGATGTTCACCCGTCCCAAGCGCATTTGCCAGTGAATATATAGAAAAGGAAGTAGGTTGTCAACGCAGACCCCCCCATGAGCAATAAGTTATGCTATACTGAATAATCAACCCTAGACTGGAGCAATTGGCCTTATGACCCAAGCCAGCCCTACCGTTATCAACGACATCGCCGACCTGTATCGGATTCTGGATGAGCAGCCCCAGTGGGCCGAAGCCATCCGCAGCCGGATACTGGGCTCCGAACTGCTGTCCGTACCGCAACGGTTGGACCAGTTGACCGAACAAATCCACGAACTCCGGGAAATCGTAAGTCAACTGGCCGCGACCACCGCGGAAAACACCCGCCAGTTCGCTGAGTTGCGGGAAACCGCTGCGGAAAACACCCGTCAGGTCGCTGAGTTGCGGGAAACCGTAAGTCAACTGACCGCGACCGCCGCGGAACACACCCGCCAGTTCACCGAGTTGCGGGAAACCGTAAGTCAACTGGCCGCGACCGCCGAGGAAAGCACCCGTCATATCATCGAGTTGTGCCGGATTACCGAACTCCAAACCCGGCGGATGAACCGGATGGAGACCGACATCGGCAAAGTCAAGGGGATTGGCGCCCAGATTCGAGCCGAGCAAACCATTGCCGTCATCGCCGACGAATTGGAGTTGTTCAACCCGGTCCAGGTCCCGACCGCCGAACTGGTGAAGTTCGCCCACCAACTCAAACTCGACCGTTCCGCCCGGAGCAGCTTCATCCGGGCGGACCTGGTCTTTCTGGCCCAGGATGCCCACCAGTCGCCCGTATACTGCGCGGTAGAAGTCTCCTGGACCGTCGCCCATCGGGATTTGCAGCGCGCCCGCCGCAATGCCGAACTGCTCAAACGAGCCACCGGAACCCCGGCCCAGGCCGTCGTCGCCGGCGAACGTTACGAGGACCATCTCAACTGGACGGGCGTCGCTTGGTGCGAACTGGAGGACTAACCGGCAAAGCCCGGCCGACACCCCCCATATTGACATTAAACTTCGGTTAAAGCATAATCCTTTGCCGTAGCATCCCTATTCTCAATTTCAACAGGAGGAAACTATGCGCGGGATATTCCATCGTAAAACCTGGCCGGCGGCTATAGCGGCTTTGCTGGCATTGCTGCTGGTGGCTTGCGGCGGGGCGGCCGCTACGCCGGCCCCGGCCGCGCCCA
Organism: Dehalococcoidia bacterium; assembly: GCA_965243185.1. Taxonomy (GTDB): domain Bacteria; phylum Chloroflexota; class Dehalococcoidia; order Lucifugimonadales; family UBA3495; genus CBDBCU01. Next base: position 284,564 of record OZ251531.1, on the reverse strand, counting down.
CGGCGGCCCCGGCCGTGCAGGCTACCGCTACGCCCCTGCCGGAAGCCACGCCGACCCCGGCCCCTACGGCCACGCCGCTGCCCTCCGGGGTAGTTTCCGCCCGGGACTCCATTACCCTCGTGGTGCCGGAGGAGCCGGTCAACCTCAATTCCTTCCTCAGCATCGGCGCCTCCCTGAACGCCTCCGTCACCCGCGCCAACCTGCAAGACCCGCTGACTTGGCAGTCCGGCGATGACCTGCGGATTGTCCCCACCAGCGCCACTACCGGTTGGCAGCAGATGGACGCCGACACCTGGCGGTTCACCTTGCGTCAGGGCGTCAAGTTCCACAACGGCGAGGCTTGGAACGCCGACGCCTCCCTGCCCAGCTTTGCCTCCCAGGGCAATGTAGTGTCCGAAGGCGGCAGCATCAACTACACCGGCCCCTACGAAGCGGTCAAGGTTGACGACTATACCGTCGACCTGAACTGCGCCGACCCTTGCCCCATTTTCCCCAACACCGCCTTTTTCCTGAACTTCGAGGCCCCGGGCTGGCTGGCGGCTACTCCCGAGGATGAACAAGCCGGTGTCAGTATCGGCTTCGGCCCCTACCAGCACGTGGAGTGGCGGCCCGGCGTCTCCATCACCCAGGAAGCCTATGCCGACTATGTGCCGGTGGGCGACCACTTCGAGTTTCAGAAACCCTTTATCCAGAACGTGGAATGGCAGTGGCGCAACGAGCCGACGGTCATCGCCGCGATGATTGAAGCCGCGGAAGCCGACATCGGCTGGGACATCGGCGTCGACCAGGTGGACGCCCTGCCCGATAATATGATTCGGGCCGGTTCCTCTGCCGAAACCTATTCCCTGCAAATCAATACCCTTTGGCACCCGGAACTCCGCAAAAAGGAAGTCCGCCAGGCTATGGCTTACGCCGTCAACTGCGAGGAAATGGTCGCGTCCCTCTACGGCGGCTTTACCACCTGCCGCGGCAACATCATCTGGCCGGGCATCATCGGGGCCACCGAAGCCAACACCGCCCCCTATCCCTATGACCCGGACAAAGCCCGGGAACTGCTGCAACAAGCCAACTACGACCCGGCCAACACCATCACCCTCATCTCCCGCGGCGTCCGCGTCGCCAAGCAAACCGAAATCTCCGAAGCCATCCACGGCTACCTTGGCGAAATCGGGATGAACTTCGAGTTCCAGATTGTCGAACCCTCCATCCGCAGCGCCCGCTCCCGCTGCGTATCCGGCCAAGCCGTGCAGGATGTCATCGCCGAATCGGGGCGCGACCCGGAGACCGATGACGCTACCCCGGCCGATATGCAGGCCGCCATCGACCGCGGCAACTCCAGCTGCGAAGCCTTCGATATGATTGGCAATCAGCCTTCCAACGAAACCCTCGACTTCGGCCGCCAGCTCCGCTACTATATGAACTGCGAAAGCCAGCGTTCCGGCGTCTGCGATCCCAGCCCCGGCGGCATCCAGGAACAAATCGACGCCGCCTTGGCCGCCGCCGGCGACGAACGCCAGCAGCGTCTCGAAGTCCTCGCCGACAAGTTCCGGGAGGAAGCCTACTTCCTGACCCTGTTTGACCTGCCGGTCATCTACGCCGTCAATCCCAAAGTCAACTGGGAGCCGCGCCTCGACCCCAATGTCCGGGTCAGCGGCATCTGGTTCAGCGAGTAAATCCGCAGCCGGTCAAACCGGCAAAACCGCTACATCAATCGGGGAAGGGTTTGCTACAAGCCCTTCCCCGGTTTGGCAGATAATTCCCCCGGACATCTTTTGCTGAGCGGGAGGGCTGATGCTGATTAAGGTTGAACCGGCCGGGTTCTTTATGCATTCCGTCCAGATGATTTTTGACTTGACCAACCCCGACGCCGAGGATGGCCCGGTGCGGGATTATCTGGCTGACCACCAACTGGAACCCCGCCATCAGTCCACCGGCGAATACGAAGGGCGGCAATGTGAAGTGATGCAGTTCGGCGGCTGCTACTTGGGCCGCCATCTGCAAAGCGTCGGCCAACTGCAACGCCAAGCGGTCGAAGCGGAACTGCTGACCGCCGAACTGGAAAGTTGCCTTGCTACCCTTGCCCCGGAACTGGCCGCCGCCGCGCCCAGTCGGGAATTGCCGGAGCAAAGGCGGCGGGAAATCGCCGCCGCCCTCACCCCAACCTTTCATCGGGCGGAATCCTTTCAGCCCAACGAACAAGGCGAATTGGCAATAGTCTTGGATAGAGATGAAGTGCGGGCCGCCGCCCTCCGCTGGCTGGAGTCCGGCGCGGTGGCGATGTGACCCGGGGGTGTGTTCACAGTAATGCTTGGTATCTCAGGCAATCAGCTATGTCATTCCGAGGCGATAGCCGAGGAATCTAAAAATCTTGAGAGGAAGCAAGGGCGGGCATTTTAGATTCCTCCCTGCGGTCAGAATGACATAGCTATAGTGTCAGTTATCCGGGGCGTCAATAATTAGCGTGAACACGCCCTAAACTCCCCTACATTTTTCATCCCTTCCCTCCCTTGATATGGGCAGAAATTTGCCGGAAGTTGGCGGCAAAATCCCGGTCGGCCAAGGCTTTCAGGTTGCCCAAGTGCTTGGTGTCGTCCATAGCCCAATGCTCCGTCTCCGGGTCTAACCGCAAATAGCGGTTTTGCAGCAGCAGCTTGGACATATTGGCGGACGCTTGGGATTGGGCGCTCATCATATAGGCAAACAGCTTGACGCCGCCCCAGCCGGTAAGCGCGCCCCAATTCCTTTGCTGACGATAGAACAAGGCCGCGTGGCCGGTTCCTATGGACAAAATGCTTACTTCCCCCAAACCTTTGCCAAAAATCGACATAGCCTCAGTAAGGGCAATTATCGACGGGTTGTTCGCCCAGACCCCGCCGTCAGCCAGCAGATAACTGCCGACCGCAGCCGGGTCAAAGTAAGTGGGGGCGGCGCAGGATGCCAGGATCGCGTCCGCCAGCGGAACATTGCCATCCCGGACATAATCCTTGCCGACTTCCCGCAAATACTTTGACTTAAAGACATACACGCCGCCGGAGCTGATGTCGGCACTGGTTATCAGCAGCGGCGTCGCTATTTCGCCCAATGGCTGGTCGGGCAAGTGTCGCCGGATAACCGCCCCCAGCAGCTTGTGGTCATAACGGCTCCGGAATCCGCCCCGGCGCAAAAGGCGTTTCCGAAAGATGCGCGGCGCTTCCCGCTCAAACAGCCCCACTACCTCCGCCATTGGCATCCCGGCGGCGGCCGCCCCGGCGATTATGGCGCCGGTGCTGGTGCCGGCAATCAGGTCAAAGCAGTCTTTGACGCGGCCGCCAAGCTGCTGCTCCAACTTAGTCAGAATTTGGGCCGGGTAAATGCCCCGGCTGCCGCCGCCGTCCAACGCCAGGATGTAAAAGGGTTGGGCTGCGTTCATCGCGGCTACCCCGCCCCGCCCACCACCGCCGCCATCGCCCGCACTCGCGCCGGGTCGATAGGATTGGTGATGATGCCATCTTTTTTCAGACTGGTGCCGATTATTGCGCCGTCAGCATAAGGCAGGAACTGGTTGGCGTTGGCGGCGGTTACGCCGCTGCCCACCAGCAGCAGCCGGTCGGGGACGGCTTGCCGCACCGCCGCTACTTCGGCGGCTACTGCCGGCTGGCCGGTTACCGGCCCGGTTACAATCAGTCCTTCCGCCAAGCCCCGATAAGCCGTTTCCCGGGCCATCAACCCCAAGTCAACATCGCCCATCGGGACGGCGTGCTTGACCAGCACATCCGCCAGGATTGCTATATCCTCAGCCGCCAGCAGTCGGCGGCGGCGCAAAGTTTCATACGCCGCGCCGGTGGTCAACCCTTCATCGGCGGCCATTGTGCCGTAGTGGATATTGACCCGGATGAAACGGGCGCCGGCGGCCGCCGCCACGGCCAGGGCGGAAAGGGCATCGCTGCGGAGCATATTGACGCCCACCGGCAAGTCCACCGACTGGACTACCCGGTCCACGGCACGGGTCATCGCCGCCACCGTCTCCGGCTCCACCCGGCCGCTGCGAAAAGGGGCGTCGCCAAAGTTTTCGACAATGATGCCGTCCACGCCGCCCTCAGCCAAAGTCAACGCCGCTTGTTCCGCTTGTTCCAATACGGCGTTCAGATTGCCGGCCCAGCGCGGCGCGCCGGGCAACGGCGGCAGGTGAATGACGCCGATAAAGGCTTTGCCGGGGCCGAACAGCGGGGACATTGCTACCGCCTTAATTGAGCTTGCTTGCGCCGGCTGAACCGCCGGCTACCGGGACGGAAACCGGGCGGCCAGGGCGTCAATCAGCAGCGTTGCCCCCAACCGGCTGGTCAGTTCCGAATGGTCATAGGGCGGGGCTACTTCAACCAGGTCCAAGGCAATCAGGTTGTGCCGGGCAACCAGGGCGGTCAGGCAATCCCGCATTTCGTGGTAGAACAGGCCGCCGATTTCCGGGGTGCCGGTGCCGGGAGCCTGGCTGGGATCCATCACATCAATATCCAGGGTGATATAGAGGTTTTCGCCCCGGGGTATGCGGTCAACTACTGTTTGCGGCCCCCATTCCCGAAACTGGCGGGTAGTGATAATCAGGTTGCCGTCCCGCTGGGATTCCGCGTAGGTTTGGCGGCGGGCGTGGCGGATGCCTACCGAGGTTATGTGCCGGACAAAGGGCAGTTCCCGGCAGCGGCGGATGGGGCTGCCGTGGCTGTAGAGTTCGCCCCGGTAGTCGTGGGCATAGTCCATGTGGGCGTCAAAGTGGACAATGTTCAGCGGCGCAAAGCGGCTCAGTCCCCGCACTACCGGGTAGGTGATGGCGTGGTCGCCGCCCACTACTACCGGAAAAGCGCCCCGGGCCGCTACTTGCTCCACCGCAGCCGTCAGAGCGTCAAAGTTGCGGTGGACATTGGCGGGCAAAGTAGTGATGTTGCCGCAGTCGGCCATCGTGATACCGCGCAGCAGTTCGTCCCCGGCGTCAATGGAGAAAAACCCTTCGGCTTCCTGATGGCGGCCGTAGGGGTCGCTGTAGCTATAGACCCGGGCATCCCGCACCGCATCCGGGCCATAGCGGGCCCCGGGCCGGCCCAAAGTTCCCTGGTCGAAGGGCATACCGATAAAGGCCACGGCGGCGTCCAACTCCGCGAGGTTGGCGCACAACGGAGCATTAAAGAAAGTTCGCCCCCCGGCCCGCAGAATGGGCCAGTCCGATTCAACCATAGCAATCCCTACCCTGATAGCGCCGCCGCCGGCCTAATCAGACCCGGCGGCGGCGCGCAATGCCGGCAGTGCGGTTTAGTCCCAAATCGCAAACACCTTGAAGGAGATTTGCGACTGCTCCTCCAAGTGGTCGACGATTTCCGCCGGGCGGTCGCCCACCACGCCCAGCGGCACCAGCCAGTTCAGAAACTCATGGTCGCCGGACTGCTGGATTTCCTCCGGAGTCAACTCGGCGATTTGGCTGCCCTGCCCCGATTTCAGCAGCTCCAAGTTGCGCCGGTCAAAATCGGTGTCAAACCGGGAGCGGTTGAACTTGTGGGTCAAGAAACTATGCGACCAACTGGACGACCCGATAATGGCGACCCGCTCGGCCCGGGTATCCAGAAAGCGGCGGATGGCTTGGCCCAATTCGTAGCAGCGTTTGGCCGTGGGCCGCGGCGGATAGCCCTCGCCGGCCTCCTCCCCGTAGCAGTTGACGAACAGCGGCAGGATGGTCAGCTCCCCCTCCGGGTCGAGGAAAGTCAGCGGGTTGACATGAGCGTGCGGCAATCCCCAGTCCCAACCGGAAAGGGAAGTAGCCGACGACAGGTCAAAGCCCTCGCGAATCAGGTAAGCCAGCATCGCCCGGGAGAACTCCGCCGGGCAGTTGTAGGCATACTTGGCATCCGGGGCGGCGTCCCACAGGTTCTTGTGACCGCTGGGCCGGTGAAAGGGATAAGCCTCCACCCGGTCGCCGGTGAACAGACAGAAAGTAGGCAGGTTCTCCCGCTTGAAATTTTCCGCCTGGTCGTCGCCGACAATCATCACCACATCCGGCTGCCAGGCGTGGAGCTTGGCCTTCAGCACGGCAAAAGCGTCGGCGATGCGCTGCTGATTTTTGCGGTCGTGAGCCAAGCCGTTGTCGTCGGCCAGTTCCGCAATCATCTCCGGCGGCACTTGATACTCCGGAATGCCGCCATAGATGCGCTTCCGCATATTAACCCACTCCTCCGGCGGGTTAAGAATCATCGGGGCATGGGTGCAGCCCAAGCCAAGAATTTCAGCCATAGCAACAGCCTCCCAAGGTTTGGATGAAAAACCGGGGTTGGTTTTAACGGATATTATAGCAGATGGGATAAGGGATGGTTAAGGGAAAGTTGATGGACGGGATACGCTAAACCGGTTATTGCCAAAAGAAGTTGTCCCGTATATCCTGTAGCGTAACGGAGATTGAGAGGGACGGAATGGCTACCCTCGACCTGCACGGCAAAACTTGGGCCGCGGCTTTAACCGAGTTTCGGGATTTTTACGCCACGGCCGCCGCCGGCGCCGAACTGGAAGTGGTTCACGGCTATGGCTCCACCGGCAGCGGCGGCCGCCTCCGCACCAGCCTGCGCAACTATCTGGAGCGGCAAAGCCAAGCCGGCCGTCTGACCTACCGCCCCGGCGAGGCGGTGGACGGCAACTTGGGGCATACCTACATCACCCGATTGCAGCCCTTGCCCGCCGCCGGGGACGATTTGGCGGAAGCCATTTGGCAATACTGCGCCCGCCCCCAAACGACCCGCAAAATAATGAACCAGTTCCGCCGTCACGGCGACCCGCCGGTGCGCCAAGCCCTCCGGGAACTGGAATCCCAAAAGCGGCTGCGCGCGCTAACCGTGGGCCGGGAAAAGGGGTATGCGGCGGTTTAGAGGGTAAGTCAAGTGGTAACGGTCTGACCGGGGCAAAACTCGGTATCCCTAGCGACGCCGGCCATTATTATCGCCAACTTGCCGCCCTAACCGCAAATAAACTTGACATCCCGCCCGCCGCTGACTACTATAGATACTGACCGGCAAAATCCCGGCCGCCAACCCGGCGGACGGCCGCCGTGATTTTGGGGATTAGTCCAGTGGTAGGACGCCTGACTCTGGATCAGGAAGCGGAGGTTCGAACCCTCCATCCCCAGCCATTTTTGTTATTTTGCAGGGGCAATCGTTATGCAGCTCGGCGCCATTTTCCCCCAAACCGAAATCGGCATTGACCCCATCGCCATTCGCGACTTTGCCCAAGCCGCCGAGGCTTTGGGCTATGAACATCTGCTGGTCTTTGACCATGTGCTGGGGGCGGATGCCAGCCGGCGGGACGAATGGAATCGCCCCTACCGGCATACCGACGCCTTTCACGAGCCTTTTGTGCTTTTCGGCTATTTGGCGGGGCTGACCGAAAAAATCCAGCTGACTACCGGCATTCTCATCTTGCCGCAGCGTCAAACCGCCCTCGTCGCCAAACAGGCGGCGGCCGTGGATGTGCTGACCCGGGGACGCCTGCGCTTGGGAATTGGCGTGGGCTGGAACGATGTCGAGTATGAAGCCCTGGGCGAAAATTTCCGCAACCGGGGCCGCCGCTGCGCCGAACAAATCGAGCTGCTGCGCTTGCTCTGGACGGAGGAAGTGGTCAATTACACCGGCCGCTACCACCGGATTACTGACGCCGGCATCAATCCCATGCCGGTGCAGCGGCCCATTCCCATCTGGTTCGGCGGTGGCGCCGACCGGGTAATCGAGCGCATCGGACGGCTGGGCGATGGCTGGTTTCCCCAGTTCCAACCGGACGCCGCCGGCCAGGAACGGATTGCCCAAATGCGCCAACAGGCTAGGGACTCCGGCCGCGACCCGGCCCAAATCGGCATTGAAGGCCGGCTCAACATTGCCGGCGGCGACCCGGATAGTTGGGCCCGGGCAGCGGCCGCGTGGGCCGAAGCCGGGGCTACCCATATCTCCATCAACACCATGCGCGCCAACCTCCCCGACCCGGACGCCCATATCAAAGCCATCGAGGCTTTCAAGGTAGCCGTTGCCCCCTGATAAGTTACCGGTTTGCTCGACCGCTACACCAACCGGTTTCGGGGGCGGGGACAGGACAGGGCCTATCGCCTATACCTGGCGACTTACTCCCGTCATTCCCACGAAAGTGGGAATCCAGACTCCCCGCCCTCTCCCGATTCCTCTAGTACTGCCTCCGCGGCCCAAGCCCAAGCCCGTAACTCTTTTAACGGCAGACCGCCCTCCGGATTTGCCTCCAGCCAAGCCACCGCCACTTGGCAGGCGTTAACCGAAACCGCCGCCGCCGAGTATTGCCGCCAAAAAGGTTATCCTCGCGTGGTCAGCTCTATCTCCGGCACCGAGTATTGGGAATACAGCCACAAAAAAGGGGCGGCTCCAGCCGCCCCTCAATTCCCAATCCCTAACTGACCGCCGCTCCTACCCCCGCGGCATCCCTAACCCCCGCCGCGCAATCTGATCCCGCATCACCTGCGTACTCCCATGATTGATCCCCGACTGGAACGACCCCATCAAATTATGGGCAAACACCCCCTCCTCCACCGCATCCTCCGACCCGTTCAGCAGCTGCGCGTACGGCCCCAAAATCTGGGCAATCGTCTCCGTCGTCCGCACCCCATGCTCCGGCGCAAACACCTTCTCCGCCGCCCCCTCGTAAGTAAAACCCCCCCCCTGCTCCACCAGCGACATACTCCGCATCGTCATCAGCCGGCACACCTGCGCCTCAATCCACAGCTCCGCAATCCGGTCCCGCACCGCCGGCTCCCCCGCCAACCGGTATCCCCCCAGGTCATGCTCCTTCACATAATTGACGATGTCCTCATCCCGCTGCACCGAAATCAGATAGCGGCTCGCCCCCACCCGGTCCAGATTCAGCCCCATCGCCCCCACATACCACCCCATATTTTCCTCCCCCAGCAGGCAGGACGCCGGCACCCGCACCTCCTCGAAAAACACCTCATTAGTGCGGGCATCCCCGTAAGTCGTACCGCTCGGCGCCGGCGGGTCATTCTGAATCGTCCACAACGGCCGCACCGTAATTCCCGGCGTATCCATCGGAATCAGGAAAATCGAAATCCCCCGATGCTTCGGCGCCTCCGGATCCGTCCGCGCCATCAGATAGCAATGGCTGGCGTAATGCGCCCCGGTCGTGAACATCTTTTGCCCGTTGATGACATACTCATCCCCGTCCCGCACCGCCCGGCACTGGAGACTCGCCAAATCCGCCCCCGCCTGCGGCTCCGTAAAGCCCAACGCAAAGGATATTTCCCCCCGAATCAACCCCGGCAGAAAGTACCCCTTCTGCTCCTCCGTCCCCGCCGCCAAAATCGCCGGCGCGCCGCTGCCCGCCCCGCCTACCGTAATCCCCACCCGGGCAAACTCCTCCTCCACGATATACTGGTCAATGCGGCTCCCGTCCTGCCCCCCGTACTCCTTGGGCCAGCTGATGCCTACCCAGCCCCGCTCCCCCAACTTCCGATACATCTCCCGCACCTGCGGCCCCCGCCGCCGCACCCCCATCTCCTCAATCTCCCGCCGCACCTCCGGCGTCACATTCTCCTCAATAAACCGCCGCACCTCTCCCCGCAAAGCCTCCTGCTCCGGGCTATAAGCAAAATCCATAACGCTAACCTCCCAGCCTGCTCCGGCCGTCCCTACTCCGACCATCCATCTATCGGACGGCCCCGGTTATTCTCCCCGCCATTATAATACCCTCGTCAAAAAGTGTCACCCGCATCATAACCGTCATTCCCACGAAAGTGGGAATCCAGAAAATACCCCAACAGCCAACCGAACCCCCAACCCGCAACCGTTGACGCCGCCAATCCGCCCGCCCTATAATCAACCCTATGGAAACTCCCGAAAAACCTGACCGCAAACCCTGCCCCCTCGGACTGACCGCCGCCCAAGCGGCCCAGGATGCCGTCGCCCCCGACATCGTAATCCTGTTCGGCTCCCGGGCCCGCGGCGACCACCGCCCGGAATCGGACATCGACCTGCTGGTCATTCATCAGGAACAGCGCGCCGCCGCCGTTGCCATCGCCTCCCGTGCCGGCTATGCCGAACTCAAAGCAAAGTCCCTTGATACCCCGGTCAACGCCATCGGCATCACCCGCCGGCAATTCGACTATGCCCGCCGTTCCCCCAACCATGTAACCGCCCAAGCCCTGCGCGATGGAGTGGTAATGACCGGAGAAAACCTCAGCTATACCCCCGATTGGGACGACGAATACCCGGCCAGTTGGCCCGATGTCAAAGAGCGGATTCAAGCCGCCTACCGCAACCTGACCGCCTTCAACTACCTGATCGCCAATCCCGACATCGACCAGGAAATCTACGGTTTCAATGCCCAGCAAGCTGTTGAAAACGCCCTCAAAGGCTGGATTTCCGCCGCCGACCTCCGCTATACCAACACCCACAGCATCGACCAACTGGCCGCCATCCTGCTGCAAGACCGCGTCGAGTCCGCCACTGCCGCCGCCGACCAACTGCGCTACTTGCTGGATTACGCTACCCACCGCCAGGTTGAAATATCCGGCGACCCCGAAACCTGGCTGACCCGCTACGCCGTGGAATACCGCTACTCCGGAGCCCAATACCAAATGGACGAACTGGAAAAAGCCCGCTTCCAGGACCAGATAAACCAAATCGTCCCCGCCGCCATCCAGCGCGCCCACGAACTCACCGGCACCAACTCCAACGACCTCCCCTAACTCCACTTCCCCGACCCCCATCCTAACACCCAACACTGTACCCAATGTCATTCCGAGGCGACAGCCGAGGAATCTCGACTCCACGTCCTTAACTATCTCCAACCCACCAGCAGACCCAAAAACTCAAAAAGTTTTGAGGGGGTGCGGGGGAACTTTTCCAAAAGTTCCCCCGCCGTATTTTTTCGCCCCCCTCCCGGGCCCAAAAAAATTTTTAAATTCCTAATCCCCTCTCCCGGGCCACACCCCCCCGGTAGCCAACCCCACCCTTCCCCAATTTCCCAAAATCGCCAGGAAAGGCCGCCCAACCTGTCAAGGGGTTGGGCGGCCTTTCCTATCCTGTTATTACCGGCTTATCCCCGGTATTAAAAGGCTCTGGCCGCCCGGAGGTATCCCCAATGAACCGCTACCGACTCTTTATCGCCGCCTTTGCCCTGTCCGCCTTGACCCTGCTCCTGTTCTTTACCGCCAATCCCGACCCCACGGCGCAGGCCGCGCCCCGTTCCATCCCCTGGGACTGCTCCGACTGGCAAGAATCCCCGGCCGTTGCCGACGCCGACGATGCCCGCGTGTCGATGATTCTCGAAACCTTGGCCGCCAACCGGGGCAAGGCCATCTACTGCGCCATCGACCAGTCCGACACCTGGACCAAGTCCGAAACCTGGCTTGCCGGCCGCGACCGCAATGAACGCGACGACACCGTCTATTTCGGCCAGCAAGGCAACTTCCGCGGCTTTCTGGCGGCCCAAGAGGGCTACCTCACCGACGGGGAATCCGGCGTAACCGGCGTCTCCCGCGACCTCATCTTTGAGTTTCCCCGGGAGGAACGCCGCGGCAAGAAAACCGTCCGCTTCCGGGTCGGCAGCGGCTCTGCCGATACCGACACTTGCCCGGATCGGGGCGGGGGGCAGCATGATAACAACCCGATCGGCACGCTAATCTGCACCCCTTATGCCGGCCCGCACGGCAGCTATGACCACCCCGGGGGCAGTCAGGCTCGCTCCCGGGTCGTCTATTCCGGCCAATCTCCCGGCACTAACCGCTGGCGTGTCGACTGGCGAACCAACGTCCTTTACCGTTGGGATGCCAATGGGGTGGTAACGCAGTCCGGCACCGGCGGCGGCAGCTTCCGTTCCCCGGATTGGTGGACTGCCCAAGCCGAAGCCCTGGCTCCCGCGGCCTGCCGGGCCCGCGGCGGGAAGTATGTCGAAGGCAGCGCCGATTTCGGCCGCGGCCATAATCGCGACAACGGCGGTGGCATTGACGCCAACGGGGACTACCACGGCTGGTTTTACTCCAGTCAGCCCAATCAATATACCCCCTCCAATCTTCAGAGCCGGGCCCGGGAAAGCCGCACCTGGAGCGCGGTTTGCAAGAAACGCGTCCGCCGCCGCTAACCCTCCCCCCAACTCAAAAAGTTTTGAGGGGGTGCGGGGGAACTTTTACAAAAGTTCCCCCGCCGTCCTCCCATCCGGCAAACCGTCATTCCCGCCTTTCCCCCGTCCTTCCCACGAAAGTGGGAATCCAGAACCCCAATCTCAAAATCAATCCGAAAATTCATTCCCTCAACCACTTGACAAACAGCCAAACCATCCCCCATAATAATAATCGTCACGGTTAACCGGGCCCCTGGACGCAGGGTCTTAACGTTTCGCTAGCTTACCGTTGCCTACAAGCCCACTTCGCGAGGTGGGCCCCGCAAACCCTCACCCGGCTTGCGGGCGCCCCTACTCCATTACCCCCACGGGGAAACGGGATTAAGGCCCCCTATCCCCAAGACTTGGGAAACGGCAAATCTCAATAGCCGTAAGAGTTGGTGCTAGGTTGACTGGAGGTCGGTCAACCAACGGTAGCAAAACTGGGCCACGCGCCGCAAGGGCAACCATACCCAACCGGCGTAGCAGCCAATTCAAGGTCTCGCTATCGTCCTCGGCAGTCTGGTCGGGAAACGTCGTGCTGGATGTACGCCGCTGTTCCCCCTGACGCAGGCAACCCTAAAGACCAGCCTTGCCAACCGCCTCCCGACACGGCGGAAACCGCGGCCGCGGTTTCCGCCTATTCCGGCATCCCCCGCCTACTCGAACTCCGCCAAAACCGGCCGCAACGCCGCCGCCAACGCCGGCAGATACTCCCGCCAATCCCCCACTATCCCGCAGTCCGCCGCCCGGAATATCGGATGCCGCCGGTTCGTATTCACCGCCACAATCACCCCCGCCTTCTGCACTCCCACAGTATGGTCGAACACCCCCCGGATCCCCACCGCCAGATACACCGGCGGCGCAATCGCCCGCCCGCTGATGCCCACCTGTACCTGATGTGGCAGCCAACCGGCGTGTACCACATTCCGCGTCGTCGCCAGTACCGCCCCCATTCCCGCCGCTAACTCCCGCACTTCCGGCAAACTCTCCGGCCCGCCAATTCCCATACCTACCCCCAGCACTACCCGCGCCTGTGCCAGTTCAATCCCCCCGCTATCCTCCTGATAATGGCTTTCCCGCAGCCGGATGTCCGCCCCCGCAAACGCCGGCGCCGCCAAAACCTCCCCTGCCGCCGTTGCCCCATAATCCGGCTCCATAGGCGTCAATACCCCCGGCCGTAGCGTAACCAGGTTGGGCAAAGTCTTTGACAAAATCGGCGCGATGACATTCCCCCCCAACGCCGGCTTCAACTGTACCAGCCGCCCCTCCTCATCAATCTCCAAGTCGATAGCATCCCCGGTCAATCCCAACCCCAACCGGGCGGCGCTCCGCGACGCCAAATCCCGCCCGTCCGCCGTCGCCGCCAACAATACCGCATAGGGCTGCGCCGCATCCATCGCTGCCGCCAAAGCCGCCGCCACGCCCCGGCTGCACACCGGCCCCAAACCGCTATTGTCCAGCGTCAAAATCCGGTCCGCCCCATAAGCCGCCAACTCCCGGACAAGTTCCGGAGCCGCATCTCCTATCAGTACCGCCGCCACTTCGCTATGGGTAGTCCCCGCCAACTCCCGGGCCTTGCCCAACAATTCCAAAGTTACCCGCCGCAGCCCGCCGCCAGCCCTTTCCGCTACCACCCAGATACTTCCTTCCCGGCTCCCCGGATAGCGAATTCCCCCGCCCCCGCCAACCGGCCGCCGTTCAGCCCCCGGCTCCCCTTGCAATGCTTCCAACCGTTCCCGCACTACTTGCGCCGCCTGTGCCGCCGCCGCTGCCGGGCTTTCCCCCTCAATCAGCAGCCCCTGCCGCGTCGGCTCCACCAGCCGAATATCCGCCACCCAAGTCGGCGAACCGGCCAGCCCGAACTGCGCCAAATCACTGGAAAGCTGGGCGCAAGTCAACTCCTCGACCGGTTTCTCCCGGGCCGCCGCCATCTGCTCCCGATTGGCAAAAGTTTCCGCCGCCACTCCCTCCGTAACGCACACCAACGCCGGCAAGTCGCACTCGATAACCTGATACCCCTCGTCCGTTATCCGCTCGGCTACTATCCGCTTGCTCTCGGCTTGATACTCCAATTTCCGAACCTGGCTGATGTGCGGGATGTCCAGCAGTTCCGCCAATTCCGGCCCCACTTGCCCGGTTTCGGCATCCGCGCTGTTCCGCCCGCAGACAATCAAATCCGGCTTTTCCCGTGCCAACGCCAAACTCAACGCCCGCGCCGTCGCCAGCGTATCCGAACCGGCCAACGCCCGGTCGCTCAGCAGTACCGCCCGGTCCGCCCCCAGGGCCAGGCAGGTCGTCAGCCCCTCGGCCGCTTGCGGCGGCCCCATCGACAGGGCTACCACTTCATCCCCCGTCTCCGATTTCAACTCCACCGCCCGCACCAAGCCCAATACATCAAAAGGATTCACCTCCGACGGCACCCCTTCCCGGTTGATGGTCTTGCTTTCGTAGTCAAAGGTGATGCGGGACATCACCGGCACATACTTGACGCACACCGCCATTTTCATCCGCTTACTCCTGGGGACTCTCCAACTTTTCCAACAGATTGCCCTGCACCCGGTTAGTCAGCCGTTGCAGGGCGGGACTGAACGCTACCGGGTAGCGCGGCGGCCGCCGCAATCGCCGGTAATGCTCCGGCAGCTGCCCGAAATCCCGGTTGAACCGTTCCCGTATTTCCGACAAACTAGGCGCCGGCCGGGTGCGCCGCCCGTCAATCATCACCGTTTCCAGTAGCGGCTCTCCGCCCGGCAGCCGTTCCGTATCCAACGCCACAATATCCCGCTCGAATTGACCGGCTGCATCCCTTACCCGATACACCTGCTTGGCCCCCGGCGGCGATACCTTGCCCGGACTCAGTTTCATCACCGGCTCCCCATCGTAGCTTACCAGCTTATACGCCAGATCGGTATAAGGCGCATCCCCGGCCACGCTGACCTTCGTTCCCACCCCGAATAGGTCAATGGGCGCGCCGCCGGCTACCAGTTCCTCAATAGCGTACTCATCCAACCCGCCGCTGACCACGATTTGCGTATAATCCAACCCGGCATTATCCAAAATCCCCCGCACCCGCCGGCTCAATTGCCCATAATCCCCGGAATCCAGCCGCACCCCGGCCAGCCGCTGCCCGGCCGCCGCCATTTCCTGCCCCACAATGGCGGCATTATGCGCCCCGGCAATGGTGTCATAGGTATCCAATAGCAGAATAGTGCGCTGCGGAAAGGTAGCGGCGTAAGCCCGGAAAGCGTCAATTTCGTTGGGAAAGGCGGTGATGTAGGAATGAGCCATCGTGCCGGCCGGCGGTATCCCGTACCGTTGCGCCGCCAATACATTGCTGGTGGACTGAAACCCGGCAATGTAACCGCCCCGGGCCATCGTCAACGCCGCCTCCAATCCCGGCGCCCGCCGCGCCCCGAAGTCCGACACGACCCGCCCCTCGGCCGCGTCCACACACCGGGCGGCGATCGTGGCCTGCAAACTCTGAAAGTTCAGCCGGTTAATCAGCCAGGTCTCGACCAGTTGCCCCTCAATAACCGGCGCCGTTACTTCCAAAATCGGCCCATTGCCAAAGTAAAGCCGCCCCTCAGCCAACGCCCGCACCCTGCCGCTAAAGCGCAGCCCCGCCAGATACTCCAGAAACTCCCCCCGGAACAGCCCCGTCCCCCGCAGATAGTCAATGCTCTCCGGCCCGAAATGCCAGTTCTCCAGAAACTCCAGCCCCTCCTCCAACCCCGCGCAAACCAGATACCCCCGGTTCGCCGGCAAGTTGCGGACCAACAGGCTGAACACCCCCGTCCCGAACATCCCCCGCTCAAAATAAGCCTGCCCCATCGTCAACTCATACCAGTCGGCAAACCGGGGCAGGGTATCCGGGGAAAATTCATAGCTGTTAGCCATCATGATGCGGCTATTATGTTTGCCCCCTGCCAATCCTGTCAAATTGCCCGGTTATCCCGTTTCCGCACTGCTAAACCCTTGACATCACCCCATTCATTATTTAGAGTAATGCCGGCTATAGCAAGTTAGTTCTATAGCCAAGCAACCCTGAACGCGAGGCAGCCAAATGGTACTATCTGTTATCGAGGAACCCCGAATAGTCGAGACGGATTCCTCCCCGACCTGGTACCTCGACGCGGTTCTTAACCGGGTAAATCTCGAGGACTGCCTTACCCTGATGGAGCAACTGCCCTCCGGCTGCGCGCAGATGGTCTTTGCCGACCCGCCCTTTAACTTGGATAAGAAGTACGAGTCCTATAAGGACAAGCTGCCCCTGAACCAGTACCTGGACTGGACCCGGGATTGGCTGACCGCAGCCAGCCGCATACTGACTCCCGGCGGCGCCTTGTTTCTTTACAACATCCCCAAGCTCCTGACCTACTCCTCGGCTATCCTCAACGAACTGCTGGACTTCCGGCACTGGATAGCGTGGAACTCCGGGGGCAAGCCCTTGGGGAAAACCCTTCAGCCCGCCCACTACGGTATCCTGTTCTATACCAAAGGGCGGAATAACGCCAAGTTTTACGATGTCCGCGCCCCCCATCGGCAGTGCCGGGAGTGCCAAGCCTATGCGAAAGACTACGGCGGCAAGGAATATATGCGGCATCCTTTCGGTACCCAAATCAGCGATGTTTGGGATGACATTCATCGCGTCCGCCACGCCAGCAAGCGCATCGCCGCCCATCCTTGCCAATTGCCCGTCCATCTGATTGAACGGCTAATCCTGATGTCCACCGACGCCGGCGACATCATAGTTGACCCCTTTTGCGGCGGCGGCTCCGCGGCGGTCGCCGCGAAACAGATGGGACGCCAGTATATCGGCGCCGAAATTGACCGCCACTATCAGGAAGTAGCCCAAACCAAACTCGATCAAGCCCGCGCCGTTACCATTGGCAGCGCCTATGTTTCCCTGCACTTGGGCAAAATCGTTTCCATCCGCGACAAAGACATCCGGGAGGAACACCTTGCAAGCCGCAAACCCGCCCGCTAAGCTCATCCTCGCCCAACTCCGCGCCGGGATGAGCGTTTTCTTGACTTTTCCGAGCGTCGAGAAAGAAATCCAGGAGGCAAAAGAAAGCCGGATCGCCTACGCCACCGAGTTTGTTACCCAAGTCAATAAAGGGGAACCCGGTACGGACGCCGATATTATTGACCTCTTGGCGGTCAGCACGGCTAAAGAATACGAGCAACGGCTAAAGCTGCTCCTTGCCACCAGTGCCGGCTCTTTGGAAGTGATGGATCGGGTGTGCTTGGCATTATGTCCCGGCCAAGCCACTTGGAACGAAAGGCGGAAATCGGCAACCGCCACTAAAGCGATCGCTGAGTTTCTAATCAACCCCGACTCGGCCCCGCAAGTACCGTGGTACATCCGGGAACGCCTGCGACTGCCCGCCGACTTTCTCAATTTGATTGAGAGCAGTATTTCCCGGGAGATTCACCATAGCTTGCAAGCTCAATACAACACCAGCTCCGGCTTGGCCGTCGAGAAAGCCATCAGCGACCTGGTTACTCAAGCCGGATACAAGTACCAAAAAGGGCAGGTCAGCTTTGTCGATGATAAGGAAGTCGACGTGGTAGTGCCGGAGCTGGTGTTGCCGCGCATCCTCATTATGGCCTCTTACAATCTCACTACTTCCTCAGCCCAAAGCCAGCGGGCCCGGGAGCAGGAAAAGATGTACGCCGATGTAAAACGCTACAATGGCCTCCGCACCAACCAGAACAGTCCCGCCGTCCAGTATGTGAATGTCGTCGATGGCGGCGGTTGGCTGTCCCGCTCGCAAGACCTGGCCCAGTTGCATCGCCACTGCGACTATGCCCTCAGCGTATCCCAGCTGCCCCAACATCTCCCGCTAATCCTGAAGTATCACATGGAGCAGTAAAAACGGGGCGGGACTCGGCAATTGAAAAGCGGGGCTGAAACGGATTCAGGATGCGACAGTGCCAAAGCCCATCCCCCCATTTGACACCCGCCCCATCATTCGTTATTATTAACCCCGGCAACCCTTAAAAACCGAATACCCCTATCTGGAACCCTTATCCAGAACGGCAGAGGGAACGGCCCGACGAAGCCAGGCAACCGCCCCGGCCGGCAGCTTAACCGCCGCTGACCCGGCAAGGTGCTAAATCCGGCGTCTCCCCCGTTGTAACGGGAGACGAAAGATGAGGGAGTTACAGTTCAACCTGTGCTTCTCTCCCTGGAGAAGCTTTTTTATTGCCCGCCCCTTACCCTATTGCAGGAAACATTGCCTTGAACGAAATATATCCGATCCAGTGGCAGGATGGCGTCCTCCGCCTCCTCGACCAGACCCGCCTCCCTCTGGAGCAGATTACCCTGGAGTTGACCGACTACCGGGATGCGGTAGCCGCCATCCGCGATATGCAGGTGCGCGGCGCTCCGGCCATTGGCGTTACTGCCGCCTATGCCGTAGTAATGGCTGCCCGGGAACTGCCGGCGGCTGACCCGGCCGCCTTTCTTGCCGATTTGCAAGCGGCCGCCGAAATCATCAACGCCGCCCGCCCTACCGCCGTCAACCTGCACTGGGCCGTGCGCCGTATGCTCCAAGTCGCCGCCCAAGCCGCCGCCGCAACCCCCGATTTGGGACAAATCCGGGCGCGGCTCGAAGCCGAAGCCCGCCTGATTCAGCAGGAGGATGCGGACATCAACCGGCGGATGGGCGATTTCGGCAAAGCCCTGATGCCCGATGGCGGCTCTGTATTGACCCACTGCAACACCGGCGCCTTGGCTACTTCCGCCTTTGGCACCGCCTTGGGCGTCATCCGCGCCGGTTGGGAATCCGGCCGCCGTTTCCAGGTTTTCAACACCGAAACCCGCCCCTTCCTGCAAGGGGCGCGCCTTACCGCTTGGGAGTTTCAGCAGTTGGGCATCCCGTCCACGCTGATTGTCGATTCCGCCGCCGGCATCCTGATGCAGCGCGGCGCAATCAGCTGCGTCATCACCGGCGCCGACCGCATCGCCGCCAACGGCGATACCGCCAACAAAATCGGCACTTACGCCTTGGCTGTCTTGGCCAAGGAAAACAACATTCCTTTCTATGTAGCCGCCCCCACCAGCACCGTTGACCTGGCCTTGGCCGCCGGGGATGAAATTGCCATCGAGGAACGCCCGGCCGCCGAAGTTACCCATTTCCAGGGCCAGCCTACCGCTCCGGTGGGCGTAGCCGCCTTGAATCCGGCCTTTGATGTCACTCCCCATCGCTACATCAGCGCCATCATCACCGAAAACGCCGTAGCCCGCCCGCCTTATCTGGAAAGTCTCAACTTGGCGGTCAACGCCGCCGCCTAGCCCATAGCAAATACCCGGCCGCCGTCCCACGGCCGCCAAAGGAGCCTGAATGTCGAACCTCGACCCGCAAACCCGCCGCCGGATGGCGCAAACCGGCTTGACCGCCCTCGACGAAGCCCGGGTTTGCCCCGGCTATGT
This sequence comes from Dehalococcoidia bacterium, assembly GCA_965243185.1. Classification (GTDB taxonomy): domain Bacteria; phylum Chloroflexota; class Dehalococcoidia; order Lucifugimonadales; family UBA3495; genus CBDBCU01. The sequence continues at coordinate 264,994 of OZ251531.1, read as the reverse complement.
GGTCTATGCCCCCATGAGCGGCAGCGGCCAGGTCTATCTGCTGGACTGGCACGGCAACGAAGTCCACCAGTGGCAGTTGCCCCATCCGCCGGGCTTGTACGGCTATCTGCTGCCCAACGGCAATCTCTTTTACGGCGGCAAGACCCGGGATGACACTTGGGAACGCTTTCCCTCCTGGAAACGCTTTAAGGGCGGCGTGATGCTGGAAGTGGATTGGGACGGCAACATCCTTTGGGAACACTGCGACCCGGAACACCACCACGACGCCCGCCGGACTGACAACGGCGGCGCTATCTATCTGACCGTGGAATTGATGAACCCGCAGCAGGCCGCCCAAGTCAAGGGCGGTGTCCCCGGCACTGATGCCGAAGGGATGTGGGCTGATGTCATTGTCGAAGTGGATCAGGATGGCAACCGCATTTGGGAATGGCGCGCCGCCGAACATCTCGACCCGGCAATCCATATCCTTACCTTTAACGACTTACGCGACGAATGGAGCCACGGCAACACCGTCGCCCCCTTGCCCGATGACCGGGTGCTGTTCAGTTTCCGCAACATCTCCACCGTCGGCATCATTGATCAGAAATCCGGGGATATTGTCTGGCAGTTGGGCGATACCGTTCTGGCCCAGCAGCACGACCCCAGCCTTTTGCCCAACGGCAACATCCTGATTTACGATAACGGCTCTCACCGCCGCCATACCGGATTGCCCTTTTCCCGGGTTATCGAGGTCAACCCGGCGACCAACGAAATCGTCTGGAGTTACCAGGACTCTCCGCCCTACAACTTTTTTAGCCCCTACATTTCCGGCGCCCGCCGCCTGCCCAACGGCAACACCCTGATAACTGAGGGTATGTTCGGGCGGATGTTTCAAGTAACTCCGGACGGCCAAGTGGTTTGGGAATATATCAATCCCTACTTCTATGCCGATGCTGAGGGGCAGGTTGTCAACCGGGTATTTCGCGCCAACCACTACTTGCCGGAACAGATACCGGCTTTGTCGGGGGCATAAATGACGGACCAGACCGCAACTATCGGCGTTATCGGCGGCAGCGGCCTTTATGACCTCGAGGGCTTGTCCGCCGTCCGCCGCCTCGAACTGAATACCCCCTTTGGCAAACCCAGCGATGCCATCGTCGTTGGTACTCTCGAGAATACCCGGGTTGCCTTTCTGCCGCGCCACGGCCGCGGCCATCGCCTCAATCCCACCGCCATTCCGGTACGCGCTAACATCTATGCCCTGAAAACTTTGGGCGTCCAACGGCTCATTTCGGTCAGCGCGGTGGGCAGTCTGAAAGAGGATTTTGCCCCCTTGGACCTGGTGATACCCGACCAACTTATCGACCGCACCCGCCGCCGGGTCAGCACCTTTTTTGACTCCGGCATCGTCGCCCATATCGGCTTTGCCGAACCCTTTTGCCCCGGCAGCAGCGCGGTTATCGCCGCCGCCGCCAGTGAACTCGGCATTGTCAACCACTCCGGGGGAACTATGGTGGTGATGGAAGGGCCGGCCTTTTCCACTAAAGCCGAATCCTTTATGTACCGTTCCTGGGGCGCGGACATTATCGGGATGACCGCCCTTCCCGAAGCCAAGCTGGCCCGGGAAGCCGAAATGTGCTATGCGACAATGGCTTGGATTACCGACTATGATTGCTGGCACGAATCCGAGGAAACCGTAACCGTGGAAATGGTGGTGCAGAACCTGCTGAAAAATGTATCCAACTCCCGGGAAATGTTGCGCCGGGTCCTTCCCCGCTTGGGCGAACCGGCCGGCTGCGGCTGCGGCTCCGCCCTCAAAGACGCCATCATTACCAACCCGGAAGTCATCCCCCCGGAAGTAAAGGAGAAACTGTCGCCCTTGGTCGGCAAGTACCTGAACTAATCCCTTAACCCGCTATTCCCAGCCAACGGGAATCCAGTAGGCACCGTCATTCCCGCGCCAGCGGGAATCCAGAACAAAGGTCGAGCAACTTTCAGCAAGGAGGCAATGCAAAATGCCCAGACAGGAACCCGGCGAACCCTACTACCGGGTCGATTCCGACGAAGCCCGTTCCATCCGCGACGCCGATACCGACGGCACCGTGGTCGTTGATGTCCGCCGGGATGACGAATGGGTCACCGGCCATATCAGCGGGGCCAAGCACATTCCCATCGACGACTTGGCGGACCGCATCGACGAAGTCCCCCGGGACAAGCGTCTGCTGTTCATCTGCGCCATGGGCGTCCGTAGCGGCTTGGCTTGCGAAGTAGCCTTCTCGATGGGCTACGATACCGAAAACCTCTACAACATCGAGGACGGTACCCCGGCCTGGATTGCCGCCGGTCATCCCACTTCCTACGGGGCCGACGCCTAATCCCATCCCTTTGCCCGGACTGGCCGGACGGCTTGAGGCCGCGCTAAATCAAAACCTAAGGAGTTACCTTTTGGCTGTTCAAAGTACCCAGGGCGATGTCAGGGACTTGTCCCTGGCTAAAGACGGAGTAAATCGTATCCAGTGGGCCGAGCGGGAGATGGGCGTTCTCCGCATTATCCGGGAACGCTTTGCCCGCGAAAAACCCTTGCAGGGGCTGCGTATGGCCGCCTGCCTCCATGTAACCACTGAAACCGCCAACCTGGCGATTACCCTCCGGGACGGCGGTGCTGACCTGTCCCTCTGCGCCAGCAATCCCCTCAGCACCCAGGACGAAGTAGCCGCCGCATTGGTCAGGGAGTACGGCATCCCGACCTACTCCATCAAGGGCGAGGACAACGAAACCTACTACCAACACCTCAGCGCGGTGCTGGACTGCCAGCCCCAATACACGATGGACGATGGCGCTGACCTGGTGAGTATGCTCCACCGCGGCCGCGCCGAACTGCTGCCCACGGTGTTGGGCGGCACTGAGGAAACTACCACCGGCGTCATCCGCTTGAACGCGATGGCTGCGGACGGCGCGCTCCGCTACCCCATCATTGCCGTCAACGAAGCCGAAACCAAGCATTTCTTTGACAACCGCTATGGCACCGGGCAAAGCACTCTGGACGGCATCACCCGGGCCACCAACATCCTTTGGGCTGGCCGCAAGGTAGTAGTCGGCGGCTATGGCTGGTGCGGCCGCGGCGTGGCTTCCCGGGCCCGCGGCCTCGGCGCTCATGTCATCGTTACCGAAGTCAACGCCGTCCGCGCCCTCGAAGCCGTGATGGACGGTTTCACCGTAATGCCCGGACTGGAAGCGGCGCAGGTTGGCGAAGTCTTTATCACCGTTACCGGCGGCCGCCACACCATCAGCGGCGACCACATGGCGGCAATGCCGGATGGCGCGCTGATTGCCAACAGCGGCCATTTCAATGTCGAAATCGACATCCCCGCCCTCGAAGCAATGTCCACCAGCCACCGGGAAGTCCGCCCCTTTGTCGAGGAATACACCACTAAAGACGGGCGGCGGCTCTACCTCTTGGGCGAGGGCCGGCTGATTAACCTGGCGGCCGCTGAAGGCCATCCCTCTGCCGTGATGGATATGAGCTTTGCCAACCAAGCCCTCAGCGTCGAGTATCTGGTCAAAAATCAGGGCAATCTGACGCCGGGCGTCTATGTCGTCCCCACGGAAACGGACCAGGAAGTGGGCCGGCTCAAGCTGGAGTCGATGGGCATTCACATCGACGCCCTCACCGCCGACCAGCAGCGGTATCAGGAAAGTTGGGAGGAAGGCACTTAGCCCTTGCCTTGTCCCAGCCGCCAACCGGCGCGGCGGGCCGGCTCAAACTTTGCGGTCAACGCCCCCGGCCCGCCGCCGCAGCAATAAGGAGGAACAAACCCATGCCCATTCAGTTTATGGTTTCGCCCAAGTATCTGCTGACTTCCGAGTCGGTAACGGAAGGCCACCCGGACAAGCTCTGCGACCAGATTTCCGATGCTGTCCTCGACGCCGCTCTTTCCGGCGACCGCGGCAGCCGGGTCGCCTGCGAAACGGTTGCTACCAAGAACCTGATAATGGTTACCGGGGAAATTACCACCGCCTCGGAACTGGACTTTAACGAAATCGCCCGCCAGGTGATGCAGGACATTGGCTATACCGATGTCAAGTACGGCTTGGACGGCAATTCCTGTGGCGTGGTCGCCCATGTCAGCAAGCAGTCCCCGGACATCAGCGGCGGCGTTACTACCGCCCTCGAACACCGGGATGACGATTCGGCCGCCGCTGACGCCCGCCGGGCTACCGGCGCCGGCGACCAGGGGATGATGGTCGGCTTTGCCTGCAACGAAACCGACGCTCTGATGCCCCTGACCGTCGACCTCTCCCACCGCTTGGTCGAGCAGTTGGCCACGGTCCGCAAAGAGGGCCTCCTGCCTTACCTCGGCCCCGACGGGAAGTCCCAGGTTACGGTGGAGTACCGGCACGGCAAGCCCTACCGGGTTGACGCTGTAGTCATCAGCACCCAGCACGATGACCACGCCAACCGGGACGCTTTCAATCAGCAGCTGCGGCACGACATCAAACAGCAGGTCATCAAGCCCATTGCCGGCGATTTGATGGACGCCGATACCAACATTTTCGTCAACCCCAGCGGCTGGTTCGTGGTCGGCGGCCCCCAGGGGGATACCGGCTTGACCGGGCGCAAAATTCTGGTGGACACTTACGGCGGCATTGCCCGTCACGGCGGCGGCGCTTTTTCCGGCAAAGACCCCACGAAGGTTGACCGCTCCGGGGCCTACGCCGCCCGCTATGTTGCCAAAAATCTGGTGGCCGCCGGCCTTGCCGACCGGGTAGAAGTCATCGTTTCCTACGCCATCGGCGTTGCCGACCCCATCTCCGTCTCTGTGGAAACCTTTGACACCAACCACTTGGATAATGACCGCATCGAGGAGCTGGTGCAGGAAAACTTTGACCTGCGCCCCGGGGCCATCATCGAAGACCTGAACCTGCGCCGGCCCATCTATCGCCGCACCGCCGCCTACGGCCACTTCGGGCGCAACGACCTGGATTTGCCTTGGGAGCGCACCGACAAGGCTGACCTGCTACGGCAAAAATCCGGCATCTAGCCGCCCCTGCCGTAGCATAAGGCCAAAGGAGACCTATGACTGCCGCCATTAAGTTTGGCACCGATGGCTGGCGGGCGATCATTGCCGAGGATTTTACCTTTGCCAATGTCGCCCGCTGCGCCCAAGGCTTGGCCGACTACCTGCGGGGTACCGGGCAAGCCGGGCAAGGGCTGGTTGTCGGCTACGATACCCGCTTTCTCTCCCGGGAGTTTGCCGAAACCGTGGCGGCGGTCTGCGCCGGCAACGGCATCCGCGCTTACCTCTGCGACCTGGCCGCCCCTACGCCGGTGGTCAGTTTCAATGTCCTGGCCCGGCAGGCGGCCGGGGCGGCCATCATCACCGCCAGCCACAACCCCGGCCACTGGAACGGATTCAAGTTCAAACCCGAATATGCCGGCAGCGCCACTCAGGAAATCACCGACCGCCTCGAAGCCCATATCTCCGCCGCCGGCCTGCCGGTAACGGTATCTCTGGCGGAAGGCCGCCGGCAGGGATTGATAGTTGACTTTGACCCTGACCCGCCCTATCGGGAGCGCATCGCCGCCCTGATTGACTTGGCCGCCATCCGCACCGCTGGATTCAAGATACTAGTGGATGCAATGTTTGGGGCCGGCGCCGGCTACTTGCCGGCTTTCCTGGCTGGCGGCACTACTGCCGTTACCGAACTGAACGGATACCGCAATCCGGCTTTCCCCGGAATGGAACAGCCCGAGCCTATTGCCCATAACCTGGCCGGGTTGATGGCGCAAGTGCCGGCGCAAGGGGCGTCGGTCGGCATTGCTTTGGACGGCGACGCCGACCGGGTGGGACTGGTTGATGAACAGGGGCGTTTTGTCAGCACCCTGGAAGTCTTTTCCCTGCTGGCTCTTTATCTGCTGGAGCATAAGGGGCAGCGCGGCCCGTTGGTCAAGGGCGTTACTTCCTCGATGATGTTGAACAAGTTGGGGGAGAAGTTTGGCGTCCCGGTCGATGAAATGCCGGTGGGTTTCAAGAATATCGGCCCGCAATTTTCGGCAGTGGACGGACTGATGGGCGGCGAGGAAAGCGGCGGTTTTGCCTTCCGCGGCCACATCCCGGAGCGAGACGGCATCCTCAGCGGCCTGTATCTACTGGAATATATGGCAAAAACCGGCAAAACCCCGTCCCAACTGGTGCAGCAGCTCTTTGCCCAAGTTGGCCCCCACTACTACCAGCGGCGGGATATTGCCTTTGACCCGGCCGCCCGGCAGAACATCCAAGCCCGTTTGCAGGGCAGCGCTTTAACCCAACTGGCTGGATTGCCGGTGCGCGCCGCCGATGAAATCGACGGACGGCGGCTCTTTTTCGACAGGGCATGGCTGGCCGCCCGATTTTCCGGCACTGAACCCCTGCTCCGCATCTACTGCGAAGCCGAATCCCCGGAGCGGGTAACCCAACTGCTCGATGCGGCGGCGGAGTATTTGGGGGTGTAACGATGCAAACCGCCCCCCAACCTTCCCGCCGCCCCTACCTCATCACCATCCTTGTTGCCGCCGCCGCCATTATCCTGGCGGTAGTTGGCGCGCGGACTCTGGGCAGCGACACCGACATTGACGCGGTCAACCACTTTGTCGAATTGCTGGCTGGCCGGTCGGCTAACTTCTTGGGCGGCTTGTATGGCGTCTCCGCGGTCTTTGCTCTGGCCGCCGGGATGGCATCGGCGGTCAATCCTTGCGGCTTTGCGCTGCTGCCGGCTTACTTGGGCTTGTATTTGGGCGGCGGCGCAGCGGCCGGTTCCGCCGGATTTTTCCGCCAATTGCCCCGAGCTTTGTTGGTGGGATTGGTTGTTACCGCCGGCTTTGTCCTGCTTTTCGGCGTAGCCGGCGCCCTTATCGGAGCGGGGGCGTCTTTTATCGCCCGGGCGCTGCCCTGGTTCGGACTGGCCGTAGGCATCTTGCTGGCAGTAGCCGGGGCTTGGCTGGTCAGCGGCGGCAAGCTCTATACCGGAGTGGCCGCCCGGGCCGCCGCCCGTATCGGCGAGCCAACGGAAGTAGGCATCCGCGGCTATTTTCTCTTTGGCGTCAGCTACGGCGTGGCGTCGCTCAGTTGCACTTTGCCCATCTTTCTGGCGGTGTTGGGCGTCAGCGCCGCCAATATCGGCTTTCTCAACATCCTGCTCAACTTCGTCCTCTTTGCCTTGGGTATGGGCTTGGTGATAATGGTCTTGACTTTGGGAATGGCGCTATTCAAGGGGGCGATGGTGCGGTTTCTGCGCCGCGCCTTGCCTTACATTCACCCCATCGGCGCGTGGCTGATGGTGCTGGCCGGAGCCTACATCATCTTTTACTGGCTGACCATTGGCGGGTTGCTGTGAACGCCCTTTCCCTGTTGCCAATGGACGATAGCAAAACCGGGACGGTTCCACGGAACCGTCCCGGTAAAACTTTGCCGACGCTAAAAGAATCTGGCGGAATTCGCGGCTACCGCTTGGTGTATTGCGGGGCGCGCCGGGCCCGTTTCAGCCCGTACTTCTTGCTTTCCTTGATGCGGGAATCCCGCGTCACCAGCCCGTGCCGCCGCAGGGTGGCTTTCAGCTCCCCGTCATAGACAATCAGGGCCCGGGCGATGCCGTGCCGGATGGCTTCGGCTTGGGCGTTGACGCCGCCGCCCTGGACTTTAGCCACCAGCCGGAACTGGCCGCCGGTGTTCGTTACCGCAAAGGGTTCGTTAACCGTGGTTTGCCAGGGCAGCCAGTTGAAATACTGCTCCAGCGGCTTGTCGTTGACCGTCGCCACCCGGTCATCGCTGGGGTAAATCCGCACCTTGGCGATGGCGGTCTTGCGCTTCCCGGTTCCGTAGAAATACTGCTGCTGCGTCTCCGACTGCACCAAAGCGGTCTAACCCTCCTGTTCCGTATTCAGTTGCCCCAACTGGGCTTGGTGCGGGTGTTGGTCGCCGGCATAAACCTTCAGCCGTTTCAGCATCTCCCGCCCCAACTTGTTGCGCGGCAACATCCCTTTCACCGCCAGTTGCAGCACCCGGTCGGGATGGTCGGCCAGCAAATCCCGCAGGATAAAGGACTTCAGGTTGCCCACATAGCCGCTGTGCCGGTAGTAGGTCTTTTGCAGCAGCTTGTGGCCGGTAACCCGCACCTGGTCCATATTTACCACCACCACATGGTCGCCGGTGAGGACGTGCGGCGTGTAGTCGGGCCGGTCTTTCCCTTGCAGGGCCACCGCCACATTGCGGGCCAAGCGGCCCAAAGGCTGCCCGGTGGCGTCAATCAGCCGCCACCGCTGCGGAACTTCCCCGCTCTTGGGAAAGTAGGTACTGGTTCGTTTCATCGCGCTTTTACCTTTGCCCCAAAATCCGAATAGGTTACCTGCACCAGGCACAACCCGTAAGCCGGCAGTACCGGCCAGTTGCCGGCAGCTTCGGGAGTGTCCGCCCCGGCCAAAAGCCGTTGCAGAGTATCCACCGGCCAGTTGCCCTTGCCGATTTCCACCAAGATGGCGTTGGCCCGGCGTATCTGCTGCCGCAGAAAGCCGCTGCCTTCGCAGTGGATAACCACTTCCGCGCCTTCCCCGGCTACTTCCCACCGATAGACTTGCCGCACTGCGCTTTTGTCCGGGGGATGCCCCGAGGCCAAGGGGCGGAAATCGTGGACGCCCACCAAATCCTGCGCCGCCCGGTTCATCCTTTCTACTGTTAAGCCTTCCCGTATCCAGTGCCATTCCCGCCGCCGCAAGGCGGGGGGAGCCGCCCGGTTCAGGATTTGATAGCGGTAAATCCGACTGACCGCATCCCGCCGGGAGTGAAAATCCGGCGTCATCTCAAAAGCCTGCTGCACCCGAATATCCGTGGGCAGATAGTAGTTCAATGCCTTGAGAAAGGTATCCGCCGGATGCCGGCTGACGGTTGGAAAGTCCACCACTTGCCCCAAGGCGTTAGCCCCGGCGTCGGTGCGGCTGGCCGCCCGGATGCGTACCGTTTCCCCGGTCAGTCGGTTTATCGCCCTTTCGATTTCTCCTTGCACCGTCGGCTGGTGGACTTGGAGCTGAAATCCGGCGTAATTGCCGCCTTCATACTCGACCACCAAAGCCATACGGCGTTGTTGGCTGTTGTCCACCAAGTCGGGTTGACTGATGTCCCGCCCCTAGACCAACTCGATGACGGCCATCTCTGCCCCGTCGCCCTGACGCGGCCCCAGTTTGACGATGCGGGTATAACCGCCGGGCCGCTCGCTGTAGCGCGGCGCCAGTTCGTCAAACACCTTCTTGACCGTCTGCTTGTTCGGCACCTGACTCAACGCCAGCCGGCGGTGATGCAGATTGCCTTTCTTGCCATGGGTAATCAGCTTTTCCGCCACAATGCGGGTTTCCTTGGCCTTGGCCAGCGTGGTAGTGATGCGCTCGTGGCGAATCAACTCGCTGGTCAAGCCCCGCAGCAGGGCCTTGCGCTGGTCTTTGTACCGGCTGAGCTTGCGGCCGGCTACGCGGTGGGATGCCATGGGTTAATCCTCCTCATCCTCGTCGTCGGCATCATCGTCCGTTTCCGCCAAGAAGTCAGCATAGTCCCCGTCCCCGGGCAATCCGCCGGGAACCGGGGCGAAAGTTCCGCCCATACCCATCATCCCGGCGGCCGTGGCTACGCTGCCGACCGGCAACAAGTCGCTCTCATCATCCTCATCGTCCTCATCATCCTCCAGTTCCTCCAATGGCGGCGGCTCCAAGGCCGGGGTAATGTAGCCGGGTTGACTGCCGGCTACGGCGGCGGCGCCCCGTTCCGCCAACTTGGCACGGAGTTCCACCAGGGACTTCTCCCCGAAGTTGCGGATTTTCAGCAGTTCCTCGTCGGACATATCGATGACTTCCCCGATCCGGGCGATGTGCGCCCGTTTCAGGCAGTTCAGCGTCCGCGCCGACAGATCCAGCCGTTCAATGGGCGTCTGGTACAGCTCCGGCGACAATGCCAGCGATTGCCGGTCGCTGAGGCCGCCCCCGGCCGTGGACAGGTTCTTGAACTTGAAAAACTCGTCCACCAAAAGATCCGCCGCTTCGGCCAGGGCGTCCACCGGGGAAATGGTGCCGTCCGTCCACAACTCCAGCACCAAGTTGTCCAGGTCATGCTGATCGCCGACCCGGGTGGAATTGCGGTGATGGGTTACTTTCTGCACCGGGTTAAAGATGGCGTCCACCGGCAACACGCCCACCGAAAGCCCCTGATTTTCCTCGGCCCGTTGGTAGCCTTTCTTGCCGGCTTCCACGGTGAACTCAATGGAAAGTTCGATGCTGGCGTCATCCAGGGTTGCCAGATGCAGCTCCGGGTTGACAATCTCAAAGTCGGCGGAAGTGGCAATATCCCCGGCGCACACCGGCCCCGGCCCCTGGGTTTCCAAACGCATCTTGCCAACGCGGCCGTTGCCCGACCGGGCCAGCGGCGAGCGGATGCGGATACGCTTGATATTCAGGAGCAGGTCCATCACCTCCTCCTTCACCCCCGGAATCGCGCTGTATTCGTGCATCACATCGAGGATTTTCACCTCGGTGACGGCGCTGCCCTTGATGGAACTGAGCAGAACGCGCCGCAGGGAGTTGCCGATGGTATCGGCATAACCCTTGGGCAAGGGGCCGAGGGATACCTGGGCGTAGGTCTCGTCGCCTTCCAGCACGTTGATGCTGGCCCGGGGTATCTCCTGGGTGTCGCCGGGCGGCAAAAGGGAGAACGGTTCCAGCATACTGGCTACCTCGAATAATACTCGACAATCAGCCGGGAATTGATAGCCTGGGTCAAATCCTCGTCCGCCGGCAGGGCAACCACCTGGCCGGTCATCTCAACGGCGTTCAGGGACAGCCACGGCGGAATGGGCCGCTTGGGAATCCCGTCGGTGCGCTCCCGAAAGAAATCGGTGCCTTTCACCGACTCTTTCCAGGCAATGGTCTGGCCGGCCTTGACCTGGAAGGACGGGATGTCGGTCTTGACCCCGTTGACCGTGAAATGGCCGTGCCGCACCATCTGCCGCGCCTGCTTCCGGGAATCGGCAAAGCCCAGCAGATAGACGATGTTGTCCAGCCGCCGCTCCAAGGTGCGGAGCAGGTTCAGGCCGGTGATGCCCGGAGTGTTAAAGGCGTCGGCCATATAGCGGCGGAACTGCCCTTCCATCACCCCGTAAATCTGGCGGGCTTTCTGCTTTTCCCGCAAGTGGATGCCGTAGTCCGAGGGCCGGCGGCGGCGGTTATGCTGATCGCCCGGCGGCGCGTGGCGGCGTTCCACCGCGCAACGCGGCGTAAAGCAGCGGTCGCCCTTCAGGAACAGCTTTTCCCCCGCCCGGCGGCACTGCCGGCAGGATGGCCCCGTATATCGTCCCATGTTTCTCTACACCCTCCGTCGTTTCGGCGGCCGGCAGCCGTTGTGCGGGATGGGCGTCACATCCCGAATGCTGGTAACCGTCAGTCCCGCCCCTTGCAAAGAGCGGATGGCGGCTTCCCGTCCGGCGCCGGGGCCGCGAATGTAGACGTCAATCAGCCGCATCCCCATATCCATCCCCCGGCGGGCGGCCTGTTCTGCGGCCCGTTGGGCGGCGAATGCCGTTCCCTTGCGGGAACCCTTGAACCCCACCGTGCCGGCACTGGCCGACGCGATAACATTCCCGTCCGGGTCGGTGATGCTGATGAGCGTGTTGTTAAAGGTCGAGTAAATGTACGCCCGCCCCTGGGGGACTGACCGGCGTTCCCGGCGGCGTGTTCGTGGCCTAGGCATAAACGCTCCTTAACTGGTCTGCTTTGGGCTGACAGGCAGCCGGATCGCCAAAGGCAAAAGGCTACTTCTTGCCTCCGGTGCGGCGGCCGCGGCCGGCTACGGTGCGGCGGGGGCCTTTGCGGGAGCGGGCATTAGTGCGGGTGCGCTGCCCGTTCACCGGCAAGCCGCGTCGGTGCCGCAGTCCCCGGTAGGAACCGATTTCGATGAGCCGGCGGATGTTCTGGTTCACTTCCCGGCGCAGGTCGCCCTCGGTTACATACTCCCGGTCAACGATTTCCCGGATGCGGTCCACCTGGCCCTCGCTCAGTTCGTTCATTCGGGGCGGCAACTCCGGGTCAATGCCCGCCTTGGTCAAAATTTCGGCGGCAATCAGCGGGCCCACGCCAAAGATGCTCCGCAGAGCGATATGCGCCCGCTTGCGGTCCGGTACATCAACGCCGGCGATACGAACCATAACCAACTCCTCCTCTTTCCGGCCGGGGTCTGCTAACCCTGCCGCTGAGCGTGGCGCGCATTGGAGCAGATAATCCGCACTACTCCCTTGCGCTTGATAACCCGGCACTTGTCGCACCGGGGCTTGACGGATGCGGTTACGCGCATTGCTACTTCTCCTGAACCCGGCTGCGCCGTCCCCTACTTGAACCGGTAGGTTATCCGACCCCGGCTCAAATCATAGGGCGAAAGCTCCACCAGCACCCGGTCGCCCGGCAGCACCCGGATGAAGTGCATCCGAATCTTGCCGGACACATGGGCCAGTACCTGGTGGTCATTGGGCAGTTCCACCCGGAACATCCCGTTGGGCAGGGCCTCGGTTACTTTGGCCTCTACCTCGATGGCTTCCTTTTTCGGCATAAATCTCCTTGCAGCGGTTGGCTCCGGTCAAGGTCTGAAACCGGCGGCGGCTCAACGCCGTCCGGTTCTGTCGGATTAAGTATGCTTGGTCAAAATCTCCGGCCCGTCCTCGGTAATGGCGATGGTATGCTCAAAATGGGCCGACAGGGAACCGTCGGCGGTTACTACCGTCCACTGGTCATCCAGAATCCGGGTATGCCAATCGCCCACATTCAGCATCGGCTCAATGGCAATGCACATCCCCGCGCGGAGCAGTTGCCCCCGGCCCGGCTGCCCGTAGTTAGGCACCTGCGGATCCTCATGCAGGAACCGGCCGATGCCATGCCCCACAAACTCCCGCACTATGCTGTAGCCCCGGCCTTCCCCGTAGGTCTGCACCGCCGCCCCGATGTCGCCAATGCGATTGCCCGGCTGAGCGGCCTGAATGCCCTGCTCCAGGCTGAGCCGGGTAGCCTCCATCAATTCAATGGCTTCCGCGCTCACTTCCCCGGCCGCTACCGACACGGCCGCGTCGCCGATAAAGCCGTCGATGGTGGCGCCCACATCCATTTTGATGATGTCCCCTTCCTTCAGCGTCCGCTTGCCGGGGATGCCGTGCACGATTTCCTCGTTCACCGAGGCGCAGATGGAGCCGGGAAAGCCCTGGTAGCCCTTGAAAGCGGGCTTGGCCCCGTGCCGGATGATTTCCTGGTACGCGATGTTGTCCAGCTCCCGGGTAGTGATGCCCGGCTCCACCGACCGCTTCAGCAAGGTCAGCGTTGCGCCCACAACCGCCCCGGCCCGGCGCATCGCATCCATCTCCGCCGCCGACTTGATGGTAATGCCGCCGGTGTAGGTGGACGGCGAGTTGGAGGCCGTTTCTTTTCTCTGCTTGCGGTTCATCTTGTCTATTTTACTCCCAATTGGTGTAATTGCAACCGACTTTAGCCGTCAATATCGGCAAAGCTCAAATTCAAAGCAGCCAAAGCCAGCCGATTGATTTCCGCCACCGGGCCGACCCCGGATATTTCGGTTAGCAGTCCCCGTTCCCGGTAAAAGTCCAGCACCGGGGCCGATTCCCGCCGATAAACCGCGATGCGCTGCTGCACCGCTTCCGACCGGTCATCCTCCCGTTGGTACAATTCCCCGCCGCACTGGCCGCAGGATGGCGGATTGACCGCCGCCGCGCCCGCCACATTGTCCGGGGCTTGACACTGGCGGCAGACGAACCGTCCGCTCAGCCGCCGTACCAGTTCCGCCTCCGGAACGCTGATATAAACTACCGTATCCAACCCCCGGGATTTCTCCGCCAAAGCATCGGCCAAGGCTTGCGCCTGCTCCGTAGTCCGGGGAAACCCGTCCAGGATAAACCCCTGCTCCGGCGCGAACTCCAGCGCCTTGTCCAGGACAATACCGATGACCACCTCATCCGGCACTAACGCCCCCCGGTTCATATACTCGGCTGCCTGCAATCCCAGTTCGGTTTTCTGCTGCAAATGGTAGCGGAACAGGTCGCCCGAACTGAGATGCGGAATATCCAGTTGTTCCTTGAGCAGTTGGGCCTGGGTGCCTTTGCCGGCTCCCGGCGGCCCGAACAGTGCTAACCGCAACGACGACGCCAAGGTTATCTCAAAAATCCTTCGTAGTTTCGCATCAGCAGCTGCGCCTCCAGCTGCCGCAGGGTATCCAGTCCCACCCCGACCATAATCAGCAGGCTGGTGCTGCTCAATTGGATGGCTTGCACATTGGTAACCAGCGATGCCAGGTAAGGCACTATGGCGACAAAGCCCAAGAACAAAGCCCCGCCGGTCGTAATCCGCACGATAACCCGGTTCAGGTAATCCTGCGTCGGCTGTCCCGGCCGTATGCCCAGCACAAAGCCGCCGTTGCGCTGCAAATTTTCCGCCAGGTTCTGCTGCTGAAACACCACCAAGGTGTAAAAGAAGGTAAAAATCACCACCAGCACGAACACCATAATCCAATAGACAAAGGAACTGGGGTTGAACAAGTCGGCAAAGAACCGGGCGATGTCCCCCATCACCCCGGTGTTGGTGGCAAAGTAAGTGGCAATGGTGCCGGGCAGGATGACAATGGAAAAGGCAAAAATCAGGGGGATCATTCCCGCCGAGTTAATCCGCAGTGGAATGTAAGTACCGCCGCTTTGCCGATACATCCGCCCGCCCCGGAAAATGCTCCGTCCGTACTGCACCGGTATGCGCCGATGCGCTTCGTTGAACACCACAATCAGCGCGATTATCAGCACCCCGATAATCACGAAAAAGCCGATGCCCAGAATATCCTGCCGGTCGAGAAACCCTTGGGTAATCAAGCCCGGAAAGCCGGCCACAATGCCGGCAAAGATAATCAGCGATATGCCGTTGCCGATGCCCCGCTCCGTGATCAGTTCCCCCAGCCAGACCAGAAACATCGTGCCGGCCGTCATCGAGATAATCGCCGCCGTAGTGGGCAGCAAAGCGTCTCCGCTGAAACCCACATTGGTCAGCACATTGCTTTGCTGCAACAGCACCAGTTGCCCGAACCCTTGCGCCAAGGCAATCGGCACCGTCATCCAGTGGACGATACGGTTGATTTTGGCCCGCCCGGCTTCCCCTTCCCGGGACATCTGCTGCAACTGCGGCACAACCGGGGTCAGCAGCTGCATCACGATGGACGCCGTAATGTAGGGAAAGACCCCCAGGGCCACAATGCTCATTCGGCTCAGCGCGCCCCCGCTGAACAGGTCGAGAAAGCCCAGCAACTGGTTATTCTCGAACAGGTTGTTCAGCTGGACCGTGTCAATGCCCGGAATGGGAATGTGGGACACAAAGCGATAAATCGCCAGCATCCCCAGGGTGAACAGGATTTTAGACCTCAAGTCGGGCAGACTAAAGGCGTCAATGGCGGCCTGGATTAGCCGCGGCCACCGTCCCCCTTGCGCTTCCGTCGAAATCATAAAGGGCTACAGTTCCTCCGCCGTTCCCCCGGCCGCCTCAATCTTGGCCCGGGCCGAACGGGTGAACTTGTGGACGGCTACGGTCAGGGCTTGCCTCATTTCCCCGTTGCCCAGAACTTTCACCGGAAACTTTCGGGTGGACAGGATGCCCCGCTGGTAGAGCAAATCCGGCGTAATGCGCTCCCCGGCGTCAAAGGCCGCCAAATCCTCCACCTTGACCAGGGAAAAGCGGGTCTTGAACTTGTTGTTGAACCCCCGCTTCATCGGCAGACCCTTAATCAGCGGCAACTGACCGCCCTCGAAACCGGGGCGGATGCGGTAGCCGGAGCGGGACTTCTGCCCCTTCATTCCCCGGCCGCCGTAGCTGCCTTGGCCGGCGGCGTCGCCCCGGCCGACCCGCTTGCGGGCCTTGCGCGCCCCCGGCGACGGGATTATCTGGTGTTCCATCATAATGGGTTGTCGCTCCTGGCTGTTTTGTCCCCGGAAAGGCCGGTTAGTTCTCCCGGCTACCTTTTCCGGTAAAGAGTGTTCCCAAGTTACGCGGCTACCTACCGCCGGCCGCACCGCCGCTAACCCTCGGCTACTTCCTCCACCGTAACTAAATGGGCAACCTTGTTCACCATCCCCCGGATGGTCGGAGTGTCGCCCACGGTAACGGTGTGATGCAAGCGGCGCAAGCCCAAGGCTTGCACTACCTTGCGCTGGTTCTGCGGCTTGCCGATATAACTCTTGGTCCAGGTAATTTTCAGTTGGGCCATTGCTGCACCTTGTCCCTTTTCCGGCCGGATCCGGCCGCCGGCTATGCTTGGGGCTGCCGGGCCGGCGCCGGGCGCGGCGGCATAGGTCGGGCTGGTGCCGGTCGGGCCGGCCCCGGGCGGCCTTGCTGTCGCGGCGGCATCGGGCGCGGCGGACGGGCTTGTTGTTGATAATGCTGCCGGTCAGCCAACCGCCGGGCCACTTCCACCTGCGGATCCCGCAACCGCCGCAGGGCTTCCAGTGTAGCCTGCACCGTGTTAATGGGATTGCGGGAACCCAGCGACTTGCCGACCACATCCCGCACGCCGCCCAATTCCAGAATCGCCCGCATCGCCCCGGCGGCGATAATGCCGGTGCCTTCCGGGGCCGGCTTGATTACCACAATCGAAGCCCCCACCTTAACGGTGATTTCGTGGGGAATGGTGCTGCCCTTAATCGGGATTTTCACCAATTCCCGGCGGGCGATGGCATTGCCTTTCCGCACCGCATCGGGGATGACCAAAGCCTTGCCCATTCCCGCGCCGACGCTTCCCATCCCGTCGCCCACCACTACCAGCGCATTAAAGCGCAGCCGGCGGCCGCCTTTAACTACCTTGGCGATGCGGCGGGTATAAACTACCCGCTCCGAAAACCCGCCCGGATCTTCCACTTCCCGGGGCGGACGCTGCGGTCGGGGCCGGTTTGCCGTACTAACCATTAAAACTTGAGACCTCCCTCCCGGGCGGCTTCGGCCAAAGCCTTCACCCGTCCGTGATACTTGTAGCCGCCCCGGTCGAACACCACCCGGCTGATACCCTGCGCCAAGGCCCGCTGCGCCAGCAACTGACCCACCGCCGTGGCCAATGCCGTCTTGGGCCGGATTTCTCCGCCGGCTTCCTTGACCGCTTCTTGACTGGAGGCCGCCACCAGCGTTTTACCGCCGGCATCGTCAATTATCTGCGCGTAGATGAACCGCAGGCTGCGGAACACGCACAGCCGGGGTTGTTCCGGGCGACCCGACACCTTCTTGCGTACCCGCCGGTGTCGGACATTCCTCAACTTGCGGGCGTCTCTGTCTTTGGGCATCTCTTACCAAAATCTCCGGTTCTGCTGGTATCCCCGGAGCCGGCGACGGTTCGCCGCTCCGGGTCCGGTTTGCTAGGACTTGCGGGCCGCCGCCTTGCCCGGCTTGAAGTGCAGGACTTCCCCCTGGTAGCGGATGCCCTTTTCCTTGTAAGCATTGGGCGGGCGCACCTTCCGCACCTGGGCGGCCAATTCCCCCACCTTCTGCTTGTCAATGCCGCGCACGTGTACCCGGTTATTCCCTTCCACTTCCATCGTTACCCCTGCTTGGGGCTGAATCTCGACCGGATGGCTGTAGCCCACGCTCAGGGTAATCCCTTCCCCGGTCTGCTGCACCCGGTAGCCGACGCCCATCAATTCCAGCGTCTTGGTATAGCCTTCGGTGACGCCGACGATGGCGTTGGCAATCAGGCTGCGGGTCAAACCGTGCAGGGAATGGTGAAACTTCCGCTCCGAAACCCGTTCCACCAGTACCTCCCCATCCTCGACCCGAACCTTCACCTCCGGATGGTAGTTCTGGGTCAAAACGCCGCGCGGCCCCGTGACCGTTACGCCGCCGTAATTGACCTGCACCTCTACCCCCTCCGGAATGGGGATGGGCTTGCGGCCGATGCGAGAAAGGGTGCGCCCCTCCCGTTCCTCTCGTGCGTTCACGCTACCAGACATAACAGAGCAGTTCCCCTCCAATACCGAGTCGCCAGGCTTGCCGGCCGGTCATCAACCCTTTGGAAGTGGAGACAATGGCGATCCCCAAGCCGCCGTACACCCGGGGAATCTCCCCCTTGCCCACATACAACCGCAGCCCCGGCTTGCTGACCCGTTTCAAGCCGGTGATGACCGGCTCCCGTCCGGGCCGATAAGCCAGATGCAGCCGCAGGTTCGCAAACCGCTGGCCCCGGGGTATATCGTAGTCCCGGATGTAGCCCTGCTCCTTCAGGATGTCGGCAATCGCCGACTTCAGCTTGGAATGCGGCACCAGCACCGTGTCGTGGCGCATCTGTACCCCGTTCCGAATCCGGGTGAGCATATCCGCTACCGGGTCGTTGACTGGCATGGTCAGTTATTCTCCCGTCCTCAATGGCAATGTTTTCGGCGCCGCCGCTGCCGTGCCCTACCAGCTGGCCTTGCGAATGCCCGGCAGCTCGCCGGTCAGGGCCATCTGGCGGAAACAGATGCGGCAGATTCCGAAGTAACGAATGTAGGCCCGCGGCCGCCCGCAACGGTGACACCGGTTGTACTTCCGCCCGGGATACTTCGGTTCCCGCAGCCACTTCTGAATCATCGATTTCTTAGCCAAAGCCTTCCCTCAGCCTCTCTTGGCCGGCTTAACCGGCCTGGTTCTGCCGCACAAAGGGCATACCGAACAGTTCCAGCAGCCGCGCCGACTCGGCATCGTTCCGGGCCGAAGTGATGATGCTGACCTGCAAGCCCCGGAACCGGTCAATCTGATTGTAGTCGATTTCCGGGAAAATAATCTGTTCCCGGAGGCCGATGGAAAAGTTGCCCCGGCCGTCAAACCCCCGCCGGGATATTCCCCGAAAGTCCCGGATCCGCGGCAAAGCCGTATTCACCAGCCGGTCCAGAAAATGGTACATCCGGGGGCCGCGCAGGGTTACGCAAGTGCCGATAGGATTGCCCGCCCGCAGCTTGAACCCGGCAATCGACTTGCGGGCCCGGGTGATAATCGGTTTCTGCCCGGTGATGGTCGCCAAATCCCGGATCGCGCTCTCCATTGCCCGCCCGTTGGTTAACGCCTCGCCCAAGCCGATGTTCACCACGATTTTCTCCACCCGCGGCACCCGCATCGTGTTGGCGAACCCGAACTCCGCCATCATCGCCGGCACAATCTCGTTGCGGTACACATCCCGCAGACGGGGATAAGGCGGCCCGCTCTCCGCCGGAGCCGCTTCCGCTACTGCGCCCCGTCCGCCGCTGCGCCGGGCCCGGGACTGCTGCCGGGCCGGCCGGGCACTGGCCGCCGCCGTCTGTTCCTCTATCCCTTGGTTATCGGGCGTCATCAATCACTTCCTCGCACTTGGGGCAGCCCCGCACCCGCGCCCCGGTTTCCAGTTGTACCGACCGCGGCTTAGTAGTCTGGCTGCACTTGTTGCAAATCAACATCACATTGGAAATGTGAATGGGCGCTTCCCGCTGGATCCGGCCGGCTTGGCGCAAACCGGGGCGCGGTTTCACATGGCGGGTAATCATATTTACCCCTTCCACCACGACCCGCTGGTCGGCAATCAGCTGACGGTCCACCCGCCCGGTCTTGCCCTTGTCCTTGCCGGCGATAACCAGCACCATATCCCCCCGACGAATGTTCATTACACCACCTCCGGCGCCAGGGACACAATCCGCATAAACCCCTTGTCCCGCAGTTCCCGGGCCACCGGCCCGAAAATCCGGGTGCCGCGCGGCATCAGGTTGTCCTGGATGATGACGGCGGCGTTGTCATCAAACTTGATGTAAGTCCCGTCGGTCCGCAGCAACGCTTGCGCCTGCCGCACCACCACCGCCTTGACCACCGTTCCTTTCCGCACCGGGGAATTGGGCGCCGCCTCCCGCACCGTGCAGACAATCACATCCCCCACCTTGGCGTACTTGCGCTTGCTGGCCCCGGGAATGTTAATCAGCCGGATGAGCTTCGCCCCGCTGTTGTCGGCTACATTCAGCCGGGTATAGGTCTGAATCATCGTTAAGCGTCCTTTGCCTCCCCGGCCTCAGCAGCAGGTTCCGCCGCTACCGATTCAACCTCGGCCACAACCGGGGCATCCTCGACCGTAGCCGAAACCGCCGCCGCTTCCCCGGCATCCCCTTCCGCGACAACCGCCTCCGGGCTATCCCCTTCCTCGGTTTCTGCAATGGCGGCGTCCAAATCCGTCTCCAGCTCAATGGGCTGCACCTCGGCCACCTGCCGCCGGTGCAGGATTTCCAGCAGCCGCCAATGCTTGGTCTTGGAAATCGGCCGCGTTTCCTGAATCCGCACCGTGTCCCCCACTTGGCACTGGTTCAGCGGGTCGTGGACATAAAACCGCGTTACCCGCCGCATCGGCTTGCGGTACAAGCGATGCCGCTGTTTCCAGACCATTTCCACTACGGCGGTCTGTTCCATACTGGTGCGAACTACCGCGCCGGTGCGAACCTTTCGCATCTCTTTAGCCATAGCTAATTCACCGTCAAGTTCCGTTCCCGCAGCACCGTCAGCAGGCGGGCAATGTCTTTCCGCGTCTTGCGCGGCTCGTTGGTATCGGTCAGTTGGTTGGTCGCCGCCCGAAAGCGCAGGTTCATCAACTCCCGGTAAGTCTTGCTCAACTCGTCCGTCAACTGCTGATCGCTCAGCGACCGGATTTCCTGGATTTGCATAACGCCCCCTCTCCCCCTAGCTGCCCAGGCTGGCCGCCACCTGGTCCCGCTGCACCGTCTTGGTCGGGATCGGCAGCTTGTGGGAGGCCAGACGCAGCGCCTCGACCGCCTGATTGCCCGGCACTCCGCCCACCTCGAACAGGATACGGCCCGGCTTCACCACCGCTACCCAGTGGTCATTGGCCGCCTTGCCGCCGCCCATCCGGACCTCTGCCGGCTTCTTGCTGATCGGCTTGTCCGGAAAAACCCGAATCCAGACCTGCCCGCCCCGCTGCAAATGCCGGGTAATGGCAATCCGCGCCGACTCAATCTGCCGCGCCGTAATCCACTCGCAGCCCATGGCCTTCAGCCCATACTCTCCGAAGTGGACGCTGTTGCCGCTGGTTGCCATCCCCTTGCGGCGGCCCCGCCCCATCTTGCGGAACTTGGTTCGCCTAGGTTGCAGCATCGAAACTTCCTCCCGTCGCCAAGCCGCTGAAATCCCCATCGGCAAAGGCTTCCGTCAAATCCTCGTCCTCCGCCCCGGCCTCTACCCGCATCTCAATGTTTTCCAGTTCCTCCTCAAACCCCGGAGCCGGCGGCAGGATTTCTCCCCGGTAAATCCACACCTTGATGCCGATGCGCCCCATCGCGGTCGCCGCTTCGGCCAAAGCGTAGTCAATATCCGCCCGCAAGGTATGCAGCGGCACCTGCCCCATCATCAGCTTTTCCGTCCGGGCGATTTCCGCCCCGGAAATCCGCCCCTTGGTGATGATCTTGATACCCTTGGCCCCGGCCTGCATCGCCCGTTGCGCCGCCTGCCGCATCGCCCGCCGGTACGCTACCCGTCGCTGCAACTGGTCGGCAATGTTCCGTCCCACCAGATACGGCTCCAGTTCCGGCTGCTCAATCTCCATAATGTTCAACTGCACCCGCCGCCGGGTAATCCCTTCCAGCCGCGCCCGCAGATTCTTGACCCGCTCCCCGTCCCGGCCAATCAGAATGCCCGGACGGGCCGAATGGATGTTGAGCACCGTATCCTGCGCCCCCCGGTCAATCTCCACCTTGGCAATGCCGGCGTCAGAGAAGTTGCGGTACTCGTTATAGACCGTGTTCCGCAGCTGCAAATCCTCCAGCACCAGCCGCCGGTAGCTGCTGGCGTTGTTGGCGTACCAGTGGGTTTTCCAGTCCTTGATGATACCCAACCGGAACCCGTAGGGATGCGTCTTATGGCCCATTAGGTCACCTCGATTTCGTCCACCACCACGGTGATGTGACTGGAACGCTTGGTAATGCGCCCGATGCGGCCCCGCGCCCGCGGCCGGAACCGCTTGATGGAACGGGCCGGGTCGGCGGTTATCCGCACAATCCGCAAATTGTCCCGATCCATAAACTCATTGTTCTCCGCATTGGCCGCCGCCGCCTGCACCACCTTATAGACCGTCCGCGCCCACGGCGACGGCAGCAGGCTCAAGGTGTTCAAGGCGTTCTCCACTTCTTGGCCGCGCACCAGGTCCAGGATGGGCTTCAGCCGCTTCTGCGAAGCCCCGATTTGTTTGGCAACGGCTTTCACCGGCGGCATACCTTCACCTCACCCGACTGGTGCGCTCGGAGCGGGAAACGTGACCCCGATAGGTGCGGGTCGGCGCGAACTCCCCCAGCCGATGCCCTACCATATTCTCCGTGATGAACACCGGAATGTGCCGCCGCCCGTCGTGGATGCCCATCGTCAGCCCCACCATCTCCGGCATAATCATCGACGCCCGCGACCAAGTGCGAATAACCGTCGCCGCGCCGGAACGCTGCACCGCCTCCACCTTTTTCATCAACTTGGGGTGGACGTAAGGCCCCTTCTTAACCGACCTCGACATACTCTACCCTCGCCTAGCGCCGCCGGCCGCGCACTACGAACTTGCCGGTGGTCTTTTTCTTGCGCCGCGTCTTGTAACCCAGGGTCGGCTTGCCGGTGGGCGACTTCGGCCCCGGCATCCCGATCGGCGACCGGCCTTCGCCGCCGCCATGCGGATGATCCACCGGGTTCTTGGCTACCCCTCGCACCTTGGGCCGCCGCCCGATATGCCGGCTGGCCCCCGCCTTGCCCAGACTTTCGTTCTTATGATCCGGGTTCGACAACTGCCCGATACTGGCTCGGCAGCTCAGCAACACCCGCCGCATCTCCCCGGAGGGCAGCCGGATTAGCACATACTCCCCTTCCCGGGACAGCACCTGCGCCCCTACGCCCGCGCTCCGCACCAACTGCCCGCCCCGGCCCGGCGTCAGCTCCAGGTTATGCACCACCGTGCCGGTCGGAATGTTCCGCAGCGGCAGGGCATTGCCCGGACTGATTTCCGCATTAGGCCCCGCCTCAATCCAGCTGTCCACTTCCAGACCTTGGGGTGCCAGAATGTAGCTCTTTTCCCCGTCGGCATAGTAGATGAGGGCAATGCGGGTCGTCCGGTTCGGGTCGTACTCGATGGACACCACCCGCCCCGGCACCCCTTCCTTGCGCCGCTTGAAATCAATCACCCGGTACATCCGCCGGCTGCCGCCGCCCCGACTCCGGGCCGTGATTTTCCCCCGGTTATTCCGCCCGGCGTGCTTCGCCAACGGCGTCAGCAGCGACTTCTCCGCCTTCTTCCGGGTTATCTCCTCAAAGGAGGGCCGGACGGCGTTCCGCGTGCCGGGCGTTATCGGCTTCAGGTTTTTCAATGGCATAACCGCTTCCTCGGCCTCTACAGCCCTTCCACAATGTTGATCCGGTCGCCGGGCTTCAGCGTTACTACCGCCTTCTTGGTGTCCGGCATCTTCTTGAACTTCGGGCCGTACCGCTTCATCTTGCCCCGCAGCATCGTGATGTTCACGTCCGTCACGGTGACATCAAAGTTCTTCTCCACCGCCTCCTTCACCAGCCCCTTGTTGGCTTTCAACGCCACCTGAAAGGTGTAGCGGCCCGACTCCTGGAGCAAGGTGCTTTTCTCGGTGATGGTAGGCTTCAGCAGCACCTGATAGATATTCATACCTACTCCTCCCCGTCCCCGGAACCGTCAGTCTCCGCCGCCCCGGCCGGACGCCGGTTCGGACTGGCTGCCCACATCGCTTCTCCCTTGCGGAGCGCCTCTTGCGTGATGACCACCGTCTCCCGCCGCAGCAACTCGTGAGCGTTCAACTGGTTCACCGGCAGCGTCCACACCTTCTCGAGGTTATGCCCGGCCCGGGCCACCGCCGGCTCCGATTGTGCCGTAACCACCAGTGCCGAACCGCTGATCCCCAGCCCGGCCATCAGCCCGGCCATCGACCGCGTCTTGCCGTCCAGCGAATCCACGCTGTCCACACACAGCAACCCGCCGGCCCGGATCTTTTCCGACAGGGCGCACTTCAACGCCTGCCGCCGCATCCGCTTGGGCAAAGCCTTCCGGTAGTCCCGGGGATGCGGCCCGAACACCGTCCCGCCGTGCCGCCATTGCGGCGCGCGGATACTGCCCTGCCGCGCCCGACCGGTATGTTTCTGTATCCAGGGCTTGCGACCGCCGCCGGACACCTGCCCCCGGGTCTTGGTGTCATGCGTCCCCTGCCGCTTGTTGCCCTGATAAATGACCACCGCCTGATGCACCAGCGAGTGGTTCATCGGCACGGCGAAAACCCCGTCGTCCACCGCAATGCGGCCGACCGTTTCGCCCTGCTGGTTCAGCACCGGAAGTTCCATAACCTCTAACCTTGCCCTTGCCATCCCTTGCGGGAAACCCGGCAGTGCGACCTTACGCCGTCTTGCCGGTGCGTCGAATCATCAACAAACCGTTGGGCGCGCCCGGAACCCCGCCCTTCAGAAACAGCAGATTCCGCTCTGCATCCACCCGTACCACCTCCAAGTTCTTAACGGTGATACGCGCATTGCCCATGTGTCCGGCCATTTTCAGCCCCTTGAAAACCTTGCCCGGCGTAGTCCCGCCCCCGATGGAGCCGGGCGCCCGGGCCCGGTCCGATTGACCATGCGTCCGCGGCCCGCCGCCGAACCCGTGCCGTTTCATCACCCCGGCAAAGCCCCGGCCCTTGGACTTGCCGATAACATCCACCAACTCCCCGGGCTGGAAAATATCCACCCCCACCTGCTGCCCGACGACGAACTCGTCCTCACCGTCGGCCTTCACCTCCCGCAGGTAGCGGGTCAAGGGGTTGTCCCCGAGATGCCCGGTCTTCGGCTTGTTCAGCTTCTTTACCGGGTCAAAGCCCAACTGCACCGCCGCGTACCCATCAGTTTCCTCGGTCTTGATTTGCGTAACCGAGCAGGGGCCGGCTTGAATCATCGTCACCGGCACCACCCGACCGTCCTCCCGGAAAATCCGGCTCATCCCTACTTTCTTGCCCAAGAACCCTCGGAGCATCGTTCAACCCCTGTTTCTGCTCGGCGGCCTGCCGGCAAAATCTCTGGCCGCGCCGCCCTGTCTCTGCTACTGTTTACCTACAGTTTAATGGAAATGTCCACCCCGGCCGGCAGGTTCATCCGGGTCAGCGAGTCAATGGTCTTCGAGGTCGGCTCCAGAATGTCAATGAGCCGCTTGTGCGTCCGAATCTCGAAATGCTCCCGGGAGTCCTTGTCCACGTGCGGCCCCCGGATAACGCAGAACCGCCGGATGTGCGTCGGCAGCGGCACCGGCCCGGCAATCCGCGCCCCGGTCCGCTCCGCCGTCTCCACAATCTGCTCCGTCGAAGCGTCCAGCTGCTTATGCTCGAAGGACTTCAGGATGATCCGCACCTTCTGTCGAGTAACCATACCCCTTTATTCCCTGACCGCGCCCGCCCTAGCCCTGGCTGACCAAAGCCTTAACCAGATGTTCCGGCGCCGGTTCGTAGTATTTGAACTCCATCGTAAAGTTGGCCCGCCCCCGGGTTATGGAACGCAAGGCGGTAGTATAAGCGAAAGTTTCCCCCAAGGGAATCATCGCCCGCGCCGTCTGTATATCCTCTTCCCCCTCAATGCTGCGGATTTGCGCCCGCCGCATTCCCAAGTCCCCCAGCACCTCGCTCAGAAACTCCCCCGGCGTTACTACCTCCAACTCCACCATTGGCTCCAGCAATACCGGAACCGCCTTCTTGACGCCCTCCCGAATTGCCAGCATCCCCGCGCTGCGGAAAGCCATCTCCGAGGAGTCGACGGTGTGATAACTGCCGTCCACCAGCGTTATTTTCAAGTCCACCAGCGGATAGCCCCCCAGCGGCCCGTTGTCCAACGCCTGCTTAACCCCATTCTCCACCGCCGGGATATACTCCCGCGGGATCACCCCACCGCTGATGCCGTTGACAAAAACAATGCCCGAACCTCGCTCCAGAGGCTCAATCTCCAGCCACACATGGCCGAACTGACCATGCCCCCCCGACTGCCGCACAAACCGCCCTTCGCTGCGGATGGCCCGCGTCAAAGTCTCCCGGTAGGATACCCGCGGACTCCCCACATTCGCCGCCACGCTGAACTCCCGCCGCATCCGATCCACCAGCACCTCCAGATGCAGCTCCCCCATCCCGGATATGACCGTCTGGGCCGTTTCCTCGTTGAAACGCACCTGAAAAGTGGGGTCTTCGTCGGAAAGTTTGCGGAGAGCGTCCGAAAGCCGATCCTGGTCGGCCCGCGTGGTAGGTTCAATGGCTACCGATACCACCGGTTCCGGGAACTTGGGCGGCTCCAGAATCAACGGCTTGAACTCGGTGGTAATGGTATCCCCGGTAAAAGTATTCTTCAGCCCCACGGCGGCGCAGATATTGCCCGCCCCGATGGCCTCCAATTCCTCCCGGTGGTTGGCGTGCATCTGGAGCAATCGCCCCATTCGTTCCCGCTGCCCCTTGCTCGCATTCACCACCGACGCCCCGGCCTTCACCGACCCCGAATAAACCCGCAAAAACACCAACCGCCCCACATACGGGTCCGTAACCACCTTGAACGCCAACGCCGCCAACGGCTCCCCTTCCTCCGGGAACCGCAGCTCCATCGCTTCCGTCTTCGGCTCCGTCCCTTCCACCGGCGGCACATCCGCCGGCGAAGGCAGATAGTGAATGATGGCATCCAATAGCGGATGAACGCCCTTCCCGGAGATGGCGCTCCCGCACAGCGCCGGCACCAGCTGCCGTTTAATGGTAGCTTCCCGCAGCGCGCCCCGCAGGTCATCCTCCGACAGGTCTTCCCCTTCCAGGTAGCGTATCAGCAGCCGCTCATCCGTCTCCACGATTTTCTCAATCATTTCCTGACGGTACTCTTC
This sequence comes from Dehalococcoidia bacterium, assembly GCA_965243185.1. Classification (GTDB taxonomy): domain Bacteria; phylum Chloroflexota; class Dehalococcoidia; order Lucifugimonadales; family UBA3495; genus CBDBCU01. Next base: position 238,067 of record OZ251531.1, on the reverse strand, counting down.
GTAGGTTTCCTGATACTCCTCCGGCACCGGCGCCTCTTCCGGCGGCGCCATTCCGTTGCCGTTGTCCCGCCCCTTGGGATATAGGTAAGCCCGGCCGCCCAGCAGGTCAATAACTCCCACAAAGGCATCTTCCTCCCCCATTGGCACTTGAATCGCCACGGGGTTGGACTTCAGCCGCCGCTTCACCGAGTCAATAGTACGGGTATAACTGGCTCCCACCCGGTCCATCTTATTGACAAAGCAGATGCGCGGCACCATATAGGTATCCGCCTGCCGCCACACCGTTTCCGACTGGGACTGCACCCCCGCTACCGCGTCCAAAACGACAATACCGCCGTCCAGCACGCGCAAACTGCGCTCCACCTCGGCGGTAAAATCCACATGGCCCGGCGTGTCAATGATGTTGACCCGATGGTCATTCCACTCGGCCGTCGTCGCGGCGGCCGTGATGGTGATGCCCCGCTCTCGCTCCTGCGGCATCCAGTCCATGGCCGTAGTTCCCTCGTCCACCCCGCCGACCTTATGAATCCGACCGGTCAAAAACAACGCCCGTTCCGTAACGGTCGTTTTGCCGGCGTCGATGTGGGCGATGAACCCGATATTCCGAATTTTCTCGATGGGATAAGCAGAAACCATGATACTGGCTTGGGCTCCTCTCCGCCCCTTGAATCTCGACTACCGTCGGTAATGCACAAAGGCCCGGTTGGCCTCGGCCATCCGGTGCAACTCTTCCCGCCGCCGCACTGCCGCGCCTTCCCCCCGGGCAGCGTCCATAAACTCATTCGCCAAGCCCCGCCGCATCGGCATCCCGGCCCGGCTCCGCGCCCCCCGAATCAGCCACCGCATCGCCAACGCCTCGCTCCGGTTCACCCGCAGCTCCGTCGGCACTTGATAAGTCGCCCCGCCAATCCGGCGAGGTTTCACTTCGACCAAAGGCGTAGCATTCTTCAGTGCCTGCTCAAAAATCTCCATCGGATCCCGCCGCGACTCCGCCGCCACCAACTCCAGCGCGCCATACACTACCCGTTGCGCCGTAGTCTTCTTGCCGCGCGTCATCACCCGGTTAATAAACCGGGCCAGCGGCACACTATGGTAGCGGGAATCTTCAGTGATTACCCGCGGTTCGGCCCTGCGTCGTCGCGACATATCCGACTACACCCCGTCCGATACTGATGTTGCACAAAATCCCTTACCGGAGAGACCGACGGGAAAATTTGCCGTCTATCTCTCCTAATGCTGTCGGGTCATAAGAAAAGCGTTCCGCCGGGCCTTATTCACCTAAGGATACGACCGATGAAATGCGTCCTTCTTACAGCCTGGCGGCTAGGGCTTCGTCGCCCCGTACTTACTGCGGCCGCGCCGCCGATTCCGTACCCCTTCGGTATCCAGCGCGCTCCGCACCACATGGTAGCGCACCCCCGGCAGATCCTTCACCCGGCCCCCCCGCACCAGCACTACCGAATGCTCTTGCAGGTTGTGGCCCTCCCCGCCGATATAGGCGGTTACTTCCACCCCGTTAGTCAGCCGCACCCGGGCGATTTTCCGCAACGCCGAATTCGGCTTCTTCGGCGTCATCGTCCGCACCTGAATGCACACCCCCCGCCGCTGCGGACAGCCCTCCCCCCATTTCGTTCGGTTGCGGAGCGAATTCTGTACCCAATGCAGTGCCGGGGCCTTCGTGCCTTTCCGCACCGGCTTGCGCCCTTTCCGGACCAACTGATTTACCGTCGGCATACTTCGCCTTTCCAGCCCCTCTTTCGTATCTGACCCTGGGGGGCAAGGGATTCGTAATTTGATACTTTACCAAGCGAATCCCATAATGTCAATGCCTATTTTAAGGGATTTGCTATCCAATTTTCTGACGCCCCTTTTTCCCGCCTGAATCCCCGTCCCTTACGCAACCATGCCATTCCGACCAAAGGGAGGAATCTAGGGCGTGTTCACGCTAAAGGGGGCGGTGCAGCAACTCAAAGATACACGCCAGCAGGACAAAGCCCAGATACATAAAGTCCAGCTTGTCGTAGCGGGTGAAAATCCGCCGAAACCGCTTCAGTCGCCCGAACAACCGCTCCACCCCATTGCGCTGCCGATACAACTCCTGATAGTAGTCCCACTTCACCTTGCGATGTCGCCGCGGCGGCGCTACCGGCCAATAGCCCAAATCGGCAGCCAACTGCCGGGTAACATTCCCCTCATAGGCTCGATCCACCAGCAGATCGGCCGGCGGTTCCGGTGTCCCCCGCAAGGTCAGCAGTTTCCGCCCTTCCCCTCCATCATGCGCCTGCCCCGGAGAAAGGGCTACCGTCAAAGCCGTGCGGTCGTCAGCGGCCAGCCCATGGACTTTGGTGTTCCGCCCGCCGTGGGACTTGCCTAAGGCTTGCGGCCCCTTTTTTTCGGCGCCCCCGTTGCATCGGGATGCACTTTGACGCTGGTACTATCCAAGGCCAGAACCGCCCAATGCTCCGGCAGCACTCCGATTTCTTGCAATCCGGCAAAGACCCGGGCCAGCGCCCCCTGCTGGTTCCACCGTTGCCAGCGCATATAGATAGTGTGCCAAGGCCCGAAGCGTTCCGGCAGACCCCGCCATTGGCAGCCCGGCTCGGCCAGATACAGGACGGCATTGAGGACTTGCAAGTTGGACAGCTTGACATTCCCTCGTTGAAACGGGAACAGGTGGGCGACCTGCTGATATTGCTCCTCGGTGATTTCCATACCGCAACTCCCTCCCAAGCCCCAAAGGTCTCCCTAGTCTATCACCATCGCTTTAGTGTGAACACGCCCTAGGGCCTGTTGACAAACGTTAAATTGGCAGTTGGCGATTGACCGCCAGTCAGCCGCCGGGGGCCTGGCCGGTTTCCCATTCCCGCATTGCTACTACCGTGGACACCAAGCAAAGGTTTGCCGCGTACATCTCTCCCAACTTGCAGTAGCGGGTCGCAATCCCCCGATACTCCTTGAGGGCCGCAAAGCGGGTTTCCACCAAATGACGCAGCCCATACACCATCGGGTCGTGCCCAGCCGGCTGTCGCCGCCGGGTCCGGGAGGGTAGCACCGACCGGATGTCGGCCCCGGGCAATCCGTTACGAATCTGATCCGTATCGTAGGCTTGGTCCGCAATCAGCTCTTGGGAGCAACTCCGCCCAGCAAAGCGGGCAGCGCCTGGTGTTCCGCCGCATTGCCCGGTTGCAGCACAAACTTGACTAAGCGGCCCATAGCATCGACCAAGGCCACCACCTTGGTATTCAGCCCGCCGCGACTCCGCCCTACCCCTTGGGCGTCCCGGGATTGGTCGCGGGAGCCTCCCCTTCTGGGGCGCCAGTCCCGCGCTGATGCCCTTTGACCAAAGTCCCGTCCACCATTACCGTGTCCAACTGAAGCTCGCCAGCCAAGCTGTTGAACAACTGCTCCAAGACGCCGGCTTTAGTCCAGCGACGGAACCGTTGATACACCGTGTTCCATTTCCCAAACTCCGGGGGCAAGTCCCGCCAGGGAGCTCCGGTGCGGGCAATCCACAGGATGTCCTCAACCGCAATACGATTAGCTTGCAAAGGCGGCCGGCCGCCTTTCTTGGGGTCGCCTTGCAAAGCCGGGGACAGCCGCGCCCATTGCCGGTCAGATAACATCTTACGCGCCAAGCTATTCCCTCCTGATTAAATTGCTGGTAAGCTAATCAAGAGAAACAGGTTTGTCAACACGCCCTAGTGTCTTGACCACTCACCAGCAGGCTTCTGGCAAGCTCTCAATAGCTTGGGGAGAGGCCGGGCTGGCCGCATTCGCCCGCTTGGATCCCACTTCGCCCAATTCCGTGGAGCTGCCTTTGCCCAGCGAAGACCAAGCCCGCGACATTATAGTGGCCCACTTGGACTACTATCGCACGGAGCAAGGCTACGCCGGGACTATAAAGCCCTTCACGGAAGACGGCATACGGGTTTTGCTGGGCGAGCAGAGTATGCTGCACCCGAGGATTTTGCTCTCTAATGCCGCGAACATCCTTCGCAAAGCGGCGGCGGATAAGGCAACGGACATAGATGCGGCAACCGTACGGTCGGCTATCGATGGCTCTCCTATGATAGCCACTCCCGACTACTCAGAAGGGCTTGACGACGCCCTCTGAAAAGAAAGCCCGCCCCGTTAAGAACGGGGCGGGCTTTCTGGCTTAACTAGCTGTCTTTAGGGTTCTGTAGCATTTTGCTGGGGGAAAGTATATCATAGAGGAATGGGACATAAATGCAAATCGCCAACTTGTAAGCGCATAACCGGGGAACGGTGCGATACTTGCCGCGTTGGCGGCGGGGTGCGGGTGGTAATGCTCGATGCCAACGGTAAGCAAATCCGGCCGGAAGGGAAACACCCCCACGCTACACCCCACGAAAGGGGCGCAGCGGTGGATATGTATTTTGACGGCCTTTCCTATCGCCGGGTGGCAAGGAATATGGAGCAGTATTTCGGGCGCAAGACTGACCCGATGACGGTTTATCGCTGGGTCAGGGAATTGTCCGGGACGGCGGATGAAATCCTGCGGCCGATGAAGGTTGACACCGGGCGGGAATGGGTAGCGGATGAAATGGTGGTGAATGTTGGCGGTCAAAAGATGTGGCTGTTCAATGTAATGGATAGCGACACCCGGTTTGTGCTGGCGGCCTATCTGACGCCGGAGCGGACGGCAAGGGCGGCGCAAACTACGCTGGCAATGGCAAGGGAACGGTCAAACAATGCGCCGGCGGTTGTAAAGACGGACGGGCTGCGGTCTTACCGGCAAGCGTTGCCGCGGGCTTTCCCGACCCGGCCGGTCAAGCACACGGTAAGCCAGGGTATCAAAGCGGAAATCAACAACAATATGTCGGAAAGGTTACAAGGAACTTTCCGCGACCGGGATAAAACCTTGCGGGGCTTGGATAGCCGGGCAACCGGGCAAGCGTACATTGACGGGCTGGTACTGCATTACAACTATTTCCGGCCACATCAGAGTCTTGAGGATAAGCGGCCGGCGGAGGCGGCCGGAGCGGAACTGCCTTTCCAGGATTGGGAGGACGTAGCAGCGGTGAAAAAGGGGAAGGGATGATTGCCTATCGCAGTCTGCCGTATTATGGCGGCAAGAGGGGATACGGCAAAGCCGAATGGATAGCCGGCTTGTTGCCCTCGGAAAAGGATTCCTGCTATCTGGAACCGTTCGCGGGAATGGCCGGGGTGCTGCTGGCGCGGCCGGCGGTAAAACTGGAAATGCTGAACGACCTTAACGGGCGGATTATCAACTGGTGGCGGATGGTGCGGGATTGCCCGGATGAATTCGGGTATCTGGTGGAGCATACGCCCCGGAGCCGAAATGAATTCCGGTGGGCTTGTGCGGCGGTGGATGACCAGGCTTTGCCGGATATTCGGCGGGCGTTGGCTTTCCATATCTTGGTAAGCCAATCCATCCATTTTGGCGACAACGGGGCTGAAGGGAGTTGGTTAAGGGGATTTAATCCGGCGGTTGGTAGTATGTGCCATTTCAGTGCCGCGGAAATTGCCCGGCTGGGGGAGTGATTGCGGAAAGTCCAGCTAGAGGACACCGACGCCTTGGATTTACTGGAGCGGACGGCGGGCTGCGATTATGCGGTGATTTACTGCGACCCGCCCTATCCTACTGCTAACACTACGCCCTACTCTATGGGCGGCCTTGACTTTGACCGGTTGGGGAAATTGCTACACGCGCAACAGGGGGCGGTTGCGGTTAGCGGTTATGAAGGGGAATGGGATTGCTTGGGATGGGCGGCGGAACGGAAACAGGCATTGCGGCGGCAAATTGCCGGGGGCGGTGAACCGCGAACCGAAGTGCTTTGGCGAAATGCAAAGTGTATTGAGGCGGCAACCGTGCGGGGGTTGCTATGATTTCCCCCAGCAAAATGCTACAGTACCGTCTTTAGCGGCGACCTACGCCGGCACCCAGGTCACCGAGGATATTTCGCTGAACTCCCGCCACATCTTTTGCCAGCTGTCCCCGCGGTCATCGCTGCGGTACAGGTAGCCGTAGCGGCTGCCAGCCAGGGCGATCGACGGGTCAAAGGGCTGGATGTTGACGACCCACATCGCGGTGTTGGGCGGCGTGGGCAGGGGCAGATTTTCCCAAGTCTTGCCAGTGTCTTGGGAGCGCATCACCGCGCCGACCCGGCCGGGGGTGGTGTCGCCGATGGTTACAAAGATGGTTTGCGGGTCGTCCGGCTGCACCATCACGCCCCGGGGATAGGTATAAGGGAAGTTCTGCCGTACGCCCACCGACTGCCAACTGGCTCCGTCCCGGCTGATATAGACATCGTCGTTGACCACAACCACCACCGTTTTGGGCGGGCCGGCGGCTACGGCGATATTGTGAATGTCCAGGTTGGGGATAGCGCCGTGATTGACCTTGTGCCAGGTGTCGCCGCCGTCGGTGCTGCGGCGCACGCCGTCCACCTCGAAGCCGGCCCAAATGTCCCGCCGGTTGGAGGGGTCGATGGCGATGGCGGTGACCCGGGGGATGCCTACCGCCGGGCAGGTTTCAGCCACTTCCACCGGCCGTTTTTCCCAAGTTTCGCCGCCATCCGTGGAACGGAACAGGGTAGCCGGGTTGGGGGTGCCGGTGCCGGCGTACATTACCGCCGGGTCGGCGGCGTCAATGGCAATGGCCCAGACGCAGTAGTCACTGAGCGGAGATTCGACCCGCCGCCAGGTCATACCGGCGTCGCCGCTGCGGTACAGCCCCTTGTCCGTGCCGGAAAAGAGGATTTCCGGGCGGTCGGGATGATTGACCACGGTGCGCACCAAGGCGTCGGAGTGGAGGCCCTGATTGATGCCCACCCGCTGCCAGCTGTCGCCGCCGTCGCCGCTGCGGATAATGCCCTGGCCCACCGTGCCTACCAGAATGGTCATCTTGTCTGCCATAGCAACAACTCCTTAATTCGGGAATAGGGGTTTGCCGGGGTTAAGGGTATGATACTACTGAATGGGGGAGATGGGTAGTGGGGGGACATTGCCGGTGTGGTGGAACCGGGCTTTTAACCCGACAATGGGCGGGTAAGGAGTTCTACTTCGTCCAATACTTCGGTGAACAGAGGGAACTGATCGCGGCGTAGGGTTTCGTAGCCGGTTTCCGCGCCGGGGTTCCGTTCTGTTTTAGCAGTTTTTAAGTGTCCGCTAATATCTCACAGTTGACCAACTGCTAAAGCAGAACGGAACCCACCAGAGCCGCTGTCCCTTCCGGCAAAGCCGCTAGCACCCGTTGGCTTAATGCGGCCTCAAAAGCGGCTACATCCAATCGCCGGAAAACATGATGCAAGGTCTCTGCGCAGGGCTTCCGTTCCCGGGTAAAGCCCCTAGATTGGGCCAACTCCGGGTGGTTCCGCCCGCATCGGGCCATAACATACAAACTGCGGCAATCACTCAGCACGGCGGTTCTGTGGCATTTTGCTGGGTAGTAGTGTAACATAGATGATTATGGGACACAACTGCGGAGCCAACTGCAAGCGGAAAACCGGGGAAAGGTGCGACACCTGCCGGGTGAACGGCGGTGGGGCGCGGCTGGTAATGCTGGACGCCAACGGCAAGCCGGTCAAGCCGGAGGGGAAACACGCCCACGGGTACCGCTTACCAGAAAGGCGTAGCAGTGGATATGTATTTTGACGGGCTTTCCTATCGCCGGGTGGCAAGGAATATGGAGCAGTATTTTGACCGCAAGACTGACCCGATGACGGTTTACCGGTGGGTGCGGGAACTGACGGCAAAGGCGGATGATGTCATGCGCCCGATGAAAGTTGAAACCGGCCCGGAATGGGTAGCGGATGAAATGGTCGTCAAGGTTGGCGGGAGGAAGTTGTGGCTGTTCAATGTGATGGATTCCAAAACCCGGTTCGTGCTGTCGGCTTACCTTTCCCCCGACCGGCACACCAGGGCGGCGGCAACGGCATTGGCACTGGCAAGGGAGCGGTCGGCCAAGCGGACGGACGGGCTGCGGTCTTACCGCCGGGCATTGCCGCGGGCTTTCCCCACCAAGAAGGTTAAGCACACGGTTAGCCAGGGTATCAAAGCGGAAATCAACAACAACTTGTCGGAACGGTTGCAAGGCACATTCCGCGACCGGGACAAGGTGTTACGGGGTCTGGAACGGCGGGAGACCGGGCAAGCGTACATTGATGGGCTTGTCCTGCATTACAACTTTTTTAGGCCGCACCAGAGCCTTAAAGGAAAGAAGCCGGCGGAAGCGGCCGGGGCGGAACTGCCCTCTGAGGATTGGCAGGATGTCGCCGGCGTACGGCAAGCCTATATGGTATAATCGGCAATCAGCAGGAGGTTATGATGTCGAAGCCGATTGAGGAACGCGGGCCGCGGGGGCAACAATGGTACGAGGTATGGGATGACGATGGACGGCTAATGTCATCCGACCCTTTGCCCGCTTGGGTTGAGCGGGACTTTCCCGCTGTAACTTTTTTGAGCATTGGCCGTTGCGGTGAGACGGGTGAGCGCCTAAACACCACCGGGGGGCATACCCACGCCTTGGTCACTAAAGAGGACAAGGAGGGGTGGCTGGACGCGGGGGAACAAATTTGTATCCAAAGCGACCACTGGAACCCGGGCGGGCCGACCGCAACTTTTATCCACGAGTACGAGCATATCAAAACCGCTTCCGACCCCGGTCGGGAATGGCGCAAGGCTTACCAGTCTGCACTAGGGCGTGTTGATAAACCCGTTTCTCCTGATTAGATTACCAGCAACTTAATCAGGAGGGAATAGCTTGGCGCGTAAATTGTTGACCGACCGGCAATGGGCGCGGCTGGCCCCGGCTTTGTTGGGCGACCCCAAGAAAGGCGGGCGGCCGCCCCTCCAAGCTAATCGGAACACGGTCGAGGGTATCCTGTGGATTGCCCGCACTGTAGCTCCTTGGCGGGACTTGCCCCGGAGTTTGGGAAATGGAACTCGGTGTATCAACGGTTCCGCCGCTGGACTAAAGCCGGCGTCTTTGAGCAGTTGTTCAACTGCTTGGCCGGCGAGCTTCAGTTGGACACCGTAATGGTGGATGGGACTTTTGTCAAAGTGCATCAGCACGGGACTGGCGCCCCAAAAGGGGACGCTCCCGCGACCAATCCCGGGTGGCCCAAGCCATCGGGCGGAGTCGCGGCGGGCTGAATACCAAGGTGGTGGCCTTGGCTGACGCTATGGGGCGGCTGGTCAAGTTTGTCTTGCAACCGGGCAACGCCACGGAATATGTGGTGCTGCCGGGCTTAGTTGGCGGAGTGGCTGCCCAGGAGCTGATTGCCGACAAAGCCTATGATACCGGCCAGTTCCGTAGCTGGTTGACCAGGGCGGACATCCGGCCGGTGATACCCTCCCGGCCCCGGCGGCGACAGCCGGCTTGGCCCGACCCGGCGGTATATGGGGTGCGGGTTCTGTATCATTTTGCTGGGGGAAACGGAGGTAGGTAATGACAAATGAGACCCGGGAGAGGTTGACCGTCATCTTGCAAGATGTGCGGGAACACGCCGACTGCGACATCACTTTGGGGGCCGGCGGCGCCGTTATTTACGGTTCCCATCTGCCGAAGAAGTGGCAGGAGCTGGATTGGAACTTGCTATTGACCCTTTGGGGTGACAATCCCTACCAATGGGATACCATCATCGCCGAGTACTTGGCGTTTGCCGACCTTTGGGCTGAAAAGGAACACGCCGAGGAGACGCGGTGGTGCGGCGACATCCCGCCGCTGCGAATTATCGGTGAGGCGGCGGATATGTTCAGCGGGGAGTTTCGTCCGGTATATAACCGGGAGATTCTACCGGGCTAGTTGCCGGTGTAACTTTCCCCCCAGCAAAATGATACAGAACCCACCCCGGTTCTGTATCATTTTGCTGGGGGGAAGGTTGCCGTTGCACCTTGCGGCGGTGTCCGCATTGGTAGCACACCAACTCATCGGTGGTCATATCGTAGTAGCAAGTCCGACCGCGCTCCCGGCAACTCCACGCCCACATCCAATCACCCCTCAGCAAAATGTTACAGAACCGCGAATCGGCATCTGGACCGCTGGACCGACCAGCTTGGTGATCCACCCCGTCAATCTCCCGGGACTGCCATTGGCGAAGCCGACTGGCTCCGATGGCGGAAGCCCGGGCCACCCCCGCCTGCCAGGCTAAGGGCGGGAAGTATGTCGATGGCAACGCCGATTTCGACCCCGGCCATAACCGCGAAGGCGGCACCGGCAGCCGAACAATGATAGTGGGGACTACCACGGCTGGTTTTACGCCCGGCAGAAACATAGCGACCGTTATTCTGGTTCGGTAAATCACACCTTGTTTGTCATGAAAGCCCGGGAAAGCCACACCAGGAGCTGCGTCTGTACCAAACGCGTCCGCCGCCGCTAACCCTCAGTAGCCCGGCAGCTTGCCCCAGTCAGGTAAGTTTCCCCCGGGAAACCCTTAACCGTCCTTCCCCATTGTTTGGAGAAGGACGGCCTTTGTTTGGGGTTACCCATCCCCCACGCCATCCCCCCCATAATCAACCGCCATCCCCCAAGCAATGGGGAATGGCGGCCAGAACATCCTTATAGCTGATGCCCCCGCTTTTAGGGTTAGAGCGGCAGCCCCTGGAACAAGGGCGACTGCTTACGGAAAACCTGTACCCGATGCCGGGCCACTTCCGCCACAAACACCCGGTTGTCCCCATCCACCGCCACCGCAATCGGCCCCTGGAAACGGCGTTCCCGTTCCGGCAAATCCTGGGCAATTTCCCGCCCCCGGACGATGGACGGATCCAAAGCGACCCGTTCCCGCCCCCACTGCGACAAGCCGGCGTCCCCGGTCAGCTGCGTAATGTAGTCGCCGCCGGGCGTAAAAACCTGCACCCGGTCATTCTTGTAATCGGCTACATAAATCAACCCGTCCCGGTCCACCGCTACCCCGGTCGGACGATTGAACTTCCCCGGCCCGTTCCCCGACTGCCCGAACTTCAGCAGAAACTCCCCGTCGCCGCTGAACTTCTGGATCCGGTCATTGCGCCAATCGGCAACGAACACATCGCCCTCCCGGTCAATGGTGATGCCCCAAGGCATATTGAACTGACCGGCGCCGCTGCCGAAACTGCCAAAGGCAAACTGAAACTTGCCGGCCGTATCAAAAACCTGCACCCGGCTGTTGCGGCTGTCCACCAGATAGAGGTTATCGTTAGCGTCAAAAGCCAGCCCGGAAGGACGGTCGAATTGCCCCTCGCCGCTGCCTTGCATCCCCCACTTGCCTACGCATTCCCCGTCCTTGTTAAAAACGGTAATGCGGTTCAGCCACTCGTCGGCCACATAGGCCTTGCCCCGACTGTCCAGAGCCACCGCCGTCGGCCAGAAAAAGACGCCGGCCGGCGCCGTTTCGTCGGCATCCTCCGGGTGAACCTTTTCCCCGAACTGCCCCACCAATTCCTCCTCGATGGTGCAGATCGTAACCCGCTTGCAGGGAAACAGCGCCGGCGTTTCCGTGCCGCGGCTCAGCACATAGAGCAAATCCCCTTCGCCCCGGGCCAGGGAAACCGGATGATAAAACCCATTGCCGCCGCGCAGCTCCTGCCTCCCGATGGTGTGGGAAGTCTGATAAGTTATCGGCGCTACCGTCGGCGCCGTCATTACACTGGTCATCGCTGCCTCGCTAAGGGCGTATCCCGCCCGGCCGGTATGTAGAACCGCCGGACGGAACACGCCGTTGGTTTCGGTAAGGCCAACCGCCGGTTTAGCGGCGGATGAAATCGTACTGCTCGAACTGACCGCCTAGGATCGGCTGCGCGTCCAGACCCAGCCACTGCTCCAGCAGCGTGGCGTAAGTGCTGCGGAAATCGTTGTTCCACCGCAAATCGCCCTCGTCCAGCTTGCCCGGCTCCAGCGAAGGATACTCCCCATAAAGGCCGCCCTTCACCGCATCGCCGATGACAAAAGCCACGCTGCCCGAACCGTGATCCGTGCCGGAGCCGTTTTCCTGCACCCGCCGCCCGAACTCCGTAAAGAGCAGCATCACCACTTCCTCGTTGGCGTTATGCTCCTTCAAGTCGGCGTAAAAATCGCTCACCGCATTGCTGACCTCGCTCCACAGCTTGGGAAAGGCGGTGTTCTGATTGGCGTGGGTGTCAAAGGCCCCCGGATTCAAGCCGGTGTAAAGAATCCGCGTCCCGAAATCCGCCAGATGCACCTGCGCCACATTCTTGACCCACTGCGAAAAGGGATCGCCGCCATACTCCACGCCGGAGGAGTATTTCTCCGGAGCCGTATTCAGAATGTCCGCCCCCTTCAGCGCGTCCAGCCCGGTTTGCGACAGGTAATCGCTGACCGGCCCGGAACCCAGCATCGGCGAATACATCCGGGCGAAAATATCCAGAGCGTCCAGCCGCTGCTCGCTATCGTCAATGCCGGTCAGCACCCCGTAATTTTCCAGATTGCCCACCGACGCCACCGACACCCCCGGCGCCGCCAATGCCCGCGGCAAGCCCCGCCCGAAGTTGACCGCCGTCAGGATATTCTCCTTGTTGGGGTCGATTTCCCGAATCGCCCGGCCCAGCCAGCCGTCGGTAATCATCTTTTCCGGCTCGGCCGTGTGCCAAATGTCCATCGACCGGAAGTGCGACCGGATGGGGTTGGGGTAGCCAATGCCCTGAATGACCGCCACCTTGCCTTGGTCATACAGGTCCTTGATCGGCGCCATATAGGGGTGAAACCCCACCTCATCGTCCACCGCCAGCGCCTGCTCCGGCTCCACCTTCAGCACCTGGCGGTAATCCTTGTAGTGGGGATCGCTGTAGGGGATAAAGGTGTTCAGGGCGTCATACGCCCCGGACAACTGAAGCACCACCAGCGTGGGGTCTTTCTTGTTGGTCGTCATAACCTGCTCCTTGCCGGATTTGTCTTATCGCCTCCGGGATAAGTCGGGATAAGTAAGGATAAGCCGGGCTGCGCCGGAACCCGGCGCAGTTTCGGTGTAAGGGTCTAGGCGTAGTCTAGGCGTACAGGTACTCCTTGGTCGCCGCAATCATTTGCAGCATCAAACCGACCCGGCGGGGGAAATCGGGACTGTCGGTAAAGAGTTCCCCGTCCTTGGCCGCTTGGGACGCCAGCATCTGCCGGGTTTCCGCCGGCATTTCATAATGGCCCAGGAATTGCAGACAGCCTGCTACCAACTGCTCCGCCGTCAAGGTAGCCCCCTGCGCCGCCAGTCGGTTCACAATGTCCCGGATGCCCGGCTGCTCCGTGTTGCCCACCTGGTCGGCGGTAAAGTTGATGCGGTGTACCAAAGTCCCGCCGTCAATCCACTCCCGCCCGGTGTGCCAACCCTCGACGCTCGGCGGGTTCAGCAGCTCCTGCCCCATATACTTCATCTCGTCGAAGATATACTCAAAGCCGGGCTTCGGCTCCGTCCAGTCCCCAATCAGCCGGAACGCGCCCACCACCGTCTCCACCGGACTCTTGATTTTGGTAAAGCGCGAGTTCTTGAACGCCGCCGAGTTGAACAAAACCCGCAGCATACTGCGGATATTGTAGCCGGAGCGGAAATACTCCGCCTCCAGCCTTTGGATGGTGTCCGGATCCTGCGGCGGCGTGTCCATCCACGAAGGCACCGCCGGCTCATCCGCCACAAAGTAGCTGTAAAGATGGCGGGAGAGGAAACGAGCCGTAGCCGGCTGCTTGCAAATGATGTCGATGACCTCCTCCCCATTAAAGTTCCCGGTTTCCCCCAGGAAAGTCTTTTCCCCGGTATCGTGATCCTCCGGGTTATACAGGAAAGACGCGGCGTAGCGGCCGTAGGGCTGCCCGGGGATGGCGTTGGCGATTGTCCAGCCGGTAAAAGCCCGGGAACACTCCTTCACATCATCCTCGGTATAGTTGAACTGCCCGTCCATCCCCACGCCCATCGAAAACAACTCCAGCAGTTCCCGGCCGTAGTTCTCGTTGATCGCCCCCTTGTGGCTCAGGCAGTTGTCCAGGAAATACACCATCGCCGGATCCCGGGAAATCTCCACCAGCAACTCCCGGAAACTCCCCATCCCGCAGCGGCGGAACATCTCCAGTTCGTTGTACGCCGAGGGATAGCTCTGGAGCTTCCCGTCCGCCGTGCAGAGGATACTGTGCCAGAAAAGCACCATTTTCTCCTCCAGCTGACTCCGGGAGTTAATCATCCGCCACGCAAAGTACTCCGGCACGCCGCGGACGTGGTGACTCCACTCGATAAAGTACCGTTCCGCCAAGTCCAGCTCCAGGCCGTTGTCGTGCTGCTCCGGGTTCAGCAGTTCCTCGACCGTCGCTTCGTAACCTTTGGCCGCCCGGGCCTCCAGTTCCGGGTAAGCGGCGCCGAAACCGGCCCGCCGCATCAGATGCGCCATCAAGGCAATATCCTGCTCTGCCATTGAGTAATCCTCCTTGAGCGGATAGCGTCAGGAAATATAGTTGCGGGTATAATATCACTGTTTCCCGACCGGTAGCAAGTTTTGTTTTTTTGGGGAAGGATCAGGGTCTTTTAATTTTCCGCGCCGACGCTTGTATCTCTTTACAAAAGTAGCCGGCAGAAAGAGCAAGGCGTTGTTTGGGACATTCACCATGAGCTGATTTTCCGACAATTAAAAGGCTCTGATACAGCAATCCGCGCATATTGAGCAATTCCGGATATTGCATTATAATAAATCCCGTTGCTGTCCCGGACTGCCGGGCGGCCTACCCAGCATCGGACGATTTAGCTATGCCGCCAACCGATTACTACGAAGTTCTGGGCGTCTCCCGCCGCGATTCCGAGGAGGAAATTCGCAAAGCCTTCCGCCGCAAGGCGATGGAGTTTCACCCCGACCGCAACAAAGACCCCGGGGCTGAGGATAAGTTCAAGGAAGTCAACGAAGCCTATCAGGTTTTGTCCGACGCCAAAAAGCGCGCTCAGTACGACCGCTTCGGCCACGCCGGGGTCAATGCCGGCGGCGGCTTCGACCGCCCCTTTGACGGCTTCGATGTCTTTGGCGGCTTCGGGGATATTTTCGAATCTATTTGGGGTGCTGCCGCCGGCCGCCGCGCCCATGTCCCCCAACGCGGTAGCGACATTTACGAGCAGTTGAACCTCACCTTCGAGGAAGCGGCCTTCGGCGTGGAGCGGGAAGTGACCGTTTCCCGTATCGAAATCTGCCGTCACTGTTCCGGCCAAGGCAACGAACCCGGTACGGAGGTCAACATCTGCTCCACTTGCCGAGGTAACGGGCAAGTGCGCCGCAATCTTGGAGCGTTCGGCGTACCCGCTGAATGTCCCACTTGCCGGGGCCGCGGCAGTGTTATTGAAGTCCCCTGCGCCAACTGCCGCGGCGGCGGACGGGAGAGGCGCAGGCGGCCTACAATAGTCAATATCCCCGCCGGCATCCAAGAAGGAATGTCGTTGCGACATACCGGCGATGGCAACGCCGGTAGCAACGGCGGCCCCCCGGGCAACCTTTATATCCAGGTGGCCGTCCGCCCCCACGCCTTCTTTGCCCGCGAGGATTACGACCTGCTCTATGAATTGCCGCTGAACTTGGCCGAAGCGGCCTTGGGCGTCGAAAAGGAAATCCCCACTTTAGAAGGGGATGCCATACCGTACAAAATCCCCCAAGGCACCCAGCCCGGTGCCGAGTTCCGCATCCGCGGCAAAGGCATTGCTCATGTCAACAACGGGCGCAAGGGCGACCTGCGCGTCTTTGCCGATGTGCAGGTTCCCCAAAAACTGAACAAACGGCAGCGGCAGCTGTTGCAGGAATTGGCCCAGACCTTTGACCCGGACTTTAACCCCAAGCCCGAACCGGCAGTAGATGCCACTGAAACCGCCGCCGCTGAAACCGACGACGGCAAGGATAAAGACAAAGGCATCTTTGGCCGCATCAAGGAATCCTTGGGTGGCTAGACCGGCTGGTTGACTTATCGTATGTGGCAGGAAATCAGCATCAGCGTACCCTTCGAGTATGTTGAACCCATATCCGCTGCCTTCGAGCGTTACGGCTACGGCTTGACGCTGGAGGATGACGGCGCCGACCGCATCAAACTCCGCACCTACCTGCCCAGCGACGCCCGCCAACGCTACGCCCAGATCGATATCGTCGTCAAACTGGTCAACATCCTCGAACCCATCGGTGAACTGACCGCCGTCCCCCTGGACAACGATGCCGACTGGCAAAACGCTTGGAAATCCCACTTCAACCTGCTGAAAATCGGCCAGCGGCTGGTCATCAAACCCTCCTGGATTGACTATGCAGCGGCCGATGGCGAACTGGTCATCGAACTTGACCCCGGCTTGGCTTTCGGCACCGGCTACCATCCCACCACCTACACCTGCCTGCAAGCTATGGAGCAGTTGACCAAGCCGGGAATGACCGTTTTAGATTTGGGCGTCGGCTCCGGCATCCTGACCATCGCCGTCCTCAAACTCGGCGCCGCCCGGGTGTCCGCCCTGGACATCGATCCCCAAGCAATTCAAGCCGCCAAGCAGAACTTCCGCCGCCTCGGAATTCGACCGCAGGTTGACTTGGCTCAAGGCAGCTTGCCGCATCCCATTGCCCCGGCTGTTGCCTTTGACTTGGCATTGGCTAACATCTCCGCCCGCGGCGTACGGGAACGGGCTGCCGACCTGCTAGCCGCCCTCCGTCCCGGCGGACAACTCATCGCCTCCGGCATCATCGAGGAACAATATCAGGAAACCGCGGCCGCCCTGCAAGCCGCCGGCTTTACGGCCTTGACAGTCTGGCTCAAAGAGGACTGGGTAACTTTGGCGTGCCGGGCGGGATAAACCTTGCGGGCGTTCTGGAGCAAGCTCTGGGTGCCGCCAACCCCGAGGCTGGTGGCATCCTTCGGCGATATGCGCCGTGCTGGTTCTGTGGCATTTTGCTGGGTAGTTTAACACTTGGCTAGTGGTCGCTCAAACGTCAGTGCCGGCCGGCTACCGCTTACGCTGGGTTATCTTTGGAAGTTTGATACTGCGGCTCCGGGGCTTGCCACCCGGATTCCAATTAGTTCTATTACTGGTTTTTGAGGACGCCTTTTTCCCAGTCACCTTCGTCGGCATTACCGGCTTTGGGGAGCGGGGGCGATAATTAGTGGTGTCCATCTGCACAGGACGGGAAGTGTCTAACGGTTGCTCGCTCCGTTTCAGGTTACGGAGGACGGTTTCGAGTTCGTCGAGGGTTGGCGAAGTCTCTTTACCATCAGCGGCTTGATGGTCAATCCTTTCCAAGAATTTGGGGGCAATGGCGTCCGGCTCCTCTAGCCCTAGATAAGTTCCAGTCTTGGGTGCAATAGTTGACGAGGGAAACCCCCATTCCTTTAGGGCCTGTTGACAAACCTTAAAGTGCCAGTTGGCGATTGACCGCCGGCCAGCCCCCGGGGTTCTGGCCGGTTTCCTTTTCCCGCATTGCTACTACCGTGGCCACCAAGCAAAGGGTTGCCGCGTACATTTCGCCCAACTTGCAGTAGCGCGTCGCAATTCCCCGATACTCCTTGAGGGCCGCAAAGCGGTTTTCAATCAAATGACGCAACCCATATACCGCCGGGTCGGGCCAAGCCGGCGGTCGCCGCCGGGCCCGGGAAGGTATCACCGGCCGGATGTCCGCCGCGGCCAACCAGCTACGGATCAGGTCCGTATCATAGGCTTTGTCGGCAATCAGTTCTTGGGTGGCAACCGCACCAATCAAATCTGGCAGCACCACGCATTCCGCCGCATTGCCCGGGCGCAGGACAAACTTGACCAGTCGCCCCATAGCGTCGGCCAAGGCCACCACCTTGGTATTCAGCCCGCCGCGACTCCGCCCGATGGCTTGGGCCACCCGGGATTGGTCGCGGGAGCGTCCCCTTTTGGGGCGACAGTCCCGTGCTGATGCACTTTGACAAAAGTCCCATCCACCATTACGGTGTCCAACTGAAGCTCGCCGGCCAAGCTGTTGAACAGCTGCTCAAAGACGCCGGCTTTAGTCCAGCGGCGGAACCGTTGATACACCGAGTTCCATTTCCCAAACTCCGGGGGCAAGTCGCGCCAAGGAGCTCCAGTGCGGGCAATCCACAGGATGCCCTCAACCGTGTTCCGATTTGCTTGCAGCGGTGGCCGGCCACCTTTCTTGGGGTCGCCCCGCAAAGCCGGCTCCAGCCGCGCCCACTGCCGGTCGGATAACATCTTACGCGCCAAGCTATTCCCTCCTGATTAAGTTGCTGGTAATCTAATCAGGAGAAACGGGTTTATCAACACGCCCTAGGTCACTAAATTGCCCAAACACTAAAATCAAACGGAACCGAACCGGATTGCGACAGTATGACCGCTACTTTCCCTTGCGCCGTTCGCCCCGGGCAAAGATGCGGCGCAGGAAATTGCTCAACTTGCCGCTGGCCGGCGCCGGCGGCTTGCCCCGGCCGGCGGCGCTGCGGCGTTGGCGTCGCCGCTGGTCGCGCAGGGCTTTGGTTTTGCCGCCGCCGATTACCATAGCCTAACCTCACACTCGAGCAGACTTTGCCGGGGGTTGTTCCCGGCGGCCGATGGCCGCGGGTTGGCCGGCTAGAAAGCGAAGGTGTCCATCAGTTCCTCAACCGTCCGCTCCCGGGCTTTGCCGCGGACGGTCTCCAGCCGCTGCTCGAGGGAGGGGCGGTTTTCGTCCCGGTAAAGGACGCCCATAGGGACGCCGCGGCGTTGAATCAAGTTGTAGGCTGCGCCGCGGTCGGCGGTGTCGTGTTCCTCCGGCACTTCGTACAGCAGCGGGTCGATGCCCTTGCGCGCATTGCCTTTAATCAGCTCAAAGGTATCGTTGTAGGTGGTGCAAGGGGACTGGACATGAACCATGGCAAAGCCGGGGTGGTCCATTCCCTGGTTAATCAGCTTGGCAAGTTCCCGGGGCTGGCCGGAAAACCCGGAGGCGATAAAGGAGACGCCCAAGGTCAGGTAAAGCTCCAAGGGGTCGGCTTGGGCTTCGATTTTGCCGTAGGGGGTGGAACTGGTGATTTTGCCCAATTCGGTGGTGGGGGAACTTTGCCCCTTGGTCAAGCCGTACACCCCGTTGTCCATCACCACGGCGCAGATGTTGAGGTTGCGGGCGGCTTGGGGTCCGATATGTTCGCCGCCGATGCTGAGAAAATCGCCATCGCCGGCGACCACGACCACATTCAGCTCCGGCCGCGCCATTTTGACGCCCATAGCCACCGGCAAGGTGCGGCCGTGGATGCCGTGAAAGCCGTAGGGCTGCTGGCCTTCCAAAAGATGAACCAGGTTGCCGGAGCAGCCGATGCCGGCCACGACCACGTTGTTTTCCATCGGCAAGCCGGTCTCCTCGAGGCGGTTAATCATCGCGAACTCGAGGGCGCGGCGGACGCCGAAGTCGCCGCAGCCGGGGCACCACTTAAAATCGTACTCCGGGTTTTTCTTGCTCATACTCGGATCATCTCCTTGGGCTGGGCTTTGGGCAACTGAGTTACCTGCGCCACCAGGTCGCGCACCTTGAAGGGCAGGCCGGTGTATTGGGTAATGGCTTGGGCGTTGATGCCGTAGGAACGGAGATGGCCGGCGAACTGACCCTGATAGTTCAGCTCCGGCACGATGACCAGTTCCTTTTGTTGGAGTTCCGCGAGCAGGGCCGGCGGCAGCGGGCTGAGCAGCATCGTATAACGCCAGCCTACATCGATGCCGGCGTCCCGCAGCTGCCGGTAGGCTTCCTGGGCCGGGCCTTTAGAGCCGCCCCAAGGCATCAGCACCACCGGCGCATCCGGGTTGTCCACTTCGTACTCGTTTTCCTCGAGCAGCTTCAGCTTGCTGAACCGCCGTTCGGTCATCTGGATGTGGCGGCTGGGCAAATGGGTAGTATCCCCCATTTCGTCGTGTTCGCTGCCGTTGGCGACATAAGCGCCGGGGCCGCCGGGCAGCGGCATCGGGGAAAGCTCAAACCCGGAATAGCGGTTGTAGCCGTTGCTGCCGCGATAGGTGAGGCGTTCCTCCGGGGTTACTTGGGACAAGTCGGGGCGGCGGATGTTCTGGACCCGCTCGGCCAAGGACATTTCGGTCATCAGGATGACCGGGCCCTGGTAGCGTTCCGCCCAATTCAGGGCTTTCACGGCGCCGTAGAAACATTCCTCGACGGTGCCGACGGCGATAACCGGCAGTTTGACATCGCCGTGGGCCGGATACATACACGCCAGCAAGTCGGACTGTTCGGTCTTGGTGGGCAAGCCGGTAGCGGGGCCACCGCGCTGCACATCGACCACGACCAGGGGAATCTCCGCCATCCAGCCCAAGCCCAAGCCTTCGCTCATCAGGGAAAAGCCGGGGCCGGCGGTGGCGGTCATTGCCTTTTTGCCGGCAAAGCCGCCGCCGAGGAGGGCGGTAATGGATTCAATTTCCGAACTGACCTGGTAGGCGAATTTGTCCTTGCCGACCAGGTGCCGCTCCATAAAGACCAGAATGGTAGTGGCGGGCGATATGGGGTAGCCGACATAAAAGTTCAAGCCGGCGGCCAAGGCGCCCAAGGAGACGGCTTCGTTGCCCTTGAGCATCACTTGGGGATATTCGGGCATTCGCGGCGGGGCCAGGTCGCCGAGGACAAAGCCGCTGCGGGCCGTTTCCTCCCGGCCCAAGAGCAGGGCTTGGTTGTTGGAGCTGATGATTTCGTCGTCGTTGGCGCGGCCGCGGCGGAACCGGCTTTCCACAAACTGCTCCAGGTAATGCTGCGGCATATTGACCAGATGGGCCAAGGCACCCATCACGACCATATTGGCGGCGCGGGTGTTGCCGGTGGAGCGGGCCAGTTCGTCAATGGGCAAGCCGTAGCTGCGGTCATCGCCAGCCAACTGAAAATCGTTGGAGTTGTAGATGACCAGGCCGCCGTCCCGGACTTCCTCCCGGTGGGTATCGTAGGCTTCCCGGTTAAAAGCCACCAGCACATCCACATCATCGCCGGCGCTGAGGATGCCGGCCACGGAGATGCGGGCCTGCGTCCAGGTGGGGCCGCCCATAATCTGGGACGGGAAAGTGGCGTAGGTCAGGGCGTGGTAGCCCACTTGGGTGGAGGCTTGGGCCAAGCCCTCGGCCGAAGTAACTACGCCCTGCCCGCCTTCGCCGGCGAAGCGGACTACGAAGTCGCTCATCTGCATTGTCAACTGTTATTCTCCTCCCGCCCCGTCGTCCGTCGCCGGCGGCCACGGGCGGGGCATTGTGGGCTGGATTGGTTCAAGCCGCCGGGGGCAGAGCCGGCCGCTGCCGGGCCGCCGGGGGCCGGGTCAGGGAAGGAAACGGGGAAAATACCCATTCCGTAAGGGGGAATGGCGGTCTTGCCGGGGGGAATGGCGCGGTTTTTCCGGTGGCAGTCATCGTATCAAGGGCCGGGTGTTAAAGCCTTGCGGCCGGCAAGCAAAGTCGGGTTCACGCCGCCGGCGGCGCAGGGCGGCCGGCAGTCTGGCGTTAGTGTAACACCGGCAAAGAAATGTTGTCAATGGAAAGATGGGGCGGGTCAAGGCAATCGCCGGTTAAAATTGCCCGGGCCGGGCAAAGGCGGCCGTTGTTTAACCGGCGCCGCCTGGCCCGGGTTAAAGGGACGTCCGGGGGGAGGAACTAATCCCGAATTTGGGACGGCGGCGGCTCGTTAAAAGGCTCATTCCGTTCCGCCGCCGCCTCGCGCCGCTTAATCCACCCCTCCCACGCCTGATCCCTTTCGGCGCGGCCGGCAACAAGACCCTCGGAGCGACCCTCGGCAAGACCCTCAGTGCGGCCAAGTTCCTTGGCCCGTTCAATCGTTGCTTCCCGGTTGAGAAACCGCATAATTACCTGCTCCTTTACCTTTTGGATGCCCAAGCCAATCGGCACATAGATGACGGCCAAGTGAAACGGGGTCTGGAATTTGTCCGCGCTGGCCGCCAGCCACAATTGCCGCAAGAACGGCTCGGCTGCGTAAGTCCCCCACGCCTCAAGGGTTTCCAGGGTAGTTGCCCCCACGATTAGCCCGATGGTCGTCCAAAACAACCAGGGCGGCACCGTGACCCCGAATATCTGGAGATTATCCCAGACCGGTTCTTTCAAGTTGCTGGTTTCCTCCATTCTGTCTTGGGTCTAGTCCACCCTCTTTAGGGCATACCGGCATTATAGCCCATAACAGTGCAAAGGGAAAATTCCTGGGCAAAGGGGCCGGGTAGTAAAAGCCGGGCCAGGCTAAAGGGCAACTTCCTCGAAATATAGGTTGCCTGCTACGACGGAGAACTCCACATATTTCAGGGGATAGGTGCGATTTTCATTAGTTCGGTTAAAGATTGCCGCCGCCCGTACAAACCCCTGGAAAGCGGCGGCGGCACGGTTAGCCGGCTGTTTAGCCACCAGTACCGGTTGAATATCGCTCGGCCGGTTGGGGATGTAATACTGCTCAATCCAGTCAACATATCGCTGGATTTGCCCGATGTTGCCGGCTTCGGCTTCAACCGCTTTCAATTCTACCGGAATCAAGGTTCTTTGCTGGCCGGCAACGGTCGACGCCATGATGTCGATGCGCTGCATACCAACACCGCAGGAAACTTCATTGCCCAACCACTCCATTTCGGCGCCGCCCAACAAAGCGGCGTCCAAGTCGGTGTTGATTCCCAAGCCGAGGCTTTGGGTGATGCAAGCCTGCAAATGGGATTCAAAAGCCTGCTTTGCCTGATACTTTGCCATCAAGCGGGGCAAAAGGTTCAGCGCAACTTGGCGGCCGGCATAGGGCGGTCTTGCCGCATCCCGGAGAACTATGGTCTGACGGTCCCGGTCAAAGGATAACGACCGGTCTTGAACTTCCAACGCTTGCCGGCCGTTCTTGCTGCGGATGAGGTGAACCAGCCGCTCGGCTTCGTAGAGGGTTATCATGGTGTTGCCCCGGTTGCCCTTGAGCTTGCGGTAAATCAAGCTCCACAGCATTTGGTGGGGCGACTGGATATTCCTGATTTCGTCCAGAGCTTCCCACTCGGTTACACCCTCGGCATAGACCGTGGCCGGCTCAATCAAGGTTCGGAAAGTCAGCGACTTCCCCAACCGGTCAATCAGATATTGCCGGCCATCATTGTTATCCAGAAAAAGCCCGTCGTGCCGGGCTTGGAAAACCCCGAAAAACTTACCCTCGGAAATGCGCTGCCCGAGATTTTGTTGCAGGTAAAAGATGATGCTATCGCCCTGCCGGATTCGTCCGCCATCAGCAACCATGGACACCAGGTTGTTCTCAGCCGCCGAGCGCAAGGCGGTAATAGCAGCATCATTAAAGTCCACCCGGGTGTCCCGGGCGCCGGTGCCAACGAAAAGGTATTCCAGATGCAACGGAAAGGTAGTGGCGTCAACGATAAGGACGTGGGTGGTCATTACGGATTACTCCGCTCCTGCCGGCCATAACCATGCCGCCCCCGCCGGCGCAACTTCTGGAACAGCAGGATGTATTCGTGCTTAAAGATGTAAAAGCCGTTGGCCAAGGCCCGGTAACGCCACAGGTGTTCCTGGTTGCGCTTGGCCCGGTTGTTGACCATATTTTTGACGATGACGCTTTTCAGGCGCAGGTCTTTGTCGGTCATCAGTTCCCAAGTCAACAAGGCGTTCAGCGGTATCCATTCGCTTTCCTGATAGATGTCGCCAATGACCACCGCCAAGTGCCGCCCCGGGTCAAGAAATTGCGCCATGTTGCGATAAGCAGCGACAAACCGCTCCAAGTAATGGTCCACATCCCGGCAGTTGCTCAAATCGGCGGGGTCATCGCTGAACTTGATGATGTTGTAATAAGGCGGGTGCATTATCAGGAACTGCGCGCTGTCCGCCCCGTAGTCAGCCAGCCGGCGGCGCACTTCTGCCGCCGTTGCCGCGGCGGCGCTGTCCCCGGTAATGATGTTCAAGTCTGGCGGCTCCGGCGGCGGAGCGTAGGATTGCGGTGATTCCAACAAGGCCGGGCGGGCGGACCAAGCCAAGCTATCCTCGAGGATGCGTTGGCGGGCGGTTTCCGCTACCGAAGGGGCCAACTCGATGCCGATATAACGGCGGCCCAAGCGGTTGGCTTCAATGGCGGTGGTGCCGCTGCCGATAAAGGGATCCAGCACAATATCCCCGGCTTGGGTGAACCGCCGCAGCAACTGGTTGGGGATTTGGGGGATAAAGTTGCCGTGATAGTCGGCTTGGTGGGCGCCGCTGGAATCCCGGGCCTCCAGGATCCACAGGCTGTCGGTCAAGACATCGTCATACTGCTGCCAGTTGGACAAGTCCAGGTCGTTGACCCGATGGGGGCGGCGATTGGCTGCGGGCATAACAATCCTGCGGCCGGGGATAAGGCGGGGGAATGGGGGGGCATTCCGGGAATAGCCGGCCGGGCAAATCATGCGCATGGTATAGACAAATGGCGGTCTGTCAACACCTGAAAGGGGGCAAAAGGGGGCCGGTTTTTTGCACGGGTGGGTGGGGGACGGGTTTAACCGGGTTTAATTCTGTGGCATAATAGCCCCGGCTTGGCCCCAAAGTACCTTACTTAATCCCGTATCCAAAGGGAGGCGTCCGGTATGGTTGACTTGAAGCGCGGCGCGGCTATTGTGGGGATTCACGAGCATATTACCCGCTACGCCCCGGATAAAAGCGAGCTGCAAATCCAAGGGGAGAGCGTCAGCAAGGCGTTGGCCGACGCCGGGCTGGGCAAAGGGGATGTGGACGGGCTTTTTACGGCGTCGAGCAGCATTCGCAACAGCGGGATGAACCTGGCCGACTACCTGAATATGTATCCCAAGTATGTGGATAATACCACGGTAGGCGGCGGTTCCTTCGAGTTTCACTTGTCCCATGCCTTGACCGCCATTGCCGCCGGGCGGATTAACTGCGCGGTCATCACCTACAGCAGCCTGGCCCGTTCCGGCGGCGTCTCCGTCGGCACCGGCGGCGTGGGGCGTTACGGGCATCCCCGGCTGGATCCGTCGCCGGACAGCTTTGAGGAGCTGTATGGGCTGACTACCGTCGGCTTGTATGCGATGATTGCCCAACGGCATTTTCACTTGTACGGCACTACTTCGGAGCAGTTAGCGGAAGTCGCCGTAGCCGTGCGGCATCATGCGTCAATGAACCCGGAAGCCCTGTTCCGCGACCCGATTACGGTGGCCGATGTGGTCAATTCCCGGATGATTTCGTCGCCGCTGCATTTGCCGGATTGCTGCGTGATAACCGATGGCGGCGGCGCGGTGGTAGTAGCGTCGCCGGAAGTAGCGCGCGGCTGCCGCCATCGGCCGGTTTGGGTTTTGGGCGTGGGCGAGGCCATTGCCCATCAGGGGGCGGGCCAGCGGGATTTGATGTATATTGCCGCCAAGCAGAGTCATAATCCGGCGTTCGCGATGGCCGGCGTTACCCATCGGGACATCGATATGGCGATGATTTACGACTCCTTTACCATCACGGTGGTAGAGACGCTGGAGGATTTGGGTTTTTGCGCGAAGGGGGAGGGCGGTCAATTCGTATCCGGCGGTCGGCTGCGGGTGGATTCGGATTTGCCGGACAAGCTGCCGATTAACACGGACGGCGGCGGATTGTCGTCGAATCATCCGGGGATGCGGGGGATATTCCTGCTGCTGGAAGCGACGCGGCAGCTGCGGCATCAGTTTGCCGGGACGCCGCGCCAGGTTGCCGACTGTCAGATTGCCCTGTGCCACGGCACCGGCGGCTCTTTGGGGGCACGGCACAGCGGCGGCACCGCCATTTTGGGGAGGGATTAGAGAATGCCGGATTGGAACAAGCCCTTGCCGACCATCGTAGGGGAAACCCGGCCCTTTTGGGAAGCCTGCCGCCGGGGGCAGCTGGTAATTCAGCGCTGCGCCACCTGCGGGGAGTATCAGTTCTATCCCCGGGGCATCTGCGCGCATTGCTGGTCGGAGGAGGTCCGGTGGGTGGAAACGGCGGGACGGGGGACGGTGTGGACTTACACGGTGACTTACCAGAATCGGACGCCGGGCTTTGCCGAGGATGTCCCCTATATCCTGGCTTTGGTCGAGCTGGAGGAGGGGGTTAAGATGTTCACCAACCTGGTGGAGTGCGACCCGCGGGAAGCGCATATCGGAATGGCGGTGGAAGTTACTTTCGTCCGGGCTAATGACCGGGTGACGGTGCCGTATTTCAAGCCGGCGGCCGCCGGCAACCGGCGGGATTAGCCGGGGTTGCGGAGTTCATCGCAGCGTTCCTGGTCGGCATTAGCCAGTTCCGGCTGGTCGTTAAACAGGTAGGCCAGGGCGCGGCGGCCGTAGTAGTTGTCATCGTTGGGGTTCAGGGTGATGGCTTGGGTCAGGTCGGCAATCGACTCCGGGTACATTCCCAGTTCGTAGTAGGAGACGCCGCGGTTGAACCAGGCTTCGGCAAAGGCGGCGTCGAGTTCCAGGGCGCGGGTGTAGTCGGCGATGGCGGGTTCGTAAGCACCGTTGCGGCTGTATTGATTGCCGCGCCGGTTGTAGCCGGCGGCGTCGACCGGCTGCTCCGGGGGCGTAAAGGCGGGCCGGTTCATCGGGCGGCGGCAGTGGGCTGTTGAGGTTGCGGCAGTTCGGCGGGCCGGCGGGAGGCAAAGATATAGCCGCGCAAGGCGGTTACGTCGAGGATGTCGACGTTATACACTTCCACCATCCCGTCCGCGGTGCCGCAATACTCCCACACTTCCTCGAGGTGGGGGCTGTTGGGACGCACTATGTCGATGCCGAGGGAGCGCATAAAGGGGCTCCGTCCCGTCTCATAGGGACGCACCAGTTCGTGCAGATATCGGAAAGCGGCCATTTCGTCGGCCCAAATCCAGGGCGCGGCGACATAGAGTCGCCAGCTGGAGCCAGTGGGGACGGGGGAATACTCATCCCATTCCTCTTTTTCAATCAGGGCAAAGAGGTAAAACTCGCCCCGTTCCGCGGAAACTTCTTTCTCGACGGCGGCCAGCCCTTGCAGCAGCCGCTTCAGCATACCGATTCTCATATTGCCTCCACTAGTAGAGCAACTGCTTCCAGCATCGTAAAGCAATTATCCTCGTTAGCACTGCCGGCGGCAAGGTAACGGGCCGCCGAATTCCAATTTGAGACGACGCCCCAAGCATCGTGAAAGTCGTTCTCGATACGGGTTTCCTGTCCCGAAAGGTGCAACAGGATTGCCAAGTCGTGGGTCCGAAAGGATTGCAGGTGGTGGAACTCCCCGCCCGTTTCCGGGTAGCCGTCCCAGCCTAAAGTATCGCAAATCCGGGCTTTCAACGCTAACTCCACGGCGTAGCCGCCGAGATAGACAGCGTTGTCGTAGCGGCCGGCTTGACGCAGCACAACTGCGTCGGCCAGTTTGGCGTCGGCGATGCGGCGTAGTTCCGCCGTGGCAATCATCCCGCTTGCCGCCCGTTAAATTACAGAGCGCACCAAGCCGCCGTCCACCAGTATGGTGGTGCCGGTGATGTAGCTGGCTTTGCCGGAGGCCAGGAAGGCGACCAGGTAAGCCAGTTCTTTGGGTTCGCCGATGCGGCCGACTGCCGTTTCCCGGGCCCGTTCCGCCAAGCCTTCCTCGACGGATATGCCCAACTCCTGGGCGCGGGAGGTTACATTGGAGAGCATCCGCTCGCTGAGGATGGAGCCGGGGCAGACATTGTTAATCAAGATGCCGTCCCGCCCCACTTCGTCAGCCAGGCTTTTCATATAGGCTACGGCGCCGAGGCGGGTGGCGCCGGACAGGGCCAGGTTGGGGATGGGCTGATAGACGGTGCTGGCGAGGATGTTGACGATGCGCCCGCCGCCCTGGCGTTTGAGGTGGGGGACGGCTTCCCGGGCCATCCGGGCAAAGAAAAACAGGGAACGCTGCACCGCCGTTTCCCACTGCTCCTCGGTGGCAGTTTCGGAGCGGGCGAGGGGCGGGCCGCCGGAGTTGTTGACCATAATGTCGAGCTGGCCGTAGTGGTCGACGGTGGTTTGCACCAGGGATTTGATGCTGGCGTAGTTTTCGAGGTCGGCGGGTACAGTTAGGACTTCGGCGCCGGTGGCGGCGCGGATTTCGGCGGCGGCTTGTTCGAGGTCGGCGGCAGTGCGGCTGCAAATCGTCAGCCGCGCCCCCTCCTCAGCCAGAACTTCGGCGCAGGCGCGGCCCAAACCTTTGCTGGCGCCGCCGATGATGGCGACTTTGCCCTGCAATTCCAAATCCATAAATACTTTTCCCCCTAGAGGCTCCGGCCGGACAAGACCAGCCGGGCGGTTGATGGCAAGGGCTGCATTATAACAGAAAGTTTTGGGGGATGGCGGCGGGATAAAATCGAAATCGTCATTCCCACTTTCGTGGGAATGACGGTGGGGGACAGCAGCGGGGCGTTGATGAGTTAGGGTACGAGGTATCGCCGGGGCGGCGGCTTGGGGCCGCCCCGGCGGTTGGGGTTTGTCTATTGCTATTGGGGTAGTGGTTCGCTGGGGGGCGGAACCC
The DNA here is from genome assembly GCA_965243185.1 of Dehalococcoidia bacterium. GTDB lineage: Bacteria > Chloroflexota > Dehalococcoidia > Lucifugimonadales > UBA3495 > CBDBCU01. The sequence continues at coordinate 209,694 of OZ251531.1, read as the reverse complement.
CTGGCCGGGAGTTCCGCCCGTGCGGGAGGCGGTTGGCTAGTCTGGCCATGCGGGTTGCCTGGCTGGTTGGAATCCTGGCTGCGTCACTCCAGCTTTGCCCGACCAGATTTGCCTGGCGGCAACGGACCTTGAATTGGCTACTGGCGCCGGATGGTATGGTTGCCTTTCCGACGGGTTGGCCCAGTCCAGCTACCGTTGGTTGACCGGCCTCCAGTCAACCTGTAACTCCAGCTCCTGTAGGGATGGGGTAGCGGTTTGGCGGCGGTTGGGATTTGCCGTTTGCCGATGCTCCGGGTGGGGAATACGGGTTCCTAAGCCGGTTCCCCGGGGGTAGGAGCAGGGACGCTTTACGGCCGGTGGCCGAGGGCGTCCACAGCGCGCTGTGAGCTGTATTTCACGGTAAGCTAGCGTATCGTTTTGAGACCCGGCGTCCCGGGGCTAGGTCTGACCTTGCAATTTTTAATTATGGGGGCGGGAATTATAGTTGTCAAGTGATAAACGGGACAAATTTTCGGGAGTTTGGAAATTGGGTTTTGGGATGAGGATACGGCGGGCATTTTAGATTCCTCGGCTATCGCTTCGGAATGACATGGGAGGAGGGGCCGTGGAATGAATGGGAGGAGGGGCCGTGGAATGACATCGGGATAGAGACCGGGAAGGTCATCGGGATAGAGGCCGGGAAGGTTGTAGCAGGGAGGCTTTGGGGGAGAGGGGACGGGGGCTGTTCCGGCTTGGGGCCGGGCGGTTTTTCAGGTTCACTATAGGGCGGGGGACGGGATGGCGTGATTAGGGCGGCGGACGCTTCGGGAGTTACCCGCCTACGGCCGCCGCTGCCTTTTCCGCCGCTTTTTCCCCTTTCCAGGCGCAGCTGGTACAGGCCGCGCCATCCCGGGTTTCCGCCATCAAGCCATTGCACTCCGGGCAGGGGTCGGGCAAGGGGCGGCGGTTGATGGTGAAATCGCATTCCGGATAGCGATTGCAGCCGTAAAAAGCCCGACCCCGGCCGCGTCGCTCGACCAAATCGCCGCCGCACTTGGGACAAGCCGCCCCGGTAGGCAGCGGGCGGGCGGCCTTGCAGGCCGGATAGCCGGTGCAAGCCAGAAACTTGCCGTAACGCCCGGTTTTGATGACCATAGCCTGGCCGCATTTGTCGCAAACTTCGTCAGTGGTTTCGGCCGCCGCCGCGCTTTCCCCGTTTTCCGCCCCATTGTCCGCGGTCTTTAACGGGCGGGTGTTGCGGCACTGGGGATAGCCGGTGCAAGCCATAAACTGGCCGTAACGCCCGGTTTTGATGACCATCGGACTGCCGCACTGGTCGCAGAGTTCATCCGTTTCCTGATCCGCCGGCTTGACATTGGGCATATTGGCGTTGGCGGTATCCAAATCCCGGGCAAAAGGGGTATAGAAATCCCACAGCATCGGAATCCAATCCCGTTCCCCCTGGGATATTTCGTCCAGCTTTTCCTCCATTTGCGAGGTAAAGTCCGGGTTCATCAGGTCGGCAAAGAACTGGATGAGCAGTTCAGAGACGGTTTTGCCCAAGTCGGTAGGATGGAGCCGGTTCTGTTCCTTGACCACATAGTTGCGGTTCAGCAGCACGGCAATAGTCGGGGCGTAAGTGCTGGGGCGGCCGATGCCCTTTTCCTCCATTGCCTTGACCAAGGTAGCCTCGGTAAAACGGGGCGGCGGCTGGGTAAAATGCTGATTGGCGGTCAAACTCTGGCAGTTCAGCCGATTGCCTACCGCCAATTCCGGCAGGGCATTGGCGTTTTCCGCCGCGTCCTCATCATCCCGGCTTTCCAGGTAGAGGGTGCGGAAACCGGGGAACTTCAGCACGGAGCCGGTCGCCCGGAAGTTATAGACCGTTCCCGGCGTATCCGGGGCGGCGGCGGCCGGCCGGCACGCGGCGTCAATGTCCACGGTAGTAGCGTCGGAACGGGCATCCGCCATCTGACTGGCCAGCATCCGGGCCCAAATCAGGTTGTAGAGGCGGTACTGTTCCGGGGTCAGATAAGGTTTCAGGGACTCCGGATCGCGGCCAATGGCGGTGGGACGGATGGCTTCGTGAGCTTCCTGGGCCGCCTTGCTGCGGGCCCGGTAAGCCCGGGGCTGGGCCGGCAAATAGTCCCCGCCGTACTTGGCACGGATATAATCCCGGGCTTCCTGCACCGCCGTTTGCGCCACTTGGGTCGAGTCCGTCCGCATATAGGTAATCAAGCCTACGGAGCCTTCCTGCCCGATATTCAGCCCTTCGTAAAGCTGCTGCGCCACGGACATCGTGCGCTGGGCGGTAAAACGCAGTTTGCGCCCGGCTTCCTGCTGCAAAGTGCTGGTCGTAAAGGGGGCGGCGGGACGCTGCCGCACTTCCCGTTTCCGCACCTCGGCCACGGTGTAGGCGGCATCTTGCAATTCGGCTTCGTAGCGGCGGGCATCGGCTTCCACCGGAATGTTCAGCCGGTTGCGGCTCCCCTTAACCGAATGTAAAGCGGCGGGAAAGAGTTCCAACTTGTTCGGCGGATCCGTTTCCTTATGCAGTTGGGCGTCCAGCGTCCAGGATTCCACCGGGACAAAGTCCTCGATTTCCTGTTCCCGGTCGGTAACGAGGCGCAGGGCTACCGACTGAACCCGGCCGGCGGAAAGGCCGCGCTGCACCCGCTTGCCTAGCAACGGGCTGAGCTGATAGCCCACCAAGCGGTCGAGGATACGGCGGGCCTGCTGGGCGTTGACCAGCTGCATATCAATGGGCCGGGGATGTTGGAAAGCCGCTTGCACGGCGTCTTTAGTGATTTCGTGAAAGACCACCCGCTGCGGCGGATTGGCGGCCGTTTCGTCCCAACCGGCGGCGGTCTGCAAGTGCCAGGAAATGGCTTCCCCCTCCCGGTCCGGGTCCGTCGCCAGATAGATGCGGTCAGCGGCGTCCCCGGCTTGCTTGATTTCCTTGACCAGCGGCGCTTTGTCCCGCAGGGTTACATAGGTCGGGGCAAAATCCTGTTTCAGGTCAACGCCCATTTTGCCCTTGGGCAAGTCGCGGACATGACCTTGGGAGGCGGTTACGACATATTTGCTGCCCAAAATCTGGCCGACGGTGCGGGCCTTGGCCGGGGATTCGACGATGACCAGCTGCTTGCCGGCGGTTTTGCCCAGGCTGGCGGCGGCCCGATTAGATGCCGCGCCTTTGCCGGCCGGCCGGCCGCCGCCGGTCGATTTATCACTGGCGGCCGCCTTGCCGGCGGCTGCTTTGCCCCGAGCCGCTCCGTCCTTGCCGGCGGCGGCGCGGGTAGTATTGCTGCGATTGGCGGCGTCCCCGGACTTGCCGGCGGTGGCGGTTTTAGCCGGGGATTTGCCGGTTCCTTTACCTGCCATAGATTGCCCTTGTCTCTCCTGTGCGAATGTAGTGCATTACGCCCACCTGCTTAACCCTGCCTTGCAATTCCAGCATTGTCAAGAGGCTGCTGACCTCAGCGGCCGGCCAGCCCACTTCCCGGCGCAGTTCGTCGATATGCACCGGCTCGTGATGGATATAATGCAGCAGAGCGGCGGCTCCGTCCAGCTCCGGGCCGGGCGACGGTTCCGATGGCGGCGGCGCGGCCGGCAATTCCATCTCCACTTGCCGGGCGGCGGCGCTGAGGTTCAGCTCCGTCAGAATGTCGGTGTGGCGCAAGGCCAGTTTTGCCCCTTCCTGAATCAGCCGGTTCGGCAGGCGGCTGGCTGGGGAAAAGATACTGCCCGGCACGCAAAAGACTTCCCGTCCCTGCTCCAAGGCGTGATAGACCGTCCAGCGGGCGCCGCTGTTTTCATCGGCTTCGACCACTAATGTACCCATACTCATCCCGCTAATCAAGCGATTGCGGCGGGGAAAGTTGCGCGGGTCGGGACGGACGCCTAAAGGATATTCGCTCATTACCGCCCCCTGCTCGGCAATGCGGCGGTACAAGTCGGCATTAGCCGGGGGATAGGCCACATCCAACCCGTTGGCGACCACGGCGATGGTACGCCCGCCATTGCTGAGGGCGGCCCGATGGGCGATAGCGTCGATACCCAGAGCCAGACCGCTGACGATGGGGATGCCGCTGCCGGCCAGTTCGCCGCTGAGGGCCGCCGCAGCTTCCCGTCCGTAGGCGGTAGGATTGCGGGTGCCGACCACGGCCACGGATTGGGCATCGCCGGGCCAAAGGCCGCCCTGGATATACAGCAGCGGCGGCCGGCTGTCAATGGTCCGCAGCCGGGGCGGATATTCCGGGTCGTGCCAGGTCAATACCCGGACGCCGGCTTGTTCCAGCCGGCCCATTTCCGCCTCCGGGTCGATCCGGTTACGGGCGGCGGCTACGGCTTGGGCGGTGCGTTCATCCAACCCGGCCGCCCGCAGCGCCGCCGGCGCGGCCTGCCAAGCGGCGGCCAAATCGCCAAAGTAACTTTCCAACTTCTGAAAGCGGGCCGTCCCCAAGCGGGAAACCTGATTCAAGGCCGCCCAGAACTTAACCGATGCGGTATCCACAGCAACCATAGCGGCGATTGTAGCACAGGAAATAAGGGGGCAACAACAAGCCCGGCGTCATCATTCCGGGTCTATCGCCTATAGAAATCCGTTCCTTCCTGCGAAAGTAATCGTCATTCCCACAAAAGCAGGAACTCAGAATCCTCCACCGTCATTCCCACGAAAGTGGGAATCCAGAGTCCCCGGCCTTTCTGAATTCCCGTTTTCACGGGAAAGACGGCAAGTAAGCCGCCAAGTATATGCAATAGCCCCAATTACTGACGCCGCCCCCCTTGCCCCGGCCGCCCGGTATGCTATACTACCTCGATGCTTTACCAACTCCCGCCCGCCGGCCAGCAAATCCTCCGGGCATTCCTCAAATCCTGGCTCAAATGGACTACCATCCTCCCGGTAGTTATGCCCTTGGGCGCGGCCCTGTTCCTCGCGGCCTTGGCCGCCTTGGCGAACATTCCCGCCGCGGCCGCAGCCGATGTAATCCTTAACGGCTTGGGCGAATCCTACCTCAGCCTGGCATTTCCGGCCGCCCAGTTCTGGATAACCGCCTACCTGCTGGCCGCCCTGTGCTTCGTAACCGGCTGGGAATCCGCCCGCCCCGCCTCCTGGCTCCTGCCGACCCTCGCCCTCCAATCCTGGACTACCCGGCTGGAGCGGCTCCTTCGGCTCCGGCATTTCCCCATACCGGCGGCCCCGGCCCATGCGCCGTCCCGCAACCGCCGCCGCTGCCTCCCGCCCGGCCCCACCGGGCTGCAACCGCCGGCATTGCTGACCGGCGTACGGCCGCTACTGGAATAACCCGCGAACCTTCCAATTCAGCGTCCGCCCCATCCATTTTCCTTGGGAGAGTTCGTGATGAAAGCTCTGTTTCCTGTGCTGCCCTTGTTGGCGGCGATACTGATGGCTTGCGCCGCCCCGCCGCCCACGCCCATTCCCACGGTAACGCCCATTCCCACCGCCACCCCAGACATCCCGGCCACCGTTACCGCCCGGGTTGCCGCCATCCCCACCGCCACCGCCTACCCCACCAGCACCCCCTACCCCACGGCGACCCCGCGCCCCACGGTTACACCTTACCCGACCGCGACGCCGCGCCCTACCTACACCCCCTACCCCACACCCACCACGGTTCCCACGGCGACTCCCTACCCAACCTATACGCCGTATCCCACGCCAACCCCCACGCCGGCCCCGACCCCCACACCAACGCCGACGCCCCGGCCCACCGCAACGCCTTGGCCTACCGCAACCCCGGTACCGCCAGTGCAGTGGACTACACAGCGGCCGCGGAGCTTTTTCAGCATCGAGGCGCCAGCCGATTGGCGGAAATCAGGGGACGATACGTCAAAACTCGATAGCGGGGTTGACTTCACTTTCATCAACTTCGATGACCCCGATAATAAAGCCTCGGTAACGGTCATTTCTTACCAATCCAGTTACGGTTGGCAAGCCGGTTATACCTTGGATGACTCGGTACAAGGTGACTTGGATGTCATCCGAGATAACGAGGCAGGCTTCCAGTTGCTGTCGTTGCAGAGCGTATCTCCAATCTCGAAACGGTCGCAGTATCGGTATGACGGTACCGACAACTACTGCGACATCGTAGGTCACGGGTTGCACATTCTCATCCCGGAATACATCTTTGCGGTATTTGTCGAAGTGTGCGAACCATGGGTGTGGAAGTGGGATGACGACTTTGTTGACCGGGTGTTTGACAGTTTTTCCTACCCTGGAAAACGCTAGTCAAACCGCCCGGTGAACGGGGGGATGGGCAAGCCCTAGGGGTTGCCCTTGCCCCCGGCGTGAAACCGCCGCGCCGGCCCATCCATCGAGAGAGAGTTCTTAATGAAAACCTTGCTCAACACGGTACCCCTTTTGCTGCTGCTGGCCTTGGCGGCCTTGGCCTGCGCCGCCCCGCCGCCCACCCCCATCCCCACGGTAACCCCTATCCCCACTGCTACCCCGGACATCCCGGCTACCGTTACGGCCCGGGTCGCCGCCATCCCGACCCCCACCGCTTACCCCACCAACACGCCTTATCCCACGGCCACGCCCCGGCCCACGGTTACGCCCCATCCGACCCACACGCCGCGGCCGACTTATACTCCCTATCCCACTCCCACCACGGTTCCCACCGCCACACCCTACCCAACCTATACTCCCTATCCCACGCCAACCCTTACGCCGGCTCCAACCCCTACGCCAACGCCGCGGCCCACCGCCACCCCTTGGCCGACCCCCACGCCGGTACCGTCGGTGTGGTACCGGACTTACCGAAACTCCGATTATCGCTTTGAAGTTCAGGTTCCGGTAGATTGGATTTCCGAAACGACCTACGAATCGGGCTACAACACTTACGATTTCCGCGATCCCGGTTGGGATGCTAATGGCTTCGTATACGTAAATTTTGACGGAGGACAACTTTCCATTCCTGTGTCCACGTCGGCCCAAATATGGTTGGAAATCATGCAAGATGGGGACTACTATGAGCTGCTGGAAAGCCGCGCTGACGGACACAACCGTTGGTATGTGCGCTATCGGGAGCAAGAAGGATCGTCCTGTCTTACCGATGGCGAGGCGTTAGTTGTTCGGAACCGAATACGGGAGTTTTTGGTCGTCAGCCATGTATGCTCCTACGCCCTCGCCGAACACGGGGAGGCCGGACGCAAGTTCATTACCAGTTTCAGGGATTGGTAATAGATCTCGCGGCTCAGCTATAGGCAAGGGCAGCTTCTTGCGATTGCCTTTGCCGCCCCCACCCCCAACCGGCTATAATCCGCTACCTAAAGGCCGCCCAACCACCATCATCACCCAGGAGCGCCCAACCTATGCCGCCGCGCATCTACGACCGGATACCCCCGCTGCCGGAATTCATCTTTCAATGGGACGGCTCCGCCCCCATCGACCGCATCACCGCCCGCTGTGTCTATCGCGCCCACCCGCCGCAAACCGATCCGGCCCAGCCAACTCCCTTGCCCGACGCCGTCCTGGAAATCTACCAAAGCCACGATGCCGGCCCCGCCGACCCGGCAGCCGCCTACCCAGATGAACCGGACGACCCCACCCGCAACGGACACCGCAACGGACAGCCCTACTCCCCCGACGCCACCAGCGAACCCGCCTTGGAAAAAGCATCCGCCGCCCTAATCGCCGCCGGCTGGACTCTCCTCGACGAATACACCAACAAAGACTTCCAGCATTACTACTTCCAGCCCCCGCCCGACCAAGCCTGGCAACCCAGCCGCCGACTATTCATCTTGAACGACCCCCACGCCATCGCCGAACCCGACCCTGCTGACCCCGACCCCAGTTAAGCGGCGTTGCCGCCCCCTTGCCCCGCCGCCCCCTTTTCCCCTACAATCCATCCCGCTATGACTAATGCCAATGCGGACCATTCCCCGGCCGACGGGTTTGATGTCGTTACCGGCGCCTTTGGCTATACCGGGCGTTATATTGCCCGGCAGCTGCTGGCCGCCGGGCGGCGGCCGGTTCGCACCCTCACCGGGCGGCCGGCGGCGGCTATTGCGGCGGCGGATCCCTTTGACGGGCAGGTGGCGGCGTTGCCCTTTAACTTTGACCGGCCGGAACTGCTGACGGAAAATCTGCGGGGGGCGGATACCCTCTACAATACCTATTGGGTGCGGTTTGACGCCGGGGACATTACTTTTGACCGGGCAGTGGCTAATTCCCGCATCCTGTTCCAAGCGGCCGCGGCGGCCGGAGTGCGGCGGCTGGTCCACCTCAGCATCACTAATCCCGACGCCCATTCGCCGCTGCCCTATTTTCGGGGCAAGGGACTGGTCGAGCAGGCATTGCAAGAAACCGGCATCTCCCACGCCATTATCCGCCCGGCCCTGGTCTTTGGCGCGGGGGATATTCTGCTGAATAATATCGCCTGGCTGCTGCGCCGCTTTCCGGCTTTTGCCGTGGCCGGGGATGGGCAGTACCAAGCGCAGCCGGTCTATGTAGCGGATTTGGCGGCCTTGGCCGTGGCGGCCGGGCCGGGAACGGATAATGCAGTAACGGACGCCGTCGGCCCGGAAACTTATACCTTTGATGAACTGGTGCGCTTGCTCGCCGGCAATATCGGCCGCCCCGCCCGGATTATCCATCTGCCGCCGGGATGGGTTTTGCTGCTGGCGCGGCTGTTGGGGCTGCTGGTGCGGGATGTGGCGCTGACTAAAGAGGAAATCGCCGGCCTCGCCGCCAACCTGCTCACTTCCGCCGACCCGCCGCAATGCCCGACCCGGCTGAGCGCGTGGCTGGCGGAAAACGGCAGTGAGCTGGGGAAGGTGTATGCCTCGGAGTTGGGGCGGCACTATCGGGGGCGGTGAATCCGGATGATTTTGGAAAACCAACTCGACAACAAAGTCGCCATCGTAACCGGCTCCAGCCGCGGCATCGGCAAAGCCATCGCTTTAGGATTGGCCGCGGCCGGGGCGGCGGTAGTAGTGGCCGCCCGGTCCGAAACGGAGCGGGACAATGCGCCGGGAACAATTTACGCCACCGCCGCCGAAATCAAAGCCCAAGGCGGTCAAGCCCTCCCCATCCCCTGCAATGTCCGCGACGAACAAAGCATCTACGCTATGACCCAGCAAACCCTCGACTCCTTCGGCGACATCGACATCTTGGTCAACAATGCCGGGGTCGGGACTTACCGCCCTTTCCTCGAATCCACCCTCAAAGAATGGGACCTGGTTATGGACATCAACCTCCGCGCCACTTATATCGGCTGCCGCGCCGTCGCCCCCTTAATGGTCGAACAGGGCGGCGGCAGCATTATCAACTTGTCGTCCCACGCCGCCGGCAACATTTTTTCCTCGACGCTGAACGCTGACGCCGCCGCTGGGGTGGAAATGATGGGACAGGCGTACGGGGTAGCCAAGGCGGGAGTGGAGCGGCTGACTTGGGGCTTGTCCGCCGAACTCGGCCCCCACAATATCGCAGTCAACTGCCTCAAACCCCTCCGCCCGGTGTTGACCGAAGGCTTTCAAGCCCAACGCCCGGCGGCGGATTTTTCGACTTGGGCAACTCCGGCGGCGATGGTGCAGGCGGCGGTGTTTCTGGCCGGTCAAGACGCCCAAGGGCTGAGCGGGGCCATAGTAACCGCCGAGGAATTGGTACAGCGCCTTAACCTTTAATCCCCAACCAAACATCCCGGCATCGCATAAAAAACCCGGAGCCGCGTCGCCGCGCCTCCGGGTCGAAAACCACCATAGCCGGCCTGAACCGACCAATGAAACGGACTCTACTCCGCCTCAATCACCTGGGTCGGGATGCCCTCATCGTCGAGTTCGCCCGGCCCGTTGTGGCGGCGGATGTTCCGCACCCGCTCCCGGGCCGAGTCGATGTAGCCGCCGGCCTGCTCCCGGGCCGTGCCGAGGTATTCCCGGCCGCGCTCCCGGGCCGTCCCCAGATACTCCCGGCCGCGTTCCCGGACAATCTGCCGGGCCTCGTTGCCGGGCTTGGGCGCCATCAGCATACCGATGGCGGTGCCGACCAAGGCCCCAGCCAGCAAGCCGGTAATGAATTTGTCCAATCCGTTATCTGCCATAGCTCCTACTCCTTTTGCGGACGCCGCGCCGGGGCGTCCGATTTAGCGACAATGGGCCGGTACGGGTTGACGCCGCCCGCCATCTTTTATGTAATATAACATAACACAAACCCCGACCGCTAGGCAAATCCCCCCAACTAACCGCCAAAATCCCGCAAAATCCTCAAAGTCGAGGTTCCGACTGTGGCTTACGATGAAATAACGGCGGTTCGGGTGCGTCAAGCTCTGACGGCGGTGGCGGGAGTGTCGGAAAGGCGGATGTTCGGCGGCCTCGTCTTTATGCTCCACGGCAATATGTGCTGCGGCGTGGATCAGAATCGCTTGATGCTCCGCGTCGGCCCCGCCCAGTATGACGCCGCCCTGGCCCAACCTTATGCCGGGGTGATGGACTTCACCGGCCGCCCCCTCCGCGGCTTTGTAGTGGTACAGCCGGCCGGCTTTGCCACCGCCGCCGCTTTGCAAGAATGGGTGGGCCAAGCGGTGGATTTTGTGCAGACCCTGCCGGCCAAGTAATCGGGGGGCGGGTCTTATCCCCCTTTTGCCAAAACCCCCCATCGCCGCTATCATTAGCGGCCAAGCCATCGCGGCCGCAACAACGCCGCCAACCGGGAGCAGGCAATATGACCATTTCCCACCACATCCGCCAAGCCATGGAGCAGGGCAGCTGGATCCGCCGAATGTTCGAGGCCGGCATCGCCCTGAAAGCCCAATATGAGGCGGATAAGGTTTTTGACTTGTCCTTGGGCAATCCCATTATGGAGCCGCCGGAGCAGTTTAATGCCGAACTGCGGCGACTGGCCGCCAATCCCGCGCCGGGAATGCACCGCTATATGCCCAACGCCGGCTATCCGGAGACCCGGGCCGCCGTGGCGGCGACGCTGCGGGGGGAAACCGGCTTGCCCTTTGCCGGCGGCGATATTGTGATGAGCTGCGGGGCCGCCGGCGCCATCAATGTGGTACTGGGGGCTACCCTGAATCCGGGGGATGAGGTGATTATCCTGGCGCCCTACTTCGGGGAGTATGTCTATTATGTGGCTAATCACAACGGCCAGGCGGTCATTGCGCCGACTACCGCCGACTTTCGGCTGGATTGGGACGCCATCGCCGCCGCCATTACGCCGCGCACCCGGGGACTGATTATCAATTCGCCAAACAATCCCTCCGGGGTGGTTTATACCGCCGGGGAAATCCGGGAACTGGCGGAACTGCTGCGCCGCAAGCAGTCGGAGTTGAATACCGAAATCTACATCATCAGCGACGAACCGTACCGGCGGCTGATTTATGACGGCTTGACTTATCCGCAAATTTTTCCCCACTATGACCGCACTATCGTAGTCAATTCCCACGCCAAGGATTTGGGCTTGCCGGGGGAGCGGATTGGCTACATTGCGGTACACCCGGCCTATCCGGGCAAGGGGGAGTTGGTGGACGGGCTGATTTTCTGCACCCGGACTTTGGGCTTTGTCAACGCCCCGGCGTTGATGCAGCATTTGATACGGGCGTTGCAGGATGCCAGCGTGGATGTGGCTGAATATCAGCGCAAGCGGGATTTTCTGTACGCCGGGCTGACCGAGTTGGGCTATGCGGTGGTGAAACCGCAGGGGGCTTTTTACCTGTTTCCCCAGTCGCCGTTGGCCGATGATGCCGCCTTTGTGGACGCTTTGCAGGAGTGGCAGGTGCTGGCGGTGCCGGGCCGCGGTTTTGGCGTTCCGGGACATTTTCGCCTGTCTTACTGTGTCGAGGATTGGGTATTGGCGGGAGCGTTGGAGGGTTTAGCGGGGGCGGCGGGGCGGTATGGGGGCGGCGGCTAACCCGACCGCCGCACCGCCGCCCGCCGTTCGGCCCGTTCCCGCAGGCGGGCCGGTAGGCGGGGGCGCGGCAGGATAAGATAGGTCAAGCCCGCCAAGCCCAATAGCGCCATCAGCGGGAACAAGGCCCAAAAGTAGCTGCCGGTGTGGTCGAAAATCAACCCCATCCACACCGCCGTCCACATCGACATCAGCTGGTCGGGCAGGTGCTGCCAGCCGCGCAGAGTGGCAAAGCTACGGCGGCCGAAAAACTCCCCCATAATAGCCCAATTCAGGGAATTGGCGCTTTCCGACAGAGCCAGCAGCAGGGCAAAGGCCGCCAGTTGCCACAGGTTGCCATTGGAGTTGACCAGAAATGCCAGGGCAAGGGAGCCGGAAAGCATACAAACGGCGCACAGCAGTTTGCGGGGAAAGCGGTCGCCCAGCCAGCCGACCAGGGGATTGAATAGTACCACGCCTACCGCCACCAGTCCCACGAATTGGGCGGCAATCCGCAGGCTTTCAGTCTGCTCCCGGCCGCCCTCTTGCAGGAACCAGACCATCAGCGGCGCCAGCAGGAAAGAGAGGCCGGAGTGGGCGGTGTTCCGCAAGCCGGCGGCCAAGACTACCATCCAGTAAGAGGGTGTCCGCATCGCTTCCCGGGCGGTAAAGTCGGTTTCCAAGCCGGGCCGGGGGGAACGGGCGCGGCGTCCCGGGTGGTTGGCGGCGGCGGCCGGGCTTGCGCCGTCCGGCTGTTCGCCATCCGGCAGCAGTCCCATACTTTCCGGCGACCGCCGCACCAGCAGAGACAGGGGGACAATCAGGATGATGATGACGATGCCGGAAATCAGCACCGCCGGCCGCCAGCCAAAAGCCAGCACCATCAGCCCGGCGATGGGGGCGATGGTGCCGCCCAAGCCGTGACCCATCGATACGATGGACATCGCCAAGCCGCGGCGGCGGCGGAACCAGTTGTTCACCGCCGCAATGGAGGCGTTGTTGTAGCCGGAGCGAAAGCCGACGGACATCAGCCCGACAAAGACCAATAGGAAAAAGAAATAGTTTTCGGTGAGGGAGAGCAGGATAAAGCCGAGGCCGGAGAGGATGCCGCCGAAAGCCAGCATAACTCCCGGGCCGTAGCGGTCCGTAAGGTAGCCGACAATGGGCCCCTGGATGCCGCCCATCAGCCGACCCAAGGTGTCCGCCCAGCCGATGGCGGCGGCGCTCAACCCCAAATCGTTCTGAATGGGGATGATATAGACGGTAAAGCCCCGGTTAAAACTGCCCTGCTTGATGCCGTCGGCAATCAAGCTGACCAAGACAATCCACCACCCGTAGAAAATCCGGGGCGGACGCCGCAATAAATCCTGCCAAGCCGCTGATTTTGACACGAGGGCAGTATAACAGGTTGCGGGGCAGGAAAATATCGGGATGGCAGATTAGATAGCGTTCCGATTTAGGTGGTTTAGTTGTAGAATGGGGAAAAGGCCGGCCTTGCTGGTTGACGGGAGGTGCGCTGTCATGGGATTGCTGGACGATTTGGAGACCCAACTGGAGCAGGAAATTCCGCTCCAGTTGCAGGCGAAGCTGCAACAAGCCCTGGATCATTATCAGCCCCGATGTGCTCAGTGCGCTCTGGCGATGCACCGCCACCATCGCTATGAGCGCACCATTGTCACGTCCTATGGGCCCATCCGGATAGCGGTTCCGGTGTTTCGTTGTGGGCAATGTCGCCAACTGGCGGGCGGCGCGGCGCTGCTGGGGCCGGAGGTTCGTTACCAACGGTTCTCAAAAAAACTCGGGACCGGGCTTTGAGCCTGGCGGCCCAGGGTTTGAGTTACGCCCAAGCGGGGCAGTGGGTGGGTTGTGTCAAAAGCACCTTGTGTCGCTGGCTGCGGCGGTTGGCCTTGACCCGGCCCCGGTTGCCGGGGGCAGTGTGGGAACTGGATGGTTTATGGACGCGCACCCGGCAGGGCCCTCAGGAATTGAAGGTAATCCGGGACGAAACCGGGGCGGTCTTGGCGACTTTCGGGCCTTGGGCGGCGGCCCTGGAGTTGGCCGAGCAGTCCGGAGCCGCGCCACCCCGACATCTGGTCAGCGACGGCGACCGGGCCATTGCGGCCGGCATCCAGTGGGTGTACGGCCGGGCGGCGCCGCATCAGCTGTGTATCTTTCACCTGCTGCGGGAATATGGACGGAATATCGGGAAGGCCGGCTTGGCCGCCGCCCGGCAACTGCTGTTGACTGACAGCGCGGCGGCGGCCCAGAGCTATGCCCGTCAAATAATGGAGTTGACCGAGGGCGCCGCCGCTTACTGGCTGGACAAGGCATTGACCGCCGGCCGGCAGTATTGGACTACGGGAGAGGTTGCCTACCGGACTACTTCCCGCCTGGAACGCTACAATCGGGAGTTGCGCCGGCGGGAGCGATTGGGGACGGTCTGGTCAGAGCATAACCTGCTGGCTTTGCTGCAAACCCGGGGCTTGCTCAACCAAACCACCTAAAATGCAACGCTATCGGCAGATTAGGGCAACCGCTCCCTACGGCGGCAAGATATATGCGATCGCCCGGCATTGCCCCCTTTGTCAATTCCGCCAAAATCTGGTAATCTAACTATAGCTGAAACGGCAAGCGGTTTAGAGGTGCGGGCAAATGAAGGAAGTTATACAGGAAGCGGTGAAACTGCTGGAAGCGGAACAGCCCTGCGTACTGGCTACGGTGGTTCGCACCAAAGGCTCGACCCCGCAGAAATCCGGCTCGATGCTGCTGGTACGGCCAGACGGCAGCGGCGTCGGCACTTTGGGCGGCGGCTGCGTCGAGGGCGACATCTGGTTCGCGGCCCGGGAAATGCTCCGCAACAGCGGCGGCCCGGAGTTCAAGGACTATTACCTGAACGAGGATATTGCCGCCCGGGACGGTCTGGTCTGCGGCGGCACGATGTATTTCTACTTGGAACCCTTTTACCAGTCGGGGGATTTTCTGGGCATCGGCCGCCAAGTCATTGACGCTTACGAGGGTGGGGAGCCGGTAGGCTTGGCGACGGTGGTCAAGGCCCCGGCCGGGGCGGCCAACTTCGGGGCTAAACTGCTGCTGCGGTTGGACGGGTCGGTAGCCGGCGCTTTGGGCCGCCCGGAACTGGACGAGCAGGCTATCGCCGCCGCCCGCCGGGTGGCTGATGTGGGGGCAACGGACAGCTTTACCACGGCGGCCGGCGAGGAAGTGTTTGTCGAGGGCTTTACCACGCCGCCCACTTTGACGGTGGTCGGCGGCGGTCATGTGGGCAAGGCTACGGCGGATTTGGCGAATATGCTGGGCTACCGGGTCTTTATCGTCGATGACCGGGAGGAGTTTGCCAACCCGGAACGCTTTCCCTACGCCGAGCGGACGGTGGTAACCCGCTATGACGAATGGGCGCAGCATTTGTCCATCAATGTCAACACCTTTGTGGTAGTAGCCACCCGGGGCCATCGCTTTGACGATATGGCGCTGGAATCGGCGCTGACTACCCGCGCCCGCTACATCGGCTTGATGGGCAGCCGGCGCAAAAACCTGATGATTTACCAGCGGCTGCTCCAGCAGGGCGTCCCCCTGGAACGGCTGAAAGAGGTACACGCCCCCATCGGCTTGGACATCGGCGGCTTGCAGCCGGAGGAGTTGGCGGTCAGCATTATGTCGGAAATCATTATGACCCGGCGCGGCGGACAGGGCGGGCCGATGCAGATGTCCGAATGGTACATTGACCGGGTGGCCGGCCGGGCGGCGGACGTGGTCAGCGTCTAATCCCGGCGGCGGACGGATAAGGGATGGCGGAAATCGAGCCGGCAAAGGATCCGAAAACGGCGGCCCTGCTATTGGCCGCCGGGGAATCCCGCCGGATGGGGCAGCTGAAAGCCCTGCTGCCCTGGCAGGGAACTACTTTGCTCTCCCATCAGCTGGCCGCCCTGGATACCGCCGGAGTCGGCTGCCTGATGGTAGTCTTGGGCCACCGCGCCGCCGAATTGCAGGAAGTATTGCAGTCGGAAAAGGCGGCTTGCCCCGGCCTCGACTGGGTAGTCAACCCGGACTATTTGCAGGGGAAAACTACTTCCATTAAAGCCGGCTTGCGGGCTTTGTCCGCCCATAACCCGCAAACTATCCTGATACTGAATGTGGATCAGCCGCGCCGCGCCGAACTGCTGGACTATCTGCTGCGGCAGCACCGGGCGGCCGCCGCTCTGATTACAATTCCCGCCTACCGGGGCAAAGGCGGCCATCCGGTCATTGTGGACGCCGCTTTGCTGGACGACCTGTTGGGAATAACTGAGGAAACGCAGGGATTGCGGGCGGTAATGGAGCGGCATAAGGCATTCATCCACCGGGCGGAGGTGGATACACCGGAAGCATTGTGGGACTTGAACACCCCGGAGGAGTACCGGGCGGCGCTAGGGTAATGCCGAGCCGGGATTGCCGGGCGTTTGTTTATTCGTCCGGGTGCAGAATTACGGAGACTTGATAGTCGGCGGCCAAGGCAGTCCGGGGCGGGTCAACGGAATCGCCAACGACGGCGGCTTGGGCCGGCAGTTTCAGGATGGCGGCCAGAATTTCAGACCGCCGGGCCGCTCGCACAACATCGTTATCGCCAATGGTGACGGAAGTTTCGATAGCCAGGGCAATTTCCTCGTCCCGGTTAGCCCGCCGGCGGCCGATGCAGATAATATCCACCAGTAGCAGGTCGTTGCTTTGCTGATGGGTGATAATTCCCTGTTCCTCGGCTTGGTAGAGCCGTTCCATAAAGTCGGCGTCCGGGTCATTTTGATAGCCGCGCAGAACTTTGACTCGGGTCAAGTCCAAATGCTGCCCCAAGATGCTGTGCATATTCCGGGCTACCTTGTTCTGGTAGTTAGACCCCAGAGCGTTATCCATTTTCCCCTCCAGACGGGTTACCCGGACATTGAGGCCGGACACCTCGGTCTCAAGGCCGGACACCCGGTTTTCAAGACCGAACACCACGGTTTTCAGTTCCGCCATATCGGCTTTCTGCTGCTCGCGGAGCAGTTGAAAATTCTGCTGCGTAAGCTCGACGAACTCGGCGAACCGGTTCGGCAGTTCAATCAATTCCTGGCCCAGCAGGATGCCCCGGATGGTGTCGGCCCATTCCGGTTGTTCCCGCAAAATGCGGGCCAAGTCAGCGATGTCGTTGATGGTAGTGGTGGTCATAGCGCAGATTTACCCTCCGGGAACATTATACCACAGCCGGCCGGGATTGTCTGCCAGCGTTGCGGAAAGCGCCGGCCGCCCTTTTCCCCACAAAAACAATCAGGGCCCGATAAACCTACCGGGCCCTGACCTGCTTGCGCTGCGTTATCCCACCCTCCCGACAATCACTGCCGGATGAACCCTTCCTGAAGCTCATCAGCCAAGACTTTGGTTACCTTGGCGCGCTTTGCGGGACTTACGCCTTTTAACCAGCCCTGCCGGGGGAATTCAGGCATCCTTACTCGGTTGCCCCTTGCCATTCCGCGCCGGCAGGGACGGTACAAGGAAAAATCCATTCGTGGTTCAGCTCGAAAACCTTAACCATTTTCACCCTCCTTGCCGGATTTCGTGAGCCGGGCGGGTTACACATCGCCCTTTGCTCTATAAATAGAGTAACCGGCGGCGGAAACTTTGTCAATACCTTACCGCATTGGATTCTGTTCGATTATGGATGATTTTCAAGGGTACGCTATTTGCTTATATTACCGCAGCATCCCCAAAGGAACGAAACGGCGTCGCCCGCCCCCTTTCCCCCGTTACCGCTTTTGGGGTATAATAGCCGCCACGCCTATTCACCATTTCAGGAAAGGAAAAGGTTTATGCAAGTCATCTTTTTGCAGGATGTGCCGAACCAGGCCCACGCCGGGGAAATCAAGCGGGTGGCCGACGGCTACGCCCGCAACTATCTGATTCCCCAGCGGCTGGCCCAAGTTGCCACCCCGGAAATTCTCAAGCGCGCCCATAAAATCAAGACGGCGGGCGACCAGCAGCGGGCCCGGGAAACCCAGGTTATGGAGGAGTTGGCCCAACTGCTGGACAACACTACCATTACCCTGGCGGCCCGGGTTACGCCCACCGGCCGCTACTACGGCGCCATCACCGACACCCGCATCGCCGAAGCCCTGACCGAAACTTTGGGCCGGGACATCGACCGCCGCCTGGTGTCCACCATCGACCCCATCCGGGAGCCGGGGGAGTACGCCGCGGCCCTGCGCCTGTCGGCGGACATCCAGGCCACCATCAACATCATCGCCGAGGCCGCAGAGTAGGCGGGCAATGTACGCGGAGCAGTTGCTGCCCCACGACATCGAGGCCGAGGAAGCCGTTATCGGGTCGCTGCTGATTGACAGCGATTCCTTTCTCCAGGTCTCCCATCTGATTAAGCCGGAGGACTTCTATCGGGAGAAAAACCGGCTGTGCTTTGCCGCCACTACGGACCTGTTTCAGCGCAACGAAGCCATTGACCAGGTTACGCTGGCCCGGGAGTTGCAGCGCACCGGCCAACTGGAAAATGTGGGCGGGATGGCGTATCTGAGCCATCTGGTTTCGGTAACGCCCACTTCGACCCACGCCGAATACTACGCGCAACTGGTTTCCCGCACTTCGGTAATGCGCCGGCTGATTAACGCCGGCGGCCGCATCTCCGCCTTGGGTTACGCCGACACCGCCGATGTGGAGACTACCCTGCGGCAGGCCGAGGATGTGCTGTTCAAGGTGCGGGACAATCAGCCGGAACGCGGCTTTGTTTCCCTGCGGCAGATTTATGACCAGTTCCTCGAAGACCGGGCGGCCCTGGCGGATCCGGCCCTCGATGACACCGCTCCGGTAATGACCGGCTATAATGACCTGGATCAACTGCTGGGCGGGATGCAGCGTTCCGATATGCTGATATTAGGGGCCCGTCCCGGTTTGGGCAAAAGCGCCTTGGCGGTCAATGTATCCATCAGCGCCGCCCGCAACGGGGCTACCGTGGGCATTTTCAGCTTGGAAATGAGCCGGGAGCAGTTGGGCATCCGCATCCTGTCCAGCGATGCCGAAGTGGACGCCCACCGCCTGCGCTTGGGGCTGCTGTCCGAACCGGAGGAACAGCGGGTCAACGACTCCATCGGCGAACTGTCGGAGCTGCCGGTCTATATCGACGATACCCCCTTTCAGGGCATCGTGGAAATGCGCGGCAAGGCGCGGCGGCTGTCCCTCAGTCCCGACGGGCTGGATTTGCTGGTGGTGGACTATTTGCAGCTGATTCCGGGGCAGAATCGCAGCGGCCGGGTGGGGGAAAACCGGGTACAGGAAATCAGCGAAATCTCCCGCTCCCTCAAGGGCATGGCCCGGGATTTGCGGATTCCCATCGTAACCTGCTCCCAGCTCAGCCGCATCGTCGAAGGCCGCCCCGGTCACCGGCCGCAGCTTTCCGACTTGCGGGACAGCGGCTCCATTGAGCAGGACGCCGACATTGTAATGTTCATCTACCGGGAGGATGTCTATTACACCGAGGAGGATTGGCAGCAGCACTTTCCCGACCGGCCCTATCCCCGCAACATTGCGGAGATAATCGTCGCCAAGCACCGGCACGGGCCGGTGGGCAGCGTCAAGTTGCGGTTTCGCAGCAACTTGGTGCGCTTTGACGCCTTGGGCCGCGGCGACGAGGAGTTTTAGCCATGGCCTTTAACGGCTTTCCGGCCAATGTCCGGGCCACGCCGGTTCCCGACCCTTTCTTTAATTCCCTGCTGGCGGAAATTGAGGATGCGGCGGAACTGAAAGTAACTTTGCGCGCTTTCTGGCTGCTGAGCCAAAAGCGGGTTGCCATCCGCGCTTTGAGCGAGGACGAACTGCTGAACGACCCGACGCTGCGGCAAGGGGTCAAATCCCTGGGCGGCAATCCGCCGGAACAAGTACGGCGGGGATTGGCGCAAGCCGTTGCCCGCAAAACCTTGCTGCCCGTCCCGGCGGCCGGCGGGGATAGCCCCCGCTACCTGCTGAACACCGCCGCCAACCGCCGCCATTTAGCCCGGCAAGCGGCCGATGGCGCTACGCCGGTTCCGTCGGATGGGGCGCAGTTCGACCCGGTGGAGCCGGCCGCCCCGGAACCGCCGGCCGGCAATCGTCCCAACATCTACGCCCTTTATGAGGACAATATCGGCTTGATTGGCCCGCAAATGGCGGCTTACTTGCAAGAGGCGGAGGACAGCTACCCGGAAAGTTGGATTGCCGCCGCCTTTGACATTGCCATCCGGGAAAACAAGCGCAGTTGGAGCTATATAGCGGCCATTCTGCGCCGTTGGGCGGCCGAGGGCAAAATCGACTTGGCAAAATCGGCCGACAGCGCGCCGGCCGCCGCGCCCGGCATTGGCGTCAAAGCCGGGGCTACTCTTTGGCCAGAGGAGAGGATTGAGAATGGAAAGCCTGGGCGACATTCTGCGCCGGATCGCCGACCCCAGTACCCGGAGGACTATCAATGGCGATAGGGCGGGCATCCCCAGCATCAGCCCGGAGGAGCCGGAGGGGGAGCCTTGCCCTATCTGCCACGGCGCCGGCTGGGTCAGCAAGCGGGTGCCGGTGGGTCATCCAGATTTTGGCGAGGCGTTTCCCTGCCGTTGCCAGGAGCAGGAACCGGCCGGGCGGGTCGCCGCCCTGCATCGCTACAGCAACTTGGGCGAACTCCGCCGCATCACCCTGGACAATATCCGTCCGGAGGGGCCGCTGCCGGATGCGGTCAGCCAAGGAATGTTCCGGGCGGCCCGGGAAGCGGCCGCCGCCTTTGCCGCCAATCCCCAAGGCTGGATGACCTTTACCGGCCCCAGCGGCAGCGGCAAGACGCAGTTGGCGGTAGCGACAGCCAATCGCTGCATTGAATTGGGCTTTACCACCTATTTTATCGTGGCCGCCGACCTGCTGGACCATCTGCGGGCTACCTATGCCCCGGACAATCCGGTTTCCTATGATGACCTGTTCGAGCAGGTTCGCAATGTGCCGGTGCTGGCGTTGGATGACTTGAGTGTTCAGGCTACCACCCCTTGGGCGCAGGAAAAGCTGTTTCAGATACTGAACCATCGCTTTAACGCCGCCCTGCCGACCATTATCACCGTGCGGGGGCCGGTCGAGCGGCTTGACGAAGGGCTGCGTACCCGTATGGAAACCGCCGGCGGCTTTTCCCGGGTGTTTCGCTTGGGGGAGCATAATACCCGTTTGGCGCGGCGGGTGGGGGATATACCAGGGGATATGCGACAGCGGATGACTTTTGACGCCTTTGACCCTTGGGGCGGCGTTAATGCTGACGCCGCCGGACGGGAGACGCTGAACCGGGCCAAGCAGGCTACGGCTGCCTTCGCCGAACACCCGAGGGGCTGGTTGCTGCTTACCGGCCCCCGCGGCTGCGGCAAGACCCATCTGGCGGTAGCCATTGCCGGGGAAAGCATCCGGCGCGGCCGGCCGGCCTTCTATACCTTTGTGCCGGCCCTGCTCGACCATTTGCGGGGGGCCTTCAGCCCGGACAGTCCCATCAGCTACGATGAACTGTTCGAGCAGGTCAAGACGGCGCCGCTGCTGATTCTGGACGATTTGGGCACCGAAAGCAGCACCCCTTGGGCTGAGGAAAAGCTGTACCAGATTGTGGTCTATCGCTACGATACCCGACTGCCCACGGTGCTAACTTCGGTGTTCAGCGCGGAGGAACTTGAAGGGATGAAACCGCGTATCGGCTCCCGCCTGATGGACGGGGCGATGGTAGATTGGCACGCGATAACCGCCCCCAACTACCGCAACCAGCGGCGGCGGGGGTAGGGTTAAGGGATGGGGGCGGGCAATCGCCCATCCAGCGTTAAGTTTGCTTTGGGACGGCTTTTGCGCTAGACTGTTGGGCAAGTTCAGACACGCTACCGGGGGTAAATATGGCGTCGGATAAAAAGCGGGGACAAAAGGCTTACCGCGCCGGCATAACGGCCGCCGGGCCGGATTGCCGGCGCAGCGTCGGGCCGGAGGATTATTGCCAGCAGCATCAGGCCAAGATGCCGGCGGCGGCGGACTATGCCGGCCTGGATTTCAAGGAACTGTTGGCGGCTTGTCCTTTGGAAGGGATAGATCTGGCCCGTCCCCGGGAATTTTCGCGGAATTAGGAGGTATCTATGCCTTATTGCCCTAGTTGCGGCGGCGAAGTAGCCGACAGCGCAAAGTTCTGCACCCATTGCGGTGTTAGTCGGGAAATCCCCCCCGCCGCATCCCCTGTCCAAGAGCCGGTTAATCAGCAGCAGGACGACGCCGTTAAGAAAGGTTGTACCAAGTGGGGGTTGATTGGCTGCGGCGGGCTGCTTGGCCTGTTCTTTCTTGTTATCCTTATCGCCATAGCTAGCGGATCGGGGGACGATTCGGGGTCTAGCAGTCCGACCGAGACGCGGTGGGAAAGGTGTTTTGACCGGTGGGATGGCAACCACGTCAAGTTTGAGCGTCTGATTAAGAACACGCTTAAAGCTCCTTCGACCTTTAAGCACGTTGAGACCACCTACTCCGGTGGAAGTTTTCCCCGTCGCGTCGTTATGCGGTACGAAGCGGCGAACTCCTTTGGCGTACCGCTTTCGTCCACGGCAGTCGGCGAATCTGACATCGATTGCAATGTCAGGATTATTTCAGTGGAATAATTAGAGTGGGCTGGAGAGGGATTAGTCCCTCTCCAGCCCACTCTGTTTTATGCTGATACAGCCGGTTCATCTCTCAACAAGTTTAATATGAGCTGCCAGGGTTGCCTTGCCTAATTCCCTGTTTTACCCCCGTTTTATGCTACAATACCGCCCAAACCAAATGCTGAAATAAGGAGCGGCTGATTATGCCCGCTATGGAGTCGTCGGTTGAAGGCCGGATGAAACGGTGGCAGGAGCAGCGGTGGCTGCTGGATGTGGTGGTGCAGACGGTGGGGATTGAGTGGGATCAGCGGCGCATCGGCTATACGCTGGGGCCCTGCGGGCCGGAGGCGGCGCCGGATTTTAACGGCGTCCGGGCCCGGGTCAAACGCTTTAACGATGCCAGCCGGGAGTTTCGCCGGGCCGCCGTCCGCCGGGAAAGCAAGGCGCTACAACACGAGAGGGAAGGGCATCGCGTCGCCGCCCGGGAAAGCTACTTTATCGCAGCCCTGCTGTACGGCAGCGCGCAGTGGCCGATCTTTGCCCATACGCCGGAGAATGACCGGCTGGGCGAAAAGAAGGTCGAGTGCTACGCCAAGTACGCCCAATACGCCAATCATCCCATTCGCCGGGTGGACATTCCCTTTTGCGGCAACGCGCTCCCGGCTTGGCTGCATCTGCCGGATAATACCCCGGGCGCGGCGTGGCCGACGGTGCTGTCCATTCCGGGGATGGACAGTTTCAAGGAGACCGGGGTGGCTCTGTACGGCGACCGGCTACTGGAGCGGGGCGTGGCGGTGCTGGCAATCGACGGGCCGGGGCAGAAAGAGGCGCTGAACCGAGGTATCCAGGTGACTTCCGATAACTGGTTTGACGCCGGGTGGACGGTGCTGGAGTGGATGCGGGAGCAGCCGGAAATCGACCCGGAGCGGATCGCCATTCGGGGCAACAGTATGGGGTCTTTCTGGGGAACGCAGGTGGCGGCGGTGGATCATCGCATCAAAGGATGCGCGGTGCAGGCGGTGTGCCACGAGCCGGGGATGAATACCATCTTTAACCTGGCCTCGCCCACTTTCAAGCTGCGTTTTATGTATATGGCCGGGTATGAGGATGAGGCGGAGTTCGACCGCTTTGCCCAAACCCTGACTTTGGCCGGCGTGGGGGAAAGGATAACCTGCCCCTATCTGGTGCTGGCGGGAGAGGATGACCACCTGAGTCCCATTGAGTTCACCTATCAACTGCTGGAGAGCATCAGCGCGCCCAAGGAGATGGTGCTGTATGAGGGGGCGGATCACGGTTTGGGCGGCTCTACTTCGGCGGACTTGGGGCCGAACCCGGCTACTTTGACCGCCGATTGGCTACTCGACCGGCTGAACGATAAACCGATGGAAAGCCGGCATATCCTGATCGATATGGCCGGTCAGGCTCAAGTCAGCAGTTTTGCCGAGTACGTGCGGCCGGTGTAGGGAGCGAAAGGATGCGGGACAAGTTGGCGATTCGGGAAGGGGTGTGGACGGCGTTGGAGCGGGCCGGGGTGGTACGGAGTCAAAGCGTCCACGATAAGATTCCGGATTTTTACGGGGCCGAGACGGCGGCGGAGCGGGTTTTTGACTTGGCGGCGTGGCAAGCGGCGCAGGTGGTCAAGAGCAATCCGGACAAGGCGCAGCGGCCGTTGCGGGAGCGGGCCTTGGCGGAGGGCAAGCTGCTGTATATGGCGGTGCCGCGGTTGGCGCAGGAACGGTGTTTTGTGGAGTTGGATCCGGCGGTGATGGGGTGTACCCCGGCGCAGGCGTCCACGATCGGCGGGGCGTTCCAGTACGGGCGGCCGGTGTATGCTGCCGAGCTGCGGTCGGTGGATTTGGTGATTTCCGGGTCGGTGGCGGTGAACCGGGAGGGCGTGCGGGTAGGCAAGGGCGGCGGGTATGCGGATTTGGAGTATGGACTGGCGGCGGCCGCCGGGGTGATTAGGCCGGAGACGCCGGTGGTGACTACCGTGCATCCGTGGCAGGTGTTGACGGAGCCGCTGCCGCGGGCGGCCTATGATGTGCCGTTGAATTACATTGCAACGCCGGAGGAAATGATTTGCTGTCCGGGGGATTTGCCGCGTCCGGGCGGCATTTATTGGGAGGCTTTGACGGCGGATAAGGTGGCGGCGATACCGGCGTTGGGGAAGTTGCGGGGGGATTAGGGGGAGAGGCGGCATAGACGACCGGGGCTATTGCATATACCCGGTTTCTGCCCTATCATATTCCTATGACGCTGAGTCTGACATCCTGACCGGTGCAAGGCGGGATGTTGCCATAGCCTTGGAACTGATTGCTGGGGCCGGCAACTACCTTGACGCCCTGCTTGGCAACTAGAAAGGAGAGCGAATTATGAAGTTCCAAGTTAATCTTGAATTGTTGGTTACCGTTGAAGCCGACAACCCCGCCGACGCCTGGGAAAAGGGAAAGAAACTTTTGCCTGCGTTAGAGGGATTGGCGGAAGAGGAATTCGGGGAATTCGGGTGGCAACCTTGGAGCTTGAGCGATGGGGCGCACGCGCACGTCGATGCTATCCATTGGGATGGCGATGGCGACGTGAACCCGGTAATTATCACCGGCCCCACCATTACCCGCGAGGACATAATCCGTGAATGGGAGAAGAAACGAGGTCAAGACAAGCAGGAAACTGCTTGAAAAGTTGACAGCCGAGGCATTTCTTGGACGGATGGGATGAAACAGGCGGACCGAGCTTGAGCGGTCTGTTTGATATCGATGTTAAAGGAATGGCGAAGGTAGTAGTCAATCAGACTTGGGCGGATGGATTTCCGGTTCACAGCCACTTGGAAAATGTCTATGCGAATGAGCTGGTGGCGGCGGCCGGGGTGATTAGGCCGGAGACGCCGCAACGACGGAGGAAATGATTTGCTGTCCGGGGGATTTGCCGCGTCCGGGTGGCATTTATTGGGAGGCTTTGACGGCGGAGAAAGTGGCGGCGATACCGGCGTTGGGGAAGTTGCGGGGGGAGTAGGGGGAGAACCGGCATAGACAACCTTGCCCTTGCGCGTAGTCTTTTGCTGCCCTATTATATTCCTATGAACCCGAAATTACGCTATGACGCTGAGTTTGACATCCTGCATTGGGGCGGGGCGGGCGTTGAGGATGCGGCGGTGGAGATTTATCCGGGGGTGACGCTGGAACTGGACGCCGCCGGGGGCATCATCGGGGTGGAAGTGGTTAATGCCGGGCAACTGCTGGGGCGGGATGTGGAATCTTTGCAAAAGGGCATTGTCCGGGGCGATTTCCTCCGGCTTGAATACCCGGCTGGCTTGGAAAAGCTGCTGCAACCGGACGGGCAAGGCGGTTACAAGGAATACTGGGATTTGCCGGCGGACGGAGCGGAGACGCTGAACATCCTGCGCCAAGGCTTGGCGCCTTTGTAGGTAACGCTGCAAGGGGAGTCCCGCCTGCCGGCGTGACCGGTCTCACCATCTACTAACGAGGTTAAGACAAGCCTATGGCGCTGAAAGATGTTTTTCCGGATACGGCGGAGCTGGAGGGCGGGGCGGAGCTGGTTATCGGCGGGCGTTCTGCGGCGGATTTGGCGGCGGAGTATGGGACTCCGGTTTATGTGCTGGATGAGGCTACTATCCGCAATCGCTGCCGCAGTTATCGGGAGGAGTTTGCGCGGCGCTGCCCCGGGGCGCAGGTGTTGTACGCATCGAAAGCCTATATCAACCCGGCGTTGGCTCAGATTTTCGACGAGGAAGGATTGGGCTTGGATGTGGTTTCCGGGGGGGAGTTGGCGGTGGCGGCCGCAGCCGGTTTCCCGCTGGAAAGGGTCTATTTTCACGGCAACAACAAGACGGCGGAGGAACTGGATTACGCCGTCAGCCAGGGCATCGGCCGGGTGGTGGTGGATAGTTTTTATGAACTGGATTTGCTGAACCGCATTGCCGGCTACAGCGGCAAAATTCAAGACATCCTGATCCGGGTATCGCCGGGCATTGACCCGCATACCCACGCCTATACTACCACCGGCATTATTGACTCCAAGTTCGGTTTTTCCATTCAGACCGGGGATGCGGCCGCCGCCATCCGGCAGGCGTTGGCTGCGCCTAACCTGAAGTTGCGGGGGCTGCATTTTCACTTGGGTTCGCCTATCTTTGAGTTGGAGCCTTACGCCGCCGCTACCGATTTGGTGTTGCGCTTTGCCGCCGGGTTTCGGGAGGAAGGCCTGGATTTGCAGGAGTTCAGCCCGGGCGGCGGGTTTGCCATTGCCTATACCCGGGCGGATGAACCGCCGGCGATTGGCGATTACGCCGAGGCTATTGTCGCCGCATTGAAAGCCACTTGCGCCGAGTTGGGGATGGCGGCGCCGAGGCTGCTGATTGAGCCGGGGAGGTCGATAATCGGGCCGGCGGGGGTGGCTTTGTATCGCATTGGGGCGATCAAGGATATTCCCGGCGTCCGCAAGTATGTCAGCGTGGACGGCGGGATGGGGGATAACATTCGGCCGGCTTTGTATCAAGCCAATTATGAAGTGGCGGCGGCGGGCAAGCTGAACCGCACGGATTGGGAGCGGGTTACTATTGCCGGGAAGTATTGCGAGTCGGGGGATGTGCTGGCGGCGGATGTGCTGCTGCCGACGGTGGCGCCGGGGGATATTATCGCCATTCCGGCGGCCGGTGCTTACTGTCCGTCGATGGCGAGCAACTATAACCTGAACCCGCGGCCGCCGATGGTGCTGGTGAAGGACGGGGAAAGCCGGTTGATTCGGCGGCGGGAGAGTTACGCCGATTTGATGTTGTGCGATTTGTAGTATGTGGCAGGTTTATGGGCAGGAGCATTTAACGCGCCAACTTGCGGCCGGGCTGCTGACCGGGCGGTTGGCGCACGCTTATTTGCTGGTGGGGCCGCCGCACGTGGGCAAGATGACTTTGGCGGTCAACATTGCCCAAGCCGTCAACTGCCCGCAACGGGAGGGCGGCGCACCCTGCGGGGAGTGTTCGCAGTGTCAGCGCATTGCCCGGGGCGTCCATCCGGATGTGCAGGTTATCGGCGTGGGCCGCGGCGAGGAGGACGGCCCGGCCCGGCGGGACATCCGCATTGACCAGGTGCGGGAAATCGAGGGTTTTCTTAACCTGTCGGCTTATGAGGGCGCGGGCAAGGTGGTCATCATCGACGGGGCGGAATTGATGAATGCGGCGGCGGCTAATGCTTTGCTGAAAACCCTGGAGGAGCCGCCGGCCGGCACGGTACTGCTGCTGCTGACGGCTAATGAGGATGCGCTGCTGTCCACCATCCGCTCGCGGTGCCGGGCGTTGTATCTGAAACCGTTGGCCCGGGCGGAACTGGAGCGGCGGTTGGTCAGCGATTATGCCGCCGCCCCGGAGCTGGCGGCGCGGTTGGCGCGGCTGTCCCGGGGCTGTTTGGGGCAAGCGGTCAACGCCCTGCGGGATGGGGAAATGCTGGAGCAGCGGGATGCGGAACTGGAGCGGTTGCAGGAGGTTTGCAGCGGCGGGTTGGATGCCCGGTTTGACTATGCGGCGGAGTTGGCGGGACGCTTTAATCGGGAGCGGGAGGAGACTAAAGAGCTGCTGTATTTGTGGCTGGGCTGGTGGCGGGATTTGCTGCTGGTTAAGGAGGCGGCCGAAGAGTATGTGCATAATGCGGACTGCCTGACGCCGCTGCGGCTGCAAGCCGGGGGGCTGAGTACGGCGCAAGTAGCGGGGTTTATCCGCCGGCTGAACGGGACGCTGGCGGCGTTGGACGGGAATGCCAATGCGCGGTTGGCGTTGGAAAATTTGATGCTGAATTTGCCGCCGCTGCCGGGCCGGGGGCGGGGGTAGTCAAGGGCGGGGCGTGGCCGCTGCCCGTGGAGCAGTCGGGGGTATTACGGGGGTTATTGTTGAAACTGCCTAATGGGGAAGGGGCGATAGTGGCGCGGGAGAAAATTACGGACTATCTGCTTGCGCTGACCAGCGTTGACGGGGCCAGCAAAGCCC
The DNA here is from genome assembly GCA_965243185.1 of Dehalococcoidia bacterium. Taxonomy (GTDB): domain Bacteria; phylum Chloroflexota; class Dehalococcoidia; order Lucifugimonadales; family UBA3495; genus CBDBCU01. The sequence continues at coordinate 181,250 of OZ251531.1, read as the reverse complement.
GGTTCTTTCGGGAGTTCGGCTTTCGGGTTGAGGAGTGAGAAGTTTTTGCGGATGCGCTGCGGCGGCATTGCTTGCAATATGAAGTCCGGACTACTAAAGCAACGGAGTGGGGTATCCAGTATGTTATAATTGGCAGGCTGGAAAGCCCCGATGGGCGCAATCCGGTAGTTTTGACGGTTTGGCAGATGGACTATGGCGCAGACTACCCCCGGTTTATTTCGGGGCGGCCGGCCCATTAGAGAGGCAATATGTTCCAGGAACTGGACGCCGTTACCCTTACCGCGCCCATCGCCCGGGAAAAGACTTGGGAACTCCCCGAGGATAGCCCGTTGTTTGACCCGGCGGGTACGGGGGAAGGGCTGCTGCCCGGCGATGTGGGGGTTATTGTGTATGTGCAGGGCGACGGGGAAGCCTTTGAGGTGGAGTTTCTGGAGCGGAACAGCGGCTATACGGTGGCAATAGCCACGGTATATCCCTACCAGATGCGTCTTGCTACCGATGCCGACCGGGCCAGTTACCGTTTCCGGGAAATGGCGGCAGTCCGCTAACCTCATTCTCCATTTTGCTAACCGACGCGCCCGGTCAAAAGACCGGGCGCAGTTGTTGGCGGCGGGGCGGAGAAAGTAGGAAGGTGAATATGCTGAAACGGATTCAACGGATTGGGGCCTGTTTCGCGCTGGCGTTGGCAGTTCTGACAGCGGCTTGCGCTGTTACGCCCACGCCCACGCCTATTCCCGCCCCTACTCCGACCGCAATACCGCGCCCCACGCCGACCCCTACGCCCACGCCTTACCCCACGCTTACCCCTACGCCCATTCCCACGCCTACGCCGACACCTACGCCCACGCCCGTTCCGACTGCTACGCCCATTCCTACGCCCACGCCGGCGATTAAGTGGGGGATTAGCAATAATCCGGTCAAGGTCAGCGAGGTAAAACCCGAACACCGGCAAGGGGTAAATGGAGGGGAACCTTTTATCCTGCAAGGGTGCGTCGTGTTTAATTGGGACAATACTCACACGACCACGAAAAAGCAGGACGGGGTTCTTTATCTGATGGATGCCGGGGCATTAGAGCAGGAAGAACGCCCGGCTAGTTCGGATGTTAAGGCGCTTAACTATGATTGGGGGATTAAATTCACCGAGGGCTGTCACAATATGGCAGTCCGCTATGTGGGGCGTTCCCCGCATCATTTGACTTGGAAGCGGGGGACGCAGACGGTTAATTGGACGGGCATTATCCCCGTTTACCTGGAAACCTATGAGCTGATTGACCCGGATGCGTTTGAGCCGGTTGATTTGGGGCAGTAATTCCTGGAGCGGGGCGGCGACATCCCGCGATTCATCACTGCTTTCCCCCGCCGGAGGTGAAAATGTTTGAGGAACATACCGTCATTGCCCTCACTGAGCCGATTGGGCTCGAGTGCATTGAGGACATTCCACCGGACAGTCCTTTGCTGGCGGCGGACAATCCCGGGGATGGCTTGCGGCCCGGCGATGTCGGTACTATCGTGGCCGCTTTCCCCGGAGCTGCGAAGTTCCTGGTGGAGTTTGTGGAAGCGGACGGCTACACCGTCGCCCTGGCTGAAGTCAAGGCAGCCCAAGCCCGCCCGGCTACTACCGCCGATTTGGCCAAGAATCGTTTCAAGATGAAACTGCTGGTCTGAAATCCCTGGCTTGCCAACCGACGCGCCCGGTCAAAAGACCGGGCGCAGTTGGTGGCGGGGGGACGGCGGGACGGTTTTTGCCGGGTTTAATCGGCCGGCACGGACGCGGTCTTTTCCTGGGACTGGAATTGCGGCATTACTTCCTTGCCGAACCATTCCAGTTGTTCGAGGATTACCTTTTGCGGGGTGCCGACTACCGAGCCGACATTGATTTGGGTCAAGCCGGGATAGCGTTCCTGAACGGCGTTCAGCTTTTCCGCCACCAGTTCCGGAGGGCCGCACAGCCAGGAGCCAGCCCTTATGCCGTCGCGGATGGTAGGCAAGCCGGCTTGCCGGGCGCGGCGCGGGTCGCCCAAGGCGTCAATCTGCTCCGGAGACAATCCCCGCACAAAGCCCAGCGGCCCGAACATTTTCATATTTTCCTCGGCGAACCGGCCGGCTTCGGCGATGGCTTGCTCCTCGGTGTCGGCCAGGTGAATGGAAAAGCCGATAATCAGGTCGCCGCCCAGTTCGGTCTCTTTGCCGGCTTTAGCCAGGGTTTCCCGCCAAGCCCGCACCACTTCGTAAGTGGCGCCGCCAGCGGCCGCGCCGCCGCCAATCATTCCTTTGATGCCGTGTTTCACCATAAAGTCCATAGCGCGCGGGCTGGCGCTGACCAGGGGCTGGTAACATTCCACCGGCAGGTAGCGCGGCCGCGGCACCAGGGTTATCTCCTGCAATTCATAGCCCCGGTACGGCACGGCGGGCGGGATGGTGTAATGCGGGCCGCGGTGGGCAAAGGAGCGGTTGTTGAACGCCTTGAACATTACCTCGACTTGTTCCTCGAACAGTTCCCGGTTGGCGGCGGCGTCCAGCATGGGGGCGTCGAGGGTTTCCACTTCCCGGGTGTGGTAGCCCCGGCCCACGCCGAACACTACCCGCCCGTCGGTAAGCACATCGGCGGTGGCGTAATCCTCAGCCAGCCGCAGGGGATTCCACATGGGCGCAATGTTGAACCCGCAGCCGATTTTCAGGCGCCGGGTCAGGTGCGCCAGGTGGACGCCGAACAGGAGCAGGTTGGGGATGCACTCGTAGCCTTCCCGTTGGAAGTGATGTTCCGCCATCCAGAAAGTTTCGTAGTCCAACCGATCCATCACCTGGGCGATGGCGGTCGCCTTGTCAAAGACGGTTGCCAAGTGGTCGTCGGAGAGCCAGCGGTCGTTAGCCGGCGTGGCGTCGAGTCCGATGTCGTCAAAATCGACATGGCCGGCAAACAAGCTGCCAAACTTGGTAATCATCGTCAGTCCCCTCCGCAAAGCAGGGTTTCGGGGGTTTGCCGTTTTCTATGGCCGGGGTATTATAACCGATGGGGCAATGGCGCGGGCTTTTTTGTGTTACACTGATGGCCGTTGTCCCAAACCGCGATCAGGAGGAGCTATGCCCCCAAAGCAGTATGATAAGCCGCCGGGCTTGATTCTGGAGCCGACCAAGCAGTACGCGGCGACCATCCACACCAATCACGGCGACATTGCCCTTGACTTGTTCGCGGCCAATGCGCCGCGCACCGTCAACAACTTCGTCTTTCTGGCCCGGGAAGGGTTCTATGACGGGGTAGTTTTTCACCGGGTCATTCCCGACTTTATGATTCAGGGCGGCGACCCGACCGGCAGCGGTCGGGGCGGGCCGGGCTACCAGTTTCAAGATGAGTTTGACCCGGCGTTGACTTTCAGCGGGCCGGGGCTGCTGGCCATGGCTAATGCCGGGCCCGGCACCAACGGCAGCCAGTTTTTCATCACCGTAGCCGCTACGCCGCATCTGAACAACCGGCATACCATCTTTGGCCGGGTAACTGACGGGCAAGAAGTGGTCGAAGCTATTGCCAAGACGCCGCGGGACCGCAGCGACCGGCCGGTGGAGGCGGTGACTATCAGCACGGTAGAAATTACGGAGCAAGACGCCGGCTAGGGCGGCCCGCGGCGTCCGTTGCTGAACCCGGGAGCCGGCAGTGCAAGCCGGCTCCTCAGTGTTTTGTGGAGAGCGGATAGCGGCAAGGTTGGGCGGAGAATGGTCAAGCCGGTAACTGCGGCCGCCGCGCCAGCAAAAACAATACCCCGCCCAGAAAATTCAGCCCCGCCAGCAGCAGAAAAGCCATGTCGTAAGTACCCTGCACATCCCGCATATAGCCAGCCAATGGCGACCCAATCAGCAGCAATACATTCATCGGCACCGTGGACAATCCCAATATCCGCCCGAAAGATGCCCGGCCAAAGTATTCCCCCCGTATTGCGGTAGTCAGCGGATTGCGCCCCCCAAAGCCGATGCCGAACAGCAGGGCAAACAGGTAAAAGCTCAACAGACTCGCCGCCAAGGTCAGCATCACTATAGCCGCCGCCTGTATGCTGGAAAAGACGAACAACGCCAAATTTTTCGGCCAGCGGTCGCCGATATAGCCCCCCACCAACTGAAACACCATCGCCGTTGCCGTGTAAACGGTTACAATCCACCCGGTAGTCTGCACATCAAACCCGGCGTCCTTCAACAGCAGCCCCAGGTGCGTCATAATCGCCAGTATCACCATCGAGGTAAAGCCGTGTCCGAAAGATATAAGCCAGAAAGCCGGCGTCCGCAGGGCTTGGGCCGCGGTCAAGTCGCCGCTCTCCGGGTTCGACATCCGCCGACGGGCATTGCCGGCTGTCGCCCCGGCCGCCGGCAATGCGCCAACGGCCGCCGGCGTCGCCCCATCCGGCAGTTGCCCGTAATCCTGCGGCCGATTGCGGATTAGCCGCGTCAAGGGAAAGGCGATTAGCAGCGTAAAGACGCCCAACAGCAGAGCCGTCCACTGCCAGCCCAATCGCTGCTGCTCCGGGTCAATAGCCCAGGCGATAGCCGGCACCAGCAGTAGCGCCCCGATACGACTGCCCACATTAGCCCAACCCATCGCCATAGCCCGGCGACGGGAAAACCAGTTGTTGATGGTAGTCATCAACGGCAGCCAACTGCCCAATCCCTGGCCTAAAGCCATCACGATAAAAGCCAGGTAAAACATCCAGAGGTTCTGGACGCCGGCGAACAATAGAAAGCCCACGCCCAGGATGAGCAGCCCGGCCAATATCATCCGCCGCGCGCCCAAGCGGTCCGTCAGGTAGCCCTCCACCGGCCCCATCAGCCCGCCCTCAATCCGGGTAAAAGTCAAAGCCAGCCCCAACTGCCCCCGACTCCAACCGAATTGGCTTTCCAATGCCACCGACCACACCGCCATAGCGTGGTACAATGGCACCGTGGCAATGGTCATCGTAAAGCCGCTGAGGGCGACCAGCCACCAGCCATAGAAAACCCCGCGCACCCGCCGCGGCGCATCTGAAATTCGGCTCGTCAAGGGCGCGCTCCCGCTCCGGCAAAGGTTAAGCCCAGTGTAGCACAAGCCGGCAAACTTTAGCCTTGCCCGGCGTCCATTCCCGCTCCGGCCGAAAGGTAGTGTCGGGTTGAAACTGTTTCAACCATAAAAGTTATGGCGCAAACCGATTTACTGCTGCAATTCCTGCTACTTGGTTAGCCCAACCGCTCCGTTCTATGGTATTATTCGGGGCAGACTGCTGGCTCCGGAGGAACTACTACTGATGAAAAACAAAATTTATCCCGATTTTGACGCGGCGGTGGCTGATGTTCCCGACGGTGCCGTATTTATGTCGCCCGGCTTCGGCGGTGTCGGCATTCCCCGCAATCTGCTGGCGGCCCTGCACCGCCAGGGCGCCAAGGAACTGACCGGCATTTCCAACAACACCGGCACTCCGGACAACAAGGTGGATGTGGGTATGCTGATTGCGGCCGGCCAAGTCAAGAAAATGTACGCCGCCTTTACCGCGCCCACGCATCCGTCTCAGATTACCCCCTTCGTGCGGATGTATAACAACGACGAAATCGACGCCGAACTGGTGCCGCAGGGGACTATGGCCGAGCGCATCCGGGCTGCCGGGTCGGGCATTGGCGCTTTCTATACGCCGGCCAGCGTCGGCACCGAGCTGGCTGAGGGCAAGGAACACCGGGAAATCAACGGCCGTACTTATGTGCTGGAGTATCCGCTCCACGCCGACTATGCCTTGGTGCGGGCTTGGCGGGCCGATACTTTCGGCAACCTGCAATTCCGGATGGCCGCCCGCAACTTTAACCCGATTATGGCGATGGCCGCCGGCATTACCGTGGTGGAGGTCGAGGATGCCATAGTGCCGGCGGGGGGACTCGACCCGGACAAAATCCATGTCCCCGGCGTCTATGTGGATCGGCTGGTGCAGATACCGCCGGACGGGATTTTTGATTAGGGCCGGGTAGTTCAGGGGGCTGACGATTGGCGGCGTGGCTTTCCGGCCTTTCTCTGGCCTTGCTGGCCCTGGTTGCGGCGATTACCGCTGTTCTGGGCTGGCGGCGGTCGACGCTGTTCCGGGAGTCCTTTCCCAGCCTGTCTATTGAATTGAGTCAGGAGCATATCTGGGCCGACCGGTCGTGGACGCTGCTGGTTTTGACTGCCAAGTTGAAAAACACTTCCCAAGTTCTGGTCAAAATCGAAGCAGTGGCCTGGAAAGTGGGGTTGTTGGTTCCCGGCACTCTAGATACGGTGGGACTGTACGCATCTCCGGAATCCTCCGCCCTGTTGCCGGATTTTTACTTGGAACCCCAACAGGAGTATGTAACTAACGCAGAGGTTTGGCTACCGACCCAAGAAAAATCCCAGCCGGCCTTTGCCCAAATTGTGGTACACTGTCCGCCTAGGAAAAACGCCAGCCACAGCCCTACTGAACGGCGTATTCACTTCTTATTGGAGGAATACCATGCCCAAAGTTAAGCCCTTCCGCGGCAGCACCCCACCGTTGCCGCCGCCCATCGTCATCAAGGAGGTTCCGCTGGTAGTTGCTCCGGACGCTAAAGCCAAGCCGGCCCCGACTCCGGTCAAGGATGAACCGAAGCCGCATTACTATTAGGCCGCTTGGAGTAGCGTCATGCCTAAAGTTAAGCCCCGCCGCGGCAGCACCCCGCCTCCGATGACCATTGTCATCAAGGATGTCCCCTATCCGATTGCAAAAAAGCCGGATGAAACCAAGCCATCCGTCGCCGCGGAAGCCCCGGCTATCGTCAAGGATGAACCCAAGCCTCACTACTATTAGGCCGCGCCTCTATCCCGCCCCGGCAAGGAGGAAACCCATGGCAACCGATAAGCCCCGTCTGCAACGCCAGGCTATGTGCGACCGCTTGGCTATGGAGTTCCAGGATGAGTGGATTGTCAACTTGGGCGTAGGGATGCCTACCCTCTGCTCCAACTATGTTGACCCCGCCAAAAACCTCGTCTTTCATTCGGAAAACGGCGTCATCGGCTACGGGCCGCTGGCTCCGGTTGGGCAAGAGGACAAACACCTGGTCAATGCCGGCGGTCAGAATGTTACCGCTATGCCCGGGATGGCGATTGTCCACCACGCCGACTCCTTTGCCCTGATTCGCAAGGGGATGGTGGATGTCACCGTGATGGGCGCTTACGAGGTGGCGGAAAACGGCGACTTTGCCAACTGGCGCATCCCCACCCGCAAGGGCGGCGGCATCGGCGGCGCAATGGATTTGGCCGCCTGCGCTCAGCGGGTCTTTATCGCGATGGAGCATTGCACCCGGGACAGCCAGCCCCGACTGCTGAAACGCTGCGCCCTGCCCATTACCGCTCCCAGCGCGGTTACGCTGGTCGCTACTGACTTAGGCTTGTTTGCGGTAACGCCCCAAGGCTTTGCGCTGCGGGAATACGCCCCGGGCTGGACACCCGCGGAAATTCAGGAATTGACCGCCGCCCAACTGATTATTCCCGAGGATGTGCGGGAGTTTCGGTTTCGGGAGTAGCACGGTACAGAAGTTACGGGAGAAACTTATGCCCCAAGCGCACAGTTTTCAATCCATTGTCCGGTCGGCCCGGGAGTTTATGGCTCAGGAAGGGTTGCCCGGCTGGTTGATTTATGACTACCGCCAGTCCAACCCCATCTTTGGGCAGGTGATTACGCCCTCCGGCCATGTAACCCGCCCCTGCTTTCTCTACATCCCGCAAGCCGGCCCGGCCCGGCTGCTGACCCATTATGTGGACGCCGGCAAGTTCGCCGCCGTAGCCCAATCGGCCGCCGCGGCCGGGGACGCCGCTATTGGTGCCGGGGAGGCCGCGCCCGGTCTCGAGTTGCTGGTCTATAGCAGCCGCCAAAACCTGCTGGAGCAGCTGACGCCGCTGCTGGCCGCCGCGCCGCAAGTGGCAATGGAATACTCGCCGCAGAACGCTTTGCCCCGGGTTTCCCGGGTGGATGCCGGCACGGTGGAACTGGTACGCAGCTTGGGGCCGGCGGTAGTCTCCTCGGCGGATTTGATGCAGTATGCTACTCAGCGTTGGACACCGCAGCAGCTGGCCAGCCACCAGCGGGCTGCCGCCAAGTTGGGGCAGATTGTCAACCAGGCTTTCCACCGCATCGGGGCGCGGTTGCAAGATAGCCCTACCGAATACGAAATCGCCGAGTTCATCCGCCGCCGCTTTCGGGAGGAGGGTTTGGAAACGGCGGACGGGCCCATTGTGTCGGTCAATGCCCACTGCTCCGACCCGCACTATGAACCGGAGCCGACGGGCAGCAGCGTCATCCAACCCGGCGATTGGGTATTGATTGACCTGTGGGCCAAGGAAAGCGGCGGCGACAGCGTCTATGCCGATATTACTTGGACGGCGTATGTGGGCAATAGCGTCCCGCCGCGGCAGCAGGAAATTTTTGACATCGTTACCGGGGCGCGGGACGCTGCCCTGCAATACCTGAAAGACTGCTATCAAGCCGGCGTTGCGGTGCAGGGCTGGCAGGCGGATGCGGCGGCCCGCAACTACATCGGGGAACGCGGCTACGGCGACTATTTTACCCACCGCTTGGGCCACAGCATCAGCTGCGAAGTTCACGGCGAGGCGGTGAATCTGGACGGCTTTGAGACTTATGACACCCGCCGCATCATCCCCGGCGTCGGCTTTTCCATTGAACCGGGCATCTACCTACCGGACTTTGGCGTCCGCTCGGAAATTGACGCCTATATGTCGGCCAGCGGCCCCGATGCCACCAGCCCGGTGCAGCGGGAAGCGGTGTTGATTGGGGGAGGGTAGGGCCGCCCGGCTTTCCCGAGGCAGCCCCTTTCCACGCTATAATAAGCTTGAATCCCCACAACAAGAAAGGATTTGGAAATGACTACGCCCACGCCCAGCGACGACTACTTGAAACTGAGCCGCCAGTATGTCGGGCAGGTAGATTCGGAAATCGACCAAGAGGACTACCCGCAAGCCGGGGAAAAGGCTTGGGGTGCCGTAGCCACCGTCATTAAAGCCCTTGCCGAGCAGCGTGGCTGGTTGCATAACCACCACGACCTGACCGACGAGGCGTTGAAGCAGCTGGCCGACGAGTACGGGCGGGAGGACTTGAAGGATTACTTGGTCTTTGCCGCCGAACTGCACCGCAACTTCTACGAGGATCGGCTGACCGAAGGGGAAGTTTTGCGGAACATCGACCGCTCCAAACGGCTACGGCAGGAATTGGAATCCTTTTTCGTCAACCCGCCGCCAACCGTCGGTTTCATCCCGGAAAGCAACCGGCAAAAGCGGCGTTGGGAACGCCTGACCGGCCGGCCCTGGGGCGGGGCGTAGGGAGATGTGCCCACACCCCCCATTCGGTGACGCCCGGCGGTTGCGGATAAAGCCGACCTGCGGTATATTCTCCCGGGAAATCCGGCAATGGCACGGGGCTTATGGCTCTTGAGGTTACGCTCCAAAATCAGATACTGGGCTTGGTCAACGAACACTGGGCAAGCCATGTCCGGGACCGCGGCTTTGTCGAGCTAATCGACGGCAAAGAACCCGGCCATCACATTGCCGACTTCGTCGACGACCGAACCTGCTCGTTGCTCAAGGTTCACTTGGATACCTGCTACGAGGGCGACCGCAAAGGCGGGGTGCTGAAACGCTCGATGGGCGACATTTGGGTTCAGTCCCGGGGCATTTTCAACCCGGTCAATGTTAAATCCGGGCTGCAAGGTCAGAAAGGTCAACCCAATGTAGTTGCCATGCGGAAGCTGCTTAACTACCTGTTTCAGCAGTGGATTGATTCCTACTACCTGCTGATGGTCAAATTCAGCATAGCTGAGGAGATTAGCCACAAGGCTTATCTTTTCGATTTGCTGGACTGGCTGGAGTTCATTGCCTACGATGCCGGCCCGGGGCAGATAATGCTCCGGGAGCAGGAATTCTATGACGCTTTTGACGCCGGCCATCAGCCCCCGGCCCGGTCGATTCAGGAGAAAGCCACCGCTCTTTTCGAGTTGTTCGAGGAACAGGTTCAAGTTCTGATTAACAACCGATTAGAGCGGCTCCATCACCAAAAGCAACAGCTCACCGCATTCTTGCTCACCGACTTTGCGGTGAACCAGTCCAGTATGCGATTCGTGCCATGAGCCAAAGCAAACGCCACCGGGCGATGAAGCGCCAGACCGGGCAGTATATGACCCCGCAGTGGTTGGCGCGGGATATAGCGGCCGGCGTTCCCCTGGAGGGTTGCCGGCGGATTCTGGAGCCTTCCTGCGGCGACGGAGCCTTTCTTTCCGCTATTGCCGACCGTCTTACCGCGTCGGAGACAGCCCAAAGCAGCCGGGGCGTCGAGCTGCTGGGCATTGAAATTGACCCGGAACTGGCGGCAAGGTCTAGCCGTATCCTGGCCGGAAAATCCCGGCAGTTCCCGGACGCCTGGCGCGGAGAAATCCGCCAAGCCGATTTTTTCCGGGAGTATCTGTCCGGCATCGTCAACGGTATGTCCGCCGCCGCCCCGGGCGGTCTGCAAGCCGAAAGTTTCGACCTGATAATCGGCAACCCCCCTTTCGGCGGCACTTTTGACCCGGCTATTGAGGACACCCTCGATCGTATCCTGGGCAAGCGGCTGGGGCGGAAAATCAAGAAGGAAACCTACGCCTTTTTTATCGTGGCCGCCCTGGATTTGCTCCGTCCCGGCGGGCGGCTGGTATTCGTATGCAGCAATACCCTGCTGACGATACCGACCATGGCCGGCTTGCGGCAGCTGATTATGGAGCAGGGCGCAGTAACCCTGACCGATATTCAGCAGTTCTCGGCGGAAACCGATTACCCCACGCTGACCCTGAACTTCCAAAAGGGCGTCAACCGGGGCGTCGTGGTACACAACTCCCGCCCCTTGGCCAAGCAAACCATCAAATCCACGCCCCACTTGTCTTGGGGAATTACCGAGGAATTGGCAAAGTTTTTCTCCGGCCCCCTGCTGGGCGATTACTTTGTCGCGTCGAGCGGTATGACCACCGGCAAAAACCGGCTCTTTGTCCGCCGCGTCGATGAGCAGCAGAGGATCGTCGAACCCTACCGTTTCGAGTTCTATGACGCCCCGGTTACGTTGGATTACGAACTGGAACGGGCCCGGCTGGGCAAGCTGTCGCCGAAACGCCGTGCTATGCTGAAAGACGCCGAAGCCCGCGGCGCTACCGAGCGGCGGGTCAAGGTATTGACCCGGGAAAATCCCCTGGTCATACCGCTGCCTGATGATCGCTATCGTCCTTACAATATCGGGAACAGCCGCTTGGTATTCTCGCCGCCCACCCATTACATATTTTGGGAAAATGACGGCGATGCGGTGCTTACTTACAAGAAAACCGGGAACTGGTACCTGCGCGGCGTTGGCGGGCAACCTTATTTTGGCAAAGAGGGGCTGACCTGGCATCTGGTCGCATCCCGGTTCATTGCCCGCTACATCCCGGAGGGCTACGCCCTGGACAGTGGCGCGCCCTGCGCTTTCCTGCGGGAAGGCATTGACCGGGAGGAGCTTTTTTTCACCCTGGGCTGGCTCTTGTCGCCCTTGGCTAACCGCATCCTGAAAACGGTTATCAACCACACCCAGAACATCCAGAGCAAAGACTTGGAGCGAATGCCCTACCCTTGGTGGGTCAGCGCCGCTAACCGTGCCCGGATTATCGCCCAAGTCAAGGATCTGATTGCCCAAGGGCAAGCCGGCAAGGTATGGGCTTGGGACGACCCGGAAATCCGGCGGTTGGGGGAAATGTTCGAGCTGCGTTGCGAGCCTATGGGGCCATTGCCGGCAAAGGAAAACAACCGGCGTTTAGTTGGTATATAATCTTAGGCTATGCCGCCAAACTCAACCTTTCCCAAAGGTCTTGCCCCCAATGAACGCCGCCCCTGACGCCCCGCTGGATTTGCTTAAATCCCATTTTGGGTATGCCGCTTTTCGACCTTTGCAGGAGGAGATTATCGGCCATACCCTGGCGGGCGGGGATAGCCTGGTGTTGATGCCGACCGGCGGCGGCAAATCCCTGTGCTATCAGCTGCCGGCCCTGCTTTTCCCCGGCATTACTCTGGTGGTTTCCCCCTTGATTGCCCTGATGAAAGACCAGGTGGATGCCCTGAACGCCAACGGCATCGCCGCCCGGTTTATCAACAGCTCTTTGCCCATTTCGGAAGTTGACCAGGTGCAGGCCGCCACGGCCCGGGGCGAAGTCAAAATCCTCTATGTGGCCCCGGAACGCTTGGCTTTGCCCGGTTTCCGCAACTTTCTGGAACATCTGGAGTTGAGCCTCATTGCCATTGACGAAGCCCACTGCATTTCCGAATGGGGGCATGAGTTTCGCCCGGATTACCGCAATCTGCGGGCCTTGCGGCGGGACTTTCCCCAAACGCCGGTCATTGCCCTCACCGCCACCGCTACGGAACGGGTGCGGGCCGACATCAGCAGCCAACTGGATTTGCAGCCGGGGCGGGTTTTCCTGTCCAGCTTTAACCGGGACAATCTCAGCTACGCCGTAATGCCCAAAGGCAACTCCTGGGGCGCACTGCTCACCCTGTTGCAGGAACAGCGACAGCAGTCAACTATCATTTACTGCTTTTCCCGGCGGGACACCGAGGAACTGGCTGATGACTTGAACGCCCGGGGCTTGTCGGCCCGCCCTTACCACGCCGGACTAAACGCTGATTCCCGCCGGCAAAATCAAGAGGATTTTATCCGCGACCGGGTACCGATTATCGTTGCTACGATTGCTTTCGGGATGGGCATTGACAAGCCGGATATTCGCCTGGTGGTTCACTACAGCCTGCCCAAGTCGCTGGAAGGCTACTATCAGGAAACCGGCCGGGCCGGGCGGGATGGCTTGCCCAGCCAGTGCGTCCTGTTCTACAACTACGCCGACAAAGCCAAGCAGGACTATTTCATCAACCAGATGGAGGATACCGCCGAGCAGCGCAACGCCCGGTTGAAACTGGCGCAGATGGTGCAGTTTGCCGAGTTGCCGGCTTGCCGCCGCCGCTACATTTTGGAGTATTTCGGGGAACACTGGACGACGGACAACTGCGGCGGCTGCGATGTCTGCCTGGCCGCGTCCGAGGAGTTTGACGCTACCGAAATAGCCCAAAAGATACTCTCCGCCGTCATCCGCACCGGCCAGCGTTTCGGTACGCTGCACATTGCCCAAGTGCTGACCGGCAGCCAGGAAAAGCGGGTTCTGGAGTTGGGGCATAACCAGTTGAGCGTGTACGGCGTCGTCCGGGATTTCGGACGGTCGGAACTGCGGGAATTGATGGGACAGTTGCAGGCCCGGGGTTTGCTGGCGCGCAATGAAGGGGAGTTTCCTACTCTGGGCGTAACCGATAAGGGGCGGCGGTTTCTCCAGGAACGGCAAAAGCTGACGCTGCCCCGTCCCCGGCCGGAGACGGAAGCCGCTACTGCGCCATTGGCCGGCAAGGCGGCGGCCGCCGCGGAATATGATACGGCTCTGTTTGCGGAACTGCGGAACCTGCGCCGTCAGTTGGCGGAGGAGCAGGATGTGCCGGCGTATGTGGTTTTCGGCGATGTATCCCTGCGCCAGATGGCGGCCCTCTTTCCGCAAAGTCTGGACAGCTTTGCCCAAATCCCCGGCGTAGGGGCGGCCAAGTTGGAGCAGTACGGCCCGCGCTTTGTGGCCGCCATCCGCCAGTATGCGGCGGCCCGGGGCATTGCCGACCGCACGGCGGCGCGGCCGCTGGCGGCGGCGGCGAATCGCAGCGGCCGGGAACGGGAAGGCCGGCAACCGACCTTGGAACCCCGGCGAAGCAATACCTACGCCGCCACCCGCGCTCTGCTGGAACAAAAACTTTCCCTATCCGAAATCGCCCGCCGGCGCAACTTGGCGGAGCAGACTATCTTGGGGCATCTGGAGCGGCTGACGATGCAGGGGGAAACTCTGGATTTAGCCCACTTGCTGCCGGCTGCGGAACGGTTCGACCAAATCAACGCCGCCTTTGACGCCTGCGGCGACGATTTCCTTAACCCGGCGTGGGAATACCTGGCCGGCCAATTTACTTATGACGAGCTGCGGTTGGCGCGCATTTGGCGGCGGCAAAAGGGGCGGGGGGAATAGGAATGGAATGGGGTGGGGTGGGCGGGTCATGCGGTCAGCCGATAGGCCAAGTAAAAGACCACCAGCCCCAGGATATACAACAAGGAAACCAGGGCAATTGCATTATAATTTTGTTCGAGCTTATGCAATTGCCTCAAATTGCTTGCATTTGGTTGCTTGTGTTACAATGGGATGTGTTACAATGGGCAAGACGGGAAGGGGCAACTTGTGGGTTGCCAGTCCATTGAGCGCAAAGTATTGAAAGCAGTTAAAGTTGGGCGGAAGGGAAGCCGATACCCGACTTTGATACCTTTGCCATAAGGAGTTAGGGTATGAAACTGGTTGTCGTAGGAACCGGCCAGGGCGGGTCGAACATAGCCGACGAGTTTGTCGCTCTGGGGCATTGGGTCTGGGCCAACCGGCGGGTGCGGATTTTCACCGGTTCGGACAGCGACCCGATTTGCCGGGGCGTTTTTGCCGTCAACCTGGGCGCCGGCGACCTGTACGGGCTGGAGCATATACCGCAGACTGACGACCACACCATCCTGCTGGGTTCGACGGACGAGTTCCGGGGCCGGGGCGCGGGTAAGGTCAACGCCGACGGGGCGGAACAGGCCCGGCGGGATTCCCGCAAGATTGCCTCGACCATCCGCGACCACGGGGATGTGTATTCCGCCGATGCCATTCTGGTCATCGCCACCACTGCCGGCGGCACCGGTTCCGGCTCGGTCGGGGTCATCGTTGATCTGCTGAAAGAGGAGTTCAAGAAGCCGGTTTACGCGATGCTGGTGCTGCCGTTTGAGAACCAGTATGACGAACCGGACAGCGTCATCAACACTGCGACCTGCCTGAAAAAGGTGCTGGAGAACTCCAAAGCCGACGCGGTGTTTCTGGTGGATAATCAGAAGTTCGCCCGCAAGCAGGATTCGATGGGGTTGAACTACAACACCATCAACCGGAAAATTGCCGACTCCTTTATGGACATCCTCTGCGTCGGGGAGGAAACGGACCGGCGCTTTATCGGGGAAGTGTTGGACGCCAACGATGTCATCCGCATCCTCAAAGGGCCTTCGGTTATCGGGGTCAGCCACGCGGCCATTCCGGAAGTGCGGCGGGTCAAGTCGTCCTGGTTCGGGCGGCTACGCGGCGGCAGTGACCGGGCCAACCAGCATTTTTCCGTTTCCAAGGCGCAGATTGAGCGGGCGCAAACGGTGGTCAGTCAAGCCCTGTCCGAGCTTTCCCTGGACTGCGAGTATATTGAGGACGGCAAGTCGCTCTATGACGCTCAGCACGTGCTGGGGCTGTTCAGCGGCCCGGCCAACGAAGCCACCGAGGAAATCGTGGAGATGATGGACAATACCTTTGCCGAACTGGTGCCGGGAGCCGGGCGGCGGAAAGGGACCTATCCCGGCCGCATCTCCGATACCATCAGCGTTACCGCTATCGTCGCCAACCTGGGCGAAGGCAAGGCGATGGACCGGATTGAGTGGTTTTACCGGGAAGCGGCTAATATGATGACCAGTTCCCAACACCGGCGGGAAGGCCGCGGCAAACGCTGGGAGGATATTTCCAAGCTGTCGGAGATGTTGCCCAACCTGTAGCCCGGTCGGCCGCAGCGACTGCATTTCGTTGAGTTCCGGCTCAGGGTTGTGCCTTGAGCCGCTACCTGACCAAACCATTGGAGGGAAAATTGAGAGTCTCGAGAGCTCCGGAGTATCGGGGAGGCGGTGGCAGCTCGCCTATCCTTTTGATCTTGGTGTTAGTCGCCATTCTGGTTGTCGGCGCGGCCGTGGCATATTTGCTGTTGGTGCAAGACTCCCCGAGTCAGGCTCAAGAGCCGAGCAACTCGGTCCAACCGGCTCAATCCCCGGTGGCCGGCGGCAGCCCCAATTCGGGCAATGCGCCGCCGGTAGCTACCCAGCCGCCGCCTACTCCGTTGCCGGCGGCGACCACAGCCCCGAATGAAGCAATGGCGCAGACCGGCTGCGAAGCGGAGCCGCCGCGGGCCGACTTCGGCGAAGTGGTAGCCGAGGGTTTCGTGGATTTGAGGCTGCTGAATGCGGATGTGCTTTCCTGGTACAGCCTGCAACTGGACACGGGTACCCGAACCACTACCTTTTTCTTTGCCCTCTTTGACCCCGCCGGCTGCACGCTGAGCCGCACGGCGCTCATAACGGACTATACGCCGACGGAGGTCATCGACAACGCCGAGGTAACGGTTTATTATCCCAATGCCCTGGAGCGGAGCGTAACTTTTGACCGGGAGTTGGGAACGCTGGTTTCCCGGCAGTTCTACAACGCCAATGCCTACGAACCGGGGATGTTCACTTCCCAAACCCGGATTTCCCTGTCTCAACAAAACCTGGAGCTGACTAACCCCGATGGCAAAATCCGGGCCGATATGTCGATAGACCTGACCGGCTTGTCGAACCAGGAGGGCATCGCCATCCGGCAGGAAAATCCGGCGGTAGTCGAGAACTCCTTGAACGAACTCCAGCTCATCGTTGACCAGATTGAAAGTCGGCGGCCCAAATCCCAGTAGTCTGACTACACTCCGGGCCATCAGTGGCCGGTTAAAGAAACAAAAGAAACATAGGACGCCGGGGCAACCCGGCGTCTTTGCTTTTGTGGATTGTCCTGGGGTTCAGGAAACAACCCCGGGCTAATCGGAGCTTTCCAGCCCGGTCAGCAGGGACTCGTCCATAGCGAAACTTTCCCGGTCGGTGGGGAAAGTCCCGGCGCGAACTTCAGCGGCGTATCGGGCAAAGGCTTCGGTAATGACCGGGGCCAGGTTGGCGTACTGCTTGGCATGTCGGGGGACAAAGTCGGTGAACAGCCCCAGCATATCGTGCAGCACCTGTACCTGTCCGTCGCAGCCGGCGCCGGCACCGATGCCAATGGTGGGGATAGTGAGCTGTTGGGAGATGAGCCGAGCCAGGGGCGCCGGAGTCAATTCCAGCACTACCGCATAGGCCCCGGCCGCTTCCAATGCCAGGGCGTCTTTCAGCAACTGCGCCGCTTCGGGCCGGTTGCGCCCCCGCACCCGGTAGCCGCCCTGGGCGTTGACCGACTGGGGGGTTACGCCGATATGCCCCATCACCGGAATATCGCAGTCCACAATGCGCCGCACGATGGGGGCAACATTCTCCCCGCCCTCGAGTTTGACGGTATGGGCGCCGCCTTCCTGGAGCAGGCGGGCGGCGTTGCTTAAAGCTTGGGCCGGAGCAATCTGGTAGGTCATAAAGGGCAAGTCGGCAACAATCAAGGCGTTCTTGCTGCCCCGGGCTACGGCTCGGGTGTGATGAATAATGTCATTCAAGGTTACCGGCACGGTGGAATCGTAGCCCAGCACGACCATACCCAAGCTGTCGCCCACCAGCAGCAAAGGGATGCCGGCGGCGTCAGCCAGGATAGCGGTAGTGTAGTCGTAGGCGGTAAGCATCGGGATTTTTTCGCCCCGCCGCTTCATTGCGGCAAGATCCCGGACGGTTACTCGGGGCATGGGTTCAACCTCCCGTCGTATTGGCGCAGCAGGGAGCGGATATTTTCCGATGGCTGGGAATTTTCCCCGGCGGCGGCCAGATTCAAGGATGTTGCGGTCAGGGTCAGGTAAAGGTCGGTCAGTTCGGGCCGGCGGTCAGCAATGGCTTGCAGGTGGTCTTGCACCGTGGCGGCGTCGCCGCGCACTGCCGGCCCGGTCAAGGCGGCGGGCAAGCCCAAGGTTGCTAGGTTTTCCAGAGTAGCCCGGGATAGGGGTAGCAAGGCGTCGATAGCCTGCTCCGGGCTGAAACCGGCCGCTTGCCAAAGCGCCACCGCCGCTTGCAGCACAGTTGCCAAATAACCGCAGCCCAGCACCGCCGCCGCATGGTACAAGGGGCGGTCAGCGTCCGCTATCTGTACCGGCCGGCCGCCCAACTGCCGGGCCAGATTATCGAGATACTCTTGCAGCCAACCGGCGGCGGATACGGCAAAGACGACGCCGGATAACCGGGCCAAGGCGGCGGCCGGGTCGCTCAAGGCGGCAAAGGTTTGGAAAGGATGAAAGGCCCCGGCAGTGGCCCCTTGCGCGGTGGCGACCGCCAGCAAATCTAGGCCGGCGGCGCCGCAGCAATGGACAACGCCTTGGCCGGGACGCCATTTTATGGCAGTGGCTACGGCGGCAATAGCCGAGTCGGGAGTGGTGATAAATACGATGTCAACGGCGTCGGCTACGGCTTGGGGAGACATAACGGCTTGGCAGACGGCAAGGCGGCCGGCCAGTTGGATGGCGGAATGGGAGCGGCGGCTGTGTACGGCAGTCACCGGGTATCCCTGTTGGGCTAAAGCCATAGCCAAGCCGCTGCCCAGCGCGCCAATGCCGATAAAGCCGATGCGGGGTTCTGCGCTATTCATTGGACAACTCGTTGACAGCCGGGATGCCGCCCAAGCCGGTAGCCGTGGCGGCGGCGCGCAGTACGGCTTGGGCGGTAACTGCCACGGCCGCCGCGCCCAAGGCGGTAAGGTCAACCGGGGCGGTGGCGGTTCCGGTGGACAAGGCAAACAGCGTGTCTCCGTCCCGCAGGGTGTGGCAAGGTCGAACAGTTAAAGCCAACCCGTCGTGGCTGACCCGGGCCAGGAAGTTGGCTTCCTCTTTGGTCAGCCCGGCGTCGGTGGCAACTACGCCAATAGTGGTGTTGGTCAAGGGGCTGTCGTCAGCTTCGGGATGGTGGAAATCCAGAGGTATTTTGCCGGTCAGCCAATCCATTGCGCTGATCAAGCCCGCCCCGGATTCCCGCCGGGGGCCGGCGATAATTTGCCCGGTGCTATGGTCAACGATGTCTCCGTAGGCGTTGACGGCAACCAGGGCGGCGACGGTGATGCCGCTGGGTAGGGTGATGGCGGCGGAACCGATACCGGCCTTTACCGCCCGGGACAAGCCCAAGATTTTGCCGACGGTGGCGCCAGTGCCGGCGCCGACGCTGCCCTCGGCTACCGGCTGTAGCCCGGCGGCTGCGGCGGCAGTGTAGCCGGCGGCTGCGTCGGGGCGGATGGCGGCGGTTATCAATCCCAAGTCAAAGAGGATGGCGGCGGATACTATCGGCACCAAAGCCGGGCCGACTAGCAAGCCGATGCCTTGCTCCTCGAGATAGCGGACTACCCCGGCGGCGGCATCCAGTCCAAAGGCGCTGCCACCGCTGAGCAGGATGGCGTGAACCCGGTCAACCCGGCGCATTGGTTGGAGGAGGTCGGTTTCCCGGGTGCCGGGCGAGCCGCCGCGCACATCTACGCCGGCCACTGCGCCTTGACGGCAGAGAATGGCGGTGCAGCCGGTAGCGTTGGCCCGGTCGGTGTAGTGGCCTACTTCCAACCCGGCTATGGAGGTGAGGGTATTATTCAAGCCGTCTGTACCTCATGAGAGAAGTAAGCCGTCAACCTGACCGGGGCAAATTCCGGCAAAAAGAAAGCCACGCCAAAAGACGGCGCAGCTAAACTGACTGACGCAAAAAGGAAACCGCTTCAATTTTGGCCGTCTCGGTCAACATTGGATCCCAGCGGCCCGCCGGATTTGGAGGATAGATTGCTTTGCCGGTGGCTAACCCCCCTTGCGGGTGGATTGCCGGGACAATTTTACGAAGGGATAAGGCTGGTGTCAAGGCGGCGGCAGCTGATTTAGAGTAGGGGTAGGGCGTCTGTTGCCGTTTCCTCAGCGGCAATCAGCTTTTCAGCGTAGTTGATTATTTTTTCCTGCCGTTGGGCTTCGGTATCCCGGCTTTCCAAGTAGAGACGCAGGACTTGCAACGGCTGCAAGCCTTCTGCCGTATTCCCGTCAAGGCGGGGGCGGCGGGTATTTTCCACTTCCCGATTGATGGCGGCGATGTAATGGGCCGGGGCCAAGGCTTCCCGGATTTCACTCTCCCGGAGCAAGGGTTCCGCTTCGGCCGGCAGTTTTATCCGGACCCGGACCACGGCGTCCGCTATTTTATGGCGGGCAATGGCGCGCAGTACGGACTCCGTTGGTTCCGGGTCTCCCGGCATAATCGATACATCAATAGTAACAAAGGGACGGGCTTGGACCGGCTGAAAGCGGAAGTCAGTCATTCGCTGGCCCCGGGGCGCCGCCGGGTCTAAGTCAACGATACAGAAACCCTTTTCATCCCTTTCCTCGGAAAAGTCCACCCGCTGCAAGCTGCCGGAATAAACCACCATCGGCGGCTCCCGGCGGATTATCTGGTGTTTATGGATATGCCCCAAGGCAACATAATCCAGTTCCGGGCGATGCACGGCGCTGGCCAGCAGCACATGGTCATTGCCCAGCATCATCGAGCGCTCGGTGCCGACGGTCGCGCCGTTGATGGTGACATGACCGGTCAGGATGGCGGGAATAGCCGGGTCGAGTTCGTCGATACGGGCGGCGATGGCATCAGTCATCCGCCGTTCCATTTCCGCCCGCACTTCGTCGATGTTCAGGCCGCGGGATTCCTCCCGGGACAGCAGCCCGCCCCGGCGCGGCCAGGGTACGGCGATAATCTGGAGCGGGCCGGCCGGCGTGTCGATAGTGTAAGTCTGAAGGCTGCTGCCAATGTGGACGCCTGGCACGGCCAGGGTCGGGAAAATCTCTACAGCATTGGCGCGGCTGCCGGAGTTGGGCAGGTCATGATTGCCGACCAGCAGGAATACCGGGATGCCGGCGGCGGAGATGCGGTGAATGCGGCGGGCAAACTCCCGCTGGTGGGTTTGGGACGGGTCGCGGCCTTTATAGACATCTCCAGCCAGCAGCGCCAAATCCACCCTTTGGTTCAGGGCAAACGCGACGACTTGCTCCAGAGAATCGAGAAAATCGCCCAGCCGGGTGGAAAGGCCGGTAGCCGGGTCGATGCGGCCATAGTTCTCGACGCCAATGTGCAGGTCGGAAAAATGCAGGATACGCATACGGGAACCTCTGCCGGGGTTAAGGGATAGCAACTTTCGCGGCCGGCTTGCGGCGGCCGGCGTCAAGCAGGGATTATACCTGATGTTGCCGGCGGCTGCCGGCAATCATTGACAAAAATATGGCAAAGTTAATAGAATTGACCCGGCAACAAGAGAGCTAATCACCAGAAGTTACAGGCGGGTTAGATGACTACCATCAAGCAGTTGTATTCCCTTCAGGAAGTGGACTTGGCCTTGGACGAAGTCAACGGCCGCATCGCCGAAGTAGAGCAGGAACTGGAGACCCGCCTTTCCTTGGGCGAGATTGAGGAAGCTCTGGAACAAGCCCGCGTCCGTTTGCAGGAAATCCAGTCCTTGCACCGGGAAGCGCAGCAGGAAGCGGAGCGGCTGCGGGAGCGGGCTTTTAACTTGGACGCGCAGCTTTACAGTGGGGACATTACCAATCCCCGGGAACTGGAAACCCTGCAAATGGAGTCCAACAACACCAAGCACCTGTTGGAGCAGGAGGAGGTGCGGCTGCTGGAGTTTTCCCTGCAAGCCGAGGATACCCGCAATCGCATTGAAACCCTGGAGCAGCAGTTTGCGGATACGCAGACCGCGTGGAGTAGCCGCCAAACCGAGCTGTGGGTGCAGCTGGAGGAATTGACCGAGCGACAGGCAACCTTGACCGAGGAGCGGAAAAATATGGCTTCCGGGGTGGATGCGGTGGAGTTGACCCGCTACGAAGGATTGCGGAAAAGCAAGGGCGGGCAAGCGGTGTCCCGGGTAATGCGCGGCTTGTGCTTGGCTTGCCGAATGTCCCTGCCGACCCAGCACTTGCAGCGGGTGCGTTCCGGCCGCCAAACGGTGCTGTGCAACAGTTGCGGGCGGATGCTGCTGCCGGGGTAGGAAAGCAGCCAAGCCAACCTATGGCTGACCTTTTAGGGCGGGTGGGATACCCGTCCTTTGTTATTAGCGGCGGGATACCGGTTCAATCCGCAACTTGACCCATCGATAAGCTTGTGCTAGATTGATGATGGGAGAGGCAGGGCAAACCGGGTGACCGCCGCGGTGGGGAGCAATTCCTGCCGGGGAGGAAAGTCCGGGCTCCACCGGACAGGGTGCTGGGTAACGCCCAGGCTTCGGCGGCGGCTTTCGGGCGGCCGCCGGGGACGGAAAGTGGCACAGAA
Organism: Dehalococcoidia bacterium; assembly: GCA_965243185.1. Classification (GTDB taxonomy): domain Bacteria; phylum Chloroflexota; class Dehalococcoidia; order Lucifugimonadales; family UBA3495; genus CBDBCU01. The sequence continues at coordinate 159,096 of OZ251531.1, read as the reverse complement.
ACATACCGCCGCCGGGTACCACGGTCATTGCCGCCGCGCCACAAAATACGGCGGCTTTGGCTAATTCGGCGGTAAGGTTGCAATCGGGCGGTAAGAGCGCCCGGTCGCTGCGGTGACGCAGCGGCGGCTAAACCCCACTTGGAGCAAGGCCGAATAGAGGGAGCACGAGTGTCCGGCTCATCCCCGGGTTGGCCGCTGGACCCCGATGGCAACATCGTCCGGCGCGAGGTTTTCCTTGGCGTCGACCGGTGGCAGCGTCTGCCGATACTGCTGCCGGGGGCTAGATAGATGGTCACCATCCCGCCGCAAGGCAGGATACAGAACCCGGCTTACAGGTTTGTTTCAGACCTCTCCCTTTCCCGGCTTAATCCATTCCTTAACCACTGTTTGGAGATAGGAAAACAATGGTGCGAACTAACGGCACAAAAGCAAAACTGGCTGCCGGTGCGGTTACCCTCGGCGCCAGTATCAACTTTTACGCCCCCGGCTTGGTCGAGCTGTACGGCGTGATGGGCTTTGATTGGGTCTGGATTGACTGCGAACACGGCTCCTCCAACGACTCGGAAACGGAGAATATGGTGCGGGCCGCCGAGCTTTACGACTTGACGCCCATCGTGCGGATACCCAATGCCTACCCCTCGACCATTCTGCGGTTCCTGGACCGGGGCGCGCAGGGGCTTATCGTGCCGCACATCTCCACTAAAGCCGAAGCCGAGGGCGTGGCCCGGGCGGCCCGCCACTATCCCGAGGGGGACCGCAGCAGCGCCACCGGGGGGCGTACCAACCGATTCGGGGCTGGCTTGCCCACCCCGGAATACTACGCCGCCGCCAACCGGGAAACCTTGGTTATCGTGATGATTGAAACGCCGGAAGCAGTGGAAAATGTGCGGGAAATCGCCGCCGTTCCCGGCATTGACGCTTTACTGGTAGGCAGCAGTGACTTGACCCAAACTATGGGCATGGCAACTCCCGCGGAACTGGACGCCGCCATTGACCGGGTTATCGCCGGCACTAAAGCCGAGGACAAGTTTATCGGCGTAGCCGGGGCGGGAATGGCGCTGAACAACTTGCCGCGCTTTCAGCACTTTGCCGGCCAAGGGGTACAACTGCTGTCGGTAGGCGCTCAGGATATGATTCGCGGCGGCGGGGATGAGTTCTTAAAGGCAATGCGCGGCTGACCCGGTTGCCTATTCCGCCGGTAGCGGGTATCATCTGGGTGATGTCCGCAGATTGTGGAGAGCAGCGTAGGAGGATGAGATGTTGTTTTACGAACCAGAGCGTCGGCGCAAGAGTTTCAGCTCCGCGCTGAAGTCGGAACTTTTCAAGTCCCAAGGCGGGAAGTGTATGTACTGTGGCCGCAAGCCCGGCATAGACCTGATGGACATCGACCACAAGAACCCGGTGGCCAAAGGCGGCTCTGACAACAAGAGGAACTTGCAACTGCTTTGCCGTTCCTGCAACACTCGGAAGGGCGCGACCACCGACCGGCAGTTCCGCGCCAAGTTCAAGTCCATTGGCGTCCCCCAGACGCAAACTCCGCCTGCAAAGGTAATCCCTCAAAAGGATTTCGAGGCGGTTGCGAGCCAGACTGCTGCCAAGAAAGCGAAACAAGCCAAGACACGTCGAGAACGGGAGACTTACTGGCCTTTCTAAAGTAGAGGCCGGTCTCACTGCTGTACGCCGCATATCGGACGGAACCCGGGCGGCAGATTGATTGTCGCCGCCGGTTTCCTTTGATAAACTGCCGCAAGAGGTTACTCTCGGAGGTTTGTAATGACTGAGCGCGAGTGGTCGGTTGTCATCGTTGGCATTGTTGCCCTGGTGATTCTTGGCTTGGTGTTGTACGTCTTGAGCCAGGTATTGACCTTTTTGCAGCAGAACCCGGCTATAGCGGTTCTGGCTGGGTTGGTGGTGATTGTCTTGTTTGGCGTCGCCGTTAATAATTGGATTAAGAAGTGGCGGGGATGAGTTCTTAAAAGCAATGCGCGGCTGACCCGGTTGCCTATTCCGCCGGCAGCGGGTATTATAGGCGGCAAAGTTTCCGGCCTGATTTTCCCGGTTGCCGGGATTGCCCGAAAGGATGATTGCCCGTTCCATGTACCTCGACCTGCACAGCCACTCCGTTTCCTCTGATGACTCCCGGGCTACGGTTGAGCAGTATGTCAAGTGGATTCAGGTTTTGCGGAAACGGGGCTACACGGTGGACGGTATTGTCCTGACCGAACACCGCAAGTTTGACTTCGACAAGGACTATTCCCAACTGGCGGCGGAGTACGGCGTACTGATTCTTAAAGGGTCGGAACTGGATACCCGCTACGGCCACTTCTTGGTGTATGGCGTTACCGCCGCGCTGGCTAAAGAGGTCAACTTGGCGGATGTGAGGATGGACGCCCGGGAGTTGGTGCGGGCAGCCCGGCAGCACAATGCCATTGCTTTTCCCGCCCATCCCGGACGTTTTGGCATCGGCTTGGTGGACTATATGGAGCAGGGCGAAACCTTTGCCGATGTGCAGATTGCCGAGCGGTTGAACGGGGGCAGCCGGGCCGGAGAGAATGAACGAGCCGACGCCTTGTGCCGGGAACAGGGCTACGCCGGCACCGGCGGCAGCGACGCCCATCTGGCCAGCCACATCGGGGCTTGCCTTACTTCCTTTCCGACAACGATACATAACGATCGGGAGTTGGTGGATGCCCTGCTGACCGGCAGCTTTGCCCCGGTCTGGCTGGAGGACACTAAAGGGGAATAAGGGCTGATGACCTTGGAACTGGAATATAATCGTGATTTGTACGGGGTGGAGCATCAGGCCGGCCCCTTTGCCATTACTCCGGAACTGATTCAGACTTTCAACCGCAGTATCGGCGAAACCAACCCGGTCTTTACCGACCGGGTAGCGGCCCAAGCCGCCGGCTATGCCGATATTCTGGCGCCGCCCACTTTTTGCACCCTGCTGGTGCGTAATGTGGAGTTGCCGGACATTGAGTTGCAGTTCGGCCGCGCCCGTTTCCACGCCGGCCAGCGGGTACAGTCTCGCGCCCCCATCGTGGCCGGGGATTGCTTAACCGCATCCTCCCATCTGAAAGAGGTTTATCCCAAGACCGGGCGCAGCGGTACAATGGTTTTTACGGTTTGGGAAACTACCTTTCGCAATCAGGATGGCGCGGTAGTCGCCGATGTGCAGGAATCCTACGCTTCCCGGGAGTGAACTGAAGCGATGACCATTGGAACCGTCCCCTGGTTTGAGGATGTGGAGTTGGGCAGCGAAATCGGCCCGCGGGAATTGGTGGCTACCGATGAAGGGGTAGCGGACTTTTGCCGGCTTTGGGGCAACGCGACGCCGAACCGCTTTACGGACCAGGCTACCGCCGAAGCCTCCGGCCTGTCCGGGCCGATTGTCCCCGGCGTGATGAGTATGGCGATTATGAGCCAGGCTTTGACCGATTGGGCTGGCCCGGAGGCTCTGAAAGACTTGGATTTGGTGTTCCGCCAACCGGTGCCGCACAACCAGCCGCTGCTGATTTCGGCCACGGTTACCGATACCCGGCAGGAAAATGGGGAGAACTTGGTGGAGTGCGACCTGATGATGACCGGGCCGGCCGGGGAACGCTATGTAGGCGGCACGGCATTACTGGCCTTGCCGGGCAAAACCGAATAGCCGGCTCATCCCTAAATTCCGTTGAGAGGATTGTTTTATTATGGCGCAGGTTGATGCCACCGCCGTGCTGGAAGTAACCGGCCTCAGTGCCGGTTACGGCGGGCGTTTGGCTTTGCAAGGTGTTACTTTCACCGCCGACCGGGGAGATGTGGTGGGCATTATCGGCCCCAACGGGGCGGGCAAATCTACCCTGCTGAAAGCCATCTTGGGCTTGATTAAGCCGTTGACCGGAGCGGTTTCCATCTTGGGGCAGCCGGCTCTGACCGCCCGAAAGCGGGTGGGCTATGTGCCGCAGCAGGAGCAGGTGGATTGGGATTTTCCGGCGACGGTGGGAGATGTGACTTTGATGGGCCGCTACGCCGGCCGGGGGCTGTTCCGCCGCCCGACTAAGGAGGATAAGGAGCAGGCGGCTGCCGCTTTGGAGCGGGTCAAGATGTATGACCGGAAAAACGCCCTTATCGGCGAACTTTCCGGCGGGCAGCGGCGGCGGGCGCTGCTGGCCCGGGCTTTGGCCGGCAATCCTGCCCTGTTGCTGCTGGATGAACCGATGGCCGGCTTGGACGCGACCGCACAGCACCAGTTGCTGGACATTTTCAGCAACTTGCAAGAGGAAGGGACGGCAATAGTTTTCAGCACCCACGATTTATCCTGCGTTTCCTCTTGCGCCGGCAAATGCCTGTGCCTGCACTGCCAAATGGTGGCCTTTGGCGACCCGGAGGAAATTTTGACCGAGGATGTGCTGAACGAAACCTTTGGTGCGCATCTGCTGCTGGTGCATACCGACGGCCATGCCTACGCCTACCAGCACCACAGCCACGGGGACGCGTAGCACATACACGGCAAGGATTGGTGTCAGGATGTACGACCTGAGCGGGAAAGTGGCAATCGTTACCGGAGCCGGCGGGCGGCACGGCATCGGCCGGGCTATCGCGACCCGGCTGGCCCGGGAAGGGGCGGATGTAGTAGTTACCGACATTCCCCAGTCCCGGGACGCGATCCGCGTCTCGGACCGGGCCGAGGGTTGGGAGGGACTGCCCAGCGTAGTCAAGGAAATCGAGGCTGAAGGGCGGCAGGCGTTGGGTCTCTTTTCCGATGCGGCCGACAGCGGGCAAGTGGCGGAAATGGTCGGGCAGGTACTAGAGCGGTTTGGGCAGATTGATATTCTGGTCAATAACGCCGGTTCCCGCCCCGGCCGCGACCGGGTGCCGGTGGTGGAACTGGAGGAGGATGCCTTTGACGAAGTGATGCGGGTCAATGTCCGGGGAACTTATTTGTGTTCGCGGGCAGTGGCGCGGCACCTGGTAGCCCGCAATCAGGGCGGTAAAATCATCATCATTTCCTCCGGGGCCGGCAAGCGGGGCATTGCCCGCTACGCCGCCTATTGCGCGTCCAAGTTTGCCTTGGTGGGTTTTACCCAAGCCCTGGCTCAGGAAATGGCCCCGCACCGGGTTAATGTCAACGCCATCTGCCCCGGTCTGGTGGATACGGAGCGGGTGGATTTCATTGCGGCGGCACTGGCGGCCGAAGGTCAGTCGGCTGAGGAACACCGGGCTTTGATGGTGCGGGAACGCTCCTCTCGGGTGCCGATGGGCCGCATCGCCCAAGGGGATGACATTGCCCGGCTGGCCGCCTTTCTTTCCTCTGCCGAGTCAGACTATATGACCGGCTTGTCCATCAGCGTATCCGGCGGCTCGGAAATGAACTAGCCCCGGATTTTCCCGGGATTGGTGAAGTTAATGGCATTGGAACGCGCCGAAGTTGAACACATTGCCGCCTTGTCCCGCATCGGCTTGACCGACTCGGAACTGGAGACCTTTGGGGAACAGCTTTCCAACATCTTGGCTCAGTTTGAAGTGCTGAAGCAGTTGGATACCAGCGCCATTGTCCCCACCGGCCACGCCGTAGAGTTGGATACGGTGCTGCGGGAGGATATTCCCCAATCGCCGCTTAATCCGGGGGATACCCTGCGGAACGCCCCCCGGCGGGAAGGCGACTTTTTCCGGGTTAAAGCGGTGCTGGAGGAGTAACTCTTGAACCGGGATGAACTGTGGCGACTGACCATCCACGAAGCCCGGGACGGGTTGGTCCGGCGGGATTTCAGTTCGGTGGAACTAACCCGTTCCTGCTTGGCCCGCATCGAGCAGGTGGAAAGCCGGGTTAAGGCTTTCATTACCGTTACCGGGGATGTTGCTCTGGAGCAAGCGGAACGAGCTGACCGCATTTTGGCGTCCGGGGAAGCCCAACCGCTGACCGGCATCCCGATGCAGCTGAAAGACCTGATTTGCACCAAAGGCATCCGTACTACCTGCGCCTCCCGGATGCTGGAAAACTATGTTCCGGTGTATGACGCCACTGTTGCGGAAAAGTTGGGGGAGCAGGGCGCCGTGCTGTTGGGCAAGGGCAATATGGACGAGTTCGCTATGGGGTCGTCCTGCGAAAACTCGGCCTTTTTCCCGACCCGCAATCCTTGGGACTTGACGCGGGTGCCGGGCGGCAGCAGCGGCGGCGCGGCGGCCGCTGTAGCCGCTGGCGAAACTCTCTTTGCCCTAGGGTCGGACACCGGCGGCAGCATTCGGCAGCCGGCGTCCCTGTGCGGCGTAGTGGGGTTGAAACCCACCTACGGACGGGTCAGCCGTTACGGGCTGATTGCCTTTGCCTCCTCGTTGGACCAAATCGGGCCGGTGGGCAAGGATGTTACCGACTGCGCCCTGATTCTTAACGCCATTGCTGGTTATGACTCTAGGGATTCTACTTCTTTGCCAGTGGTAGCTGCTGACTTTACCACCGGGCTGACCGGCCGGCTGGATAATTTGCGGTTGGGTATCCCCGACGAATACTTTGTAGCGGGAATGGAGCCGGGCGTCCAAGCGGCGGTGCGGCAAGCCATTACGGAACTGGAAGGGTTGGGCGCGTCTGTCGAGCCGGTTTCCTTGCCGACTACTGAACACGCTCTTGCCTGCTACTACATCATTGCCCCGTCGGAATGTTCGGCTAATTTGGCCCGCTTCGATGGGGTGAAGTTCGGCTATTCCTATCAGGATACGGCGGATATGTGGCAAGCTATGGAAAGCACGCGGCAGCACGGCTTTGGCCCGGAGGTGAAACGGCGGATAATGCTGGGGACTTACGCCCTGTCGGCCGGCTACTACGATGCTTATTACCTCAAGGCGCAGCAGGCGCGGACGCTAATCCGCCAGGATTTTGCCCGAGTTTTTGAGCGGGTGGACGCCTTGGTAACGCCCACTTCTCCGGTGGCGGCCTTTCCCTTGGGGGAAAAGATGGCAGACCCGGTGCAGATGTACCTGATTGATGTTTGCACCTTGCCGATAAACATAGCCGGGTTGCCGGCTTTGTCAGTGCCTTGCGGCTTTGCCGACGGCCTGCCGGTGGGGATGCAGCTGATTGGCCCCCACCTATCCGAGGAAAGGTTGCTGGGTATTGCCTACGCCTATGAGCAGGCTACCGAGTGGCACAAGGCCAAGCCTGGGCTTTAGAGTAGCGGTATAAGTTCGTTGAACTTTCCGCCGCTGTGGGCTTTCAAGAAACACTGACTGCATCGCCGGCGCACATCGCTCGGCACACTTTGGACCATTCTTGACCATTCTGCTTGCCGCGCTTCCAAGATGACTTTGCCCGGCGCTACGGTTCATTCCAGCTTTGTTGTAATCCACTTATCGCCAACATTTTCTGAAACTGTGCCTGGTTACCGCTGCCCTTTCCCGATGCCTTGCGCCAATGCTAAAATCAGGTCAGTTCATTGGCGTTAGGAGGGACCACAATGCAGCGCAGCCGAGTTAGGGATATTCTGAACCGGGATGCGGCCGGGGGCGAGGTGTTGGTGCAGGGCTGGGTTAAGACCCGCCGCTCCTCCGGCGCCGTTTCCTTTGTGCAAATCAGCGACGGCTCGACCCTGAAAGACCTGCAAATTGTCGTGGAGCAGTCCTCGCCGCATTACCCTTTGGTGGAGTCCCTTACCGCCGGTTGCAGCGTCAGCGTAGTTGGTGAACTGACGGAGTCCCTAGGCCGGGGGCAACGGTATGAGGTCAAGGCGCGGGAAGTGCAGTTGCTGGGGGCGGCCGACCCGGAGGAATATCCCCTGCAAAAGAAGCGGCATACCTTGGAGTTTCTGCGGGAGATTGCCCACTTGCGGCCGCGCACCAACACTTTCGGCGCGATGGCCCGGGTGCGGAGCGGTATGGCTTATGCCATTCACCGGTTCTTTCAGGAGCGGGGCTTTCAGTATATCCAGACGCCGATGATAACCGCCAGTGATGCCGAGGGCGCCGGGTCGATGTTCCGGGTTACTACGCTGGACCTGGAAAACCCGCCGCGGCGGGAGGGCGCGGTGGATACGGCCGCCGATTTCTTTGGGCAGCCCACTTATCTGACGGTCAGCGGTCAGTTGGAAGCGGAAATCTTTGCCTTGGCCCTGTCGGATGTTTATACCTTTGGCCCCACTTTCCGCGCCGAAAACTCCAACACTTCCCGCCACTTGGCCGAATTCTGGATGGTGGAGCCGGAAGTAGCCTTTTGCGACCTGGACGGGCTGGCGGAACTGGCTGAGGATTTTCTTAAATCCATTTTCCGCTATGCCTTGGAAAACTGCGCCGAGGATTTGGCATTTTTCAACCAGTGGTACGACAAGGCGACCATTGCCACTTTGGAGGGTATTGTCAACGCCAGCTTTGAGCGGCTGACTTACACTGAAGCGGTGCAGTTGTTGCAAAGCTCCGGGGAAACCTTTGAATTTCCCGTCCAGTGGGGATTAGACTTGCAGTCGGAACACGAGCGTTACCTGACTGAAAAGGGCATAGGCCGCCCGGTGATAGTTACCGACTATCCCAAGGACATCAAGGCGTTCTATATGCGCCTGAACGATGATGATCAAACGGTGCGGGCAATGGATGTGCTGACGCCGCACTTGGGGGAAATCATCGGCGGCAGCCAACGGGAGGAACGGGAGGGCGTGCTGCGGGAGCGGATGGCGCAGAGCGGGCTGGACGAGGCCAACTACTGGTGGTATCTGGATTTGCGCCGCTATGGCACCGTCCCTCACGCCGGCTTTGGCTTGGGTTTTGAGCGGACGGTGCAGTTCGTTACCGGGATGCAGAATATCCGGGATGTAATCGCTTTTCCGCGAACGCCGCGGAATGTGGAGTTTTAGCTCGCGTCCCTGCCCTTTATTCTCCCCCCAGCAGCGTCTCCCGCACTGCGGCCCAACCCTCGGCCATCCGCCGCTCCGGGAAAGGCGACAACTCCTCCTCCCGTACTACCGGCACCACTACCAACGCCGGCCCGGCGGCGGCCATCACCTCCTCCAGCCCAATCAACAATTCCTCTAATCGGTCAAAGCGATAAACGCGGCGGTAGCCGGCGCCCCGGGCCATCTCCGGAAAGTTCACATTGTCCAGTCCCTTAACCGGTATCCCATCGGTCGAGGAATAAGCCACATCCTCAAAGACAAAATGCACCAGGTTTTCCGGCTGCGCCTCGCCGATGGTCGCCAATGCCCCCAAGTCCGTGCGGAGGGTAGCGTCGCAGTCCAGCACCAGCACCTTGCGCCCCGGCTGCGCCAAAGACAGCCCCAAGCCTACCGCCGGGGCCCGATCCATACAGTCGGTCAAATCCACATCCCACTCCCGCCGCTGGGATACCGGATGCCAGTCCCGCAAAGCCGCCGAAGTGGACACTACCAACGCATCCCCCCGGTGGTAGTTAATCGCTTTTGCCGCTTCCGCCGCCGGTATCATCAGGCCAATCCTCGAAATCGTTATCCGGTTCCGCCGCCCGCCGGGCTGCAATTCGCCGGGTGGTTGCCATCAAATACAGCCCGCCCAAAATCAACACTGAACCCGCTGCCACGCCCAATATCAGCAGCAACCGGTTGCCGAACCCCAGTGCTTGATACAGTACCCAGAATCCCGACACAAAGACCGCCAAACTCACCAAGCGGCCCAGCAAACTACGGCCCAGATCTTTCAGCAATCGCCCCTTCCCTTTCCATAGGGAAACGCAGAGGCTCGGAGTTTCGCAGGACTGCTGCGTACCTCGGTTCCTCTGCGTCTCGATATGAAAACCAAACCCGGCAAGGGAGCGCCTTGCCGGGAAAATTGAACCTAGCGGGAACCGACGCCCAAGGCCGCCGGCACTTCGTCAAAGGCCATTTTGACCGTGCGCGGCGAGCGGGCGCGGAACTGCACCGGGGTGTTCTCAATCTGCGGCTCCACCGCCAAGTGAATAAAGACCGGCCCGGCAGCGCTCAGCACTTCGTCAATGCCGGTGGTAAAGTCCTCCAGATTGTCGAAGGAAAAGACCGCCGCATAGCCGGCCGCTTGGGCCATCCCTTCCCAATCAGCGCATTCACTGCCGGGAATGGGCTGCCCGCCGGTTACGGCATAGACCCCGTTGTTAAACAGGAAGTGGTAAAAGTTGGTGGGCGCCTTGTTGGCCGAGGTTACCATCGCCCCCAGATTCATCAGCAGGCTGCCGTCCCCGTCCAGCACAAAAACCTTGCGGTCGGGCTGCGCCAAGGCCAAGCCCAACCCCAAGTTGGCCGCCTTGCCCATCGCCCCGGACAAGGGCAAATCCAAGCTCTGGTTAGTGGTAACGGTGGGCAGGCCAAAGCCCACATTATTGGCGTTCATCGTCGGCACGATGACCGAGTCGGCCCGCTTGCTGTCAATGAGCCGCACGGCGTCGGTGTTGTTAATCATACTCTCCCTCTCTCCTTGCCGCGACCGGACGGGCTAGACGCCGAATTCGGTGCCGACCAGAACGCCTACCGGCTTCTGAGTGCGCTCGGCTTCCTCAATGGCGATGCTGATGCGGTCGGCGTCATCGTCGGTCTCAATCAGGTAGTAGTTGATTCCCCAAGTGTGGAGGATATGCTCGATGAACCGGGCCGCCGAGTCGGTGGTTACGCCGCGGCGGGTCCAGCCCCGGTAGCCGATGAGCATTACCAGCGGCTGGTTAATGTCCAGCCCCAGCCCCCGAATGGAATCACCGGACTCGAAAATGCCGGTGTTCTGAATCAGGACGATAGGCTTCTTGCCGCCCACCCACAGGCCGGCGGCGATCGCCATAGTTTCCCCTTCCCGGCACACCGGCACCAAGTCCAGGGAATCCTCGGCCATCAGCAGTTGATACATAAAGTTGGTCTCGCTGTCCGGCAGCCAAACCACATGGGTGATGGCGTTCTTTTTCAACTCGGACACGATGGCCGGGGGATGCAGTACCGCTTCATGAGTCGTCATAGCGTCTCCTTACGGGTCAGATTTGGCAGGTTCAAGACCGCCCCATTATAGTTGGGGAGAGTGGGTTGGTCAAGAACGGGATGGCAGGGCGTTACCCCGCTGCCGGGCGCACCAGGATTTGCCGGGCTACGGTGAAGCCGATGGATACCCGGTGGGACGGAGTGGCTACGGTCATTACGCCCAAGTAGGGAGTGGCCTCGACGACGCTGACGGTGCGGTCGGGTATTATTTCGGAGTCAGCCAAGAAGTGGAGCAGGTTGGCGTCCTCCTCCGGGATACGCTCGACCAGATAGGGTTGGTTCAAAGCGGCGGCGTCCAAGGCGATGCAATTCGGCGGCAGGGCGGGCGCGTTGGCCCCGGGAATGGGACGGCCAAAGGGCGATTTGCGGGGATAACCCAGCTTTTCAATCAGCTTGGCTTCGAGGTCGCCGGAAATGCCGTGTTCCAGGCGGTGGGCTTCGATATAGGCGCAGTGCAAATCCATTCCCAGCAAACCCACGACCAGCCACTCGGCGAGGCGGTGCCGGCGGGCAATGTCCTCGCCGCCATCCATCCCCTTTTTAGTCAAGCGGATGCGCTTGTCGGCGCCGATGTCCACCAGCCCCTGCTTCTGCATCCGGCGGGTCATTCCGGCTACTGACGGCACAGAGGATCCCAAGCCTTCGGTGGGCGGCAGCTGCTTGATGGCTTCGGTCAGCCCGGTAACGGTGGGGGTGACGGAGTCCTCCCACAGCTTGTAGAGGCAGAGGAGATAGTTTTCGGTTACTTCCGAAAACCGTTCCGTCGTTGCGCCGTCATCGGTAGCTTTGCCGCGGGGTTGCCGGCCGCTTCGGGGCATAACCTGACCTCGTCGGATTTGTTCTGCGGATAATGGCAGATTATACAACGGCGGCCGGGTTTTGGGTAGTGGAGACCGACTTTCCCTTGCTCAAGGGAAAGTCGGTTTTATTTCGGGGATATGCCGGGGTGTCAGTCCCTTAAAGCCAAGTCGTTGCGAAAAGGCTTGAGGTAGTGGCCTTCCCGAACCTGCACGGCAACCGGGTCGCCAATGGCGTATTCTGCGGTATGCGAGTTTAAGCAGCGGACGATGTGGCCGCCGGGCAGGGCTACCTGATAGAGATAGAAAGCGCCGCGAAACTCCCGACCGGCAATGACGCCGCCGCCTTGGGCAGAGGGGTAACAATCGAGGCAGTCGGGGCGCGCCATAACTTCCAAGCGGCCCTTGCCGGGATATTCCGGCCACGCCAAGTTGCCCAGGGGAGTGGCGATGTATCCCTTTTCCCACTGGGCCGGCAGGAAGTCCGCCGTTCCCATAAACTCGGCGACGAAACGGCTGACCGGTTGGTGAAAGACTGCCTCAGGGTTGCCCTGCTGCTCCACTTGGCCCCGGTTCATTATCATAACGGTATCGCCGGCGTACATTGCCTCCTCCTGGTCGTGAGTAACCAGAATGGCGGTGATGTGGTGGTCGCGGAGAATGGTCATCACTTCGCCGCGCACCTGTTCCCGCAAGCCGGCGTCCAGGCTGGAAAAGGGTTCATCCAAAAGGAGCAGTTGGGGACGGGGGGCTAAAGCGCGGGCCAAGGCTACCCGCTGCTGCTGCCCGCCGGAAAGCTGATGCGGCAGCCGGCGGTTCATTCCCTCGAGACCGGTCAGAGTCAGCACTTCGGCGATTCGCTGCTGCCGGTCGGGTTTTCGGGAAAGGCCGTAGGCGATGTTCTGCTCCACCGTGAGGTGGGGGAAAAGCGCGCCCTCTTGAAAGACCATCCCGACTTGGCGTTTTTCCGGGGGGATGCGGCGGCTGCCTTGATGCACCGGCCGGCCGCCGATGTTGATGCTGCCGGCGTCCGGGTCGCAAAAGCCGGCGATAAGGCGGAGGGCGGTGCTTTTGCCGCAGCCGCTGGGTCCGAGCAGGGCAAGAACCTGACCCGGCGGCAAGGTCAAGCCTAGCCGGTCAACGGCTAGAGTCTCGCCGAATCGTTTGGTCAAGCCGGCGCACTCTAGCATCGGCTCTTGGCTTGCTGCTATGGGGTAAGGACTGGCGGAAAGTTCCGCCGTCAGCGTTTCCGGGGTTACGGCCATTTTCATCGGTGCCCTTTGCCCGGCCGAGATAATTGGCGGCCGGTATCGCCTTATCTGAATGCTGATTTAAGGTTAGACAATCTTAACGGTTAATCCTGTCAATAGCAATAGTTCAGGATGTATTGAATCGGGCTTTAATGCCACTATTTTATTGGGCTGTTGCCGGGATTGGGCGTGGATTTATGGATTGGGTATTGAGGATAGGCAATAGAGCTTTGTCCCAGTCATTGCCAAGCCAGGAAATGCGGGGTCTGGTAGTGAGGTTAAGGCGGGTACTTGGTGTTTTGGAGCTGCGCTTTGGATAGCTGTAACGGTCGAACCGCAGGTCAGAGGAGTCGGGAATAGGCGGATTATCCGGGTGGCAAGGTTATGGGGTTTAATTGGCGGCAAAGGCTAAAAACCAGTTTCCAATCTTATTTTGTAAAAGCGTTGACACGATAATTATTTGGTGTTATAGTCTTGTTAATTAAGTCAGTAAGACTTACTTAAAAAATATGTATATACATATTTCAGCCAAGCACCCGGGCGCGTCCGTTTCTTTTTTCCGTTCTCCTCCCCGGACGGAGAAGGCGGGCGCGCCTTTTCTTGGCTCCAGTTGAGGCCATAAAGTTCAAGGGCAGTCGGCTGCCCTGGACTAATTTTGATTGGTTGAAGGAGGGTTACTGATGGCGCGGATTACCCGGTTTAACCGGAATTTGTGGCTGGCTTTGCTGGCGGTGGGGTTGCTAGCGATGCTGGCTTGCGGCCCGGCGGCGGCTCAGCCGCAGGTGGTGGAGAGAGAGGTCGTGGTGGAAAAGGAAGTGGTGCGGGAGGTTCCCCGGGAGGTGGTGGTCGAGAAGGAAGTGGTGCGGGAGGTGCCGGTGAGTGTGGTAGTGGAGAAAGAGGTGGTGCGGGAAGTGCCTAGGGAGGTGCTGGTGCCGCAGGAAGTAGTACGGGAAGTTACCCGGGATGTGGTAGTGGAGCGGCCGGCGGACCCGGGGCAACTGGTCATCTACTCCGGGCGGAGCGAGTCGTTGGTGGATGACATCATTCAGCAGTTTGCGGCGGTCACCGGAATCGATGTGCAGGTGAAGTACGCCGGGACGGCCCAGTTGGCGGCGACGTTGCTGGAGGAAGGGGACAATTCGCCGGCGGATGTTTTCTTTGCCCAGGATCCGGGCGGGTTGGGCGCGGTCGAGGGTAGGTTCGTGGCGCTGCCGGGCAGTGTGGTGGACCGGGTGCCGGAGTGGGCCCGGTCGCCCAAGAGCAAGTGGGTAGGCATTTCCGGGCGGTCGCGGACGGTGGTATATAATTCGGAGCGGCTGACCGCAGCCGATTTGCCGGATGATATGTTTGGCTTTACCGACCCCCAGTGGCGGGGGCGCATCGGCTGGGCGCCGACTAATGCCTCTTTCCAGGCGATGGTGACGGCGATGCGGGCGGTGTGGGGCGAGGAGCGGACGCGGGAGTGGCTGGAGGGTATCCAAGCCAACGAGCCGCGGGTCTATCCCAAGAATACGCCGCAGGTCGCGGCGGCGGCGGCCGGGGAGATTGATGTGGGGTTCGTCAATCACTACTACCTGTTCCGCTTTGTGACGGAGGAGGGGGATGGCTTTACGGCGCGGAATTATCATCCCCGCGATGGCGGGCCGGGGGCGATTGTGATGGTGGCCGGGGCCGGCATCCTGTCCAGCGGGGAAAATCAGGAGAATGCTCAAAAGTTTGTGGAGTTTATGCTGTCCCCAGTGGCGCAGCAGTATTTCGCCGGGCAGACCTTTGAGTATCCTTTGGTGGATGGCGTAAAATCGCCGCGGGCGCAATTCCTGACGCCTTTGGCGGACATCGCGAAGCCGGATTTGACGGCGGATGACTTGACCGACCTGGAGGGAACGCAGGCTCTGCTGCGGGATACCGGAGTTCTGCCTTAAAGGTCGGCGGCGGGAGTGCCATTTTTGTCCACCGCTATGGGACAGTATTTGAGGGGACTATTGCGGCGGGTCGGGGTTACACCCGGGCCGCCGCCTTTCCTTTGGGGGCCGGCCCTGATTATCGGGGGGCTACTGCTGCTGTCGCCGGTCTATCTGACGGTGCGGTCGCTGGGGGCCGGAGCGGAGTTCTGGGAGGCTTTCCTGCGGGCGCGGACGCTGGAGATTCTGCTGCGGACATTGCTGTTGGTGGTTACGGTGACGGCGGCGTCCATCGTGGTGGCGGTGCCGCTGGCGTGGCTGACGGCACGGACGGATTTGCCGCTGGCCCGGCTGTGGGGAGTGCTGACGGCGCTGCCGCTGGTCATTCCCAGCTATGTGGCCGGCTTTATTATGGTAGTGGCTTTGGGGCCGCGGGGGATGCTGCAAGGGTGGCTGGAGGAGCCGTTGGGGATTGAGCGGCTGCCGGACATCAACGGGTTTCCGGGGGCTTTGCTGACGCTGACTTTGCTGAGCTATCCCTATGTGATGCTGACGGTGCGCGGGGCGTTGCGGCGGTTGGATCCGGCGTTGGAGGAGTCGTCCTGGGGCTTGGGTTACGGGAGTTGGGGAACCTTTTGGCGGGTGACGCTGCCGTTGCTGCGGCCGGCGATAACGGCCGGGGGATTGCTGGTGGGCCTATACACATTGAGCGATTTCGGGGCGGTTTCGCTGCTGCGGTATGAGACTTTTACTTGGGCTATATTCGTGCAGTATAACGGGGCGATTGACCGGACTTTGGGGGCGGCGTTTTCCCTGGCGTTGGTGGTATTGGCTTTGACGCTGCTGGCCGGGGAGTTCGGGACGCGGGGGCGTTCCCGGTATTACCGGGTGGATCAGGGGGCGGCGCGGCCGGTGGAGACGGCGGCGTTGGGGCGATGGCGGTGGCCGGCGGTGGGATTTTGCGCCGGGATTACGCTGGCCGGGCTGGCGCTGCCAATGGCGGTGCTGGTCTATTGGGTAGTGCGGGGAGTAGGGGCGGGGGAGCCGCTGCTGCTGCTGTGGGGGGATGCCTGGAATTCGTTGTATGTTTCGGGGTTGGCGGCGTTGGCGACGATAGCGGCGGCCTTTCCGGTGGCGGCGTTGGAGGTTCGGTATCCCGGCTTGCTGAGTTCGCTGTTGGAGCGAATTACCTATGTGGGGTTTGCGCTGCCGGGGATTGCGGTAGCGTTGGGATTGGTGTTTTTCGGGGCGAATTTTGCGGGGTTTCTGTATCAGAGTTTGGGGCTGCTGATACTGGCGTACGGGATACTGTTTCTGCCGGCGGCGGTGGGGTCGCTGCGGAGTTCGCTGCTGCAAGTGAGTCCGGGAGTAGAGGAGGCGGCGCGGAGTTTGGGGCGGGGGCCGTTGCGGGTGTTCGTTACGGTGACGCTGCCGCTGGTAGTGCCGGGGATTGGGGCGGGGGCGGCGTTGGTGTTTCTGCTGACGATGAAGGAGCTGCCGGCGACTTTAATCTTGCAGCCAATCGGGTTTTCGACTTTAGCGACATCGGTTTGGAGCGCGGCGGCGGAGGCGTTTTTTGCCCGGGCGGCGGCGCCGGCGTTGCTGCTGATAGCGGTTTCGGCGGGGCCGTTGGCGTTTCTGATGCTGCGGGAACGGGATTAGGGGGCGTCCGGCAACGGGTTCGGGATTAGGGGAAACCGTCCGTTGGGAAGGGGGCGGTGTGGTAGGATGGGCGGCGATTTCCGTTCGCAAGGACGGGACGGGATAGGGGGAAAGGCGATGCATCATTGGCAGGTGGGGGATACCATTCGGATTGGGTGGCCGGATTTTGGGCGGGCGGAGCAGGCGTTCGAGATAGTGGAGTTGGATTTGCTGGGGCCGGTGTTTCGGTGCCGGGTTACTGATGGGGAACGGCAGGGCGGGTTTCTGGTGATTTATGACTGCCCGGAGCCGGCGTTGGAGCAGTTGGCGGAATTGGCGACGGAGCGGGTGGGGTTCAAGGTGATCGTGTCGAGTTTGCGGTGCAGTGTGGAGGGGAGGGCGCTGCGGAGTTTTGATTATGAGTGGTATCCGACGGCGGAGTATGCGGAGCGGCCGGGGCGGTTGGCGCGGGCGTTGGCGGAGCTGTTGGCGGGGATGAAGGGGGGCGGGGGTTAATTCAGAATTAGGAATTAAGAATTGGGAAGGGGTTTTAGGGCGGGGGTTCTGGATTCCCACTTTCGTGGGAATGACGGTACAAAACGGGAAGGGCGGTATAAGAGGGGGATGACGGTAGTAGCAAGTACGGGTTATGGCCGGGGCGGCGGCTTTTGGCCGCCCCGGCGGGTTGGGTTGGCTATTGCTATGGGATAATTCGCTGGGGGGCGGAACCTCTGGCCGGAGATTCCGCCCGTGCGGGAGGGGGTTGGCAAAGGGGTCATTGGGTTGCCTGCGTCAGGGGGAACATCGGCGTACATCCAGCACGACGTTGCCCGACCCAATTGCCGGACGGGAACTAGACCTTGGGGTGGCTACTGGCGCCGCTGGGTATGGTTGCCACTACCGGCGTTTTGGCCCAGTCCAGCTACCGGGGTTGACCGCACCTCCAGTCAACCTATTAACTCCAGCTCCTGTAAGGAAGGGGTAGCGGTTTGGCGGCTGGTGGGATTTGCCGTTTTCCGCTGCTCCGGTGGGGGATTGAGGGTTCCTTGGCCCTGTCCCCGGAAGTTAGGAGCGGGACGCTTGACGGCCGGTGGCCGGTGGCGTCCACAGCGCGCTGTGAGCTGTATTTCACGGTAAGCTAGCGTATCGTTTTGAGACCCGGCGTCCCGGGGCTAGGTCTGACCTTGCGATTCTTATTATGGGGGATGGAATAATGGTTGTCAAGAGGTTTTGATACTGATTTTCGGAATTGGTTTTGGGAATTGTGGGTTCTGGATTCCCGCTTGCGCGGGAATGACGGTGGGAGGATGGGGGTGACGGTTGCTGGATGGCGAGGATGAAGGTTGCCGGAGGATGGGGATAGCAGTTGTCAGCCGGGGAGACGGCGGGGGAACTTTTGTAAAAGTTCCCCCGCACCCCCTCAAAACTTTTGGATTTGGGGGTGGTCGGGCTTGGAATGGCCCGCCTCCTTGGGGTGGGTTGCCGCTCCCGCCCGTTCACCGGGGCCGGGCGAATCCCGGCTACCGGCGTTTTTTGCAGGTAGCGTCGAAATAGATTTGGGCGCCCACCCGGAACTGATAATTGCCGCCGCCGGCCAAGTTCGCGCTGTAGTAATAGGTATCGGCCGCCCGGGTCGTACCGGGTTGAACCCGGATCCGGGCGCGGCCGGTCAAACGGGCGCCGCGGGCGCGGCAGGCGGCCGTGGCCTGGGCGTTAGCGTCCGCTTGGCGGGCCGATACTTCCAGCCAAGCCTGATATTTTTCAGCGGTGTTGACCGCCGCGGGTCGCCCCGACAAGGTGAGCCAATGGGTGCTGGCGCTGCTTATCGCGGAAGCGCGATTGCCGATTCCGCCCTCCGTACTGTGCAAGCCGGTCTGCAACACGCAAGGGGAATAAGGCGGGTGCTGGTGCGATTCATCATAAGCCGGGCACAGCTTAAAGTTCCGGTACCGCCGCCGTTTCCGTTCCTCCCGGGGGAATTCAAAGATGAGGTCGCGGGAGACGCCGGTAACGCCGGATTCCCCATCGGTCAAGTAGCCCTCTTGGGCAGCCAGGAAGCCGCGGAAGTTGCCACTTTGGCCGAAGTAGACGGTGTCGTCCCGTTCGTTGCGGTCGCGGCCGGCTTCCCAGGTTTCGGCTTTGGTCCAAGTGTCGGATTGGTCGATGGCGCAGTAGATGGCTTTGCCGCGGTTGGCGGCGAGGGATTCGAGGATAAGGGAGACGCGGGCATCGTCGGCGTCAGCGACAGCGGGAGACTCTTGCCAATCGGAGCAGTCCCAAGGAATGGAGCGGGGGGCGGCTTGGGCGACGTCTAGATAGAACAAGCGTTCTGGGGGGGGGGTAATACGGAATTGGAGTAGTTCAAGGCCGGGTCGGCGCGGCCGCTGTTATGGGTAAAGGCGGCGGCAACCAGGAGCAGGGATAGGGTGGTCAGGGACAGGATTAGTTTGAGGGGCGAGGGGAGCATATAGCCGGCCTCCGTGGGGAAGTTCAGGGTAGGGTTACAGTAACAGGATGAGGCTGCGGTTGTCAACCGGGGATGTGGGGGGGATAGCGTTCCGATTTAGGTGGTTTAGTTGTAGAATGGGGAAAAGGCCGGCCTTGCTGGTTGACGGGAGGTGCGCTGTCATGGGATTGCTGGACGATTTGGAGACCCAACTGGAGCAGGAAATTCCGCTCCAGTTGCAGGCGAAGCTGCAACAAGCCCTGGATCATTATCAGCCCCGATGTGCTCAGTGCGCTCTGGCGATGCACCGCCATCATCGCTATGAGCGCACCATTGTCACGTCCTATGGTCCCATCCGGGTAGCGGTTCCGGTGTTTCGTTGTGGGCAATGTCGCCAACTGGCGGGCGGCGCGGCGCTGCTGGGGCCGGAAGTTCGTTACCAACGGTTCTCAAAAAAACTCGGGACATGGCTTTGAGCTTGGCGGCCCAGGGTTTGAGTTACGCCCAAGCGGGGCAGTGGGTGGGTTGTGTCAAAAGCACCTTGTGTCGCTGGCTGCGGCGGTTGGCCTTGACCCGGCCCCGGTTGCCGGGGGCAGTGTGGGAACTGGATGGTTTGTGGACGCGCACCCGGCAGGGCGCTCAGGAATTGAAGGTAATCCGGGACGAAACCGGGGCGGTCTTGGCGACTTTCGGGCCTTGGGCGGCGGTCTTGGCGCGGGCCGAGCAGTCCGGGGCGGCGCCACCCCGACATCTGGTCAGCGACGGCGACCGGGCCATTGCGGCCGGCATCCAGTGGGTGTACGGCCGGGCGGCGCCGCATCAGCTGTGCATCTTTCACCTGCTGCGGGAATATGGACGGAATATCGGGAAATCCGGCTTGGCCGCCGCCCGGCAACTGCTGTTGACTGACAGCGCGGCGGCGGCCCAGAGCTATGCCCGTCAAATAATGGAGTTGACCGAGGGCGCCGCCGCTTACTGGCTGGACAAGGCGTTGCTCGCCGGTCGGCAGTATTGGACTACGGGAGCGGTCGCCTACCGGACTACTTCCCGCCTGGAACGCTACAATCGGGAGTTGCGCCGGCGGGAGCGATTGGGGACGGTCTGGTCAGAGCATAACCTGTTGGCTTTGCTACAAACCCGGGGCTTGCTCAACCAAACCACCTAAAATGCAACGCTATCTGTGGGGGGATTGGGAGTCCGCGGCGGTTCTGGATTCCCACTTTCGTGGGAATGACGGTGGGAGAGTGGAGATGACGGTAGGGACGGTTTGCCGGATGGGGGACGGTGGGGGAACTTTTGAGTTTGGGGGATGGCTGGTGGATATGGTAAAAAGAAAAAGCCCCGCTAGACCGGGGCTAAAAGAGCCGAAAAAGGTTCGGGCCCAGCCAAAATCTGGAAGGACACTGCCCAAGAAAAACCAAGTCTCGGGGGCGATGATAGGCATTGGCCTGGGCCCGACTGACGGGTATCTTATGTCCACGGCGACTGTTAGCCGACACTCACCCCGTCGTGTCCAGACTGATGCCTACCATCGCCCCCGCGTATTAAACTATGTTTCATGCCGCATCACCTCCTTATTTCAAGTTTCCCGCCAAGCGGTTCGGTTAAAACTATCACAACCCGCAGCCCATTGTCAACCCCACCGCAACCCCAATTTTCAACCCAATCTTAATCCGCCCCAACTTGCCCTCGTAAATCCCAACCGGGATAATAAACTGGTCAACCCCATCCCCAAACTCGGAGCCGGCCAATGCGCCTCGTCTTTATGGGCACCCCGGACGCCGTAGTCCCCACCCTTACCGCCTTGCATCACGCCCCGAATATCGACTTGGCCGCCGTCTATACCCCGCCGGACCGGCCCCGCGGCCGCGGCCGCCCTACCGAACCTACTCCAGTCAAAGCCGCCGCCAGCAACCTGAACTTGCCGGTCTATCAGCCCCATACCCTCCGCCCCCCCGCCATCCAGCAGGAACTCCAAGCTCTCCAACCCGATGTCATCATCGTCGCCGCCTACGGCAAACTCCTGCCCCCGGAAGTATTGACCATCCCGCCCCACGGCTGCCTCAACCTCCATCCCTCTCTGCTCCCCCGCTACCGCGGCCCCGCTCCCGTCGCCACCGCCATCCTTGACGGCGCCGCCATCACCGGCGTAACCCTGATGCTCCTCGACCCCGGAATGGATACCGGCCCCATCCTGGCCCAACAGGAATACCCCTTGACCGGCAACGAAACCGCCGGCACTCTGACCGCCGCCCTCTTTGCCTTGGGAACCCAACTTCTCCTCGACAACCTCGACCCTTGGGTATCCGGCCAATTGCCCGCCCAACCCCAGGATGAAACCCAAGCCACCATCACCCGCAAACTCGAGCGCGCCGCTGGCATCGCCGACTGGCATTTGCCCGCCGCCCAACTTGCGCGAATGTGCCGCGCCTTCACCCCTTGGCCCGGCCTCACCGCCCACTGGCAAGGCAAATCCCTCCGCCTTCTGTCCGTAACCGCCCTTGACCATCCTGATTACCCGGACGCCGCCCCCGGCCAGGTAATCCCCTTGAACTCCGCTGAAACCTCGGCCGCCGTAGCCACCGCCCAGGGCATCCTTGCCTTGCAGCAAGTCCAACTCGAAGGCCGCCGTCCCGCCCCCATCGCCGACTTCCTCCGCGGCTACCCCCACTTCCTCGACAGCCGCCTTGACTAGCCTTTTACTCCGAACTCCCGAATCAACCGTAGCCGGTACAGCACCGGCGCGGCGGGTCAGGGCATCTCTACTTGAACACCTGAAACACCCGCCTAACCCCCAAACCCATCCCGCCCTTTCCTCCTCCGCTCCATCCCGTAAGCCGCCGCCAGCAAAACCGCCCCGGCCGCCGCTAGTCCCAATCCCCAATTCCCCAAACCCGCCAGCAGTCCCGCCGCCACCGCCTGCGCCGCCACCGCCAGCAACCCGGCCAACGCCGCCGACCCGCCCGCCTCCGCCGCCAGCAACTGCCTTACTCCATCCGCCGCCATTCCCGGCAACGCCGCCGTGGCCAGCCAACCCAGCCCAAACACCGCCAGCCCGCTCAGCAGCAAAGTCACCCCCGGCCACCGCAAACTCCGCGCCAAGTTCGGCAAATACAGCAGCCCCATCAACAACGCCCCAACTACCACTACTGCCAGGGCTAACCTTTGCCCCCACCGCAGCAAGTCATTAACCCGGTCCCGCGCCCCATCTATCTCCCCTTGTAACTCCCCCTCCGAGCCATATCCCATCCCTTCCGCCGCCAACGGCAGCAAATGCCACCTTCCCCGTTCATCCAATCCCAGCATAACCCCGGCCTCGGCAATCCCCTGCTCTACCACCGGCTTCCCGATTGCCCGCGCCGCCGCCTTCAGAAATCCCGGCGTATCCCCGTCCGCAAACCGCTCCCGCAACTCCGGTTCCGCCGCCATCCAACTATCCCGCGCCGCCGCCGGCAGCTCCAGATATTCCGGCAGCTGCGCCACCGCCAACTCAAAAACCGCCGGCCGCACCAGCTCCGGCAGAATTGCGATGGACGGTATCGTCTCCGGCAATTCCTCCCGGAAAATCAGCCCCTCCAGCGACTCCCCCAACGCCCGCACGTACTCCCCGCCCGCCAGCGGATTAAACAGCATCCCCGGCTCCACCACTTCCAGCCGGTCAATCCGCTCCTCCACATAATCCAGCGCCGCCGACCCCAGCCGCGCCAACGGCTCCCCCAACTCCAGATAAAGCTCCAACCGCTCGGTTTCCCCCTGAAAATACGCCGCCGCCCGACTCAAGTTCCCCTCCACCTGCCCTTGCAGATACTCCGGCGGCGCCGCTTCCCGCACTATCCCCGTCAAATCCCCATAATCCACCGGCAGATTTTCCCCCAGCAGCTCCCTCATCCAAAGCTCCCCTTCCTCTCCCGCCAGAACCTCCCCATAAATCCGCTCGTACGCATTCACCCCCGCCAGCGCATCCGCATAAACCCCGGCGTCAAAAACCTTCCCCACCGCCTGATTCAAAACCGCCCAAACCAGAAACCCGGCAAACACCGCCAACCCCAAAATCAGGGCCGCCAACGCGCGCACTATGGAAAGCAGCATTACCCTAATTCCCGCTCATCCTGAACTTATTGCCGGATGGTCAAATTGCCGGCGATTTCCACCCCCGAATTATACAACGCCAACCCTTGCCGCCCGCCCCAAACTGCCCAAGGCCCTTTAATCGTTATTGACTGGTGGCATAATCGGGTCAGTTATCAGGGATAGGGTTAGCCGGCTGGTTAGAGGGTGTCGATTATCCCAATCTCGATACCGTTGCCGACGTAGCCGCCAAGGGTAGATGTATGCCAATGGTCAGCTTCGCGTTTTGCTACTCCTTGTCCGGTAGTGGATTGGGCTACTCTGCCAGCGTTACTAGCTTTGCCGGTGGGCGACTCGATGAGGGGACGGAAAGGTAGCGGGGAATATACGTCATGGACTCCAGGTTGCTGGGATAATACACCCATTAGGGATAATGGCACATAGGCGGTAATTTGGTCGGGAAACTCCTCGCCTTTATATACGTGGGTAGGGGTAATGCCCTTGCCTTTCAGCCAAGCAACAACGGCATCGGTATCGCCGTCAGCCAGTAGCTCGACTATCACCAGCACTGCTGTTCCCTGATAGTCGTCAAATTCGGCGGCGGCCTCGGCTTCGGTTAACTTCCCGTTCTCATAACGGTATACTACATACTCGAGCTTACTGTCTAAACGAGGGTAGGGGTAGCCTTTGAGCCAGAGCGGCAATATAGGGTCTCCGAGGTCAGATTGTCCGCTGGCTCCGTTGCCAATCTCACCGCCGAGCGGATTCGGCAAAAGCACGTTCGGACCAAATTGATCGCTGAGCGATTTGACCATGCTGACGCCATCTCGCTGGGACAAAGCCCCCAGCAAGGATACTTTCACATAGGCATAGATGTGGGGCGGGGCATAACTGGCGTTCTTGTGGCGCGGGGAAATTTCCTGTTCCGCCATCCAGGTATCCACGGCGTCAATGTTGGCGGACAGGTCAACCTGCACCAGCACCATTGCGCCGTGATGGGCCAAGATTAAAGCCGCGGCTTGATTTTCAGAGAGTTCGCCGGATTCGTATTTCCGAACCACATCCTGAAGGCTGGCGGCCAGATTGGGATAGCTGTTGGTAGGGCGCGGGGTAGCGGTAGGTTCCGCCGGCCCGCAAGCCAGCATCGTAGCGGCGGCAGTTAGCAGCAGGAACAAGGCGGTCAGCAACAGGGGTTGAGGCAAAGAGCGGGCGGTCAGCATTTCTTCCCTCCAAGTCAGGCGGCAGTTAGTCCGTGGCAAGGTTAGCCGGTCGGTTAAGGGGTGTCAATTATCCCGCCTCCATCGATAGCGTTCCGATTTAGGTGGTTTAGTTGTAGAATGGGGAAAGGGCCGGCCTTGCTGGTTGACGGGAGGTGCGCTGTCATGGGATTGCTGGACGATTTGGAGACCCAACTGGAGCAGGAAATTCCGCTCCAGTTGCAGGCGAAGCTGCAACAAGCCCTGGATCATTATCAGCCCCGATGTGCTCAGTGCGCTCTGGCGATGCACCGCCACCATCGCTATGAGCGCACCATTGTCACGTCCTATGGTCCCATCCGGATAGCGGTTCCGGTGTTTCGTTGTGGGCAATGTCGCCAACTGGCGGGCGGCGCGGCGCTGCTGGGGCCGGAGGTTCGTTACCAACGGTTCTCAAAAAAACTCGGGACCGGGCTTTGAGCCTGGCGGCCCAGGGTTTGAGTTACGCCCAAGCGGGGCAGTGGGTGGGTTGTGTCAAAAGCACCTTGTGTCGCTGGCTGCGGCGGTTGGCCTTGACCCGGCCCCGGTTGCCGGGGGCAGTGTGGGAACTGGATGGTTTATGGACGCGCACCCGGCAGGGCCCTCAGGAATTGAAGGTAATCCGGGACGAAACCGGGGCGGTCTTGGCGACTTTCGGGCCTTGGGCGGCGGCCCTGGAGTTGGCCGAGCAGTCCGGAGCCGCGCCACCCCGACATCTGGTCAGCGACGGCGACCGGGCCATTGCGGCCGGCATCCAGTGGGTGTACGGCCGGGCGGCGCCGCATCAGCTGTGTATCTTTCACCTGCTGCGGGAATATGGACGGAATATCGGGAAGGCCGGCTTGGCCGCCGCCCGGCAACTGCTGTTGACTGACAGCGCGGCGGCGGCCCAGAGCTACGCCGGTCAAATAATGGAGTTGACCGAGGGCGCCGCCGCTTACTGGCTGGACAAGGCATTGACCGCCGGCCGGCAGTATTGGACTACGGGAGAGGTTGCCTACCGGACTACTTCCCGCCTGGAACGCTACAATCGGGAGTTGCGCCGGCGGGAGCGATTGGGGACGGTCTGGTCAGAGCATAACCTGCTGGCTTTGCTGCAAACCCGGGGCTTGCTCAACCAAACCACCTAAAATGCAACGCTATCCTCCATCGATAGCGTTCCGATTTAGGTGGTTTAGTTGTAGAATGGGGAAAGGGCCGGCCTTGCTGGTTGACGGGAGGTGCGCTGTCATGGGATTGCTGGACGATTTGGAGACCCAACTGGAGCAGGAAATTCCGCTCCAGTTGCAGGCGAAGCTGCAACAAGCCCTGGATCATTATCAGCCCCGATGTGCTCAGTGCGCTCTGGCGATGCACCGCCACCATCGCTATGAGCGCACCATTGTCACGTCCTATGGTCCCATCCGGATAGCGGTTCCGGTGTTTCGTTGTGGGCAATGTCGCCAACTGGCGGGCGGCGCGGCGCTGCTGGGGCCGGAGGTTCGTTACCAACGGTTCTCAAAAAAACTCGGGACCGGGCTTTGAGCCTGGCGGCCCAGGGTTTGAGTTACGCCCAAGCGGGGCAGTGGGTGGGTTGTGTCAAAAGCACCTTGTGTCGCTGGCTGCGGCGGTTGGCCTTGACCCGGCCCCGGTTGCCGGGGGCAGTGTGGGAACTGGATGGTTTATGGACGCGCACCCGGCAGGGCCCTCAGGAATTGAAGGTAATCCGGGACGAAACCGGGGCGGTCTTGGCGACTTTCGGGCCTTGGGCGGCGGCCCTGGAGTTGGCCGAGCAGTCCGGAGCCGCGCCACCCCGACATCTGGTCAGCGACGGCGACCGGGCCATTGCGGCCGGCATCCAGTGGGTGTACGGCCGGGCGGCGCCGCATCAGCTGTGTATCTTTCACCTGCTGCGGGAATATGGACGGAATATCGGGAAGGCCGGCTTGGCCGCCGCCCGGCAACTGCTGTTGACTGACAGCGCGGCGGCGGCCCAGAGCTACGCCGGTCAAATAATGGAGTTGACCGAGGGCGCCGCCGCTTACTGGCTGGACAAGGCATTGACCGCCGGCCGGCAGTATTGGACTACGGGAGAGGTTGCCTACCGGACTACTTCCCGCCTGGAACGCTACAATCGGGAGTTGCGCCGGCGGGAGCGATTGGGGACGGTCTGGTCAGAGCATAACCTGCTGGCTTTGCTGCAAACCCGGGGCTTGCTCAACCAAACCACCTAAAATGCAACGCTATCGCCTCCATCACATTGACACCCCAAGCCGGTTGGTGCTATATTTCACAAAGCAAATCACCTGTCCATCCCCGCCAAAAGGAACTGCACAATGCCCGTTAAAATCGCCGTCCTGGCCAAGCAGGTCATCGACCCTGAAATGCCCGCCGCCGCCTTTCACATCGACCCCAACGCCAAGCAGGTTGTCCCTCCGGCCAACATCCCCCCGGTCGTCAACGGCTTCGACGAAAATGCTGTCGAAGCCGCCCTCCGCATCAAAGACGCCCAGGACGCCGCCGTCACCGTCATCTCTGCCGGCCCCGCCTTCGCCCTCGATGTGATGAAAAAGCCCCTCTCCATGGGCGCCGACGAACTGGTACTCCTTCAGGATGACGCCTTCGCCAACACCGTCGACAGCTTCTTTACCGCCCAACTCCTCGCCGCCGCCCTCCGCAAACTCGACGGCTTCGACCTCATCATCTGCGGCCGGCAGTCTTCCGATTGGGATAACGCCCAAGTGCCGCTAGGCATCGCCGAACTCCTCGGCATTTCCTGCGTCGCCTTGGGCAAAAAAGTGGACATCACCGCCGACCAAGTCATCGTCGAGCGCCTCATCCCCGATGGCTACGAAGTGGTCGCCGTCCCCCGTCCCGCCCTGGTCACCGTCAGCAACGAACTCGGCCAACCCCGCTATCCCACCCTCCGCGGCATTATGGCCGCCACCCGCAAACGCCCCACCATCTGGAGCAAAGCCGACCTCGGCATCGACGCCGCCCAACTCGAACCGCGCCTCACCCTCCATGACCTCTTTGTCCCGGTCAGCAATGCCGAATGTGAAATCATCGAGGGCGATGACCCCGCCGACGCCGGCCGCAAACTGGCCCTCCGCCTGCGCGAGGACAAGTTCATCTAACCCGCAACTCCCCATCCCGCCCACCAATCCCTATCCCACGGAGGCCCATCAATGGCAGACGGAACCGGAGTATTGATTATCGGCGAAGCCCCCGCCGGCCAACTCAGCTTGACCACCCTGGAAGTGCTGAACGCCGGCCGCCAGGTCGCCGACACTTTGGCCCAAGAACTATCCATCGGCTTGTTCGGCAGCGAACTGGCGGACGCCGCCCCCCAAGCCATCGCCCACGGCGCCGACCGCGTCTATTCCGTAACCCATCCCGCCCTGGCCGACTACCAAGCCGAACTCTACCTTTCCGCGATGGAAACCCTGTGCCGGGAAGTCAACCCCGCCGTCATCCTTATCGGCCGCACCAACGAAGGCCGCGAAATCGCCCCCCGTCTCGCTTTTCGCTTGGGCGTCGGCTTGGCCCAGGACTGCCTCGAAGTTTCCGCCGACCCGGCCACCGGCAAACTCCTCGCCAACCGCCCGGTCTATGGTGGCAGCGCCGTGGCCGTAGTCAGCTGCAACTACACCCCCCAAGTCGCCGCCCTCCGCCCCAAAGCCTACGAACCCCGCCAGCCGGACGCCGCCCGTCAAGGCAATATCATTTCCTTCCCGGTGGACTTGGACGCCGCCCTGGCCCAAAGCCAAATCCTCGACACCGTCAAAGAGGAAGCCGCCGGCGTCAAACTCGAGGATGCCAATATCGTAGTGGCCGGCGGCCGCGGCCTCGGCGGCCCCGAACCCTTCGCAAACCTCGAGGCGCTGGCTAAACTGCTAGGCGGGGCCGTCGGCGCCTCCCGGGCCGCCGTCGACTCCGGCTGGGTTCCCGCCAGCTACCAGGTCGGCTTAACCGGCAAAACCATCACCCCCGACCTCTACATCACCGTCGCCATCTCCGGCGCCAGCCAGCACCTCGCCGGCTGCTCCGGCGCCAAAGCCATCGTCGCCATCAACAAAGACCCCGACGCCAACATCTTTAAAGAAGCCCGCTACGGCGTAATCGGCGACTGGGAAACCGTCCTAACCGCCTTCGCCGAAACCATCCGGGAGTTGACCCAGGATTAGAGGTGTGCTAAAGTAAGCCAAATCTAAGGAGGTCGTTATGAAAGCGGGCGAAGTGGTTTTCCAAAAGTTGCTGGATGGCAAAATCCAGTATGTCGTTCCCCTGTACCAGCGCACCTACAATTGGGGCGAGGAACAGTGGGAACAGCTCTGGGACGACCTCTTGGAAATCTATGCCCTGTCCGTTCCCCGAAACCACTTTATTGGGTCCATCGTGACCCAGCAAGTTCCCAACTCCCCCGAAACCGTTGACCGCTACACGCTTATTGACGGGCAGCAGCGGATGACCACTCTTTTGATCCTGCTCAGCGTCATCAAGGAACACGCTGAGGCGGAGCGGGCCACTTGGGTTGAGTTGGCCGACGAGATTAAGGATATGTGCTTGATCAACAGGTTTAGCCCTGGAGATCAGGCCCTTAAACTGCTGCCTACTCAAAGCGACTGGGAACCTTTCGCCAAGGTAGTCGCGGGAGAAACCCTGCCGAACAGTTCTCAAATCGCGAGGGCGCGGGACTACTTTGCCAAGATGTTGCGGGCAGGAGATAACGACGACAACGAGTTCGACCTCCGCAAGTTGCACAGTCGCGTTGTCAACCATCTCGATATGGTTAGCATTCACTTGGAGAGTGATGACAGCCCTAACCGGATTTTTGAGAGCCTGAACAATACCGGGATGCACTTGAGTGTAGCCGACTTGGTTCGGAACTACCTTCTTATGAACATCCTGGACTTGGAGCAGCAAGAACGGGCCTACCGTGACCATTGGTACCCGATGGAACAAACCCTTGCCGACGGCCCCAAAGACACTGCCGGAGATTTTTTCTGGCGGTACTGCATGATGTCAGGTAACCGTCCTCGCAAGGACGAAACCTACGAGCAAATCAAAGAGAACACCCCAGAAACTCCTGAAGCCGCGTTGGCGGCGTTGCAGAACTTTGCCAAGTTCTCCAACTATTATGCCCAGATTTCCGGGTTGACCAAGGAAGGCTTGTCCGAACCTCTTGCGAAAGGGTTCGAGCGTCTCAACCAATGGGAAGTCACCGTTGCCTATCCGTTTCTTATGCGGGCTATGGAAGCCGCAGCAAAAGGTGAAGTCAGCCAGAGCGATTTGGTCGAGGTCGTTCAGTTGATCGAATCCTACGTCATTCGCCGGACCGTATGCGCTATTCCCACCAACCAGTTGCGCGGCATTTTCGCTCAAATGTCGGGGCAAGACGATTTTTTCACCACTGACTTGTACCAAAAGACCCGAACACACCTGTTGGATAACCGGTGGCCCAACGATACGGACTTCGTCCGTGATTTTGTCCGTTTCCGTTTATACGCCTCATCGGGAGTCCGGGCACGCCACTTGAACCTGATCCTTTGGACTCTAGAGCAGGCTTTTGGGCATAAGGAGTCTCCCGCCCAAACCGACAAAATCACCGTCGAACACATCATGCCACAAACCTTGACCGAAACCTGGAAAAAAGAACTGGGGCCGAACTGGCAGGAAGTCCATCACCCCGATAATTGGCTTCACACCGTCGGCAATCTCACCCTCACCGGGTACAATGCCCCCTTGGGTAACAAGCCTTTCTCCGAAAAGAAAAGGGACTTGGCTGACTCCAACTTCGCCATGAGCGCGTCTATCCAGAACTTCACCGTCTGGAACGAGGACTCCATTCGCCAGCGGGGTGAGGAGTTGGCGAAACTGGCCGTGCAGGTCTGGAAACACTAACAGTGCCGGTGGTGGGGATGGCAAACTGCTACCCCACCACCACACAATCAATCAGCCGCGTCCCCCCGAACCAAACCGCCGCCGACACCATCACCCGGCCCGCTACCCATTCCGTCTCCTCTAGGGTCTCGGCGTCCGCCACACTCACATAGGCAATCCCGTCCACCAGCCGCTCCTCGTCCAAAACCCGCCGTACCTCCGCCCGCAGCCGCGCCCCGTCTCTAACACCCATCGCCAGCAACTCCTCCGCCGCCTGCAAAGCCCGATACAACACCGGCGCCGCCGCCCGTTGCTCCCCGGTCAAATAAGCATTGCGGCTGCTCAACGCCAACCCATCCTCATCCCGCACCGTCGGCACCACCGCCAACTCCACCCCCAAGTTCAAGTCCCGTACCAACTGACTGATAACCGCTATCTGCTGCCCATCCTTCTGCCCGAAATACGCCCGCTCCGGCCCGACAATGTTAAACAGCTTGGCTACCACCGTGGCCACGCCCCGAAAATGCCCCGGCCGCGCCGCCCCCTCCAACCGGCTTGCCACCGCCCCCGGCTCAATCCAAGTATCAAACCCCGGCGGATAAATCTCCGCCTCCGCCGGCACAAACACCAAATCCACCCCTTCCGCTTCCAGCAACGCCAAATCCCGCCCCAAATCCCGGGGATACTGCGCCAAATCCTCCCCCGCCCCAAACTGCGCCGGATTAACAAAAACCGACGCCGCCACCGCCGCGCACTCCCCCCGCGCCCGCCGCACCAACTCCAAATGCCCCCGATGCAACGCCCCCATAGTAGCCACCAACCCCAAAGGCCGGGGGCTTTCCCGGCAAGCCGCCGCCATCTCCCGGCAAGTCTTTAGGATTCGCATAGCAAGACTACGGCCTCGGAACTAGAGTAAAGCGAGGAATGGTACACCATAGACTTTTCCCGAAAGATTCCAGGCGGCTGTTAATGATACTCTTGATACACTTATCCTCGGGGTGGGCTACGATAAAGTGAAATCGTGCCGTTCCCCGGTGATACCACAAGGCGCGGATATAGTCGGCAGGCACACGAAGCTCGGACTCCAAGCGTCCGGAAAGCCGCTGGATCTGCTCTGATGCCGGAATACTACGGTTCGAATGGTTGTAGATGACCAAACTTTTCTTATGCTCGTTGAAAAGTTTGCCCAACTCCTCCATATAGATATGCTTAGGCTTATCGCCTCTCGCATTCTTTGGTGCGATACCGTTGTCTGGATTGACAAACACTATCCGGGTATCTGCTACTTTGCAGACAGCCCCTTCCAGCCACTCCTTCCTTGATTCCTTAATGTACCCGGGTTGGGTACAAAGGCATTTCTCCCTTTTCTCTTTAGGGATCTTATTCTGCTCCTCGGGGTTCAGGCATTTCCGATAGAAAACCGTATCGGGCAAGATCCCGTCAGGTTTTCCAAAATGGTCAGACATATAGGATATGCAGCGCTTCTCCTTGTCCTCCAAGGTGGGCTTCAGGGCTTCGTAAAGAGCAGAGTCGCACTTACTGAACTCGTCAGAATCGCCCTCAAGGTACTTCCTGAGGTTACCGTCTTGGTTTTTCAATTCTTTCTTGGTAGGATGAGTGAGACACCACACTACCCCTAGATTCAACCTCCCCAACCCGTCAGCTGCCGTAGTCTCCGACATCCCGCACAGCCACCGCAGTAGCCCATTGTTCCCAAAGTCCCCCACATCACCCACATACCGGTTCTGCATAACTCCGTCCCTCCTCTAAAATCCCTGATTTACTGCCTACCGACAGCGTTCTATGTAGGGGCAATCCTCGTGGTTGCCTTGCCTACCGCATCCCTACCCAAACAACTCCTCGAGCTCCCGCTCCAACCGCTCCTTATCCGTCTCCACCACCGGCCCGACGGCATCCCCGGAATCCATCCCATCACCTCCCGACCGTGCCGCCCCCGCCCACCGCCGCGCCCCCGCCGTCAGCAGCCCATAGGACTCCGCGCTTCCATACTCCCGCGTCTGCACCACCACCGGCATTGGCACTGCATGGCCGAAAATCAACGCCTGCTGCTTCGCCTCCAACCGCGCCAGCACCCCCCGCAGCTGCCGACTCCCCGCCGTCCCCGACAAAACCGCATCAATGTCCCGGTCATTATCCAGCAGGCAAGTCAACCGCGTCCCCAGCTGACTCATCACCTCCCCGTCAATCCCGCTCGGCCGCTGGTCAATCACCATCAGCGTCACATTATACTTCCGCAACTCCCGCGCAATAACCCCGAATATCGTCTGCGGCGCCACCGCCGGACTCAAAAACTTGTGCGCCTCCTCAATCACAATCACCAACGGCCGTGGCTCCTTCCCCTGATTCCCTTCCGCCGCCTCCTTCAACTCCACATAGCGGTCATGAATCCGCCGCGACAGCAAATTGCTCACCAGAATATACGCCGTCAAATCGCTCCCGTACCGCCCGAACTCCAGCACCACGTGTTGCCCCCGCTCCAAATGCTCAATAATCCGCGCCGCCGCATTAGGCCGCTCCCCCGACTCCAAAAAGGAAAACCGCTTCAGCCGACTCAGCCGGTTATGCAAAGCCGCCAACGCCGCCCCATTCACATTAAGGTCTTTAGCCAACTCGTTGATGTCCCGCCCCTGAACCTCCAAAAACTGACTCACCCAATCCCCCGCAAAATGCCGCTGCAAGTTATACGCCGCGGAAGCCGCCACTTCCGACAAGTTAAGGGTATCCCGTAGCAGCTCCACATCCTCCGGTTCAATCTCCCCATACCCAATCCGCACTACATCATCCGGCATTGCCCCCCGCCGCCGCGAACTCTCCGCATCCAGCGTAAAAGTCGAGACCTGCGCCGGAAACAACTGCTTCAACCCCTTCACCTGCCGCGTATTATCCGCATCCTGCCCGCTCCACCCATATTCGCTGTGCATATCAAACACCAGCGACGACGCCCCGCCGCCCTGCAAAATCCCCACCAGCAGCAGCCGCGTCAAAAAAGTCTTACCCGTCCCGCTTTTCCCGAACACCCCGATGGAACGCTTGACTAATTCCTCCAAATCCAGGCAAACCTTCGTATCCATATCCAAAGGACTGCCAATCCAGAAGTGCCGCGCATCATCCCGCCCGAAAACCAACTCCACATCTGCCGCCGCCGCCGGCCACGCCGGCGCAAAATGCGCCGGTATCGTCTTGGCTGCCGCCGGCCCCGGCGCCGGCCCGGTAGCCGTCCCCGTATCGTTGCCCGCCCCCAACGGCAGCGTCAAATTAGGCAATGCCGACACCACCCCGTATGCCACCGGCCCGGCCAACGCCGCCGCCAACAACGGATCGCCCCCCTCCGGCGGACTGTGCCGCAGCCGCGGATCCGCGCTTCCCAACTCCAAATCCGTCACCACCGCAAAAAACCGATACCGCTGCCCCTCAATCGTCAGAAAAGTCCCCACCTTCACATCCTCAATCACCCGCTCCCCCGCCGGACTCAGCCGTATCTCCACCCCCTGCGCCAAAGACCCGCCTACCACCAATCCCAACGGCCCGCTTGCCGCCGGTCGGTACCCGTCCCCCTCCCGCCCATTCACCGCACCCAGCGGACTGAACGGATTAAACTGCAAACCCTCGGTCATCCCGTAACCCTCCGCATAATCGCGCTCAACCGGCTTGCCTCTCCCGCCAATTCCGCCGCCAACGCCCGCCCGGCCCGCCGCATAAACCCGTCATGATCCGCCGCCATCCCGGCCGCCCGCCGCAAACACGCCGCAGTTACTTCCTCGGCCAACGGCGACCCCGAATTCAGCAGCAGCCGCAAAAAATCCAGCCGCTCCATAAACCGCGCCCCTTCCTCCGGCCCGCAGCCATACACAAAGCTATGTATCCGCGGCGGCCACGGCGGCAGCCCCTGCCGTACTTCTCCATCCTCCTCATACCCCACAATCAACGCCGCCAGTCGCGTCGTCAGCAGCCGCTCCAACTGCGGATGCTCCCGATACACCTCCTCCACCGACTCCGCATCCTGCCCCCGCGCCAGCACCGGCCGACTCGGATCCAACGGCTCCGTCCACACCCGTTGCACCACCCCGTAAATCGCCGGCGTCCCGGCCAGCACCAACGCCCCCAACGGCGGCGCCCCATACAGCCCATAACACTGCGCCGCAAAAACCGCCGAATCCCCCTCCGTAACCTCCCCCACCCGTCCCGTAAAACTGTCGCCCCCGCCTTGGCTAACCAACTTGCTTCCCCCTTTGCTCAACGCCCGCCCATTATAGCGCATCCCTATGCTATAATCCCCCAAATTACACTATTGCCGCCATCAGGAGAACAATCCCAATGACCATCAACACCGTCGCCATCCTCAGCCCCGGCGATATGGGCCACGCTGTCGGCCAACGCCTCCGCGAACACGAACTCCAAGTCATCACCTGCCTGACCGGCCGCTCCGACCGCACCCGCGCTTTAGCCCAGAAAGCCGGCATCCAGGATGTCCCCACCCTCGACGCCCTCGTCCGGCAAGCCGACCTCATTATGTCGATGACCGTCTCCGCCGCCGTCCCCGGCCTTTGCTCGGACATCGCCGCCGCCCTTCGCAATACCGGCGCTGACACCCTCTTTGCCGAATGCAACGCCATCTCGCCCCAACTCACCCGCCAGCTGGCCCCCGTCATTACCGACGCCGGCGGCCGCTTCGTCGATGTATCCATCATCGGCGGCCCGCCCAAACCCGGCTACAGCCCCCACTTCTACACCTCCGGCCAATACGCCCCCGACTTCGCCCAACTCAGCGACTTCGGCCTTGACATCCGCCCCCTTCCCGGCGACCTCGGCCAAGCCTCCGGCATCAAAATGTGCTACGCCGCCATGACCAAAGGCTCCTCCGCCCTCTACGCCCAACTCCTTACCGCCGCCGAACTGATGGGCCTGACCGAACCCCTCCTCGCCGAATTCCAGGACGGCCAATCCGCCATCCTCGACCGAATGTCCCGCGGCCTCCCCACCGTCCCGCCCCGTTCCCGCCGCTGGGTCAGCGAAATGGAGGAAATCCGCGACACCTTCGCCCACCTCGGCCTCTCCCCCGACCTTTTCCAGGGCGTCGCCGACACCTACCGCTTCATCGGCAGCACCCCCTTGGCCGACGAATTCCCCGAAACCCGCGACCAGCAGCGCACCCTCACCCAAACCATCCAGCAGCTCGCCCAATCCCTAGAACCCCACGACTCCAAATAAGCAACCTAACTAACCGGGAGGTTCACCTATGCAGGAAATCCCCGCCCGCACCGCAATGCAGAACTGGACGCTCCTTGCCATCCACCGGCTCGGCGGTAGCGGCCACCTTCAGGAAATCCAGGAGCAAGTCCGGCAAATGTTGAACTTGCCCGATGCTGTAGCCGACCAGCTATATCCGGGTAGCAGCCGAAAGGTCCTAGACCATCGGATTGCCTTTGCCCTTTCCCATCTGAAAACCGCCGGCCTCCTCGACAATCCCCAACGCTCTGTCTGGGCCTTGACCGATGCCGGCATCGCTGGGGTCAACCAAATTACCAGCCAAGTCAGCGACTCTGCCGCTCCTCAATCCACGCCGGACACCCCGCCCGCGGCTGACGCCGATGACGACTCACCCATCACCGGCGAGGAATGGAAAGAGGATTTGATTAACCGAATCCTCCAACTCTCCCCCGGCACCTTCGAGCGTCTGTGCCAGCGGTTGCTCCGGGAAAGCGGCTTTGTGCAAGTCCAGGTCACCGGGCGTGCCGGAGACGGGGGCATTGACGGGAATGGACTGTTGCAGATGGCGCGGCTCATCAGTTTCCCGGTCTTGTTCCAGTGCAAACGCTGGCAAGGCTCCGTTGGCGCGTCGGTAGTACGAGAATTTCGCGGCGCAATGTCCGGCCGCGCCGACCGGGGACTGATAATCAGCACCGGAACTTTCACCACCGAAGCCCGTAAAGAAGTCGCGCGCGATGGCGTGCCGCCCATCGACTTGGTCGATGGCAACGCCTTGGCCGAAAACCTTCGCGAACTCAAACTCGGGGTCAAAGAAGTAATCGCCGTTGACCGCGATTGGTTCGACCAACTGGAATCCTGGGCCAGCAACGGCAATCCCTCCGACCAAATTTTTGAGGTCGGCTAACCCTGTCTCCATTTGACAACCTTATCCTGTGAAAGTAAAATAGCCCAAAAGTGCTAAACCCACTCCCAGGAGCCGCCAAACCCGATGCTACTCGAAACCGAAATCCGGCCCGCTATCCCCAACGGACGGCGCTGTCCCGATGCCCCGTCCCCGCCCCGGCCCAACACCTACAACATCGGCGACGCCCTCCAATATATGCAATCCTTCCCCGACGGAAGCCTTGCCGGCATCGCCACCTCGCCCCCCTACAACAAAGCCTTCCGCAACCGCGGCGGCCACAAGTCCAACTGGCCCAACAGCAAGCTGATGGCGAACAACTACGCCGGCTACGATGACGACCTGCCTCCGGACGAATATATCCATTGGCAGCGCGCTTTCCTTGCCGAAGCCCTGCGCCTCGTCGGCCCCGACGGCGTCATCCTCTACAACATCGGCCGCCAGATTGCCAACCTCGGCGAAACCCGCCGCCAGGAAATCATCGCCGACTTCCCCGTCCGCCAAACCATCATCTGGAACCGCGGCTCCAGCAACAACCAGGGCGGCAAAGTCCCCACCATCTTTCCCCCCATCTACGAATTCGTCTATCTCATTGCCGGCCGCCAGTGGCGTTTGCCGCAAAAATGGCTCTCCGAAATGCGGAAATGGGGCGATGTCTGGAACATCCGCTTTGAGATGGGCAATCCCCATCCCGCCCCCTTCCCCCTCGAACTGGCGGAACGCATGGTCAAAACCATCGACGGCCCCGTCCTCGACCCCTTCGCCGGCAGCGGCACCATCGGCATCGCCGCCGCCCAACTCGGCTACCCCTACTATCTCAACGACATCGCCCCCGCCTACCAATCCGCCTTTGCCCAGCGTCTCAACGCCGCCAAAGACTACTGACCTTATACCAGCTTGCCCTGCTCTAACCTCCCATACAGAAAAACCCCGCCGCCGTATCCCGGCAGCGGGGCATTGCCATCCGCCCGGCAAACCCAGGCTAACTAGCCCAAACTACGGCTCCGTCTGCTCCGTCTGACTCCCCTTCACCGTCACCGTAATATGCGCCATCGCCGTATCCCCCGGCGCCCCGTGCCAGTGATTTTCCCCCGCCGGGATAATCACCACATCCCCCACCGTAATTTCCACTTCCTCATCGTCCGTCGCCACCGTCCCGGTGCCTTCGGTAACGATGAGCATCTGGTCCCCGCTATGCTTATGGAACTTGTTCCGGGAACCCGCGCTGAAACTCACCACCCCGAAGTTAAAATTGTTGCTGTCCTCCGGCCCAAAGGGCGCCTGCCGCGTCACCACATTCCCGGTGAACAGCGCGCTCGTCGCCACCTCTTTAGGCGCATTGCTGATTTTAATAACCTTCACGACTAAACCCCTCCATCGGAAAAATCGGATACCGCCCCAACTATACCACACCCCCCTTCCCCTGTCACCCCGCCTTTCATTGGGTAGGGAGGGTCAAAAGGGTCACTGATTTGGAAAAAGGCGGGAGGGATTAGCCCTCCCGCCCCTTGTTGACGCGGTGTACGATTACGCTGGAATTACCCTAGAATCACATTGACTTTGGGAGGCTTGCCTTCTTTGCCGCCCTTTTTACCTCGACGACGGCTTGAAGCCCGGCTCTCTGGCTCATCCGCCGAAGCGCAGGCCCGCGAATTAACATTTTTGCCGTTGCGTAACTCGATTTTAGGGGACGTGACTGGTGCGGGTTCCTTTAAGGAGAACCCATTGTCATCGGTCATTTCCAGACGCAGGTCATTGCGCCCGGTAAGGCGTTCCAACCGCTTGAGTTTCGTGTTGGAATCAATGGTGAAGGGGCGCGGCGGGGACGCCGTTATCTTGTCAAGGTGAGGTAATGCCTCTTCCATGACATCAATAGCGACGGCAATATCCTCTACAGGATACAGGTTTTCATAGAAGTTGTTGTGGCCGGTAAAGTAGGCTTTGCTCAAAGCCTCGCCAACTTCGGAAACGCCCGGTTCCCCGTTGTATTCGGCTACTATTTGGTAGCCGATGTCGCGCAAGTTTGCGTGGCTGGAATGAGGCCAACCCCGTTGCTCGCCGATGACTTTGAGGTATTGCGAGCCGGCACCCCACACTTTTTCCCCCGCCTGTAGCCGATTGCCCGCTTTGAGTTCTTTCCGGGCGTGGATGATGAACCGCTTGCTGATTTTGCGGCGGTCATCCGCCGACTGCTTGCCATGTTTAGGCAAACGCGGTGCAATCGTCCTCTTGGTTTTCATCGTTCCAGTCCTCTGCGTTAGATGTCCGCTCCCGGTGGCATTAGCTGGGTAGCGGTTTCGTTTCTAGTGAGGGCGCGGCCGGGATTGCCCACCGTGTTTCACGGGGATTCAAACAATGGGCTGGTGGAGTGTATCCTGATGCCGCCAATTCGCCGCGCCGGGGACGCCCTTCGCAGGTTACCCGATGCGTGCCGGGACAGACAAACTTCACACAGGTCGACGTCTTGTTTCACCCCGTATTGGGAGCCGTCCACAGCGGCTACCGGGTAGTGGCCGCACGGTTCTCCTTCATCTTCAGGCATCCCCATACAGACACCGTCAACTACCCGGGGCTTCTTCCTCGTAGACATCTGTGTCATTGCTACACCCTCCTAACATTTGTGACACTGTAGCATTTCCAGCCGCCAGATGCAACGTCAAATCTCCTAAATTGGGGCATTGCGGCTGCTTAACGCGTAGTGCAGTTCATCATTATCAGCGCATTATTGCTTCTAAACGTACCTGGAAGCAGGATAGCATTGTCATAGGAGTTACACAATTGGATGCAGTTTTGTATCTGGATAAGACACCGAAAACGCGTGATTTCCTAGGGCCTGTGACAAACCCGTTTCTCCTGATTAGATTACCAGCAACTTAATCAGGAGGGAATAGCTTGGCGCGTAAGATGTTATCCGACCGGCAGTGGGCGCGGCTGGAGCCGGCTTTGCGGGGCGACCCCAAGAAAGGCGGCCGGCCACCGCTGCAAGCAAATCGGAACACGGTTGAGGGCATCCTGTGGATTGCCCGCACTGGAGATCCTTGGCGCGACTTGCCCCCGGAGTTTGGGAAATGGAACTCGGTGTATCAACGGTTCCGCCGCTGGACTAAAGCCGGCGTCTTTGAGCAGCTGTTCAACAGCTTGGCCGGCGAGCTTCAGTTGGACACCGTAATGGTGGATGGGACTTTTGTCAAAGGGCATCAGCACGGGACTGGCGCCCCAAAAGGGGACGCTCCCGCGACCAATCCCGGTTGGCCCAAGCCATCGGGCGGAGTCGCGGCGGGCTGAATACCAAGGTGGTGGCCTTGGCCGACGCTATGGGGCGACTGGTCAAGTTTGTCCTGCGCCCGGGCAATGCGGCGGAATGCGTGGTGCTGCCAGATTTGATTGGTGCGGTTGCCACCCAAGAACTGATTGCCGACAAAGCCTATGATACGGACCTGATCCGTAGCTGGTTGGCCGCGGCGGACATCCGGCCGGTGATACCTTCCCGGGCCCGGCGGCGACCGCCGGCTTGGCCCGACCCGGCGGTATATGGGTTGCGTCATTTGATTGAAAACCGCTTTGCGGCCCTCAAGGAGTATCGGGGAATTGCGACGCGCTACTGCAAGTTGGGCGAAATGTACGCGGCAACCCTTTGCTTGGCGGCCACGGTAGTAGCAATGCGGGAAAAGGAAACCGGCCAGAACCCCGGGGGCTGGCCGGCGGTCAATCGCCAGCTGGCACTTTAAGGTTTGTCAACAGGCCCTAGCTGGCGCGCCTGGCGCTATATCGTGCCAATGGCCGACCGGGATACCCGCTCCGGCCTTTGTTGCGCGCCTGCCTGGTCAGCTGCCAACTGGGCTTGCCCAGCGCCAATGCCCTTATCCGGCAGCTCCAGGACCATCCGCAACTGCGGGAGCTTTGCGGCTTTGGCGACCCGTTTCCCGTCCGCCGGACGTTCAACCGCTTTATCAAGCGGCTGGAGGGCCGCTCGGATTTGCTGAAGCCCGTCATCGCCGGCATTGCCGAGCGGATTAAGGACTTCCTGCCCGACTTGGGGGAATTGGTAGCCATCGACTCCACCGCCATCCACTCCCACTGCAATCCCAACCGCAAGCCGGTCAGCGACCCGGAAGCCTCCTGGAGCGTCAAGCATTCGGTCAAATCCGGGAAAGACGGGACGGAGTGGTTTTTCGGCTACAAAATGCACACGATAGCCGACGCCCATTACGGCATCCCGCTGGCGCAACACATCACTACCGGCAGCCGCAACGATTCCCCGGAATTGCCGCCGTTGGTCGCGCCGGCCAAAGACCAATACCAATGGTTCCAGCCGGCTGTCGCCATTGCCGACCGGGGCTATGCCGCCGCCGGCAATCACCAGTATCTCTACCGGCAAGGCATTGCCCCGGTTATCCACATCCGCCGCCCGGGCAATAAAACCGGTCTGTATCAGGATATATACACCGCGGAGGGCGTTCCCACCGGCTTGGGGCAAGTCCCGATGGAGTATGTGACGACCAATGCGGCCGGGCAGCACCTTTACCGCTGTCGGCGGGAGGGCTGCCACCGGCGGGATTCGACCCGAGGGGGCATCCGCCACTGCGATACCGAGTATTGGCAAGACCCGGCCGAGGACATCCGGCTTTTTGGCGTGATACGCCGCCAGAGCCGGCAATCGAAGGAGTGGTACGGCAAACGCTGGCAAATCGAGCAAATTTTCAAGTCCATGAAGGAGAGCCGAAGCTTGGATCGACACTACCGGCGCGGGTTGAAATCAATCACCCTCCACGCTTTGCTGTCGACCTTGAGCTATCTGGCTACGGTGTTGGTCAAATTGCAGGCCGGCCAGTTTGACGATATGCGCTGGATGGTGCGGAAAGTGACTTAGCCCGGCGGCCGCCGTTGGCGCTATTGACACTGCCGACGCAAGAGCGTATATTCCCCCTTGCGAGAGTCCCGGTTAGTAACGGTATCCCTTGGTGCAAAGCCCTGTTGCAGGGTTGGGCAACTTGTTTGCCCCCTTGTGTGCGCTTTGCACGGGAACCCGGCGACTCTCGCACAGTAGCCTAATCCTGAACGCAAGGGGGTTCCTGATGCGGAAAGTCCTGCCCGTCCTTATCTATCTCTTGGTCCTTGCCCTGACCGCCGTTGCCTGCGCTACCGCTGCCCCTACCGCTACCCCGCTTCCCACGGCCACGCCTCAGCCCACTCCTACCTCTACTCCGTTGGCTACCTCTACTCCCACCCCTGCGCCCACCGCCACGCCGTTACCGACGGCTACCCCTACCCCTTCCCCCACTCCTACTGCCACACCGCGACCCACAGCCACGCCCGAACCCACGCCTACCGCTACTCCTACGCCCACCGCTACGCCGCGACCCACAGCCACCCAGGAGCCGACCGCTACTCTAGAGCCGACGCCGACACCGACCGCTACGCCGCAACCGACGGCCACTCCAGTGCCGACGGTTCCTTGGCAAAGGTTTAGCCCCAAGTCTTATTTCAGTGTTGATTTGCCGGAGGATTGGGCGGCAGAGTCCGACCA
Organism: Dehalococcoidia bacterium; assembly: GCA_965243185.1. Taxonomy (GTDB): domain Bacteria; phylum Chloroflexota; class Dehalococcoidia; order Lucifugimonadales; family UBA3495; genus CBDBCU01. The sequence continues at coordinate 117,314 of OZ251531.1, read as the reverse complement.
CCACAGCATTGTTTCCTTTAACGCCCCTTGGTATCGGGCTACCCTGATGGTCTTTTCTGGAACCCGGGGCGAGCGTATGGACAAGGACCTTACCCTTGCGGGCTTCGCTGATGGCTTCTTGGGCCTCAGGAAAAAAGAACCCGGCTTTGAGCTGGATGCCTTTTACGAAGTTTCGCCAACTATCCAGCGTTCGCGGTATCGGTATTCGCGGAACATTGGCTATTGCGATGACCAAGAGAGTTACGGGTTATACATTTTTCAGTCCGTGCGTCTTTTCGTCATCACGATGGACGTGTGCGCCGACTGGACAGGCCAGTATGACGACGCTTTCGTCGAGCGGGTTTTTGACAGCCTCATCTACACGAACCAGCGGCGGTAATCAGCGCGCCCGGCGGAGCCGGCAAACTGTTTGGCTCCGCCGGGCGCGCAGCAGATGGTTGCCCCGGCTGCGCTCCCACAACAGCCTAACCCGGAACTCAAGGAGGTTTTATGCTGAAAATCCGGCCCATCCTTACCTTTGGGGCTATCTTGTTGCTCACCGCCGTGGCCTGCGCTACCGCCGCCCCGGCCGTTCCCTCGTCTCCCACCGCTACCCCGTCTCCTACCGCTACTCCCGTCCCCACCGCCACGCCGCGCCCCACGTCCCAATCGGCCATCACGCTTCCGCCCACGCCAACCCCTTGGGCTACCCTTATGCCTACCTTTACCCCCCGTCCCACCGCCACACCGAACCCGACCGCCACGCCTGCGCCACCGACGCCCACGCCCGCCTACTACCCCCATACCCCCCGTCCGCCCGCTACCCTTAGGCCCACGCCGACCCTGGCGGAAACTTCTACCTGTTTCCGCTTTGCTGATGGGGCCCACCTTTTCCAGGAACACGACGCCATTCGGTGGTCGGAGTGTCCCGTCATTGAGAACGGCATACTGCGGGCTGCGGGAACCGTATTGGGCGGTCGCACCCTCTTGAACTCTCCGTCGGTCGCTACCTTTGTCATCAAATACCGGAACACCGACCGCGACGCGTTGATTATCCTCCGTCCCGCCCCTCCGGGCGCATCCTACCCGAACACGCCCGGGACTGCCGAGGCAACCCTTTGGGATGTGAGCGACCGGTCTTTCTCCATAAAAGTGCCGGTGGGCAATCTGACCGAGCCGGTTGATTTGCTGGTGTGGGGTTCGGATATTCCCGGCGCATACATAAAGGCCCCGCCGTTGGCTATTCACTCCATCCGGTACATCAAGTAGCCCGGCCCCGACTGCCGGCGGGCCAGAAAGAGCGGGAGGGATTAGTCCCTCCTGCCCTTATCCAAATTAGTGACCCTTTTGACCCTCCCTACATTGGGTTCCTTTCGATTGGGGTTGAGCTGATTTCCAGGCGCAACCGAGGATTCAGAAAATCAACCACAATCGAAGGGAACCCTCACTTTTACTAAAAATAAGAAGGGAATACTTGGCGTGGGGCGCGATTGACAGGGCGGGGGAATTGGATTAGAATGGCGGCAACAAGTTGCGGCCGGCGCGTGGCCGGTCGGGGGAGTTGGTATGCTGCGAATTCGGTTGCGAAGGGTGGGGAAGAAGAAGTATCCCGCCTATCGGGTAGTGGTGGCGGAGGCGGCGGCGCCGCGGGATGGTGCCTATGTGGAGTGGATTGGTCAGTATGACCCGATGGTGGATCCGCCGGCGGTGACGCTGAAGGCGGAACGGGCCATTGCGTGGTTGGAAAAGGGGGCGCAGCCGTCGGCGGCGGTGAAGCGGATTCTGGAGCGGGACGGCATCTATGAGCGGATGCGGTCGCCGGAGGGGGCCGCGGAATGAAAGAGCTGATTGAGTACATTGCCCGCTCCTTGGTGACGAATCCGGAGGCGGTGCAAGTTACGGAGACGATCGAGGACGGCCAGGTGGTGCTGCGGTTGGAAGTGGCCCCGGAGGATAAGGGGAAGGTTATCGGTCGGCAGGGGCGGGTGGCGCAGGCGATGCGGGTGCTGCTGCGGGTGGCGGCGGTGAAGGACGGGACGCGGGCCGTGCTGGAGATTGTGTAGTCCTTTCCCTATACCTTGGGGCTGATTTGGGGGCGTTGCGGCGTCGCTAGTTCAACTTGGAACAGGTTTGGGCCGATTTTGAGCGAGAGTTTGAGCGACGCAGGATGCCAGGAGGGGGCGGCCGGCGGCGAGCAGGTGGTCGTGGGGCTGGTTTTGGGGCCGCACGGCACGGATGGAGCGCTGCGGGTGAAGAGCCTGAGTGATGTTCCGCAGCGGTTTGATGCGGGTCGGGATTTGTTTTTGCGCGGCCGACCGTACCGGGTGGTACGGTCGGTTTTGCGGCCGCCGGAGCAGGTGATTCTGAAGTTGGACGAGGTGAGGACGCGGGCGGCGGCGCGGGCTTTGGCGGGGGTGGAGGTTACGGTGGCGGCGACGAGCGCGCCGGTTTTGCCGGCGGGGGAGTATTATCACTTTCAACTGCTGGGGCTGCGGGTGATGACGGAGGAGGGGGCGGAGTTGGGGCGTATTCGGGAGGTTATCGTTACGGGCAGCAATGATGTTTATGTGGTGGCGGGGCCGGAGGGGGAGGTTTTGCTGCCGGCGGTGCGGCAGGTGGTGTTGGGGGTGGATTTGGAGTTGGGGGTGATGCGGGTTCGGTTGATGGGGGGGATGGGGTAGGCATTGCCCAAGGGGTTACCGGGGAAAGTTGGAGGGAGTTATGACGCTTTTTAGCGAGGCGCGGCAGCCGAGTTTGCGGCCGGAACGGTTCATCAACAAGTGGATGTCGGTTCAGTTCGGGGAAAAGCAGGCGGCGCAGGAAATGTTCCTGGATATTTGCCGGATGGTGGGACACGCTACGCCGGGGGAGTATGGCAATCCGGCGGCGTTCACTTTTGAGAAATGGGTGCCGGGCGGGTTTGCGGATGCTTACCTGGAGGAGCGGTTCGGGTGGGAGTTCAAGGGGAGCGATGGGGATTTGGACGGGGCGATGACCCAGCTGCTGCGCTATCAGGTGCATCTCAAGACGCCGCCGCTGCTGATTGTTTCCTCTTTTCGGTCGATACGGATACAGACGAACTTTCCGGGGATGGTGACGACGCGGCACGATATTGCGCTGCCGGAACTGGCGGAACCGGAAAAGCTGCAATTGCTCCGCAGCGCATTTTTTGCGCCGGGGGATTTGCGGCCGGAGCGGTCGGTGGAGGAGGTTACCCGGGAAACGGCGGATTTGTTCCGGGATATTGTGGCGGATATGGAGGCGCATAACGAGGATCCGGAGCGGTTGGCGCGGTATTTGAATCAGATCGTGTTCTGCCTGTACGCCGAGGATGCCGGGCTGCTGCCGGACAAGCTCTTTACGCAGATTGTGAGCCGGGAGTATCGGGATCCGACGGCGTTCAACCGGGCGATGGGCGGGTTGTTTGAGCAGATGGCGGTGGGCGGGATGTTCGGGGCAGCGGAAATTCCGTGGTTCAACGGGGATTTGTTTGAGGCGGCGGATACGGTGGAGCTGAGTCCGGCGGCGCTGCAACGGTTGGGGGAGGCGGTTAAAAAGAACTGGAACGGCATTGAACCGTCGATATTCGGGACGCTGTTTGAGCGGGCGTTGGATGCGTCGAAGCGGTCGCAGCTGGGGGCGCATTACACCGGGGCGGAGGACATAATGCTGGTGGTGGAGCCGGTGGTGCTGGAGCCGCTGCGGCGGGAGTGGGAGGCGGCCAAGGGGGAGATGGGGGATTATCTGGCGGACGGGGACGGGGAAAAGGCGCGGCAGCGGTTGGAGGATTACCGGCGGCGTTTGGCCGGGGTGAAGGTGCTGGATCCGGCTTGCGGCAGCGGCAACTTTCTTTACATTGCGCTGCGTTCCCTGCTGGATTTGGAGCGGCAGGCGATTGACTTTGCGGCGGTACAGGGCTGGGAGGATTTGACGCCGTTGGTGAAGCCGAATCAGATGCAGGGGCTGGAAATTAACTCTTACGCCGCGGAGTTGGCGCGGACGGCGTTGTGGATTGGCTATATTCAGTGGCATCAGGCTAACGGGTTTGAGTATGTCCAGGAGCCGATTTTGACGCCGCTGGATACGGTGCGGCAGGGGGATGCCATTCTGGATTTGGCGGATCCGGATAATCCGAGGGAAGCGGAGTGGCCGGCGGCGGATTTTGTCATTGGCAATCCGCCGTTTTTGGGCCGCCGGAGTTGGAATAAAAACTTTGAGCGGGCATACATCGACGACGTTGACACGGCGTATAAATCTGCGATAAAACGGTCATCGGACTTGTGCTGCTATTGGTTTGAGCTTGCCCGGCAGCAAATAGCTAACGGCAAGGCCAAGCGCGCCGGTTTGCTGGCTACGCAGAATATCCGCTCGGTGTATAGCCGGGGAGTGTTGGAGCGGATAACTGAGTCGGGCGGCATATTTATGGCCTACCCGGACCGGGATTGGCTGCTGGACGGGGCCAGCGTCCATGTTTCAATCATTGGATTTGACGACGGTTCGCAAACCAGTAAGACGATTGACGGCGAGCCGGTGGAACATATCTTTGCGAATCTCGAGCCGCAGGTCGATTTGGTTGCGGCCCGAAAATTGCCGGCTAATGCCGGCATTGCGTTCCGCGGTCCGAGCACTTCGCCTTTTGACATTCCCGGGGATGTAGCCGCAAAACTTTTGGCAGCTGGTGGCAATCCGAATCGGAAGCCTAATTCGGATGTCTTGGTTCCGGTAAGAAACGGGCAAGACCTATCCGGGCGTCCCCGGGGGTATTACACTATTGCCTTTGGCGATAGGTCTTTGGCCGAAGCGGCAGCGTACGAAGCGCCTTTTGAGTTGGCAAAACAAGCGGCGGAGCAAGCCGGGCTGGATTTGGCCGGGAATTATTGGCAATCCCGCCAGCCGGCAAGGAATATGACGGCGGCTCTTGCCGGCTTGCCCCGATACATAGCCCATTCGGTTACGGCCAAGCATTTGACCTTTGTTTGGGTCGAGGCTGGCACTATTTGCAACAATGCCACCAATGTATTTGCCCGGGACGATGATTATTTTTTCGGCGTACTGCATTCCCGCATTCACAATTTGTGGGCCCGGGCGATGGGGCCGCAACTGCGGGATAAGGAATCGGCATCGCGCTATATTCCCACTGCCTGCTTTTGGACTTTTCCGTTCCCGGAACCTACTGAGGGGCAAAGGGCGGCTATCGCCGAGGCGGCGGTTAATTTGGATGAGTTGCGGGGGAATTGGTTAAAGCCGGTGGACGAGGAGGGCAAGCCGGGGTTGACGGAGGCGGAACGGAAAGGGCGGACTTTGACGAACTTGTATAACCAGAGTCCGACTTGGCTGGTCAATGCGCATCGGGAGTTGGATGCGGCGGTGGCGGCGGCTTATGGGTGGGCGGTGGATTTGGAGGAGCAGGTGATTTTGGGGCGTTTGCTGGCGTTGAATTTGGAGCGGGCGGGGTGAGGGTTTGCGGTGGCCGGGTTTGGCTCCGGTGGGGGCGTCGAGATTCCTCGGCTGCGCCTCGGAATGACATAATGCTATAAGGGCGGGGGTTCTGGATTCCCACTTTCGTGGGAATGACGGTCGAGGGTGGGGATGACGGGGGGAGGGTGGAATGACGGTTGGTGTGGGAATGGCGGTTGCGATGGGGGATAGGACGGCGGAAAGCCCTTTGACCTGGGGTTGGGGTGGTGGTACAATTCGGGGCGGGAAAGCAGGGGGAAAGGGTAGGCAAGGCATAGGGAGGCACTCTTATGTCGGGACATTCCAAGTGGTCGACGATTAAGCGGGCCAAGGGGGCGGCGGACGCCAAGCGGGGCGCGCTGTTCACTAAGTTGGCCCGGGATATTACGCTGGCGGCGAGTCAGGGCGGTGGCGGGGATCCGGATATGAACTTTCGGCTGCGGCTGGCGATTGACAAGGCGAAGGCCAATAATATGCCGCAGGACAGCATCGCACGGGCGGTGAAACGGGGTGCGGGGGAGGGCGGCGATGCGGCGGACAGCCTGGTGGAGATTACTTATGAGGGCTATGGCCCGGGCGGGGGGGCGATTCTGCTGCAAGCGTTGACGGATAACCGCAATCGGACGGCGGCGGAGGTGCGGTCGGCGTTTAACAAGGGCGGCGGCAGTTTGGGGGAGTCGGGATGCGTGGCGTGGAACTTTGAGGTCAAGGGGGCGTTGACGGTCGCCATTGCTGACGATGAGCGGGCCGAGGAGCTGGGTTTGCTGGCGATTGACGCCGGGGCGGAGGATGTGAAAATTGAGGAGGGGACGCTGGAGATTTATACGGCGCCGGATACGCTGCAAGCGGTGCAGGGGGCGTTGGCGGCGGAGGGGGTGACGCCGGAGGCGGCGGATATTGTTATGGCGCCGAAGTCCACCATTGCTTTGGATAATCGGGCGGCGGAGCAGACGCTGCGGCTGCTGGATTTGCTGGAGGATTTGGCGGATGTGCAGAAGGCTTATACTAACGCCGATTTTCCGGCGGAGGTTTTGGAGCAGTATCAGCTGACGGCGTAGGGTGGGGGCGGTTGGAGTGTGTTCACGCTAACGATTGGGTAGCGCAGTCGGTCAGTCAGGTCATTCCGAGGGATAGCAAAGAATCAAGGGCGGGCATTTTAGATTCCTCCCTTTGGTCGGAATGACATAGGTATAGGGTCGGTTATCCGGGCGTCAATAATTAGGGGGAATACGCCCTAGGGTCTGAAATTGGTGGGTGGTTCCATTTGTTGATGGAGGGGATAATGAAGTTCTGGGGATTGTTTGGCAAGCGGGAAAAGCCGGAGGAGGGGCCGCCGAGTCCGTTTCCGGGGTTGACGGCGGAGCAGGCGCGGACGCTGCGGGAGATTGCGGCGGCCCGGGGGGCGGAGGCGGCGGCGCGGGCGGCGTTGGAGAAGGCGCGGGAACACGTGGATCGGGGCCGGGAGGCTTTGGATATTCTGAAGTGGACGGAAGATCCGCGGTTGGCGCCGGCGCTGCGGAAGAATCGGCAGTTGGCGGAGACGCTGGGGCGGAAGGTGGATGACCCGCGCTTGGTGCCGTATTTGTCGCAGATTGCGTTGGAACGGGCGCAGGCGGCGGAGCGGCAGGCGCAGGGGTTTGCCGATGCGGCGGATTATTACCGGATTTTGGCGGAGGGCGGGCAGCCGCCACGGCCGGGAGAGGATGATGGTTGGGGCGGTGGGCCGGGGGGCGCGCCGGTGCGGTAGGGAGAAGGCAGCCCGGCTGGGATGGAGCCGGGCTGGTTGCATTTGAGGGTTCTGGGTTCCCACTTTCGTGGGAATGACGGTGGGGGTGGGGGGAATGATGGCATTTGAGGGTGGCTGTGGATTCCCTTTGGCACGGGAATGACGGTGGGGATGATGGAATTTGAGGGTGGTTCTGGATTCCCACTTTCGTGGGAATGACGGTGTGGTGGTGGGAATGACGGTGGGGGTGGAGGGATGACGGTATGATGGTGGGGATGATGGCTAGATTGAGGGGGACGGGATGCGCGTATTGGCGATTGATCCGGGGACGGTGCGGATGGGGTATGGGGTGCTGGAGAGCGAGCCGCATCCGGCGGCGGCGGATTATGGGGTGGTGGCTTTGCCCAAGGGGATGCCGCTGGAGAAGCGGTTGTATCAGCTTTTTACCCATGTCGGCAATATGATTAGCGTGTTTCAGCCGGAGGCGGTGGCGGTGGAGGAGCCGTTTGTGGGCCGGGGGGAACGGCAGTTTATCGGGCCGGCCATTGCGGTGGGGCAGGCGCAAGCGGTGGTTTTGATTGGGGCGGCCAGCGCGGGACTGCCGGTGTATCGGTATGCGCCGGCGGAGGTGAAACGGGCGGTGGCGGATTATGGGGCGGCGACGAAGGAGCAGATGCAGCAGGCGTTGGCGGCGACTTTGGGTCTGCCGACTTTGCCGGAGGCGGACGCCGCTGATGCGCTGTCGGTGGGGTTGTGTCATTTGATCCAGAGCGGGGCGCGGTCGGCGTTGGCGCGGGAGATTGCGCCGGGGCGGGAGTTGCGGCGGTGATTGTAGGGCTGCGGGGGCAATTGGCGGCGGTAGGCGGCGATTGGGTGCATTTGACGGTGGGCGGGGTTACGTTGCTGGTTTATGCGCCGACGGCGGATATTGCCAACTTGGGGCCGACCGGCGGTACGGTGCAGTTTTTTACCCATTTGCGGATGGTTAATGACCAGCCGGTTTTGTACGGCTTTGGCAGCGCGGCGGCGCTGGAGCTGTTTCAGGCGATTATTGGTGTGTCCGGAGTGGGGCCGCGCTTGGGGTTGGCGTTGCTGTCGGGACTGGGGGCGGCCGGTTTGCAGCAGGCGATTACTGAGGGGGATGTGGCGGCGTTGAGCGGGGTTAGCGGTATCGGGCGGCGGACGGCGAGCCGCTTGGTGCTGGAGTTGAAGGGGAAGCTGGAGTTGGCCGAGGGGGATGCGGCGGCGGGCGGCGGCGGTTATGCGGCGGAGGGCGATGGGGAGTTGGTGGCGGCGTTGACGGCGTTGGGGTATTCGACGGCGGAGGCGCGGCGGGCGATTGGGGGTTTGGAGCGGGGGCCGGGGCAGACGCTGGAGGAGCGGATACGGCTGGCGTTGCGGGGGATGGGGGGAGGGTAGGCTGCGGTCGGCAATTCGGGTTATAGCGGCACGGGAGGGAATTCTATGGGGAAGTTTTTTGTGGACGGGGAGGAGACTACCGGGCCGGAGGATTGGAAGGTTCTACACCCGGAAAGGCATTGGAAGACCGGTTATTCGGCCAAAGCGTTGGCATACTCTTGGGAAAGCGCCAACGGTTTTCCTGAAGAGGTCAGGGAAGTTTTTAGGGATTCTCAATTCGGCAATGTCGAATTGTTGATGGCTTTCCCGGAGTACCAGACTCCGCTACCGGGGGGAAGGCGGTCGTCGCAGACTGACCTTTTTGTCCTTGCCGAAGGCGCGGGCGATTTGGTGGTCATTGGCGTCGAGGGGAAGGTTAGTGAGGACTTCGACAAATTGGTCGAGGATTGGCTTGGTGATGCGCCGACTCCTGGTCAAGAACGCCGGCTCAGTTTCCTGAAGCAAAAGTTGCAGGTCGAGGAGTGCGATGTTGGCAAAATCCGTTATCAGTTGCTGCATCGCACGGCGGCGGCTTTGATTGAGGCGGAACGGTTTAATGCCCGGTGGGCGGTGATGCTGGTTCATTCGTTCAGCCAGGAAGATGAGCATTTTGAGGATTATCAGGATTTCCTCGATTTGCTTGGCTGTGATGGAGAGGATGCCACCCCCAACTCCGTTACTTATGTGGGGGATAAGGACGGGATTGACCTTTACTTGGCTTGGGTGCGGGGGGATGCCCGGTTTTTGGAGGCATAATCGGGGATGATTTTGAGGGAGTAGAGGGTTCCAGGGATGCCGGACTTTACGATTGCTTCGGATTTTCAGATGACCGGAGATCAGCCGCAGGCGGTGGCGCGGCTGGCGGCCGGGGTTACGGAGGGGGTGGTGCAGCAGGCGCTGCTGGGGGTTACCGGCAGCGGCAAGACTTTTACGATGGCGAACATCGTCCAGGAAGTGCAGCGGCCGACTTTGGTCATTGCCCATAACAAGACGCTGGCGGCGCAGTTGGCTACGGAGTTCAGGGAGTTTTTCCCCAACAATGCGGTGGAGTATTTCGTTTCCTATTACGATTACTACCAGCCGGAGGCGTATGTGCCACAGACGGATACCTATGTGGAGAAGGACGCCAGTATCAATGAGGAGTTGGACAAGCTGCGGCTGTCGGCGACTACTTCGCTACTGACGCGGCGGGATGTGCTGATTGTGGCGTCGGTGTCGTGCATTTACGGGCTGGGGGATCCGCAGGATTACTTTAACCTGGTGGCGCAGGTGAAGGTGGGGGAAATCCGGGACCGGGGGCGGCTGCTGCGGCAGTTGATTGAGATGCAGTACGAGCGGAATGATCTGGAGCTGGCCCGGGGGAAGTTTCGGGTGCGGGGGGATACGCTGGAGATTGTGCCGGCGTATGAGGAAGTGGCAATGCGGATTCAGTTTTTCGGGGATGAGGTGGAGCGGATTGTGTCGCTGGATCCGCTGACCGGGGAGGTGTTGGCGCAGCAGGAGGAGGCGGCCATCTATCCGGCTAAACATTTTGTTACCAGCAAGGAGCGGCTGGCGTTGGCGTGCGCCGATATTGAGGTGGAGTTAGAGGAGCGGCTGCGGGAGCTGCGGGCGGAGGATAAGGTGCTGGAGGCGGCACGACTGGAGAGTCGCACGCACTACGATTTGGAGATGTTGCAGGAAACGGGGTTTTGCGCCGGGGTGGAGAATTACGCCCGGCATTTGTCGCGGCGGGAAGCCGGGTCGGCGCCGTGGACGCTGCTGGACTATTTCCCGGAGGATTACCTGATGCTGGTGGACGAGTCGCACATGACTTTGCCACAGATTCGGGGGATGTATCACGGGGATCGTTCCCGGAAGCAAACGCTGGTGGATTTCGGGTTTCGGCTGCCGTCGGCGTTGGACAACCGGCCGTTGAATTTCGGGGAGTTTGAGCGGCATATCAACCAGGTGGTTTTTGTGTCGGCAACGCCGGGGCCTTACGAAATGGAGCATAGCGCGGCGGTGGTGGAACAGGTGATTCGACCGACCGGCTTGCTGGACCCGACCATTGAGGTAAAGCCGTCGGAGGGGCAGATTGACGATCTGCTGTATCAAATCAAGGTTCGGGTGGACTTGGGGCAGCGGTGTCTGGTAACTACGTTGACCAAGCGGATGGCGGAGGAACTGGCGGATTTTCTGTCGGAAATGGGTATCCGCAATCATTACCTGCACTCGGATATTCACACTTTGGAGCGGGTGGAAATCCTGCGGGATTTGCGGTTGGGCGTGTACGACGTGATTGTGGGGATTAACCTGCTGCGGGAAGGGCTGGACTTGCCGGAGGTGAGTTTGGTAGCGATTCTGGATGCGGATAAGGAGGGGTATCTGCGCTCGACTACCGCGCTGATACAGACCGTCGGCCGGGCGGCCCGTCATGCGGAGGGTCATGTGATAATGTACGCCGACCGGGTTACTGATTCGATGAAGCGGGCGATTGACGAGACTTATCGGCGGCGGAGTATCCAGGATGTGTATAACCGGGAACACGGGATTGAGCCGCAGAGCATCCATAAGGCGGTGCATGACATAACGGAGGGGATTAAGGGGATTGGGGAGAGCCGGGGGAGTTACCGCACGGCGCGGCAGGAGATGTCGCGGGAGGATATGTTCCGGGTGATTAAGGATTTGGAGGTGCAGATGAAGGATGCGGCCCGGAACTTGGAGTTTGAGAAGGCGGCGCAGGTGCGGGATGAGATTTTTGAGTTGCGGCGGGTGCTGTCGTTGGAGGAGCGGACGCTGTCGGGGTAGGTTTTTTTGGGGGAGGGGGCGTGGGAAAGTCTGGAAGGCAGGAGGGAGTTGGTCGATGAAAACCGCTTATACGGCGATAATTCAGCCCAACGGCAAGTGGTGGGTGGGCTGGGTTGAGGAGGTTTCCGGGGTGAATTCGCAAGGGGAGACCCGGGAGGCGTTGCTGGAGAACCTGCGTTCAGCGTTGCAGGAGGCGCTGGAGATGAACCAGGCGGAGGCCGTGGCGGCGGCTACCGGAGAGTATGAAGTAGTGAGCATTGAGGTGTGAGGCGGCGGGAGCTTATTGCGCACCTCAGAGCGCACGGCTGTGTGCTGATTCGCGAGGGAGCCAGACATTCGTGGTGGGAAAATCCAGCTAACGGACGGCGCACGGCGGTGCCGCGGCATACTGAGCTGGATGTTTTACTGCCGCGGAAAATTTACAGAGACTTGGGCATTCCGCGGTCTTGAGGGAAAATCAGGTCGTGGAGTTCTTTGAGGGTGGTTATTGTTTGTCCCTCCGGAAAGGATGATTGGGGTTAGCGGTAGGCTTCGCGGCGGTTGAGGACGCGTAGGACTCTTAGGGTTTCGCCGTTGTCGGTGAAGGTGAACCTTACGCGCCAATCTCCTACCCGCAGACGCCACTCCGGTTCCCGGCCGTGTAGTTTTACTACGTCGCCGTGTCCGGTTTCGGCAAAGGAGACGACGGCCCGGGTTACGCGGCGAAAGGTTGTGCGGTCTAACCTTCGCAAGTCTCTGGTCGCGGGGTCAGTCCAATCGACTCTCAAGTTCCAACTCCCGCATCAGATCTTCGTGGGAAATTACTTCTCCCCGTTCGATGGCAGCGTAGGCTTCGGCTACGGCGTCGCGTTCCGCTTCGGTTTCCGGCTCGTCGTCCAGGGGGGCGGTGAAAAGGGCGTAGCGCACGGGGTCGTGTTTTTTGAGGTGGTGCAACAGGGTTTGGCGGGCTTCGGCGTGGGCGCACTCGGGCAACCAGTCCACCAGGTCGTGGAGTTCTTTGAGGGTAGTCATTGTTCCTCCTATTTTGGGTTATTGTATCGCTTCGGCGGCCAGTTGGTGGAGGGCGGTCAGGATGGCGGCGTTTTGCTCCAGGGTGAAGTTGTCGACATAGTAACGGTTTTGGCCGCTGCCGCCATCCACGGCGCCGGCGTCGACCATTTGGCGGATGAAACGGGTATCGTCCTCTACCGATGGCAAGAGATTGCGGCCGGTCAGTTGGGAGAGGGCGGCGACCAAGCCGTAGCCGCCCCAGTTGGATACGCTGGCGATGACCAGTCGGTCCACGGTGGCGATGGCCGGTTCATCGGGAAGCCGCGCGACCGGGGGAATGTGCGCGGCCAGGTTGCCCATACCGATTTCGTTGCCGCCGTCGCCGATGCCTACGGATGGGATACCCATTGCAAAGAGATAGTCGAGCCGGGCGGTGTAGGCGGTGATGTCCCGGGAGAGCATATTGAGGTACACATCTTGGGCAGTGCGGCCGCAGCGTTCAATGGAGATGAGTAGCTCAGGGCGGGTTTGGGCGATAAGGTCGGCGGCGGCCTGTTGGCTTTCCGGGATGCCGGTTATAGGGAAGTCAATGACTTCGGCTTGGCAGCCCAGCCAGTTCCGCAGCAAGGGCGCGGTGTAGCGGTCGGTGATGTAGCAGACCGGGCGGCCGAGGGTTTGCAGGGCGTTGCCGATGGCGACAGCGCCGGGCGGCCCGTCGGTTTCGGGCTGGCCGGCAGACAGGATGTAAAAGCCGGTGGCGATAGCCGTCTTGCCGGGATGGGCCAGGATGTATTGGGCGGCTTGGCGGCAGAAGTCGGGCGGCAGAAAGGGGCGCAGTTCGGACACGCCGCGTTGGTCTTGAGCCAGGATGATGTCCTCGATGGTGTTGCCGGGAGGGTTCACGGCGGCTCCTAGAAAGTTCAGAGGATGGGGTTGCTTATCCGGTTCTAAAGGGGATCGGCGGGCAAGGAAAGGGCAAGGTTCGGGATGACGGCGATTGACCGGGAAAGCAAGGGCGGTTAGAGGATAGCGTAGTCGGCGTCCCGTTGGGCGGTTACGAACATATAGCCGGGGGCGTGGGTAATCATCAGGGAGGGCTGGCAGTTGAGGGCTACGGCTTGGGGGGTTACGCCGCAAGCCCAGAAAACCGGTTCCTCGCCAGGGCGGATTTCCACCGGGTCGCCGAAGTCGGGCCGGTCGAGGTCGCGGATGCCGATGGCGGCCGGGCTGCCGATATGCAGCGGCGCGCCGTGGGTGGCCGGAAAGCGGGAAGTTACCTGGACGGCGCGGACGATTTGGGCTTGGGGTACCGGGCGCATACTGACGACCATCGGCCCGGAAAAGACGCCGGCCGGGTTGGTAGGGAGGCTGGTAACATACATCGGGACATTGCAGCGCATTTCCTGATGGCGCAGGGGGATGCCGGCGTCAGCCATAGCGGTCTCAAAGGAAAAGCTGCATCCCAACAGGAAGGAAACCAGGTCGTCCCGCCAGAGTTCGAGCAGGTTGTCGGTTTCCCCGGTCAGTTGCCCCTGTTCGTACACCCGGTAGCCGGGGAGGTCGGTGCGGAGGTCGGCGCCGGGGGCGGTAAGGGCCGGCTCGACTTGGCCGGCTTCGATTACTTCCAGCAGGGGGCAAGGTTTGGGATTGCGCTGGCAGAAAAGGAGAAAGTCAAAGGCCAGTTCCCGGGGCAGGATGGCCAAGTTGGCCTGGACATAGCCGGGGGCGACGCCGGAGGTTACGCCGCGCCAGTGGCCGGAGCGGATTTCAGCCCAGGTTTCCGCCGGGGTTTGGGGCAAGGTTTGCGTCAGCATAATTCTCCCGCCGTTGGATGGGGTGCCGGTGGATACTATGATAGCAGGATGGCTTGGTTGGGTTCAATGGCGGGACGGGATTTGTTAAAAGGGGGGAAAATCGCATATACTTACCGGAAAATCGGCGCGGCGGTGGCCGGGCCATAGTTGAGCAAGCCGGTGTATAGCATATTTCTCCTGGCAAGTCACGGCAACGGTTTGCGTCCTTTGCTGGAAACGGTCAGTCAAGCCGGGTTGACTTGCCGGTTTGGTTCGGATTTGGCGCAAGTGGAGGAGGCAGCGGCGCAGTCGGCGGGGCTGGACGCGGCGCTGCTGGATACGGATTCCTTTGAGGCGTCCCAGTGCCGGGTGCTGGTGGAGGGCTGCCGGGAGTTGAAACTGCCGGTGCTGGCCGTGGTGCCGGGGGCGACGGTGGAGAGTTATGACCCGGCGTTGAACCCGGATGAGTTCATTTTAAGCCCGGTGCAGCGGGGCGAGTTGCTGGCCCGTATCCGGCAGGCGAAACACCGGGTCAACGGGCCGGTCGGGGGGCAGTTGCTGAAAATCGGCGACTTGGCAATTGACCTGGAACGGTACGATGTGATGATGGCCGGCCGGCGGGTTTCCCTGACTTACAAGGAGTTTCAACTGCTGGTGATGCTGGCGTCGAATCCGGGGCGGGTTTATACGCGGGATGTGCTGTTGAGCCAGATTTGGGGATATGACTACTTGGGCGGCACGCGGACGGTGGATGTTCATGTGCGGCGGCTGCGCTCCAAAATCGAAGACCCGGATCATTCCTTTGTGGAAACGATTTGGAATGTAGGGTATCGGTTTAGGGTGGTGGGTTAGGGGGCTGGGTACGAGGATGGACTTTCAGGATACTGAGCTCTTGGCTTCATCAGTCATCCTATATTCTCGGGGCTTCTTGTTCGGATCGGGTTCAGTAACACCGTACTTCTGCAAGGGAGGCAGGAGCTTTTTCCTAAACTCCTCACCGTAAGTCTGCTTACTGGCCTTTGCCAATGAATGACTCGACCAATGACTCTTTATGATGCTTTGGGTGTCCGTGCTTTTGAACGGCCCAACGTCAGTTTCTCGGACGATGGCTTGAGCCATATTCTCGAAGATACTATCGGTCTCCTCTGCTGGCACTCCTTTTCTGTGCGATTCGTTGGCACCGGTTTTCGGTGCATCAGTGTTAGCCTTTTTAGGAAAAGGCACCACAAAGACGTGGTCGTTGGGGAAGTAGTCCCGCATATTTAAGGAGCGGGTTTTGGGGCGGTCGGTTACTACCCACAGGAAAGGGACTTTACTGGACATACATCCAATCCGAATTTGCTCGTCCTTCAGCTTGGAATACAGCGAGATAAAATCGCTGTCGTCGCTGACTACCGCAACGCAGTCAATTCTCCGCATCAAGAAGTCGGTCATAGCGTCGATAGCTATGGCAATGTCTGCGGAGTTCTTGGCAGGGTTGGCACTGAAGTGCTGGATACCTTTGGCTTTGACTGAGAGGTGGGGGAATTGACTTTCCGCCCACATACTCCAGAGGTCAGATTGATCTGCCCTGACGTGGAGAGACAACAGAGATGGCACCGGGGCGGAATCGGGCCAAGATTGCAGCAAAGTCTGGACAACTTCTTGCGCCGCCGTCTGGAGATTCTCCACATCAACGTAAATCCCGCTGCCCAACTGGACAGTCGGTTCTGCGGTGGGGTTTAGGTTCGCTTGCCCGTTTTCCTCATGCATAGATTGATTGTAGCAAGGGATGGCGGGATGGGCAAGGGCGTCGTTTCACTTTGGGGACTAACCGCTACAAACTATAGAGGATGAGGCCCAAAGTGGAACGCCACCGCCGGGGCAGTCTTTCTTTACTTTCCGCGTAACTGTGCTTTATTATTAGCCCAACTAAACCCGGCGGCCCCCGCGCCGTGCCCACCTTGCCAGCCGGCGGCAAGGGCCGCCGGATATTGACAGGAGAGTTAGGCCACTATGAGCTATGAAACCATCAAAATCGAGCAGGAGCAGCGGGTTGCCATCGTTACGCTGAACCGGCCGGAGGTGCTGAACGCGCTGAACCTGCAACTGGTGCGGGAGTTGGATACCGCCCTGACCGCTCTGGAAGCCGATGACGATGTGGGTGCCATTGTCATCACCGGAGCCGGCGACCGGGCTTTTTCCGCCGGCGCCGACATCCATGAAAACCGGGAGCGCACGCCGGAGGAGCGGGACGCCGCCGCCGCCGAACGCGCCGAATATACTTGGCACATGGCCGCCAGTCCCAAGCCCATTATCGGCGCAGTCAACGGACTCTGCTACGGCGGCGGCACCGTAATGGCGACTTCTCTGGACTTCCTGATTGGCTGCGATAAGAGCAGTTTTCGGTTTTTGGCGGTCAACTACGGGCAGATGAACGCTACCTGGAGCCTGCCCAACTTGATTGGCTGGCCGCGGGCCAAGGAACTGCTCTACAGCGGGCGGGAAGTCTTTGCCGAGGAAGCCTACCGCATCGGCCTGCTGAACCATCTGGTGCCGCAAGCGGAGCTGCTGGACAAGGCGGTAGAAGTAGCCGCCGGCATCGCCAAAAACCGCGCCGAAGGGATAGCCAACATCAAGCAGATGCTCTTTGAGCATACCGGCAAGCCGATGGAGGAACAGTTCTGGAACGAAGTCAACTCCCGGCAGGGGCGTTTCCGCGGCCTGTCCGTCGAGGAAGGTTTTAAGGACTTTCTGGAACGGAAGGGACGGAAGCCGCAGGAAGTATAGGCCAAGGGAAGGCTTAGTTCCCTGCTGCGTCAATGTGTTGGCAAGGGGGCATCGAGCGGATACAGAAAGCAACCCGGCCGGCGCAAGCCGGCCGGGCTTTTTTCGGGAAACCGGTAGTGGGTCGGAGCCAAGGGCGCGAGCTACGGGTTACTCCTGGGTGGAGTTGATGACCTCGAAGTGTTTGACCCAGTACTCGCCCCGGTAGAGGTGTTCCATCTCCTTGGCGACGGACTGGCGAAACTCGCCCACCTCGTAGGCGCGCATATTTTCCAGAGTATCCCAGATGGAGACGCTGACGCCCTCGTCGGCGTCCTCGGTGCTGCGGAGCAACTGCCGTTCCTTGAGGCCGGGGATGCTGCCGGCGGAACCGGCCAGCCGCTCGTGGTAATGCCGCTCGTACTCATCCCAACTGCCGGGGCGCAGCTTGCCCCAAACCATTCGTATGAACATTATTCCTTCTCCTGAGACGCCGGATGTCGGCCGCCGGGCCGGGTTGGGAAACATCATATCACTTCCGGGCGGGTTGCGGGGGATTTTCCCGGGTATTTGGGGCGGGATAATCTATGTTGCCCGCCGGGTTTATCCAGTATAATTATAGTATCGGGCAACTGCGGTTGCCGTCCGCCCATTCCGTTCTACTGAAGGAGGTTGCCGTGATGCAGATTTTTGACGAAATGAACCGGGGCGGCTACGAGCAGTTGGCGTTGTTCACCGACCCGGCGGCCGGGTTGAAAGCCATCGTGGCCATCCACGACACTACTTTGGGTCCGGCTTGCGGCGGCGTCCGCATCTGGCCTTACGGCACGGAAGCGGCGGCGCTGCAAGACGCGCTACGCTTGAGCCGGGCGATGACCTACAAATCGGCGACTGCCGACCTGCCGCTGGGCGGCGGCAAGGGCGTTATCATCGCCGACCCCCATCATCAGAAATCGGAAGCCCTGCTGCGCGCCTACGGGCGGTCCGTGGACGCCTTGGGCGGCCGCTATTTGACCACTACTGATGTAGGCAGCACCGGGCGGGATTTGGAGTATGTGCGGCAGGAAACGGAGTATGTGGTGGGATTGCCATTGTCCCGGGGCGGCAGCGGCGACACTTCCATTATGACCGGGCTGGGCATCTATATGGGGATGAAAGCTTGCGCGCGGGAGGTTTGGGGCAGCGATTCCCTGCGGGGGCGTAAGGTGGCGATGCAGGGATTTGGCAAGGTGGCTTTCCATACCGCGCACCACCTGCTGAAGGAGGATGCCCAAATCGTGGCTACCGACGTTTATCCCGCCGCTCTGGACAAGGCCCGGGATTTGGGCATCAAGACGGTGGCGCCGGAGGAGATTTATGATGTGCCGAGCGACATATTTTCGCCCTGCGCCCTGGGCGGGACGCTGAACGCAGACACCATTCCCCGGCTGACCGGCCGCATTGTAGCCGGCGGGGCCAACAATCAGCTTTTGACGGAAGCCGACGGGGCGGAACTGCACCGCCGGGGTATCCTGTACGCCCCGGACTATGTAATCAACGCCGGCGGCGTCATCAATGTGTCCGCCGAGGTGGGGATGGTGTATAACCCGGAATTGGCCCGGGAAAAGACGGAGCGGATTTACGAAATTATGGAGCGGGTGATCGCCACGGCCCGGGATGAGGAAATCCCTACGGCGCAGGCCGCCGACCGGCTAGCGGAGCAGCGGCTGGCCGCCGTCCAGGGCATCAAAAACCTGTACCGGGCGCGGTAAGGATACCGTTCCGCTTTATGCTCAGAGACTTTTAATGTCACGGCGCCGGGAAATCCGGCGCCGTTTGATTGTGGATGAAATGAACTTTTCGCTAATATCGTAAAGTTGAAAATCATCTACAATCGATCTGAACCTGATAAAGGTTGGGTTAGGTGAACTCGGCGCTGATTTTTTCGGTGTAGCGGGCTACTTGGGCGGCTAGTTCGGCGTGTTCGGGATGGGACAGTTCCGGGTCGGCTTGCATCAGGCGGGCGGCCTCCTGGCGGGCTTGGTCGAGGAGTTCCCGGTCGGAGAGTTGGGCCATGCGCAGGCTGGGCAGGCCGCTTTGACGGGTGCCAAAGAAATCGCCGGGGCCGCGCATTTCCAGGTCAATCTCAGCCAGCTGGAACCCGTCTTGATGCTGCTCCAGAGCGGTCAACCGTTCCCGGGCGATTTCCGAAGGGTCGTCGGACATCAGGATGCAGTAGCTTTTGTATTCGCCGCGGCCGACGCGGCCGCGGAACTGGTGGAGTTGGGAGAGGCCGAAGCGGTCCGCGCCCTCAATCAGCATTACATTGGCGTTGGGGACATCAATGCCTACTTCCACCACCGCCGTAGTTACCAGAATGTCGAGTTCCCCGTCCCGGAAGCGGCGCATGGTCTTGTCCTTGTCGGCGGCGTTCATCCGGCCGTGGAGGAGCGCCAAGCGCAGTTGGGGAAAGACTTCCCGGGAGAGCCGCTCATATTCCTCAGTGGCGGCTTTGGCGGCGACAGCATCGGATTCGTCAATCAAAGGGTGGACGATAAAGGCTTGGCGGCCGTCGCGGATATGCTTTTGGATAAAGCCATAAACCGCGCCGCGCCGTTCCGGGTCGAACCAGCGGGTCAGGATTTCCTGACGGCCGGGGGGAAGTTCGTCGAGGGTGGACAAGTCGAGGTCGCCGTAAAGGGTCAAGGTCAGGGTGCGGGGGATAGGGGTGGCGGACATAACCAGGGTATGGGGATTTTCTTGGCTTTTCTGGCGCAGGGCGGAACGCTGCATTACGCCGAAGCGATGCTGTTCATCCATAACCGCCAAAGCCAGGTTAGGCATCTCTATGCCGTTCTGAATCAAGGCGTGGGTACCGATAAGCAGGTCAAGGCTGCCCTCAGCGGCCATGGCGGTCAGTTGGCGGCGGGGACGGGCGCGGATACTGCCGGTTAGCAAGCCGACGGTTACCGGGCGGCCCAGGGCATCGCAGTAGGCGGTGGTGATGTTGTTTTCCCGGGCAATCTGCCCCATTCCGCCAAGGAGATTGGCGACGGTTTGGAAGTGCTGTTCGGCCAAGACTTCGGTAGGCACCATAATGGCGCCTTGCCAACCTGCGGCGATAACGGCTAATAAGGCTACCAACACCACTACCGTTTTGCCGCTGCCTACTTCTCCCTGGAGCAAGCGGCTCATGGGCGGAGCGCCGCGCTGCAAATCAGCCAGGATTTCGTCAAGGCAGCGGCGCTGGGCGTTGGTCAGGGCAAAGGGCAAGGACTGGATGACGCGGTCGAGCAAGGCGGGGTCGGCGGGAATAGTTACGCCGGCTACATCTTGAGCGTTGCGGTGGCGGCGGGCCAGGACGGAAAGCTGCAAAGTCAGCAGTTCGTCAAAAGCCAGACGGCGGCGGGCTCGGGCCCAGTCGCCGAAGTTGTCCGGGTAATGGGCTTGACGGATCGCTTGGTGCAGGGGCATTAAGCCGGTACGGGATAAGAGACTTTCGGGAAGGGATTCGGCAATGCCGCCGAGCCATTCGTTGAGGGCTTGCCAAGTAAGGCTGCGGAGATTGCGGCCGGTCAAGCCGGCGGTCAAGGGATAGACCGGGAGCAGGCGGCCGGTGTGGACGGGGATTTGGCCGCGGCTGATGTCCTCGTATTCCGGATTTTCGAGAGTCAGGCGGCCTTGAAAGGCGTCAACCTTGCCGCTGAGGTTGACCGGGGCATCGGCTTTGAGGCGGCGTGCCATATAGCTTTGCCCAATCCAGGATACCCGGAGGCTGCCGGTGTCATCGGTCAGGAGGGCTTGGGTAGCCTGGAGGCGGCCGCTTTGGCCTAGCGGCGCTACCTGGATGTGGGAAAGGCGGCCGGTGACGGTTACTTCCTGTCCGAATTGCAGTTCGGCGATTTTGGCAGCGCGGGAATAGTCCTGGTGATAGCGGGGAAAGTGGTAAAGCAAATCGCGGACGGTGGCCACGGCCAAGCGGTTCAACCGGTCGGACAGTTTAGCGTCCACCCGTTTGAGACTGGTTACCGGGGCGTCGATGGTTAGACCTGGCGGCGGGCCGGATGCGGCGGCCGCTGGGCGGCGGGATTGCCGGGATTGAGGCGCGGCCGGCGGCGGTGTTTCCCGGTTAGCGGTTTCCCGGGGCGCGGCGGTCGAGCCGGCGGTTAGCAGGGCAAGCCAGGGTTCGGCCCACTGTTCCCGTGCCGCAAGGGAGAGTTGGGCGTAGGATGGACGGGGCAACGGCGGGGCATCCGGCGTGTTTGCGATGAAGGCGGCAAGGTCCGCCGCCCAATGCTCGAGGAAACGGTCGAGGCCGCCGGTTACGGCGCGGTTGTCAAACCGGTTGCTCCTTTCCAGTTCCAGGATGCTGCGGAAAGGCTTAATCCAGGCGGCGGTGTTGACGGCAGGAGTGGGCATAGCTTACCAGCGGGTTTAGCCGGCGGCGGTGTAAGCCAAGCCGAGGGCGCCGGGGCCGACATAAGTTCCGATAGCCGGGCCGAAACGGCTGGTGATGATTTGTTCCGGGGGCAGCAAGTCGCTCAAGCGGCCGCGAAGGTCGGCGGCCGCGGCCGGTTCGGTGCTGTAGGATACGGCAATCTGCTGCACCGGGGCGCGCTCCCGGGTCAGTTCAACCAGGCGGCGGAGGGCCCGTTCCCGGTTGCGCTGCCGCTCCAGGGGATGGACTTCGCCATCCTGCAAGGTCAGGATGGGCTTGACATGGAGCAGAGAGCCGACAAAAGCCTGGGCTTTGCCGATACGCCCGCCCTTTTGCAGGTATTCCAGGGTATCCACGAAAAAGAAAACGCCGGTCTGGCCGACGGTCAAGCGGGCTTGTTCGGCTACTTCCTCGTAGGATTCGGACTGACGGGCGGCTTGGGCCGCTTTGACCACCACCAAAGCCAAGGCAATCGATGCCAAGTTGGAATCGATGACGGCAATGTTGGGGTCGCCGAGGGCGGCTTTGGCTTGCACCGCCGAGTTGACGGTGCCGCTGAGTTTGCCGGAAACATGGAGGGATACGATGTCGTGGCCCTGTTCCAGCAAGCCCTGATAGACGGCTTGGAAAGCGCCGACGGAGGGCTGGGAAGTGGTCGGCAAGCGGGGGCCGGCGGTCAGCCGCTGGTAGAACTCATCCGGGGTCAGGTCGATGCCGTCCCGGTAGTTGACATCGTCGATGACCACATTGCTGGGGACGATGCTGATGTTCAGTTCCTGGACCAGGTCGGCGGGCAGGTCGGCGGTGCTGTCGGTAACGATGCGGATGGACATATTCGGTTACTCCACGGCGGCAAAATAGGGATAATGGGGCTGCCCGCCATACACCAGGTCAACCTGGATGCCAGGCGTCTGTTCCTCGATTTGACGGGCAATGAGTTCGGCTTGCTCCGGGGCGGTATCTAGGCCCCGGTAGAGGGTTACGATATGGTCGTCGGTAATGCCAACGCCGGACAGGGCGGACAAAAGGGCGGCCTCCGGGGTGTCCTGAACTACGGCTAAATCGCCCTCGACCAATCCCATATAATCGCCCTCCGCTACTGCTACGCCGTCAAGGGTAGTGTCGCGGACGGCGCGGGTGACTTCGATGGAAACAACGGCGGCAACGGCGTTTTGCATCGCTTGCAGGTTGGCGGCGGCCGGGAGTTGGGCGTTGAAAGCCAGGGCGGCGGCGACGCCTTGGGCCACGGTGCGGGTGGGTACTACATAAAGTTGCTGGGCGTCATTTTCCCGTTCCGCCGCTTGGGTTGCGGTGATGGCGACATTTTTGTTGTTGGGGAGGAGGATGACTTCGCGGCTGCTGGCGGCGGCGGCGGCGTTGACCAGCTGGGCCACGCTGGGGTTCATCGTTTGCCCGCCGCTGACTACGGCGGCGCAGCCGGAATCCCGGAACAGTTGGGCCAAGCCGTCCCCGGGAGCTACGGCAACCAGGGCCAAGTCAGCCGGGGGCGGGCCGCCGTTTTCCGGCCGGGCCGCTTGATGGCCGGCCGCCCAATCCTGATTTTGCAGGTTCATATTGTCGATTTTGATTTGGGACAGTTCGCCCAAGGCCACGCCGTAGGTCAGGGCCGCCCCGGGGTCGGCAATATGAATATGCACCCGGATAACCCGTTCATCGCCGACAATAACCAGGGAGTCGGCGGTTTGGGCCAAGTCGGCGCGGACTTGCTCCAGGTCAAGACTTTCCCCTTGAATCAGGAATTGGGTGCAGTAGCCCCACTGGGCTTCGGTGGAGGCGTCGAGGAAATCGCTTTCTACGGCGGCGGTAGCCAATTGGGAAAGGTCACCGGCAACAGCCGGAAAGCCCAAGTCCAGTTGGTCAACATCCTGCCCGCTGAGGTGAGCATAAGCGCCGCCGAGGATGGCAACGATTCCCATACCGCCGGCATCGACTACGCCGGCTTCTTTGAGCCGGGGCAGTAAGTTGGGGGTGTCGTCGAGGGCGATTTGGGCGGCGGCGAGGGCGGTTTTCCAGTGGGCGGTGATGTCGGCGGCCGCGCCGGTCTGCGGTTCTTTTTCAAGAGCGGCGGCGGCGCAGCGGATGACGGTCAGCATTGTCCCTTCGACCGGGTTGCCCACGGCGCGATAGGCGGCGTCAGTAGCGGACTGGAAGGCGGCGGTCAAGTCGGACGGGGCGCAAACTTCCCGTCCGGCCAAGCCCTGGGCAATGCCCTTGAAAAACTGGGAAAGGATGACGCCGCTGTTGCCGCGGGCTTCCCAAAAGGCGCCGTCAGCAAGTTGGGCGGCCACATCGCCAACGGCGGCCTCGGGAGCCGGGGCGTCATGGGGGATGCCGGCGCGCATGGTCAGCAGCATATTAGTGCCGGTGTCGCCGTCGGGAACCGGGTACACATTCAGGGCGTTGATGGTGTCCCGGTAGCGTTCGAGGCAGCGAAAGCCGGCGGTCAGGGCGTGGGCAAAGTCAGCGCCGCACAGGGTTTCCATTGTTGCCGTTACCTTGCGGAAAGGGTTAGTGGTGGGGGTAACTACTGCTATTATATAGGCATTGCCGGGATTTTCAACTTGGGCGGATCTGGGGAATTTGGGCGGTTTTGCGGCGGCTGGGGACGCGATAGCGTTGCAATGGTTCCGTTGGCTTTTAGGGTACGGCGCTTTTATAGCCAGTCCAGTTTTACGCATTTTGCATAAAACTGGAAACCTGTACCCTAAAAGCAAACGAAACCCACCGACAGCGGCGCATTGACTTACCCTTTTCCTTGTGATAAATTAGGGCAACCCTTCCTGAAAGCCTCGGCTTTCCCAAGTTTATCTGGAGGTAGTGAGCATCGCAAGGCAGTATAAAGTCAACGAGCAAATTCGGGCGCCCCGGATTCGGGTTATCGGCGACGACGGCGAACAGCTGGGTTTGATGCCGGTGGACCAAGCCTTGCAGTTGGCGCGCCAGAATGGTGTTGACCTGGTGGAAGTGGCCCCCAACGCCGACCCGCCGGTCTGCCGGCTGCTGGACTATGGCAAACTGCGCTACCTGTATTCCAAAAAGGAACGGGAGTCCCGGAAGTCGCAAAAAAACACCGAACTGCGGGAAGTCCGTTTCCGCCCCAATATCGGCGACCATGACCTGGACGCCAAGCTCCGCAAGGTCAAGGAGTTTATTGAGGACGGCTCCAAAGTCAAGCTGACCGTCCGTTTCCGCGGCCGGGAAGCGGTACACCAGCAGTTGGGCCTGTCCCTCCTGAAGCGGGTAGCCGACGAGCTGAAAGAGGAGGTGCGGCTGGAAAAGCCGCCGGCCATGGAAGGCCGCGCCCTGTCGATGATTCTGATTCCCAGCGTCGCCCGGGGCGAAAAGACCGAAAACAAAAAGGTGGATGACCTAGCCGATGCCAAAACTTAAAACCCACAAAGGGGCCAAAGCCCGTTTCCATATCACCGGCACGGGCAAAATGCTGCGCCGCAAGCGGATGAGCAGCCATCTGCGGCGCAAAAAACCCAAGAAAGTGACCCGCAAGTTCGCCGACAAACTGCCGGTCAGCCCCAAAGATGTGGGACGGCTGAGTCGGTTGATGCCCTACGCCTAGCCGGGCCGCGCCCGGTTATCCTCAATCCCCGGAGAGATTTGCCTTGTCCAGAGTGAAACGCGGCGTCACCAAGCGCCACCGGCACAAGAAAGTATTGGCGGCGGCCAAGGGTTTCCAGGGTTCCGCCGGCCGCAACTACAAGTGGGCCAAGGAAGCCCTGCTCCACGCCTGGAGCTATTCCTACCGGCACCGCCGGGAGCGCAAGGGCGACTTTCGCCGCCTGTGGATTGTCCGCATCGGTGCCGCCTGCCGCCAGTCCGGCACCACCTACAGCCAGTTTATGCACGGCTTGAAACTGGCCGGCGTCGAAATTGACCGCAAAGTTCTGGCGGACTTGGCGGTCAATGACCCGGAAGGGTTTCAGAAACTGCTCAGCATTTCCGGAGAGGCGGCCGCGGCCCGCGCCGCTTAGCCGCAACGCCGGCAGCGGTTATCCATACGGGGCGGGCCGCTAACCCGCCCCGTACTTTTTTACCGTTCCCGCCTTGCCGCCTTGACTTGACCGCCGCCGCCGCCAATTCTATAATAGCGGGGCGGTTTCCCGACCCGGTTATCAACCCCATCCGCCGCCCGCCCGGCAAAAGGCATCTAACCTTGACGCAGACCACCGTGCCTACCGCTCAATCCATCGACCAACTGACCCGCGCCGCCCTTGCCGAACTGGCCGCCCTGGCCGCCCCGGATGACCTCGAGCAGTGGCGGGTTGCCTACCTCGGCCGCCGCGGTCAGCTGACCGCCATCCTGCGTGGCTTGTCCCAACTGGATATTGACCAGCGGCGGGAACTGGGCGCGCAGGGCAACCGGGCCAAGACCGAACTCGAGCAAAGCCTGGAACGCCGCGCCCAGGAAATCCGCCAAGCCGCTTTAGACGCCGCCGCCAACCAAGACCGCATCGATGTTACCCTGCCCGGCCGTCCCGTTGCCGCCGGCGGCTTGCATCTGACCACCCGGGTGGTACGGGAAATCACCGACGCCTTTGTCGCCATGGGTTTCAGCATCGTCGAAGGCCCGGAAGTGGAGTGGGACTACTATAATTTTGAGCGGTTGAACATTCCGCCGGGACATCCCGCCCGGGATATGTGGAACACCCTCTGGGTGGACTATACCGACGCCGCCGGCCGCCAGCCGATGCTCCTCCGCACTCACACCTCGCCAATGCAGGCCCGGGTGATGGAAAATACCCAGCCCCCGGTGCGGGTAGTGGTGCCGGGCAAGTGCTACCGCTACGAAGCCACCGATGCCACCCACGAATGGCATTTTTACCAGGTCGAGGGCTTGGCCGTGGACGCCGGCATTACTTTCGCCGACTTGAAAGGCACCCTGTACGAATTCGCCCGCCGCCTGTTCGGGTCCGACCGCCAGGTGCGTTTCCGCTGCGATTACTTTCCCTTTGTGGAGCCGGGCGTGGATATGTCCATTGACTGCTTCTCCTGCGCCGGTAATGTGAGCAGCGGCAACGGTTGCCGCATCTGCCGGGACAGCGGCTGGATTGAAATTATGGGCGCGGGAATGGTACATCCCCAAGTCTTGGCCGGCGTCGGCTACGACCCGGAAAAATACACCGGCTTTGCCTTCGGCCTCGGCCCGGAGCGCATCGCCATGCTCAAATACGGCATCGACGACATCCGTCACTTCTATTCCAACGATTTAAGGTTCCTGCGGCAGTTCTAGCCGCCATTCCGATATATCCTCCAAAACCGGAGAACTAATCAACGCCTATGCTCGTCCCTTTAAGCTGGCTGAAAGACTATGTGGACCTCAACCGGCCGCCCCAAGAGTTGGCCCACCGGCTGACTATGGCCGGCGTCGAGGTCGGCGAAGTTATCGCTACCGGCGGCTGGACTAACTGCGTGGTCGGCGAAGTGCTGGAAGTCCGCCCCCATCCCAACGCCGACAGCCTGCGCCTCTGCCAGGTCAACCTCGGTTCCAGTACAGCATCGGCGGACGGGACAGCAACCGCCGCCGTTATGGAAGTGGTCTGCGGCGCGCCCAATGTCGCCGCCGGCCAGAAAATCTGCTTTGCCCAAATCGGCGCGCGCCTTTACAACGCTCACAGCGGCCGCAATGAAACCCTCAAAGCCGCCCGCATCCGCGGCGTCGTCTCCCAGGGTATGATTTGCTCCGAACTGGAACTTGGCATCGGCGGCGACCACGACGGCATCCTGGTCTTGCCCGCCGACGCCCCGGTCGGTATGCCCCTCGACGACTACCTCGGCGATACCGTCCTCGACTTGGAAGTCACCCCCAACCGCCTCGACTGCTTTTCCATCCTCGGCGTAGCCCACGAAATCGCCGCCCTCACCGGCCAAACCGTCCGCGAACCGGAAATCAGCTACATCGAGGACGGCCCGCCCATCACCGAACAAGCCTCCGTATCCGTAGCCGACCCGGACTTGTGCCACCGCTACACCGCCAGCCTCATTCAGGGCTTGCAAATCGGCCCTTCGCCGCAATGGTTGCAAGACCGCCTGACCAAAGCCGGCTTGCGCCCCATCAGCAATGTGGTGGATGTTACCAACTATGTAATGCTGGAGTTCAACCAGCCGCTCCACGCCTTCGACCTCGACAAGGTAAAAGACCGCACGGTCATTGTGCGCCGCGCCCGGCCCGGGGAAACTTTGGCAACTTTGGATGGGGTCGAGCGCCAGCTGAACCCGGATACCTTGGTCATTGCCGACGCCCAAGACCCCATCGGCATCGGCGGCATTATCGGCGGCGCCAACAGCGAAATCGGCCCCGACACCACCGCCGTTTTGCTGGAATCCGCTACCTTTAACAGCTACAACAACCGCCGCACCGCCGAAACTTTCCGCCTCCGCACCGACGCTACCCAGCGTTTCGAGAAAGGCTTGCGCCCGGAATTGGCCCCCATTGCCCTCCGCCGCGCTACCCAACTCATTCAGCAAGTCGCCGGCGGCGTCATCGCCCAGGGCATCATTGACCTTTACCCGGACGCCGCCAATCCCAAGCCGCCGGTGCCGCTGACCTTGCCACGGCTGCGGCAGGTTTTGGGGATGGATTTGCCTCTGGAATCGGTCGAGTCCGTTTTCCAATCCCTGGGCTTTCAGTGGGAACGGCGGGGTGACGCCGCCTTGTCCGTATCCATTCCCTACTGGCGCAACGACATCAACCTCGAGGAGGATTTGATCGAGGAAGTGGTACGGATTATCGGCTACGATACCGTCCCCACCACGATGCTGGCCACGCCCATACCCTACCGCCAGCCGGCCCCAATGACCGAACTGCGCGGCCGCGTCAAAGAATCCCTGGCCGCCGTCGGCTTGCAGGAAACCATCAGCTACCCCCTGCTGAACCTTGCCGAATTAGCCAAGGCGCACTACCCCCTCGACGAAATCCCGCCGCTGAAAATCGCCAACCCGATGAGCACCGACCAGGAATACCTACGCCCCACTTTGCGCGCCAGTCTGTTGGCAACTCTGGCTTATAACGAAGGCTATAACGAAGGCCCGTTCCGCCTCTTCGAGCAAGGGCGCGTCTTTCTGCCCCGCCCCAACGATTTGCCGGAGGAACGGGAAACCGCCGCCGGGGTAATTTCCGGCTTGCGCTCTGAACCTTCTTGGTTAGGAGACAACGGGCCGCTGGACTTTTTCGACGCCAAAGGTATCCTGTCCGCCGCCTTGGCTTTGTTGGGACTGCCGGCGGCCGTAGCTTGGGCGCCGGCGGACGACCCGGCATTTCATCCCGGACGCTGTGCCGCCCTCCACTGCGCTGACCGGCAAATCGGTATCCTCGGCGAACTCCATCCCGCCGTGCTGGAAAGTTTCGACCTGAAACACCGCCCGGCCGCCCTCTTTGAGCTGTATCTCGACGAACTGCTGCCGCTGGCTCAACCGGCAGCCCAATCCACCCGCAACTTCCGCCCCTTGACCCGCTTCCCGGCCGCCATCCGCGATATGGCGCTGCTGGTCGACGCCGCAGTGCCGGCCGGCCGGGTTCAAGACCTGCTGACCCGCCATCGTCTGGTCGAGCGGGCCGAACTGTTCGACCTCTACACCGGAGACAACCTCCCGCCCGGAACCCGCTCCCTGGCCTTCCGGGTCTATTTCCAATCCCCGGAACGCACCTTAACCGCCGAGGAAGTCAACCAGGCCCAACAGCGGCTTCTGCGCCATCTGGAACAGGAAACCGGCGCCGTCTTGCGAGGGTAATATGCAATCCCATCATCAACATCAACACCATCAACCGGCCCCGGCGCACCCGGAAAGCCCCCACGAACACGGCCACCGCCATATCGACGAGGATATGCTCTCCGTCGAGGCCGCCTACCGCCGCATTATGGCTTGCTTCGGCCCCCTGGAAACCGAGGAAAAGCCCATCCTCGACTGCCTCGGTCAAACCTTGGCCGTCCCGGTTCACTCCCCCTTGTCCCTGCCGCCGTTGCCTAACTCGGGAATGGACGGCTACGCCGTGCGGCGGGAGGACATCAGCGGCGCCTCGGAAAAAACGCCGCGCCGCCTCCGGGTCATCGGCTTGGTCGCCGCCGGCCAGGTATCCCGTACTTGGGTTCGGGAAGGCACCGCCATCCGCATAATGACCGGCGCGCCCATTCCCGGCGGTGCCGACACCGTAGTTCCCTTCGAGGAAACCGACGAACTGCAACGCCGCGCCGCCGGGGAACTCCTCTCGGAAATCGGTATCCATTCCGACTTGCCCCGCGGCTGCAATGTCCGCCCGGACGGCGAGGATGTGCGCGCCGGGCAACTGGTTCTCGACGCCGGCACGGTCATTCGTTCCTCGGAAGTGGGCGTATTGGCTGCCCTGGGTATGGCGCAAGTGCCGGTCATCCGCCGCCCGATAGTTGCCGTCCTCTCCACCGGCGACGAACTGGCCGACCCCGGCCAGCCGCTGGAGGATGGCAAAATCTACGACAGCAACGGTTTCAGTGTTGCCGCCGGCGTCGCCGCCGCTGGCGGCGTCCCCCGCATCCTCGGCATCGCCCGCGACAACCTCGAGGATTTGCGCGCCAAATTGGAACAGGCCGCCGGCGCCGATTTGCTGGTCAGTTCCGCCGGCGTCTCCAAAGGCGATTATGATGTGGTTAAGGATGTGCTGACCGAGCGCGGCGATATGAACTTCTGGTCCGTGCGGATGCGCCCCGCCAAGCCCCTGGCTTTCGGCTTGCTGCGGCCCGATGGCGCGGCGACCGGCCGCGCCGTGCCGATGCTCGGCTTGCCCGGCAATCCGGTCAGTGCCTTGGTCGCCTTCGAGATGTTCGCCCGCCCCGCCATCCGGGCCATGCTCGGCCGCCGCCAACTAGCCCGCCCGGTAGTAACCGGAACCTTGACCGCGCCCATCCACAACAACGACGGCCGCCGCGTCTATGCCCGGGTGGAAGTGGAACGCCGCGATGGGGTATTCTACGCCAACCCCACCGGCCCCCAAGGCTCCAACATCCTGACCTCAATGTCCCGGGCCAACGGCCTTGCCGTCTGCCCCGAGGACTTGCCGGCCAAGGCCGCCGGCGAAACCGTACCCATCATTATGCTCGACTGGAACGAGGAGGTAGAGCTATGACCATCCCGACCCCGGAGGCAGCCCAAGACCCGGAAACGGAGCAAGGGGAAACGCCCCCCTATTACTGCATCAGCTTTGACCGCTTGGAGCAGAAACTGAACCGCTCGGCGGTAACTCTGTTGGCCGAGCGGCGCGGCCGTTCCGCCCCTTCCCTGGTGCAAGAGGCCCACGAACTCGACGACCCGCAAGCCTTGCTTGAGGAAATCGCCGAGTTTTCCGCCCAGGAAACGGATTTTATCAATTCCTATATGCCGGTGCAGGAAATCCTGTTCCGCACCCTGCTGGCCCGTAGCAACTCGCCGATGTCCCTCGACGAACTGTGCCACGAACTCACCGAGCGGTGGTCAACGCCGGACCGTCCCATCAACATCACCCCCGGGAACTTGCAGCTCATCTTGGACAACGACGCCTACTACGGCTTCGCCCGCCAGGAAATCCCCGGTGCCTAACCCCGCAGCCGGCCCGGGAAACCCCGGCGCCTAACCCCGGAGCCGGCCCGGGAAACTCCGATGCCTAACGCCGCAGCCGGCAAGAGAAACACTATGCGCCTCAGCCGGCTACTTCTTGGCGTAATGGGCTGCCTATTGGTCGCCGCCAGCATCCTGTCCCTGGCGTCCCTGCTGTTCCTGGGCAACCGCGCCCCAGCCTTCGTCGAACTGCAACAAACCCTGGGCCAAATCCTCGGCGGCGGCTGACCACATTTCACCGGAACGACGGTAAGGACGCAGCGAAAATCCCCCGTGCCGGCTACTCATCGGCATCCCCGGCCGACTCCGGCTCCGCCGCCGCGCTGCCTTCCTCCTCTTCCAGCCGGCCCTCCTCGGCCTTGGCCATCAGGGCATAGGCGGCCAGCCGGCCCAGAAACCACTGGAAATCGTAGTAGTTGCCTTCCCGCAGGGACTTTTGGGCTTGGGACAAGTCAAAACCGGAGCAACGTCCCAAGTAATTCAGCAGGCGGTTGTCGGCGCGAACTTCCGATTGCCACCGCTCCATCTCCGCCATAATCCGATGTTGAAACTCCCGACCCCAGTAGCTATGCGCGCTGTAGGCCAGATACTCCAGAGAACCCCAGGCAGTAGCCTGTCTGGCGGCATCCTCAAAAATAAGCGTGTCCTTGAGGCCGGTCAGGCTCGGTTTGGCCATAGTATCGTCTCCTCGATTTATATTTACACGGTATTGAGACCGCCGGTTGTCCTTACATTTTACCAGCTGGATAAGCGAAGTATATACTATTTTAGCCAACCGGGAAAGGGCAAAACTCCCCGATTTGTCTTTGCCCAAAGGTTCCGTTCTGTTATGGATGATATGAAATGTACGCAAATATCGTACACTTGAAAATCATCCACAATAGAACGGAACCTGCCCAAACTACCCCTTGACACCATCCCCAAACCCGTTATACAATCTATCCCATAACCCGCCGCCCTTAACAACCGAATAGCCCAAAGTCCCCAGGTGGCCCCGGCATTATCCACTGCAATGAAATCCGGGGCTGAAAAGGGAAGCCGGTGTAAATCCGGCGTGGTCGCGCCACTGTGACTGGCGAGAACCCCCTCAATTCCGCCGTGCGGAAACAAGCCACTGGCCCCAACAATTGCCGGGCCGGGAAGGCCGAGCGGGTTCGTCAGCAGCCAGAAGCCAGGAGACCTGCCTGGGAACTTGACGGAATACGCTTCGCGGCAAGGTGTATTAGTCTCTTGACTGGATCCAGCCTGACCGGGAAAGTCAGGCTTTTTCTTTGCCCTTCCCGCCGCGTCCCCGTCCGCAATCATCCCGTCCAATGGCAGCCGCCGTTGGACTCCTTCCCGAGAGACGGCCGGGCGGCCCGCGCTTTCCCGGCGGCGCAGTACCTCCTCCACTGCGCTGCCGAACGGCGCGGCCCGCTGCGGCGGGTAGCCCGCCCGGCCCTCTTTCGCTCATCCCCACAATCCATCCCATACCCAAGGCTATCGCATCGAAACCGTCTTTCCCGCGAAGGGTATCGCATATCGCAACCGTCATTCCCACGAAAGTGGGAATCCAGGAAAACCGGGGACTCTGGATTCCCGTTTTCACAGGAAAGACGGAAATAGCCGCACCGGGTAGCATTATCCGCCCCTCCGTTGCATAATAAGTAGCAAACCGACTGACCAAGCCGGCAAACCCCGGAGGAATAATCAAAATGTTACAGCCCATCCCCGGAGCCGCCCCATGACCGCCGCCATCGTAATCGCCGGCGTCCGCAGCGGCGTCGGCAAAACCACCATCGCCACCGGCCTAATGGGCGCGCTGACCCGCCGCGGCTATGCCGTCCAGCCCTTCAAGGCCGGCCCCGACTACATCGACCCCTCCTATCACCAACTGGCTTGCGGCGTCCCTTCCCGCAACTTGGATACCTGGCTGCTGCCGCCGCCCACCGTGACCGAACTGTTCCGCCGCGCCGTCGGCTCCGAAAAAATCGCCGTCATCGAGGGCGTGATGGGCCTCTATGACGGCCACGACGCCCTCTCCGAGGAAGGCTCCACCGCCCAGTTAGCCAAACTCCTCAACGCCCCGGTTATCCTGGTCGCCGACGCCGCCAAGGTTGCCCGCAGCGTCGCCGCCGAAATCCTTGGCTACCAAAAATTCGACCCCGCCCTGCGAATTGCCGGCGTCATCCTCAACGGCATCGGCGGCCCCCGCCACCTCGACTTTTGCCAACCCCAGATTGAAACCACCACCGGCTTGCCGGTCTTGGGCTACCTCCCCCGCAAAGACGCTTTCAACCAGCCGGAGCGGCACCTCGGCTTGATTCCCACCGTCGAAGGCACCGTAGTACGCCAGTGGTACGATGACTTGACCGCCCAAGTTGCGGAAACTATTGACCTGGATCAAATACTGAAACTAGCCGCCACCGCCAATCCCCCGGCCGGAAAGCCCCAAGTCTATCCGGCTGAACCGCAGTCCCCCCGCGCCCGCATCGCCGTAGCCCAGGATAAAGCCTTCAGCTTCTACTATCAGGATTCCCTCGACTTGCTGCAAGCTTGGGGCGCGGAACTTTTGCCTTTCAGCCCCTTGACCGACTCCGCTTTGCCCCCGGCTGCCGGCGGCGTCTATATCGGCGGCGGCTTCCCCGAACTCTTTGCCGCCGAACTCGCCGCCAACCGCCCCATGCTGGCATCCCTGCGCACCGCCGTCCAACGCCAAATCCCGGTCTATGCCGAATGCGGCGGCCTGATGTATCTGGGCCAAAGCCTTTCCGACCTGGACGGCAACAACTATCCCATGGTCGGCGCCTTGCCGGTGGTATCCTCAATGTCCCACCGCCGGCTGACCCTGGGCTATCGCGAGGTAGCCGCCGCCCACGCCACGCCGCTGTTGCAGCCCGGTCAGCAAGTCCGCGGCCACGAATTCCACTGGTCCGTATTGGCGGAGCCGCCTACCCCGGAAACCGCCCTCTACCGGGTAGTGAATCAAGATAACCGCCCCGAGGGTTTCCACATCGGCAGCCTGTGGGCATCCTACATCCACATCCACCTCGGCAGCGCCCCCGGCTTGGCCCAAAAGTTCGTGGACACCTGCGCCGTGTTATAGTTAAATCCCAAAAGGGATAATTCCCCAATCCAGCTCGAGGGTAAGCCAGTATGACTACCGAACAAGCCGACCAAGCGGGGCCGCAGTCCGTCAAAGGCCCCCGCATCAACAAAGGACTGGTCATCGTCAACACCGGCAACGGCAAGGGCAAAACCACCGCCGCCATGGGCGTCCTGTTCCGCGCTTGGGGCCGCGACCTCCGGGTGATTATGCTCCAGTTCATCAAGCACACCACCGCCAACTTCGGCGAACAGCGCGCCGCCCAGAAAATCGGCGTCACTATGCGCGCTATGGGCGACGGCTTTACCTGGCGCTCCCGGGATTTGGAACAGAGCGCCGACCTCGCCCGCGCCCTGTGGGAGGACGCCAAAGAGGTTATCGCCGCTGGTGACCACGACCTGGTAGTTCTCGACGAGTTCACCTACCCCCTGCACTACGGCTGGATTCCCGTCGACGAAGTAATCGCCGCCCTGCAAAGCCGCCCCGAAATGCTGCACATCATCATCACCGGCCGCCACGCCCCGCAGCAATTGGTGGACTACGCCGACCTCGTAACCGAAATGCAGGTCGTCAAACACCCCTACCAGCAGGGCATCAAAGCCCAGCCCGGTATCGAGTTCTAGCGGGGACAGCCGGCGGCCGCCATCTATCCGTAGCCCAACCCCAACCAGCCATCCCCGGCAAAGGAGTGAGCAATGACGCCGGTAGAACTGGAAATAACCGAGAACCTCCTCTACAACTTGGGCTTGCCCCCGGTCGAGGCTGAGGAACTGCTGCGCCGGGAACTGGCTTGCGCCCTGTGCGAACAGGGCCGCCTTTCCTGCGCCGTAGCCGCATCCTTCGCCGGCTTGCCCTTGCCCGAATTCAACGCCCTGCTCCAGGAACGCACCCGCGTCCGGGAAACCGAGGAATTCCTCGACCGGGAACCCGGCGGCCAATCCGGCCAGTGCCACCCCAAAGGTAGCCTTTCCCTCAAAATCCCCGCGGAAGTGCAAGCCGCCTTGGCCCTGCCCCCGGAGCAGCTACTGCCGCAACTCCGCCAGGAACTGGCCCTGGACTTGTACGAACAGTGGATTCTCAATTCCGGCCCCCTCCGCAAATTCGCCGGATGGAGTTGGTGGGATTTCCACGATTTGCGGGGCGAACGGGACATCGTCCTGCAATACTCCGTGTCAGACTTGGAGGAGGATATGCGTAATGCCGCCCGGCCCCGTCGTTAGCAACGCTTCCCCGCTGGTCGGCCTTTCCGTCGTGGGGCATCTGGAACTGCTGCGCGAGTTTTACAGCGAAGTTTGGATCCCCCCGGCAGTTTGGCAGGAAGTAGTGGAAAGCGGGGCGGACAAAGCCGGCTCTCCAGAAGTAGCTGCTGCGGCCGCCGCCGGTTGGCTCCGGGTAGCTGACACCGTCGACCGGCATTTAGTCGCCGTGGCCGGAGCGGGCTTGGGAGCGGGCGAGGCCGAAGCCATTACCCTGGCTTTGTCCAATCAAGCGGCGCTTTTGATAATCGACGAGGCGAAAGGCCGCCGCCGGGCTATGGAATATAACCTTACCCTGACCGGCGTTGTCGGCATCCTGACTCAAGCCGCCCGGGATGGCATAATAGACACCCTGCAAGCCGACCTGGACCATCTGCGACAAGCCGAGTTCCGCATCAGCGCCCGCCTCTACCAACAAGCCTTGCGGGCCGCACGCCCAGCGACCAATTAGCCATTATTACCGGAGGCCCTATTATGACCCTCTCTCCCCTGCTTGACCGCACCGTACAAAGCATTGCCCCCCGCGATGCCGCGGCTATGGACGCCGCCCGCGCCCGCCAGGACACTCTAACCAAGCCCCCCGGCAGTCTCGGCCGCCTCGAGGATTTGTCGGTAATGCTGGCCGGCATCTTTGGCGAACCCACCCCGCAAATCCGCCGCAAAGCCGTCATCCTCGCCGCCGGCGACCACGGCGTCGTCGCCGAAGGCGTCAGCGCCTACCCCCAGGAAGTTACCCCCCAAATGGTCGCCAACTTCCTGAATGGCGGCGCTGCTATCAATGTCCTGTCCCGCCACGCCGGCGCCGAAATCGTCATCCTCGACGCCGGCGTCGCCGCCGACTTGGCACCCCATCCCTTGCTGCGCTCCGTCAAAGTAGCCTATGGCACGGCAAATATGGCCGCCGGCCCCGCAATGACCCGGGAGCAAGCCGCCCGCTGCTTGGAAATCGGCATCGCCGCCGCCCAAGAGCAGATCGCCGCCGGCGCCGACCTCATTGCCTGCGGCGATATGGGCATCGGCAACACCACCGCCGCCAGCGCCATCACCGCCGCCATCACCGGCACCGACCCGGCCGCCGTTACCGGCCGCGGCACCGGCCTTGACGACCCCGGCTTGGCCCGCAAAATCGCGGTAATCCAACGGGCCTTGTCCGTCAACAATCCCGACCCCAATGACGGACTGGATGTGCTGACCAAAGTAGGCGGGTTGGAAATCGGCGCACTAGCCGGGGCAATGTTGGGAACCGCCGCCGCCCGCCGCCCGGTGGTAGTGGACGGTTTCATCTCCGGAGCCGCCGCCCTCATCGCTTGGCGCATCGCCCCGGCCGCCCGGGATTACTTCATCGCCGCCCACCAATCGGCAGAACCGGGCCATCGCATCGGCTTGGCTGCAATGGAACTGACCCCGCTCCTCGACTTGGGAATGCGCCTCGGTGAAGGCACCGGCGCGGCCTTGGCCATGCCTCTGATTGACGCCGCTGCCCGCTGCCTGTCCGGAATGGCAACCTTTGCCGAAGCCGGCGTCTCCGACCGGGACGATTAGCCTCCAACCCCGATTCCCTCCGGTAATCAAGGACGAAAATTTGGCGTCATTTCTGGCCGCCGTCAGTTTTTTAACCTTTCTGCCGGCACGTTGGCCCGGCGGGTTCAGTCCGCAAGCCCTCAGCGCCTCCCGGGCCTGGTTTCCCCTGGTCGGCTTGCTGTTGGGCTTGTTGCTGTTGGGCGTCGAGCGCGGCGTGCGGGAAATCTTTCCCGTCTATCTCACCGCCGCCCTGCTGACCGTCCTGCTCATTGCCCTTACCCGCGGCCTCCACCTCGACGGATTTATGGATGTCTGCGATGGCATCTTTGGCGGCTACACCCCCCAGCGGCGGCGGGAAATTATGCGGGATTCCCATGTCGGCGCTTTTGCCGTAGCCGGCGCCGCCGGCATCCTGCTGCTCAAATACGCCGCCTTGTTATCCCTCCTCTCCCTGAATGCGCCCGGCAAGGAAATAGTCTTGCTGCTTTTCCCGACCCTTTCCCGCTGGACCATGACCCTGCTCCTGGCATCCTTCCCTTACGCCCGCAGCCAGGGACTAGGCGCCCCCTTCCACCAAGGTAGTAGCAAGATAGCCACCACCGTAGCGGCGATAATAGCAACCACCGCCGCCCTGATCCTCGGCGGCTACGGCGGCCTAATCCTGCTAACCGGCATATCGGCCTTGGCCTGGCTGATGGGCAAAGCAATATCCCGTCTGCTCGACGGCCTAACCGGCGACTGCTACGGCGCCGCCAACGAAACCGCCGAAGTAGTCATCCTGATTGCCGCCGTAGCAATGCTGCCGTATGGGTTGTTGGCGGCGGCTTTCAATGTCGGACTTATCGGGTTTTGACCTTTACGCCCTTGAAACAACCGCTGCCGATTGCTATTCTTAACCCCATCGGTTATTATCCTGTCCAGCGTGGGATTCAAGGAGTAACCGTTATGAGTGAGACCGCACCCCACAATCGAGAGGAACTCGGCTGTGGCATTGGCGGTGTAACGCCACCCCCTATAGCACAAGCGGCCGCTGAGGATCCGAAGTGGGGGGATTACATCCTGCAATGGGAAATCGACCAAGTTAAAGAGATAGCGGCCCAAGATGGGCCGGAGGAGGCGGCGAAGTTTTCGGCGGAGAGGAAAGCGGCGGCAGATGCTTGGCTGTTGCAGCATACTACGGCGCGTCCGAAAGCGGAGGGAGTGGATTATGCGGCACTGTCTGCGAATCAGGCGGCAAATAGTTGGGGCGCCGTTGAAAGCCATTATCGGCGATTAGCTGGTCGTCTGGCGTCGGGCGAGTGTAGTGATGACAAGGTCATCCAGTCCCAGTAGGAGCTTGAGCATGGCTACCAACGACATCCGAACTTCCCACGAGTTGGCCGCAGCCTTGGAGAGCGCGGCCCAGGCTTTGCGCGCTTTTCCCGAGCTGTCTTTGCTCGAACTCAGCCAAACCTTGGCGCAGGCTCAACCCCATAAGAAAGTCGCCGAAAAGTCTGGGAAACCCTCCACGGTGGAACTGTCTGAGGATTTGTCCACCCGTTTCTCGAGCTTGGAGCGTAGCGAAGCGGAAGCAGAGTTGGGTTCCCTTAAAGTAGATTCCATCCGTCAACTTGGCACCGCGCTGGGTATCCGGATGCCCAGCAAGCTCACCAAAGCCGAAGCCACCAGTATGCTGCTGACTCAGGTCTTTGACATCCCGGCCGGACAGAAACTAATTAGTACGTTCCATCAGCGGAAAGCCGCGGGCTAACTCCCGCCCATACGCCGCCACATTTACGACTATGCCCGGGTTCCCCCCCGACGCCCTCCTCCTCCTGCTGGCCGTCCTCCTCGACCTGGCCGCCCGCGAACTGCCGGCCCGCCTCCATCCCACCGTCTGGATGGGCAAGACCATAACCCTCCTGCAAAACCTCGCCCCCCGGCGGCGCGGCCGTCCGCAACTGGCTTACGGCGGACTGCTGGCTTTGTCCATCCCGGCTTTCTGGGCGGCCGCCGCCATCCTGGCCGCTTGGGGACTGCGCTACCTCGACGCCTTGCACCCTTGGGGGGATTTGGCATACATTATCGGCGGCGCGGTATTGCTCAAAACCACCTTTGCCTTGGGGATGCTGCACCGGGCCGCCGCCCGCATCCGCTCCCTCCTCAACGCTGATGACCTGGCCGGCGCGCGGGATAATCTGCGGTCCCTAGTCAGTCGCGACGCAGCTGCGCTGACCCCGGCCCAAGCCATCGCCGCCACCGTCGAATCCGTAGCCGAAAACAGCTCCGACAGCTTTATCGGCCCCTGGTTGGCATTCGCCCTCTTTGGCTTGCCCGGCGCCTTCGCCTACCGCGCCATCAATACTCTGGATAGTATGATTGGCTATCGCGGCGAATATGAATACCTCGGCAAAGCGTCCGCCCGCTTGGACGACCTGCTGAACCTGATTCCCGCCCGTTTGACGGCGCTTTTCCTGCTGTTGGGCAGCGCCCTCCTCCCGGGACAGCATTTCCGCGGTGCTTGGCGTATAATGTCCCGCGACCATTCCCGCACCGCCAGCCCCAACGCCGGCTGGCCCATGAGCGCCATGGCCGGCGCGTTAGGCATCCAACTGGAAAAAACCGGCCACTACATCCTGGGCGACGCCAACCGCCCCCTGTCAACCCAAGACATCACCCGCGCCATCCAAGCAATGTACTTGGCCGCCGCCCTCGGCTTAATAGCCGCCTTGGCCCTAACTTTCCTCCGTTACGGAATAATGCCGTGAGCAATCAAGATACTCCTACCACCGCCGCAATGCCGTCCCGCCCGATTCACGGCGGCATCCGCCCGGCCCAACTGCGCGCCTTGGGCTTGAACCCGGCGGACGCTCTGGATTTCTCCGCCAGCGTCAGCCCCCTCGGCCCGCCGCCGGCCCTGTGGCCCGCCCTGCAAGCCGTTGACTTGACCGCCTACCCCGACCCGGAATGTCTCGAACTCCGCGAAGCCCTCCGCCGCCGCACCGGCGCGCCCCTCGCATCCATCCGCGTCGGCAACGGCTCCACCGAACTGATTCACCTCTTGACCCGCGCTTACCTGTCGCCGCCCCGG
Source organism: Dehalococcoidia bacterium (assembly GCA_965243185.1). GTDB lineage: Bacteria > Chloroflexota > Dehalococcoidia > Lucifugimonadales > UBA3495 > CBDBCU01. The sequence continues at coordinate 77,490 of OZ251531.1, read as the reverse complement.
CCCGGCGTCCGCAGCGCCGCCCTTATCCTCACTCCCACCTATGGCGAATATGCCGGCGCGTGCGCTTTAGCCGGCGCGGGACTGTTCACCCACGACGCCCGGCGCGACCAAGCCTTTTCCTGGGATTTGGAACAAGCCGCCGCCCTCATCCAAGCCCGCCGGCCCGCCCTGATTTTCCTCTGCAACCCCAACAACCCCACCGGCATTTACCTGAGCCAAAAGGAAGTGCTAACTCTAGCCCAAGCCGCCGCCCAAACCGGCAGCCTCCTGGTCCTGGATGAAGCCTATATCAGCTTTGTTGCCGACCCTTGGGATGCCTGTCCTTTGCTTGACGAAAATTGCGGGATAGCCGATTCTCTGGTCATCCTCCGCTCGATGACCAAAGACTACGCCTTAACCGGCCTCCGCCTCGGCTATTCCCTGGCATCCCCGAAAATCACTGCCCGTTTAGCGACTCTCCAGCCCGACTGGAGCGTCAACGCCCTGGCCCAAGTTGCCGGCCAAGTAGCCCTCGCCGACCCCGACTATCTCCCCCAAGCCCGCGCCGCCGTTGCCGCCGCCAAAACTTATCTGACCGCTGAACTGACCGCCTTGGGCTACACCGTATTCCCCGCCGCCGCCAACTTCCTCCTGGTATCCGTAGGCAATGCCGCCGCCCTCTGTGAACAACTAATGCGGCAAGGCTTATTCCTCCGGGACTGCGCCTCCTTCGGCTTGCCCGACTGCCTCCGCATCGGCATCCGCCCAATGCCCGACTGCCAACGCCTGATGGCCGCCCTGCGGGAGTTGTCTTGAACTCCCTAATCCCAACCCTATCCCCATTGCGCGCGCCAGCCGCCAAAATCCCCTGGTACTATTTGGCCGCCGCCATCCTGCTGCTCATCGCCGCCGCCCTGCGCTTTCACGACTTGGCGGGCAACACCATCTACGCCGACGAAGCGGACGCTGCTTTTAACTCCCGCGGCTCCCTTGCCGAAGTTATCCGCAACACCCGCGGCAACAACGCCTCGCCCCTCCTGTATCCGCTGCTCTCTTGGATTATTCAGCAAGTGGAGAGCTCCGCCTTCAGTATCCGCGTTGTGCCGGCCACCGCCAGCGTCCTCACCGTTGCGGCCATCCTCTTTCTGCTGCCGCGACTGGGCGTAAGCCGGCCGGCGGTCTTGCTGGCGGCCCTATTAGCCACCCTCTCCACAGCCGCCGTCGAGTACGCCCAATTCGCCCGGGAATACTCCATTGACACCTTGGTGGCGGTACTGCTGATTGCCGGCTTGCTCTGGTATCTGCGGGCAGGACGCAAAGCCTTGTTGGGAGCAGCTTTACTGCTGGCACCACTGACCCAATACGGACTGGTCTTGTTCGGCAGTGCCATCCTGCTGACCGCGCTGCTGGTCGGACATTCCAATCATACCCCCCCCCCCCCCCCCCCCGACTTTTAGGTTGGCTGAAACGACAGTTGGATTTGGCTGGCCCGGTAGCCTTGTTTCTAACCGGCAGCCTCAGCAGCTACTTCCTGACCCTGCGCCATCAGTCTCCCGGCGGCGGCTTTGCCGCCGATAGTTACTTGGCCGCCCAATACTACAGCGGCGGCCTCGACCCCCTTGCCCTCCTTTCTTTCGCCGCCACCCGCATCTGGTATATGCTGAACTACCACCTGCCGGCCCCGGTACTGCTATTAACCCTGATAACTTTGGGAATGTTGCTATTGGCAGCAAGGCAGCGGCGCTGGCTTGACCCGGTAATTCTGCTTTTCCTGACCGCCCTGGCTCTAGCCGCCGGCGCCGCCCTGCTCCAACTGTACCCCTTGGGCGGCAGCCGCCAATCCCTTTACTTGGGGCCGATCGTGTTCCTGACCGCCGGCGTGGCCCTGGCTTGGGCCGCGTCCCGACTGGCGGCCTTATCCCGCCGCCCGGAACTGCGGCCCGCTTTGCTAACTGGCTTGGCCGCCCTGGCCGCTTTAAGTGGCATAGCAGCCCTGCAACAGAAAAACCCCTATGCGGATTATTCTACTATCAAGGAAATTATCGCCCTTCTGGAACAGCAGGCGCAGGCTGCGGATTTGGTGTGCATCCCCCACTGGGAATCGGTGACGATGGAGTTTTATCAGGGGAAACGGGATAATTACCGCTACGGCTGCACCCAAGACTATGTCGCGAGCGTGGACGGCTTACTGGCGCTGCTGTCCGATTTGGGACAAAAAGGCGGCCGTCTTTACCTCGTAGTCGGCGGCGACAACACGGCGGCCTACCAAGTATCATTATGGCAATTAGTGAAGTCCAGCCGGCACGGTTACATTGAGCAGCTGGTCAGCGGCGGCCACCAACTCTGGCGGCTTTCCGCGCAAATCCCCCGGGAATTGCCGGCAACCTACCACTCCCTCCGGGCCCGGGAACCGGACGCCCCCGGCGAATTTGACCTCTATCTCAACCTCGACTTGTACCGCCGGGAAAACACCTTGTATTACCTCAAGGAACCGTGCTTACCGGGCGATAATGTAACCGGGTTTTTCCTGGAGATTATCCCCGCTTTCCCGGACACTTTGTCTCAAGGGCGGGAGCGGGAAAGCTCCGTCCTCACCTTCGGCATATACAATAAGCTGTTCGACGGCAAATGTCTGGCGGCCATCACCCTGCCCGAATACCCCATCGCCGCCATCCGCACCGGCCAGTCCTCCCAAGACGGGGGACGCCCTTGGTCCACTACCATCCCGGTTGACCGCCCCGCCCTCTACCGGTCGGCCGCAGCAGCCTTGGCCGGCACTGCACCCGTTGCCCCCGCCGTCTTTGACCTCTACCTCCACAACCACGCCCTCCACTATGTCAAAGAACCGTGCGCCCCCTCCGACACCGCAACCCGCTTCTTTCTCCACTTGCTGCCTGCCGACCCCGCCGACTTGCCCCCGGCGCAGCAGCCCTATGGGGTGGACAATCAGGATTTTGACTTTGCCCGGCAAGGAGCGCATTTTGACGGCAAGTGTTTAGCCTTGATGCCTATGCCCGACTACCCCATCGCCGGCCTAATCACCGGCCAATCCGACGCCGGCAACCGGCTGTGGCAAACCGCTTTCCCCCTTGACCGCACCGCCGAACACCAAGCCACTTATGCCGCCTTGACCGGCATTGCACCGGCCGCCCAAGCCACCTTTGACCTCTATTTACAGAACAACAACCTGCACTATGTCCGGGAATCCTGTGCCGATACCGATACTGAAACCCGTTTCTTTCTACACCTCATCCCGGCCAACCCGGCCGATTTGCCGCCGGAACGGCGGCCGCACGGCGTGGACAACCGGGACTTTGACTTTCCCTGGCGCGGCGCCGTTTTTGACGGCAAATGCCTGGCCACCATCCCCTTGCCCGACTACCCCATCGCCGGCTTAATCACCGGCCAGGACGCCGGCTCCGGCCGCCTCTGGGAAACCACCGTTGCCCTCGACCGCACCGCCGAACACCAAGCCACCTATGCCGCTCTGACCGACATTGAACCGGCCGCCCGCGCCGTCTTTGACCTCTACTTGCAGAACAACAACCTGCACTATGTCCGGGAATACTGCGCCCCGCCGGATACCGCCGCCCGGTTCTACTTGCATATCATACCGTCCGACCCGTCCGACTTGCCCCCGGAGCGGCAGCGGTACGGCATCGCTAACCGTGACTTTGCCTTTCCCCTCCGCGGCGCCATTTTCGACGGCAAGTGTCTGGCCACCGTTCCCTTGCCCGATTACCCCATCGCCGCCCTCCGCACCGGCCAGTTCATCCCCGGTCAAGAACCGGCGTGGACAGCGGAATTTTCCCCGTAGCGGTAGCCGGTTATGCTACAATAATCGCCGCAAAAAGTATGACCGCATCCCGCCTAGCCGCCCCCGACCACCCCCTGAAAACCTGGGCTGAACGCTGTTGGCGTATCGGCAGCCGGGGCCGCCGTTGGTACTACGCCGCCGCCCTGATCCTGCTGGTCATCGCCGCCGCCCTCCGCTTTTACGAACTGCCGGCGGAACCCCTGTGGTATGACGAAGCCGTCGCCGCCCACAATGTAGCCGGCGGCTTTGCCGAAGCCCTCGCCAACACCCGGGAGCGCAACACTTCCCCCATTCTCTATCCCCTGTTCCTGTACGCCATACAAAAGGTGGACAGCTCCGCCCTCAGCCTGCGGATTGTGCCGGCGGCAGCCAGTTTATTGACCGTAGCCGCCCTGCTCTTTCTGCTCCCCCGCTGCGGTTTCCCCCGGCCGGCGGCCTTCCTCGCCGCCCTGCTTTCCACCGTATCCGTCGCCGCCGTCCAGCACGCCCGGGATGTGCGCGAATACTCCCTCGACGCCCTCCTCGCAACCCTGCTGATTGCCGGCTTGCTCGGCCATTTGCAGGGCAGCAAAAAAGCCCTGCTTTTACTCAGCGCCGCCCTGTTTCTCGCCCCCCTCCTCCAATACGGCTTGGCTCTGTTCAGCCTTGCCGTACTACTGACCGCCCTCCTCGCCCGGCGCCGCGGCCTTGACCCCATAACCGAACCCAACCCGCCGCCGGCATCTGTTCTTAACCGATTGCGCCCCCTCTGGCATTGGCTCCGGCCGCGCCTCTGGCTGACCTTCCCCGCCTTGGGCTTTGCCGCCGGCAGTTGGCTCAGCTACTGGACTACCCTCCAATACCAATGGCAAGCCGGCGGCCAGGGCGCGGACAGCTATTTAGCCGGCTACTACTACACCGGCGACTGGTCCGACTTCCCCGCCTTGCTCGCCTTTATCCGGGCCCAATCCTGGTCCCTTCTGGACTACCATCTCACGGCAATAGTCGCCACGGTTTTTCTGATTGCCTTAGCCGGCTTGCTCTGGTCAGCTTACCGCCAACGCCAATTCCCGCCGGTACTGCTGCTCCTTTCCTTCGCCCTGCTGCTGGTCCTCGCCGCCGCCCTAATGCAAGCCTACCCCTATGGCGGCGTCCGCCAGTCCCTCCATCTCGGCCCCGCCCTGTTCCTGACCGCCGCCTTGGCCTTCACCACCGCCGCCCACCAACTAGCGGCCTTAGGCAAGCGGCAATGGCTGTCCCCGGCCGCTCTGACCGCCATTGCCGCTTTGATTGCTATAGTCGGCTACAACACCCTGCAAGAATACCGCCCCTACCTGGTGCGGGAAAATGTTGACGGACTGCTGGCTTTCCTGTCGGAACGGGTCGCCCCCCAAGATTTAGTCTATGTCTCCGCCGGCGCCGCCCCGGTGCTGACCTACTACCAACCGCAACGCCCGCCCAACTACCGCTACGGCGACAAGGTAGCCTGCACCTGGGATCCCCCTTGGGAGTGCATCCAACTGGTAACGGACGCCGTTTTGACCAATCCCGCGCCCGTCAACGACCTCTGGCTGGTTTCCAGCCACGCCGCCGGCCCCCTGGCGGCCGAATTCCAACAATGGGAAGGCTGGTTCCAGGTCGAAATCAGCTACCGGCAAGGCTCCTACCAGGTCTATCGCCTTACCGAAACCAACCCCATTCGCGCCAAAATCGCCCAAACCCGGGCCCGCCTGCAAAACCTTGCCAACACCCGGCGCAACCAATACCGCACCCTCAAAACCCATGCGCCGACGGTGGCTTACACCAAATACGACCTCTATCTATTCGGCCACGACCTGATTTACCTCCGGGACTCCTGTACCGCCGCCGACTTGGCCGAGCGGTTTATCCTGCGGGTAACGCCGCGCTATTGGCGCGATTTGCCCGAAAAGGAAAAATCCAAGCAGCGCAGCAACCACAACATGGACTTTTACTTTCAGCACTTCGGCGGCCTGATTGACGGCCATTGCCTTGCCATCGTCCCTTTGCCCGGCTACGCCATCCGCAGCATCAAAACCGAACAAGGCATCGGCGGAGAAAAACGCTTCTGGTCCGGCCGCCTCGACCCCAACTCCCCGGCTGTGGATACCGCCGCCTACCGTCGCGACTACCAGGTCGCCACCGCCGGCGAACCGGTCGCCCGGGACCTTTTTGACCTTTATCTCACCGCCAACCACATCATCTATATCAAAGAACCGTGCGCTCCCGCCGACACCGCCACCCGTTTCATCCTGCAACTGACCCCGACCCATGTCTCCGACCTCCCCCCGGAAAACCGCCCCCACGGCGTCGACAACCTCGACTTTTACTTTGACCGTTTCGGCGGCCGCTTCGCCGACAAATGCATCGCCACCGTCCCCCTGCCCGGCTACGCCATCAGCATCATCCGCACCGGCCAAGGCGTCCCCACCGCCGAACCCCTCTGGCACACCCGCTTCCCCCACACCTGGTAAAACCCCCGCCCCCGCAACCACCCTCAAAACAACCAGCCCTCCCCAAAATCCAAAAGTTTTGAGGGGGTGCGGGGGAACTTTTACAAAAGTTCCCCCGCCGTCTCCCCATCCAGCAAACCGTCCTTCCCGCCCTTGGAGCGTCATCCCCCTGATGCGCCCCCCCCGTCCTTCCCCCAAAACCGGGAATCCAACTCCCTCAAAATTCATCCGAAATTCTCTTCCAAACCCCCTTGACAAACCCCCAAACCATCCCCCATAATAAAACCCGTCACGGTTAACCTGACCCCGGGACGCCGGGTTCTTTACGCTAAGCTTACCGTAAAACTTAATACCGCTCCACACAGCGCGCTGTGGGCCCCGCCAGCCCTAACCGGCAAAGCGGACGCCTCAACACTCCTACCCCCGGGGAACGGCCTAAGGCCCCGTAAATCCCCAACCGGAGCAGCGGCCAGCGGCAAATCCCAATAGCCGTACCAACCGCGCCCCAATCCTACAGGAGTCGGAGCAAACAGGTTGACTGGAGAACGGTCAACCGCGGTCGCAACACCGGGCCAACCCGCCGGCATGGCAACCATACCAACCGGCGCCAGTAGCCACTATAAGGTAGCGCAACCGTAATCGGCAGCCTGGTCGGGAAACGTCTCGCTGGATGTACGCCGCAGTTCCCATTGACGTAGGCAACCCACATGGTCAGACCTGCCAACCCTTCTCCCGACAAGGCGGAAACCGCGGCCGCGGTTTCCGCCAAAACCGGCATCCCCCCAATTCCTAATTCTCCATTCCTATCACCCACCGCCGCCCCCATCCCCCCCAATCAATGATATAATCCCCCGCAAACCCCATTCCCCCGACCATAAAGGAGCGCACCAGCAATGAAAGTCGGATTTATCGGCTTGGGCAATATGGGCAACCCTATGGCCGCCAACCTCATCAAAGCCGGGCATCAGCTTACCGTCCACGACCTGCGGCGGGAAGCCGCCACCAACCTACTGGAAATGGGCGCTGAATGGGCCGACACCCCCGCCCAATGCGTCCCCGGCAACGCTGTAACCCTCACCTCTCTGCCCGTCCCTCGGGATGTCGAAGCCGTAGTTTTGGGCGAAAATGGCATCCTCGCAGGCGCCAGCGCCGGCGCCGTCTATATGGACTTGTCCACCAACTCCCCCACTATGATAAGGCGCATCCACGAAGTTTGCGCCGCCCGGGGCGTTAATGTCCTCGACGCCCCGGTCAGCGGCGGCGTCTATGGCGCGGCTGCCGCTACCCTCGCCGTAATGGTCGGCGGCGACGAAGCCATCTTTAACCGGATGAAGCCCACCCTAGACGCCATCGGCAGCCATGTCGTCTATTGCGGTCCCATCGGCAACGGCATGGTCTGCAAAATCTGCAACAATATGCTCAGTATGGGCATCGGCGTCCTCGTAACCGAAGCCCTCACCCTCGGCGTCAAAGCCGGCGTTGACCTGGCCGTGCTGGCTGATGTTATCGCCAACAGTTCCGGCGGCAACAAGCGCATCGTCGAAAAATTCCCCCGCTACCTGTTCCGGGGCAACTTCGAGCCCGGCTTTGCCACCGCCCTGGCCGCCAAAGATGTGCGCCTCGGCACCGACTTGGGCCGGGAATATGGCATCCCCCTGGACTTGGCGAATCTTATCGACCAGAAACACGTCGAAGCGATGGGCCGCGGCTGGGGCGGCGAGGACTCCGACGCCGTCTCCAAGCTCCAGGAGGAAAAAGCCGGCGTACAGCTGCGGATCCCGGAGTAGCCGGTACGCCCGGCCGGCGGCCCCCGCATTAGTCTGACCCCGGAGGCTTGGCGATGGATAGCGGCGTACCCTGGAGCTACAGCGGCCCCGGCGCGCCCAACCATTGGGCTGACCTTTCCCCGGACTATGCTTTGTGCGCCGCCGGCCTTAACCAGTCCCCCATTGCCTTGACCGGCTATACTACCGACCCGGCGGCGCCGCCCCTTTCCTTTGCCTACAGCGGCAACGCCCAAGCCATCCGGCACAACGGCCGCATCGCCGATGTGGAATACCCGCCCGGCAACGCCATCGCCATCAGCGGCAATGCCTACGAACTGAAAGCGATGCACCTTCATATCCAAGCGGAACATCGGGTTGACCGGAAGCTTTTCGCCGCCGAGCTGCACTTGGTACACCGCAACTCCGCCGGCGACTATGCCGTAGTCGGTCAGCTTTTCCGCCTCGGCGACCCCGACCCGGTAGTGCAGGCATTGCTCGACGCCTACCCCGAACCGGAGCAAATCCGGGAAACCGGCTTTGACCTCAACGCCGCCGCCCTGGTGCCGACCGATTTGGGCTACTACCGCTACACCGGCTCCCTGACCACCCCGCCCTGCTCCGAACCGGTGGATTGGATTGTGCTGCGGGAAATCCGCGCCCTGTCCCAAGAACAAGCCAACCGCATCGCCGCCCTCCACCACGGCTTTAACCACCGCCCCATCCAGCCCCGCAACGGCCGGGAAATAATTTACACCGGCGCGCGGGGGTGAAAATGAACTATTAACCGATGGAAGTTAGCGGGCCGGGTTAAACCCCGGCCCGCTGTGAAACTTACGGTATTTCCCAAAGAGATTTAAGTCTCTCGACGGTGAAATCCCATTTGGGAGAACGCGGCTGGGCAACCGTGTTCTGGTTGCCAAAGAGACCTTGCTCTCTGACTGCCGCGTCGAGGTCAACCGCCTTATCCCATTTAACTCCTACGAAGTGCTGCCCATACTCCTCGTCAAACGCTTCCGGAGTTTCAAGCTCAACTTCGGTTATCGGAATTAAGTTGCCGTCCTTATGAACGCTGAACTGGTCATACCGGACAGCCTCAGCAGTAACCTCGCCAACGCCTACGTACCCCCTACCGGGTACGTTCACCCATATCCGAGCGCCAAGTTGGAGCATTTTAAGGGGACTTACGAATCGGTTGCCGCCCCCGGCGCTCACGAACCCATATCGCTTCGTGTCGTTCCAGCTCCTATGTATTCCTTCTCCAAAAGTGAAGTAAAACTCGCCGTTCCATTCCCCTTTAGAGCCGGCGCGATGAGATGCCTCGGACTGGATCAAGGTCGGTTCTTTCAGCCAAGCACGGGTCAGATACTGGCGTTCTCCGTCTCGAAATACGCGAAAGGACACCACATTTATATCAACCCTGTACTCCTCCTGTAGGTAGGTGACTATGCGCTCGGTAGCCGGGTCAAGTTCCGCAGCAACGATGACCAACCGGTGCGCCGAATTGAATTCATCGGGGACATCGTTGAACTTTTCTTTGAGAGCCTCCTCAATCCCCATCGGATTGTCTGCACGGGGAGAGCGTCGTTGGTGCTCGATGAACGTACGGCGTATTTCGTCGGTAGTAACACCCTTAACCCAACAGCCGTAGTCCAGGGCTTGAGCAACAACCTCCCGCGGGGTTTTATCCCGCTTCAGTTCAACCACTACCAAGTTTCCCGAGGCGTCCATCGCCAGGATGTCAATGCGCCCGCCGTAGGCAGTGGCGACTTCCCGACCAATCACCATCAGGTCGGGATCGACTATGGAGATGTCGGCGGCTATGATTTGCTGGAGCCGCGCTTCGTAGTCTATTCCACCGAACGGAATAGGCTCAACGTTCACGTCGTCGATACGCCAGATTGCTACTTCCACCGACATTTTCAATCTCCCATTGGGGCGGGTTGCCCTCTTTCGGTTTCGGATTATAATTTAACTTAGCAATTCAGTCAAGCCCATATAGCGAGCAGATTCGCTTATTTTGTTACTCTTAAAATTGTTTCCCCCGGCATTTACCCACCCGCATAAATCCTGTATCATCATCCCGGCGTAGTAACCGGGCAAACTTGCCGTTCCATTCCACTCCCGGATGTTTAGGAGATTGGCGATGAAAAAATTGCTGCCCAGCCTGGGGTTCGGGGCCTTGGCCGGCGCGCTGCTGACCGCCCCCCTGATTGGGCTGATGTATCTGGCGGACAAGCTGCTGGACTTGCCCTTTACCCCCTTTGCCCTCTTTGACTGGATTGCCCGGGAACTGCCCGGGCCGCTGGTAACTTTCGGCATTGACCTGATGATTGACGGCTTGCGACTGGCCGGGTTCAGCGTAGCCGCCGCCGCCAAAACCGGCGAACAGATGGGCGCTATCCTGATGTTCTTTGGCATTGGCATCGCGGTTTGCGCCCTCTTTTTCTTGACCCGCAAACTCCGGGACGGCGACAACTCGGCACCCTCTTTCGGCGACGGCCCGCTATCCCAACCCCTCCCCGGCCTGCTTATCGGCGTCATCTTTGGCCTGCCAATGATTATCGTCAGCCTGCCGATGGGCCAATCCACGATGAATCCGCTGGTAACGGCTATCGTGCTGCTGGCCATGTTCCTGGCTTGGGGAGTGGCTGCCGGCTACCTGTACCGCCGCACCTCCGGCCCGTCCGTGATTACTGTCAACGGTGAAATCCGCGCCGCCAATGTTCTCAACCGCCGCCAGTTCCTCGTCCGCCTCGGCGCGACCACTGCCACCATCACCGTAGCCGGCGCCGGCTTGGGGATGGTGCTGAACCAGAACGAACGCAGCCGCTTCGACCAAGCGGTGGACACTACAATGCCGCCAATGCCGCGCCGCCCCTTGCCCAATGACGGCGACCCGGTAACGCCGGTCCCCGGCACCCGCCCGGAATATACCCCGGTCGAAGACCACTACCAAGTTTTCCTCCGCACCGAACCCACCTTTATTGACATCTCCAACTGGACTATGCCCATCACCGGCTTGGTCGCCAATCCGATGGAAATGACCATCGAGCAGATCCGCGGCTACCCCTCCCGGGACCAGTATGTAACCCTCTCCTGCATCTCCGGGCGCATTGGCACCACCCTGATTAGCACTACTTGGTGGACGGGCGTCAGCCTGCAAACCTTGTTGGCTGACTGGCAGCCTCTGGACAACGCCCGCTATCTGGTCATCAAATCCGCCGACGGGTTCTATGAAACCGTCGCCCTCGACCTGATTAACTCCGACGAGCGGATTATGCTCTGCTACGCTTGGGACGGCGAACCCCTGCCCTTCGACCATGGCTTTCCCCTGCGGATTTGGCTCCCCGACCGCTACGGGATGAAACAGCCCAAGTGGATTGTCTCCATCGAAGTAACCGACCAGTACCGGGAAGGCTATTGGGTCGAACGCGGCTGGGACGAAGTGGCCCAAGTCAAAGCCACCTCGGTCATTGACACCGTAGCCGTGCGGAATGTCAGCGACCAGGACGGGCAGCGACTGGTGCCGGTGGGTGGCATCGCCTTTGCCGGCGCCCGCGGCATTTCTAAAGTGCAGGTGCGGGTCGATGGCGGCCCTTGGCAGGACGCCCAACTCCGTACGCCCCTGTCCGAAACCACTTGGGTTATCTGGCGTTACGACTGGCCCTTTGCCGCCGGCGACCACACCTTCGAGGTACGCTGCGCCGAACTGGATGGCACTCCCCAAATCGAGGAACAGCGCAGCAACCGCCCCAGCGGCGCCACCGGCATCCACCGCCGCGAAGCCAGTATCTAAAGCATCAGTCCCCCGGGTTGTCACGGCAACCCGGGGGACAAAACCGGCCAGTGCCAACGCCTTTGACACCTTGTCCATCGCCGGCTAGAATAGCCCAATGAACCGCAACGAGTTCCTGCGCCGGGCCCGCCACTACGCCCGCCGTCATCACCTTGGGTATTACTTTGACCCTCAGCCGGGCAAGGGCAGCCACGGCAAGCTGTCCATTGGCAGCCATACCACATTCGTACCGCAAGGCGAAATCCGCACCGGGACGCATTTCAAGATTCTGAAAGACTTGGAAATCGACCCCAGGGAGTTCTAAAGTGAAATATATCTTTCCCTGCGACTTTACTCTGGACGAGTATGAAAATGACGGCGGCTTCGTGGTTACTTTTCCCGACCTGCCCCGGGGCGCGACCGGAGCCAAAACTTTCAAGGAGTCCATCATTATGGCTGAGGATGCTCTGGTAGTGGCTTTGAGCATCTACATTGACGGCAACGAGGAACTGCCCACTCCCAGCCCCTGGGTCGAGGGGCAGGAACTGGTTGGCGTCCAGCCCCTTATCGCCGCCCAACTCGACCTCTATACCGCAATGCGGGAACAGAACATCACCACCACCGACTTGGCCCGGCGGTTGGGCATCACTAAAAAGGCCGCCGCCAAACTCCTGCTGCTGGACTACAACACCCGGCTGGCCGAAGTGAACCGGGCCCTGGCGGTCATAGGTTGCCCGGCGGCAACTCAACAAGCAGCATGAGAGTTCCGTTCTTGTGGATGATCGTAGGTTTTCACTAATATCGTAAAACTGAAAATCAACCAGAACGGAACCGGGCGGAAAACCCCTTGCCACATCAGTGGTGGCTTGTTATAATGGGGTAGTCAGCTTTTGACGCTCCGGGTGGGGGCCTGTAGCTCAGGCGGTTAGAGCGCGGTCCTGATAAGACCGAGGTCGTTGGTTCGAGTCCATCCAGGCCCACCAGAGATTTCCTCCTTTTCACTTCTTTTCCCCAACTCCGATTATTTGCGGGTAGAGGCCGGCTTGGGTAAGTTGCCGGTCAATTGATTCCGCTATAAATTGGGATCCGGCGGGCCGCAAGTGAATGCCGTCACCTTGGAAAAGCCGCTCGAGGTCTTGCCGGGGCAGTTGGTTGAATTCCTGGTAAAGGTCAATCAGCGGGGCGTTTTCGGCGGCGGCTACTGCGCGGACGGCTTGGACATACTGCTGATGCAGCGGCACTAAATCCTCGAGATTGGTCAGAAAGTGCTTGGTCGTCAAGTAGGGCGGTTCCTGCCCGAGTTGGTGGGAAGTGGGGGCGGTGAGCAGTATGGGGATGATGTCGTTGTCGCGGGCGATGCGAACCATCTGGCTGAGGTTGGCGCGGAAGTCGGCCAGGGAAACCCGTTCCTTGCTGGGGCCATCGGAGCGTTCCTTAATGGCAAGGAAGGCTTTATTGACGAGTTGGGTGGTCCGAAAACGGGAAAGGGACGCGGTCAGCCGGGAAGGGCTTTCCGGGTTAAGAAAACGGGCGGCGTCTTTGTCCTGGAGGTTAAAGTAGTTCCAATGGTCGTTCCAGCCGTAGTAGACGGTAATGGCCCGCGGCTGGATGGGCAGGACATCCCGTTGTAGTTGCCGCAATCCGGAGTAGGAACTCCACCCGGGTACGCTGAGGTTCATATAGGTGAAATTACTGCCGGGGTGGCGCGCTGAGATTATTGATTGCAGTTTTTCATCGTACTTGCCGTAAAAGGTACAGGAGTCGCCCATAAAAACTATTGAAGGTTGTTGGGCTTGAGCGGCGGCGATGCGGGCTGGGTATTCGGGTGGAACCCAAAGCAATTCGGGGTCGGCAATGAGTTGGTTCTCCGGCACAAAGGGGTTGGGCCCGGCGAATTCAATACGGGGCGGTTCCAGAGCGAATTGAAAGCCGAGAAGGCGCAAGCCAAGCTCAATGATGATGAGCAGAACGGCTATGGTCAGGGCGTTGTAGCCAATGAGGCGCAATGCCTGTCGGGTTCGGGAAGGGGTAGCCGGGGTTGCGTACAGCGGGGGGTTACTGTTAGACGGCATAGCGGGTCAGTTTCCGGGTCTTATGATTTTGGGGAAGCGGTTTGTTCCGCTTTGTTGAGGAAGCAGTTGCCGATAGCCAGGCAGTCGAGGCCGGCGGCGGTGAAGCAGCGGAGGGCATCGTGAGGGGTGCAGACGATAGGCTCCTCGTTGACATTAAAGCTGGTGTTGACGATGACGGGGTAGCCGGTGCGGGTGGCAAAAGCAGTGAGCAGGGCGTGGTAGCGGGGGTTGGTTTCGGGGTGGACGGTCTGGACCCGGGCGGAGTAGTCGATATGGGTTACTGCCGGGATGGCGGAGCGGACTTCCCGGACGCGGTCGACGCCGGAAAGGGCGTTTTCCACAGATTTGCGGTGTTCGGATTTGACGCCGGCGACGAGTAGCATATAGGGGCTGTCGGCGTTGAGGTCGAACCAGTCGGCTACGGCGGAGCGCAGGACACTGGGGGCAAAGGGGCGGAAGGATTCGCGCTCTTTTACCTGCAAATTTAGGGTTTGCTGGATGGTGGGGGAACGGGCGTCGGCCAGGATGGAACGGTTGCCCAAGGCGCGCGGTCCGAATTCCATACGGCCTTGAAACCAGCCGATGGCTTTGCCGTCAGCCAGGGCGGTGGTGGTGGCGTCAATGAGTTCCCGGTCGGAAAGGACGGCGTAGTTGGCGCCGGCGGCGTCGAGGGTTTGGCAGATTTCGTCGTGACTGAACTCTGGGCCGAGGTAAGCGCCGTGCATCGCGTCCCGGCCGGTTTCCGCAGTGATGGAGGGACGGGGTTGGTCAAAGAGGCCGTGGCTGGCGGCCAGGGCGGCGCCGAGGGCGCCGCCGGCGTCCCCGGCGGCCGGCTGAATCCAGATGTTCTCAAACTGTCTGTCGCGCAATACTTTGCCGTTGGCGACACAGTTGAGGGCGACGCCGCCAGCCAGGCAGAGGTAGGGGATGCCGGTTTCGGCGCGGAGGGAACGGGTCAGGCGCAGCACGGCCTCCTCGAGGACGGTTTGGATGGAGGCGGCTAAATCCATGTGACGCTGTTCGAGGGGTTCGTGGGGTTGGCGGGCCGGGCCGCCGAAGAGTTCAGCAAAGCGGCGGCCGGTCATTTTCAGCCCGGTGCAGTAGTCGAAGTAGTCGAGGTTCAGGCGGAAGGTGCCGTCGGATTTCAGGTCGATGAGGTGGTCGAGGATGGCCGGGGCGTATTGGGGTTGGCCGTAGGGGGCCAACCCCATCAGTTTATATTCCCCGGAATTGACGGCAAAGCCGGTGTAGTAGGTGAAGGCGGAGTAGAGCAAGCCCAAGGAGTGGGGGAAGTGGATTTCCCGGAGCATTTCAAGGCGGTTGCCGTGGCCGACAGCGGCGGAAGTGGTGGCCCATTCGCCGACGCCGTCCATAGTCAAGACTACGGCGTCGGGAAAGGGAGAAGGGTAGAAGGCACTGGCGGCGTGGGATTGATGGTGTTCGGTAAAGAGGAGTTTGTGGTTCCAGTCCACGGCCGGGTCGAGGGCTTTGAGGCGGCGGCGGAGCAGGTCTTTCTGGAAGAGTTTTTCCTTGACCCAGAGGGGGATGGCCATACTGAAGGAGCGGAAGCCGCGGGGGGCAAAGGCTACATAGGTTTCGAGGAGTCGCTCGAACTTGAGAAAGGGCTTGTCATAAAAGACTACCCGGTCAAGGTCGGCGGGAGATAGTCCGCCGGCTTGGAGGCAGTAGTCGATGGCATTTTGGGGATAGCCGGCGTCATTTTTTTTGCGGGTAAAGCGTTCCTCCTGGGCGGCGGCAAGGATGCGGCCGTCGACGACGAGGGCGGCGGCGCTGTCGTGGTAGAAGGCCGACAAGCCGAGGATACGCATGGCTAAAAGATGGTGTAGATGAAGGGCGCGGCCGGGCTGGTCGTGCTGAGGACGACCAAGCCGCCCAAGAGCAGGGCCATAACGATGACCGGAAGGAGCCAGAACTTTTTGCGGGCCAGCATAAAGGCCCAGAATTCAGAGAGGAAAGACAGCACTTCGGCGACCTCAGAATTGGTTTTGCATGGTTTCGGGTTCCGGCCCGGGCGGGTCGCGGGGGAGCCAGTAGCTGGCGGCGTCTCGGTTGTAGCGCAACCGCAACAGGTCTTTGCCCAGAGCGCGCATTATAATGCCGGTGGGCAATACTACGCCATAGAAGAGCAGGGCCATTACCAGGAAGGCGATGATGCGGTTCAGTACCAAGCGTATCCGATGCCAGAGGCGGTTGAGCGGCCCCAAGAGTTCGGGTTTGAGCAGGGCCGGCAGCAAGAAAACGGCGGCGATGATGGCGAAGTACCACCAGTAGTCCTTTTCCCGGACAAACAGGTGCAGCAGAGCAATGATGGTAAAGACGGCGGCAAAGCTGATGCCGAAAATCCGGTTGGAAGTTTCGGCAAGGGGCGCACCGCCGGTCAGCCGCTCGTGGGTGTGTACGGGTTCTGCCATAATCGGAAAGGCCGCCGTTGAGCCGGGTTATTTGGCCCAATTATAGCATATTGGGGTTAGACGGCAACGGCGGCGTAGTTTTTCAGGTACCAGTCGTAGGTAGTCCGCAAGCCATCGGCAAGGCTGGTGCGGGCTTTCCAACCGAGTTGGTGGCACTTGGTCATATCGAGGAGTTTGCGAGGGGTGCCGTCGGGCCGGGTGGGATCGAAGGCGATTTCGCCCTCGAAACCGACTACTTGGCCGATGGTGGCGGCCAGTTCGGCAATGGAGACATCATCGCCGACGCCGACGTTGATGATTTCCGGGGAGTTGTAGTTTTGCATCAGGAAACAGGCGGCGTCAGCCATATCGTCGATGTAAAGGAATTCGCGGCGAGGGCGGCCGGAACCCCAGACGGGGACGGAAGGGTCGCCGTCGAGTTTGCCCTGGTGGAACTTGCGGAGGAGGGCGGGGATGACATGGGAAGATTCGAGGTCGAAGTTGTCGCCGGGGCCGTAAAGGTTGGTGGGCATCAGGGAGATGGTGTTGAAGCCGTACTGCCGGGTGTAAGCCTGGCACATTTTGATGCCGGCGATTTTGGCGACGGCGTACCATTCGTTGGTAGTTTCCAGTTCGCTGGTCAGGAGGGAGTCCTCGGTGATGGGCTGGGGAGCCATGCGGGGATAGACGCAGCTGGAGCCGAGGAAGCAGAGCTTGGCGGCGCCGTGGCGATAGGCGGCGTCGATGACATTGGTCTGGATTTGGAGGTTCTGGCTGATGAAATCGGCAGGCCAAGTGTCGTTGGCGACGATGCCGCCGACTTTGGCGGCGGCGAGAAAGACATACTGGGGCTGTTCGTCGCTGAAAAAGCGTTCGACAGCGGCCTGGTCGCGCAAATCCAGTTGGGCGCGGGTGCGTTTGATGAGGTTGGTAAAGCCGAGTTCGGCCAGGCGGCGGGTAATGGCGGAACCGACCAAGCCGCGGTGGCCGGCTACGAAAATTGACGCGTCTTGGTCCATAGCGGTTTCCGGTTTCATTGCCTAACTCCCCTAATTCTAACTTCGCTGCGGGTCAGGGATCCGGACTTACTGCTGGCGGGCGGCGTCCTGGGCCAGGGGCAAGTCCACTGCTACCATTTCCTTTACCAGTTCGTTGAAGCCGATTTCCGGCTGCCAGCCCAATTGCCGGCGGGCCTTGGTGGTGTCGCCGACGAGGGATTGGGGTTCGACGGGTCGAAAGAACTTTTCATCAATGCGTACGATGGTTTGGCTGGTGGTGGCGTCAATGCCGGTTTCGGCTACGCCCTGACCGTGCCATTCGAGGGGTATTTCCAGAACTTCGGCCGCGGCGGCTACGAAGTCGCGGACGGAATGGAGCTGGCCGGAGGCAATGACATAATCCTCCGGGTCGGGCTGCTGGAGCATCATCCATTCGGCGCGGACATAATCTTTGGCGTGGCCCCAATCGCGTTGGGCGTCCATATTGCCGAGGTAGAGGCATTGCTCTAACCCTACTTTAACACGGGAGAGGGTGCGAGTGATTTTGCGGGTTACGAAAGTGTCGCCGCGCAAGGGGGATTCGTGATTATAAAGGATGCCGCTGCACGCGTAGATGCGATAGGATTCTCGGTAGTTGACGGTTATCCAGTGGGCGTAGGCTTTAGCGGCGGCGTAGGGGGAACGGGGGTAAAAGGGAGTGGTTTCCCTCTGCGGACGCTCGACGGCTTTGCCGAACATATCGGAGCTGGAAGCCTGAAAAAAGCGGGTTTGCTCGGCAAGGCCGCAGATGCGGATGGCTTCGAGGAGGCGGAGGACGCCGAGGGCGTCGGCGTTGGCGGTGTATTCGGGGGTCTCGAAGGAGACGGCGACCTGGCTTTGGGCAGCCAGGTTGTAGATTTCATCGGGGCGGACTTCGTGAACGATGCGGATGAGGTTGGTGGCGTCGGTGAGGTCGCCGTAGTGGAGGATGACGCGAGGGTCGGGTTCGCGGAGGTCGCCGAAAACCCGGAGGCCGTGGACGGTGTAACCCTTTTCCAGCAACAGTTGGGACAGATAGGTTCCGTCCTGGCCGGTTACGCCGGTAATCAAAGCGGTTTTCATTGGCGGATTATCCGATAAGGCCGGCGCCGCTGAGGTAGCGCATTTTTAACTGGCGGCGGAAGCCCAAGGCGCCACGCCAAGCCCGGTTGCGGGAGAGGCGGGAGAGGAGACGGTTGGCCCAGGGCGGCCGCTGCAAGCCGGCGGCGGTTACGATATAGTCGGCTTCGCGCAGGGAAATCATACTGGAAAAACCGCCGGCCTGGCGCAGGGTTGCCATAGCGGTATCATCCCGTCGCCAGTCGTTTTGTTTGCGGGCGGTTTGCCGGGGCGTTTCGTGGTTCTGGTGGATGACGGTTACGCGGGGGCCGATGTTGACTACGGGGATGCCGCGCTGCTGGTGCTGAAAGAGGAACCAGGGATCCCAGCCGGGAGCGGTTACGGAGAAGGGCGGCAGGATGGGCGGGTTGATGCTTTTGGGATAGACGGCGTAGTCGATGGCGGAGGGGATAAAGAGTTCGCCGGATTGTTTGATTTGGGCGCGCAGGCGGTCGCGCCAATCCGGGGCGGCAAAGTCGATTTCGGTGGTGACCGGGAGGTTGTAACGCTGGCCGGCGGCGATAAACTGGGGCAGGGAAATGGCGTTCAAGGCTTCGTAAAAGCCGTCGAGGATGATTATATCGCCGTTGATGATGCAGAGGCGGTCATAGTGGGCGGCGTCCCGGGCCAGTTGACAGAGGGAGGAGCGGAGGGGTATGTCGCGCCGGTCACATTCCACTTGGGGGATGTGGGAAAGGGAAAACTCGGCGGCGATTTCGGGGACGCCGGGTTCGTTGCCGATAAGGATAACCTGCGGCGTGGGGTCGAGAGCCAGCCAACTGCGGATGGCGTTGCGCTGAATGGTGGCGATATGCGGGTCGGTAAAGGGCCGCAGGGTGGTGAATAAGGTCAGCAAGTTTCGGTCCTTGCAGGGAAAGGGTACTTAAAGACAAGCCGTAATGGGCGGATATGCTCTCCCGCGGGAAACGCGGCCGGGATACCCGGCGGGTTTCAGTTGTCAAATATATACCACAGCCCTTAACATATTACAAGGGGTGGTTGCGGCGGGGTTCGGCCGGGTTTGCGGCCTTGGACGGTTGGCGCGGGCGGCCGGGAGAGGGTCGATTATAAGGGTTGCCAATACAAAATAGCGCCGCCCGGCAATTGCTACCCTTGCGTTTCCGGTGCCGGGCGTAATCCGATTGTAACCGGTTGGTAACAAAAGTTTAACCGGATGGGGCTAGAATGGTCTTAACCGGCGCGGGATGGACAAAGAAAAGCCGGCGAAGGATGGTTTATGATACCGCTAACTTCGGCTGCGGAAACGGCTTGCAGTGAGTATCTGACCGGGGAGGGTTTGGTCAATGTCAACTATGCGGCGGCGATGACCGCGCTGGAAGGGATGGGGCTGGAGGAGATGCGGAGCCGCTGGGGGGCGGCGAAGCGGGCGGCGGCGTTGGACGCCTTTTCCTTTCTGCTGGATCCCAAGACTTTTCGCACTACGCCGACCGACTGGATACCGCGCATCATTCGGCAAGGGGAGTGGGCGGTTATCGGTGCCGGGGTGGAGCAGCGGCTGAAGGCGTTGAACTGCTTTCTCCTCGACCTGTATAACGGGAGTCAGCCCATCGTTCCGGAGGATGTAATTTATTCCTGTCAGTATTACTACCCGGATTATCAGGGGTTTCGGCCGGCCAAAGATACCTTTGTCCACATTTACGGGATTGACCTGGTACATCTGGAGGACGGGCGATATGTGGTACTGGAGGACAACCTGCGGATTCCGTCGGGCATTAGCTACCAGTTAAAGGCGGTGGAGATCGGGCAACGGGTGTTGCCGGAGGTGGCGGCGGGGTATGAGATAGTTCCTTATGACATCAATGCGACCTATGGGGACTTGTTCACTTCCCTGTGCGACCGGGAAAACCCGGTTTGCGTTCTGCTGACGGATAGCAAGTTCGGGGCGGCTTTTTTCGAGCATCGGTACCTGAGCGAGCTGCTGGGTATCCCGCTGGTGGAAGGTTCGGACTTGTATGTGGGGCCGGACGGGCGGGTGTGGGTGAAGGCGCTGGACGGGGACATAGCGGTGGATTTAATCTATCGCCGGGTGGAGGATTTGGAGATATTCGTTCCCGGCCTGACGGATGCCTACTTGCAGGGCAAGGTGGTATTAGTGAACGGGATGGGGACCAGCGCGGCGGATGACAAACTGGTGTTCAAGTGGGTGCCGGAGATGATACGGCATTACTTGGGGGAGGAGCCGATTCTGGATCAGGCGGTGAGCTATGATTTGCAGGATGCCGGCAGCCGCAAGTATGCGCTGGAAAATCTGGATAAGCTGGTGGTGAAAACCCGGCAGGGGTATGGGGGCATCGGGGTTTATATTATGCCGGACTTGGGGGGGAACTACCGGAACAACCTGGCCCGGCATATAATCGAGTCGCCGCGGGCGTTTATCGCGCAGGAGACGCTGGATTTTTCCCGTCATCTGGTTTTTGACGAGAGCAGCGGCCGGTTTGAGGAACGGTATATTGACCTGCGGGTGTTTGCGGTGCAGAACGGGCGGGGGGAGGCGACGGCCTTTCCCGGGGGGCTGACCCGGGTGGCCCGGGCGAACAGCCGGATTACCAACAACTCGTCAGGTGGGTTATGCAAGCCGACATGGGTGGTGCGCTGAGGGATGGCGCGGCCGTGGCCAGCTATGCCTATGCGGCCCGCTACCACTATACGGATGTGGTGGTGCAGAATGATAACTTTCTGCGCTTGTCGGCGTATGCGGACGCTTACCAGAAGCCAGTCAATACGGCGTTGATGACGATGCCAGCCAGTCGTCCGGCGCAGTTCCGGGACGCCTACGGCAACCCGACGCACCGGGTAAGGGTAACGGCGCCGCATCGGGAGTTCACCATTCTGGCGATTGGGGCGGTGCGGATTGCCCGGCCGCCGGCGGCGCCGCCGGAAATGGCTTTGCGCGGGTTGGACTATGATTTGGCGGTGGCGGAGTTTCTGACCCCGACGCCGTTGGTGGACCCGGAGAGTTTGATTAACACGGCCCGGGAAATTCAGGGAGACGCCGAGGGGTTGATGGAGTCGGTGTCCCGGGTGGTGGAATGGGTGTATCGGAACATTCAGTATGTGCCATCGCGCACGACGGTAGCGACCACGGCCAGCCAAGTGCTAGCGGCCGGGGAGGGGGTTTGCCAGGATATGGCGCATCTGGCTTTGGGGCTGCTGAAGGCTTTGGGTATCCCGACCCGCTATGTCAGCGGGCTGCTGGCAACGCAGGTGGGGGAAACCCACGCTTGGGTGGAGTTTTTGCATCCCGAATTGGGCTGGCTGCCGGCGGATCCGACCCGGGGGCAGTCGCTGGTGTGGGGCGGCGATTTGATTAAGTTTGCGGTGGGGCGGGACTATACCCAAGCGGCGCCGGTAGAGGGTTCTTTTGTTTCCCGGGGTTCCGGGTGGCTGGCCGGGGTGCAGGCGCAAGTTCAACTGGAGGGCGCGGGCTTGTCCTTTGAGGATGCCCAGAGCTTGATTGACAACAGGAATACCGGTTAGAGGGGGCGCAGCTATGGTTGAATTGATGGAACCGCGGTCTTTGGCGGTTTCGCCGGGGAGTTGGCTGACGGATTCGCGGGTGTATAACCTGATTTGGCTGGGGCGGTGGCTGGAACGGGCGGAAAGTGTGTCGCGTTCGGTGAACGGGGCGGCGCGGCAGACGCTGGCGGCCGGGGACGATGGTGGAGATTTTGCCGCCGCTTTGGGCCGGGTTGCGGATACGCTGGGGGTTGCGGTGGACGCCCCGGGGTCGGCGGCCGGGGAAATTCTGCTGCGGAATCCGGCTTCGGCGGCGTTGCAGTCTCTGGTCAAGGCGCGGATGAATGCGACGCAAGTGGCGCCGGTGGAATTGATTCGGGCCATATCCGGGGTGATTATGGAACTGGAGGCGGTGGAGGATGCCGGGCTGGAGGCGCCGGAACGGGTGATTGAGGTTACTGACGGGATTACGGCCGGGTTGGCGGATATTTACCAAGCCATCGAAGACCGGTGGTTCGGGCGGGAGTCGTTGACGGAGGAGGAGGTGTTTCACCGGTTTGTGCAGTAGGGGGTGGGATGATGGCTTGTAGCGGGCTGGCCGGATGGGTAAAATCCCGGTTGCGAATTCAGGGGCGGATGGCGGTTCTTTATGCCGGATTATCAGTTTGAGGCGACTTTGGAACGGCCGGATATGCGGGGGCGTGGACTTTTATCCGGGCGCCGTTCAGCGTGGAAAGGGAGTTCGGGGTTAAGGGGCGGGTGGCGGTGAAAGGCACGATTAACGGGATTCCTTATCGGTCGTCGCTGCTACCGCAGGGCGGCGGGGAGCATATCCTGGTGGTGAACAAGGAACTGCGGGACAAGGCCGGCGTAACGGTGGGGGATACGGCCAGTTTTGTCCTAGGGCCTGTTGACAAACCCGTTTCTCCTGATTAGATTACCAGCAACTTAATCAGGAGGGAATAGCTTGGCGCGTAAGATGTTATCCGACCGGCAGTGGGCGCGGCTGGAGCCGGCTTTGCGGGGCGACCCCAAGAAAGGCGGCCGGCCACCGCTGCAAGCAAATCGGAACACGGTTGAGGGCATCCTGTGGATTGCCCGCACTGGAGCTCCTTGGCGCGACTTGCCCCCGGAGTTTGGGAAATGGAACTCGGTGTATCAACGGTTCCGCCGCTGGACTAAAGCCGGCGTCTTTGAGCAGCTGTTCAACAGCTTGGCCGGCGAGCTTCAGTTGGACACCGTAATGGTGGATGGGACTTTTGTCAAAGGGCATCAGCACGGGACTGGCGCCCCAAAAGGGGACGCTCCCGCGACCAATCCCGGTTGGCCCAAGCCATCGGGCGGAGTCGCGGCGGGCTGAATACCAAGGTGGTGGCCTTGGCCGACGCTATGGGGCGACTGGTCAAGTTTGTCCTGCGCCCGGGCAATGCGGCGGAATGCGTGGTGCTGCCAGATTTGATTGGTGCGGTTGCCACCCAAGAACTGATTGCCGACAAAGCCTATGATACGGACCTGATCCGTAGCTGGTTGGCCGCGGCGGACATCCGGCCGGTGATACCTTCCCGGGCCCGGCGGCGACAGCCGGCTTGGCCCGACCCGGCGGTATATGGGTTGCGTCATTTGATTGAAAACCGCTTTGCGGCCCTCAAGGAGTATCGGGGAATTGCGACGCGCTACTGCAAGTTGGGCGAAATGTACGCGGCAACCCTTTGCTTGGTGGCCACGGTAGTAGCAATGCGGGAAAAGGAAACCGGCCAGAACCCCGGGGGCTGGCCGGCGGTCAATCGCCAGCTGGCACTTTAAGGTTTGTCAACAGGCCCTAGAGCGGGATGAAAGTCCCCGGTCTGTCGAGTTGCCGGAGGAATTGTCCCAAGCCCTGGAAGCTAATGCCGCCGCCCAGTCTGTCTTTGCCCGGCTGTCCTTTTCCCATCAGAAGGAATATGCCGACTATATTGGGGAAGGCAAGCGGCCGGAAACGCGGCAACGGCGGGCGGCTAATGCCGTTGACCTACTGCTGCAAGCGGAGGCTGCGGGTCTGACGCCCCGCTACCGGCGTTCCCGGAGTTGACTGGGGAAGCCCTGAGGCCGGCGGGGCCGGGAGCGGAAATAAATCCGGGCGCAAAGGAATTAGATGGCCCGACTGACGGCACGGATTAAGGCGGCGCTGCCCCCGCTGCCAACTTTTCGGGCCTTGCGTTACCCCAACTTTCGCTGGTTCTGGTACAGCGCCGCTGGGCAGGCGGTGGGCCAAGGGATGCAGTTTCTGGCCTTGGGCTGGCTGGTACTGGAGCGTACCGACTCGGTTTCCCAACTGGGTCTGGTCATCTTTTTCTACGGGATTCCCAACCTTACCCTGGTGCTGCTGGGCGGCATTATTGCCGACCGCATTGACCGGCGCCGGCTGCTGCTGGCGGCGCAAAGCGGCGTGGCGGTCATCATTCTGGTGATTGCTACTTTGACGGTTACGGACTTGGTGGCGGTCTGGCACATTTACGCCGCCGCTTTTCTGATGGGGACGTTGCACACGGTTAATATGCCGACCCGCCTCGCTATTGTGGTCAACTTGGTAGGGCGGGAAGACATAATGAACGCCGTGGTGCTGAACTCGGCGGTGCTGAATACCGGGCGGATTGTCGGCCCGGCGGTGGCCGGCGGCGTTATTGAACTGCTCGATATTGGCTCCGCCCTTTACCTTAACGCCCTCTGCTACTTGCTGTCGGTGGGGTTTATCCTGCTGATGCGGGATGTAGAGCAGACCCGGCCGGCGCGGCGGGCCAATGTGCTGGGGGATTTATGGGCCGGATTGGACTATTTCCGCAAAACGCCGGTGGTCTTTACGGTTATCGGGATGGGGTTCGCTTTCGGGTTCTTTGGGATGCCGCATATTCAGGTAATGCCGGCTTTTGCCCGGGAAGCGCTGGGCAGCGGCGCCGGGGAAGCCGGATTGCTGATAACGGCGGCCGGGGTCGGGTCGCTGCTGGTCAACATCGTTTTGGCAGCGTTGGGCAACGCCCGGGGCAAGAACTGGCTACTGCTGGGCTTTATTATGACCTTTGGGGTGAGCCTGTTTATATTTGCCTGGTCGGAATGGTACTGGCTTTCGTGGATTATCCTGCTGTTTGTGGGGCTGGGGAGCAACGGCTACATTTCGTTGGGGACGACGGTATTGCAGTTGACGGTGAATCCGGAGTTGCAAGGGCGGGTGATGAGTTTGTGGTATGTGTCGGCCGGATTTATGTTCATCGGGTCGCTGCCGATGGCGTTGGTGGCGGATTGGGTGAGTTGGCCGGCGGCGCTGGCGGGCGGGGCGGGTTTGTGTCTGGGGTGTACGCTGGTGCTGGGGGTGTGGCGGCCGACGCTGCGGCGTTTGCGGATATAAGGGGCGGTTATTCCTAAGTAGTTAAGCATAGTTATTCCTGCTACAATGGCGGGGAACTGAGGACACCATTCATTCTAACCAACTGGACTTGCCGGGAGGCGGTTATGAAGCGGAGTGTTGAGCGGATACTGACTACGCACACCGGCAGTTTGCCGCGGCCGCGGGGGATGCTGGATTTGCTGGTCGAGGAGCAGCAGTCCCGGCTGCCGCAGCGGGCGGACCTCGACGCCGCGGTGCGGGACGCCGTGGGGGAAGTGGCGGCGCGGCAGGCGGCGGTCGGGCTGGATGTTATCAATGACGGGGAGCAGGGGCGGGTGGATTATACGGTGTATGTGAAAGACCGGCTGACCGGTTTTGACGGGGAAAGTGCGCCGCTGGGAATGGGCGACCCGGAGTTTCCCGAACTGGCGGAACTGTTGAAACCCTTTGCCTCGCCCTTTCAAGTACGGCCGGCTTGCACCGGGCCGATTGCCTGGTCGGATTGGCCGGCACTGGAGCAGGATATTGACAACCTGAAAGCGGCGACGGCGGATATGGCAGTGGAGGAAGTGTTTATGACTTCGCCATCGCCGGGGCAGATTGCCCGCTTTCTGCATAACGAATACTACGCCAGGGACGAGGAATATCTGTACGCCCTGGCGGAAGTGATGAAACGGCAATATCAAGCCATTGTGGATGCCGGGTTTCTGCTGCAATTGGACTGCCCGGATTTGGCGTTGGGCCGCCATCAGATTTTTGCTCACTTGACTTTGGAGGAGTTTCGGGAAGTGGCGGCGATGCACGTGGCGGCGTTGAACTATGCGGTGGCGGACATTGCGCCGGAGCGGATGCGGATGCACATTTGCTGGGGCAGCACTTTGGGGCCGCATCATACGGATGTGCCGCTGCGGGAGGTAATTGACATTGTTTTGACGGCGCGGCCGGCGGCGGTGGCATTTCCGGGGGCCAATCCCCGGCACGAACACGAGTGGAAGGTGTGGCGGGACATCAAGCTGCCGGAGGGGAAGGTTATCATCCCCGGAGTTATTGATTCCACTTCCAACTTTATTGAACACCCGGAGGTGGTGAGCGACCGGATTGTGCGCTATGCCGAGGTGGTGGGGCGGGAAAATGTGATTGCCGGGGTGGACTGCGGTTTTGGCACTTTTGCCGGCCGGTTGCAGGTGGATTCCAAGATTGTCTGGATGAAGTTGGAGTCGCTGGTGGAGGGGGCGCGGCGGGCGTCCCGGGAGTTGTGGGAGTAATAAGGTTTGAATTCACACAGCCTTTCTGGTAGTATCATCAAAGAGGAGGTGTCTATAGTGAAACTCAAAATGGTTTCAAGAATTGTGCTTGTCGTGGCTTGCGGGTTGTTGGCTCTTGGATGTGCCATGGTTGCACCCGAGCCGACGGCCACGCCCGAACCGACGACGTACACCTTGACCGGTACGTTTACGTTATACGACTCCGACGAGATTTGGGGTTCGGATCTCGCTAAGCGGTTCGGGATCGAGGGTTGCTGGGGCTCGGGCGGGTATGGAGACATAGACGAAGGTCTGGATGTCGTTCTGAGGGATGGGCAGGGGGAAATCATCGCGAACGGTAATTTGGGCAAGGGGGAACCGTTGACCGAAACTGAGTGCGAGTTTCCTTTTGAATTATCCGACATCCCGGAATCGGATTTTTACGAAGTATCCGTTGGCCGCCGTGGCAGCTCAGTGTACTCACGGTCGGAGTTGGAGGGCCAGGATTGGCACCTTAGCCTTCAGCTAGGGAGATAGCCCCCGCGTACCGGGTTCAGTTCTGTTATGGGAAGTTAATCCTGATCTTGTCGAAGGACGACTGCCCCATAACAGAACTGAATTCATTTTTGCCGCTGATTGGCGTCCATTGCCGGTTAGAGTAACTTTAGACCAACGCACTCCGGGATTGAGAGGTTTGAGCTATGTTTGTGATGCGGTTCACCGAGCGGGCTTACTTCAACTACACCGAGGAGGATGTTAAGAGCAGTCCCAACGGGGCGCACCGGGTAACTTTCTCCAACGCCCACTTTGACCCGGCGGTGGCGGCGAACCAGTATAACTACTACCTGGACGAGTGGGAATACTGCGAGGAAATCGGGTTTGACGGGATGATGCTGAACGAGCATCACAGCACGCCGACCAGCTTGGGGGCGGCGATGAACCTGGAAGCCGCCATCTTGGCCCGCATCACCGACAAGCCGAAAATCGTCCTGATGGGCAATCCGCTGCCGATTCACGACAACCCGCTGCGACTGGCCGAGGAGTTGGCGGAAATTGACTGCATTTCCCGGGGGCGGCTGGTGTCGGGCTTTGTGCGCGGGGGCGGTACCGAAAGTTGGGCGACCAACAGCAACCCGGTTTATAACCGGGAGCGGTTTGAGGAAGCTCATGACTTGGTGGTGAAAACCTGGACTACGCCGGGGCCGTTCCGCTGGGAAGGGAAGCATTACCACTTTCGCCAGGTCAACCCGTTCCAGGTGCCGTTGCAGAAGCCGCATCCGCCCATCTGGATACCGGGCACGGGCAGCGCGGAAACGGCGGCGTGGTGCGCCGAACATCACTATCCCTACTTCTACCTGGGCATCGTTCCGTACACTTTCAGCTATATGCAGGACATTTACCGGGACGCGGCGCGGCGGCACGGCTACGAGGCGGGGCCGCAGAACTTCGGCTATATGCTACCAGTTCATGTGCAGGATACGGATGAAAAGGCCAAGGTGGCCGGGCGGGGCTTTCTGGAGGCGTTGGTGGGGGTGGGGCGGGTGCCGATGCCCCGGGAGTATTCCTTTCCGCCGGGCTACAACCGGGCGACCCGGGACGAATGGGCGGATGATCAGCGGGAGGCGATGGTGCGGGCGACCCGGGCCAATGACCCGTTCCGCACCGGGCCGGTGACGGATGAGATGTATCAGGCGATGATTGACGACAATCGGTTGGTCATCGGCAGCCCGGATACGGTCATCCGCAAAATCCGGGAGGTGCTGGAGTTGGTGCGGCCGGGCATTTTGGCGGTGTGGACTAATGACGGTTCCATCACCCACCCGGACACGATGCGCTGCCTAGAGTTGGTGGGGCGGGAGGTGCTGCCGGCGGTGCGGGAGATGGGGCAGGAGCTGGAGCTGCCGGGGCCCTTTGATGTGGCGCCGTAGGGGGGGATGATGACTACCCGGGAGCATGAGCATACGCTGAATGTGTGGCTGGGCGATGAGTTGAAGCGGAGGGGACTGGAAGCCCGCGCCGAGTTGATTCAGCTGGGCAATCGCCGCCGCATTGATGTGGAGGTCCGGATCGGTTCGGCGGTTATCGCCGTGGAAGCGGAACACGGGCAATCCCCAGCCAAGCAAGCCGAAGCCATCCGGGACGCCGACGCGCGACTGGAGCAGGGACTGGCGGCTTGCGCCGTGGCGGTCTGCTACCCGGATGGCACGACCCGGGAAACCCTGCCGGCGGCGCAGTTTATGTGGACGGTGCGGGACGGGAGTCAAACGGCGGCGCAGTGGACCAGCGGGGATATTGAGCGGCTGGTGTCAGTCATCCGACTGGCGCCGGCTCAGTTGGGCAACCCGGACTATGTGGCGGCCGCTTTGTCCAGTAGTTTGGATGGGGGAGTGCGGCGGCTTAGCGAAACGCAGAAGCGGTTGCTGGCGCAAGCTCTGGATTTGCCGCAACAAACCAGAAAAGGCCGACCGGCGCGAAGTCCTTGGGATGCCCCGGCCAAGCGGGCTTTGCTGGTAGTGGCTACCGCCGTGATGTTTCATTCCCGTTTGGACATTCACCTGCAAGGAGTACGCCCGGAACAGGATAATCGTCTGGTGCCGCCCCAACCCTTTACCGGCGATTGGCCGCCGGCACAGGCGAACCGGTGCGCTGACTCCGAAGGGGTAATAGCGGCTTTTCGCGAGGCTTGGAACTTGATTCTAGCCCTGGATTACAAGCCCATTTTTCAGACCGGTCGGGCGGCCTTGGGCGCGTGTCCTCCTGACCCGGCTATTTCCGGCGCAATTCGAGAGACGGCACAGGCCGCTTTGGTGGTGTCGGAGAATATCGCCAGCTTGCGTCACGATCTGTTGGGCCGCATCTTTCATACCGTTCTGGATTCGGCGCGGTACGACGGCTCCTTTTACACCACTACGCCGGCGGCAACTCTGCTGGCCGCCCTTGCCATTACTGAGGATATGTGCGATTGGGACGACCCGGCGGCTGTTGCCCGATTGCGGATTACTGATCCGGCTTGCGGCACCGGCACTCTGCTGATGGCAGCCGCCGAGCGTATCCGGGACCTCAACCCTCGGCTGCGGGATGATCCCACTTTGTCCGCAGCTTTGATTGAGCAGGTGCTGGCGGGTTATGATGTGAACTTGACGGCCACGCACATGGCGGCAACTACTTTGGGTTTGCTGTCGCCCTCTACCCGGTTCAACAATATGAAAATCTGGCGCAGTTTGTTGGGGGTAGATTCGGATGGCGTAGCGCATTTGGGGTCTTTGGAGTTTCTGGATCAGAAGCCGATGTTGATGCCTTGGCCCAACGGGACTGCTAAAGCCACTCAGGTCAATGGAGATGCGGCGGCGGCTATGGCGGAACCGTCGGACTTGGTGATGATGAATCCTCCCTTTACTCGCTCGGATCTGAGGCACGACCAATTCACTGAACGGGAGGAGTTGAAACTCAAAAGTCGTGAAAAGGAGTTGTTCGCCAACAAACCGGTTCATCTGTCCAGCAACGGCAATGCCTTTATGGTGTTGGCGGATTTTATCAACAAAGCTGAAACCGGGGTAATTGCCTCGGTGCTGCCGCTGGTGACGGCAACCAATGCCTCGGCGCTGGAAATCCGCCGGCACTTGGCAGAGCGTTACCATGTGGAGACTATCGTAACTTCTCACGACCCGGAGCGGATTTACTTCTCCGAGAATACCAGTATCGGAGAAATACTGCTTGTATGTCGGCGTTGGCCGGCGGCACGGGGCCAGAAGCCGCCGACCCAAGTAGTAAATCTGGCTAGAAATCCGGCCAACCCGGGCGACGCGTTTAATGTTGCCGGGGCCATCGCTGATGGCAATGTATTAACCGGAGGTTATGGAACCGTTCAGCGATGGCCGGCTCGTCTAATCGCCGCTGGCAATTGGGGGGCGGTGCAGTTTCTTGTGCCTGAGTTGTGCGAAAAATTCCTTGAGTTGGGTCGAGGAAACTTTTTCCCGGTAATTGCGTTGGGGGAAATTGCCAAAATCGGGCCGGACGGTGGTGGGATTCGAGTATCTTTTGACCGTTCTCCGTTGCCCGGAAGCCCGACTATGGTTGCCTTGTGGAACCATAAGACTGACCTTCCCCCGTCAGAACGGCGAAAGCCCGAATCGGAGCGGACGCCTATCGTCTTAACTCAGACGATGTCTGCCCGCCCTGATACCTATATTGTTCCCAAAGAAGGGAAACTTACGCAGGCGCAAAACTTGTGGGATCAGAGGGGGCGGCTATTGCTGCCTAACCGGTTGTTTTTACAAACAGCCAGAGTAGTAGGAGTTCGGCTGAACACCCCCGGTCTGGGTTCGGCGTGGGTGCCTTGCCATATTGACGACGCTTTGGGTGAGACCGTCCTTTATGAAAAGGCGTTGTGCGCCTATTTCAATTCGTCCATAGGCATTTTGGCGATGTTGGGCGGCCGCTCTAACCGGAAACCCACCTATCCTAATATATCGATAAACGATATGCGGAACTTTCCGGTTCCCGACTTTGCTGCCATTGGCGGGTCGGCGGTGAGCCGGCTGGCGGCGGCGTATGACCGGTATGCTACGGCGGTGATGCTGCCGCTGCCGCAGATGAATGAGTGCCCGGCACGGCAGGGGTTGGATGCGGCGGTGATTGACGCCTTGGGGCTGGATGCTGAGGAGGTGGGCAGCATCCGCCGGCAACTGGCGATGGAGCCGTCGGTGACCGGGAAGCGGTATGCCGGGTTTGGGGGGTAATCCCCCCAACACTTTCGGAAACAGCGGCAATTGCCGGTTTTATTGACAAGGGGGAAGGGCTATTCATATACTAGCGGGGAGTTTTACAGGGGCGACCGGGAGGCTTTTGGGGGGCGGATAAGAGTTTTTCGGAAGTTGCCGGCGGGTTAAAGGGGCTATGGGCAAGCAGGAAATTGTGGTAGTGGGCGGGGGGACGGGCAATCACACTACTTTGACGGGGTTGCGGAATCAGGATTGCAACCTGTCGGCGGTGGTGGCGATGACCGACGACGGGGGGAGTTCGGGACGGCTGCGGGATGAGCTGGGGCAGCTGCCGCCGGGGGATATTCGCCGCTGTTTGATGGCATTGGCGGAGGATAGCCCGAGCGGGCAGGTGATGCGGCGGCTGTTTGACTATCGGTTCAGTTCGGGGAATGGGCTGAGCGGGCATAATTTCGGGAACTTGTTTTTGACGGCGTTGACGGAGGTTACGGGGAGCGCGATCAGCGCGATTGAGGAGGCGTCGCGGATTTTGGGGATTCGGGGGCGGGTACTGCCGGTGACGCTGACCAAGTCCACTTTGGTGGCGACGCTGGAGAACGGGAAGGAGATTTCGGGGGAGGCGGCGATTGACCTGCGGCGGGAGAATCTGGAGGTAGGTATCGATTATATTCGGCTACAGCCGAAGGCGTATGTGTATCCGCCGGCGCTGGAGGCGATTGAGCGGGCGGAGGTGATTGTGTTGGGGCCGGGGGATATTTATACCAGTGTGCTGCCGAATTTGCTGGTGGAGGATGTGGCGGAGGCGATAAACGCGTCGCGGGCGGTAAAGATTCATATTTGCAATCTGATGACTAAGCCGGGGGAGTCGGACGGGTTTAAGGCGTCGACTTTTGTGAAGCTGCTGCTGTCGTATTTGGGGACGGATGCACCGCTGGATTATTTGATTTTCAATAATCGGCCGTTTCCGCAGCGATTGTTGGAACGGTATGCTCAGGAGCGGCAGTATCCGGTGGAGCTGGATTTGGAGGAGTGCGGGTCGGTGGTTGGGGAGGTAGTGGAGTGTCCGGTGCTGGCGGCGGGGGTGTATTTGCGGCACGATCCGAATGCGCTGGCGGCGGCGATAATGGAGATTGGGGGGCGGCCGGCGGCGGCGTTGGGCGGGATTCGGGGGTAGGGGCCGGTTCGGGGCGATGGGCTGGCTGGGAATTGCGGGAGGGCCGTCATTCGGCGGCCGGCGGGATAAGTTCCGGCTGGCGCGGGGATGGCGGTTTTGTTTTGGGGGTTCTGGATTCCCGTTGGCACGGGAAGGACGATTGAAGGGCGGGCATTTTAGATTCCTCGCTGCGCTCGGAATGACATGACCGGATAGCCGGAATGACATAGCCGGATAGCCGGAATGACATAGCCGGGCGGTCAGGTCAGGATGGCATAACGGCATATCGGTAAGGATGGGATAGCGGCGTAGTGGGCGGGATGGCGTGGCGGGGGCGGTATGATGTGCGGGTTTAATTTCGGTGGTTTTTGGAGGGAGTGTGTGCGGCATAGTGGGCTATGTGGGTAAGGCGGCGGCGTGGCCGATTATTCTGGAGGGGCTGCAACGGCTGGAGTACCGGGGGTATGACAGCGCGGGAATTGCGGTGCTGGATGGGGCGGGTCAGCTGCGGCTGCGCAAGACGGTGGGGAAGGTGGATGGGCTTTCCCGGATGGCGGAGGCGGGGTTTCCGCAGGGGTTCGTGGGGTTGGGGCATACGCGGTGGGCGACGCACGGGCCGCCCACGGACGCTAACGCGCATCCGTTGACGGAGTGCGGCCGGCGGGTGGCGGTGGTGCATAACGGGATTGTGGAGAATTTTCTGGAGTTGAAGCGGGGGCTGACGGCCCGGGGGCATCGCTTTGCGTCGGATACGGATACGGAGGTGATTGCTCATCTGATTGAGGAGGGGATGGCGGAGGGACTGGATTTCGGGACGGCGTTTCGGGAGATGGGGCGGCGGTTGGAGGGTTCGCAGGCGGTGGCGGCGATTTGTCAGGAGGAGCCGGATAAGGTGTGCGCTTTGCGGTTGGGCCACGCCGGGGGAATTGTGGTGGCATATCGGGAGGGGCAAGGTATTGTGGGCAGCGATTTGCCGGCGGCCTTGCCGATTTTGCGTCCCGGGGGGGCGCAGCCGGCGGCGCCGGTGGCCTTTTTGGAGGCGGGGGAGATGGCGGTGGTGACGCGGGAAGGGGTGGAGTTTTCGGATTTGACGGGGCGGCGGTTGGATAAGGAGCTGCGGCCGGTGTCGCCGGAGGCGGCGGTGGTGGATAAGGGCGGGTATCGGCATTTTATGCTGAAGGAGATGATGGAGCAGCCGCAGGCGGTGGCCGGGGCGCTGCGGGGGCGGGTGAATTTTGAGGCGGGACGGGTGGAGTTGGCGGATTTTCCGTTGACCCGGGCGGAAACGGGGCGGCTGCAACGGGTGGTTTTGATTGGGTGCGGGACGAGTCTGAATGCGGCGCAGGTGGGGCGGCATTGGGTCGAGAAGTTTGCCGGTCTGCCGGGGGAGACGGACAGCGCATCGGAGTTTCGGTATCGGGACAGGCTGCTGAACCGGGATACTTTGGTGGTGGGCATCAGCCAGTCGGGGGAGACGGCGGATACGGTGGCGGCGCTGCAAGCGGCGGGGGAGCAGGGGGCGCGGACTTTGGCGGTGTGCAATGCGGAGGGGAGTCAACTGGCGCGGTTGGCGGAGGCTACGCTGTATATGGGTTCGGGGTTGGAGATCGGGGTAGCCAGCACCAAGACTTTTGTTGCGTCGTTGACTTTGCTGCAACTGCTGGCGATTTATCTGGGGCAGGAACGGGGATGGCTGGGAATAGAAAGGACGGGGGAATTGCTGCGGGGGTTGGCGCAGGGGCCGCGGCTGCTGGGGGAGATGTTGGCGGATTTGGCGGAGTACCGGCGGCTGGCGCGGCGGTTTCGGGATTATGGCGGGTTTCTGTTTTTGGGACGAGGGGCTAATGCGGCAATCGCGCAGGAGGGGGCGTTGAAGCTGAAGGAAATCAGCTATATTCACGCGGAGGGATACGCGGCAGGGGAGATGAAGCACGGGCCGATTGCGCTGATTGACCGGGATCTGGCGACATTGGCGTTGGCGCCGCGGGACGGGTTGTATGACAAGATGGTGGGGAACATTTTGGAGGTGAAGGCTCGGGAGGGGGTGGTGCTGGCGGTGCTGACGGAGGGGGATACCGAATTGGCGGAGCAGGTGGATGAGGTGTTGTATTTGCCGGCGGCGGCGGAGCATTTGACGCCGCTGCTGGCGGCGCTGCCTTTGCAATTGCTGGCGTATCATATTGCGCTGCTGCGGGGGTGCGATGTGGATCAGCCGCGGAATTTGGCGAAGTCGGTGACGGTGGAGTAGGGGGGGATTGGGAATTAAGAATTAGGAATTAAGAATTGGGGGCGGGTTTCCCGGTGGGGAGACCTGCCCGTTTTGTTGGGGTACGACGGGGGAACTTTTGTAAAAGTTCCCCCGCACCCCCTCAAAACTTTTAGGTTTGGGGATGGCTGTTGGTGGGGTTAGCGGCGGCGGACGCGTTTCTTGCAGGTGGCGGACGGTGTAGGCAGAGCCCGCTCCGCTTCCGTCCGGCTCATAATCCCAGATGTCGTGTTCACCTTGATAATCGAGCACGGTGGCGTCATACGACACGCTGCCGGCCACGACCCGGCCGCCGCGGCGGCGGCAATGAGTCTGGGCCGCAGCGTCCGCATCAGCCGCCCAGTCGGTAGTCACCGGGCAACTGCCAGTGTCGCCCGTAAAATACCGCCGGGCCGTACTCTTGGCGCTGGAATCAGAACTATAGCGGACGGGATGATAAGAGCAGGAATAAGCCGAGGCGAGCTGGCTGCCATCGGTGGGGACATCAAAGCGGACGGTGCGCCAGCGGCGGCGGCGTTCCTCCCGGGGGAATTCAAAGATGAGTTCGCGGGAGACGCCGGTAACGCCGGATTCGCCGTCAGTAAGATAGCCCTCTTGGGCGGCGAGGAAGCCGCGGAAGTTGCCGCTTTCGCCGAAGTAGACGGTGTCGTCGCGTTCGTTGCGGTGGCGGCCGGCGGCCCAGGTTTCGGCTTTGGTGAAGGTGTCGGATTGGTCGATGGCGCAGTAGATGGTTTTGCCGCGGTTGGCGGCGAGGGATTCGAGGATAAGGGAGACGCGGGGGTCGTCAGCGTCGGCAACGGCGGGGGAGGGTTGCCAGTCGGAGCAATCCCAAGGGATGGAACGGGGGGCGGCTTGGGCGACGTCTATATAGAACAAGCGTTCTGGGGGGGGGTAGTACGGAATTGGAGCGGGTGAGGGCGGGGGCGGCGGGGCCGCGGTCAGGGGTGAAGGCGGCAACGGCGAGGAGCAGGGATAGGGCGGTCAGGGAGAGGATTAGTTTGAGCGGCGAGGGGAACATAGCCGGCCTCCGTGGGGAAGGTTCTAGGTAAGGCTACGGTAACAGGATAGGGGCGGGGTTGTCAACCGGGGATGAGGGGGGAATCGGGGAAGGATGGGAATGACGGGTGCGGTTCTGGATTCCCACTTTCGTGGGAATGACGATTACGGTTCGGGATGCCCGCTTTCGGGGGATGACGATTTCGATAGGTGATTGCCTTGGGGTTACGGCGGGGAAACTTTTGTAAAAGTTCCCCCGCACCCCCTCAAAACTTTTGGATTTGGGGAAAGTTTTTAAGGGCGGGGGTTCTGGATTCCCACTTTCGTGGGAATGACGGTGGGAGAGTGGGAAGGACGGTTAGGTAGGTGTGGCCGGGGGCAGTGGTTAGATGGACATAAGTGGTTAATATCGGGGGGTAAAGGTGTTGCCGATTGGGAGTGGGGGTGGAATAATATCCGATTGTGCGCCAAGGGGGCGGCGGATTGGCTCTCGATTGCGATGAGTCGGTAGGCTATAGCTGGTGGCGCGTCCGGTATAGGCGGCAAATTGGCTCCCGTTGCTGGGGCTGGCAAATTTGGCTCCCGGTTGCGGGGGCGTTAGTGGTAGGTGAAGGGGAAGGATGCTTTTGCGGATAAATTACCCGGAGACGACGCTGGCCCGGTATGGGGAGTTGGCGCCGGCGGGATTGCTGGAGGAATTGGCGGCGTGGGCCGGGGAGTTTCGGGGGCTGCTGTTTGTCCACGCCAACAGTACGGCGGCCGGCGGGGGAGTGGCGGAGATTTTGCAGTCGCTGGTGCCGCTGATGAATGCTTTGGGGGTGGCGACGGAGCGGGTGGTAATCAGTCCGACGGAGCCGCGGTTTTTCCAGGTTACGAAGCGGATTCATAATCTGCTGCAAGGGGCGGAAGGGGCGCTGTCGGCGGAGGAGCTGGCGGTTTATTACGGGTGTTTGGAGGCGGTGGCGGCGGAGATTCGGGCGCGGGAGCTGGCGGCTGATGTATGGTTTTTTCATGACCCGCAGCTACTGCCGCTGGCTGCGATGCTGCCGCGGGGGAAGGAGGAAGGGCGGTATTGGGTTTGCCATATTGATTTGACGGCGCCGAATGCGGGGGTGATGGCGGCGTTGGCGCCGCTGGCGGGGCATTATGACGGGCTGGCGTTTTCGCTGCCGGAGTTTGTACCGGGGGAGTTGAAGGGGAAGGCGCCGGTGTATATTACGCCGCCGGCGATTGACCCGCTGACGGCAAAGAATCGGCCGATGGAGTGGGGGATGGCGCAGGGGATTGCGGCGGCGATGGGGATTGATGTGGGTCGGCCGTTGGTTACACAGGTGTCTCGGTTTGACTATTGGAAGGATCCTTGGGGGGTGATTGACGCTTACCGGCAGGCGCGGCGGTCGGTTCCGGGGCTGCAATTGGCATTGCTGGGATTGAGTCAGGCGGCGGATGATCCGGAGGCGGTGGAGGTGCTGAACAGCGTTTTGGAGTATGCCGGGGGCGACCCGGATATTCACGCTTATTTTTACCCGGTGGATTTGCCGGACAGCATTGACCGGATTGTGAACGCGTTTCAGACGGTTTCGCTGGTGGTGATGCAGAAGTCGACGCGGGAAGGGTTTGGGTTGACGGTGGCGGAGGCGATGGGCAAGGGGCGGGCGGTTATCGGGGGCAATGCCGGGGGGATACGGGCGCAGATTGAGGATGGGGTGAACGGGTATTTGGTGGATTCGGCGGAGGAATGCGGGCGGCGGTTGGTGGAGCTGCTGGAGAATGAGGATCTGCGGGAGCGGATGGGGCAGGCGGCGCAGGAGCGGGTGCGGGAGCGGTTTTTGCTGCCGCGGCTGGCGTTGGATTATCTGCGGGCGGTGAAGGGGTCGAACCCGGAGTTGGCGGGCCGGGGTTGGAACGGTAATAATGGGCGCAATGGGTATCATCCGACGGCTTTTGATGAATTGGAGCAGTTGTTTGTTGCGGGGGAGGGAGCGGGGCGGGGGTAGGGTAGTCCGCACAACCAGAACTTGTTGCAGGATGGTAAAGTTCGGTAAGTAAAGGAAGCCGCCGGCGGGAGTTTATAAATTGAGCAAGTTTATCCGGTTGCCCTTGCCGCTTTTTGCCTTGTTGGGCTTGCTGGTTTTGGCCGGGTGCGTTAGTGCGTCGCCTACGGCTGCTCCAGTAGCGCCGACTCTGCCGCCAACGGCTCCCCCGGCGCCGACCGACACCCCGGTTCCCACTCCGACCGCTACTCCCGCCCCCACGCTGGTATTCATTCCTACGCGGGTTCCCGGGATAGGTGGAATGTTTGTAACCGGGACGCTGGGAAATTGGGCGTTGGCAGAAGGCCCTTTGTTGGACACTGGAGCAGACTTGCGGTCTGTGCGTAACGTGGCTGACGATGCCCAACAATACTCCTGTATATACTACCCCGACAGCCGGGGGGCAGTTCCCCGCGTCAACCTGTTCTTTCCCTATCCATTACAAATTGACGGCGGGGTTAGCCAACGCGCCGTTAAAAGCGTTACCAGCGTCGGGGATTTGCGCTTTCGTTCCATGTGGCAGACTTGGGAAACCCGCCACGACCGGCTTATATTGCGCGGACGGCGCGCTCAAACCCTGCTACAAGCAATTACCGACCAGCGCGTAAATGAATTCACCGTGACACTGACGGACAACCCGGAACTTTCCAAGGACTACTCGACGGTGGGCTTGTTGCAAATGTTGGCGGTCAGTGAAATGTCGCCTTGTTTCGGACTGTAAGCAAGCCCGTCCGGGCTTAACCGGCCGGGCTGGTACGCCCCGCTACATTGCTCTGGATTCCCACTTTCGTGGGAATGACGATTTCTATATGCGATAGCCTTGGGCGGGTGGTCGATGGTAATTGCTTGGCGGGGGGATTGGCTTTATAATTGCGGGTATGATGGGTTTTCAGCGTATAGAGGTGGCGGCCCCGGCTACTACGGCCAATTTGGGGCCGGGTTTTGACTGTCTGGGGATGGCGCTGGATTTGTGGAATCGGGTGGAGGTTTTGCCGGTGGAGGGGGATGGCGGTGGGGTGGTGGAGGTTGTTGGGGAAGGGGCGGAGGAACTGGCGGAGGACACTGGCAATTTGACTTACCGGGCGATGGAGTTTCTGTTCGGGGAGGCGGATTTGGAGCTGCCGCCGCTGCGGCTGCGCTGCCATAATGGGATTCCGCTCAGTCGGGGGTTGGGGAGCAGCGCGGCGGCGATTGCCGGGGGGTTGGCGGCGGCTAATGCGCTGGGCGGCGGTCGGTTTGGGGATAAGGAATTGCTGGAGATGGCGGCGACTATCGAAGGACACCCGGATAATGTGGCGGCGGCGGTGCTGGGAGGTCTGCAATTGGTGGTGTCGGACGGGCCGCAGCTCTATACCGCGCCGATACCGGTTCCGGAGGAGTTGAAGGCGGTATTGTTCATCCCGGAGCAGCGGATTGCTACGGCGGCGGCGCGGGCGGTGCTGCCGGAAAGGGTCAGCGTGGAGGATGCGGTGTTTAATATGGGGCGGGCGGCGCTGCTGGTGGCCGGGATGGGGCTGAATCGGCCGGAGTATCTGGAGGTGGCAACGCAGGACAGGTTGCATCAGCCGTACCGGCAGCCGCTGTTTCCGGCGATTAAGGTTATCTTTGCGGCGGCACGGGCGGCCGGGGCGTTGGGGGTGTTTCTGTCGGGGAGCGGGTCGACGGTGCTGGCGTTGACCAGAGGGCGGGAGATGACGGTGGCGTATGAGATGTTTGAGGCGGCGCGGCTGACCGGGGTTGCGGGACGGGTGGAGATTACGCAGCCGACGGCCCGGGGGGCGCATTTGGTCGGGAGTGGCTGATGGGGTGGGTTGCTGTGAAGGGTTTTCCTGGATTCCAGTTGGCACGGGAATGACGGTTAGGAAAGGGCGGATTGGGGCGGTGGAGGCATATTCGATAGGGGAGAGGGAGCAGGGAAGTTGACGCTGGTAGTGCATAAGTATGGCGGCAGTTCGGTGGCGGACGCCGGGAAAATTCGGAATGTGGCGCGGCGGATTGGGGCGGTGAAGGATGGGGGGACGGATATTGTGGCGGTGGCGTCGGCGATGGGGGATACTACCGACGAGTTGATTGAGCTGGCGCGGACGGTGTCGCCGGAGCCGCCGCCGCGGGAGCTGGATTTGCTGCTGTCCACCGGGGAGTTGGTGTCTTGCGCGCTGCTGACGATGGCGTTGCGGGCCTTGGGGTATGAGGCGATTACGCTGAGCGGGTTTCAGGCGGGGATTCATACGGATAGGATGTACGGGCGGGCGCGGATTGACAGCATTGACCCGGGTCGGGTGAAGCAGGAGTTGGCGGCGGGGAAAGTGGTAATTGTGGCCGGGTTTCAGGGGATTACCGAGGGGTTGGATGTTACTACTTTGGGCCGGGGCGGGTCGGATACTACGGCGGTGGCTTTGGCGGTGGCTTTGGGGGCGGAACGGTGCGATATTTATACGGATGTGGACGGGATTTATACCGCCGACCCGAGGGTGGCGCCGGCGGCGCGGAAGCTGGGGGAAATCGGGTATGAGGAGATGCTGGAGTTAGCGAGTTACGGGGCAAAGATGCACCCCCGGTCGATTGAGCTGGGGGCGGCGTACGAGATGCCGATATATGTGGCGTCGAGTTTCGGCGAGGCGGCGGGGACTTTGATACACCGGACGGCGGCAAGGACGGGGATGGAGAATCGGGTTAAGGTTACGGGGATAGCGTATCAGTCCAGCGTGGCAAAAATCACGGTGCGGGGAGTTCCCGACCGGCCGGGAGTGGCGGCGGCGCTGTTTGAGCCGCTGGCCGGGGTGGGCATCAGCGTGGATACGATTGTGCAGAATGCCAGCGTGGAGCGGGCGACGGACATCAGTTTTACGGTGGCCCGGGCGGATTTGCCGGCGGCGATGCGGGAGGTTAGGGAGCTGCTGCCGGCGTTGGGAGCGGCGGAAGTGGTCAGCGACGCTACGCTGTCGGCGGTGAGCGTGGTGGGTTCGGGGATGCAGAACACGCCGGGTTATGCGGCGCGGATGTTCCGGATTCTGGCGGACGGCGGGATCAACATTGATATGATTACGACTTCGGAAATCCGCATTTCCTGCATTATTCAGGAGAGCCAGGTAGCGGAGGCGGTGCGTCTGCTGCATCAGGGGTTTGAGCTGGACCGGGAGTAGGGATTGGATGCGGTGTGCTACAGGCAGCGGCGGTTCTGGATTCCCGTTGGCGCGGGAATGACGGCAAGAGTTGGGGAGGTTCTTTGACGCGTCCGTTTCTGTCCGTGGTGATTCCCGCGTATAACGAGGAGCGGCGGCTGCCGGCTACGCTGGAGCGGGTGGTGGGCTTTCTCGAGACGCGGGATTATTCGTGGGAGGTGGTGGTGGCGGATGACGGAAGCGGGGACGCTACCGGGCAGATTGTTACCGAATTGGCGGCGGGGCGGCCGGAAATTCGTTTGCTGTCGCTACCGCACCGGGGCAAGGGCGGGGCGGTGAAGGCGGGGATGCTGGCGGCTTTGGGTGAGTATCGGTTTCTGTGCGATGCGGATTTGTCGATGCCGATTGAGCAGGTGGAGCGGTTTCTGCCGCCGCAGTTGGAGGGGGTGGAGGTGGGGATTGGCTCGCGACAGGCGGCGGGTTCGCGGCGGATTGATGAACCGTTGGGGCGGTATTTTACCAGCCGAGTGTATAACCGGATGATTCGGCTGCTGCTGCTGCCGGGGATACAGGATACGCAGTGCGGGTTTAAGGGTTTTTGGGGGGAAGCTGCGGAGGAGTTGTTCGGGCGGTTGGAGGCGGAGGATTATGCCTTTGACATTGAAGTTCTTTATATGGCGCGGCAACTGGGGATGAGGATGCGGGAGGTAGCGATTGACTGGCGTTACGGGAAGGGGAGTCGGGTGCGGCCGATGCGGGATGGCATTGGGATGGTGCGGGATTTGCTGAGAATCCGGCGGCGGTTGCGGCGGCGTAAGGTGGGGGCTGCGGCGGCGGGAAAAGGGGAGTAGGGGGTTGGGTTGCTGTTGGGGTGTTTTCCGGATTCCGGTTTTTGCGGGAATGGGGGTTGCGGGTAATAGTTCCGTAATAAGCCGGGATTATGATGGATGATGGGCAACGGGCCGGGAGGTTGGTTGCCGTTGAAAAGGGAGTCCATTTTTAGAAAGTTCTAAACAAAGGGCTAGAAAGGGACTTGACCTTAGTCCGGGGAATAGTGTAACTAATACTGGTCAGTTTTGCCGGGTGGCCGGCAAGGGGTTGGCCGGGGGCCAAGGGGTTCTTTGGACTATTCTTAAATTGGGGAGACAGGAGATTATGGAGACGCTGACGCGGAAGGACAATCAGTCCCGGTTGAGACGGGATTGGAGCAAAGAGGCGATTGCCCTGGCCTTAAAGGGGGAGTGGGAACGGGCGGCGGAAGTCAATCAGGCGATTCTGGCGCTGTTTTCCGACGACGTGGAGGCGATGAACCGGCTGGGGAAGGCGTTGATGGAGTTGAGCCGGTATGAGCGGGCGCGGGAGGTGCTGGACGAGGTGGTGGTGAAGGCGCCGTACAACGCCATAGCGCGGAAGAACTTGGCGCGGCTGGGGCAACTGGAGAGCATTCCGGTTTCGGAGAAGCTGGTCCGGAAGACGGCCAGTGTGCCGCAGCTGTTCATTGCGGAGAGCGGGAAGTCGGGGACGACGACGCTGCAAAGGACGGCGGCGGCCCGGGTGGCGGCCAGCGTGTCGCCCGGGGAACCGGTGACGCTGCGGGGGGAGCAGCAATGCCTGCGGGCGTACATCCGGGAGGAGGAGTATTTGGGGCAGGTGGAGCCGAAGCTGGCGCGGCGGTTGCTGCGGTTGATGGACGGCGGCAATCGGTATGAGGCGGCGGTTATCGGGTTGAACGATTGGGGGGTGTCTATCATTATCCGGGAGGCTTACCGGCACCCCAGCCTGCACAACATCAGTTCCTTTCCGGCGGCCAGCCGGGGGGAGTATCGGGTGTATCTGGATAACGAGCTGCTGCGGTATCTGGAGGACGGGGATTTGGAAGAGGAGGATGAAGAGGAAGA
This sequence comes from Dehalococcoidia bacterium, assembly GCA_965243185.1. Classification (GTDB taxonomy): domain Bacteria; phylum Chloroflexota; class Dehalococcoidia; order Lucifugimonadales; family UBA3495; genus CBDBCU01. Next base: position 34,817 of record OZ251531.1, on the reverse strand, counting down.
AGAGGAAGGCGGGGAGTATGAGTTGGATGGGGATTGGGATGAGTAGCGGGTTGGCCCGCTGACTCCTACTAACCGCCGAGCAGACCGGGAATCGGGTGGAAATTGGAACCGGCCGGGGGATGTCCCCCGGCCGGTTTTTGTTGGGTTCCGGATTCTCTGGGTACGGGTATGACGGTATGGAGTAGGGGTTAGTAGAGGTGGCAGGCGGTCATGTGGCCGGGGGCGACTTCTTTGTATTCGGGGACTTCAACGGAGCATTGGTCCATAGCGAAGGGGCAACGGGGGTGGAAACGGCAGCCGGAGGGCGGATTGATGGGGGAGGGGACTTCGCCGGTCAGGACGATTTCCTCTTGTACCAAGTCGGGATGGGAGGGCAGCGCGGCCGAAAAGAGGGCTTTGGTGTAGGGGTGCAGGGGGTTCTGGTAGAGTTCCTCGGTTTCGGCGTATTCGACAATCTGGCCGAGGTACATTACGGCGGTCTGGTGAGCCATATAGCGGACGGTGGCGAGGTTGTGGGCGATGAGGAGGTAGCTGACATTGTATTCGCCCTGCAAGTCCACCAAGAGGTTCATGATCTGGGCGCGGATGGAGACGTCGAGGGCGGAGACGGGTTCGTCGAGGACAATCATTTTGGGGTAGGAGGCAAGGGCGCTGGCGACGGCGATGCGCTGGCGCTGGCCGCCGCTGAATTCGTGGGGATAGTTGTTGGCCTGGGCGGAGTGGAGTCCGACTTGGGAGAGGACTTCGGAGACGCGGTCGTTCTTTTCCTGCTGGGTTACCTGGCGGTTGACGACGAGGGGTTCGGCGATGATGTCGCGGACGCGCATTCGGGGGCTGAGGGAAGACCAAGGGTCTTGAAAGACGGCTTGAACGGTGGTGCGGTAGTCCTGGAGTTCGGAGCCGCGGAAGTTTTGGATGTCCTTGCCGTCGAGGAGAATTTGGCCGGAAGTGGGGCGTTCGAGGCGGAGCATCAGCTTGCTGGTGGTGGTTTTGCCGCAGCCGGATTCGCCAACCAAGCCGAGGGTTTCGCCCTGGTTGATGGAGAAGCTGATGCCGTCCACGGCTTGGACATAGCCGATGGTTTTCATCAGGATGAGTCCCTTGGTGACCGGGAAGTGTTTTTTGAGGTCGTTGACCTGGATGAGGGCGGCGCCGTTAGCTACCATGATTGGTCCAACCTCCAGCAGTCAGCAGTGTGTCCCTCTTTGATGGTGTAGGAGGGCGGGTATTGCTCGCGGCAACGGTCGCGGGCGAATTCGCAGCGGTCGGCGAAACGGCAGCCGGGGGGCAGGTTGGAGAGCAAGGGGGGCTGCCCTTCGATGGAGTAGAGGCGTTCGGTGCGTTCCTCGAGTTTGGGGACGGAGGCGATTAACGCCTGGGTGTAGGGGTGGGAGGGGGCGTTGAATATATCGCGCACTGGGCCGTTTTCGACGATGCGGCCGGCGTACATCACGGCGACCCGGTCGCACATTCGGGCGACGACGCCGAAGTCGTGGGTGATGAAGATGATGGCGAGGCCGGTTTCGGCTTGGATTTCTTTGAGGAGGCGGAGGTATTGCAGCTGGATAGTTACATCGAGGGCGGTGGTAGGTTCGTCAGCGATGATGACGCCGGGTTCGCAGGAGAGGGCGATGGCGCCGACGACGCGCTGTTTCATACCGCCGCTCATTTGGTGAGGGAAGTCGTCGAGGCGGCGTTCCGGGGCGGCGACGTTGACGCCGCGGAGGGCGTCGATGGCGCGGGTCAGCATATTTTTGCGGCCGTCGCGGCGAGCCATGCCGAGGGCTTCCATCAGCTGGTTGCCAATGGTGAAGACGGGGTTGAGGGAGGTTTGGGGGTCTTGCAAAATCATCGAGATTTCGCGTCCCCGGATTCGGCGCATTTCGTCGTCGCTTTTCTGGAGGATGTCCTCGCCGTTGAGCCGGATTTGGCTACCTTCCTCGATTTTACCGGCCGGGGGCGGTACCAAGCGGAGGAGGGAGAGGGCGGTCATGCTTTTGCCGCAGCCGGATTCGCCGACGATGCCGAGGGTTTCGCCCTGGCGGAGGTAGAAGCTGACGCCATCCACAGCCTTGACATCGGTTTCGCGGTTGTGAAAGTAGGTGCGGAGGTTTTCGACTTCCAGGATAACCCTGCTGGTTTCAACGCTGGGGGCAACGGCCACTGGGGTGTCAACGCTCATGGCAGTAATGTCCTTTGGCAAGGCGCGAGGTTGCCGTTTAGTTGAGTTGGTCTCCAGAGATAAGGGCGTTCTTGCCGGCCGGTAAGTTGGGGGCAATAGGGGGATTGGCCCCGGTCCGGATTGGATAGGAATATATACTAATTCTATTTGCAATGTCAACCGGGGAAGGCCGGAGGTTTCATAACCGGTTGGAGGGTAGAGGGATAAGAGGGTAATTCCTAAAATGGTATAATTCGGCTACTGAACAGGCCGAGGAGTTGTCAAGGTATGGTAGCAGTGCCGTTTGCCGGATTAGGCAGGTTTTGGCGGGCCGGCGTTGACCGGTGTGGGGATGCGGTGCCGGGGGAAGGGACGGACCGGAGGGTGTCGGTTTTTGGCTACCTGTTTCTGGGGCTGAATCTGCTGTTTTTTGCCGGGTTGACGGTGGCGGCGCCGGATAGTTTCGAGGCGCTGAACCGCAAGGACAGCTGGGTTGAAGTCTTTACGGCGTTTTGGTTTTTCTTGGGAGGGCTGCTACTTTGGGGGGCGGCTCTGCTGGAGGGGCGGTGGTGGCGGCGGGTGGTTTATGGGTTGGCGGGCGCGGCCTTGGTGTTCACGGCCGGGGAGGAAATCAGTTGGGGGCAGACCTTTTTCATCTGGTTGGAGTCGCCGGATTTTATGGTGCGGCTGGCCAAGCAGAATGATTTGATAGCTCACAACAATATCCCCATCAACTTCTTTTTTTTCAGCCGTTACGGGCTGTTGCTGCTGGGGGTATTGACCGGGGTATTTTTCTTTTGCCGGAAAGAACGGATTGCCGGTATTCCATTGCCGTCGGTGATGCTGACGCTGGGGACGCTGGCGGTATTGGCGTTTTCCTCGGCGATATTCAGTTCGGGAAGCAGCAGCTGGTCGTGGGGTTGGCTGGCGGGTTGGGTTTTTGGAAAGGAAAGGGAGCTGCTGCTGATTTTGCTGCTTTACTGCGGAGTGGCGGGCCGGGGGCGATTGTTCCTGGCGGGGATGGCGGTGGCGGTTCTGGTGGCGGCTTTCTGGACTTTGGCGGCGAGTCTTTCCAACGTGCGCGGGGTAGGGGAGTTAGTGGAGTATTGTTTTGGGCTTATTTATATGTTCTATGCCGGGGAGTTGCTGCTGGCGCAGGGTTCGGCAGGGCGGCGGCTGATGTCGCCGGTAGTCCGGTTGGGGCAAAGGCTGATGCGGCGGGGCGGTGGACAAGGCGAGGGGAGGGAGCCGGGCGGAGTTGTAGGGAGGGATGGCGGCCAAGTCGGCAGTGGGCCGGCGGGCGCGCCCTGGTTGGCGGCGGGTTTGCTGGTGTTGGTCGGCGGTGTGGGATTGGCGGTTTACGGTTATTTTGACGGGCGGTTGGAAAGGGCGGAGCTGGCGGCGGTGTATCAGGAAATCAAGGCGGGCCGGGCCGGGGAGCCGGTGGCGCGCGGCGATTATGAGGTGTATCGCTGGGGGGATCGGCTGGCCTACTTTAAGGAGTCCTGCACGGCGGCGGATACCGGTGCGCGCTTTTTTCTGCACGTGGTACCGGAGAAGTGGGATGATTTGCCGGAGCATCGGCGGCGGTACTGGTTTGACAACTGGGATTTTACTTGGGACGGGGCTTATTTGGGGGAGGATTGTTTGACGCTGGCGGCCTTGCCGGATTATGACATTCGCAGTATCCGCACCGGTCAAGGGGGATTGCATCCCTGGGAGGGAGTATCGGGGGCGGATTGGAATAATGACTTGCTGCGGTCGGCGTATTCGGCGGTAGTGGCCGGGGAGCCGGTGGAGCGCTCCGGGTTCGATGTCTATTTGTCGGGAAAGAAGTTGAGCTATGTGCGGGAGGAGTGCGCGGCGGCGGATACGGCATTGCCGTTCTTTCTGCACGTGCTGCCGCAGGATTGGGATCATATTCCGGATGAGCGGCGGGAGTTCTGGTTTGACAACCGGGATTTTGAGTTTGAGCAGCAGGGGATAAGGTTTGAGGGGAAGTGCATTGCGATGGTTACGCTGCCGGATTACCCGGTGGATCGGGTGCTAACGGGGCAGTATGCGGGGGAGGGGCCGGTTTGGGAGACGGAGATTGCGGTGGGACGGTAGGGGTGTTAGCGGCGATTCTGCGGGTGACTGCTGGCAGAGAACCGCCGGTTGCCGGTTTAGGAGCGAAGTCGCCTTCGGGCTGGGTTTGCTGGGATACCGTCGGCGATGATGTCCTTCAGCATAGTTTCGTAGTGTTGCTTGATGTCGTCTAGGGTTTCTACCTTCCGCCCTTCTACGTCTTTGAGCGTGAGGTCCCACTTGCCGCGTCCATCGTTGCGGATGTGAAACTTCTTTGGTCGCTGTGTCCAACGGGAGTTGGGCCTTCGGAAAGGGAGAGTCGACTTGGCGGCGCAAGTCAGGTATATATCGTCGGGGCCGATGTCTACCAGTACTAACCCGTGATAGCCGCGCTCTACGGATAGGCTCTCGTGTTGGAAATTACGGTTCTTTCCTTGCGTTGCCGTCTTGACTTCGAGCATGACGGTATTGTCCACCAACAGGTCCCACGGCTTGGCACTGGCGTCTGTGGTTTTGTCGCCCTGGACCTCATGGCCCAGCTGTTCTAGCGCTGCTTTCAGGAAGATTTCGCCGACATCGCCGCGGCAGTCGATCTCCAAATCCATCATTGTCTCGTAGAGACTTCCGGCCCATTTCTTGGGGTTTTCTTTGGCGACGGTCTCGATGGCGTCGTGAATGAACTGGGAGATCTCAGTCATGGTAGCCGGCCTCGATGATGGGTTGCAGGATTAGGGACGACCGGAGATTCAGAGCACCGTTTGTAGACGGGAACGCCGTTTTCTGCCAGTCGTGGTCGAACATCAAGCGCATTATATCACGCCTGTCTTTGTGGATGACAAGGCCATAGCCGCGACGATGCGGCAGGTCGTTGAAGTGCTTGTAGGCTTTCATGCCTTCGAAGCACGTTGAGGGTAGGTAGACGTCGCACTTGTCTATCATACCTTTGTTACGGGTGCTGGCAGGAGTGCCGCCATCGGAGAGAGAGTATACCTTGGCCCACTGGTTGCAGGTCTTGGGTGGCGCGAGTGTCACTCGGTCGTGGTTGAGGGCTGTCCATACTTGGAACACGGTGCTGACATCCACGGTGGCACCGTTAGGGGACTCGAACGAATTGGCCGGCAGAGGTTCGCTGTGTGCGAGCTTCAAGCGCTTGGAAATGCGCTTACCGGGCACTCCTTTGCCGTCGCTGCTGAATAGCTGGGGTACGATGAATCCCACCATATCGGCGAAAGTGGCTGCGTGGTTGATGAATTGCAACGCTAGGTGTCCCCGCAAACCGAATGGGGGGTTGCCTAGCACTACATACTCTTGTTGGACTTCTGCTGTGGGCTGCCAAAGCAGGAAGTCATTTTGTTCCAAGTATAGCGATGCTTCACCCTTGGGTTCGATGTCAATCCCCGTGCGCCGCTCTGGGGGGAATTCCAAGTAGAACCACCCACACCCGGCTGCTGGTTCGACCCAGTGCTTAGTGTGCAGGTCGACGCCGATGTGCCTCGCTACCTGCTTGAAGGTGTTGACGCAATGCTTGGCCACATCACGGCGCGTGTAGAATTGGTCGCGGTCGCGTACAGGGTCGCCAGTCAGGTCAACCATACTTGGCCGGTTTAGGATACGCAAGAAGTCTCCGGTGTATTGCCACGGGGCTTCGCCGCGTTCCATCCAACGCTTCACTGCGCTGGTGGTTATTCCCAGCCGGGATCCCATCTTAGCGGGGCCTCCTACCGCTTGCAAGGCGTCTTGCAGTAGCTCTTGCATAGCAGTCCGGGCTCCCATCTCGGCGGAGCCTCCTACCTCTCGCAAGGAGTATTGCAGCAGTTCTTGCATGGCAGGAATGTAATCTCCTTTAGGTTAAGGTTTGCCTATCTGGTGGTGGAATTGTAATGGAAGCTAGGGAATATGTCAATGCGGGCTAGGCGGGGCGGGCGCCGCGGGATTGGGCGTCGAGGGTGACGGCGATGCGGGAGCGGAAGGGGCGGACGCGGTTTGGGTTGGCGGTGTTGCCAATGGGGACGACGAACATAGCGCTTTGGCCGGCGGCGTGGGGGGAAAAGAAGTGGGTTACGGCGTCATCGTAAAAGGTGAGGCCGCTGGCGCCGAGGCCGAGGGAGTGGGCGCTGAGGTAGAGTTTGCCGCCGAGGATGCCGGCTTCGAGTTGGGCGGCGCGGTAGCCGCGATTGCCGTATTTTCCCAGGATTCGGTTGAGGTCAGCCATAAAGAAGGCTACGGCGGAGGCGTCGGCGGGCAATGCTTGCTCGAAGCCGAGGTGACCGGCGTGCTGGCGGAAATCGCCGGCTTGGAGCAGGGATAAGCCTGTCCGTTGGGGGGAATAGTAATAGGCGCCGGCGGGGATGCCGTCAACGGCGTTAATGATGAGGTAAAGGTTGAGGAGGCTGGAGCCGGGGGCGTTGAGGAAGTCGGCGGGGACGCCGCGGGTGGCGGCGTGGAGGAGGGATGCCAAGTTGTTGCGGGAGATGGGGGTTGGGGCGAAGCGGCGGGTGGAGCCGCGTTCTTTGATGGTTTGGCCCAAGGGTGCGGATAGGACGTCGGCCGGCGGCAGGGGATAGAACGGTTCCGGGGTCGGCATAGGGAGGAAGGTTAGGCCGCCGCGGCCGGCGGTCACTTCCGAAGGGTCGTTCAGGATAGTTGCGGCGTGGATTTGGCGGATTTCGGGGTAGTCGATTTCGCCGGGGGCGGAGATAACGGAAGTTCCGCCGACCGGGGACAAAGGTTCGGATGGGGCCGGGAGGTCAGTCGGGTCGGGGTCAATGCCGACGGGGATGAGGCAGGTGGCGGCTTCGGCTACGCCGTCGATGCCGAGCAAGTTGTGGATGGGTGCGTCGAGGTAGGAGTTGACGATTGGGGCGGGCAAGGCGGCGGCGGTAGCGGTGGCCAGGAGGTTGGCGGCGATGGTGCCGGTGTCCCAGAGGCAGTAGCGGTAGGCGCGGGCGCGGTATTTCCAGGAGCTGCGCCAAAATACGGTGGTGAGGATAAGGGTAATCGGGGCGTCATTGATAGATGCGTAGTGGCCGGTTGCGGCGGCTAAAGCAGCGCGGTGGTCGCCGGGACGCAGTTGGGTGAGGGTAAAGTCAGCGGGGGAGAAGTGGTAGATGCCGGCGGCTAGTCCCGGCAGGTCCCGGCAGGCAAGGTAAGTTTCGACGGGATAGAGGCCGCCGGCGGAGGCGGCGGCGCGGAAGTGGACTTCGCCGGCGATGCGGAAGGGGGCGGCGCGGGTGACGCCGGCGGCGTGGTAGAGGAGTTGGGCCAAAGTTGGCAAGTCCGGCTCGGGGCCGCCGGCGGTGGCGGTGCCGCTGACGGCGGCCAGGGTGGGAGTTTGCGGGACGGGGAAGTCGGCAGGCAGGGGAACGGTGGGCAAGCCGCTATAGGTTTTGTAGAGGGGCGGCTTGTTGGACAGGTTGATGTAAGCCAGCTTGGTGGAGTCGTGGTAGGAGCGGGCGGCGGTGGTATCGGTGTTGGGCATGGGGGTTTCGTCCTTTGCGTTTGCTTCGGGGTATTTCTGGATTCCCGTTGGCACGGGAATGACGGTAAGAACTGCATACTCGATAAGCAAACATAGCGTCGGGTTCAGCGGCGGCGGTGGATGGTTACGGCGGCGTATTGGATGTTGGAGCCTTGGATTGGCGGGTTGGGTTTTTTGACGGTTACCTGGATGGCGGCGATGGGGAGTTCGGATAGCAGACGGTCGGCAAGGGTTTGGGCCAGGGCTTCGAGGAGGTTGCGGGATTCGCCGGCGATTACCGATTGGGCGATGCGGTACATCCGGGTGTAGCTGACGGTGTCGTCGAGTTGGTCGGAGCTGCCGGGACGGGTTAGGTCGAGGTCGGCGGCAAGATCGACGATATAGGGTTGGCCGAATTGCTTTTCCTCCGGGTTGACGCCGTGGTAACCGTAGAGGCGGATACCTTTGAGGATGATTTGGTCGGAGGGCATAGGGCGGCTACTCCTCGAGGATTACGGCGGTGGTTTGTTGGGCGATGGTTTCCGCCAAGTTCAGCAGGTTTTGGGCGCGTTTGACTACGGGGATGTCGACCATTTTGCCGTCTAAGGCTAGGGAACCGCGGCCGGCGGCTGCGGCTTCCTGCCAAGCCTTCATTATGCGTTGGGCGTGGGCGATTTCCTCGGGGGAGGGGCTGAAGGCGGCGTTGATGGGGTCAATCTGGTCGGGGTGGATGGCGAATTTGCCGGTGTAGCCCATTTGCCGGGCGGTGGCGGCGTCTTGCTGCAAGCCCTGGGGGTTGCGGAAGGCGACATAGGGGCTGTCGAGGGCGGCGAGGCCGGCGGCGCGGGCGGCGATGGCAATGGCGGCCCGGGGGTGATGGACTTCGGCGCCGGCGTCGGTGCGTTGGATACCCATATCGTTGGTGTAGTCCTCGGCGCCGAAGGCCAGGGCAATGGTACGGGGCAAGGCGGCGGCTATTTGGTGGACATTGACGACCGCTTTGGCGCTTTCAATCCAGGGGATTAGTTTGATTTGGCCGGCGGGGATGCCGGCGGCTTTTTCCAGGGGGGCAAGGATGCTTTCGATTTGCCGCAAGTCAGAGGCGGAGTCGGTTTTGCCGACGCTGACGCCGTAAAGTTCGGGGGAGATGAGGGCGGCCAGTTCGTCGCGAATTAAGCCGGTGTCTAGGGAGTTGACGCGCACCATTACACGGCGGCCGGCTTGGTGGAGTTGGGGAATCCACTGGGCGGCCAAGTCACGGGCGGCGGATTTTTCGGCGGGCGGGACGGAGTCCTCTAAATCCACCATAAGGATGTCGGCGTTGAAGGACAAGGCCCGTTGGAGCATATTGGGCCGGTTGCCGGGGACAAAGATGAGGCTGCGGAGCAGGAGCAAGGGTGGGGCCTCCTGAGGGCGGGTTAGCTGGGGGTGGACGCGGATTTTTCCATCAATGGGGCGATTACCGGCTTGAGGAGTCGGGAGGCGTCCATAATTTCCACGCCGATGGGTTCGCCGTTCTGGTCCAGTTCAATGGTAACGCCGGGGCAGAGTTCGGCGGATTCCGCAGCAGTCCCCTTTTGGGCCAGATAGAGGATGTCCTCCATGGAGTCGTAGTGAACCTTAAAGCTCATCGCTGCCACCTACCGCTGCGGATTCGTCGTTCTTTTTGCCCCGCTTTGAGCGGGTGTATCGTGATGAGGAGTATGGAGCCGTCGGCGGTAAATCGATACACCAACGCAATATCTCTTACTGCGCCGGCGTGGTACATTGCTTTGACGGCCGCATAAGTTCCTTTTACGGAATCATAGAAGTGGTCATCAGCTTCCCGGAACAAATCCAAGGCAAACTGGTCGTTGAAGTTACGGGCGTCGAGTTGTTCCGAGAAATGCGGGGAGTAGCGGAACTCCAGCCCGTTTCCTGATGTTACCATAAATCCCCTACTCCAGATCGCCCCAGGTTTCGCCCCATTTGGCTTCGACCTTGAGGGTTACGTCGAGGTTCATAGCGGCGGGCATTTCGTCGAAGACCAGGGCTTGGAGGACGTCCATTTCGGAGCGGGGGACTTCAAAGACAAGTTCGTCGTGGACTTGGAGGAGCATTTTGGACTGGAGTTTTTCCTGCTGGAGGCGGTGGTGGACGCGGAGCATAGCCAGTTTCATAATGTCGGCGGCGGTGCCCTGGACGGGCATATTGATGGCCATACGCTCGGCGGCGCTGCGGGAGTTGAAGTTGCTGGCGGTGATGTCGGGGACATAGCGGCGGCGGCCGAGGAGGGTTTCGACATATTGGGTTTCGCGGGTTTGCTGCTTGACGGTCTCGAGGTAGCCGGAGATGCCGGGATACTGATTGAAGTAGGTTGAGATGAAGCGGGCGCCGTCCTCGCGGCTGAAGCCGGTTTGCTGGGAAATGCCGTGGGGGGAGAGGCCGTAGATGACGCCGAAGTTGAGGACTTTGGCGATGCGGCGCTGTTCGGAGTTGACTTCGTTGATGGGTACGGCGTTCATCAGGGCGGCGGTGGAGGCGTGGATGTCCTCGCCGCGGCGGAAGGCGTCGAGGAGGGCCGGGTCTTGGGAGAGATGGGCCAGTACCCGCAGTTCAATCTGGGAGTAGTCGGCGGAGAAAAGGATCCAGTCGGGGCGTTCTCGGCGATAAAGGCGCGGCGAATCTGGCGGCCGACTGGGGTGCGGATGGGGATGTTCTGGAGGTTGGGGTCGCTGCTGGACATTCGACCGGTGGCGGAACCGGCTTGGTTGTAGCTGGTATGGATGCGGCCGGTGTGGGGGTTAATCATCCCGGGGAGGGCGTCGACGTAGGTGGATTTGAGCTTGGCGACCTGGCGGTATTCGAGGATTTGGTCGATGATGGGATGAAAGGCACGCAGACCTTCGAGGGAGTTGGCGTCCGTGGAGTAGCCGGTTTTGGTGCGTTTGGTTTTGGGCAAGCCGAGTTCGTTAAAGAGGACATCGCCGAGCTGCTGGGGGGAATTGAGGTTGACCCGGTGGCCGATGGTGTCGTACAAATCCTGTTCGGCTTGCTGCAACTGCTGGCGCAAATCGCCGGACATTTCCCGCAACATTCCGACATCCATTTTGATGCCGTGGCGCTGCATAGCCACCAGGACGGGGGTAAGGGGCAGTTCCAGGTCGTACAGCAGGCTTTTCAAGTTGGGCTGGGCCATTACCGGGCTTTGCAGCGGGGGAATGAGGCGGAGGGTCATATCGGCATCGGCGGCCGCGTAGGGAGCGGCGTCGGAGATGGGTACCTGGTCGAAGGTTATTTGCTTTTTGCCGGCGCCGATAAGGTCTTTGATCGGGGTCATTTCGACGCCGAGCAGATCGAGGGAAAGGGGTTTCAGTCCCAAGTTGTTTTTGCTGAGGAGATGGGCGGCAAGCATAGTGTCGAAGTTGACATTGCTAGGGGTGATGCCGTAGTTAGCCAGCATCATCAGGTCGAAGTTGGCGTTGTGGGCGCACTTTTCCAAGTCGGGGGATTCCATTAACGCCTTGACTTTAGCCAGGGTCGGCTCGAGGGGCAGTTGCGGGCCTTCCTGATGGAGCAGGGGGAGGTACCACGCTTGGCCGGGGGCGACAGCGAAGCTCAAGCCCACGAGGTCGGCGTGCATGGGGTTGACGGCGGTGGTTTCGGTGTCGAAGGCGAAACTGCCGGCAGTGCGGAGGGCGGCCAGCATCGCGTCTAACTGTTCATCGGTCTGTACGGTGATGTAGTTGGTTGGGACGGCGTTAGCGTCCCGGGCTGACGGGGCAACGGTTGCGGCGGCACCGGCGGTTGCATTGGTCGAGGGCAGGCGGGGGATGATGCTGTGGAACTCGAGTTCGGTCAGGAGGCGGACGACCTGCTGGCGGTCAAAGCGGCCGCTGCGGGCATCGGCGAGGGAAAGTTCGACCGGAGCGTTGCGCTCGATGGTGGTCAAGAGGCGGTTGGCAAAGGCCAGTTCTTTGTTTTCAGCCAGGGATTGGCGGACGCTGGGCGGTTTCACTGCGTCGAGGTTTTGGTAGATGCCTTCGAGGGTTTGATATTCGCTGAGCAGGGCGGCGGCGCGCTTTTCGCCGATACGGGGGACGCCGGGGATGTTGTCGGAAGGGTCGCCGAGGAGGGACTTGAAATCGGGCTGTTGGGCGGCGGTAAGGCCATTGTAGCGGGCGGCGAGTTCGGATTCGTCATAGACTTTGCGGTCCTGGATGCTGTAGGAAAGGTCGACGCGGACTTGGGGGGAGATGAGTTGAAAGGTATCCCGGTCGCCGGTGAGGATGACGGTGTTCAGTCCTTGCTCAGCGGCTTGGCGGCTGAGGGTGCCGATAAGGTCGTCGGCTTCGTAGCCGTCGAGGGTGTAGATGGGGACGGCAAAGGCGGTCATCAGCTGCTTGGCGCGGTCGAATTGGGGGCGCAGTTCCGGGGGAGCGGCTTCCCGTTGGGCTTTGTAGTCGGGAAACTGCTGGTGGCGGAAGGTGGGGGCCGGGGTATCAAAGGCGATGGCGCAGTGGGTAGGCCGCCAGTCGTTGAGGGCGCGGAGAAATACATTGGCAAAGCCATAGACGCCGGTAACATCCTCGCCGGTGGTGGAGATGGTCAGATGGCGCTGGGTGGCGATGGCGCGAAAGGAGCGATGCACCATAGCGTGGCCGTCCATCAGGAGGAGCAAGGGATTTTCCGGGGCGGGGTTTTCGGTGGTGAATAGAGGGAGGGCGGCGTCTTGAGCCGTAGCCATAGCAGGCACCTCAAAAGGTCGGCTTGGGAAAATAGTTGCCGGGCATTATACAACAGGCGGCGGCGGGTATAAACGGCGGGCGGGATGCGGGTTTGGCAGGGAATTGATAGGGTTAGTTTGGATGCTTTACCATCCGGCAGGGAGTTTTGGATAGGCGGGTAAAGGGTGGGTTATCCGTGCTACAATGGGCGGGACATATTGGGGCGGGGATTGGGCCGGTTTGGTCGGGGGAAGGATTAAAGGAGCGGCGGTTAATGCCGATTTATGAGTTCCGGTGCGGGGAGTGCGGAGAGATTAGTTCCCGGCTGGTTTATAGTTGGTCGGAGGATGCGGCGCGGGCTTGCGGCCGGTGCGGCGGCGGTCAGCTGGAGCGGCTGGTGTCAAGTTTTTCCTTTCGGCGTTCTTGGGGGGACAGCCTGAATTGGGCGCCGAGCGGGGAGACTTTGCGGGATGTGGATGAGGACAGCCCGGCGAGTCTGGACCGGTTTATGGGGCGGATCAAGGGAGAGATGGGGGGGCAGGTAACCGGGGATTTTGAGGAGATGCGGCGGGAGATACGGCAGGGGCCGCGTTCCTTTGAGGCCGGGGATGCCGGCGGCGGGACGGGAGAGTAGGGATAGCCGGAGGGGGATGAATGCCGATTTATGAGTATCGCTGCGGGGAGTGCGACCGGGTCAGTTCCTTTTTTACCCGGTCAATCGACGCCGCTTTGACGCCAGTTTGCGCTTACTGCCAAAGCACTGAGATGCAGCGGCGGATGTCGAGTTTTGCTCTGGGCAAGACTACGGCGGCGGTGCAGGAACGGTATCCGACTGGCGGAGTTGCATCGCCAATGGATTACTACAGCGACCCGCGGAACATTGGCCGCGGGGTGGAGGAAAGTTACCAGCGGCACGGGTTGGCGATGCCGGAGGCGGTGCGGGACAACATTGCCGCAGCTCGGGAAGGGACTTTGCCCAAGGATGTAGAACTATGATGAATGCGCCGGAAGTTATGCCGGATTTTTTGTTGGATGCGCTGCGGGGCTGCTTGGACGCTTTGGCGGCCGGGTGTCCTGATTTGCCGGAGTTGGCCGGGCCGGTGGGCCGGCTGAAGGAGTTGGCGGCGGCGGTTTATCCCGGCGGCGGGTATCAGCCGGGTCTGCCGGCGGCGGCGTTGACGCTGGGGCAAGGGCTGCGGCTGGCGGCCGTGGCGCAGGATAGCCTGGCAGCCCGGCGGGGAATGGACGGGACGGCGGAATTGGCGGCGGAAACCGGGGCGGCTTTGGACGGGGCGTTGGCGGAATTGGCGGCGGCGCTGGGGTCGGCGCTGCGGCGGGAAAAGGCGGGTGTGATCCGGGGGCTGTATGTGATTATTGACCCGGAGGTTACCGGGGGGCGGGAACCGTTGACGATTGCCCAGGCGGCGATACGGGGCGGGGCCAGGGTGCTGCAACTGCGGGACAAGGTGCGGGACAAGGGGGAGATTTTGCCGCTGGCCCGGGAGTTGCAGGAGCTGTGCCAGGCTAATGACGCTTTGCTGATCGTCAATGACCAAGTGGACTTGGCGGCGGCGGTGGGTTCCGGGGGGGTGCATATCGGGCAGACGGACTTGCCGGTGGCCGCGGCGCGGCGGGTATTGGCCCCGGAGCAGGTGTTGGGACGCTCTAACCGGGAGATTGACCTGCTGATTGAATCGCAGGAAATGGGGGCGGATCATGTGGCATTCGGGGCGATTTACGCTACTACGACCAAGCCCGGGGGACGGGGGCCGCAGGGGCCGGCGCGGCTGCGGGAAGCGCGGGCGGTGACGAAAGTGCCGCTGGTGGCAATCGGGGGGATTAACGCCGACAATGTGGGGCTGGTGGTGGAAGCCGGGGCCGATGCGGTGTGCGTAACGGCGGCGGTGGGCTTGGCGGCGGAACCGGAAGCGGCGGCCGGGCGACTGGTGGAGGCAATCCGTCAAGCTGGGGGTAAGGTTTAATGCCGTCGCGGTACAATCAGGAATTAACGGACATTGCGGCGGCGGCGACCGCTGCTTTGACGGTGCGGCATCAAGCCCGGGAGCAGGCTCTGTCGATTTCCCGGGAAGTTATCCGCTTTTCGGCCAATGCCATCCGGGCGGTACACCGGGGCGAGTTTGAGGAAGCGCGGGGGCTGCTGGAGCGGGCCGGGGAACGGTTGGCGGCGACGCAGCACATCCGGGAGGAAAATCCGGAGATTTACTTTGCCGGTTTCCTGTCGGACGCCCGGAAGGAATACGCCGAGGGGCAGATCACTTTGGCGGTCATTTCCCGGGGCGTTATTCCGCGCCCGGAGGAACTGGAGATTGACGCGCCGGCGTACCTGAACGGGATGGCCGAGGTGATTGGGGAACTGCGCCGCTATATTCTGGACACTTTGCGGCGGGATTCCTTCGAGGGGTGCGAGGAGTATATGGAGGTGATGGATGAAATTTACGGGCTGCTGGTGACCATTGACTTTCCCGAGGCGGTGACCGGCGGTTTGCGGCGGAGTACGGATGCGATGCGGGGCGTACTGGAGCGCACCCGGGGGGATTTGACGATTTCCTTGCAGCAGCGGCGGTTGGAGCTGCGGCTGGCCGGACTGGAAAGCGGAGACGGGGAGGGTTAGCGGTGGCGGTGGTGGACATAACTTTTCTGGGAACCGGAGCGGGCAACTGCATCCACCGGGCGCATACGGCGATTGTGCTGGATTGTCCCGGCGGGGTACGGCTGCTGCTGGATGCGGCGTCGGGCAATTCGGTGTTGCGGCAAGGGGCGCAGTTGGGAATTTACGCCGAGGATTTTACGGAGGTTCTGCTGTCGCACCGGCATGGCGACCACATAGCGGGGCTGCCGCATATTCAGGGGCGGCGGACGCAGATGGCACCGGAGGCGGCGCCGCTGCGGGTACACAGTTTGGAGCCGACCATTGCCGGGGCGCAAAACCTGTTTCGGGCGGTGAGCATTACGCACAAGGTGGACGCTGATGGGGTGGCAACGGCTGAGGGCAAGCCGGTGGTGGCGTGGGATGTGGTGGAGGTGGAGCAGTGGATTCAGTTGGGGGAGGATTTGCGGGCGCGGGCTTTTGCGGTGGATCACATTGGCGGGGCGGTAGGTTGGCGGGTGGAGACCGGCGGGTTGGCGGTAGTTTTTTCCGGGGATACCCGTTACTGCGAGAATCTGGCAGCGGCGGCGGCAGGGGCCGATTTGCTGATACACGAGGCGTTGAGTACGGAGGCGGATAAGGAAGGGACGGAGCGGCGGGGACATTCGACGGCGGTGGAAGCGGCGCGGGCGGCGGCGTTGGCCGGGGTCAAGGAGTTGATATTGACGCACATTGACACGCCCTTTCACCGGGATACCCAACCGCTGGTGGCGGAGGCGCGGCGGGTTTATGAGGGGCCGGTCAGCGTGGCTGAGGATTTGATGCGGGCTAGGGTGGGAGAGTAGGGTTAGATTCAAGGAGCAGCTAATGAAAATCTTTGCCATCATTCTCCCGTGGTCCATCCTGCTGGTAATCGTTGCCGTTGGCATTACCTCGTGGCAATGGGCGATTTACAACGCCCAGCAAACCACCTATTGGCAAGGCAGTTATGACGCGGCGGTCAAGGCGCGTGAGATAGTGGAAGCGGACCGGCAAACCATCCGCGACGACCTCGCTACTTCCAATGCCGAGCTCGCCCACTCCACTACTCTGACCTACAACTGGGCAACCGCATAGGGACAGCGCCAAGCGACGATCCAAGCCCACGCGTCGGCCACTCCGTATCCGACCTACACCATTCCGCCTACGCAGACGGCATATCCTACGTACACCCCCAAGCCAACCGCAACGCGCCGCCCGACCTACACGCCGCGTCCAACTTATACGCGGTATCCCACGCCCACGCGTTACATCCGTTTCCGAACTCCTACGCCTTTCTACCGCCCCACCCCGACCTCCATTTGGAACATCACCATCCCTACTCGCATCATTCCTACTCGCACGGTAACTTCCACCCAAATCCGTTGCACCGCCGCTCCCGACTTTCACCAAACGGCAGGTAGTCCTGGTGTTGGCGACACCGTCCATATTTATACCGGCGTCAAGGTTGAGACTTCGGATGGTCAGGGTCGCGGCTATGTGGAATACCACAATAAACATAAATGGGTAGTAACCGCCGCCCATGTCGTAGCGGGACACCGAAATGTCCAGGTCGAAGGTAAAACCTACTCCGTCCATTCCCGCCATCCCGACAAAGATGTCGCTTTCATCTACATAGGCCCCGCTCCCTACACTACTGGAAGCGGTTTTGATGCCGACTGCTTGGGCCGCCATTCCTTTAGCCCTTTAATCCGCGCCTATGAGCATTCGTCCCAATATAATTGGGGTAGTAGCAGCCCCGACGGAGACGAATGTTACATCCGCAATACTTATTTCTACCGACTCAGCGCAGACCCAACTTATAGCGGAAATAGCGGCTCCCCTGTAGTCAACACTTCCGCAGACCGCCTCATTGGAATTCTCATTTGCGGCGATGCCGATGAAACCATAGTAATCCCGGCCGGGGAATATAGCGGCTTGATTCCCTCCGGCCCTTAACCCTGCGGTTTCCCTTGGAATTCCCCCCAATTTTGATTTACTGACGCTGCCCCCCTTGCGGGGCGGTAGAGCATTCGTTCTATACTTTGGCTGATTTCTCAAACTTTTCCCGGAAAAGTCCGGGAATATCAGGGAGTTTGCGATGTTAGCCAAGAGTCAGACTTGCGCGGTGGTGGGGCTGGACGGGTTTATCGTTCAGGTGGAGGTGGATATAGCGCCGGGGCTGCCGGTGTTCAACATTGTGGGGCTGCCGGATACGGCGGTGCAGGAGGCGCGGGAACGGGTGCGGGCGGCGCTTCGCAACAGCGGCTGCGAGTTTCCGATGCGGCGCATTACGGTGAACCTGGCGCCGGCGGACTTGAAAAAGGCGGGGCCGGCCTACGATTTGCCCATTGCGGTGGGCATATTGCTGAGTTCGGGGCAGATTGACCTGCCTTATGAACCGTCGTTGTTTCTGGGGGAGCTTTCGTTGGACGGGAGTTTGCGGCACACCAACGGGGTGCTGCCGATGGTGTCGGTGGCGCGGGAGCAGGGGTTTGCGGTGGTGTATGTACCGACGGCTGACGCTACGGAGGCGGCCCTGGTGGAGGGAATAAAGGTGGTGCCGGTGCTGACGCTGGCGGCTTTGGTGAGCCATCTGTTGGGAGAATCGCAGATTGCGCCGGCTTGCAGCCAGGGGATACCGATAGAGGATGACCCCAAGACTGCCAACAGCGCCAATTTGGCCCACATCAAGGGGCAGGAACACGCCAAGCGGGCGCTGGAAGTGGCGGCGGCCGGTTTCCATAACATTCTGTTCAACGGGCCGCCGGGCAGCGGCAAGACGATGCTGGCCCGGGCTTTGCCGTCCATCCTGCCGCGGATGACGCCGGAGGAAGCGTTGGACGCGACCAAGATTTACAGCATCAGCGGGGCGTTGCCGGCGGATTGCCCGTTGATTGCCCATCGTCCCTTTCGCGCGCCGCACTACAGCATTTCCAACGCCGGTTTGGTGGGCGGCGGCCGCAATTTGCGCCCCGGGGAAATTACGATGAGCCACCGGGGGGTGCTGTTTCTGGACGAGTTGCCGGAGTTTGACCGGACGGCGTTGGAGTCGCTACGGCAGCCGCTGGAGGATAAGGTAGTTACCATCAGCCGGGTGACCGGTTCGGTAACTTACCCGGCCAGTTTTATGCTGGTGGCGGCGCAGAATCCTTGTCCCTGCGGGTATCATTCCCATCCTCGGAAGCAGTGCGTTTGCAGTTCGTCGGCGGTATCGCGGTATCAGAAGCGGATAAGCGGGCCGCTGATGGATCGGATTGATATTTTCGTGGAAGTGCCGCCGGTGGAGTATGAAAAGCTGGTGGATGAGGATATGGCGGAGGATTCGGCGGTGATACGGGAACGAGTGGAGCAGGCGCGGGCGGTGCAGGCGGAACGGTTTCAGGAGGTTCCGTTTCTGTGCAATTCGGAGATGGGCGCGGCGGAAGTGTGGAAAGTGTGCCGGATGGATGACGGGGCGCGGAATTTGCTCCAGTCGGCAACGACCCAGCTGAGTTTGTCGGCGCGGGCCTTTCATCGGATTGTTAAGGTATCCCGCACCATTGCGGATTTGGCCCATTCGGAGGAGATAAAGGTATCCCACTTGGCGGAGGCGTTGCAGTACCGGTCGCGGGGAGTGAATTAAGGGCAGGCGGCGGGGTTGCTCGGCCTAGCCGCCGGTGATGGAGCGGAAGGCGGCGAAGTAGCCGGGAAAGGTTTTGGAGACGCAGCCGGGGTTAAGGATGGTGATTTCGGCGCGGCCGAGGGCGGCCAGGGAGAAGCTCATAGCCATGCGGTGGTCGTTGTAGGTTGCAATGACAGCGGGCTGGATTTGTTGCGGGGGGGCGATTTCGAGGTAGTCCGGGCCTTCGACTACGGTGGCACCGACTTTGCGGAGTTCGGCGGCCATAGCGGCGAGGCGGTCGGTTTCCTTGACGCGCCAGTTGCCGATGTTGCGGAGGGTGGTTTTGCCTTGAGCGAACAGGGCGGTAACGGCGAGGGTCATCGCGGCGTCGGGGATATGGTTCAAGTCCAGGTCGAGGCCGTGGAGTTGGCCGCGGGAAACTTCAATCCAATCGGGGCCGCGTTTCACAGTGGCGCCCATTTGCTCCAGGATGGCGGCGTGCTGGATGTCGCCCTGTACGCTGTCGGCGCCGACGCCGTGGACGCGCACCGGGCCGCCGGCGATGGCGGCGGCTGAGAGAAAGTAGGTAGCGGAGGAAGCGTCGCCTTCGACAAGGGCGCGGCCGGGGGATTGGTAGGTTTGGCCGGCGGGTACCCGGAAAAGGCGGTAGTGGTCATTTTCTACGGTTACGCCGAAGCGGCGCATTACATCGAGGGTTATTGCAATGTAGGGCTTGGAGACTAGTTCGCCCTCAATTTCAATCAGCAGTTCGTCGGCGGCCAGGGGGGAAGCCAGGAGCAGGGAGGTCAGGTACTGGCTGGAAAGGCTGCCGTTGATGGCGACCCGGCCGCCGCGCAGTCCGTTGGCGTGGATGGTCAAGGGCGGGTAGCCGGCGGCTTGCTGGTATTGGATGTCCGCGCCCAAGGGCCGCAGGGCGTCGACCAGGTGAGCAATTGGGCGTTCCAACATTCGCGGTTCCCCGGTCAGGGTATAGTTGCCTTGGCCCAAGCAGAGGGCGGCGCAGAGGGGACGAATGGCAGTGCCGGCGTTGCCGAGGAACAGGTCAGCGGCCGGGACGGGAAAGGGGCCGCCGGCACTGTCCACTTGGCAGACGGTGCGGTCGGCGGAGAATTTTAGGGAGATGCCGAGGGTTTGCAGGGCGGCGGCCATATAGCGGGTGTCGTCGCTGTCCAGCAGGTTGTGGACTTCGGTAGTTCCCCGGGCCAAGGCGGACAGGAGCAGTAAGCGGTTGGAGAGACTTTTGGAGCCGGGGAGGGTGATGGTTCCGGCGACATGGGAGATGGGGGAAAGGGTTAGCTGGTTCATAGTTGCCCTCGCAAGGGTATGGCGGTTGGGGACGGGATGGAATTGCCGGGGTGAACTGAGCCGGCTAGTCCGTAACGGGGCCGTTGGCTGATTTTTATATCGACTGCCCGGTAGGTAACGCCGTTGACGGTTACCAGCAAGGCACCTTCGGCGGACCAATCGCCGGTATAGTGGCAGAAGGGTCGGGTGGCCCTTACGGAATAGCCGCCCGCGCTGGTTTCGTTCAGCCGGAGCAAGGTGGCGCAAGGGCGGCCGCTGCCATCTACATTCAACTGCCAAGCTTCGCCTTCTTGCCAAATCATATAGCCCAGGAAGTCGCCGTTGGGCCGATGGAGTTCAGGCATTTCCCGGTAGCCGTACCACTTGTCGATGATGGCGCCGCTATTGGGGTAGGCGGCGCGGAGTTGGTGGACGCCGGCCAGTTTGTTTTTTCCGGCGGCGTAGAGATTGCGGAAGGATTGGCGGAATTGGGTTTCGGGCAGAGAGTCGTACAGGTCAACGAATAACCTTTCGCCCAAGCTGTAGTTACAGCGGAAACCGGCATCGCCGTGCTCATACCGTTGGGATTCCAGTTGGCTGATGTTGGATACATAGTAGCAAGGCCGGTTTTGGACGCTAATGGGGGCGCCAGTGCGGCGGTGTTCGGAGTAAAGGGCCAGAAAATCGGCGGCTCCTTCGTCAACCCATTCCCGTTCACCGTTCCAATAGTAGTGAGCTACTTCGTGGGCGATGATGGCGGCCAAGGCCGCGCGCTGCCAGGGTTCGCCGACCTCGTATTGCTGCAAAATCTCGATGTGCGTTCCTTTGTAGATGCCGGCCGGGTCGCCGCCGCTGGTTATGTCCTTTACGAAGTCAAGGCGGATTTCCCCGCTTTGCAGAGGGAGGGGTTGGCCCATATATTCCTCGATAGTTCTTACGGCGTGTTCGAGGATTGCCATACTCTGGTCGGAACCGAGTTCCCCGGAACGGTTTATTTTCAGGGTAACCGGCCCGGTCTGTGGCAAGTTGATGGAACGGATTTCTACTTGGGTGGCTTGAAAGGCGGTGGTGTTCCGGGCAACGCAAGTGAGCTGGCCGGCGGTCAGGGTGAAGTAGTTGCTGCTACAGGACGGGATGCTGACCTGCTGGCTTTCGGCTTGGTTCAGGGAGGCGCGCAGGTTGGATATGGTGGTATTTTGCTGGCTGATTTGGTCATTCTGCTGGTTAATCAGGCGGGACTGGTCGCTGATGCGGGTGTTCTGCCGGTTGATTTGAGCGGTCTGCTGGCTAATGCGGCTATCTTTGTCGCGGAGGTCGGTTTCCAGTTGGGCAAGGGCAGTGGATTGGCGTTGGGTCAGCTCCTTTGCGGTAGCCAGATTTTCCCGCTCGGTGTCGAGGGAGGTTAAGGCGGCGTTCCTTTCGCTGCGGGTGGTGTCCAACTGCTGGGCTAATTCCACGATGTTGGCATTGGCTTGCTGGACATTGGCGTTGGCTTCTTGCAAGCCGTTGCGGTAAAGTTCAAGCTGCCGGTCAGCAGATTCCTGATCTGCCTGCAACTCGGCAAGTTCCGCTTGGAGCCGGGTTTGGTCGGCTTGCAGGGAGTTGACGGCGACTTGGGCGGCGTTGAGTTCGATTCGCAGATTGTTGCCTTCGGTTTGGGCGTTTTGCAACAGAGCTACGGCCCGGGAGTTGGCGGCTTGCCAGCCTTGGAGGGAGGCGGCGGAGGCGGTGCTGTACCAGAGGAGGGAGCCGACGGCAACCAGAGCCGCCAGGAATAGGGGGTACAGGATGAAACGCTCGAGGGTGTGCATTGGGCTTTCCTCGGCCGGGCGTTTGCCCGGAACTTCCAGAGATACTTTGACACATTCCGATTAACAATGTAGCATAAACTTGGCGGGGTTGGGGGCTTTGCGGTGTTGCTGACGCCGCCGGGAATCTGGAAAGGGATATAGAGGAGCCGAAGTGGCTGAGGAAAATACGGAAAGGCAAGGGGAACCGGCAGACAAGTCGCCTTTGCTGCCGCCGCGGATGAACCCGGAGTTTAACCGGGCGTTGGATGAACTGGTGGCGCTGGCCCGGCAGGGGCAACGGTCGGACTGCGAAAGTTTCAATCCCGCCAACCAGTGGCTGGTGGCTAATATGCCGGTGTTTCAGGATTTGCCGGCGGCGGAGCGGGAGCGGACGTTGGCGGAAGCGGCGGACATCGTCCGCATTGGGGAGGAAGCCAACGCGGCCGGGCGGGCGGCGACGAAAGCCTGGCCGGGGGTAGCGGTGCGGCTGGACAGCGGCGGGCTGGGGTTTTTCAGCCAGTTGGGAGTGGTGCGCCGGCCGGATTTGACCCAATACTATGTGGACGGCTTTACGCCCAACCGGGACGCCCTTTCGTTCAGCGAGGAAAATCAAGCCCTGTTCACCGAGGTTTTCCAGGGTGTGGCCGCCAAAATGCGGGAGCATTTCGCCAGCGGCCAGACGATTATCCAGACCGACCGGCAAATCTGCGATGCGCCGGGCCGCTCTTTCCACGCCCGGCAGTTGCTTTTCGGGTCTGATTATCTGCAACTGCCCTATATGTGGCGGCAGTTGACCTTTGACCTGCCGGAAAGCCAATACACCGACGCCCCGGACATTATGGAGGTTTCGGTGCCGCACTGGTTCGAGGATTTGGGGCTGTCGGAGGAGTTGAAAGCCCGGATCAGGGAATTGGGCATTACGCAACTGGTGTTCAAAGCACCGACCAAGGGGCTGTCGCTGCATTTGGGCTTCGACTACTTGGGGGAGCATAAGATGGGGCCGTTGTCCATCGCAATGTTCCAGGTGAAGCAGAACAACGGCATTGCGATTCAAGCCGCCCTGAGTTTGGCCCGGGTGAAAACGCTGCGCGGGGAGGTGTCGAATACGGCGTTGGTGACCGTCGGTCCGTCGTTGCACGGGAAAAGCACCCTGACCATTATGATTGAACTGGCGAACAGCGAGTTGGCCGGTTTGCTGAACTTGGATACGGACCCGGCGGAAGGGGTCTATCCGATGAACGATGACATTGTGCTGCTCCAGCCGCTGCGGGAGCCGCTAGTGTCGCACCGGGGCGG
This sequence comes from Dehalococcoidia bacterium, assembly GCA_965243185.1. Taxonomy (GTDB): domain Bacteria; phylum Chloroflexota; class Dehalococcoidia; order Lucifugimonadales; family UBA3495; genus CBDBCU01. The sequence goes on along the minus strand of OZ251531.1, from coordinate 11,805 downwards.
GAGCCGCTACACCATTTCCCACAGCATTGACGGGACGGAAAACAACTTTTACGCGATGCCTTTCGGGTTGAATGAAGCGGAGGATCCGATAACCTTTGATGCGGTGCGGGGGTCTAAGGAAACGCCCAATCCGCAGGAAACGCTGGAAAATGTGCCGGTATTGCTGCCGGCGGAGGTCAGCGGGGCGGCCGCTCCGAACTTCCTGGAAAACCCGGTGCGGAATATGCGGGTTACCCTTTCCCGCCGCCGTCTGCTGGCGCGCAAGGGCGTGGGCGGGTTGATTGAATCCATCACCGGCGGGCGGTTGGCGGATTCGGTTCATGTGCCGATGGAGTTCACGGATCGGGTGTTCTGGCAGGAAGTGATGCGGCAGAACACGGTTATTCCGCCGCTGCGGCGGTTGAGCCTGGAGCAGTATATCCGGGTGCTGATGTACGGGGAAGCGGTGCAGATGGGGGCGGCCATCGGGGCTATCGGCCGTCCCTATGTGGAATACTTTTCCGACCCCTTTATCATCGGGTTGGAGGATGAGAATGCCAACCTGATGTACCACATTCTCCAGCAGTTGGCTTGGGGCGGTCTGCCGCAGGAGTATTATGTTTTCAACACCGGCGGCATCGGGGCGGACAGCAACGAGGAAGCCAGCGGCCCCAACTACAAGAAAATCCCCCGGGAGCTGACGCTGATGCTCCAGGAGGCTCTGCTGCGGGGGGCGGTTAAGTTTGAGTACGACCCCATCCTGCGCTCGGAAGTGGGGGTAGCGGTAGTGAACCGGCAGGGGGAGGAAGTGGTTAATCTGCGGGAGGAGTGGCTGCCGCGGGAGATATATGGGGAAGGGGACTATACCCGCCGGGTAGTGGAATTGCGCCGCCGCCGCTACTACGGGCGGGATGCGGAGGACAAGGCGGGCATCCTTCGCTATACCAAGGTGAACAGCGCGCTGATTGACTTGGCGGATGTGCCGCCGCCGGTCAACGAGCGGGAACTGGCTTGGCTGTTGTCCTTTTTCTGGAAAGTGGACCAGGCGTATAACACGGTGCGGGATTTGGCGCGGCATATTGGCGACGGGCAACGGCCATTGACGCATTTGCTGCGGGCGTTGCAGGAGAAGTATGATGCCGGCCGGGGGCAGGGGCTGACCCTTTCCCCGGAGGGATGGGACGCTTTGGCGGCGTCGGGTTTGACGGCCCGGTAGCGGGCGGCGGCGGCGTTCCGTAAAGCGGCCCGGCGGCCCCGATTTGGTCGGGGCGGGGCAAGCCCGGATTGGAAGGGAAGGAATGGAGCAAGGCAGTATCCAATATCCCTTGGGGTCGCTGTCGCATATCGGGGCGGAGACTTTTGGCGAGCCGGGCCGGCGCACTTTCCGCTTGGTGCTGGAGTCGGGTTTGGCGCGGGCGTATGTGTGGCTGGAAAAGGAGCAGCTTTTTCAGTTGGGCGTGGGCTTGCGGGAAGCGGTGCAGCGGCAGACGGAGGCGGACCGGGAACGGGGGAGTTTCCCCACTGCGTTGAGTTGGGACGGCGGCGAAGCGGTGATTGAGTTCTGGGCGCGGGCCTTGTCGGGGCGGCACGATGTGGAAACCAATTCTTTCTATTTGCAAGCCCAGGGAGATGAGGAGGAAGGTTCCCGGGAGTCGCCGCCATCGGTAAGTTTCTGGATTACGGTAGAGCAGGCGGCGGCGTTGGCGGAGGAAAGCCTGCGGATTTGCGCTTCCGGGCGGCCGCCGTGCTTTCTGTGCGGTTTGCCCATCAATCCCAGCGGTCATGTCTGCCCCCGGGCTAACGGCCACGCCGTTTTTGAGAGCGGTTAGGGCGCAGTATGCCGGCGAACAGGATGGCAGAGGATAATCCAGTGGACTGTCCCGACCTGCTGCTTAACGGGGAGTTCCTTTCCTGCGAACTTACGCCCATGGGTTCCAACTATACTTTTGTGGCGGCCCTGCGGTTGGACGGACGGGAGGGGCAGGCTATTTACAAACCGCGGGATGGGGAGGTGCCGCTGTGGGACTTTCCCCGGGGGACGCTTTACAAGCGGGAGTACGGGGCTTATCTGCTGAGCCAAGCGTTGGGCTGGGATTTTATCCCCCGTACGATTATTCGCGAGGGGCCTTACGGGATCGGGTCGGTGCAGCAGTATGTGGAGCATAATCCGCGGCTGAACTACTATACGCTGAGCGCGGCTGACGCCGATGCGCTGCGGCTGATTGCCTGCTTTGACCTGGTGGCAAACAATACCGACCGCAAGGCTAACCATGTGCTGGTGGACGATGCCGGCAAGTTGTGGGGCATTGACCAGGGGCTGACCTTTCACGCCGATACCAAAATCCGAACGGTGATTTGGGATTTCGGCGGCGAACCTATACCCGGCTACTTGCTGACCGCTCTGACCCGGTTGTTCGAGCAACTGGACAATCCGCCGCCGGTTCTAAAAGAGCTGCTGGAGTTGCTGCTGCCGGAGGAGGTTGACGCTTTCCGCAAGCGAATTGCCTGGGTGTTGAGAGAACGGGCTTATCCGGGATTGCCGGGTCGGCGACGGCGGCGGTGAGGTTTGGCGGTTTGCGGCAATAGGTGGCGGTTTTTACCCGTCCGGGCCGGCGGCTAACAGGGACAGGTCAAAGTCCTCGAGGGTTTCGAGGATGGCGTGGGCTTGGCTGACATCCAGATGGCGGGTGTAGTCGGTGCGGACGGCGATGGTACAGGTTCCAGCGGCTACGGCGGCGGCAATGCCGATGGGGGAGTCCTCGATGGCGATACACCACTCCGGGGGCAGTCCCAAGCCGGCGGCGGCTTTGAGGTAAATGTCCGGCTCGGGCTTGCCGCGGGTTACATCATCGCCGCCCAATACCAGGTCAAAGGCGCCGGTCAAGCCGATGGCGGCCAGTTTCAAGTCCACCCAGATATGGCGGGAGGAGGAGGCTACGGCTACGGGCAAGCCGCGCTGACGGCAGGCGGCAATCAGGGCGCGGACGCCGGGCTGCGGTGCCAATTCCTGCATCATCACTTCCCGGACGATTACATCGTAACGCTGCATATAGGTTTCCGCCGGCAGGGGCAAAGGGCGGCGCAGCTTTAACTGCCGCCAAGTTTCCTGAATGGTAGTGCCAATAAGGAACTCCTGATTTTCCACTTCGGAAACCGGGGCAACGCCTTCCTGCGCCAGTAGGCGGTTGATGGCGTTGAGGAACAGGGGTTCGCTGTCCACCAGCACCCCATCCATATCAAAGATGATTGCCCGATAGCCGGCCATAAGGTTCAATGCCTCCTGTGAGCTTGAATCTTAACACACTGCGCCGCTAGGTTGACTGTCCTGCACCAGAAAGCAGGAGGATGCCTTGAACACGGCCCAGAGGCTGCTGCCGGGGGCGATGCCCATTTCGGTAAGGGAGGCGCCGGTAATGTGGCATTTCAGTACGGCGCCGCCACAGTTCAAGGCAACTTCGTAACCGGGCGGGCGGAGTTCAATACTGGCAACTACGCCGGGCAATCGGTTGCGGGCGGAGGAACCGGCGGGTTCCTGATGGGAGAGGATGATGTCGGAGGCCCGCAAGCCGATGGTTACGGTATCCCCCGGCTGCTCCAAGCCGCCTAAAGGCACTTCCAACTGCAAACCGTCGGAGCCGGCGCAAAGCATAGTACCATCGACGGGGTGGCGGGAAACTATCCGCAGCGGCAGCAGGTTCTCTACGCCGACCAAGCGGGCAACTTGGCCCTGGCCCGGCTGGCCAAGGATTTCGAGAGGATTGCCAACGGCTTGGGTTTTTCCGTCCGCTATTACCTGCACTTGGTCGCCGATGCTGATGGCTTCCTCGATGTCGTGGGATACCATAATGGCCGGGATGTTGGCGCGGGAAAGGGCGGCGCGGAGTTCAGCGCGGAGGGCGCGGCGCAATTGGGTATCCAGAGAGGTAAAGGGTTCGTCGAGGAGCAGTACCGCCGGGTCGGGGGCCAAGGCCCGGGCCAAGGCGGCCCGTTGCTGCTGGCCGGCGGAAATTTGGCCGATACGCCGGTTTTCCAGCCCCTCGAGTTGGAAGGTATGGAGCAGTGCCCGGACTCGGGATTGGCCGGCCGGGGATTTGCGGTCGGCTAGTCCGTAGGCAATGTTGCCGGCAACGGTCAAATGGGGGAAAAGGTGGTATTGCTGGGTGAGGAACCCGACGCGGCGTTGGTGCGGCGGTAGCCATACCTTTGCGGCGGCGTCAAACACTACCCGGCCGCCGATTTCAATGCGGCCGGCCGCCGGGCGCAGCAAGCCGGCAATGGCCCGGAGCAAGGTGGTTTTGCCGGCGCCGGAAGGGCCGAAAATGACCAGTACCTGGCCGGGCAAGGCTTCCCATTGGGTTTCTAGGGAAAAGCGGCCAATGCGGTACTGGGCCCAACCGCAGGCGGGGCCGCTGTCGATTTGCTGCGGTCGGTTAGTCGTCATAATCCTGCGGTTCGGGTACGCCGGGTAATCAAGCCCAGGGCAATCAGCACCAGCAGCGCGCCGATAAGGAGCAGCACAGCCAGGGCTACCGCCGTATCCAAGCCGGTTTCCAGGGCGGACATTATAGCCAGCGGCATTGTTTGGGTTTTGCCGGTCAGGTTGCCGGCGAACATTATGGTGGCGCCGAATTCGGAGATGGCCCGCGCCCAAGCCAAGGCGATGCCGGTCAGGATAGAGGGGGCGGCCAAAGGTAGTGTCAGGCGGCGGAAGGTAGCCCAAGGGGATAAGCCGAGGGTTTGGGAGATGTCCTCGTATTCCCGGGGGACGGACTGGAAGCCGAGCTTTGCCGCCCGGATGTAGAAGGGGACGGCGACGAAAATCTGGGCAAAGATGACGGCGGCAGTGGTGAAGGGCAAGGTTATTCCCAAGGCGGACAAGGGGGCGCCGAGGATGCCTTGCCGCCCGAAAGCCATCAGTAGGGCAACGCCGGCTACTACCGGCGGCAGGATGATAGGGAGTTCGACGAGGTGGTCAATTACCCGGAGCAGCCGGGACTGGCTACGGGCCAGGAGGCGGGCAAAGGGAGTGCCAACGGCAATCACAATGATGATGCTGATAATGCTGGTCAGCAGGGAAAGGCGCAGGGCTTGAAAGGCGGTGGGGCTGCTGAGACTGGCGATAAAGCTGTCTTGTTGGGCGGCTTTTATCAGCAGCGCCAGGATGGGCAAGGCGATAAAGAGGACATAAAGGGCGGTGGCGGCCGCGCCCAAGGTCCCGCCGTAGTGGGATGCCGGCAACCGGTTACGCATAGCTGCAACGGCCGGCAATGGATTCAAGGGGAGTTGGTGGGTTGGGCGGATGCAGTGTCAAAGCCATTGCTCTCCAGAATTGCCTGCCCGTCCGGGGACAGGACAAAGTTGATAAATGCCTGGGCCAGTTGCTGTTGGGGCGACTCTCGCAGGATGGCGATAGGGTAGCGGGCGGTTACATTGACGAACGCCGGTAGGGGTATAACCTTGACCCGCTGAGCAGTATAAGCGGGCAAGGCGTCGGTGCGGTAGGTTATGCCGGCGTCGGCTTCGCCCAAAGCCACTTTTTGGGCTACGCTGCGGACATTGGCTTCCGTAGATACTATATTGGCTAACAGACCATCGGCATAGGCCGGGCCGAATTGAGGATCATCTCGCATTCGTGCAATGACGGCGCTGGAATAGCGGCCGGCCGGGGCGGCGGGCAAGGCTAGTACGATTTTCACCCCCGGCGCGGCCAGGGCGGGCAAGTTAGCCGGGGCAAAGTCCCGGTGTGCCAGAAAGACCATTCGGGTGGATGCAAAGTTAGCCGGTTGCCCGGCTATTAAGCCGGCTTGGATTAGGGCGTCCATCTGTTCCCGGTCGGCAGGGGCGAACAGGTCGGCTTGCGCGCCGTGTTCCAGTTGGGTTCTCAGGCGTTGGCTGCCGTCAAAGTTGACGGTTATTGCCGTTCCGGGATGGGACTGCTCGAAGGCGGCGGCTATTTCCGCAAAGGCTTGGGTCAGGGATGAGGCGGCGAACACCGTCAATTCCCCCCGGAGTTGCGGGTCGGCTACTACATCCTTGGCAAGAGTTCCCGGCGGCGGGTCGGCGGCGCAACCGGCAAGGGCGGCTACGAGGATTACCGCTACTACTGCTGCTGCCAAGCAACGGCCGGCCAATCGGATGGGATAGACCGGTTTCACGGGTGCGCTGCCTTTCTCTGTCCGGTGTTTTGCGGTACGCCGAGCTGAGGGGATTGTAGTTTGGGCGGGTTGGGGCTGTCAACGGCAGGATGATGAAAGCTGGGGGCATCCAATTGGATGCCCCCGTGGGTTGTATGGGATTGCCGCTTCCCCGGCGGCTACCGTTCGATGATGGTAGTACCTTCCTGGGAAGTGATGGACTGGCTGAACTCGTCGTAGTTCATCGTGGCCGAGGCTACGACATCGTTGGCGGCGTTGGCCCGAACCGAGATAGTGAAGGTTTGGGTCTGGCCGGCCGCCAGGGAACTGATGGCCGCGTAGGATACCTGGTTGTTGCTGATGGTACCGCCCTCAGCGGACAGGATGTCCAGTTCGGTAGGTACAACGACGGTTACCAAGACATTGGTGATGGGCGAGTCGGCGCTCTGGTTTTCCACCGTGATGGTGTAACCGCCCTCCTCGCCGACGGCCAGCGGGTCGCTGGTGTCAACGATGGAGAGGTGCGCGCCCGGAGTCGCCAGCACGGTGATGTCCAGGGTGGCGTTGGCTTCGGCGTTCTGGTCGGTAGTTACCCGAGCTTGGTTGGTGACCTGGCCGGCGGTAACGCCACGCAGGGTTACCGTTACGGCGGCGGATTCGTTGACCGCCAAGTCGCCGACGCCCCAGGTAACGGTGTTGCCCGAGCGGCTGCCGTTGCTGTCGCTGCTGACATAAGTCAAGCCGGCGGGGATGGTGTCAGTGATGGTTACGCCGGACAGCGGGGCTTCGCCGCTGTTGGTGGCGGTGATGGTGTAAGTGCGCTCGCCGCCAATATAGACCGCCGCGTTCCCGGTCTTGGCCAAGCTGATGCCCGGGGTCAGGGCAGTGGATTGAACTTCGGCGTTCAGCGTGCGGCCCCGGTCGGTTACTTGGCTCACATTGGTAATCAGGCCCGGCGACGCGGTATCACCGCTGACGGTGAAGCTGGTCGAGGCTCCGGCCGCTAGGGATGCGATAGTCCACAGCAGGTTGCCATCATCGTCAGTATCGGCAGCCGGGTCGCTGGCGGTAACGGTCAAGCCGGCCGGGATGATGTCAACTACCCGCACATTAGTGGCGTCGCCATCGCCGTTGTTGGTGACGGTGATGGTGTAGGTGAGGGATTCGCCAAGGATAACTTCCGAGGCGTTGACGGATTTGGCGACGCTGACATCGGAAGCCACTACTTTGGTAACGGCATTGGCGCTGGCCGTCGCGCCCTCGGCGGAGGTTACGGCTACGGAGTTGGTCTGGTCGCCGGTCGATTGGGCGGTGGCGTTGACGGTGAAGGATTGGGAATCGCCCGGGTCGAGCCGGGCAATGCTCCACTGGACGGGGACGGCGGCGCCGGAAGTGGCGCCGGGCGCGGAAGCCAGGGATACCCCGTCCGGCAGGGTGTCGGTAACGACAAGGTTGGTCAGGGAACCCTGCCCGTTGTTGCTCAAGCTGATGTTGTAGGTCAGGGCGTCGCCCAGGTCAACCTGCGTTGGGGCGGTCTTGGTCAAAGAAAGGGAGCCGGGGATGACGGCGGTAGTAGTGTCATCCTCGCCGGTGAACCCTTCGCTGGAGATGGCGGTAGCCCGGTTGACCTGACTGCCAATCACGGTGGCCGAGAGGGTCATCGTTATGGTAACGGAGTCGCCCGGCTGCAAATCGCCCAAGTTCCAGGTTGCGGAGGTAGCCGAGGCGCGATCCGGAGCCGGGGTGGAACTGACCAGGGACAAGCCGGCCGGCAAGGTGTCGGTCAGGGTTACAGCGGAAGCTACGCGGTTGCCGCTGTTGGTAACGGTAACGGTGTAGTCGGATTGCTTGAACAAGCCCAAGTTGTCCGGGCCTTGCTTGTCAACTTCCAAAGAGGGCGCGCGCCATTCCTTGGTGATGACGCGGTTGAACAGGGCATCGCCGGATTCGTGGATAACGGCGATGCTTACTTGGTTGTTGCCGGTTTGCGGGGTGACCTGGCGCAACACGGCTTCGGCAATGCCGTCGTCGCCGGTGCGGAGGCTGACCGAGTTGCCGCTGCTGTTGAGACTGCCATCCGGGTTATCCTCTAGGATGGTGTAGAGGACTTCCACGTCAGCCAGCGGGGAGCCGTCACTGACCCGGAAAACCCGCACCGCCATCGGATGGTCAGTGCCGACCAGGTTCACATCATCCCCCGGAAACTCGGCTTGCATATCGACCCAATGCTTGACGGCAAAGACCTTATGGCTGTCGGCGTCAGCGATTTGGGGGACATAAGCGGTAACATCGGTGTCCCCGGGCCGGGTGGCGGTGATGGTAAGAGTAGCTTCGCCGTTGGCGTCGGTCATCACCCGGCCAAAGGCGTTGTCCACTTTGCGGGGGTTGTTGCCGTCGAGGGAAACGATGTCGCCGACGGCGGCGCCGAAGCGGTTGAGGATGATTTCCACTTCCGCGCCATCAGCCGGGTTGCCGTTTTCATCCTGCACGGTGATGGTAAAGGTGTGCTGGCTGCGGATGGGATTCCAGTCCTCGAGCGGCGTAATGCTGACTTCGGTCGGCGTTACGGCGGTGTTTTGCGGCTGGAAGGTATCAATGCCCTGAACGATGGTATCCGGGCCGGCCAGGGCGGCGTTGGCTTGAAATGAAGCGGCAAAGTTGCCGGGGGCCGGCCGGTCAGCAGCCGGGGTGGGTTCGGTTTGGTCGGCAAAGCCGGGGGCCAGGGATTTGACCAGCCCGGGCGCGCCGGCCGGGTCAGTCCAGCCGGTTAAACCCATAGCGGCGATCAAGCCGCCGAGGGACAAGAGGGCAACGATACCGATAATCCAGGGAACGGTCTTTCCGGCAAACAGGTGCATAATCAGGCTCTCGCTTTTGGAAAGGATGATGTTGATATTGTTACCGGCGGTTTGAGCAAGCCGGTCGCAACCGGCAAAGGCCGCAAGGATAGTTGTAAAATCAACTTTGCCATTGTTTCACCGGTTTTATAGAAAGTCAATAAGCCGACTGGCCTTTGCCGGATATTGGGCGGGTAGATTGAGCGGATTTCCCTTGGCCGGCGGCGGGTTATCGTCCGTCAACCGGTTCAGGATGAGCGGGAAAGGTAATAAGGAATCGGGGTTATCGCAACAAGGTTCCGGGTAGCCGGGCAAAGGTCGAGGGGGAAGGGGCGTAATTTCCGGGAAAATCGGCTTTTTTAGTATTGACAAATTGGATGACACTAATATAATGATAGGTTACTGAATTATGCTTTACGCATATTTTTGCCTACTTCCCGAAGCGGTTTTCCGACCTTGACCCCTTTTTGCCCAAAAATTAAGGCGGGCAACTTCCATTCATCCGCACATTCGCCCCATCCGCCGGCGTCCCGACCGGCATCCGAATAAGGAGATTGGAGCATGACGATTACTCCCGTCCCTAACCGGCAGCTTACCCCGCGCATTAACGGAAACGGCGGCAACGGCCATGGCAATGGGCCGGCGCCGGCCCCGGTCAAGTCCTATGCCCGGATTCCCCGAGTGCTGGAGGTCCCCAATCTCATTCTGGGCCAGACGGAGTCCTACGAGTGGTTCCGGGGCGAAGGGTTGCGGGAGGTTTTCGCGGAAGTTTCGCCGATTACCGACTACACCGGCAAGAAGTACGAACTGCACTTCCGGGAGCATCACTTCAGCCAGCCGAAACAGGATCCGCTGGAGTGCAAGGCGCGGGAAGTGACCTATTCGGAGCCGCTGACGGTCAAGACCCAGCTGGTGATGAAGGAAACCGGGGAGGTCAAGGAGCAGGACATCTTTATGGGGGACATCCCCAAGATGACCGAGAACGGCACCTTTATCATCAACGGGGCGGAGCGGGTAGTGGTCAGCCAATTGGTGCGTTCTCCGGGGGTCTATTTCAAGCACGACCGCACGACACAGAAAGACGAGCGGGCGGCGCAGGTTATTCCGGCCCGGGGCGCGTGGCTGGAGTTTGATACCAGTGCGCGGGATGTGCTTTCGGTCAAGGTGGATCGGAAGCGCAAGGTTTCGGTTACTTCTTTCCTGCGGGCTTTGGGCTACGCCAGCGACGAGGAAATCGTGGCCCTTTTTGAGGGGGTTACGCCGGAAGCGGATACTGATGGCCGGCACCAGTATATACGCAGCACTTTGGAGCGGGACCCGGTGGTCGAGGAGCGGGAGCTGTCTTACTTTAAGAATGATGATTTGCGGAACACTTGGGACTGTATTGTTCGGTGGCGCAATCCTGACGGGGATGCGGAAGCTGTAGCGGCGGCTACCGACGAATATGACGAGGCGGCAGTGCGGCGCATTGCGGCCGCGCAGATTGACTTTTACCGCAAGATGCGGCCGGGGGAACCGCCGAGCCTGGAAAACGCGCAGAACCTGCTGAACGGTTCTTTCTTTGACCGCCGCCGCTATGACTTGGGCGAAGTGGGCCGCTACAAGTTCAATATGCGGCTGCGGCGGCGGGAACGGGCTGGCTTGCGTATTTTGACGCCGGACGACATCGTGAATGTCCTCCGCACGATGCTGCTGGTGAACCGGGGGGAAGGACGGCAGGACAACCTGGATTTGCTGGCGCGGCAGGGTCTGCTGCAGGAGCGGGCGCAGGGGATGCCGGATAACATCGATCATCTGGGCAACCGGCGGGTGCGCTCGGTGGGGGAACTGGTGCAGAACCAGGTTCGCATCGGGCTGCTGCGGATGGAGCGGATGGTTAAGGAAAAGATGACCCTGGTGGAGCAGGAAGTGGCCGCGCCGCAGGGCTTGGTCAACATCCGCCCGGTAGTGGCGGCGGTACGGGAGTTCTTTGGCGGCTCCCAGTTGTCGCAGTTTATGGACCAGACCAACCCGTTGGCGGAGTTGACGCACAAGCGGCGGCTGTCGGCTTTGGGGCCGGGCGGCTTGTCCCGGGAACGGGCCGGCTTTGATGTGCGGGATGTGCATTTTTCCCACTACGGGCGCATCTGCCCCATTGAAACGCCGGAAGGGCCGAACATCGGGCTGCTCAGCTCCCTGTCCTCTTACGCTAACACCAACCGGTACGGGTTTATCGAGTCGCCCTACCGCAAGGTGCGGAAAACCATTGCCAACACCGCCCCGGATTTGGAAGGGCGGCGGGTTACCGAAGCGGTGCTGGATGAAAGCGGCAAAACCCTGGTGGGCCAAGGGCAAATCATCCGCCGCAATCGGGTGCGGGCGATCCAGTCCCTGCCGGCCGGTACTCTCTTGTCGGTAAAACCCTATGTCCCGACGGATCCGGGGGATGTGGTTTATATGCCGGCCAACGAGGAGGAGAATCACCGCGTTGCCCAAGCCAATTCCAAGCTGGATGAGTTGGGGCAGTTTGTGGACGACCGGGTGGAAGTGCGGCGCGGTGAGGATTACAGCCAGGAGTCCCCGGATTTGGTGGACTATATGGATGTGTCGCCGATGCAGATTATGAGCATATCGGCGGCCTTGATTCCTTTCCTGGAGCATGATGACGCCAACCGGGCCTTGATGGGATCGAATATGCAGCGGCAAGCGGTGCCGTTGCTGCGGCCGCAGGTGCCGGTGGTCGGCACCGGCATTGAGGATCAGGTAGCCCGGGACAGCGGGCAGGTAGTGCTGGCGCAATCCGACGGCGTCGTAACCGCCGTTTCCGGGCGGGAAATCATCATTACCGACGCCGCCGGGGAACAGCACGACCATAA